>NZ_DASYHL010000003.1:0-1148606 GCF_035998645.1 Sphingomonas sp.
CCCGGCCACCCATAGAATACACTGTCGTTGGGTGGCCGGGTGGGGGAGCGGGCCGGTGCCGCCTAACTGAAAACGACTCTAGCCCCCAAACCCTTGCACTCTCTCCCTGTCGCGCCGATGTAGCGGGCTAATACGCTGAACATCAATCAACCGGGGAAACACGTGGCCGATCCTTACGCAACCTTGGGAGTCTCGCGCGGGGCCAGCGAGGATGAGGTGAAAAAGGCGTATCGCAAGCTCGCGAAAGAGCTGCATCCCGACCGCAACCGCGACAATCCCAAGGCCGCGGAGAAGTTCGGCACGGTGACGCAGGCCTATGACCTGCTGATGGACAAGGACAAGCGCGCGCGCTTCGACCGGGGTGAGATCGACGGCGACGGCAACCCGACCTCGCCGTTCGGAGCCGGCTTTGGCGGAGCGCGCGGCGGGCCACAGGGCGGGTTTCGTCCCGGCGGCGCGCAGTTCGACTTCGGCGGCGGCGGCGATGCCGGGTTCGAGGATATTCTTGAGGGGCTGTTCGGCGGCCGTGCCGGCGGCGGACAGCCCGGCGGAGGCTTTTCCAGCGGCTTCGGCCGCCGCCCCCCGCCAGCCAAGGGCGCGAACGTCGCCTATCGCCTGCGTGTCCCGTTCGAGGATGCCGCCGCGCTCAAGCAACAGCGGATTCAGTTGCGTGACGGATCGACCATCGACCTGAAACTGCCGAAGGGCGTCGAAACCGGCACCCAGATGCGCCTCGCCGGCAAGGGTGATGTGGGGCCGGGCGGCAATGGCGACGCAATCGTCACGATCGAGGTGGAGCCGCACCGCTTCTTCACCCGCGACGGCGACCATATCCGTCTCGATCTGCCAATTACGCTCAAGGAAGCAGTCGCGGGCGCGGCGGTGCGCGTACCGACGCCTGAAGGCGCCGTGAACCTCAAGGTTCCGGCGGGGTCGAGCTCGGGCAAGACGCTGCGGCTCAAGGATCGCGGCTTCCACGGCAAGACGGCGCGAGGCGACCTGCTCGTCACGCTGATGATCGAAATCCCCGGCGCCGACCCGAAGCTCGCCGAGTTCGTCGCCGACTGGACCGATCAGGGGAACCCGCGCGCACGGCTGGGCGTCTGAACGGATAGCGTGACCGAACCCATCTCCCCCGAATCGCCTGAAGCGCGGCGGCACGGCTTTCACAAAAAGCTGTCGGACCTCGGCGTCACCGATCGGATGATCGTGGTGACCAAGCGGGTGGCGGTGGGTGCCTTCAACGAAGGCTTCACCCACGCCGGCAACCTCGCCTATCTCAGCCTCGTCACCCTCTTCCCCTTCTTCATCGTCGCGGCGGCGATCGCGCGGCTGTTCGGTCGCACCGGCGACGGGCTTCAGGCGGTCAGCGCATTCCTGCAGACGGTCCCGCCCGAGGTCGCCAATCTGCTGCGCCCGGCAATTATCGAGGTGCTGGAGGGGCGTTCGGGCTCGCTGCTGTGGCTCGGCGCGCTGGTCGGGCTGTGGACCACATCGGGGTTCATCGAAACGATCCGCTCGATCCTGCGTCAGGCTTACGGCATCCCGTCGGTGACACCCTTCTGGCGGCTCAAGCTGGCGGCGATCGGCATGGTGATCGCGTCGGTCGTGCTGGCGATGATGGCATTCAGCTTTCAGGTCATCTTGCTCGGCGTGGAGCAGTTCATCTGGCGCTTCCTCCCATTCGCATCGGGCACCGCACAGATCCTGTCGATTTCGCGGATCGCGCCCGCGATCGCGCTGTTCGCTGCGATGTATATCCTGTTCTACACGCTGACCCCGTCGCGCTACCGCAAATCGGGCTGTCCGAAATGGCCCGGCCCTGCCTTCGTCACCGCGTGGTGGATGGGCTGCACGACTGCGCTTCCCTTCGTGATCGGCACCTTTGGCGGCTATGGCCTGACCTATGGCAGCCTCGCTGGCGTGATGGTCGCGCTCATCTTCTTCTTTCTCATTGGCTTTGGCGTCGTTATCGGCGCCGAGCTCAACGCCGCGCTGGCAGAAACGCCCGATAACGGGTTAGAGAAGCCGCAAGAGGGACCGGAGGGTAAGACGTGACCGGATTGATGCAGGGTAAACGCGGGCTCATCATGGGGCTCGCCAATGATCGTTCGCTCGCCTGGGGCATCGCCAAGAAGCTGCGCGAACAGGGCGCGGAACTGGCGTTCAGCTATCAGGGCGAAGCGCTGGAGCGGCGCGTGCGCCCGCTCGCTACCGAGCTGGGCAGCGATTTCCTGATCGAATGCGACGTCAGCGACATGGCCGAACTCGACAAGACCTTCGACACGCTGGCGGAGCGCTGGCCGACGATCGACTTCGTCGTCCACGCGATCGGCTTTTCGGACAAGAACGAGCTGCGCGGTGGCTATGTCGACACCAGCCTCGACAATTTCCTGATGACGATGAACATCAGCGTCTATTCGTTCGTCGCTGTGGCCAAGCGCGCGAGCGCGATGATGCCGAACGGCGGATCGCTGCTGACGCTCAGCTATTACGGCGCCGAAAAGGTCATCCCGCACTATAACGTGATGGGCGTGGCCAAGGCGGCGCTGGAAACCAGCGTCCAGTATCTCGCGGTCGATCTCGGTCGCGACAATATCCGCGTCAACGCGATCAGCGCCGGGCCGATCAAGACGCTCGCCGCATCGGGCATCGGCGACTTCCGCCTGATCCTCAAGTGGAACGAGCTGAACGCGCCGCTCAAGCGCAACGTGACGATCGAGGATGTCGGCGGCGCTGGCCTCTACCTCCTCTCCGACCTCGCCTCGGGCGTGACCGGCGAGACGCATCATGTCGACGCCGGCTACCACGTCATCGGCATGAAGGCCGAAGACGCCCCGGATATCGCGCTGGCCTAGCGGTGAGTCGCTCCGACGACTTTCACGACGGCATCGGGCGACCGATCGTTCGGTCGGGCTGCATCGTGACGGGGCTTCTCATCGTGGCGGTTGTTGCCACATTCCTGACCCGGAACGGAAACTGGTTTTTGGGGGTGATGCTGGGCGGATGTCTTGTGCTTTTCGTGACGGACCGCTGGATAAGGCCAAACAAGAGTCAGGAGAACGCTGCTCGCAGACGTTGGTTTGGGATCGACCGGTGAGGACCAAATGACCATCGCCATCCGCCCCGCGACCGGCGGTGACGTCGCCGCGATCGATGCGCTGCTCCGGCGCAGCTTTCCTGCGGCGGATGAGGCGAACCTCGTTCGCCAGTTGTGCATCGATGGCGACATGGTGCTGACCCTGGTCGCGGATGACGATGAAACCGGCGCGCTCGCGGGCATGGTCGCGTTCAGCCGCATGGCGGTCGCCGTCAACGACGTGCCCCTTGCCGCCGTCGCGCTCGCGCCGGTCGCGGTCGAGGCGGCGTATCGCCAGCAGGGCGTGGCCGAGGCACTGATCGCCGCCGGGCACCAGCATCTTGGCGATGCCGGCTATCTGCTCAGCTTCGTGCTCGGCGATCCGTCTTATTATGGCCGCTTCGGCTATGCCGCCGACCTCGCGCGCGGGTTCGACTCGCCCTATGCCGGGGACTATCTGATGGCGCTGGCACTGCAGGACGGAAAGCTGCCGTGCGGCGTGCGGGGTGTTGCCAGCCATGCGGCGGCGTTTGCGGCGCTTAGTGAGAATGTTTGAGGTCAACGCCAACTGGGCGGTGTTGCTGCTCGGCTTTTTCAGCGGCCTCTCGCATTTTGGTATCGCTCGGAAAAATGGCCTGCCGGTTCAACGCGCCCTGGGCCGGACGGCATCCATGACTGCTTGGCATGTCGCGGCTAGCTTTGTCTGGTTGTTAGCGCTCAATGCCCTTGGTTTATATTGGGCGTCGCTCGCGGGAATTGGTGTCGGTATCCTTGTGGGGCTTGCAGCGCTTGTAGTGCTTCTTGCTTCCCAATCTCTTCGGCATCGGCGAAGGCACTGGAAATGAGCTTCAACACCTTCGGCCGCGTGCTGCGCTTCACTACCTTTGGCGAAAGCCATGGCCCCGCAATCGGCGCCGTGGTCGATGGCTGTCCGCCGCGCCTCGACCTCAGCGAAGCCGATATCCAGCCCTTCCTCGACAAGCGCCGCCCCGGCCAGTCCCGCTTCACCACCCAGCGGCAGGAGCCGGATCAGGTGCGCATCCTGTCGGGCGTGTTCGAGGGGCGGACGACCGGCACGCCGATTGGCCTGTTGATCGACAATGTCGACCAGCGCTCAAAGGATTATTCGGAGGTCGCGAGCGCCTATCGCCCCGGCCATGCCGACTATGCCTATGACGCCAAATACGGCTTTCGCGACTATCGCGGCGGCGGGCGCTCTTCGGCACGCGAGACAGCGATGCGCGTCGCGGCGGGGGCGGTCGCGCGCAAGGTGATCCCGGAAGTCACCATCACCGCCTGGGTCGAAGCGATTGGCGGCGAGGCGATCGACTATGCCAAGTTCGATGCCGCGCAGATTGGCAACAACCCGTTCTTCTGTCCCGATCCCGATGCGGCGGCGCGCTGGGAACAGCTGGTGGACGATGCGCGCAAGGCCGGCTCGTCGCTCGGCGCAGTGATCGCGTGCGAGGCGACCGGCGTTCCGGCGGGCTGGGGCGCGCCGCTCTACGCCAAGCTCGACAGCGAGCTGGCGGCGGCGATGATGAGCATCAATGCGGTCAAGGGCGTCGAGATCGGCGACGGCTTTGCGGCGGCTGCGCTGTCGGGTGAGGCCAATGCCGACGCGATGCGGCCGGGCGCGAATGGCCCCGAATTCCTCGCCAACCATGCCGGCGGCATCGCGGGCGGCATCTCGACCGGTCAGCCAGTGCGCGTGCGCGTCGCGTTCAAGCCGACCAGTTCGATCCTCACGCCCGTAGAAACGATCAACCGCGACGGCGCGGCGACCGAAATCCGTACCAAGGGTCGCCACGACCCCTGCGTCGGCATTCGCGGCGTGCCGGTGGTCGAGGCGATGATGGCGCTGGTCCTCGCCGACCAGAAACTGCTCCACCGCGCGCAGTGCGGCTGAACGCTTTGCCTGACGCGCGCTACGGCTGACGGCCAAAGCGAGCGCGCGGAGGGACGGGGCGAGGAACCGGATTGCGACCGGGGTGCATTGGCGCGCGTTCAATTTGCGCCGTGTAACCAGGAGTATCCCATGCGCCACAAGACGCTGTTCAGCCTCATCGCCCTGTGCGGATCGTCCGCTGCCCTCGCCGCAATCGGAACGCCGCAGATCGAACCGCCGCTCCAGAACGACATGACCAACCAGGTCGCGCCCGACGACACCACCGCGCCCGAAACGCTGTCGAACGCGACCGATGTCGAGCCGAGCGCGCAGCCGGCCGATCCGACGCAGGATGGGACCGAGACGACGCCGGAGCCCAATTCGACCTACTATTGAGACGTTCGTCCCCCGGGCGTGGCCAAGCCGCGTCCGGGCGGGTTTCGCTCCCCTCCCGGAACGGGAGGGGTTGGGGGAGGGGCGCGCGTCTGCGCGCTTCAAAGACTCTAAAACCCGGCGCGACAAAAAAGCGGCGGTCGAGGCATCGAGCCTCGTCCGCCGCTACACCCTCCCCTGGCCCCTCCCTGAAAGGGAGGGGAAACGGTTGTTTCGACCCGACGATCAGTCCGCGAACGGATCGCGGACCAGGATCGTGTCCTCGCGCTCCGGGCTGGTCGAAACCAGCGCGACTGGGCAGCCGATCAGCTCTTCGATCCGCCGGATATACTTGATCGCCTGCGCCGGCAGCTGCGCCCAGCTGCGCGCACCCGCGGTCGATTCGCTCCAGCCCTCGATCTCTTCATAGACCGCGACGGCGCGCGCCTGATCCTGCGGGCTGGGGGGCAGATAGTCGTAATGCTTGTCGCCGACGGTATAGCCGGTGCAGATTTTCAGCGTCTCCATCCCGTCGAGAATGTCGAGCTTGGTCAGCGCGATACCGGTGACGCCGCTCAGCGCGACCGACTGGCGCACCAGCACTGCGTCGAACCAGCCACAGCGCCGCTTGCGGCCGGTGACCACACCGAATTCGCGCCCGCGCGTGCCGAGCAGCTCGCCGATCTCGTTATCCTGCTCGCTCGGGAACGGGCCGGAGCCGACGCGGGTCGTGTACGCCTTGACGATTCCCAGCACGAAGCCGACCGACCCCGGGCCAAGGCCGGAGCCCGACGCCGCCGCGCCGCTCACCGTGTTGGACGAGGTCACGAACGGGTAGGTGCCATGATCGATGTCGAGCAGCGCGCCCTGTGCGCCCTCGAACAGGATGCGCTTGCCCGCTTCCTTGGCGCCCTTCAGCGTCAGCCACACCGGCGCGGCATAGGGCAGCACCGACGGCGCGATCTCGCGCAGTTCTTCAAGCAGGCGATCGCGGTCGATCGGCGGCTGGCCGAACCCGGCACGCAGCGCATCGTGATGCGCGCACAGCCGATCGAGCTGCGGCCCGAGATCGTCGAGATGCGCAAGGTCGCACACCCGGATCGCGCGGCGGCCGACCTTGTCCTCATAGGCCGGGCCGATGCCGCGTCGCGTGGTGCCGATCTTACCCGAACCGCTGGCATCCTCGCGCAGCGCGTCGAGGTCGCGGTGGAAGGGCAGGATCAGCGGCGCGGTCTCGGCGACCTGCAGCGTCTCGGGCGTGATCTCGACGCCCTGCGCGCGCAGCTTTTCGATCTCGTCGCGGAAATGCCATGGGTCGAACACCACCCCATTGCCGATCAGCGACAGTGTCCCGCGCACCAGTCCGGACGGGAGCAGCGACAGCTTGTACACCTTGTCGCCGACGACCAGCGTGTGGCCCGCGTTGTGCCCGCCCTGAAAGCGGACCACCAGATCAGCGCGGCTGGCGAGCCAGTCGACGATCTTGCCCTTGCCCTCATCGCCCCATTGGGCGCCGATCACCGCGACGTTCGCCAAATTCCCGATCCTTTCAGCTTCAATCAGGCGGCACCGGCCCGCTCCCCCACCCGGCCACCCAACGGCAGTGTATTCTATGGGTGGCCGGGTGGGGGAGCGGGCCGGTGCCGGTTCGGCGCAAGCCGAACACGATTCAAATCGCGGCTCCCCTAGAGCGCGCGCGCCGCTACGTCCAGCATCGCGCGGTCAGCTGTCGAGCGCAGCGCGGACCTTTGCGGCGAGCTGGGCCACGCCGAACGGCTTGGCGATCAGCGCGGCGGCGATCCCGGCGTCGGTGGTGATCGCATTCTCATCGGGGGTATAGCCGCTGGTGTAGAGCACCTTGAGCCCCGGCTGGCGCTCGCGCGCACGGCGGGCCAGCTCGTCGCCGGTCATCTCCGGCATCACGACATCGGTGAACAACAGCGAAATCGGCTGCTGCCCGCGCGCCATGATGCGCAGCGCCTCGATCCCGTCGGGCGCCTGAAGGACGGTATAGCCCAGCTCACGTAGCGCCTCGACCGAATGGTTGCGCACCCGCTCCTCATCCTCGACCACCAGCACCACCTCGTGCGCCGACCCGACGCTCAGGCCCGCATCGCCGCTCGCCGACGCAACCGCGTCGGGCGCCTTGTCATGACGCGGCAGCAGCAGCGTGACGCGCGTGCCCCGGCCCGGCGCAGTGTCGATCGCGACATGCCCGCCCGACTGGCGGGCAAAGCCGAACACCTGGCTCAGGCCAAGGCCGGTGCCCTTGCCCACGCCCTTGGTGGTGAAGAACGGGTCGAACGCGCGCGCCGCGACCTCCTCCGACATGCCGGAGCCCGTGTCGGCGACGGTCAGCGCGACATAATCGCCCGCTTCCAGCCCCAGCTCGCCCGCTTGGCCTGCGTCGAGCGTGCGGTTGGCGGTCTCGATCGTCAGCCGCCCGCCATCGGCCATCGCGTCGCGCGCGTTGACCGACAGGTTGAGGATCACATTCTCGAGCAGATTGGGGTCGGCGAGCGCGGTCGCAAGCTGGCCCTGTAGCCGCGTCTCGACCGTCACCTTCTCGCCCAGCGTCCGCATCAGCAGGTCGATCATGCCCGAAACGAGCGCGTTGATGTCGAGCGGCACCGGCGCCAGCGGCTGCTGCCTCGCAAAGCCAAGCAGGCGCTGGGTCAGTGCCGCAGCGCGGGTCGCGCCATCCTTGGCGGCGACGATATAGCGGTCGAGGTCGGTCGTCCCCTGCGCGATCCGGCGTTCGAGCATGTCGAGCGATCCGATGATCACCGCCAGCATATTGTTGAAATCATGCGCGATGCCGCCGGTCAGCTGGCCGACCGCCTCCATCTTGTGCGCCTGACGCAGCCGCTCTTCGGCCGCCATCAACTGGCCGGAGCGCTCCGCCACCGCCCGCTCCAGTTCCTCGCGCGACCGCGTCAGCACCTCGCGCGCATCGACGATGTCCTGAATGTCGGTGCAGGTGCCGAACCACCGCGTGATCGCCCCGCTTTCGTCGCGTACCGGCTGCGCGCGCCCCAGCACCCAGCGATACACGCCGCTGTGATGCCGCAGCCGATATTCGATGTGATAGGGGTCACCGCTGGCGAGGCACTGCGACCACATCTCCCACGCCCGCTCCTGATCGTCGGGATGGAAAATCCCGCTCCACGCTTCGCCGTCGGTCGATCCATAGGGAACGCCGGTGAACTCGTACCAGCGGTCGTTGAAATAATCGTGATAGCCGTCGGGCAGGGTCGACCACACCATCGGGTCGATCGAATTGGCGATGGCGCGAAACTTGGTCTCGCTTTCGCGCAGCGCGATCACGGCAGCGGCGCGTTCGACTGCGTCCCAGGCCGATTCCGCCACTGCCTCGATCAGCGCGACCTCTTCCGGCCGCCACTGGCGTGGTTCCGCCTGATTGGCATAGAGGCTGGCGACCCAAACCCCGCCACGCATAAGCGGAACGCCGACCGCGGCGGGAGAATAGCGCGACAGGTCGCTGCCGACGAAGCGCGGATCATTGGCGGCATCGTGCGTGACCAGTGTCAGGCCCTGCCGATACATCGCATTGGCCGCGCCCATATCGAGCCGCTGCGTTCCTTCAAGCGAGGGCAGCTTGCCGGTGGTGGCGCAGGGGCCGAACTGGACCCTTCCTTCGTCGGCAACCCGGTAGAAGCCTACCCGATCCAGCCCCAGCCGCTCGGCGATCGCCCCGGCGCTCAACCGCATGATCGCATCGGGCGAATCGAGCGCGCGCTGGCGACCCGCCAGATCGAACAGGAACGCCTGATCCTGCGTCGCTGCCTCAAGGTCGGCGGCCGCCTTGCGCGCGGCGTCCTCCGCCTCGCGCCGCTCGGTGATCTCGAAAATGACCCCGGGGAAGCGCACCGCGCGACCCTCGGCATTATAGGTGCAGCGACCCTGCGCGGTGACCCAGCGCACCCGGCCATCGGCAGCGACCAGCCGATACTCGCTCGAAAAGCGGTCGCCGCTGCGGATTGCCTGACCGACTTCGGCCAGCAAGCGCTGCACGTCATCGGGGTGAACCTGGTTGATGAACGTTTCGCTGGGCCCGCCGCGCTCGGCCAGCGCCGGATCGACCCCGTAGAGCCCGGCCAGACGCGCATCGGTGCGCAGCTGGTCGGTGGTCAGGTCCCAGTCCCACACGCCGACGATGTTCGTAGCCTGCAGGGCGAGTTGCAGCCGTTCCTCGCTCGCACGCAACTGCGTTTCGGCGACGACCCGTTCGGTGACGTCGTTGACCTCGACGAAGATCGCCGTGGTTGCGCCGACCCCGTCCTTGATCGGCTGATAGACGAAGTCGAGCATGCGCGTTTCGGCGACGCCGCTGCGGATCAGCTCGACGGGCTGGCCAGTCGCGCGGAACGCGGTGCCCGTCGTGAACACGGTGTCGAGCAGCTCGACAAAGCCCTGTTCAACGACCTCGGGCAGAGCCTCTGCCACCGTCTTCCCAATCAGACCGCCGCGTCCGGTCAGCGCGTGATAGGCAGGATTGGCTAGAGCGAAGACATGATCCGGCCCCTCCAGCAACGCGACCGCGCCTGGCGCTTGCTGGAACAGCTCGTGTAGCCGTTCGATCTCCGCGCGGCGCTCGCGTTGCGCCAGCACGGTCGCGGTCGTCTCATTGCCCTGGTTGAGAATGCCGCACACCTGGCCGAATTCGTCGCGGATCGGGGTGAAGCTGTAATTCCAATAGGTTTCGCGCGGAACGCCGTCGCGCTCCATGTCGAGCCGCTGGTCGTAGGTCGCAAAGCCCCGTCCCGTCGCGATCACCTGCGCGAATTGCGGGCCGACCACGTCCCAGATTTCGGGCCAGACATCCTGCCCGCGTTGCCCCAGCGCGCCGGGATGCCGCTCCGCCGGGATCGGTGCCCAGGTGTCGTTGTAGAACAGCCGCAGCTCCGGACCCCAATAGATCGCGGTCGGCATTTCCGAACCAAGGCAGATGCCAAGCGCGAAACGGAGCGTCTGCGGCCAGCTGTCAGGCGCGCCGAGCGGGTTCGCGGACCAGTCATGCTCCCGAATGCGACGACCCATATCGCCGCCTTGCTCCAGGAATCGAAGCTCGGAATACATGTGTTCAGCGTTGCGGGTTGCGTCCGCGCCTGTCAATGCGGGTTGGGCAAGGACTCGCCGAAAACCAGACGGTTAGAGAGGCGGGCCAGGAGCAGGAGAAGCAGCGTGAAACTCGCCAGTCTGAAACAGGGTCGCGATGGTCGCCTCGTCGTCGTGTCGAGCGATCTCGCCTGGTATGCCGATGCGGGCCATATCGTCGGGACGTTGCAGGCCGCGCTCGACGATTGGGACCAATATGAGGGCGCG
This sequence comes from Sphingomonas sp., assembly GCF_035998645.1. Lineage (GTDB taxonomy): Bacteria > Pseudomonadota > Alphaproteobacteria > Sphingomonadales > Sphingomonadaceae > Sphingomonas. The sequence continues at coordinate 10,686 of NZ_DASYHL010000003.1, forward strand.
TTGCGCAACCTCGCCACCGATCTCGACCATGAAGTGATCCCGCGTGAGCGCTTCCATGAGCGCGATGCCGCCGCGCCGTTGCCGCGCGCCTATCAATGGGCCGATGGCTCGGCTTATGTGAACCATGTCGCGTTGGTGCGGCAGGCGCGCAATGCCGAGATGCCCGAAACCTTCTGGCACGATCCGCTGATGTATCAGGGCGGCAGCGACGGGTTTCTCGGGGCCCGCGACCCGATCCCGCTCGCCGATGAAAGCTGGGGCTGCGACCTCGAGGCCGAAGTGGTGGTCGTCACCGGCGACGTGCCGCTGGGCGCGAGCCGTGAGGAAGCGCTGGCGGCGGTGCGGCTGGTCGGCCTCACCAACGACGTGTCGCTGCGCAATTTGATTCCCGGCGAGCTGGCCAAGGGCTTCGGCTTCTTCCAGTCCAAGCCGGCCAGCGCCTTCTCGCCGGTGTTCGTCACCCCGGATGCGCTGGGTGACTGGTGGCAGGACGGAAAGCTGCACCGCAAGCTGATGGTCGACCTGAACGGCCAGCCCTTCGGCCGCGCTGAAGCGGGCGAGGACATGACCTTCGACTTCGGCACGCTGATCGCGCATGCTGCCAAGACGCGCGCACTCGGCGCCGGCACGATCATCGGATCGGGCACGGTGTCGAACCGCGATGCCGATGGTGGTCCGGGCAAGCCGATCGCGCAGGGTGGCGTCGGCTATTCCTGCCTCGCCGAGGTGCGCACCGTCGAAACGATCGTGACCGGCAAGGCCGAAACCCCGTTCCTGAAGGCCGGCGACACCGTCCGCATCTGGGCCGAGGACGACAAGCACCACCCGATCTTCGGTGTGATCGAACAGACCGTCGGGGGATAGGCCGGCGATGTGCAACGAACAGGCACGACGGGTGGCGTTGGGTCTGTTGCGGGACGACATCAACGACCTGCGCATCCCGGTCCATTTCCCCGAAGGCCTGCCCAATCTGGAGCCGACCGACAGCATCCGCATCACCGACCGGAACGTCATCCTGCGCGCGTCGCCGGTCGGTGGGGCAGAGCTGGTGGTCCGGCGGTGGAGCTGGCCGGGAACGCATGGCAAGCCGGTGTACAATCTCCGCTCGGACGGGCGGCGCTTCGACCGGGGGCGCTGCCTGATCGTGGCGGATGCGTTCTTCGAATTCAGCGATCCCGCGCCGGACGCCGCTGGGCGGCGACCGCGGCGCAAGCGCAGATGGCGCTTCGAAAAGCGGGGCGAGCCATGGTTCGCCATCGCCGGCATCTGGCGCGCACACCCGGAGGTTGGCGAGGCCTATACGATGCTCACCATCCCGCCGGGCGCCGATGTCGCGCCCTATCATGATCGCCAGGTGGCGGTGATCGAGCGGCGCGATTTCGAGGAGTGGCTCGACCCCGACGCCCGACCCGAACATCTGCTACAGCCGCCCGCGCCGGGCAGCTTCGATGTCAGTGAGGTGGTGGCTCCGGTTGGGCAGTGAACCTGTAAACGACTGCGTTCAGCGCGATGGGTGGAGGGTCTGAATTGGGTGGGAAGCGGACGTTGCAGATAGCCGTATGCTAGCGCAAAAGTAGGAAATGAAATCTCTTCGCATCGCCCTGTTTACTGGTGCCTTCATCTTGAGTGGCTGCGCTCCGCAAGAGTTTGCATCCGGTTCATGTCCTAACACCCTATCGGGATGGAGAACCCCGGGCGAGATTGGTCACCAAGTTCCTGCTTACTTCGTGACGATTGAGAGCAACGGAGAGATATTGACGAGCCTATGGAACGGCTATCGAATGTCTGCGGTTGAGAAAACCAGCCGACAAGCCCTACGTCAACTCATACAGCGCATCCCCGCAATGCTACCTGAGCCAATTGTTATATTGAAGCCTGCTCCCAAGGCGTCTTGCGGCGATGTTGAGGCGATAAGAGCCGAGATCGATGCAAAGCTGGATTGTAAAACGGGCAGGTGCGGTGAAGGCTCGGGTTGGTATGAATTGTCCGGCATGCCGCTCATTGCTTAAACGATGACCTGGAGTGAGTGTCGCCACTTGGGTCGCTAGCAGCCCGTCCGCTTGATCAAGCTACGACCTAGTGAAAATCCCGTGACTTGACCGGGATCGCCTCACCGCCGCGCCAATGGCTGCTGTCATACGGGCCGGGCCAGCGCGGTTTCGCCTCGCGCGGGTCGGGGGCGCCGCCGTGGGTGGCGCCGTCGCCGGGCATGGTCATGCGCGGCAGGTCGATCTCGCCGATTTCGCGCAGCATCGGCGACAGGTCGGTGATCGTGTCGGCGACGACATGGATGACGATCCCCTCGCGCTGCACCCGGCCGCGAATGCCCAGCATCGTCGCGGTCATCACGGTGCGGCGATAGTGCTCGAACCGGTCGGACCACAACACCGCATTGGCGATGCCGCTTTCATCCTCCAGCGTCACGAACACCACGCCCTTGGCGCTGCCCGGCCGCTGGCGCACCAGCACCAGCCCCGCCACCTCGACCCGCGCACCGTCCTTCATGCCGGTCAGGTCGCCGCACGGCCGGATGCCGCGCGCCGCCAGCTTTGCTCGCAGGAAGGACAGGGGGTGGGCGCGCAGCGACAATTGCGTCGCGCGATAATCCTCCACCACCTCGCGCCCCGCGGTCAGCGGCACCAGCGCGACCGGCGCCTCGATACTCTCCGCCCGCGTCCGCCCCTCGCGCAGATCGGCGGCGGCGAACAGGTCGAGCGGCTTGTTCGCCAGCCCCTTGATCGCCCACAACGCCTGCCGCCGGTTGAGCCCCAGTGCCTGAAATGCATCGGCGCGCGCCAGCCGTTCGAGCGCGGCGGGCTTCACCCCCGATCGCCGCCACAGCTCTTCGATCCCCGTAAACGGCCCCGCCCGCCGCGCCGCCAGGATCGCCTCGGCATCCCCTTGCGCCAGTCCGTGCACCACGCGCATCCCCAGCCGCAGCGGCATCAACCCCGCCCAGCCTGAATCATCGCCCCAATAGGCGGCGTGGCGCGGGCGGCGATTGGGCTGGTCCGTGATCATCGCGGTGTCCCAGCCGCTGGCGTTGATGCACACCGCCTGCACCTCCACCCCATGCGCGCGCGCATCGCGCACGATCTGCGCCGGGGCATAAAACCCCATCGGCTGGGAATTGAGCAACGCCGCGCAGAAGATGTCCGGGTGGTGGCACTTCATCCAGCATGACGCGACCGCGATCTTGGCAAAGCTCGCCGCATGGCTCTCGGGAAAGCCGTAATTGCTGAACCCCTTGATCTGTTCGACCAGCCGTTCGGCAAAGCTGCTGGCAATGCCGTTGGCCAGCATGCCCTCGATCAGCTTCGTCTCGAACGGGCCGATCCCCCCGGTCGACTTGAACGTCGCCATCGCGCGGCGCAGCCGATCTGCCTCGCTCGGGCTGAACCCCGCACCGACGATCGCCACCTGCATCGCCTGTTCCTGAAACAGCGGCACGCCCAGCGTCTTCTTCAACACCGTTTCCAGCGCGGGCGAGGGATAGTCGACCAGCGCCGGATTCTGCCGCCGCTTCAAATAGGGGTGGACCATATTCCCCTGAATCGGTCCCGGCCGCACGATCGCGACCTGGATCGCGATGTCATAGAAATCGACCGGCTTCATCCGCGGCAGCATCGACATCTGCGCGCGGCTTTCGATCTGGAACACGCCCAGCGTATCGGCCTGACGGATCATGCGGAAGGTCGCCGGATCATCGTCCTGCATCACCGGCGACGCCATCGTCAGGCTCACGCCCTTGTGCGCGGCGAGCAGGTCGAAGCTGCGCCGCATGCATCCCAGCATGCCAAGGCCCAATATGTCGACCTTCATGAAGCCGAGATATTCAAGGTCCACCTTCTCCCATTCGATCACCTGGCGATCGACCATCGCCGCCGGTTCGACCGGAACCAGATCGTGCAACCGATCGCGCGTCAACACGAACCCGCCGGGATGCTGCGACAAATGCCGCGGCGTCCCGATCAACTCGCGCGCAAGGGACAGGGTCAGCGCAAGCCGATGATCGCCGGGGTCCAGCCCCAGCGCCGCGACATGCGCCTCCGGCACCCCGTCGCTCGACCAGCCCCATACTTGGCTCGACAGCGCCCCGGTCAGATCCTCGGGCAGCCCCAGCACCTTGCCCACCTCACGCACCGCGCCGCGCGTGCGAAACCGGCTGACCACCGCAGTCAGCGCGGCATGGTCGCGGCCATAGCTGTCATAGATCCACTGGATCACTTCCTCGCGCCGCTCATGCTCGAAATCGACATCGATGTCGGGCGGTTCGCGCCGCTCGGTGCTGATGAACCGTTCGAACAGCAATTGATGTTTCACCGGATCGATCGAGGTGATGCCGAGCGCAAAGCAGATCACCGAATTGGCCGCACTCCCGCGCCCCTGGCACAGGATCTGCTGGCTGATCGCGAACTGGACGATCGAATTGACGGTGAGGAAATAGGGCGCATAGCCCATCTGCTCGACCAGCCCGAGCTCATGCTCGAGCAGGTCGAGATGCGCCTGTGACGGCCGCCCGCCAAAGCGCTGGCGCAAGCCGTTCGTGGCGAGGATGCGCAGCGCCTGCTGCGGCGTCTGTCCCGCCAGCACTTCCTCCTGCGGATATTGGTGGCGCAATTCGCGCAGGCTGAAGCTGCAGCGCTCGGCGATCGCCGCGCTCGCATCGACCGCGTCGGGCCAGCGTGCGAACCGCCGCGCCATCGCCTCGGGCGATTTGAGCTGCCGGTCGACGCTCCGCTCGCGCTTCAGCCCCAGCGCGTCGATCGTGCAGCCCTCACGGATCGCCGTCACCACATCCTGCAGCATCCGCCGGTCGGGGTGATGGTAGAGCACGTCCCCGGTCGCGAGCGGCGTCAGCCCAAAGCGCCGCGCATCCTCATGCACCGCATTCAGCCGTACCGCCTCGTTCGGGCGGCGCATTGCGGTCATGCAGACATGGCCGGACGCGCCGAACAGATCGGCCATCCACGCCAGATCGCCCTCGACATCGCGCGGTATCAGCGCGCCGACCAGCCCGTCGCAATATCCGGCGACGTCCTCCCAATGCAGGATGCACTGCCCCTTTTCCCCGCGCTGCGCATCGACCCGCGATTTGCCCAGCGTCAGCAGGCGGGTCAGCCGGCTCCACGCCGCGCGATCTTCCGGCCACACCAGCAACGACGCACCATCGGCGAGGTCCAGGCGACAGCCATAGACCGGGCGGATCGCAACCCCCTGCTTGCCCAGTTCGTCGCACGCGAACAGCGCCTGCACCACGCCACCCAGCGAATTGCGGTCGGTGATACCGAGCGCCGCATGCCCCATCAGCGCGGCGGCAGAAAATAGCTCCAGCGGAGAAGACGCCCCGCGCAGGAACGAGAAATGGCTGGTGACCTGCAACTCGGTGTAGCGCATGGTCAAACCGCGCCGAAATGACTATATGAAATGTACATGTCGAGCGGAGCAGCGGCCATGAACAAGATCGTCAGCGCAACCGAGTTCAAGGCCAAATGCCTGCGGATCATCGACGAGATGCAAAAGGACGGGATCGCGGTCACCATCACCCGGCGCGGCAAGCCGGTCGCTGAGCTGAAGCCGCAGCGCGAGGCACGCAAGGATGTGTTCGGGATGCTGCGGCATCCGGAGTATCGTTTCGAAGATCCGTTCAGCCCAGCTTTCGATGGCCCATGGGACGCTGAGTTGGATGGCGATACGCGGCAAGGCTGATGCTGCTCGACACCCACGTCCTGGTCTGGCTCGCGCAGGAGCCTGAACGGATCGGCACGACATCGCATGAACGGATCAGCCAGGCGATCGCATCCGGCGATGCGTCCATTTCTGCGATCACCCACTGGGAAATCGGGATGCTGGTTTGCAAGAACCGGTTGAAGCTCGGGCGCCCGCCGCGCGAATGGCTTGAAGCGGTTCTGACGGAAACGGGAATTGCCGTGCTTCCGATCAATATCGGGATCGGGGTCGATGCCGGCTGCCTCCCCGGCACTATCCATGGCGACCCGGCCGACCGTCTGGTCGTGGCGACGGCACGTGCAATGGAGATGCCCGTCATCACCGCCGATCGCGCGATCCTCGATTACGCCGCGGCGGGGCATGTGCGGGCGATCGACGCGCGGGTCTGACCCGCTCACCCGAACAGTCCGTGCAGATACCAGCTCAGGTCCCCGGTCACCCCGCGCTCGCCATCGCCGCGGCGGAACAGCCAGTACCGATGGCCGCCCTCATCCTCGACCCGGAAATAGTCGCGCACGGCATGCGTCTCGACCGAACGCCGCCACCATTCGCCGGCGATGCGCTCGGGCCCGTCGGCGCGCACCACGCGAATCGTGCGCCCGCGCCAGGTGAAGCGGCGCGGCGGCTGGTCGGGCAGTTCGGCGAGGACATGGTCGAGCCGTTCGGGCCGCGCGAGCAGCCGCGCCGGGCGTGGCCAGTCGGGGCGCCAGGGATCGGGCGGCGCGGCGCGGAGCAGCTGGCGGACATCGCCGGGCCGGATCTTTGGCCCGCTGCGTTCGGGCGGGTCGAGCACACCGTCGCGCCCGACGCTGCGTTCGGGCACATCGCTTTCGACCGGGCGGCTGCGCCATAGCCGCCGCGACCCGATGCGGGTGGCGAGCGTGTCGGCGAGCGGGGCGAGGTCGGGCTTGGCTTCCTCGTCCAGCCGCTCGTCGAACGGCTGGGCGGCCAGCGGCTCGGCGCGGCGAACGTGCAGCGTGATGGCGTCGATGCCATAGCCCGGCTCGACATCCTCGATCCGCCGCGCGATCAGGCGGATCAGGTGCAGGCAATCGCGGCTGGCGCGTGCCAGGCCGATGCGGATGCGTTGCGGCACGCCATCGACCCGGTCGGCGACCAGCTCGACCGCGCGCGCGCCCAGCCCCGCCGCCTCGAGCGCGGCGCACAGTTCGGGGACGAGGGCACCGATCCAGTGCGCGATCCCCTCGGCGGTCGCGACCGGCTCGACAAAGCGGCGCTGCACGCTGATCGCTTCGCGCGGCACAACCGGGGAGAGCGGCTCGGGCAGAGTGCCCAGCGCCTGTTCGAGCCGGGTGACGAGCGCCCCGCCGAACCGCCGGGCGAGCGGCGCGCGCGGCATCGCGGCGAGCGGCCCGATCTGCTCGACGCCCAGCCGGCGCAGCAGCTCGACTGCTGCCGGATCGACGCGCAACGCCGGGATGGGCAGCGGGGCGAGGGCGGCGGCGTGCTGGCCGGGGGGGCAGATCAGCACGGCATCGCGCGCGACGAAATGCGCCAGCGCCCACGCCGCGCCCGGCGTGTCGGCAATCGCGATCCGCGCGCTATAGCCGCGCCGCGCCAGCAGCCGCACGATGCGCCGCGCCATTCGCGCCTCGCCACCATGGAGATGCGCGACTCCGGTCAGGTCGATCAGCAACGTATCGGCGTCCTCGACCGCGACGCTCGGCGCCCAGCGCCGCGCCGCCATCAACGCAAGGCGATGGAGCGCGGCAAGGTCGCCTGCCGGATCGGCAGGGCGGATATCCAGCCCGGAGCCATAAGCCCGCGCCTCCGTCACCGCCATGCCCGGCCGGACGCCCAGCGCGCGCGCGGCCGGGCAGGCGGCGGCGACCAGCACGCGATTGCCGGTGCGGGTGGAGGTGAGGAGGGGGGATACTGAAAAATCCTCCCCGGAACGGGGAGGGGGACCAAGACGCGAAGCGGCTTGGTGGAGGGGGCCCGAGGCAATCGATTCCCTTGCCTCGGGGCCCCCTCCACCCCCGGCTTCGCCGACGGTCCCCCTCCCCGTTCCGGGGAGGATTTTTGCGGGCACCTCCCCCGCCGGAACCTGACTGCGCACCTCATCCGACTGCATCGGCCGAAACGGATTCCCCGCCGCTTCCTCGCGCCGCCCCAGTTCGCGCGGTGACGGCCGCTGGTGCGCCGGCAATTCCGCGATCTGGCGGGCGCGTTCCTCCCGCGCCCAGCGCGCGCCGGGGCGCCAGCCGCCGCCGCGCGGGACCGAGCATGCCTGTTCCTGTTCCGCCGCCGCCGCGGTGCGCAGCGCGTCCAGCTGCGCGCCGGGCGTGGCCTCAGGCGGCGACGACTGTGCGGTCCGCTCCGCCTGCCGCAGCCGTTCGATGGGCCAGTCGGGCAGGTAGAGCGCAGCGACCCGTTTCATCGCACGCCTCCACTTGGATGTTGAAAGGATCGCCCCCCTTTTGCCGGGCGAGGCTCAGTTCCCAGCGCGCGCGCCCGACCCCCTCGACCGGCAGGGGCGAGGAGGGCGCGCAGCCGACGCGCCAGCGTGTCACCGCCGCCGATGGTGCGGCCAGCGGATCGCCGCCCTGACGCGGGTGGCGCTTCATCAGCAGCGCGATGGTGCGCCCGCCCTCCGCCGCCAGCTGCAGCCGCCGGGTCGCGGGCATCGCCACGCGCCGCGCTTCGCCGACCACGGCACCCAGACCGCGATGGCGCAGTCCTTCCTCCATGATCGCGAGCAATTCGTCATCGTCCGATGCTTCGGCATAGAGGACGCGCTTGGGCGCGAGGCCGACCTGATACAGGCCCGGCGCGAACAGGTCGCGTCGCCGCACCACCCACAGCACCGGTCCCCATGCGCGCGCGGCGATCCCCGCCACGAACAGCGTCGCGGCGGCATCGTCGGTCAGATCGGCGCTCGCCCCCGCCACCTCGTGCAGCGCATCGAGCCGCAATCCGCCATCGGCCAGTCGCGCGTCGAGCCGCTGCATGCCAAAGGGCAGCACCGGGCGACGGCGAAAGCCGGTGCCTTCGATCGCGCCGAGCGTTTCGCGCAGCTGGTTGATGATCGCGGGATCGGCCATGGTCCGGCCTTCAAACTCCGACTCGGGGAAAACTGTTCCTATTTTGTTCTAACCGTTCGTCGAGTCAAGCTTGCCAAGCGATGATCGGGCCGTATCATCGGCCTATCACACCATTTCCCAGGGGAAGTTCATGAAGCCCGTTTCCGGCGCGATCCTGCTCGCCACCGCCTCGTTCCTCTCGATTCTGCCCGCTGCGGCCCAGACGCCGACCGCTGCCCCCGCCACCGCAACCGTGGATCCCGCGCCGATGATCGACACCTGGCCCGGCCCGTTCGACGGCGTTCCGCAGTGGGACAAGGTGACCCCTGCGATGTTCCCCGCCGCCTTCGAAAAGGGCATGGCCGAGGCGCGCGCCGCGTTCGCCAAGGTGCGCGATAATCCCGAGGCGCCGACCTTCGCCAACACGATCGAGGCACCGGCCAAGGCGACCACGTCGCTGTCGCGGGTCTTCCCGGTGTGGGGCGTCTATACCAGCAACCTCGCCAGCCCCGAGGTGCAGAAGATCGCGCGCGAATGGAGCCCGAAGCTGTCGGCCTTCTCGACCGAACTCAGCCTCGACCCCAAGATGTTCGCGCGCGTGAAGACGCTCTACGACAAGCGCCAGACGCTCGGCCTCAATGCCCAGCAGATGCGCCTGCTCGAGCGGACCTATCGCGATTACGTCACCTCGGGCGCGCTGCTGAACGAGGCGCAGAAGACGGAGATCAAGCGGATCAACGGCGAGCTGTCGGTCGCCTTCACCGAATTCAGCCGCCGCGTGCTGGCGGACGAAGAAACCGCGATTATCATCGATAATGAGGCGGACCTGGCCGGCCTGCCCGACAGCTTCAAGGCGAGCCTTGCCGAAGAAGCCAAGGCGCGCGGAGCGGCGGGCAAATGGGCGGTCAAGAACACGCGCTCGTCGATGCAGCCCTTCCTGATGTACGCCACCAACCGCGCGCTGCGCGAGAAGGTCTACAACGCCTATATCAACCGCGGCGATAATGGCGGCGCGAATGATACCAACGCGATCATCGCCAATATCCTGAAGCTGCGTCAGGAGCGCGCCAAGGTGCTCGGCTTCAAGACCCATGCGCACTACCGCATGGACGACACCATGGCCGAAACGCCGGAAAACGCGACCAAGCTGATGATGTCGGTCTGGCCCGCCGCGGTCGGTCGGGTGAAGCAGGAAGTCGCCGACATGCAGGCGCTCGCCGATGCCGAAGCGGCGGCGGGCAAGGGGCCGAAGATCACGATCGCGGGCTGGGACTATCGCTATTATGCGGAGAAGGTCCGCAAGGCGAAGTACGACCTCGATGAGAGCGAGGTGAAGCCGTATCTTGAGCTCAACAACATGGTCAACGCCATGTTCTACGCCGCCGGGCGGCTCTACGATCTCGAGTTCAAGGAAAATACCGGCACGATTCCGGTGTTCCAGGCCGATGTCCGCACGTTCGAGGTCAAGCGCCTCGGCAAGACGGTCGGCGTCTTCTACCTCGACAATTTCGCGCGCGCGGGGAAGCGTTCGGGGGCGTGGGCGACCAGCTATCGGAGCCGTTCGGGGCTGCGCGGCGACGACATCGTGCTGGCGTCGAACAACAACAACTTCACCAAGGGTGGCGGCGGCGAGCCGACGCTGATCAGCATCGATGACGCCTCGACACTGTTCCACGAATTCGGCCATGCGCTGCACAGCCTGCTCGGCAATGTCTATTATCCGGGCCTCGCCGGCACGCCGCGCGACTTCGTCGAATATCCGAGCCAGGTGAACGAAAACTGGCTGCTGACCCCCGACGTGCTCAACCGCTTCGCCAAGCACTACAAGACCGGCGAGGTGATTCCGGCGGCACTGGTCGAGAAGATCGAAAAGGCGTCAACGTTCAATCAGGGCTTCGACACGGTCGAATATCTCTCATCCGCCATTGTGGACATGCAACTCCACAATCGCGAAACGCCGGTAACCGATCCTGACGCGTTCGAACGCGACATGCTCGCTTCTTTGAACATGCCGCGCGAGATCGTGATGCGGCACCGCCTACCCCAATTCAACCACCTCTTCTCCTCCGACGCCTATTCGGCGGGCTATTATTCCTACCTCTGGTCGGAGACGATGGACGCCGACACCTGGGCCGCGTTCGAGGAAACGGGCAATGTCTGGGACAAGGCCACGGCGGACAAGTTCCGGACTATCCTGTTGGAAACAGGCAACGAAACCGACCGCAAGGAAGCGTACAAGGCATTCCGCGGCCGCGATCCGGACGTCAATGCGCTGTTCAAGCGCCGCGGCTTCCCGACCGGAAACTGAGTTAAAAGCGCCGCCGGGTCACTCCGGCGGCGTTATTTCCCAGTCGATCGGCTTGAACGACCCGTTGTTGGACTGCAGCGCCGAACAGGCGGTCAGCCCAATCACCAGATCCTCCATCGCCCGAAACACGATCCGGTCCCCCGCCTTGCTGAGCGGCGGATCGACGCGCAGTTCGCCGGTGGTGCCATCGACCGGCACGTTCATAAAACAATTGAACGCGGTTGGGATCATGTCCTCCGCGACGCCATAAGGCGCGAGCGCGGCGGCGAGGTTGCCGAAGCAGCCGCGATGCGGATCGGTGTCGCCATAAATGATCCGGAACGTGTCCTTCGAGCAGGGCGTCAGCAGGAAATCATGCCGCCCGACATCGTCCTCAACGATCTCGAGCAGCACATTGCTGCGGTTCGAATAGAGTTTGTCGCCGGTCGTCAGATAGATGCGGCTGGCATAATCGAGCGTCCGGCCCGACGAGATCACCTCACCGACATCGTCCTTGCGATAGGCGAGCAGGTCAGCGACCTGTTCGCCGGTCGGGTCGGTCACGGTCAGCAACGCACCCCTGGGCAGTTCGAAGGCGACGCCGGAGCGCGGTTCGATTCTATGCGGCATCCTGTGCGCCCTCCCGCCCACGGAACGGGCATTGCCATTCGGGGTCGACCATCCGCCCGCTATACTGGCGCGCCTCCGAAACCGTCCCGTGCTGCGCAAGCATCGGATTGGCTTCGCCCGCCAGCGCAACGTCGCGGGCGATGATCGAGTCACGTAACTTCTGATAGCGGCCCTGCGCGCGCAGCTGTTCGAACTGGTCGTGCAGGTTGAACACCAGAGCGGGGCGCTCGAATCGGCGCGCCGGGCGGCTCGCCTGCGGGTGCAGGCCAACGACGAAAAAGGCCTCGCCGCCAAAGCTCAGCGAGAAATGCGGATCGTCCGGATCATGGCTGACGCGCGGATCTGCCTCCTGCCCCAGCCATTCGTCCTTGTCGGTCAGCGATTGCAGGCGCGCCCACAAATTGGTCTCGAATGCCGATTCGTCGAGGTCGCGGTCCTGCTCGAACAGCACGACGAGCGACTGGAACAGCTCGGGCTCGGCGCGATAGCTCGCGGCGAGGTCGTGCAGATTGGGCAGGATGCGCAGATCGTCCCATGCGGACGCGATATCATTGCTCACCACGAACCGCATCCGGTCGCGGCTGAGCGCGGACTTTGCGCCTACGCAGGGGAATTCGGTCGATTTGACGAACGCGCGAAAGCGTTCCGCCAGCGGATGCGCAGAATCGTTGCAAGGTTTCAGCATCGCCGCTCAACGCGCCAACCGCCAAGTGGTTCACACCAAAAGGGCCGGCCCCGGATGGAGGCCAGCCCAATTCAGTCACGCATGTTTAGGCCTTAGCGGCGGCAATAGCCGGGACGGTCGGACCGGTCGATCTCGCGTCCGGCGAGCGCGCCGACCACGCCACCCAGGATCGTGCCAAGAGTCTTGTCGCCGCGACCCGCGATCGCGTTGCCGGCAAGGCCACCGGCGATTGCGCCGACCACCGTGCCGCCATCGCCGTCACGGCACTTTTCGGCCGCACGCGAGCGATAATTGTAGCGGCGGTCGCTCCGACGATATTCGCGATACCCGTCGCGCTGATAGCCGCGACCGTCGCGATACTCGTAACGGCTCTGTGTCGCTGCTTCGGTCGCGGGAACAAGCGCGGTACCGGTCATCGCCAGCGCGGCGCCGATCAGGGAAAGCGTCTTGAACATGTCGTGTCTCCTTGTTCGAGCAATTCGTTGAACAAGGGATTCGCACAGTCGCGTTGAGCGATGCCTGAATGCGTTCGTTATCCGCGGTTCAGGGTCGTTGCAACATCGTCAAGAAAGGGGGTGCCGGTGCGGCCGTAGCGCCCAAGGGGGGAGTGCCCTGTCCCGGTACGCAACACGGGAATCGGGCAGGGCGTTCGAATCGCACCGGCATGTCGGGCAGGTCCGCGAAATACGCCGCGGAACAGCTTGGCTGTCATTTAGATGAACGGCGTTGAGCGCTGGCTGAACGATCCTGTTATCTGAGGTTCAGCTTTGCGGCACGATTGCGGCCGTTATGAAGGGGCCGCGATGCGCATCCTCCTGTCGATCCTGTTGGTGCTGCTGTTCGTCCCCGACTGGTCGGGCGAACCCCGGCTGCCGCTGCTACCCGACGCTGCGGCGTTTCGGGTGGAGCAGGTCGCGCTCGTCGGACGCGACCCCGCGCGCATTAAGCTGGGTGGGCTGACCTATCTGGGCGGTGTCGCGCTGCACGGGCCGGGGCCAGCGTTCGGGGGCTTTTCGGCGATGATGGTGGAGGGGGAGTGGTTCACCCTGCTCAGCGACGGCGGAAATATCGTGTCGTTCGCGATGGGCGGAGACTGGACTCCGCGCACCGTGCGCTTCGCCGCGGTTCCCGCCGGCCCGGGGCGCGGGTGGCACAAGCGCGAGCGCGACAGCGAATCGCTGACGCGCGATCCTGCCACCGGGCAGCTCTGGGTGGGGTTTGAGCGCGCGAACGAAATCTGGCGCTATGCCCCCGGTTTCGCTGCGGCTCAGGCGCATGCCGCACCCCCGGCGATGGCGAAATGGTCGAGCAATGGCGGTGCCGAGGCCATGGTCCGCTTGCGGGATGGCCGATTCGTCGTGCTGGCCGAGGATCGGAAGGGAAGCGCGAAGGGCACTGTGCGGGGGCTCGCGTTCAACGGCGATCCCGTGAAGGCGCCGCGCCACGGCTTCACCTTCAGCTATCGCCCCCCGCGCGGTTTCAAGCCAACCGATATGGCCGAGCTTCCCGATGGCCGAATCGCGATCGTCAACCGCCGATTTGCCGTTTCGAGTGCCTTCACGGCGGCGCTGACATTGGTCCCGCGCGCCGCGATCCGGCCCCGCGCGGTCGTCACCGGGCGTGAGGTCGCGCGATTCGAACCGCCGGTGCGGCACGATAATTTCGAGGCGCTGGCAGTGGTGCGAGAGGGAAGGGACACGATTCTGTGGATCGCGTCGGACGACAACCAATGGCCGGTGCAACGCTCACTGCTGCTCAAGTTCCGGCTGGATATCTAGCGCGAAAGGGTCCGCCTACACGATCCGCAAAAACGCCGGACGGCCCGCATCCCGGGTGGGAGCGGGCCGATCAGTAACGGCGAACCCCGAAGGGATCAGGCCGCGGCGACCGCCTTCTTGACGATCTCGCGCTTCAGGCGACGCGCGCGCAGCGACAGCTTGTCGTCGCCGGTCTTGAGCAGCCAGTTGTCGAGGCCGCCATTATGCTCGACCGAGCGCAGGCCGTGCGTCGAAACGCGCAGACGAATCGAGCGCTCAAGCGCTTCGGACATCAGCGTCACATTCTGCAAGTTCGGCAGAAAGGTACGCTTGGTCTTGTTATTGGCGTGGGAAACATTGTGTCCCACCTGCCGGCCCTTGCCGGTCAGTTCGCAGATGCGCGACATGGTTCGATCCTAGGTTTCTGGCCTGTCCGGCAATGCCGGGAAAGAGCGGCCCGATAACGGGGCAGGGCGATTTCGTCAACCGTGCATCGCCTCATATCGTATCGTGCACGCAACCCCTTTGGTCGATGATGCGTTATTTCGCAAACGATTCGAACAGGGAGATCGGACTCGATGCGTGGACTTCTAGCAATTCTGGGCCTCGCGGCCGTGGTAATCGTGGTGCTGATGTCACTCGGCATGCTCAACATCAACATGCAATCGGGTGCGCTCCCGACGATCAAGTTCGAAGGCGGCAAGGCGCCGAGCGTCGCTGCCGATGTCGGCGATGTCGGCATGGGGACCACCAACAAGACGATCCAGGTGCCGACCATCACCATGGAGAACAAAACGATTCAGGTACCGACCGTCGAGGTCGAGAAGGCTCAGCCGACTCCGGTCGCCAACTGATCTGCATATCCCAAGCGGCGGCGGCGCGCAGTGGCGGGCCGCCGCCGCTTCGGGCATAGCGGCCGCATGTTCCCGCTGCCCGAACCCATGCGCGCCGCGCTCGACGCTGCCCGTGCCGCCGCCGAGACGAGCGAAGTGCCGGTCGGCGCGGTAGTGATGCAGGGCGAACGCGTCATCGCGGTTGCGGCCAATGCGCCGCGCACGCTGCACGATCCGACCGCCCATGCCGAGATTTTGGCGATTCGCGCCGCAGCGCAGGCGCTGGGCCGCGATCGGCTGGAGGATTGCGATCTGTGGGTGACGCTGGAGCCGTGCGCGATGTGCGCCGGGGCCATTGCCCATGCCCGCATCGCCCGCCTCTATTATGGTGCCAGTGACCCTAAGGGCGGCGCGGTGGAGCATGGCCCGCGCTTCTTTACTCAGCCAACCTGCCATCACCGCCCGGACGTGTATCCGGGGATCGGTGAGGGCGAGGCGGCGGCGCTGCTGCGCGAGTTCTTCGCCGCGCGCCGGTAAGTCTCCCTCTCCCCGCAATGCGGAGAGAGGGTAAGCTGCTCTCAAGTTCAGCGCATGTCGCTTTCCCGAATCGGGACGATCTTGATTTCGACGCGACGGTTCTGCGCGCGGCCTTCGACCGAGTCGTTCGATGCGATCGGCTGGGTTTCGCCATAGCCGAGCGTTTCGAGGCGGGCGGCCTCGACGCCGCGCGACACCAGATAGTCGGCGACCGCGCCCGCGCGGCGTTCGGACAGGCCCTGGTTATAGCTGTCCGACCCGGTCGAATCGGTGTGGCCGTACACATCGACGTACGTCTGGTTGTAGCGGTCGAGCACGTCAGCGACCTTGTCGAGCGTCGGGCGGAACTGCGCCTGTACCGTTGCGCTGTCGGTCGCAAAGGTAATGCCCGATGGCATCGACAGGATAAGGTCGTCGCCGCGGCGGATCACTTCGACATCGGTGCCGGCGGTACGCTCGCGAATCTCGCGCTCCTGACGGTCCATATAGTTGCCGATCGCGGCGCCCGCGACTGCGCCGATGCCCGCGCCGACGATCTTCTCGGTCCGGTCACGGCGGCCACCGACGATGTCACCGAGCAGATAGCCGCCGAGCGCGCCGCCGATCGCGCCGATTCCGGCCTTTGAAATCCGCTGCTGGCCGGTGACCGGATCGGTCACGCAGGCACCGGTCAGCGCCAGCGCGGCGACGGCGGGGATTACGGCCCAGTTGGTGGGAATACGCATTTAAACCTCCTTGAACTTTCGCGCGACAAACGGCCCGGAAACGCCCTTGTTCCGCCTGCGCACCGATGTGTTTTGAATCGCCGGTTGTGAAACGGGGCTGAATGCGACTATGGGGAGGCAGGCCAATGGACCCACTTCCCCCCATACCCTGGATCGATGTCGCGATCATTCTCGCACTGGTCGCGCTCAACGGCGTGTTCGCCATGTCCGAGCTTGCGATCGTGTCGGCGCGCAAGGCGCGGCTGGAAGCGATGCTGCGCAGCGGTCGTCGCGGCGTGCAGACCGCGCTCGACCTGGCGTCCGACCCCGGCAAGTTCCTGTCGACCGTCCAGATCGGCATCACCCTGATCGGCATCATCAACGGCGCCTATTCCGGCGCGAGCCTCGGCATGCCGATGGCCGCACGAATCGAGGCGCTGGGGGTGGAGACCCAGTTGGCGGAGACAATCGGCTTCGCCATCGTCATCGCCTTTACCACCTATGCTTCGCTGATCATGGGCGAGCTGGTGCCCAAGCAGTTCGCGCTGCGCTCGCCCGAGCCGATCGCGGCGCTGGTCGCGACGCCGATGCTGTGGCTGGCGTGGATCACCGCGCCGATCGTGTGGGTGCTCGACAAGAGCAGCGCGCTGGTCTTCCGCGTGCTGGGGCTCAACCGCGAATCCGAGAATCGCGTGACGGCCGAAGAGCTGCACATGATCTTTGCCGAAGCGACGCATTCGGGCGTGATCGAAGAGCATGAGCGCTCGATCATCTCCGGCGTCGTCCGCCTCGCCGACCGGCCAGTGCGCGAGGTGATGACGCCGCGTACCGATGTCGACTGGATCGACGTCAATCTTGACGAGACCGCGATCCGCGTGGCGCTGGCCGCAACCCCGCACACGCGCCTGCCGGTTGCAGACGGCTCGGTCGATGCGGTCATCGGCGTGGTGCAGGCGCGCGATGTCGTGACTGCGCTGATCGAAGGACGTCCGCTCGACCTGCGCGCGCTGGCGCAACCGGCGCCGGTGCTGCCCGATCAGGTCGATGCGATGGACGCGCTCGGCGCGCTCCGCCGCGCGGTGGTGCCGATGGGCTTCGTCCATGACGAATATGGGCATTTCGAGGGGATCGTGACCCCCGCCAACCTGCTCGCGGCGATTGCGGGTGAGTTCCTGTCCGATGTCGATGCGGGCGACAACCCGTCGATTACCGTGCGCGATGACGGGTCGCTGCTAGTGTCGGGCCAGCTGGCTGCCGACGCGCTGGCCGACCGGATCAAGATCGAGCTGCCCGAGGATCGCGACTATGCGACCGTCGCCGGACTCGCGCTGGCGGTGCTCAAGCGGCTGCCCAATGAGGGCGAGAGCTTTGTCGAGCAGGGCTGGCGGTTCGAGATCGTCGACATGGACGGGCACAAGATCGACAAGCTGCTGGTGAGCGAAGTCGCGGACTAACTCTCCGCTTCGCGTTCCTCAGCCGCGCGTTCTGCTTCCTCTCGCGCCTGCTTCCGCTGACGACGCAGGCGATTTCCCCACCAGAGTATCGTGATTGCACCCGCGGCGAGGATCGCGATCAGGGCCATGTGCGAGACCGTCACCCAGGCGAATGTCTCGGCAATCCCCGCCGGCGGAACATAAGGTTTTTCGTCCATCGGTCAGGCCTCCCCGCGCACGTCCGAAGTCAGAATGCGCGAGAAGGCCGATCGGGCCCGTCAGCCCTGCTCCCGCGCCACTTCGCGCCAGCCGATGTCGCGGCGGGCGAAGCCGGTGGGGAAATCGATCGCATCGACCGCGCGATAGGCGGAGGCCTGCGCGTCGGTGACGGTCGCGCCGGTGGCGGTGACGGTCAGCACGCGGCCACCCGCTGCAACGAGCGTGTCGCCGTCCAGCTTGGTACCCGCCTGAAATACCTTCGCGCCGGTTGCTTCGGCCGCAGCGATCCCGCCGATCGCGCCGCCGGTTTCGGGCGTGCCGGGATAGCCGTTCGCGGCCATCACCACGGTTAGCGCGGTGTCGGCGCTGAAGCGCGGCGCTGCGCGGTCGGCGAGTGTCCCCGCCTCAGTCGCCAGCATCAGCTCGAGCAGGTCGTCCTCCAGCCGCATCATCAGCACCTGGCATTCGGGGTCGCCGAAGCGGGCGTTGTATTCGATCAGCTTGGGGCCGGTGCGCGTGAGCATCAGCCCGGCATAGAGTACGCCCGAATAGGGAGTGCCCGCCTTGGCCATGCCGAGAATCGTCGGCTTGATGATCGTTTCGATCGCCTCGGCTTCCAGCACGGGGGTCAGCACCGGTGCGGGGCTGTAGGCGCCCATGCCGCCGGTATTCGGCCCAACGTCGCCATCGCCGACGCGCTTGTGGTCCTGCGCCGATCCGAAGGTGACGAAGTTCGTGCCGTCGGTGATGACGAAGAAGCTCGCCTCCTCGCCATCCAGAAATTCCTCGATCACCGCTTCGCCGCCGGGTTTTTCGAAGATCGCTGCGATGGCAGTCTGCGCCTCGTCCTCGCTCATCGCGACGGTGACGCCCTTGCCCGCAGCGAGGCCGTCGGCCTTGATGACGACCGGTCGTCCGAAATCGCGCGCCAGCACCGCCCGCGCGGTGTCGAGGTCGCGGACGCGGACATAGCCTGCGGTCGGGATATTCTCGCGCGCGCACAGGTCCTTGGTGAAGCCCTTTGACCCCTCCAGCTGGGCTGCCGCCTGGCTCGGGCCGAACACCGGCAGGCCAGCGGCACGCAGTGCGTCGCTGAGGCCATCGACCAGAGGCGCTTCGGGGCCGACCACGACGAAGCCGATCGCATGCGCGCGGCAGAATTCGATCACTGCGGCGTGATCGGTCAGCCTTACGTCGTGGCAGGTCGCATGATCGGCGATTCCGGGGTTGCCGGGGATCGCATGCAGGCTATCGAGCCGGGGCGATTGCGCGAGCTTCCAGGCGAGCGCATGTTCGCGGCCACCCGACCCAAGCAACAGGACATTCATGTCAGATCCCTTCGACGATATCGATGGCGGTTCAATCTCTGGGCGGCTCGTAGCCGAGGGGCGGGAGGGGGACAATGATGCGCCGCTCAGTGTCGGCGAATTGTCGCAAAAGCTGAAGCGGATGGTCGAAAGCGAGTTCGGCCATGTCCGGCTGCGCGGGGAGATTTCGGGATATAAGCGCGCGGCGTCGGGCCATGTCTATCTGGCGCTGAAGGACGCCGATGCGGTGATCGACGGCGTGATGTGGCGCGGCGCGGCGGACCGGCTGCCCTTCCGCCCGCAGGACGGGATCGAAGTGGTCGCGACAGGCAAGCTCACCACCTATCCGGGGCGATCCAAATACCAGATCGTGATCGACCGGATGGAGCTGGCGGGTGAAGGCGCGCTGATGGCGCTGTTCGAGAAGCTGAAGGCGCAGCTGGCTGGCGAAGGGCTGTTCGACGTGTCGCGCAAGCAGCCACTTCCCTTTGCGCCGAAGGTGATCGGCGTCGTCACCTCGCCCACCGGCGCGGTGATCCGCGACATCCTCCACCGCCTCGCCGATCGCTTCCCGACGCGCGTGCTGGTCTGGCCGGTCAAGGTGCAGGGCGATGGTGCGGCGGCGGAGGTCGCGGCGGCGGTGCGCGGGTTCGATGCGATGCCGCTCGACGGCCCGGTGCCGCGCCCGGATCTGGTCATCGTCGCGCGCGGCGGCGGGTCGATCGAGGATTTGTGGGCGTTCAATGAGGAGCCGGTGGTGCGCGCGGTTGCGGCGTGCCGCATCCCGGTGATCTCGGCGGTCGGGCATGAGACCGATACCACCTTGTGCGATTTCGCGGCGGACGTGCGTGCGCCGACCCCCACCGCTGCGGCGGAAATGGCGGTGCCGGTGCGCGCCGATCTCGCCAACGCCATCGCCACGCTGGCGCTGCGGACCGAGCGTTGCGTGCGCCGATACCATTCACGCGGCGGCGAGCAGCTGCAGGCGCTGGTCCGCGTACTTCCGCGCCGCGACGCGTTGCTGGGACCGCAGCGGCAAAAGGCGGACGATATCGGCGCGCGGCTCGATCGCGGGCTGGAGCGACGGGTGACGGTGGCGCGCGGCGTGCTCGACCGCGCTGCCGGGGCGCTGCGCCCTGCCGTTCTGGAACGCAAGCTGGAGGGGCTGCGCCACCGGCTTGAGGGCACGAGCAAGCTGCTCGATGCGGTCAATCCCGACAATCTGTTGCAGCGCGGCTATGTCCGGGTCGGTGCCAAGGCGACCGGCAAGGTGATCGCCAGCGCGGCCGACGCACGCGCCGCCGGGGCGCTGACGCTCCACTTCCGCGACGGCCCTGTGGACGCGCGGGTTGAGCGTGGCGGCGGCAAGCCCTATGCTGAAGACAAGCCCGAACAGCCTGGCCTGTTCTGACCCGACCCCGAAGCGAAGAGTGAGCGTTGCCATGCTGATGTCGTCCAATTCCGCCCGTCCGGCGCGGCTTCATTATATGGCGAACGGTTTTCGCGTGCTGTCGTCGGGCGATCATGTCGTGTGCGCGGTGAGCGGGGAGAAGATCCCGCTCGACGCGCTGCGCTACTGGAGTGTCGCGGATCAGGAGGCTTACGCTTCCGCCCAGATCGCGACGAAGGCGATGGCCACGACGTGAGGGCGATCGCGGGGACGATCATCGCCGGCACGACGCTCGCGCTGATGGGTGCAGGCAACATGGCGCCCGATCCGATCGCGCGCGCGGTTGCCGCGCCCGCCGCGTCGCAATCCGCGCAGGCACGTAATGCCTTTCGTTTCGATGGCCCGATGATTCAGGGTGGCACCGTGCTCGGCACGGCCCCCGCGTTGACCAGCCGCGTGACACTTGATGGACGTTCTGTCCCCGTCGCGCCCGATGGCCGGTTTCTGATCGCGTTCGACCGCGACGCGGCCGCGCGCGCCGAACTGGTCGCGACCCGCGTCGATGGCAGCAGCCTGCGCCAGACGCTGACGGTCCAGCCGCGCGCCTGGCGGATCGAACGGCTGAACACGCTTCCGCGCTTTGCCCAGCCAAGTGCCGAGTTCCAGCGCCGCCGTCCTGCCGAACTGGCGCAGATCAATGCCGCGCGCGCCAAGTCGAACACCGTTCAGGGCTGGCGGCAGGAGTTCATGTGGCCGGTGACCGGGCGCATCTCTGGCCTGTTCGGGTCGCAGCGCATCTACAAGGGCGAACCCGGCTCCTATCACTCCGGCGTCGATGTGGCGCGGCCGCGCGGAACTCCGGTGATCGCCCCTGCCGATGGCGTCGTGATCCTCGCCGCGCAGCAGGACTTCACGCTGGAGGGCAAGCTGCTGATGCTCGACCATGGCATGACGCTCAACAGCGCGTTTCTGCATTTGTCGCGGATCGACGTGAAGGTCGGCGACGTGGTGCGCCGCGGGGAGACGATCGGCGCGATCGGCACCACCGGCCGCTCGACCGGGCCGCATCTCCATTGGGGGATGAAATGGGGCAGCGCGCGGATCGATCCGCTGCTCATCGCGGGGTCGATGCCGATGACGGCAGACTGAGGGGCGGGCGACCTACACCCACTATGTGACGTTTTTGTCACGGCATGGCGACTTTACGACAGTCTGTTTGACAGAGTCTTGTGCGGCGGATCGTTACAGACGTATCGATACCCGATCTGCGCTGCTTTTGTTGCGCGTGAAATCCGGGGCATCCAACGCGGTGTTCCGAAAAACGGGGAGCTTCATATGGTATCGAATGTTCGTAGGCGCCTGCTTACCTCGACCTTGCTGATCGGCGGCATTGTCGCAAGTCCGGCCTTCGCTCAGACTGAAGAGGCTCCGGCCGAGGGTGAGGCGATCGTCATCACCGGTTCGCGCATCGTGCGCCCGAACCTTGAGGCAAACAGCCCGGTTACCAGCGTCACCGGCCTTGAGACCACTCAGAACGCCGACGTCACGCTCGACACGTTCCTGAACACGCTGCCGCAGGTCAATCCGGCCGGCACGACCACGTCGAACAACCCCGGCAATGGCGGTCAGTCGAACATCGATCTTCGCGGCCTCGGCGCCAACCGCAACCTCGTGCTGGTCGATGGTCGCCGCCCGATGGTGTCGGCGTCGAACCAGACGGTCGATCTGAACACGATTCCGCAGGGTCTGATCGAGCGCATCGACGTTCTGACCGGCGGTGCTGGCGCAGCCTATGGTGCCGACGCAATCGCGGGTGTCGTCAACATCATCCTGAAGGACGATTTCGAGGGCGTCGATCTGCGCGCCAACTATTCGAACTCGATTCCCGAGACGGATGCACGCGAATATCAGATCAGCGGCACGATCGGCGGCAATTTCGCGGACAACCGCGGCAACTTCGCGCTGTCGGTTGAATATGCCGAGCGTCAGGGCCTGATCAAAGCACAGCGCGCGTTCGCGGCGCAGGCGACCTCGACCACCGGGTCGTTCCCGACCGGCTCGCTGGTGAACAGCGCCAGCAACCCGTACAGCCAAGCGACGGTCAACTCGATCTTCACCGCATATGGCGTTCCCACCGCGCAGCTTCCGCGCACCAACCAGCTGGCGTTCAACTCGGACGGTACCCTGTTCGGTGTCGGCACGTTCAACTCGCCCGTCGACGTCACGAACTTCCGCTACAGCCTGAGTTCGCCGGCGAACCCGAACCTGAACTATTTCCCGGACTTCTACTCGTACAACTTTGACATCGTGAACATCCTCGTGCTGCCGCTCGAGCGCTATTCGGCGTTCACGCGCGGCAACTACAAGGTCAACGACGCGTTCGAGTTCTTCGTCCAAGGCGCATACACCAACTACAACTCGGCAACCGCGCTGGCGCCGACCCCGGTCAGCACCGGTATCGTCAACACCACTAGCACTGCCTCGGGTCTGAACGCGCGTTCGGCGCTGGTTGCTCCGGGCCAGCGTATTACCGGCTTCGTCGTGCCGGTCACCAACCCGTTCCTGCAGGCGTCGGCGGATCTCCGTGCGCTGGTCAACTCGCGTACCGGTGACGATCCGCTCCTGACGGGCTCGGGCGCAGCCGAAGGTGTGCGCATCGGCTATCGTTTCCTCGGTACCGGCCTGCGTGAGCAGCAGACGGAGAACGAGGTCATCCAGGGCATGGCCGGCCTGCGTGGCGAGTTCGCGCCCAACTGGCGTTACGAAGCCTATTACTCGTGGGGCAAGACGGTCATCGACCAGCGCGCCACGGGTAACGTCAACGTTCAGCGCGTTCAGGAACTGCTGGAAGCGCCCGATGGTGGCGTCAGCCTGTGCGCCGGCGGGTTCAACCCGTTCGGTATCCAGCCCTTCTCGCAGGCGTGCGTCGATTTCGTCGATGAAGTGGGCGTGACCAAGACGACCTTCACCCAGAAGATCGCGCAGGCGTACATTACCGGTCAGCTCGCCGAGCTGCCGGCGGGTCCTCTCTCGGTCGTGTTCGGCGCCGAAAAGCGCGATTTCCGTTACGAGTTCGATCCCGGCGCGCTGTTCGGTCCGATTGCCGGGTTCAACACCGGCACGCCCGACCTTGGTACCAACAGCTTCCTCGACTTCTTCGGTGAAGCATCGATTCCGATCCTCAAGGACAGCCCTTGGGCCGAAAATCTGGAGCTGACCCTGTCAGCGCGTCATTCGAAGAGCGACTTCAATGACATCCAGAATGGCGTCGACGGATCGCCGTCGAACGACTGGTCCTATGGCGGCACGCTGACCTGGTCGCCGGTGCGCGAACTGCGTTTCCGCGCCAGCTACCAGCATTCGGTGCGCGCGCCGAACTTTGGTGAACTGTTCTCGGGCGGTGGCAGCTTCCCGCAGATCTTCGATCCGTGCTCGAACAACTCGAACTTCCGTGCGACGCGTGGCGCGGCAGCGGCGACCATCTGTCAGGCGACCGGTGTGTCGGGGGCGACGATCAACTCCTTCGTCGCGACGCCGGGCGCACAGGCATTCATCACGGTGACGGGCAACCCGAACCTGAAGCCTGAAAAGTCGGACGCCTTCACCGCAGGGTTCGTGTTCAACGCGCTTGGCTTCACCGGGTCGATCGATTATTACAACATCAAGGTCAACGACACGATCTTCTCGCCGGATGTTAATGAGATCATCGCGTCGTGCTATGGCTACAATGAGATCAATCCCAATCTGAACGCAGCGAATCCCTATTGCGGTGGTCTGTTCCGTTCGAACAACAACATCGCCGCGATCTTCCTTCCGGAAGCACTGGGCGGCGATCCGACGACCGGTTATTTCCAGGCAATCAACCAGGGGTCGGTCAAAACCTCGGGCATCGACTTCCAGCTTGGTTACAACCTGCCGACCGAGTTTGTCGGGCCGGAATCGTCGATCAACTTCAACCTGCTCCTCAACTATCTGTTCGACTTCAAGGTTACCGGCCTTGGCGGTCTGCAGACCGACTATGCGGGTACCGCTTCTTACTTCGGCGCTGGTCTCGGCACCAGCTTCCCGGAGTGGAAGGGGACGATGAATGTCGGCTTCAACCTGAACAAGGGCCTCTCGCTGCAGAGCCGCGTGCGGTACATCGATGCGATGGAAAACCGGGCGGCGCGCCAGTATATCGGCGAGACGTTCACCGGTCCGGGCTCGGTCTGGTACTTCGACTTCGCGGTGCAGGGCCAGGTCGAGAACATGACCCTGCGTCTGGGCCTCAACAACGCCTTCGACCGCAAGCCGCCGACCTACGCACCGAACGTGCAGTCGGGTACCGATCCGTCGACCTACGACGTGATCGGGCGTCGCGCCTATGTCTCGGCACGGCTCAAGTTCTGATCCGACCGAACCAACACCTTTTGAAGGGCGAGGCGATTGCCTCGCCCTTCTTTTTTGGGGCAGAGTGCGCATAATCGGTTTGACACACAGCACGCGCGCAGCCGCTGGCATGATCGCGATGCGCGGGTTCGGATAACAGCATGAACATCCAGCAGACTCTGCAACAGGCAGCGGCCCTTTTCGGTCGCGGCGACCCACAGGGGGCACGGCAACTGGGCGAACAGGTGCTCAAGGTCGCGCCCAACAATCCAGGCGCGTTGCAGATCGTCGGCATTGCCCATTGCCAGCTGGGCGCACCAAAAATGGGCGTGCCGCTGCTGCGCCGGGCGCTCAAGGCGGGGGGCGACAATCCCGGATCACGCTTCAATCTGGCGCGCGCGCTGTTTGATGCCGGCGAACTGGTCGAGGCCGAAGCGCTTGCGGCTGCGGAAGGTCAGCCGGACGCGATGCGCCGCCTGCACGCCGACATTCTCAAGGCGCTGGGGCGCCTGTGGGAGGCGGCGATGGCGTATCAGCAGATTGTCGACGCCAACCCGCAGGATGCGGACAGCTGGAACAACCTTGGCAATGTCCGGCACGAGCTCGGCGAGCTCGAGACCGCCCTGGCCGCCTTGCAGCAAGCGCGGGTTCTGCGCCCGGACTCCGCGATCATTCACACCAATATGGGCCGCGTCCTCGCGTCCATGTCGCGCTATGAGGATAGCGCGGTGGTGTTTCAGGAGGCAGTGCGGCTCGATCCGCGCAATCCCGCCGTCCTGCTCGAATTCGGCCACGCGCTGACCCGGCTCGACCGGTCGCGCGAGGCGCTGGTCGCCTATGCCGACGCGGCGCGGATCGACGCGACCAATCCCGAGATCTTCGTTGCCATGGGACTGGCGTTCATGGATCTGGAGGATCGCGCGCGCGCCGAGCAATCCTATCGTTTCGCGCTGAATGCGAAGCCCGATTTCGGTGCGGCATCGCTGAACCTGGGCATCTTGCTCGAACAGGGCAACCGCATTTCGGAGCTTGAGGCGCTGTTGCGCCAGGCCGAGTCACGCGGCGCGAAGGGCGCTGATCTCGACTATCTCAAGGCGATGGTGCTGCGGCGCAAGGGCGATCTCGAGGCGGCGCTGCCGCTCGCCCGCGATGCGCGCTCGGCCTCGATCAATCCGGCGGTGCGATCCCATTTCGTCGGGCAGGTCGCCGATCAGCTGGGCGAGACCGGCCTTGCGTTCGCCGCGTTCGAAGAGATGCATTGGGCGATGGCGCAGTCGCCGCTGGGGCAGGGCGTCGATCGCCGTGCCTATCAGGCAGACGTCGAGCAGCTCGCGGCGCAAACCACCCCGGAATGGTTCGAGCGCTGGCCCGCCGTCACCCTGCCGCGCGAACCGGCATCGCCCGCGTTCATGGTCGGCTTCCCGCGCTCCGGCACGACGCTGCTCGACACAATCCTGCTCGGGCACAAATCGGTGCATGTTCTGGAAGAAGTGCCGATCCTGGCGCAGGTCGCCGATGAATTGGGCGCGTTCCACCGCATCGGGGAGATTGGGGAAGGCGACGTCGCGCGGCTGCGTGGACGCTATTTCGAAGAATTGGCGCGCG
The DNA here is from genome assembly GCF_035998645.1 of Sphingomonas sp. Lineage (GTDB taxonomy): Bacteria > Pseudomonadota > Alphaproteobacteria > Sphingomonadales > Sphingomonadaceae > Sphingomonas. Next base: position 37,215 of record NZ_DASYHL010000003.1, read on the forward strand.
TCGCACCGGATGCGGGCGGCAAGCTGATCGTCGACAAGAATCCGCTGTCGATGCTGCGCGCGCCGCTGATCCATCGCCTGTTTCCGGATGCGAAGATCATCTTTGCGATGCGGCATCCGTGCGACGTGGTGCTGAGCTGCTTCATGCAGAACTTCAAGCTGACCCAGGCGATGGCAAGCTTCCTCGATCTGACGAGCGGGAGCCTGCTGTACGACCGGGTGATGGCCTATTGGCGCCAGTGCAGGGGGATCTTCCCGCTCGACGTGCACGAAGTGCGCTACGAAGCGATGATCGCGGATGTCGAGGGCGTGGTCCGCCCGGTCTTCGACTTTCTGGCACTGGACTGGGATCCGGCGGTGCTGGACCATCAGCGCACGGCACAGGCGCGCGGCTTCATTCGTACGCCGAGCTATGGGCAGGTGACCGAACCGATTTACACGCGTGCGACGGGGCGGTGGGAACGCTATCGCCCGCAGCTGGCGCAGATTCTGCCGATCCTGGAGCCGTGGGTGGCCGAATTCGGTTATGGCAGCACGGCGGTGCTCGAGCCGGGCGCTGCCGGTTGAACTTGCATGTGAACTGACTAGCCTGTCAGCGTTTTCAGACTGTTACGGAGTCGACCGATGATCCTCGCCACAATCGCCTTGTTCACCGTCGGCCTGTCGGACGATCCGGCCAAGCCGGACGCTCAGAAGCGCGTGTGCAAGCAGCAGAAACAGACCGGCACCCGCTTTGCCAAGACGACGTGCCGCACGCGCGCGGAGTGGGAAGCGATTGCCGAAGCGGCACGCCGAACGGCCGAGGAGTCGTTCAACAAGCCGGTCATCAGCATCGAAAAGGGCAGCTGATCGCCATCGCGGGGCGATCAGGGTAGCGGTGCGGCGCTCCTGCCGATCCAATCCGGGTCGGGCTGGTCGATGTCATAATATTCAAAAATCAGGTGGATTCGATCGGTGGCGCCGGCGTTCGTCACCGAATGCACCCCCATATTGTCGACCTCTGCCGCCTCACCGATCGGGAGATGGTGTCCGATGTCGCCGGTGAAGAAGCTCACGCCGTCGTTGGTTTCGAGCGGGACGTGGATCTTGTGCGGCCATTTCGCGGCGGGATTGGCATCGCGATGCGGGCGGATCACGCCACCCGGGCGCATCCGCGCGAGCATGACGCGCGGGAAGGCGCCGCGCGCATAGCCATAAGGCGCGGTCGCGGCGTTCAGCACCGGTTCGATCACCGGACGCCATTCCGCCCATAACGGCCGGTCATGGCTGCGACGCCAGTCGTCCATCCCGTCGACAAAGCGAAACACGATGTGGCGGGTCGAATCGAGCGCTTCGAATCGGTTCGGCTTTCCCGCATTTTCTGCGTCCCACATCACCTCTGATATCGACGCGACGGCAGTGCGCAGCGCGGACACATCGACTGGCCCCAGGCGGCGGATGGATTGGGCCTTGCGGGGGTTGGGATACATCGCGGCGCCCCTAAAACTCGTAGCCGAACAGTTCGATGTCGCGCGCATACAGCCGCGCGACCCCGTCGATCAGCGTCTGATCGTAATAGCTGCGATACTCCCGGTGCTCGGAGCTGTTGGCGCGACCCAGCGGGACCGACGGGATGCCAATGCGTGCGCAAATTGCGTCGTAGCTGCCCTGCATGTCTTCGACCCGCCCGAGCTGATCGGCGAGCAGCGTTCCGTCCGGCGCCGTCACGAAGCTGTGCTGCGGGCGGAACACGACATGATGATGGGGCGGGGCGGTGAACAGGAAATGGCGCATGACGCCCTGGGGATCGTGCTGGAACGTCCCCTGCTGACTGGTAGCGAACGCGCAATAGGATACGAAGCGCTCGAACGGATTGCGGACGAACGCGAATTTGAAATAGTCGGCGAACCGCTCTTCGCCCAGCGCCGGGCGCAGTTCGGCAAGGCTGATATGGCCATGGCCCAGTCGGGCAAGTTCGGGCGCGGCCATGCGTTTTTCGACGAACAGCCGCACCTGTTCCTCGTCACCCTCGGCCAGATGCTCGCGCAGCGCCTGACGGATCGAGTGCGTGCCGGTCTTGGGAATGGCCGTGAACACGAAGCGGTGGCGGTGCGAGATGATCATCGGATCAGGAGGCCAGCGCGACAGTTGCGATCGGCGCCGGGTTGGGCGCCGCGACGTCAAAGATCAGTTCGGTCAGCGCGCGGATCAGGGGAACCTGATTGCGCAACGGCAGGCTGCCGCCGCCGCTGGCCATCAGATCCTGGCGCAGCCCTGCGATCAGGCGGCGATACTCCGGAAGTCCGGCGGGGTCGGTCTCAAATTCGCACCAGGCCGATGTCCAAGCCGCCGTAAACCGCTCAAGCCGGTTGAGCACGCCGTCGAGCCGCAGGTCGGGCACCGCATATTCGGCGAGGAAGGCGATATGACAGCGCACTTCCCATGGCGACATGATCTTGTTCATGTCGACCTTTTCGAACCGCAGCGGGCGTGGCGTTCGCGGTGCAGGCGACGGCGCGCCATTCTGCGCCGCATCGATCAGGTCCCACATCTCTTCGCCATCCACCGTGTCGAGGACGAGATGCACCCGCTTCTCGCTGCCGCCATTGTGGACATTGTGCATGCGGAAGGAGTCGAACAGCCAGCAGCTGCCCGCCTCCATATGAACGCTCTCGTCGCCACAGGTGAACAGCACGCGCGGGTTGGTAATTACCGGGATGTGGATGCGCATATGCGTGCGCCAGTGATAATTCACATCGACATGCGGTGGCACGCTGGCGCCGGGGCCAAGGCCCATCAACCGGCTGCGGCCCCAGACCGCGCCGATGTCCACCATCACCTCCATGATGTAGGGGCTAGCGCGCAGATGGTCGGTCGCCCCCATCTGCCCGGTGAAGCCATTGGTCATCTGCCCCTCCGGCGTGACCAGCAGGACTGCATCGTTGCCGGGATAATTGCCCGGATGGGGCAGCCATGCCGTGGCGGGGAGCGCACGGATTTCGGCGGCGAGCCGCTCGGAATCGAAGGATTTGTGGAGCTTCAGGAAAGGCTGCTTCAGGCGCATGGCGCATGTTCCGTCATTGGGCGCGGTGAATCAAGGGAGTGCGCGCAGCCAGCCGGTGATCGACAGCCGGGGCCCGCCGGCCCAGGGCGTCACCTGGCTGACGCTATGGGGTTGCGGTACCGCAAACAGGCTGAGCGTGTTGAACGCCGGGACATAGCCCTCCGCAATGCCGCCGCTGCCACCGTGGAACAGCAGCAGCCCGCCCCACTCGGCGCGCCATTTGGGGGTCAGGCCGAAGACATAGGCCGCCCGCCGATTCTTGCCTGCCACGCCATCGTCATGCCCTGTCAGGAAATCGCCCCTGTCATAGATCGTCGCCTGCGCGTCCGCGAAATTGATGTCCGTAGCGCCGGTGACTCGCGCCAGCAGATCGAGCAGCGGCGCGCTTGCCATGAAGCGCGCAAATCCCGTCAGTGGATCGTCGAGCGCGGCGCGCGCGGCCGCCTCGTCGGGCACCCGGATCGATTGATAGCGATATTGGAAGCCATCGCGCGCGGCCGCGTTCATGACCTCCTCCAACCGCGCGCGCTGCGCATCGGTCAGCGTCGCGAGGACCGCGGGAACCGACTCATACACCTTCTCGCCCGCGTTCATCACCTGCCGCCAATCATCGCGGGCGAGCAGATGCGCGGCGAGCGCAGTCGCGTCCGCCTCATCCAGAAACGGCGCGATCTGCACGCGGCCGGTGCGCGCGAAGCGGTCGGCCAGGGCTTCGACATTGATCGATGGCGCGAGGGTGAAGCCGGTGTCGCTCATGCCGGGGTCAGCACCAAGCCGCCATCGCCCTCGCTTACCTTGACGGTGGCGCCGTCCTTGACCTCGCCGCGCAGGATCGCGTCGGCGAGAGGGTCCTGAAGATAGCGCTGCACCGCGCGCTTGAGCGGACGCGCGCCATAGACCGGGTCGTAACCGACACGGCCGAGCCAGTCGCGTGCCTCTGGCGTCAGGTCGAGCGTGATCTTGCGATCCTTGAGCAGCTTGCCGAGCCGCACGACCTGGATGTCGACGATCGGCGCCATCTCGCTGCGGCCAAGGCGGTGGAACAGCACGATCTCGTCGAGGCGGTTGAGGAATTCGGGGCGGAAATGGCTGCGGACGATTTCCATCACTTGCGGCTCGACGGCGGACACGTCCTGTCCGTCCTCCAACTGGGTAAGGAACTGGCTGCCGAGGTTCGAGGTCAGCACGATGATCGTGTTGGTGAAGTCGACCGTGCGGCCTTGGCCATCGGTGAGGCGACCATCGTCGAGTACCTGGAGCAGGATGTTGAAGACGTCGCCATGCGCCTTTTCGACCTCGTCGAACAGGATGACCTGATAGGGGCGGCGGCGGACGGCTTCGGTCAGCACGCCGCCTTCCTCATAGCCGACATAGCCGGGAGGGGCGCCGATCAGGCGGGCGACGCTGTGCTTCTCCATGAACTCGCTCATGTCGATGCGCACCATCGCGCTTGAATCGTCGAACAGGAATTCGGCGAGCGCCTTGGTCAGTTCGGTCTTGCCGACGCCGGTTGGGCCGAGGAACAGGAAGCTGCCGAGCGGTCGGTTCGGGTCTTGAAGACCGGCGCGGCTGCGGCGGACGGCGGTGGAGACGGCCTTGACCGCCGCCGCCTGACCGATCACTCGCTTGCCGAGTTGTTCCTCCATCGCGAGCAGTTTCTCACGCTCGCCCTCCAGCATCCGGTCGACGGGAATGCCGGTCCAGCGGCTGACGACGCCGGCGATGTCGTCGGCGGTCACTTCCTCACGCAGCATCGCGACGCCAGTGGTGGCCTGCGCCGCCTCCAGCTGTTTGGTCAGCGCGGGGATCGTGCCGTAGTTGAGCTCGGCCATCTTGGCGAGGTCGCCAGCGCGTTGGGCCTGTTCGAGTTCGAGCCGGGCGGCGTCGAGCGCTTCCTTGATCTTGGCTTCGCCCGCGATCTTGTCCTTCTCGGCCTGCCAGCGACCGGTCAGCTCGGCGGATTGCTGCTCGAGATTGGCGAGTTCGTGGCGAAGGTTGCCCAGACGATCGTGCGAGGCGGCGTCGGTTTCCTTAGCCAGCGCCATCTCTTCGATCTTGAGCTGGACGATGCGGCGGTCGAGATTCTCGATCTCCTCGGGCTTGCTCTCCACCTCCATGCGGATGCGCGAGGCGGCCTCGTCCATCAGGTCGATCGCCTTGTCGGGCAGGAAGCGGTCGGAGATGTAGCGGTTGGACAGGGTCGCCGCCGCGACGATCGCCGCGTCGGTGATCCGAACCCCATGATGCAGCTCGTATTTTTCCTTGAGCCCGCGCAGAATGCTGATCGTGTCCTCGACCGTCGGCTCGCCGATGAAGACGGGCTGGAAGCGCCGCTGGAGCGCGGGGTCCTTTTCGACATATTTGCGATATTCGTCGAGCGTGGTCGCGCCGATGCAGTGCAGCTCGCCGCGCGCGAGGGCGGGCTTGAGTAGGTTGCCGGCATCCATCGCGCCTTCGGATTTGCCCGCGCCGATCAGCGTGTGCATCTCGTCGATGAACAGCACGATGTCGCCCTCGGCACCCTTGACCTCATCGAGCACGCCCTTGAGCCGCTCCTCGAACTCGCCGCGATATTTCGCGCCTGCGATCAGGCTGCCCATGTCGAGCGCCATCAGCTTGCGGTTCTTGAGCGTGTCGGGGACGTCGCCATTGGCGATGCGCAGCGCCAGGCCCTCGGCGATCGCGGTCTTGCCGACGCCGGGGTCGCCGATCAGCACGGGATTGTTCTTCGTGCGACGGGCGAGGATCTGGATGGTGCGGCGGATTTCCTCGTCGCGACCGATTACGGGGTCGAGCTTGCCGTCCTTCGCCGCCTGCGTCAGGTCGCGGGCGAATTTCTTGAGCGCGTCGTAGCGGTCCTCGGCCCCGGCGGTGTCGGCGGTGCGGCCGCCGCGCAACTGCACGATTGCGGCGTTGAGCGCTTCGGCCTTCACTCCGGCGGCGGCGAGCGCGCGTCCGGCGTTGGTAGTGGAGGCGAGGGTCAACGCGAGGAGCATGCGTTCGACCGTGACGAAGCTGTCGCCTGCCTTGCCGGCGATTTGTTCGGCCTGATCGAGCACGCGCACCGCGTCATTGTCGAGCCCCGGCGCCTGTTGCGCGCCGCTGCCGGTGACGGCGGGAACGCGGGCGAGCGCAGCATCGGTTTCGGCGACTGCGCGCTTGGCATCGCCGCCAGCCGCCTGGATCAGGCCGGCGGCCATGCCCTGTTCGTCTTCGAGCAGGGCCTTGAGCAGATGTTCGGGGCTGATCCGCTGATGGTTCAGGCGGATTGCGACGGTCTGGGCTGACTGGAGGAAACCCTTGGCGCGGTCGGTGAACTTTTCGAGATTCATGATCGTCCCTGTCTTCTGTCGTTCGGGAGATGGTGTTGCATTTTGGCAACACAAGCCCCGCCGCAATAGTATTTCGCGCGAGCCGATGCTGCCGTGCGGATCGGTCAGCGGCAAGTTGGGAAAGTCACGCAGGGTTGCGCGGTGTCGGCAGGCCGGTATGTTGTTGCGGTCGATACCTTCCATTGTGGGAACGCTCCGCATCATGAAATCAGCTTTTTCCAGCCTGACCGCACTTGCGGTCGTGCTCAGTGCCCCAGCTTATGCTCAGCAGGCACCTGCCCCCGCAGTCGCGGCGGTGCCTGTCGCCGATCTCGTGAAGCGCGTGGACATTCCCTATGAGCAGTTCGTGCTCGCCAATGGCCTGCGCGTCATCGTCCATACCGATCGCAAGGCGCCGATCGTCGGCGTCGCCGTGTGGTATGATGTCGGGTCGAAGCATGAGCCCAAGGGCAAGACCGGCTTTGCGCATCTGTTCGAGCATCTGATGTTCAATGGCTCCGAAAATTCGCCGGGCGAGTTTTTCGAACCGCTGAAGGAAGTCGGTGCGACCGATTACAACGGCACCACCAATGTCGACCGCACTAACTATTTCCAGACCGTGCCGCGCGCGGCGCTCGACCGCGCGTTGTTCCTGGAGAGCGACCGCATGGGCTATCTGCTCGGCGCGGTGACGCAGGCCAAGCTCGATGAACAGCGCGGTGTCGTCCAGAACGAGAAGCGCCAAGGCGATACCCAGCCCTATGGCCTGCTGCGCTACAAGATCAGCGAAGGACTGTTCCCGGAGGGGCACCCCTATCGCCATTCGACGATCGGATCGATGGCCGACCTCGATGCCGCCAGCCTGGACGATGTGAAGAACTGGTTCCGCCAATATTATGGTCCGAACAATGCGGTGCTGGTGCTGGCCGGCGATATCGACGCCGCCACCGCCAAGCCGCTGGTCGAGAAGTATTTCGGCGCGATCAAGGCTGGCCCCAAGACGGCGGAGCCGAAAATCACCGTACCGACACTCGCCGAGGCGAAGATGGAGGTGATGAAGGACCGCGTCGCGGTGACGCGCATCTATCGCATGTGGGCGGTGCCGGGCATGCGCGACGCGGAGTCGACCGTTCTCGACGCGTCGATCGGCGTGCTCGGCGGCCTGGCCAGCTCGCGCCTCGACAATATTCTGGTCAAGCAGGAGAAGCTGGCGGTCGGCGTCGGCGCGTTCAATTCGACAATGGCGCAGGCCGGCATGGTGCTGATCTCCGCCGATGTCCGTCCCGGCGTCGATGCGGCGACGGTGGGCAAGCGGCTTGACGAGATCGTCGCCGACTATCTCAAGAACGGCCCGACCGCCGAAGAACTCGAGCGCTACAAGACGCGCACCGCGTCGTCGCGCATCCGCGGCCTCGAATCGGTTGGCGGCTTTGGCGGCAAGGCGGTGACGCTGGCTTCGGGCGCGCTCTACATGAACGATCCGGGCTATTATAAGAAGCAGCTCGCGACGCTGGCGGCGGTGACGCCGGAACAGGCGCGCGCGGTGACCGCCAAGTGGCTGTCGCGCCCCGCTTACTCGCTGATGATCGAACCCGGCGCGCGTGAAGCCTATGCCGAAGCGGCGGGCGCTCCGAAGGAGAAGGTCAAGGTCGCGGACGAGGTGGTCCAGGGCACGCGCGGCGCGCTGCCCGATGTTGCCGAGGTCAAGGATATCGATTTCCCGGCGGTAACCCGCACCAAGCTGTCGAACGGCATCGAGCTGGTCTATGCCCAGCGCGACGCGGTGCCGGTGACGCAGGCGGTTATCACCTTCGACGCGGGTGTCACTTCCGACGTTCCGACGGCGCTCGGCACCGAGCGGATGACGCTCGCGCTGATCGAGGAGGGAACCAAGACCCGCAATTCGGTCCAGATCGCCGAGGCGCAAGAGCGGCTGGGCGCCGGCGTGGGTGCGGACAGTAGTGCCGACCGCGCGACTATTTCGATGTTCACGCCAAGTCCGAACCTGACCGGATCGCTCGATCTGATGGCCGACATCGCGCGCAATCCGAGCTTCCCGCAGGCCGAGATTGAGCGGGTGCGCAACCAGATGCTCGCGCAGATCGCGCAGGTCCGCTCGAATCCGGCCGGCCTGGCGCAGATGGCGATGCCCGCGCTGATCTATGGCAAGGATTCGCCCTATGCGAAGACCGCCGCGCTCATCGGCGACGCTGCGGCGGTGAAGAAGCTGACCCGCGACGATCTGGTCAATTACTACAAGGCGTGGATTCGTCCGGACAAGGCGAAGATCTTCGTCGTGTCGGACCGTCCGTTGAGCGAAGTGAAGGCCGCGTTCGACGCGAAGTTCGGTGACTGGAAGGGTGAAGGCGCCGCCGGGACGAAGGATTTCGCCGCCAAGCCGCAACAGGCCGCGCCGAAGATTCTGTTGATCGACCGGCCCGATTCGCCGCAGTCGCTGATCCTCGCTGGTCAGATGACTTCGGTCGATCCGTTCGCCGATCCGATCGCGCTCGGCACCGCGACCGAAGTGCTGGGTGGTGACTTCCTGTCGCGCATCAACATGAACCTGCGCGAGGACAAGGCGTGGTCGTACGGCGCGCGCGGCGGCCTCAGCCGCTTGGAACATGCGGTGCCGTTCATCGTCTCCGCGCCGGTGCAGGCCGACAAGACGGGCCCGGCGATCCTTGAGATCCAGAAGGAACTGAAGGGCTATCTCAGCGACAAGGGCATCACCAAGCTGGAGTTCGACCGGTCGGTGGTCAGTGCGATTCGCCGTCAGGCGGGTCAGTATGAGACTGCCGGTGCGGTGCTCGGCGCGATGCAGTCGAACGACTTTCTGCGCCGTCCGGACGACTATCAGGAGCAGATCGCGAAAAAATATCGCGCGCTGACGATCCCGCAGGTTGACGCTGCGGCACGCGCGGCTCTCGACCCGAGCAAGCTGGTATGGGTCGTGGTCGGCGATGCATCGAAGGTTCGGGCACAGCTTGACAGCCTCGGCCTGCCTGTCGAGGTGGTGAAGCCCGAAGCCGTCGGCCCCGGCGCCGGCGGCAACTGAGGCGCAACGGATTATAGGAGAGACGAACATGGCGAATGTCGATGGAAGCTGGGATACCGTAACCCACTCGCCGATGGGCGACCAGAAGGCGACTCTGACCGTCACCAGCAATGGCGACAGCTTCACCGGCAGCTATGCCGGCGCGATGGGGACGACCGACATCAAGGACGGCAAGGTCGATGGCGACAAGCTGATGTGGGCGCTCGACATCACCGTGCCGATGCCGATGACGCTGACCTGCGAAGCCACGGTCGATGGCGACGCGATGACGGGCACCGTCACTGCGGGCGCGTTCGGCAGCTTCCCGATGGAGGGCACGCGCGCCTGATTTGGGCGATGTCGTGAGATGAAATGGCCCGCTGCCCGTGAGGGCGGCGGGCTTTTTCGTGGGCGCGGGCAACTCCCGGCGGTTGGGGCGTTCTCCCCTGGACAGAGGGAGACTTCAAATGCTGCGTGCTGCATTCATTTTCGCGATTATCGCGCTGGTTCTGGGCCTGCTCGGCTTTGGCGGGATCGCAGGGTTCGCCTGGGATATCGCCAAGATCCTGTTCTTCATCGCGCTGGCCGTGGCCGCGCTGTTCCTGATCCTGGGCGTGACGATCTACAAGAAGGTGACCTGAATTAGCGGGTCACGCGGGTGACATGACCCATCTTCCGACCCGGGCGCGCCTCGTGCTTGCCGTAGAGGTGAAGGTGCGCGCCGGGCTCGGCGAGCAGGTCGTGCCAGGCGTCGACATCGTCGCCGATCAGGTTGCGCATCTCGACCGAAGTGCCGGTCAGCGTGACCGGGCCGAGCGGGAGGCCGAGTACTGCGCGGGCATGGTTCTCGAACTGGGAGGTTTCGGCGCCTTCGATCGTCCAATGGCCGCTATTGTGGACGCGCGGGGCCATTTCGTTGAATACCGGGCCGTCGGGCGTGGCGAAGAATTCGCAGGTCAGCAGGCCGACATGGTCGAGCCGATCCGCAAGCTGCGTTGCGAGTGCGATCGCGGCGGGGGCTTGGTCGAGGATCGCGGCAGGGGCGGGCGCGGTCGAGCGATCGAGGATCCCGCCGACATGCTCGTTATGCGGCGTTGGATAGGCGATGCTGGCGCCATCGACGCCGCGCACCAGCAGCACCGAGAATTCATGGGTGAAGGCGACCAGCCCCTCGAGCACGCATTCGCGCTCGCCGCTCGCTGCCCATGCGGCATCGGCTTCGGTGGCGGACGCAAGGCGGATCTGGCCCTTGCCGTCATAGCCCTCGGTCGCGGTCTTGAGGATCGCGGGGGTGCCGATCGCGGCGAGTGCGGCGTCGAGATCGGCGCGCGAGGCGACCGGGTGCCACGGCGCGGGGCGGCCGCCGCATTCCTCCGCCAGCCGCTTCTCGTTCCAGCGGTGCGCCGCGGTTTCGAGCGAGGCGCGGCCGGGGCGGACCGGGGCATGGGCGGAGATCGTCGCGACGGCGTGCGCGTCGACATTCTCGAACTCATAGGTGACGACCGCGCAGTCGCGCGCGAAGGCGGCGAGTGCGGCTTCGTCGTCATAGGCGGCGCAGGTGAAGGCGGCGGCGACGTCGCACGCCGGGCCGCTTTCGGGCGCATAGATGTGGCAGCGATAGCCGAGCTGCGCGGCGGCAACCGCGATCATCCGGCCGAGCTGGCCGCTGCCAAGGATGCCGAGGGTGCTGCCGGGCGGGATTGCGGTCATTCGGGGCCAATCACTCGGGATCAGTTGCGACGCTCTCGGTCTGGCGCGCGCGCCATGCCTTGAGCCGCTCGGCGAGGTCCGAATCGCTGGTGGCGAGGATCGCGGCGGCGAGCAGGCCGGCGTTGATCGCGCCCGCCTTGCCGATCGCCAGTGTGCCGACCGGGATGCCGCCGGGCATCTGGACGATCGAGAGCAGGCTATCCATGCCCTTCAGCGCCTTGGATTCGACCGGCACGCCGAGCACAGGAAGGTGGGTCATCGCCGCCGCCATGCCGGGCAGATGCGCCGCGCCGCCCGCACCCGCGATCACGACCTTGAGGCCACGATTAGCCGCGCCGGTCGCATAGTCGTAGAGCCGCTGGGGGGTGCGGTGCGCGGAGACGACCTTGGTCTCATGCGGCACGCCGAGCGCGTCGAGCGTCTCGGCCGCGTGGCGCATCGTCTCCCAGTCGGAGGTGCTGCCCATGATGATGCCGACCAGTGGTGCGTCCGCCATTCGCCTGCCCTGAAAGCTGCGGGAAAGCGTCCCCCTAAAGGCGTCGCGCTTTGGACGCAATGCGCGGGACGCGATGTGTGTGCGATGCGCTATATCGGGGGGCATGACCGACGCGATGCTCTGTGACGATGAAGCCTGGGATGCCTTTCAGCGCCGCGACCGCGCCTATGATGGGCGGGTGATTGCAGGCGTGCTGACCACCGGCATCTATTGCAAGCCCAGCTGTCCGGCGCGGCACCCGTTGCGCGCCAATGTCCGCTTCTTTCCCGATGCAGCGAGTGCGCGGGCGACGGGATTGCGCGCGTGTCTGCGCTGCAAGCCCGATGAGGTCGGGCGCGAGCGGGTGGCGGTGGCGAAGGCGGTGGCGCTGATCGAGGGGGCGGAGGAGGCGATCGGGCTGGAGGCGCTGGCGGAGCGGGTCGGCTATGCCCCGCATCATTTCCAGCGATTGTTCAAGCGCGCGACCGGGGTGACTCCGGCTGCCTATGCACGTGGCGTGCGCGCCCGCCGGGCTGCGGCGGCGCTGGAGACGGAGGAAAGCGTGACCGATGCGATCTACGAGGCGGGCTATTCCGCGCCCAGCCGCTTCTACGAAACCGCCGCCGATCGGTTGGGAATGACGCCGAGTGCGTGGCGCAATGGCGGGGCGGGGGTGACGATCCGCTGGACGGTCGCACCGACGAGCCTCGGGCCGCTGCTGATCGCGGCGACCGACAAGGGGCTGTGCCGGGTCGCGTTTGACGAGGATTCGCTCGGGTTGGCCGCGCGTTTCCCGCGCGCGGAGATCGTTGCTGGCGGTGCGGCGCTGGCCGATCTGGCGGCGCGGGTAGTGGGTGAGGTCGAGCAGCCCGGGCGGCACACCGACCTGCCGCTCGATGTGCGCGGCACGGCGTTTCAGGAGGCGGTGTGGCAGGCGCTGCGCGCGATCCCGCCGGGCGAGACGCTGAGCTACACGCAACTCGCGATTGCGGTGGGGCGGCCCGGTGCGGTGCGTGCGGCGGGGACGGCGTGCGGGGCGAACAATGTCGCAATCGTTATCCCGTGCCACCGCGCCCAGCGCAGTGACGGGAGCATGGGCGGCTATGCCTATGGGATCGGCCGCAAGCAGGTGCTGCGGGCGCGGGAGGGAGTGGAGGACTGAAGACGCTCAGTCGACAGCGCGGTGCATGCGGTAGGTGCCGGGGCCGTAGCCGCCAGCTTCTACGATCGCGAAGCCCTGTGTCGTCCAGAACGCCTCGGCGCCGTTGACCGCGACCAGCGTGATGTCGCGATATCCCGTTGCCCGCGCGCAATCGATCACGAGCGCGGTCGCCGCCTTGCCCGCGCCTTGCCCGCGCGTTTCGGGGAGCAAGGCGATGTCGTGGAGGTAGAAGCTGTCGGCGTCCTGCGGAATCGCGCCGAGCAATGCGCCGAGTTCGGGCGAGGTCGCACGGTGCCAGGGATGGGCGACGAGCAGGCCGGCGATGGCATCGCCCTGCTGCCAGACGAAACATCCGGTCGGCCACAGTGCCAGACGTTCAGCATAGACCTCGACCGGCTCGCCATAACGTCCATGGACCGCCGCCGAGATCGCGGTAACCGCCGGAAGATCGGCGACGGTCATTGCGCGCCAGCTCATCTCAGCCCGCCGGCTTGCAGCTATAGACCAGCCGTTCGTTGAAGATCTGCGGCAAAGCGGTGCGGATCGACTGTTGGCGGGTGGCAAGGTCGGCGCGCGAGGCCGGGTCGGTCGAGCAAGCCTTGACCTTCACATCGGCGCGGCGCTTGCGGGCGGTGTCCATCTGCGCGGCCGACAGCAGGTAGCGCGTCGTCGAATAGGTCCGCGTCGTCGGGGCATATTCGAGCACCGACACGGTCGCCTCATCGTCCGGGACCAGAATGCGCTGCCAGTTCTGTCCGACCTCGGCATATTGGGTGCGACCGTTAACGCAGCCATCGGGGTTGATGTCGATCGCGACATCCTTGGTATCGGACACGGTGACGCGCGAGCGGACGGGGTCGATGGTGCAGACCATCTTGCCGAGACCGCCGGGCTGCGCGACCGGGGGCGGCACCGCCACGCGCGCACCGCCATCGACGGCGGCGGGATCGAAGGCGGGGCGCAGCACGAAGGTGGTGACCGAAGCGACGATCAGCGCGCCGCCGCCGATTGCGGTCAGCATCGCCTCACGCTTTTGCTCGCGGGTCAGCAGCAGTCCGGCGACGCCGAGCGCGAAGGCGCCCATCACCAGCAGCAAAGCGGCCCCGGCCATATAGTTTTCGCGGGTGACGATGTTCTCGCTGCGCGCTTGCTGGATCGCATCCTCACGGTCGGCAGCGGCTTTTCCGGCAGCTTCGCGCGCCCGCTGTTCGTCGGCGGCGCGCGCCTGTTCGGCGGCGGTGCGATCCTGCGCCAGCCGCTCGGCGATGCTGGTGCAGGTGACGCCGTTCGACGGCATCGGCTGCTTCGCCTCACGCAGGAACGCGGCGACCTCCTCATTGCTGATCGCAAAGCCGAAGCTGGCATCGCCATCGTCGGCGCGGGTCAGCGCGGCGTTGACGCCGAGCACCCGCCCGCACGGATCGAGCAGCGGCCCGCCCGAATTGCCGCGCGCGATCCCCGCAGTGTGCAGCAGCACCTTCACCCCCTGAAGGTCGCGGCGGCCTGAAAACACGCCCTGCGATCGGATCGGGGTGAGCGGGGTAATGAAGTCCGTGGCGGTGCGCGCTGTGGCAAGATCGACATTGCCCGGATAGCCGAGCGCGATCATCGCATTTCCCTCGCTGATCGGGCCGGAGTAGAAGGTCAGTGCGGGCAGGCGGATGCCGGTGAATTCGATCAGCGCCAGATCGCGGTCGCTGTCGATCGCGATCAGGCGACCCTGGAAAGACTTGTCGCCCTCCGACGGGACGACGCCGATCATCACATTGCCGGGATAGCGTTCCGCCGATTCGACGACATGCGCGTTGGTGAGCACACGGTTGGGCGCGACGGCAAAGCCGCTGCCATGACCGAAGCCGACCACTTCGCCCTCGACGGTGGCGATGGTGACGATCCGCACCACTCCGCGCCCGGCGGCGGAGATGTCGTCATCCGCGCGCGCGGGCACGCTCCAGGCGAGAAGGGTCGCCAACAACAGCAGCAGTCGCGTCACGCCATTACCTCCGCTCGCCCTCCTTCGCCAAAGTGGGCGAGCGGCGCAAGCGTGCTATTTGGCGGCTGCGGGCGCTGGGGCCGCAGTCGCGTCGCGCTTCGCGATAAGCCGAACCAGCATTTCGCGGGGCGTTTCCGCCTCGTCTTCCTGCTCTGCTTCGCGATACTGATCCTGGCGCTTCTCCCGCTGGCGCTTCGCCTTTTCCGTTTCATCCTCAAGGCCATAGGCGAGCGGGGCGAGCGTATCGATTGCGTCCTGGATCATGCCGCGCGCTTCATAGTCACGCACGACCAGCAAGCGCAGCGAGTTTTCGCGCGGGATCAGATCGAGCGCACGCGCGAGCGCGTTCTGCGCCGTCGCGGGCGGTAGTATGCCGCGTCGCGAATAGCTTTCGTAGAAAGCGCGCGCGAACCGCGGTTCGTTGGGCAGCGACTTCATCGCGGCGCGCAACCGCGTTCTCGTGCTGTCCCATGCATCCTCATCGGTCGATCGGGCCTCGACCAGTGCATCGACCTCATTGACGCTGCGGAAATAATTGCCCCACGGGCTGGCCGGGTTGAGCGCGAGCAGGCGATCGGCAGCGGCGAGTGATTCATTTCGGTTGCCCGCCATCCGTTCAGCATCGGCGAGTACGCGCAGCGCATCGGGATCGGACAGATACGGCCGCGTGGCCGAGCGGACCCGGCTGGCGAAGGACTTTGCACCCGATTGGAGCACGCCCGCGCTCATGCGCATTTCCAGGTTCACCAGGGCACTGTCGCCTGGCGACAATTTTTCGACCGTGATCGGACCGGCAGTCAACTGCGGATAGTGCACGCCTTCGGCGGGAATTCGGTTCTGTTTGGCGTACTGACGCACGTCGCGGTCGAATGCATCGATATCGCCAAATGCCGCCAGCGCATCACCGAACGACTGACCGGCATTGATCCGGCGCAGATAGTCCGTGAGCAGCGCGCGACGCTCATCCGAACTGTTGAGATAGTGAACGGTGATCCAGCCCTGCGAATAGAAGGCGATTCCGGGGAAGCGCGACTTGCCCGGGATCGGGTTCATCAACTCCTTCAGCGGCACCCAGTCCAGCTGCCTGAGCGTGGCGGCACGATTCGGGAGGAACAGGCCGATCTTGGCAATATTGTCATCTGTAATCTCGATCGCACCGGCATAGTCGGCGAAGCCCTCGACATACCAGGAGGGGTAGGCAGCCGGAAAATACTGAAACATGAAATGGTGCGTCAGTTCATGCTGCAGCACCGTGACCGCGCTGAACTGGGTCCGACGAGTCGCGGCATCCTTGAGGTCCTGCCGTGGCATGACCGTGAACGGCCCGCGCATCGTCGTATTATAATAGCCCAGAACCCCTCCGGCCGGATAGGGCAGGGAATCTGCCACCTCGGTCTGGCTGGGGAGGAAATAGACCTTGATCTTGACCGGCACTTCCTTGGGGCGCCGCGCTCCGGTCATCGTCTGAAGCACGCGGCCGAATTTCTCGAGTGCCTCGACCCGCTCTTTCAAGTCTTCGGCAGAGCCGTTGCTGTAGGCGATAAAGTTGGTCGATTCGGCGCGCGTCCACTGCGCCTGCGCCGCGACCGGCACCAACAAGGCGAGCAGAACCAATAATTTGCGGAACATCCCCAATGAACCCCCATTTTTCAATGTGATGATGCTAGGCCAGGATTGTGGCGCCGCGCAAGATCACAGGAAATTATACGGATCCACATCCACCACGACCCGCACCTTGGCCGACCATTCAAGGCCGCCGAGCCAGTCGCGGATCACGTCCTGAACATCGAGCGCGCGGCGGGCGTGGACGAGCAGGCGGAAGCGGTGGCGGCCGCGCAGCATCGCGAGCGGGGCGGGGGCGGGGCCGAACACCTGCATCGCCTCCACCTTTGGCGCGCTCCGGCCGATCGCGCGGGCGGTGTCGAGGGCGGAGTCCTTGTCCTCGCTCGACACGATGATCGCGGCGAAGCGACCGAACGGCGGCGCGCCGGCCTCGCGCCGCGCTTGCGTCTCGGCGGCGTAGAACCCTTCGGCGTCGCCATTGACCAAAGCGCGCATCACCGGTGCCTTTGGGCTGTGCGTCTGGATCAGGACGGTGCCGGGCTTTTCGCCGCGCCCCGCGCGCCCGGCGACCTGACAGATTTGCTGGAAGCTGCGTTCGGCTGCGCGCAGGTCGCCGCCCTCAAGGCCGAGGTCCGCGTCGACCACCCCGACGAGCGTCAGATTGGGGAAGTGATAGCCCTTGGTCACCAACTGCGTGCCGACGACGATATCGATGTCGCCGGCCTCCATCCGCGCGACGAACTCCGCCGCCTTGGCCGGGGACCAGATCGTGTCGGAGGTGACGATGGCGGTCTTGGCGTCGGGGAACAGCGCGGCGACTTCGTCCGCAATGCGTTCGACGCCGGGGCCGCACGCGACCAGGCTGTCCTCGCTGTCGCATTCGGGGCAGGCGCGCGGGGTCGGGATGGCGTGGCCGCAATGGTGGCAGGCGAGCCGATTGATCAGGCGGTGCTCGACCATCCACGCGGTGCAATTGGGGCATTGGAAGCGGTGCCCGCAGGTGCGGCACAGCGTCAGCGGGGCATAGCCGCGGCGGTTGAGGAACAGCAGCGCCTGTTCCTTACGCTCCAGCGTCGCGTCGATTGCGCGGACCAGCTTCGGGGCGAGCCAGCGGCCGCGCATCGGCGGATCGGCGAGCAGGTCGATCGCCTCGATCGCGGGCATTTCCGCGACGCCATAGCGGCCGGGCAGCTTGAGTTCGGTGTAGCGGCCGAGTGCGACCTGTTGCCGCGTCTCGATCGCCGGGGTGGCGCTGGCGAGGATCACCGGGCACCCCTCGAAATGCCCGCGCATCACCGCGACGTCGCGGGCGTGATAGTGAACGCCCTCTTCCTGCTTGAAGCTGGTCTCATGCGCTTCATCGACGACGATCAGGCCGAGATTGGGGTAGGGGAGGAAGAGCGAGGACCGGGCGCCGACGGTGACCAGCGCCTCGCCATTGGCGATCGCGCGCCAGGCGCGGCGACGCTGCGACTGGCGCAGGCCGGAGTGCCAGGCGATCGGCTCGACGCCGAAGCGGGCGTGAAAGCGCTTGAGGAAGGGTTCGGTCAGCGCGATTTCGGGGAGCAGGACGAGGCTTTGGCGGCCGGCGCGGATCGCTTCGGCCACCGCCTCGAAATAGACTTCGGTCTTGCCCGACCCGGTGACGCCGTCGAGCAGGAAGGGCTGGAAGGCGCGCGCATCGACCGCCGTGCGCAGCGTCGTTGCGACCTCCGCCTGTTCGGCGGACAGGGCGGGCGCGCCGAATGCGGGGTCGGGCAGGGGGTAGGGCGTGTCGAGGGCGACCGTCACCCCTTCGATCGCGCCACTCTTGACCAGTCCGCGAATTACGCCGTCGGAAACATCTGCGATGGTCGCCAGCTCGCGGATCAGTCCCTGCCGGTCGCCGATCCGTTCCAGCGCCTGTTCGCGCTGCGCGGTCATGCGCGGCGGGACTTCGCCGGTGGCGCGATATTCGACGATGGTCTTGCCACCCTCCAGCGCCGAGGTGGAGCTGAGCGCCATGCGCAGCACCGACGCGAGCGGGGCGAGATAATAGTTGGCGGTCCATTCGATCAGGCGGCGCAGCGGCGCGGGGATCGGCGGCGCGTCGGCGACGGCGAGCAGGTTGCGCAGGCGGTTGTCGCCAATCTCCTCGGTCGGCAGCCGTTCGGCTTCCCACACCACCCCGATCAGCTGGCGCGGCCCGAGTGGCGCGATGACGATCGACCCCGGCGCGACCTCCATCCCGCGCGGGACGCGATAGTCGAGCGGGCCGAGCGCGGAGTTGAGGACGATGACACGGGCGCGGGACATGGGCGACCCATATCGGCATTCCCGTGCGGTGTGGAAAGCCTTTGGTTAGAGGCTGACGCCCAGCGTCAGTGTCAGCGCGTGGTCGGTCGCGCTGGCGCGGCCGTTGCGGGGGAGGCGGTACTGGTGGAGATAGCCCGCTTCGACGCCGATCGCCTTGCTCGCCTTCCAGCTCACGCCGACCGCGTTGCGCATCCGGTCGTGCCCGGCATTTTCGCCCCAGTCGGTGTCGTCGAGCGGGAAGAAGCTCTCATGGCTCGCAAACAGTCGGAAGTCGCTCTTCCCCAGCGGGAGCGCGGCCTTGATGTTCGGACGCAGCCGATAGCCGATCTCGTCACCGGTCGATGCTTCGCGCCGCTCCAGGCGCAGGCGACCCGACAGCTTGAACGGACCCGCATCGGTGGACACGCCGCCCTGAACGCGCAGGCGGTCTTCAGTGCGGGTCACCGTGCCGCGCGAATAACTGACCACGCGGACATAACCGCCACCAAGCCACCAGCCCTTGCCAATCTCGCGCTTCACCCCTGCGGACAGCTCGATCTCGTACAGCCCGCCGGAATCGTCGCTGAAGCGGTTGATCGATTCGACCTCAATGCTGGTATTCTCATCAACCGCAACCTCGCCGGTGGCAGTGAGCCAGAGTTCGCTGTCGGCACCCTGTGCCGATGCCGGCACGGCGCTGAGAGCGATCGGCAGAGCGATGAGGATGGAGCGCATCGGAGTCCAGTGTTAGAGGGCTGCTCGAAAGAGTCGCGCACCGCTTAGCGCGCCGTAACGCAACTGTCACATTTCACCGGAGTTCCCGCATGAAGTTCTTTGCCGACACCGCCGACACCAACGATATTCGCGAGCTGGCGGATGCCGGGCTGCTGGATGGCGTGACCACCAACCCGTCGTTGATCCACAAGGCGGGGCGCAACTTCCTGGAGGTCGTCGCCGAAATCTGCGGCATCGTCGACGGTCCGGTGTCGGCCGAAGTGGTCGCGCTCGACTATGAGGGCATGATGCGCGAGGCGGAGATCGTGCGGAAGATCGCCGACAATGTCGCGGTCAAGCTGCCGCTGACGATCGAGGGGTTGAAGGCGTGCAAGACGCTGACCAGCGACGGAACGATGGTCAATGTGACCCTGTGCTTCTCGGCCAATCAGGCGCTGCTGGCGGCGAAGGCTGGGGCGACGTTCATCTCGCCGTTCGTTGGTCGTCACGACGATATCGGGTTCGACGGGATGGACCTGATCGGCGATATCCGCCTGATCTACGATAACTACGCGTTCGAGACCGAGATTCTGGTCGCCAGCGTGCGTCACCCGATCCACATCCTCGAGGCGGCGAAGCTCGGTGCCGACGTGATGACCGCGCCGCCGTCGGTGATCCGTCAGCTGGTCAAGCATCCGCTGACCGACAAGGGGATTGAAGGCTTCATGGCCGACTGGGCGAAGACGGGTCAGACGATCGCCTGATTTCGGCTACGCGAAATGAGGAAGGGCCGTCCCGGGATGCCGGGGCGGCCCTTCTTGGTTGGAGTTACTCGGCGAGGAATGCCTTCACCTCTGCTGCGAAGCGCTGCGGTTGGTCGAGCATAATGAAGTGGTAGCTGTCGGGGACTGCGACCAGCCGGGCCGGGGTTCCGGCATAGGCGGGTTCCCAAACGGCCTTGGCCTGCGCCTCACCGACGCCGGCGGCGTAGAGGATGGTGAAGGGCTTGGCGGTCACTTTGCCGAGTTCCGGGCCGATGTCGGTGATCAGGTCCTCGTACAGCGCCTGAGCGACGGCGGTCTGGTTCGCGAGGCGGGTCCAGTTGGCGACCTTGATCCGTCCTTCGGCCGTGTTCGACCAGATGCCGCCGGGGTCGCTGGTGATCGGCGGCATTGCCTTTGTCAGCTCGGCCGCGGCGATCGTCATGCTGCGCAGCTGTTCGGCGCGCGGCTTGACGCTGGCCGGGGTTGCGGCGGAGTCGAACAACCGGCCGAAGAAGGGCAGGGTGTCGACCACCAGCAACCGGCCGACGCGGTCGGGGTGGCGGGCGGCGAGCATCATGCCGATCAGGCCGCCATAGCTGTGGCCGATCACTGCGGGCCGCTTGGCGCCGCGCTTCGTCGCATCGGCGAGTAGGTCGGCGATGATGCCGTCGGTCATGCCGGGCTTGCCATTCGCGCCGAGGTCATCGCCGCCGAAGCCGTTGACCTGAACCAGCAGCACCTGTCGGTCCTTGGCGAGATCCGGGGCGATGCCGTCCCAGACCTGGCGGGGGCTGGACAGGCCGGGGATCAGGTAGAGCGGCTCGCGGCCGGGCTTGGCTTCACCAAGGGCGACGATCGAGATGTGCTGCATCCGCTGTTCGGCGGCGACCGGGGCCGTCTGGGCGTGGCAGTGCTGGGGTGGAGCAAGGAAGGCTGTGGCCATGGCGGCGAGGGCGATCAGGCGGAACATGGCTTAGTCCTCCTTCGAGGGGTTGGTGAAAATGTCTTCGATCGTCAGGCCGAACAGGTCGGCGATCTTGAAGGCCAGCGGCAGCGAGGGATCGTAGCGGCCGGTTTCGATCGCATTGACGCTCTGCCGGGACACTTCGAGGCGTTCGGCCAGATCCTGCTGGCTCCATGCCCGCTCGGCGCGGAGGACGCGGAGGCGGTTCTTCATGCCGCACCGTCCGCACGCTTGTCGCGCCAGCTGAGGATGCCCTGTGTCACGCCCCAGGCTCCGCACCAGATCGGGAAGGCGAGGAAGACGGGCAAGTCGCCAACCAGATCCTCGAACTGGAGAAAGCCCAGGATCGAGGTGAGCGAGAGCAGGAAGCCAAGTCCGATCAGCATCGAGACGACAATGCGGTCGCGGACAAACTCGTCGGTCTCCTCCTTCAGGTAGATGCCGAGCACGCCGAGCATCGCGATGATCGGCAGGGCGGTCAGCACCGCCATCGTCGCCAGCACCACTGCGCCCGGTTCGAGAATCCGGCTGATCGCAACATTGGCGCCGATCATCAGGCAATAGATCGTCATCACGATCGTGAACCGGTGGGTGTAGCGCTTTGCGGCGGTGGTCGGCATTGGAAAGCTCCCTTGTTCAAATGACAAGTGAGCTTTACGTCGAGTCGTCCGCCCATGTCAAGCGTGCTTTCCTATTTGACTGCGTTCCTTTCCAAATCGTCCAGCACGCTTTGCGCGAGCAGGCTGAGCGTGTCATCCCTTGCCCCCATGATCACGATACGGTCGCCGGGCTGGGCGATCGCGGCGAGGTGGGCGGCGGCGGCGGCGCGGTCGGGGATGTGGCGGGCGTCGCGGCCGGTGGCGGCGATGTCGGCGATGATGTCGGCGCTGGTCACTTCGCGCGCGACGGTGCCGCCCTGATAGACCGGATCGGGGAGCATCAGCTGGTCGCCGGCGCTGAGCTTTTCGGCGAACATCGCGACGAGTTCGCGGCGCATCACCTTGAGCGGGCCATAGCCGTGCGGCTGAAACAGCGCGAGGATGCGGCCGGGAAAGGCGTGCAGCGTGTCGAGCGTCGCGCCGATCTTGTCGGGGTTGTGCCCGAAATCGTCGATCACCGCGACGCCGTTGGCGGTGCCGACCAGCTCGAAGCGGCGGCGCAGGCCGGTGAAGCCCTGAATCGCTTCACATACGGAATCGGCGTCGAGGCCGGCGGCGATGCACGCGCCGATCGCGGCGAGCGCGTTGGCGACATTGTGTGCGCCGGGGACCGACAGGCGGATGCGGCGGGTGGTGCCGCCCATCTCAAGGTCGAAGCTGATCGCGAAGGGTTCGGGCGTCAGGTTGCGGGCAGAGAGGTCGGCGTCGGCATCGATGGCGAAGGTTCGCGTGCGGGTCGGGTCGAGCGCCCTTGCCAGTTCCGCGCTTTCGGCGTCGCCGATATTGACGATGGTGGTGCGCGCCTTCCCGGCGAAATCACCGAACAGGGCGCGCAGTTCTTCCAAGCTCTTATGGTCGAGGCTGACATTGTTGAGCACCGCGACGTGCGGGGTGTAGAGCGCGATCGATCCGTCGCTCTCGTCCACTTCGCTGACATAGAGGTCGCCGCCGCCGACCAGCGCGC
Organism: Sphingomonas sp.; assembly: GCF_035998645.1. Classification (GTDB taxonomy): domain Bacteria; phylum Pseudomonadota; class Alphaproteobacteria; order Sphingomonadales; family Sphingomonadaceae; genus Sphingomonas. The sequence continues at coordinate 59,847 of NZ_DASYHL010000003.1, forward strand.
TGGCAAAGGGTGCTTCGGGCCGGACGAAATTCTTCATCACCGCGCCGTTCATCACCGTGGGATCGCGGTCGAGGCGGTGCAGGATCCAGGCGATCATGCCGGTGACGGTCGACTTCCCGCTGGTCCCGGCGACGCCGATCGACAGCGGGGCGGCGTTGAACAGCTTTGCGTTCAATTCGGCGCGGGTCATGCGGGGGCAGCCGAGCTTGGCCGCCTGAACCATGTCGGGGACGCTGTCTTCAACCGCAGCGGAGGCGATCACGACCTGGTCCGCCGAGACGATGCCGCTGCCGTCCTGAGCGAACAGGTCGATGCCGAGCGACCGCAGCGCGTCGAACTTTGCGGGGAGGCGCCCGGAATCGAGGCTGCGGTCCGAGCCGGCGACGCTTGCGCCCTGGCCAGCAAGGATCATCGCGAGCGGCATCATGCCGCTGCCGCCGATCCCGACGAAAAAATGGGGTTTGCCGTTGTGCATTGTCACAGGCTATCGCGAGTTATCGTGAGTGGGGCAAGGCATCGCCTGTCCCAGTTTTCGTCCCGCCGAGCCGGGTTCGGGGTGCGCCGTTCCACAGGAGAATGTGCAGCCCGCGGCGCGGTGGACCCCGGAACAAGTCCGGGGTGACGATGGTGGTGGTTGGGGGTTGCAGGAATATGCGGATAGGCGTCGTCGCACCGGCACGGACAGTCAGCGCAGAATCGGCGGCGCGGATGCAGGCGTTCATGGCGCTGTATTGGCCGGCGCACGAGATCGTGTTCCACCCGCAATGCTTCATGACCGAAGGGCATTTTGCAGGGCCGGATGAGGTTCGCGCAGCGGCGTTTCTGGAGTTCGCCAATGACGCCGCGTTCGACGCGATCTGGTTCGCGCGGGGTGGCTATGGCTCCAACCGCATCCTCGATGTCGCGATGCCGCAGCTGGGCGCGGCGGCGCGCAGCAAGACCTATATCGGCTATTCCGACATGGGCTTCATGCTGGGTGCGCTCTATGCGCGGCGGATCGGGCGGCAGGCGCATGGGTCGATGGCGAGCGCCATGGGGGTCAACGACAAGGGCACCGATGCCGGCTGGGTGCTGAGCTGGCTGATCGACGGCAAGCGCGACGGGCTGGAACCGACGCTGGACGGGCGCCCGGCGGCGGCATTCAACCTGTCGATCCTGGCGGCGATGATCGGCACGCCCTGGCTGCCCGACCTGACCGACCATGTCCTGCATATCGAGGAGGTCGGCGAGCCGATGTACCGGATCGACCGGATGCTTTTCCAGATGGCGCATGCCACGCAGCTGCAGGGCATCGCCGGGGTGCGGCTGGGCGCGGTGACCGACATGGTCGACAATGACGTGCCGTTCGGCGAGTCGCTGGAACAGATCATCATCCGCTGGTGCCGCGAGATGGGGGTGCCGTATCTGGGGCGGTCGGGCATCGGGCATATTGCGCTCAACCGGGTGGTGCCGTTCGGGGTGGTGTGAGGTCGGGGCTGACAGGCGTCCGACGATCCTGACGAAAATGGGCGTGTATTGGGCGGAAGCGACCGGGATGCGACCGGTTTGCGCCGGGTAGGCGACTGTGACGCGACAGCTGGGCGACGGGGTGACACCATCGGCGCGACTTTGGTGCGACCGGGGCGCGACGGTGGGGCGACTGGTATGCGACCGCGACGCGACACCGGCCCTACGGGTGTGCGACGGTGGCGAGCCGCGTGTCGGGCGGGTGGTGTCGGGCGGTTTGCGCATCGACCAGTTTATGCGCTTTTTGGGGGTTTGTAGGAAAGCCCTTCCGGTTCTTCCGTCACCGTGAACCTGGTTCAGGGTCCACCCGTCCTCACGCGATTGCGTCGCTTGTGGTGCTGTGGATGCTGAACCGCAGGACGGCGCAAGCCAAACGAGTTCAGCATGACGGGTGGGCGGAGGTGGTCCTGTCGAGCCTCGGTCGTGGGGGTCGTGGCGGGGTGGAGCCCGGCACGGGGGCCGGGGTGACGATGGGGGCTGGTGCGGCGATCGTGCGTTAAAGACGAAGCAGAAGAAGACCCTCCCCAACCCCTCCCGCGAAGGCGGGAGGGGCTAAAGATTGCCGGTTTGCTTAATCGCAGAGCACGTCGGTCGGTTCACCGAGCGCTGCGACGAGCGCCTTCACTTTTCGATAGTCGGCACTGAGAATCGCTCCCGAGGAAGGCTTCAGCACGTTGCTGCCGGAAGCCGCGACTCCGTCGCAACAGAAGCAGACCGCGACATCGCCGACCTCTTTTCCGCTCGCATCATAATAGCGAAAGTAATGGTGCGGGATGAAGCACGCCGCCTCGTATTCGGGCGCGGCGATGATCTTCAGGCTGTTCTCGAACGCCTTGCGCTGGGCGGTGTTGAGCAGCACGCCCCTTGCCTAGCTCGGGATCGGCTTGTTCGCTTTGGTATAGCCGATTTCGACGAACAGGCGCAGCTGGGTTGCCTGAGGGAAGGGGTTGCTGACGCGGCGATCCTTGAACGGCTGAGCGATCGACGCTGTGGCGTTCGATGAGTCGGGCTGCGCGATCGTGTCGACCTTTTGCTCGCAGGCCGCGACCGCGAGGGCGGCGGCGAGGAGCGCGAGAATGCGCGCGGCGCTCACCCCTCCCGCCCCACGCGCACCAGCGTGCCGTCAGGGTCGCTCACCGCGAACTCATACATGCCCCACGGCTTCAAATGCGGTGCGCCGGGTTCGATGATCGCGTCGCGGACGCGGTCGGCGATGGCGTCGATGTCTTCGGCGTAGAGGTACAGACCGAAGGGATTGTCGGGGGCCTGGGGCGTGTTGGGTTCATGGCGCAGGTGCAGGTGCCAGCCCTTGCCGTCGCTCAAGATGCGGTAATGACCCCAGTCGCTGTCGAGGGTGAGGCCGAGGCGCTGGTAGAAGTCGGTGCTGGCCTGCAGGTCGCGGCAGGGGAGGATGGCGGTGATGCGGTGATCCTGGGTCATTGGGCGAGGGTAGCGTCGCGGCTCAGGAAGAGAAGGGGCTCGTCGCGCATGCCTCACTCGCGCCCCATTGGGTGCCGACGGTTCGCACGGGATCGATCCGGACGGGTGGAGATACGCAGAGTGGCATTTCGACAGGTTTCGCGTTCCCTCTGCCTGGTTGGTGCGCTTGGGTTGATGGCGGCCCCGGGGTTTGCGCAGGAGGATGCGCGGCCTGACCCGTCGCCGGCCGTGCAGGAGGCTCCGGCGATGACCGTGGGTCGGCTCGCCAATGGGCTGCGCTATGCGATCCTGAAGCGGAAGAGTGCCGAGCCGGGTGCGGGCGTGCTGATGCGCAATGAGGGCGGGTTCATCGCCGAGCGGCGGCCGGGCGAGCGCGGCCTGAGCCATTTGATCGAGCATCTGGTGTTTCTGAGCCCGACGCGCGCTGCGCCAGAAACCTATCGGCGGTTTGTCGCGGTCGGGCTTCCATTGACTTTTGGCGCGCCGAGTGCGGCGACCAACTCGTGGCGGGAGACGAACTATTTCCTGTCCACGCGCAGGACGGACCCGGGCGACCTCGACATTTTGCTGGCGCTGTTCCGCGAGGCGGCGACCGAGCTGACGTTCCGGGAGGACGCGGTCGATGCCGGGCGGGCCGAGGTGATGAAGGAGATGGCGGAGAAGCGCGCGGGGAATGCGCTGTTCGCCAGCTATATCGCGGCGATCGCGCCGGGATCGCCGACCGATGTGATCGATGCGCAGAATTCGGATGACGTCCCGACCGCGAGCATCGCGACGATCCGTGACCTGTATCACCGGCTGTATCATCCGGCGGCGATGGTCGTCGTTGTGGTCGGTGACGTCGATGTCGCAGCGACCCAAGCGGCTATCGCGGCGCGGTTCGGCAGCTGGGCTGCGCGTGACTCCGCCTCTGCGCCGGTGGGGCATCCGCAGTTCGTGCGCGATCGCATTCGCCCGGTGAGCGTCGCGGCGACGCCCGGTGGACGGCGGGCGGCGCTGGTCACGGTGGTGATGCCGACTCCCCGTCCCGCGGATACGGTCGCCGCGCAGGCGCGCGCGATGCTGCTGGACCAGATGGCGATCACGGCCATCACCAGCCGTTTGCGGACCGCGCAGCCGAACAGTCCGCCGGGCAAGGTCGGCGCGCTGATCGAGACGGGCGAGCAGGGGCATCGCCAGCTGATGCTGTGGGACCATTATGACGCCGGCCAATGGTCGCCGGCGGTCCAGCACTTGCGGCGGACCAGTTGCGATCTGGTGCGATCCGGTTTCAGCGAAGCGGAATGGGCGGCGGCGCGGGACACGCTGACTGGCGAGCTGGAACGGCGTGCTGCCGCGATGGCGACGGTGCCGAATGTCGACATCGCCAAGGACCTGTCGCGCGCGGTGGCCGATGGGCGCGCGCTGATCCTGCCCGATGCGCTGCTGGCGCATGCGCGGGCGGTGCTGCCCCGGATCGATGCGCGGAGCGGCAGCGCATGGTGGCGGGCCGAATGGCGAGCCGGGCGCGAACATTTCCGGGTGGAGGAGCCCGATTTTACCGATACCGCCGCAGCCGAGCGCGATGTGCGCGATGCGGTCAATGGGTCCGCTACCCACGCGCAGTGCCGGTTGCGGGAGTGATCATGGCGGCTCTGGCGTTGTTAACCCTGTGCCGCTATATCCCGCGTATGGCCGTTCGCTTTGCCAGCACTAGCACCACTACTCCCGCCGCGGCGGGAGGGTTTGGCGTGCGCGGCTAGAACCGCGGCGTCGCCCTCTTGCCCGGGATCGGGTGAGATGGCGCTGCTCCCCTGTGATCCTGCCTCTTTTCCTACAGCGCTGCCCCGTGCATAGGCACGTCAAACTTGCAGGATGGATATGGCGCAGCTTCTTTCGATCACGCTTCCCGATGGCTCCGTGCGGCAGGTCGCGCCGGGGACTACGCCTGGCGACATTGCCGCCGCGATCGGGCCGGGGCTGGCCAAGGCGGCGATTGCCGCGCGGGTCGATGGCGAATTGCGCGACATCAACCGGCCGCTGGAGGGCGACGCGCAACTGGCGCTGGTGACGGCGCGGGACGAGGCGGATGCGCTGGAGCTGGCGCGGCATGACTTTGCGCATATCCTGGCCGAGGCGGTGCAGGCGCTGTTTCCCGGCACGCAGATCACCTTCGGTCCGGCGACCGATGACGGGTTTTATTATGATGTGATGGCTCCGGCGTCGCGTGCGCCCTTCTCGATGGAGGATCTGCCCGCGATCGAGGAGAAGATGCGCGAGATCATCCGCGCGGACAAGCCGCTGCGCCGCGAGGTGTGGAGCCGGCAGGCGCTGATCGATCGGTGGAGTGCGCAGGGGGAGAGCTTCAAGGCCGAGTGGGCCGCCGAGCTGCCCGAGGGCGAGGAGCTGACGGTGTATTGGTCGGGCGACGACTGGCTCGACATGTGCCGCGGGCCGCATCTGGCATCGACCGGCAAGCTCGATCCGCAGGCGTTCAAGCTGATGCGCGTCGCGGGCGCCTATTGGCGCGGCGACCAGAAGAATGCGCAGCTGACGCGCATCTATGGCACCGGCTGGCTGAACAAGAAGCAGCTCGACGCGCATCTGTTGAAGCTCGAGGAAGCGGCCAAGCGCGACCATCGCAAGCTGGGCGCGGAGATGGACCTGTTCCACCTGCAGGCCGAAGCGCATGGCAGCGTGTTCTGGCACCCCAAGGGCTATATGGTCTGGCGCCAGCTCGAGGCGTATATGCGCCGCGCGATCGACGCGGCGGGCTATCGCGAGGTCAAGACGCCGCAGGTGATGGACGCGCGCCAGTGGGAGCAGTCCGGCCATTGGGGCAAGTATCGCGAGAATATGTTCGTGATCCCCGACGAGGTGCCGAACGTCGACGATGAAGGGCCGGTGATCAGCGGCGAGGCCGACTGGATGGCGCTCAAGCCGATGAACTGCCCGGCGCATGTGCTGATTTTCCGGCAGGGGCTGAAGAGCTATCGCGAGCTGCCGCTGCGGCTGTACGAGAATGGCTGCTGTCACCGCAACGAGCCGCATGGCGCGCTGCACGGGCTGATGCGGGTGCGGCAGTTCACGCAGGACGATGCGCATATCTTCTGCCGCGAGGACCAGATCGTCGCCGAGGTGCAGGCGTTCTGTGAGCTGGCGGATCGGGTGTATCGCGACTTTGGCTTTACCTATTCGATCAAGCTGGCGCTGCGGCCCGAGAAGCGTTTCGGGTCCGAGGCCGATTGGGACAAGGCGGAGAATGAGCTGCGCGACGCGGTGGTGCGCGCGGGGCTGGCGACCGAGGCCTATGGCTGGGAAGAGCTGCCGGGCGAGGGGGCGTTTTATGCGCCGAAGCTGGAATGGCACCTGACCGACGCGATCGGGCGGACGTGGCAGGTGGGCACGATCCAGTCGGACCGCGTGCTGCCCGAGCGGCTGGATGCGTCCTATGTCGGCGAGGATGGCGAGCGGCATCGGCCGGTGATGCTGCACCGGGCGATCTTTGGATCGTATGAGCGGTTCATCGGCATCCTGATCGAGCATTTCGCCGGGCGCTTGCCGGTGTGGCTGGCGCCGGTGCAGGCGGTAGTGGCGACGATCGTGTCGGATGCCGACGACTATGCGAAGGACGCGGTCGCCAAGCTGAAGGCGGCGGGGATCCGGGTCGAGAGCGATTTGCGCAACGAGAAGATCAACTACAAGGTGCGCGAGCACTCGTTGGCCAAGGTTCCGCACCTGCTGGTGGTCGGCAAGCGTGAGGCGGAGGAGGGCACCGTCGCCGTGCGTACTCTGGGCAGCGAGGGGCAGAAGGTGATGTCGCTCGACGAGGCCATCGCGATGCTTGCAGATCAGGCGCGCGCACCCGATATGCGAGCGTAACCCGACCGCCACAGTGCGTGGCTTTTTCGGCAGGATCGCGCGGCGGGGCTACCCGTTCGCGCGTTTCTGCGTTATCGTAAGTCGTCGAAATTATAACAGGAGCTGTTCCTATACGTCCTCCCATGTCCCGGCGCGGCTTCGCGCCCCCGGTGCCGACCGGCCCGCGCCACAATGAATTCATCGTTTCCCCCAAGGTTCGCGTGATCGACCATGAGGGTGAGAATCTGGGCGTGATGCTCACGCGCGAAGCGATGGAACAGGCGCAGGCGCTGGGCCTCGACCTGGTCGAGGTGTCGCCGAACGCGGATCCGCCCGTCGCCAAGTATCTCGACGTCGGCAAGTTCAAGTACGAGGCGCAGAAAAAGGCCAACCTCGCGCGCAAGTCGCAGAAGACGCAGGAGATCAAGGAGATCAAGATGCGTCCGAACATCGACGACCATGACTATGAGACCAAGATGAAAGCGGTCCACAAGTTCATCGGCGAGGGCGACAAGGTGAAGATCACGCTGCGTTTCCGCGGGCGTGAGCTGAGCCATGGTCAGCTGGGCATGAACCTGCTGCGCCGCGTTCAGGAGGACAGCGCCGAGGTAGCCAAGGTCGAGAGCTATCCGCGCATGGAAGGCCGGCAGATGCTGATGGTGCTGTCGCCCAAATGAGGGTGGCGATGCTGTGCGCCGCGCTGCTGGCGCTGGGAAGCGTTCCGGTCGCTGCGCAGGTGGTGCACAGCCCGCCGATCACCGCCGGGACGGACGAACCGCTCGTCCGTCCGGCGGATGCCAAGCTGGTCTGGTCGGACGAGTTCGACACCGACGGCCTGCCTGATCGCAAACGCTGGGCGTATGACACGGCCCGCAACAAGCTCGGCTGGCACAACGAAGAAAAGCAATATTACGCCGACGCGCGGCCCGAAAACGTGCGGGTCGAGGGCGGACGGCTGATCATCACTGCCACGGCCGAGCGGCTGGCGGACAAGCCCGATCATGGCGGGCAGGATTATGCCTCGACCAAGCTGTTCACCAAGGGGATCGCGGACTGGCGCTACGGCTTTTTCGAGATCCGCGCCAAGCTGCCGTGCGGGCGCGGCATCTGGCCGGCGATCTGGATGCTGGCGTCGGATGACAGCAAGGGCTGGCCGGCGATGGGCGAGATCGACATCATGGAGCATGTCGGCTGGGACAATGGTCGCGTCCATGGCACGGTGCACACCGGCGCGTACAACCATGTTTCCAATACGCAAAAGGGATCGAATGTCGTTATCCCCGATGTGTGCGAGGCGTTCCACACCTATCAGCTCGACTGGAATGCGGACCGTATCCTGATCGGGATCGACGGCCGCGCGCATATGCGGTTCGAGAATGACAAGAAGGGTGATCCGCAGACCTGGCCGTTCGGAACGCCCGAATATCTGATCCTGAACGTCGCGGTCGGCGGCTGGGGCGGACAGAAGGGGATCGACCCCAAGGCGTTCCCGGCGGCGATGGAAGTGGATTATGTGCGGGTGTGGCAGCGGGATTGAGGGGCTGTTTGAAGCTGACCGCAATCGACGCCAACCGTCATCTCTTTGAGGGTCAGCCGAGCGGCAAGCCGATCCGGCTATTGCTGCGTTTCGCAGACAGCTGTTCGCTCCGGATCGGGGTTGCGGGAGACGGGTTTCGGGCGATGATCGATCGGTTGCCGCTCGATCCGCCGTTCGACATGGCAGAATATGGGCAGGTCGATGCTGCCGATGTCACCGATATGATCGGCGCGCATTTGCGAGGCGCGGAGGTGACGTCCCTTCAAGCGCTGACCCTTGATGGCGACGATATCGGCGTGCGGATGGAGTTCTCTGCCAGCGCGATACTGAATATCTGGATCGATGGCGACGAATTGCATTGGGGAGATGCGGAGGCGCTTGCCGCATATCGATGGCCTGGCGATGGAGTGCCGGTCGCGGGGGCGATGGTCGCGATGTAATCCTCTCGTCGCCCCGGGCTTGACCCGGGGCTGGGCTTTTCTTGCACCGTTGAAGAGAAGAAGCCTTGGCCCGGCTCAAGGCCGGGCTGACGATGGGGTGTGTTCAAATCCTCCCCGGAACGGGGAGGGGGACCGCCGCCGCAGACGGTAGTGGAGGGGGCCCGAGGCAGGGGCGTCCCTTCGCGGAGGGCCCCCTCCGTCAGCGCTCCGCGCTGCCACCTCCCCGTTCCGGGGAGGATTTATTAGTCTCCGCCGCCGCCGCCGTCTCCGGCGCTGTCGCCGCCGGAATCGCTATCGGTGCGGTCGCGGTCGCCCGTGTCGCTGGCGGAGGAGGTGCCGCCGTCGCCGCTATCCTTCTTGCGTTTGGCCTCCTTCGCTGCGTTGAGCGAGATGAACACCGTCATCAGCGCGATCGCCACCGCGCCGAGTGCGATCCAGACGGGGTTCATACCGGTGGCTCCCACAGCTCGATCGCGTTGCCTTCGGGATCGTGGATGCGGGCGAATTTGCCGGTTTCGGGGGAGTCCCATTCGGGCTTGGTGACGATGTCGATCCCCGCCGCGTTGAGCTGTTCCAGCATCCCTTCGAGATCGCGGACGCGCAGGTTGATCATGAATTGCTTGTCGGCGGCGAAATAGTCGGTTGCCTGTTTGAACGGGGCGAACACCATCGGGCCGCCTTGCGTATGCCAGGTCCATTCATTGACCTCGCCTCCGCTATCCTCGGCGACGCAGCCGGCGCCGATGCCGAGATGTTCGCGATACCATGTGTTGAGCGCTTCGGGGTCCTGCGCCCGGAAGAACAGTCCGCCCATGCCGAGTACACCCATTGCCTGCTCCTCGCGGTTGGAGGGCCAGTTTAGGCGTTCCCGGCGCGGCTGGCCAGTGTCAGCGCTGGCGCACTTCGGTCACGCGCCAGTCGCCTTCGATCTGGCAGACCGTGCCATTGACCGCACCCTGGGCGAAGGGGTGGCAGCTGTGGCCGGACTTGTCGGTAAAGCGCGCGCCGACGCTGGGGTTCCCCTCGCGCGTGCCGAGCGACGGGTCGTTCAGGACCTGATGCAGCCGGCTGCTCGCCACCAGCTTGCTGCCATCGACGACGACCGGGGAGCCGGGTTCGGCCCAGATACTGAGCGTGATGAAAACGCCGAACGCGAGCGATGCCAGCGCGGCGGGGAGCCGGACCCAGCGGTTGCGCAGTGCCCCGCGCCATCCCGAGCGGACAGGGGTTGGCGGTACGGTTTCGAGAGCGTGGCTGTGCATGAAGGGTGTCCGAATCTGAGTGTATTGTCGGACTAACTCACCCTTTGGCGCGGTGCAACCCTGTCGTTCACGCCGCGCTGGCAAACTCGCCCTGGCCCGAGGTGGCGTCGAGCAGGCGGCGTTCGAGGGATTTGAGGCGGAGCACCGCGTTGATCTTGTCGCCGGTCAGGTCGGTGACGTAGAAGGTATCGACTGCGCGCTCGCCATAGGTGGCGACGTGGGCGCTGTGGATCGTCACCTTCGACTGGAACAGCGCGTAGGCGAGGTGGTGGAGCAACGCCGGGCGGTCGCGCGCTTGCACCTCGATCACGGTGAAGCGGTTCGATGCCTTGTTGTCGATCAAGACGTTCGGCTCGATCGTGAAGGCGTCGGCGCGCAGGCGGAGCGGCTTGGCGGCGAGGCGTTCGGTGAGCTTGGCGCGGTTGGCCAGCGCCTCGGCGATGCCGGTTTCGATGCGGGCGAGCTGGCCTGGATCGTCGAACGGGCGGCCGAGCGGGTCCTGAACGAGGAAATTGTCGAGCGCCATGCCGTCGCGCGTGGTGTGGATGCGCGCGTCGATGATATTGCCGCCGGCCGCATGGATCGCGCCGGCGATGCGGTAGAACAGCCCGGCATGGTCGGCGGCATAGACGGTGACGAGCGTCGCGCCGCGATCGGGATAGACCGTCGCTTCGACCGATAGCTGCGCGTCGCCCGCGCGGGCGATGAAGCGGGCGTTGCGTTCGATCACATCCTCGGGCTCGGCCACCCAATAGGGATCGGCGAGGCGGCGGACGAAATCGCCGACATCTGCGCCGAGCGCATCGCTCAGCGCCGCCTGTTTCGCGGCGATCCGCTCGCCGCGCCCCTTCTGCTTGTGGCCGAGGCGCAGCACTTCTTCGGCGCTGTCGAACAGGTTGGTGAGCAGCTGGCGCTTCCAGCCATTCCACACGCCGGGGCCGACCGCGCGGATATCGACGACGGTGAGGATCAGCAGCATCATCAGCCGCTGGGGCGATTGGACGACGGCGGTGAAGTCGAGGATCGTCTTGAAGTCCGACAGATCGCGCTTGAACGCGGTGGCGGACATTAGCAGGTGATAGCGGACCAGCCACGATACGGTCTCGGTCTCCGCCGCGGTCAGGCCGAAGCGCGGGCAGAGCTTGAGCGCGATCTCTGCGCCGATCACGCTATGGTCGCCGCCGCGCCCCTTGGCGATGTCGTGCAGCAGCACGGAGACATAGAGCGCGCGGCGCGAGGCGACCTGATCGAGGATGCCGCTGGCGAGCGGGTGATCCTCCTTCAGGTCGCCCTTTTCGATGCGGTTGAGCAGGCCGACCGCGCGGATCGTGTGTTCGTCCACCGTGAAATGGTGGTACATGTCGAACTGCATCTGCGCCACGACGCGGCCGAAGTCCGGCACGAACTGGCCGAACACCCCGGCCTCGTTCATCCAGCGCAGCACGGTTTCGGGATCGCGCGGCGACGTCAGCACGTCCATGAACAGCGCGTTGGCGCGCGGGTCGTCGCGCCAGTCGGCGATCAGCTTGGCATCGCGGTTTGCGGCGCGCATCGCGAGCGGGTGGACTTCGAGCTTGTGCAGGTCGGCGAGCTGGAACAGCTCGACCAGCCGGACCGGGTCTTCGCGGAAAAAGTCGTCGTTCGGAAGCGCGAGGCGGCCGCGATCGAGCACGAAGCCCTTGAGCTTGCGGGGGGACCGGCGGATGCGGGGAAAACCGAAGCGGCTGCCGCGCGCGGCGAACTTCTCGTCCAGATGCGCGAGGAAGACGCCGGTGAGGTCGCCGACCATCTTTGCCTGGAGGAAGTAGAAGTGCATGAAGCGCTCGACCTTCGACTTGCCCGGCCGGTCGGCGTAGCGCATGCGCTCGGCGATCTCGCGCTGATAGTCGAAGGTGAGGCGGTCCTCGCCGCGCCCGGCGAGGTTGTGGAGGTGGCAGCGCACCGCCCATAGGAAATTCTCGGCACGGCGGAACTGGCGATATTCGAGTTTGGTGAGCAGCCCGACCTCGACCAGATCGGCGGGTTCGCGCACGCCATGGGCATATTTGCCGATCCAGAACAGCGTGTGGAGGTCGCGCAGGCCGCCCTTGCCCTCCTTGATGTTCGGCTCGACGACATAGCGGCTGTCGCCCATCTTGCGGTGGCGCTCGTCGCGCTCGACGAGCTTTTGCGCGATGAAGTCCCGCGCGCTGCCATTCTGGATCTCGGCCTTGAAGCGCGCCGCCGCCTCGTCATAGAGCACGGTGTCGCCCCAGATATAGCGCGCCTCAAGCAGGGCGGTGCGCACGGTGATGTCGCCGCGCGCTTCGCGCACCATTTCGTCGAGCGAGCGCGAGCTGTGGCCGACCTTCAGGCCCATGTCCCACAGCGAATAGAGCATCGATTCGATGACCTGCTCGCTCCACCCGGTCTGCTTCCACGGGGTGATGAAGCCGATATCGACATCGCTGTGCGGCGCCATTTCGCCGCGCCCATAGCCGCCGACCGCGATCAGCGTCATGCGTTCGGACGCGGTCGGGTTGCTGTTGGGGTAGAGCCGCGCGAGGGTGAAGTCCCACAGAGTGCGTAGCAGCTGATCCATCAGGAACGCGCCGCTCGCCGCGCTTTCATGCCCCTTGGCCGGGTGATCGATCAGGCGGCGGGCGATTTCGGCGCGGCCCTCTTCGAGCGCTTGCTTGAGGCGGAGCGCCGCAGCCTGACGCAGCCGCATCGTATCGGGCGCATCGAGCGCGGCAAGGTCGTCCGCCAGCGCCCGCCGGTCGACGATCGCGCGGCGGTGATGGATGGAGTCAAAGCGGCCGGACATGAGGGGGAGATAGGGGAGATGTGGGGCGGGCGCTAGGCGGCTCGCTAATTCCTCCTCTGCCTCGCAGGGGAGGTGGCAGCGCGCAGCGCTGACGGAGGGGCGGCCGCGCAGACGGCCGAAGCGGCTCGGCAAAATTCCGCCCTCTACGGGGCGGCCCCTCCACCCCCCGCTGCGCGGGCGGTCGCCCTCCCCTGAGCAAGCTCAGGGGAGGAATTGCGATCAATCCGGCTTCTTCGCCACACCCACCAGCGCCGGGCGGAGCAGGCGGTCGCGGATCATGTAGCCGGACTGGATTTCCTGCACGATCGTGCCGGGTTCTGCGTCGGCGCTGGGCATTTCCATCATCGCCTGGTGGCGATTGGGGTCGAGTGCTTCGCCGAGCGCGGTGATCTTGGAGATGCCGTGACGGGCGAAGACGCTGTCGAGTTCGCGCCCGGTCGCTTCGAGGCCGATGATCAGCCCCTTCATCTTGTCGTCCTCGCGCAGCTCCTCAGGGATTGCGGCGAGCGCGCGGCCGAGATTGTCGGCGACCGAGAGGATGTCGCGGGCAAAGCCGGTGGCGGCGTAGTTGCGCGCGTCTTCCGCTTCCTTCTGCGCGCGGCGCAGCAGGTTCTGGGCCTCGGCGCGGGCGTAGAGGGTTGCGGACTTGGCTTCGGCGAGTTCCGCCTCAAGCGCGGCGACGCGGTCCTGTTCGGCCACTTCGGGGGCGGCCTCGGCGGTTTCCTGACGGAGGTCGTCGGTCGCTTCGGTCTTGCTTTCTTCGGTCATGGTTCCTGCGTGTTTTCTTATGGTTCAGGCCAGCAATCTGGCCAGGGTTGATGCCGTGAAATCCACCATGGGCACGACGCGGGCATAGTTCAACCGCGTCGGGCCGATAACCCCCACCACGCCGACGACGCGACCGTCGAGCGCGCGCACCGGCTTGGCGATCACCGACGAGCCGGAAAGGGCGAACAGCTTGTTCTCGCTGCCGATGAAGATGCGGGTCGCCTCGCCCTCGCGTGCGCTGTCGAGCAGGCGGGCGATCTCTTCCTTGCCCTCCAGCTCGTCGAGCAGGCGGCCGACGCGGTCGAGATCCTCGGCGGCGGCGCTGTCGAGCAGGCGCGCCTGACCGCGCACGATCAGGACGGGGCGGTCGTCACCATCCTGCGACCACACCGCAAGGCCACGCTCGACCAGCGCGCGTGCGGCATCATCGAGTGCGGCGCGTTCGCTCGCGATCTGATGCGTCAGGCGCGCGCGCGCCTGGGCGAGGGTGAGGCCGCCCAGGGTGGCGGTGAGATAGTTGGCGGCCTGTTCGAGTGCGCCGGGGGGCAGGCCGGGGGGCAGATCGACGACGCGGTTCTCGACCGATCCGTCCTCCCCCACCAGCACCGCGAGTGCGCGGTCGTTGCCGAGCGGGACAAAGCCGAACTGGCGCAGCACCCGTTCGGCCTTGGGCACCAGCACCATGCCGGCGCAGGCGGAGAGGCCGGAGAGCGCGGCGGTGGTGGAGGCGAGCGCCTCCTCGACCGGGCCGCGCGTGGCGGCGCGCGATTCGATCGCGGCGCGCTCCTCGGCCGAGGGTTCGTTGGCCTGCATCATGCCATCGACGAACAGGCGCAGGCCGAGATCGGTCGGCATCCGCCCCGCGCTGGTATGCGGCGCGGCGAGCAGGCCGAGTTCCTCGAGATCCTGCATGACGTTGCGGATCGAGGCGGGGGAGAGGTTGAGGCCGGGTGCGCGCGATATGGTGCGCGACCCGACCGGCTGCCCGACGTCGAGATACGACTCCACCACGACGCGGAAGATATCGCGCGCGCGGTCGGTCAGCTCGGTGATGGGCGGGGTGGTCATGCGGTCAATCTATGCACGATGCGGCGGTTTTACACATCCGTCATCCGCGCGAAAGCGGGGGAGGGGTGCGTTAGGGCCGCTCACCGATCAGCGGGGCGAGGGCGGGGATCAGGTCGGGGGCGTTGCCGATCGCGTCAGCCATCGCGCGGTTGGCGTCGCGGTCGCAGCCGAAATAGTAATAGAGCTGGCTGGCACCCGCTGGGCCGGTCCAGCTAACTTCGGCGCTGGGCATGTCGGTCGCGGCGCGCTCGCAGCCCTTTTCGCCGTGCGCATAGCGGCGGCTTGTGCCGGGCTTGGGGCGGTAGGGGGCGAGTGCGGCGGCGAACCCGTCGAATTGGGCGCGGGTGAGTTTGAACGCCTTGGTGCCGCCGGTCTGGGTGAAGCGCTTGCCTTCGAAGCTGCCACCGCCATTCGCCTGAACCGTGAAGGCATAGACTGGGCAGGCGCCAAAGCAGGGGCCGGTGCTGTAGCGGATTTGTGTCACTGCGGCGGCGGGTGGCGGGGCCTCTGGCGCGGGCGTGCGTGCGCAGCCTGCAATGGCCAGTCCCAGCGCGATGATCAGTCCAAGCCGTTTCATGTCGTTTCTCCGACGGAGCGAAGCGTCAGACTGGCGCGCTGGTTCCATCGCGTCTAGGTCCGGTGCGAATTGAAACTTGGAGAATACCCTATGCGCCCCAGCGGCCGCGCCCCCGATCAGATGCGACCCATCGCCATCGAACCGAACTTCACCATCCATGCCGAAGGATCGGTGCTGGTGAGCTTTGGCAATACCAAGGTGCTGGTGACTGCGAGCGTCGAGGAGCGGTTGCCGCCATGGCTGCGCGGCAAGGGTGAGGGCTGGGTGACCGCCGAATACGGCATGCTGCCCCGCGCGACGCATACCCGTGGCAATCGCGAAGCGGCGAAAGGCAAGCAGTCGGGGCGGACGCAGGAGATTCAGCGGCTGATCGGGCGGTCGCTGCGCTCGGTGACCGACCTCAAGCTGCTCGGCGAGCGGCAGATCACGCTCGATTGCGACGTGATCCAGGCCGATGGCGGCACGCGCACGGCGGCGATCAGCGGCGCATGGGTCGCGCTGCGGCTCGCGGTCGACAAGCTGATGGCCGAGGGCAAGCTGACGACCGATCCGATCATGCAGCAGGTCGCGGCGGTGTCGTGCGGCATCTATCAGGGCAATCCGGTGCTCGACCTCGACTATGACGAGGATAGCGCGGCGGATGCGGATGCGAACTTCGTGCTGCTGGCCGACGGCAAGATCGCCGAGGCGCAGGCGACCGCCGAGGGCGCGACCTATGACGAGGAAGGTCTGTTGCGCCTGCTGCGGCTCGCGCGGATCGGGTGCACCGACATCTTTGCGGCGCAGTTGAAGGCGGCGGGGCGATGAGCGGCGAGGGCCGGGAGCCGCAGGCGATTCGCAAGCTGGTCCCCGGCAAGCTGGTCATCGCCAGCCACAATGAGGGAAAGGTGCGCGAGATCCGCGAGCTGCTCGCCCCCTTTGGCATCGAGCCGATCAGCGCGGCCTCGCTCGACCTGCCTGAGCCCGAAGAGACGGGCACGACCTTCGTCGCCAATGCCGAGCTGAAGGCGATGCAGGCGGCAGACCTGTCGGGCCTCCCGGCGCTGGCCGATGACAGCGGCCTGTGCGTCGATGCGCTGGGCGGTGAGCCGGGGATTTTCTCGGCGCGCTGGGGGCTGCCCGATCCGGGCATTCCCGCGCTGGCGCCCGAGGAGGGTGAAGGGCGCGATTTCGACCGGGCGATGCGGCGGGTCAACACGCTGCTGGAGGCGCTGCCCGAGGGCACGTCGCGCGCGGCGCATTTCGTGTGCGCGCTGGCGCTCGCCTGGCCCGATGGCCATGTCGAGTGGTTCGAGGGGCGGATCGACGGCACGCTGATCTGGCCGCCGCGTGGCGACCGTGGCTTTGGCTATGACCCGATGTTCGTGCCCGAGGGGCATGACCGCAGCTTTGGCGAGATGAACCCGGCGGCGAAGCACGCGATGAGCCATCGCGCCGACGCTTTCAGTCAGCTGGTCGCCGCAGTGTTCTAAACGGGTTAGGGTGGGCGAATGGCGACCTTTGTCCACCTGACCAGCCACCGCAATCTGCCCGGTATCCGGCGCGGCGGGATCGGTTTCGTCAAGACGGACGGATGGCGGCCCGACCGCATCTATGCGCTGCCGGTGACGCGCGAGTTCAACATCGCGCATCAATGGCTGCGCGAGTTACGGCGGATGGGCGGCGGGACGATCGCGGGCGTCTATTTCCGCATTCCCGATGACGAGATGGTCGAGGTGTCGCACTTCAACGGCACCCCGGTGGCGATGCGCGCGGCGGAGGCGGTAGCGCTGATGATGGCCGCCGAGCAGCGCGATCCGGCTGCGGCGCGGGTGGCGGACAAGGCGTCGAAGGCGGTGCAGCGCAGGCGCGTGCTGCCATCCTCACCCGAGGGGTTTCAGGTGACGATCGGGCGGCCGATCGCGCGGAGCGAAATCCTGCGCTTCAAGATGCTGCCGCAGGTCACTGGCTGGCGGTATATGCCGGGGGCCAATGGGACGCCGCCGTGCGGTTGCGTGTGCTGCCTCAAGGGGAGTTTCGGCATTCGCAAGCTGGAGCGGCGGCTGGAGTCGGATGAGGCGGCGGGGCGGACGCCGAAGTTCCAGCTGTTCGGGCGGGAGGAAGCTTCGTTTGCGCGGGTGGAGCGGTTGAGGGTGCGGGCGCGGCGGGATTGAGCTCCCCGATCCGTTTGCCCTGATGATCAGGTCGCCAAAGCCCCCAGCTTTGGCTGGAACGTCCGGGGGACGTTCCACCTGATCATTGTCGAAGGGCGATCCCGGACAGCGGTGGCTTCGGCCCTTCGACAAGCTCAGGGCAAACGGTGGTTGGATAGTCCCACCCCTCTGACCCGCACTACGGCAACGCCACCTGTCCCATCACATTGCCGGCAGGGGAGTAGCGGCAGACCAGCACGTCCTCGCGCGCGTTGCTCGCCAGCGCGCAGCCGACGCGGGTGGTGCGTGACCAGATGATCTGGGCATAGTGGCCGGCATCGACGAAGCGGCCGGTGGCGCTGATGTTGGGGATCGGGCGGTTGACATAGTCGCGCTTCTCCGCGACCCAGTGGCCGGCCATTTCTTCGTAGCGATAGGCGCTGCGCGTGCCTTTCCAGAGATTTTCGCCCTGTGCGGCGGGGCCGCGCGGCTGTTTGGCATGTTCGAACTTGCCGCTGCGGGCGAGGTCGCGAGCGTAGCTGGCGGCGTCGAGGGCGAGCGCCTCGTCCCAGGTCAGCGGGGGCACCTTCACTACGGCGCGGGCGGCGTTGTGGGCGTCGAGCATCGCGGTGCGCAGGCGTTCGGCTCCGCGCGGGGCGGGGGTCATCGATTTGCGGCGCTCGACGAATTCCTTGGGCGCTTCGGTCTTGGGCGCTTCGCTCTGCGGCGAGCAGGCGGCGAGGATCAGGAGGGGGAGCAGCAGCATCTTTCGGAAAACCTCGATCCGGCGCATAGCGCGCGCCAGATGAACGTTGCCCAACCGAACGATGCCGAGCCGCTGGCGCTCTACGTCCACTGGCCGTTCTGCGTGTCCAAATGTCCCTATTGCGATTTCAACAGCCATGTCCGCGAGGTGGTGGACCAGGAGGCGTGGCGCAAGGCGCTGCTCGCGGACCTGGCCTATGAGGCGGCGTTGCTGCCGGGGCGGCGGTTGGGGTCGATCTTTTTCGGGGGTGGTACCCCGTCGCTGATGCCGCCCGAGACGGTGGCGGCGGTGATCGATGCGGCGGTGGCGGCATGGGCGCCGCAGGGCGATCTGGAAGTGACGCTGGAGGCCAATCCGTCATCGGTCGAGGCGGCGCGGTTCGCCGATCTGGCGGCGGCGGGGGTCAATCGCGTGTCGCTGGGGCTGCAGGCGCTTGACGATGATGCGCTGGCGTTTCTGGGGCGGGCGCATGGCGTGGCCGAGGGGCTGGGCGCGCTGGCGACGGCGCAGCGGCATTTCGGGCGGGTGAGCTTTGATTTGATCTATGCGCGGCCGGGGCAGTCGGTGGCGGCGTGGGAGGCGGAGCTGGCCCGTGCGCTGGCCTTCGGGACCGAGCATCTGTCGCTGTATCAGCTGACGATCGAGCCGGGGACGCGCTTTGCGACGCTGGCGGCGAAGGGCGATCTGGTGATCCCGGATGCCGATGCAGCGGCGGATCTGTGGGACGTGACGCAGGCGCTGACCGGGGCGGCGGGGCTGCCGCTGTACGAGGTGTCGAACCATGCGCGGCGCGGGGCGGAGAGCCGGCATAATTTGAGCTACTGGCGCTACACCGATTATGCCGGGGTCGGGCCGGGGGCGCATGGGCGGCGCGGCGGGTGCGCCACGGTGCGGCACAAGAAGCCGGAGAATTGGATCGGCGCTGTGGCGCGCAACGGGCATGGGATGCAGGAGGAGGTTGCGCTGACGGCTGCCGAACGTGCGACCGAGGCGTTGGTGATGGGCTTGCGGCTGGCCGAGGGGGTCGATCTGGCGCGGATTGGGGCGGGGTTTGTCGATCTGACTGCGGTGGAGCGGCTCGCGGCGCATGGGTTGATCGTGCGCGAAGGCGAGCGGCTGCGGGTTACCGATGCGGGGATGCCGGTGCTGGAGGGGATCTTGCGCGAGGTGGTGGTTTAGGTTCCTCCCCCAGCTCGCTGGGGGAGGTGGCATTGCGTAGCAATGACGGAGGGGCCGCCCCGGAGAGGGCGGAATTTTGCCGAGCTGTCTACGGCCGTCTGCGCGGCCGCCCCTCCACCACCCGCTACGCGGGCGGTCCCCCTCCCCCAGCAAGCTGGGGGAGGAATTGGTTACCGTCCGAAGCCTTGCGGTGCAGGCGACACCGTCACGGTAGTCCCGCCGCGAATCTCCTGTACCTCCAGCGCGCGTTCGGCGACGCCGTCGCGGCCGAAGCGGAAGGCGCCGTCGATGCCGCCAAAGCCGCCGGGATCGCCAAGGCGGTCGGTCGGGAAGGCGTCGCCCGGACGCCAGTCGCGCGCGATGCGAACGGTGAGCAGCACCGAATCATAGCCGAGCGTCGACAGGCGATAGGGCGCCGCGCCGAAGCGGGCGCGGTACTTGCCGGCATAGGTGCGGTAGAGCGTGTCCGAAACGCTGGCGAACCAGCTGCCGGTCAGCGGGGTCATGCCGCCGACGCCCGAATCGCTGTTCCACAATTCGGTGCCGAGCACCTTGGCATTGGCGTTGGCGCGGCGGATGGCGGGGATTGCGGTGACCGCGCCGGTCGCGCTGTCGGCGATCAGCACCGCCTGGAAGGGCGAGCGCGCGAGGCGGGCGATCGCGGCGTTCATCGCGGGCGCGCCGCGGTTATAGGTTTCGAGTGCGGTGACCTTGCCGCCCGCTCCTTCGACTGCGCGGAGGAAGGCGGTGCTGGCGCGCTCGCCATACAGGCCGGTGGGCATCAGGCCGGCGAAATCGGTGACACCGCTGCGCCGGGCATAGTCGACCACGCGCTCGATCGACTGGGCGGGGGCATAGCCCATGACGTAGGTGCCATTGCCGGCGACGCCGGTGTCGTTCGAGAAGGCGAGCACCGGCACCCCGGCGCGGCGCGCGAGCGGGGCGATGGCGCGCGCGTCTTCGGCCAGCAGCGGGCCGAGGATCAGCTTGTTGCCATCGGCGAGCGCGCGGGTTGCCGCCGCGGTCGCGCCGAGCGCGGTGTCGTAGGTGGTGATGCGGACATTATCCGCCTTGAGGTCGAGGATCGCGAGCTGGGTCGCGTTGGCGAGGCTGCGGCCGATCCCGGCATTGGTGCCCGACAGCGGCACGAGCAAAGCGACGCGATGCCGCTGCGTATCGGCTTCAGGCATGCCGGGACGGACCGGCGGCGGAGTCGTCGGGCGGACCGGCTGGGTCGGTCCGGGGCGCACTGGTTCGGGCGGCGGGCCGGAGGGACGGACGCAGGCGGACAGCGCAAGTGCGGCGCCGATGACGATCCCGCGAATGATCCTCGACATGCCCGGTTGGCGTTTATGTGCTGCCTCTGCCATGACGTTCCCCAATGACTTCTGTTCTCGAGCCCGGCCTCTACATCGTCGCGACGCCGATCGGCAATCTCGGCGATCTGTCTCCCCGTGCGTCTGAAATACTCCTGAACGCCGATGTGGTTGCGGTCGAGGACTCGCGTGTGACAGCGGGGCTGTTTCGGCACCTCGGGGCGAAGCGACCGATGACCCCCTATCACGACCATAATGCCGAGGCCGTGCGGCCGGGGCTGGTCGCGCGGATGGCGACTCAGGCGGTGGCATTGGTGTCGGACGCGGGGACACCGCTGATCTCTGACCCCGGCTATAAGCTGGTGCGCGATGCGCGCGCGGCAGGGCATGCGGTGGTGACGATTCCCGGGCCATGCGCGGGGATCGCGGCGCTGACGCTGGCCGGGCTGCCGACCGACCGGTTCCTGTTCATGGGGTTTTTGCCGAGCAAGCAACAGGCGCGGGCTGAAGCCATTGCCGAAGTGGCGGGGGTGCGCGCGACATTGGTGTTCTACGAGAGCGGGCCGCGGCTTTCGGCGGCGCTGGCGGCGCTGGCCGAGGGGCTGGGAGATCGCGAGGCGGCGGTGGCGCGCGAGATTACCAAGAAGTTCGAGGAATGCGTGACGGGATCGCTGTCCGAGCTGTCGGCGCGCTATGCCGAAGGCGGGCCGAAGGGCGAGATCGTCGTGGTGGTCGCCCCGCCCGGCGAGGCGGCGCCGGCGAGCGCGGAGGATGCCGATGCGGCGCTGGCCGAGGCGCTGACGCGGCTGCCGGTGTCGAAGGCGGCGGGCGAGGTGGCCAAGCGGCTGGGGCTGGATCGCAAGGCGCTGTATGCGCGGGCGATGGAGATGAAGGGTGGCTAATTCCTCCCCGGCACGGGGAGGTGGCGCCGCGAAGCGGCGACGGAGGGGCCGCCCCGAAGAGGGCGGTGCGTGCGGCAAGCGACACCGCCGTCTGCGCGGCGGCCCCTCCACCGCCTTCGGCGGTCCCCCTCCCCGTGCCGGGGAGGAATTTTAATGGCCCACGACCGCCGCCTTGCCGAGCAATCGGGCCGCGACGGGGAGACGCGGGCGGCGTGGTATTTGCGGTTGCGGGGGTGGCGGATTCTTGATCGGCGGGTGCGGACGCCGGCGGGGGAGGTCGATCTGGTCGCCAAGCGGGGCAAGTTGATCGCGTTTGTCGAGGTCAAGGCGCGCAAGACGGCGGCGGAGCTGGACTTTGCGATCGACGAGCGGCGGCTGGCGCGGGTGGCGGCGGCGGCGGAGGTTCTGATGCCGCGCTATGCGACGCATGGCGAGGATATCCGGGTCGACGTCCTGCTGCTCGCGCCCGGCGTGCGGCCGCGACATATTGAGAATGCGTGGATCGGGTGACAATCCGGTCCGGCATCCCTACCTCCGCGCGATGACACAGGAGGATCGCTTGCCGCTGACCGTCGCCGTCCAGATGGACCCGCTCGATTCGATCAATATCGCGGGCGATTCGACCTTTGCGCTGATGCTGTCGGCGCAGGCGCGCGGGCATCGGCTGTTCCACTATTCGCCCGAGGCGCTGAATTATGCCGATGGGCGGGTGTGGGCCAAGGCGCATCCGGTGACCGTGCAGCGGGTGGCGGGCAGTCATTTCGAATTTGGCGATCCGGTGTCGCTCGATCTGGGCGATGAAGCCGATGTCGTGCTGATGCGGCAGGATCCGCCGTTCGACCTTGGCTATATCACCGCGACGCATCTGCTGGAGCGGATTGCCGACCGGACTTTGGTGGTCAACGATCCGGCCAGCGTGCGCAACGCGCCCGAGAAGGTCTGGGTGCTCGATTATGCGCGCTTCATGCCGCCGACGCTGATCACGCGCGACTATGATGAGGCGAAGGCGTTCTTGGCCAAGCACAGGGCGATCGTGGTCAAGCCGCTGCACGGCAATGGCGGCAAGGCGATCTTCAAGATCGACAGCGACGGCGCGAACCTGTCGTCGCTGATCGAGGTGTTCAACACTGCGTGGCGCGAGCCTCATATGGTGCAGGCGTTCCTTCCCGATGTGGCCAAGGGCGACAAGCGCATCGTGCTGGTCGATGGCGAGGTGGCGGGCGCGGTCAACCGTGTGCCGGGCGAGGGCGAGATCCGGTCGAACCTGGCGGTCGGCGGGACCGCGGCGAAGACGCAGTTGACCGCGAAGGAGCAGGAAATCTGCGCCGCGCTGGCGCCCGAGCTCAAGCGGCGCGGGCTGATCTTTGTCGGGATCGATGTGATCGGCGGGGAATGGCTGACCGAGATCAATGTGACGTCGCCGACGGGGATCGTCGCGATCGACAAGTTCAACGGCACGGATACGGCTGCGATGATCTGGGATGCGATCGAGCGCCGGGTTGCTGCGCGCTAGGCGATCAGGCGTGCCCACCCTGATGGCTCAGCGCTCGCGCGATCTCACGCGCATGGGCCTCGATCTGGGGCAGCACGGTCGACAGCGTCACGCTCGATCGTGCTGGATCGATCGCACAGAGCGTTCCGAAAAAGCGGCCATCCTCAAGCACGATCGGTACCGAGACATAGCTTTTGAAGCCATAGAGCGCGGGCGTGTGGTGCGCGCGCCAATGCGGGTCGGACGCGACTTCATCGATGAAGACCGCCTGTCCGCTCGCCCGGATTTCGTCGCAGATCGTCGTTTTAATCTTCAGTTCGTCGCCGGGATTGAGGCCGAATTCGATCTTGTCGAGAACCTGACACGCGACCCAGCGTTCACTCGTCACATGCGCAACCGCAGCAAACCCCATGCCGGTAATCTGGCATACCTCCGCGAGCATCGCGTCGACCGACGGGATGGCGCGAACGGCTTCGACCTCGGAGAAATGGCTCGTCATGAGGATGTTGCCTATCGCAATCGCGATGCCAAGGCGAGCGTGGCATGACCGAGTTCATCCTCAACCTGATCGCCTGGGGCGGCTATATCGGGATCTTCATCCTGATGACGCTCGAGAATGTGTTTCCGCCGATTCCGTCGGAGGTCATCATGGGCCTGGGCGGGATGGCGGTGGCTCGCGGCGACATGGACATGACCCCGTTGCTGATCGTGGCGACGCTGGGGACGACGCTGGGCAATGTGTTCTGGTATGGCGTCGGGCGCTGGATCGGGATTGCGCGGCTGAAGCCGTTCGTCGATCGCCATGGCCGCTGGCTGACGATGACCTGGGACGATGTCGAGAAGCTCAACCACTTCTTTCACCGGCACGGCGGGTGGGTCGTGTTCGTGTTCCGCTTCTTGCCGACCTTCCGCACGATGATCTCGCTGCCCGCAGGCATGGCGAAGATGGGGATGCCACGCTTCCTGCTCGCGACCTTTGTCGGCAGCGCGATCTGGAATGCGGTGCTGGCCTATGCCGGGCTGTTGCTGGGTTCGCGGTTCGAGGAACTGCAGGTCTATGTCGGGCCGGTGGCGATCGGCACGTCGGTGCTGGTGGTGGTGGCCTGGGCCTATCGTGTGGTGACTTGGAAGCGCCGGGTGCGCTGATTGCCAACATCCGTTTGCCCTGATGATCAGGTCGCCAAAGCCCCCGGCTTTGGCTGGAACGTCCGGGGGACGTTCCACCTGATCATTGTCGAAGGGCCAGCTACAACCGACGTTTCGCTTGCGGCCCTTCGACAAGCTCAGGGCAAGCGGGGGGAGGGTTGGCTTAACCCCGAAAGCTGTCCTTCGCCGCGCGGCGTTCGGCGAGTTGCTCTGCCGACGCGGCGCGCATGAACGGGTTGGTTGCGCGTTCGAGTGCGATGGTGGTCGGGACGGTGGGCAGGCCTTGGGCGCGTAGTGCATCCACCTGTGCCATCCGGTCGGCGAGCGCTTCATTATCCGGCTCGGCGACCAGTGCGTAGCGGCCGTTCGACTGGGTGTATTCGTGCGCGCAATAGACGGTGGTTTCGCCGGGTAGCGCGGCGAGCCGCTGCATGTTTGCGAACATCTGCGCCGCCGTCCCCTCGAACAGGCGGCCGCAGCCCATTGCGAACAGCGTGTCGCCGACGAACACGATCTCCGCTTCGGGGAGGTGATAGGCGATATGGCCGGCGGTGTGGGCGGGGACGTCGATCACCTCCGCCTTGAACCCGCCCAGCATCACCGTGTCATCCTCCGCCACCAGCCGATCGGCGGTGGGGATTTTCGCGGCCTCGGCGGCGGGGGCGATGATGGTGCAGCCGGTGGCGGCCTTGATCGCGGCGTTTCCTCCGGTGTGGTCAGGGTGCCAGTGGGTGTTCCAGATCGCCGAGATCGTCCAGCCGCGCGCGACGGCAGCCCCCAGCACCGGGTCGGCGACGGCGGGATCGACGACGATGGTCTCGCCCGACGCGGCGTCATGCGCCATCCAGATATAGTTGTCGCTTAACGCTGGGATGCGGACCACTTCGATCATCGGACTCTCCTAGCAGTTCGAAAAGTTCGCGCGCCAGCCGTTCGGTGAGCGCCTGTGCGCCCTCGGGCGGCTGACCGGGGAGCGGGGCGCCGAGCGACGCGGCCTGTCCGGCCCAGAGCGGGGAATAGTCGCCGCGCCCGTCCGCCTCGGCCACGCGGCGCAATTCGGCGAGCGCGGCGGAGGCATAGGGGAAGCGCGGGGCGGCGGGGTGGACGGGGCCGATTGCGTCGATCAGCGCGTTACGGATGCCGCGTGCGAGGCCGCCGGAGAAGAGGTTGGTGACGACAGTCTCGCCGGTGCGCAGCGCTGCGCGATGGGCGGAGGAGATCGTCGCCTCGGCCGTGTGAAGATAGGCGGTGCCGAGCTGGACTGCGCCTGCGCCCAACTGAAGTGCTGCTGCGATACCCGCCGCATCCGCGATGCCTCCCGCAGCGATAGCAGGAACGAGCGGCAGATCGGCATCGAGCGCGACCTGCCGTACCAGCGCCAGCGTGCCCTCGGGGCGGTAGCCGTCGAGAAAATAGCCGGCATGGCCGCCAGCCTCGAATCCCTGGGCGATGACGAGATCGACATGATCGGTAAGGAAATTTGCCTCGGCGCGTGTTGTGGCGTTGCCGACAATCAACGCGCCCGCGCGGCGCACCCGGTCGAGCAAGGCGGGGTAGGGTAGGCCGAAATGAAAGCTGACCAGTTCGGGTCTTAGCTCCTCGACCACCGCGCACATCGCCTCATCGAACGGCGCGCGTAGCGGCGGCGGGGTGGCGAGCGGGCCGACGCATTCCTTGTCATAAAAGGGCTGGAGCAGCGCGCGCCACGCGGTTTCGTCGGGCGCATCGTCCAGATGGTGGCAGAAGAAGTTGAGGTTGAGCGGACCGTCCGCCTGCGCCCGGACTTGAGCTATCTGCTCACGCACTTGATCGGGGGTGAGCATCGCGCAGGGGAGCGAGCCGACCGCGCCGCCGCGGATTGCTGCGGCGGCGAGTGCGACTCCGCTCGCGCCAGCCATCGGTGCCTGTATGATCGGCACCCGCGCTCCGGTCAGCCGGAAAAATTCCCGGACGGACCAACCGTAAAGGATGTCCGCCCTTGGCAACTCACCACACCCCGGTGTTGGGCATCGACGCCCAGGGTTCGGCGGGTTCGAGATGACCGTCCTGCAACAGCTCGACCGAAATGCCGTCGGGGCTGCGCACGAACGCCATATGGCCGTCGCGCGGGGGGCGGTTGATCGTGACGCCCGCGTCCATCAGCCGCTGGCAGGATTCGTAGATATTCTCGACGCGATAGGCAAGATGGCCGAAATTGCGGCCGCCGGTGTAGCTTTCGGCGGGGCTGCCATCCTCGGGCGGCCAGTTATAGGTCAGCTCGACCTCGGCGCGGGGCCGACCATCGGCTTCGGACGTGTCCGCCGCGATGTCGCCGGGGGCGGCGAGGAAGATCAGCGTGAAGCGACCCTTCTCGCTTTCCATCCGCCGGGTTTCCTTGAGGCCGAGCAGTTCGAAGAAGCGGATCGAGGCGTCCGGGTCGGTCACCCGGATCATGGTGTGGAGATAGTGCATCGGGAGTCCCTGTCCTGGTTCGCGCCAGAGATAGGGAGGATGAGGCGGGAGTCTATTCCTGCTCGGCAAATTGTTGGAGCGCGGCGCGGGCGGAGGCGCCGATCGGGCCGTCGGGCGATAGCTGCGCGGCGCGGGTCCAGGCGGCTTTGGCGGTGGCTTCGTCGCGCGCGACGGCGGCGATGTTACCCGCTTCGAGCTGGACCGACGCGTCGTCGCCGGCCTTTTCCAGCGCGCGGGCGATATGGTCGCGGGCGAGCGGGATGTTGCCGGTGCGGCGCGCGAGATTGGCGGAAAGCAGCCACGCCATCGGGTCTTTCGCGGCATGAACCAACGCCTTGTCGAGGTCGCTGCGCGCGCCGGCAAGGTCGCCCGATGCGACCAGCGCGCGGGCGCGGTCGAGATGCGCCTCGCCGAGCTCCAGCCCTTCGAGCGTGCCGGTCGCCAGCGCGGCGTCCAGCGCGGTGCGGGCCTTGGCGGCTTCACCGGCGGCGAGCCAGGCATTGCCCGCCTGTGCCCAATATTTCGACGCGCGGCGATCGCGCGCGACTTCGGCTTCGCGCGCGGCGGTTTCGAACGCGCCGCCCGCGCTGACCCAGCGCTGTTGCCGGGCATAGGCCATGCCGCGGCACTGTTCCGCGAGGAAGCGTCCGTCCGCCATGCGCCAGCGATTGGCTTCGGCGATGCCCGCTGCGGGGTCGTCGACGGCGAGTTCGACGCAGCGTTCCCAGCGCTGTTCCTCGGGCGAGGGCGGGCCGACGGGGGTGGGTGGCGTGACGGTCTGGGCGGCGGCGGCGAGAAGGAGGAGCATCATGATGTGGGGAGCAGGTCCTCAAGGGTGCGCAGGATCAGGGCGATGTCCTGCGGGCGCGACAGGCGGTGATCGCCGTCCTTGACGAGAAGTGTCTGCACATCGTCTGAACGCAGCAGGCCGGCAAGCGTGACGCTGCGCGCCCATGGCACATCGGGGTCGCGCTGGCCGTGGATCAGGCGCGCGGGCATGGGCAGGTCGATCGGTCCGTGCATCAGCCGGTTCGCCTCGCCCGAGGACCAGAAGGCGCGGGTGGTGACGGTGGGCTGTGGCGAATAATCGGATGGCTGTTCGAGGCGGCCTTCGTTGAGCAACGTCATTTTCTGCGCCTGGGTGAAGCCCCAGTCGGTGAAGTCCGGGGCGGCGGCGATGCCGATCAGGCCCGCGATCCGGTCGGGCCGCGCCTTCGCGACGAGCAACATGATCCAACCACCCATCGATGATCCGACCAGCACCACCGGTCCTTCGATCAGGCGATCGATCAGCAGCAGCGCGTCGTCGCGCCAGCTCGCCAGCGTTTGATCCTCGAACGCGCCTTCGCTCTCGCCGCAGCCGGCATAGTCGAAGCGCAGGAAGGCGCGGCCGGTGGATCGCGCCCAGTCCTCGATCGCGACCGCCTTGCTCCCGCTCATGTCGGAGGCATAGCCGGGGAGGAAGATGATCGTCGGCCCGGTGCCGGGGCTGTGGCGATAGGCGAGGCGGTGGCCAGCGGTGTTGATCATGGGAGGGGGTTTAGAGAGCATCGGCAGATTTTACGACCTTCACTCCCCTCCCTGAAAGGGAGGGGTTGGGGGTGGGTGCGCGCGTCGGCGCGCCGAACAGACTCAAACTGACCGCGCGGCAGAACAGCGGCAATCGAGGCATCGAGCCTCGCTTGCCGCTAAACCCACCCCTAGCCCCTCCCTTTCAGGGAGGGGAACGGAAGGTTGATAGGGCCTTTGGTGCGCTTTGAACCATGACGCGCGTGTCCCGCGTGGCTAGGGTGCCGTCATGGACGATCGCCCGCTTCCCCTGCTGTTTGGTGCGCATCTGGCGCGGGATCGGCGGCGGTCGGTGCATACGGTGCGGGCTTATGAGGCGAGCGCGGCGCGGTTGATCGCGTTTTTGTCGGGGCATTGGGGCGGGGCGGTCGATCGGGCGGCGCTGGCCAAGGTGAGCGCGGCGGATCTGCGCGCCTATCTGGCGCATCGGCGCAATGACGGGATCGGCAATGCCAGCGCCGCGCGCGAGCTGTCGGCGGTGCGGGCGTTTCTGAACTTTGCGAGCGGGGAAGACGCCGAACTGCCCCGGCTTCGGGGCCCACGCGTGCGCAAGGGCGTGCCGCGCCCGGTTTCGCCCGACGAGGCGGTGGCGCTGGCCGAGGAGGTGGCGGACGATGCGCGCGAGCCGTGGATTGGCGCGCGCGATCTGGCGGTGCTGCTGCTGCTTTATGGTGCGGGCCTGCGCATCGGCGAAGCGATGGCCCTGACCGGGTCGGCGCTGCCGCTGGGTGAGACGCTGCGGGTCACGGGGAAGCGCGACAAGACGCGGATCGTGCCGCTGTTGCCGCAGGTGCGCGCGGCGGTGGAGGACTATGTGCGGCAATGCCCCTATGGCACCGCGCCCGGCGCACCGCTGTTTCGCGGGGCGCGTGGCGGGCCGCTCGATCCGGCTTTGGTGCGGCGGGCGGTGCGGGCGGCGCGGGTGCGGCTGGGGCTGCCCGAGCGGACGACGCCGCATGCGCTGCGCCACAGCTTTGCGACGCATCTGCTGGGGCGGGGGGCGGATTTGCGCGCGCTGCAGGAATTGCTGGGCCATGCCAGCCTGAGCTCGACGCAAATCTATACCGCGGTGGACGCGGCGCATCTGCTCGACGTCTATCGCAACGCCCATCCGCGCGCGTGAGTCCGGAACCCTTTTCGCGCTCGCCCATTGGGGTCGCGGGATAGCATAACAGGAGAGACATGATGATCCGGACCGGATGCGCGATTGCCGCGCTTGCACTGACCGCAGCGTGCGGCGGTGGCACCACCAATATGGCGGCGCCCGCCAACGACGCGATGATGATGGAGAATGTCGCTCTGCCGATCGAGAATGGGAGCGGCGCCAGCGAAAGCGCGACGGCCGCGCTGGCCAAGGCGGACGGCAGCGCGGCGGGTAGCGCGGTTGCGACTGCGACACCGGAAGGGCTGACGGTGACCGTTTCGGTGACCGGGATCACGCCGGGTGAGCATGGCGTGCATGTGCATATGTCCGGCAAGTGCGACGCGCCCGGCTTCACCACTGCGGGCGGCCATTGGAACCCGGCATCGACCCAGCACGGGCTCGACAACCCGCAGGGCGCGCATGCCGGTGACATGCCGAACCTGAATGTTGCCGATGACGGCACCGGCACGCTGAGCTTTACGCTGCGTTCGGGGACGATGGCGCAGCTGCTCGACGCCGATGGATCGGCGTTCGTGGTCCATGCGGGCAAGGACGATCAGAAGACCGACCCGTCGGGCGATAGCGGCGACCGCGTTGCATGCGGCGTGTTCGCGGCGGGATGATCTAATGGTTACGGGCCGGTCAGCGCGTAGCGTTCGACCGGCTCGTAGCTTGCCCCGGCGCTGCCGAGATGGCTTTCGTAGAGCGTCATGTGCGCGATCGAAAAGTCTGCGCTGGTCAGCGCAACGTTGCGGGCGAGGAAGCCGTCGACCGGCCCCGCCGATCCGGGAAGCCGCGCCAGCGTGATGTGCGGGACATAGGCGCGATGTTCGGGTTCAAGTCCCGCCCGGATCAGCGCCTGATCGACCTTTTTGTGCAGAATCGCGAGCGGTTCGCGCGGCGCTACCCCGGCCCACAGCGCATTGGGCCTGCCGCGCGTATCGAACATGCCGCAGCCCGACAGGCGTAGGGTGGGCAGGTCGAATCGGATGCTGGTCAGCGCGGCGGCGACATCATCGGCGGTGCGCGAATCGACCTCACCGATATAGCGCACGGTCAAATGAAGCTGGTCATCGTCCTGCCAGCGCGCGCCATCAACCCCGTCCATCAGGTCGATGAGCAGGTCACGAATCGCGGCTGGAGGCCGTAGAGCGACAAACAAGCGGTGCATGGTGGAGCGCGTTAACCCACTTCGTCAGAATCGGCGATTCCGGTTTTCCTTGAATCTGTGCGCCAGAACCATGATATTCGGTAACATCCGGGCGGCCGATATCCAGAGACCGCCGGGCAAAGGAGTTTGAGATGGCTAACTGGTCTGACCCCCACACGACCGCCGCGCCGTACGCGACGGCCGCAGGTACGCGGGATAGCGCCGCGTATGATGCGGGGCTGCGGTCCTACATGCTTTCGGTTTACAACTATATGGCGTCGGGCGTGCTGCTCAGCGGTATCGTCGCGCTGATGTTCAGCTGGGGCGGTCGCGAATCGATCGCCTATTCGGTGTTCTCCAGCGGCGGGCCGCTGGTCTGGCTGATCATCCTGTCGCCGCTGGCGATCGTGCTGGCGATGAGCTTTGGGCAGAACAAGTTCTCGACGCCCGCGCTGCAGGGGATGTTCTGGAGCTTTACGGTCCTGATGGGCCTGTCGCTCTCGACGCTGCTGCTGCGCTACACCGGCACCTCGGTTGCACAGGCGTTCTTCGCTGCCGCAGCCGGTTTTGCGGGTCTGAGCCTCTATGGCTACTCGACCAAGAAGGACCTGTCCGGCATGGGCAGCTTCCTGATCGTCGGCCTGATCGGCATCATCGTTGCGTCGATCATCAACATCTTCACCCAGTCGAGCACCATGGCGCTGATCATCAGCATCGCGGGCGTGCTGATCTTTGCGGGTCTGACGGCGTATGACACGCAGCGGATCAAGAGCATGTATCAGTATGTCGCCGGCACCGACATGGTCGGCAAGGCCGTGATCATGAGCGCGCTGACGCTGTATCTGGACTTCATCAACATGTTCCAGTTCATCCTCAGCATCATCGGCACCTCGCGCGACTGATCGCTGCGTCAGGACTGATTTGTGAAAGGCCCGGCCAGCAATGGTCGGGCCTTTCTGCGTTTCGGGAGCGGAACGCAGTCGGCGCGGCGCGCGTTTCGATGATCCACCCCATCGGGAGCAGGATCATGGAAGACGACAAGAAGCGCGGCGACGCCGGGACCGACGAGAGCATCGCGGAACGGCTGGAGAAGAACCCCGAGAGCAAGCAGGCGCGGCTCGACCGCGCACTGGATGAATCGATGGATGCGTCGGACCCGCCTTCGGGGACGCAGCCGATTCACGCGCATCATGCGGTGCCTTCGACTGGTTATGATGCCGAGAAGGAGGCCGAGCTGGCGAAGAAGAAGGATGAGGCTGAGGCGGAGTAACTGAACACGCCGTTTGCCCTGAGCTTGTCGAAGGGCGGCTACTGACAGCGGTGGCTTCGGCCCTTCGACAGGCTCAGGGCAAACGGGGGTGTTCCCGTCCTAACGCTTCATCACATCCAGCGCCGCAGCAGTCATCGCTTCGGCAGCCGTGCCAATGACCTTCTCGGCATCGGGCGCCCATTTGGGGCTGTGCAGCGAGGGAAGGCCGGTGCCGCCATTGGCCTGCGCCTTGGCCCACTGGTCCTGCGGCACGCCGCCGACCCAGTAGATCACGCTCTGGATCGAGGTGTCGGCGATGGCGTAGCGGCCGAAATCCTCGCCCGCCATGGTCGGGGCAATGTCCTGCACGCGGGCGTCGCCGAAGCGCGTCGTGAACAGCGTCTTGAGCTGGCCTGCAAACGCCGGGTTGCTGACGGCGGGCGGGGTGAAGGGCTCGCGCACCGTGACCAGCGGCATCCGGTCTTCAGGTACCCCGGCGGCGATCGCTTCGCCCTTGGCGATGCGCGCGATGCCG
Source organism: Sphingomonas sp. (assembly GCF_035998645.1). Classification (GTDB taxonomy): domain Bacteria; phylum Pseudomonadota; class Alphaproteobacteria; order Sphingomonadales; family Sphingomonadaceae; genus Sphingomonas. Next base: position 92,122 of record NZ_DASYHL010000003.1, read on the forward strand.
TCGAGCAGCTGCTTGCGCACCTCCGGCGTATAGGCGCGCACGGTGAGCAGCAGCAGCGCCTGATCCGGGATGATGTTGTGGCGGGTACCGCCCTGGAAGCTGCCGACCGTTACCACGGCGGAGTCGAGCGGGTCGATCTCGCGCGCCACCAGCGTCTGGAGCGCCGAGACGATGCGCGCGCCGAGCACGATCGGGTCCTTGGTCGTTGCCGGGTAGGCGCCATGGCCGCCGACGCCCTTCACCACGATATCGACCGAATCGACGCTGGCGAAGGTTGGGCCGCTGCGGATGCCGATCGTTCCGGCGGGGAGCGCGGCGCTGTTGTGGAAGGCGATGGCGTGGGTTGGCTTGGGGAAGCGGGTGTAGAGGCCGTCGTTGAGCATAGCGATTGCGCCGCCGCTGCTTTCCTCGGCCGGTTGCGCGACCATGACGAGCGTGCCGCGCCACTGGTCCTTCATCGCGGCGAGGTTGCGCAGCGTGCCGACCCAGGCGGTCATGTGGGTGTCGTGCGCGCAGGCGTGCATCACGCCGCTCTCGACCCCTTCGGGTGTGCGCGTGCGAACCTTAGAGGCGAAGGGGAGGCCGGTCTCCTCGGTCACCGGCAGGCCGTCCATATCGGCGCGGATCATCACCACCGGGCCGTCGCCATTCTTCAGCACCGCAACCACGCCAGTCCCGCCGACCTGTTCGGTGACGGTATAGCCGGCCTTGCGCGCTTCGGCGGCGAGCTTGGCGGCGGTCTTGACCTCGGCGAGGCTGACCTCCGGGTTGGCGTGGAGGTCCCGGTACAGCGTCATCAGCGACGGCAGCTCACGCGTGGTGGCGTCGCGGACGCTGTCGGCGGCGGCGGGCAGGGCGAGCGTGAGGGTCGCGGCGGTGGCGGCAAAGAGGGTCTTCATGCCGCCACCGTAACCCGACCCCGCCGCGACGCAACGGCCAAGACGGGTTACCCCGCCGGGACCATCTCGATCACGTCGATCTGCGATTCGAAACTGGGATAGGGCAGCACCAGCCGCCAGCGGCCGATCGCGACGCGCTCGATATAGCCGGCCATGTCGCGCTTGCGGTCCTGGCTATAGGTCAGCGCCCTGGTCTCATCGCCGAGTTCGAGCGCGCCGAGGAAGATCACGCGCGCGTCGGACTCGGCATAGAGCGTGCCCGACGGGCGCTGGTCGCCCTCCAGCACCGCGAAGACCGGCATCTCGCCGTCGCGCCCGATGCGGCAGCGTGCCCAGGGCAGCATCGCGAAATTGCGCAAATCCGCGCGCCGCGCGCCGAGCTTGAAGGTGCGGCAGCGATAGTCGCCGGCGGGCGGCATGGCATTGGCCATCGCCCGGTCGGGCTCGAACAGCGCGCCCTCGCGGGCGATGACGCCATTGTCGGCGGTGCGGGCGGCGGGCAGGGCGGCGACCCAGGCCTTGCGCCAGTCGCGCAGCCGGTCGCGGTCCTGATCGGTGGTGACGGCGCGCCAGCGCGTCTCCGGCGGGGTTTCGACCAGGCTGAGGCCGTCGCGGGCGCATGCCGAGAGCGCGACGCCGGCGAGCAGGGCGAGGAGCGTGGTGCGGGTCATGCCGCAGTCCACCCGCCGTCCATCGCATAGTTGGCCCCGGTGATCGAGCGCGCCGCATCGCCGCACAGGAACAGCGTCAACGCCGCGACCTGTTCGGGCAGGACAAACTCCTTGGTCGGCTGGGCGGCGAGCAGGACGTCGTTCATCACCTGCTCGCGCGTCATGCCGCGCGCCTTCATCGTGTCGGGGATCTGGTTCTCGACCAACGGGGTCCAGACATAGCCGGGCGAGATGCAGTTGACGGTGATGCCGTCGGTCGCGGTTTCGAGCGCGATCGTCTTGGTCAGGCCGGCCACGCCATGCTTGGCGGCGACATAAGCGGACTTGTTGGGGCTGGCGACGAGCGAATGGGCCGAGGCGGTGTTGATGATGCGGCCCCAATTTGCGGCCTTCATATGCGGCACCGCCGCGCGCATCATGTGCCAGGCCGAGGACAGGTTGATCGCGATGATCGCGTCCCATTTCTCGAGTGGGAACTCTTCGATCTTCGCGACATGCTGGATGCCGGCATTGTTGACGATGATGTCCGGCCCGCCAAGCTCGGCATGGCAGCGTTCGACCATCGCGTAGATCGCGTCGGGCTTGCTCATGTCGGCGCCGTCGTAGAGCGCCTTCGTGCCGCTGATCCCCTCAAGCCCGGCGCGCTCGGTTTCGATCGCGGCGGCGTCGCCAAAGCCGTTGATCATCACGCTCGCGCCGTCGGCGGCCAGCGCCTTGGCGATGGCGAGGCCGATGCCGGAGGTGGAGCCGGTGACAATGGCGGACTTGCCCTTGAGGAACATGGGATACTCCTGATTAGCGTTTGGCGAGGTCGAAGGCAGCGGTGCGGCCGTCGGCGATGTTGCTGGCGATCAGCCGGGCATTGGCCATGGTGCGCGCGACATCGTCGCCGCCTGCCTGCCAATGTTCGCGCATCGACCGCGCGGAAAATTCGAAGTCGCGGCTGCCGCCCTCCCACGCATTGGCGCGGTAGATCAGGTGGACGAGGCTGACCGGCTTTTCATCCGCCGCCTTGCGCAGCGCGGCGACATCGGGATCGTCGGCGAGCGAGTCGGGCAGCTTGGCGAGCACCTTGCGGATCAGCTCGCGCTCCTTGCGCAGTTTCAGCCGCTCGTCGCTGACCTGGCGGGTGCGGCTGGAGAAGCGGATTTCCTTTTCGCGCGCCATCACGTCGGTGATCGTGTGCGGCATCGGCGCGGCGGCGGAGAACAGGTCGATCTGGAACACCAGCATCGCACTTTGCTGGTGATCGAGGACATGGATCAGTGGGGTGTTCGAGACGATGCCGCCGTCCCAGTAGAATTTGCCGTCGATCTCGACCGGGGGCAGGCCGGGGGGCAGCGCGCCCGAGGCCATGATGTGGCGCGCGTCGATGCGGTCGGTGGTGGTGTCGAAATAGCGGAAATTGCCACTCTCGATCTCGACCGCGCCGACCGACAGGCGGACCGGGCCGGTGTTGAGAAGATCCCAGTCGATCAGCGAATCCAGCGTCTCGCGCAGGGCGGCGCTGTCATAATAGCTCAGCGCGGCGCAGCTGCCCGGCGTCGCGAGAAAGGGCGGGACGGTGCGGGGGTGGAAGAAGCCGGGAACGCCCTGCATCAGCACCGCTGCGGCGGACCATTCATGGACCAGCTCGCGCACCTGATCCTGCGGGAAGATCGGAAAGCTGGGCAGGCCGCTGGTGACGCGGCTCCAGAAGGCCTCGAGCCGCTCGACCCGGCGTTCGGGCGGATTGCCTGCGACGATCGCGGCGTTGATCGCGCCGATCGAGATGCCGGCGACCCAGTCGGGTTCGATATCCGCGATCGCCAGCGCCTCGATCACCCCGGCCTGATAGCTGCCGAGCGCGCCGCCGCCCTGCAGCACCAGCGCAACGCAGCCGGGGAGGGGGAGCGGGGCGTCGCGGCCCACTTTCCTGCTTCGCTGTGGATCGGCATCGGCCATGGCGAACATGTGGTGCAACGCGGCGCGAAGGGCAATGCGGGATTCTTCATGCAACGCGATGCCGCTTGGGGCATTGTGGCGGGAAGGAAACGATAAAAGGGGATGGGCCATGCGGCTCGACGATCTCGATCCCAGTAACAATGTCCGCGATCTGGGCTCGGGCGGTGGCGGCGGTTTTGGCGGTGGGGGTGGCAACATCCTGTTCGCGCTGCTGCCGATGCTGCTGGGCAGTCGCCTTGGCTGTGGCACGATCGCGCTGATCGGGATTGGCGCGGCGATCTTCATGACGGTTGGTGGTGGCGGCGCGTTGCTGAGCGGTGGCGGCACCACGACCGGCAGCGGCGGGCAGCAAGTGGCGCAGCAAAAGGCATGCGACACGCCCGAGGAGCTGCAGGCATGCCGGGTGATGACCAGCACCGAACAGACCTGGACCAAGTTATTCGCGGCGGACGGGCAACGCTATCCCGCGCCGGTGCTCAACTTTTATGAGGGTGGCGTGCAGTCGGGTTGCGGTCAGGCGACCTCGGCGGCGGGGCCGTTTTACTGCCCGGCGGATCGCGGCATCTACCTCGATACCGCCTTCTTCCGCGAGTTGGCGACGCGGTTCGGCGCGGCCGGCGATTTCGCGCAGAACTATGTGATCGCGCATGAGGTCGGCCACCATATCCAGAACGTCACCGGCACGATGGAGCAGGTGCGCGCCCGTCAGGCGCGGATGACCCAGGTCGAGGGCAATGAATTGTCGGTGCGGGTCGAGCTGCAGGCGGATTGCTATGCCGGCGTGTGGGCGGCGCAGAATCGCGATCGGCTGGAAGCGGGCGATGTCGAGGAAGGGCTGCGCGCGGCCGAGGCGATCGGCGACGATACGCTGCAGAAACAGGCGCGCGGGACGATCGTGCCCGAGAGCTTTACCCATGGCACGTCGGAACAGCGCATGAAGTGGCTCAAGCGCGGGCTTGAGAGCGGCAGCCCGGCGGCGTGCGACACGTTCAGCGGCGCGGTATGAGCATGGTTCGATGAGCGTCGCATTCCGTCGTGAGAGCGACGAGGAGCATAAGGAGCCCCGCTTCGAACTGCCGATCCCGTCGGGGCCGAACATCGTCACCGCGCGGGGTCGCGCGCTGATCGACGATCAGGTGCGCGATCTTGAGGCGCAGCTGGATGGGCTGGAGGGCGAGGAAGCGCGTGCGGCACTGCTGCGCGACCTGCGCTACTGGCACACGCGGCAGACGACGGCGGAAGTCGCCGCGTTGCCCGAAGCAGGCGTGGCGGCGATCGGGTCGCGCGTACGCTTTCGCATGGGCGGGCGCGAGCGGGAGATCGAGATCGTCGGGCACGACGAGGCCGATCCGGCGGCGGGCCGGATCGCGTTCCAGGCCCCGCTTGCGGCGGCGATGATCGGCGCGGAGGAGGGCGAACTGATCGACTTCAACGACCGGCCCGAGGCGATCGAGATCCTTTCGGCCGAGCCGATTCCCGAGTGACCGGCGGACCCGTGCGCGGCTTCCCGCCGGGCGGGTTTGCCGTTGCAAAGCGAGTGGCGGAAAGCTAAATCGGCGTCCGTTCGGCGCTGCCGAACGTGGAGCGGGGCTGTAGCTCAGATGGGAGAGCGCTGCAATCGCACTGCAGAGGTCAGGGGTTCGATTCCCCTCAGCTCCACCAGACCATGTCCTTGATATCATTGAATAACATCCCGCTCACCGGGCGGGAGGTGTCCGCTGAAAAGATGATCTTGGGATCATAACGGGATCATAAACGTACCGATCCGGCGTTATCGGCCTTTCTGCCCGAGTTCCCGCCCAGCTCCTCCACCGTGTCAATCAGTTCCTTGAGGTGGTCGGGACGCAGGTGGCGGTAGTTGCGCTGGATCGGCCAATCGCCGTTTCCAGGTCCCGGTTTGCCCGCTCTGCGGGAATTCTCTGGATGTCTTGGGACAAAGAAGCCGCGTTGATCATATGTGTCGATCATCTCGGTGCCCCGATGATGCTTGGCTGCCAGTTTCAAAGCCATACCGAGCGGCGATCCACATTCCGCTGGACCCCGGCGGCGAAGGATGAGGCCCTTGCCCGCAGCAGAAGCCGACGCCCTTGAGCGGTGCGTGCGAAGACGAGATCGGATGAGCCGATCCGCTCCCGCCAGAGCTCGGCAAAGCGTTCCGCGACTTCCTTGCGGGTACCCAAGGCCACCGGGACCGCATGGTAATCGACCCGCCTTCTTGGTCCGAGCCAGGTCCGGCGCACCAGCACATAACGCGGATTCTGCACCGGCCCGAGGATCTCTGCGATCGCCTGCATTACCTGGCGTTCGGCTGCCCGGCTCACTCCGGTTAGAATGACATCCCTGCGCCCGTCGAGACTGGTACGGATTTCAAATGCAGCGTGATCCAGTTCCCGGCCGCTGACGACATCGGCGTCGACGAGCGCCCGGAGCGTGACCCATGCGACCTCGCGCAACGATCCCTCCAGCGAGCCGTTGCGCCATAGCAACCGCCCGGCCTTCAGAAGGCGCGGCAGGCTGGCGAGCGTCGCCACCCCGGCAATTCCCATGCCGACCAGGCCGATATCCTCAAATGAGTGGACGGCGCGCAACTCATTCGCCGCGGCCATCGCCCCGCTGCCTATTGCGCTCCAGCCGAGCGCGTGCAGGGTGTCGAACCAGCTCAGCGCGCGCGGGGCATGCGTGGCGGCGGCGGTCTCGCGCGCCCTCGCCCGTGGTGCCCCCTGACCAAGCGAAACCCGCCAGCGCTCGGCAATTGCGGGGCGGTCGGCCGCGATGCGAAAGGTGCGCAGATTGCTGGCCGCGCTGGGTGTCGAACTGGCGATTCCGAGCCGCGCAAGCCCATCCTCGATCAGCGTCGACGCGCCATTGGATATCCCCTCGAACGCCTTGAAGCGGCGCGCAACGACGTGGAGATCCGAAACCTCGGAGGGCGCGTCGTCATTGAGGAAGCCCCAATTCAGGCTGGTTGCCAGCGTGTCCCAGTTTTCGCGGTCGGCGGGATCGATCGTCGCGAGGTGCCAGATATTGGCGACCTTTTCCGGCCGTGACGGGTCGATCCGGATCGCGCGCCCGCGCATCTGGTTCGAGAGCATGAAAGATGCGGTGTTGCTCGCCAGCACGAGGCTGTTGAGCACCGGCGCGTCCCAGCCCTCGCCGAGCAGCGACTGGGTGCCGACCAGAATGTGGAGGTCGCCGCGGATAAACAGTGCAGTGACCACGCGCACGAGTGCAGCCGAACCTCCCGTCCGGCATTCCACGCGGACATGATCCGGGCAGCCGGGCAGATCGATGAACCGGAAATTGCCGGGGGCGAGGCCAAGTTCCGTAGCGAGCCCGTTCATCGCGTTCAGAGCCGCCTTCGGGATCAGGACCAGGCTGCCCGTGAGCACGCCGAGATGATGCGCGTCGATCGCTGAGCGCCGAAGCGTTTCGAAGATCGGCACGACGCCGAGCTTCGCAGGCGCATAGTCGGCGTCGGCGCGTGACGGCAGCTCGCCCGCGCGGATATGGTCGGACAGGACGACCATCCGCAAGTCATTGCCCAGTGCCTCCGTCTCTGCCCGGGCTATCGTCACGATCGAGTCGAGCTTGGCGAGACTGGACGACATGAGCTTGAACACCGAGCGCGTGTGATGAAGCCGCACCCGGCCACCCTCGATCAGGCCGTGGCGATGCAGTCTGTCGCGAAGGCTTTTGTGCCGCGTGGGATCGAGCGGAAAGCTGGCGGCATGCTGTGTGACGAGCCCGTCGAGCAGGCGCTCGAACCAGAACAGCGATGGCGCGGGTACATCGCGCGCGGCGACACCAAGCCGCTTGAGTGGAGGTTTCGGGAGTTTGCGCCCGGCCGATGCCAGAAACACCAGCACTGCGGAGAGCATTTCCGGCGCGTCGAGAATGGCTTCGATGTGTGCTTCGGGATCGGTCAGCCAGGGGTGCGCGGCGAGCCAGTCGAGCAGGGCATCGTCGCTGCGCAGGTCAGCCGCAAGCTCGCCATGTGCCCTGCGCCGCCGCTCGAGCAGGTCAAGCGCGTCCTCATGCGGAGTGGACAGGATCAAATGGTCCTGATGCGGGCAGAGGTCGCCATTGCGCACCAGCTCGGGGATGCCGATTTCGAGGTCGATCGGCCCGCACAATTCCTCGTAGCGCGACCATTCGGCGAAGCTCGCGTCATAGGGCGGCGTCGCGGTCAGCGCGACCAGCCGAACATCCTCCAGCCTGCTCGCAAGGTCGAGCAGGCACTTCCACCATTCCCTGCGCAGATGGTGCGCCTCGTCTAGCACCAGCGTGAGCGGGCCATGACCATTTAGCGTTTCGATCAGCGCGTCCAGCGTATCGCTGCGGCGCAAACTGTCGAGCGCCTGATAGGTCGTGAGCGTCAACTGTCCGGGGGCGGCGAGGTCGTACGAAATCGATCCGGCGGTCGGTCGTACATCGAGGAACATCGGGCACAGACGCTGCTCCCACTGATCGCGGATCGCGATCGTGGGCGCAAAGACGAGCGTTGGCCTGCCGATCCGCCGGGCGATCTCGAGGCCGAGGACCGTCTTGCCCGCGCCCGGTGCTGCGACCACATGCAGACGCCGGTCATTCAGGTGCGCGTCCATCTCCTCAAGAACACGCGCCTGATAGTCGCGCCATTGCCCCTTGAAGTTCATGGTCTTGAGCACGCCTGATCGATAGCAACGTCGGGTGCCTCCGGCCATGCGGATCTTTCTCTCCGCCTTCACCCATCCAATCTTTGCAAGTCCATACAAAGCACTTATGTATGCGTTATGTATGGAGTGACATGATGGAACCGGCATTCGAAGGTGACGCAAAGTGGAAGTGGATCCTTCATTCGGGGTGGCATGGGCTGTGTCCGCGCTGCGGGAAGGGCGCGATGTTCAAGTCGTGGTTGCAGATCACCGATCGCTGCGAGAACTGTGGCCTGGGCTATGAGTGGGCGTCGCCGGATGACGGCCCTGCCTTTTTCTCGCTGTGCTTCGTCGCGTTTCCGCTCACATTTCTGGGCGTGTGGTTCCAGGTCGCTTTCGAGCCGCCCATGTGGGTTCATATGCTGACGACGATCCCGTTGATGGTGATCGGCTGTGTGCTTCCGCTCCGACCGCTCAAGGGCTGGCTGGTCGCATCGCAGTTCGCAAACAACGCGCAGGAGGCGGGGACGGCGGAGCTGTGGGCCAAGCTCAACAAGACTGCGGCGAAGAAGAGCGAGTCAGATGAACCACCAGTGGATTCCTGACCTCACCGCCATCAGTGGCGTCAAATATGTCGCGATTGCCGACGCGCTGGGGGCGGCGATCGATCAGGGCGTTGTGAAGCCAGGCGACCGGCTGCCGCCGCAGCGGGACCTTGCTGCGCGGCTGGGCGTCGATCTGACGACGGTCACCCGTGCCTATGAAGCCGCACGGGTGCGCGGGTTGATCGAAGGGCGAGGCCGCTCTGGCAGCTATGTGCGCGATCCATCGCGGATCGAAGCGCCCCGGCGTCAGGCGCTGGATGCCGGCATGAACATGCCCCCGGAATTGCCGCGTGGCATTCTTGGCCGAACGATCGCCCAGACGATCGATCAGCTGATGTCGCACAACGCGGCGTCGAGCCTGCAATACCAGCCGGCTGGGGGCGCGCGGGAGGATCGGGTTGCAGGCGCCGAGCTGCTGACGCGGATGGGCGTTCCGTCGGTCGACGACGACGTGCTGATTACCTCGGGCGGGCAGAGCGCGCTGTTCGCGATCATGAATGCGATGTTCGAAGCGGGTGACGCGATCGCCTGCGGAGCGTTCGTGTATCCGGGGTTTCGGGCGATCGCCGAGCGGTTGGGCCTGCGGCTGATCGCGCTGCATCGGATGGATGCGGACACGCTGCGGTGCGCGTGTGCGCGCGAGGCGATCAAGGCGCTCTATCTGGTGCCGACCAACGACAATCCCACCGCAGTCACCCTGACCGCATCGGACCGGCAGGCGCTGGCTGAGGTTGCCGAGGATCATGGCATCCAGATTATCGAGGACGACGCCTATGGTGCGCTTGCCTCAGCCCCGATTGCGCCGCTGGCCAGCTATGTTCCGCATCGCACATGGCATATCGTCAGCACGTCCAAGATCATCTCGCCCGCGCTGCGCGTCGCGTTCGTGCGCGCGCCGAACATCGCCGCCAGCCTGCGGCTCGCGTCCGAGCTGCATGCGGCAACGATCATGGCACCTCCGCTGAACGTCGCGATGGTCAGCGCTTGGATATCCAACGGCACATTCGATCTGCTGCTGGCGAAAATGCGGGAGGAGAGTGCGAGGCGCCAGATGCTGGCGACGCAACTCCTGAGCGACCTCGATGTCTCGAGCCACCCGGAAGGGTATCATTTGTGGTTGCGTCTGCCGCCGCATTTGAGCGGACGGGACATTGCCGACCTTATGCGTCCGACCGGTCTCGCGGTCATCCCGTCCGAGCGGTTTGCGGTGGGGGATGCCGGTCCCGAAGCCGTCCGGGTATCATTCGGCGGCGCGATCTCGCTCGATCGCTTGAAGATCGCTCTTCTGACGCTTCAGGGCTATGCGTGCGCGCCGGCCAACATGTCTCCGCTGGTCTGATACGGCGATGGCAAGGCCCGATGTCGACCAGATCCGCGCGCTCGCTGCCCAGGCTTTGAAGAACCGCGGGCGCGCTGCGGATGCAGCGATCGTAAGCTCCGGCGGGGGCGATGATTTCCCCGAAGTCGAGGTCGCCCGCCTCGCGCTGACCGCGTCACATGCGGACCGCCTGCGCCTCGAACTCGCGCTGCGCTTTTACGCCGAGGCCGAGCATTGGGATAGCGATGTGCCCGACGCGTCACTCGCGGTCTTCGACCGGGGAGAGGTGGCCCGGGCGGCGCTCCAGGGCAGGGATCAGCTGGGATCACATCGCGACTGAGGTGCTGGCCCTCAGCCCAGCGCCTCGAATCGGAAATTGGCAAACTTCGCCGTGCCCGCACCTGCGGAATAGAGGCCGGGGCGCAGCATCAGGAAGCCGCCGCGGACATTGTGGTGGTAGCCCGACACCTCCATGCCGCGGTCGAAGCGGTGCCAGGTCTTTCCGCCATCGGCGCTGGTGTCATAGGTGACGATGTGGCGGTCGTTGGTCACGCGCATCCGCATCTTGCGCCCGTGCGGGTTGGCGGGGCGGCCGCGCTCGATGCCGTACTGGTGGGTGACGAAGCGCTTTTCGTCGAAGCCGAGGCCGCAATAGAGCTTGTCGTCGTAGAACAGGATCAGGCCGGCGGTGCCACCCGCTGCGATCTCGATATCGCATTCGAAGCGATAGGCGGGGTCGCCCGCGATCAGCAGCAGCGGCGAGGAGCTGGACGGCGCAGTGCCGCGTGCGTCGAGGTGCAGGACATTGTTCGCGACGCGCGCACGGCTGCGCTCATCGGGGGCTGGGCGGAAGAAATTCCATTTGGTGCCGATGGCGAGGGTCGAGAAATCGTCCGAGAGCGCCATGCCGTGGGGGCCGGTCTTGTCGCCGCCCTTGGGCTTGGCCAGCGGCTGCGACAGGTCGCCGCCCTTCATGCGGAACCAGCCGTCGTCGGTCCATTCGATCGGATCGAGCAGCGCCTGACGGCCGAGCGTCCAATAGCCATTCTCGAACCCGTGATAGACGCTCCACCAGTCGCCCGCCGGCCCTTCGACCAGTGTCGCATGGCCGCGCGACCACCATTTTTCCTGCAAGGACGTCGTGCGGACCAGCGGGTTGGCGGGGCAATTCTCCCAGGGCCCGTGAATGGAGCGTGAGCGTGCGGCGATGACCATGTGCCCGGTCGGAGGACCGGCGGTGCCGCCGACGGCGGTGATCATGTAGAACCAGCCCTTATGGCGGGTGATCTTCGGCCCCTCCGGCGCGAAACCCTCGACGATCCAGTCCTTGGGATAGCGCCACGGGTCATAGACATGCTCGGGCTCGCCGATGCGGCTGAGGCCGTCGTCGGACAGGCGCACGCGGTCGCCGCCGGACAGGAACAGCCAGCGCGACCCGTCCTCGCCCACCGCATGGCCGGGGTCGATATGGTTGGGGAGCTTTAGGTCTACGGGCTCGCTCCACGGTCCTTCGATCTTGTCCGCCCAGATCACCCAGCTGGTGTTCGGTCCCTTGGTCGGGATGTAGAGGAAATATCGGCCATTGTGTTTGCACAGCTCCGGCGCCCAGACTGATCCGATGTTCTTGGTCAGCGCCGCGCCGACCGGCTGCCAGTTGATCAGGTCGCGCGAGTGCCAGATGACGAGGCCCGGATAGGAATCGAAGGTCGAGAAGGTCATGTAATAGTCCTTCCCGTCCTTGAGGATCGTCGGATCGGGATGGTCGCCCGCCATCAGCGGGTTGAGGAAGCGGCCATCGCCAAGATCCGGGATGCGCTGATTGTCGAAGCCGCGCTTCCAGTCGGGAGCTGCTGGCTTCGGGGTCTGCGCCGCCAGCGCCGAAGGAAGGGTCGAAAGCGCGCTGCCGATCGAGGCTGCGCCGATCAGGTCGCGGCGGTTCATACGCATGGGTACTTCCCTTTTTGTTCAGACGAGGATGCCGCCGGCCCAGGCGAGAAACAAGTCGGGCCAGGCGGCGACGGGTTTGCCGAGCGTCTTGCGCAGGCCAAAGCCATGGCCGCCATGGGCGAAGAGGTGGGTTTCGACCGGAATGCCCTTCGCCCGCAGTGCCGCGCGGAGCAGCAGGGCGTTCTCGACCGGCACGACGTTGTCGTCCTCGGCATGGAGCAGGAACACCGGCGGGGCGTTGGCGGGGACGTTGCGGTCGGGCGAATGCGCTGCCTCCCGCGCGGCATCGGCACCGGCCCCGATCAGCAAATTGCGCGATCCGGCATGGGCGTGCGGCGCGGTCATGGTGATGACGGGGTAGATCGGGGCGGCGGCATCGGGGCGGGCGCTGTGGCGATCGGCGGCGTCGACGGGGTCGTACACGCGCGCGTCGAAGCGGGTGAGCAGGTCTGCGCACAGGTGCCCGCCGGCGGAAAAGCCCATCGCGGCGACGCGCTGGGGATCGATGCCATAGTCGCGCGCGCGGTGGCGGATCAGGCGCATCGCGCGCTGCGCATCGGCGAGCGCCACGTTCGGTCCGGCGGCCCAGCCTTCGCCGGGCAGGCGGTAGAAGAGGACGAACACGGTGAAGCCGCGCGCCGACAGCCAGCGGCCGAGCTCATAGCCCTCTTTATCGATGACGATGTGGCGATAGCCGCCGCCCGGGGTGATCATCACCGCCGCGCCATTGGGGCGATTCGGGCGGAACACGACCATGCGCGGACGGGTGATGCCGAGCACGGCGCGATCGGACAGGTCGCGGTCGGTGCTGCGTTCGGTGACGGTTTCGACCGGGGGCGTGGCGGGCAGGCCCGGCGCGCCCTTTGGCCACAGATCGATCGTCTCGGGCGGATCGGGAAGCCCCGCCGGCCCCGGCGTTCCGGTGGCCGGCGGTGCAGTCTGGCCACGCGCGGCGGACGCGATCAGCGCCGCGCCGCCCGTGGCGGTTACGAGAAATTCACGGCGGCCGAGCCGAAGGGGAGCTTCACTCCCGGCCGCCATGTCCCCTCTCTCGGTCACATCTTGATCCGCGCGCCCACCAGGATCGTGCGGCCGAAGCTGTTGTTTTCATAGTTGCGGCGCGAGTCGGTATCGACCCAGCGTTCGCGATAGGCGTCGGTCAGGTTGGTGCCCTCGACCGAGACTTCGAGATAGTCGGTCAGCTTGTAGCGGATCGAGGCATCGACATTGGTAATCCCCGAATACCCTTCGAAGATATTGCCGGTGCCCGAACCGGCATCGGTGAACGGGCCGCGATAGGCGATCGAGGCGCGCGCGCTGAACTTGCTGTCCTCATAATAGAGGGTCGCGTTGTATTGCTCTTTCGAGACGCCGTAGAAGGTGTTTTCCAGCGTCACCGGCTGAAGCGACCCGCCTGGCAATACGGCAGGCCCCTGTTGCGAGTAGATCGCCGTGCTGTCGACAAAGGTCGCGTTCACGATGCCGCCAAAGTTCGACAGGAAGCCGGGCAGGAACTTGAATGGTGCCTGGATCGCGATTTCGGCCCCCTTCAAGGTGGCCCCTTCGCCGTTAATCGTCGACTGGAGCGTCCAGATCGGAGCGCTTTGCAGCGAGGGATCGAGCGCGGCAGGCGAGGAGGGGACCAGCACCGATGGCGACAGACCGGTTTCGGTGAAGGTGCCCGTGCGCGGCTGCGACACCGGGAAGCTCGCCACATCCTTCTTGAACAGCGCGACCGAGAAGATCGACTGCGGCGCGAAATACCATTCGAGCGCGAGGTCGAAATTGGTGGCGCGATACGGCTCGAGGAACGGGTTGCCGCTGGTCACGCGATAGTTGAAGCCGTCCGCCGAACCGCCCGGCGTCAGCGTGCCGAGCGACGGGCGGGTCATCACCTTGGCAATCGCGCCGCGGATGATGATGTCCTGCGCCGGGTAGAGCGCGAGGTTGAATGACGGCAGCCAGTCTTCATAGTCGCGCTCGACCGTCACCACGACGCCGCTGTTGATGCCGTACGACGACTGGTCGGTACGAGCGTAGCGGATACCCGCGTTGAGTGCGTAATCGAGGCCGAGCAAAGTGCCCTTGGCATCAAACTGGAGATAAGCGCTCTTGGTTTCTTCCTCGACGCCGCGGTTGTTGCCGGCGTCGATCCGCGCGGTGCGGTTGTAGAGGCCGGTATAGGCAGTGGCAGCTTCCAGATTGGGGATCAGCCACTCGGTGGTGGTCCCCGATGGAGCGTTGGCGCCGGTCAGCGTGAACAGTTCCGACAGGGCCGGGGTCGCCTGGAAGCCATAGATGGCAGTCGGGCCGAACACGGTATTGGCCGAGCAGGTGATCGTGCCCAGGACGAGATCGGTGCCGCCATTGCCGCACACCGCCGTGTCGCGGGTGAAGGCCACGATGTCGTAGTTATAGCGCCGCCACGCCGCGCCCGCCTTGACCGTGAAGCCTTCGGTCACGTCCCATTCGGTGCGCAACTGCGCGGTGCGGAACTGGTTGAGGACGTTCGACGGACGATCGCGAATTTCGGCGAGCTGGAAGTTCGCCGGATTGGTGACGCTGGTGCCGAAGGTCAGCGTCGGAAACTGCATGTTGCGATAGTCATAGCTATAGCCCTGCGCATCGCGGTCATCGAACACGATCGTCGTTTCGACCGGCACATCGGCATTGGAGCGGGAATAGCCGCCGAGCAGGGTGAAGCGGAAATTGTCGGTAACGTCCTGATCCCAGGTCGCGCCGATCTGATAGAATTCGGTCTCGCTCTGCTTGAGATAGTGCTCAGTGCGGACCCAGGCGTCGTTGAGCGTCGCCGCAATCATGTTGCCGTCATTGTCATAGACCGGGTTTACCACGTCGATCGACCGCTCGTTCGAGCGCAGCAGAACCTCGCCCCACTTCTCGCGGCGATCAGCCTTGAACTTGGAATAGAGGCCGTCGATCGAGACCTGGGTCGCGTCGCTCGGCGACCATTGGATGCTGCCGGTCAGGCCAAGGCGCTCGCGATCGTGCGAGATTTCGCCATAGCGCGGGATGCGCGGATGGAAGGCGAGGGCGGCTTCGTTGCATGCCGCGTTCGACACAGCCGTGCCGCCCCGGTTCGGCGTGGTGTAGCAGGCCGTGCCGTTGACCGAATCGAACCGCGTCTGGACCCAGCGGACGGTGTTGTTACCGACCTCCTTGGTCTTGGTCTTTTGATAGGCGGCGGAGATCGACGCGCCGAGTGTGCCGTCGGGCGACTTCCAGCCGATCAGGCCGGCAACGCGCGGGCCCCAGGTGTCGGACAGGTCGTTATAGCTGCCCTGCGCCGAGGCGGCGAAGGTCAGGCCGTATTTGCCCTTCAACGGGTTGCCGGTGTTGAGATCGACCACAGCGCCCAGCGACCCTTCGTCGAGCTCTGCCGAAGCGGTCTTGTGGACGACGATCGAGCTGAACAGCTCCGAGGCGAACACGTTGAAGTCGAATGCGCGGTCGCGGTTGGACGCCGCGCCGTCATGGCTGGTGGTGATCGTTTCGAGCCCGTTGACGCGGACGCGCGTGAATTGCGAACTGAGGCCGCGTACCGTGATCGCACGCCCTTCGCCGCCGTCGCGCTGGATCGCGATGCCGGGAATGCGCTGAAGCGATTCGGCCAGGTTCTGGTCGGGGAACTTGGCGATATCTTCGGCCACGATCGCATCGACCGCGGCGACCGAATCGCGTTTCACGGTGAGCGCGGCGTCGAGCGAGGCGCGGAAGCCGGTGACGACGATTTCCTCGTCCTCGGCGGCCGCGGGATCGGCCGGAGCGTCCTGCGCCTGGGCGGCGGTAGCGATAACAAGGGCGGAAGTGGCTGCCAGCAGGCGGGCGCCGCCACGGCGAACAGTGAACCGCATTGAAATTCCCCTCTCAAACGGTGTCGATGACACCGGTAGCTGCAAATGGCCTGGCGGATCGCCCGAGGCCGGATGTCGGTGCGGAGGGGGAGCCGGGTCGCGAATCGCGTCCCGTCGGCCTGATCCTCTCCAAATTCGCCGTGTTCTCACGGTCGAACACGGGTTTCACGCTTGAGAAACCGGTGTCATCGCGGTTCTCTGCCATTCCTTTCCAGGTGTCAAGCCGGGGAAGCCCGCTAGTCGGGCCGATGTTGCGAGCGGGAGTGGCGCACAAATGTGCACCATTTCAGTGAGCAAGGTCGTTACGCATCGCGATTGACGATTGAAAAGCCCAAAACTCCCTGATACCGGTGTCATACGACGGACAGGCAACATGTCCGCGATGTGACATCAGAGAGGGGATCCCATGGCCGTTCGTCATCTTCATATCGTGCGTCGCTCGAGCTCCGGGTTGGCGCTTGCGCTGGCACTTGCTGCGGCGGGCCCGGCTTGGGCCGGGCAGACCGATGGTGCGGCTGCGGATGCCCAGTCGGATGCCGACAGCGAAGAAGTGGTGGTCACCGGTTTCCGCGCCAGCCTCGCCAATGCTTTGAGCGACAAGCGCAAGGCCGACCAGATCGTCGATTCGATCACCGCCGAAGACATTGCCGACTTCCCCGACGCGAACATTGCGGAGTCGATCCAGCGCCTTCCCGGCATCTCGATTGATCGCGACAATGGCGAGGGTCGGTCGATTACCGTGCGCGGGCTGGGCGGCGATTTTCAGAGCGTGTTCCTCAACGGCGCGGACGCGCAGAACATCTCGGGCGGCAACCAGTCGGACGCGGGCGCCAACCGCTCGCGCGGCTTCGACTTCAACACCTTTGCCTCGGAGCTGTTCAGCGGGGTCAAGATCACCAAGTCGGTGACTGCATCGAACGAGGAAGGGTCGCTGGGCGCGATCATCGACCTGATCACCGGCCGTCCGCTCGCCTATAAGGGCGACCGCATCGCGGTTGGCGCGGAGGCCGAGTATCGCGAGAATGGTGACAGCTGGAACCCGCGTCTGACCGCGCTGTTCTCGAAGAAGCTGGCGGATAATTTCGGCATTCTCGGCACGGTCGCCTTCCAGGATCAGCGCCAGCAGATCGATTCTTATCGCCGCAATCCCGGCCAGTTCGAATTCGCCTATCGCAATTCGCAGCATGCCGGCGTGTCGCCCAACGTATTCGGCTTTGCGCGCCCGACCGGCACTGGCACTGGCGCGACCTTTGGTTCGGACCCCGCCGCCTATGCGCTGGTGACGCCGGAGACGATCATTCCCGCGCTCCCCTCGATCGGGCGGCAGGATCTGGAATATGACCGGCTGGGCGTGACGTTTACCGCGCAGTGGCAGCCAACGTCGCGCACCGAAGTGATCGGCGACTTCGTCTATTCGCGCTATCGCCAGGAATCGAATTCGCAGGGCATCACCACGATCGGTCTCAATCGCAACGGCACCAATACCCGTGCCGCGCAGAATACGCTGCGTGCGCTCAACACCGCCAACGGCCTTGCGGACCGGCGTGCGCTCTACGCCCGCTGTGACGCCAACGCTTCGCTCGATTGCGGTCAGTCGCTGTACGGCAACACGCTGGTTGCCGGAACGCGTGCGAGCTACAATCCAAATAATCTCGACCCGTTCGACTATTACAACTCGACGGTGTCGCGGGGCTATATCCCGAACGCCAACAGCATCGCCTTTTACGATGAACTGATCGGTCGCCCCTCGACCCAGATTCGCGCGGCGCATGTCAATGCGGCCGGCCAGGCGGACTATCTGGTGCTCGACAATGTCGACTGGCGCAGCTTTGCCGATGCGCAGATCGGCCAGACCGATTTCAAGCAGGCGACGCTGAACGTGAACCATGAGTTCAGCGACAATTTCCGCGTCGCGGTGACCGGCGGCTGGTCGAAATCCGAGTTCCGAGCCGAGGGCATGCTGGTCGAATTCAACGCGATCGACCGCGATGGCTATGTGTTCGACGAGCGCGGCGGCGGCAATATGCCGGTGTTCAACCCCGGCTTTAACGTTGCCGATCCGACCCAGTGGACGCTGGTCAAGGGTCTGTCGACGATCCGCTACTTCACCAATGAGGTGAGTAACGAATTCCGCGTCGGTCGCGCCAATTTCGAACTGGACCTGTCCGAACAATTCACATTGCAGTTCGGCGGCACCTACAAGACGTTCAATTTCGACAGCCTGGGCGGACGCCGCAATTCGGGGATCGAGGCGATCAACCCGACGCTGGTCGAGGCAGGGCTGCAGATCACTGATCTTGGCCAGACGGTCGGGTTCGGCCAGGGGCTGAACGTGCCGGCGGGAACGCCGACAAGCTTCTATGCGCCCAATCTCGACGCGTTCCGCCGCTATTTCTCGATTGACTGCAACTGCATCAACCAGTGGGGCGACTATCGCGCGCAAACTGACGGGCGCGAGCGCAATGCGGTGACCGAGCGCGACATGGCAGGCTTTGTCCAGATGGACTTTGACCTCGATGTCATGGACCGCCGCCTGCGTGGCAATGTTGGCGTGCGCGTCGCCAATACCCGCGTCGATGGCACCGGATCGGTCGGCGGCGCGGGCAATGGCGTGCTCGGCACCGTCGTGACCGCGCGCAACGAATATACCGATGTGCTGCCGGCGGGTAACCTGACCTACGAGGTGAGCGACAACCTGCAGATCCGCTTCGCAGCGGCCAAGACCATGTCGCGGCCCCAGCTTTCGGCGCTGACTCCGGGTACGACCTCGTTCCCGACCGGGCTCAATGCTGCGGGTGCGGCACCGTCGATCACCGTCGGCAACCCGTATCTCAGCCCGTTCCGTTCGACCAACCTCGACCTCAGCTTCGAATATTATTGGGGCACCAACGGCTTTGTCGGGCTCGCGCTGTTCCAGAAGGATATCAACTCCTTCCCGCAGCAGGTCGCGGGCGAATTCGCGCTGCAGGACGTGTATGAGCCGGCGCTGATCGATCAGATCCTGGCGAGCGTGACCAGCCCGACGCTGGCACAGTACATCACCGATGGCGGCGTGTTCGCGGTGCGCCAGTTCAACGATGCGCCGGGCGGCAAGATCCAGGGTCTGGAGCTGAACGTCCAGTCCAACTTCTTCTTCCTGCCGGGCTTCCTGCAGCGGTTCGGCGTCACCGCCAATTACACGTACATCAAGTCTGAGCTGAACTATCTGACCGGGACCGCGCTCTCGACCACGCAGGGCCAGACCGGATCAACCGCCGTCAACGCGTTCGCGACCGCGCCCTTCCTCAACACCTCGCCGCATTCGTTCAATGCGACGCTCTATTACGAGCATGGCCCGCTCAAGGCGCGCGTGTCGGGGGCGTATCGCAAGGAATATGTGAACCGCTTCCCGCTGTCCTCGGGCACGTGCGCGGTCGGGACGACCACCAATGGCGGCGGCGTGTGCAACTCGCCGGTCGTCGCGGACTTCGGGTATAACGAGGACACGTTCAACCTCGACTTCTCGATGTCGTACGCGGTCACCAAGGAGATCCGCTTCTCGCTCGAGGGGCGCAACCTGACCAACACCGCGCAGTATCGCACCATGTACGAGGCGAACCCGGTGTCGAGCAGCTATGCCAGCACGGGCCGGATCGTGACGTTCGGCGTGCGCGCGGCGTTCTGATGCTGGGTGCGCTGCTCCTGATGTCCGCCGCGACCGGGGCGGGGTCTTCGCTCCCCGCCTTTCCCGGCGCGGAAGGGGCGGGGGCGCTGGCGCAGGGCGGGCGCGGCGGCAAGGTGCTGACCGTCACCAATCGCGCCGATAGCGGGCCGGGCAGCCTGCGCGCGGCGGTCGAGGCGAAGGGGCCGCGGATCATCGTGTTCGCGGTCTCCGGCACGATCCAGCTGACCAAGCCGCTGACGGTGCGTGAGGGGCGGGTGACGATCGCGGGGCAGAGTGCGCCGGGCGATGGCATCACGTTGCGCGATCACCCGCTGGTGGTGCAGGCCGATGATGTGGTGATCCGCTTCATCCGGTCGCGCCTCGGCGATGAATCGAAGACCGAGGCTGACGCGATCTGGGTCCGCGCAGGGCGGCGCATCATCCTCGACCATGTCTCGGCGAGCTGGTCGGTGGACGAGACGCTGTCGGTGTCGGGCAATTATGCCGAGCCGGGCGAAGGCTGGTACGATGTCACCGTGCAATGGTCGATCATCGCGGATTCGCTGACCAAATCGCTCCATGCCAAGGGCGAGCATGGCTATGGCAGCCTGGTGCGCGGCGGGCGCGGGGCGCGGGCGAGCTTTCACCATAACCTGTGGGCCAATCACAGCGCGCGAATGCCGCGGCCGGGGAATTACGCCCCGGCGGCGAGCGATCCCGACGGCGCGTTTTTCGATTTCCGCTGCAACCTGTTCTACAATTGGGGCGGCGGGCGGTCTGGCTACAATGCCGACAAGGATAGCCTGTCGCGGTATAATTTCGTCGGCAATGCCTATGTCCGCGGTCCGCAATCGACCAAGGCGATTGCCTTCAACGAAGGCAATCCGGTCGCCAAATCCTTCTTCGCCGACAATGCGATGGATGGGGTGGTCCCGGCCGATCCGTGGTCGCTGGTGAGCGGCATCACCGATCCGGCGCAGAAGCTGGCAGCTCCGGTCGAGATGCCGAAGGTAGGTTGTGCCGGGGCCGCGAGCGTCGAGGCGGCGGTGCTGGCGCGCGCCGGTGCATCGCACAGCCGCGACAGCGTCGATGCGGCGGTGGTCGAGGGCGTCCGCACCCGCACCGGGAAGCAGATCGACCGCCAGAGCGACGTCGGCGGCTGGCCAGTGCTGCGAAGCGGCACCGCGCCGCAGGACAGTGACGGCGACGGCATGCCCGATGCGTGGGAGCGCAAACGCGGGCTGGACCCGAAGCGCGACGATTCTGCGGGCGACCGCGATGGCAACGGCTATAGCGATGTCGAGGATTATCTGAACGAGCTGGCCGGGGGCTGAGGCCCCGCGCGCCGCAGAGTAGCGGCCAGTGGGTGTGCGTTTGAAGGAGTGGGACATGCGGGCGATCCTGACGCTGCTGGCGGCGATCCTGCTCGGCGGTGCGTCGCTGCCTCCGCCACCGCCGGAAGTTCTGCTGTTCAGCCACACGACCGGCTGGCGGCATGACTCGATCGAGCCCGCGGTTGCGGCGCTGACCAAAGCCGCGCAGGCCAAGGGCTATCATGTCGTGGCAAGCGAAGACCCCGCGCTGTTCGACGATGCGGCGCGGGTGAAGCGATTTGCTGCGATCGTGCTGATCTCCACCACGACCAAGTCCAAGGATGCGGCCAGCGAGTGGTTCACCGGCGCGCGGCGCGAGACGCTGATGGCCTATGTGCGCGGCGGCGGCGGGATCGTCGGGGTGCATGGCGCGGCGGATTCGCATTACCATTGGGACTGGTATGGGCGGATGATGGGGGCGCGCTTTGCCCGGCATCCGGCGGGGACGCCCAAGGGCATCGTGACCCGCGCGCCACTCGATCATCCCGCGATCCGCACCTTTCCGGATACCGCCGAACTGGTGGACGAGTGGTATTGGTTCGACGATCTCGACCCGCGCCTGCGCCCGCTGCTGACGCTCGATCCGGCGTCGATCGGGGAGAAGGGCGTCAATCCGCGTCCCGTGGCCTGGGCGCATCGGTTCGAGGGCGGGCAGGTCTTTTACACCGGCCTTGGCCATACGAAGGAATCGTGGAGCGATCCGCGCGTGGTCGATCATGTCATGGGCGGGATCGACTGGGCCGCGAAGCGCGGCGCGCGGCCGATGGTGGTGATCGACGAGGCGGCCAAGCGCGTTCAGGAGCCGCCGCCGCATGGGCGCATCGGCATGAGCACCGCATGGCGCATCACCGACGGCGTGCCCGGCCGGATGATGGAGTATCGCAAGCGCGCGCTGCACAAGGGCGCGGCGATCGGCGTGCATCCGATCGACCATGACGAGGTCTATGCGGTCGTCTCCGGCGAGGGCGATGTCAGCTCCGACGGCACGACCGCGCGGCTGAAGCCGGGAATGACGGCCTATCTCTACACCGGCGCACACGTCGGTATTCGCCAGATCGGCGAGGCGCCGCTGGTGCTGATCGTCGCCTATCCGCTTGAAGGAGTACCGCGTAAATGATTGCCCGCCGCCAGCTGCTCGCCGCATCCGCCGCACTGATGCTGACCCCCGCAATGGCGCGCGCGCAGGCGCCGGCGAGCGCCGAAATCGCGGCAACGATGAAGCGCGCGACGCAGTTCATGGTCGAAAAGCTCGCCTATCGCGGCGGGTATCTCTGGTCGTATTTGCCCGACCGCTCGCGCGTCTGGGGCGAGCTGGAAGGGTACAAGACGATGGTGTGGGTGCAGCCGCCCGGCACCGCGACGATGGGGCATCTGTACCTCGACGCCTATCATGCGACCGGCGACGAATATTATTATCAGGCCGCGGCGAAGGCGGCGCAGGCGCTGATCGACGGGCAGTTGCCGACCGGCGGCTGGGGTTATTTCATCGACTTTGGCGGTCCGGCCTCGACCAGGCGCTGGTACGAGACGATCGGCAAGAACGCGTGGCGGATGGAGGAATTCCAGCACCATTGGGGCAACGCCACGTTCGACGATCAGGGCACCGGCGAGGCGATCCGCTTCCTGATCCGGCTCTATGTCGAAAAGCGCGAACAGCGGTTCAAGCGCGGGCTCGACAAGGCGATCAACTTCATCTTCGCCAGCCAGCTCGACAATGGCGGGTGGCCGCAGCGCTGGCCGCGGGTGCGGGACGGCGGGCTGCACGGAAAGCCCGATTACACCGGGCTGATCACGTTTAACGACGGTGTGATCCACGACAATATCGACGTGCTGCTGACCTATCACCAGGCGATCGGCGACCCACGCGTGCTGCCGGCGATCGAGCGGGCGATGGACATTTATTTGAAGACCCAGCAGCCCGCGCCACAGGCCGGCTGGGGGCTGCAGCATCGCGCGGATTTCTCGCCTGCCGGTGCGCGGACCTATGAGCCCGAGGCGCTGGTCACGCACACCACGGCGTCGAACGTCGAAGACTTGATGGAATTCTACCGCCTCACCGGGAATGCCAAATATCTGGCGCCGATCCCGGCGGCGCTCGACTGGCTCGACAGTGTGCGGCTGCCCGAGGCATTGCGCGTGGGGAACCGGCATTTCCCGACCTTTGTCGAGATCGGCACCAACAAGCCGCTCTGGGTGCATCGTCGGGGATCCAACGTGGTC
Source organism: Sphingomonas sp. (assembly GCF_035998645.1). Lineage (GTDB taxonomy): Bacteria > Pseudomonadota > Alphaproteobacteria > Sphingomonadales > Sphingomonadaceae > Sphingomonas. The sequence goes on from NZ_DASYHL010000003.1 coordinate 115,251, forward strand.
AACGGCGAATATTATGTCGATCACGATCCCGCGAACACGATCGGCCATTACAATCCGCGCCGCTCGGTCGATGTGCCGAAGCTGCGCCGGGAGTATGAAAAGCTGCGCGCGATCCCGGGCGGGCCGGTGTCGAAAGATTCGCCACTGCTCAAGGGGCGGCAGCCGCTGTCGCCCTATTGGGTCGCGGCGGTCGAGCCGGGGTCGGACATGAATGTCGCGGGTGGCAAGAGCGCGGCCGAACTGGTCGCTTCGCTCAACGCAGAGGGCTGGTGGCCGACCCAGCTCAAGGCGATCAGCCACCCGTATCGCGGCCCCGGATCGAAGGAAGTGGCGCCGGGCGATTTCCGATCGACCAATGTCGGCGACAGCAGCGACACCTCACCATTCGATGTGAAGGACGGGCCGATCGGGATTTCGACCGGCACCTATATCGATCACATGGTCACGCTGATCGGGGCGCTGCGCAGCGGTTCCTAGGTTGGGTCGACGACCAGGCGGCAGTTGCGCAGCTCGTAACCGGCGACCAGCGGGTTCCAGCCGACATCGGGCGCGCGCTCCAGCTTCAGGCCGGGGATACGCAGTAGCCGGTCGAGGAACACGGCGGATTCGTGCAGCGCCACGCCCGCACCGGGGCAGCGATGCTCGCCATCGCCGAATGCCAGCCCCGGGCCGGTGACCCGCGGCGCGCGCACGCGCTCCGGGTCGAGCGCGTGCGGGCAGGTGCCGACCGCAGTCGCGTCGCCATTGGCCGCGCGGATGTCGAGCGCCACGGTCCCGCCCTCGACATGGCGATACAGCGTGCCGACCACGGGTTCGAGCCGCAGGATTTCCTCAAGGATCGCGATCTGTCCGTCGGCATCCGCGGCAAGGAACTGCGCGCGCAGTTCCGGTCGTTCGAGCAGATGCCAGCCGGCCATGGTGATGAACTCGCGCGTCGTCACCATCCCCGCTGCGCCATAAGTGAAACATTCGGTGAGGATGTCGAGCGGGGTATAGCCCTCGCTCAACAGGTGCGAGATCACGTCCTCGCGCGGGGCGGCGCGGCGGGCCGCGATCGCGGGTTTCACGTCCTTGGCGTAGAAGCGGCGCATGCGCCACTGGCCGAGCACGAAGCTCATCAGCTCAGCGAACTTGCCGCGCCCGGTCTGGAACGTGGTGCTGAAAAACGCGTCGAGCCGGCGGCTCATGCCCGCGATGTCGCTCTCCGTCAGGCCGACGATTTCCGCCGCCACCGTCACCGCCATTTCGAGCGACAACCGGTCGAGATCGGCACTGCCATCGCGGACGAGGCGTGCGAGCAGCGCGTCGCTGGTCCGCTCCATCAGGTCGCGATAGCGGGTCTCGACCACGCGCGGGGTGAAGAAGCGCGCGGTGCCGCTGCGCTGGCGGCGATGCGCCTCGCCATGCAGATACAGGATCGGCGGGCGCGCGCGACCGCGATAGCGCAGGATCACTTCGGCCTTGAACCCCGCCTGGCGCGCATCGGTGTCGCGCAGCACGGCGCGGACCGCATCGAAGCTGGTGACTTCGGGTGCGGCGAGCAGGCCGCCCTGCGCCGCGCTTGCGGACTTGCGGTCGTCGCGCGCATGGTCGATCGGGCATCGGCCCGATGAGGGTTGCAGCTGGGCGGACATGGCGAACTCCGAAATATGATACACTATGGATCATAAGATAGCGAAGCGCGGTGCGGTTTCAAGCGATGCGCGCGTTGTCCGGTCGCGTTCGGCGCTCCGGGCGGCGCTGGTCGAGATGGTCGGCGAGCGGCCCTTTGCCGAGATCAGCGTCGCGGCGCTGACCGAGCGGGCGGGGGTCGGCTATGCGACCTTCTTTCGCCATTATCCCGATCTGTCGGCGGTGCTCGCCGAAGTTGCTGATGGGCTGATCGCCGAGCTGCTGGAGTTATTGGTGCCGCTGCTGCGCGCACGCGACGGGCTGGCGGTGATGCGCGCACTGACCGCCGAAGTAGCGGCGCGGCGGCAGCTGGCCCATGCGCTGCTGACCGGGGCGGGGGATTCGATGCGGCAGACGATTACGCAGCGCGCGATCGATCAGGCGATGGCCGCGCCGACCGATACGCCCGGCGGGCTGCCGCGCGAGCTGGCGGTGACGCATCTGGTCGGCGCGACGCTGACGATCCTGACCTGGTGGCTCGACCGCGCGCCGGAGACGGCGGCGGATGATGTCGCCGCGATGCTCGACCGGCTGGTGCTGGCGCCAGTCCTGGTCGCTCAGGTTCCCGGCTGAATATAGGGGATGCGGGCGAACAGCTCGCGTTGCCATTGCCGCGGGTCGTTCTCGACGTGGCTGCTGGCGTCGAAGATCATTGTCTGCCGCTCGGGCAGGGTGTGTTTCGGCCAGTCGGGCACGCTGGCGCCATTGGGGTCCCCCTTGGCCGCGAGGTTGACGAAGGCGCGCTGCATCGCCGCCGACACCGCCTGTGCGCCGGGGCCGGTGCCGGAGACCGTCCCCTCCGCGCCGATCGTGCCGAACACCAGCGTGATGTCATGGGTGTGCGCCGCGCCGCGTTCGGGCGCGACCGGGGACTGGAAATCGAGCTGATAGACCCAGGCGGGGACGCCCGCCTTGGCGCGCTCCTCCGCCTCGATCACCTGCCCGCGCCAGCTGCGTCCGGCAGTGGTGCTGGCGTAGAAAATGTCCTGCGCGGTCCAGTCGGGAAAGTGCGCGCGATATTCGGCGACGACCCATTCGGGGTGCGCATCGATGCGCAATTGCGGAGCGATGCGGTCGGCGAGGTTGGACCAATCGAGCGTGCGCACCGCCTCGCCCTTCGGGTCGATGAACGCGCGGGTCTCGTCGCGCGTGTTGCCGAGGATCAGCGGGATGCCGTTGCCGAGCGGATTCGCGTCGGGCCAGAAGGGGTGGCGGGTCAGCCACTTCATGTCGAGCACCGGCCCCATATAGACCCCGCCGCCCAGGATCGGGTCTTCGGCGGAGAGCCCCTCGATCAACCGCTGCACCGGCATGTCGATCAGGTCGCCGGGGGTGGCGTTGAGCTTGGCGAGCAACGCCTTGGCGCGCGCGGTAGCGTTGAGCGGGCCGCTCGCCGTTACCTGTTGTCCGCTCATCGTCGCCGCGCTGTGGAACAGGCCTTTGGCCGCGGGCATGCCCATCAGCGTGGCGATCTTGGCGCCGCCGCCGGACTGGCCGAACACCATCACGCGGTTGGGATCACCGCCGAATCCGATGATGTTGTCGCGCACCCATTGCAGGGCGAGGATGAGGTCGAGCTGGCCCAGATTGCCGCTGTCGGGAAAGCGCGGGTCGAGCCGGGCGAGGGAGAGATAGCCGAGCGCGTTGAGCCGGTGGTTGACAGTGACGACAACGACATCGCCCTGTTCCGCGAGCTTTGCGCCGAACACCTGTGGCTCGATCACGGTGCCGTTCGAGTAAGCGCCGCCGTGGAAATAGACCATCACCGGGCGGCGCGCGTTCGGGTTGGTTTGCGGCGTCCAGACGTTGAGGAACAGGCAGTCCTCGGCCTGATTGGGCAGATTGCTGCGCTGGGGGCAGTTTACCGCGAAGTCGGTCGCGCGGAGCGTGTCGCGCAGGCGGGCCGGGGCGGTCGCGGCGCGGAAGCGGGTGCGGCTGGTGTCGCTGCCGTAGCGGATACCGAGAAACGCCTGGGTCGCGCCATCGGCCTTGCCCTGCCAGCGGCCGGTGGTGCCGGTGGCGACCGGATCGCCCTTGGCGAATGCAGCGGAGGGGAGGGCGGACAGCGCCGCTCCCGCCCCCAGCAGCGTCCGGCGCCCGATGCTCATTTGGCCATCACCGGCGCACGTCCAGTCCGCCTTCGAGGAACGCGTCGATGTCGCGCTGCCCGAACAGGCTGGCATCGCCGGGGAGCGAATGCTTGAGGCAGGTGAGCGCGAGGCCCGAGGCGACGGTCGCCTCCAGATCCTGTCCCGACAGCACGCCGTGGAGGATGCCCGCCGCGAACGCGTCGCCGCCGCCAATGCGGTCGACGATGCCCGCGACCACGACCTCGTCGGTCTGATAGCCGCGTTCGCGCGTATCGACGCGGGCGGCGATGCGGTGGCTGTCGGCGTCGTCGACATGGCGCGCGGTCGAAGCGATGCGCTGAAGGTTGGGGAAGGCGGCGAACGCAGCTTCGGCGGCCTCACGGCGGCGATCCGCGCCATCGCCCGAGAAGGTCTTGCCGAGCAGCAGCGATACGTCGCGATGGTTGCCGAACATCGTGTCGGCAAGGCTCACCAATTCGCTCAGGATCGCGCGCGGATCGCTGTCCCATGCTTCCCACAGGCGCGCACGATAATTGCCGTCGAAGCTGACCGCGACACCCAGCTCCTTGGCGGCACGCGCAGCTGCGAGCACCGCCTGTGCGGTTGCCGGCCCAAGCGCCGGGGTGATACCGGACAGGTGCAGCATCGCCGCGCCGTCGAGGATCGCGGCCCAGTCGAACGCATCGGCGGGCGCGGTGGCGAAGCTCGATCCGGCACGGTCATAGACGATGTCCGATGCGCGCAGCCCGGCGCCGACCGACAGGAAATACAGTCCCATGCGCCCGTCGCGCAGCTGGACATTGCGCGTATCGACGCCCTGTCCGCGCACGAAGCGGATCGCCGCCTGGCCGAGCGGATTGTCCGGCACCGCGCTGACCATCGACACGTCATGGCCGAGATTGGCGAGGCCGATCCCGACATTGGCCTCCGCACCGCCGACATACACGTCGAGGCTGCCGGTCTGCATCAACAGCTCGCGCCCCGGAGCGGTCAGGCGGAGCAGCAATTCTCCGAAACAAACGATACGGCCGGCCATGATGTCTCCTCAGCTAAACCGGCGTCAGCGCGCCAGCCAGCCGCCGTCTACCGCGAGGATATGTCCCTGCACATAGTCCGATGCGCGCGACGCGAGGAAAACTGCCGCGCCGCCCAGATCCGCCGGATCGCCCCAGCGGCCTGCCGGGATGCGCTCCATGATCTGGCGGTTGCGCGTCTCGTCCTTTTTCAGCGCGTCGGTGTTGTTGGTGGCGATGTAGCCGGGCGCGATCGCGTTGACGGTGATGCCCTTGCCCGCCCATTCATTCGCCAGCAGCTTGGTCAGGCCGCCGACGCCGCTCTTCGACGCGGTATAGCTTGGCACGCGGATGCCGCCCTGAAAGGTTAGCATCGAGGCGATGTTGATGATCTTGCCCCCGCCATTGGGGATCATGTGGCGCGCCGCCGCCTGGCACAGGAAGAACACCGATTTCAGATTGGTGTCCATCACCGCGTCCCAGTCTTCTTCGGTGAAATCGACGCTGTCGTTGCGGCGGATGATGCCGGCATTGTTGACGAGGATGTGGAGCCCGCCGAGCTTTTCCACAGTTTCGTCCACAATCCTGCCCACAGGCTCGATCGAGGACAGGTCGGCGCTGATGATCTCTGCCTTGCGGCCGAGCGCGCGGACCTTTTCCACGGTTTCGGTGGCGGCGGAGCGGCCGACTGCGGCGATGTCCGCGCCCGCCTGTGCCAGCGCGAGGGCGATGCCCTGGCCGATGCCAGTGTTCGCGCCGGTGACGACCGCGACGCGGCCGGTGAGATCGAAGGGATTGGTCATGTCTAACTCCAATTCCCCTCCCGTTTGGCGGAAAGGGTTAGGGGAAGGCGTTTCGAATGTGGAGGCGGGCGGACAGGCCCTCCCCCGGCCCCTCCCGCAAGCGGGAGGGGAGGTTCACGCCAGCTGGCAGATGTCCAGCACGTTCATGTCGGTATAGTCCTGATTCTCGCCCGCCATCGCCCAGATGAAGGCATAGGATTTGGTCCCCGCGCCCATATGGATCGACCAGGGCGGCGAGATCACGGCCTCTTCATTCTGCATCACGATGTGGCGGGTCGCCTCGCCCTCACCCATGAAGTGCATCACGCGGTCGGTGTCGGCATTGTCGAGCTCGAAGTAGAAATAGATCTCGCTGCGGCGCTCATGGATGTGCGGGGGCATGGTGTTCCACACGCTGCCTTCCTTGAGCACGGTCAGGCCCATCACCAGCTGTGCGCTGTCGCACACGCCGGGGATCACCAGCTGATAGATCGAGCGTTCGTTCGATTCGGCGAGGCTACCGCGATCGAGCCGGTTGGCGTCGGCAATGCCCAGCTGACGCGTCGCGAACGCCTGATGCGCGGGGCAGGAGACGAGGTAGAAGCGTGCCCCTGCGCCCGTGAATTGCACGTCCGCCGCGCCCATCGTCACGTACAGGCAATCCTTGTTGCCCAGCGTGAACGCCTGTCCATCGACGGTGACGACACCCTCGATCGCGCCGACATTGACGATGCCCAGCTCGCGCCGCTCAAGGAACGGATGCCCCGCCGCCGACGGCGGCTCGGTCTGGTCGGGCAGCTTGACCGCGCCCGACCCGACCAGCACCCCGCCGATCACCATGCGATCGGCATGGGTGTAGTTGAGCACGCATTCGCCTTCACGGAACAGGTCCGTGATCAGATAGCGGTCGCGAAGCTCGTCGTTCGACACGCACTCCATCATGTCGGGATGCGTGGCGTAATAGGTGCGGTCGAACATGGCCTCTCCGTTCAGGGTGCTGATGCGGTCGCGATCAGGCGAGCGCGGGCTGCGCGGTCACACTCTTGAGGTAGGCGCTGATCGCGTCATCCTGCGAATTGGCGTAGAACAGCTCGGCGAACTTCTCTCCCGCGATCGCGGCGCGCAGCAGGTCCTGATCGACATTCTTGAGCACGGTCAGCATGTCGTGACAGGTGGTCGCCTTGAGGTCGGCCAGGATGCCGCGGTTCTTGCGCATGATCTCGGCGCGCTCCTTGGGGTAGCCAAGGCCGCGCTCGCCGTCGAACAGCTTGCGGTACACGTCCTGCAGGTTGAGTTCGGCGGCCCAGCCAAAGCCCTTGGCATAGGGCATCGAGATGGCGTTGCCGTCGTTGATCTGGCCGAACAGGAACGCGTCGGTCGGGTCGATCACCAGGCCGCAGAACACGCCGGGCATGGCGTTGCACGCGAGCATCGAACCCATGCCGGTGCCGCAACCGGTGACGACGAAATCCGCCGCCTTGGAATTAAGCAGGATGCCGGCGAGCAGGCCGTTCATGACATAGGTCAGCGACGCGCTGTCCTCGGCCGAATACATGCCATAGTTAAACACCTGATGGCCCAGCGGCTCGGCAACGGCGGTCAGCGCGTCGTGGATGACGCCGTTCTTGGCAGCCTGGCTGTTCTCGGTAATCAGCGCGATCTTCATGATCTCAAATCCTCTCGTAATCGGGGGTGGCGGGGTAGCGGGCGATTCCGGCCGCGTTGCGCGTCCCCATAAAGCATGATGGCAATGGGTTCTAGGTAACCGGTGTCAGGTTGCGATGCAAGGTGGACGGTGCGAACGGGCTTGTCATGTTGCCCGTCTCACTCCCCTGGCGGCGCGACCGAGGCGCGGCGGATCAGGGTCGAGACGAACAGCGATTCGGCGCTCTCCTCATCCTCGCCATCGCCGATCAGCTTCAGGCCGGCGGCGCGCGCCATCGTTGCGATCGGCCAGCGCACCGTCGTCAGCGGCGGCCAGAGATAGGAGGCGATGGTCGTATCGTCGAAACCGACGATCGACAGGTCGCGCGGCACGTCCAGCCCGCGCTGGCGCGCGGTGTGCAGGACGCCGGCCGCCATCGCGTCGTTGGAGCAGAACACCGCGGTGGGGCGCGGCGACAGGTCGAGCAGCCGCTCGGCCGCGCGCATTCCCGATTCGAACGTATAATCGCCCTGCGCGATCAGCGTCCGTTGCACCGGAATGTCGGCATCGTCGAGCGCGGCCTCATAGCCCTGACTGCGTTCGAATGCCGAGCGGAAGCCGTGCGGGCCGAGGACCAGGCCGATGCGGCGATGCCCCATCTCGACCAGGTGCCCAACTGCGCCGCGCACCACCTCACGGTCGTTCGACGCGACCATATGTTCGGGGTCGTCGAACGATGCCGAACCCATGCGGACATAGCGGGTGCCGATCTCGCTGCAGAGGTCGGCGATCGAATCATTCTCGCAGATCGGCGGCAGCAACATGACGCCATAGGGGCGCTGGCGCTCGAGGAAGCGGCGGATATCGTCGAGCATCGTCGGCGATCCGCGGTCGACCGGATGGACGATCAATTCGAACTCGGTATCGCGCAGCACCTCCAGCAACCCCTGCTGCACGTTGAGCACCATGTGCGGATTGGGGTTGTCGTGGATCAGGCCGATCAGGAAGTTGCGGCGCAGCGCCAGCGCGCGCGCCTGGGGGTTGGGGACATAGCCGATTTCGGCGATGACCTTCTCGACCCGCTCGCGCGTCTCCTCGTTGAGCAGGGTGGAGCGGTTGATGACGCGGCTGACGGTTTTCTTGGAAACCCCGGCGAGCCGCGCGACATCGTTGATCGTCGCCTGAGCGCTTTTCTTCATGGCGTGTGCATAGCGCGCAACCGGCTCGCCGCCAATCGGTGCGCTAGGCAGTGGATGACACCGGTTTCATTCGGGGTGGGTGAACGGGGAGCCGCGACATGGCGCGGCGGGATCTGGCGCTGTTGCAACCGCCTGCTTTCGCGGGCTATCGGGCAAATTTGTTATCGCGGTAACCGATGTCTTGCCATTGACACCGGTTTCCACTAGCGGTGCGGCAAGAATAGAAGCGAGGGGTGGATGAGCGACCTGAACGTGATTGCGGAGGCTTTTGTCGCCGCGCGCCGCGATGCCCGCGGCCTCCCCGAATATCCCGGCGCCGTGCCCGCCACGCTCGCGGACGCCTATGCGATTCAGGACCGCGCGCTCGCGCTGACCGGTAGTGAGGTCGCCGGGTGGAAGGTCGGCCGGATCAATCCGCCGCTCGACGGGCAGCTCGGCACGAACCGGCTCGCCGGGCCGATCTTCACGGGCTTTGTGCAGCAGGGCGACCCGGCACCCGCGATGCCGGTCTTCGGCGAAGGCTTTGGCGCGGCGGAGGCGGAGTTTCTGCTGCGCATCGGCACCGCGCCCGATCCCGCCAAGACCAGTTACACGCTGGACGAGGCCGCCGACCTGATCGACGCGGTCCATGTCGGACTTGAAATCGCCAGTTCGCCCTTTCCGGGCATCAACGCGCATGGCCCGCTCGTCACGATCTCGGACTTCGGCAACAATCACGGTCTGGTGGTCGGCGATGCGATCCCCGACTGGCGCAATTCGGGCTTTCTCGACTGGCCGGTGACGCTGAGCATCGATGGGGTCGAGATTGGCGCGGCAGCTGCACGCACGATGCTCGACGGGCCGGTCGGCGCGGCGCGCTTCCTCTTCGAAACGCTGGCTGCGCGCGGTATCGCGTTGCGGCCGGGGCAGTGGATTTCGTCGGGCGCCGTCACCGGCGTCCATGAGGTATCGCCAAACGCGCAGGTTACTGCCACGTTCGGAACCATGCGGGTGAGCTGCACGATCGAGGCCGCCAGACCCGCCGCTTAGGGAGAGTATGGATGAACGCGACGCAGGCCGAAACCGGCGGCGAATCACCCCGCGCGGGGCCGGTGCCTCGCACCGGGCGCTATCGATGGATGATCATCGCGATCCTCTTCTTCGCGACCACCGTCAACTATATCGACCGCACCATGCTGGGCCTGCTCGCGCCGGATCTGGGCAAGGAACTGGGCTGGAACGAGAATGACTATGGCAACATCGTCACGGCGTTCCAGGCGGCCTATGCGCTCGGCTTCCTGCTCATGGGCTGGCTGGTCGACCGGTTCGGGCCGAAGATCGGCTATGCCATCGCGATCGGCGTGTGGACCGTCGGCCATGTGATGCACGGCTTTGCCAGCACGGTCGCGTCGTTCATGGCGGCGCGCGTGGTGCTGGGCGTTGGCGAGGCGGGGCATTTCCCCTCGGTCGTCCGTGCGAGCAGCGAGTGGTTCCCGCAAAAGGAACGCGCTTATGCGATCGGCTGGGTCAACTCCGCGACCACGATCGGTGTGATCCTGACCGCGCCGACCTTGTGGATCTTCATGACCTGGCTCGGCCTCGATTGGCGCGAGACGTTTATCTATTCCGGCCTGTTCGGCGTCGTGCTGCTGGTGCTGTGGCTCAAATTCTACAGCAACCCGCGTGAGAGCGGGAAAGTCAGCGAGGGCGAGCTCGCCTGGATCGAGCATGATCCGCCCGAGCAGATCCAGAAGATCGGCTGGAGCCGCGTCGTGCGGCTCCGCGAAGCCTGGGCGTTCGCGGTGGCCAAGTTCCTGACCGACCCGGTCTGGTTCCTGATGCTGTTCTGGCTGCCCAAATATTTCGCCAGCACCTACAATGTCGATCTCAAGGTCGTGCTGCTGCCGATGATAGTCATGTATCTGTTGTCGGATGTCGGCAGCATCGCGGGCGGGTGGCTGTCGTCGAACCTGATCCATAAGGGCTGGACGCCGAACGCCGCGCGCAAGGTGACGATGATCATCGCGGGCTGCTGTGTCCTCCCGCTGCTGTTCGTGACGCAGCTTGAGAATATGTGGCTGGCCGTGGTTCTGATCGGGCTGGCGCTCGCCGGACATCAGGCATTCTCGACGAACCTGCTGTCGCTGCCGCCGGACATGTTCCCGAAGCGCGCAGTGGGGTCGGTGATCGGGCTTGGCGGCTTTTGCGGCGGTGTCGGTGGCATGATCATGGCCAAGTCCACCGGCCTCGTGCTCGACGCGACCGACGGGAATTACACGCTGATCTTCGCGGCGTGCACCGTGGTCTATTTCCTCGCGGTCGGGGCGATCCACCTGCTCTCGCCGCGCCTGACGCGGGTTTCGGTCTGATAAACGGGCGGAGGGCGACATTTCCTGTCCCCCTCCGCCCCCTTTTGCGCAATGAAGCAATGCTAACATTGCATCGCCGCACCGATCGCGCCATCACTGTCCTATGACGGCAACACTCAAGCTCGACGCCTTTTTGCCCTACCGGCTCTCGGTCGCATCGAACCGCGTGTCGGGGACGATTGCGGGCGCGTATCAGGCGCGGTTCGGGCTGCGCATCCCCGAATGGCGGCTGCTGACGGTGCTCGCCGAGTTCGGGTCGATGAGCCAGCAGGCGCTGTGCGGGCGCACCCAGATGGACAAGGTGACGGTGAGCCGCGCGGCGATCTCACTGCACGAACGTGGGTTGGTGACGCGCACCCCCAATCCCGACGATCAGCGCTCGCATCTGCTCGACCTCAGCCCTGAGGGCTGGGCGCTGTACCGCCAGATTGCGCCCCAGGCGCTCGAGTTCGAACGCCGTATCTTTGCCAGCCTGAACGACGAGGAGCAGGCGCAACTGCGCAAGATGCTCGAGCGGGTGGAGGCGGCGGCGGCGGCGATCTCGCCCGGATTCTAGGCGCTTGATCCGGCCCCCCTTTCTCGCCTAATCGAGCCATCCCTCCCCAGGGCAGTCGATGTTGCTAGCCAGGAGGATTCCATGACCGCCACCCAGATTCGCGCCGGCCTGTCCGTCGCCGAGCCGCTCGTCCGGTTCGTCGAGGATCGGGTATTGCCGCCGCTGGGGATCTCGACTGACAATTGGTGGGGGGGCGCGGCGGAGATCTTCGCGCGCTTTGCCCCGCGCAACCGCGACTTGCTGGCACGCCGCGAAGACCTCCAGGCACAGATCGATGCATGGTGCGCGGCGGACCCGGTGCGCGCGGCCGACCCGGCGGCGCAGGAGGCGTTCCTGCGCGCGATCGGCTATCTGGTGTCCGAGCCGGGCGACTTCACCATCGGCACAAGCGACGTGGATGCGGAGATCGCGATGCTGGCGGGGCCGCAGCTGGTCGTTCCCGCGCTCAACGCGCGCTTCGTGCTCAACGCCGCCAATGCGCGCTGGGGGAGCCTGTACGATGCCCTGTACGGCACCGATGCGCTGCCCGGTTCGGCGAAGGCCGGCGGCTATGATGCGGAACGCGGCGCGCAGGTGATCGCGGCGGCGAAGGCGTTTCTGGATGAAGCCGTGCCGCTGACCGGCATGCGCTGGGCAGAATTCTCCGGCGGCGACCTGCCGCTCGCCGATCCCGGGCAGTTCGTCGGCACGCGTGGCGAGTCGATGCTGTTCGCGCATAACGGCCTGCATATCGAGGTGCTGGTCGATCGCACCCACCCGATCGGCGCGAGCGATCCGGCGGGGATTGCCGACGTGCTGCTCGAAAGCGCGCTGACGGCGATCGTCGATCTGGAGGATTCGATCGCGGCGGTGGACGCCGATGACAAGGTCGCGGCCTATGCCAACTGGCTGGGCCTGATGCGCGGCGACCTGACCGAGACGTTCGACAAGGGCGGCAAGATGCTGACCCGCGAACTCGCCGCTGACCGGGTCTATCAGCGGCCGAACCAGAGCGACCTGACGCTGCCGGGCCGCAGCCTGTTGTTCGTGCGCAATGTCGGTCACCTGATGACCAACCCTGCGATCCACATCGACGGCGCGGAGGCACCCGAGGGCATCCTCGACGCGATCGTCACCAGCACGATCGCGCTGCATGACCTCAAGGGGCTGGGCCGCACCCGCAACAGCCGCACCGGCAGCATCTATATCGTCAAACCCAAGATGCACGGGCCGGACGAATGCGCCTTCACCAACGACCTGTTCGACGCGGTCGAGGATCTGCTCGGCCTTGCCCGCCACACGATCAAGGTCGGGGTGATGGACGAGGAGCGGCGGACCAGCGCCAACCTTGCCGCGTGCATCCATGCGGTGCAGGGCCGGATCGCCTTTATCAACACCGGCTTCCTCGACCGCACCGGGGACGAGATTCACACGTCGATGCGCGCCGGGCCGATGATCCCCAAGGCCGAGATGAAGGGCAGCGCGTGGATCAAGGCCTATGAGGACCGCAATGTCCGCATCGGCCTCAAGCACGGGCTGTCGGGCAAGGCGCAGATCGGCAAGGGCATGTGGGCCGCGCCCGATCGCATGGCCGACATGATGGACCAGAAGATCGGCCATCCGCTGAGCGGCGCGAACACCGCCTGGGTGCCATCGCCGACCGCCGCGACGCTGCACGCGATGCATTACCACAGGGTCGATGTGTTCGCGCGCCAGCAGGAGATTGCGGGTGAGGCGATCCCGGCGCTGGCCCCGCTGCTGACGATCCCGGTCGCGCAGGGACGCAACTGGACGGCGGAAGAGGTCGCGCGTGAGCTAGACAATAACGCGCAGGGCATTCTTGGCTATGTCGTGCGCTGGATCGATCAGGGTGTGGGCTGTTCCAAAGTGCCCGACATTCACGATATCGGCCTGATGGAGGACCGCGCGACGTTGCGCATTTCCTCGCAGCATATCGCCAACTGGCTGCTCCATGGCGTCGCCACCCCGGCGGATGTCGACGCGGCGTTCGCGCGCATGGCGGCGAAGGTCGATGCGCAGAATGCGGGCGATCCGCTTTATCGCCCGATGGTCGGTGATCCCGACAGCCTCGCATTGCAGGCGGCACGGGCACTGGTGTTCGAAGGTGTCGTTCAGCCCAGTGGCTATACCGAGCCGCCGCTACATGCATTTCGCGCGAAGGCGAAAGCGCGGGGCTAAGCCATTGAACCTTCCGCCCGCTGGCACGTTGCGCTAGCGGTCGGGGTACGTGCTGTCTGAACATGGCGCGATCCCATCGGGAGGCGGGACTATTTCGGGCGTGCGTGTGGTAATCCTGTTGTTGGCAAGCGCTGCGTTCGTTCCGGGCGTCGCGGTGGCGCAGATCGATAGTGGCGTGGGTAAGCCGGGGCAGGGTGCGCCCGCCGGGGATCCGAAGACGCTGGAGCGTGAAGCCGAGCGCACCGTTCCCGCGCAGGACCCAAAGCCGATCGTCACCGATGACGAATTCTCCGACGCGCTCCCGCAGCTGTCCGACGACATGGATGCGCCGCTCGAGCAGATGACGCCGCCGGCGCCGCCGATCGCCCCGGTCGAGCCGATCGAGGATGCGCCCCCGCTCGATGACGCAGGGACCGAGGCGGAGATTGCCGCGCCGCTGCCACCGCTCGCCGAATTCGACACCACCCCGATTGCCGAACCCGTCGCGGGCAATGACGAGGCGGCGGTCGAAATCCGCTACGCCACGCGCGTTACCGGGCTCGATGAAATCGACCTTGAGGATCAGTTCCGCGACCTGTCGGCGCTGGAGGATGGCGACGGGGTTGCGGCCAATGCCGCGATCATCGGGGCGCGGGCACGCGAGGATGAAGGGCTGGCGGTGCGGCTCATGAAGTCGCTCGGCTATTACGACGCGACCGCTATCTCGACGATCGAACAGACGCCGCAGGGTGATCGACCCGTTACGGCGACGATCGCGGCGGTGCCCGGGCCGCTCTACAAATTCGGCGAAATCCGGGTCGAGGCCGATCCCACGCTCCCGCCCACGCTGATCGCCGACAATCTCAAGCTGCGCACCGGCGAGCCGATCGACGCGGTGCGCGTGCAGGCGGCGGAGGCGGCGGTCAGCGTCGCGTTGCCGCAGAATGGGTACCCCTTTGCCGAGGTCGGGCAGCGCGACATCCTGCTCGATGAGACGACGCGCACCGGCGATTATACCTTGCCCGTTACCACCGGGCCGCGCGCGCGCTTTCGCGGGATCCGTACCGAGGGCGACGCGGTGTTCACGCCCGATCATATCGATGTGCTGACGCGGTTTGACCGCGACGAGCTGTACGATAGCCGCAAGGTCGATGATTTGCGCGACGCGCTGATCGCGACCAGCCTGTTCTCAACCGTCTCGGTCGAGCCGGTGAAGACTGGCGAGGCCAATGCCGACGGGACCGAGGCGGTCGATCTGCTCGTACGCCAGGCCAAGGGGCCGCCGCGCACGTTGGCCGGCGAAGTCGGGTTCAGCACGGGGCAGGGCTTCCGGGCGGAGGTCAGCTGGACGCATCGCAACCTGTTCCCGCCCGAAGGCGCGCTGATCGCGACGGGCGTGCTCGGCACGCAGGAACAGGGCGCGTCGGCGACCTTCCGCCGATCCAATGCCGGGCAGCGCGACCGAACGTTCCAGATCGTCGCTTCTGCGCTGCGCTCCGACGTCGAGGCGTTTACCGGCCTGACCGGCACGCTGTCGGCGCGGGTTTCGTATGATTCGACGCCGATCTGGCAGAAGAAGCTGACCTACGCCTATGGCGTCGAGCTGGTCGGGACGAGCGAGGATCGGTTCGACTTCACGCGCGGCGCGCGCGAGCGCGGGGTGTATTTCATCGCCGCACTGCCGCTGTTCGCCGGCTGGGATCAGTCCGACGATCTGCTCAACCCGACGCGCGGCTGGCGATTGAAGCTGAACGTGAGCCCCGAAACCTCGGTGCGCGGCACCGCGCGGCCCTATGCCCGTGCGCAGGTGGAGGGCACGATCTATCAGCCGGTAACCGACAGCATTGTGCTGGCGGGCCGGGCGCGGTTCGGGACGATCCAGGGGATTGACCGCAATGACCTCGCCCCGTCGCGGCGCTATTATGCGGGTGGCGGCGGATCGGTGCGCGGCTTTGGCTATCAGGAGCTTGGGCCGCGTACGCCGGACGACAAGCCGGTGGGCGGGCGCAGCTTCAACGAATTCGCGGTCGAGGCGCGCTATCGCTTTGGCAATTTCGGGATCGTGCCGTTCCTCGACGCCGGGCAGGTGTATGAGGAATCGCTTCCGCAATTGAGCCGGCTGCGCTTTGGCGCGGGCATCGGCGGCCGCTTCTACACCAATTTCGGCCCGATGCGGCTGGACGTCGCCACCCCGATCGCGCGCAAGCCGGGCGAGAGCAAGGTCGCGCTGTACATTTCGATCGGGCAAGCATTCTGATGGCTGAGGATACGCCCGCGCAGACGCCGGAAACGACGGTAGTCGTCGTCGAACGCGCACCATTGTGGCAGCGCGTTGCGAAGTGGACCGCGATCGGGCTGGCCAGTCTGGTCGCGCTGCTGCTCGCTGCGGTCGCGATCCTCGATACCGGGGTCGGGCATCGCTTCATCGCGGATCGGCTGGCGGGCTACACCACTGCGTCGGGTCTCAACATCAAGGTCGGGCGGATCGAAGGGTCGGTCTATGGCGCGATGGTGCTGCGCGATGTGCGGGTCAGTGATCCCAAGGGCGTATTCGCGACCTCGCCACGGGTTGCGGTCGACTGGCGGCCGTTCGCGTTCCTCAACAATCATGTCGATGTGCGCTCGGCGACCAGCCCGCTGGTGCGCGTGGCGCGGCTGCCAGAACTCAAGCCCGGTGATCCCAATGCGCCGATGCTGCCCGATCTCGATATAGATATCGCGCGGCTGAACATCGACCGGCTGGTGCTGGAAGCGCCGGTCGCGGGACAGCGCCACATCGCGACGCTGACGGCGGAAGCGAAGATCGCCGACCGCCGCGCGCGGGTGATCGTCAATGGCCGCACGCTGGGGCGGACGGGCGGGGACGCGCTTGCGCTGGTGCTCGATGCGGTGCCCGATGACGACAAGCTCGACCTGCGCGCCGATCTGAACGCGCCGGTCGGCGGGCTGATCGCGGGGCTGGCGAAGCTCGAAGCGCCGCTCGCGGTGCGCGTGCGCGGCGCGGGAAGCTGGTCGAACTGGCAGGGGCGCGCGATCGGGCGGCTTGGCGCGGGTGAACTCGCCAATCTGCGCATCGCCGCGCGCAACGGCGCAGTGCAGGTGCGCGGCACGACCCGGCCGGGCCTGTATCTCAAGGGGCCGGTCGAGCGGCTGACCGCAGGCGGAATGCAGGTCGCGCTCGATGCGACACTCGACCAGCGGCGCGCCGACACGCGGCTGCGGTTGCGGTCAAAGGCGATGGCGCTGATGACCAGCGGCACAATCGATCTGGGGCAGAGCCGCTTCGATCAGTTCCGGGTGGAGGCGATGCTGCTCACCCCCGGCGCGATTGCGCCGAACCTCAATGGCCGGTCGGTGGCGGGCGAAGTCGCGCTCAACGGCCCGTTCGCGACGCCGACGGTCGATTACAAGCTGCGCGCTGCCGCGCTCGGCTTTGGCGAGACGGTGGTCGAGCGGCTTTATGCCGAAGGGCTGGCGACGGTGAATGCCGATCGCATCCTGATCCCGGTCAAGGCGCAGGCGGCGCGGATATCGGGCCTTAATGCCGCCGCGGGCGGATTGCTGACCAATGTCACGCTCGCGGGCGATCTCGCGATCACCGGCGACCAGATCCTGTCGGAGAACCTGCGCATCCGGTCTGACCGGATCGACGCGACCGCGATCCTCGCCGCCGACGTGAGCACCGGGCGCTACACCGGCGCGCTCAAGGGGCGGGTCAACGATTATCAGATCGACAGCATCGGCATCGTCAATCTGGAGACCGATGCCGATCTCTATGCTGCCGCTGACGGTGGCTGGGGGATCAAGGGCCGGATCGTCGGGCGCAGCACGCGGCTGTTCAACGACGGGGTGCGCAGCTTCCTTGGCGGCAATGCCGTGGCGCGTGTGTCGCTCGATTTCGGGCCAGACGGGATCATCCGGTTCAGTGACCTGAAGGTTGCCGCACCCTTGTTCCGCGTCATTCGTGGCTCGGGCCGCTATGACCCCGCCGGACCGCTCAGCCTGACCGCCGACGCCTGGTCCAACGCCTATGGTCCGTTGTCGGCGCGGGTAACCGGCAGCCTGACGCGGCCGGTGGTGAACCTGCGTGCGCCGCGACCGGGCGTGGGCGTGGGCCTTACCGACCTTGAGGCGCGGATCGTGGGCGACAATGGCGCCTACGCCGTCGATGCCAAGGGTGAGACGAGCTATGGCCCGTTCACCGCTGACGTGCTGGTCCGCACCGGCGCGCGGCTGGCGATCGATGTGCGCGCCGGGCGTTTTGCCGGGGCGGATTTCAAGGGCCAGCTCGTGCAGACTGCCGCTGGCCCGTTCGACGGCGACCTGACCTTTGCCGGGTCCGGGTTGGACGGCGCGATCGATCTGTCGGCGGCGGGCAAATATCAGCAGGCGGTGGTGCGCGCGACCGCGAACAACGCCAAGATTCCCGGCGACATGGAGCTGACGATCGGGCGCGCGATCATCAACGGCACCATGATTCTCTATGACGACGCTCCCGCGATCACCGGCGAGGCGCAGGTCGCCAACCTGCGCAACGCGCAATTCACGCTGAGCCGCGCGCGGGCGAAGATCGACTATCGCGGCGGCAAGGGCAGCGCGCAGGCGTTCGCCGAAGGATCGTCGGCGGTGCCGTTCCGTATCGCCGCCAATGCGCGGTTCGAGCCGGAACTGTGGCGCGTCGCGCTGTCCGGGAACGCCAACAATATCGGCTTCAAGACCGCGCAACCGGCGCAGATCGCAGTCAGCGGATCGACCTATACCCTCGCCCCGGCGCGAATCGATTTCGATCAGGGCAGCATCCGGCTGTCGGGCAGCTGGGGCGAGGCGATGCGTATTCAGGCGCGGCTCGACAAGCTCGATCTGTCGCTGGCCAATGCGCTGTCGCGCACGGCCGGGCTGGGCGGCACGGTCACTGGCGCGCTCGATTTCAGTCAGGCCAGCGACGCGACCTTCCCGCAGGCGATCGCGCGGCTCAACGTCAGCAACTTCACCCGGTCGAGCCTCGGCGGCGTGTCGTCGCCGGTCGATATCAGCTTCGTCGGGCGGCTGCTGCCCGATGGCGGCGACGCGCGCGCGCTGATCAAGCGCGGACCGACCACGATCGGGCGGATGGTGGCGAGCCTCCAGCCGCTCGGCCCGGGCGCAGGCAGCTGGACCACGCGCCTGATGGCGGCGCCGCTGTCTGGCGGCATCCGCTATAACGGCCCGTCCTCGGTGCTGTTCTCGATGGCGGGCTTCCCCAATCAGAGCCTGTCCGGGCCGGTCGCGGTCGCCGCCGATTTCTCGGGTCAGGTCCGCGCACCGCAACTCACCGGGCAGCTGCGCGGCGAGAAGCTGACCTATGAGAACGAGACCTGGGGCACGCGGCTGTCGCAGATGACCGTCACCGGGCAGTTCGACAATGACACGCTGGAAATCGGGCAGCTTGAGGCGGTCGCGGGCACCGGCCGGGTGAGCGCGTCAGGGACGATCGGGCTTTCGGCGGAACAGGGTTTCCCGGTCGATATCACTGCACGCTTCCGCAACGCGCGCCTCGCCCGCAGCAACGCGCTCGGCGCGACTGCGACGGGGCAGCTGCGCATCACCAACGGGCTCGACGGCGGGTTGATCGAGGGGAGGATCATCATCCCCGAAGCGCGCTACCAGATCATCCGGCAGGGCGCCGCCGAAGTGCCTGAGCTGACCGGCGTCTATCGCAAGAGCGAGCTGACCGAGGATGGCAAGCGCCCGACCCGCGTCAAACCAGCGGGCATCTTCCGCCTCAATGTCAGCATCGTCGCGGACAACCGCCTGTTCGTGTCGGGCATGGGGCTGGAGTCCGAGTGGAGCGCGCGGATGCAGGTGACCGGCACCTCCGCCGCACCGATCGTCACGGGCGAGGCACGCGTGGTGCGCGGCACCTATAGCTTTGCCAGCCGGCGGTTCGAACTGACCCGCGGCATCGTCAGCTTCGAAGGCGGCCCGCTCGCCGATCCGCAGATCAACATCGCCGCGACCACCACCGCCGATGGAGTCACGGCGAACATCAATATTTCGGGCAGCGGACAGGTACCGCGCATCGCGTTCAGCTCAACCCCCAGCCTGCCGCAGGACGAAGTGCTCTCGCGTCTGTTGTTCGGGAGCTCGGTCACCAATTTGTCGGCGACCGAGGCGATCCAGCTTGCCGCCGCGCTGAACTCGCTCCGCGCGACGGGCGGCGGGCTCAATCCGCTTGGGCAGCTGCGCTCGGCGGCGGGCATCGACCGACTGCGCATCCTGGGTGAGGACGACACCACCGGGCGCGGCATGGCGCTGGCAGCAGGTCAGTATCTGACCGACGACATCTATGTCGAGATCATCACCGACGCACGCGGCTATACTGCGGTCCAGCTGGAGATCGCGCTGACCCGTGCGCTTAGCCTGTTGTCGGCGACCGGGTCGTTCGGCGGATCGCGCGCGGGCCTCAAATATTCCAAGGATTATTGAGCGGCTTGGCCACGCCTCCGCGCGACAGGACGCGGTTGATCAATCGGCTCCGTTGCGCCTAGGCAGGCGCAACGGAGGGTCCCCGATGCACCGATCGCTTGTTGTTATTTCGTCGTTCGCACTCGCTGTCGGGCTTGCCGCCCCGGCCCTCGCGCAACAGGGCTACCAGACCCCGCCCCAGGCCGTGACCGACATCGTCACCCGCGCGCCCAGCCCTGGCGTGTCGGTATCGCCGGACGGCAAGCAGATGCTGTTGATGGAGCGCGTGGCGCTGCCGCCGGTCGCCGATCTTGCCAAGCCGATGGAGAAGCTCGCGGGGTTGCGGCTGGATCCGTCGACCAATGATCGCCACGGCACGCGCGCCTCAGTTGGCCTGTCGCTGCAGGACATCGCCAGCGGTACCGTGCGCCGCGTGACCCTCCCGGCCGACCCCGATATCTCGGACGTCGCCTGGGCGCCGGACGGGTCGAAGCTGGTCTTCACGAACACCCGCGCCGACGCGATTGATCTTTACACCCTCGATTCAAAGACGGCGCAGGCGCGCAAGGTGATGACGGGCGGGGTCAACCCGATCTTCCAGAATGCGCGCTGGCTGGCCGACGGCTCGCTGCTGGTGCTGACCATCCCCGAACAGCGCGGACCGATGCCGACCCGCTCGCTGACCCCGGTCGGCCCGGCGATCCAGGATGCTGCGGGTGGCAAGGCGGCGCAGACGCGCACCTATCAGGACCTGCTTCAGAACCCGCATGACGAAGCGATGTTCGCCTGGCTCGCGACCAGCCAGCCGGTGATTGTCGCAGCCGATGGCACCCGGCGCTCGGTCGGCGTTCCGCGCATCTACACATCGGTCACGGCGTCGCCTGATGGCAAGTATCTGCTGATGGAATGGCTCGAGCGGCCTTTCTCCTATCAGGTGCCATGGAGCCGGTTTCCGGTAACCAGCGCGGTCTATACCCGCGACGGCAAGCTGGTGCAGACGGTCGCGAAACAGCCGCTCGCCGATGCGCTGCCGGTGCAGGGGGTCGTAACCGGTCGCCGCAACATCGAGTGGCATCCGACGGAAGGCGCGCTGCTGCTGTGGAGCGAGGCGCAGGATGGCGGCGATCCGCGTGTGAAATCCGCCAATCGCGACAATCTGTTGGCGCTCGCCGCGCCGTTCACCGGCGCGCCCCGCCTGCTCGCGCGGCTCGAGGACCGTCTTGCCGGTATGGTCGGGATCGAGAAGTCGGACGATCTGATCGTGCAGGACTATGATCGTGACACCCGCGAAATGCGCGAGACGTTGGTCGATGTGACGGGGGGCAGCGCGCCGCGCCAGCTCAGCATCCGCAACGTGCAGGATGCCTATGCCGACCCCGGCAGCCCGCTGACGACCGTCACCGGGAGCGGTTTCGACGTCGCGCGCAGCAGCGATGGCAAGCTGCTCCTGTCGGGCGCAGGCGCGACGCCCGACGGGCTGCGCCCGTTCCTGCGCCGCTTCGATCTCGCGACGCTCAAGACCGAAGAGATCTGGCGGAATTCGGGGGAACAGCTCGAATCGGTGCTCGATGTGGTGTCCGATGACGGACGCAGCTTCATCACGTCCTATGAAAGCCCGACCGATCCGGGGAATCTGAAGCTCCATGCGGGCGGGACCGCGCGCTTCCTGACCAACTTCCCCGATCCGCATCCCGAACTGACCGGGATCAAGCGCGAGCTGGTCACCTACAAGCGTGCCGATGGCGTCGATCTGACCGCGACCCTCTATCTGCCGCCCGGCTACAAGCCCGGCGACAAGCTCCCGGTCGTGGTCTGGGCCTATCCGCGCGAGTTCAATGACGCGGCGACCGCCGGGCAGAACCGCGACTCCCCCTATCGATTCACCCGCATCAGCGGCATGTCGCATCTGTTCTTTCTGACCCAAGGCTATGCAGTGCTCGACCGTGCGGCGATGCCGGTGGTCGGTGCCGACCCGGAAACGGTCAACGACAGTTTCATCGAACAGATCGTCGCGAGCGCCAAGGCGGCGGTGGACTTCACCGTGCAGCGCGGCTTTGGCGACGGGGTTCGCGTCGGCGTCGGCGGCCACAGCTATGGCGCGTTCATGACCGCGCATCTGCTCGCGCAGAGCGACCTGTTCCGGGCCGGGATCGCCCGATCGGGCGCGTATAACCGCACGCTGACGCCGTTCGGCTTCCAGTCGGAGCGGCGGGTATTCTGGGACACGCCCGACACCTATTACCGGCTGAGCCCGTTCATGGCGGCGAACAAGATCAACGAGCCGATCCTGTTCATCCATGGTGAGAATGACAGCAATCCGGGCACCTTCCCCGAACAGTCGGAACGGATGTTCGCGGCGGTCAAGGGCACCGGAGGCACCGCGCGGCTGGTGATGCTGCCGCACGAGGACCATGGCTATCGCGGACGCGAATCCGTGCTGCACACGCTCGACGAGATGTTCGACTGGTTCGACACCTATGTGAAGACTGCGAAGGTGCCGGGCGCGAAGTGAAGCCGCCGCCCGGAGGCCATTGCGCTCAACTTACACGCATGTAAGTATCGGGCTCAGGAGAGCGCGATGGCCGAGCATTTCGACGTGGTGGTGGTGGGTGCCGGAATCTCCGGCATTGGCGCGGGCTATTTCCTGCAGCGCGACTGCCCGGACCGCTCCTATGTGATCCTCGAAGGGCGCGCGCGGAGCGGGGGGACGTGGGACCTGTTCCGTTATCCCGGCATCCGCTCTGACAGCGACATGTACACGCTCGGCTACAGCTTCAAGCCGTGGACACAGGCGAAGGCGATCGCCGATGGGCCGTCGGTCCTGCGCTACCTCGACGAAACCGCGCGCGAACATGGCATCGACCAGCATATCCGGCACCAGCATCGCGTCGTCGCCGCCAGCTGGTCCACCCCCGATGCGCGCTGGAGCGTGACGGTCGAGCGCGGGGCGGAGCGGGAGCGGGTGGAGTTTACCTGCAACTTCCTCTTCATGTGCTCGGGCTATTATAATTACGAGGCCGGCTATCTGCCCCATTTCGAGGGGCGCGAGGATTTCGCGGGCACGATCGTCCATCCGCAGCATTGGCCCGAGGGCCTGGATTACGCCGGCAAGCGCGTGGTGGTGATCGGGTCGGGCGCAACCGCGGTGACGCTGGTGCCGGAAATGGCGAAGATCGCGGCGCATGTGACGATGCTGCAGCGTTCGCCCACCTATATCGTCTCGCGGCCGAGCGAGGATGGCATCGCCAACTGGCTTCGCGCGAAGCTGCCCGGCGGGCTCGCTTATCGCCTGACCCGGATCAAGAACATTGCGCTCGGCCAGTTCTTCTACCGCATCGCACGCAAGAAGCCGGAAAAGACCAAGGAGCGGATCGTTCAGATGGTCCGCGACGAGCTGGGGCCGGACTATGACGTCGCGACCCATTTCACCCCCAGCTACAATCCGTGGGACCAGCGCATCTGCCTTGTCCCCGATGCCGATCTGTTCGCCGTGATCCGCGAAGGTGCGGCGTCGGTGGTCACCGACCATATCGAGCGATTCGAGGCAGACGGCATCCGTTTGAAGTCGGGCGAATTGCTGCCCGCCGACGTGATCGTCACCGCGACCGGGCTGGACCTGCAGCTGATGGGCGGGGTGCCGTTCACCGTCGATGGCGCGCGGGTCGAGCCGGCGCAGTCGCTCGGTTACAAGGCGATGATGTATTCGGACATTCCGAACCTCGCCTCGTCCTTCGGCTACACTAATGCCAGCTGGACGCTGAAGTCGGACCTGACCTGCGCCTATGTCGCGCGCCTACTCAACACCATGAAGAAGCGCGGCATGCGTCAGGCGACGCCGCGCGTGGGCGCGGATGTGACGCGCGAGGATTTCCTCAGCTTCACCTCCGGCTATGTCCAGCGCGCGATCGACCGCTTTCCCAAACAGGGCGACAAGCGCCCGTGGCGGGTGCATCAGAATTACACGCTCGACCTGATCGACCTGAAGTTCGGCGGGATCGATGCGGGAATGGAGTTTTCCAACCCCGAACCGGCGCGGGTGCGCGAGCTGGCGTAAAAGAACCGGCCACCTCTTCGTCGCCCCGGCCTTGAGCCGGGGCCGGGCTTCTTTCCCGCCGCTTCAAGAAAAGCCCTGTCCCGGCTCAAGGCCGGGACGACGATGGGACTGGCGTGGTTCGAGTGCGGCTTTTTGTCCCGCATTGCAGCAGAAGTTTCGGAACGAATGCGTTCCGAATGCATTGGCCTTGGGATGTCCAAGCTTGCGGAAATGAATGTGGCGGCGCTGCTTGCGCCGCCTCCGGCGGATTTGGCGAATGGCGCCAGCCTGTTCCTGGATTTTGACGGAACCCTGGTCGAAATCGCGCCGCGTCCCGATGCGGTCGCCGTCGATGCCCGGCTGCGCGACCTGATCGCGACGCTGGCGAAGCGCTTCGAAGGGCGCGTGGCGATCGTCAGCGGGCGCGGCGCGGCGGAGATCGACGCGCTGTTCGGCGGCCTCGATTGCCCGATCGCTGGCAGTCATGGCGCGGAACTCCGCGGTCTCGAGCATGCCGAAATGCCCGAGCGCCCGGTCGCGCTCGATGACGTCGCGGCACAGTTTTATGCGCTCGCCGAAACGCTCCCTGGATTAGTCGTCGAAATCAAGCCGCTCGGGGTCGGCCTGCATTATCGCGGCGTGCCCGCTGCCGAGGCCGAAGCCTGCGCGCTCGCCGAGGAACTAGCCGCAGCGACCGGCCTGACGCTCCAGCGCGGCAAGATGGTGTTCGAACTACGCGCGCCGGGCGACAAGGGCCGTGCCATCGCCGCGCTGATGAGCGCCATGCCCTTTGCCGGGTCGCGTCCGGTGTTTCTGGGCGATGACCTGACCGACGAGCCCGGCTTTGCCACCGTCGCCCGGCTGGGTGGGGCGGGGGTGCTGGTCGGCCCGGCCCGCGAAACCGAGGCGGTCTATCGTGTGCCTGATGTCGCAACCGCGCTGCGGTGGCTCGAAACGATTGCGAAGGACGCGGTATGAAGCCCAATCTCGACCTGTGGCCGATCGGCAATTGTCAGGTCAGCGCGCTGATCGATCGCGCCGGGCGCTTCGTCTGGGCGTGCGCGCCGAAGGTGGACGGCGATCCGCTGTTCTCGTCGCTGCTCGACGGTCGCGACCCGCGTTCCGGCGATGCGGTCGGGCTGTGGGCGATCGACCTGGAGGACCGTGTCAGCGTCGAGCAGCATTATCTGACCAACACGCCGATTCTGGTCACGCGGATGACCGACAGCAACGGCAGCGCGATCGAGATCACCGATTTCTGCCCGCGATTCGAGCGGCTGGGGCGGATGTACCGCCCGGTTGCCTTTGCGCGGATCGTGCGGCCGGTGGCGGGTTCGCCGCGCATCTGTGTGCGCTTGCGCCCGACGCGCAACTGGGGCGATCCGGCGGTGCTGACCACGGCGGGGTCGAACCATATCCGCTATCTGCTCGACGGGATGCAACTGCGCCTGTCGACTAACGCGCCGGTCGGGTTGTTGCAGGACGAACGCTGCTTTCGGGTCGAGCGCCCACTGCATTTCTTCCTCGGTCCCGATGAGAGTTTCGCCGGCAACCTTGCGACGACCGTCGACGAGATGGCGGACTATACCCGCTATCACTGGCAGAACTGGGCGCGCGGGCTGGCGACGCCGTTCGAATGGCAGGATGTCGTGATCCGCAGCGCGATCACGCTGAAGTTGTGCCAGCATGAGGAAACCGGCGCGATCGTCGCCGCGCTCACCACCTCGATCCCCGAACATGCCGATAGCGGGCGCAACTGGGACTATCGTTATTGCTGGATCCGCGACGCCTATTACACCGTCCAGGCGCTGAACCGCGTCGGCGCACTCGATGTGCTCGAGGGCTATCTCGCCTATCTGCGCAACATCGTTGATCAGGCCAAGGGCGGGCATATCCAGCCGCTCTATGGCGTGCAGGGCGAGAGCGTGCTGATCGAGAGCGAGGCACCGCGCCTAGCCGGCTATCGCGGCATGGGGCCGGTGCGGGTCGGCAATCAGGCCTATGAGCAGATCCAGCACGATGCCTATGGCCAGATCGTGCTGTCGAATGTGCAGGCGTTTTTCGACCAGCGCCTGTTCCGCATGGCGGGGCGCGAGGATTTCGAGGCGCTGGCGCGGGTCGGTGAACGCGCGGTCGAATTGTTCGACAAACCCGATGCAGGGCTGTGGGAGCTGCGAACGCGGCAGAGCGTCCACACCTATTCCGCCGCGATGTGCTGGGCGGCGTGTGATCGGCTCGCCAATGCCGCCGAGCGGCTGGGGCTGGATAGCGATCGCTTGGTTTGGCAAGAGCGCGCCGACCGGATGCGCCGCGCGATCGAGGAAGCCGCCTGGCGGCCCGAGACCAACCGCATGTCTGCGACGTTCAGCGGCGACGATCTCGACGCCAGCTTGATCCAGCTGCTCGACATGCGCTTCATGTCACCTGATGACGCGCGGTTCCGCGGCACGCTCGATGCGGTCGAGCAGGGGCTGCGGCGCGGCAGCCATATGCTGCGCTACGCGACCGAGGATGATTTCGGCCTGCCCGAAACCGCATTCAACGTCTGCACCTTCTGGCTGATCGAGGCGCTGCACTTCACCGGCCGCGACGCCGATGCGCGCGCGCTGTTCGCCGAGATGCTCGACCGTCGCACCGCCGCCGGCCTGCTGTCCGAGGATATCGACCCCGTGAGCGGGGAACTATGGGGGAACTACCCCCAGACCTACTCGCTGGTCGGCATGATCAATTGCGCCGTCCTGCTGAGCAAACCGTGGAGCGCCATCCGATGAGCCGCCTGATCATTATCTCGAACCGCGTGTCAGCCCCGAAGGACTCGCACGCCGGTGCGCAGGGTGGTCTTGCCGTCGCCCTGCAGGCGGCGATCCGCGAATTTGGCGGCATCTGGTTCGGCTGGTCGGGCGACACGGTCGAGGAGTTTACCGGCCAGATCAATTTCCAGCGCGCGCAGGGTGTGACCACCGCGACGGTCGATCTGGAGCCGCAGGACATCGAGGAATATTATAACGGCTACGCCAACCGCACGCTGTGGCCGCTGTTCCACTATCGCATCGACCTTGCCGAATATGAGCGCGGCTTTGCCGGGGGCTATCAGCGGGTGAACGAACGCTTCGCCGATACGCTGCGACCGCTGGTCGAGGGCGAGGACATTTTGTGGGTGCAGGACTATCACATGTTCCCGCTCGGCCAGTGTTTGCGCGACCGCGGCGTCAAGAACCGCATCGGCTTCTTCCTCCACATCCCCTGGCCACCGCGACGGTTGCTGGCGACGATGCCCGAGGCGCAGGAGCTGGTGCGGACGATGTTCGCCTATGACCTGGTCGGCTTCCACACGCAGGAATGGCTGGAGTCATTCCGCGACTATGCGACCTACGAGCTGGGCGCCACGATCGAGGGCGACACACTGGTGCTGGGCGAGCGGCGGCTGCGCGCGATCGTCGCGCCGATCGGGATCGACTGCAAGGAGTTCGTCGAGGGTGCGGCAAGCCCCGCCGCCAAGATGGCGTATCGCCGGATGCGCGACAGCGCGGTCGGGCGCGACATGATCGTCGGGGTCGACCGGCTTGATTACTCCAAGGGACTGGAAGAGCGCTTCGCCGGCTACGAGCGCTTCCTTGCCGAGCATCCAGAAGAGCGCAAGGAAGTGTTCCTGCTCCAGATCGCGCCTCCGTCGCGCGGGGCGGTAGAGAGCTACAAGAAGATCCGCACCGCGCTCGAGGGGCTGTCGGGGCAGATCAACGGCGCCTATGCCGACACCGACTGGGTGCCGATCCGCTACGTCAATCAAGGCTATCCGCGCGATGTGCTGGCGGGCATCTATCGCGCGGCGCGGATCGGGCTGGTGACGCCGCTGCGCGACGGCATGAATCTGGTCGCGAAGGAATATGTCGCGGCGCAAAATCCAGATGATCCCGGCGTGCTGATCCTGTCGCGCTTTGCCGGGGCGGCGGCGCAGCTCAAGGACGCGGTGCTGGTTAATCCGTACAGCGCGGATGAGGTGTCGGACGCGATCATGCAGGCGCTGCGCATGGATCTGGACGAGCGCAAGCGGCGCTGGCGGTCGATGATGGACAATGTCGAGGCCGAGGATGTGGTGTGGTGGCGCGGCCTGTTCACCGATGCGCTGATGGGACAGGAAGTCCCTGCGCCAATCCCGGCGGATAACGACATCGCCGCCGCCTAAGCGGTGTAGATTGCGCCGTCGCGGACTTCAAGCGGCCACGCGGTGAGCGCGGCGCCGGTGCAGGGGCCGCCTACGCACATTCCGTCCGCAATGCGGAACAAAGCGCCGTGCCAGCTGCATTGGATCATGCCGCTATCGCCGGTGAGATAGGCGTCGAGCTGTTGCGCGAGCGGCAGGCCCATATGCGGGCAGCGATCGACATAGCCCGACACGCTGCCGCCGCTGCGGACGGCAAAGCCGTGGAAGCGTCCCGCCTTCATCTCCAGCACGAAATTGCGCGCGGCGCCGTCGGCGATCAGGTCGAGCGGGCCGAGGCGCACGCCGGGCGGGGTGGTGGTGAGGCGTTCAACCAACGCCGTTTGCCCTGAGCTTGTCGAAGGGCCGTGGCATGCAGCTGTTTGACGGAAATCGTGCTTCGACAAGCTCAGCACAAACGGATGTTGGGTACTTCCTCACTGCGGCAATTTGGCCTTGGGGAAGCCCGCCCACGCCGCGTCGTAATCCGACTGCGCCGTCGCTATCGCATATGCGGTCGGGCGGTAGGGCCAGCAGGTTTCGACCATGAATGCCATCGTGCCGTCGATCTTGTGCGGCTTGAGATCGGCATTGCTCGCGCCGTCCCAGCTGGCGACATCGGGGCCGTGACCGGCCATCAGATTGTGCAGCGACAGCCCGCCGGGGACGAAGCCGTCGGCCTTGGCGTCATAGGCGCCGTGGATCAGGCCCATCGCCTCGCTCATCACGTTGCGGTGGAACCAGGGCGGGCGGAACGTGTCCTCCGCCACCATCCAGCGCGGCGGGAAGATCACGAAATCGGCATTGGCGCGCCCCGGAACGTCGCTCGGCGAGGTCAGCACGGTGAAGATCGACGGGTCGGGATGGTCGAAGCTGACCGTGTTGATCGTGTTGAAGCGCGACAGGTCATAGCGCCATGGCGCGAGGTTGCCGTGCCAGGCGACGACATCGAGCGGGCTGTGGTCGATCGTCGTGGTCCAGAGCTGGCCGAGCGATTTCTGGACGACCTCAAAGCGCTCGTCCCGATCTTCATACCATGCCGCGGGGGTCTCGAAATCGCGCGGGTTGGCGAGGCCGTTGGCGCCGATCGGGCCGAGATCGGGCAGCCGGAACAGCGCGCCGTGATTCTCCGCGACATAGCCGCGCGCGGTGCCGTCTGGCAGCAGCGCGCGGAAGCGCACGCCGCGGGGGATCAGCGCGATCTGGCCGGGAGCAATGTCGATCCGCCCCAGCTCGGTCAGCAGCGTCAGGCGTCCGGCCTGCGGGATGAACAGCAGTTCGCCATCCGCGTCGAAGAACACGCGGCGGTCCATGTCGGCGTTCGCGGCATAGACATGCACCGCAACGCCCTCGAGATCCGCAGGGTCGCGGGTGACGAGCATGCTCGTCATGCCGTCGATCAGGTCGGTGCCCGGCGCAGGATCGGCAATCGGTCCCCAGCGCAGGCGGTTGGGCGCGAGTGGCGCGGGGTCCGGCTGCGGCAGGAAACGCGCGGCGGATTCATAGGGCGCGAAGGGCGGATGCTCGGCGCTCGGGCGCATCCGGTAGAGCCAGCTGCGGCGATTCTCGTGGCGCGGTGCGGTGAAGGCGGTGCCGGAGAGCTGTTCGGCGTACAGGCCATAAGCAGGCCGCTGCGGCGAATTGCGCCCGATCGGGAGCGCGCCCGCGACCGCCTCGGTCGAGACGTGATTGCCGAAACCCGGGAAATAGTCGGTCATAGGTCAGACCCTAAAGCGCACTCTGGCGTGTAGTCGGATGAGGGGGCGGTCTAAGGCCGCCTCCCTCATCCTCCTGCGTTCCTTCCCCCTTCGGAAGGTATGGGGCCGGTTGTCCCGGCTCTCCTCTCCAACCTCGTTATGCGTCGACTTGAATGACGCCTCTACGGATTTGATCGAGTTCAATCGACTCAAAAAGTGCCTGGAAGTTTCCGTTACCGAATCCTTCATTGCCCTTGCGCTGAATGATCTCGAAGAAAATCGGACCGAACATGTTTTCGGTGAAGATTTGCAGAAGAATGCCCTCGTCGCCGACATTTCCGTCGATCAGGATGCGGTTCTTGCGCAGCCGCTCAAGATCCTCGCCATGGCCGGGGACGCGCTTGTCGACCAGTTCGTAATAGGTCTCGATCGTGTCCTGCAGCTTGACGCCACGCGCACGCAGCCGCTCGACCGTGTCGAAGATGTCCGGGGTGGTCAGCGCGAGATGCTGGATACCCTCGCCCTTATACTCGCGGATGAACTCTTCGATCTGGCTCTTGTCGTCCTGGCTCTCGTTCAGCGGGATGCGGATCGCCTTGTCGGGCGCGATCATCGCCTGGCTGAACAGGCCGGTCGCCTGACCCTTGATGTCGAAATACTTCTGTTCCTCAAAGCCGAACAGCGTCTTGTAGAATTCCGACCACACCCGCATCTGGCCGCGCCGGACATTGTGGGTGAGGTGGTCGAGCAGGTCGAGGCCGACATTGTTCTCCGCCTCCGCCTGCTGCCAGCCGGGGATTTCGTCCCAATCGGCATAGAGGTCGGTGCCGTCCTGGATGAAGTAGAGGTACGATCCGCCGATGCCGATGATGCAGGTATCGTCCTCGGCGGTGCGCTCCGCACCGTTCTTCAGTGCCCACTCCATCGCGACCACCGGATCGGCGACGCGGAACGCCATCGCGCTGGCCGAAGGGCCGTGCGCCGCGCGGAACTCGGCGACGCGGCCGCTCTCGTCGCGGTTGAGCATCAGATTGATGCGCCCCTGCTTGAAGCGGGTGATGTTCTTGGTCGGGTGGCGGTGCGAGGGCACGAAGCCGAGCTGCTCGAACTGGCGCGCCATCGCGTCCGGATCGGGCGAGGTGAATTCGACGAACTCGAAGCCGTTGAGGCCCAAGGGATTGGTCGGGTCGGTCATGCGCGCAGCCTCCGTAAGTTGAGGAGGCATTACACCCGACGCCCATTTGGTGTCAAATGATACTAAATTGCGCGGGGTGGCCTCGCGCTTGTACCTTGCATTGGGCCGTCGAGAGGAGGAGGCTCGGTGGAAGGGGGAAATGATGCTCTACCCGCTTGCGCTCGCCGCCGTCGTGTTGACCGCCCAGGACGGTGCTCCGGCGGTGGTCGACGTCGACGTCATCCAGACCAGCCCGGAGTTCGACGCCGCGATGGATGCGGGCGACGCGCGCAAGGCGCTCGCACTCCTTGAACCCGATGTGAAGGCGTGCATTGCCGGTAACGGCGGCGACGGGGCCGCGCCTGAGCAACTGCGCCCGTGCGTGATGCTGATCTCAATGTGGTCGCTGGTGATGGGTGAGACCGGGCGTGTGCAGGAGGCGGTGGCCACCGCCAGACGCGCAGTTGCGATCGCAGCCACGTTTGAAGAAGCGAGCGGGATGGGCATGAATGCCCGGTTCATGCTCGGCGCCGCGCTCGAACGGATCGGTCGGCATGGCGAAGCGGAGCCAGAATTCATCGCCGCGCTGGCCGCGGCCGAAGTGGTTTTTGCCGGCGACCCGCTGCTCGCAAACTATCTCGGCCGCCGCGCCAACAATCTGGTGATGCAGGGACGCCATGCCGAAGCCCTGCCACTCGCGCGCCGTGCGGTCGAAATGGCTGGCGACACGGTCGAAGGCGCGGTGTTCCGGATGATGGAGGGGACGGCGCTGTCCGGGCTCGGGCGCTTGACCGAAGCGGAAGCGACGCTGCGGATCGCGGTCGCGCGGCTGGACGCGCTGATGGGATCGCGTGCCACGCAGAGCATCCGCGCACGCGAGGCACTGGCGCAGTGTCTGGAGCAGCAGAACCGCACAACCGAGTCACTTGCGCTGTGGCGTGAGACCGTGGCGCTGCGCCGGGCGGAGGGTGATAGTCCCAACCTTGCCGACAGCCTTTCGGGCCTCAGCGTACTGCTCGTCCGCACGGGGGAGTATCGAGAGGCAGAAGCGGCGGCGCGCGAGGCGCTGGCGATACGCCTGCGATTTTTCGGCGAAGCGAGCAACTTCACGGGGCTTGCCTACAACAATCTTGGCCTGGTCCTGATGGAATCGGGACAGATCGAAGCCGCCGCCGAGATGTATGGCCGCTCGGTCGAGGTCATCAAGGCATCCGGCGTCGTCAATATCGACGAAATGATCGCGATCCTGACCAACCTTGCCAACGTACTCGTCCGCCTTGGTGAAACGGGTCCGGCGATCGACGTCCAGCGCCAGGTGCTGGATTATGCCGAACGCGCCTTTGGCCCCGGCCATGTTCGCGCGGTGATGGCACGCAATAATTTGGGGGCGGCGTTAGGCGGCGCAGGTCGCCATGCTGAGGCGATTGCACTGCTGGAAACCAACTACGCCGCGGCCACGGCGCTTGGCGCCGCGGGCCGGCAAATCGCCGCGCGGACCGCGAGCAGCCTGGCGGCGTTCCTCGACCGCGAAGGGAATGCAGCGAAGGCGCGTCTGTGGTTTGCGCGCGCCGATGCGGATTCGCGCGCGGCGTTCCGCCCCGATCATATCCACCGCATTCTATTAGGCTGGAGCTACGGCAACTTCCTGATCGGCGAGGACGACGCATTGCCGCTCGCGCGGACATTGCTGCTTGAAGCGGGAAACCAGACGCTGGCGCGCATGGCGAGCGGTCAGGGGTTCGACGCGCAAGCGCAAGCCGAGATGGGGCGCCTTACCCGCGTTTTCCGCGATCAGGTCCGCGCGGCTTGGAGCCTGGCTCAGCCGCCGTCCTGACCGCTGTCCGTCTGATCCTGACCGTCGCTTTCACCTGAACCAAATGACAGGAACGGGGTGTCTGAAGTCAGTATCCGGAACTTCCATGAACCCCAATCCATCCGTGAACCTGACCCGCCGCACGCTCGGCTGGTTCCTCGGTGCCGCACTCTGCCTTGGCGTTGCGCTACCGACTACCGCGCGGGCCGCGGCGATGCCCGAGACGCCCAAGGTGGCCTCCGCCGCTCAGTCTGAAACCGCGATCGAACGCGCGATGAAGGCGGTGGTCGCGATCAGCCCGCAGGACGAAGCGGCGCGCAAGCAGAATGGCGATACCGAAGCGGCGGGGGGATCGGGCTTCGTGATCCACGCGTCCGGCCTGATCCTGACCAATGCGCATGTCGTCGCCAAGCTCGATGTGGTCGAAGTGACCTTCGCCAATGGCAAACGCTACAAGGGCAAGGTGATCGGGCGCGACGGGCGAACCGATCTTGCGATCGTCAAGATCGACGCAGAAGCGCCGCTACCGGTACTCAAACTGGCGAAGTCGTCGAAGTTGCCGCTGGGCGCGAAAGTCTTTGCGCTGGGCAATCCGATGGGCAACCGTTTCTCGGTTACTTCCGGGATCATAAGCGGTTATGACCGCGCCTATGACGTCGCATGGCCGGTGAACTTCATCCAGCATGATGCGGCGCTCAATCCAGGGAATAGCGGGGGGCCGCTGATCACCGAGGAGGGGGAAGTGATCGGGATCAACACGGCGACGCCGCCTGAGACCATCTTCGACATCGGCATTGGCTTGGCGATTCCGGCCGAACTCGCCGCAAAGATCGCGGCGCAGCTCGCCGCCGATGGCAAGGTCGTGCGCGGCCGGCTGGGCGTGACTGCGAGCAGTGCCGACGCCGGCATGGCCGAAGCGCTGGGCGCACCGGGTAAATCCGGCCTGATCATCGACGCGGTGTCGGCGCAGGGCGGCCTGAAGATCGGCGACCTGTTGCTGAGCGTCGAAGGGCGCAAGCTGGAGGTGGTCCGCGACCTGTCGATGGCACTGATCGACAGCAAGCCCGGCGACAAGGTGAAGGTCGAGATCGTTCGCGACGGCAAGACGCTCGCGCTCGCCGTTGCCTTGGAGGCCGACGACGATCTGGCCGGCGAACGTGGCAAGGTCGCGGCGCTGGCGATGGACATGAGCGGCGCTGTGGGCGGCCCGTTCACGCTCGGCTTTGCGTTACGCAGCGATGCGGCGGGCCGGGTGACGGTGGGCAAGGTCGAAGAGGCGTCGATCGGGCAGATGTACGGCCTGTACGAAGGCGATGAGCTGCTCGCGGTCGATGGCGTCGCACCGCGCGACGCGGCGGCGGCGATGGCCGCGATCAAGGCATCGAAGCGCGACGTTGCCGTGCTGCGAATTCAGCGCGCAGGGCAGGGGACGCTCCACGTCGCGCTCCCGCTCAGCGCCGAGGCCGCGAAGGCGCGGCGACCCGGCGTCCCGCGCCGCTTCCCGCGGGGGCCGCTATGACGGAGACATTGACGATGAGCGTGTTGAAACTGGACGCGGAAGCGGCGCAGAATATCGCCGACACCTTTGCAGGGTGCCGCGCGCTGATCCTGGAGGACGAGATCGGCGCGGAGATGAAGGCCGCGCTGGAAGCCGCGGGATGCGAGAGCGTCGACCTGGTCGAGACCGGCGACGCCGCGCTCGAGGCGCTTGAGGCCGAGGCCTATGACGTGCTCGTGCTCGACCGGATCAATCCGGGGATCGAAGGGCTGGAGGTGCTCGATCGCGTGCGCCGCCGCCCCAACGGGCTCAAGACCGACCCCGATGTGCCCGCACTCGTCTATTCGCTGCTCGGCGGTGAGGATCAGCGGATCCACGGGCTGATCGCGCGCGGGGCGGACGATTATGTGCCCAAGCCCGCGACGAGCGAGGAACTGGTCGCGCGCGTCGCCGCGCAGCTGCGCCGCCGCAAACCGACGATGCGCAGCAAAGGCTGGACCTGCGCGCCGCTGGAAGTGGACGCCGATACCAAGGATGTGCGCTGCAACGGCCGGCTGCTCCAACTGACCAGCCGCGAGGCGGACATCTTGGTCGAGCTGTACAAGGAACGCGGCAACCCGCTCAGCCAATCGATGCTGTGGGACCGCTGCTGGATCGGCAAGGGGTGGAGCCACTTCCCCGAGGAGTTCGCCAATACGGTCGATCAGGCGATCAAGCGGCTGCGCAAGTCGTTGAAGCGGCAATGCCCGGACATTCCGGACGATTTCCATCCGCTGGTGACTAACATCTGGGCACAGGGGTTCGCGCTGCGCAACCTCGCCGGCATGGAGGGTGGTCGCTAGCTCGCATGCTTCGCTGGCTTCCGCTTCGTACGACGTTGGTCATCGGCGCGCTTGCCGCCGTGGCGCTGGTCGGGTTGACGCTCGGCCTGCTCCAGATGGTGTCGATGAACGCGCGCGAGGTGGCGATGGTGCGCGCGCAGGCGGATGCGGCGGTGCTGTCGAGCAAGATCGACAGCTTCGCGCCCGGCCTGTCCGCCGAGGAGCGCGACGCCGAAGTGCTGACGATGGTCGTCGCGCGCGCGACCGAGGCGACCGATGGCGGGCGCTGCGACAGCGGCGAGCGGGCGCGGGCGCTGTTCCTCTATCGCGGTGCGGACGGGGCACTGACCGGGACGCCGAAGCTCGACTGGCCGATGGGCCGGGGCGAGGTGCGGTTGCGCGTGCCCGCCGGAACCGCGTGCCAGCGCGCGGAGGCGACTGCGGTCGGGACGGTGGTCGATCTGGGCGAGGGACGGGCGTTTTTGAGCGCGCGCATCTTCAGTCCCGATCCGCGATTGGTGACGCGTGCCTATCTGCTCGCGGCGGGCGTCGGCATCGCCTTTCTGCTGCTTGCGGGGCTGCTCGCCTGGGCGTTGATGCGCGGATGGCGGTCGCGGCTCGATGCGTTCAACGCACTGCTCGACCGCGCCGATCGCACCGGCTTCTCCGAACGCGCGCCTGCGGATGATGGCCAGCCCGAATTTCGCCTGCTCGCCCAGCATCTCAATGCGCTGCTCGCGCGGTCGGAGGATATGATCGGCGGGCTACGACGGCTGCATCGGCACGTCGCGCATGATCTGCGCGGCCCGGTGATGGTCGCGCGCAAGCATCTCGAGGCGCTGGCGGTGAAAGTGCCGGATGAGCCTCTGATCGCCGATGCCGACGCCAAGCTGGTGACGATGGACAAACGCTGCCGGATGCTGCTCGGCATCATCGACGCCGAAGTGTCGCGGCGGCACGAGGCGGACTGCGTCGATCCGGGCGCGCGCATCCGCCAGCTGATCGACGACATGTTCGTCTATCTGGGCGATGACAAGGATCTGGAATTCGCGCTTGAGGCGGTCGATGCGCGGGTGCGGGTCGCGGGCGATCTGTTTGACCGGATGATCGAGAATATTCTGGGCAATGCCGTCAAGTTCGCCACCCCGGAATCCACGATCCGCTGCACCGTCGCGCGCCACGACGACACGGTGACCGTCGCGGTCGATAATGACGGGCCGGGGATCGACCCCGGCAAGGTCGAGCGCATCTTCGAGCCCGGCTATTCGAGCGGCGGGGCCGACAGCCATGGGCTGGGGCTCGCCTTTGTCCGCACCGTCGCGCTGCGCGCGGGCGGCAATGTTCAGGCATTCAACCGCGCGGGCGGGTTTCGCATCGAGATCAGTTTGCCCGCGCAGGACGACGATCCAGCGCACCACAGGGAAAGGGGAAATAATGAGGTCTAGTTTTCACGGGCGATTGCTCGCCGGGGTGGCGGCAATCGCGATGCTGGGGTCGCCGCCGCTGGCCGTGAGTGCGGCGGCGCAGACCGCGCCCTATGACAGCGCGCGCGGCGTCTATAGCTATGCCCGCGACCTCAAGGCAGTCGCGCCAACGGTGGTCAAGGTGATCGTGCTCGGCCACAAACAGGCCGAGGGCGATCGCACCGCAGCGCGCGAGGGACAGGGCGAAGACCCGTTCCGTGGTCAGGCGACATCGGCGCAGGTACAGGGCCAGCAACCCCAGGGCCAGCAGGGCGCTCCCCAGCCGATCGGCAGCGGATCGGGGGTCATCATCGATGCCGCCCGTGGCGAAATCCTGTCGAACAACCACGTCGTCGAGAAGGGGACCGCATTCAAGATCCAGCTCTATGACGGCCGCGTCGTCGATGCCGAAGTGGTCGGCCGCGATCCGCAGACCGACATCGCGCTGCTCCGCGTCAAGGCGAGCGGGCTGCGCGCGATCGAAGTTGGCGACAGCGGCAAGATCGAGGTCGGCGACCTGGCCTTTGCCATCGGCTATCCGTTCGGGTTCGACCAGACGCTGACGATGGGTGTGATCTCCGGCCTTGGACGCTCGGGGATCGGCGATGGCTTGCAGGACTTCATCCAGACCGATGCCGCGGTGAACAGCGGCAATTCGGGCGGCGCGCTGATCGACAGCCGTGGGCGGCTGATCGGCATCAACACCGCGATCTGGTCCAAGTCGGGCGACAATAGCGGCATCGCCTTTGCCGTGCCGATCAACATGGCGATGGCAGTCGCCGATCAGCTGCGCCGCAACGGCAGCGTCAAGCGCGGGCGGATCGGCGTGACGGTCGGCCCGGTGACGGTCGAGGCGGCGGGCAGCGGGTCGACGCGCGGCGCGCTGGTCGCCGAAGTCTCGCCCGACAGCCCGGCAGCGCGCGGGGGCCTCAAATCGGGCGACATCATCACGTCAGCGGATGGACGGTCGATCGAGGGGCCGGGTAATCTGACCGCGATTCTCGGTGTGCTGGAGCCGGGCAAGACGATTGCACTGGGCTATCGCCGTGGCGGCCAGACCGGCACGGCGCAGGTGACGGTCGAGGCACCCCGCCCGGTTCAGGTCACGCGACCGACGACCGGCGGCGCCGGGTTGGCGGCACTGGGCGCGACGTTCCGCGACGTCAACGCAAGCGACAAGGTGCCCGAGCAGCTGCGCGGCGGGGTGGTCGCCAGCGTCCAGCCGGGTTCGGCGGCGGCGCGATCGGGTCTGGCGGTCGGCGACATCA
Source organism: Sphingomonas sp. (assembly GCF_035998645.1). Classification (GTDB taxonomy): domain Bacteria; phylum Pseudomonadota; class Alphaproteobacteria; order Sphingomonadales; family Sphingomonadaceae; genus Sphingomonas. Next base: position 153,121 of record NZ_DASYHL010000003.1, read on the forward strand.
TCGTCGGCGTCAATGGCGAACAAGTGCAGAGCGCGGCGGAACTTGCCCGTGCGTTCCAGAATGTTGCCGGTGGTGCAGTATTGTTCGTGGCGCGGGGCAACAGTCTGATCCAGCTCAAGCTGGAACGGTGAGACGGAAAGGCGTCGGGATAGTCCCGGCGCCTTTCCTCAACTTGGGTAAGCAAGTGCCGTGGAGTCGCCGACTCCCTTCGGCAAATACGTACGTAGTCAAGCGAAGTCTGTCCCTAAACAGCCGCGAATCAGCGACTTCGCGCCAAGTTTGAGATGGCAACGAAGACTGAAACTGTTAGTGTCGCGCGGGCGGGGGCGACATTAAAGACGAACCTGCCTGATCGAGGGATCAGTTCGCGAGGCCGGCTTGGGAGCAGGCCCGGAGAGTGAGGAGACGAAGGTAATGGTTACGCTCAACAAGAAGATGGCGATGGCGCTGGTTGCTGCAAGCATGCTGGCTTCGCCGGCGATCGCGCAGGACAAGAAGGGCACGAACCTTGGCGACAAGGAAGTTCCCGCGACTGAAAGCTCGAAGGCGGTCGACACGCTGGCACTTGGCTATCGTCTGGCCGACTATGCCCGCACCACCAAGGATGCGCGCGCGATGATCGTCGCAGCCAAGATGGTCGATTCGGTCACCGTCAAGGAAGGCACCGACAAGGGTTCGATCGAGGGCACCGGCAAGGGCACCGGCACCGCCAAGGTGACCACGTCGGCCGACCTGTTCGCCGAGGCCAAGACGCTGGCCGGTGGCGACGCCGACATCGTGGCGGCAGTGGAAGCGGCTCAGGCCGAAACCTCGAAGGGCGTTGTCGGCGGTGCGATCCGCACCGTGCAGTATGTCCCGGGCAACACGACCTGGACCGTCCGCTTCGCCGCCCGTGGCGGTGAGCCGCTGGTCGTCGGACTGCGTCGTGACTCGGCGACGCCGCTGGCGCTCAAGATCTTCGACGAGAATGGCAACCAGGTGTGCCAGGACATGTCGGGCAACGTGACGCTGTATTGCCGCGTCAACCCGATCTGGACCGGCCCCTTCTCGGTTCGTGCGATCAACTATGGTGGCTATGGCACCGGCGTCGCGCTGGTGACCAACTAAGCCGAAAGACTGGCCGCCCCGGAGCAGATCGCTTCGGGGCGGCGGTTTTTCCGGCCAGAGCTAATCGGCCGGATCGCCGCGCCAATGCGTGGCCCGCGCCGCAGGGGAGAGACCCGGCATGAAGCGCGCCCTTTCACGAACCCTGGCATTGCCACTGGTTGCGGCCCTGCTGTCCGCCCAGACCACGCCCGACATCAAGATCGAACCGGTGCCGTCGCCCGATGTGCTGCGGTCCGAGGCGTTCGAGGCGGCGCAATATGCCCAGATTTCCGGCGCAGCTGCGGCGCTCGACCGCACGACTGCGCGCTTTGCCGCGGGTGGCGGACCGCTCGCCGTGCTGGAGCAGGAGCGTGACAAGAAGCTCGCCGAGATCGAGGCGGTCGATCGCCAGTTCAGCGCGCTGATCGAACGCGGCGCACAGGTGCCCGAGGAAGAACGCCGCGCGCTGACCCAGCGCCGCGCCGCGCTGCGCACCGAAGTCGATGCGATCGAGGCGAAGATCGCCAAGGATTTCCCGCAATATTTCGACCTGACGCGCCCCAAGGCGCTCGACATCGCCGCAGTGCAGAAGCTGCTCAACCCCGATGAGGCGATGGTCGTCATCCTCGTGTCCGACGACGCGAGCTATACCTGGGCGGTGACGCGCGAGGGATCGACCTGGTCGCGGTCGGAGGTGATGAAGCAGGATGCGCTCGCGGCGAAGGTCAATCTGCTGCGCGCGAGCATGGAAGTGGACGGCGCGCGCGGATCGGGTCGCCAGCCCCCGCCCAAAGCCGGTGCTGCCGCCGTTACGCCGCAGGGCAAGGCGTTCGACCGCAAGCTCGCCTTCGAAATTTACAAGGAACTGCTCGCGCCGGTTGAGGGCGTGCTGAAGGGCAAGCAGGTGTTGCTGACCAATGTCAGTGGCCCGCTGACCTCATTGCCGCTCGCGCTGCTGGTCACTGCGCCGCCACAGGGGGCGGACACCGATCCGGCGGCCGTGGCGACCAGCCCTTGGCTGATCGACAAATATGCGTTGGCGGAATTGCCGTCGGTCTCGGCGTTGCGCTCGCTGCGGTGCCTGCTCATTGAAAAGCCCGCCGATGCGCATCCCGGTTGCGACACGAAATCGGGTTCGGCCAGCTACGCGCAGGTGCGTGGGGGCGGGGTCGCGCTCGCCGCCTATGGTGCCCCGACGCTGGCTGGTGCGTACACGCCGGAGACGGGACGCAGCGTGACGCCGGGCCTTGCCGGCCAGATGTACAAGGGCAAGCTCGCCGATCCAGAGAAACTGCGCGCACTCGCCTATCTGCCCCAGGCCAAGGCGGAGCTGGAAAGCCTGCAAAAGTCGTTTGGCGGGCAATCGAGCGTGGTGATCGGCGACGCGGCGACCGAAACTGCGGTGAAGGCGAGCAAGGCGCTGCCCGCGGCGCGCTTCGTGGTGTTCTCGACCCATGGCCTGCTCGCGACCGAAGTTGGCGACAATGCCGAACCGGGACTGGTGTTCACCCCGCCAAAGCAGGCGAGCGAACTCGATGACGGGCTGCTGACCGCGTCCGAAGTCTCGCAGCTCAAGATCCCCGCCGACCTCGTCGTGCTGTCCGCGTGCAACACGGCGGCAGGGGACGGGAAGAGCGCGGACGGCCTGTCGGGCCTCGCCAAATCGTTCCTGTTCGCCGGTGCCCGTTCGTTGCTGGTCAGCCATTGGGCGGTCAGCGACGCGGCGACATCTCTGCTGATGCAGCAGACGTTCGGCAACATTCAGAAGGGCGATGTCGCCGGACGTGCGCGTGCGCTGCAGGCGGCGATGAAGACGGTGCGCAGCGAAGGCACCGGCCAGTTCGTCAGCCCGAAATACTGGGCGGCGTTCACGCTGGTCGGCGAACCGGGCAAGTGAGGTGGGCGCGCGGCGCTTCTGGCCTACGCCGCTGAGGCTGGCGCGAACCGCGATGTCAGAGACTGTCGGTCGCGCCGGGGTGAAGCGGGGGCCACAGTGCGCGCAGTTCAATCCGGCAGGAAACCAGTCTTCCCGATGCGTGTGATGCTTCCCCTCGCCCTGATCCTTGCCGCGCTGCCGGTTGCCGCCGCGCCGGTGCTGCATGACGGTCACGCCGATGCGACGACGCCCGATGCGGTGATCGAGCGGGCCGAGCTGGTCCGCGACCTGATCGCGCGTGCGCGAGCCGATCGCGATGTCGATATGATGATCGTCGCCGCGCGGATGTTGGCGACGGGGGACTTCGTGCTGGTGCGTGCGGAGAATGCGCCGATGGTGCTGGGGCGCGCGCGCACGGGTGAGGAGTTGCCCGTCACTGCGCCCTCGGCGTTGCTGATCGAAGCGCGCGACTGGGCCGGTGGTGATGCCGACACGCTCGTGGCGATCGAGGCGGCGCTGGCCGAGGCGAGCAAGGGCATCCTGCCCGCCGCGATCGTCTATACCCATGATCTGCCCGCCGACCGCGCGCTGACGATGCGCGCGCGGGCGGAGGGCGGGCGGCTGGCGCTGGTGCGGGTGCGCGGCGATGGCGATGCGGCGCTGGAGCTGGCGGTCACCGACTCCAGCGGGCGAGTGGCCTGTACCGATCGCCCGGCGGTGACATCCGGCGTGGCGCGTCGCGACCTGCTGTGTCGCTGGACCCCCGGACGCACCGAGGAATATCGAATCACATTGAAGAACAAGGGCCGCGTGTGGACGCGCGCCATATTGGTTTCGAACTAAGATCAGGGGACGGATGATGTTGAGGCAGATCATGCTCGCGCTGGGAGCCCTGGGGCTCATCGCCGCATCGATGCCATCCGCGCCCGCGCCTGCGCCCGAGGCGAAGGGCCGCATCCGTGCGCTCGTCATTGGCGTGGTCAATTACAAGGACGGCATCGCATCGCCGATGATCGGCGCGTTCAACGATTCGGTGCTGATCGCCGAAACGCTGATCCGCGAAGGTGCCAAGGCCGAGGACGTGACGTTGCTCCTCGACCCGCCGACGCCCGAGTTGCTGGCGGCGCGCGGCAATCCGCGGATGCGCCAGACCAAGGTCAAGCCCGACGCAGTCGGCACGCGCGCCAATATCCTCGCCGCGATGAAGCGGATCGTCGATACGACCAAGCCGGGGGACGAGGTGCTGCTCGCCTTTTCCGGACATGGGATGCAGCAGAATGAGGCGGTGGCCGGGTCCGAGCCGGATGGGCTGGACGAGGTGTTCCTGCCCTACGACACCGGGCCCGCCAACGGATCGGAGAGGATTCAGAATGCGGTGACCGATGACGAGATCGGCGCGGTAATCGACGCGATCCGGGCCAAGGGCGGCAACGTCACCTACATCGCCGATTTCTGCCATTCGGGCGATTCGAACCGCGACGCGGCGGGCAAGGACAATGGCGCGCCGACCTCGACCAAATTGGGCCTGAAGGTCAGCCGCAAGTTCGCGACGGTCAGCGACGGCAATTTCGTGCGCGATCTCGCGGTCGAGACGTCGAAGGGCAAGGCCGGCTGGGGCGCCTATGTCGGGCTGCTCGCGGTGCCATCGGCGCAGCAGGCCAAGCAATATCAGGCGCCACGCTACGCCGACCCGCTGGAGCAGGCGGCGCATGGCCTGTTGACCGTTTATGCGATGGCCAATTGGAACAACCCGCGCGTCTATTCCTATCGCGACCTCGCCAACCGCATCACCGCGGGCATCGACGGACACAAATCGCCGCGCCCCGAGTTCGACGGCGATCTCGACCGGCCGGTGATGGGTGGCCTGATGAAGACCGCAGTCGCAGCCGCAGGCGGTGGCAGCTGGGCGGTGTACAAGCCCGCGCGCGTGTTCACCGCCGACACCAAATCGACCGACCCGGTGAAGCTCGAACAGCTCGAAATGAGCGCGGGACAGTTGCAGGGCGTGATCGAGGGAACGATCATCGGCCTCGCGCTCACCTCGCCCGCGGGAGACAAGACGATCCTGTATGGCCGGGTCGACAAGGCTGACGCGTACAAGGCGATCCTCGTCCCCACCGCATTCGGCGACATCGCGGCGGAAGCGTGGAACGATGTTCGCGACATCGATGGCAAGCCGCTGTCGCGCGAAGTGCGGCTGGTCGCGACGATCGAGCAGCAGCCGGTTCAGCTCGACTATCGCATCGCGCTGCCGGCCGTGCCCGCCAGCCCCAGCAAGGCACAGGCGGCGGCGCTGGCGGCGCTCAAGGAGATCAAGCCCGCCGATATCGGCGCGAGCTTCGTCCAGCCGGGCGAGGCGGCGGATCTGGTGCTGGCGTTCAAGGGCGACAAGCTCGCATTGACCCAGCCGCCGGGACAGGTGACCGCCGATTTCGGTTCGATCGACCTCGCCGCCGCGCTGGCGCAGGATGGCAGCAATCCGACGATCCGCGTGCGCTTCGCGATCGGCGCCGCGCTGGTCAAGGCGACGCGGTTCAGCCGCCTCCAGCGCGTGCTGGCCAGCCCCGCGCTGGCGACCGGGGAGTCGGGTGAAGACCCGGCGAAGAATGTCGCGGTCGAATTCTATGTCGGGCGGCCCAAGGCGCTGGCTGCGGGCGCGGCCTGCCCCGATACGAGCGCCGATTATTATGCGGTCGACAAGGACGCACGACGTGTCGGCGGCGATGGCAGCGAGGCCGGGGCGTTCCGTTTCCAGCGCTGCGACTGGCTGTTCGTCAAGGTGACCAATACCGGCAAGACCGACCTGTACGTCAATCCGCTGATCTTCTCGCCCGATGGCGGTATCCTGCTGATTGATGGACGCGACGGGCGGATCGGGCTCAAGGCCGACAACCCGACCCGGCTGCGCGCTGGCGAGAGCGGTGTGCTGCAGTACAGCCTGACCGACGCCAGCCCCGGCGGCGACCTGCGCGACGATCTTGTGCTGTTGGTAAGCGACGTCACCGATGGCGTGCCGGCGAGCTACGCGCGGCTCGCGCAATGTCCTGTGGTGCCGGGGCCGGAAGACGGCGCGGCCTGTGCCACCGCTGCCGGGCCGACGCTCGCCGGAACGCGGATGCGCAACAATGGCGGTGCAGGGACGGGGATCGAGGAACTGATCGATTCCGCTTTGGTCGGATCGACCACGCGCAGCGGCCCGGCCAAAAAGCCGACCGCGGTGTCCGCACTGCGCTTCAGCTGGCAGACCGAACGCACCGGCGGGCAGTGATTGCGCAAGACCGTTGAATAGCGCAGGTCGCGCGAAGGAGCCGCGGATTGTCGGCGTGAGCGCGATTTCGGCCTGGACGCGCGGCTCGAATTGCGGATCGACGGGCGTGACGATAGCGCTATGGTGCGGCTTGGAGGTCGCCTCGCCGGGGCGATCCGGACGCTGGAGCGCCGCTGACACATGAACTTGCCGGAATCAGAATCGCCGAACCGGGCGCGCTTTGCGGCTGCGCTTGATGCACTGGTCGCGGCGGCGAAGGAAAATGCGCGAACGCTGGCTGGGCTGGCCGCTGCGGCGCAGGAACATGGGCTGCGGACGCGCGCGCTGGAGATCGCGACGATGGCGCGCAATCTGGCGCCCGACGATGCGCAGGTGCGCGCGGTGACCGCGCGGGCAATGGCCGCCGGGGTGCCGAGCTGGCATCACAATATCCTGCGCGATCTGGAGCGCAATGCGGCCTACCGCGCGGCGCTTGAACAAGTGGTTCGCCCGGGCGACCGCGTGCTCGATATCGGTGCGGGTAGCGGCCTGCTGTCGATGATCGCGGCGCGCGCGGGGGCGGCGCAGGTGACGGCGTGCGAGGTCAATCCGGCCGTTGCCGACGCTGCGGTGCGCACCGTCGCGCATAACGGCTTTGCCGACCGCATCACGATCGTGCCGCGCTATTCGACCGAGGTCGAGCTGGAGCGCGATCTGGGCGAGCGCGTCGATGTGATCGTGCAGGAGATCATCGCCCATGACATGCTGTGCGAAGGTGTGTTGCCCGCGCTCGCCGATGCGGTGCCGCGCTTCCTGAAGCCCGGCGGGCGCGTGGTGCCTGAGCGTGCGCAGGTGCGCGCGGCGCTTGCCTACTGGCCGCATGCCAGGGCGCGCGAGCTCGACAGTGTCGAGGGGTTCGACCTGTCGCCCTACGCCACGCTCGCCCGCTATCCGCTGGAAGCATCGTCGAACGACCCGTCGCTCGTCCTGCGCAGCGAGCCGGTCGACCTGTTCAGCTGGGACTTTGCGTCGGGTGGGCCATATGGTCCGGGCCGGACCAGTACCGAGCTGACCGTGCGCGACGGCAACGCCAACGGCGTTATCCAATGGATCCATATCGATCTGGTCGAAGGCGTGACGTACGAGAATGCGCCTTCGCGCGGACCCAACTCGTCCTGGGCGTGCCTCTTCTACCCCTTTGCGGTCGGAACGGTGTCATCCGGCACGGTCATGCGGGTCCATGGCGCGCATACCCAGATCGCGATGCGCATCTGGGCGGAGCCCGGCGCACCAACAGCATAGCGACGCGAGGACGGGGTCTATATCCCCGCTTGATCTGACGTGAATATTGTTGTGCCCGGAACTCGAAACGTCATCGCGCGTTGGGCAGGGTTGCTTCGGGGCACTGGGTGGGAAGAGCGTTTTGAGCGTAAGCATGCATGGGCAAAAGCCCAATCGGACGGCGTGGCTGTATGGTGCCCTGGCCGTGCTTCTGGCGGTGCCGTTCATCGCCGACCTGAACTACCCGCTGGGGAGTTCGGTGTGGGTCGGTTATATGCTGCCCACAGTTCTCGCCTATCTCGCGCCGCGCCCGGTGGTGCCGCCGATCATGGCAGCGCTCGCGACCTTGCTCACGATCCTGGGCTTCACGCTCGCGCCGGCCGGGGTCGATCCGTCGATCGCGGTGTTCAACCGCTCGCTCGGCATCACCGTCACCTGGATTCTGGCGATCACCGGGTTCCTGTTCGTACGCAACCGCCTCGCCGTTCAGCGCGAGGAGTGGTTGCAGGGCGGGCAGGTCGGTCTGTCCAAGGCCGTGGGCGGCGAGCAGCCGCTCGAGCAACTGGGGACCAACGCGCTCAAATTTCTGGTCGAGTATCTGGGCGCGCGGGCGGGTGCGGTGTTCATCCGCAATGGCGACGGGTATAAGCGCTATGCGACGCAAGGCGTGCCCGCCGATGCGCGCGTGCCCGAGCGTTTTGGCCCCGGCGACGGATTGCTGGCGGATGCGGCGGCGGACCGGCGCAACTTCGTCATCACCGATGTGCCCGACGACTATCTTTATTTCGGTTCGGGGCTGGGCAGCGCGAAGCCCGCCAACCTGCTGATCGCCACGACCAGCGTCGATGGCGCGGCCAATGCGGTGATCGAGCTGGGCTTCCGTACGGTGCCGCAGGACGCGCTGGCGCTGTTCGAGCGGGTTGCCGAACAGCTCGGCGTCGCGATCCGGTCGGCCAAATATCGTACCCAGCTGCGCGAACTGCTCGAAGAGACGCAGCAACAGAGCGAGGAATTGCAGGTCCAGAGCGAGGAACTGCGCGCCAACAACGAAGAGCTGGAGCAGCAGAGCCGCCAGTTGCAGGAGGCGGCCGAGCGGCTCGAGGTGCAGCAGAGCGAGCTGGAGCAGACCAACGCCCAGCTGGAGGAACAGGCGCGCCAGCTGGAAATCCAGCGCGACGACCTGACGCGGTCGCAGGCCTCGCTGGAGGCGCAGGCGAGCGATCTGGAACAGGCGAGCCGCTACAAGTCCGAATTCCTCGCCAATATGAGCCACGAATTGCGCACGCCGCTCAATTCGCTGTTGATCATGGCGCGGCTGCTCGCCGAGAATCGCGACGGCAATCTGTCGTCGGCGCAGGTCAAGCATGCCGAGACGATCGAGACGTCTGGCAACGACCTGTTGTCGCTGATCAACGATATCCTCGATATTTCGAAGATCGAGGCGGGCAAGCTCGAGCTGCAACCGCGCCGCTTCCGCATCGCGCCGACGCTCGACAAGCTGCGGACGCTGTTCCAGCCCGCCGCCGGGGCCAAGGGCCTGTCGCTCGACGTTTCGGTTACGCCCGGCGCGCCAACCGAGATCGAGACCGATCCGCAGCGGCTGGAGCAAGTGCTCAAGAATTTCGTGTCCAACGCGATCAAGTTCACCGAGCGCGGCACGGTGACGCTCGAGACGGCGGCGCGCGACGATGGGCGGATCGCGTTCACCGTGCGCGACACCGGCGTCGGCATTCCCGCCGAACAGCAGCACGTCATCTTCGAGGCGTTCCGTCAGGCCGACGGGACGATCAGCCGCAAATATGGCGGCACCGGGCTTGGCCTGTCGATCTCACGCGAACTCGCCCATCTGCTCGGTGGCGAGGTGAGTGTCGCCAGCGCACCGGGGCAGGGCAGCGCGTTCACCCTGATCCTGCCCGAAACCTATGAGCCAGTCGCGGTCGGCCCCGCGCCGACGCCCGCCCCGGCGCGCGCGCGTCCGTCCAATCCCAAGCCAGGCAAGAAGCGCGGCGTCGTCGCGACCGAGGATGACCGCGAGCGGCTGTCCGGGGACGCGCGCGTCATCCTGATCGTCGAGGACGACCCCGTGTTCGCGCGCATCCTGTGCGACATTGCGCATGAACAGGGCTTCCAGTGCCTGATCGCCGGCACTGCCGACGAGGGCGCGCTGATGGCGCGGCAATATATCCCGCACGCGGTGATCCTCGACATGAACCTGCCCGATCACACCGGCCTGTCGGTGCTCGACCGGATCAAGCGCGACGTGCGCACGCGGCATATTCCGGTCCATGTCGTGTCGGTCGATGACGACAGCCGGGCGGCACTGTCGAGCGGGGCGATCGGGTATCTGTTCAAGCCGGTGAAGCGCGAACAGCTGGTCGACATGCTCGAAGGGCTGGAAGCGCGGATGGCGCAGCGGATGCGCCGCGTGCTTGTGGTCGAGGATGATGCGCAGCAGGCGGAGAGCGTCAAATTGCTGCTCGCCAGCCGCGAGGTCGAAACGCTCGAAGCGCATAGCGCGGCGCAGTGCATCGAGTTGCTCGGCAGCCAGACGTTCGACTGCATGGTGCTCGACCTCAACCTGCCCGACGCCTCGGGCTTCGACCTGCTCGAACGGCTCAGCGGGGACGAGAGCCTCGGCTTCCCGCCGGTGATCGTCTACACGGGCCGCGACCTGAGCGCGGACGAGGAATTGCGGCTGCGCAAATATTCCAAGTCGATCATCGTCAAGGGCGCCAAGTCGCCCGAACGGCTGCTCGATGAGGTGACGCTGTTCCTCCATCAGGTCGTGTCCGACCTGCCCGAGCCGCAACAGGCGCTGATCGCCAAGTCGCTGACCCGCGATGCCGCGCTTGAGGGCCGGCGGGTGCTGCTGGTCGAGGACGATATTCGCAACGTCTATGCCGTCACCAGCATCTTCGAACCGCATGGCGTCGATGTCCGCATCGCGCGCAACGGGCGCGAGGCCCTGACCGCGCTGGAGACTGCGGCGGGCGGCGAGCAGTCGATCGATCTGGTGCTGATGGACGTGATGATGCCGGAAATGGACGGCCTGACCGCGACGCGCGAACTGCGAAAGGCGAGCTGGGGCCGCGACCTGCCGGTGATCATGCTGACCGCCAAGGCGATGGCGCGCGACCAGCAGGAATGTCTCGACGCGGGGGCCAACGACTATCTCGCCAAGCCGCTCGACGTCGACAAACTGCTCAGTCTGGTGCGCGTGTGGATGCCCCGATGAAGGAGGTGTTCGCCCCGTACGAGGAGATCGAACTCGATCTGTTGCTGGAGGCGATCAACCGGCACCATCATTACGACTTTCGCGGCTATTCGCGCGCATCGCTGCACCGGCGGATGGAGCGCGCGCAGCAGCGGTTCGACTGCGAGAGCCTGTCGCAGTTGCAGCACCGGCTGTTGCGTGAGCCGGCGGTGTTCGATGAGCTGATGGCGTTCCTGACCATCCAGGTCAGCGAGATGTTTCGCGATCCCGGATATTTCCGCGCGCTGCGGGAGCGGGTGATCCCGCATCTGCGCACTTACCCGTCGCTAAAGGTGTGGATCGCGGGATGTGCCAATGGCGAGGAATTCTACTCGCTCGCGATCCTGTTCCGCGAAGAGGGGCTGGAGGATCGCACGATCTTCTACTGCACCGATATCAGCCCGGCGGCGCTGCAAAAGGCGGAGGCCGGGATTTTCGCGCTCGACCGGATCCAGCAGTTTACCGAGAACCATCGGCTGGCGGGCGGCAAGTCGTCGCTGTCGGACTATTATACCGCCGCTTATGGCGCGGCGGTGTTCGACAAGAGCCTGCGCCGCCGCGCGGTGTTTGCCGAGCATAACCTCGCCAGTGATTCGGTGTTCACCGAGGCGCAACTGGTGTCGAGCCGCAACGTCCTGATCTATTTCGATCGCGTGCTGCAGGATCGCGCGCTCGGCCTGTTCGGCGATTCACTGGTGCGGGGCGGGTTTCTGGGGCTGGGGTCGAAGGAGACGCTGCGCTTTTCGTCCCATTCCGACGGGTTCGACGATTTCGACCTGCCCGAGAAGATTTTCCGTCGCAACGCGAAGCTGCTAGACGGAGTGCGCGATGCCGCCTGAACCCGTTCCCGTCCTTGCTGTCGATGACATCCCCGAAAACCTCGCGGCGCTCGATGCGTTGCTGACGGGGGAGGGGGTCGAGCTGGTCAAGGCGCGCTCGGGGGCCGAGGCGCTCGAACTGCTGCTCAAGCGCGAGTTCGCGGTCGCGCTGCTGGATGTGCAGATGCCGGGGATGGACGGGTTCGAGCTGGCCGAACTGATGCGCGGGACCGAGCGCACGCGGCGCATCCCGATCATGTTCCTGACCGCCGTGGCGACCGACGAGACGCGCAAGTTTCGTGGGTACGAGGCGGGCGCGGTCGATTATCTGCTCAAACCGGTCGATCCGCAGATCGTGCGCAACAAGGTCGGCGTATTCGTCGAACTGTACCACCAGCGGCGCGAGATTGCGCGGCAGCGTGACGCGTTGTCCGATGCGCTGGGGAAGCTGAAGGCGCATGGCGACAATTCGCCGCTGGCGATCGTCGAGCTGGATGGTGAGCAACGCATCCTTGGCTGGTCGAACGGAGCGGAGCGGCTGTTCGGATGGCGCGCGCATGAAGTGTGCGGGTTCCGCCCGAGCGAGTTCGAGTGGATCGCGCCAGAACATGGTCCGGCGTTCGCTGCGCTGATCGCCGACATGATCGGCGGCGCGCGGTTGCGTGAGATGCAGCCGCTGCGCATGCGCACGACCGAAGGCGTGATGCTCGATTGCGAATGCTATTGCTCGGCGCTGCACGATGCGGCGGGTCGGCTGGCCTCGGTCAATGTCCAGATTCTCGACGTCAGCGCGCGCAAGCGGGGCGAAGAGACGCAGCGGCTGTTGATCGGCGAGCTCAACCATCGCGTGAAGAACACGCTGGCATCGGTGCAGGCGATCGCGACGCAGACGTTGCGCCATTCGACCGGGCCGTCGGACTTTGCGCCGACCTTTATCGGGCGCATCCATGCGCTCGCCAAGGCGCATTCGCTGTTGAGCAGCGCGACGTGGGAAGGCGCGCGTCTGCGTGAGCTGATAGAGGGGCAGTTGCGGATCGGCGCGATCTCGCCCGACCGGTTGGGGATCGAGGGGCCGGAGCTTGACCTGGCGCCCGAACCCGCGCTGCATCTGGCGCTGGTGCTGCATGAACTGGTGACCAACGCGCATAAATATGGATCGCTATCGGTGCCCGAGGGGCGCGCGGATATGCGCTGGCAGCTGGCCGATGGCACGCTGCGGCTTGAATGGATCGAGAGCGGCGGGCCGCCGGTGGTCGCGCCGACGCGGCGTGGCTTTGGTACCGCGCTGATCGAGCGCAGCCTGAAGGCCGAGGGCGGGGTTGCGATTTCGACCTATGCGCCCGACGGGTTGCGCTGGACGCTCGACCTGCCGTTCACCGGCAAGCCGCGCGTCGGGCCGGCACAGCGGGCGATTGCGCGGGGCGCGGCGCTGGCTCCGGCGGGCGGGCAGAGCGTGCTTGCGGGCAAGCGCTTCCTGATCGTCGAGGACGAGCCGCTGGTGATGCTGGAACTGGTCGACCTGCTCGGCGGGGCGGGCGCGGTCGTGGCGGGGCAGGCGTCGGCGCGGTCGGACGCGCTGGAGCTGGCGCGGCGGGCGGAGATCGACGCGGCGCTGCTCGACGGCAATCTGCAGGGCGAGATGGTCGACGACATCGCCGCCGCGCTCGCCGCGCGCGACATCCCGTTCCTGTTCGTCAGCGGCTATGGCCGCGAGCATCTGCCCGCGCAGTTCGACCGGGTGGTGGTGGTGACCAAGCCGTTTGCGCCGACGACCTTGCTCGACAGCGCGGCGAGCCTGTTCGGCATTGAGGCGGTGGCGCGCTAGGTTAACCACCCGATCGATGTTGGTTCGGCGCTGAATTGCTCTCTCTGTGTAGCTGGCGTTTGCGGCGCGAGTGGCCGATCCCCAAGCTTGTGGCAAAAGGGCGCCCGACCTCTCGATCCGCATCGGCGAAGTGCCGGCAGAACTTGGCACCATAACAAGGACGACCCTGCTGCCAGTCATCGTCACCGATCCACGACGTTCAGTGGTAAGCCGGCGTGGCAGTAAATCCGCAGGGGTTTGCGGCCCGCAATGGGTACTGACCAAGCAACAACGAACGGTTTGGTCTATGCGCGCCGCATAAATCACTGTTCACCGGCGGGAGCGCCGTCAGACGTTCGGCGGGCATGATTTTACGAGGATGAATCAGATAGTTGAACAGCAATCGGGCAATTGGACAGGCTGGGCCGTAACGCGCTAGCAAAAGCGGTCAATCGCGCCGAAAACGGCGGTTTGCGCGACATCGGTTGGAGGCTTTGTGAGCGATAGCATACGCATCAGACGTCGCGATCTTTTGGGCGGCACGATTGCCGCTACGCTCGTGCAGGTGACCGGACTGGCGCGTGCCGCGACGGTAAGCTCCCGCTGGCCAGCGGTGCCGCCGCCGCCTGTCGCCAAACGCGATCATGTCATTCGGCAGCTGGGACGAACCCGCAACGATCCGTTTGCCTGGTTGAGATATGTTCCAGCGCAAGGCGCGCGTAGCCTTCCGACCATGCCGCCGATGATCCGGGCGCAGCTTGAGGCCGAAACCCGCTATGCGACCAGCATGCTGTCCCCGCTTGCACCCAAGCAGGGCGATCTGCTGGCGGCGATGCTCGATCGCGCTGGTGGTGGGGTGGAGGCGCCGGGCCTGTCGCGGGGCGCGTGGCGTTATGGCAGCCGGGTGCCGCCGGGCGGCGAACATACCGTGCACTATCGCGTACGCCAGGACGGCACCGAAGAAATCCTCTTGGACGAGGGGCAGCGCGCCAATGGCCATGCCTATTACCGCACAACCGGCCACCAGCCGAGCCCGGACCACCGCTATTTCGCCTGGGCAGAGGACATCGTGGGCGATGACCGGCACCGGATTTGCCTGCTCGATACGCGCACTGGCGCGGTGTCGATCCGCGTCGAAGCCGATGCCTATGGCTATGGCGGCCTTGTATTCTCGCCGTCCTCTGCGTGGATGTTTTGGATCTGGCGCGACGCGCGCAACCGACCGACGCGGCTCTATCGCACGGCGGTAGCGGGAGGCCAGCCGGCATTGGTCCATGAGGAAGCCGACCCCGCGATCTTCATGCAGGTCGGCAGAACCGCCGCAGACGGCTTTGTGCGGCTGACCCTTGCCGGCCCCGACACGGCGGAAGTCCGGTTGATCGCGGCGAGCGATGAGACGGCAGCGCCGCGGATCGTGCGTCCGCGCCAGCAGGGCGTGACGTATGAGGTCGACGAATGGCGTGGCGCGTTGCTCATGGTCACCGACGCGGACGGAGCGTTCGACCGCAAGATCGTCCAGCTCGACGCAGGGTCCTTCACCGCCGGTGCGACGCTGGTGCCGCACCGCCCCGGCGTGCCGATCCTGGCGATGATCCCCTTTGCCGACGCCCTTGTGCGGCTCGAGCGCGAGGATGGCCTGCATCGCGTGATCGTGCGGCAAGCCGATGGGCGGGAGCAGGCGATTGCCTTTCAGGAGGCGGCCTATGCGCTGGAGGTCCCGGAGGCGCAGGATTATCGCGCGACATCGGTTCAGATCGTCCATCAATCGCCCGTCCGGCCGCGACGCTGGCTGGACATCGATCTGGCGACCGGGCGCCAGACGCAAGTCGCGGCCGAACGCCTGCGCGGCTTCGATCCGGACAATTATGTCGTCGAGCGCTTGAGCGCGAAAGCGCCGGACGGGATGGACGTGCCGATCACGCTCGTCTCGCGACGCGACGCGCCGAAAGACGGCAGCACGCCGCTCTTGCTATATGGTTACGGCGCTTATGGCGTTTCGAGCGATCCGGTCTTTTCGCTGCCGGCGACGGTGCTGATCGATCGCGGTTGGCGAATTGCGATCGCACATGTGCGCGGCGGGTCCGAAAAGGGGCGGCGTTGGTTTCTCGACGGGCGACGCTTTGCCAAGCGCAATTCGATGACCGATTTCGTCGCCTGCGCCCGGACGCTGTGCAGTTCGGGATACAGCGCGCCAGAGCGGGTCGTCGCGTTCGGCTTGTCCGCGGGCGGCCTACTGGTGGCCGGGGCGATGAACCTCGACCCGACGCTATGGGGCGGGGTGATCGCCAAGGTTCCGTTCGTGGACATGCTCAATACGATGAGCGACGGCGACCATCCGCTGGTGCCGCTGTTCCGACCGGACTGGGGCGATCCGCTCGCCGATCCCACGGCCTATGACTATATCGCCTCGATCTCTCCCTATGAAAATGTGCGGCGGGCAGCCTATCCGCCGCTGCTATGCACGGCCGGGCTGAAAGATGATCGCGTCAGCTATTGGGAGCCGGCCAAGCTGGTCGCGCAGGTGCGCCAGCGATCGACCAGCGGCAATCCCGCCATTCTGCTCGTCGATCCCGATGCGGGCCATCAATCGAGTGGCGACCAGCGCGCCGAGTTCGACGAGATGGCCCGGTTCTGGGCGTTCGCGATGAACTGCGTACGCTAGGGTTGTTTTCAGCAAAGCTGAACCGGCACCGGCCCGCTCCCCGACCCGGCCACCCAACGACAGTGTATTCTATGGGTGGCCGGGTGGGGGAGCGGGCTGGTGCCGCCTAATTGAAAACGACGCTAGGCGGCGGCGTCGAAACTGGCGAGGAAGGCGGTCAGGTTGCGCGGCAGGGCTTCGCAGAGATAGCCGCCCTCCTGGATGATCGCGGTGGGACAGCCGAAGCTGGCGATCAGCGCGGCGGCCCGCTCGAAGCCCTGCGTGGTGACGGCCATCGCGCCGATCGGATCGTCTACCGCCGCGTCCAGGCCAAGCGAGAGGATCAGCGCGGGCGGGTCGAACTGCGCAATACGGTCCAGGCTCTGCGAGATCGCGTCGAGAAACACCTCGTCCGCCGAACCCAAGGGCAGCGGCAGGTTGAGGTTGTAGCCGGCACCCGCGCCGGTGCCGGTTTCGTCGGCATAGCCCGTGAAATAGGGGTAATAGTTCGACGTTTCGGCATGCAGCGACATCACCAGCACGTCCGGCGAGTCATAGAAGATCGCTTGGGTGCCGTTGCCGTGATGCACATCGATATCAAGGACCGCCGCAGACCCGCGCGCGGCGACGACCCGCTGGGCGGCGATTGCGGCGTTGTTGAGGTAGCAGAAGCCGCCGGCGTGAGCGCCGGACGCATGGTGGCCCGGTGGCCGCGTGAGCGCGTAGGAAGTCTTGCCATCAAGCGCCGCATCAGCCGCATCGATCGCCGCATAGGCCGCGCCGGTGATCGCGTCCCACGTCCCCGCGCGCAGCGGCGTTGAGGTGTCGGCCATGTGATAGCCCAGCTGGCCGAGCAGCCCTTCTGGCCGCCGGTGCGGCGTCCAGGGTGCGAATTGGGTTGGCAGGATTTCCTCGATGGCCGGATCGGCCGCGATGGCGCGCGCCCATCCGCTGGACAACAGGTCGAGATAGCCGGTGTCGTGCACCGCCGCGATCGGGGCCATGTCGTGCGTGCGCGCATCGACCAGCGCGTAACCGGCCTCAACGACCGCCGTCTTCAGCACCGCATAGCGGCCAGCCGATTCCGGGTGATCGATCGGGTTTCCACGGCGGTAAAAAATACGGGGGTCGTGACGCGTCGCGGCGGACGAATGATAAACGAGCATCGATGCTTCCTGTTGGGCGTTGTCCAACGCTAGCGCCGCCAGGCTCGGCCTGTCCAAGATCGCCTGATGTCGACTAAGGCTTTGAAGTTTCGACTATTTCATGGTCCTTGCCGCACAACCGTCAGTGCCGGGCCGCAATATGCGTCCAATGTTCTAATTGAGCCCCGCGATCAGTGCGTTCTGTTGAAGTTGGCTGGGATGGCCACCCCGCTCACACGCTGCTCAGCAACAGGCTGGTTTCGCTATTGGCCACGCCATCGATCATCCGGACTTCGCGAAGGACGCGATCGAAATCGGGCAGATTGGCCGTCTGGATATCCGCGACGAGATCCCAGTTGCCGTTGGTCGTATGCAGCCGCCGAATTTCAGGGATCCCGCGCAGACGCTGCACCACCTGCGTGGTGGATTTGCCGATGACCTCGATCATCATCACCGCGTGCACGGTCAGATCGTCGTAATCCTCGCGCATGCGGACGGTGAACCCAAGGACGGCTCCGGTTGCGAGCAGTCGGTCGATCCGATTCTGAACCGTGCCGCGCGCGACACCCAGCGCCTCCGCCAAGCTGGTCAGCGGTGCCCGGCCATCGCTTCGCAAATGCGCGATGATGCGACGATCCAGTTCATCCGGGACGTATTTCGCGACATGCATGGATTGATTCCTGCGCAGTTTGATCTGACGATCTGTGCAGTCGGACTGATCATTCTGCCCAGATAATGGAGCTTTTTAGGACAGCATTGCGATTTCGCCAGCACAGGCACGCGGCATAGCATTTGCGGCACCACGCACCTCACAAAGGAAACGCCATGCCACCGGCCCCCTCCGAACTCGCCTTCGTCCCCTTTGTCAGCGTCGAAAACATGATGCGACTGGTGCACCATCATGGCATCGAGCGGGTGTTGCGTGAACTGACCGATGCGGTCGAACAGGACTATCGGCGCTGGGCATTGTTCGAAAAGGCGCCGCGGCTCGCGTCGCATTCGCGCGAGGGCGTGATCGAATTGATGCCGACATCGGATGGTGAGGTGTTCAGCTTCAAATATGTAAATGGCCATCCCAGCAATACGGCGAAGGGGTATCAGACGGTCGCCGCCTTTGGCCTGCTGGCGCGCGTGGATACCGGCTATCCGATCCTGCTCGCCGAAATGACGCTGCTGACGGCGCTGCGCACTGCGGCGACGTCGGCGATGGTGGCGCGGTACCTCGCGCCCCGTGACGCGCGGGTCATGGCGTTGATCGGCAATGGCGCGCAGGCCGAATTCCAGGCGCTGGCGATGAAGGCTGTGGTCGGCATCGACACGGTCCGGCTTTATGACATCGACCCGCAGGCGATCGAGAAGGCCGCACGCAACCTGGCGGACAGCGGCCTGACCATCGTCAAATGCGGCAGCGCGCAGGAAGCGATCGAGGGCGCACACATCGTCACCACCTGCACCGCCGATAAGGCCTATGCCACGATCCTGACCGACAACATGGTGGGCGCCGGCATTCACATCAACGCGATCGGCGGCGATTGTCCCGGCAAGACCGAATTGCACAAGGACATTCTGAACCGCGCCGCGACCTTCGTCGAGTTCGAGCCGCAGACCCGGATCGAGGGCGAGATCCAGCAGATGGATGCGAGCTATCCCGTCACCGAATTTTACCAGGTGCTCGACGGCATCGCGCCGGGCCGTCGTGACGCGCGGCAGATCACGCTGTTCGACAGCGTCGGCTTTGCCACGGAGGACTTCTCCGCCCTGCGCTACATCCACGGCAAGCTGGACGGGACCGACTTCTTCCAGAAGATCGACATGCTGGCCGACCCGGACGATCCTCGCGATCTGTTCGGCATGCTCAAGCGCGCGGCCTGATCCGCGCGCGCGGCCGCCGCTGTCAACGCTGCGGGATGGGATAGCCGCGAAAGGGCTTGAGCTCCTGCATCACGACATGGCTCACCATCTTCTCGACCCGGTTCTGCGGGGCGAGAAGGCGGTGGGCAAAGCCCTGCCACTCGCGCACGTCGGACAGCAGGAACTTGACGATATAGTCGAACGGCCCATTGACGCGCAGCACCTCGATCACTTCGGGCATCGAGATCAGCAGCGCGTCGAACTGCGCAAGGTCGTCGGGCACGTGCGACGCCATCGATACTTCGGCAACCATCACGAAGGTGGGCCGTACGCGTTCGATCGCGATCGCCGCGTGATAACCGAGGATATAGCCCTGATCCTCAAGTTGTTTGACGCGCGCGACGCAGGCGCTGGGCGAGAGCGCAACGCGGTTCGCCAGTTCGCGATAGGTGATGGTGTTATCTGCCTGCAGCTCGTGCAGAATCTTGAGGTCGCGCTTGTCGAGCTGCACGAATTTCCTTTCAACGGCGCCGGGGCACGCCGGATCAGTCATCTTTTCCCGCCCCGGCGCAACGCGGCAAGCACAAATTTCTACGCCGGCCGGCACCGGCTACGGTGCGACCGCGACCAGTGGTGACCAGTGCCAGCCGCATGCACGCGAATATTTCGCGGAAGTGACCAGCCTGGGACGCACAACGTTCAGTAATTGCCGCGATCAAGCTGCGAAAAAGCCGGATATTCGAGGTATTTACGTTATTTTCCAATGACGTGCCTTCGCCGCACAGTTGCTGGACATGCGGCCCTCCTTGTCTAGCCTGAACCCTGCCAGGCGCCGCGGGGGAAACCCAGCGTCGGACTCGCTCGAACGGCCGGCCTTGGCGGGGCGGCGCGTTAAAGGAATGTCGGCGCAAGACCGGACACGCCGCACGCGGGGAGCAGACACAGGACGAAGCGGCGGGCGGGTGCGTCCGTCGCCACACGAAGGGGTGGGACATGATCAAGCGATTCTCGACGACGACCGCGCTGGCAGGCACGCTGCTGACGCTCACAATGCCGGCGGCGGCGCAGACGACGGCGCGCGCGTCGCAGGATGAAGTGACCGACGCAAGCGACGACACCGAGATCGTCGTCACCGCGAACAAGCGCCAACAGTCGGCGCGCGACGTCAGCGGTTCGGTCTCTGCGGTGGGGCAGGCAACGCTGGAGCGACTGAACGCGCAGAGCCTGTCGGACTATATCACCCGCGTTCCGGGCGTGGTGTTCAACGACTATCAGCCCGGCGTGTCGGAAGTGGTCATTCGCGGCGTGGCATCGACCACCTATCACGAAGCTAACCAGTCGACGACGGGCTACTACCTCAACGAGCTTCCCTTGCTTGAGCCGGGCTTCCCGCTCGTCATCCCCGACATCGACAGCTTCGACCTGAATCGCGTTGAAGTGCTGCGTGGTCCGCAGGGCACTCTGTTCGGGTCGTCATCGCTGGGCGGCGCGATCAACTATGTCGTGAACGAGGCGGACGCGACCAAGTTCGATGCGGGCGGGGAGGGAATGGTCTCCACCACCGAGCGCGCCGATGGCCAACTGAGCTATGCCGCCAAGGCGATGATCAATGTGCCGATCATCGACGACAAGCTGGCCGTCCGCGTCGTCGCGCTCCAACGCGTCGATGCCGGCTATCTCGACAACACGCTGCTGGGCCGCAAGGGCAGCAACGACCTGCGCGTGCGCGGGCTGCGCGGATCGATCGTGTTCACCCCGGCGGAGGGTACGCGCATCTCGGCGCTTAGCATGTACCAGGAATATGATCTGGACGATCAGACCTATGTCCTGTTCGGGCCGCCGCGCACCTATGCCCGCGCGACCAACGTCGCCGAGTTCCAGCATACCCAGGTCATGCTGCACAGCCTGCGGCTGGAACAGGATCTCGGATTCGCGACGCTGACGGCGGTCGGGAGCTATACCGAAAAGAAGAATGATCTGGCGTTCGACAATTCGGTGTTCGGCGGCAATGATCCGCGCACCGACACCCCGCCTTTGGCGACCGGCTTCGGTACGTCAGAGACCCATTATGGCGAAGTGCGCCTGACGTCGCCGGATCAGGGCCGGTTCCGCTGGCTGCTGGGCGCCAACTATACCCGGATGCGATCGACGGCCACAGATGCGACGTCGATCCAGGGCATCGCGACCTATATCGATCGCAACCCCGCCCTGTTCGGGGGACAGTCGGGCGCCACGCTCGCACCCGGCGACCTGGCGGAACGCACGGTGAGCAGCAACCGGGTCACCGAAAAGGCGGTGTTCGGCGAAGCGGAATTCGACATCGTCGACAGCGTCACACTCACGCTGGGCGGGCGCTACTTCGAATACAAGACGCAACCGCGGGCTCAGTATCTGCCCAATGCTAACCTCATCGCGCCGTTCGATTACGCCCCGACCGCCCAGAAAAAGTCGGACTTCATCCCGAAGGTGTCGCTGGCGTTCCAGCCCAACAGCAATGTCCGCATCTATGCGCTGTATTCAGAAGGGTTCCGCATCGGCGGGGTGAATGTGTTTTCGCTGGCGACGCCCGGCCTGCCGCTGACGTACGATGGCGACACCACGCAGAGTTACGAAGTCGGCACGCGGATCGATCTGGTCGGCGGGGCGCTGACGCTCGACGTGACCGCCTATCATATCGATTGGAACAACATTCAGGCGCGGCTGTTCACGCCGGTCACGTTCCGCTCCTACACGACGAATGGCGGCGGCGCCGATATCGATGGCGTGGAATTCAGCCTGACGATGCGCCCTACGCGCAACATCACCTTTGCCTCCAACGTCTCCTACAACAATGCGCGGCTTTCCAGCCTGCTGCCGGACTCGTTCGCGCCCGGCGGCGGCTATGCCAAGGGGAGCGTGTTGCCGGGTGCGTCCGACTGGACGATCTCCAACACCCTCGATTTCAGCTTCCCGGATAGTGGGTTGAAGCCGCGCTTTGGCATCGCGCACCGTTATTTGTCGAGCGCGCCGGTCGCGTTCGGGGCGACGCTGGAGAAAGGCGACTTCAACATCGTGGATCTGAACGGATCGATCACGGTGGCCGAGAAGATCGAACTGGGACTGTTCACCAAGAACCTGTTCAACCAATATGGCATCCTGAACGCGCCATTCTCGTTCGCCGGTTCCGTGACAAGGCCCCGAACGATCGGCGCGACAATTCGGCTCGGACTGGATTAGCCGCTCGGCCGCGTCGAGACGCAGGCGGTCGCCGGCTGATTGCCCGGCGACCGCCTGAGCGTCCGGGCGGGTTAACGTCGCATGGTGACTGACGAGGCATCATCCCTTGAGGCAGGGTAATGGACCCGGAACAGTTCAGGGGAAGAAGCGTCTGGGGCTTGCGGAAGCGGGGTTCTTGTCTGATGGCCGCCATACCACACCCGGCTGATCGGCACCGGGGCTAAAAGCGTCTGAACAGCGCCGGCCAGTTGCTGGACGGCGGGCGGGGTAAACCGATGATAGGCAGCGATGTTACGTGGCCCCACGCCATGTTCGGCGCTGAAGCTGCCACCATAGCGCTCGACCGCCACGGCAAATATCCGCATCCGCACGGCCTCCGCCAAACCAGACGGCAGCGGCCCCTGCTCGGTCGGCCAGACCAGATTGAAGTGTATCCCGCCATCGCCGATATGACCGAAATCGCACACTAGCAGCCCAGGATAATCCCGCGCGATCTCAGCGGCCATTTCGCGCCGAAATCTGGCGACATCTCCGCGCCGCACGGCGATGTCGCAGCCGATCGTGGTGCCCATGGCGCGCAGGCCGTCCGGAACGGCATGGCGCAACGCCCACAGGTCCGCGCCGTGATCCACGACCACGTCGGCGATTGGCGAGGCAGGTGCCTCCATCATCTCCGCAAGGACACCCGTCAGAGCGTCTTCCAGCACCATGGCATCGAATGCCGCGCCGGCGGCGAGTTCGATCAGTACGAAATAGGGATGTTCGGTGTCGACCGGGAACGGCCGGCGGAGATGCGCAACGTGATGCAACGCCGCCAGATAGGCCGGTCGTGAGATGCCCTCAAAGGCGGTGAACAGCATTCCCCAACTGCGCTCGAACGTCAGCAGAAGCCGGTCGAGCGCCATGGGATCGCGCAGTGCGATCAGTGCCGTGATCACGTGCTGGGGCGTGGGTTGGAGGGCCACTGTCGCCGCCGTGATGATCCCCATCGCACCGCCGCTGCCGATCGCCAGCTGCTTGAGATCCAGGCCGTCATTCTGCTTCCAGCAGTCGCGACCCAGTTGCAGGATGGTTGCGGGCCCATTGCTGGTGACGAGCTCGAGCGACAACAGGTTGCGGCGGACGTCGCCATAGCGAATGAACCGCGCGCCGCCGGTATTGGCGGCGATCATTCCGCCCATAGTGGGATCGGCGCCAAGGTCGATCGGGAAGAACAGATCGTGCGCCGCCGCCTGCGCGTTCAGGGTCGATAGTGGCACGCCGGCGCCGACGCGGGCAGTGCGATTGACGGGATCGATCGCCACCGCGTTGAGCCGCTCTGTCGATAGCAATATCATGCCACCGCTCTCGTCGGCGACACCGCTGGCAACCAGCCCCGTGCGCGCACCTTGCGGTACGAGCCTGACCCCGGCGCGTACCGCCACCGCAACCACCGCCGCGACTTCTTCGGGGGTGTGCGGGCGGACCAGCGCGCGTGATCGCCCCGCTGGCCCGCGCCCGTCATGGTCGCGCCCCGCCAGGTCGGACGGATCGGTCAGGACGTGCCCGCAGCCAACGATGCGGCGCAGCTCGGCAACCAGATCCCGATCGTTCATGCCGCGCGGGTCATCGCAAAGATGCCGGTTGCGTTGCCAGTGTCGAAGCTGAGGTCGAGCGCGCCGGTCCCCGGGTCGATGTCGCGGCTGATGATTTCGTAAAACGATCCAGGAACACGACGGGTAATCTCCGACCCGTCGACCGCGAACGGCCGCTCCACGGGATCAGCGCGAAACGCGGTTTGCCTGACTCGGCCGTTTTGCGAGACCTCGACGGCATCCTTGATCGGCACCCCGCGCGCGCGCTGACGGTCCGCGGTTTCATAGATGTCGGCGACCCGGCTGGTCGCGTGATTAAAGGCGTTGCCCTCGGTCGCGATCCACGCCGCTTCGGCCGATTGGGATAGCAGCGCCTCATAGTCGCGTAGCGATGGTGTTTCATGCTGACGACCGAACGCGGACAGGAGGTTCGGCAGGACGTCCAGCGCCATCTGGAACGGGATGCTCTCGTCTCGCTCCAGTTGCAGCAAGGCTGCCCGGCTGGCTTCGCTCAGCGGATCGCTGCTCGTGCCAAAGACGCGCTGCGCCACGTCCTGGAACTGGGCGTCGAACTGATCGACATGCAATTCGCTGACAAAAAACTGGGGTAGCAGCTCCGGCTGATCGCGATGTGCCCATGCGTGCCCCGTCATGCGCAGCCGTGGCAGTGGATAGATGCCGGGAACCGCATAGCCCAGCGGCTGCAGGATCCTTGCCATCGCGGCTTGCCCGGCTGGCAGCGCGCCCGTGTCACCGCCCACCAGGCGAACCGTGCGGATCGCGCCATGGTCGAACCGGATCCGTTCATCGCGGGCGCGCTGCTCGGCCACGAACGCGGCACCGGTCGGTACGCGCGCCAGCAGGTCGTCGAACAGCAGCACGTTCAAGGCTGCGGCCAGACCGGCACGGGGCACGGTGCCATTCGGTCCGGTCGCGCTGAGCGGCGCGTCCAGGTCTATCGTCGCCAGCACGGGCGCGGCGCGTGCACCCAACAGGCGCGCCACCAGTCTGGCGCCGGGCGCGGTGTGATCAAGGGGCATATCATCTCCTGCCGCGACGGGCATGGGTCGTGGAGCAGGCGCATGATCGATGCGCCCTTGTCGTTTGCGTCCGTGCGGTCGCATCAACCGCCCGGCGATTTCGCGGCGGGTCGACGGTCTGGATCAGCCAGTTCGGCCTCCGAAGGCCAATGGCCCTGCGGGTTCTCGCGCACGATCTGTGTCAGCATTGCTTTCGCACCCGCCTCGTCCCCGCCAAAGCGGCGTTCCATTGCAATCGCGAACTTGATCGTGCTGTCGCGCGTATCCGCGAACTGGTCGGGCTTGAGCCGCCCCTGCATGATCTGCACGGCTTGATAGTAAAACTCGTTCTCGATCAGCTTCAGCCCCGGCTCAATCGCGTCGATGATCGCGCGTGCCTTCTCGTGCTGACCCATTTTGCGATAGGCGAGGTACGTCCAATAGGCCGTCGG
Source organism: Sphingomonas sp. (assembly GCF_035998645.1). Classification (GTDB taxonomy): domain Bacteria; phylum Pseudomonadota; class Alphaproteobacteria; order Sphingomonadales; family Sphingomonadaceae; genus Sphingomonas. The sequence continues at coordinate 178,384 of NZ_DASYHL010000003.1, forward strand.
CACGCGCATGTCGTCGCGCGCGAAATCGGCGGCAAGCTCCAGCGACTTTGCCATGCCGGACACCACGGTCGGATAGTCGCCGGTCGCGAAGCTGGTCTGGGCGTGATAATAGACGATGTTCCCGCGGTAGGTGCTGATCGTCAGCCCCAGCGGGTTGGGCATGCCATCGGGCTCGAACGTGTCCGGCGTATCGCCCATGAGCGCCAGCGCCTTGGCATAGTCGGCCAGCGCTTCGTCAAAACGTCGCGCGCGCGTCAGATCGCGGGCGCGGAAGCGGTAGAGCTTGTAGCTGTTCGGGAAGCGGCTGATCCCCGCGCTGAATGCGTCGACCGCCTCGCAGACGCGGCCAGCATAATCGAGCCGCCGACCGTACCAGATATGAGAGTCCTCCCGGTCGGGCGCGATCCGCAGCGCGGCGGCGGCAATCGCGATGTCCTCATCAAGGATCTTCTGCGTCGCAGCCGGGTAGCGTGGAATGGTCAGCGGCGTGCCGATCAGGCTGGTCGCGCACAGCTCCGCAGCAGGCACCGGCGTTTGCGCCGATGCGGCCGGGCTGGCGGCGATGCCGAATGCAGCTCCGGCAAGCAGCAAGATGCGGTTCATCCGATCACCTCTTGATAGATGCGGCGTACATTGAGGCCCATGATCTTCTCGACCGTGCCTGACGGGTAACCGAGCTTGCGCACGCCATCCCAGACGACCTCCATGCGACGCGGTCCGTTCAGCTCGTCGATGAACAGCGGCCAGTCGGCCTCGTTGAAGTTGGCGCCTTCCTCCCGCTTCAGCTCGGCGACATAGGCATCGGTCATTTCGACAATGCGATGATCGCGATCACTGCCGATGGCGACATGATCGGCGCCCATCACGTTGACGGCGTGGGCGATGTGACGGAAATATTCGGGCAGGGCGTCCTTGCGCTTCGTCGTCAGGAACGGGCGCATCTGGCAGATGCCGGCAACCCCGCCGCGATCGGCCAACAGGCGCAGATTGGCATCCGTCGTGTTGCGCGTGTTGCTGTGCACCGCCATGCAGGCGGTGTGGGACACGATTACGGGCGCTCGCGATGCCGTGATCGTGTCCGCCATCGTCGCCATGTTGGCGTGCGACAGATCGATCAGCATGCCGCGCTGGTTCATCCTGGCGACCAGCTCGCGCCCGAAGTGGGTCAGCCCGTTGCTGCCAAGCTCCTTGCAGCCGGCACCGGCCCAATTCTGATCGTTGTACGTGATCTGCGCCGACCGGACGCCCAGCTTGTGGAACAGGTCGACATTGTCCAGATCGCGACCGAACTGCGTGCTGTTCTGGAAGAGATAGAAAAGCGCGATCTGACCATTGTTCCGCGCGGCGTCGATGTCGCTCGTCCGTGTGGCCTTGAGGAACAGTTGCGGATGTTTTGCGATATGGGCGTCGTGATCGAGGACGGCCTGGATCGCCTCCTCATACGCCGCGCCCTCGTAGCTTTTGGGATCGCACAAGGTAATCGTGATCGCGTCGAGGCCGCTGTCGCGCATCTGCGCGATCAATGCTGCGTCATATTCGAACCGCACTTCGCCCATCGCGTCGAAGGTCAGCGGGCGGCGTTTCGGCGTGGTGGCAAGCGCTGGCGAGATCGCCATCGATGCGACGCCCGCCGTTGCCGAAAGAATGAAATCTCGCCTGTGCATCGACCTCTCCATTTTTGCCTATCGGAAAATGTATATCCGATACGACAGAAGAGGCAAGGGCTGGATCAGCCGGTATTGACCCACAGTACGACGGCGTCCTTTTCGCTCGTCGTATAGCACGCGTGCTGCATGCTGCTGTCGATATAGATGCTGTCGCCGACCCCCAGGGTCACGGGCTCGTAATGCTCGGTCTGAAAGCAGATCTCGCCCTCAAGGACGTAGAGAAACTCTTCCCCGCTATGTTCCGACCAATTCTCGAAATCGCCGAGCGCGCGTGCCTTGATCGTGGTGACGAAGGGAAGGATCTTCTTGTTCTTCAGCTCGGTCGCGATGAGGCGGTGGCGATAGACCGGTGTCTCCATCAATCGACCGGCACCAGCCATGGTGACGCTGCGGCGACCGGCTGCATCCTGACTGGAGTGACCCGCGAACAGGTCGGTAATGTCGATGTCGAATCCGACCGCCAGCTTCTGCACCACGTCGAACGTCGGCGACATCTGATCGTTCTCGATCTTCGACAGGGTCGAGGCGGCCAGACCGGTCATCCGGCCGGCATCCTCCAGCGTCAACTGACGCTCCCGGCGGAGCTCGCGCAGCCGCTTTCCCAGGTGAAACGGGTCGGTCCGCCGCCGCCGGCCCATCCGCGCTGCGTCGAGAAGCGTGGCCTCGTCCCCATTGCCGGACCGCATATTCATTTCCTCAGCTAGCACGGTTCTGTCGATCGACCGCCGCGGGACGGCGGGCCGGGGTTATGCAGACCGTATATAGCAGAATTTCCAATAGGCTATGCAGGCCAGATTCTTGCCTGCATGCCCATTGGAAACTCTCACGCTCTCAAACGGTTAGATTAGAAGCTGAATTTCGCGTTCAGATAATAGAAGCCACCGGCCACACCGAACACGCTGTGATTGTCATAGATCAGGCCAGCGCGGGCACGTGCCGCGCCGCGATCCGGCGGGAAGATGTTGAACAGGTTGCGCGCGCCAATGCTGAGATCGACGTTGCGGATACCCGAGTAGGTTACTTCCGCATCGAACAGCGTCACTGCCTTGCGCGGCAGGAAGGTCGCGCCGTCCAGGCGTCGCCAGGCCCCGTAGTGAACCGCTCGGGCCATCAACGCCACATCGCCGACCTTGGTCGTGGTCGAGAAGTTGCCGCGCCACCGCGGCGTGCCGCGTTCGAACTCGGTCACGATCGCCGGGCTGAACCCCGGGGGCGGCGAACCCCGCAGATGCTGCTCGTTATAGTTCACCGCGAGGCTGAAGTCGGTCGAGGCGACCGTCGACCAGCGATGGCGATAGGTGCTGACCAGGTCGAAGCCGCGCACGCGGGTATCCATCTCGTTCTGGAAATAGCGGACCTGCTGGATATCGATGCCGTTGGGGAAGCCGATCGCCGCCAGCCCCGCGCGCTCCGTCGCGGTCGTGTTGCGAGAGGGCGTCAGCAACAGGCGATCGTCGACATCGATCTGATAGAAATCGAGTGTCGTCAGGAAGCCTTCAAACCCGGTGAACACCATACCGGCCGACATGTTGAACGAGGTTTCGGGCACGAGCGATTGTGATCCGAACACCTGCGCTGCGGGCGATCCCGGCACCAGCACGGCGTCGAGGATGAAGCCGCCCATGCCGTCGAGCTGCGACGTCAGGCTGGTGCCGAACACCTGGCCAGCGGCCGGTGCACGAAAGCCGGTGCTGACCGACCCACGAAGCGCAAACGCTTCGCTCAGCTCGAACCGCGTCGCCGCCTTGTAGCTGAAATTGTCACCGAACTGGTCGTAGTCCTCAAAGCGCGCGGCGACCGACAGGTTCCACCACGGCGTGATGTCGGCATCGACCTCACCAAACACCGCATAGCTGTTTGAATCGAAACTGCCCGCGAATTCGGGGGAGAAGCCCTGGAAGCCGTTCGATCCGGCCGGCAAATCGCGCAACGGGCCGGTAATGTAGCTCGCCCGGTCGCCCTGCCCGATGACATAGGTTTCCTTGCGATAGCTGGCGCCTGCGAATGCCAGAATCGAGTCGGTCAGTTCGTACGAGACTTCCGCGTCGAACTGAATTTCACGCTGCGTGAGCGACCCTGGCTTGAAGGCGGTCGGCGAGTTGACGCCCATCGACGCGTTGATCGTATTGGTGATCGTATAGTCGGCGGTGTTGCGGCCGTAGCGGGCCGACAGGTCCCATTTCAGGCGCCCCTGCTCGTCGCGCAGACCCACAAGCACGCTTGCATCCTCAAGGTCACCACCGAATTCCGGGGTGAACCCGCCCGGATAGATCGCCGCTAGGTTGAACTGCTGCGGATGGGCCGGGGTCAGGTCAAACGCCGAATTTCCATAGGTGCTGTGACCGCTCAGGCCGCCCGCTGCGAACGGCTGACGCAAGCCGAACGTGACCGAGCTTTCACCCATCATGTAGTTGCCAAAAGCGTAGAGTTCGAGCTGGTCTCCCAGTTCGACGCCGGCGTTGAACACACCCTTGAATGCGCGATAAAGCGGGTCGAGATTGCCTTCGGGATGCGCTGGCACGCCGGGCACGTTGGCGGCGCGCAGTGCGGCCGCACCGGCATGTACCGCCTTGAACGCATACGCCTTGGCCTGATCCGTATATTGCGCCGCCAGGTTGAGATAGGCGCGATCACCCAGCGGGACCGCGACATGGCCCTGAATGTCATAGGTGCGGCCGCCGGTCTCATAATATTCGCCGACCTGCGCGATGACCGAGCCGCCGGTGCGCGCGCGCTTGAGCTCAAGGTTGATCACGCCGGCAATGGCGTCCGATCCATATTGCGCCGACGCGCCATCGCGCAGCACTTCGACGCTGGACAGCGCGATCGGCGGAATGACGTTGAAATCCTGACCTTGCGAGCCCGAGGTCGATGCGTGCCCGGTGCCGATCTGCACGATCGACGCACGGTGGCGGCGCTTGCCGTTCATCAGCAGCAGGACATGGTCGGCCGGCGAGCCGCGCAGCGTGATCGGGCGCACGAACGAAGATCCGTCATTCCCCTGCAAGCGCTGCGCGTTGAACGCGGGCACCAGCGTGCGCAGCGCGTCGTTGACGTCGGTATACCCCGTCGTGCTGATCTGCTCGGGCGAAATGACGTCGATCGCAACCGCGCTGTCGGTGACCGAACGGTCCTTGCGCCGCGTGCCGATGACGACGATGTCCTTGTCTGCTTCGGTGGCGGTTTCGACGTTCTCGCTGTCCGCAACGTTGGTCTGTGCATGCGCTGGCAACGCGATGGCCAGCCCCACCGCCGACGACAGCAGCAGCCGCGAAATCAATTTCGACATATGTCCCTCCTCTGAACCCCAAAAGTCCACATCCGGCCGTGGGCCGATTTCCGATATGTGGCAGATCGCTGACACTTTTCCTATAATAAAATTTATTGCCCAAGGTCGATAAACTTTCTAAGCCTTTGATTGTCGATGCGGCGGCTGTCGCAGATGAGGGGGTCGATTGACGCGGACGGGCAAAACTCTGGCGCTGTGCACGATGGCTGGCCTGGTCGTGTCACTCGGCCAGCCCGCGCACGCGCAGTCGGCGCCGGGCGAGCGGCTCGTCATTCATGCTGGCGGCGTCATTGCGGTCCCTGGCGAAGAGCCGCTTGGCCCTTCAACCATCGTGATCGAGGGTGGGCGGATCGCTGCGATCGAAGCGGGCCATGTCGAGCGCCCGGCCGCGCGGACACTGGATCTGAAGGATCGCATGGTTCTTCCCGGGCTGATCGATACGCATGTCCATCTCAGTTTTTCACCCGAGACCAGTTTGACCGCAGCGGCGGTCGACACGCCCGAAGATGTCGCGCTGTTCGCCTATGCCAATGGCAGGAAGACGCTGGAGGCGGGCTTTACCACCGTGCGCGACGTGGGGTCCGACGGCTACGCGATCCACGCGTTGCGCGACGCCGTGAATGACGGCAGCGTGATCGGCCCGCGCATTTTCCTTTCGGGTACGTCGCTTTCGATCGTCGGTGGCCATGGCGACATGTCGGGCCTCAATCGCAAGGCCACGGAAGCGCTGTATCCGTATGACTATACCGGGGCTTGCACGGGCGCGGTGGAATGTGCGCTGCGCGTGCGGGAGGCGGCCAAATATGGCGCCGATCTGATCAAGGTGACCGCGACCGGCGGGATCATGTCGCAGCAAGCGCGCGGCCTTGGCCAGCATCTGAGCGACGCGGAGCTGACCTCGATCGTCACCACCGCGCATGGCCTGGGCCTGAAGGTGGCGTCGCACGCGCATGGCAGTGAAGGGGTTGCCGCGTCGGTGCGGGCCGGGGTCGATTCGGTCGAGCACGGCACGTATCTGGATGTGCCGACGGCCAAGGAAATGGCCGCGCGCGGCATTTGGCTGGTTCCCACACTCGGCCTGCTCGAGGACCGTGAGAAGCGTGAAGCCAGCCCCGCCGTCCGCGCGAAGATCGCTCAGGCGCGCACGGTCGAGGGCCGCAACATTCGCCTCGGCGTGCAGTACAAGGTGAAGATCGCGTTCGGCACCGACGCCGGCGTTTCGCCGCACGGCCAGAATGCGCGCCAGTTTCGCCACATGGTCGAACAAGGGCCGATGACGCCGATGCAGGCGCTGCGCTCGGCGACGGTCGATGCGGCCGTGCTGCTGGATCAGTCGGAACGGATCGGCACGCTCGCCGTCGGGAAATCGGCGGATCTGATCGCCGTCGCCGGCGATCCATATGCCGATATCACGCTGCTGGAGCATGTATCGACCGTCGTTAAGGATGGTAAGATCGTCAGGCATGATCCGCGCTGACCGCACCTGAACCTTTTCACTTTTCCCATGGATCTCAAAATGGACGTGCCCGCCAAGATGACTGCGATCGATGACACTGCCGTACCACCCGGCTTTGCGCCTGCTGTTGAGGAGTTGTTTGGCGCGCTGGGCCTGACGTTCCAGGATCGTCGTGGCACCGACCTGGCGGTGTATTCACCGATCGACGGGGCGGCGCTTGCAACGCTGCGCACCGAACGCGCGGCGGACGTGGACGCGATGGTGGCGCGGGCGCGGGGCGCCTTCCTAGCATGGCGGACCGTGCCCGCGCCGCATCGTGGCGAACTCGTCCGCCGCTATGGCCAGATGGTGCGAGAGCATAAGGAAACGCTGTCGCGCCTGCTGACGATCGAAAATGGCAAGATCCTCACCGAAGCGCGCGGCGAGGTGCAGGAAGTCATCGATATCTGCGAATATGCGGTCGGCCTTTCGCGCCAGCTGTTCGGCCTGACCATTGCGTCGGAGCGCGCCGAACATCGACTGACCGAATATTGGCATCCGCTTGGCGTGGTTGGGCTGATCTCGGCGTTCAATTTCCCCGCAGCCGTTTGGGCCTGGGGCACCACGGTCGCTTTGGTCTGCGGCGACAGTGCGATCTGGAAGCCCTCGGAAAAGACGCCGCTGACGGCGCTCGCCTTTGCCGGTCTGCTGCAGAAAGTGGCGGCGGACTATGAGCTCGCTCCCGAGCATCTGGTGCAAGTCGCCATCGGCGCAGCCGAATGCGGCGGCGCACTGGCCGACCATCGTGACGTGGCCATCGTCAGCGCGACCGGCAGCGTGCCGATGGGGCAGGATGTCGGCGTGCGGGTTCAACGCCGCTTTGGCCGTTCGATCCTGGAGCTTGGCGGCAACAATGCCGCGATCATTGCACCCAGCGCCGACACGTCGCTCGCGCTGCGCGGGACGATCTTTGCCGCCACGGGGACGTGCGGCCAGCGCTGCACGACGCTGCGCCGTCTGATCGTGCATCAGGACATCCGCGACTCGTTCGTCAAGCGGCTGATCGGCGCCGTCGGCACGCTGCGCATCGGCAGCCCGCTGAACGATCTGACGCATGTCGGGCCGCTGATCGACAAGGCCGCGTTCGATGGCATGCAGCGCGCGCTCGAACAGGCGCGGCGCGAAGGCGGAACCGTGCACGGCGGAGAGCGGATCGAGATCGAAGGCGCGCCCGACGCCTATTATGTCCAGCCGGCGATCGTCGAGATGCCGGCGCAAACCGACATCGTCCGCGAGGAAACCTTCGCCCCGATCCTGTACGTCATGTCCTATGCGACCCTGGATGAAGCGATCGCGCTGCAGAATGGCGTGTCGCAGGGGCTGTCGTCCTGCATCTTCACGCGCGATGTGCTCGAGGCGGAGACGTTCCAGTCGGCGGTCGGCAGCGATTGCGGCATCGTCAACGTCAACATCGGCACCAGCGGCGCGGAGATCGGCGGCGCGTTCGGTGGCGAAAAGGTCACCGGTGGTGGCCGCGTATCGGGCTCCGACAGCTGGAAGAACTATATGCGCCGCGCGACCGCGACGGTGAACTACTCGACTTCGCTCCCGCTGGCGCAGGGTGTGAAGTTCGACCTCGACATCGAATAACCATAGCCACCCATCCGGGAGAGATGATGATGACCCCCAATTATATTGTACGTGCCGCGGCGCTCGGGCTCGCGCTCGTCGCCGCGCCGCTTCCGGCGACCGCGCAGCAGCAGGACGGCAGCTTTCAGGGCACGTCGCTGCTCGGCCAGCCGATGTACACCGGCCCTGCGCGCAACGCGAATGTCGCCGCGGTCGAAACGCTGCAACGCGCCGCGCGCGAAGCCAAGGCGGCGTACGATGCCGGCATGACTGTCGACAACGCCACCTGGTACGGTCGCGTGCTGTTCTACCAGGGCTATACCAAGGAGTCGGCGGCAGTTTACGATGCGGCGCTCAAGCGGTTCCCCAATTCGGGCAAGCTGCTGCGCCACCGCGCGCATCGCGCGTTTTCGCTGCGCGAGTTCGACAAGTCGATCGAGCTAGGGCTGAAGGCAGCCAAGCTGTACGAAGGGCAGCCGCTGGAGCGCGAAAAGCCAGGTCCCGATTACTTCCCCGGCGACCCCGATGTGGTGCAATATTACCTCTACTACCATCTCGGCCAAGCCTATTTCGCCAAGCATGATTTCGCCAACGCGGCCAAGTGGTTCGGCAAGTCGGCCGAAGCCGCTGCCTTCACCCACGATCTCGATGCGCGCACGGCGAATGGCTATTGGGAGTATCTGTCGCACGCGCGTGGCGGTAACTTGCGTGAGGCCAATGCGGTGCTCGATAGCTATGATCTGACGCTGTTCGAAGTTCACCCCAAGGGTGGTTCCGACACCTATTTCGACGGGCTTCAGCTGTTCAAGGGGCATCGTGCCGCTGACAGTTTCTTCAGCGACAAGGATGGCGGCCGCGCCTTTGCAACCGCCGATGGTGTCGCCGCGTCGACCGCCTACAGCCTTGCCAACTACTACATCCTGCGCGGCGAGCCGGAAAAGGCCAGGCCGTGGCTCAAGCGGTCGATCAATGTCGACAGCTGGAGCTTCTTCGCGCGCATCCAGGCCGAAGCGGACTGGCTGCTGCTGTTTCCCAACGAGAAGCCGTAACGCCTAGAAAAAATGCCGGCGTCGGACGGCATGACCAGAATTATCGGGGAGGAACATCGTGAACAATTGGGCGCGCCGCAAACCCATCGTGTCGTCACATGAGCGCAGCGCCGACGCGCTGGCGCCCAGCCTGTCCTGGCCACAGCTGATGGCGATGGGCGTGGGGGCGATCATCGGCACCGGCATCCTGACGTTGATCGGGGTCGGGGTCGATCGGGCTGGCCCGGCGGTTCTGATCTCGTTCGCGATCGCCGGGGCGGTGTGCGCATGCGCGGCTCTCGCCTATGCCGAGCTTTCGGCGATGATGCCGACGGCAGGCAGCGCCTATAGCTATTCCTATGTGGCACTCGGTGAAGTGATCGCGTGGGTGGTCGGATGGAGCCTCATCCTTGAATATTCGCTTGTCGTCTCGACCGTCGCGGTCGGATGGTCGGGCTATGCCTCGCCCTTGCTCATGGGGGTCGGCTTTCCTGCGGCGCTGACGCAGGGCCCCGAACTGGGCGGGCTGATCAACCTGCCGGCAGTCGCGATCATCGCGATCGTCACCGGGCTGCTGCTGCTGGGGACGCGGGAAAGCGCACGCGTCAACTCGATCCTGGTGGTCGTTAAGATCGTCACGCTGCTGCTGTTCGTTGGCTGTACGCTGCCCTATTTCGACGCTGCCAATTTCGATCCGTTCATGCCCTTTGGCTATGCCGCGCATGTCGACAGCGATGGCGTCGATCGCGGCATCATGGCGGCTGCTGCAATCATCTTCTTCGCCTTTTATGGTTTCGACGCGATTTCTACGGCCGCCGAGGAGACCAAGCGACCGGCTCGGGACTTGCCGATCGCGATCATCGGCTCGATGGCGGCCTGCACGCTGATCTATATGATCGTGGCAGCAACCGCCGTGGGCGCGGTGTCGTTCACCCAGTTCGCGAACAGCCCGGAACCGCTTGCTCTGATCCTGCGATCAATCGGCCAAGATACCGTGGCGCGGATCGTCGCGACCGCGGCGGTCATCGCGCTCCCGACCGTGCTGCTGGCGTTCCTGTTCGGGCAGAGCCGCATCTTCCTGGCGATGGCGCGGGACGGCTTCTTGCCCCAGCGTTTGGCAACAATTTCATCGCGCGGCACGCCCACTCGAATTACGCTGATGACGGCCGCTATCGTTGCGGTGCTCGCGGGGCTGTTGCCCATCGGGAAGGTCGCGGCACTCGCCAATGCCGGGACGCTGATCGCCTTTATCGCGGTTGGCGTCTGCCTGCTGGTGCTGCGTCGGCGCGAGCCCGCTGCCGCGCGCCCGTTTCGGCTGCGGGCGCCGCTGATCGTCGGGCTAGGTACGATCGGCGGCTGCATGTATCTGTTCTTCAGCTTGCCCAGTGATACGTTGCTGTGGTGCCTGGCGTGGAACGCGATCGGCATCGGCATCTACGTTGCCTATGGTCGGCGCAGAAGCAAATTGCGGCACGCGAATAGCTGAACCTTAGCAGGCGCTGCCGATCCGTTGATGGTTGAGGGCGGATAGCCGCGCTGAGCAGAAGTACCTTCCCCGAATAGCGAGTCCGTATTCAGCCGCGCACTGCCGTTTATACTTCTGGTGAGGCATCGCCGCGACCGACATCGGCCGAAGGGCTCGGCAGTCGCTGCTGACGGTTTATCGGGCGCCTGCGCTCGGCCCAAGCGAAAGAATGTCGTGCCGCCGGCTGGTCGAGAATTGTTCGCAACTGATTTTTTTTGCGGGACATTTCGGGTTGATCCCACTCACGCCTTATTTTATCTGCCGAGGCAAGATCGGTGCAATCCTCATTTCAGGTAGAACGGCCTGAGGGATCCCGGCGAGGAAAAGTAGGGGCGCCGCCGCTGTGAAGGCAGTTATTTTGGCAGGGGGGCTTGGTACGCGGCTGGGTGAGGAAACCTGGGTCCGCCCTAAGCCAATGGTCGAGGTGGGGGGGAAGCCCATCCTTTGGCACATTATGAAGATTTACTCCCATCACGGGATCAACGACTTCGTGATCTGCCTTGGATATAAGGGCTATATAATCAAAGAATATTTCGCGAACTATTTCCTCCACACCGCCGATGTGACGATCGATCTCGCCGCGAACAGCATGGATGTGCACCGCAACTGGAGCGAGGGGTGGCGTATCACGCTCGTCGAGACCGGAGATACGACGATGACCGGCGGGCGGCTGAAGGCTGTGCGTCACCATCTCGACGACGGGGAGCCCTTTTGCTTCACCTATGGCGATGGCGTGGCTGATATCGACATCGGTGCGTTGGTGGCGTTTCACCGCGCCCATGGCGACAAAGCGACGGTCACTGCCGTTGCGCCTCCCGGTCGGTTCGGCGCGCTTGAGTTCGATGGCGACCGCGTTGCGGGGTTCCGCGAGAAGCCGGCCGGGGACGGCGGGCTGATCAATGGCGGCTTCTTTGTCGCAGATCCCTCGGTGCTTGACGATTACGTTGCTGGGCCCGACACGATTTGGGAACGGGATCCGATGGAGCGGTTGGCTGCGGACGGCGAGCTCCACGGTTTTCGTCACGACGGGTTCTGGCAGCCGATGGACACGTTGCGCGACAAGAACCACCTTGAAGAGCTTTGGACGCAAGGCGCGCCTTGGAAGTGCTGGTAGATCCCGCGCACTGGGCTGGCCGTCGCGTTCTTGTTACCGGGCATACCGGGTTCAAGGGTGTCTGGCTGAGTCTCTGGCTCCGTGAGATGGGGGCGGAGGTCACGGGTCTTGCGCTTGCGCAGGAGGAGCCGAGTCTCTTCTCTCAGGCGGCTCTCGGCAATTTGATCGATCATGTCGTCGGCGACATCCGCGATGCGGGGCTGGTTGATGACGTGATCGCGCGCGCCCGGCCCCAGACCGTGTTCCATCTTGCGGCGCAGCCGCTTGTTCGACTGTCCTACGATTGCCCGCGCGAGACGTTCGCGACCAATGTGGTGGGTACCGTGAACGTGCTCGATGCGTGTCGCCGCGTCGAAGGGCTGGACGCGATCGTCGCCGTCACGAGCGACAAATGCTATGAGAATCGCGAGTGGGTCTGGCCCTATCGTGAAAGCGATCCGATGGGTGGTCACGATCCCTACAGCGCGAGCAAGGGGGCGGCGGAACTCGCGATTTCCGCCTATCGCAACTCGTTTTTCGATGCCCCCGGCTCGCCATTGCTCGCGTCTGTGCGGGCCGGCAATGTCATTGGCGGCGGGGATTGGGCCAAGGACCGGCTGGTGCCCGATATCGTGCGTGCGATCATCGAGCACCGCAGCGTCCAAATTCGCGCGCCCAAGGCGATTCGCCCGTGGCAGCATGTGTTGGAGGCGCTCGGGGGTTACATCCTGATCGCTCAGCATCTTGCGCTCGGCGAGCGTTGGGCGGCGTCGGCTTGGAACTTCGGACCGGCCGCCCAAGATACGCGCCCGGTCGATTGGATCGTCCGCAAGATGATCGATCGCTGGGGGCAGGGCAGCTTCGAGATCGATGACGCGCCACAGCGCCATGAGGCGCACCTTCTCAAGCTGGACTGCACGAAAGCGTATTCCGAGCTTGGTTGGCGGCCCGCTTTCGATCTAGCACGCACGATCGACTGGATTGTGGATTGGCACAAGCAGGTTGATCAGGGGGCGGACGCCCTCCAGCTGACCCGTAAGCAGATCCTGAACTATATGGCGCTGTTCGATGCAGCGTTGACGCAAGGCAGTAATCAATGAACCGAACTATCGACGCAATTCATCCCAACCTGCACGATCTTTCGGAGCAGGATTTTCGCCGAATGATTGTGGATCTGGTGGGTGAATATGCAAATCTGCATCATCAGCCGCGTCCCTTCGTTCCCGGCGAGAGCCCCGTCCCGGTGTCGGGCAAGGTATATGGGCAAAAAGAGATGCAGCTCCTTGCGGAAAGCTGCCTCGATTTCTGGCTGACGACCGGGCGTTTCAATGCCCAGTTCGAGCAAAGGCTGGCCGAGCGGATCGGCGTGAAGCACGCGATCACGGTGAACTCGGGCTCGTCTGCCAACCTCGTCGCATTCTCCACGCTGACCAGTCACTATCTGCGTGGCGAGGCTCTCAAGCCTGGCGATGAGATGATTACGGTTGCAACCGGTTTTCCGACGACGGTCAATCCGGCCCTGCAATATGGCATCGTGCCGGTCTTCGTCGATGTCGATATCCCCACTTACAACATCAAGCCCGAGATGATCGAGGCGGCGGTGAGTTCTCGCACGCGCGCGATCATGATCGCTCATACGCTGGGTAACCCCTTCGACCTGGCTGAGGTCATGCGGGTGGCGGAAAAATACGACCTGTTCGTCGTCGAGGATTGCTGCGACGCGCTCGGTGCCAAATATGACGGACAGAACGTCGGGACCTTTGGTCATATGGGAACGCTGAGCTTTTACCCCGCCCATCATATCACGATGGGTGAGGGCGGCGCGGTGTTCACCGACAAGCCCCGGCTGAAGCGGGTCATGGAATCGATGCGCGACTGGGGCCGGGATTGCTGGTGCGCGCCAGGCGAGGACAATACGTGCGGCAAGCGTTTTTGCCGCAAGCTTGGCACGCTGCCGTTCGGCTACGACCACAAATACACCTATAGCCATTGCGGCTATAATCTGAAGATCACCGACATGCAGGCAGCGGTGGGTCTCGGCCAGTTGGATCGGCTTGAGGATTTCATCGCCGCTCGCGCGCGCAACTTCGCGATCCTGACCGAATTGCTGCGCCCACTTGAGGATGTCCTGATCCTGCCCCAGGCAACGCCGAATAGTGAGCCGTCCTGGTTCGGCTATCCTATCACAATCCGGCCGGAGAGCGGGATCAACCGTGAGAAGCTGGTCGAGTACCTTAACGAAAAGAACATCGGCACCCGTCTGCTCTTCGGGGGCAATCTGCTTCGGCAGCCCTACATGAAGGACCGGAATTATCGGGTCGTGGGCGAACTGGCCAATGCCGATATCACCACGACGCACACCTTCTGGCTGGGTCTCTTCCCCGGCCTTACCGAAGATCATCTGAGCTACGCCGTCGACACGCTTTCCGGGTTCGTCGCTGGTCACAGGACCCGCGGTTGACTTCGAATGACTTCGACGCACAGCAAACATGCGCGTATTGTTCTGACCGGCCCAACGGGCTGGATCGGGCGCGCATTGCTGGCGTTGATGCATCGGGCAGGTGACATCGACTCTGTAGGCGGCTCGGATGAACTCTCTCTGTTTGGCTCGGGCGAGGGGACCGTTACTGTAGCCGGGGGGCCAGAGCTTGCGGTTCGCGCCCTGGCGCAGATCACGCCCAGTGACGTGGCCGGGGCGCATGTCATCCATCTCGCCTACCTCACAAAGGACAAGGTCGCGGGGCTGGGTGACGCCGAATTCTATCGTGCTAACAGGGCGATCGATGACGCACTGATGTCCGCGATCACGGCCGCGAAGCCGGCGAGCCTGTTCGTTGCATCATCTGGCGCTGCCCATCTGGCGCAGTCGGGGCAGGACGAGCATCCCTATGGGATGGCAAAGCTTGAGCAGGAGCGGCGGTATCTTGACTGGGCGCGCGAATCCGGCGTGCCGACCCTGTGCGGTCGGATCTTCAACGTGGCCGGCCCGCACATCAACAAGCTTGACGCCTATGCGGTGTCGAATTTCGCGGTACAGGCGCTGCGAGACGGGCACATCAAGATCGCGGCAACGCAGCCGGTGTTTCGCAGCTTCCTTCATGTCGAGGATCTGTGCCGGATTGTGCTGCGCGCAGCGAAACAGCGGCTGAATTCCGATCGCCCTTTGGATCTGTGCGGTGCCGAGCTGCTTGAAATGCAGGATATTGCCGAACTCGTCGCTCGAGAGGTCGAACCAGATATCCCAGTGAGCCGCCTGCCGTTGCATTTCGACGATTGGTCGGAATATCTCGGGCGTGCGATAGATACTTGGCTTTTGGCAGCGCGACTTTCGGTTCGACTATCGCCTGCCCAAATGCAAGTGCGCGATACGGTGAATTGGATTCGCGACTTAGAGGGGCAAGCTAGTCCTAGGGCTTTGGCCACGTGAGTGAGTTTGCGGGGATTGGGCTGAAGTCAGTCCTGCCCCATTGGAGGTGACAGTGAATAGTTATGAAAAGCGGATGCTCGAAGTTCTGTCGCGTGCGCGTGACGAATTCGGCGTCGTTGCCGTCAAGGCGGAGTTCGAAGCCGAGGGAACCCGTGTCGACGAGTTGCTTCGCCTGCTCGAGATTGCGCGTAAGGCCAATGTGAAGGTCGGTCTCAAGATCGGCGGTTGCGAAGCTATTCGCGACCTCATCGAATGTCGGCAGTATGGCGCAGACTATATCATCGCGCCGATGGTGGAATCACCCTACGCGCTCTCGAAATTCGTTGCCGGGAAGGACAATTTCTATTCCTCCGACGAGCAGGAAGATGTCGGTTTTCTGTTTAACGTGGAAACGCGCGAAACCTTCGACCGGATCGAAAAGCTCGCCGATGTCGCCGCCAAGGGGCGCGTGGGAATGGTGTTCGGCCGGGTCGATTTCGCCGGCTCCATGGGCCGGGCTCGCGACTTCGTGAATACGGAAGAGATGACGGACTATGTGTGTTCCGTCGCCAAGCTGGCACAGCAGCACGACCTCGAGCTGGTCGTTGGGGGCGGGGTTAGCCCGGATTCCATCGAGCCGCTGCGTCGCATCCGTGAAGTGCGTCTGGACCGGTTCGAGACCCGTAAGGTTATCTTCGACGCCGCGATCCTCGATGGTGGCCCCGTCCGTCAAGGAATGGAAGCGGCGATCGAATTCGAACTGCTCTGGCTTCAGAACAAGCGCAACTATTACCGCACGATCGCGGCTGAAGATGAGACGCGCATTGCCATGATGGAAGCGCGGCAGAACGCGAAGGTTGCGTAATAATGCCTAAAGTCCGCGTTTCCGATGTGATGGCAGACCTTCTCGCCACGCATGGAGTAAGCGATTGCTTCATGTTGACTGGCGGGGGGGCGATGCACCTCAACGATGCGTTCGGGCGTGAGCGACGCTTGCGCAAGATCTTCACGCATCATGAGCAAAGCGCGGCAATCGCGGCGGAAAGTTATGCGCGCTTGTCCGGTCGCCCGGCATTGGTCAACGTCACCACCGGGCCCGGGGGCGTCAATGCGCTCAACGGGGTCTATGGCGCCTATGTTGATTCGATCCCGATGATCGTGGTGTCCGGGCAAGTCAAACGCGAGACCTGTGCGTTCAACTATGGCGTGCCGCTGCGGCAATTGGGCGATCAGGAAGTCGACATCGTCGCCATGGTGCGCGGCATCACAAAATATGCGGTTGTGCTGGACGATCCCAGCCAGGTGCGCAAAGTCGTCGAAAAGGCGATCTGCCTTGCCACGCGTGGGCGCCCGGGGCCTGTCTGGATCGATGTTCCGATCGATGTCCAGGCGGCGCCGGTCGATCCCGACACGCTTGAGGGCTACGATCCCGCGGCGGATGATCGGCATGGCGAGGTGCCCAACACCGCCGCGGAACTCGGTGCGCTCGAAGGGGGGGCACTGGAAGCGGAAATTGCTGCGATGCTGGGCGAACTCTGCGCGGCCGAGCGTCCGGTAGTGCTGGCCGGTTCAGGCGTCAGATTGTCCGGTACGCATGCTGCTTTTCTCGCGTTTGTCGAGCGTCTCGGCGTTGCGGTTGTCACCGGGTGGAACGCCCATGACGTCATCCCGAACGCGCACCCGTTGTTCGTCGGGCGTCCCGGATCGGTCGGGGATCGGGGTGGTAACTTCGCGGTCCAATCTGCGGATTATGTCCTTATTTTGGGATGTCGCTGCAATCTCCGACAGATAAGCTACAATTGGAAAAGCTTTGCCCGCAACGCCCGGGTGGCGATGGTCGACATCGACCGGGCCGAACTCGAAAAGCCGACCTTGTCGCTCCATCGCCCGATTCATGCGGACCTGCGGGACTTTTTCTCGGTGGCGGAGCGCCTCCCGATGCCCGAGGGCGATCGGGCAGCTTTGCGCAGCGCGTCTCTCCAACGCAGTCGCGAACGGGCAGCCCAATATCCGGTCGTGCTTCCCGAATATGCTTCGGAGGCGGGCCCCATCAATCCATATATCTTCGCCCAAAAGCTGTTCGAAGAACTGGACGAGGGTGAGATCGTTGTCTCGGGCGACGGCACCGCTTGCGTCACCGTTTTTCAGGCGGCTGAGATCAAGACCGGCCAGCGTTTGTATACGAATTCGGGCTGTGCCTCGATGGGATATGATCTGCCCGGCGCGATCGGCGCATGGTATGCTGGGGATGCATCGCGGATCGTCTGTCTCGCAGGCGATGGCAGCATTATGATGAACTTGCAGGAGTTGCAGACCATCGTCGGGCTGCAGATTCCGATAAAGATATTCGTCCTGAACAATGACGGCTATCATTCCATCCGTCAGGCGCAGCAGAATCATTTTGCGGACAATATCGTCGGATGTGGTCCCGACAGCGGCCTGACATTCCCGGACTTCACGCGCCTGGCAAACGGCTTTGGCATTTCGTCGTCGCGGATCGAGCGGGATGCCGACTTGTCGGCGGGGGTCCGCGCGGCTCTCGACACCAGTGGGCCGCATTTGTGTGAAGTCATGATCGACAAACGGCAGCAATTTGCTCCCAAGCTCTCGTCCCGCCGTTTGGAAGACGGCTCTATGGTATCTTCGCCGCTCGAGGATCTTGTGCCTTTCCTCAGCGACGAAGCGCTGAAAGATGCCATGGCGCCATGCGGGATTCTGCGATGAAACAGGCGATCATCTTCGATCTTGACGGGACATTGGTTGATAGTTGTGGCGTGTGCGTCACCATTCTCCAAGGGATGCTGCGCGATCGCGGGGTCGATCGGGCGATCTGTCACGAATTTGCCCGCCCATTAATGAGCCGTGGCGGCGAAATGATGGTCGCAGCCCTGCTGGGAGACGCCTGTCGCGATCCGGCGGCGGACCTCATTGAATTTCGCAGCCGATATCACGATTGGCTGACACCGGCTGATTCGCTTTACGACGGGGTGGCCGCCGGGCTGAGTAGCTTGCGGGCCCGCGGATTCACCCTTGCGATCTGCTCCAACAAGCCACTGCCATTATGCGAGAAGGTGCTCAACGACACCGGTATTGCTGACCGGTTTGTGGCGGTGGTTGGCGGTGCGGCGGGATTGACGCCCAAGCCGGCCCCTGACCTGCTCGACGCGGTGCTCGCTCGATTGGACGTCGATGCGGACCAATGCCTTTACGTGGGCGACAGCGAGCTCGATCATGCCGTGGCCGACCGTGCGGGGATACCGTTCTACTTTTTGACTCATGGGTATGCGGAGGCCGGCTGGTCTCCCCCCACCGGTGCCGTCTTCGATCATTTCACCGCTTTGGTGGGTGAGCTTGTGCGCCATCGGCCGGGCCTTGCCGCCTGAACTAAAAGGGCTTTTGGGGTCGGATGGCATTCTTTTGTGCCCGTGGATATGCTAGCCGCATCGAACCTTGTTCTCGACCGCATCGCGAAGGTCACCGGACTTGAATCGGCCTGTGCCCCTGACGGATATCACTGCATGACGTACCCCTTGAATTTCCGTTACGGCGCGGTGCGCATCTGTGGCGTCCTGCCGCTACTTCTCGGATTGAGCTATCCACTCGGAGTGGCGGCGCAGAACATCCCGCTCGGGTCTCCTGTCGATCCGCGGGAGGCGCAAGACGATCGCCGGGACGAAGCCTCTCGCGAGCCCGTCAATCCTGGCGAAATCGAATCCCCTGCCGGCCAGGTATTCGAACCGACGGCTCTGGGTCCCGCCAGCGCGAGCAGCGAGCCCAACATCGAACGGCGCGCACGGGAGCAGGATAACACGCTGAGCCGGAACATGGCCCTGCGGCCTCCGCCCGAGCCGGGAGAGTTCGAGCGCTATGTGAGCACGGTCGCCGACCGGCCGATCCCGCGGTTCGGCCACAATCTTCTGCTTCCTGGCAGCCGGGATTTTGCAGTTCCCGCGACATCAACCGTTCCGCCCGACTACACGCTCAATGTCGGGGACACCGTGACGCTTTATCTCACCGGCTCCGTTGGCGGAACGGTCGAGCGCGAAATCGACACCAATGGCAATATTTTCCTGCCCAGCGTCGGCTCGATTCGCGTTGCCGGCGTGCGCTATGGCGACCTGCGCAGTACGGTCGTCCGCGCGATCGGACAGGAGTACCGCGTTTTCAATGTCGGTGTGTCGATCAAATCGTTGAGGGGCATTCGGGTCTACGTGACCGGGTTCGCCAACAATCCCGGCGCCTTCACCCTGAACAGCCTGTCGACCATGGCCAACGCCGTTTTGCAGGCAGGCGGACCTGCGTCCGGGGGCAGCTTCCGTACGGTCAAGCTGTATCGGAATGGACGCGAGGTCGGTGATTTCGATCTGTATACCCTTCTGCGCGGCGGAAATCGCATCGGTGATGAAGTCCTGCAGAACGAGGATGTGCTGTTTATCCCGCCAGCGGGGCAGCAAGTCGCGGTGTTGGGCAGTGTCGAGCAAGAGGCGATTTACGAGTTGAAGCCGGGGGAGAGCCTTGCCGAGGCTCTTGCGCTTGCCGGCGGGGGGAATGACCTGGCCGATCCAGACCGGATGATTCTGTATCGTACAAGCGATACCATCCGGCGCGGTCCGATCGAGATCCCGGTGTCCGACTACGCCGATTATGCCGCCAAGGGCGGCGACATTCTCCACGTGCTGTCCCGGGGAACGCTGGTCCAGCCGATCGCCCGCCAATCGGTGTTGGTGCGGGTGGAAGGCGAGGTCAACAATCCTGGCGATTACTATGTCGCGCCGAACACGCCTTTGGCGGATGTCATGGCGCTCGCAGGCGGCGCCACCGCGCGCGCCTATGTTTTCGGGTCTCGGCTGGAGCGCCGATCGGTCCGCGAACAGCAGCGCGACAGTTTTGCCGAAGCGATCCGCCAGCTTGAATTCGCTCTCGCCTCTGCCCCGCTGGTGACCAGCGGCACGGTTAGCGAAAGCCGGGCTGCGGCAGAAATGGCGAGTGCGCGGCAGGTGCTCGATCTTCTTCGCCAGCGCGAGCCGGATGGACGTGTGGTGATGAGCATTGAGGCCAATTCCCCGGCTTTGCCGGGTGAGCTGCTTCTCGAGCATCAGGATCGCCTGGTGATTCCGCCGCGTCCGACCACGGTCGGTGTGTTCGGAGCGGTGTATCGGCCAGCATCCTTCCTTATCGAGGATCGCCCCCTGATGCTCAGAGAGTATCTGGAGCGAGCGGGCGGGCTCCAGCGGGCGGGTGACTCGCGCAGGATCTTCGTGGTGCGCGCAAATGGCGACGTGCTGACCCGGAAGAATGGAATGATGAAAGCCCGCGCGCTGCCAGGCGATGTGGTATTCGTCCCGCTTCGCACGTCAAAGACGGATATCTGGCAGCGGATAAGGGATATCACGGCAATCGTATTCCAGTTGGGCGTGACTGCGGCCGCAGTGAATTCGATCCAATGACGCCTCGGTTGAGCATTGTCGGGCGGGTCGCCCAACTGCGGTTCTTATCCAAGTTTCACTGGCGCGCGCTGCTGATGGGCGGTGCGGCGGCGCTGTTCCTGGTTCTCACCTATTTCCCTGAGCGTCACCTCGCGAGCAGTTCCTTCACACCGAGTGACCGCGACGCGCTGGGCTTGAGCGGCACGTTGGGGCAGCTTGGCGCTCTAAGCAGTGTGTTCGGCAACCAAGCTGCGGTGGAAGTGGCGCTGCGGATCGGAAACAGTGACGACGTGCGTGACAAGGTCATCGCGGCCACCCCCCTTCTCAAGACCCGACTGAACACCGAAGGGCGAGTGCCGTTGCAACGCTACCTGTCAAAGCGGGTGGAGGTACGTTCGCTACGCGGCGGCATCATCGTTATCGAAATGCAGGATCGCGATGCGGAGTTGGCGCGGGCGATCGTGACAGCCTATCAGACGGCGGTTCAGGCTGAACTTGGCGAAGTGAGCCGCCGACAGACCGCGTACAAGCGTAACGTGCTGGCCAAGCTGGTGAAGGACGCTTCCGCTGAGTTGGGCACCGCCCAGGCTGCTTATGACGCATTCCGCCTGCGCAATCGTTACGCCGAACCGCGCGCGGCGATGAGCGCTTTTGGTGACCGGATCCCGCAGCTCGAAACGGCGATCCGGAGCAAGCAAATCCAGCTGGCTACCGCGCGCCAGGTGTTTACCGAGAACAATTTGACAGTTCAGCAGATCGCCGCAGAGCTCGCAGAGCTGCGCAGGCAACTCGCCGACGCGAAGTCTACGTCCCCTACACAAGATCAAGGCGTTGCGGAGCTCATTCAGAACTCTAGCCGACTGTACCAGCTCGAACGCGACCTCGAGATCGCGAAGGCGCTGTACAACAATTATGTGCGGTATCTGCGCGGCACGTCGGTCGAGGACTTGACAGCTGACGCCAATCTTCGCGTTCTTGAACAGCCGCATGTCGATACGAAGCGCCAAATCTGGTTGCCGGCCCTGGCGTTGGCGCTGGCTATCCTGCTCATATGGATCGCAATCGAGGCGTATCGCCTGCGACCGCCCCCGGGCGGGGCCGCGTTCAAGAAGGTCGCGCACAATGGCTAACGTGCCTGATGACGCCGAAATGGTCGCGCCGGAAATTTCGGTAGTCATCCCCTGCCGAAATGAAGAAGAGAACGCGCCCCGTATCGCGCAAGCGGTGATCGAGCAATTGGAGTCGGTGACGCGCTCGTTCGACATCATCTTCATCGACAATGAGTCGACCGACCGGACGGTGGAAGTCGTGACCGCGATGTGCGCACGGGACCCACGTATCCGGCTGATCGTCAACAGCCGCAACTTTGGTCAGATGCGTTCACCGACCCATGGCATTTTCTCGGCGCGGGGCGAGGCCGTTGTCGGGATGTGCGCCGACTTTCAGGACTCGCCTGAACTACTTCCCGAATTCGTCCGCTTGTGGCGCGCGGGCACGCCGATCGTGCTGGGCATACGGGAGGGTGAGAAGTCCGGTCCGCTGCTCAGTTTCTTCAGAAACCTGTCCTACAAACTTCAGCATCGTTTCGGCGACTATAAGGCCATTCCCAATGCCACCGGCTTTGGCTTGTACGATCGCAAGGTGGTGAACGCCATCCGCACGATGAACGAACCTGAGCCCTTTTTTCGTGGGCTGCTTGTCGAGACCGGGTTCGAAATCAAGACCATTCCATATCGTCGGCCGCCGCGCGCGCGCGGGAGTTCGAACAACAACTTCTTTACGCTGCTCGACTTCGCGTTAAACGGACTTGCCGGCTCGTCGAAGAACCTTCTTCGGGCGCCGCTTTACATCGCCTTTCTGCTGGGGCTGCTGACCGCGTTCTGTCTTGGCGGGGCTCTGTTCGCTGCCTTTGCCGGCCGGTCGGTGCAGCTTTGGCTGCTTGCAGCCGCGCTCGAGGGGCAGTTCTGCCTGCTGTTTCTCTTTGTCGGTCTGATCGGAGTGCAGATAAAGCTGATTTCTGAGCGGACGCGAAACCAGGCGCTGGTACTTGAGAAGGAACGGGTCAATTTCCCGGACGGATATTGACGATGTTTGATTGGCGCAGAAAAGAAGAATGGTTGGAGTTGTTTCGCTACTACGTGGCTGGCGTCGCAAACTTGATCTTTTCTTACATTCTGTTTGCAGCATTAATAGCGTTAGGGCTGAACGCATTCGTCGCTCAAGCATTGGGTTATGTCGTCGGAGTTGTGTTCAACTTCTTTACGTACAGCCGCTACACATTCTCCGATAAGAAGGCTAACAAGTCCTCATATATTCTGTCATACGTCGCAAATTACGTTAGCGGCGTCGCCCTGCTTTGGGTGGGGTTGAAACTGTTCCATTCCCCCTATGCGGCCGGTCTCGCGGCGACCGTTTCGGTTTCGCTCCTGAACTATTTCGTCCTCAAGCGGCTGGTGTTTCGCGAATCG
Organism: Sphingomonas sp.; assembly: GCF_035998645.1. Classification (GTDB taxonomy): domain Bacteria; phylum Pseudomonadota; class Alphaproteobacteria; order Sphingomonadales; family Sphingomonadaceae; genus Sphingomonas. The sequence continues at coordinate 201,350 of NZ_DASYHL010000003.1, forward strand.
GTCAAGGCGTAACTTAACGCCATGCTGGTCCAGCCCACATCGGTTGCAGTTGGTACATGGGTCGAGCGTTTCCTCGCGGCAGTGATACTAGTAGGTATTGTCTACTGTGCGATCCATGCTGCGCAGTATGGATATCTTCCGGCGCCGTTCTTTTTCGTGCCTTCGGACACGTTTGCGGATTGGTTCAACACCGCCTTTTGGGCGCGGCGGTCGGATGCGTACGAGACGTGGGCGACGATTTATCCACCGCTTTCCTTCGTGTTCATACGCTATCTGGGAATAGATCGCTGCTACCCGCAATTCCGCCCGTTCGATCCCAGCGCGGGTCTGGCTGCGCGCGATTGCGACTGGCTCGGCCTTGTGGTGATGGGCGCCATCTTTGTGCTCAACGTGGTGCTGACGTGGAAGACGTTCCGCAAGATTGATGTCCGAACCGCTCCGATGCGTACGATCTGTCTTGCGCTGGGAATGCCCATGCTCAACGGACTGGAGCGCGGCAATCTGCTGCTCATCACCTATACATGCGTCCTGCTCGCTGCCGGCCCGCTATTGTCATCGGCCCGGTTGCGCTGGTTTTTCGCTGGCTTGGCCATCAACTTCAAAGTTTACCTGGTCGCATCGTTCGTTGCGCTGTTGTTGAAGCGGCGCTGGCGTTGGGTGGAAGGCGCGTTGCTGGCGACCGCTTTGATCTATCTTGTTACGCTGGCGATGTACGGGGCGGGGTCACCAAGCGCTATCCTTAAGAATATTCGGACGTTTTCAGGGGGCGGTGCCGGACAGATACTCGATCTGTGGCATTCGATGACGTATCAGCATTTGATCTCTATTTTGGAAACGGGGTCATTTCCGCTCACATCGATCATCGGCTCGCTATGGGTGGAGCGCCTTCTGGTCCTGCTTCCTGTGCTTGGCATGATCACACAACTCCTGCTGTTGCTCGCCGCGCTTGGGATCTGGCTACGGCCGGGAGACTTCACGCCGCACCGCGCGATCGCCCTGGGTACGCTGATGGCGCTGGTGAGCTCCGAAGCGGGCATGTACACCCAAATCTTCTTCGTCCTGTTCGTCTTGATGGAGCCGTGGAGAGGGTTTGGACGAATTTGGGCGATTGTGATGTGCTACATTCTGGCATTCCCGTTCGATGTCCCAATCGACAGGTTGTCGGAAACCCCTTACGACACGTATTTCACCGACTCCACGATTCTGATTTCCCAAACAATTTCGATTGGGCCGCTCCTTCGTCCGCTTATGATCATGTCGATTTGCTGGGCGCTGTCGCTCAGTACGCTGAATGAACTGCGCCGCAATATATATGGCCGTGGCGATCTGAAGAAGCCGTATCCGGTCACTGATACTGACTGACGTTGCGAAGTGTATTCATTTCCCGCTTATTTAAAACCAGTTAGTAATAGCTTTGTAGTGTAGACACGGAAGAACGCATGACATCCGACCATCAGACTATGTCCGGAAAACTCAAGGCGCTGGCGCGTCAGAACAAGATCTTGCGCTCACTTGGCATGTCAGTGGGAGCCCCGCTGGGCGTTCGGTTGGCTGCCAAACGTCAAGGCTTGCACGCATCTCTGTCCGGCGGACTTATTGAAATCCGGCGGGGTAAGGATGTGTTGCGGATGGCGCGACATCACATCCTGTATGTTTTCGATGTGATCAATTCATTCGATTATTATTTCGATGCGGTTCGGCCTGCACGGGTCGGTGGAATGAATATCGTCGACTATTCGCGACCTTCCTATCACGAGGTGCTCGGCTACGATCTGATCCCCGTGTTTTTCCCCAGTTTTTCCGAGCCATTCATCACGACGCAGCAATATCTGGATTTCGCGCAGCTCTCGCCGGGCCAGGTGGCGATCGACCTGGGTGCATATTCCGGGCTCAGCGCAATTGCGTTCAAGGACAAGGTCGGAAGCGCGGGGACCGTCCTGGCGGTCGAAGCCGATCAGCAGAATTTGGCAGCGGTCGAGCGCAACCTCGCGCTCTACAAGACGGTCAGCGGCGAAAGCGTCGAACTGCTGTTCGGCGCAGTGTGGCGGGATAATCACGGGCTCAGCTTTTCGACGGAAGGCAACATGGGATCGTCCGCTGCCTCGATCGTCGGTTCGGGACGCGGCGAAACCCTGACCGTGCCGTCCTTTACCCTGTCAGCCATCGCCGACCGCTACAATCTGCCTTCGGTCGACTTCATCAAGGCGGACATCGAAGGCGGCGAGGCGTTCATTTTTGAAGATCGCGACTTTTTCGCGCGATATTCGCCGCGCATCGTGGTCGAGCCACATCTTGTCGATGGCCGCATGAGCACGGAGAAGGTGACCCGGGATCTGGAGGCGTTCGGCTATCGCTGCGAAACGGTTCCACAGCTGGGGTCGGAGATCCCGCTCCTCGTCTGTACGCCGTCGCGATAGGGCGGGGGCTCAGTTCGGAGCTGATTTCGCCTTGAGCACGATCATGACCGGTCCGGCGCGCTTGTCCGGCTCGGGACGGAAGATCGCTTCGATCTTCATGTCGCGCAGCAGGGCGTCATAGGCGGCGGCTTGGGCGGGAAAGCGCGCGCGCTCGTCCTGATAGCGGGCCATTTCCATCAGGATCGCGTAATCCGCCCGGCAAGTCGCGCGACGCGAGCGCGCGACCGTGCCGTAATCCACGTTCGAACGTGCCCCACGTGCGGCCTCGATCTCGCGATAGTCGGTCTTTCCGTCGAGCATCGCCTTGGCGTCGATACATCCGGCGTCACCCATCGGAAAAATTACCGTCCAGGGCTGGCTTACGACATCAAATGCGAAATGCTCGATCATGACGACGCTACCGGGCGGTACGTGGGTTGCGGCCCAGCGCGTTGCCGCCTGGCGGGTGTCGTTGGTTCGCGCCGCAGCCTTGGTCCAAGCTGACGGGATCAGCAGGATTGTGGCGGCGCACATCAACGCTCCGGCCAAGACACCTGCACGCCCGGTCGGCCATCGCGCCTGCGCCATTCGGATACCCGCTGCCCCGGCCAAGCCCGCAGCCAGCGCGAGCAGCGGCAACACCGGTAATACCCAGCGCTCCCAACGCAGGCCATGCAGGCAGATGATCAGAATATGGGCGACCAGCACGGGCAGCACGACCCATGCGATCGCCCGGGTACGCGTCATCACCACCAGCCCCGCCCCTGCAAGTGCGAGTCCGATCGCGCCAAGGCCGTTGAGGAGCGGACCGCTCAGATACCACCAGGCATTGTCAAGAAAACCCCCGCCGGTTGCGCCCAGATGCTGTGTGCGGGCTTCTCCGGTCAGGTTGCGAAGCACCGTTTGATGGTCGAGCACCAAATAGGGCGAGATCAGCACCAGCAGGATCGGCGCGAGCACAAGAAAGGCCCCGAAATTGCGCAAGTCAGCGCGTGCAATCCGCCCCCGTTCAAAGAGGCGCACTGCCACCGCACCCGCGACTGCGGCGCCTGCAATCGCGAAAGGCCATTTTGATGAGACGGCCAGCGCTAGAGCAAGTGCAGCCCAGCGATAGTCGGCTGCCTTGCCGTCGCGGGCGATGCGCAGCGCTGCCGATATGGTCATCAGCAGAAACACCGTGCCCATCATGTCCGATCGAATGATCTGTGAATAGGTCACATGAACCGGACTGCAGGCGAGCAGAAGCGCGGCGATCAACCCGGCAATCGGCCCGCCCAGATCGCGCCCCATCCGCCAAACCTGCCAAATCGTCACCATGGCGAACAGCGCGATCGCCAGTCGCCCCGGGAGGATGACGATTGATGGATCCTTGTAGATCACCTGCAAGTATTCGGTCGGCGTCGAAAAACTGCCCAGCAGCCATCCAACGCCGAAGGTCGCGGAGTTGACCAGCGCCAACACATACATCGTGGTCGTCGCCGGATGGCCGAACCATCCGGGATTCATGGCGCCACCGGTCAGCATCTTGGTGGCACCCATTTCGAACATGAGTTCGTCGGGATCGTTTAGCGCTGGCAACCCGAACGCGATGCCGTGGAGGCGCAGGGCCACGCCGATGGCGAGCACTGCCAGAAACAACAGGTTGTCGCGACGTCGCCCCTGGACCCCGCTCAACACGCAGTGATCTCCCCCACGACCGAACTGCTTAGATCAGGGTCGCACGCATCGAATCGTCGAACGGGACAAGGTCTGCGCCGGTGCGGATCCGTTCGGCGAGATCGGGATTGGCGATGAAGGCTCGGCCCCAGGTGATGGCATCAACCATCCCGCTTTGCAGCTCCGCCTCCGCCTGTTCGGGCGTCAGCGACGCCCCGGAGACGATAACGCCGGTGTACAGCGGACGGATTTTGCGCACCATCCGGCCTGCCGTGGCGAAATAGTCCGAATTGGCGCAGCTGACGTCAATTCCACCCAGGCCCAGTTCGCTTAGAGCTGGAGTTAAATGGCCGATCATCTCGTCAAGGTCGGGCCATTCATAAAGTCCGCCCATGAAACGCGAGGGAGAAATGCGCGCCATGACCTGCCGTCCGGGCACAGCCTTGGTGACGGCTTCAACCAGCTCCAGCGCAAACCGACACCGGTTTTCGACTGAGCCGCCATATTGGTCGGTGCGGTCGTTTACCTGCCCATCCAGGAACTGGTCGGGTAGATAGCCATGCCCCATATGAAGTTCCACTGCATCAAAGCCTGCGTCGAGCGCACGTTGTGCCGCAGTAACGAATTGCGCGTAGATCTGCGGCATCTCTGCAGCATCAAGCGCCCGCGGCGTTCCGAACGGCTTGTCGTTCTGGCGGTTGTGCCCCGCTGCAGCGCGGGCCGTTGCGCTCACCGGCGGTCCGCCGGTGAAATCCTCATGCGAAATCCGCCCCATGTGCCAGAGCTGGCAGGCGATCGCCCCGTCTGCGGCGTGAACCGCATCGATCACTGGACGCCAGGCACGCGCGTGGCGGTCTTCGGCGATATAGGGGGCGTTGACCCAGCCATCGCCGGTGGAGTGGATAATTGTGCCTTCGGTGAGAATGAGACCTGCCCCGCCCTGTGCCCGCCGCTCATAATAGCGAACCATCTCTTCGGTCGGGCACCGGTCGGCGTCTGCAAAGCTGCGGCTCATCGCCGACATAACCAACCGGTTACGCAGCGGGATGAAGCCTGGCTCAGTCAGCGCCTGAAACAACTTTTGCATGAAAAAACTCTCTCAGCTGAACCGGAACTGGTCGAAATGGGGGTGGCGTAGATAGGCATGCAGCGTTGCCCGCCAATCGCGTTGCAGGTCAAGACGTTCTGTTTTCAACCGATCACAGCTCAATACCGCGCGATCGGGGCGACGGCCCAACTCGTTGCCGGCGACGCTGGCGGCATCGACCGGCACTACACGCAGCCGGTCCTGCCAACCCAGCGCGCAAACGATTTCGTGCGCGAGTTCAGCAAAGCTCGCTTCGCCGTGGCAGGCCATCTGGTAACGCCCGCGACATCCGGCGAGCATCAAATGGAGGGAGTTGAGAGCGAGATCACGCGTCCAAGTCGGCTGCCAGACCCGATCTCCTACCTCGAACTCGCGCTCTCCCCGCTGGATCGCAGCATGCATGGCGGGAATGATGCGTCCTACAAAATTCTTGTCTGCGGCTTCCCCGCCAAAGAAGCCTGCCATCACGACAATGAGTGCATCCTCACCAAAAGCATCTTCGATGCGGTTCTGGGCTTCCAGCTTGAGCTCCCCATAGAGGGAGAGGGGGCGTTGATCCTCAGTTTCGGAGATCGGGTTCGACCGTCCATCATGGGTCAGGAACGTTTGCGGGTAGAACAGCCGCGCACCTGCCGCTTTTGCCAGGCCTATCGCTTCAACGGTACCGTCCACTATGGTGGCGCGCGCGCCCTCTGGATCTCGCGCGCACCCCTCGACATTCACCATCGCTGCGCAATGAACGAGCCAGCCATTTTCAGCATGGCCGACGGCGGCACGCATCGCTGCGCCATCGCGCACGTCGAGATCATGCTTGCCGGGATTGGCTACGGTCAGTCCAGGAACCGCAGCAATCTCGCGCGCCATATCGCCGCCGAGCATGCCATGGCCGCCGGTTATCAGAAATCTCATCCTTTGCCGCCTTATTCTGGTTGTGCAGCCCCAAGGCCGCGCGTCGGTTTCAGCAGGCTAGTGCTGATTCAGCGAAGCTGAACACGACCCTAGCGTGGGTCTGATTGACGCGCAATTTTCGAATGCCAGAGGAATTTGCCCTGCCGTATGCGATGGAATCGCGGATGCACTTTGCCTACGGCTGCCTGAAAAGGCGACGCTTGACGGAGGCGTGGCGAAGCGATGCTGAGCGTACTAGTCGCGGCGCTTGAAGGAGTGACGGCCCCCAACGGCGCGGGCGGATCATCGCTTCAGCGCAGTCTTTTACCGTCGGAGTCCCACACTTCAACCGGGCCGAGGCTGAGCGCGCGAACCGCCGTTTCGATCTTCGACAGGTCTCCAACGATCACCCAGGTCATCGCATCGGGGTTCAGCATCGTCGCGGTCTTCGCCAGTGTCTCCGGCGTCAGCGCGGCGTAGCGCTGGGGAAGGGTGGTGAGCCAGTCATAGGGCCGATCGTACTGATCGACCCAGTGCAGATACCCGACCATCGCATTGTTCGTCTCGAACTGGTCGGGCAGCGTCAGCACCCGGCCGCGCACGAACAGATTGAGTTCCTGCGTCGTTACCGGCTGCTTGCCGGTGATCCCGTGCAGTTCCTTGGCGATTTCCGACAATGCGGGGGCGGTCCGGTCGGTCTGCACGCTTGTGCTGACGGTAAAGGTCTGCGGCCCGACCCCGCCGCCGATCCCGCTGCCTGCGCCATAGGTCCAGCCCTTGGCCTCGCGCAGGTTCATGTTGAGCCGCGCGGTGAAGCCGCCTCCCAGTACGCCGTTCAGCGCCTCGAGATCGAAATTGGCTGGATCCAGGCCGTTGGGCATGATCTGGCCGACGCGGATCACCGACTGAATCGCACCGGGCTTGTCGACCAGCACCACGCGCGGGGCGGTCTGCGCGGTCAGCGGGACGAGCGTTTTGCTGCCCTTGGCCATCACGGGTGCCCTCCAGGTCCCGATATGCCGTTCCAGCGTCGCGATCAGCGTGTCGAAATCGACGTCGCCAGCGGCGTAGATCGTGCCGTTGTCGGGGCGGATCCAGCGCGTGTGGAAGGCGGTCAGGTCCGCGCGGCTGTACGATGCGATGGTGTCGGCGCGACCGGCAAGCCGGGTGCCATAGGCATGGTCGGGGCCGTACATCGCATATTTGTATGTGTTCGCCGCGATGCTGCCGGGGTCGGCCTTGGCCTGTTGCAGCCCGTTGAGCGCGTTCTGGCGGTCGCGTTCGAGGTCAGCGTCACGAAAGCCGGGACTTTCGATCATGTCGGCCCACAGGGCGACGGTTTCGTCGAGCGAGGGCACCAGCGCCGAGGCCGCGAAATTGCTCGTATCAGAGTCCCCATAGGCATAAATCCGCGCGCCGAGCATCTCGCTGCGCTCGGCGAACTGACTACCGGTCAGTGCCTGCGTGCCGTCGCCCATCACGTCGAGCATGAAGCCCTGCAACCCGGGCTTGGCGGTCACGTCGGCCGCGCCGCCTGCGTCGAAGGCCGCAACCAACTCGACCGTCGGCGTCCCCTTTTTGTGCGAGAAGACGACGCGCATGCCGTTGGAGAGCTTGGTCTCGCGTCGCTCGGGCAGGGTGAAGGAGCTCATTTCGGCGAGCGCGGGCAGCTTGCTGCGATCGGCGCCGTCGGGGATCGAGCGATACTGGCCGAACGGCTCGACCGTTAGCCGGTAATTGGGCCGCGCGACCCACGCGTGCACCGCGCCCTGCACCCTGGCTGACGTCAGCGCGGCAAACTCCGCTTCGGAGGCGGCGTAGCGGCCGGGGTCGTTGTTGAAGAGCATTCCGCCCGACAGCATCATCGCACGGATAAACAGCGACTCGCGTGAGCGGACATTGTCGCCATAGGCGATCGTCTTGTAGCGCTGGAGCTCCGCTGGCGTCGGGCCCCCGGCGATGAAGCGATCGAGCTCGCGCTGGAGCGCCGTCTCGGCCTCGGCGCGATCGACGCCTGGCTTCAGCCGCATGTCGATGGTGAACATGCCGGCGACCGCCGCGCCCTGGTAATTGACGTCGACATTGGTGGCATAGGGATGGTCGATCACCAGTGCCTGATTGAGGCGCGACAACCGCCCGCGCCCCAGCACCATTGCCGCCATGCGCAACGCGGCACTTTCCGGCGCGTCATTGCCGGGAACCGCCCAGCTCCATGACAACGCCGTCTGGGGGACATTGTCCTGCACCACTTCGGTGCGCACGCGATCGAGCGTGGGGACCCACGCCTGGACGCGCGAGACCGGGCGGCCGGCGGGGACGCTGCCGAAATATTTGGTGACCATCGTGCGCGCCTGATCGAGCGTCACGTCGCCCGCGATCGTCACCACGGCATTGGTCGCGCCATAATAGCTGCGGAACCATTCCTTGACGTCGTCGAGCTTCGCTGCGTCCAGATCGGCCATCGAGCCGATCGTCGGATGATAATAGGGGTGGTTGACCGGGAACAGCCCGCGCGCCCGCATTTCCGGGATCATCGAATAGGGCTGGTTTTCATAGGTGCGCTTCTCGTTCTTCACGACACCACGCTGCTCGTCGAGCTTGGCCTGCGTCACCGCGCCGAGCAGATAGCCCATGCGATCGCTTTCGAGCCACAACACGCGCTCGAGCCCGCCGGTTGGCACCACTTCATAATAATAGGTCTGGTCGAGCGACGTTGCCCCATTGACGCCGGACACGCCGATCTCCTGCAGCGGCGGCATATATTCGTCGTCATGGTGCTCCGATCCGTTGAACATCAGATGTTCGAACAGATGCGCAAAGCCGCTCTTGCCCGCCGGCTCGTTCATCGATCCCACGCCATACCAGACGGCAACCGCGACCTTCGGCACCGAATGATCCTCATGCACCACGACGCGCAGACCATTGGGCAGGGTGAACGTATGATAGGGGATCGGTGCGCTCGCTGCTGGGGAGGCTGCTGTCACCCCAGCCTTCTGTTTCGGCGCGGTCTGTGCGGTGGCCGTCGGGATGATGAGCGCCGCCGCTGTCGAAGCGAGCAGAAACTTGAGCAAAGTCATGATGGAAAGCTTTCCAGAACAGAACCGGCCGACGCGCGATAGCTGCACCGGCCGGTCGAGAATCGAGGACGATCAGAAATTGGCGGAAGCGCCGATCTTGAAACCGCGGCCGCCAAGATAGGTGGCTTGAGTGAACACCTTGGGCGATCCGCGCTCGCCGCCGAATGTCTGTTCGACATCAGGATCACGGGTCCCGTTGAGGAGATCGGTCCCCTCGATATAGATTCGGAATTTTCCGAATTTCGGGCGGAGATAATATTCAGCGCGTAAGTCCAGCGTCTGCACGCCTTCGTTATAGACGCTGAGCGCGCGGGGGCGGAGCTGGGCGAGCGAGCGCGACTGGAAGCCATAGGTCAGCGTCGCGTCGATATCATATTTGTTGTAGGTCAGCGCCGCCGTACCCGAATGCTTGGGCTGCTGGGTATAGGCCAGGCCCGGAAACTCGAAGACGTGGTCGGGATCGGGATCGTAATTCCACTTGTACCGGTCGGTCCGCGAGCTGTGCGTGTAGGTGTAGTTCAGGAAGACGCCAAAGCCGCTCAATATTCCCGGCAAGAAGTCCAAACGCCGTTCGGCCTGCGCTTCGATCCCCCACAATGTCGCGGGGGCGTCGCTGTTCGCCGGCGTGCCACCGGTGACAAAGACCGAACCGGGATTGGCGGGGTCGAAATAGGGCGCCCCCTGGAAATAAGGATGATCAGGAAGCGTCACCGCTTCGAGTGCCGCCGGGCCATTGGTGATGTTGGTCTGCAGCAGATTATTGGTCCGCTTGTAGAAGCCGCTCAGTTTGAAGATCCCGACGCCGGAATAATATTCCGCGCTGAGGTCGAAATTGTGCGTGATCGCCGGCTTCAGGTCGGGGTTGCCGCTGTTGATCTGCAGGATCGGCTTGACGCCTTCGGGCCCGGGTATCGGGAAGTTGATGAAGGCGATCCGCGTCTCGCTCGACAACTGGCCGATCGAGGGGCGCGCGACCGACAGGAAATAGCCCCCGCGGAAAATCAGGTCGTCGCTCTCGCGATAATTGAACAGGATACGCGGCAGAAAATCCTCAGCCACGGCGCTGTTCGTCACAAGCTTCGAGAATTGCGCCTGAAAATCGGTGTCGTTGCCGATCATGCCGTTCAGCATCGGGCCGATATAACTGGGAAAATTGAGATTGGTCGCCGCCAGCTTCGTGCGATTGTAGCGAACGCCGCCGATGACCTCCAGCTTGCCGAACTGCAGCTTGCTCTGCAGATAGGCGGCGAAGTTGGTTTCCTTTGTGTTTTCGTCGTCTTGGCCAGGGATCGGAGCGATCGGGCTAAGCGTCAGACCGGTCGTGCCTGCCAGGGTCGTGATTTTCGCGACGAAGTTGCGCAGCGATGCTTCGCTGATCACCGTCAGGCCCGGATTGCGAATGCCGATGCGCGTCAGACCCGACGGTGCGAATTCGAGTCCAACCGACTCGGCCGGCACGTTCCCGCCGATTTGCGTCCGCCTGACATCGCTCTGGAACGACGTCCGTTCGTAATAGGCGCCAAGTTCGACATAGGAGAGCGGGCCGGCTTTCGCATCCCAGCGGACGCTGCCGCTCGCGGTGTAGCGGTCGTTGCTACCCATCGCATCGTCGATCTGGCCGCTGGCGTTGTCGATCGTGAAATTGCTGGGATCGTTGATCAACGCCCAGCCAGCCGTGCTCAACAGCGGCAACGGGATGCCACTCCCCGCGCGCGGCGCGAATCCGGTGACGATCCGGCCGGTCGACGGGTCGATCGCTTCGGGCAGGAACAGCGCCGCGCTCGCATCGCTGTCCGCCATGCGCAACTCGGTCGTAAAGCTGCGCGGGCTTCGTTCGGTCCCCTTGGCATAGCCGGCCAGATATTTGATCTCGAAGGCGCCGAGCTGCGTCTTGCCGTTCAGACTGTAGGTGTCGGTGACCTTTTTGGAGTCGGGATTGTACGAATAGGTCTGCGACCGGAAAATGCCTTGATTGCCGGGCGTGAGATCAAGGTTCAACTCGGCGTTCGGAGTGCCTCCGGGGATGACCGAATATTCAGCAGCAGTGGCGAAGGTGTCGGTGAGTGAAAAGAAGCTGTTGATCGATTCCGAGTGCTGGGCGTCGAACTTCAGGTTGGTGTGGTTGCCAACGCGCCATTCTGCCGAGAGCGTCGCCGCGAACACCTCATTCTCATTATGATAGAATTTCGTCGCCAGGCCGCTGGGATAATATTGATTGGATCCCGCGACGAACGGGAAATCCAGGAGCGGATCGACCGCCTCCTCGGTCAGCGCAGGGACGCCGCCGGGGCCGACCGGCAGATAGCGCCCGAAGTTCATCCGGCCGCCATTGCTGCCCGCGTCATACGCGATCGAGCGCGTATTGTGACGTCGATATTGGCCCGAGACGCTGAGGCCGAAATTGTCGGTCAACTTGGCCGACACCGTTCCCGAGGCGAGAAAGTCGGTACCGAAATCCTCCGGAATGCCGCCGCCTTCGACCAGGAGATTGGCATAGCGCTTGGGGCGATCCAGCGGCGACATCGTTTCGATCTCGATCAGGCCGCCGGTCCCCGAGCTGTCCTGGCTGGGCATCAGCGACTTGTGAATGGTGATGCGACTGACCGAATCCGCGAGAAGGTTGGACAGGTCGGCCGAACGCCCTACGCCATTGCCGACCGGGAGATTAAGCCCATTGAGCTTCACTGCGTTCATGTCCGGCTCCATGCCGCGGACGATCACGTTGGTACCATCGCCCGTCACGCTGTTGCGCTCGAAGGAGATGCCGGGCGCGCGTCGCAGCGCTTCCGAAAAGGTCGTGCCGGTGAAGTTGCCGAGATCGTCAGCCGAGATCACGTCGGCGCTGTTCTCCGCCGTCCGTTGGATGTTGAGCGCGGTGGCGCGAGCGCTGCGCGATCCGTAGATGACGATCGGCGCGTCGCTATCGTCGATTGCCTCGGCGAGCGCGAGCGTAAGCTGGGCGCGATCACCGCCGCTTACCGTTACGGTGCGGGTCAGCGGGGCATAGCCCAGATAGGTGATTTCCAGCGTGTAAGAGCCGGCGCGGAGCGCAGGGAACCGGAAATTGCCAAAATCGTCGACGCGGGTCGTCTCACCGGTCTCGACGATCCGGACAAGGGCGCCAGTGATGGGCGACGTGCCGTCGGGTCCGGTGACATGCCCACTAAGTGCGCCGTCGCCCGTTTGCCCCGTCCGTGCCGGCGCGGTCGCGGCGGCAACGACGAAGGAACCGCCACCAGTGACGGTTAGAGACAGGCCGGTACCGCTGATCAGCGCTTCGTAAGCGGACCGTGCCGTATGGGCGCCGCGCAGTGCCACTGCCTTGTGGTTGCGCACGGCATTGCCCGAAAAGACGATGTTCGTGCTGGTGCGCGCCGCGACCGCGCGCAACGAGATTTCGAGCGACTGAGATGGAAGGTCGAAACTGTAGCGGGCCTGTGCCTGAGCGACGGGAATGGTCAGCGCGCTCGTGGCGACGGCAAGCACTGCGATAGTCAGTTTGGACACCTGCAAAATTCCCCCAATCCGGAGCGACCCCCATGACGCTCCGAAAAGGTAGACGATGCTGCAGCGCAAAACCGACATCGCTTCGTTATAAAAATGCAATATCGGTTGGTTCAGGGAACGATTTGAAGCGTTTCGCCCTGTTTTCGGACATGAAGTCCGTGCAGCGCCGCCATTGCCTCGGCGAAATCGCGCGTCTCGTTCGTGGCGAAAACACCCGAGATGGGAAGGGCCGCCAGCCTTGGGTCCGTGACCACAAGCTTTGCGCCACCATAGCGATTCAGTTCGGCGACCGCCTCGGCCATCGGCGTATCGCGGAAAATCGCCTGGCCGTGCCGCCAGGCAGTGGCCACTTCGGCAGATTCGGTGTCGATAACCGGCTGTCTCGCGCCCGATGCAGTGAACCGCTCCCCAGGCGCGAGGATAGCGCTTGCCTGTGCGGCAGTGCCGGTCCGGGGCGACAGCTCGGTAACCGCAACCTTTCCGTCAATCAGCGTGACGGTGACCGAATCACCCTCGCGCCGGACTAGGAATACCGTTCCAATCGCGCGCACCTGCTTGTCGCCTGCCGTGACGATGAAAGGCCGCGTGGCGTTATGAGCAACTTCGAACATTGCCTCGCCATGGTCGAGGCGGATGGTGCGGGTTCCCGGCGTAAAGTCGATGTCGACCCGGCTGTTGGTATTGAGCGCAATGCGACTGCCATCCTCCAGCACGGCGACCTTCTGCTCGCCGACCGCGGTCGCGTAGCCTTGCTCGGGGGCGACTAACATCCAAGTGGTGCCAACGCCGAACGCAACCAGCACCGACGCTGCGAGCGCCAGCGCCGAACGGCGCGTTACCGACCGCCAAGCTGGGACGCCGCCCGGCGCGCGCGCGTGCATGCGGCGTTCTGCGTCCATACAACGCACGGCGCCCGGCAGCAGCGTCCATATTTCGGTTGCGCGCTCGAAGGCAGCGCAATGCGCCGGGTCGGCCTCGAGCCAGGCGTGTAGTCCGCGCTCGATACTGTCGGTGCGCTCGCCTTGGAGACGCGCGACCCACGCCGCCGCTTCTGCATCGATCGACGCGGGATGGGGTTTTCCGCTCACCAGCTCGCCATCCAGTCCATCAATTGCAGTGTAGCGCGAGCGACCTGCTTCTCCACGGCGGCCACGCTCATCTGCTCTGCCCTGGCGATCTCGGCATAGCTCATATTGTCCAGCCGCCGGCTTAGCAGAATCCGTCGAGTCCGTTCAGGGAGCCGTTCCAGGCCGCGCGCAGCATGGCGCAGTCGTGCCTGTTCCTCGACGATCTCCGCCGGACCGGGCGTGCTGTCCGCGATATCGCGCAGATCGTCGCGATGCGCGAAGGGCGCGCGCGCGTTGCGGCGATGGCGGTCAATCGACAGGTTGACTGCGGCGGTGATCAGCAGCGCCTCCTGCGAGCGCCCGATGGTCGTTTGCTGATACTGTTCCACTTTAAGAAATGCGTCTTGAACCAATTCGTCGGCGTCCTGATCTGAGATGCCCTGCCGCAATACGGCGCGCCGGGCCTTTGCCATCATCTCTGCCAATGTCGGCATCGATCGAACGCCCTCAGCTACCCAGACGACCGAGCAGGTGAAATCCGACATCGCGTATCGCGGTAGTGGGTATTGACTCGAACACATCGGCATAGTGACGTCGCCTGAAGAGGATGCAAGCGGGCATCCTGCCAAATGGGTAGCGCGCGGATTGAGTGCGGCGACGATTCCACGATCGCGGTGACCATTTGCGAATGGGGGAGTTTATTGTGGGACCGAAAGTCACAATGACCGCGCTGGCCCTGACATGTGCCGCGTGCGTTCCGGCGCCCGAGCCCGCAAGCACGCCTGAGGCCACGTCGCTGAACCGTGCACGCGTAGTGAGTGCCGGCCGCTCCGCTACGCTGCAACAACTCCGACTTGTCGATGTACCCACGCCCACCGGCCCGGCCCGCAGCCTGTTCAACGGCCGCGACCTCAGCGACTGGGACAGCTGGCTTGGCTACCCCGACCCGGCCGTCACCTATCGCGACGATCCCGGCGCATTGGCGATCGGCACCAGCCGCGACAGGAGTGGCGATTTCGCAGTGCGCATGATCGACGGTGCGCCGGCAATCTGGATCAAGGGCGAAACCTGGGGGAGCCTGGTCCACCGCGACGACCTCCGCGATTACCATCTGCGTCTCGAGTTCAAGTGGGGCGAGGAGACGTACGCACCCCGTAAATCATTGCCGAGAAACAACGGCCTTCTCTATCACACACATGGAGAGCCGGGCACGGTGTTCGGTACCTGGTCGCCCGCGATGGAGTTCGAGATCATGCGTGGCTCGACTGGCATGCTGGTTGCCGTCGGCAAGACTGTTCGTGGCCGTACCACGGCCGCCCATGACGCGCGACTGATCGAACCGCACCTGCGCTTTCAGCTTGGCGGGCACGAGGTGGACATGGTCAACGGCACTCCCACATGGAATGTCGAGGCGGCGCGGGATGAGGAACTGCCCATCGGACAGTGGAACACGCTTGACCTGTACGTGGTCGGCGACCGCGCGGTGCATGTCGTGAATGGGGTGCCGGTGGCGCAGGTCCGGGATATCGCCACGATCGCGCCGGACGGGTCTCGCCGACCGCTGACGCACGGCCGGATTCAGCTTCAGTCAGAAGGCGCCGAAACTTGGTTCCGCAACATCACGGTCGAACCAATCGCCAGCATGCCGCGAATCGTCCCCAAGTAGCGGGGCCGAAAGCCGCGAGGGCGCGATCCGAAGCCTGGCAGAGGGGGCCGATACTGAGAAACGCATAGCCGACATGAAACATAGCCATCTTCAGAAGGTCGCGACCAACGGACTTTATGGCCTACAGAGTGTCCCTCCCGTCGCGGGGAATTGTCCGTCAGGGCAGGCGCGGCGACAACGGTCCAATGCGCCGCGTTGCTCTCGAGGTAGCTCAGATAAGCGGCGCAGCAAAATGTCGGATTATGCGATAAACAAGTCGTATGATCGACAGCGCAAGCCATAGAAAACAATGGCCTTGTGACCCCTACGGCAGCCGAATGGCAGGAACTGGGCCGGTTGCTGAACGGCAGGTCCTGGCCAAGAACTGGCTATAGCGGCAGGTCGGCTTTCGCGCGGCCTCGGGGCGGCGTCTGGCGGCATCGAAGCTGCGGCAATCTTGCTAGGGGTATTTACAGACAGGCAGTAGACTGCGGCAACCATTGGCCCCCGACTTTGACGGCCTGCTACAATTCGGGCAGTTGGTCGGCGATCTGATCCGTTCGAGGTCGTTGTCTTGGCCATCGCAGGCGCGCTGCACATTATTGGATCGCCAGTCGATCTCGCTCGATCTCTGAAGGCGATGGCCTTGGGGTCGGGCAAGGGTCGCGTCCACGATGCGCCGGGCGCGACATTGGGTGTGTGTGACGACGCCACGCTTGCAATTGATGGTGCCGTCGTCGCGCTGTTCCATGGCCGCCTCGACGATGCCAGCGGCGTCACGGGGCGGTCGGCCGCCGAGATCGTCGCACGTGCCTATCGCCGCTGGGGTGAGAACTTTGCCGCGCGGCTGATCGGTGACTTCGCGTGCGCGGTCTGGGACAGCGCGGCGCAAAGGTTGCTGCTGGCGCGCGATCCTTTTGCTGCGCAACCGCTATTCTACTGGCGTAACGGTGAGGCGTTGCGCTTCGCGACCGAACCACAGGGCCTTTTGGCGGAGCCCGACGTCCCGCGCGGGATTGACGAAACCTGGGTTGCGCGCTGGCTGGCGCTGCTGCCGCAGAGCGATTCCCGTACCGCATATCAAGGGATTGAGCGGGTTATACCGGGGCATGTCGCGCACTTTGACCAGCAAGGGCATCGACAGACCCCCTTCTGGAAGCCCGAAGCACTCGCAAGAATCGAGCTACCGCGCGACGCCGATTATGCCGAAACGATGCGCAACCTGCTTGATGAAGCGGTCCGTTGTCGTATCGCCGGGCACAGCGCGGTCGGCAGTACCTTGAGCGCGGGACTCGACAGTTCCAGCGTCACGCTGCTCACCGCGCGCCAACTCGCCACGCAGGGTCTGCGCCTTACCAGCTTCACTGCAGTGCCGTCGGCGGGGTATGACGGCAGCGGCCCGAGCCATCGCATTTGCGACGAAGGGCCGCTGGCCGCGATCGTTGCCGGGGCCGAGCCAAATATCGATCATGTGCGGGTGCCGAACGGCGGTCCACCGCTGTTCGACATTCTCGATCGCGTCGCGGCGACGGCCGGCATGGCCGCGATGAACCCGGTCAACCAGGCTTGGGTCGATGCAATCGGGTTGGCGGCGAAGGACCGTGGGATCACCGTGATGCTGGGCGGGGGCATGGGCAATATGTCGATCAGCTATCATGGGCTCGACGCGTTGCCCCGATGGGCGCAGCGAGGGCAGTGGGTCAGGCTCGCGCAACACATGTCGGCGCTGCATCGGAACGGACATAGCTGGCGTGCGCTCGCCAGCCGCGCGATCCTGCCCGCCTTGCCGCCGCGACTGCGCCGCAGGATCCGAATCCTCGCCGGTCGACCTGAAGATCAATTGCATCAATTCTCGGCGCTACGTCGCGATTTTGCGGTGAGGCTTGACGTGATCGATCAGGCGGAAGGCATGGCCGGCAATGTTGCTAATCTGGCACCGGGCGGCGATCCGCGCCTTGCCGTCATCCGGCGGACCGATCCAGCGATGGCATTGCGCGCCGAACGGCGGCGCTTTGGCTATATTCACTGCGATCCGACGGCGGACCGGCGCGTGGTAGAATTTTGCCTCGCCATCCCGGTCGAACAATATCTGCTGCACGGTGAGAGCCGGTCGCTGGTGCGGCGCGCAATGGCTGGGCTATTGCCCGACGCGGTGCGGCTGGAGACGCGCACCGGATTGCAGGGCGCCGACTGGGCGATCCACGTCAACGCCGCGCGCACCGAGATCGCCGCTGAAATCGATCGGCTGGAAAGCAGTGGACTCGCCAGCGCTTGTCTGGACCTGCCGCGCCTGCACGCGCTGTTGCGCGATTGGCCGAGCACCGGTTGGGATCGTTACGACGTCGCGCAAAGCTATCGATTGGCGCTGATGCGGGCCGTGGCGACGGGTCGCTTCCTGCGGCGCTTCGAGGGCTCAAACGCCTAGAGTTTGTTCAGCGTAGCTGAATCCGACTCTGATCGACCCTGCGCTCAGGAATAGTTGATGCCGGCATCTGGCCATCCGCCGGGGCTGTTCATCGTATCACGCACTGGAACGAACTCTGCCGTCGGCTTGCGCCAATCCTTCGTCGGCGCTTCTACCTTTGCCGTTTCCGAAGTCGCTTCGACCGCACGTTCGTCTTGCACGCTTGTCCCCCATTCACCCATTGATCGGGCCATTTGCCTAGCCGATCGGGGGCTGCAGAACAACCGCCCCTAATCCTCGATATAGCCCAGCCGATTCATGGTTGCACCGTGATCGCGGACAATCTGCGCTGCCTGGGCCGGGGTTAAGACGTCTCGCCATGCCCCGGGAGTTCCGGCCCCGAAGAAGCGATTTGGTGCAAAGCGTGACGATTCGCGAAACCCCGTCTGCGCCTCCGCCGCCGCGAGCCGATCAAGCCGGGTGGTCTCGACGACACGCGCCAGCCGGTCGGGGGGCGCCGGAATATCGAAGGCGCGCGCGATCGCTGCGAAGCCGTCACGCGGTGCGGCAACCAGGTCCTCATACCGAACCAGCGTGAGCGGCAGGTCGGCGTCGAGCCAGCTCCGGGCGTGGTCACTCCAACTCGACACAAGCTGGGCGACGTGCGGGCGCAGGCCCATCTCGCTGATCCCGAGCGAAAAGCGGGGATGACCCAGCGCCTCGATTGCGTCGGGGAGTGCCAGCCCGAAATAGCGCGCGAGCGAAAGCACGACGTCGCGCGGATCGCGCACGATCAGGACAATGGCAGCGATCTGATCTCGCGCGAAGGGCGGGGTATCGGCACCCGGTGCCGGCAGCCATGCATCATGGGTCTTGAGCGGAAAGCTGCTCGTTGGCTGCCAGTTGCGAAACGCCATGGCACGCAGCCGCGCTTCCTCTTCGGGGAGCAGGTCCGAGGTCTCGATCTCGAGCGCTTCGTCGATCAGTGCCCGGTCAGCGGCCACCACCCCGCCAAGCGCATTGAGCGCGACTGCACCATATTCGTTCAGCAGTCCCGACAGCACTGCCCGCACCCACGTATTGCCCGATCGCGGATAAGAAGCGAGCAGGCGTAACTGGTTCACTGCGAAGCGTGCCCTTCAAGTCGCCGCACCAGATCATCCAGTGTCGCCAGATCGGGACCGCGCGTCAGCCGGTGAACCGGCACCGTCCCGACGATGTGCCCGACCATCTTGAACAGTTCCGCCGCCCCACCCCAGTGCAACGCTGTCCGCCGACGGTATATGTGCTCATGTACCCCCGTCGCGGCGCGCACCAAAGCCAGACGCTCGATATCCGGGCGTCCCATGATCGGCGCAGCAGCCGGTTCGAGCAGGTAGATCGAATTCAGGGGCAACGGATCAGCCTGAAATTGCGCGGCGTCGGCAAATCGCAGGTTGTACTTCTGTTGGCCGAAACGATTGGCTTCGAGCCCCTGTGCATCTACGTTGATCGCATTCAACGAGTCCTGCCAAAGTTTGGCGCGCGGAAACGCCGGGCGCACCAGCGGGCCACCGGTCGCAAAAGGGTCGATCGCGCAAATATCGTCGGCTACCATCCTGTGCCCGCGCCGTACCAGCGCTGCGGCGAGCGTCGACTTGCCGGCGCCGGACGCACCCGAAACTGCAATGGTGCGGCGATCGACCACGACGCACGACGCGTGCAACGGGAACAGGCCCCGGTTGTGACACAGCAGCCCAAGGATCGTGCCGTACAGGAATGTCCGCACATCTGGCCTGTCGGCGTGAATGTGTGGGTCGATGACGATCTCGCATGCCGATCGCAGCCAGAAGGTTGCGACCCCGTCGATCGTGAGCCGTGCCTCGCGGTTCGGGTTGACTTGCAGCAGCGGTGAAAGGTGCTCCGCATCGGTTAACAGTGGCGGCACCGGCCCAATCGTGATCCGCAAGTCCGGCGCGCGCGCGTCGCCTGTCCAGGGTGCACATTCGGGCAGTGCGATGTCCGTGCGGACACGCCATCCGAACAGCAGCCTGTCCTGTGCCGCCGCAGCGCTATCAGACGACATCAATGATCCCATGGGCGCGCAATTCGGTAAGCAACTCGATGAGATCGGCTAAAATTTGATCCCGCTCGCCGCTATAGTCCATGCACATTGAGTCGCACAGCTCGGCAATTGTCATGGGCTGCGCCAGCCTGGCCCACACATCGCTGGCGATCTCGTCAAGCCCGCAATAGACGGAGTGGTCAATGCTCAGCATCAGTACTTCCGCTCCGGCAGCTGCGGTCAGCAGTTGTTGACCATGTGAGACGCGATGCGTGGGCGTCAGGGTTTCAGGCGGCATCGTCAGGTCTCCATCTACCGCAGTCGGGCTCTGCAATTCTTCGGCGCAGGGGATAGAAGTTTCGTGACGTGTGACAAGACGTCGCCCCGCCGCCGATCAGCGCCCCATCGCGCCGTCCCATTGGTGGTGAAACCAACAGTTGATCGCAAAGCGGCTGTCCAGAAACGCGCCACTCGGCACGTTCACCGGGCGGACCTCGTGCGGCGCCCATGCCGGAAACAGCAAGAGAAGGTCGCAATCGGGTACGATGTCGGCGAACATGCGTTCACCTCCTCTCGCTGGTGCGATGGCGTGGATGCGAAGTTCGCCGCCGCTGAACGCCTTGGGCTGCCGGTAGAAGTAACAAACACCGGCCAGCGCGCGCGCGGTTGTTGATCCGGGGTTGCCGGTCGCGGTGTCGATATGCTCGCGGTAGTATGCGCCGTCGCCATGCGCGGCGAGCTCGAGTTCGAGCGACTCGGCGGCAAGAGGCGGCAGATTCAGTTTGCGCGTCGCGCGCTCGGCTATCGCGCCCAATCGCGTCGCCACGGCCTCTCGCACCTCGCCAAGGTCGCGAATGATCGATGAGCGGCGGATCGACCGATCCAACCTCGCGTCAGCAACACGCGCGGTCATAAATTTAGGCTCGTGCGCTGCGACATGAGCCAAAAGCTCAGCGACCAGCCGGTCTCCGAGGAAATTATCAACCCGGAGATATGGTGGAAGATCACTAAGTGCGCTTAGCATGGCACGTGCGCACAGCTACAAGGATCTACCAATCATCATATTGGGTTTAGTCGATCTACAGAACCATCGCTAGTACCGATGGAACAGCAGCTGAGAAGCTGACGACTGCGATGCGTGAGGTACGGGAACGCCAATTACGCAACTCACAATCTTTGCTGCACAATCAGGGCTGACCGATCCTGATCTGGATGGGGGGGCAGATCGCGCTCAAGCTGACACCGTCGCCGAAATGCGGGGGTTCTTGTTAAAAGAGAGTATCGAGCGGAATCCGGTGGGCATGGCCCGGCGTCCAATCCTCAGCCAGAAACCCGATGCCGCCGGCTGGGGCAGCCCGATCTGGCTGGTCGCGCCGCACGCCACGCCGGGGCAGATGTCGTTCGTCATGATCATTCTGGCCAGCGCGGAGAGCGGCGGGGTGACGACCTATGCCCGCTGCGGCGCGTGAGGACATCGAAATATTGTATAAGCCGACGCCACTTGACCGGTTGCTCGAAGCCATCGCTCGGGAGCCGTCGAGGCAAAGCGACAAACCGCCGACCAATAATTGGTCTTCCAGCATTTGGGTGTGCAAGTCTGATGACCGCATTTACGAAACACGCCAAACATGCCTGAAGGCGCAGCGCATGATTGGGCTATTGAGCCGCATTTTCCAGTGCGAAGACCTCACCCGATCCGCTGGAATCCAGAGCAACCAAGCTGTACCAACGGCGGCTTCCAGGATTGCATCGGTGGTCGCTGAACGACTGGGTTTGGGCGCAAAGCGGCCACTAGATTCCAGCGCGATCCATTACATCTCCGACCCGATGTGGGGGAAAGTGTGGGGTAGACGAAGTTGGCTCGTAGAAAATCACTGCGATCACAGAGTGTTAGCTGACACTCAGAGGTGCCTCCGTCTCGCCGGTTCTGGCCTTCCTCGTGGCTTATACGCCGTATCGCTAATTGCCACTGCGGGTGATGCAGTAGCGCCCACCGCGCGGACCAATGCAGGTACGACTTCCTGAGCACGAGCATCCGCTGCCTGAATTTCGGCTGCGTTCGAAGCTTTGCGTCTGGCATTGGAGCGAGAAGACATCCTCGCACCCTGACCGGCGCGCCGCGCCTGCTATGGCGCCTCGGCCTAGCCGAAATTTCCCTTGAGCACCGTCGCTCCGTCGCGGAGAAAATCGAGATGGTCGGACCAGTGCTGCATCATGCGCACGCGCTCGTCCCAATACTCGCCGCGGGTGTAGGCGCGGCGAACCGCGTTGTTGTCGCAGTGGGCGAGCTGTCGCTCGATCGCGTCAGCGTGCCACAGGCCCATTTCATTGAGCAGGGTTGCAGCCATCGCCCGGAAGCCGTGTCCGGTCATCTGGTCTTGAGCATAGCCCATGCGGCGAAGGGCGGCGTTGATCGTGTTCTCCGACATCGGTCGATTGACCGACGTTCGCGAGGGAAAAAGGAAGCCTTTGTCGTCCGCGTCATGCTCGATTGAACGGAGGATGGCGAGCGACTGGCGGGAGAGGGGGACGCTGTGAGCGCGCCGCATCTTTGTCTTGTGCGCCGGGATGGTCCAGACCGCCTTGTCGAGGTCGATATCGGCCCATTCGGCGAAGCGCAGCTCGCCAGGGCGCACAAAGACATGGGGCAACAATCGCAGTGCCGCGTGAACATTGGCGCTGTCTTTGAACGCTTCGATCGAACGCAGTAGAGCGCCAGCTTCTCGGGGCGTCGTGATGGCGGCGCGATGGACGGGCTTCGGCACGATCAGAGCGCCGCGCAGGTCGCTTGCGACATCCCGGTCGGCACGCGCCGTCGCAATGGCGTACCGAAACACCTGCGAACAGGTGCTGCGCAGCCGCTTGGCGGTCTCGTATCGGCCTTTGCCTTCCATCTTGCGGAGCATCAACAAGAGCTCCTGCGCGGAGATCGAGGCGATGGGGCGCTTTCCGATCGCCGCGTTGATGAACCCCAGCAGCCAGCGCAGCTTATTCATCGTGACCGGTGAACGGCCTTCCTTCTCGACCTTGGAGAGCCATTCGTCGGCGACAGCCTGAAAGCTGTTCGAGGCCGCGACCGCCGCCGCAATCCGATCGAGCTTGATCCGCTCGGCTGGATCATCGCCGCGCGCGAGTACCTTTCGCGCTGCGTCGCGCTCCGCGCGCGCTTCGGCGAGGCCGGTCTCCGGCCATACGCCGAAAGCGAGAGTCTTTTGCTTTCCCAAATGACGGTAGTTCATTCGCCAGTAGCGACCGCCCGCAGGCGTCACGAGCAGGTAGAGCCCGTCGCTGTCACTGAGCTTGTACGCCTTGTCGCGACTCTTGGCCGCTTTGATCGCCACAACCGACAACGCCATGATGGTATCTCCATCGAAGCGACCGGCGACGTGCCATCAGATATACCATCAGATTGTTGGTATGGAGTGGCTTTTCACCGGTCCAACTGGGATGGGTATACCACAAAAAACCGCAGAAAACAGCCGTTTACGGCACGTTTTGGGATGCCTTGGGAAGGCAGCCTGGTGACCCCTACGGGAATCGAACCCGTGCTTCAGCCGTGAAAGGGCCGCGTCCTAACCGCTAGACGAAGGGGCCGTGAAGGCGAGGGCGCCGGTTAGGCAAAGCTTTCGCCGCGGTCAAGGGCGAATCGTGCGGTTCAGTCGGCCCAGGCGGCATCGTCGAGATGAATTTCTGCTGCGGGCCGGGCGCCCCAGTCGTCGATCTTGGCGCGGCCCGCGATCCACAGCTTGCGGTCACGCGGCGCGCCGAGCAACGCGAGGCCGAGCGGGGTGTCGGCGGCGCGGAACGCCATCGCCTTGATGCTGCGCCCGTCATCGCCCGCGACAATCGCGCGGACATGGCCGTTGCCGACGATATCGCACTTGATCAGCCGCACCGGACCCGCAACGACGCGCGGCGCGGGCCAGCCCATGCCATAGGGGCCGCCGGCCTCCATCGCGGTGACGAGGTCGGGATTGACCCCGCCCGGCGCCAGCACCGCGTCGAGCAACAGCGCGCGATCGCCCGATGCCCGCTCGACCGCATCGGCGAGCTTGGCATTGAGGAATGCGACGAATGCCGGGATCTGCTCCTCGGCCACGGTCACGCCCGCCGCCATCGCATGGCCGCCGCCCGCGATCAGCAGGCCCGCTTCCTTGGCCGCGATGATCGCCGCGCCGAGATCGACGCCGGAGATCGAGCGGCCTGAGCCCTTGCCGATCCCGTCCTCGCCGATCGCGATGACGATGGCCGGGCGGCCATGCTTTTCCTTGAGCCGGCCGGCGACGATGCCGATCACGCCGGGATGCCAGCCGCGCGCGGCGACGACCGCGACTGCGCCTTCGGGCTCCATCGCCTCGGCCGATTGCTGGACCTCCGCCTCGATCGCGCGGCGTTCTTCGTTGAGGCGGTCGAGCTCCTGCGCGATGCCGCGCGCCTCGTCCATGTCCTCGGTCGTGAGCAGGCGGACACCGAGGTCGGACTTGCCGACGCGGCCACCGGCGTTGATTCGCGGCCCCAGTGCAAAGCCGAGATCGGTGCAGGTGGGCGCGCGGGTCAGGCGGCTCGCCTCGATCAGCGCGTTCATGCCGATATTGCGGCGCTGGGCCATGACCTTGAGGCCCTGTGCGACGAAGGCGCGGTTGAGGCCCTTGAGCGACGCCACGTCGGCGACGGTGCCGAGCGCGACCAGATCGAGCAGGTCGAGCAGACGCGGTTCGGCGCGGCTGGCGAAGAAGCCGCGCGCGCGCAGCAGGCGGACCAAAGCCGCGCCGAGCAGCCAGGCGACGCCGACGGCAGCAAGGTGGCCGTGGGCGCGCCCTTCGTCCTCATCGAGGCGGTTGGGGTTGACCAGCGCGAGCGCTACTGGGAGTTCCGACGCGCATTTATGGTGATCGACCACGATCACCTCCGCGCCGACGGCCTTGGCCTCGGCCAGCGCGTCATAGGCCATTGCGCCGCAATCGACGGTGATGATCAGGTCCGCGCCCGCGCGCTTCAGCCGCACCAGCGCCTCGCCCGACGGGCCATAGCCCTCCATCAGGCGATCGGGGATGTAAGCCTGCGGATCGAGGCCGAGATCGCGCAGCAGCCGGATCAGCAGCGCCGCCGAGGTCGCGCCGTCGACGTCGTAATCCCCAAACACCGTGACCTTCTCGCCGCGCTTGACCGCATCGGCGAGCCGCTCGGCGGCGCGGTCCATGTCGCGGAAGATCGACGGGTCGGGCATGAACGCGCGGATGCTGGGGTTGCGATGCGCCTCCAGCTCCTCGCGCGGACAGCCGCGGGTCAGCAGCAGCTGCGTCACCAGATCGTCGGGCGCAAAGCCGGGGTCGCGCGCATCCGCCGCCAGCCCCCGCCAGCGCCATGCCTGGCCGAGGATCGAACTATGGACGTTGAGCACGGGAGTCATCGGGGGGCTTTAGCGTGGTTCTAGAGGCAGGGGAATCAAGTTCCCCTCCCGCAAGCGGGAGGGGCTAGGGGAGGGCCTGTCCGCAGGCGGCGAAGCGGGTTGAGGAGGACAGGCCCTCCCCCGACCCCTCCCGCAAGCGGGAGGGGAGATTTAGTCCTCCAAAATCTGCGAATGCACGCGCGTGTCGCGCATCAGCAGATAGGTGACCAGCGACACGCCGATCATCGCGGTTACATACCAGTAGAAGCCGCGCTCCATCCCCTGATCCTTGAACCACAAGGCGACATAGGGCGCGGTGCCGCCGAAGATGGCGTTGGCGAGCGCATAGGGCAGGGCGACGCCGAGCGTGCGGATATGGGCCGGGAACATCTCGGCCTTCACCACCGCGTTGATCGAGGTGTAGCCGGTGACGATCACCAGCGCGCCCGACATGATCAGGAAGGCGGCGAGCGGGGTCTGCACGCTTTCGAGCGTGGTGAAGATCGGCCAGGTGAAGGCAACGCCCAGCACACCGAACGCGATCATCAGCGGCTTGCGCCCGATTCGGTCGGACAGCGCGCCGGCGAGTGGCTGCAGGCACATGAACACGAATAAAGCGGCGGCGCTGATCTGGGTCGAGACCTGCTTGGTGAACGCCCCGGTGCCGCTGAGGAAGGTCAGCAGGTAGACGGAGTAGGCGTAGAAGGCGAGCGTGCCGCCGGCGGTCAGCAGCATCACCAGTGCAGCCTCACGCGGGTGGCGCAGGAACAGCGCGCCGAAACTCGACCGATGCTCGGCAGCGGTGCTGCGGTTGGCGAAGCTCTGCGTCTCGGGCAAATTGCGGCGTAGCCAGAACACGCCGACCGCGAGCACGCCGCCGATGAAGAAGGGGATGCGCCAGCCCCACTCAGCCAGCGCGCTGTCCGCCATCGCCCATTGCAGCAACAGGAGGACGGCGAGCGCGACGAGGTGGCCGGAAATCAGCGTGACATATTGGAAGCTGGAAAAGAAGCCGCGCCGCTCCTTGCCCGCCATTTCGGAGAGGTAGGTCGCGCTCGCGCCATATTCTCCGCCGACCGACAGACCCTGCATCAGCCGTGCGATCACGAGCAAGACGGTCGCCCAAGCGCCGATACTGTCATAGCTGGGCGTCACCGCGATCAGCATCGATCCGCCGCACATCAACGTCACCGACAGCGTCAGCCCGGCCTTGCGCCCGCGCCGGTCGCCATAGATTCCCATCAGCCACGCGCCGATTGGGCGCATGAAAAAGCCGACCGCAAAGATCGCCCAGACGTTGAGCGCCTGCGCCAGCGGATCGCCCTTGGGGAAGAAATGCGGGGCGAGATAGCTGCTGAACGCGGCATAGGCGTACCAGTCATACCATTCGACCAGATTGCCCGCCGATCCGCCGAAGATCGACTTGAGCCGGCGGCGCGTGTCCAGGGCTTCGCTCATCGGCCCACCGCCTGTGCAAGCTTGCGGCGGGCAAAGCGCCCGGCCAACGCGAGCGGTGCGGTCCAGCGCCGCCACCAAGGGGCGTCGGGGGTGTAGGACGAGGCTTCGATCAGCATCAGGCGCAATTCCTCGCGGCGAAAGGCCCAGCCCGGCATGAACCGCAATTTGTCGAGATAGACCACAATGCTGCGGTCCCAGTCGACCTCACGCAGCGTCGATTCATGCGGCGCGGTCAGGTCGCGCAGGCCCGCGCGCGCCAACCGCTGCGCCTGGGGCGACAGCGTACCGGGCGGCGGGCAGGCGGAGTCGCCGAACAAAGTTGCCGCAAGTGCCAGCGCGCTGTCATGGATATCGCCGACACCAAGTCGCGCGGCGCAGGCGCGGGCGGCGTCGCGCTGTTCATCACTGCTGCACCGGTTCAGCGCGGCGAAATCCGCGATCCATTTGAGCCGGTGCCAGTTGGTTCTCGCGCCATGGACCGCGAGATAGACGAGCAGCTCGGGGCGGGCGAGCGTGGGGAGTGATCGCGCCTCGCCGAACGCAACCGACTCGCGCGGCGAGCGGATGCCGAGTTCGGGGATCAGCGCGGGGTTGATGAACAGGCGGGTGTGGAGTTCGACCATCACCCTGTTGCCGGGGTGGCGCCAGCCGCTGTCCTTGAGCACATGGTCGAGCGAGCCGGGCGCGGCGCGGTCCTGTCCGTCGAGCGAGACATAGCCCAGCGCCTGCATCGCCGCGAACGCATCGGCGCGTGCGGCGGGGTCGATCAGCAGGTCGATGTCGTGCGATGCCTTGGCCCCGACATTGCCATAGGCAAGCAGCGCCAGCGCCGGGCCCTTGACCGTGATCCAGTCGATTCCCCGTTCCGTAAACGCCGCGCCGATGCGCCACAGTTCGGCGGTTTGCACCATCGCAAGCATCCCGTCGCGGCGCGCGATCGCGGCACTGCGATCGGCAATTGCAGCGGGCACGGCTGGAACCCCGCGCAGCGCTGGGGCGACCAGCGGCATGACCCGGTGCCGCGTGGCGTCGATGAACACCGCATCCCAGTCGCTGACCTGAAGTGCGGCGGCGTTGAGCGCGGCGCGGCGCGCGGCATCGTCGGGCCAGCGGCACGCGGCGGCCAGGAACCCGAAGGCACCTGTCGCATCAGTCGCAGCCCGCAGCATTGGCACCCGTCACCCCCAGAATTCGTCTGCGCCCGAACCCCCGTTCGCGCGCTGTCTGCCGTCAGAACGGCCTGTCGTCAGAACGATCCCGGCACTTCGCGTTGCGCCGTACTCGGGCGGGTCGGGCTCAGCAGTTCGAAACGAGTCGTCGCTATCGGGGTTCGGTCCGCCGACAGGGTCGCGACTGCGCCAATCGGCGTGCAGGCGCGTCCGCCCAGGAAATTGAGCGCCGCCTTGATCGATGCTTCCTGCGGGTCACCCAGCGGCCGGGTAATGTCGTCGCTTGCCTGGCACGTCGCACCCATGAATCCGGCAAGGCCAGTGTAATAGGCGCCTTGTCGAGCGCTATTCTCAGTGGCGAAGGCGACGACCCGCAGACGATCATCGCACGCGCTGCGGTCGATCGCGATCTGGCCCACCGGCTTGCCATAGGTGTTGGTTCCCACGAGCGCGGCGCGATTGCCGAGATAGGGGATGAAGGTGTTCATCACCAGCTCGCTCGCCGATGCGCTGCCGCCGGTGCCGATGAACGCGATACGCGTCGGGGCGATCGATTCGGGTTGCGGATTGAAAAATGCGGTTTCGTTGTTCGCCGCCTTGGACGCGCGGAACGTGGTGTAGTTCGCGACCTGGCTCGTCGTCTTGTCGCGCGCGAGCAAATTGTTGATCAGCGTGGCGACCGAGACCAGCCCGCCGCCATTGTAGCGCAAGTCGATGATCACCTCGCTCACGCCTTGCGCGCGGAAATCGGCGAAGGCGGCGCGCAGTGGCGATTCGGCAGTGTTGATGAACGTGCGCAGGTTGAGATAGCCGACCTTCTTGCCGCCATCGTCGATGACCTTGGCACCATAGCGCGCGGACACCGGGGTCAGCGTGTAGTCCGCCTTGGTGACCGTCGCGGTCTGTTCGGCGCCTCCGGCCGGACGGAAACGGAAGGTGCGCGTGTTGCCGTCCAGCGCTGTGTTCAGCCCCGCCGTACCTTCGGTCGCAAGGATATCGCTGACGTTCCGCAGCGCGCCGGTGCTGGCGCCGATTGCCAGGATTTCGGTGCCGCGATCGATTCCAGCGGTCAGCGCCGGGGTGTTCTCGAATGATTCGGCGATGAACAGGCGTCGCGCCGTCGAATCGAGCGTCAGGCGAAAGCCGAACCCGGCATTGGAGCCGGAGTTATAATAGGCATTCTCCTCGGCGATCGAGGTGATGTAGGTGAAATACCGGTCCTTGCTCTGCGCGCGCGCGGTGGCGGTTAGCGCGTCGATATAGTCCTGGACCGTGGCATAGGATGCGGCATTGAGGCTGGCCGGCAACGTCTCGGGGAAAAGATACCATTCGTTGAGTTGCTGTGCGACCCAGGCCTGGCGCGAACTGAGCGCGCAGGTGCCCGACGGCGTTGGGGTGGGGGCTGAACCGGTTCCGCCACCGCCCGTACTGATCGTTCCGCTGCCACCGCCGCACGCGGACAACAGGGACAGGGCTGCGACGGTTGTCGTAAGCCGTTGCGAACGATAGGTAAAATGACGCGTCATGGTGGCAGATTATCGCAACAGCAAACGTCCGTCATGCGTAAAATGCTGATCGTCGCACGCGTTGAGGTCCGGCCGATGCACAAGGCGGTGACAGAATCGTCGATCGAACGTTGAAATCGCCGCTTTGCCTTGTCTTTGCATCATCCCTTTGCTAGGGGCGCGTCCCAACGCCCGGGGCAGGAGCTTCGGCGATCCCTGTTCTGTTGAATAAGATTCTGGAGTTGAGACGGACTTATGCAAATCATCGTTCGCGACAATAATGTCGACCAGGCGCTGCGGGCGCTCAAGAAGAAGCTGCAGCGTGAGGGCGTCTATCGCGAGATGAAGCTGCGCCGTCACTATGAGAAGCCGAGCGAGAAGCGCGCGCGCGAGCGTGCCGCTGCGGTCCGCCGCGCACGCAAGCTCGAGCGCAAGCGCATGGAGCGCGACGGCGCCCGTTAAGGCCCGATTCGCTGCCAATGTGCGCCGCGCGCACATTGGCAGTGCGACTTTTGTGACCTTCCGCCGCGCCGCGGGCCGGCCCCTGCAGGATCGCTGACTCATGTCATCCGTCACCGCCGTGCCGATCGCGCCGACCAAGCGCAGCTATCTTGTCTGGCTTTGGCTCGGCATCGTCGTGGCGATTGCAGGTGCGGTGGCGCTTGCCTGGGCCGGGACCGACAAGGTCGTGACCGAACGCGCCGACAACGCCACGTTCCTGTCGCGCAACAAAGCGCAGAGCGGCGTGACCGAGACTGCCTCGGGCCTGCAGATCCAGACGATCACCGAAGGCGCGGGCGCCAGCCCGACCGACAGCGACGTCGCGCTGGTCAACTACAAGGGCACACTGCGCAACGGCGAGGAATTCGACGCCAGCCAGCAGCCAACCCCGCTGCCCGTCGCTGGCATGATCCCGGGCTTCACCGAAGCGCTCAAGCTGATGAAGAAGGGCGGCAAGTACCGCATCTGGATCAAGCCGGAGCTGGGCTATGGCAGCGAGGCGAAGAAGGATCCGCGCAGCGGGCGCGACATCATCCCCGCCGATTCGCTGCTGATCTTTGAGGTCGAGCTGCTCGAATTCCTGCCGATGAGCGTCTATCAGCAGATGATGCAGCAGCAGATGGGCGGTGCCCCCGGCGGCGCCCCCGGCGCACCGGGCGGAGCCGCTCCGCCGCCGCCGGGCAACTGATCGGGCGCATCCGACTGTCGAAATGAAAAAGGCGAGGCCGCAAGCCTCGCCTTTTTTATTTCTGGCGCTGCGATTGGTGACTCAACCCCGTTTGTGCTGAGCTTGTCGAAGCACGATCCCTGCACTTGTTGGTGCCGGGTTGGCATCTTTCGACAAGCTCAGGACACGCCCTTCGACAGGCTCAGGGCAAACGGAGGTTGGGAATGACCTGCCGTCGTTCGTGCGCGGGCAGTCTCAGAGCGTCCAGCGCCCCGTTGCTGCCCCAGCGCCCGGAACAGCATTCTTGAGGTCCGCGAACAGTCCGCCCGGCGCGACCAGCGCGGAGAGCTTGTCGGCCCCCATCGCGACATAGTCGTCATGCGTCACCGCGAGCAGGACGAGGTCGTATTGCTCGGCCAGCGCAGCCTCGCCCGCCAGTTCCAGCCCATATTCGTGTCGTGCCTCCGCCGCATCGGCGAGCGGGTCGTGAACGGTGACCGCATGGCCCAGCTCGGCAAGCCGCGCGATCAGGTCGGCGACCTTGGAATTGCGCAGGTCGGGGACATTTTCCTTGAAGGTCAGCCCCAGCACCAGCGCGCGCCCGGCGGTGCCACCGCGCAGGCCGTGCAGCCGCTCGGCGATCCATGCCGCCATCGAATCATTGGTGCTGCGTCCTGCCAGGATCACCTGCGGGTCATAGCCCAGCATCTCGGCCTTGTGGCTGAGGTAGAAGGGATCGACGCCGATACAGTGCCCGCCGACCAGGCCGGGATGGAAGGGCAGGAAATTCCACTTGGTCCGCGCCGCTTCCAGCACGTCCCAGATCGACAGGTCCATCGCCGAGAAGATGCGCGTGATCTCGTTCATGAAGGCGATGTTGATGTCGCGCTGTGCGTTCTCGATCACCTTGGCGGCTTCGGCGGCGCGAATCGACGCCGCGCGGAACACGCCGCCGGTCGTAACCTGCTCATAAAGCGCAGCGACGCGGTCGAGCACTTCGGGCGTCTGCCCGGACACGACCTTGATGATCTTGTCGATCGTATGCTCGCGGTCGCCCGGATTGATCCGCTCGGGCGAATAGCCAAGGAAGAAGTCCTTGCCCGACTTGAGGCCCGTGATCCGCTCGATCTCCGGCCCGCACAATTCCTCGGTCACGCCGGGATAGACGGTGCTTTCATAGACGATCACCGGGGCGCGGGTCGCGTCGATCATCCCCGCGACGGTGCGGGTTGCAGCCATCACGATGCGCAGGTCCGGCTTGTTGTTCGCATCGACCGGGGTCGGGACGGTGACGATGATAAAGTCTGCGGGCGGGCAATCGGCGGGATCGCTGGTCAGCTTCAGGCTTGAAGCCGCAAGGCGATCAGCGTTGATCTCGCCGGTGCGGTCATGGCCGTCCTGAAGCTCGGTGATCCGCCCGGTGTCGATATCGAGGCCGACGGTATCGAAGCACTTTGCCAGCGCTACGGCCAGCGGCAGCCCGACATAGCCGAGGCCGACGACTGTAACCTGAGTCTGTGCCGACATTCACGGTCCCCCGCCCATGCCCGACGGGGCAGGTGTGGCGCGCCCTTTCGCAAAGTGCCGGGGGGATGGCAAGCATAGGGTCTGTGCGCAATCAGACCGGGTAACCGCGCAGCGGCGGGCGCCTTTTGGCGCAGGGCGTCGTCCCTCGTCGGTCACGATGCTTCAGCATCGCGCCCTCCTCGCTCCTCGCCCTGCGCCAAAATCCGCTCCGTCTCGACCCCGTTCTGATTGCGTACAGACCCTAGTGAGGGCGCAGAAAGCCTTGATATCCGTCGTCCCCGACCCTAAACGCCACGCCGATTGGAGGCGACGTCCCGTGACAGCCAAGACAGCCGATGCGGTGGATTGGCACGAGTCGATCGCCGAATCGTTTCAGGCCGGATATGATCATTCGCCGCGCTTCCGCGAGCGACTGGCGCTGTGGCGCGACCTGATCGGCCGCCATGTCGGCGCGGGTGACCGCGTGCTCGACGCGGGATGCGGCGCGGGCACGTTCAGCTTCGAAGCGGCGCGGGTCGGCGCATCGGTGAACGCGATCGACGGCAGCGCGGCGATGGTGAAGCTTGCGCGCACGCGTCAGCAGGAACTGGGGCTGACCGATATCGGTTTCGAGGTCGCGTTGCTGGACAGCCTTTCGGCGCGGCCGGAAGGTGAGTTCGATGTGGTGCTGAGTTCCAGCGTGCTCGAATATCTGCCCGATCTGAAGGGCGAGGTGGCGCGGCTGGTGCGGCTGCTCAAGCCGGGCGGTCGATTGATCTTGTCGATGCCGAACAGCGAATCGCTGTATCGCAAGGCGGAGCGGATCGCGTTCGGGCTGACCGGGCGACCGCGCTACTTTGCGCATGTGAAATCAATGGCGAGCGCGACCGAGTTGGCGGCCTTGTACCGCGCGCTGGGTGTGGCGCCGGTCGAGCATCATTTTTATGCCGCGCCTCCGGGCGACGGCGTGCTCGCAACGCTGGGCGAACATCGCAGCAAGACGCTGCTGGTGATGGTCGGGTGCCGCATTTAGTAGCAAAGCTGTGGCGGCTTCGTCACAGCGGCGTAAGAATATTCGGTAATCGGGGGGATTACCGGTCTGGGTGGAACCGATAGCCGACTCTGTCGATTGGCGATCTTGGCGAATTCCGGCTAACATCCGCGACCGCCAGACCCGCCGAGTCTGTTTCCGCTGCGACCGGATGGCGCAGCCGGCGACTGTGGTTGGAATTGGGGAACCAGTGGCTTTGGGAGGCTCGACTTGAACAGGCGCGTAACGCTGCGCGGTCGCCCGGCTTGTGGGGGACCACGATGTTGAAGATGTATGCGGAGCTGACGCATCGGCCACGCAATAGCCTGTTCGAATCAATGCGGGTCGAACTACTCCTGCTGCTCGTGCTGGCGGTGGTTGCCCCGGCGCCGTTGCTCGGCCGCTATCTGCTGCCCGGCATCGCTGCGCGGCCGGTGGATTATGCCGTGGTCGCGGCAGCGTTCGGCGTGTCGCTGGGCGTCGTGCTGTTGCGCCGGGTCTCGGCGTTTCCCGGAACGACGGTGTTCGGATACATCATTCCGTCCTTCGTCAGCTCCTACGGGATCGCGCTTGCCGCCTTGTTCCTGGCGCGCGCTGACTATAGCCGCCTCTATCTCGCCGCGTCGTTCCTGATCGCGCTTGGCGTGGCGTTCGCGCTTCGCTTCCACCTCGACAAGACGACAGCGCTGCGGTTCTATTATGTGACGACCGGCGACATGTCGGTGGTCGATCAGACGCCTGAGGTCGAATGGATCCCGCTGCTCAGCCCCGAAGTGCCGACGTTGCGGCGCGCCGTGATCGTCGCCGATCTGCGTCATGATCATCCCGATGCGTGGGAGCGGATGCTGGCCGAAGCGGCGATTCGCGGCCACCTCGTCTATCACGTCAAGCAGGTCGCCGAATCGCTCACCGGACGGGTGGCGATCGAGCATCTGTCGGAAAACAGCTTCGGCTCGCTGATGCCGAACCTGGCCTATGTGAAGATCAAGCGCGTGATCGATGTCGTCGGCACGCTGTTCATCTTGCCGGTACTGCTGCCGGTGCTGGGCGCCATCGCGCTCGCCATCCGGCTCGACTCGCGCGGGCCCGTGTTCTTTACCCAGCAGCGCATGGGCTTTCGCGGCGAGCCGTTCACGGTGATCAAGTTCCGCACGATGCGCCCGCGCGAGGAGATGCAGCGCCGCGACGATTGCGTGACCATGCACGAGGACGACCGCATCACCCGGCTCGGGCGGTTCCTGCGCCGCAGCCGGCTGGACGAGTTGCCACAGGCGTTCAACGTGCTGCGCGGCGAGATGAGCTGGATCGGGCCGCGGCCCGAGGCGATCCCGCTGTCCGCATGGTATGAGGCGGAAATCCCGCACTACCGCTATCGCCACATCGTGCGGCCGGGCATCAGCGGCTGGGCGCAGGTCAACCAGGGGCATGTGGCCGACCTGACGTCGGTCAACCTCAAGCTCCATTACGACTTTTTCTACATCAAGAACTTCTCGGCGTGGCTCGACCTGCTGATCCTGTTCCGAACCGTCGCCACCGTGATCAGCGGGTTCGGCGCGAAATAAGCCGCGCGCGTCAAGCGGCCGGCGTCGCCTGTGGCGCGCTGGTGCGCAGGTACCAGCGCTCGCCGCCCTGCAGCCCGATCGCGGTCAGCATCCCGCTGGCATAGGCGCCGGTATCGATGCCGATCCGGTTGCGCTGTTCATCGACGTCCCGCGTCACGGTGTGTCCATGGATGACGATCGCCGGGTGGGGCGCGCGACTGTTCAGGAACTCGCTACGAATCCAGCGCAGATGCTCCGGACGCTGCTGCTCCAGCGCGACGCCGGGCTTGATCCCGGCATGGACGAACCAGTAATCGCCGATCGCGACGTGATCGACCATCGCGTTCAGAAAGGCGAGATGCGCGTGAGGGATCTGTTCGGTCAGCGCACGCAGGATTTCGGTTCCGATGCCGCGATCCAGAATCCGCTCCGGCACGCCATAGCTCAGGATCGCCGCATCGCCGCCGGCACGGCGCCACACGCGCAGCGCGTCGAGGTCGCCGCCCAGCGCCATCAGCATCAGTTCTTCGTGGTTCCCCGCGATGAAATCGGCCGAGACGCCCCCCCAGTCACGGGTCAGACAGCGATCGATGACCTGCGCCGATGCAGGGCCGCGATCGATCAGGTCGCCAAGCAGGATGATGCGCGCCCGGGCCGGAGCGCGGGCCGCGATGTCATGGTCGATCCGCTCGAGCAACTGCGCGAACAGGTCATCACGGCCATGGATGTCGCCGATTGCATAGACGCACAGATCCTGGTCCACGCTCGCCCGCTGCGGCGCGGCCATCGGCCGGGGGGTGGCGCGGCGAAACAGGGAAAAGACCATTGAAAAATAACTTACACTAGGGAAATTGATCGCGCCGATCCTCTAGAGCAATGCGCCACGCGCGACAATTGTGCAGTGCACCACGCTTGCGCCGGGCATACTGGCGCTGCTGCCTGAATGAAGCTAGGGACTTGGCTCCTGCTCACCGCCAGGCGAACGTCCACCGATGATTTACGGCACCGCTCCCCTGAAATCCGACGATGCCACGCGGCTCGCGCCGATTGCAGCGGTGCGCCCGGGCTGGGGAGAAATGGGGATTTTGCTCGCCGCCAGCATTCTGACGCTGATCGGTGTCAGCCTGGGACCGGACGTACCGCAATGGATCAACATGGTGGCGCCGATCATGCTGTCGGTCGCGATGGCGCTGGGCGCACTTGCGCTGATCCGGCGCGAGGCGCGCGCGGTGTGGGCGCCATTGTTCTGGGTGCGGATCGTGATGATCGCCTTTTCGGGCATCGGATCGCTCGTCCCGTTTTTTGCCAACGACGTGACGCGCGGCGCGCTGGATCGGTTCTTCACCGTCTTTCCAGCCGACATGACCAAGTACAATGCGGTCATCTGCGTCTTTACGCTGGTGATGCTGTTTACCGCGCGGGTGTGCTGTGCGCTGGTGGACATGAATGTGCGGCGGCGCGAAGGGCCTGTGCTCAAGGTCAAGCCATCGGCGCTGGACGCTGGCCAGTTCGGGTTGCTCGCGCTGGCGCTGTCCCTGCCAATCAAGATCCCGTCGAGCTGGATCCCGTTTGTCACAGGAGTGCCCTTCTCCCTGCCGAACTCGATCGCGCTGTTCGGGATGCTGTCCTACATCGCTTATCCGCTGCTGATCTATCATGCGCTGTCGACCCGCCAGCGCTGGCCGTTCTTTGTGGCAATCCCGTTCATCCTGATCGAATCCACGCTTGGCTTGCTGATGTTCAACAAGACCGAGCTGCTGTTCCCGTTGATCTTCAGCTTTCTCGGCGTGCTGTTTCAACGTGCGACGCTGATGCGCATGCTGGTCGGTGGCGTGGCCCTGTTCCTGGTCTATTCGGTGGCAACCCCATTCGCCGCCTATGGCCGTTCGCAGGAAGCGCGCGATACCGGCAGCATCGATACGACCCTGTCACGCTCGATCGTGATCGCGTCGCGCTACGACTGGCGCGTCGGCAATCAGGACGAGGGCGAGTTTCAGGGCGGCTGGGCGCGACTGACCTACATCACCGCCGGCAGCTTCGCGATTTCCCAGTATGATCAGGGCGTGCCAGGCACGACGATGGAAAATGTGTTCCTGATCCTGGTCCCGCGCGTCGTGTATCCCGACAAGCCCAACATGTCGCTGATCTTCGCCGAGTTCAATTATGCGGTCACCGGCAACGACAAGTCGCAATCCGCGCCGGGCATTCCGCCGGAGGGTTATTGGAACTATGGCTGGGCGGGCGTGGTCGGGTTCGCGGTTCTGATGGGTGTCGTTTATGCCCTGTGGTCGATCTACGCGATCGCGACGCTGCAGGCAGGGGCGTGGCATCTGCTGTTCATTTCGCTGATCGGTGTTCGCGTTGCGTCGCGTATCGACGGGTTGATCGTGACCGACTTCGTGCCGATGATCCCGTTCGCGATCTTCGCGCATTTCCTGCTGACATTCGGCAATGAACTGCTGCTGCGGGGCAAGGCGGCGCGGGCACGCCCGCTGCGGCTGACGCACGGAGGCGCCTGATGTGCGGCATTGCCGGCTATTTCGCCTTTCGTGACTCGGCCGTTCCGCCGTCGATCGACGCGCTGACGGCGATCCGCGACCGGATGCGGCTGCGCGGTCCCGACGGCGCCGGACTGTGGACCAGCGATGATCGCCGTGTCGGCTTTGCCCATCGCCGCCTGTCGATCATCGATTTGACGGAAGCGGGCGCGCAGCCGATGCTGAGCGGCGACGGACGGCATGCCATCGTCTTCAACGGCGAGATCTATAATTACGCCGCGCTGCAGGCCGAACTGGAGGAGCAGGGCGTTCGCTTTCGCGGCCATTCCGACACCGAGGTGCTGTTGGCGCTCTATGCCCGCGACGGCGACGCGATGCTCGACCGGCTGCGCGGAATGTTCGCGATTGCGATCTGGGACACCGAACGCCAGCGGTTGTTGCTGGCGCGCGACCCCTATGGGATCAAGCCGCTCTATGTGAGCGTTGCTGACGGCGTTCTGCGTTTTGCCTCGCAGGTCAAGGCATTGCTTGCCGACCCCGCCATATCGCGCGACATCGATCCAGCCGGGTTGGCGGGGTTCCACCTGTTCGGGTCGGTGCCCGAGCCCTTCACCCTGTACCGCGCCATTTCCGCCGTGCCCGCCGGGCATCGCATGGTCGTGGACAAGCGCGGTGTCGGCGCGGCCGAACCCTTTGCGTCGGTCGCCGGGTGCATTGCCGCCGCCGGGCGCAAGCCGCTTGATCGCGACGCGATCCATGCGGCGTTGCGCGACAGTATGCGCCATCATCTGGTCGCGGATGTCGAAGTCGGCGTGTTCCTGTCGGGCGGGGTGGATTCGGGCGCCGTGCTCGGCCTGATGCACGATTGCGGCCAGATGCCGCAGGCCGCGACCTTGCGATTCGAGGAGTTCGAAGGCCAGCACAGCGACGAAACCGCGCTCGCTGCCGCCAGCGCGGCGACCTATGGCGCGCGCCATCATATCCGCACCGTGACCGCGGACGAGTTTCGCGCCGACCTTCCCGCCATCTTCGATGCCATGGACCAGCCGAGCGTCGACGGGATCAACAGCTGGTTCGTCAGCAAGGCGATCCGCGAAGCCGGGCTTAAGGTCGCGCTGTCCGGACTGGGCGGGGACGAACTGCTCGCCGGCTACAGCACCTTCCAGACCGTGCCCGCGACGCATAGCCGGTTCGGCGCGCTCAGCCGCCTCCCCTTTGCGGGGGGTGCTGCGCGCACGTTGCTGCGCACGCTGGCCCCTGGTCTGTTGCGCCGCAATCCCAAGGCGGCGGGCCTGTTCGACCTGCCGGCAAGCTGGGCGGGGACCTATCTGCTGCGCCGCGCGGTCCTGCTGCCGTTCGAGCTGGACGGCGTGATGGATCCGGCGCTGGCGGCCGAAGGGCTGGCGCGGCTCGATCCCCTGGGGCTGATCGACCGTGCACTCTCGCCTGATGCCGGCCATGATGTCGGTCGCGTCGCAGCACTCGAATCGGCGATGTACATGCGCAACCAGCTGCTGCGCGATGCCGACTGGGCAGGGATGGCCCATTCGCTCGAGATCCGCGTGCCGCTGGTCGATTACACGCTGCTCGGGGCGGTCGCGCCGATGATGCACGCGCTGCGACCGGGCGTGGGGAAGGCGGTGCTGGCAAGCGCGCCGTCGATGCCGCTGCCCGACGCGGTGCTCAACCGTCCCAAGACCGGGTTCAGCGTGCCGGTGATGAGCTGGGCGCGGGGACGCGCGCGGCACGTCGTCGACCGCAGCGATTCACGCTATTGGTCGGCCCGCGTTCTTGCCCCGCTGCTGGGTGACGGCAACCTGCCGCACGCCGCCTGAAGCGCCGTCCGGGGGGAATGAACGATGCGCATCACGGTCCTGAATCACTATTATTCGCCTGAGGTGAATGCGCCGGCGTCGCGCTGGTCCGAGATGGCGCGCGCCTGGGTGCGGGCGGGGCATGACGTCACGGTCGTGACCTGCGCCCCCAACCATCCGGCGGGACAGCTCTATCCCGGCTATCGCAACCGGTTGTTCCAGCGCGAAACCATCGACGGGGTCGATGTGATCCGGCTGTGGACCTTCCTTGCCGCGAATGAAGGGTTCCTTCCGCGCATTGCCAATTATGTGTCCTATCTCGCTTCGGTAGCGCTCCAGCGCTGGCGGTTGCCGCCGGCCGATGTCGTCATCTCGACCTCGCCGCAATTCTTCTGCGGCCTGGCGGGCCGGTTGTTGCGCAGCCGCCGGCGTCCGTGGGTGCTCGAGATTCGCGACCTGTGGCCGGAGAGCATCATCGCCGTCGGCGCGATGAAACGCGGCGCGCTGATCCGCGCGCTCGAACGGATCGAGGCCTATGCCTACCGCAAGGCCGATCTGGTGGTCGCGGTGACGGACAGCTTCGTTACGCATATCCGCGCGCACCGACCGGCCGGGCCGATTGCAGTGGTCAAGAACGGCGTTGACCTGTCGCTGTTCGCGCCAGCCGCTCCGGACGCGATCGCCGCGTTTCGCGCCGCGCACGGGCTGGAGGGCAAGTTCGTCGCCTCCTATGTCGGGACGCATGGCATGGCGCACGGGCTCGATGCCGTCATCGATGCCGCCGAACGGCTGCGCGATCGCAGCGACATCGTGTTCCTGATGGTGGGGGCAGGGGCCGAGAAGGAGCGGCTGACCGCCGAAGCGGCGCGACGCGGCCTGTCCAACATTGTCATGCTGGGGCAGCAGCCCAAGGCGATGATGCCGGTGGTATGGAGCGCGAGCAATGCCGCGCTGGTCCTGTTGCGCGGGCTGGACACGTTCAAGAGTGTGATCCCGTCCAAGATGTTCGAGGCGATGGCGTTGCAGATACCGATGATCCTGGGGGTCGCGGGCGAGGCGCGCGCGCTGATGGAGGCGGGCGGGGCCGGCATCGCGATCACGCCCGAAAGCGGGGCCGAACTTGCCGCCGCCGTCGAGCAGCTCGCGGGCGATCCGGCGCTCGCGGCACGGCTGGGGGCGAGCGGGCGGGCGCATGTCGAGGCGGAGTTCGACCGCGAGAAGCTGGCGCTCGCCTATCTGGCGGAGGTGGAGGCACTGGTCGGGGCGCGGCGATGATCGCCCGCCTGCGTCGCTCCATCGGTTTTGCGCGCCATATGCCGGTGGAGAAGCTGGCGTGGCGCGGGTGGCTGACCTTGTCCCGCCGGCTGGCGCTGCGCGCGCCGCCGTCGCTTGAGGGCGCCGCGCCAGCGCGGTCAGCCGCCGTGCCCGGCCCGGTCTTCGCCCCGCGCAATGGCATGGTCGCGCGCACCGATGCTGGCTGGTGCTTCACCTTTATCGGGCGCAGCCTCGCCGTCGGCGATCCGGTCGACTGGACGCTGCCCGGACCGGGTCCGGGCGACCAGCTGTGGCGCATGAACCTCCATTATATGGAGTATCTCGAGGAGCTTGGCGCTGATGACGGGCTTGCGCTGATCCGGCAGTGGATCGCGGCGAACCCGCCCTATCGGCCCGGGTTCTGGCATGACAGCTGGAACAGCTACACGCTGTCGCTGCGCGTGCTGTGCTGGATGCAGTTCCTTGCGCGGCACCGGCTGGAGGGCGCGGCGACCGCCGATATCGCGATGTCGCTGGCGCAGCAGCTGCGCTTCCTGGTCCGCAATCTCGAGCGCGATCTGGGCGGCAACCATCTGATGAAGAACATCAAGGCGATGGCCTGGGCCGGTGCGTTCTTCGACGGGGGCGAGGCGCAGGGGTGGCGTGCCCGCGCCATCCGCCTGCTGGCGCGGGAGCTGCGCACCCAGATCCTTCCCGACGGCGTGCATTATGAACGCTCACCCTCCTATCATGCGCAGGTGCTCGCCGACCTGATCGAGACGCGGCATGCGCTTGGCGGTGACCCGCTCGGCGGCGCGCTGGATGCAGCGATCGCGGCAATGGGACAGGCGGTCGCGGACCTTGCTCACCCCGATGGGACTCCGGCGCTGTTCAACGATGCCGGGCTCACCATGTGCTACGCCCCCGGCGAATGCGCGGCGCTGGCCGGCGGGGCAGCGCGGCAGCGCGTATTTGCCTATCGCGATGCCGGCTATTTCGGGGCGCACTGGCCGGAGCTTTCGATCGTCGCCGACATGGGGCGGATCGGTCCGGACGATCTTCCGGCCCATGCCCATGGCGATATCGGCAGTTTCGAGCTGTCAGCCGGTGGATTGCGCTTCATCGTCGATCAGGGCGTTCATGAATATGTCGCGGGCCCGCGCCGCGACCAGTCGCGCGCCGCCGCGTCCCATGCCGTGCTGGCGCTCGATGGCGCCGACCAGGCAGAGTTTTTCGGCGCATTCCGCTGCGGCCGCCGCCCCGGCGTACAGGTCGATCGGTGGGAGGCGAACGACGACGGCTTTGTGCTGGAGGGGCGGCACGACGGCTATACGGGGCTCCCCGGCAAGCCGGTCGTGGTGCGCCGGATCGCGGCGTCGCCGCGCAGTATCCGCGTGATCGACCGGATTGTCGGCACCACCGACCGGACGGCCAGTGTCGGGCTGTTGCTGCATCCCGATTGCCGGGTCGAACTGATTGCAGGTGGCGCGGCTATCCATCGCGAAACCGTCACAATTTTCGTCAAAAGCGCGCTGTCCTTGACGGTCGAGGCGGCGGAATGGTGGCCCGACATGGGGCACCGGATGCCGACGACCCGGCTGCGCTTGACTTGGCCAGGGGGTTCAGCCGATGGCGCGTTCGCGATCGGCCTGTCGGCGGATGATTTGAGCGGGGCAATGTGAAGCAAGTCGAACAAAATTACCGCAGCGGTGCGCTGCGCCTGATTGATGCGCCCGCGCCGGGTGCCGGCCGGGGCCGCAATCTGGTCGCGACCCGGGTTTCGCTGATCAGCGCCGGCACCGAGAAGCAGATCATCGACCTTGCCAAGAGCTCGCTGGCCGGCAAGGCGATGGCGCGCCCCGATCTGGTGCGCAAGACGCTGCAGAAGGTGCGGCAGGAAGGGCTGATCCCGACCGCGCGCAAGGTGTTTGCCAAGCTCGATACGCCGATCCCGCTGGGCTATAGCTGTGCTGGCGAAGTGATCGAAACGGGCAGCGATGCCGGTGGCTTTACCGTCGGCGACCGCGTTGCCTGTGCCGGGGCGGGCGTTGCCAATCACGCCGAATTCAATGCGGTCCCGAAGAATCTGACGGTGCGGATCCCGGAGGGCGTGTCGGACGAGGATGCAAGCTTCGTGACGCTCGGCGCGATCGCGCTGCAGGGCGTCCGCGTGACCGCGCCGACGCTGGGCGAGCGCGTGGTGGTGCTGGGGCTGGGCCTGATCGGCCAGCTGACCGTGCAGCTGCTCAAGGCCAATGGCTGCCGCGTTTTGGGGTTCGACCCCAATCCCGCGCGCGCGAAGCTGGCGGAGGAGATGGGCGCGGACCGGGCAGTCACCGGCGATCTGGACGATGCGGTCGCTGCGTTCACCGGCGGGCATGGCGCCGACGCGGTGATTGTCACGGCATCGAGCAAGTCGAGCGACCCGCTGAACAAGGCCGCCGAGATCAGCCGCATGAAGGGCCGCGTGGTCATGGTCGGGCTGACCGGCATGGCGATGGACCGCGAGCCTTTCTACAAGCGCGAACTCGATCTGCGCCTGTCGATGTCCTACGGACCCGGCCGTTACGATCCGGCCTATGAGGTCGACGGTCATGATTACCCGATCGCCTATGTCCGCTGGACCGAGCAGCGCAACATGGAGGCGTTTCTCGAGCTGATCGCTGCGGGCCGGGTGACGCCGTCGAAGCTGGTGACGCATCGCTTCCCTATTGCCGAGGCGGAAGCCGCCTATGCGATGATGGACGGCGACGAGCCGTATCTCGCGATCCTGCTGACTTATGACGCGCAGCCAGGCGCGCCGGAGCGCACGGTTGCGGTCGGCGCGGCGGCAGCCGGGGATGCGCGCGGCAGTGGTTTCATCGGCTTTGGCAACTACGCCAAGTCGGTGCTGCTCCCCGCGCTGCAAAAGGCGGGGGAAACGCGGCTGACCAAGGTCGTGACCTCGACCGGCATTTCTGCGCACAGCGCTGCGGAGCGCTATGGCTTTGCCGAGGCGTCGACCGATGCGCGCGCGCTGCTCGACGACGCCACGACCGATTGCGTGTTCGTTGCGACCCGCCATGACAGCCATGCCGCGCTGGCGATCCAGGCGCTGAACGCCGGCAAGCATGTCTTTGTCGAAAAGCCGCTGGCGATGACCCATGCGCAGCTTGCCGAGGTCGCAGCGGCGGCGGATGCGGCACCCGGCGTGCTCGCGGTCGGCTTCAACCGCCGGTTTGCGCCGATGGTGCGCGAGGCGCGCGACGTGCTGGCGCGCAGCGGCGGGCCGCTGGTGATGCAGTATCGCATCAACGCCGGCCATATCCCCGGCGACAGCTGGGTGCATGGCAGCGAGGGCGGCGGGCGCATCGTGGGTGAGGTCTGCCACTTCGTCGACACGCTGAGCGCGCTCTGCGGCGCCGATCCGGTGAGCGTCGAGGGTGTGTCCCCCGACGGGGTCGGCGACAGCCTGGCTGCAGTGATCCGCTTTGCCGACGGTTCGGTCGGTACGATCCTCTACGCGTCGATGG
This sequence comes from Sphingomonas sp., assembly GCF_035998645.1. Classification (GTDB taxonomy): domain Bacteria; phylum Pseudomonadota; class Alphaproteobacteria; order Sphingomonadales; family Sphingomonadaceae; genus Sphingomonas. The sequence goes on from NZ_DASYHL010000003.1 coordinate 244,965, forward strand.
GCGACCCGTCGTTGCCCAAGGAATATGTCGAGGCGTTCGGGCGCGGCGTGGTCGTCCGGCTCGACGATTTCCGCAAGCTGCACATCACGCAGGGCGGCAAGACCCGCACCGTGTCGGCGAGCGCGCAGGACAAGGGGCAGGCAGCGCTGGTCAAGGCATTCTACGACGCCGCGCGCAAGGGTGCGCCCGCGCCGGTGGCGCTCGACACGCTGATCGCGGTATCCGCCGCGACGCTTGATCTCGCCGGGATCAGCGACTGAATGGAACCGGTCGCCAAGCCATCGATCACCGCGATCATCCTCACCTTCAATGAGGAACTGCACATTGCGCGGTGCATCGAGCGGCTATGGCCGCTGGTTGAGCGGATCGTCGTGGTCGACAGCTTCTCGACCGATCGTACGGTCGAGATCGCCCGCGACCTCGGGGCGGAGGTGCTGCAGCGGCCCTTCGTCAACCAGGCCGATCAGTTCCAATGGGCGCTCGATACGGTCACGGTGACGAGCGCCTGGACGATCCGCCTCGACGCCGACGAATATTGTGAGCCCGAACTGATCGCCACGCTGCATGCGCGCCTGTCGCAGCTGCCCGATACGGTTCAGGGCGTGGTGCTGCGCCGCAAGATGATCTTTCGCGGTCGCTGGATCCGCCACGGCACCTATTATCCCGTCTATCTGCTGCGCGTCTGGCGCACCGGCAGCGCCTATGTCGAACAGCGCTGGATGGATGAGCATATCCGGCTGCACAACGGTGACAGCGTGACGATCACCGATGGCGATTTCGTCGACGAGAATCTCGGCACGATCGGCGACTGGACCGCCAAGCACAACAACTACGCCACCCGCCACATGGTCGATTTCGTCGGGCGCAGCATCGGGGTGATCGCCGCCGAACCGCGCCCCACCGAGCGTCGCGCGCGGTGGAAGCGGGTGCTGCGCGAGGATGTGTTCGGCGGCGCGCCGCTCTATCTGCGCAGTGTCCTCTACTTCATCTACCGCTATGTCTTTCGGCTCGGCTTTCTCGACGGGCGGACCGGCTTCGTGTGGCATTTCATGCACGGATTCTGGCTGTTCATGCTGATCGACGCCAAGATCGACGAGGCGCAGCGCCAGATTGCGCAGCATGGCCGGGACTCCTTCCTGCCCTGGCTCAAGGACCGCTACAACATGGTCATCAGCGACGATCGGCTGATCCGGTGACGCGGCCCGTGATCCTCAATCTGCTCGGCTGCTACTGGCCGGGCAATGACAGTTCGGGGCCGAACACGAGCTTCCGCTCGATGGCCACCGAGCTGGGGGCGGATTTCGAGTTCCTGATGGTCGCGCGCGACCTGCCGCTGGGCGCCGATGCGGCAAGCGTCACGCCGCCGGCGCAGGATCGATGGCATGACATCGGCTTTGCCCGGGCGCGGTACCTGCCGATCGGGCGGCGCGGCGCGCAAGGGCTGGGCGCGCTGCTCGACGCGACGCCGCACGACGTGCTGCACCTCAATGGCTATCACGACCGGGAGTTCACCATCCCCGCCCTGGTCCGGCGCCGCCTGCGCCGACCGTCGCAAGGCGTGCTGCTGTCGCCGCGCGGCGAGTTTTCTGACGAGGCGCTGGGGCTCGGTGCGCTCAAGAAGCAGGTCTACCGTGCGGTTGCGAACGGTGCGGGACTGCTCAATAACGTGGTGCTCCACGCCACCAGCGACGCCGAGCTGGCCGATCTGCGCCGCGCCTTTCCGCGCCACCGCATCGAGCTGATCCCCAACGCCCGCGCGATTTTCCCGCTGCCCGCTGCGGTCGCGCGACGCGCGGATGAACGCTTCCGCATCGCCTTTGTCGGTCGTATCTCGCCGGTGAAGGGCGTCGATATCGCGTTGCGCGCACTGGCACAGGTCAGGGCGCCGGTGCGGTTCGAGATTTACGGGCCGGTGCAGGATGCGGACTATTGGCGCAGCTGCACCGCGCTGATCGCTGCGCTGCCGTCGCACGTCGAAGTCGTCGCGATGGGTGAGATCGCCAACAGCGCAGTGGCCGAGACGATGGCACGGCAGGACCTGATGCTGATGCCTTCGCTCAGCGAGAATTTCGGCCACGGCATTTTCGAATCGCTCGCCGCCGGTACCCCGGTGGTGATCGGTGACAAGACGCCGTGGCGCGATCTTGCCGCGCGTCGGGCGGGGTTCGACCTGCCGCTCGCCGATGTGTCCGCGCTTGCCGCAGCGATCGATCGGCTGGCGGCGATGGACGCGGCCACCGCACAGCAGTGGCGCGACGGCGCGCGCGCGGTTGCGGAGGGATTCGTCGCGGCCAGCCCGGCGCTGGCGCAGATGCGTGCGCTGTATCATGAGCTTGCGGGGGGACGATGAGCGAGACGAGCGCGCTATACGCCGATTACGACGCCTGGAAGGGCTGGGGCGAACCGTTCCGCTGGAATGCGGAAGAGGGGCGCTATTATGCGGCGGAGTTGGGCCGCGACCCGGCCGGGCTCGACATTCTCGAAATCGGGTTTGGCAGTGGCGCCTTTCTCGGCTGGGCGCGCGACAAGGGCGCGCGGGTGATGGGGGCGGAGATCACGCCGGCATCGGTCGCTGCGGCGCAGACGGCGCAGATCCCGCTGGTCGCCCCGGACTTCGAGGCGCACGGCGCATTGGCCGAGAACAGCCTGGATGCGGTCGTCGCGTTCGATGTGTTCGAGCATCTCGATCCGGCCACGATCCCTGCCAAGCTCGCGGCGATCGCCCGCGCGCTGCGGCCCGGCGGGCTGCTCGTGCTGCGCTATCCCAATGGACAAAGCCCGTTCGGGCTGGACCCGCTGCACGCCGATGCGACGCATATTGTCGCACTGTCGCGGGCGAAGATCGACCAATATGCGGCGGGCACCGGCCTGCGCACGATCCGCTATGGCGCGACCGCGCGGGTGTCGTCGGGCAGCGTTGCGCGCGACGCCGTGCGGGCGCTGCGCTACATATTGCGGGGGCTGCATGCGCGGTTCATCCGCTTCGTCTATGCGACCGATGTCGAACTGGCGCCGGTAGTGACGCAGGTGATGGTCCGTCAGGGCGAGATTGAGGGGAACGCACGATGAGCGGACAGCGGGTCAATATCGGGTGCGGCGCGACGCCGACCCAGGGGTGGCTGAACCTCGACAATAGCTGGACCATTCGTGGCGTCCGCAACCCGCTGCTGGGTGCGGTGATGCGCGCGGCAGGGATGTTCCGGGGCAAGGACAGCTATGTCCAGGCGATCCGCGACCACGATATTCGTCACGCCAACGCCGCCGGGCGCCTGCCGCTGGCCGATGGTGCGGCGGAGGTGATCTATACCAGCCACATGGTCGAGCATATGACCCGCGCCGAGGTCGCCCGCTTCCTGGACGAGGCGAAGCGCGCGCTGCGGCCGGGCGGCATCCTGCGCATCGCGGTGCCGGACGTCGATTATCATGTCGGCATCTATCGCGAGACGGGCGACGCCGACGGACTGATCGCGGGCCTGATGATGGCGAGCGAGCCGCCCCAGGGGCTGTTGCAGAAGCTGCGTTATCTGATCGTTGGCGAACGGCATCATCTGTGGATGTATAATGGCCCGTCGCTGGCAAAGACCCTGGCTGATGCCGGCTTTGCCGATGTCGCGGTGATGCCCGCCGGTGAAACCCGTATCCCCGATCCGGGCGCACTGGACCTCGCCGAGCGTGCGCCCGAAAGCGTGTTCGTGGAGGCCACACGGCCGTGACCCAATCATCCACCGCGGGGCGCCGCCGCCTCGCGATCGTGGTGTCGCACCCGATCCAGCATTTCGTACCGCTGTACCGCGCGATCGCCGCGACCGAGGATATCGAGCTGCGCGTGTTCTTTGCCAGCCGGATCGGCCTGCAAAGCTATTACGACCCGGAGATGAAGACGCAGATCGCCTGGTCGATGGACATGCTGTCGGGCTATGATCACGTATTCCTGCCCGGCGCGGACGCGATCACCGCGGTCGATTTCCGGTCGATCAATTCGCCCGGCCTTGCCGCCGCGCTCGATGCGTTCGGTCCCGATGCAGTGATGATCTATGGCTATGCACAGGCCAATGCGCTGCGCGCGATCCATTGGGCGCGGCGCAACCGGCGCAACGCGATGATGATCAGCGACAGCGAACTGCGCCGCCCGCGCACCGGCCTGCTGGGGCGGATAAAGGCGGCGATGATCCCGCAAATCTACGCGCGGATCGATAATTTCCTGTCGGTTGGCGACTGTAACGAAGCCTATTACCGCCATTATGGCGTGCCGGCGGACCGCATCTTCCGCTCGCCCTTCACCATCGATGAGGACCGCTATCGCGCGCAGCTGACGCAGAAGGATGCGGCGCGCGCGGCGCTGCGGCGCGAGCTGGGGCTGGCCGATGACGCGATCCTGGCGCTGTTCGTCGGCAAGCTGTCGGCGCGCAAACGTCCCGCCGACCTGCTCGCCGCGGTCACGCGGCTGCGCGACGCCGGCGGCCCGCTGGTCCATGCCGTGTTCGCCGGCAATGGCGAAGAGATGGCGGCAATGCAGGCGGCAGCGACACGCGATGGCGCCCCCGCGCACTTCCTCGGCTTCGTCAATGTCGACCGGCTGCCGTCGATCTATGCGGCAAGCGATATGCTGGTCCACCCTTCCGAAGCGGATCCGCACCCGCTGATCTGTTCCGAGGCCGCCTGCCTTGGCCTGCCGATGCTGCTCAGCGACCGGATCGGTGCGGAAGGGCCGACCGACATCGCGCGCGCCGGCGACAATGCGCTGATCTTCCCCGTCGCCGATGTCGACGCGCTGTCGGGGCGAATTGCCGAGCTGGCAGGCGATCCGGACAGGCGCGCGCAGATGTCGGCGCGTTCGCTGGCGATCTTTGACGAACTCGACGTTCAGCGCAGCATCGACGGCATTCGCCGCGCCATGATCGCGGGCCTGCGCGGGCGGCGCGGATGAACCGTCGCGCGGTCTTCGCGACCGAATTCTGGTTCGGCGCCAACGGTCGATCCCTCGCTCAGGGATTTCGCGAACAGGGCTGGGCAGTCGATGAGGTCGATGTCCACCATTACGCCCCGCGCGGCCGCTCGCTGGCGGCGCGCGCTGCCGGGCGTTTGCTCGGCCCGTTGCAGCGGCGTGAGTATAACCGCGCTATCCTGCAATCGGCGATCGATCATGACGCGGCGGTGATGCTGACGGTCAAGGGTGGCGAGATCGACGTCGCGACGCTCGACGCGTTGCGCGCGCGCGGTGTGCGCACGGTCAACTATTATCCCGATTTCGAGTTCGAATATGCCGGGTTCGATCGCGAGCGACTGCGCGGTTACGATCTGGTCGCGACCACCAAAAGTTTCCACCTCGAACCGCTGCGCACGATGATCGGCGCGGATCGCGTGGCGCTGGTGCATCACGGTTTTTCGCCGCTGGCGCACCGCGCCGTGGCGGTGCCCGACAGCGATGCCGGGTTCGAGCGCGACATCGTCTATATCGGCAATGCCTCGCCCTATAAGCGCGACTGGCTGCTGCCGCTGTTCGAGGCGCCGGCGCTGGCGCATGCGCGCAAGTTCGTGATCGGCCATCGCTGGAGCGACGTCGCGGCGGGCACCGCGATCGCGCCGCATGTGCTGGGCCGTGCGATGGCAGGCGACTTCTATTCGCGCGAGATCGGCGTCAGCAAGATCAACATCGCGCTGCATATGGGACCGGCGACCGCCAGCGGCTGGCAGGATCTGGTGTCGACCCGCACCTTCGAGATTCCGGCGGCGGGCGGCTTCATGCTGCACATCGACAATGCCGAGGTGCGCGGCCTGTTCGATCACGGGAAAGAGTTCGACAGCTTCGCGAGCCCCGAGCAGCTGGTCGAGCGCGTCGTCCATTATCTTGCCCATCCGGCGGAGCGCATGGCGATGGCGCAGGCCGGTCATACGCGCGCGTGGCGCGATCACAGCATGGACGCGCGCGCGGCAGAGATCGTCGCGTTGATCGAGCGCGGTTCAGCCGCCGCGTAGCAGCCGGCGGACACGCTTGGCGATGGCCAGCGCCAGCGTCCCGCCCGGCCAGCGCGCGATGCGCTGCTCGAGCTGCCAGCGCCGCTCGGCCGGGTTGAAGGTGAAGCGGTCGCCGATATGGCGAAACACCTCGAACCCGTCGATCGACGCAACCTTGAAGCGGCTCTGCGCCGCCACCGCGCGCGACATGGCCAGCTCCATCCGCGTCATCGGCACGCCTTCCTGATACAGGCCGATGACGTCATGGAATTCGCGCCGCTTGAGGTGCGGATTGTCGGAATAGGTGCCCTGATGCACCCCCATGGTCGCGACATCGTCGGTGCCGAGCGCGGGCAGGACCAGCCGATGCCCGGCGACCCGGCGCTCCTCCGCCACGTCCAGCTCGGCGCGGTCGCGGAACAGGATCAGGCCGAGATCGGGGTTTTCCTCAAGCGCCTGCAGCGCCACGCGCAGATAATCGCGACGCCCGACCATCAGCCAGTCGTCCTGCATCATCAGGATATAGTCGCCGCTCGCCGCACGGATGCCACGATTCTGGTTGGCGCCAAGTCCGGAATTGCGCGCCGCCACCGCGCGCTTGTCGAACGGAATCTGTGCCAGGATACGCTGGGTATAGGCGTCGCTCGCATCGTCGGCGAGGATCAGCTCCAGCCGGTCGCGCGGATAGTCGGTGAACGCGAGAAACGTCTCATAGGTCGCGACCAGCGTATGGGCGCGATTATAGGTGACGAAGATCACCGAGATCAGCGGGAGGTTCGTATCGCTAGTCATCGGTTTGCCTTCCATCGCGTGAACGGGCGGTAGAATCCGGCCAGCAGCGCTAGCCCGAACGCAGCTCCGATCATGGCGCCACCCGCTAAAGTCATGATCTGTCCGGTGAACAGCGGGCGGATCACCACGCTGGCGCCATAGCTCGCGACGAGCAGGCCGATGGCAAGCGCCGTCGCGCTCGCCTCATCCCACAGCGTCTGCAGCGACCAGCGCACATGCACCGCGCGCAGGATGACCAGTGCAAGCGGGAACAATTCGGTGCAATAGACCGCGACGGTCAGCCGGATCGCGATATTGTCGATCGGCAGCGCCACAGCGAGCAGCGCGGCGGCCGCGCTCTGCAGCAGCACGGCTTTCGCGACCGGGCCGGGTCGGCTGGCAAAGATCAGATAGGGAGAGGCAATCTGCACCGTCGGCGTCACCACCAGCGGAGACAGCATCAGCAGCAGAATCACTGGATCGAACAGCTCCGCATTGCCCACCCATAGCTGCATCAGGTCAGGCCCGAAGCCGAGCAGCATTCCGGCCATCAGCCCGAACAGGGAGGCAACGGCGCGGGTGACCAGCCGATATGTCGAATTGAACAGATCGTCGCGCTTCTGCGTCTTCAACCGCGCGAGCTCCATCGCCAGAACGAAGGTGAATTTGGAGATCGATGTGCGCAGGAAGTTGCTGAGCGTCCGCAACAGCACATAGCTGGCCAATACGCCGTTGGTGGCGCTCGCGCTGGATCCGATCAGCAGCACCGGCAGCTGGACCATGACCACGGAAGGGATGAACCCGACGCTGTAGAGCAGGCCGAGGCGCAACTGCCCCTTGGTCGAAAACGGTGTCGGGCGCGCGACGCGATAGCGGAACAGCGGGAAGCGCCGCGCGATGTCGAGCGACATCATCAGCATGTTGCCGATCACCACGGATGCCGCGGTCGCGAGCGCCGCCGCCATCAGGTCGAACCCGAACGCCAACGTGCCCAGAGTCAGCAGAACGCGGAGCAGATCGATCCCCGCGATCAGCGTCGTCCCGCGCGCAAAGGCCGAATTGGCGCGGTATACGCCCGCCTGATTCGACATCGCCATCCGCCCGGCCACTGCAAAGCCCAAGGCCAGCAGCGCGATCTGATCGCGCGTGCCGAGCGGGGCGGGGAGGCCCATAAGCTGCTGCACCGGGGGGAGCAGCGCGACCAGCAGGGTCAGCCCCATGACCGTCGCCGCCAGGCCGAGGAAGATCATATTCGATTCGGCGTAGATGCGCGCCGCCTGATCCTTGGCCCCGGCATGGGCCGCTTCCGCCATCTTGTTGCTGAAGCTGATCTGCGATCCCATGTCGATGATCGAGAAGATCGTCACCGCCGCCATCAGGATCGACCAATATTCGAACCCGGTAATGCCCCATATGCGGACCATTACCGCCGTCAGGATGACGCGGTCGATCAGGTTGCTGGCCAGCGGCATGACCTGGCTCGCCATGTCCAGCACTATCCTGCGCATCGGTGCGGTCGCGCCCTCTGGTCATGGTGGAACCGAACGACGGGGAGATTTCCCCAACGCCTCGTCACCGCGCTCATAGGCATGGCGCGGGGCGTTGCAAAGGGTTCAGCGTCCCACCAGCCGGTGGATCAGCCCCTGCAAGCGCGCGGTAAAGGCGGGCAGGGCGAAATAGGCAAGCCCCTCCGGAATCTCGCGCGGCGCATCGATCACCTTGAAGATCGCCGCCTTGATCTGGGCGGGGTTATCGGGATCGACGACCTGACCGATCATGCCTTGGCGCACCGCTTCCTGCGTCCCGTCCTGATTGCTGCCGATCGCGGGTACACCGCACGCCAGCGCTTCCAGCACGACGAAGCCAAAGCCTTCGCCCTTGCTCGGCATCGCATAGACGTCGACCAGCCGGTATATATCGGCCTTTTCTTCTTCCTCGATCGGGCCGGTGAAGATCACCTTGTCGCCGACGCCCAGCGCCGCCGCCTTGGCCTCCAGCCGGGGCCGGTCATCGCCCTTGCCGACGATCAGGTAGCGCAGCTCGGGGCGTTCCTCGAGCATTTCGGGCATAAGCTCGATGATCTCGTCAAAGCCCTTGTATTTTTCCGCAGGATCGAGCCGGCCAAAGGTCATGATGACCTTTGCCCCCTCAAGCCCGTAGCGGGCGAGCAGGTCGGGCCGCTTGGGACCGATGCCGAATTCGTCGAGGTGGATCGCGTTGGGCGTCACTTCGGTCTTTTCGAGCGGCACCGGGCACCAGCTGCGAAAGCGGTCGCGCGTCACCGCGCTGACGGCACAGACCAGATCGGCGCGGCTGGCAAAGAACTTGCCGCGCGGCGTCGCATATTGCGGCCAGGCGTCGATGCCATAGATGCACAGCATCCACGGTACGCGGCGCAATCTGGAAATCGCCCATGCCACCGGCGCCAGGTTGATGTGCGCGCAATAGACCAGGTCGATGTCGGGGTTGGCGCGCAGCTGGCGCCACACCGCCTTCAGATAGTCCGCAACGCCGCCCAGGCCGGACGTGTCATAGGTCAGCTTGTCGGGCAGCGGCTGTAGTGGCGCGGACTGGACGCGCGCCACCGACACCACTTTTTTCACCGCAGGATCGGCGCACATCCCCTCGATCGCGTCGCGATTGTACAGCGCCACCCCGCCATAGCCGCCATAGGCATCGGTCGCCAGGTGCAGGATGGTCAGGCCGGCGGATCCGCGCGCGCCATGCGCCTTGGTGTCGGACATGTTCGATACTTCCCTGTCAACGGATGGGCGCCGGGGTCGCCCGGCATGCCGGGCGCCGCCGGATCAGGCGGGCAGGGCCACGTTGCTGGCTTCCCAGCTGAGGCGTGCCGCGCCCAATGCCGTCGCAACGTCGTTGCGGATCAGCGCATAATTCGCCTCGAAATAGCGGTCCAGCTCCGCATTCCACGCCGGGAAGATGGCGGGCCCGTCGGGATAGATTCGGGCGAGCTGATAGTCGGTCCCGTCGATCAGGCGGAACACCTCGTACAGGCTTCCGCGATTGGGCAGCCAGCGCCAGTTATATTCGAACTGCATCACGCCAATCGCGCCGCGCTCGAGCAGCGGCCGGATGGCGCGCAGGATTTCAATATCATGCCCTTCGGTATCGACCTTGATCAGGTCGACCCGCTCGATGCCCTGCGCGGCCAGCTGGGTCTCGATCGTGGTCAGCGGTACCGTGACGGCGCGCGTGCCGGTTTCGTCGCCCGCGCTGCCCAGATGGTTGGTGCCGCTGGTTTCGCCGACCACGACCATCTCGGCCGCGCCGACCCGGTTCGATACCGCCATCTGATGGCACCGGACCCGCGGCGCGTCCGCAAAGCGGCGCGACACATGTGCGAAGCTGCCTTCGATCGGTTCGAACAGGTCGACCGACCAGTCGAGCGCGGGGCCGGCAACCGTCGCGACTTCGGCGGTCCATTCGCCCAGATTGGCGCCGATGTCGAATGCGCGGAACGGTGTCCCGGGGGCGACGCGCCGATGGGCGTCGATCACCTGGCGGATCAGCAATGCCTCGCCATTTTCGGCAATCTCGTTGCCGATCTCCTGACGCGATGCCATGTAAAGCGACCGCCCAAGCCGCCAGCTAGTCTTGCGGCCAAGGAGTCGAAGGAGAAGGCTGGTCTTCATGGCGCCGGAATAGACGGCAAGGGCCAGAATTCAAGCGCTATCGCTGTGCCGCGCGGCCTGCCGCGTTTGCCTTGCAATCGTGAAATGCGGCCAGTATCACCCTGCCTCCCCCATTCGACCCTAGGCGTTTTTCAGCCCGATGGCGTTTCTTTCTTCTGTTCGATCGGCGGCAACGACGTCCGCGTTGCTGGTGATCGTGATCGCGATTCTGGCCGGCGGTGCATCGCGGGCGGAAGTTCCCGGCTGGCTTGCTGTGACCATCGTCGCGCTGGGGGCGGTGGTGTGGCTGGTCTGGGTGACGCCGCCGGGCGCGCTCGCGATCGACCGCGGGGCGCTGTGGTTCGCTGCAGCCTGCGTAGCGGTGCCGCTGGTGCAACTCGTTCCGCTGCCCTTTGGCATCTGGTCAAACCTGCCCGGCCGCGCGCTTGAAGTGACGGCATTCAAGGCCGCCGGTCTGGACGGTTGGCTTCCGATCAGCACCACGCCGGGGCGTACGCTGCTCGCGGCACTCGGCCTGATCGCGCCCTTTTGCGCCTTTCTGATTACGGCGCAGCTGGACCAGCGCGGGCGTCAGCGGTTGATCGTGGTCATCGTCGCGTTTGCACTTGCCAGCGCGCTGCTCGGCTTGCTCCAGGTCGCGGGTGGTGAGGGCAGTGTGCTGCGCTTCTTCCGCGTCACCGCGAATGACGCGGGCGTCGGCTTTTTTGCCAACCCCAATCATCAGGCAACGCTGCTGATGGCGGCGGTGCCGCTGGCGGTTGTCGCCTTTATCGAGCGCCTGCCGCGCCGCGGCCTCGTGCCGCCGCCGATGATCGCGGCACTCGCGGCGGTGATCGTGTTTCTTGCTGTCGGCATGCTGCTCACCTGGTCGCGTGCCGGGTTGGTGTTTCTGGCGATCGTGACGGTGGGAAGCATTCTGCTGCTGCCCGACCTGCTTCCGGACGGGCGCCGTCGCCTGATGACCCAGCGGCGGCTGTTGGTGGTCGGTGCGCTGGCCATTTGCGGTCTGGTGGCGCTGGGCATGGTCACGCTGGGCACCGATGCGGTCGAGGATGCCGTGCGTGAGCAGGGCGGTGCGCGCGTCGACAATATTCCGGTGTTTCTGCGCATTGCGCTGGACTTCGTTCCGTTCGGCTCGGGGTTGGGCAGCTTCGACCCGGTATTCCGCACCTATGAAACGCTGGACATGGTCAACCCGCGCTACCTCAACCAGGCGCATAACGAACCGGCGCAACTGTTGATCGAGGCCGGGTTGTTCGGCGCTGCGCTGATGCTGGGCTTTGCGGTGTGGTGGGGTCGCCGCGCGCGGGATGCGTGGCGCGCGCAGCCGGCCGATCTGGAGGTCACGCTGCGCCGCGCCGCAATGCTGTCCGCGTCGCTGTTCCTGATCCATTCCTTTGTCGATTATCCGTTGCGGACGCCGTCTGCAGCCGTGGTGTTTGCGGTGCTCTGTGCGCTGATGCTGCCGGCTAACACGCGGGCTTTGCGGCAGGATCGCGCGCGACGCTGACCGGTTATTGCGTTGCGAAGGGTCGGTAGGTCGGTTAAGGGTCTGGCCGCCGGACGGTGGTTTGTGCCGAGGTTTAAGGGGATCGCAGTGCGACGTTTGGTGGGTGCCGCGCTGGCATTGGGTCTGGCTGGATGTGCGGGCGACAATTTTCGCCCGGAGGATGCGGTGGCGGTGCGCCCGGTCGGAGGCGAGGCTCTGCCCGCGCCTACGCTGGCGGAAACGCAACTGCGCTCGGGTGAGTTTCAGCTTGGCGTATCGGACAAGATCGCGGTGCGCGTATTCGGTGCGCCGGACTTCAATGTCGACACGGCGGTCGATCCGACGGGGGCCGTGACTGTGCCGCTGATCGGCGATGTGCCGGCGACGGGCAAGACGACGCGCGAGCTTGCGGCCGACATCGCGGGCCAGCTCGGCGCGCGCTATGTGCGCAATCCCAATGTCACCGTTACCCTGATCGAAGCGACCAGCCGGCGCGTGACGCTGGACGGCGCGGTGCGCAACCCCGGTCGCTATGCGCTGGCCGGACCGACGACGCTGACCGAGGCGCTGGCGCTGGGGCAGGGGACTGCCGACAATGCGCGGACCAGCGAAGTGATCGTTTTCCGCACGATCGACGGGCAGCGTTTTGCCGCCCGGTTCAGCCTGCGGGATATCCGCGGGGGGCGCGCCGCTGATCCGGCCGTGTTCGGCAACGACGTGATCGTCGTCGCTGACGACCGTTCGCGCCTCTTGCTTCAGGATATCGCGCAAGCGGCGCCGATTGTCGGCATGTTTTACCTGTTCAGATAAGCCGGGATTAATGATGAGCGTGCAAGAAAGCGCAATTGACCGGCAGGGTGCAGGGCGTGATCCGGATGTGATGTCTCAGTGGGACGCGCGCATCCAGGAAGAGCGGCCGTTGACCGAATATGTCAACATCATGCTCGGCCGGAAGTGGCTGATCCTCTCGATGGTGCTGCTGGGCATCGTGGCGGCGGTGCTGATCACGCTCGGCATGCCCCAGCTGTACCGGGCGACCGCGACGATCCAGATCGACCGGGAGGCGGCACGAATTGTCGAGCAGCGAGGAGTCGAGCCGCCCGCTAACATCGGTCTTCAGGAATTCTACCAGACGCAATACGGCCTGTTGAAGAGCCGGGCGCTGGCCGAAACCGTGGTGCGCCGCCTTCGGCTTAGCGAGAATGAGGCGCTGTTGTTCGGTGCGCGCGGGCGCCCGGAGGACGACAGATATACCGCGCTGATGGCTAACCGCCGCGCGCGCGAGGCGATTGCAATCGGTGCCGTTCGCGGCGGCCTGGTGGTTTCGCCGGTGCGCGGGTCGGGCCTGGTGGATGTGAGCTTCTCGAGCGCCGACCCCAAGCTGGCCGCGCAGGTCGCAAACTCGGTCGCCGAGAACTTCATCGCGACGAATCTGTCGCGGCGCTATGACGCGACGGCCTATGCGCGCCGCTTCCTCGAAAATGAGCTTGCGGCCGCCCGTCGCCGGCTCGAGGTGTCCGAGCGCAACCTGGTCGAATATGCCAATTCGCAGCGGCTGATCACGCTCGATCGCACCAGCGAGACGGGGGCAACCTCGTCGCAGTCGCTGGCCTCGGTCGATCTTGCCGCGCTGAACGAGGCGCTCGCTGTTGCGCGCGCGGATCGTATCGCCGCCGAGGCAAAGACCCGTGGCGGCAGTGCGACGATGCAGCGACAGCTGGACGATACCGCGCTCGGCGCGCTGCGCCAGTCGCGGGCATCGCTGGCGGGGGAGCTGGCCAAGCTGCTGACCCAGTTCCAGCCCGACTATCCGCCGGCGGTCGCGCTGCAGCGCCAGATCGACGAGATCGATCGCCAGATGGGCGGCATGCGCCGTGCGGTGAGTGACTCGGTCCAGGCCGATTATCGCGCTGCCGTCCAGCGTGAGGAACAGCTGCAGACCCGTGTGAATGCACTGAAGCAGGATGTCCTCAGCGTGCGGGATCGTTCGATCCGCTACGGCATCCTGCAGCGCGAAGCCGACACCAATCGCGAACAATATCAGGCGCTGCTGCAGCGCTACAAGGAAGTCACGGTTGCCGGTGGCGTCGGGGTCAACAATGTCTCGATCATCGACACGGCGCTGCCGCCGGGCGGGCCCTACACCCCGCGTCGGACGCTCAATGTGATGATCGGCGCGCTGCTCGGCCTGATCGTCGGCGTCGGCATTGCGTTCTTGCTCGCACAGCTCGACCAGACCATCCGCTTCCCGCACGATCTGGGATCGCGCGTCGGCCTGCCGCTGCTGGGCAGCGTACCGAAGCTGGCGCGCAATACCGATGTACTTGGCGAGCTGGACGATCGTCAGTCGACGCTGGTCGAAGCGTATAACTCGATCCAGACGAGTTTGCGTTTTACCACCCGCTCGGGCGCGCCACGCAGCATTCTGGTGACCAGTTCGCGCGCGGCCGAAGGCAAGACGACGACCAGCTTCGCGATCGCACGCAATTTTGCGAAGCTCGGCGCGCGGACGCTGCTGATCGACGGCGACATGCGCAATCCTGCGATCCATCGCGGACTCGGCATCGCCAACAGCCAGGGGCTGAGCGACGCGCTGTCAGGCGGCAACCCGCTGGATGGCATCCGCCCGCTCGACGACAATCTGAGTGTTCTGACCGCCGGTCCGCTGCCGCCCAATCCGGCCGAATTGCTGGCCGGTGACCAGATGGCCAAGGTGCTGGAGGAGCTGCGCGGCCATTTCGACCATATCGTGGTTGACGGTCCGCCGGTCCTCGGCCTTGCCGATGCGCCGTTGATTTCGAGCTGTGTCGAAGGAACGGTGTTCGTGGTCGCCGCGCGCAACACGCCGGTCAAGGCGATGCAGATCGCGCTGCAGCGCCTGGCGCGGGCACACGGCCATCTGCTCGGCGGCATCCTGACGAAGTTCGACCAGAAGGATTCGGCCTACGGTTACGGCTACACCTACAGCTATAACTATGGCGACAACGATCGCTGGTCTGCGGGGAGCGGCAAGTCCGACGCCTGACGATGGCTGACGTAGTTCTCCCGAGCCGGAGCCGCCTGAGCCGGGTTGGCGTGCTGGTGCTGGCGCTGATCCTGCTGGCGCTGAGCGTGCAGACGGGGCTTGGGTTCACCCTTGCCCGTTCGGCGGCGGCGCTCGCCTACCGCATCGACCCGGGCAATCCCGAAGTCGCGGCGGCCAAGGCCAATTTCCTGGTGATGACATCGACCAGCGCCGCGGCTGTAAAGCAGGTGGAGCAGGTCGCGCGTGAAGCGGTGGCCGGCGCCCCGCTGGCGCCGCTGGCAGTCCGCAACCTCGGCTTTGCGATTCAGGCCGCCGGGCGCAAACGCGAAGCGGTCGGCTTGGTCGATATTGCCGGCAAAATCTCGCGCCGCGACTTCCTTGCCCATGCGTGGCTGCTGGAAGAACGTAAGCGTGAAGGACGCATGGCAGACGCGGTCTTCCAAGCGGACCTGCTGATGCGTCAACGAACGTCCAATTATACCCAGGTGATGCCGATCATGGTCGGGCTGCTCGCCAACCGTGGCACCGTCGCACCGCTGGCGCGCGCACTGGACGGCGATCCGGTGTGGCGGTCGTCCTTCCTCGACGCGATGGGTTGGGACGCGAGCAACCTGGAGAACAAGCTCGCGCTGCTTGGCGCGATCCGCCAGCTCGGCAGTCCCGCGACGAACCGCGAGATCGCCCCGCTGTTTCGTCGGGCGTGGGACAAGGCAGATCCGCGGATGCTGCGGGGGCATTGGGACCGGCTGGTGACGCTTCCGGACGGTGGGCGCTCAGGTTTGCTGATCGATGGTGGTTTCGAATATCCCGATATCCCGCCGCCCTTTACCTGGACGCTCTATCCCAATCAGGAAGTCTATGCGGAGATCGCGCGGCGCCCCGATTCCGGCCATGCGCTGTTTGCCTCGTTCGAGGGGACCCGCGATGTCGAGTTTGCCGGTCAGCAGCTGTTGCTGGCGCCCGGGCGCTACCAGTTGACCGGCACGGTGATGGGCCAGGATCGCGTGATGTCCGGCCAGTTCCGCTGGACCCTGCGCTGCGGCCGCGACGGGACGACAGTCCAGTCGATCCCGCTAAACCCGACGCTCGACCGCTGGACCCGCTTTGCGGCGACGCTGACCGTGCCGGACAGCTGTCTCGAACAGCAGCTATGGCTGGTCGCCGGGCCGAGCGATCCTGCGGCGCTTGCATCGGTCCTGGTGGACTCGCTGGCGCTGCGCAAACTCTGACTCGATTTCAACCGGCAGGGGTGCAGGCCGGTTCAGCATCTTTGGGGGATGATCGCGAATGACGCAGGCTGAAAAATCACGGGTCCTCGTCATCTTCGGGACGCGGCCGGAAGCCATCAAGCTGTTCCCGGTCATCGAAGCGTTGCGCGCGTGCCCGCAGATCGAGCTTCTGGTCTGCGTGACCGGGCAGCATCGCGAGCTGTTGCACCAGGTGCTCGAGATGGCGGGGATCGTCCCAGACATCGATCTGGGCCTGATGCAGCCGGGTCAGTCGCTCGACGTCCTGACCTCGCGCCTGTTGCTCGCGCTGGGTGAAGTGATGGACGAACATCGTCCCAGCCGGGTGATCGTCCAGGGCGACACCGCCACCGCGATGGTCGGCGCGCTAACCGCCTATTATCGCCGCATCCCGGTGTCGCATGTCGAGGCGGGGCTGCGGTCGGGCAACCTCTATCACCCCTGGCCCGAGGAGGTGAACCGCAAGATCATCGGCACCATCGCCGACCAGCATTTTGCGCCGACCGAGACTTCGGCGGCGGCGCTGCGGGCGGAGAATGTCGATCCGGCGACGATCCATGTCACGGGCAATACCGTGATCGATGCGCTGCACGCGATGCGCGCGCGGATCGCCGCCGATCCGGGGCTGGCCGCCGGGATGGACGGTCTGCTCGCGCGCGCAGCCGGGCGTCGCATCATCGTCGTCACGACCCACCGGCGCGAGAATTTCGGCGGCGGGATGGAGGCGATCGGGCGGGCAATCGCGCGGATCGCGGCGCGCGACGACACCTATGTCGCCTTCCCGATCCACCCCAACCCCAATGTGCGTGGCCCGATGAATGCGCTGCTCTCCGGGCGCGACAATGTCGAGATCATCGACCCGCTCGACTATCCCAATTTCGTCCGGCTGCTCTCGCAAAGCCACATCGTCCTCACCGACAGCGGCGGGGTGCAGGAAGAGGCACCCGGCTTCGGCAAGCCGGTGCTGGTGATGCGCGACACGACCGAACGGCCCGAAGGCGTCACCGCCGGCACCGCCCGGCTGATCGGGACGCACGAGGAACAGATCGTCGCTGCGGTTGAATTGCTGCTGGACGACGAGGCCGTCTACGGGGCAATGGCGCGCGCGCACAATCCATTCGGCGACGGCCACGCCAGCGGCCGCATTGCAAAGGTGATCCTCGATGCCCTCTGAAACGCCCCCGACGATTGCCGTCATCGGCCTTGGCTATATCGGCCTGCCGACTGCGGCGGTGGTCGCGCGCACCGGTGCACAGGTGCGGGGCGTCGATGTCAGCGCGCATGTTGTCGAAACGGTGTCCGCCGGTCGCGTCCATATCGAAGAGAATGACCTCGATGCGCTCGTCCAGGCGGTCGTGGCAAATGGGACGCTGACCGCCTCGCTCGACATGCCGCGCGCCGATGTTTTCGTGATCGCGGTGCCGACCCCGTTCAAGGAGGGGTTCGCGCCCGACATCAGCTATGTCGAGGCAGCGGCGCGCGCGGTCGCCCCGATGCTGGAGCGCGGCAACACCGTCATCCTCGAATCGACCTCGCCCGTCGGTACGACGGAAACGATCCGCGACATCCTTGCCGGATTGCGCCCTGATCTGACCTTTCCGCATGCGTCGGGCGATGACGCAGATATCGCGGTAGCGTATTGCCCCGAACGGGTGCTTCCTGGCCGCATCCTTGAGGAGCTGGTGTCCAACGACCGGTGCATCGGGGGCATTTCGAATGCCTGCGCAACCCGCGCACTCGGCTTCTACCAGCGCTTCGTTAAGGGCGATTGCCTGCTCACTACCGCGCGCACGGCGGAAATGGTGAAGCTGGTCGAAAATGCGTTCCGCGACGTCAACATCGCTTTTGCCAACGAGCTGTCGGTGATTTCCCACGGCCTCGACCTCGACGTGTGGGAGGTGATCCGCCTCGCCAACCGCCATCCGCGCGTCAACATCCTTCAGCCGGGACCCGGGGTAGGCGGCCACTGTATCGCGGTCGATCCCTGGTTCATTGTCCATAGCGATCCGCAGAATGCGCGGCTGATCCGTACCGCGCGTGAAGTGAATGACGACAAGATCGACTTCACCATCGCCCGCGCGGTGGAGCAGGTCGAGCGCGGCGGCGATGCGCCGATCGCGGTGCTCGGCCTCGCGTTCAAGCCCAACATCGACGATCTGCGCAGCTCGCCTGCGGTCGAGGTCGCGCTGCGCCTGGCCGCCCGATATGGAAGCCGCGTGCGGATCGTCGAACCCTATATCGACGCGCTGCCCGCTGCATTTGCCGATAGCGGCGCGACGCTGGTGTCGCTCGACGCGGCGCTCGACAGCTGCGGCAGCGCGATCCTGCTGGTCGACCATGACGCGTTCAAGGCGCTCGACCAGGCCCGGCTCGCGTCGCTCGCGGTGCATGATTCGCGCGGAATCTGGCGGAACTGAGCCACCCCGGCGCGCCGTATCGCCATCTCCCGTCGCTCCGCTCTCTTAACGACGGGGACTTGAAGGGCGGCTGTCCGGTTAGCCGCCGGGCGGCGTCCGCCCCACGCCGACCAGGGTAAAGCCGGCATTCGCCGCTTCTGCCTCGGGGTAGATATTGCGCAGGTCGACCAGCAGCGGCGTGCTGAGCAGCTTCTTCATCCGCCCAAGGTCCAGCGCACGGAATTCGTCCCATTCGGTAA
This sequence comes from Sphingomonas sp., assembly GCF_035998645.1. Classification (GTDB taxonomy): domain Bacteria; phylum Pseudomonadota; class Alphaproteobacteria; order Sphingomonadales; family Sphingomonadaceae; genus Sphingomonas. The sequence continues at coordinate 263,761 of NZ_DASYHL010000003.1, forward strand.
CGATCACCAGCGCGTCTGCGCCGTCAGCGGCGGCATAGGGGCTGGCCGAGAATTCGACGTCCTTAAGCAGCGGGCGGGCCTGTTCGACGCCCTCGGGGTCGTAGGCGCGGACGATCGCGCCGGCGTCCTGCAGCGTCTGGATGACCGCCAGGCTGGGGGCGTCGCGCATATCGTCGGTATTGGGCTTGAAGGTGAGACCGAGGATCGCGACGGTCTTGCCGCGCACGTCGCCACCCATCGCCTTGATCACCTTGCGCCCCATCGCGCGCTTGCGGCTGTCATTGACCTGCACCGTCGCCTCGACGATCCGCAGCGGGGTTTCATTGTCGTCGGCGGTCTTGAGCAGCGCCAGCGTATCCTTGGGGAAGCACGATCCGCCATAGCCGGGGCCGGCGTTGAGGAACTTGCGCCCGATGCGGTTGTCCATGCCGATGCCGCGCGACACTTCCTGCACGTCGGCGCCGACCTGTTCGCACAGGTCCGCAATCTCGTTGATGAAGGTGATCTTGACCGCGAGGAAGGCGTTGGCGGCATATTTGATCAGCTCGGCAGTGCGGCGGCCAGTGAACAGCAGCGGCGCCGACTGGTTGAGCGAGAGCGGGCGATAGATGTCGCGCATCACCTGGCTTGCGCCCTCATCCTCGCTGCCGATGACGACGCGGTCGGGGCGCTTGAAGTCGGCGATCGCCGCGCCTTCGCGCAGGAATTCGGGGTTGGAGACGACGGTGATGCCCTTGTCGGGGGCGATTCGCGCGACGATCCGCTCGACTTCGTCGCCGGTGCCGACGGGCACGGTCGATTTGGTGACGATCACCGCCGGGCCGTCGAGTGCGGCGACGATCTCCTCGGCCGCCGCGAAGACATAGGACAGGTCGGCATGACCGTCACCGCGCCGGCTGGGCGTGCCGACCGCGATGAACACGGCGTCCGCGCCCTTGACCCCTTCGGCAAGATCGGTGGTGAAGGACAGGCGCCCGGCCTTGACGTTCGACGCGACCAGCTCGGCGAGCCCCGGCTCATAGATCGGCATGACATTCTGATGCAGCAGCTCGATCTTGCGCGCGTCCTTGTCCACGCACACCACATCATGCCCGAAATCGGAGAAGCACGCTCCGGAAACCAGGCCGACATAGCCCGTGCCGATCATCGCAATACGCACGCTTGGTATCCCTTTCGTCGCGGCAGCCCGCCGCCCTATGCACAGCCGAGCCGCGCCATGCGACCCAAAAATGGCGTTGGCAGGGCAGGAGGCAAGGGCGCGCATCGTGCGTAAGGCCGCCTAAACAAATACTAGATCGCAGGCGGCGGGCGTGGTGCATAGATGACCGCCTATGAATTCCCTGACACATCTTGCCCGGCTGGAGGCCGAGAGCATCCACATCCTGCGCGAAGTGGTTGCCGAGGCCGAGCGGCCGGTGATGCTCTATTCGGTGGGCAAGGACAGCGCGGTGATGCTGCACCTGGCGAAGAAAGCGTTCTTCCCCGCGTCCCCGCCATTCCCGCTGCTGCATGTCGATACGACGTGGAAATTCCGCGCGATGTACGATCTGCGCGACAAGGCGGCGCGCGATGCCGGCATGGAGCTGCTGGTCCACCACAATCCTGAGGCGATGGCGCGCGGGATCAACCCGTTCGATCATGGCGGTCTGCATACCGACATGTGGAAGACCGAGGGGCTGAAGCAGGCGCTCGACAAGTTCGGCTTCGACGCGGCGTTCGGCGGCGCGCGGCGCGACGAGGAAAAGAGCCGCGCGAAGGAACGCGTGTTCAGCTTCCGCTCGGCCAGCCACCGCTGGGACCCCAAGGCGCAGCGGCCCGAGCTGTGGCGGCTGTACAATGCGCGCAAGGCCAAGGGGGAGAGCATCCGCGTCTTCCCGCTGTCCAACTGGACCGAGCTGGATATCTGGCAGTACATCCGCGCCGAGGGGATCGAGATCGTGCCCCTCTATTTCGCCGCGCCGCGCCCGACCGTGGTGCGCGGTGGCCTCACGCTGATGGTCGATGACGACCGCTTCCCGCTCGACGGCGAGGAGCCGGTGATGCGCTCGATCCGCTTCCGCACGCTCGGCTGCTACCCGCTGACCGGCGCGGTGGAGAGCGAGGCGGCGACGCTGGACGATGTGATTCAGGAGATGCTGCTGACCACGACCTCCGAGCGTCAGGGGCGTGCGATCGACCATGATCAGGCGGCGAGCATGGAAAAGAAGAAGCAGGAGGGTTACTTTTGACGCGCGCGCAGTATCTCCCCTCCCGCTTGCGGGAGGGGTCGGGGGAGGGCCTGTCCTCCCCGACGTCGCCTGAGACATGCCCTCCCCTAACCCCTCCCGCAAGCGGGAGGAGGATGTGAGCAGCAGCTACCGCCCCGACGCCCTCATCGCGTCCGACATTTCCGCCTATCTCGAACAGCATCAGTCGAAATCGCTGCTGCGCTTCATCACCTGCGGGTCGGTGGACGACGGCAAGTCGACGCTGATCGGGCGGTTGCTTTACGATTCGAAGATGATCTTCGAGGATCAGCTCGCCGCACTCGAAGCCGATTCGAAGCGGGTGGGGACGCAAGGGCAGGAGATCGACTTCGCCCTGCTCGTCGACGGCCTTGCCGCCGAGCGCGAGCAGGGGATCACGATCGACGTCGCCTATCGCTTCTTCGCGACCGAAAAGCGCAAGTTCATCGTCGCCGACACGCCGGGGCATGAGCAGTATACGCGCAACATGGTCACCGGCGCATCGACCGCCGACCTCGCCGTCATCCTGATCGACGCGCGCAAGGGCGTGCTCACGCAGACGCGGCGACACAGCTTCCTCGCGCACCTGATCGGCATCCGTCACATCGTGCTGGCGGTGAACAAAATGGATCTGGTCGGCTATGACCGCGCGACCTTCGATGCCATCGTCGCCGATTATCGCGCGTTCGCTGAGAGCATCGGCATCGCCGCGTTCACCGCGATCCCGATTTCGGGGTTCAAGGGCGACAACATCACTGCCGCCAGCGCCAACACGCCCTGGTATGCCGGGCCGTCGTTGATCGAGCATCTCGAAACCGTGCCGGTCGGCGATGACGCGGCGGCGCGTCCGTTCCGCATGCCCGTGCAATGGGTCAACCGCCCCAATCTCGATTTCCGGGGATTCGCCGGCACCATTGCCAGCGGGTCGGTGAAGCCGGGGGATGCGGTGCGCATCCTCCCCTCGGGCCGCACCAGCCATGTCGCGCGGATCGTCACCTATGACGGCGATCTGGCCGAGGCCGGACGCGACCAGTCGGTGACGCTGACGCTGACCGACGAGGTCGATTGCTCGCGCGGCGACATTATCGTCGCGGCCGATTCCCCGCCCGAGGTCGCCGACCAGTTTCAGGCGACAATCGTGTGGATGGATCAGGAGGAACTCCTCCCCGGCCGCGCCTATTGGCTCAAGCTCGGCACACAGACGGTCAGTGCGACGGTGCAGCCGCCGCGCCACGTCATCTGCGTCAACACCATGGCGGAACTGAGCGCGAAGACGCTGGCCCTCAACGATATCGGCGTGGCGGAGGTCTATACCGACCGTCCGGTCGTGTTCGAATCCTATGCCGACAGCCACGACCTTGGCGGCTTCATCCTGATCGACAAGCTGACCAACGCCACCGTCGCGGCGGGGATGCTCAACTTTTCGCTGCGCCGCGCGCAGAATGTCCATTGGCAGGCGCTGGAAATTACGCGTGAGGCGCATGCCGCGCAAAAGGGGCAGCATCCGCGCTTGTTGTGGTTCACCGGCCTGTCGGGGTCGGGCAAGTCGACCATCGCCAATCTGGTCGAGAAAAAGCTGCACGCGCTGGGCAAGCACAGCTTCCTGCTCGACGGCGACAATGTCCGCCATGGGCTGAACAAGGATCTGGGCTTCAGCGACGCCGACCGGGTTGAGAATATCCGCCGTGTGGGCGAGGTCGCCAAGCTGATGTGCGACGCGGGGCTGATCGTGCTCACCGCCTTCATCTCGCCGTTCCGGGCGGAGCGGGAACTGGTGCGGCGGATGCTGCCCGAAGGCGAGTTCTTCGAGATCTTTGTCGACACCCCGCTGGAAGAGGCCGAGCGCCGCGACGTGAAGGGCCTCTACAAAAAGGCGCGCGCGGGTGAGATCGCCAATTTCACCGGCATCTCCAGCCCCTATGAAGCCCCGATGACCCCGGAAATTCGCATCGATACGCAAGCCATGACGCCCGAGGCCGCCGCCGATCTGGTGGTCGAGCATATCCTTGGCATCTGGTCGCCGGTGCTGTGACGATGGCAGTCGATGATGCGGTGCTGGCCCGTCAGGTCGCGGACGCCGCCGGAGCGCTGCTGCGCGCGATCCAGGACGATGGCGCGGATGGCGCGCGGGGGGATCGTGAGGCCAATACGCTGATCCTCGACCTGCTGCGCGCCGCGCGGCCGGAGGATCCGATCCTGTCGGAGGAATCGGCGGACGATTCGGCGCGGCTCGATTCGCGGCGGGTGTGGATCGTCGATCCGCTCGACGGGACGCGCGAGTTTGGTGAGGGGCGCGACGATTGGGCGGTGCATATCGGTCTGTCGATCGATGGCGTTGCCGCAGTCGGGGCGGTGGCGCTGCCCCGGCGCGGTATCACGCTCTGCACCGCGCAGCCGCCGGAACTGCCGTCGGCGGCAGCAACGCCCCGGATGCTGGTCAGCCGGACCCGGGCAACGCCGCTTTGTACCGAGGTTGCGGCGGCGATCGGGGCCGAACTGGTCGGCATGGGATCGGCCGGAGCCAAGGCGATGGCGGTGGTGCTGGGGGAGGCTGAAATCTACCTCCATTCCGGCGGGCAATATCAATGGGACAATTGCGCCCCCGCCGCAGTCGCCGCCGCCGCAGGTCTGCACGTCTCGCGGATCGACGGGTCGCCGATCCGCTACAACGAAGCCGAGCTGTCGCTGCCAGACCTGCTCATCTGTCGCCGCGAATGGGCGGCACCGGTGCTGGAACTGGTCGCGAAGAGCGGGGTGTGTGGGTGAACTTTCTCCCCTCCCTGGAAGGGAGGGGCAGGGGGTGGGTCTAGCGGCAAGCGAGGCTCGATGCCTCGATTGCCGCTGTTTTGCCGGACGGTCTGTTTGAGTCCTTGCGGCGCGCAGACGCGCGCACCCTCCCCCAACCCCTCCCTTTCAGGGAGGGGAGATTCAGGCCGCGACATGCTCGCGGTACCAGCGGACGAACTCCGCCACGCCCTTCTCCACCGTGGTCGCCGGCACGCGGCCGGTCAGGGCGCGCAGCAATTCCGGTGAGGCTTCGGTGGCGGGGACGTCGCCGGCCTGCATCGGCAGGAAGTTCTTCTTCGCGGTCATCCCCAGCGCCTTTTCCAGGGCGGCGATATAATCCATCAGCGGGGTCGGCGTGCCGCCGCCGATATTGACGACGCGGAACGGAGCGGCGGGCGACAGGCTGTCATGCGCCACCGGCTCCTTGCCGGGCACCGCCGAGACCAGATCGACGATCGAGCGGACGAGATCGTCGACATAGGTGAAGTCGCGCGCCATCTCGCCATTATTGTACACGTCGATCGCCTCGTCGCGCAGCATCGCGTCGGCGAATTTGAACAGCGCCATGTCGGGGCGGCCCCATGGGCCATAGACGGTGAAGAAGCGGAAGAACGTCATCGGGATGCCGAACAGATGGGCATAGCTGTGCCCCATCAGCTCGGTCGCGCCCTTGGTCGCGGCATAGAGGCTCATCGGCGTCTGGGTGCGCTGCATCTCGTCGAACGGCATCGCCGTATTCGCGCCATAGACCGAGCTGGTCGAGGCGGCGAGGAAGTGGCGGACCGGATTGTGCCGCGCCAGCTCCATCAGGTTGAAGGTGCCGACGATGTTGGTGCCGACATAGTCCGCCGGGTGATCGATGCTGTAGCGCACGCCGGCCTGAGCGGCGAGGTGGATCACCGCGTCGGGGGCGAAGTCCCGCCACGCCTGCGTGAGCGCCGCGCCATCCTCGATCGAGATGCGCGCCAGCTCGAAATTGGCATGGTTGGACAGGATTTCGTTGCGGCGTTCCTTGAGCGAAGGGTCGTAATAGGGGGTGAAATTATCGACCCCCAGCACCTTCGCGCCCGACTGGAGCAACAGGCTCGAGGTATGGAAACCGATGAAGCCCGCAGACCCGGTGACGAGGACGCGGCGGTTGGTCAGATCGTTCATCTTTATCCATTCCCTTGCGGTGTGCGGCGCGCGTAACCCAAAGCCCGGCCTTGTTCTACGGCCCTGATAGGCTATTCGCTCCGTCAGGAGATTTGAGAATGACGATCAAGAAGCTGCGCAAGGCCGTGTTTCCCGTCGGCGGACTCGGTACGCGGTTCCTGCCCGCGACCAAGGCGATGCCCAAGGAGATGCTCCCGGTCGTCGACCGCCCGCTGATCCAGTATGCGGTGGACGAGGCGATCGAGGCGGGGATCGAGCAGATGATCTTCGTCACCGGCCGCGGCAAGACCGCGATCGAGGACCATTTCGACATCGCCTATGAGCTGGAAGCGACGATGTCGGCGCGCGGCAAGTCGCTTGAGATTCTCGAGGATACGCGGCTCAAGCCCGGCTCGATCGCCTATGTTCGCCAGCAGGAGCCGATGGGCCTGGGCCATGCCGTGTGGTGCGCGCGCGACATTGTCGGGGATGAGCCGTTCGCGGTGCTCCTCGCCGATGACTTCATGGTCGGGCAGCCGGGCTGCCTCAAGCAGATGGTAGATGCGTATAACAAGGTCGGCGGCAATCTGATCTGCGCGCAGGAGGTGCCCGAATCGCAGACCGACAAATATGGCGTGATCACGCCGGGAACGCGCGACGGCACGCTGACGCAGGTGCACGGGCTGGTCGAAAAGCCCAAGCCCGGCACCGCGCCGTCGAACCTGGCGGTGATCGGCCGCTACATCCTTCAGCCCGAAGTGATGCGCGTGCTGGAGACGCAGGAAGCCGGTGCGGGCGGCGAAATCCAGCTCACCGATGCGATGGCGCGGATGATCGGCGACCAGCCCTTCCATGGCGTGACGTTCCAGGGAACGCGCTACGACTGCGGCGACAAGGCGGGCTATGCGCAGGCCAATCTGGCGCTGGCGCTGGAGCGTGCGGATATTGGCCCGGCGGTTCTGGAATTTGCGCGCGGCCTGATTCGCTGACGGGTCGTAGAGGCGGCCCCGGCGCGCGAAACTGACGAAGTAACGGGCAACGCGCTTGATCCTGTCAGCTTTGCCGTCTGACGAAGCTGACACATAGCGGCATATCCGGGACGCGTCAGGCGATCCCTGTCTGATTCGCACGCCGCTGCGGCGTCCGCGCCGGTTTCCGGCTGCCGCATCGGGCGGGGCGAGGGATGAGGCGATTCGCTGGTGCATCGACCAGTGTATGCGCTCAGGCGGCGCTTGTAGGAAAGCCCTGCGCTCCATCACTGCGATTCGATTCGCGTGATCGGAACAAGTGGCGTGCTGGCGCGACCCGATTCGCCCGAGCGGCAGGCAAAAAAATGGCGGCCCGAAAGCCGCCATTTCAAAACTCGTTTTACAGACCGACTTACGGGCTGGTGGGCTCGTCGTCAGCGCTGGTCGCGGCATAAATGCCGAGGCCAACTGCAACCACCACGAACACGATCAGGAACGGGAAACCACCCGCCTGCTCGTTCGACTCACCAGCCGGGGTCGCAACGCGTGCAGCCTCAGCACTCGAAACCGACGCCTGGGGCGCGGCCAGCGCCGGGGTCGTTGCAAGCGAACAGGCCGCAACGGCCATCATCAACTTCGCCAACCGCATAAATTGCTCCCTCTTATCTTTCACGCAGTGTTGTAGCGCGTGCCTATGCCACAGCCGTAGAATTAGCTCAACAGGTTAAACCACCTAATTCGAGCAACCCCCGGTCGAGGCTAGAACGCCATAGTCATTGTCCAGTTCCCTATCCGTCGAGCGATTTCACGCGCGCCAAATCGGCAACCAAGCAACAGCCACGACGGCCTTTGCATGACGAGGGTTAAGTTTTTGTGGCACCGCAGTCAACTCGTTCGGTCGCGCACGGGGCAGTTTTGGGCGCGATTGTGGCGGCGGGGCAACGGTTTTTCGTGCAGTGCGGCATTCCGAATCGGGACAGGGGCGGATCGGGCGCGAGTCCGGCGGACGTGCGCAGAGCCAGCGCGCTGCTTTTGCCGCGATCCGCGATCGGGCATAAGCCGCAGCATGCGTTGTGTATTCCGCCTGTCCCGGCTGTTCCTGTTCGTCCTGATGGTTGCGCTGGCACCGATCGCTTCGGCGCGCGACGCTGGCGATGCTGCGCTGTTTGAAGGGTTTCGCGCTGCCGACATGCGCCTTGCGACCACCGGATTTCGGCTGAGCACGGCCAATGCGGCGCTGTGCGATCGGGAAGAGCCTGGGCATGGCATCCAGATCCATACGCTCGACCAATATGCCCCGCGCCCGCGCCCGGCGGTGGCGGCGCATTTCGGCTTTGCCGGGGCGGTTGCGGTCGAGGGGGTGGTGGCGGGCGGTCCGGCGGAGCAGGCGGGAGTGCGCGCCGACGATACGATCGTGAAGTTCGGCACGATCGCGGTCGCGCCGCAGGGTGAAGGCGCGCCCTCGACCGACCGGCTAGTTGCGTTGTGGACCGCCGTCGCGGCGCTGCCGCCTGCTGCACCGATTCGGGTCGAGCTGCTTCGCAACGGCACGCCGCTGACGCTGACGATTCGGCCGGTTCCAGCGTGCCGGACGCGGTACGAACTGGCGATCACCGCCGCGCTTGAGGCCAGCGCCAATGGCGACCTGGTGCGGATCAGCTCTGGCTATTATGACCGATTCGACGTCGATCTGGTGGCGGTGGTGATCGCGCATGAGCTGGCGCACAATATCCTGCGCCATCGCGAGCGGCTGAAGGCGGTGGGGGCCGAGTTCGGCTTTCTGTCGGGCTTTGGTCGCAACGCCGATTATTTCCGGCAGGCGGAGTTGCAGGCGGATATCCTCGCCGTCCATCTGCTCGCGCGCGCCGGTTATCCGGCCGATCTCGCCAGCCGGTTCCGTCAGCATCCGGTGGCCAAGGCGCGGTCGGGCATATTCCAGTCGCCTTCGCACCCGCATTGGCGCGATCGGCTGCGCGTGGCTTTGGCCGAGGAGGCGCGAATCGCGGCGGACGGGCCGGGCGCTCCGTTCGTTGCCGAACGCGATTCGCCGCTGACCGGCGACTGGCGACCGCTCGTCCCGAAGGATTAGGCGCCCAGCCACTCCCGAATCGCATCCGTCACCGGCTGCGGTTTCTCCCAAGGCACGAAATGCCCGGCATCGACCTGCACGATCGACAAATCGGGGATCAGCGCATCGAGCCCTTCAAGCTGGACCGGCAGCAGCGCGGTGTCGCGCATCCCCCAGATCACCAGCACCGGCATGCGCAGCGGCGGGAAGGGGGCGTCGAGGAACGCGGGCCGCTCGGGCGTCTCGTCCATCGCGGGCACCACGATCGCGCTGGCGCGGTACCAGTTGAGCATCGCGGTGATCGCGCCCGGCTGGCCCCATTCGTCGAGATAGGCGGCGCGTTCGGACGCGACCAGCGCCGGATCGACATGCTTGGCAAAGCTGGTGTCGAAGAACCGCCCAAGCCCCATCGCCGCGACCTGTTCGTCCAGCGCGGGGTTGCGGAAGGCGCGGATATACTGGCTCGCCGCGCGCTGCTCCATGTCGTCATAGAGCGACTTCTGAAAGACGAACGGGTGGGGCGCGTTGACGATGATCAGCTTGTCGACCCGGTCGGGATGCTGCAGCGCCGCCATCCACGCGATCGCCCCGCCCCAATCATGGCCGACGAGCACGAATCGCTCCTTGCCGAAATGCGTGGCGAGCGCGAGCAGGTCGGCGACCGGCTTGTCCGGGGTGTATTTGTCGACCCCCTCGGGCTTGGACGAACGCGCGAAGCCACGCTGGTCGGGGGCGATGACGAAGTGGGTCTTGGCCAGCTCCGGGATCTGTTGCCGCCAGGTACGGTGCGATTCGGGGAAGCCGTGGAGCAGGATGATTGCCGGCGCGGCGGGGTCGCCCGCGGTGGCGACGTCGAGCTCCACCCCGGTGGGCAGCGCGATTCGCTGAAGTTCAAAGGCCATCGGAAACTCCCCTCCCGCTTGCGGGAGGGGCAGGGGGAGGGCCTGTCCATCTATCCCGCAGCTTTTGAGGAGACATGCCCTCCCCTAACCCCTCCCGCAAGCGGGAGGGGGATTTTTCACGGATAACTCACCGTCTTCGGCACCTCAGGGATCGGAATGAATTCCTTGTCGTCGCCCGGCACCGTGGGGAACAGCCCGGCCTTCCAGTCTTCCTTGGCCTGGTTGATCCGGTCGCGGTCGGACGAGACGAAGTTCCACCAGACATGGCGCGGGGTGCTGAACGCGTCGCCCCCGCACAGCATCACCCGGGCACCTTCGATCGAACTCAGCCGCGCGGCGATGCCCGGGCGCAGCACGTAGAGTGTCTGTGGCTCCAGCTCGACGCCATCCAGCCGCGCCTGTCCCATCGCCAGATAGACTGCGCGCTCCTCCGCCGCCGCGTCGATCGGCACGCATGCCCCCTGGTCGAGCAGGATGTCGGCATAGATGGTCCCGGCATAGGTCGTGGTCGGGGCGCGCTGCCCCCAGAGCGACCCCATGATGATCCGCGCCTTCACGCCGCCGTCCTCGATCATGGGCAGGTCAGCCTTGGCGACATGTTCGAACGCCGGGTCCATCTCCTCGAATCGTTCAGGCAGCGCGAGCCAGGTCTGGATCCCCGACAACTCCGGGCCGGCGGCGCGCTCGGCCGCGGGCGAGCGTTCGGAATGGACGATGCCATTGCCCGCAGTCATCAGATTGACCGCCCCCGGCTCGATCGTCGCGAACGTGCCCAGGCTGTCGCGATGGTCGATCGCGCCAGCGAAGAGGTAGGTGACGGTGGCCAGGTTGATGTGCGGGTGCGGGCGCACGTCGATGCCCGTCCCGACCTCCAGATGCGCCGGCCCCATCTGGTCAAAGAAGATGAACGGCCCGACCATGGTGCGCGGGCGCGAGGGGAGGGTGCGATGCACCTTGAACCCGCCCAGGTCGTGCGTGGTCGGATGGATGGTGTGGATGAACAGGTCGTCGGTCATCAGCGTGTCTCCAGCAGCGCCAGCATCGCGCCCAGATCTTCGGGGAAATAGGGTTCGTCATGGTCGGCGAGTTCGTCGCGGGTGAACCAGCGCCATTCGCGCATCACGCGCTGTTCGAGCGCGGTGTGCGCGCCGCAATCGATCTCGGTCACGTCGGTGACGACGGCGAAATAGCGTTCGTCGGCGCTGACCGGATCACCCTCGATCGTGATGAATTCGGCCTCGCGCCGCGCGACCTCCGGCCCGCAGTCGAGGTCGAGACCGGTTTCCTCGCGCAGCTCGCGCCGGGCGGCCTCAGCATAGCTCTCGCCGGGGTCGAGCGCGCCGCCGGGCGTGCACCAGAAGGGGGGTCGATCGTCGGGCGTGAAGCGGAACAGCAGCACGCGGTCGGCGCGATCGGTCAACAGGATGCGCGCGGCCGGGCGGGGCCGCCGCGTGGTCACGCCTCCTCCGGCGCGCTCGCGCGAATCGCCATCGCGTGGACGCGCTCGATCATCAGGTCGCCGAGCGCGCGGTTGACCAGCCGCTGGCGGTCGAGCCGCGACTTGCCCGCGAACGCCGCGCTTTCGATCACCACGGTGAAGTGCGATTCGCCGCTGCCATCGTCGCCGCTATGGCCGCGGTGCTTGGCGCTGTCGTTGATCACCTCCAGCTTGGAGGGGGCGAGCGCGCCGGTCAGGCGGGCGGCGATTTCGGTGGCAACGGGGCCGGTAGCAGTGTCGGTCATCGCTCCTATATAGGCCGTTTTTGCCCCGGAGTTTAAGTGTCTCGCGAGCCGCGCAAGGATCGTCCCCAAGCCCGCTTCCACGGTCGCGTGGAGGCGCCCGGTCGCCTGTGCGCCGAACCGGGCTGTGCCGAGCCGGGCGAGTTTCGCGCACCCGTGGCGCCGGGGCCGCGCGGCGGCGACGGGCCGGGTGCCTATCGCTTCCTGTGCCTCGAGCATGTCCGCGCGTTCAATTCGGGCTATAATTATTTTTCCGGCATGAGCCCGGAGGAAATCCACGCGGCACAGCGCCCCTATGCCGGGTGGGAAGCCGAATCGCGCGCCTTCACCGCCACCGGCGGCGCCGACCGTCCGCCGCGCTGGGCGGACTTTGCCGATCCGCTCGACGCGATCGGCGCGCGGTTCCGTGCGGCACGCCCGGTCGAGCGCAAGGACGGCAAGCCGCTATCGGGCAAGGACCGGGAGGCGATGAAGGTGCTCGCGCTCGACCTCGACGCCGACCGCATGGCGCTGCGCCGCCGCTATTCCGATCTGGTCCGCCAATATCACCCCGACCGCAACGGCGGCGACCGCAGCCATGAAGGTGCGCTGCAAAAGGTGATCGAGGCGTATCAGCAGCTGAAGAGCTCGCCAGCGTTCGCTTAGCTCCCGCAGCCGCCGCAGCCACCGCCGCCGCCATCACCGCCGCCGTCGCCACTGCCCGAATCGCCGCCGCCGCTTCCCCCGTCGCCGTTCCCGGCGCGCATCTTGTGGAACGCATCGAACTCGGAGCCGACCAGTACTGCAGTGCCGAACAGCGCGACCGCGAGCCCGGTCTCGGCTGGCAGCGGCGCGCGGCGGGCGCGGTCGGCGGTCTTGCGTGCCGTGGCCAGCGCTTCGCTGCCAGCGCAGGTCAGGCGCGCGATCGTCGCCGCGCGGATCAGCGCGAGGACCAGCGTCACCACCAGCAGCGCGATCAGGAACCCGACCGGCCGGTCGCGGTCGACCCCGATCGCCAGCTTGGTCGCGCCGAACATCAGCAGCATCGCATAGGGGAGCAGCGCCCAGTAGCGCAGATTGGCGCGCTCGCTGGGGTCGAGCATCAGCCCGGCGCGTTCCAGATCGGTCTGGATGCGCGCTGCTTCGGGCCGCACCGCACCCTCGATCCGCGCCCAGTCGAGCGGGGCGGTGAGCGCGAGCACGCCGGTTTCGGCGGCGGTTGCGGCGTTGCGCGAGAGGATGTCGAGCTGTCCCTTCTCTCCGACGGCCACCGCCTTGGCCGCGAGCAGCCGCGCGGTCACGGTGTCGGCGAGCCGGGTGCTGCCGCCGGACAGATAGGCGAGCTGTTCGGGATCGGTCACCGCGCGGCGCCGCCCCTCGGGCCGCATCCGGGCGGGGATGATGACCCCGAGCAGGATCACGATTGCCAACAGGGTGATGTAGAGCAGGAGAAAGGGACCACCGGTCCAGTCGAACACACCAATCGGCATGTCACGTCACTCCAAAATAGAGCGCGAGCGCGGTCATCGCCGTCAGCAGGGACGCATAGAGCGTGCCCTGCCAGCGCGGAACGATGAACGCGTCGCGCGGGTGTACCCGCCGCGCGCGGGGATCGTCGTTCAGCCGCCGGGCGGCTGAAGGCCAGATGTCGGAAGGGGGCGAGGCGCCGAACGCGGCCTCGTAGCGGGCGAGCGTTTCGGCATATTGGCGGTAATAGCGGCGATGCTCGTCTGCCCCGCCCGCGGTGGGGCCGTGGTGCAGCGCGCGGCCCAGCACTTCGGGGCAGAAATGCTCCCAATAATCGCGGGTATAGGTGAGGTGCAGGTGCCACGCCTGATCGATTGCATCTGATGGGGTCGCGGGCGCATCGCCGGTCACCGCGAGGAAGGCGAAGCGGCGATATTCCTCGATCACCCGCTCCGCCGTTGCGGCGCTCCATCCATTTTCGCGCGCCAGGCGTGCGGAAAAGGAGAGCGCCGCTTCGGGGGGACCGATTTGGTGACTGGTGATGCGGTGCCAGACCGGGTGGTCGGCGGTGTGGGCTGGGACAGGGTCCGCTGCACGCATCTATTCTCCTACTATCACGGTAGGAGAATCTGTCAAGTCGCTACCAACCCTCACCCGCAGTGATCCGCGCGCGGCGGGCCAGTTCTTCGGCGGTGGGTTCGGGGAATTGGAAATCGGCGATCTCGACCGCGCCCTTCACGTCATAGGTCGCCATCGCGATGCCGTTGCGGGTCAGGCGGTGCTCGACCAGTTCGAGCGCGCGGGGCGGGGTGCCGTCGCCGAACATCCGCTTGCCCGTGCCGAGCACCACCGGCGCGGTCATCGTGACGATGCGGTCGAGCAAGCCGTGCGCGAGAAGCTGCGGGTAGAGTGTCGAACTGCCCTGAATCACCAGATTCGGCCCGTCGCTCTCCCGGAGCGCGGCGAGCGCGTCCATGCCCGCCAGCCGCTCGCTGCCTTCCCACGCCAGCGGCGCATCGCGGCTGGTCAGCACATATTTGCGGATTGTGCGGAACAGGTCGCCGATCTCGTCCCCCTCCGGCGCGAACGGCCAGTGCGCCGCGAAAATCTCATAGGTGCGGCGGCCGAGCAGCAGGTCGAACGGCGGCTTGAACACCGAATCGACCTGATTGCCGATCCCCTCGTCGAACAAAGCCGCGAGCCAGCCGCCCTGATCGAAGCCTCCGGTCCAGTCCTCTTCCGGGCCGCCGGGAGCCTGCATCACCCCGTCGAGGCTGAGGAAGGCGGCGCCGATGATACGTCGTGGCATGTCTGTGGTCCTTTAGTCGCGGTCGGGCGCGCCGAGCGGGAAGAAGTGGCGATAGGGTCGCGCGCCATCGACCGCGCGCGCGACCGAGGGGCGGGCGAGCAGCCGGGCGCGATAGGCGCGCAGATTGGCATGGGCTTCGGGGATCGGGATGATCCAGTCGGCGTAGAACAACGCCGGCGCGGCGGACAAGTCGGCGAGGGTGAACTCCGCCGTCGCCGCCCATGTGCGACCCGCCAGATGCGCATCGAACCAGGCATAGCTGGTGGCCAGTTGCGCCGCGACCTGCTCGTCTGCCAGCGGGTCGCGCTTGTCCGCTGGCCGGATCGCGTTGAACACCAGCCGCGCGGCGGGGTCCATCACCTGCTGGTCGAACAACCGGTCGAGCATCCGCACCTGCAGCGCCGCATCAGGATCGGCGGGGATCAGCCGCGGCGCGCCCGACCGGCGATCGACATGCTCGGCAATGATGCTCGATTCGCCGAGCACGAGATCGCCATCGACCAGCAAAGGAAAGCGCTTGAACGGCCACAGTTCGGCCCAGCGCGCGCTGTTCTCCGGTTCGTCGGGCGACACCATGCGCAGCGTGAAGGGCAAGTCATGTTCGTAGAACGCGATCAGCGC
Source organism: Sphingomonas sp. (assembly GCF_035998645.1). Taxonomy (GTDB): domain Bacteria; phylum Pseudomonadota; class Alphaproteobacteria; order Sphingomonadales; family Sphingomonadaceae; genus Sphingomonas. The sequence goes on from NZ_DASYHL010000003.1 coordinate 278,961, forward strand.
CTTCCAGCAATAGGAGGAAAAGGGGTGGGCGTAGAGGTCGGGGAGGTCGCTCATTTCGGCGCGACCAGTCCGAACACTGCGCCCTGCGGATCGGTCGCGTGAAACACGCGGTCGCCGCCGGGCACCTCCATCGGATCGCTATGCGGCGTGCCGCCCAGTTGCTTGACCCTGGCATGCGCTGCTTCAATGTCGGGCACGCGGAAATAATAGGTCCAGCCGACCGGATGCTCGGCCTGTTCGCGCGGCATCATCGCGCCCCACACGACGTCCATCGCATCGCCCGCATCCTTGCAGCGCAGGAAGCTGTATTCGCCCCATGGCATCGGCATGGCACCGGCCTTTTCCCAGCCGAACACGGTGGAGTAGAAGGTAAAGCCCGCATCGGCATCGCTGGTCTGCAACTCGTTCCAGCTGACATGGCCCTCGCCAAAGCGGGCATAGGCGGTGCTGCTCTCCGGGCTGGAGCCGCGCATCATGTAGAAGACGACGCCCTGCGGGTCCGCCACCATCGCGAACCGCCCGACGCCCGGAATGTCGGTCGGTGGCACATGCACCGACCCGCCCGCCGCCTTGAGCCGTTCCACGCTGGCGTCGACATCATCGACCCCGACATAGCCAAGCCAGCCCGCCTTCGCGCCGCCCGCGATCATGTCCGGGCCGAGCGTCAGCATGCCGCCGACATCGCCGTCTGCCGCATGGAGGATGCGATATTCGGCGCCGCCCGGGGCATAGGAGTCGGCGTCGATGCGCCAGCCGACCACGGCCTCGTAAAAGGCGCGCGATGCCTGCGCGTCGGGGGTCATCAGCTCGTACCAGATCCAGCTGCCGTGCGGGTTGGTCATGTCCTGCGCTCCTTCGATCATGCTCGCAAAAAAACCGTCACCCCGGCCTTGTGCCGGGGTCCACTCAGCCTGTCGCCCTGCGGCAGCGGCTCCAGCGTCGCGCTTGCCTTCCGGTGGACCCCGGCACAGGGCCGGGGTGACAACGGAAATTAGCCCCGCACCGTATCCAGGATCGGCGCGAACCCGCCCCACATCATCCGCTGGCCATCGAACGGCGGCTCGGGTTCGCGATTGCCGTCGTCGGCCATGATCGCGCCCCAGGCGGCATCGCGCGCCGTCTTGTCGGGCCATTCGATCCAGGCATAGACGACGCTCTCGTCGGCCCGCTTGTGCGTCGCGCGGTTATAGTCGGTGACCGTGCCATCGGGGGTGTCATCAGCCCAGGCCTCGACCACGCGCAGCGCGCCATGCGCCTGAAAGATCGGCGCCATCCGTGCCGCGAGTTCGTGATAGGCGTCCCGCTTGGCGGTCGGCACCGGAAGGACATAGCCGTCGATATAGCCCGGCGCGGTGATGGCCGGTCCGGTGTCGACGATCCCCTCGAACCCGGCAAAGATCATGCGGCTGCCGTCGAAGGGCATGTCCTTCATGCCTTCAAGCGCGTTCGGGTCGCTCATCATCTTCTCATTGGCGGCGTCGCGCGTCGCCTTGTCGGGATATTCGAGCCAGCTGAACAACACCGTCTCGTCGTCCTTCAGGCCGACCGACTGTTTGAGGTCGTTGACCTTGCCATCGGGCACATCATCGCCCCAGGCTTCGACGAAGCGCGTCGCGCCCAGCCCCTTGAACAGGTCGATCGCGCTATGGGCGTGCTTGATATACTCCGCCTTGTTGGCGGTGGGGACGGGGGTCAGGAACCCTTCGACATAGGTCATGGCGTCTCTCCTCACGCGGGGGCGTGTTCGGGTTTGAAATCGGCGAGCTGTGCCGCGAGCGCGGCCTTGAAGGCGGGGCGGGCGATAGCGCGCTCGAGATAGGCGCGCAGCACCGGGCGGTCGGTGAGCAGCCCGCTGCCCTCCGCCTGACGCAGCACCGTCGCCATCGCGATGTCGGCGACGCTGAATTGCCCCGCTAGCCACTCGCGCTCGCCCATCGCCGCCGCGAGCCGGTCGAGCTTTTGCCCGATCGCCGCGACCAGCGACGGTTTACGCAGTTCCGCCCAGGGTTCGCCCGCCGCGAAAATCTCGACATTGCCGAGTTCGAACAGCATCGGCTCGACGCTGTTATAGGCGGCGAACAGCCAGCTGATCGCATCGGCGCGCGCTTGCGGATCGCGCGGCAACAGCCGTTCGTCGCGCTCGCCCAGATGCAAAAGGATCGCGCCGCTCTCGAACAGATGGACGCCGCCATCGATCAGCGCGGGAACCTGCCCCCAGGGCTGCTCGGTGAAATAGGCGGCGGGCCGGTTGCGCGGGTCCATCAGCCGCATGTCGTAGGCGAGGCCGATCTCCTCGCACGCCCAGCGCGGGCGCAGGTCGCGGACGAAACCCTTGGCGAAATCGGGCACCCAGTCGAACCCGGTAATCTCGACGGTCATGACATCTCCTTGCGCGCCGGTCAGGCGTCGTCTTCCTTCTTGTGTCCCTTGAGCAGCGCGACCACCGCCATCGCGTGCCCGTGGCCAAGGCCCAGCTCGTCCTTCAGCGTCGCGACGATCGCCATCGGCTTGACGCCGGGTGCGAGCGTGTCGCCCTGCGTCCAGCCGCGTTCGCGGCCCAGTGCGCGCAGGTCCGCCGGGGTCTTGCCGGTCTTTTGCTGGATGGTGTCGAGATAGGCCTGGAACGACATACGCGGTCTCCGGTCAGGTAACGCCAGCGGCGGCGGCTTCGATCGTGGCGATGTCGATCTTTTTCATCGGCATCATCGCCTGCATCGCGCGCTGCGCCGCGGCCTTGTCGGGATTGTCCCACACCAGTTGCATCAGCCGGTCGGGCGTGACCTGCCAGCTGACGCCCCATTTGTCCTTGCACCAGCCGCACTGGCTCTCCGCCCCGCCATCGGCGGTGAGCGCGGCCCATAGCCGGTCGGTCTCGGCCTGATCGGGCGTGTGGATGATGAAGCTCATCGCCTCGCTATGCTGGAACATCGGGCCGCCGTTGAGCAGCAGGTAGCGGTGCCCGGCGAGCTCGATCTCGGCGATGATCACCTCGCCCGCCTTTTGGCTCGGCGTGTCGATCGGCGTGCGTTCGATCCGGATGATGCGGCTGTCGGGGATCAGCGACGTGTAGAACGCCGCCTGTTCCTCGGCGGTGTAGTTGCTCCAGATGCAGGTGGTCATGCGGGTCATCGCATCTCTCCTCAGGCCCGGGCTCAGGCCGGTTCGTGCGCCGGTCCTTCGGGGAAGGCGGCCATCGCGGCCTCCATGTCCATGAACATCGGCTCGAAGAGGTGCCCGTCGGGATCCTCGAAGCTGCGACCGTACATGAAGCCCATATCCTGCAGCGGCCGGACATCAGCCTTGCCGCCCGCCGCGCCCGCCTTTTCCGTAATCGCATCGACTTCCGCGCGGCTGTCGAACGACAGGCACAGCAGCACCTCGCTCACCTGCGCGGAATCAGCGATCGTCTTGTGCGGGATGAAGGTCGCATAGAAATCATGGCCAAGGATCATCAGCGTGATCGTGTCCGACCACATCATCGCGCTCGCCACTTCGTTGCTGAAGCGCGGGTCGCGGGTGAAGCCGATCGCTTCGTAGAAAGCGGTCGACGCCGCCACGTCCTTCACCGGCAGATTTACGAAGATCATTCTTGGCATCGCGCTTCTCCTGACGTGCATTCCGGAAACGCTGCGGTTCCGAATCACCTGCTTGAGTTTGATGCCCCCACGAGTTAGTAAAAGCAACTATGAAGTTAGAAAAAGTGACCAATACCAGCGGCGCGGTGCGATCGGCGTGAAAAAGGAACGGCGGCGTTGGTATGACGATGCCTGCGGTACGGCGATGGCGCTGGAGCTGGTGGGTGAGCGCTGGTCGCTGATGATCGTGCGCGAGCTGATGTTCGGCCCGCGCCGGTTCAGCGAGATCAAGGCGGCACTGCCCGGACTGTCGGCCAATGTGCTGACCCAGCGGCTCGAGGGGCTGGAGGAGTCCGGCATCCTGACGCGCGAAAAGCTGCCCCCGCCGGCGAACGTTCAGGTCTATGCGCTGACCTCCTGGGGCTATGAGGCCGAAAAGCCGATCCAGCTGCTCGGCGCCTGGGCGGTGCGGTCGCCCGAACATGATCCGACGCTGCCCCTGTCGGCGGCGTCGGCGATGATGTCGCTGCGGACGATGCACAATCCGGCGCTCACCGCCGATCTCGATTTCGTGATCGGGTTTCGCATGGGCGACGATGCCTTTGTCGGCCGCTACAATCGCGACGGGATCGACCTGAAGCGCGGCGATCCGAGCGGGGCGGACGTGATCTTCAACGGCCCGCCTACTGCGATTGCGGGTGCAGTTTATGGCGGCGCGCTGGCGGATCTCGAGGTCGCCGGCGTGCTGCGGATCGAGGGCGACCACGCGCTGGCGGAAGCGTTCGTGACGCGCTTTCCGCTGCCGACCAAGTGGACCGAGACCTAGCCGTTCGCTCCGGAGACTGACCTTTGGGGCGTGTGGCCGACAGGCGCGGATTGTGGCACCGAGCCGCTCCCGTGCTTGCGGAGTGGCACGCGAGCCGATACCGCACCGCAAAAGACCCGTACCGAGTCCGAAAGCCCCCATGACCAGCATCCCGAACACCCAGCCCGACAGCCGCGAGACGACGATCCTGCAGGCGCCTGACAAGACCGTCAGCGTCCGCGACCTGTTCGGCATCGACATCGACATGGAAGTGCCGGCGTTCAGCGTGGCGGACGAGCGCGTCCCCGACCTCGACCCGGCCTATGTGTTCGATGCCGACACCACGCTCGCGATCCTCGCGGGCTTTGCGCACAATCGCCGCGTGATGATTCAGGGCTTTCACGGCACCGGCAAGTCGTCGCACATCGAACAGGTCGCCGCGCGCCTCAACTGGCCGTGCATTCGCATCAACCTCGACGCGCATATCAGCCGCATCGACCTGATCGGCCGCGACGCGATCGTGCTGAAGGACGGGGTGCAGGTCACCGAATTCCGCGAAGGCTTGCTGCCCTGGGCGCTGCAGACGCCGACCGCGCTCGTGTTCGACGAATATGATGCAGGTCGCCCCGACGTGATGTTCGTGATTCAGCGCGTGCTGGAGACCGAGGGCAAGCTGACGCTGCTCGACCAGAACCGCGTGATCCGGCCGAGCCCGTGGTTCCGCCTGTTCGCCACTGCCAACACCGTCGGTCTGGGCGACACCAGCGGGCTGTATCATGGGACGCAGCAGATCAACCAGGGCCAGATGGACCGCTGGAACATCGTCGTCACGCTCAACTACCTCCCCGCCGCGGTCGAGGCACAGATCGTGCTCGCCAAGAGCGGCGACTATGACAAGCCGGGCGGCAAGGAGCTGGTCGAGAACATGGTCCGCGTCGCCGAACTGACCCGTCGCGGATTCATCAACGGCGATATCTCGACCGTGATGAGCCCCCGCACCGTCATCACCTGGGCGCAGAACGCCGAAATCTTCAAGGATGTCGGCTTCGCCTTCCGCCTGAGCTTCCTCAACAAATGCGACGAGGCGGAACGCTCGCTGGTGGCGGAATATTACCAGCGCGTGTTCGGCAAGGACCTGCCCGAAAGCGTCGTCAGCAAGGCTTGAAGCGTCGAGTGGACTTAGCTAAGTTAGCTTAGTCCACTCGAGGAGCCGCGCGATGGCCGAGGCAGATCCGCAAAAGACGTTCAACGTCCACGATGCCAAGACCCAGCTGTCCAAGCTGATCGACCGCGCGCATGCGGGCGAGGAAATCATCCTGTCCAAGGCGGGCAAGCCCTATGCGAAGCTAATCGCATATGAGCCGACACCCTTGCCACGCCGCCAGCCCGGCCGCTTCAAGCATCTGTTGAAGGATGTCGATCCCGAGGCGATTCTAGCACCGTGCTTCACCGAGGAAGAGCTGGACGAGATCGAGAATGCCAGCCTCTTTCCACCCGAATGACGATGCGGCTTCTGCTCGACACGCATGCGTTGCTCTGGTGGTGGAATGACGCCCCGCAACTTCCGGCTGCTGCGCGGTCGGTAATGGCCGATCCGGCGAATGCGGTGTTCGTAAGCGCCGCCTCCGCCTGGGAGATCGCAACCAAGGTGCGGAAGAACCAGCTTCCTGAGTTGGCTGGATGCATCGGGTCATTTGTCGATGACGTGCTGCGTGATGGCTTCAGTCATCTTGACGTAACGGCGCGACACGGCGTGCATGGAGGGTCGCTACCGGGACCGCACAAGGACCCGTTCGACCGGCTGATCGCGGCACAGGCGCTTTTGGAAGATATGACCGTCGTCACATGTGATCGTCAGATTGCAGCATTCGGCTGCGAGACGCTCTGGTAACGGCCCACCCACTCCGCCGCCCCTATGGGTGGCGGAGTGCGCGGTTCACCTCACGCCGCCGCGGCGTAGCTCCGGCGTTGCGGCGTCCCGTCGATGTCGAACTGCGACGCGCGGCCGGCGAGTTCGGTCGCTTCGTTGCGCAGCTGTTGCGCGGCGGCGGAGGTTTCTTCGACCATCGCGGCATTTTGCTGGGTCGTGCTGTCCATCCCGCTGACCGCGATCACGATTTCGGAGATCGACATCGCCTGAACGCGATTGTCGTCGACCAGCGATCCGACCAGCGTATCGACCTGAGTGAAGATGTCCGCGATCTGCACCAGTGCGCCGTCGACATCGCCCACGGCGCCGACCGCATTGCCGACCTCTTCCTGCGTCACGGTCAGCTGGTCGCGGGCGCGCTTGGCCTCTTCCTCGGCGCGCATCGCGAGCGCGGAGACGAGGTCGGCGACCACCGCGAAGCCACGGCCCGCTTCGCCCGCGCGTCCCGCCTCGACCGCCGCGTTCATCGCGAGGACGCGCGTCTGGAACGCGATCTTGTCGAGCCCTTCGATCACGTCGTCGATGCCCTTGGCGCATTCCGACACGCGGCGCATCGCCGATACCGCGCCCGAAGCAACCTCACGCCCGCCCGCCACGCTGGTATTGGCGCGCTTGGCACAGCTCAGCGTCTCGTCGGCGGAGGCGGCGCTGGCGCGCAGCCGCTCGTCGATCTGCGATAGCGCGGCGGAGGTCTGCTCGAGGCTCGCCGCGCTGCTCTCGCTGCGGCTCGCCAGATCCTGCGCGGCGCGGGCGATCTCGGTCGAACCGGTCTGGATGCTCTCCGACCGTTCGACCACGGCGGCGATCAGGTCGCGCAGCGTGGTCGCGGTAGCGTTGAAATCGGTCTTGAGCTGCGCATAGGCCGGCGGGAAGTCGGCATCGATCCGCGCGATCAACTTGCCTTCGCGCAGCGCGGCAAGGCCGGTGCCGATCGCGGCGGTGACCTGGCGCTGCTCCTGCGCGTTGCGCGCCTGCTCCCGCTCGCGCTCGGCGGCGGCGAGGCGGAAGACATCGGCGGCGCGGGCGAGCGTCCCGATCTCATCGGCGCGGTCGGTTTCGCCGACCGCCAGATCTTCGCCCTTGGCCAGCCGGTCGACCGTGTCGGACAGGCGCCCGAGCGGCAGCCCGACCACGCGCTTCGACGCCATCCACAATGCGCCGAGCGCGCCGGCCACCACCAGAATTCCGATCACGACCAGCATCCAGGTCAGGGCATTGGCAGGCGCGGTAATCGCCGCCTGCGGAATATCGACCACGACGGCCCAGCGATCGGCGATCCCGCTGACGGCCACCGGCACCGCAAAGCGCGCCCACTGCGTGCCATCGGCGGCGACATGGGCAAAGCGCTGGGGCGTCCCGGTCTTGATCACCGCGTCGATCAGCTCCTTCTGACCTTCGTCATAGGGCTTCATCCGCATCTCTGCATTCTCATGCGCGATCCAGTTGCCGTCCTGCGCGATCAGGCGCACGCGGCCCGATCCCAGCGGCTTCTGCTTCATCAGGCCGGCGGACAGGTCATCGAGGCTGATGTCGAACCCTGACACGCCGACCACCTGATCACCGCGCCGCAGCGGGAAGGTGATGCTGAACATCAGCACCTGCTTGCCATCGACCGGATAACTGTAGGGGAGGCTCAGGCGGCCGGCGCCGCGCTTGAGCCCCTGCGCATAATAATCCTTCTGCCAATCCTCGGGCGGGCTGGCGTCCTGCTGGTTGATCTTGCCGGACTTGTCGCGGGTCAGATACGGCGCGAAGCCGCCGGCAACGTTATAGGCGGGGGTGCCGGCCAGTTCGGGGCGGTTATATTCCGGCTCCAGGATCGACCATGCGCCAAGCACGGTTGGCGCCGAGGCGAGAAAGCCGCGCAGCTGGGATACCGTCCGATCGGGCGCGAAGCCGGTGGCGGTCAGGTCGGTCGAGATCGACCGCGCCATCGCATGCGATGCCCCGACGATGCCATTGACGTCCGTCGCGATGTCGCTCGCATAGCGCTCTGCCGTCACCTCGGCAGTCTCGCTCGATCCGCGCCCGACCACGGACGACGCCTGAAGCGTGACGATGGTAAACCCGATCGCGAGCAGCAGCGAGATCGCCGCAGCGCACAGCGCGATCAGCTTGCCCGCGACGGACAACTGGTCGAAGCGCGCACGCAACGGGTTCGAACTGGCAAGCGTTTCGGCGAGGTAGGACAAGGAGTATCTCCCGGGCAGTATTCGTCCGCATTATAGCTGGTGCGACCGTCGAAGGTCGGGCGCTGCGCGAATCTGTACCCTGACCTGACCCGCAGGACGCTTGTGTCGCGGCGCGCCTCCGCGCATGGAAATCCGATGGCCAGCGACTCTCCCCTCGATCAGTTCAAGTCCGTGCTTACCGGGACCGCGCGGGCGCTGTCGCATCAGGCGGAGCTGGAACTCGCCTTTACCGCCGACGCGCCGGCGCAATCGGGCCGGCATATCAAGGTGCCGATGCCCGGCCGCAATCTGCCGCCCGAACAGGTGGCGGAGGCGCGCGGTTTTGCCGATGGCTATGCGCTGCGCTTGCGGCTGCACGACGCCGCCACGCACCTAAAAGGCGCGCCCAAGGAGCCGGTTGCGCGCGCGGTGTTCGATGCGGTGGAAACCGCGCGCATCGAGGCGCTGGGGTCGCGCGGCTTTGCCGGCATCGCCGATAATCTCGACCATGCGCTCGAGATGAAGATGCGGTCCGACCCGATCAGCCGGGCGCGCACGCGCGACGAAGTGCCGCTGTCGACCGCAGTCCAGTTGCTGGTGCGCGAACGGCTGACCGGGCGCGAATCGCCCGCCGCCGCCGCGCTCGGGCTCGGGCTGGTGCGCGACTGGATCGAGGACAAGGGCGGCGCGGATCTCGACGCGCTGGCGCTGGCGATCGACGATCAGGCGGCGTTCGCGCGGCTGGTCGGCAATCTGCTCGCCGATCTTGAGCTGACCGAGGGCGATCTGGTTCCCGACGAATCGCAGGATGGCGGCGGCGAGGACGAAGGCACCGACGAAGCCGATCAGGACGAGGCCGATGCCGGCGACGAGCCCGGCGACACCGGCGAGGGCGAGATCGACGCGCGCGGCGAACAGCGCGAGGGTGAGGGCGAGGACGGCCCGGAAACCGAGCAGGAACAGGGCGAGTTCGAGGACGGCGAGGGCGAGCCCGGCGATCCGGGGGATGAGGGGATGATGCCCGTCCGCCCCAACCGCCCCTGGTCCGATTTCCCGCCGCAGTTCGAATATGGCGCCTACACCAACCAATATGACGAGGTGATCGCCGCCACCGACCTGTGCGACGACGAGGAACTGACCCGGCTGCGCGCCTATCTCGACACGCAATTGTCGAACCTTCAGGGCGTGGTGACCAAGCTCGCCAACCGGCTCCAGCGCCGGTTGATGGCGCAGCAGAACCGCAGCTGGGACTTCGATCAGGACGAAGGGCTGCTCGACGCCGCGCGGCTGGCGCGGGTGATCGTCAACCCGATGCAGTCGCTGTCGTACAAGGTCGAGAAGGACACCGAGTTCAAGGACACGGTGGTCACGCTGCTGATCGACAATAGTGGATCGATGCGCGGTCGCCCGATCAGCATCGCGGCGATCAGCGCCGACATTCTCGCGCGCACGCTCGAGCGCGTCGGGGTGAAGACCGAAATCCTCGGCTTCACCACCCGCGCGTGGAAGGGTGGGCAATCGCGCGAGAAGTGGCTGGGCGAAGGGCGTCCGGCGCAGCCCGGCCGCCTCAACGACGTGCGGCACATCGTCTACAAACAGGCCGACGAACCGTGGCGCCGCGCCAAGAAGTCGCTCGGCCTGATGATGCGCGAAGGGCTGCTCAAGGAGAATATCGACGGCGAGGCGCTGTTGTGGGCGCATAGCCGCCTGATCGCACGGAACGAGGATCGCAAGATCCTGATGGTGATCAGCGACGGCGCGCCGGTCGATGATTCGACGCTGAGCGTGAACAGCGGCTCCTATCTCGAACGCCATCTGCGTCAGGTGATCGGGTGGATCGAAAGCAAGTCGCCGGTCGGGCTGGTTGCGATCGGCATCGGCCATGACGTGACCCGCTATTACAGCCGCGCGGTAACGATCATGGATGTCGATCAGCTGGCGGGCACGATGATCGAGCAGCTGGCGTCGCTGTTCGACCTCGATGCCTGACGCACCCGGCGGCATCGCGCCGCCGCCGGGCGGGTTCCACCCGCCGGTCAAGCGATCGATGACGATCGCCGGGCATCCGACCTCGATCAGCCTTGAACCGCTATTCTGGGACGCGCTGGAAGCCGCCGCCGCGGCACGCGGCCTGCCGCTCAGCGCGCTGGTCGCGCAGGTCGATTATCTGCGCATTCAGGGCGACGATCCCCCCAATCTTGCCAGTGCGTTGCGCAGCTGGCTTCTGATCGATGCGACAAAGTTGCGACAATGATGAAAACGATTCGCATTAGTCTTGACTGTGAGAACGACTCTCAATAGCGGACGCCCCAACGATAACGTAAAGGGGCTTCCATGACTCGCACCTCGCCGGACGGCCATCGCGCCGCGCCTGCTTTCCTCGCGCTCGCCGCGGTTGGTTTCGTCGCATCGGCGCCCGCCGCCTATGCCGCCGACCCGACCGATCCGGTGGCCGAGCAGGACCGCGCCGATGTCACCGTAACCGGCGAAAAGGTGCGTTCGGAGCAGGCCAGCCCCAAGGTCACGCGTCCGGTGCGCGACACCCCGCAGACCGTCACGATCCTGACCAACAAGGTGATCGAGGAGCAGAACCTCCTCACACTGCGCGACGTGCTGTCGACCGTGCCCGGCATCACCTTCGGCGCGGCCGAGGGCGGCATCGCGCCGAGCGACCAGATCACCCTGCGCGGCTATTCGGCATCGTCCGACATCACCACCGACGGCGTCCGCGACAGCGCGCCCTATTCGCGCAGCGACCCGTTCAACCTAGAGCAGGTCGAGGTCACCAACGGCGCGAACTCGGTCTATAACGGGTCGGGATCGGTCGGCGGGTCGATCAACATCGTGACCAAGCGTCCGCAGGCGGAAACGTCGATCGCGGTGCAGGGCGGAATCGGCACCGACGATTATTATCGCGGCACGATCGACGCCAATGTCCGCGCCAATGACCTGATCGCGGTGCGCCTCAACGCGATGGTGCACCAGAACGACGTGCCGGGCCGCGATGTCGAAAGCTATGAGCGCTGGGGCGTCGCGCCTGCGGTGACGATCGGGATCGAAGGACCGACCAGCCTGACGCTGCAATATCTGCATCAGGAAGAAACCAATATCCCGCAATACGGCGTGCCCTATTACAAGAATGCCGTGTCCAACGGCGCGCTGCCCGGCATCGATCGCAGCGACTATTTCGGCTACCGCAACATCGATACCCAGGAAATCACCGTCGATCAGGCGACGGCGACGTTCGCGCACGAATTCAGCGACAAACTGTCGATCCGCAACCTGACCCGCTGGCAACAGGTGCAGCAGCTGACGATCGTCGGCCCGCCGCAGGGGACGTTCTGTCTGACCGGCGGGGTCACGCCCACCGGTGCTGCCTGCCCCGCGACCGTTCCCACCGGCTACTATCTGATCGGCGGCCCGCGCGGAAACGTCCGCGATACGACCAGCGAGCTGATGTACAATCAGGTCGACCTGTCGGCGCAGTTCGCCACCGGCGCGGTCGAACACAGCCTGGTCGTCGGCGCATCGGCGGGGTGGGAGAAGTTCTTCCTGTCCACCGGCAACGTCTATCGCAACGCCAACGGCACCGTCGCCAACGCGCCCTATCCGCTGATCAACTGGGCCAACCCGAACGAAGTCGTCGCCGGTCCGGCGGGCTTCAACTATGGCAGCAACGTCTATACCGGCCCAGTCAATTTCTTCGAAAGCGGTCGCCAGCGGGGCGAGGTGACCAACTACGCCGTCTATCTGTTCGACACGATGAAGCTCGGCAAGTTCGAGCTGAACGGTGGCGTCCGCTACGAGCGTAACGAGGGCAATTACCAGACCGACACCAGCACCGCCGCGACCGTGACGACGCCGCAGGGAGCGATCGTCACCGGTCCGCGCTTCCGCAACGATGCCGACCTGTTCAGCTACCGCATCGGCCTCGTGTACAAGCCGGTCGAGGCAGTGACGCTCTACGCCGCCTATGGCAACGCGCAGACCCCGTCGCAGAGCGCGGTCAATGGCGGCTGCACCGCGCTGACCTGCAACGTCGATCCGGAAACCGCGAAGAATTACGAGATCGGCGCCAAGGCCGAGATCGGTCGCGCGCTGTTCAGCATCGCCGCGTTCCGCAACGAGCGCGACCAGTACAAGGTGCCGTCAAACGACCCGACGCTGCCCGATCAGGTGCTCGACGGCCATTCGCGCGTCGATGGCATCGCCGTCAGCGCGACCGGCAACATCACCCCGGCCTGGTCGATCACCGCCAACTACACCTATCTCGAGCCCAAGCTGATCCGCTCGGTTGCGGTCGGCAGCCCTGATCCTGCGGCGGGTGCGGAGCTGCAGAATGTCCCCAACCATTCGGGTAGCCTCTACACCACTTACACGCTGCCGTTCGGGCTGAAGCTGGGCTATGGCGTCACCTATCAGGGCAGCTTCGCGCTGAACCTGCCGACCGCAACGTCGGCGGTGGTCTATCGCGCGGACGATTACCTCGTCCACAATGCGTCGATCTCCTACGACATCACCCGCGACCTCAGCGTGCTGGTGAACGTCAAGAACATCACCAACGAGCTCTACTACACCCGCATACGCAACAATGGCTGGGCCACACCCGGAGATGCGCGCTCGGCGGTGCTGACCGTCGGCTACCGCTTCTAAGGGCTAAAGGGGGAGGAGCGGGTGACGGCAATCCCTGTCCCCCGCTATCATCCGCTCCGACCCCCCTTTAGAAGGCGCTGCTATGCTGATCGCGATTCCCGACTTGCTCGACGCCGCCACGCTCGCCGATTTGCGCGCCACGATCGACGCGGCCGAGTGGATCGACGGCAACGCCACGTCGGGCCACCAGTCGGCACTGGCCAAGCAGAATGAGCAGCTCCCCGAGGACAGCGCCGCGGCCAAGGCAGGCGGGAAGGTGATCCTCGACGCGCTCGGCCGCTCGCCGCTGTTCTTCGCGGCCGCATTGCCGCTCAAGGTCTTCCCGCCCTTGTTCAACCGCTACGGCGTCGGCCAGACCTTTGGCGTGCATGTCGACAGCGCGATCCGCATCCAGCGCGGCACCGACTTCCGCATCCGCAGCGACCTGTCGATGACCGTCTTCCTCGAAGATCCCGCGGCCTATGACGGCGGCGAGCTGGTGATCGAGGATCAGTTCGGGGTCCAACGCGTCAAGCTACCCGCCGGCCACGCGATCCTCTACCCCTCATCCAGCCTGCACAAGGTCGAGCCGGTGACGCGCGGCCGCCGCGTCGCGTCCTTCTTCTGGATCCAGTCGATGGTCCGCGACGATGGCGCGCGGCGCATATTGTTCGACCTCGACCAGAGCGTCCAGCGGCTGACCGGCCAGCTCGGCGGCACGGATCGCAGCGTGATCGAGCTGACCGGGGTCTACCACAACCTGCTGAGGCGTTGGGCGGACGCGTAGCCCCCATACACTCGTCTGCCCGGGCTTGACCCGGGCCAAGGCTTCTTCCTCCCAGCGTCCGATCAAGGCAGCCCAGGCCCGGGTCAAGCCCGGGCCGACGAAAGGGTCTAGTCGAGCATCGCCCTCAACGCGTCCGACAGCCACTCGCCCTCGCCCCGCACCACCAGCTGCACCGCCAGCCCCTCGCGCTCGGCCAGCGCCATCGCCGCGTCTGGCTCCAGCACCGTCAACGCGCTCGCCCAGGCGTCGGCGTGGCAGCAATCGGCGTGGATCACGGTGACGCTCGCGGTGCCATGCGCGATCGGGCGGCCGGTGCGCGGGTCGATGCTGTGGCTGCCCGCCGCTGAATTGCGGCGATAATCCCCCGACGTCGCCACCGCGAGGCCGTGCAGCGCGACCCGCAGCGGGGCGAGCGTCACCCCCGGCGGAGCCTCCACATCGACCCACCAGGGCTGACCATCGGGCTGAATCCCCGCGCCGACCAGCTCGCCGCCAATCTCAACCAAAAAGTCGGCGCAGCCCATCCCACGCAACCGCGCCGCGACCGCGTCGACCGCATAGCCCTTGGCGATCCCCGACAGGTCGAGCCGCGCGGGGCGCACCCGGCGCAGCCGCAGCAGCGGCGCATCGAGTTCGATCGCCCCCAATCCGACCGCAACCCGCGCGGCATCGATCTCGCCATCCTCAGGCACATCGCCACGCGGCCCCGGCGGGCCAAAGCCCCACAGGTTGACCAGCGCGCCCATCGCCGGATCGAACGCCCCGCCCGATCGCGCCGCGATGTCGAGCGCGACGCCCAGGACGTGCACGAACTCCGGCGCGATGCCGTGCCAGCCGCCGGGCGCGGCAGCGTTGATCTGGCTGAGCTGCGAGCAGCGCTCCCAATGGCTCATCTGCGCAATGATGTGCGCCAGCACGCCCGCGATCGCCGCCTGAACGCCCGGCGGCGGCGCGACGATCTGCGCCGACCAGCGCGTCCCCATCGTGTCCCCGCCGAACCGCTCGACACGCGCATGCGCCCGCCGCCGGTGAAAGGCAGCGGGCGACAGCGTCGCGGGAATGGCGATGCGGGGCTCGGGGGTCAGGGTGCCATCACCTCAAGCGTCGTGACATAGCTCGCCCGGCGCGCGCCGGGGGCGGGCGGGGCGCCTTCTTCGCCGCCCGCGCGCGGAGTGGTGACGTTGATCCAGGTCATGCCGGGATCGCTCCACTTGATCGTGACCTTGCCATCGGCGCCGGTCTTCAGATCCTGCTGATGCAGCTGGTCGCGATAGCGGATGCCGCCGGGGATCACCGTGACCGCCAGGCCCGGGGTCGGCTTGCCGTCGAGCAGGAACTGGAAGGTCGCATCCTCCCCGACGATCAGGTCGTTGGGATGCGTCACCGGCACCAGCTCGATGCCCTTGCCGACCGGCTTGAACACCGTCGTGGTCGGCTCGCCCGCCGTCACGAAAATCTCGTTGCGGTTGCTATTGATCGACGTGCGCACATCGGTTGCACCCGCCGGGATCACGCTCGCCAGCTTGTCGGCGGTGGTGCCGCGCGGGATGCGCACTTCCTCACCATTCAGCTTGTACGACCCCATTACGCCTTCGCTGGCGTAGTAGATCTTGTAGGTGCCGCGCTGCTGGATCTGCACGTCGAGCGTGGTGCGATAGCGGCCGGTTGCCTTGTTCTTGACCTCACCCGCCGTACCATCGGGCAGCATCACCGCGATGTCGGCGCGTAACGGCTGATGCTCGAAATAGAACAGGTCGTTGGAGACGGCGGCGTCGACCGTCACCCACACGTCTGCGCCCTCGCCCGAGACGACCGTCATCGACGGGAGCATCCACTGACGGTGCGCCTGAACGCTGGCGGGAATGGCGACCGCCGCGACGGCGGTGGCGATGAGGAGATTGCGGAACTTCATAGTCAGGCCCCTTGGTTCAACGCTTCACGGTCAAAGTTACTGCGCCCAGCTCAGTCTTCCCGCTGGCGCGGGCAGTGCCGCCCTTGGGCAGCGAGAAGGGGATGCGGACCAGCTCGCGCCCGCCCACCTCACGCGCGGCTTCGACCACCAGCGTATAGTTGCCGGCACCCAGCTGCGGCTTGAAGCTGACCTTGTGGGTGCCGGGCGCCTTGGTCGCGCCGGTCACACCCGCGGCGGGAAAGCGCATCGTGCGGCCCGACGCGCGCCACCATTGCCGCACGTCGCGCAGCCATTTGGTGCCCTCATTGTTCTTGAGGTCAACGTCGTACCACACCGACAGGGTCTGGGCCGGGCCGCCCTCCTTCTCGATCCACATCGCGACATAGGGCCGGTGATATTCGGCAACCGTCAGCCTTGGAATCGTGACCGAAACGTCGAGCGTCTGTGCGGCCGCCATCCCCGGCGCGAACAGGCCCGCGCCCAGCGCGGTGGCGGTCAATCCGGTTACGCGAAACTGCATGAGCGGCGGCTCCCTTTAGATATGGATGAAGAAGATCGCGAGGATCGCGGGGATGACGAGGCCCGCACCGACCAGCGGCCACGTGCTCGGGCGGTTCTTGGAGTGCATCTGCAACAACACCAGCCCGGTCAGCGAAAACACGATGCAGGCGAGCACGAAGATGTCGATGAACCACTTCCACACCGTGCCGCTGTTGCGGCCCTTGTGCAGATCGTTGAGCCACGCGATCCAGCCGCGGTTCGTGCTCTCGGTGGTCACCGCGCCACTCGCCCGGTCGATCGCGACCCAGCCATCGCCGCCGGGGCGGGGCAGGGCGAGGTAGATTTCGTCCGCCGACCATTCGGCGTCGGCGCGGGCATGTTTGACGTCGAGATTGCCCTCAACCCACTCCGCAACCGGCGCAGGCAACGGCTTCTTCGTATCGGCTGCGTCGTCGGGCTTGATCGCGGGCAGCAGCGGCGCGGGCAGCTGTGCCGCGCGCTCCACCGTCTGCGGCGAACCTTCGATTTCGGCGGCGTGGTTGAGCGTGAACCCGGTGACCGCGAACAGCAGCAACCCGACCAGACTGATCGCCGAGCTGATCCAGTGCCAGGTGTGCAGCTGCTTCAGCCAAAAGGCCTTGCGGCTGCGCTTGCGCGGCGCGGTCGGGGTGGTTCCGTGCATCGGGGTAGGGACAGCCTAATTGCGATTCGTTCGCAGCCTTAGCGAGAGTGATTCGCAATTACAATGCGCTACTATTCCTCCCCTGCGCAGCAGGGGAGGTGGCAGCGCGCAGCGCTGACGGAGGGGCCGCCCTCGCAGAGGGCGGAATTTTGCCGAGCTGCCACCGGCCGTCTGCGCGGCCGCCCCTCCACCACCGCCTGCGGCGGCGGTCCCCCTCCCCTGAGACAAGCTCAGGGGAGGAGTCGTGAGTGACGACCTTTGCGACATCCCCGAGGAGATTTGTCGCATGCGCGCGTAGCCCCACGGCGCACTCCCACGCGACATGTTCGCATTGCGTGGTTCCGCGACCCGGGCTTCATCGACCCGATGCCTACCCGTTTCTGCTCGGTTGACGTGCCTGCTACCGGCCCAAAACCCGCAGAAATCCGCCACTTTACGCGCCGCGCTTTCCTACAATAACCTATTTGGTTACAATGGCCGCATTGAGTATCAGCCGGAAGGAGGCAAGCTCACACATGACGCATGATCTCGCCCACCTCCGATTTCATCTACCCAGCAATACCCGTGCCTGCCCGGCAATCTGCGCCAGCATCGCCGCATTGGGTGCCGGTGCCTTTCTCGCGCGCTCGACCAGCGCCACGAACTGCGCGACCCGCGCGGCATGTTCGGCCAGCCAGGTCTCGACCTCGGCGCGCGGATCCGTGCCGGTGCCGCGCGCGAGGAACTCCAGCCGCAACTGCTGGAAGTCGCGCGCAAGGCCCGCGATCAGCAGCCGCTCCCACGGATCGCCCGCGACGATGCGCGCGGCATTGGCCTGCGCCCAGTCAAGGCCGAGCGCCTGTCCCAGATGGGTGAACGCATGCGTCAGCTCGGTCTCGCCGATCCCGCGCCGCTGGCCCAGATCGGCAAGCCCGACCGCGCCGTCGAGTTCGAAGATGCGAACGATCTTTGCGACCAAAGCCGTCGGCGCGCCCGCCGCCTCCAGCTGCGCGGCGATGCGGCCCGATTGCGCCAGCGCCTCTTCCTTGAGCAGCGTCTTGGCCTGGCGGTCGAGGCTGTCGATGCCGGGCTTAAGGCGGTGGAGCACCGCGCCGATGTCCTCGCCCGGACGGCACACGCGCAACAGATCGGCGATCTGCGATCGGGTGGCGACGGCGATCTCGTCAAACGCGGCGATGCGCGCGCTCTCGCTCATCGCTGCCGTCTCGATCTCTTCCCACAAAGGCTGCAGGCCGAACAGCCGCTCGGTAACAACGAACATCATCGCGATGTCGCGCAGCGATGCGCCTTCTTCCTCGGCCAGTTCGAACGGGTGCAGCACGCCGAGCCGGTTGACGATGCGGTTGGCGAGCTTGGTCGCAACGATCTCACCGCGCAGGCGATGTTCGAGGATCGCGGTCTTGAACCGCTCCTGCATCGCCGTCGGGAAGGCGGTGATCAGGTCGCTCTCCAGCGCCGGGTCGAGGCCCAGCCCGCCGGTCTCGATCGCATCCTGCAACGCCAGCTTGCTGGTCGCGAGCAACACCGCGAGTTCGGGGCGGGTCAGCCCCGCGCCGTCCTGCGCCCGGCGCAGATATTCCTCATTGGTCGCCAGCCCCTCGACCGCGCGGTCGAGCCGACCGCCCGCTTCGAGGATTTCGGTCAGCCGCACGAAGCTCGGCACCGCGACCGGCCCGTCATTCTCAAGGAACGACAAAGCCAGCGTTTGCAGGCGGTTATCCTCCAGCACCAGATGCGCGACATCGTCGGTCATCGCCGGCAACAGGATGTTGCGATCGGCCATGTCGAGCCGACCCTCGATCACCTCACGGTTGAGCGCGATCTTGATGTTGACCTCATTATCCGAACAATCGACGCCCGCCGAATTGTCGATGAAGTCGGTGTTGATCCGCCCACCCTTCATGGAAAAGGCGATGCGCGCCGCTTGCGTGACACCCAGATTCGCGCCCTCGCCGATTGCACGCGCACGCAGATCCTCGGCATTGACGCGCAGGCGATCATTGGCGGGATCGCCAACTTCGATATGCGCTTCACCCGCAGCCTTCACATAGGTGCCGATGCCGCCGAACCAGAGCAGGTCGACCGTGGCCTTGAGGATCGCGGAGATGAGCGCATTCGGCTCCATCTCCTCCACCTCGATGCCCAGTGCCGCGCGGACTTGCGGGGTGAGCTTGATCGACTTTTCCGACCGCGCAAACACGCCGCCGCCGCTGGAGATCAGCGACGGATCATAGTCCGCCCAGCTCGACCGGGGCAGGTTGAACATGCGCTCACGCTCGGCCCAGCTTGCCGCAGGATCGGGATCGGGGTCGAGGAAGATGTGGCGATGGTCGAACGCGGCGACCAGCTTGATCGCCTTGGACAACAGCATGCCGTTGCCGAACACGTCGCCCGACATGTCGCCGCAACCGGCGACGCGGATCGTGTCGGTCTGGACGTCGGTGCCCATCTCCAGGAAGTGGCGCTGGACGCTGATCCACGCGCCCTTGGCGGTGATTCCCATCGCCTTGTGGTCATATCCAACCGACCCGCCGCTGGCGAAGGCATCGCCCAGCCAGAAGCCGCGATCGATCGCGATGGCGTTGGCGACGTCGCTGAACGTCGCGGTGCCCTTGTCAGCGGCGACCACGAAATAGGGGTCTTCGCCGTCATGGATCACGACGCTGTCGGGATGCACCACCGCGCCGCTGACGATATTGTCGGTGATCGACAGCAAAGAGCGGATGAAGATGCGGTAGCTTTCCTTGCCCTCCTCGAACCACGCATCGCGGTCGATTGCCGGACTCGGGAGCTGCTTGGGATAGAAACCGCCCTTCGCGCCGGTCGGCACGATCACGGCGTTCTTGACCCGCTGCGCTTTCATCAGGCCGAGGATCTCGGTGCGGAAATCGTCGCGCCGATCGGACCAGCGCAGGCCGCCACGCGCGACCGGGCCGGCGCGCAGGTGGATGCCCTCGACCCGCGGCGAATAGACCCAGATTTCCCGCCACGGCAGCGGCGCGGGCAGGTTCGGCACGCGGCTGCTGTCCATCTTGAACGCCAGTGCTTCGGCGGCGGCGGGGGCAAAGGCGTTGGTGCGCAACGTCGCGCGGATCACTCCGGAAATCGCGCGCAGGATGCGGTCGTCGTCGATCGCGCTGACCGCGTCGAGACCCGCAGCAATCGCGGCGTCGGCGGCGGCGATCGCGGCTTCGCTATCCTTCGCGCGCGCCGGATCATGCGCGGCGGCGAAGCGGTCGACCAGTGCAGCCGCGACGGCAGGCGCGCGGCGCAATGCCTCGACCACGGTGACGAGGCCATAGGACAGGCCGGTCTGGCGTAGGTAACGGAACCACGCGCGCAGCAGCACCACCGACGCCGGGGCCAG
The DNA here is from genome assembly GCF_035998645.1 of Sphingomonas sp. Lineage (GTDB taxonomy): Bacteria > Pseudomonadota > Alphaproteobacteria > Sphingomonadales > Sphingomonadaceae > Sphingomonas. Next base: position 299,323 of record NZ_DASYHL010000003.1, read on the forward strand.
CCCCGCCTCGACGATCAGCCGGTTGAACGCGTCATTCTCCGCGCGCATTTCCAGCACGGCGGCAATCGCACCTTCGACCGTCGCAGTCTCGCCCTTCAGCGTCCCGCCGGCGGGCAGCTCAACCTCGAAATCATGGATATAGGCATCGGCATCGCCCGCCAGCGCGGTCGGCAGTTCCTCGATCACGCGGAACCCGAAATTCTCGAACACCGGCACCGCGTCGGACAGCGGCAGCGGCCCGCCGAGGCGGTAGAGCTTGATCCGCAGCTTGCCGTCCTGCGGATAGATGCGCACCGATCGCGCATTGGCGTCGGCCAGCCCGGCGATCGGCACGATGTCGCGCGCCGCCTCTTCGGGCGCATTGCTGTTGCGATAGCCGAAAGGGAAACACGGAGCATAACGCAGCGCCAGCCGTGCCGCACGCGCCGGGGTCGCCCCATCCTCACGCAAGGCGTGCTCGACCGCGGGCAGCCAGCCGCGCACCATCCGCTCAAGCTCGACATCGAGCGCGGCGGCATCGGGCATGCGCCCGTCATTGCGCAGGTCGAGCGTGTAGCGCAGCAGCGCGACCGGCCCGTCCTCCAGCGCGATCGACCAGCTGAGCAACGAGGCATTGGCGCGCGCCTCCAGCATCTCGCCGATCGCGACGCGGCGGCCGGTCGAAACGTCGTCGCGCGGCAGCCACACGAACGCGAACAGATGGCGCCCCAGCTGGCTGCGGATCAGCACCAGCTTGGGCCGTGGGCGATCGGTCACCGACATCGCGGTGAGCGCGATTTCCTCCAGCGCTGCGCTGGGGAAGGCGGTGGTCAGGTCGTGCGGCAGCCCGCTCAGCGCATGCGCCAGCGCCTTGCCGGTATGGCCGCGCGGGTCGAAGCCGAACTTGGTTTCGAGGCTGGCGATGCGCGAGCGCAGGATCGGCACCTCATCCGGCGTCGAATGCAGCGCGGCGCTGGTCCACAGGCCGGCATGGACCGACAGGCCGGTGACCTTCGGCCCATCGCGCAACGGCACCAGCACCAGATCGAGCGGCGCACGGCGATGCACGGTCGAGATGAAGTTGGACTTGAGCAGCAAGGGCGGCTGTCCGCCCTGTTCGAACCATTCCACCGCCAGCTGGCGCGACGCTTCGGCCAGCAGCGGCGTGTCGAGATCGACGCGGCAGATGCCCGCCGCATCGGTGACGCTGCCGTCGCGATGCCAGGTCTCATGCCCGACCAGCGTCATGCTGCCACCCTGGAACCAGCGCAGCAGCGCCGCCCCTTCCGCATCGGGGATGCGGTTGGCGTCGTCGTTCATTGCGCGGCGCAGCTCGGTCCAGTCGGTTACGGCGGCGCGGACATGGGCAAGGTTGCGCTCGAGATCGCGGACCAGGCCGGTGCGGTCGCGCGCATCGGCGCGCTCCATCTCGATATAGACCATCGATTCGCGCGATCCGCCGCCATCCCGGCCGGCGCCGATCCCGGCCAGCGTGCCATCGCCCGCGCGTTCGACCGCCACGACGGGATGGATGATCCGCCGGATCGCGATGTCGTGCGCGGCGATCGTTGCCGCGATCGAATCGACCAGGAAGGGCATGTCGTCATTGACGACCGCGAGCCGCATCGCGCGGCTGTCCTCACCAAGGCCAGTTTCGAGCGCCACCCCCGGCGTGCCGGGCGCACGCGTCGCCGCCGCCTCTGCCACGAACCTTGCGGCCGCGGCGCGGGCGGTGTCGTCGAACCCCTCCAGCTCCCCCGGCAGGGCCCCATCGGTGAGGCGCGCATGCAGCGCCTCGGCGAGCGACTTGATCGGCGTCTTGCTCATGGCTCCGCGCTATGCGCCCGTGTGCGGCGCGGCTCAAGACTTGCTGCACCGCACAGTAACATTTGAGACTAAATTGCCGGGATAGCGGTACCGAGGCACAAAAAAATGCGCGCGAACCGGTCTTTTTGACCGTGTTCGCGCGCAGCTTGGGAGAAGGCTTCAGGAAGGATCAGACGTTCATGCGGCGGCCTTGCGCAGCGCGCGGTTGGACAGCGCGGCGTCGTCCTCGATCCGCGCGACGATATCGAGTTCGCCATCGGCACCCGCACGCGCGAGCAGCAGGACGAATTCCTCCGCGCCTGCGGCCATCTGGACATGCGCGATTGCCGGGCGCGCGCGCAACTCGGCGCGGACCTGGTCGAACAGGTCGGGCTGGGGCGCAGGCTTGCGCAGCGCGCGCTCGGCCTTGACGATCCCCTTGATGCCGCCCTCGGTGGCGCTGATGAACGCGTCAAGCCCGCCCTCGGCGACATCGTGGCGACGCGCATGGCTCATCACCGCGGCGAATTCGGTCAGGCGGGTCTTGTCGTAATCGGCACCGAAGACGAGCTTCGCAGCGGCGGTCATCGGCGCGCGCGCCTGCACCGCGATCCCCGCAGCGGCGAGCAGCTCGGCATAGTCCTCGGCATCGATTTCCGACGCGCGGGCGAAATCATAGGCGCGCGACAAGGCGCGGTAGAGCGACGAACGGCTGCGCGTATCGGCGGCGCGGGCGGCCGCCGCGGTTTCGCGCGCGATCACCAGCCGGTCGGCCAGCGATTCGGGGGCGGGCAGGTCGACGGTGTCGAGCACATGCTCGGGCTCAGGCTCCGCGCTTTCGCCAAAGCCGGCGCTCGGCCCGTCGGCCCAGACCGGGGCGGCGGCGACCGGGGTGGGGGCGGTGCGACGGGCTTCGTCAACCTCGTGCTCCAGCCGCGCCTGGGTTTCGGCGTCGACCAGTTCCTTCCAGTTGATCACGCCATAGATGAAATCGATCGTGTCCGCGTCGGACGAGAACGGCATCAGGATGCCGCGATACAGCGTATTATGTCCGCGCTGGCCGACGAACTCGGCTTCGAACCCGATCGGCGCGCGGTTGGCGATGATCTGAAGATAATGGTCGGTCAGGCGCGAGAGCAGCGAGCGGCTGGGCACTTCGCCGACATGGGTGATGTCGCTGGTGACCCCGCATTCTCCGCGCAGCGACATGCCGAGATAGCGAATCGCCGGATTTTCGACGCCCTTGCTGAAATCGAGCAGCACGCTGTGTGGCCCGAAATCGGCGATGTTGCCCGGATCGAGATCCTCGATCGACGGATAGGCGCGGCCATGCAGCAGCGAAACCCAGTGATTATAGGCGCGCACATGCATGCGCCGCTCGTCCGAGCCGATCGACAGGCGATGCGCGTCATGAGCCGAATCACTGACGCCGGTGTCGCCATGATCGGTGTCGGGGCGGTCATCGAGTCCGCGGGCGGTGTCCATGCGCATGCTCCACAGAGGGAAGTGACCCTCGATCGCACCGACTCTGCGCCGCATGTGGTAAACACCGCGTAAAGGCGCCCAATCGTCAAATCCCGCGCCGGAAACGCTTCGGCAACGCTTGTCAGCTAAGAACAAGGCTGATAAGCGCCGCCACCTTCCCCGGCTACGCACGCCGGGCACGCCGCTTTAGCTCAGTTGGTAGAGCATCGCATTCGTAATGCGGGGGTCACAGGTTCGAGTCCTGTAAGCGGCACCATCCAGCTATCTGAAAAATGATGATTTTTCTCAGGGTGGCCTGACGCGCGGCGCCATATCGACTATTTTGGTATCGCACTGGTATCGCAGATGGACCTTGGTTAGCTTGCCAACGTCGTCCCACAGCGACTCCACGCCGTCCACGAACTCGCGAAGATACTCAGGCCTAAGGTGGCGATAGTGATAGGCATTGGTCGCGCGACATAGCCGAGCTTATGGCGTCCTGGGGCGCTATGGCGCCGGCGTCGCTCGATCGATGGCGCCGGCATCAAGCAGGGGGGCGGCATCGAGTGCATCTGCGCCGAGAATGTTCCCCAGCCGATCCAGTGCAGCCAGGATCATGGCCTGTTCCCAGACCGGGAGCGCGGGGAATTGGTCGCTGAAGCGCGCCTGTAGCAAATCAGGAGCTTTCTCGATCGTTGCCCGGCCTGACGCCGTCGCCCGCAGAATGATCTGGCGCTTGTCGCGCAGGCTGCGTTCGCGCTTCACCAGCATGCCCGCCTCGAGTCGGTCGACGATGTTGGTGATCGTCGCCTGGCTGAACTGGAGCGTGGCGGCCAGGACACTCGCAGTCGTTTCCCCGCGCTGCTCAATCTCATGCAGGACGATCAACTGCGACGGGGTCAGCCCGGTTGCGGCGGCAAGCTGTCGGCTGCCCAGATCCGACGCGCGCAGGATGCGGCGCAGCGCCTTGAGGGTCGGGGAGGTGAGGTCGCGTTCCACGGCGTGGTGATATTGCAAAGCCAGCGCCTCTGCCACCGCGAATAACCTTCCAAAATTGAAGTAAGTTACGCACCCGCATGGCTTGAAGAAGGCGGGCGGGTTGAGAAAGTCGCAGTAATTCCCTATATAGCGCGCCAACACAGGGAGCGGCTCGCCCAGCGCGGGCCCAAAAACTAATACGGAGTATGAAGCATCTTTGGGGCGCAAGCAGACCGAACGGCAGTGCCGGACGTCCAGTCAGGGACGCCACATGACGAGATCGAATTGCGCAGGCCGTGCGCCGAGGATGGCGCCCGGATCACTGCGCTGATCGCCGCCGCCCCGCCGCTCGATCGCAACTCGGCCTATTGCAACCTCCTGCAATGCACCGACTTCGCCGACACCTGCGTGGTAGCGGAACGGGGTGGCAGGATCGTTGGCTGGGTCTCCGGCTATCGTCCGCCCGCGACGCCCGACGCCATTTTCGTGTGGCAGGTCGCCGTCGATTCCAGCGCCCGTGGCGAAGGTCTGGCGGCGCGGATGCTGGACGCGCTGATCGCGCGCCCCGCCGCTGCAGGGGCGACCAGCCTGATCACCACCATCACCGAGGCGAACGCGGCGTCCTGGGCGCTGTTCGCCGCCTTCGCGCGCCGCCACGGCGCCGCGCTGACAAAGGCTCCACGCTTCGAGCGCGATGCGCATCTGGGCGGCACGCACGACACCGAATGGGAAGCGCGCATCGGACCGCTCCCGACCACCGACTGAACGATAGATCTGGAGAACACCTATGACCGCAATTGCGGAGCCGAGCCATATCGCGCCGGACACGCGCATCTACGAACGCCGCGAGTCCATCGTCCGCAGCTATTCGCGGTCGATCCCGCGTCAGTTCAATCGTGCCCAGGATGTCTGGCTGCATGACGCGAACGGCGGAAAATATCTCGACTTCCTGTCGGGCTGCTCGACGCTCAACTACGGGCACAATCATCCCGTGCTCAAACAGGCGCTGCTCGACTATATTGCGAACGACGGCATCGCGCACGGGCTCGATCTTCATACCGACGCGAAGGCCGAGTTTCTCCGCACTCTGGAGGATGTGATCCTGCGTCCGCGCGGGCTCGATTACCGCGCGATGTTCACCGGGCCAACCGGCACCAACGCAGTCGAGGCAGCGATCAAACTCGCGCGCAAGGTTACCGGGCGCGAAATGGTCATCGCTTTCACCAACGGCTTTCACGGCATGACGCTGGGCGCGCTTGCGTGCACCGGCAATGCCGGCAAGCGCGGCGGCGCAGGGGTCCCGCTGAGCCATGTCGCGCACGAACCCTATGACGGATATTATGGTCCCGACGTCGATACCGCCGAACTGCTCGAGCAGCGGCTGTCCGATCCGTCGAGCGGCCTCGATGCGCCGGCCGCGATCCTGGTCGAGACGGTGCAGGGCGAGGGCGGGCTCAACGCCGCATCGCCGCAATGGCTGCGCGCGGTGGCGCGGATCGCAAAGGCGCACGGCGCATTGCTGATCATCGACGATATCCAGGCGGGTTGTGGCCGAACCGGCGGGTTCTTCAGCTTTGAAGAGATGGGCTTCACGCCAGACATCGTCACCCTCGCCAAGTCGCTGTCCGGCATGGGCCTGCCATTCGCGCTGACCCTGTTCCGCCCGGAGTTCGACATCTGGTCGCCCGGTGAGCACAACGGCACGTTCCGCGGCAACAACCATGCATTCGTGACAGCGACCGCGACGTTGCGGCATTTCTGGAGCGGGGGCGACTTCGTGGCCGATGTCGAGCGGCGGGGGCGCCTTCTCGAACGCCGGCTCGACCAGATGGCGGCTGAGCACGGCCTGACGACCCGTGGTCGCGGGATGATGCGCGGGATCGATGTCGGCTCGGGTGAAATCGCCGCCGCGATTACCTCGGCCTGTTTCGATCACGGGCTGATCATCGAGACCAGCGGTGCGCACGATGAAATCGTCAAGGTGCTCGCCCCCCTCGTCATCGCCGACGAGGTGCTGGCCGCGGGCCTCGACATCCTGGAGCGCAGCATCCGCAACGCGCTTTCCCCCACCCTCGGCGTCGCCGCCTGAACCAGGAGAAATCACATGATCATTCGCAACCTGAAAGAAGTCCGCGCCAGCGAGCGCAACGTGAAGTCCGACGGCTGGGCGAGCGCCCGGCTGCTCCTCAAGGACGACGATATGGGCTTTTCATTCCACCTGACGACCTTGTTCGCCGGCCATGAACTGAAGATGCATTATCAGAACCATCTCGAGGCCGTGCTGGTCCTGAAGGGCACCGGCACCATCGAGGATCTGGGCACCGGAGAGGTTCACGAACTGCGGCCCGGTATCCTCTACGCGCTCAACGAGAACGACCGGCATATCGTTCGCCCGACCACCGACATTCTGACGGCCTGCGTGTTCAACCCGCCGGTTACCGGCCGCGAGGTGCATGATGAGAACGGCGCCTACCCCGCCGCCGAAGATGCGCTCGAAAACGCCGCGATGGCCAGCTGAAGGAGACGAGCATTGGCAACAGATCTATATCCATCGCGCGGCGCGCCGGAACGCGTGCTGCTCCCCCGCCACGACCCGGTCACCCACGCCGTTTGGCGGCCGGGGGCGCCCATCGCCCGTGAGCAGATCGAGCAGTTCGATCAGGACGGCTATCTCGTGCTCGAGGACGTGTTCGGGGCGAACGAAATCGCGGCGCTTCAGGACGAGACGGCCCGCCTGCTGGGCGATCCATCCTCGCTCGACGCCGAAACGATCATCACCGAACCGGGCGGAAGCGAAATTCGCTCGATCTTCGAAATCCACGCGCAAAGCGCCCTCATGGCGCGGCTCGCCGCCGACGAGCGGCTGGCGGGCGTTGCGCGCTTCCTGCTTGGCGATCAGGTGTACGTTCACCAGTCGCGGCTGAACTACAAGCCGGGATTCCAGGGCAAGGAATTCTACTGGCATTCCGATTTCGAGACCTGGCACACCGAGGACGGCATGCCGCGCATGCGCGCATTGTCGATGTCGGTGCTGCTCGCGGAGAATACGCCGAACAACGGTCCGCTGATGCTGATCCCGGGCTCGCAACGCGTGTTCGTCACCTGCGCCGGCGAAGCGCCCGATGATCACTACAAGATGTCGCTCAAGAAGCAGGAATATGGCGTGCCCGACGCGCAAAGCCTGACCGAACTCGCGCATCGCAACGGCATCGTTGCCCCGGTCGGAAAGCCCGGGACCGTGATCATCTTCGACTGCAACATGATGCATGGTTCGAACGGCAACATCACGCCATTCCCGCGGGCCAACGCCTTCCTGGTCTACAATGCCGTGTCGAACCGGCTGCAGGCACCGTTTGCGGCATCTAAGCCGCGTCCGCGCTTCATCGCCGCGCGCGACGCCACGCCGCTGACGCCGGTTTCGGGTGAACTGACGGCGGAGCCGGCATGACGGGGAAGCACAGCGTCGAGAAGATCGGCGGCACGTCGATGGCGGCGACCGCCACCGTCTTTGACAATGTGCTGATCGCCGGTCGCAGTGGTGCTGATCTCTACAACAGGATCTTCGTCGTCTCGGCCTATGCCGGGATGACCGACCTGTTGCTCGAACATAAAAAGACCGGCGTGCCGGGGGTTTATGCGAGTTTCGCGCTCAACGACGGCAACCGCTGCTGGCGCGACGCGCTGGAAGACGTGCGCGCGGCGATGATCCGGCGCAATGCCGAGATGTTCGTGCGCGAGGATAGTCGCGCCGAATGCGACCGCTTTGTCGAGGGGCGGGTCGATGGACTGCGCGCATGCCTGAACGATCTTGACCGCCTGCGCGCGCACGGTCGCTTCTGCCTCAAGGAACAGCTCGTCACCATTCGGGAGATGCTGGCCGGGCTGGGCGAGGCGCATAGCGCGCACAGCACAGCGCTGTTGCTGCGCGACCGTGGCGTCAATGCCGTGTTCGTCGATCTGACCATGTGGATGCATGACAGCTTGGACACGCTCGACACACGCATCCGCGAAGCGCTCGAACCGATCGATCTCGCGACGCAGATGCCGATCGTCACTGGCTATGCCGGATGCGAGGGCGGGATGGTGCGCCGCTATGCCCGGGGATACTCGGAAATGACCTTCTCACGCATTGCTGTGCTGACACAGGCGCGCGAGGCGATCATCCACAAGGAGTTTCATCTCTCCAGCGCGGACCCCCGGCTGGTCGGGGAAGACCGCGCGCGCAAGATCGGCCGGACCAGCTACGACGTCGCGGATCAACTCGCCAATCTTGGGATGGAGGCGATCCATCCGCGTGCCGGTCGCGGACTGCGCCAGGCAGAGATCCCGTTGCGGGTTCGCAACACCTTTGACCGGCTGGACCCCGGGACGCTGATCAGCGGTGATTATGTGACGGAAAAACCGCGCGTTGAAATCGTCACGGGCCTGCGCACCGTTCACGCGCTCCAGTTCTTTGACCAGGATATGGTCGGCGAAAAGGGGTTCGATGCCGCCATTCTGGACGCGCTAACCCGGCACGGCGCCTGGATCGTCAGCAAGTCGTCCAACGCCAATACGATCACCCATTATCTGGCGACCGACGCCGCGACGGTAGGCCGCGTGATCGCCGACCTCGAATCCGCGTTCCCCGCATCGGCGATTTCGTCGCATCCGGTGGCGATCGTATCGGTGATCGGCAGCGACATCTCCGAACCCGGCCTGGTTCCGCGCGCGCTGCTGGCGCTCGATGAGGCGGGGATCACGATGATCGCGATGCAGCATCAAATCCGCAATGTCGATGTGCAGTTCATCGTCGATTGCGATGCCTTCGATGCTGCGATCTGCGCGCTGCACTCGGCGTTGGTCGAGGGGGCCGGGGTCGCCAAGAGCGGTCGCGCTGCCGCTTGATCTGCGTGTAATGAACCCCTCCAGAATCTCTGGTCCAACGCTATGTTGAGCGCGATGCTGTCGGTCCGCAGCCTGTTGCTCGCCATCTTCATGTTGATGGCGGGCAGCGGTTTTCTCGCGACCCTCACCAGCGTGCGGCTGGAGCGGGCGGGGAGCAGCGCGCTGTTCATCGGCGTGGTCGGCACTGCCTATTTTCTCGGGCTGGTTATCGGGTCCCTGCGGGTTTCGCGGCTCATTCGCCGCGTTGGCCACATCCGCGCCTTTGCGGCCTTCGTCTCGCTCTTCTCCGCCAGCACGCTTACCTATGCGATCCACCAGGATCCTGTGCTGTGGGCGGGACTGCGCTTCGTCGACGGGCTGTGCGTCGCCGGTGTGTTCGTCTGCCTCGAGAGCTGGCTGAACGAGCGCGCCGAGGCGCGGTCGCGCGGATCGGTGCTCGCGAGCTACATGATCGCACTTTATGCGGGTCAGGCGATCGGACAGTTCCTGCTGAATCTGAGCGAAACGAAGCCGTCGATGCCGTTCCTGGTCGCGTCGATCCTGATCTCGCTCGCGGCTATCCCGGTGGTGCTGACGCGGATTTCAGCGCCTCCACCCGATGAAGGAACCCCGCTTTCGATCCGTCGGCTCTATGCGACATCGCCGCTCGGGATCGTGGGCGCCACCTTGACCGGCGTGATGCTGGGCGCCTTCTATGCCCTGGGCGCAGTTCATGTCCGACGGCTTGGCATGGACCTGTCCGAGACGGCGCTGTTCATGAGCATCGTGATCCTCGGCGGTATCGCGCTGCAATGGCCGCTCGGCAGACTGTCCGACCGGTTCGATCGCCGCCGCGTGATCGTGGTCGCATTCGGGGGCGCGCTTGCTGCAAGCATTGCCCTTGCGCTGATCGATGGGCCGGGACCGCTGCTGCTGACCTTCGGCGCATTGTTCGGCGGGCTGAGCTTCGCGCTCTATCCGCTGTGCGTCGCGCATACTAATGATCATCTTGCGCCGGAGGAGCGCGTCGCCGCCAGCGGCGGGTTGGTGCTGCTCTACTCGATCGGTGCCGCGATGGGCCCGCTCGCCGGTGCCATGGCGATGACCCTGATCGGGCCATCGGGCCTGTTTGCGGTGATCGGTGCCTGCGCCGGTATGGCGCTGGCGTTCGGGGCGTGGCGACAGCTCCGCGGCTTGCCGGTGCCGGCCGAATTGCAGCAAAGCTATCAGGTTCTCCCGCGCACGACGCCGATGGCCGCTGCGCTCGATCCCCTCGCGTCTGACCGCGCCGATTCCAGAGAGAAGCCATGATCACCAAGTCCAACGAAACGTCGACCGTCGGCGCTGACCTCCCTTTGGGCGATACCGACGCGGTACCCAAAAGCGTGCTGCGCAAGGCGATCGCCGCCTCCGCGATGGGCAATGCGACCGAATGGTTCGACTATGGCATCTATGCCTATGGCGTGACCTATATCTCGGCGGCGCTGTTCCCCGGCGAGACCGAACAGGCGACGCTGTTCGCGCTGGCGACCTTTGCCATCTCGTTCCTTGTCCGGCCGCTCGGTGGACTGTTCTGGGGGCCGCTTGGCGATCGCTACGGTCGCAAGTCCGTGCTGGCCATGACGATCCTGTTGATGTCGGGCGCGACCGTCTGTGTCGGGCTGATCCCCTCCTATCAATCGATCGGCTTCTGGGCGCCGTTGCTGCTGGTCCTGCTCCGCATGATCCAGGGTTTCTCGACCGGGGGCGAATATGGCGGTGCGGCGACGTTCATGGCCGAATATGCACCCGACGATAAGCGCGGCTTCTGCGGCAGCTTCCTCGAATTCGGTACGCTTGCGGGCTTTTCGCTCGGCGCGTTGCTGATGCTCGGCTTTTCGCTGCTGCTTGGCGAGGCAGCGATGCACGATTGGGGGTGGCGGATCCCGTTTCTGATCGCCGGGCCGATGGGGCTTGTCGGCATGTATCTGCGCTCGCGTATGGAAGACACGCCGGTCTTTCGCGAGATCGAGGCGCAGGACCAGCGCGAGCCCGCCGCATCGGTCGAAATCCGGCATTTGCTGACGCGCTACTGGCGTCCATTGCTTGAGATGAGCGGGTTGGTCGTGGCGCTCAATGTCGTCAATTATACGCTGCTCAGCTATATGCCGACCTATCTTCAGCGCCGCATAAGCCTCACGGCGGACCAGGCGCTGATCGTGCCCATCATCGGCATGCTGTTCATGATGGTGCTGGTGCCATTTGCCGGTGCCCTCTCCGATCGCGTGGGACGCAAGCCGCTCTGGTGGTTCTCGCTGGCGGGACTCTTTGTCATGGTGGTGCCGCTCTATATGCTCATGTCCACCGGGCTGGTTGGCGCAATTGTTGGCTTCGCGCTGCTCGGCCTGCTTTATGTGCCGCAGCTCGCCACGATCTCGGCGACGTTCCCCGCGATGTTCCCCACCCATGTCCGCTTTGCCGGATTCGCGATCGCCTATAACGTATCGACGTCGCTGTTCGGCGGGACAGCGCCTGCGTTCAACAGCTGGCTGATCGGTGTCACGGGCGACGAGCTGGTGCCGGCCTATGTGATGATGGCTGCGTGCGCAGTGGGCGCGGTTGCGCTGCGGTTCACCCCGGAAACGGCAGGCCTTTCGCTGCGCGGCGTGCGTTTGCCCCGGTCTGGCGAGACCACACACGGCCGCTGAGATGGAAATCATGGCGGGCGCTGTTGGACTCGACCTCAGTGATGTGTCGATCAAGCGTCCATTGATCCCGTAACGCGGCTAGTGTCGGCTTAAATATATCCGTGATCCAAACCGGACAGTCTCCTGTCCGCCCATCCGCGGTCATCGTCGGTCCCGTATTCGCTGACCAAGAATGACCAGTTTCAGCGAAACCGGTCATCCCCATGCACCGTAGCGATCGGCGGCTCTTTCATTTCTATTTTTGGGGGGCTTGCTAGATTTGCTGGGTTTGAGGGACGGTGTGTTACCTGGTGTGGTTTTGTTGTCACGGCGACGCTGATCGGGTTTCCCTGTTGATTTTGCTATCGGCTTAGGTCCTGGCTTTAGTGCTATGCTCCCTCTCCTTTTCTTGTTAGAAACCAATCCTGCGCGCAACGTTTGTCTATGTTTTAGGGCGGGGTGGTGTTACCTAACAATCCGCACGAGTTAAGAATGAAGTCAAGGTTGAATGCATTTCCCAACCGGCTAGCAATCGCTGCTTCAGCCAAGCTTGAAACTCGCGAAGATCGGCAGCCAGTTGGCGGCCTTCGTCGGGACCACCTTTATAAATGACCCCATTTTGCGGAGCGCTGGTTAGCGACCCGCGACCTTGCGCGGTCGTGTTAGCTGGTGGCTGCTTCCCAAGCTTCAGGTTTGGAAGCCGACAACCTGTATGCAGCCCTCTAAGAGCCGTTCAGGCGGCGGACTTCGCTCTGTCTCCTTTTTGGGGTCGGGGCCTAAAAACGGTGAGTCCGCAAACGGCCCCTACGCGGTCGAACGACCTTCGATTCTGAGGCCCATTCCCGCGAGGAATCACAATGAGCTCGGAGGGCATTCCAATGGATGCCTTGGCTGGGCCAAAATCGACCAGCGGTGCGGAGCGGGCCGGTTTAACGGATCGACGCGCTCCGCCACAGCCGATTTAGTTATACCGTGCGGCCAGCGCTGCCTCAAGCTGCGCCAGTGTGAGATAGCCGTCCTTGTCGGTATCGAGGCGGGAGAAATTGGACGCGATGCGCGTCATTCCCCCATCTTTTGCCTCGTCCCGACTTAGCTTGCCGTCCTGGTTCTTGTCGGACGCATTGAACTTCGTCCGCAACTCAGTCAGCCGCGCCTGATAGGAATTGGCCTGTGCAGTCGGGGCGAGTGCCAGCGCAGCTGCGGTGAACAGGGCGATCTTTGCGAGGGTCTTCATCGTGCAGTCTCCATCATATCCAGCGTCAATGTGTCCGGGCGGCGAATCGATGATCGTGCCGTGCGGGATCGTCCGTGCCCTTCGCCTAAATATAATGCACAACATTAACCGCGACCGTGCGCGCTTGTGACGACGGCGTTAATTCCGGCCTTTGGCAATCCCGGCGCGGTCGAGCCGCCAGCGCAGGGTTTCGATCCGGTCCTGGCCGAAAAAGGGCTCGCCGCGAAACACCATGGTCGGCACACCCCAATGTCCCGCCGCGTCCAGCGCTTCCTGGTTTCGCGCAATCTCTGCAAGATGATCGCCATCGGTGATGGCGGCGTCGAGTTCCGCAAGGTCGAGACCGGCCTGTGCCACGGCGCCCTTGAGCAAATCGCCTTTGTCCCAGCCTCTGGTCCCACCGAAAATCAGTTCGGCAACGCGATCAGCCAGTTCGATGCCGCGGCCACGGCGGTTGGCCTCGACGCCCAGCTTGGACAGGCGATAGATATAGGGCTGGTCCTTGGCGACTGCCATCGTGCGGAAATCCTGCACGATCGGGTCCGGGTCGGCGGGCAGGACCACGGGGCGGCCAAGCATCTCGCCACGGCGGATGCTGTCCATCGCAATATAGCGGGGTGGCTTGCGATTGGCCGGATCGAACAGCGCCCCCGGATTCCTGACGGCCAGGGGCAGCACGACGCGCAGTTGCACGTCGACATCATAGTCCAGTCGAAGCGCCAGCAGATCGGGTGTGACCAGCCGTGAATAGGGGCTGCGAAACGACCAGAAGACGTCGATGAGCTCCGGCATGTTCCTCTATCCTCCCTTGGCTGGCATCATGTGTCACCGGCGACAAAGCGCCCCGTCCTGATCCGTTACCGGTTGAACATCAGCCCCGCATAGCGCCCCGATCGACGCCAAGCATCGATATGGGTGAAGAAGCCCCCGGCACCGCCGGGATGACCTTGCGCGCGGCGGAACGTTTCGTTCCACCCCTGGCCTTCATTGTTCCAGAATCCGGGGGTGCAATCGGTCGATGTAATCACCGAAGGCTCGGTCGTCATGATCAGGCTGACCCATTGCGACACGGCCTCCTGCGTGGGCTCGACTTCGGCATAGCCACGGCGTTCGGCATAGGCGACTACCTGTGCGATCGTCGCTGCGTGGTCGACGATGTTGTGCGGAATGTTGGAGACCATGTTGGCCGCCTGGTTCATCTGCACGGCGAACGCGTTGGGGAAGCCGTGCATGTGCAGACCGTGCAGCGTTTGCAGGCCGTCCGACCAATAGTCGGACAGCATCTGGCCGCCGCGCCCTTTCAGGTCAAAGCCCGTCTTGAGCTGGAAATTGGCACCATATTCAAAGCCGGACGCATAGACGATGCAGTCCACCTCATAGAGCGTGCCGTTGACGACGAGTCCGGTTTCGGTGATCTGCTCGACGCCCTTGCCGTCGGTATCGACCAGAACGGTGTTCGGCGCATTATAGGCGGGCAGATATTCGTCGCTGAAACAGGGGCGTTTGCACAGTTGCGCGTACCATGGCTTGAGCTGCGCGGCGGTCTGCGGATCCTGTACCACCGCGTCCACCCGTGCGCGGATTTGCTCCATCTTCTCGATGTCCGCGTCCTCGAACGCTGCGCGCACGCGTCCCGTGGTCCTTTGATCCGGCGAGGCGTTGAACGCCTTGCGCAGCCGCGTCACGATCCGCGCCAGCCATAGCGGCGTGCCCCCCAGCGCCTTTTCGCGGATGCGGCGCGAGATCGCGGTCCAGCCATCGTCGATCAGGTCTTCCGACGGGATTCCGCCTCCCATATTCTCGACGAAATTGTCCATCCAGCGCTTTTGCCAGCCCGGCTTGGCGATCTGTGCATACCATTGCGGGTCGATCGGATGGTTGTTGCGCACATCGACCGAGGACGGGGTGCGCTGGAACACGAAGAGCTGCTTGGCCGTCTTCGCCAGATGCGGGATGCACTGGACGCTGGTCGCCCCGGTGCCGATCACCGCAACCCGCTTGTCAGCGAGTTTGGCCATCGGCGCGCCGTCCGCATCGCCGCCCGTATAGCCATAGTCCCAGCGGCTGGTGTGGAATGACTTGCCCTTGAACTGCTCGATCCCCGGAATGCCCGGCAATTTTGCCACGTGCAGCGGCCCGGTGCCGATCGCGACATATTTGGCGGTAAAGTCGTCGCCGCGATTGGTTGTGATCCGCCACACGCGGGCGGCCTCCTGCCATTCGATGCTCGAGACTTCGGTGTGGAACAGCGCCTTGTCGTACAGGCCAAAGTGGCGCGCGATCCGCTCGCAATGTGCAAGAATCTCCGGCCCGCGCACATATTTTTCGGTCGGCATGTAGCCGGTCTCTTCCAGCAGCGGCAGGTAGATCATCGCCGCTGTATCGCAGCGTGCTCCGGGATAGCGGTTCCAGTACCAGGTGCCACCGACACCGCCGGCCTTGTCGATCAGGCGGAAATCGCCAATCCCCGCTTCCTTGAGGCGTGCGCCGACCACCAGCCCCGACATGCCGGCCCCGACAAAGGCAAAGGTCACATGGTCGGCCACCGGATCGCGTTCGACATAGGGCGTATAGGGATCGGCGGCGAGCGATGCGAACTTGCCGGCGAGCCGCTGATATTGCGCATTGCCCTCGGGGCGCAGCCGCTTCGCGCGCTCGGCGGCATATTTCGCCCTGAGGTCCGCCTTGTCGAGCAACGTCGTCATTGTGCACGCCTCTCACCTGGACCCGCCACTGCACCGGCCGGGGCTGGGTCAGGCAGCGATTGGCTGACGGCTGAGTGCGCAGACCGCCGCACGCTGCGGAGTTGCAGGTTTAATGCATTACATTAAATTGTCAATCCGGCGCGGCGGCGAGCGGTCGCTAGACGGGGGTCGACAGATAGGCGGCAATGCACGCCGCTGCTTCGCTGACGGCAGCGTCAACCGCAGGTGCCGTGCCCGCTTCGACCTTGCCGGCGTAGTCGACAGCCTGAACCAGCGAAATCATGAAGCAATGGCGTAACCGCGACGCCACCGTCGCAACAGGCACCTGAGGAAGGCAGGCACGCAACTCTTCGTGCAGACGCGCGAAGGACGGCGCGCCAGCTTCCGCGGTCAATAGCGAGTAATCGAAGCGCGGATCGGTGGCGAACTGAAGACAGAAGCGGGCATACATTCGCCCGCTCTCTTCAAGGCATGCCTCGATAAATGGGCCGATCGCCGCTTCGACCAGCGCCACCAGCCGATGCTGCGGATCGCGCTGATCGACCTTTTCGAGGCGACGGGCCCGTTCTTCCTCGATCTCGCGATAGCGTTTCGCGAACACTTCCTTGATCAGGCTTTCGATGCTGCCGAAATGGTAGTGGACGGCGCTGGGATTGCGCGCGCCGGCATCGGTGGTGATCATCTTGACCGACACCGAACCCAGGCCTTTCTCGGCAATCAGCCGCTCGGCCGATCGCAGCAGTTCGGCCCTGGTATCCTGACGGGGTGGAACGTCCATAAAACTCACTGTTGATGTAAGGCGTCGGACTGGTCGGCCCGGCCTATCATTGTCCCGAGCGCGATAGCAAGCAGGGGCGGGTTACCGGCATCGTATCGCACACCCGGCCTAGCGCGAATCCGGCTGGCGTGCCGTGCCGGCGGTTTCGGCGGACGTCACCGCAGTGACGACGCGCTGGATAGCTGCGGCGATCTCGACCGGGACCTCTTCCTGAAGGAAGTGCCCTGCCTGGGTTTCTGTCACCCGGGCGTGCGGATACATGGCCTTCATGGTGGGCAGAACACGGCCCAGAATCGGATCGCGCATGCCCCAGACGATCTCGGTCGGGATGTCCAGCGTCGCGGCGTAGCGTTCGATTTCGGCCATCGGCTTTGACGTGGGGTGGTCAGGCCCTGTGGGCACCATCCGCATGAGCGCAAGCGGTCCCTTTTTGTTGCCGCTGTCGCGGACCGGGCGCGCATAGAGCGCCGCCACTTCAGCTGGGATCGATGCCGGATCGCCCTGTGTTTGGTGCAGCCGGTCAAACACGGAGACGACATTCTCCAGCAAGATCTCGCCAAGGATCGGGGTGGCGGCGATGGCATGAGGGCGCGACAGTTCGAACTTCTCCTTGGGCGCGGTCCAGCCGGTGTTGAGAATGACCATGCCCTTGAGCAACTCGGGCGAGCGCATCAGCGCGCCAAGCCCGACCGCGCCGCCCCAGTCCTGGCCGACATAAACGACCCCATCCAGACCCAGTTTGCGCAGCGCCGTGCTCATCCAGCGGATATGGTTTTCGAGCGTGTGCTGGCTGGCGGGCACCTTGGTGGAAAAGCCAAGGCCGACCATCGTCGGCATGATCAGGCGCATCCGATCGGTCGGAAGTTCTTGCCAGATCTTGCGATACAGCAGGCCGTTGGTCGGATTGCCGTGCTGAAGATAGACCGGGACGCCTGACCCGGCCTCCACAACATGGATTTTGATGCCCGGCTCGACCTCGACCAGATAACTTTTGTAGCCGCGCGGAAGCACCTCTGCCGCATAGTCGGGCAGGGGGAATGCCTCGAACGTCCCCGACCCGATGTCGATGCTGCCCGCACCCTGCGGCGTCACGACCGACCCGTCGCGCGTCATCCAGAACACGATGGCCATCGCCACGATCAGGATGACAGCTGCGCCGATCAATAACTTCGTCATCATGCCAGGCTCTCCCATGACCGTCCGGCGGCACCGCGATCCGGGCGGGTAATGTAGTACATTACAACGCTGCTGCGCTTCGATCAAGCAGCGCGCGGCGCAGCTGTGTCGCGCGCGGCAAGGTACAGCAGGCCCACAAAGATCAGTTCGGGGATGAAGCGTTCCGGCAGATGCGGTGCGCCAAAAGCGACGCCCGCGACGATCCGCCCGAACGCGAGAACGCCGAAGATCATCATCGGTGGATAATACCAGAACCGCTCCTTGCGGATCAGCGCGAGCAGCAGGCAGACGGCGATGGTCAGCGACCAACTCGATGTTGCACCGATCATCGAACTCAGTGCCAATCCACGCTCCGGCAGGTCATAGCCCCAGAACCGGGCCGCCAGTGCCGGCCGCACCAGCCACAACATCCCCTGAGCACCGAAGAGGAGCGCGAGCAGCAATGGCGGCAGCTGAACGATGAGCCTGAGCACTCTTGCCATGGGTGGCCTCCTGAAGTCCCGATGACGGGGCGCGTCACCAGATTGGCTGTTGCATCATGATGCCGGCGTCGCGGGCGGGCACGGCCGGGGGCCGGCCCGCCCCGTTGTGGCTCAGAAGGCCTTGCGCACCGTCATGCCGAAGGTGCGCGGTTGGCCGGGTGCTCCGTTGAACGAGCCGGTCTGCGCGACGGCAGGGGTGGCGAAGACGATATATTGGTCGTCGAACAGGTTGCGCGCCCACAGCGTCAGCGCCAATCCGCTCTGCAGCTTGAAGCCCAACGACGCGCTGACCAGATTCTGCGCCCGCGTATAATCCGCCGCGTCGATGACCGCTTGCTGCGCGGGGTCGTCGAAGAAGGGGGAGTTGCCGATGTGCTGCCAGTCGGTCCGGAAAAAGGCATCAAGGCTGCCGATCGTGAACGCATAATTGGTCGCCAGGCTGAACTGGGTTCGGGCGATGCCCTGGGGCCGCTGACCGGAGATATCGATTCCGTCGCCGAAATTGGGGAAGCTGTCATAGATCGGATCGAGGAAGGTCGCGCCGCCGGACAGCGTGAGCGCCTGGGACGGGCGCCAGATGAAGTCGAGCTCGACCCCGAACGTCGATTGTTCGGCGGCATTGGCCAGAACAAAGCCGTTATCGAGGAACACATTGGTCTGGAAATTGTCGATCGTCTGATCGAACACGGTGACATTGAACGACAGCGTGTCGAAGCTGGCTTTGAGACCGATCTCATAGACTTCCGCCCGCTCCGGACCGGCCAGTCGCGTGCCCGAGGCGAGGTTGACCAGGCTCAGCCCGGCATCGGCAACGGGCGAAGACGGCGTCGCGAACAGGACCTGGCGCGTCACCGGATCGACCACGCGATTGCCCGGAGCGAAATCCGTCGTGGACGGCCGGCTCTGGCGTGATAGGTTCCATGACGACGCCTTGAACCCCGTCGAATAGGACAGGTAGACGTTGATATTGTCGGTCACCTCATAGGCCAGCCGGGCGGTGAAATCGGTGCTGTTGTCGCGGCTCTTCCCGTCCTCGACCGCGTTTGGAAAGTTCAGGAATGGCGGGGACTGCTGCAGCCCGCGCAAGGCATTGAACGGGTTGCCCGTGCTCCGCGCGACGGCCAGCGCCTGTCGCTGGATCTGGGCGTACAGCGCCGGGTTCTGCTGAACGAACGGGCCGACCGAGGCCGGGTTGGCCAGCGCGACGCCCCGTTGCGCGAGGATACCTGCAAGTGTCGCAGTGTAGCCAAGCTGGTCGAGATTGACCGCCGACAGCGCTTCGTTGCTGACCGCGTTGAACGCGACCTGCTTTTCGTCGTCGGTATGGCTGATGCCGAACGTCGCCGTCAGCCGGTCGGTGATGTTGAGATCGGCAGTCGCGAAGATCGACCAGGCCTTGTTGTCCTGCTTCCCGGAATCGGTGATTCCCTGTCCCGCCGCAGCGAAGGTGCCCGTCGGCACGCCGGCAAAGGCCTCGAACGACGCAACGACCGACGGGGACCCGAGCAACGATCCGAAATAGCGTCGATAGTCGGCGCCATTGATCAGCTGGTTGGCGACATTCAGCGTCTCGTCGAAATAGAAGCCGCCGATCGTCCAGTCGATCCGGTTGCCCTTGCCGACCGACTGGAGCCGGACTTCCTGGGTGAAGGTTTCGATGTCACTCTGCTGACCGACGGTGCTGAAAAATGCGACGCTGGTGGCATCGGCGTCGAAATCGGACCTGCTTTCGTTGCGGCGGAAAGCGGTGATGCTCGTCAACGCGGCAAAGCCCAGATCGAAATCACCCTGCAGCGAAACGCCCGCATTCTCGATGACGTTGGCCGGGACGACGTCATAGTAGACGTTGTACGAGAACGGGTCCTGCGAGACGAAGCGCCCGCCGACCGCGCGGACATTGGCACCGGTTGGTCCCTCGATCAGGTTGGTGATGCCGCAGCACGCCTCGTCGATCTTGTCATAATCGGCGATCAGGCGGAAACTGATATCGGGCGCGGGGTTCCACAATATGTCGCCGCGCACGCCCCAGCGATTGCGCTCATTATAGTGCGCGCCAGTGCCGAGGTCTTCGAAGAAGCCGTCGCGGCGGTTGAACTTCCCCGAGAGCGAGGCGGCGAGCGTATCTGTCAGCGGCCCGGTCACATAACCGTCGATCCGGCGCAGATCATAATTGCCGATGCCGGCCTCTATCGCGCCCTGAAATTTGAATTGCGGCTTGCGCGTGGTGACCGAGATCACCCCCGCCGATGCGTTCTTGCCGAACAATGTCGATTGCGGGCCGCGCAGCACCTCGACCCGTTCCAGATTGGGCAGGTCGGAAATCGATGCAGCCGAGCGCGAGCGATACACCCCGTCGATGAAGACGCCGACCGATGGCTCAAGCCCGATCGCGTTCTGTCCATTGCCGAAGCCGCGAATGTAGAAGGTCGCGTTGCCCGCAGTCTGGCCCTGGCGCACGGCGAGCGAGGGGACCAGCGTCTGGAGGTCGGCCAGATCCTGGATCTCGGCACGTTCGATGTCCTGCGCGCCGACGACGGAGACCGCGACGGGGGTATCCTGCAGCGTCTGTTCACGCTTGGTCGCGGTAATCACAATCTCGGGGACGCGCTGCGACCGCGCGCTTTCCTCGGCGGTGTCGGGCGCTTCCTGCTCCTGCGCGCGGAGCGGTGTGCCAGTGCAAATCAACATCGCCGACATCGCGACACCAAGTGCCAGCGACGAGCGACGGATAACGGGCAGTTTTCGAGTCTGTGCTTGCAGCATGCCATCCTCCCAAAGTCTGCGGCCGGCATACTCTGTACCAGCTCATCGACCGTATTAATGGTATACATTATTAATCGGCCCGCAAGGGCGGTGTTGCGGCGCGCGTAACGCGGGTGTGGATTGGGGCAAGGCGCGCTGCGCAGATCATCGGCAACGCCGATGGATTGCGCCACTTAATGGATTAGATTAATTATCGGGGAAAGCTGATGCGGCGACGCGCCGGTCACATGCGGGGAGGGGCGCAGGATGTTGAAGAGGATTGCGATCGCCGGGCTTGCCATTGTGCTGGTGCTTGGCGCGGCCGGTTGGTTCTACCGCGCTACGATCATTCAATATATCGCGCTGCAACGGGCGTATGCGAACCGGATCGACGCCGGCCCCACCCGGACGGTCCCGTGGAGCAAGGGACCCGCCGCGCCGACCGCCCCGCTTGCCGACCGCCCGCCCAACATCGTCTTCATCCTCCTCGACGATCTCGGCTTCAACGACATCACGACGTTTGGCGGCGGCGTCGCCGACGGGAAGGTGCCGACGCCCAATATCGACCGGCTGGCAGCGCAAGGCGCGGTCTATTCGCAGGCCTATTCGGGCACCGGCACCTGCGCCCCGTCGCGCGCGATGTTGATGACCGGCCGCTATCCGACGCGGACCGGGTTCGAGTTCACTCCGACCCCCAATGGCATGACCAATGTGCTGGCCGCCTTTGACTCAGACCGTCCGGAAAGCCATCTGCCCCCGCTGCAGGTCAATCCGGCGATCAACGACGACATTTTGCCGTTCAGGGACAAGGGCCTGCCGGGATCCGAAATTACCATCGCCGAACTGCTCAAGCAGCGCGACTACCACACGGTCCATATCGGCAAATGGCATCTTGGTAACCGCCCGGACTTCCTGCCGAACGCGCAAGGGTTCGACGAAAGCCTGCTGATGCACAGCGGCCTGTATTTGCCCGAGGATGATCCGCGGGCGGTCAACGCGCGGCTCGATTTCGATCCGATCGACAAGTTTCTGTGGGCCGCGCTCAGCTATGCCGCCTCGTTCAATGGCGGCGAGCCGTTCAAGCCGGGCGGATATCTGACCGACTGGTGGACCGACGAGACGCTGCGGGTGATCGAGGCGAACCGCCACCGTCCCTTCTTCATCAATCTTGCCCATTGGGCGCCGCACACACCGCTCCAGGCGACGCGCGAAGACTATGAAGCGGTCGGCAACATCCAGCCGCACCGCAAGCGCGTCTACGCCGCGATGATCCGCGCGGTCGATCGCAGCGTCGGGCGGATCCTCGACAAGCTCGAGGCTGAGGGACTGGCCGACAACACGATCGTGGTGCTGAGCAGCGATAATGGCGCGCCGGGCTATATCGGCATTCCGGAGGTCAATGCCCCGCTTAGAGGGTGGAAGGTCACCCTGTTCGAAGGCGGCATCCGCGTGCCGATGTTCGTCAAATGGCCGGGGCGGATCGCGCCCGGCACCGTGGTGCAGACCCCCGTCGCGCATATCGATCTGTTCCCCAGCCTTGCCGCAGCGGCGGGGGCTGCGCTTCCGCGCGACCGCATCATCGACGGGGTCGACATCCTGCCCGCCGCTACGGGTAAAGGTAGGGTCACGCGCAAAAATGACGCGATCTTCTGGCAGTCGGGCGCCTACCGCGTGGTGCGCGCGGGCGACTGGAAGCTGCACGTCGACGGCAATCAGAACAAGAGCTGGCTGTTCAACCTCGCCGCAGACCCGAGCGAGCGGACCAACCTAGTCGCCCGCGAGCCGCGCAAGGTCGCCGAGCTGAAGGCGCTGTTAGCGGCGCACCATGCCAAGTCGGTCGGCTCGCTATGGCCGCACAGCCTGATCAGCCCGATCTTGCTCGACAAGACCATCGATCAACCCGTTGCGAAAGGCGATGAATATGTCCTGTGGCCCAATTGATGCCGGGTGCGGCGCGCGCGGCGTGACGGCATGAACATCGTCGTCATCTGCCTGGCCATCCTTGGCGCGTTCATCGTGCTGGCCATCGTGGCGGTCAGCGTGACCGGGCGGCGGCAACCGTCGCAGCGCATCTACCGCCATGCCACGATCCTGTTCGTGGCGGCGCGGCGACGCGGTCCCGATACGCGCTTTGTTGCTGAAGGCGCGCTGTGGACATCGCGGACGCTGTTCCCGCTGATCGGCACGGAGGACGCCTATTGGACCGACTTCGCCATTCTGCCGCCCGACCCGTCGGCGGGTTCCCGGCTCTCGACCCAGTCGGGCCTGTCGGACCTGTATGTGGCACAGGTTGAGCTGACCCCGGTCCCGGCCTTGGCGCTTGGCGTGCTGCGGCTGCGGCATCGCCTTGGGCTGACGCGGCGCCCGACCGGTCCGGTGCCGACCGCAGTCGATCACATCGACGGACGACGGGAGTTGCTACCGACCTCGCAAAGCATTGCCCGCGCCCAGGCCCATGTGCCGCGCACGCCGGTGACGATGGTCAATTTTCTCGAATATTACGCCCGCGCCCGGGGCGACACCAAGGACGGGCGCGACGCCTATCTTCGCTATGGGCGCGAGGCGTTCAAGGCGGTTCACGCCGTCGGCGGGCAGTTCCTGTTTGCGGGCCGGATCACCGCCGTGCTGGTGCAGCCACAACACCCGGACTGGCAGCGCGACTGGGACGATTTGGCGGCCATGATCTATCCCGATCCGACCGCCATCTTCGCCATGGAGCAAATCCCGGCCTACCGCCGGGCGCTGGACGAGTGCGACGACGGCCTCAAGCGCACGTGCGTCATCGCGACCCGCGCCTATTGAGTGGCCGTGCGCCGGCGCAGGAGGGCGCGGAGCCCGCGCAGGATCATCCAGACAATGGCCAGGAACCCCAGCAGCACTCCGCCAAGGACAAGGTAGAGCCACGGGTAGTTGGTCAACAGGCGCGCGCCGACATTCCGGGAAATCTGCGCCCTGGAATCATAGCCCGGCGGCATCTCCAGCACCCCCACCCGCCGGGCGTAGGCACCATAAGCAGTCAGCAGCTGTTGCCGGATCGCCGGTTCGCGGGCGCTCAGGTCGGTGGTCTCGCCCGGATCGCGCGCCAGATTGTACAGCCGCCACTGGCCATCGCCGACCGGCGGAACGCTGCGGGTGATCTTGTAGTCGCCCAGATAGAGCGCGGCGTTGCCGGATACCTCGACCGCGCGGGGCTCATCGGCGGCATAGGCGCTCGCGACCTTGCCGCCGAGCACGGGCAGCAGGCTGCGACCGGTCATCGGCTTGCCCGCCGCCGCGCCGGGATCGACCTTCAGCCAGTCGAGCAGGGTGGGGGCGATATCGGTCACCATGGCCGGGCTGGCGATGCGGCGCGGCGCGATACCCGGGCCGGCCATGATGAGCGGCACGCGGATTCCGCCTTCGGTGGCGTAGAATTTAAACCAGGCACCGGGGGTCGCGGCGGCGGCGGCCCATTCCGGGCCGATAAAGCCCCAATGCCCCGGTCCTCCCATCGTCCCCGCGCCAATGTCGTAGCCGGTCAGCCAGTGAAAGGCGCGCAGGGTGGGATCGTCATCCCCGCGCGACGGCTCCGGCCCATTGTCCGACGAGATGACGAAGATGGTGTTGTCATACGCGCCGCTGGCCTTGAGGTGCCGGATCAGCCGGCCGATATGGAAATCCATCGCCTCCAGCATCGCCGCATTCACCGCCATGCGCGCGGCATAGAGGGCGCGGTCCTCGTCGCTCAGGCTGGTCCAACGGCGGTAGCCGGGGGGCAGGTCGGCCATCGGCGCGCCGCGTGGAACAAGGCCAAGTGCTTGCGCGCGACGGTGTCGCTCCGCGCGCAACACCTCCCAGCCCGTGTCATAGCGACCCTTGTAGCGGTCGATGAACTGCTGCGGTGCCTGCACCGGAATGTGAATCGCCTGGAAGGGGAGATAGGCGAAGAACGGCTTGGTCTGATCGGTTTCGCCAAGATAGGCGATCAGCTTGTCGACGATGAAGCGCGAGGAATAAAAGCCCTTGGGAAGGCTGGCTTCGACGCCATTCTCGAACCAGGGGGCGTCCTTGTAATAGGGCATGTAGGACCGGTCCGCCCAATTGTCCGCGCCCGACGCCGCCAGTGCGAAACTGCGGTCGAAGCCATGCGCCTGTGGCATTTCGCCGGGTGCTTCGCCCAGATGCCATTTGCCGGCCATCACCGTGCGATAGCCCTGCGCCCGCAACCGGTCGGCGAGCGTCAGCACGCCCGGCTCCAGCGCCATGGCATAGCCGGGTTTGCCGCGCTGTTCCTTGGGCAGCACTTCGGGAATGGTGGCGACGCCGGTCAGATGCGCGTCCATCCCGGTCAGCAGCATCGCCCGCGATGGCGAGCAGAGCGGCGACGCACGAAATTGGGTGAACAGCGCACCGCGCCCGGCCAGTGCGTCGATGTTCGGGGTACGCGCCTCACCGCCATAGGCACCGAAATCCATCAGCGCGACGTCGTCGGCCAGGATGACCACGACGTTGGGACGCGTCACCGCTTTGGGTGCCGGTTTTGCCGCACCCACCAGGAGTGCGGCGGCGACGATCGGCAGAACGCGTTTCAGTTGCGCATTTCGCATGTCCCGCCCCTCCGCGCGTTGCGCCCGACGCTCTGGCGATCGACCGCAATCCGGCCGGGCGACGAGACGCGGGTGGCAGCGAATAATGTCCATCGCGATCGCCGCCATCCCGACGCCAACTTGCTAGATCAGAGTGCTCAGAGCGTCAATATAGTGCATTAAATGCTTGATCGCGTCACCGGCGGGATGCAGCTATTGGCGTGTCAGATGCCGGGGCGGGGGCGGTTGCGATCATGAAACAGCGTGTCGAGGCCATCGGGCAGCGCGTGGACGCGCGGCCATGAAGCGGCGCTGGCTCCCGCTGATGCTTGCGTTATCCGCCTGTGGCGGGGCGGAGCCGCAACAGGCCGATGAGCGCGTCGGGGCCACCTGCAAGGGTCGTTCCGAGCCGGCGATGGTCTGGATCCCCGGCGGTCGCTTCACCATGGGTGAACAGGCCCGATATCCCGAAGAGGGACCGCCGCGCGCGGTGGACGTCGCCGGCTTCTGGATGAGCAAAACCGAAGTCACCAACGCGCAATTCGCCAAGTTCGTCGCGGCGACCGGCTATCGCACCGACGCCGAGCGCCGTCCGCCCCAGCTTGCCGGTGCTCCGCCCGAAATGCTGCAACCGGGCTCTGCGGTGTTTCGGGTGCCCACGCCTGACAATGGCAATTGGTGGAGCTGGGTCCCGGGGGCGAACTGGCGGCACCCGTCGGGGCCGCACAGCACGATCGCGGGCCGGGACAATGATCCGGTGGTTCAGGTCACCTGGAACGACGCGCGCGCCTATGCGCGGTGGGCCGGGCTGAGCTTGCCCAGCGAGGAGCAATGGGAATTTGCCGCGCGCGCCGGGGCAACTGCGCTGGCCGAGCCCAAGGATGCGTCGGGCAAGCCGACCGCCAATTACTATCAGGGCGTCTTTCCGGCCCGCGATCTGGGCGAAGACGGGTTCACCGGACGCGCGCCGGTCGGCTGTTTTTCCGCCAACGCCTTTGGCCTGCACGACATGATCGGCAATGTCTGGGAATGGACGACCAGCGCAGCACGTCCGGGGCAGCCGGTGACTGTGATCAAGGGCGGATCCTATCTGTGTGCCGCCAATTACTGCGCGCGCTACCGCCCCGCCGCCCGCCAGTTCCAGGAACGCGACCTTGGCACGGACCATATCGGCTTTCGCGTCGTGCGGAACGGCCTCGGACCTGGGGCCGGGACAGAGTCTATTTCGGCGCGATAGGGAGGGGCGGACTGGCCTGCTTCAGCGCGACTTCCATCATCCGATGCGCGGTTTCCGCACCGCTATTCTGGTTCTGCCCGGTGACCAGGCGGCCGTCGACGCTGACATGATTGGCAAAGAAATCGCGGAAGCGGGTGTCGGCTTCGAACCGCGCACCGGCGACACGCAAGTCGCGCTCGGGATGTTTCGGGGTGAATGTGACGCCAAGTTCGCGAATCTGCTTGTCCGTCACCGCAGAAATGCGCCGCCCCTGCACCAGCGGCTTGCCGTCTGGAGCCTTTGCCGGAAGCAGGCCGAGCGGACCGTGGCACACCCCGCCAATCACCGCGCCGCGCGCATAGGCCTGGCTGATCTGCGCCCCCAGCACGGCGGATTGCGCAAAATCATACGCCGCGCCCCAGCCCCCCGCGAGGAACACGATGTCATAGGCACCGATATCGACCGCCGCGATGGCCATAGAGCTGCGGATTTTCGACTGGAACTGCGGGTCATCCTGAAACCGTCGATCTGGCGGCGAGATCACCGGCCAGCGCAATGAGGCCGGCTCAATCGGAATAGTGCCGCCCTTGATGCTGGCGATGTCCACGGCCATGCCGGAATCCAGAAACGCATAATAGGGCGCCGTCATTTCCGACGCGAAGACCCCGGTGGCATCGCCCTTTGGATCCAGCGTGGCATGGCTTGTCGTGATGATCAGCGCACGTTGGCCCTTCAGGTTCATCGCGGGCGACTGATACTGTGGATGCAGGCCCATGGCCGTCAGGGCCGGAGGCAGACCGAACCAGACCAGCGCGATCAACGCCAACGCCCCCACCGCAAGATACGTCATAAGCCGTTTCATCAGGAGAGCCCCACAGCGTCCGTACAATGGTGTAATGTTATGCATTAATCATCTTGGCGGCGCAACGGCTTTCCCCTGCCGAGCCGGGCACGTCGCCTTACATCAAGCTGCGGCGCTCAATCGCCTTGGTTCCGGGCGGAAGTGAGAACAACATGCCATCCTCGCCGACGACGATCGTGCCGTCGAACCGACTTTCGGAATCGCCCAGAAACGCCGGGTATAGATAGGCGACTGGCAGCGGTGGAACGAGGTGCGAGAGCACCAGCATGCGCGCGCCCGCTGCTTGCGCGCTCTCCGCTGCCTGTTCGGGCGTGGCGTGATAATCTTGGATGTCGTGGAAGATCTTGGCGGTGTTGGCACTGCCTTGCGCAGCAAAGGCCGCTTCGACCTCCTTGAGCATCCGTGGCTGCAATGCATCATGGACAATCAGATCGGCCCCCTTGCACGAGGCAATCAGGTTGGCAGATTTGGCGGCGTCGCCGCTGATGCACACCGCGCGCCCCTTGTAGTCGAAGCGGTAGCCGACTGCGGGCTTGACCGGATCGTGATCGACCTTGAAGGCCGTTATGGTGAGGCCGCCGCCTTGCATCACGACCGCCTTGTTACCCGCAATCGCAAACGGCCGCGCCGCAGCCAGGCCTCCGCTGCGCGGCACGACCTGTTCGCCGTGATGTGCGATCCGGTAGCTATGATCGAGAGCATAAGTGGCATTGAAGCCCGCCACGACCTGCTCGACGCCTTCGGGGCCATGGACTGGCAGCGGGGCGGTGCGTGTGCCGCGCGTCCAGTGATACAGCATCAGCGGGCCGATCCCGTCGATATGGTCCGAGTGGAAATGGGTCAGCAGCAGGCCGTCCACATCGGCGGCATTGATCCCCATCAGGTTGAGGTTGCGATTGCCGTTCTCGCCCATATCGACAACGAACACCTGCTTTCCCGCGATCACGACATTGCAGGGCCCCGCGCGCTGCGGATTTGGCATGGGGGAACCGGTGCCGCAAAGCCCGACATGAAGGCCATTGGCAAGGCCGCCCAGCCGGTCGCGCCCCACCATTTGCTGCGCCGCGCGCTGGAACGCGAACTGCCCGATCGGCTTCTGAAACAGGAACGCTCCGGCGACAACCAGCGCTACAACGACCAGCAGTCCAAGGCCAATACGCTTCATCGTCATTCCCCCCGAGGCCATATACTGGCATAATGGAAGGCATTAGAAAACAGGGCGCCGCGATGCGGCTGCCGATCCGAACGTGCGAAGGTGGACGCATGTGATCGGTGTCGAGGCGCGCCGAACCGATATTCTCCAATGATCGGAGTGCCCGGTTTTGTCCGCTGTGGGGCACCATTCACCCCCTCGAAAGCGTCCCGAATCCTCGCAAACGCGCAGAAATGCTGGTGAAATTGGCCATCGGCTGTCCGCGCCAGTTCGCCCTGATCCGCCTTTTCCGATCCTGCCTGTCATCGCGGCGCGCATAGGGTGGAATGGCCCGACTATATCGACCAACTCCACGATGGAACGCTGAGTCTCACCTCTCCGTGCTGGAGGTTGTTTGGGCCAGGTCCTGTTTTCCAAACATGAGGTCGTCGACCTTGTACGCCTTGCGTGCCAGGCCGTTGGTCAGTTCATAGGCGAGGATCGCCGCCTCCCATTCGCGCATGCGCCCCTCGGCGACCAGTCGCGCGAGGAATGCGCAGTCCACGCGGCGGGCGACATCGTGGCGGGCGGGGATGGAGAAGAAGGCGCGAGTGTCGTCGTTGAAGCCGACCGTGTTGTAGAAGCCCGCCGTCTCGGTCGTCATCTCGCGGAAACGGCGCATCCCTTCGGGGCTGTCATGGAACCACCAGGACGGGCCGAGGCGCAGGCAGGGATAATGGCCAGCGAGCGGTGCCAGCTCGCGCGCGTAGCTGCTCTCGTCCAGCGTGAACAGGATGACGGTGAGGTCGGGTTCGTTGCCGACCACGTCGAGCAGCGGCTTGAGCGCATGGACATAATCGGTGCGGGTCGGGATGTCGGCGCCCTTGTCGCGGCCATGGGTGCGGAACAGCTGGGCGTTGTGGTTGCGACAGGCGCCGGGGTGGATCTGCATCGTCATGCCATCCGCGACGCTCATCTTGGCCATTTCGGTGAGCATCTGCGCGCGGAACAGCTCGGCGTCGGCGGCATCCCATTTGCCGGTGACGATCCGCGCAAACAGCGCCTCGCATTCAGGCGTGGAGAGGTTGGCAGTCTGGGCGGTGGCGAAGCCGTGGTCGGTCGCAGTGGCTCCGGCGGCGCGGAAATCGGCGCGGCGCTTGGCGTGCGCGGCGAGATAGCCGGTCCAGCTGTGCACATCCTCCCCGGTCAGGTCGGCGAACGCCGTGAGCGCGTCGGCAAAGCTTTCATGCTCGACATCGATCACCGAATCCGGGCGGTAGGTGGTGACGACGCGGCCCCGCCAGCCGGAGTTGCGGATTGCGGCATGGTGATGGAGCGGGTCGTCGGCGCCTTCGGTGGTGGCGAGGAAATCGATGCGGAACCGGTCGAACAGCGCGCGGGGACGATAGGCGTCTGTCGCGAGTGCTGCGTTGATCGTGTCATAATAGCTGTCGGCGGTGGTTGCATCCAGCGCGACCTCGAACCCGAACACCTCGGCAAAGACATGGTCGAGCCACAGGCGTGAGGGCGTGCCGCGGAACAGGTGGTAATTGGCCGCGAACAGCCGCCACGCGCTGCGCGGGTCGGTGGCCGGCACGCCATCCTTGCGCGGCACGCGCAGCGCGTCGAGGTCGATGCCCTGGCTGTAGAGCATGCGGAAGACATAATGGTCTGGCGCCAGGAACAACTCAGTTGCGTTGTTCCAAGGTGCATCGTTCGCGAACCATTCGGGGTCGGTATGGCCATGCGGGGAGACGATCGGGAGATGCGCGACCTGGCCATAGAGTTCGCGTGCGATGGCGCGGGTGCGCGGGTCGGCCGGGAACAGGCGATCGGGATCGAGCTGAAGCGTGTTTGCCATGGCGCTGGTAAAATCCACTTTCTGTGATAAAAACTGGTTTAGAGTCACGGCGCCTGCCCACCGCTCACCCCGAGCATCATCTTGTATGATGAATGATGTTTCGTTTAAAGTCTGTTTTGCTTAATCCCGGAGTTGCTGGAATGCCCAAGGCGCTGAAAATCGCCCCGCCTGACGATGTCCTGACGATGCTGGAGGATGGCGCAGCGGGCGACATCGTAGCCTTTGAGGGCGGTACGGTACAGCTGGCCGATGCTGTCCAGCGCGGGCATAAGGTGGCGCTGCGCCCGATCGCGTGCGGCGCGCCGGTGCGCAAATTCGGATTTCCGATCGGGCGGGCGAGCCAGACGATTGCCGCTGGCGACCACGTCCATACGCACAATCTGGCGACCGCGCTGGGCGGGCAGGGAAGCTATGACTTTCCGTCCGCAGCCGCTGCGGTGCCCGGACGGGCGGCGCCGGCCGCGACCTTCATGGGCTATCGCCGTGCCGATGGCCGCGTGGGTACGCGCAACGAAATCTGGATCCTGCCCACGGTCGGCTGCGTCGCGCGGACGGCGGAGCGGATCGCGCGGCAGGCGGGGGAGCGGGTCGCGCATCTGGTCGACGGGGTTCACGCCTTTTCGCATCCGCATGGCTGTTCGCAGCTCGGCCACGATCTCGACGGCACGCGCGCGATCCTCGCCAGCCTGGCGTGCCATCCCAATGCCGGGGGTGCGGTGATCATTGGCCTGGGGTGCGAGGAGAATCAGGTCGCGGCACTGATCGATGCCATTCCCGAGGCGCGGCGCGGATCGGTCCGTTTCCTCGTGGCGCAGGCAAGCGCGGACGAAGTGGCCGAGGGCGTGGCGCTGGTCGAGGAACTGGCGCAGGCCGCGACCGCCGAACGCAGCGCGGTCGGGCTCGACGCACTCGTGCTGGGCGTCAAATGCGGGGGGTCGGATGGGCTGTCGGGGCTGACCGCCAACCCGCTGGTCGGGCGCATGGCGGATCATGTGACTGCGGCTGGGGGCAGCGCGATCCTCACCGAGATCCCCGAGATTTTCGGGGCCGAGCATCTGTTGATGGAGCGCGCGGCGTCGCGTGAGACGTTCGATGCGATCGTGACGCTGGTGAACGGGTTCAAACAGCATTTCATCGACCATGGCGAACCGGTGTCGGAAAACCCTTCCCCCGGAAATGTCGCGGGCGGGATTACGACGCTGGAGGAAAAGTCGCTCGGCGCGGTGCAGAAGGGCGGGACGAGCGCGGTTGCGGATGTGATTGAATATGGCGCGCGGATTTCGGCGCGCGGGCTGACGCTGCTGGAGGCTCCCGGCAACGACGCGGTGTCGTCCACCGCGCTGGCTGCGGCGGGCGCAACGGCGATCCTGTTCACCACCGGGCGCGGAACGCCGCTCGGCTTTCCGGTGCCGACGGTGAAGATCGCGTCGAACCACGACCTTGCGGCGCGCAAGCCCGGCTGGATCGATTTCGATGCCGGCATGGTGCTCGATGCCGGAATGGACGCGGCCGACGCGGCGCTGCTGCAGCGAATTATCGCCATAGCATCGGGCGAAGAAACCGCCGCAGAACGCAACGGCGAGCGCGAAATCGCCATCTGGAAACGTGGAGTAACCCTGTGACCTTTCTTTCCCGGGCCGCCCTGTCCAGCCTGCCCGCGACCGTGGAGACGCCAGTGGGGCGTCCTGCGCTGCAAACTGGCATTGTCCATTTCGGTCCCGGCGCGTTTCACCGCGCGCATCAGGCCGCCTATATCGATCGCCTGCTGACCGATGATTCCCGCTGGGGAATCGCGGCGGTGTCGATGCGGACGCGCGGCACAGTCGATGCGCTGGCTGCGCAGGACGGGCTGTACACGCTGGCGGTCCGCGACGCGGCGCCTTCGCTGCGGGTGATCGCTGCGCATAGCGCGTTTCTGGGGCCGGAGGATGCGGCGCAGACCGCCGCGCTGCTCGCCGATCCGGCGGTGCGGCTGGTCACCTCGACCGTGACCGAGAAGGGCTATTGCCTCGCGCCCGACGGGACGCTCGACCTGGCCCATCCCGACATCGTCCATGATCTGGCGGAGGACGGGACGCCGCGATCGGTGGTCGGCTGGATCGTCCAGGGGCTGGCGGCACGGCGTGCAGCCGGCGTTGCGCCGTTCACGGTGATGCCGTGCGACAATCTCGCGGACAATGGGCGCAAGCTGCACGCGGCGCTGGTCGATTATGCCGGACGGGTCGATGCCGAACTGGCGGCGTGGATCAAGGCGGAGGTCGCCGTGCCATGCACGATGGTCGATTCGATCACGCCAGCGAGCGATGCCAGCTTCCTGTCCGACCTGACCGCGCAATTGGGCGTGGAGGACGCGGCGGCGGTGCAGCGCGAATCCTTTGCGCAATGGGTGGTCGAGGATTTGGGCGTCGACTTTGGCCCTGACCTCAAGGCGGCAGGGGTGATCCTGACCAGCGATGTCGCGGCGTGGGAGCGGGCCAAGCTGCGCATCCTCAACGGCGCGCATTCCAGCATCGCCTATCTCGGCCTGTTACGCGGGGCGGCATCGGTGGCGGAAGCGATGCGCGACGCTGCGCTGGCGCGCTTCGCCGACGACATGGTGCGCGATGAAATTCAGCCCTTTGTCGGCACGGTGCCGGGGCTCGATCTCGATCAGTATCGCGCCGATGTGATGCAGCGCTTCCGCAACCCGGCGATCGTCCACCGGCTGGAGCAGATCGCGATCGATGGGTCGCAGAAGATCCCCTATCGCCTTGGCGATTCGCTCGCGGCTAACCGCGCTGCGGGGGTGCTGCCGGAGCATATCGTCACCGCGCTGGCCGGGTGGATCGTGTTCCTGCACGAGCGCGCGGGTGCGGGCACGCCGATCGCCGATCCGCATGCGGCGGCGATCGCGCAGCTTGCGGGCGAGCTTGACGCCCCGGCCTTTGCCCGCGCGCTGGCGGAGCGGGATATTGGCCTGACCGCCACGATGCTGGCCGATGACGCGCTGATGGCGGCGCTGGAGCACGCGGTGCGCGACGTTGCCGATCGCCGCTGGGAGGCAACCCCGCTGGCAGGCTGAGATCAGTCGGCGCGCGCTGCGATCGAGCGATACAGCGCGCGGATGCCGACGGTCCAGGGTGCCGCGTCCTTTGACGTGGTGACGGTGTTGGTGAGCGTGCCCAGGCGTGGCGCGTGGATGCGCACCACGTCGCCGACCTTGTGCGTAAAGCCGCGCCCGGCCTCGTCGCGGTCCTGCACTGGCGCGAACAGCGTGCCGAGGAACAGCGCGAAGCCGTCGGGATATTGATGCTCGCTGAGCGTCTGGGCGACGAGATCGAGCGGGTCGCGGCTGATCTGGTTCATCGAACTATGCCCTTCGAGCCGATAGCCTTCGGGGCCGTCGATCGTCAGGTCGAGTTCGGCGTTGCGCACATCGTCGATGGTGAACCCCGCGTCGAACAGGCGCACGAATGGGCCGATCGAACAGGAGGCGTTGTTATCCTTCGCCTTGCCGAGCAGCAGCGCGCTGCGCCCCTCGAAATCGCGCAGATTGACGTCGTTGCCGAGCGTCGCGCCGATGACTGCGCCAGCGGCGTTGGCGATCAGCACCACCTCAGGCTCCGGGTTGTTCCAGGTCGAGTCCGATCGAACGCCGATGTCCGCGCCCCAGCCGAGCGTCGAGAGCACCGGCGCCTTGGTAAACACCTCTGCATCCGGGCCAATTGCGACCTCCAGATATTGCGACCACATGCCGGCGTCGATCAGCGCAGCCCTAAGCCGCGCCGCTTCGTCGCTGCCGGGAACCACGGTGCGGATGCCGCCGCCGATGCGGTCCTCCAGCTCGCCGCGGATCGTCGCGGCCTTGCCCGCGTCGCCGCGCGCGCGTTCCTCGATCACCCGCTCGATCGCCGAGACGGCGAAGGTGACGCCGCACGCCTTCACGCATTGCAGGTCGATCGGCGAGAGCAGCTCGAACGCGCCGCCGCCGACAGTCAGGTCGGTGACCGCGCACATGTCGCGCCCGGCGGCCTGCTCCGGATCGGGCAGGTCGAACAGGTCAGCGGTGGTCGGCGCGGTTGCCGACACGTCGATCACGCGCCCGCCGCGCAGCAGCACCGGCACCGGACCATCGGCACACTGCACGCGCCCCGCCAGGGTTGCGGTCGCATGGTCGGCAGGCAAAGCGGAAAGGTCGAATAGAATCGGCACGGGGGGGCTCCTGTCGGATACGGTCAGACTTTGACGAGGCGGATGGCGATCCACGGCGTGCCGGGCAGCGCGATTTCGGGCCGGTCCGGATCGTGGACGTCATATTGGTTGAGCTGCTGCATGCGGAACACGCCCGGCACCGGGGTGACGGTCATGTTCCAGGTATCGATGATGTCGATGCGGAAGCTGTGCTTGGGGTCCTTGTCGCGGCCGGGCAGCGTCACGCGCCAGGATTTCGGCTGCGCTGACCCGAAATATTTTAGGTAATAGGCGTGCGGCACGCCGCCGAGATGATAGTCCCACCAATGTTCAATCGGGTCGATGCCGGGGGCTGGTCCCTCCTCCATGATCCGGCGCAGGAAGGCGAGGCGTGGCGCGCTGGTGCCCTTGAGCACGC
This sequence comes from Sphingomonas sp., assembly GCF_035998645.1. Taxonomy (GTDB): domain Bacteria; phylum Pseudomonadota; class Alphaproteobacteria; order Sphingomonadales; family Sphingomonadaceae; genus Sphingomonas. The sequence goes on from NZ_DASYHL010000003.1 coordinate 334,423, forward strand.
CGCCCTGGCCGAGCCAGCTGAAATCGGGGTTGCGGTCGGGCGCGAAGGTTTCGCTGTGGCCGACATAAGTGCCGCCGATCAGCCCCCACCAGAAGCGCTCGACCATCTGCTGCCCGGTCAGATTGGCCCAGCGCTGGTCGGAATCGCCTTCGTAGACGACTTCGTCGAACACTACCGGCTTGAGCGCGAACTCGCGGTGCTGGGCGGCGCGGATGTCGTCCATCACCGCGGGTCCGTTCTGGACGCTGGCATGGGTGATCCACGGTTTGCGGTGGTCGTAATAGCGCCGGATCTGGTGGATCGAGCGGAGCCGGTCATGCGGGTCGGCATCGACCAGCACGGCGAACAGATGGTCCCAGTCCGCGAGCGTTTTGGACTTCACCAGATCCCATTCGTTCGCCATCGACCACCACAGATTGCGATAGGCGCCCCAGCGCGCGGCGACGTAGCGGATATAGCGCGCGTCATCCGCGCGGTTCATGTCGTTATAGCCGCGCGCTTCGTCGTAGGGGTGGAACAGGATGACATCGGCCTGGATGCCGAGTTGGCGCAGGCGGCGGATGCGGTCCTCATACCGGCGGAAATAGGCCGGGTCGAAGCGGGTCGGGTCCCAGTCGCGCGGGCCGTCCCCGGTGCGGGCGAAGGGGTTGGTTGCGACCGACGGGACGTTCGGGAAGACGAGCATCCGCAGCTTGTTGAACGGCGCCGAGCGCAGCGTTTCGAGCGTCTGCGCGCATTTGGCGTCGGACTGCAGCGCCCAGCTATAGCAGGTGGTGCCGATCTGTCGGAACGGGGTGCCGTCGGCATGGACGAAGTGGAACCCGTCCGGCGAGACGCGCACCGGGCCATGATTGCCGGGCGACGGGGCGATGCAGTCGAAGCGGCCCGCCTTGCCGTTCAGCGCGGCGGCGCTGCTGTGGGTGGTCCAGTGCCACGGCCCGGTTTCGGGTGGGCTGAAGCGGATGCGATAGGTGCCGTCGCCGTCGTAGAAGCCGGGGACGCGGATCGACCGGTCGCCCTGGCGGAAGGTTGCGGCAATCTCGACCTCGACGAACGGGTTGCCGCCTGACGGTCCCTGTAGGGCGAGTTCGTGGACGCCCCAGCGCTCGATCCGGCCGGGGTTGGCCTGGGCGAGGGCGGGGGCGGCCGCGACGGCCAGCCCGCTGCCCAGCATCGTGCGGCGCGACATGCGCATCAGGCGCGCTCGGCTTCAAGCTGCTCGAGCGACTTGCCCTCGTTACGCGGTGCCCAGATGAAGCCGATGAGCCCGCTGATCGCGAGGAACCCCACCAGAATCCAGGCGAGCGTGTGGAAGCCGGTTGCCACCAGCGCGGGGACGAAGAAGCTGAACACGCCGAGCACGATGCGCACGACCGCGAACATCAGCCCCTGTGCGGTCGCGCGCAGCGCGGTCGGGAACATCTCCGAACTCCACAGCTGGAAGAAGCTCTGCGCGCCGAACCCGCCGCCAACCGACATCAGGAACACATGGATGATCGCGACGGTGAGCGTCAGCGGAAAGATTGCGAGCAGCGCCATGCCGATCACCTGGGTGACCGCCGAAATCCCGAACAGCAGCCGCTGGTTCACCTTGTCGGCGAGCTTCATGAAGATGAAGAAGATCGACGCCATGCCGAGCACGAAGCTCAACGTCTGGACCGCGACCGACACCGCCTGGGTCTGGCTGCCTACGGTGCTGAGGATATAGGGGAAGAAGAATCCGTTGGTTCCGGCCCACAGGTTCCAGAACAGATAGGTGCCCGCGAGAAACGTCATCGAGCCGATATGCTGGCGCGTGAACAGATCCTGCCAGCGCCCGCGCTGGGCGTGTTCGCCGCTTTGCTGTGCATCCACCCAGCGCTGCGATTCTTTCATTTTCGAGCGCAGGAAGGTGAGCGCAATCGCGAGAATTGCGAGATGCGCGAAGATGATGCGCGCCCCGAGCAGGCCGAGGCGGTCGAGCACCAGCGCCATCACCAGCACGACGACGGGGCCGAGATACCAGAGCAGCTGCGCCACGCCGCTATGCTTGCCGCGCTTTTTGTCGGGTGCCATTTCGGCGATCAGCGACCAGCTGGCGGGGATGTCCGCACCGACCGCGAGGCCGACGAGGAAGAAGCCGATGATCACCATCCAGGCGTTCATCGAGAACACCAGCCACAGCATGCCGAACGCGTAGAACAGCATATCATATTGGTAGATCTTTTTGCGGCCGAACAGGTCGCACAGCCGTCCGCCGATCAATGCCCCGATCCCCGCCGCAATGGCATTGGGTCCGAACGCGGCGATCAGCCCGAGCAGGCTGTCGTCGAGGCCATATTCCCGCTTCCACAGGGCCAGCGCGACGGCACCGGCGACGATCGAACCGGCGTCGATATAATTGGCCAGGCCGGCAAGGATGGTGTTCTTCCAATCCTCGCGTTCGCTCGCAGCGTCGGTCATCTTCCCCTCCTTGATCGCCGAGTTCTTGCTCAGCCTTGTGCTTGTGCGATCGTCCCGGCGACCGCGTGATGCCAATTTCGCTTGATCCGGCTGAGGTCGTGCCCCGGCATGATGGGATCGAACCGCGCCGGCGTCGGATCACCGAGGCGCATGTCGATGCCGAGCGCGCTTGCCGCCAGCATCGCCACGCCGATCGCGCTTGCCTCGGCGATGGTCGGGCGCAGGATGGTGCGGCCGGTAACGTCCGCGAGCATCTGGGCGAGCAGGTCGTTGCGCGCTGCGCCGCCGTCGATCGACAGCGCGGCGACCGACTGGTCGAGATCGGCGGCGATGGCGTCGAGCACATCGCCGATCTGAAGCGCGATGGCCTCGATCGTCGCACGGGCGACATGCGCGGGCCGCGTCGCCAGCGTCATGCCGGCGATCGTGCCGCGTGCGCCGGCCTGCCAATGCGGTGCGCCGAGCCCTGCCAGCGCGGGCACGAAGGTCACCCCGCCGCTGTCGGGCACCTGCATCGCCAAGGCGGTCAGCGCGGTTTCGTCGGACAGGCCGAGCAGGGTGGTGGCGAACGCCGCCGCGTGGCCGGAGACCGAGATATTGCCTTCAAGCGCGTGCTGGACACCGCCATCGACGCGGCTCCACGCGATCGTGCTCGACAGGCCATGCGAGGAATGGACGCGCCCGGCGGTCGCAGCCATCAGTGAGCTGCCGGTGCCGATCGTTGCCTTGACCCGGCCGGGTTGGGACAAGCCGTGCGCGAACAGCGCGGCATGGCTGTCGCCGAGCAGCACCTGAATCGGCACATCGTCGCGCAGCGCGGTGACGCCGCGCGCGACTTGGCCGAACCCGCTGTCGGATGGCAGGATTCGCGGGAGCATCGCCAGGGGTACTTCGAAGATGCGGGCGAGTTCGGGGTCCCAGTCGAGCGTTTCGAGGTTGAACAGCTGGGTCCGCGAGGCATTGCTGTGGTCGGTCGCATGGACCGCGCCGCCGGTCAGGTTCCACAATAGCCAGCTGTCGATCGTGCCACAGCGGACCTCACCCCGCGCCGCGCGGTCGCGCGCGCCGGGGATCGCGTCGAGCATCAGGCCGATCTTGGCCGCAGGGAACAGCGGATCGATGCCGAGGCCGCTGCGCGCGACGATGTCGGATTCTAGCCCCGCCGCGCGCAGTTCCGCGCAGCGCGTTGCAGAGCGCGCGCATTGCCAGATCGCGGCTGGTGCGATCGGCCGTCCGGTGTGCGCGTCCCACAGGACGATTGTCTCGCGCTGGTTCGAGATGGCGAGCCCGGCGATGCGGACATCGGGTGCAGCAGCGACCAACTTGGCGATCAGCGCGGCGACCGTCTCCCAGATTTCCGAAGGCGATTGTTCGGCCCAGCCGGGCTGAGGATAGTGGACCTGCATGGCTCGCGAACGTGATTGCACGATCGTCCGGTCCGCCGCGACGAGCAGCGCCTTGGTATTGGTCGTCCCCTGATCGATGGCGAGGATGACGGGGCGCGACATCATCCGCCTCGCGTCGCCAGCAGGTCGCGCGCGGCTGTGGCAATGCCCGCTGCGCTCAGGCCGAAATGGTCCATCAGCCACGCCGCCGACCCGGTCGGCATGAAGCCGGGGAAGCCGATCCGGCGCATCGGCACAGGGTGGTGCTCGGCGCAGAATTCGGCGACCGCGCCGCCGAGGCCGCCTTGCTTCAGCCCCTCTTCGGCGGTGACGATCGCCCCGGTCGCGGCGGCCGCTGCCACCAATTCGGTATCGAGCGGCGATACCGTGGCCATGTTGATCACGCGCGCGGCGACGCCCTCCAGCGCGAGCTGTTCGGCAGCGGCGAGGGCGTGGTGAACCAGCGTGCCATTGGCGATGATCGCGATGTCGCCGCCGTCGCGCAGCACCTCGCCCTTGCCGATCGTGAAGGCGGGGTTGGCGCGGGCGAGTTCGGGCACGGGCATCCGGCTGATGCGGATATAGACCGGGCCGTCATGCCCCGCCGCCGCCTTGATCGCCTCGGCGGTTTGCCAGGGGTCGGCGGGGACGATCACCGTGAGCTTGTCGATCGCGCGCAGCCAGGCGACGTCCTCGATACTATGGTGCGTCGCGCCGAGTTCGCCATAGGCGACGCCCGAGGAGATGCCGCACAGCTTCACATTCTGCTGGCTATAGGCACAATCGGCCTTGATCTGTTCCATCGCGCGGGCGGTGAGGAAGCAGGAGGCGCCGCTGACGAACGGGATCTTGCCGCCATTGGCGAGACCCGCGCCGACACCGACCATATTCTGTTCGGCGATGCCGACATTGATCAGCCGGTCGGGGAAACGGTCGCGGAACTTGCCGAGCTTGGACGATCCGACCGAGTCGTTGACCACCGCGACGATGCGATCGTCCTGTGCCGCGAGCTCCTCGACCGCGCGAACATAGGCGTCGCGGCAGTCGAACAGGCCGGTTGCGGGGGCGGTGGCACCCATTACTGCATCTCCGCTTCGAGTTCGGCGATCGCCTGCGCATATTGATCGGCATTGGGGACGCCGTGGTGCCAGCCGGCCTGATCGCACATGAAGCTGACCCCCTGACCCTTGTGCGTGTCGGCGATGATCACGCACGGGCGGCTGCGCGGCTGGCGCGCGGCATCCAGCGTCGTCAGAATCGTTGCCGGATCGTGGCCGTCGATGCCGACGACCTCCCAGCCGAATGCGCGCCATTTGTCGGCCAGCGGTTCGAGGCTGTTGGTATCCTCGGTCTTTGCGCCCTGCTGCAGCCCGTTGCGGTCGACAATCACGGTGAGATTGCCGAGCCCGCGGTGCGCGGCGAACATCGCCGCTTCCCACATGCTGCCTTCTTGCAACTCGCCGTCGCCGGTGAGGACAAAGACATGATAGTCGGCGCGGTCGATCTGGCCGGCAACGGCGACCCCGACCGCGACCGGAAAGCCGTGACCAAGCGGGCCGGTATTGGTCTCGACTCCCGGCAGATAGGCGCGGTTGGGGTGGCCGTTAAGGCGCGAGAGCGGCTGGAGATAGGTGTCGAGCTCATCCTCGGGGAAGAAACCGGCACCGGCGAGCGCGGTGTAGAGCGCGCCGGTGCAATGCCCCTTCGACATCACGAAGCGATCGCGATCGGGCGCGTTCGGGGCGGCGGGGTCGATGCGCAGCGAATCGAAATAGAGTGCGGCGATGATGTCGGCCGCGGACAGGTCGCCGCCCGGATGCCCCTGACCCGCATCGACGATCATCTTGAGCAGCCGCCGCCGCATCCAGTTGGCGCGCGCGCGGACATGGGTGGCGCGGGCGTCGAGCGAAGCCGGATTGCGCGTCGGCACGGACGTGCTAATTGATGACATGTATTACCTCTCCGCAGTGAGGCGTACGCCCGTTTTTGGCGGGTGACAAGGCATTTGCTTTCGATCAGTTACGAATAGCGGCGTTCGGCGATAGCAATTGACATCAATCGAAAGTTGGCCCTACCACGCGTTCAATCCCGCCGGTCGATGCGGGTTTGCGGAGGGATGATGACAAAGGCCGCTCCGGCAGGATCAGCGCAGTCGATCGCAAGCGGCGGGTCGCGCGCCCGCGCGCTGGGCGAGACGCGTCGCGCGGGCATCCTAGCCTGGCTTCAGGAAGAGGGGAGTGCGCGGGTGCGCACGCTCGCCGAAGCGTTCGACGTGTCCGAAGTCACCGTCCGCCAGGATCTCGAGAAGCTGGAAGCCGACGGCTTTATTGTCCGCGAGCATGGCGGGGCGTTCCTGAAATCGGTGACGCAACAGGTGCGCGCGATGGCGCTGCAGCATGCCGAGAATATGGACGCCAAGCGCGCGATCGGGCGCGCCGCGGCGGCGCTGGTTGGCGATGGCGAGACGATCATCCTCGATTCGGGATCGACCACGACCGAGGTTGCGGCGCAGCTGCCCGGGCGGCGCGACATGACGGTGATCACCAATGCGCTCAACATCGCGCTGATGCTGGGCGCGGAGCCGGGGTTCGACGTCCATATGTCGGGCGGGCATTTCAAGGCGCCGACATTGTCGCTGTCGGGCGACCGCTCGGCGGATTATTTCCGTGGCCTGTTCGCGCAGACCTTGTTCCTGGCCACCGCCGCCGTCGATCTGCGTGCGGGGCTGACCTATCCGGCGCTGTCGGACATTCCGGTCAAGCGGGCGATGATCGAGGCGGCGGAGCGCGTCGTGCTGGTCGCGGATACAAGCAAGATCGGTCGGCGCTCCTTCACCGCGCTCGGCGGAATCGAACTGGTCGATGTCCTGGTCACCGATGCCGGAATTGCGGCGGCGGACCGGATCGCGATCGAACAAGCGGGCGTCGAGGTGATGGTCGCCTGAACCCCTATTTCCAGAACGAGGATCGAACCGTGGGACAGCAGAAATACGGCGCCGGCATCTGGCACTTCGCGACCTATGTCGATCGCTATGCGACCGACGGCTATGGCCCGGCGCGCACGCTGATCGAGATGATCGATCTGGCGGGGCAGGTCGATGACCTGTCGGTCGTGGACATCAACTATCCCTTCGCCGATCCCGACCTGTCGCTGGACGCCGTTGAGGCGGCGCTCACGCGCAACAAGCTGTCGGTCATCGGCATCACGCCGGAAATCTACACGCGGCAGTTCGCCAAGGGTGCCTTCACCAATCCCGATCCGGGCATTCGCCGCCTCGCCAATGAAATGTGCAACGACGCGGCGAATGTCGTGCGGCGCTTCGGGGCCAATTATGTGAAGCTGTGGCCGGGGCAGGATGGCTGGGATTATCCGTTCCAGGTCGACCACCGCAAATTGTGGCAGATGAGCATCGACGGGGTGGCGGAGCTGGCCGGGCAGAATCCCGACCTGAATTTCGTGATCGAATACAAGCCGCGCGAGCCGCGCGTGCATATGAGCTATGACAGCGTCGCGCGGACGCTGCTCGGCATCGAGAAGATGGGCGTGCCCAATGTCGGCATCCTGCTCGACTTCGGCCATTCGCTCTATGGCGGGGAAAGCCCGGCGGATGCGGCGCAGCTCGCGATCGACCATGGCCGCTTGTTCGGGATGGACGTGAACGACAATCTGCGCAGCTGGGACGATGATCTGATCGCCGGATCGGTGCACCCGATCGAGCTGTTCGAGTTCTTCTACACGCTGCGCAAGAACAAGTGGGAGGGCGTGTGGCAGCTCGACCAGTTCCCGTTCCGTGAGGACAGCGTCGCTGCGGCGAATTCCGCGATCGGGTTCCTCAAGGCGGTCGAGCGCGCGCTCGACAAGCTGGATTTCGAGGCGATGCAGGCGGCGCAGGATCGGCAGGACGCGGTGACCGCGCTCAACCTCGCCCGCGCGGCATTGTTTTCGAGCTACTGAGCGTGATCATCTCCTCTGCCAATGATTTCCGCGAGGCGGCGCGGCGGCGCGTGCCGCGCTTTCTGTTCGACTATGCCGATGGCGGGGCGAATGCGGAGGAGACGCTACGCCGCAACGTCAGCGATCTGGCGGGCGTCGCGCTGCGCCAGCGGGTGCTGAAGGACGTTGCGAGCATCGACCTGAAGACGACGCTGTTCGGGCAAGAGGTTGCCCTGCCGGTCGCGCTCGGGCCGGTCGGGATCAGCGGCATGTATGCCCGACGGGGCGAGGTGCAGGCGGCGCGCGCGGCGGCGGCGGCGGGGATTCCGACCTGCCTGTCCACCGTGTCGATCTGTTCGATCGAGGAAGTGGCGCGGGTCGCCGACCCGTTCTGGTTTCAGCTTTATGTCATCCGCGACCGTGCGTTCATGCGCGACCTGATCGCGCGGGCGAAGGCAGCGGGCGCGCGGGCGCTGGTATTTACGGTCGATATGCCGGTGCCGGGATCGCGCTATCGCGATGCCCATGCCGGCATGTCCGGGCCCTATGCCCCGCTGCGCCGGGTGATACAGGCGATCGGACGGCCGCGCTGGTCGTGGGACGTGGGGCTGAGGGGGCGGCCGCACATGCTCGGCAATCTGCTCCCGGTGCTGGGCAAGGACAGCGGGCTCAACGATTATATGGGCTGGCTGGGGCGCAATTTCGATCCGTCGATCCAGTGGAAGGATCTCGACTGGATCCGCGAGGTCTGGGACGGGCCGCTGATCATCAAGGGCATTCTCGACCCCGATGACGCGCGCGCGGCGGCGGCGATCGGCGCGGACGGCATTGTTGTGTCCAATCATGGCGGGCGACAGCTCGACGGCGTGCTGTCGAGCGCGCGCGCGCTGCCGACGATTGCAGAGGCTGTGGGCGACCGGCTGACCGTGCTGGCCGATGGCGGGGTGCGCAGCGGGCTCGATGTGGTGCGGATGCTGGCACTGGGCGCGCATGGCGTGCTGCTGGGCCGGGCGTGGGTCTATGCGCTGGCGGCGCAGGGTGAGGCGGGGGTGGCCAAGCTGCTCGAGCTGATCGCCAAGGAAATGACGGTCGCGATGACGCTGACCGGGGTCAACCGGATCGCGGCGATTGACCGCTCGATTTTGGCGGAGGATTTGAAGTGAGGCTGCTCGAGGGGAAAGTCGTGCTCGTCACCGGCGGGTCGACCGGGATCGGTCGCGCGGCGGCGATCGGTGCAGCGCGGCACGGCGCTGACGTCGCGATCAACTATGCGTCGAGCGACGACAAGGCGGCATCCTGTGTGGCCGAGATCGAGGCGCTTGGACGGCGCGGGCTGGCGGTGAAGGGCGATGTGGCCGATCCTGCGACGGCGGGCGACTTTGTCGGCAAGGCAGTTGCGGCATTCGGGCGGGTGGACGTGCTGGTCTCCAATGCCGGTATCTGTCCGTTCCACGCGTTCCTCGACATGCCGGTCGAAACGGTGGATCGCACCTTCCGCGTCAATCTGCACGGCGCCTATTACATGGTGCAGGCGGCGGCGAACCAGATGGTGAAGCAGGGCGAGGGGGGCGCGATCGTCGCCGTGTCCTCCATCTCGGCGCTGGTCGGTGGCGAGTTTCAGACGCACTACACGCCGACCAAGGCGGGGGTGCATTCGCTGATGCAGTCCGCCGCGATTGCGCTCGGCAAACATGGCATTCGCTGCAATTCGGTGCTGCCCGGCACGATCCTGACCGAGATCAACCGGGACGACCTCGCCGATCAGGACAAGCGCGACCGCATGACCGCGCGCATTCCGCTTGGGCGGCTGGGCGAGGCGGAGGATTTGGCGGGGCCCATCATCTTCCTCGCCTCGGACATGGCGAACTATGTGACGGGTGCGGCCCTGCTGGTCGATGGCGGGGCGTTCGTGAACCTCCAGTAATTCATAATATGTATGTTGACCTCATCGGGGTGTAGCCGATAGAGCCGGTGCGAAAGGTGGAGTGGGATGACCGGCATGGTGCGCAGCTTGATCCTGACGTTCGCGCTCCTCATGGCATTGCCGGTCGGGGCGCAGGGCGCACCGCCGCCGCTGCGCGTATCCGATAACCACCGCTATTTGCTCGCAGGCGACAAGCCCTTCTTCTGGCTCGGCGATACCGGCTGGCTATTGCTCAGCCGCCTCGATCGCGATGAGACCGAACGCTATCTCGCGACCCGGCGCGCGCAGGGGTTCAACGTCATCCAGGTGATGGTGCTGCACACCGCGCAGATGAAGAGCCGCACCGATGCGCCCGCGTTGATCGACGGCGATCCGGCGCGCCCGCGCACGACGCCGGGGGCGGACCCGACAAAGCCCGGCGAGTATGATTTCTGGGACCATCTCGACTGGGTTGCCGATCGCGCGGCGGCGCATGGCATGTATCTGGCGCTGGTCCCCGCATGGGGCGATCTGGCGATGCAGAAACAGCTGACCGCCGCCAATGCTCCGACCTATGGTCGCTTCCTTGCGCAGCGCTATGGCAAGCGGTCAAACATCATCTGGCTAAATGGCGGCGACACGCGGTCTGAACAGAATAGCGCCGCATGGGACGCGCTCGGCACGACGATCAAATCGATCGCGCCGCGCCAGTTGATGACCTTTCACCCGATCGGCCGCACCGCGTCGTCGTGGCAATGGCATCAGGCGCCGTGGCTGGACTTTAACATGTTCCAGTCGGGGCACCGCGCCTATCGCCAGGAGGGGCCGAACGCGATCGGCGAAGATAATTGGCGTTATGTCGAGCAGGACCTTGCGCGCACCCCGCCCAAGCCGACGATCGACGCGGAGCCAAGCTACGAGAATATCCCGCACGGGCTGCACGAGCCGGATCAACCGCGCTGGGGTGCGGACGATGCGCGGCGTTATGGCTGGTGGGCGGTGATGGCGGGAGCGTTCGGCCATACCTATGGCGAGAACCACGTCATGCAGTTCTTCGCTGCGGGGTCGAAGGACGCGAATTTCGAGCCGAACCAGCATTGGGAACAGGCGCTGACTGCGCAGGGCGCGACGCAGATGCGGCACCTGCGCGCCCTGATCGAATCGCGCCCGATGCTGGACCGCGTGCCGGATCAGGCGATGATCGCCGACAATGGCACCCGCTATGACCGCGTCGCCGTAAGTCGTGGCGCCAACTTCGCCTTTGCCTATAGCTATACCGGTGCGCCGTTCACGATGCGGCTCGGCGTGATTGCCGGGCGATCGGTCAAGGCCAGCTGGTTTTCCCCGCGCGACGGCAGCACCACGCCCGCTGGGACCTTCGCAAATCGCGGCGAGCATCGCTTCGATCCGCCCGGCGACACTAGGCCGGGCAATGACTGGGTTCTCGTTCTCGACGGAATTGCGAAATGACCGCTGCCAGCTTTACCGGCCTGTCCAAGATCAAGCATGTCCGCGCCTACACCGTGCGCGGGGGCGGGGCGGATTATCACGATCAGGGCGCGGGCCACTGGATCGACGATCACATCGCGACGCCGATGGCGCGCTATCCAGAATATCGCCAGTCGCGGCAGAGCTTCGGCATCAATGTGCTCGGCACGTTGGTGGTCGAGCTGGAGGCCGAGGACGGCACGGTCGGGTTCGCGGTGACCACCGGTGGCGAGCCGGCGGCGTTCATCGTCGAGAAGCACCTCAGCCGCTTCCTGATCGGCCGCAGCCCTGCGGACTATGAGAAAATCTGGGACCAGATGTATTTCTCGACCCAATATTATGGGCGCAAGGGGCTGGTGGTGAACGCCATTTCGGGCGTCGATCTCGCCATCTGGGATTTGCTCGGCAAGCTGCGGGGCGAGCCGGTCTATCACATGCTCGGCGGCGCGGTGCGCGATGAGTTGCAATTCTATGCCACCGGCGCGCGGCCCGATGTCGCCAAGGAACTGGGGTTCATCGGCGGGAAGCTGCCGCTCCACCACGGCCCGGCCGAGGGGTTGGAGGGGCTGGAGAAGAACATCGCCGCGCTCGCCGACATGCGCAGCAAATGCGGCGATGATTTCTGGCTGATGCTCGATTGCTGGATGAGCCTCGACCTCGATTATGCGACGCGGCTGGCGCAACGCGCGTGGGACGAATGCGGCCTGAAATGGATCGAGGAGGCGCTGAGCCCCGACGATTATTGGGGCTATGCAGCGCTCAAGAAGAATGCCCCGCGCGGGCTGCTGGTCACCACTGGCGAGCATGAGGCGACCCGCTGGGGCTTCCGCATGCTGATGGACATGGAGTGTTGCGACATCATCCAGCCCGATGTCGGCTGGTGCGGCGGGGTGACCGAGCTCATCAAGATCGCCAACTATGCCGACAGCCGCGGCGTGATGATGGTTCCGCACGGGTCGAGCGTGTACAGCTACCACTTCGTCATCACGCGCCACAACTCGCCCTTTGCCGAGTTCCTGATGATGCATCCCGGACCGACCGAGGTGGTGCCGATGTTCGCGCCGCAGCTGCTCGGCGAACCGGTTCCGGTGAATGGCAAGATCCGCGCGAGCGAACTCGACAAGCCGGGATTCGGTGTTGAGCTGAACCGCGAGATTGCGCTGCACCGCCCCTGTCCGAACACCTGACATTCTAGACTGAAGGAAGACCCATGAAGCTCTGTCGCTATGGTGCCCCGGGCGCCGAAAAGCCCGGCCTGATCGACGCGGACGGCCGCATCCGCGACCTGTCGGCGCAGGTCTCGGACATTGCCGGCGACGCGATCGGGACGGAGGGGCTGGCCCGGCTCGCCGCGATTGATCCCGCCAGCCTGCCGCTGGCCGAAGGGGAGGTCCGTTACGGCCCGTGTGTCGGTGGCACGCGCCAGTTTGTCGCGATTGGCCTCAACTACGTCGACCACGCGCATGAATCGAACCTGCCGATCCCTGAGGAGCCGGTGGTGTTCAACAAATGGGTCAGCTGCATTCAGGGGCCGAATGATCCGGTCACGATCCCCAAGGACAGCAAGAAGACCGACTGGGAAGTCGAGTTGGGGATCGTGATCGGAACCGCCGCGAACAATGTCGCGGAGGACGACGCGCTCGACCATGTCGCCGGCTATTGCGTGGTCAACGACGTGTCGGAACGCCACTGGCAGACCGAACGCGGCATGACCTGGGACAAGGGCAAGGGCTTTCCGACCTTTGGCCCGATTGGCCCGTGGCTGGTGACCAGGGACGAGGTCGGCGACGTCCAGAACCTTGGCATGTGGCTGTCGGTCAATGGCAAGCGCGTGCAGGACGGCAATACGAAGACGATGATCTTCACCGTCGCGCAGATCGTGTCCTATCTCTCGCAGATCATGACGCTGTTGCCGGGTGATGTAATCACCACCGGCACGCCGCCGGGCGTTGGCCTGGGGCAGAAGCCGGAGCCTTGGTATCTGAAGGCAGGCGACGTGGTCGAGCTGGGCATCGAGAAGCTGGGCGAGCAGCGCCAGGATTTCGTCGCATGGGCGCCGGCCAAGTGAGCGTGTTCGCCGGGCGCTATGCCGGGCGCAGCGCGATCGTCACCGGCGGCGCGTCGGGGCTGGGCAAGGCGGTCGCTGCGCGCATCGTTGCCGAGGGCGGGCGGGTCGCCTTGTGGGATCTGAACGCCGGCGCGCTGGCCGCTGCGAAGGATGCGGTTGGGGCGAGTGATGTGCAGGCGCTGGACGTGTCCGATCAGGTGGCGGTCGAGGCGGCGGCGCAGGCCAGTGCGGCCGCGCTGGGCGGCACGGTCGATGTCCTGATCTGCTCGGCGGGGGTCACTGGCGCGACCGTTCCGGTGCACGAGTTTCCGGTCGATAGCTGGCTGCGCGTGTTCGACATCAACGTTCATGGGTTGTTCTACTGCAACCGCGCGATCGTGCCGCAGATGCTGGCGCAGGGCTATGGCCGGATCGTCAATGTTGCATCGGTCGCGGGCAAGGAAGGCAATCCCAACGCCAGCGCCTATTCGGCGTCGAAGGCGGCGGTGATCGGCTTTACCAAGTCGCTCGGCAAGGAACTGGCGGGCAAGGGCGTCATCGCCAATGCGATCACTCCGGCGACGTTCGAAAGCCCGATCCTCGCCCAGCTGCCGCAGAGCCAGGTCGATTATATGCGCTCCAAAATCCCGATGGGGCGGTTGGGCGAGATCGATGAGAGTGCGGCGATGATCTGCTTCATGGCGAGCGAGGAGTGCAGCTTCACCACGGCGTCGACCTTCGATACCTCGGGCGGACGGACGACCTTCTGACATGACCGCGCGTCCGCCCCTGGTCGATCCGCACGTCCATCTGTGGGACTTGCAGCAACTCCGCTATCCGTGGCTGACCGGGCCGTTCGACAGCGACAATCCCAATGGCAGCGTCGAGCCGATCGCGGTAGACTATCCGCTCGACGCCTATCTCGCCGATGCGGGACGCTGGGACGTGCGCGGCATCGTGCATATCGATGCGGGGGCGGATCCGGCGGATGCGCTGAAGGAGACGCAGTGGCTTCAGGCGATGGCGGACGCGCGCGGCATGCCGAACGGCATCGTTGCGTTCGCGGCGTTGGATAATCCGGAGGTCGAGACTTTGCTGGCCGCGCATGTGACCCACGCCAATGTCCGCGGCATCCGCCACATCATCAACTGGCACCCCGATCCGGCGCGGAGCTATTCCCCCGCGGATGTCACGACGACCAGCGCGTGGATGCGTGGCTTTGGCCTGCTGAAGAAGTTCGGGCTGAGCTTCGATCTTCAGGCCTATCCGGGCCAGTTCGCGCATCTCGCCGCGCTGATCGCGAAGCACCCCGATACGCAGGTGATCCTGAATCACACCGGCATGGCGCTGCCCGGCGACGCGGACGGGTGGGGCGTGTGGCGGCGCGGGATGGCGGCATTCGCGGCGCTGCCCAATGTCGCGGTCAAGATTTCGGGCATGGGCTTCACCTGGCGGCCATGGCATGCGGAACAGGCGCGGCCCTATGTGCTGGAGACGATCGCGCTGTTCGGGACCGACCGCGCGATGTTCGCCAGCAATTTCCCGACCGACAAACTGTTCGGCAGCTTCGACCGGCATTTCGACGCTTATGACGCGATCACCGCCGATTTCAGCGCCGACGAGCGGGCGGCGCTGTTCGGGGGCAATGCCAACCGCATCTATCGCCTTGGCATCGACCTCTGATCCGATGCGCGTTGTCGATCTGCGCGCGGAATACACGACCGATCTGATCGGAACGCAGGTCCGGCACCCGCGCCTGTCCTGGCGGATCGAGGGGGCAGGGGCGCAGCACAGCTATCGCATCCGCGCGGCGGAGCATGCGGCGGCGCTGGATGCCGGAGAGCTGATCTGGGACAGCGGGACGGTCGTTGGCGCGGCGAGTTTTGACATCCCCTATGGTGGCCCGCCGCTGGCGTCGATGCAGCGCATCTGGTGGACGGTCGCGGTTACCGGCGATGCGGGTTCGGCGCGGTCGGAACCTGCCTCGATTGAAGCCGGATTGATGTCTCCCGATGACTGGCGCGGCGAGTGGATCGAGGCGGAGGACGCGCTCGCCGCTGCCGACCGTGCCGCTGGCGTCAGCTGGGTGTGGGGCGACACCTCGCTCGACGCGCGGCTGCATGGCTTCCGGCTCGATTTCGACGCGCCGGACGATCTGGTTGCGGCGGACATACTGATCGCGGGCAAGGATCATCTGCGCGGCGTGTGGGTCAACGGCGTCAAATCGCCGCTCGACTGGCATTTCGACTGGGACACCCATCTGCCCTTCTGGGGGACGCTCGGCCGTTACGAAGGTGAGGTTCGGCCTGGCCGCAACAGTATTTGCGCGCTGGTCGAGGCGGATACGCAGGGGTTCTTTCCGGTCGATGGCGGCGCCTTCGCGGCGCTGATCCGGCTGCACCGCGCCGATGGCCGGATCGAGCGGATCGTCGGCAGCGCGTTTCGTGTGATGCCCGATCCGCCGGCGGACTGGACCGATCCGGTATTCGATGCCGGAAGATGGAGCGCAGTGGTGCCGAGCACCAGCTGGGCGCAGGGCGATCCGCGCCCTGCCGAACCGGCGATGCTGCTGCGCACGGGGTTCGACGTGGCGAAGCCGGTGAGCGCCGCGCGGCTCTATGCCACGGCGCTCGGGGCCTATGATGCCCACTTGAATGGCGCGCGCGTGTCCGACGCGATCCTTGCGCCGGAGATGAGCGTGGCTCGGAGCCATGTTCTGTATCAGACCTATGACGTTACCGACCGGATCGTGCCCGGTGCGAATGTGCTCGGCGCGCTGATCGGCGATGGCTGGTATGCTTCGCCCTTTGGCTGGCGGATCGAGCGCTATGGCTTCGGTCCCGCACCGCGCCGGTTCCGGGCGATGTTGCGGATCGACTATGCCGACGGGACGCGCGACTGGGTGACGACCGGGCCGGACTGGCGGACTGCGCCTTCGCCGGTGCTGAAGTCCGAAATCTATGATGGCGAGACGTTCGACGCGCGGCTGATGCAGCCGGGGTGGGACGCGCCGGGGTTCGACGATCGCCATTGGGCCATGGCGCGGGTCGGGGAGGCACCGGAGTGCGCGCTGATCGCGCAGACATCGCCGCCGCTGCGCCGCACCGGCACGCGCCGCGCGGTGACGGTCAGCGAGCCGCTGCTGGGCCGATATGTGTTTGACTTCGGCCAGAACTTCTCCGGCTGGGTCCGCATCCGCGCCACCGGTCCGGCGGGCACGACGATCACCGCCAAATTTGCCGAGCTGCTCAACGCGGATGGCACGGCGGACCTTGCCAATCTGCGGCTGGCCCGCGCGACCGATCGGTTTACGCTGGCGGGGAGCGGTGCGACCGAGACGTTCGAGCCGCATTTTACCTATCACGGTTTTCGCTATGTCGAGGTGACCGGCTATCCCGGCGTGCCGACGGCGGACGATGTCGAGGGCGTCGTCGTGCACAGCGACTGCCGCGAGACCGGCGCGATGCGCTTCCGAGGTGCGCCGTTGCTGCAATCGATCTGGAACAACGCGCTGTGGAGTCAGCGCAGCAACTTCTTCAGCGTGCCGACCGACTGCCCGCAGCGTGACGAGCGGATGGGGTGGATGGGGGACATTCAGGTGTTCCTCGACGCCGCTGCCTTCAACATGGAGGTCGATCCGTTCATCCGCCGCTTCCTGCTCGAGGCACGCGCGGCGCAGCGGCCAGACGGCGGCTATCCGATCGTCGTGCCCCAGCCACTGTCCTATCCCGACGTCGTCACCGCCGGGTGGAGCGAAGCCGGGATCATCCTGCCGTGGCAGCTGTGGCAGCGCTATGGCGACACCGCCGTGATCGACGAGAATTGGGATGCGATGCAGGCGTGGATGGCGTTCGTCGCGCGGTCCAATCCCGATAATGTCTGGCGCAACGATCGCGGGCTCGATCTGGGCGACTGGCTGTCGGTCGATGCGATCAAGCCGGACGACGAGACGACGCCGCGCATCTTGTGCGCGACCGCCTGTTGGGCGTGGTGCGCTGACCTGATGGCGCAGATGGCGGCGGCGAGCGGGCGCATGGTCGATGCCGAACTCTATCACTGTCTGCGTGCGGCGATCGGGGCTGCCTATGCCGACGCGTTCGTCGGGCGCGAGGGTGTGTGCGGCAATGGCAGTCAGACCAGTCAGGTCCTGTCGCTCGCCTTTGATCTGGTGCCGCCCCGCCTGCGCGCGAAAGCTGCTGCCGTGCTCGCCGCCGATATCCGGGCGCGCGGGATGAAGCTGTCGACCGGCTTTCTCGGGACGCCCTATCTGCTTGACGTGCTCGCTGATGCCGGGCTTATGGATGAGGTATCGGGCCTGTTGCTCCAGACCGGCTATCCCAGCTGGGGCTATATGCCGCTACAGGGCGGGACCACGGTGTGGGAACGCTGGAACGGCGATACCGGCGACCTGTCGATGAACAGCTATAATCACTATGCGTTCGGCGCGGTGGTCGGCTTTTTCTATCGGCGGCTTGGCGGAATCGCGCCCGCAGCGCCGGGGTTTCGCCGCATCGCGGTTCGGCCCTTGTGGCTGCCACAGGTCGGTCGGGTGGAAACCCGCTACGACTCGCTCGTCGGCACCATTGCGACTTCGACCGATGGCGATGCCGGCGGCCTAGCCCGACTGGACCTGACGGTGCCACCCAATGCGGTGGCCGATGTCGAGCTGCCGGGGGGCGAGTGGCGGGACGGTGGCATCGCGCTGGCGCAGCACCCGGCCGTTGTGGGTATGCAGGTCGAGGCCGATCGTGTTCGCTTTGCCGTAGCGACCGGCGACTATCGCTTCGTGCGTTCGGGTTCCGCGACCGCCTGACATCGCCGGCCACCGCGCCACCGCGCATCTGACCTGTCAAAAAAGAAGCCCCGGCGCGGTTGATACCGTGCCGGGGCAGGAAGACGCATCCGAGGGGGAGGGCGTCAGAAGCGAACGCGGACGCCTGCCGAAACGCGGCGACCGGTCATGCGATATTCCTTCGTGCGATCTTCGCTCACCGAATAGATGAACTCCTTGGCATTGTTCACGTTGATCGCGTCGGCGAAGACCGTGAAGTTGCTGCTGACATCATAGGAGAGGCTGACGTCGAGCTGGCCATAGGCGTCAAAATATTCCGGCTCGCCGTTACGCCCCGACGCGACCTGAAGGAAATTATCGCGATAGGTGTAGGCGACGCGGGCGGTGATGCCGTATTTCTCGTAGAAGCCAACCAGACTGTACGAGTTCTTCGACAGCCCTTCGAGGCCGAACGACACGTTCGCGACCGCGTTGCGATACTCCGCGTTCGAGTCGGTGTAGTTGTAGCTCGCCTGGACGCCGAAGCCGCCCAACGCGCCCGGCAACCAGTTTTCGAACGACTGGCGATAGCCGATCTCGAAGCCCTTGACCGTGGCACCCTCACCATTGTCGGGCACGGTGACCTGGAAGGTCACCTGGTCGACCAGCTGCGGGGTGGTGGTCAGCGTTACGAAGGATTCGATGTCCTTGTAAAACGCCGCCGCCGAGAGCAGCGCGCCGGGGGCGAAATACCATTCGGCGCCGGCCTCGACCTGCTTGGCGCGGAACGGCTGCAGATCGGGGTTGCCGCGACGGATCGTCTCGTTACCCGGATTGGTCTGGATCGTCTGGCGCGGCGACAGGTCGGACAGGGTCGGGCGCGTCATCACCTTTGACGCGGCAAAGCGGACCAGCAGGTCGTCGGTCAGATTTAGGCGTGCGTTGATCGAGGGCAGCCAGTCGCGATATTTGCCACGGAAGCTGACCGGGACCACCGGGGATACGGTGATGATGTTCTGCCCCTGGCCGTTCGGGACGGCGCTGGTCACCGTCCGTGATGCGCCGGAGGAGGTATAGTCGGTATCCTCGTAGCGCAGGCCGATATTGACCGCGAGCGGCATGGAGCCGAGGTCGGTCTTGAGTTCGGCCATCAGATAGCCGCCCCAGACCTTCTCGTTCACCTGCGACGAGCCGGTGGCGGAGGGAACTGCGGGGTTGAAGGCGCGGCCATCGGCGGTCGCGAACTGATCGACCTGAAGCACCAGCGCGCGCGGGTCGTAAATCACCCAGTCGGTCAGGATGTCAGCGCCGTTATTGCCACCAAAGAAATTGCGGTTGGTCGGCGAGAACAGCGCCTGCGGCAGGACGCGGTCCGACCCGCAATAGGCGCATTGCTCGCCGAACGGCATTTCATCGGCGGTGATCGTCTTGATCCGGCTCTGCTTGAATGCGCCGGCATAGAAGGTCAGCGCGCCGCCATTCGGATTCCAGTCGATGTCCGCCTTATATTCCTCGATCTCGTCATCGATGTTCGAACCGCCGCCCCAGATGTAATAGTGCGCGGTGATACCCTGGGGGTTCGTCGCGGCGTTGGCGTAGTTCGGGCTGGTGAAGCCATAATCGTAGATCGGGCTGCCGCTGCGGCGATCGAACCAATGATCGATATTCTTGCGGCGGATGGTGGTGAACAGGTTGTTCTCCTTGCCGCGACGACGTGCGTCTGAGAGCGAACCGTCGAGCCGGACGCGCAGATCGTCGGTCGGCTGCCAATCGATGTTGATGCCGAACTGGTCGGTGGTGACGTTGCGATCGTCATACTGGATGATCTGATCGACAAAGCCGCCCTGATAGCGCTGATACACCGCCTCGCCATTCGCGACGACCTGTTCGACTAGCGTGCCGCCCGAGAAATCATAGGCGAGGCCGGTCTGCTGCTCGATGAACCGTGCCTTGGAGTAGAGCGTGTCGACCGTCACGGTCAGCGTGTCGCTGGGACGCATCTGGACCGAGCCGTTAACCGCCCAGCGAGTCAGGTCGCGCTCAAAGAAGAATGGCGAGAGGTTCGACGGCATCGAGACGCGCGAGAAAGGGGCGACGTTCGGTCCGATGCGCGCGCCCGGGACGCCGCCTGCGGTGTAGTAGGAATCGGTGCTCGACCGGCGGACATGCCCCGCGCCGATCGTGAACTCATCGATGCGGTTTTCCTGTTCGGAATAGACGCCCGACAGCGCAATGCCGAACGTACCCGACTGGTTCTTCCAGCTCGCGACGCCCGAGAATTCCGGGTTCCAGCTATCGGCGTTCTCCGACCACATGCCGGTGGCGGCGGCGGCGACCTTGAAGCCTTCCTTCTGGTCGAGCGGGCGCAGCGTGCGCACGTCGATGGTCGCGCCGATCGACGCGCCGTTGATGTTCGCCTGTGGCGATTTGTACACGTCCGCGCCCGAGATGATCTCGGACGGGATCACGTCGAACGAGAATTCACGGCCATTATTGTCGGTTGCCAGCGTGCGGCCGTTGACGGTGACCGCGTTGAACTTGGGGCCAAAGCCGCGAACGGTGACGTAACGGCCCTCGCCACGGTTGCGCTCGATCGTGACGCCGGTGATGCGTTGCAGTGACTCGGCGACGTTCTGGTCGGGGAGCTTGCCCAAATCCTCGGCCACGATCGAATCGACGACGCCGACGGCGTTGCGCTTGATGTCGATCGCGGCGCGCTCGGCGGCGCGGATGCCCGTGACGACGATCTCATCCTCTTCGGCCGCAGGCGTTGCTGCGTCCTGGGCGAAGGCGGGCTGGGTAAGCGCGACCGCGCCTCCGGCAGCGGACAGCAGCAAGACCCGTCGAACATTGGTGATGCGGTTATTCATCATTCCCCTCCTGGCTTTTTGTTTGACGGTTTCATGCCGCAGAGAAATGCGTATGTCAAATTATCATAATATGTATGATGATATTGATCAGCGGACCGACTTGATCGGGAATATGCACAGCGCCGACCCGAAAACGAACACGACGGCGGCCCAGAAAATCACGCGATAATCATTGCCGAATGCGCTGAGCAGGATCGCGGCCATTACCGGGCTGATGATCTGGGGGATGTTCACCGCAGTGGTCAGGATGCCGAGATCCTTGCCCTCGTCGCCCAGCGCGCTCTTGGGCAGCACCTGCGTCATCAGCGCCATGTCGATCGACATGAACATGCCGTACCCGACCCCGATGATCGCGGCATAGACCCACATCCCCTGCATCGTCGGGGCGACGAGCGGTGCGACCATCGCGCAGCCCATGATCAGGCTGCCCAGGATCACGAACGGCTTGCGACGCTGATAGCGATCCGACAGCCAGCCCGAGCCGAGCGAGGACAGGACAAGGAATACGAGCGTGATGATCGCCATATTGGCAATCGCGATGTTCGACTCCGCATTGCCGAGGCCAATATAGTCGCGCAGGATGTAGAGCAGATACGCGGCGACCGCCTGATAGCCCATATAGATGAAGAAGCGGCTGGCGAACGCCCAGGCGAAATCGGGATGTTCGCGCGGCGAGATCCAGAAGCCCTTGAGAAACTCGCCCCAGCGTATCGGGCGGCGCGGCATCGCATCGCTTGGCGGTTCGCGGTTGATTGCGACGAACGCGATGCACGATGCGGCGATGGCTCCGGCGAACAGGCCATAAGCGAGCACGCGCTCTCCGGCGAGATAACCGGCGACGACGGTGCCGGCGGTCAGCCCCGCGGTCATGCCCGCGCCGACGATTCCGGACACTCCGCCGCGCGTTTCCGGCGCAAAGCGATCGGCGATCAGCGTCGTCATCGCCGGTTGCATCGAATTATAGGCGATAGCGGCCATCACCCACAGCACCATCAGCGACCAGAAGCTGGTCATCCACGACACGCCGAACAGCGCCAGCGATCCGATCAGCGACGCGATGGCGATCCACGGCGAGCGGCGGCCCCAGCGGCTGCGCGTGCGATCCGACAACGCACCGGCGATCGGGGTGGTGAGGGTCGAGAAGACCGAAGTGATCGCGAACAGCAAAGCGAGGTTGTTCGCCTTCGACCCCTCGTCCAGCTCGGCGATCTGGTTGGGCAGCAGCACGCCGAGTACGCCGCTGTACAGCGCCATCAGCAGGAAGAAATTGACCATCAGCGACAGCTGGAGCTTCGTCCGCTGCGGGCCGAGTACATAGGGCTGCGTCGGTGCCGCGGTGGCCATCAGTCTCTCCGGTGCTTATGCTTTTCGTGGATTGAGCTAGACGTCATTCGGAAACAAGCGGGCGCTCCGGCACCAGCCGCAGCCCGGCCTGACGCGGGCGCCGGTGCGGCCCGCCCTCGCTGCTCCAGCCCGCGCCGCTACCGCTTCCGATCACCGCCTCGTCTACGATGATGCCAAGGCCGGGTGCATCGCCAAGCCGGATGCCGCCATCGCCGATCTGCTGATCGACCGACAGGCCAACCGGCCAGTTCAGATCCTGTACCTCAATCCCGATCATGTTGGGCAGTGCTGCGGCGGCATGCGCGATCGGGTTCGCGTCATAGCCGACCGGGGAGACGGGCAGGTTGCGCGAATGCGCCGCCATCGCGACGCGCAGGAAATGGGTGATGCCCCAGACGCTTCCGGCCTGAACGACATCGACTGCCCCGGCATCGAACAGCGGCAAGAATTGGTCCAGCCCCGTCAGATTTTCGCCGGTCGCGACCGCCGCCCGGCATGCGCGGGAAATCGCGGCATGGCCCGCCGCGTCCCAGCGGCGCACCGGCTCCTCTATCCAGGTCAGGTCGATCTGCCGTTCGATCTCGGCAAGGTGGCGCACCGCCTGTTTGACGTTCCACGCTTCGTTCACGTCCAGCATCATTGCCGGGCGCTCGCTGTTTGCGGACAGGATCTCACGCGCGGCCAGCAGGCGGGCGATGTCGCGATCGAGATCCTTGCCGCCCTTGATCTTGGCCGAGGAAAAGCCGTGATCGGCCCAGGTCCGGTAGTGTGTGGCGAACGCCTCGTCCTCCAGCCCGTAGCACAGGCCGGATGCATAGCCGGGCACGAACCGGTCGAGCGCGCCCAACGTGCGCCACAGCGGTTCGTCCGCCATCTTGGCCTTGAGGTCCCACAGCGCCATGTCGACCGCCGCGATCGCGCCATAGGTGGCACCGGCATGGCCGCTCTTGAACACATGCGCGAGCATCGAATCGTAGAGGGCCGTCACTGCGCGCGGATCCTGTCCCTCGACTGCCGGAAACACGCGCGCAATGTCGGTATGCTGGCCCAGCCCGACGCCGGTCAGCCCCCCGTCGGTTTCGATCAGCAGGATCGGCACTTCGGTGACGCCTGCTTTGACGACGCCGTTGACGTCGCCGACGGGGCGACCCCAGTCGTGAACCGTCGTCAGGCTGCGATATCCGGTGATCTTCATATGCGACTGGCATCCCCCGCACGGGCGCTGCGTCGCCCGGCATTTAAACATAGTATGTATGATCTTTAAAAATCTGCAAGCCCTTGACGCTTTGGTGGTTGCGGCTCCATCGGTTGGGCCAGCATGATTTGGGTGAGCGAGAAGGACGAATGAACACTGAGCCGCCTGTCGCGCCGCAGCGCCTTCGCCGCCGCCCGCGACTTTCGACCGCAGTGGTCGAGGATCTGGTCAATTCGATCGTGATGGGGACCTATCCGATCGGCACCGCGCTGCCGCCCGAGAATATCCTGTGCGATATCTATGACGTCAGCCGCACGGTGGTGCGCGAAGCGACCACCGCGCTGACCGAAAAGGGGCTGGTCGTGTCGCAGCAGGGGCGCGGGACGATCGTGCGTGACAGCCGGGCGTGGAACATGCTCGACCCGATGATCCTCTCCGCCCTGTTCCAAGGTGAGGACGGGCTGCGCTATCTCGACAATCTGTCGGAAGTGCGCAGCCTGCTCGAATCGGCGATGGCGGCGAAGGCTGCGGCGAACGCGACGCCCGAATCGCTGACCGAGCTGACCGCGCAGATCGAAAAGCTGGAAGAGCTGGTGCCGATGCCGTCGGCCTATGTGCATGAGGATCTGAAGTTCCACGACATCATCATGCGCATGTCCGGCGACCGGCTGAGCAAGGCGATCATCGACGGCATCCAGTCCGAAGCGCTGCGCACGCATGGCTATTCGGGCAAGCTGAGCGTTGCGCATGTACGTGCGACGCAGGAAGCGCATCGCAAGGTCTATGAGGCGATTGCTGCTGGCGATCCCGACGCGGCGGCCCGCGCGATGCGCGAGCATATTGCCGGGTCGTGGGAAAAGCGCCGCGCACAGCCGCGCGGCTGATCCCGTTCAGGGCTGCTCGGGAAGGGCGTAGATCCGCTCCATCTCGACCCAGGTCTGATCCGGGGCGCAGGGCAGGGGCCGTTGGAAGCTCGCCATCAGCGCGTCCCACGCCGCGACATCAGGATTGGCCGAGTCGCGTGCGCGCTTCGTCTCCGCGTCTGGGGCGTGGTCGGTGTCCTGCTCCATCAGCATGAACATGCGGTCGCCGACCAGCCAGATCTCCAGCGCCGTCACCCCGTCCGCCCGGATCGCCGCGGTTACGGCAGCGGGCGGGCCGCCCGGCGCGTGCCATTTGCGATAGGCGGCGATGCGGTCGGAATCGTCATGCAGGTCGACGGCGAAGCAACGGCGGACAAGTGGCATTTCAGAAACTCCGTGCGGTCTCGATTGACGCGGGCACTCACCCTGCCCTAAACATCATACGTCTGACAACATAATGACGGAGCGGATGGGTGCCACAGCTATATGGCGAACGCATGTCGCGGCGCGACCTTGCGGCACGATCCGGGGCGCTGTCGCAGTTTGCCGGGGTGCGCCTGTCGACGCTGGGCGACGGGGTCGAGCGCGGCGTCCGCTGCCTGGAGTTTCGCACCGGATCGGGCCTGCGCTTCACCGTGCTGGTCGATCGCGCGATGGACATTGCCGAATGCGAGCATAATGGTCGCGCCGTCGGCTGGCACTCGCCGTCCGGCTTCCGCAACCCCGCGCTGCATGAGTATGAGGGCGAGGGCGGGCTTAGCTGGTTCCGGTCGATGTCGGGCCTGCTGATCACGTGCGGCCTCGACCACACATTGTTCATGCACGACGACCCGGCGGGCCATTATTTCTATGGCCCGCGTGAGAAGGTGTCGTCCTCGCTGCACGGCCGCGTCGGGACAATCCCTGCGCGACTGACCGGCTATGGCGAGACGTGGAACGGCGACGAGTGCGTGCTGTGGGCCGAGGGGGTCGTCCAGCAATCGACCGTGTTCGGCGAGGATCTGCACCTGATCCGGCGGATCGAGGCGGATGTCGGTGGCGATGAAATCCGGCTGATCGACCGGGTGGTCAACCACGGTTTCTACCGCACGCCTCACATGTATTGCTACCACATCAATGTCAGCCATCCGGTCGTCGCGGAAGGGTCGCGCTATGTCGCTCCGATCCGGGACGTGATCTGGGCGGCACATGCCGACAGCTACCGCGATCAAGGGACCGGATACCGCACCTTCCCTGCGCCGATCGTCAATTTTCACGAACAGGTGTGGCAGCACGACATGGCGCCGGACGCCGCGGGCAAGGTCAATGTTGCGGTGGTCAATGAGGCGATCGGGTTCGGGTTCGAGGTCGAGACGCGCAAGGATCAGTTCCCCGCCATGTACGAATGGCAGAACCTGCATGCCGGTCACTATGCCGTGGGGATCGAGCCATCGACCAATCATGTTATGGGCAAGGAGTTCGCGCGCGAGCGTGGCGAGCTGATCTGGCTCGAGCATGGTGATGAGCGCCGTTACGACAGCGTGTTCCGCATCCTGCCGGACGCGGACGCTGTGGCCGATGCTGTGAAGCGGATCGAGGGTGTCGCGCGACAGCCTGAGGACGAATATCCGACGCCTTCGGGCATTTACCCGCCGATCGGGGGCGTCAAGTGAAGGGGCGGGTCGTCCTCTACACCGGTGCGGCCGGCGGGCTGGGGCTCGCTACCACATTATTGCTGCTGGAGCGCGGCGCGCGGGTGGTCGCGATCGACTACGACACGGCCAAGGTTGCGGCGTTGCAGGACGCAGCGGCGGGAAAGGGCGAGCTGATCGTCTCGACCGCCGACCTGTCCGACCTCGCCGGGTTTCGCGCAACGCTTGACCGGCTGGTCGCGCAGACCGGCGGGTTCGACATCGTGATCAACAACGCCGCGATCTATCCCTCCAAACCGTTCGAGGATTATTCGATCGAGGAGCACCAGGCGGTGCAGCGCGTCAATGTCGATGCGGGCATCGTCGCGGTGCAGGCGGCGCTGCCGGGAATGCGCGCCAAGGGCTTTGGCCGGATCATCAACGTGTCGAGCATCACCGTGTCGGGCGGCTGGGCGAATCTGTCGCCCTATGTCGCGTCGAAGATGGCGCTGATCGGGCTGACGCGAGCCTGGGCGCGCGAGTTCGGACCCGATGGCGTCACCGTCAATGCAATCGCGCCGGGCGCCTTTCCGACCGACGCCGAGAAGATCCACCCCGACCCCGAAGGCTATAGCCGCATGGTGCTCGACGCCCAGTCGATCAAGCGCCGTGGCACCGCCCATGACATCGCCAACGCCATCGCCTTTTTCGCGAGCGAGGAGTCCGGTTTCATCACCGGCCAGACGCTGCACGTAAACGGCGGTTGGACCATGAACTAGAAGGACTTCCTGTGCAGAATATCCTGAGCGGCATTCGCGTGCTCGACTGTTCGATCGCCATGGCCGGGCCGTTCGCGGCGCAGCGCATGGGCGACATGGGCGCCGATGTGGTCAAGGTGGAGCCAGTGACCGGCGAATGGCAGCGCCATGCCCCGGCGGGCGGCGCGACCGGCAATGAAGTGTGCGTGTCGTTCCTGGCGCTCAACCGCAACAAGCGCAGCCTTGCGATCGACCTCAAATCGCCCGAGGGCAAGGCGCTGTTGCTGGAGATGGTCAAGGACGCGGACGTGTTCCTGCAGAATTACCGCCCCGGCGTCGCCGAGCGGCTGGGGGTCGATTACGCGACGCTGTCGGCGATCAACCCGCGGCTGATTTATGTGTCGATGTCGGGTTATGGCGAGGATGGGCCGTACCGCTTCTATCCGGGTCAGGATTTGTTGCTGCAGGGCATGTCGGGCGCGATGTTGTCCGCCGGGGTCGCGGGCGCGCCGCCTTCGCCCGCGGGCCAGTATCTGGTCGATGCGATCACCGCCTATTCGGCGTTCGAGGGCGCACTTGCGGCGCTGTTCCACCGCGAACGGACCGGCGAGGGACAGCTGGTTCAAGTCAACATGCTCGACGCGATCACGACGATCCAGATGCAGGAATTGTCGGTGTTCACTGTAGGCAACAAGCCGCAGTCGCGCTCGACCGAGCCGCATGCGCACAGCTATATCCGCGCGCCCTATGGCGTGTTTGCGACCGCTGATGGCCATATGACGCTGGCGATGGCGCCCTATGCCAAGCTGGCCGAGCTGTTCGATGACCCGTTCTTTGCCACGCTCGACGACCAGCGCGATGGCTGGGCGATGCGCGACGAGATTTTCGCCAGGGTGCGCGAGAACTTGCTGACGCGGACGACGGCGGAGTGGCTGGCGGCGATGCGTGAGCGCGATATCTGGGCGGGGCCGGTCTATGGCTATGCCGAGCTGGTCGACGATCCGCAGATCGCGCACAACGGCACCTTTGTCGAATATGACCATCGCACCGAAGGCCGGGTCAAGGTGCCGGGCTTTCCGATCCGCTTTTCCAAAACGCCCTCGACGATCGAACGCGGCGCACCGTTGGTCGGCGAGCATAGCCGCGACGTGCTGCGCGAAGCCGGGGTCGACGAGGCGCGGATCGACGCGCTGATTGCGGCGGGCGTGGTCAAGCAGCACGCATGAGCGCGCCCGGAGCCTCGGAAGCTGTTTGGCGCGGCCTGACCTGGGATCATCCGCGCGGATTTAATGCGTTGGCGGCGGCAGCGGCGCAGGCTGAGGGGCTGTCGCTGCATTGGGATAAGCATCCGCTCGAAGGGTTCGAATCACATCCGATTGCCGATCTGTGCGCGCGCTATGACCTGGTCGTGCTCGATCATCCGCATGTCGGGGAGGCGGTGGCGGCGGATTGCCTGGTGCCGGTCGAGGCGCTGTTCGCGGCAGACGAGATTGCGGGCTGGCAGGCGGCGGTCGCCGGACCATCGCTGGCGAGCTATCATTTTGCGGGCCAGCATTGGGCGCTACCGCTCGATGCGGCGACACAGGTCATGGCCTATCGCAGCGACCGGATCGATGCGCCGCCGGTGGCGTGGGTCGAGCTGCCGGCGCTGAGCCAGCGCCGCGCGGTCGCGCTATCGCTGGCCGGACCGCACGCGATCCTGAGCTTTCAGTCGGTGTGCGGGGCATTCGGTGCGGCGCGATCAGGCGACGCGTTCATGGATCGTGCGATCGGGCGTGAGGGCTATGCGCTGATGCTGGCGCTGACCGGCGACGTCACGGTGAAGGCGCAGGCGCTGAACCCGATCGCGATGCTGGGCGCGATTGAGCGGGGGGAGGGGATTGACCTGTGCCCGCTGATCTATGGCTATGTGAATTATGCGACGCGCGGCGTCGAGTTCGCCGATGCGCCGCGCGGGCCGGATGGGCGCATCGGATCGACGCTGGGCGGGACCGGGATCGGCGTGTCGAAGCGATGTGCGGTGACGCCCGCTTTGCTTGACCATCTGCGCTGGCTGATGTCGGAGAGGGTGCAGCGGAGTTTTATACCGCAGCATGAGGGCCAACCGGCCCTGCGCGCGGCGTGGCAGGATGCGGCGGTGAACGCCGCCACCGGCAACTTCTTTGCCGCAACGCTGGCGAGCGTCGAGCAGGCGCTGCTGCGGCCCCGCCACGACGGGGCGATCGCGTTTCAGACCGCAGCCTCGGCGCGGTTGCGCGCGGCGCTGATCGCGGGCGCGGCGGCTGATCCGGTGCTGGACGATCTTGAAACCCTGTACCGCACCCATCATCCGGCAGGAGCCGAGACATGACCCAAGACCTGCTGTTCGATGTGGCCGACCATGTCGCCACGATCACGCTCAACCGCCCGGCGAAGTTGAACGCACTGACGCCGGAGATGGCGGCGGCGCTGATCGCTGCGGTGGCCGAATGCAATACGAGCGATGCGGTGCGCTGCGTCGTCATCATTGGCGCGGGGGAGAAGGCGTTTTCCGCCGGGTCCGATATCACCACGCTGGATGGCTATGCGACGCCATGGGACTTCCGCAACCGCGACGATTACTGCGATGCGCTGCGTGCCTGTCGCAAGCCGGTGGTGGCGGCGATCAATGGCTATGCGCTGGGCGGCGGGCTGGAGACGGCGATGGCCGCCGACATCCGCATCGCCAGCAGCAATGCGCGCTTCGCTGCGCCGGAGATCAAGCTCGGCTGGATCGGCGGTGGCGGGATGGCGGCGGGGCTGACCTATGCGATGGGGACGTCCAACGCGGCGATGATGCTGCTGACCGGCGACATGATCGACGCCGAGCAGGCGCTGGCGTGGGGGCTGGTCAGCGAGGTTGTCGCGCCCGATGCGCTGCTGGCCCGCGCGCAGGAGATCGCCGCGACGATCGCATCGCGCGCGCCGATCGCGGCGGAGACGGGCAAGCTCAACCTGCGCGCCGCGCACACCATGCCGTGGGAAAAGGCGATCGAATATGAGCGTGACCTTCAGGCGATCTGCTTCGCCACGGAGGATGCGCAGGAGGGGCGCGCAGCGTTCGCCGAAAAGCGCGCGCCGGTGTTCCGGCGGCGCTAGGGTGGCGGGATGACCAAGCCCCGGATCCTGCTCACCCGTCGCTGGCCCAACGCCGTCGAGGCGCGGCTGGCTGCCAGCTATGACATCACGGTCAATGCGGGCGATGTGCCGATGGACGCTGCGGCGCTGGCGCAAGCGATGCGTGACTATGATGCGTTGTGCCCGACTGTGACCGACCGGATCACGCGCGAGATCATCCTGACCGAAGGGTGCCGAGCCCGGATCATCGGCAATTACGGCGCGGGGTTCGAACATATCGATCTGGGCGCTGCGCGCGAAGCGGGCGTCGCCGTGACCAACACGCCCGATGTGCTCACCGATGCGACCGCCGACATCGCGATGACGCTGATCCTGATGGCGACACGCCGTGCGGGCGAGGGGGAGCGCGAGTTGCGCGCGGGCGCGTGGAGCGGGTGGCGGCCGACGCATCTGCTGGGACAGTCGCTGCGCGGGAAGGTTCTGGGGCTGGTCGGCTATGGCCGGATCGCGCGCGCGGTGGCCGAGCGTGCGCGGGCGTTCGGGCTGGAGGTCGCGGTGCATAGCCGCAGCCGGGCCGAGGACGTGCCGGTTGCTACCTATCACGCGACGCTCGACAGCCTGTTGCGCGTTGCCGACATCGTGTCGCTCCACGCGCCGGGGGGCGCGGCGACGCGGCATATGATCGATGGTGATGCGCTGGCGGTGATGAAGCGCGACGCCGTGCTGGTGAACACCGGGCGTGGGACGCTGATCGACGAGGCGGCGCTTGCCGTCGCGCTGGCGGATGGCGTGATCGCTGCCGCGGGGCTGGACGTCTATGCCGATGAGCCGCGCGTGCATCCGGCGCTGATCGAGCTCCCGAATGTCGTGCTGTTGCCGCATCTGGGCTCCGCGACGCGCGAGACGCGCGAGGCGATGGGGATGAAGGTCGCGGACAATCTCGACCGGTTCTTCGCCGGGGAAGCGCCGCTTGATCGCGTCGCTTGAGCCGGTCGCGCAGGCGATTGCGGGCTGGCTGGACGCGGCGCGCGGGCCGCTGATCCTCGGCATTTGCGGGGCGCAGGGGAGCGGCAAGTCGACCCTGGCCGCGGCGCTGGTCGCGCGGTTTGGTGCGGAAGGCGTGCGCGCGGCGACGCTGTCGCTCGACGATCTGTATCTGGGACAAACTGCGCGGGCCGAGCTGGCGCGCGATATCCATCCATTGCTGGCGACGCGCGGGGTGCCGCTGACGCATGATGTCGCGGCGGGATGTGCGATCCTCGACGCGGTCAAGGCGGGCGTGCGGGTGCAATTGCCGCGCTTCGACAAGGCGAGCGATGCGCCGCTGCCGACCGACGCCTGGGATGCGCCGGGGGTGCTGGACCTGTTGATCTTTGAGGGGTGGTGCGTGGGTGCGCGGCCGGAGCCAGCCGCCGAGCTGATTGCGCCGGCCAACGCCCTTGAGCGCGACGAAGACCCTGAAGGGATTTGGCGCACGGCGGTGAATGCCGCGCTGGCGGGGCCGTATCGCGCCTTGTTCGAGCGGATGGATCGGCTGGTCCTGCTCGCCGCGCCCGACTTTGCGATCGTGCGCCAGTGGCGCGGCGAGCAGGAGGCTGCGTTGCGGGAGCGGTTGCGCGCGGAGGGACGTGACCCGGCGCTGGCGATGGACGAGGCGGCGCTCGACCGGTTTGTGCAACATTATGAGCGCCTGACTCACGCGATCCTGCGGACGATGCCCGGTGAGGCCGACGTCACGCTCCACCTCGACCGCGACCGGAGTCTGAAAACCTGACTTACAGGTTGCGTCCCGCTGATCGGTCAGTCATCATACAACAAACGATGATGGGAGAGGACATGCTGGAGAGCCAGGCCGAGTTCGGGCGGCGTGCGGCGCTTGTCGGGATCGGGGCCGCCTTTGCCGCGGCGGCGACGCCGGTGCGTGCAACCGGGGCGCTGACCGGGTTTCACAATGTCCGCGACTATGGCGCGAAGGGCGATGGCAAGGCGATCGATTCGGTCGCTTTCAAGCGCGCGATTGATGCTGCAAGCGCGCAGGGCGGGGGTACCATCGTCGTGCCGCCGGGGCGCTATCTTTGCTTTTCGATCCGGTTGCGCAGCCGCATCACGATCGTGCTGATGCCGGGATCGGTGATCGAGGCGGCCAATCCCGATACGCATGCCGGGCAATATGACCTGCCCGAAGGGGTGTGGGAGGAGCAGTTTGTCGATTACGGCCTCGCCCATTTTCACAACAGCCTGATCTATGGCGACGGGGTTAGCGACGTCGCGATCATCGGTCAGGGGCTGATCCATGGGCTGGGTCTCGACCGCGCCGGGCCGCCGCAGGGGTGGCACGGCATCCCCGGCTGGAAATCGCCGAAGGAGCGGGGGCTGAGCGCGGATGCGGCGCGGCGCGCCAATCCCGAAGAGATGAAATATGAAGGGCGCGGCAACAAGGCGATCGGCCTGATCCGCTGTCGCAACGTGTTGCTCAAGGATTTCTCGATCCGGCAGGGCGGGCATTTCGCGTGCTACGTGATCGGCTGCACCAATGTGCGGATCGACGGGCTGACCGTCGATACCGACCGTGATGGGATCGACATCGACTGCTGCCGCGATGTCCGCGTGACCAATTGCGTGGTCAACGCGCCCAAGGACGACGCGATCGTGCTCAAGAGCAGCTATGGCCTCCAGGAAGCGCGGTTTTGTGAGGATGTGCAGGTCATCGGGTGCAAGACCAGCGGCTATCTGCTCGGCACCTTGCTCGACGGGACGTACCAGCGCTCGCCCTATCTTTCGACCGACAAAGTTGGGGTGCTGGGGCGGATCAAGCTTGGCACTGATTCCATTGCGGGGTTCCGCAACGTCCTGATCGCCGACTGTATCTGTGAGAATACGCGCGGGCTGCAGCTGGGGGCGATCGATGGCGGGGTGCTCGAGGATGTGACGTTTCGCGACATCAACCTGATCAACCCGGTCAACCACCCGATCTTCCTGCGCCTGTCCGCGCGCAACCGCGCGCCGCGCGGGGCGGGGGTGGCGAAGGTGCGGCGGGTGCGTTTCACCGACATTCAGGTGTCAGGGGCGCGGCGCGAGTATCCGTGCGGGGTGGTCGGCATCCCGGATGGGATCATCGAGGATGTGAGCTTTCGCGGCGTGCATGTGCAGGCGGCGGGCGGCGGTACGGCGGAGGACGCGGCGCGGCAGGTGCCCGAGCGGCGCACGTCCAGCCTGGAGCCGAGCTTTATGGGGACGCTGCCCGCGCACGGGCTGTACGCCCGGCATGTCCGCAACCTCAGCCTGACCGATCTGAGTTTCGACACCGCAACCCCTGACGCGCGCCCGGCGATTGCGCTGGAACATGTCGATGGGGCGGTGACCGGGGGGCTGACCAGCCCCAAGCCGCGCGACGCGGCGATCCGCGCCGATGCCGCGTGCCGCAATATCGCGGTCGGCGCGGTGCATGTTTTTGCCAAGGAGGCACAGCCATGATGACCTTGATCCGACGCGGCCTGCTAGGCCTCGCGCTGCTGGCGGCACCGGCCGCAATGGCCGATGAGGCGGTGCCGCTGAGCGAGGGCTGGCGCTTCGTCAAGGAAGACGTCCGCGGCGCCGAACGGCCCGGTCTGGACGATGTGCGCTGGGCGCGGGTCGCGGTGCCGCACACCTATAATGCCGAGGACTCCGGGATTGGCGGGGCGAAGGCGCGTGGCGAGCCGGAGGGCGTCTATTATCGCGGTCCCGCCTGGTACCGGCTGAAGATCGACCACACGCCGCGCGCGGCGACCCGCTATCTGCTGCACTTCGGTGGAGCGACGCTGAAGGCCGATGTGTGGCTGAATGGTGAGAAGGTGGGCAGCCATGCGGGCGGTTATGCCGCGTTCCGCTTTGACGTGACCGGCCGGCTGAAGGCTGGCGAAAATCTGCTCGCGGTGCGGGTGGACAATGCGAAGAACCCGCAGATCTCGCCGCTCAACGGCGACTTCAATATCTTTGGCGGCCTGTATCGCGAGGTGACGCTGATCGCGACGCCGCAGCTGCATTTCGACCGGCTCGACCATGCCGGGCCGGGGATCAAGGTGCGGACTGAAGCACTGGGCAAGGCGGGCGCAACGGTCGGCGTGACCTCTGCGGTGGTCAACGACCGCGCGGTCCCCGCGACATTTCAGATCGTCACCCGCATCGCCGATGCGCAGGGGCGGGTGGTGGCGACGCAGCGCAGCCCGCTGACGCTTGCGCCCGGCGCGCGGGGGACGGCGGACCAGCGCTTCACGCTCAAATCGCCGAAGCTGTGGGGGGGGCGGAAGTCGCCCTATCTGTATCGTGTGACCAGTGAGGTCGTCGCGGGCGGCAAGGCGATCGATCGCCAGACCGCGCCGCTTGGCATCCGCACCGTTGCGGTGAAGCCGGACGGGACGTTCCTGCTCAATGGCCAGCGCTACCCGCTGTATGGCGTCAATTTGCAGATGCCGACACGGTTCGGGCGCGGGCCGATCGTGACGCAGGCGGAGATCGACGAGGATCTGAAGATCTTTGACGAGATGGGCGTCACCGGCATCCGCCTGGCGCATATGCAGCACCCGCAGCGCGTCTATGACCGCGCGGATGAGCTGGGCATATTGATCCTGACCGAGGTGCCGCTGATCGACGATCACGACCAGTCGGATGCGTTCCGCGTCAATCTGGTGCAGCAGATGCGCGAGCTGATCGCGCAGACCTATAACAACCCGTCGGTCGCGCTGTGGGGGATCGGCAACGAGATCCGCAAGTCGGATGCGGCGTCGAACCGCATTCTGGCGGACCTCAACAGCACCGCCAAGACGCTCGATCCGCTGCGGCCGACGACCTACGCCCATTGCTGTCTCGACGATAACGACCCGATCGCGCTGCACAGCGATACCGTGTCGTATAACCGCTATTTCGGCTGGTATTGGACCAAGTCGGAGGACATCGGGCCGTGGGCGGACGAGCTGCACGCCAAGATGCCGACGCGCCCGATCGGGGTCAGCGAATATGGTGCCGGCGCGTCGATCCTGCATCAGGAAGACCCGGTGGTGAAGCGGCCGGAATCGAACGGCTATTGGCACCCCGAACAATATCAGACCGACTTCCATGTGAAGCATTGGCTGGAGATGAAGAAGCGGCCGTTCCTGTGGTCGACCTTTATCTGGCTGGGCATCGATTTCCCGTCGTTCAAGCGCAACGAGGGCGATCGTCCGGCGATCAACGACAAGGGGCTGGTGACCGAGGATCGGCAGACGAAGAAGGATGCCTATTACTGGTATCAGGCCAATTGGGCCGAGACGCCGATGCTGCACATCACCAGCCGCCGCGACACCGACAAGCGGACGCAGCAGGTCAAGGTGATGGCGTTCTCGAACCTGCCGAGCATCGAGCTGCGGCTGAACGGCGGGGCGTGGAAGACGGTGCCGGTCGAGGATCGCATGGCCAAGTGGACGATCGAACTGGCCAAGGGCGAGAACCGCGTCGAGGCGCGCGCGCGGACCCCCGATGGCAAGACGCTGACCGACCAGGTGACCTGGCGCTACGCCACCCGGCCTTGAACCCATCTCTCCTCAGGCCCACCGCGCGAACGCCGCGCGGTGGGCATTTTTTGGGGGTGGTGCGTTCCGCTATATCGGCGCAGAGGTTTCCATCGTGCGGCTAAAATAACCAAATAGGTTTCACGTGGAATGGCGTGGAACTGGCGGAAATGCGTGGGTTGGCAGGTCCGGGTAGGCGCGTTTTGCCGGTTCGTCCGAAACGACTGATGCGAACATGTCGCGGGAGAACGCGCCATTTGTCGGCGGCGCGGTTCGCTTCTGTGGGCAGGAATGTCCTGCGATTACACGCTCAGTCGCGCGGACCGGCTGCCTCGATCACCTTTTGCGCATCGGCGGGCCAGTTGCGGTCGGGGATCAGGAAATTGCCGCGTGCGTCGTTGCCGATTTCGGGGAGCCAGCGTCCGCCGGTGCTCATCGAATTGTGCCAGTTGCCCACCGCGCGATTGTCGGTCGAGATCTTGCGGGCGTACATCTTGCCGGCGGTGTTGATGTTGAGCCACTTGCCGCCGGTCTCGACGACATTGCCGGTGACGGTGAAGTGCTTGCTGCCTTCATCCAGATAGATGGCGATGCGGTTCGAGATGTCGAAAATGTGGTTGTTGCGGATCACCGAATTGGGGTTGGCCGACAGATTGTAGATCGCGCCGCCATCCTCATACCACAGCTTCACGCCATGAATGCGGTTCCCTTCGACCAGCGTGTTGCGCAGCGTGGTGGGGGTGGTGAATTTGGGGTTGTGGACATAGCCCTTGGCGTTTTGCTCGTAATTGGGGTTGCCGCCCGCGTCGTTGTAGCCCCAGCCCCAGCCGGTCGCGATCGCGTCATAGGGTGCGTCGCTGATGTCGTTGTGCAGGATCTGTGCGCCGTCGAAATAGGTGGTCAGGATCGCGGCGTTGTCCTTGTAGTCCTGGCTGACCGTGACGAGCGTGTTGTCGGCGATGACGAGGTCGCGGTTGGTGAGGTTGGCGTTGGACGGATGGTGCGCATCGGTGCGCACGCCGCCGGCCATGATCGCCCCGCCCGCGAGCACCGAGAAGCGGTTGCGCGAGACGCGGACGCCGCTGGTTGCGAGGCCGACGCCGGTGAGATGCGCTGTCGGTTCGTTGCCGATGCCGAGTGCGATCTGGCCGAGCTGATTGAAGTGATTGCCCTCGAACGTCACGTCGCGTGCGGCGGAGACCTGAACCGCGGCGGGCATCTGGTGCCATTTGAGGCGCATCGATTCGAACTCGACACAGCCCCAGCCGCATGTTGACCATGCATCCTTCGGCCGGATCGGGGAGACGTCCTTGAGATAGGCGCCGCTCTGCTGATTGGCATAGCCGGTGGGCTGCGACGCGCCGAGCCATGAGCTGTGCGCGAAGGTGATCCCGCGAAAGCTGATCCGCTCGATCGGCGCGTCGGGCGTGCCGCTGATCGACACCAGGGTTTCGAGCGTGGGGACGACGACCTTGAGGTCCTTGATGTCTTCGTCGATCCCGGTGCGCAGGTACAGCTTGCCCGCTTCGGGCTCGATCACCCATTGGTGATAGCGCGCGTGCCAGTCGTTGGTCTTGCCGATGAATTCGAGCGCGTTGACCAGAAACAGGCGCGAATCGTCGGGGAAGATCGGCTTGCTGATCGTGTCATAGCCCCATGTGTTATTGTCCCAGGCGGGCTGGTGCATGGTGACGCGCATGCCGTCGATCGCCTTTACCGGCGAATAGCGGTCGGTGAAGAAGCCGGTTGCTTCCAGCTCCAGCCGGTCGGGCCGGGCGAGCTTGGCGACATAGTCATATTTGGGGTTGGTGATTTCAAAGCCGGTCGGGCCGAACTTCACGTCGGAGGATTTGAGTTCGATCCACGGGCGTTCGGCGACGGTGCCGTTGACCCAGATCTGGCGCGTATCCAGCCCCTTGGGCGTGGCGGCGACATAGATGCGGCGATCGGCGTCGTACGGGGTGAAGTTCGCGACCTCGATGCCCGAGGAGATCACCGGCTTGGCGCCATCGGCGGCGCGCCATTCGACGCGCTTGCCGTTCAACCCGCCATCGGCGCGGCGGAAGACCAACGGGGCGGTCAGGCGATAGGTGCCGTCGGCGAGGAGCACGGTCACGTCCTGCCGCGCATTGTGGGTGCGGACCAAAGCCTGCGCGCGTTCGAGCGTGCGGACCGGGCGGTCCTGTGTGCCCGGCGCGCGATCATCGCCGGTCGGGGCGACATGCACCGTCACCTGCGCCATCGCGGTGGAGGCGGACAGCAGCGCGACGGCGAGGGTCAGCGAGCGTGCGATCATGGGAAACCTCTCCATTAATTCACCCAGCCGCCATCGATGACGCTGGTCGTGCCGGTCGTGAAGGCGCTTTCGTCCGAGGCGAGATAGACGGCGAGCGCGGCGAGTTCATCCACCCGCCCGAACCGGCCCATCGCCTGACGCGCGGTGAATTCGGCATAGGCTTTTTCAAAGTCGCCGGTGTCGTGCAGCCGCTGAATGAGGGACGGGGTTTCGACCGTGCCGGGGCAGATCGCGTTGCAGCGGATGCCGTGGGTGACATAGTCGATCGCGACCGATTTGGTGAGGCCGATCACCGCCGCCTTGGTCGCGCCATAGGCGAAGCGGTTGGCGACCGCCTTGATGCTCGAACAGACCGACGACATGTTGATGATCGACCCGCCGCCGCGCGCGATCATGCCGGGCAGCACCGCGCGGATCATGCGATATTGCGCGGTGACGTTGAGCGCATAGGCGAAGTCCCATTGCTCCTCATCGCAGTCGAGGATGGTGCCAGCATGGACGACGCCAGCGCAGTTGTAGAGGACGTTGATTTCGGGATTGGCGGCCGCAATCGCCTTTACCGCGGCGGCGTTCGTCACGTCGAGCACGCGCAGCTCTGCACCCTCAAGCCCCTCCAGCGCTTCGGCGCGGACATCGGTGGCGATCACGCGCGCGCCTTCGCGGACAAAGGCTTGCGCGGTGGCCCGGCCGATCCCCTGGCCCGCAGCGGTGACCAGCGCGACCTTGCCTTCCAGACGGCCCATCAAACTCTCTCCTAATCGGGACAAGCGGCATGGACAGATGCCGCGATCAAACATATGATGAATTATGTTTGATCGACACGCAAGCGCCGACTTTCCCATGGATCGCCGTTCGACCATCGGGCTTCTCACCTTGTTGCTGGGTAGTCCTGCGCTCGCCCAATCCGCGCTGACCGGGCATGGCGTGGAGAATATCCGCGACCATGGTGCGCGCGGCGATGGGCGCACGATCGACAGCCCGGCAATTGCGCGGGCGATTGCCGCAGCGGCGAAGCGTGGCGGGGGTGTCGTGCTGGTACCGCCGGGCCGGTATCTGAGTTTTTCGATCCGGCTGCGCGACAACATCACGCTGGCGCTGTCGGCGGGCGCGGTGATCGAGGCGGCCGATCCTGACATCCATGGCCGCAACTATGATCCGCCCGAAAATTATCTGGAAGAGCAGTTCCAGGATTTCGGGATTACCCATGTCCATAACAGCCTGATCTATGCCGATGGCGCGTCGAATATCGGGGTGGTCGGGCCGGGGATGCTGCACGGGCTGGGCCTCGATCGCGAAGGGCCGGGCGACCGCTGGTGGCAGCGCAAGACCTGGCAGTCGGCCAAGGCGCTGGGGATCAGCCCGAAGGAGTTTATGCTGCGCGACGCGAATGAGGCGGCGCAGGTCGGGCGGGCGAACAAGACGATCGGGTTGATGAACTGCCGCAATGTGCGGTTGCAGGATTTCACGATCCTGCAGGCGGGGCATTTCGGGATTATCGCGCATGGCTGTAGCAACATGGCGCTGGACGGGATCGTGATCGATACCGACCGCGACGGGATCGACATCGATTGCTGCCGCGACGTGCGCGTGGTCAATTGCACGGTCAACGCGCCCAAGGACGATGCGATGGTGCTCAAGAGCAGCTATGCGCTGGGCCGCAAGGTGATGTGCGAGGACATTCTGATCCAGGGGTGCAAGACCAGCGGGTATGCGATGGGATCGCTGCTCGATGGGACGTACCGCCTGTCGGACTATCCCGCGCCCGACAAGATCGGGGTGCTGGGGCGGATCAAGATGGGGACCGAGACCAATGGCGGGTTCCGCAATGTGCGCATTGCCGACTGTATCTGCACCAATACGCGCGGCATCCTGATCGGCATCGTCGATGGGGGCGTGATGGAGGATGTCGCGATTTCGGGGATCGTGCTGCGCGATCCGGTCAACCATCCGCTGTTCGTCCATCATGCGGCGCGGATGCGGGCACCCAGGGGGACGCCGGTCGGGGCGATCCGGCGGGTGCGGTTTGAGGATATTCAGGCGTCCGGCGTCGATCCGCGCTATCCGTGCGGGGTCGAGGGCTTTGCGGACGGGCCGGTGGAGGATGTGAGCTTTACCGGCATCGACGTGCAGTCGGCGGGCGGGGGGACTGCCGCCGATGCGGCGCGTGAGCCGGAATATCGGCGTGAGACGAGCCTGGAGGTAAGTTACCTCAAGACATTGCCCGCGCATGGGCTGTGGGCGCGACATGCGAAGCGGCTGGCGGTGCGGGACTGTCGGTTCACGACCGATGTGCCGGATGCGCGGCCGACGGTTGCGTTGCGCAATGTCGCGGGGGCGCAGATCGACGGGCTGTCGTCGCGCAAGCCGCGTGGCGAGGCGGTGTCGGCGAAGGATAGCAGCGGCGTGGTGCTGGGCGACGTGCAGGTTCTGGCGTGAACGGTTCGCTTGGCCCGCTGGCGTTTGGCGCGGCGTCGATCGGGAACCTGTATCGAGCGGTGCCGGATGAGCAGGCGCGGGCAGTTGTGGCGCGGGCTTGGGATGCGGGGGTGCGCTATTTCGACACTGCGCCGCATTATGGTTTTGGCCTGAGCGAGAAAAGGCTGGGCGCGGCGCTGGCGGAGCTGGACCCGGATCAGACCGCGATCATTTCGACCAAGGTCGGGCGGCGGCTCGATCCGCGGCCCGATGCCGATTTGTCGGCGGTGCGGCAGGCGTTCGTCACGCCCGAGCCGTATGAGAGCGTGTTCGATTACAGCTATGACGCGGTGATGCGGTCGCATGAGGCCAGCCTCAAGCGGTTGGGGCGGGAACGGATCGATATCCTCTATGCGCACGACATTGGCAGCTTTGCGCATGGTGCCGATCATCCGCGTCTGTTCGCCGAGTTTCTGGAGGGCGGTTATCGCGCGATGTGCGAGCTGCGCGCGTCGGGGGCGGTGTCGGCGATTGGGCTGGGCGTCAACGAGGTCGCGGTGTGTGAGGAGATGCTGGCGGCGGGTGACGTGGACCTGCTGATGCTGGCCGGGCGCTATACGTTGCTGGAGCAGGATCCGTTGGACCGGTTGCTGCCGCTGTGTGCGGCGCGCGGGGTGCGGCTGGTGATCGCGGGGCCGTATAATTCGGGGATTTTGGCCAAGGGTGTGCGGGGGGGCGGCATCCCCAATTTCAACTATGAACCGGCGCCCGCCGCGATCGTCGAGCGGGTGGGGTGGATCGAGGATGTCTGCGCCGCGCATGGGGTGCCGCTGGCTGCCGCAGCGCTGCAATTCCCGCTGGCGCATCCGCAGGTCGCGGCGGTGGTGCCGGGGATGGGGACGGTGGGACAAGTGGACGACGCGCTGACGCTGATCCGTCATCCGATCCCGGCGGCCTTCTGGAGCGACCTGCGCGCGGCGGGGCTGATCCGCGCCGACGCGCCGGTGCCGGGTTAGACGGTCCACACTCCGTCGATGCGGGCCAGCATGCCGGCCTGTCCGCCCGCGCGCAGGGGGGCGGGAAGCAGCTCTGTGGGGATGTCCTGATAGCTGACCGGGCGGAGGAAGCGGTCGATGGCGAGCGTGCCGACCGAGGTGCTGCGCGGATCGGAGGTGGCGGGATAGGGGCCGCCATGGACCATCGCATGCGTCACCTCGACCCCCGTGGGCCAGCCATTGGCGAGGATGCGCCCGGCGAGGCGTTCCAGCACCGGGAGCAGGTCGCGCGCGGCGTCATGATCGGCCGCGTCGATGTGCAGCGTGGCGGTGAGCTGGCCTTCGAGCGCGGTGAGGATCGCGGTCAGTTCGGCGCGATCGGTGCAGCGCACGATGATCGATGCGGCGCCGAACATTTCGTGCAGATGCGCGGGGTCAGCGAGCAGGTCGCGCCCGGCGATGGTGAACAAGGCGGCGCTGCCCTGACCGGGGGTGGCAGGAGCGACCCCCTCGCCGACCGGGGTGACATGCGGGCTTTGCGCGAGCCGGTCCTTGCCCTCTGCGAACGCCGCGCAGATGCCGGGGGTGAGCATGACCTGTGGTGCCAGTGTGGCGAGCACGTCGCGCGCGCGGGTGGTGAAGGTGTCGAGGTCGGGGCCGTCGATGGCCAGGATCAGGCCGGGGTTGGTGCAGAACTGGCCCGCGCCCATCGACAGGCTGGCGACGAAGCCCTCGGCCAGCGCGGTGGCGCGTGCTGCGAGGGCGTGCGGCATCAGCACGACCGGGTTGATCGCCGACATTTCGGCATAGACCGGGATCGGGCGCGGGCGGGCGGCGGCGATGCGCATGAGGGCTTCACCCCCGGCGCGCGATCCGGTGAAGCCGACGGCCTGGATGCGCGGATCGGCGACCAGGCCTTCGCCGATCGCGCGCGCGCCGTTGATCAGGCTGAACACGCCCTTTGGCATCCCCGTGGCTTCGGCTGCGCGGGTGATCGCGCCGGCGATCAGTTCCGAGGTTCCGGGATGGGCGCGATGGCCCTTCACGATGACGGGGCAGCCCGCTGCGAGCGCCGAGGCGGTGTCGCCGCCCGCAGTCGAGAAGGCGAGCGGGAAGTTGGATGCGCCGAACACCGCGACCGGGCCAAGCGGGATCATGCGCAGGCGCAGGTCGGGGCGTGGCGGGGTGCGGGCGGGGTCGGCATGGTCGATGCGCAGTTTCTGCCACTGGCCATCGCGAACCTCGCGCGCGAACAGGCGCAGTTGGTTGGCGGTGCGGCCGCGCTCGCCGGTGATGCGTGCGGCGGGCAGACCGGTTTCGCGGCAGGCGCGCTCGACCAGCGCGTCGCCCAGCGCCTCGATCTCATCGGCGATGGCGTCGAGGAACGCGGCGCGGCGGTCGAGCGGGAGCGCGGCATAGGGCTGGGCCGCGGCGTCGGCGGCGGCGCAGGCATCGGCGAGGTCATCGGCGCTGGCTTCGGCAAAGCCGGTGTCGGTGATCGCCGCGTCGAGCGCGGGGTCGTGCGCGTGGAAGCGGGTCGGCGACGCGCGGCGTTCGCCGGCAATGAACAAGTCTCCGGTCAGCATCGATGTCTCGCCCTTGTCAGATCGGTTGGTGGCCGGGCGGCAAGTGCGCGCGCCCGACCGGTCGGAGCCTATGTAGGTGTCCGACCGATCAGGTCAATTAACGTATGACATATTATGATATGCGATCAGGCCTTGAACGTCCGGTGCGACACGCAATTTGCATCGACCAGATCCCAGTCGATGTCGATGCCGAGCCCCTGCCCCTCGGGCGCATGGATGCGGCCATCGGCGTCCATGAAGTCGCGCAGGCTTTGCTTCATCGGGATCTGGAACGTGTCTTCGGGCACGAACAGCTCAAAATATTCCGAGTTGCGGACGGCGCAGGCGACATGGATGTTGGCGATATCCATCGGCCCCATCGTCGTGGTGTGCAGCTCGCAATTCATGCCATGCGCCTCGGCGAGGTGGCAGACCTTGAGCGTGCCGGTGATGCCGCCCTTCCACGACACGTCGGCGCGGACCATGTCGACCGCATCGGCCTTGATCGCCTGTGCCACGCCCCATGGGCCGCCGCGCGTGGTTTCGGTGCCGACGATCGGGATGTCCACCGCGGCGCTGAGCTTGGCATATTTGTCGAGCTCGTAGTCGCGGAACGGCTCTTCGAACCAGTAATAGTCGAGCTGTTCGAGATGGCGGGCGACCTTGATCGCCTCATGCAGCGAATATTCGGCGACCGGATCGGTCATCAGGATCATGTCGGGGCCGACCGCAGCGCGCACGGCGGCGTGGATTTCCATGTCGAGGCTGCTGGGGCCACAAGGATGGACCTTATACGCCTTGAACCCGCGTTCCTTGTACGCCAGCGCCTCACGCACATAATCGTCGATGCCGGGCAGCCACAGGCTGCTGGCATAGACAGGCAGGCTGGTACGGTAGCTGCCGATATAGCGGTGCAATGGCAGCCCGGCGGTGCGCGCGGCGGCGTCCCACAGCGCCACGTCGATCGGGCCGGGCAGGAACACGGGGAAGAATGCGCCGTGGCGGTCGATATTCCAGAAATCGTGCCAGATCGCTTCGCGGTCGTGGATGCTGCGCCCGAGGATCACCGGCGCGATCACATCGGATAGATAGGCGTCGGTGACTGCGCCGGAGCGCGCGGCCCAGAAGGTTGCGATGCCCTCGACCCCATCGGACGTTTCGATTCGCCCGACGCCATAGCTCCATGGCATCGGCGCTGCGCCCTCGCGATCCTCGTCGAACAGCCCGTTGGGGCGGTTGCAGATCCAGGTTTCAAACTTTTCGATGCGCATGCTGCCGTCCGTCGTCAAACTTGTCTGACAGGATTGTGGCGCAAAATGCGATGATGTTCAACGGGGGGCGGAGGCCTCGGCCGCGATCGGCGCCAGAATGACCGTCAGCGCATCGTCGAAATGCTGCGCCATTGCCGCCGCAGCAGCGGCTGCATCGCCGGCGACGACGGCGGCCACAATCTGCTCATGCAATTCCTGGACGCGCGACAGCCCGTGAATCTGCGACCAGCGCTCACGCCCGGTGCTCATCGCGACCAGAATGAGCTGGCGCAGCGCGTCGATCAGCAGCGAGTAGAGCGGGTTTCCAGTCGCCTGGGCGAGCGTCACGTGGAGCCGCAGGTCGAGCGCGAGATACAGGTCGGCATCGTCGATATCGCGCGCCATGTCGGCGATGATCGATTGCAGTTCGGCGGCCTGTTCTTCGGTGCGATGCTGCGCGGCGAGCGCCACCATCGCGATTTCGACGCCGCGCCGCAGCTCGAGAATATCGCGTTCATTCGCCTGGCCGAT
The DNA here is from genome assembly GCF_035998645.1 of Sphingomonas sp. Taxonomy (GTDB): domain Bacteria; phylum Pseudomonadota; class Alphaproteobacteria; order Sphingomonadales; family Sphingomonadaceae; genus Sphingomonas. The sequence continues at coordinate 378,705 of NZ_DASYHL010000003.1, forward strand.
CAGCACCGCGTTGCTGATCACCCGCGACATCATCTCGCCATCCACCGGCACGATCGTCGCGCGCTTGCCCACCGCCATTTCGACCAGGCCGGTCGCGGCGAGCGTGCGCATCGCTTCGCGCACGACCGGGCGGCTGACCCCCAGCTTTTCGCTGATCGTCGTTTCGCTGGGCAGGCGGGCGCCCGGGCGCAGCTGTTCGCTCGCGACATGTTCGCGAAGATAGGCAATGACCTGTTCGACCAGACTGACCGATTTTACGGGTGTGCCGTCGTCTTCGTTCGCCGCTTGCAAGAGATCCTCCGTCGGTTCGGGAGCCCCCGAATTCGTATCAAACTGCACATTACAGAAAAAACGGACTTGTCATACCGGTTCAAACCAATCAATCCTGTCTTACAGGATTAAGGGCGTCGCCGTTCGAGCCGCGCACCGCACCGGAGGGATGCCAGAACCATGACCAGCGAAACCCGCGCGGCCGGTGCGGACTATACTGCGGCAAAGCCACGCGGACGCTATCGCTGGGTGATCTGCGCGTTGCTCTTCACCTCGACCACCATCTGTTACATCGACCGCCAGATTTTCGGGCTGCTCAAGCCGACGCTCGATGCCGAATTTGGGTGGAGCGAGACCGATTATGGCGACATCATCGCCGCATTCTCGCTGCTGTACGCCTTTGGCTATCTGCTCGGCGGGCGGCTGATCGACCGGATCGGGGTGCGCAAGGGGTTGTCGCTCGCGGTGTTCGGGTGGAGCTTTGCGGCGGCGGCGCATGGCCTGATGTCGACCGTATTGGGGTTCAAGATCGCGCGCGGCGTGCTGGGGATTACCGAAGGCGGCAATTTCCCCGCATCGATCAAGGCGGTGCGCGAATGGTTTCCGCCGCAGGAGCGCGCCTTTGCCACCGGCATCTTCAATGCGGGCAGCAATATCGGCGCGATCGTAACCCCGATTTCGCTGCCGTTCGTGGTCGCCGCATTTGGCTGGCGCGCGGCGTTCCTGATCGCGGGCAGCCTGGGACTGATCTGGCTGGTGCTGTGGTGGCGCTTTTATGAGCAGCCCGAGCGGCAGAGCCGCCTGTCGGCCGAGGAGTTGGCCTATATCAAGGCGGGTGAGGACACGGCGCCGCAGCCGCATGTGCCGTGGCTGTCGCTGCTGCGCTATCGCGGTACCTGGGCCTATGTCGTGGGCATGTTGATGACCAGCCCGGTGTGGTGGTTCTACCTCAACTGGGTGCCGGGGTTCCTGCACGACCGGTTCGGGATCGACATGATGGGGGCGATTGCGCCGCTGGTCGTGATCTATCTGGTCGCCGATGTCGGGAGTGTCGCGGGCGGGTGGATTTCGTCGCGGATGATCCGTGGCGGCATGTCGCCGGTACCCGCGCGGCTGGCGACGATGTTCCTGATGGCGCTGTGCCCGCTTCCGGTCGCGTTCATCGCGGGAGTGTCGGACCTGTGGCCCGCCGTGCTGATGATCGCGCTCGCCGCCGCCGGGCACCAGGGGATGTCGGCCAATCTCTACACGCTGGCGTCCGACACGGTGCCGTCGCGCGGGGTGAGTTCGGTGATCGGCATGGGCGGCTTTGCGGCCGGGATCGTCGGCATGTTCGTGGCGATGGCGGTGGGGCGCATCCTCGATGCGACCGGCGGGAACTACAAGCTGCTCTTTATCGGGGCGGCGCTTGCCTACCCGCTGGCGGTGCTGGTGATGGCGCTGATCGTGGGCCGTCCCGCAACCAAGACTGTAACGGTGGACTGATCATGGACGACAAGGCGATTTTCGAGCTGTTCCGGACCGAGCTGTACACGCCGGTGGTGGGCGATATTCTCGACAGTATGGGGCGGGTGCACCAGTTCCTGCCGCAGCCGATCCAGCCGATGCGGACGGCGATGAAGCTGATCGGGCGCGCGATGCCGGTGGTGATGATCGACGTCTATGGCCCGCAGGCCGAGCCGTTCGGCAAGCTGACACAGGCGCTCGACCAGCTGGAGCCGGGCGACATCTATCTGGCGAGCGGCGGGGCGATGCGCTCTGCTTATTGGGGCGAGATCCTGACCGCGACGGCGCGGCAGCGTGGCGCTGCGGGGGCGGTGATCAACGGCTTTCACCGCGACACGCCGCAGGTGCTGGAACAGGACTGGCCGGTGTTCAGCCGCGGGCGGTTCGCGCAGGATTCGGGGGTGCGGACCAAGGTGATCGACTTTCGCTGTCCGATCGAGGTCGGGCCAGTGACGGTGCAGCCGGGCGATCTGGTCTTTGGCGATCTGGACGGCGTGCTGGTCATCCCGCGCGACTGCGAGGCCGAGGCGATCGAGCGCGCGCTGGAAAAGGTGCGCGGCGAGAAGCTGGTGCGGCGCGAGATCGAGGGCGGGATGTCGAGTACCGACGCGTTCGCCAAATACGGAATCCTGTGAGGCATGCGATGAGCCGCGCGTTCCGCATCCATCCTGACGACAATGTTGCCACGCTGCTGGAGGATGCGGCGGCGGTGGTGACGGTGGTCGGTGGCACTGACCTGGTGTTGCGAGAGCCGATCGCGCTGGGCCACAAGGTCGCCCTGGCCGACATTGCGGAAGGCGCGGCGGTGGTGAAGTTCGGCATTCCGATCGGTATCGCCAGTAGCGCGATCCGTGTCGGCGACTGGGTGCATCTGCACAATTGTGCAAGCCGGTTCGATGCGCGCTCGGGCAGCTTCGACGGCGTCACCGGCGCGGCGAAGGACATGGCCTATGACTGACGTGACGGCGCGGCGCTGGAGCGGGTGGCAGCGGCCGGATGGGCGCAAGGGCGTGCGCAATATCGTGCTGGTGATCTACACCGTGCAATGCGCGGCGCATGTCGCCCATGCGATTGCGGCGGGGGAGGATGACGTGCAGGTCATCGGCTTCCCCGGCTGTTACGACAATCAATATGCGATCCGGCTGGTGCTGAGCCTTGCGCGGCATCCCAATGTCGGGGCGGTGCTGTCGGTTGGCCTTGGCTGCGAATATACCCAGCCGGCGCGGATCGCCGAGGCGGTGGAGCGGAGCGGACGCCCGGCCGATGCCTTTTTCATTCAGGATGTCGGCGGTACGCGCAGCTCGGTCGAGCGCGGCAAGGACAGCGTGCGTGCGCTGCGCGACCGCATCCGGCGCGAGACACCGCGGGTCGAGATGGGCTTTGGCGATCTCACGCTCGGCGCGGAATGCGGCGGATCGGACGGGACCAGCGGGCTGGTCGGCAATCCGGTGGTCGGGCGGTTGTTCGACAAGGTCGTCGATGCCGGCGGTTCGGCGATTGCCGAAGAGATTGTCGAGATGATCGGGCTGCGCGATATCATCCTCGCCCGCGCGGTGGACGATCGTGCGCGCGGCGAGCTGGAGGCCGCCTATGCCAAGGCCGAAGCCTATTGCCGCGACGTCCGGCAGTACTCGGTTTCGCCGGGTAACTTCGCCGGCGGGCTGACCACGATCGAGGAAAAGAGCATGGGCGCATTCGCCAAGAGCGGATCGCGCCCGATTCAGGGGGTGATCAAGGTCGGCGAAGCGCCGCCCTGGCCGGGCATGTGGATCATGGATTCGGTGCCCGATCCGCACTTCATGCAGTTCGGCTATACCAATCCCAACGACACCGAAGGGATCATGGACCTGATTTCGGGGGGCAGCCAGATCGTGCTGTTTATCACCGGGCGGGGCAGCGTGATCGGATCGCCGGTCGCGCCGCTGATCAAGGTGACGGGCAACAGCCGCACCTATGCGCGGATGGAAGAGGATATGGATTTCGATGCGGGCCGGGTGCTCGCCGGGCAATTGTCGCTCGATGCGGCGGCGGATGAGCTGGCGGCGATGGTCGCCGATGTCGCATCGGGCACGCCCAGCAAGCCAGAGGCGCTGGGCCACAGGGAGTATTTCGTGATGTACAAGCACCAGGACACGCCGGAACTGGATCGGGGGTGCCGCAGTGCCGCATGAATCTGGGCAGCCTGATCCGTTCCGCCTTGATGGCGAAGTTGCGCTGATCACCGGCGGGGGCAGCGGCCTTGGCCTCGGCATGGCGCGCGCGCTGCATGCCGCTGGCGCACAGGTCGTGCTGGTCGGACGCCGTGAGGAGATGGTCCGCGCCGCCGCTCAGGAACTGGGCGAAGGCGCGCATTGGGAAGCCGCCGACATCACCGATTTCGCCGCGCTGCCCGCGTTGGTCGAGCGCGTGATCGCGAAGACCGGCAAGGTGTCGATCCTGCTCAACAATGCCGGGATCAACTTCAAGAAGCTGGCGATCGATACGTCGGTCGACGAGTTTTCGACCATGCTCGACACGCATGTGCTGGCCGCGCATGCGCTGACGCAGGCGGTGCTGCCGCGCATGATCGCGGCGGGGCATGGCAGCATCCTGTTCACCGCGTCGATGACGTCGCTGATCGGGATGCCCGGCGTGATCGCTTATTCGGCGGCCAAGTCGGCCTATGTCGGCATGGTCCGCGCGCTGTCGTGCGAGGTTGCGGGGCAGGGGGTGCGGGTCAATGCGATCGCGCCCGGCTGGATCGAGTCGCCGATGCTGCGCCGCGCGCTCGACGGCGATCCCGCGCGATCGAACCGCATCCTGCAACGCACGCCGATGGGGCGGTTCGGGGAGGCGGAGGATATCGGCCTTGCCGCCGTCTATCTCTGCTCCCCCGCCGCCAAGTTCGTGACCGGTGTCCTGCTGCCGGTCGATGGCGGCGCTTCGCAAGGCTTTTGACGATGACGATTCCCTACCGACTGCATGAAGACCGGCTGTTCCCGGCCGACCCCGGCATCCGCGCGCTTGCGCGCGAACTCTATGGCACCGTCCGCGACCTGCCGATCGTCAGCCCGCATGGTCATACCGATCCGTCGTGGTTCGCGACCAACGATCCGTTTGCCGATCCGGCGTCGCTGTTCATCGTGCCCGACCATTATATCTTCCGTATGCTCTACAGCCAGGGCGTGCCGCTGGAGGAGCTGGGCGTGCCGCGGATCGATGGCGGCTGGGTCGAGAGCGATCCGCGCAAGATCTGGCGATTGTTCGCGCAGCATTTCCATTTGCTGCGCGGGACGCCGAGCTGGATGTGGCTGGGCCATGCGCTGCACGAGATCATGGGCATCCCGCAGCGGCTGTCGCCCGAGACCGCGGACGAGATTTACGACCAGATCGACGCGAAGCTGAAGCAGGATGACTATCGCCCGCGCGCGCTGTTCGAGCGGTTCGGGATCGAGGTGCTGGCGACGACCGAGGATCCGCTGGACGATCTGCGCCACCATCGCGCGATCACCGCGAGCGGGTGGAGCGGGCGCGTGCTGACCGCGTTCCGGCCCGACAATGTGGTTGATCCGGAGCATCCGCGCTTCAAGACCGACCTTCCCGAACTCGGCCGGATCACCGGTGAGGATGTCGGCAGCTGGGACGGCTATCTCGCGGCGCTGCGCGCGCGGCGGCGTTACTTCATCGAGCATGGCGGTTGCACCTCGACCGATCACGGTCATCCGACTGCGCATACCGAAAATCTGCCGCAGGAAGAGGCAGCGGCGCTCTACGGTCGCGTCGCCAATGGGCAGGCCGATGCCAAGGATGCCGAGCGTTTCCGGGGGCAGATGCTCACCGAAATGGCGCGGATGAGCATGGATGACGGGTTGGTGATGCAGATCCACCCCGGGGCGCTGCGCAGCCAGAATCCGCTGATCGCGGCGCGGTTCGGCGAGGCGAAGGGCGATGACTGGCCGTCGCGGACCGAATATGTCCATGCGCTCAAGCCGCTGCTCAACGCGTTCGGCAATGAGCGCGACCTGACGATCATCCTCTTCACGCTGGATGAAAGCACCTATGCGCGCGAGATCGCGCCGCTGGCGGGGCATTATCCGGCGCTGCGCATCGGGCCGGCATGGTGGTTCCATGACAGCCCCGAGGGGATGCGCCGGTTCCGCGAGCAGGTGACCGAGACCGGTGGGTTCTACAACACGGTCGGATTCAACGACGATACGCGCGCGTTCCTGTCGATCCCGTCGCGGCACGACATGAGCCGCCGCGTCGATTGCTCGTTCCTGGCGCGGCTGGTGGCCGAGCACCGGATCGAGATGGACGAGGCGCAGGCGGTTGCCGCCGACCTTGCCTATAATCTGGTGCGCTCGGCGTATAAGTTGTGACTGTATATTCCTCCCCTGAGCTTGCTCAGGGGAGGGGGACCGCCGCCGCAGGCGGTGGTGGAGGGGCGGCCGCGCAGACGGCCGTGAACAGCTCGGCAAATTCCGCCCTCTGCGAGGGCGGCCCCTCCGTCAGCGCTACGCGCTGCCACCTCCCCTGAGCACGCTCAGGGGAGGAATGATCAATGCCCGGATCGGGGATTTATGTGATAATCTCGCCCGGCGCGCCGTTGACGCGGACATTGTTGAAGCGGATGTTCCGCGTGTCGCGCGCGATCAGCTTTTGCCGCTCGCCGGAATCGGTCAGGCGGACATCGATATCCTTGAGCAGGAAGTCCGAGATCGCGGTCGTCGGACTGCCGGAGATGTTGCCGAATCGGCGCGTGGTGCCCTTCACATCCTCAATCACCACGTCGCGGATGATCGCGCCCGGCATTTTCGGTTCGACGCGCGTGCCATGGGTCAGGCGGGCGTTGACGATGAGGCCGACGGCGGGATCGCCCTCGCTGAAGTTCGGCTTGCCATAGTCGTAGAACACCTCGCCATTGTGCCAGTGCGGGCCATAGGGGGTGGGCGCTTCGGCGAGGCGGACGCCCTTGACCCGCAGCTTTTCATAGACCTGTCCCGGCGTGTCGGGGCGCACCTTGAACCGGATCGTCGGGATGTCGCCGACATTGGTGATGCGTTCGACCCGCACGTCGCGCACGATCGTCGCGTTGCTGCCATAGGTGACGCAGCCCAGGCCATGTTCGAACATGCAGTCATGGATGTGGATGCGCTCGACCGGCGGTGCTTCGGCATAGGCGGCTGCGCCCGGCCCCTGCGTGCCCTTGAGCGCGATGCAATCGTCATCGACCGAGAAGAAGCAGCGGCGTACGACAATGTCCTGACAGCTGTCGAGATCGACGCCGTCACTGCTGGGCGCGCGGATCTTGTGCGGCACCACGAAGCGGCAATCCTCGACCACCGAGCGGCGGCAGCGGTACATGTGCAGGTTCCAGAAAGCGGGGTCCTTGAACGTCACCCCGCTGACCAGCACGTCGTCGCAATCCTCGATCGAGCAGAGCTGGGGGAAGTGGTATTGCACCTTGTTCCCCTCGACGAACTCGTCCGGGACGCTGAAGAACTGGCGCCAGAACGGGTCGCCCGCGCCATCGACCGTGCCGGGACCGATGATGCGCAGGCCGTGATTGTCGCGCGCGTTGATCAGGCCAAGGCGCAAAGGTTCGGGGAAGGCCTCGACAAAGCGGCGCATGACCAGCGGATAGTCGGCAAGGTCGGTCGATCCGCGCAGCACCGCGCCGCGCCGCAGCTCAAGCCCGACGCCGGGCTTGAGCCAGATCGATCCGCTGACGAACACCCCGGCGGGGACGACGATCATCCCGCCGCCAGCCGCCGCGCAGGCGTCGATTGCCTTCTGGATGGCGCGGGTGTTGACCGTCTTGCCATCCCCGACCGCGCCATGGCTGCGGATATTGACGACTCGGTCGCGCGCTAACCCGGTCGATGGCAGCGCGAGCAAGCCGAGCAACGGCGCGCGCAACAACAATCCGCGACGGGTTTCCATAATCCTCTCCTCCTGGTTTCGCAGCCAATTTCCACCAGTGAAAAATGATTGCACCTGACTTGTCAGACAGCTTAAACTGTCTTACAGGTTTCGTGTCAAGCAGTCCAAAAGCTGTATGTACGGGGAGGTAGAGAATGGCGAATTTTCGGAACGTCGCGTGGAATCCGTCGGTTGTCGCATTGGCGATCGGCCTGTGTGCGGCATCGCCTGCACTGGCGCAGGAGGCCACCGCGCCCGGCGCGGGCGAGGACGAAATCGTCATCACTGGCTTCCGCAAATCGCTGAGCGACTCGCTCGCGCAGAAGCGTGAGGAAACCGGGGTCGTCGACACGATCCTGGCCGAAGATGTCGGCAAATTCCCGGATTCGAACCTGGCCGAATCGATGCAGCGCATTCCCGGCGTCGCGCTGGCACGCGGCGACGGCGGCGAAGGCAAGACCATCGCGGTGCGCGGCCTTGGCGCCCAGTTCACCCGCGTTCGCGTCAACGGCATGCAGGGGTCGAGCGGGACCAACTCGTCCGACATCCGCGCCGGTTTCAACACGTCGCGCTCGTTCGACTTTAGCGTGTTCGCGTCCGAGCTGTTCAGCCAGCTGACGGTGCGCAAGACCTACTCCGCCGATATCGATGAAGGGTCGCTCGGCGCGACCGTCGATCTGCAGACGCCGCGCCCATTGGCCTATGCCGAAGACTTCACCTTCGCGGCGAGCGCGCAGGGCACCTATGATGATTTGCGCGGGAAGGTCAGTCCGCGCGTGACCGGCCTGATTTCCAAGAAATTCCTCGATGGCACCTTCGGGGTCGCGGCGTCGATCGCTTATACCAAGCGGCATACCCGTGAAGAGGCATGGTCAGCGGTCGAGATGTATCGCGGGACCCAACAGGGCGGGTTCTGTTCCCCGGTCGGCTATGCCACCCAGAATCCGGGCAATAATGCGACGATCGGGACCGATGCGCTGAACTGCGCGACGGGCCTGCCGCGCCTGCCCGGCACGACCGCGAATGTTGCGACCTATGAAGCGGCGCGCAACGCATTCATCTATCGCAGCCCGCGCTGGTTGCGCTCGGAGCAGGATTATTCGCGGCTCGGCGCGACGGTCACGCTCGAGGCGGAGCCGGCCGAAGGGACCAAATTCGCGCTCGACGCGCTGTATTCGCGCTATGACGTGACGCGGACGGATTATTCCTTCGCCGCCAATTCGTTCGCGCGGGGCACGAACAACCATGGCCAGCCGATCACGTCGGTGCTCGAAATCGCGGTCAATCCGCAGGGCAGCATCGATTATGGCCGGTTCAACGGGGTCGACATCTCGAACGACACCGCGCGGCGCGAGTATACGACGACCTTCCGTCAGATCAACGCGACCTTCTCGCAGGAGTTGGGCAAGCTGACGATTGACGGGTTTGTCGGACTGTCGCTGTCAACGATGCACAATCCGGTGTCGACGCAGATCAGCTTCTTCGCCAACGACGTCAACAATTTCTCCTATGATTTCCGGGGTGGCGGCAGCGTTCCGGTGATCAACTGGGGCTTCGACACGACCAATGCGAACAATTACCTGTTCGCGCCGAACGTCGCCGGAGGCGGGGTCACCATCTTCCGCAACCTGCTGAACAAGGGCGACAACAAGGAAGATACCGAGAATCTGACGACCGAGTTCAACGCGACCTATGCGCTGTTCGACGGGTTGAAGGTGCGCACCGGCGTTCAGTATCGCGAATCCAATTACGAGAAATATACGCGCAGCCGCGCCGGCAATCTGACCACCGGCGCGCTGCCCACCGGGACCGCGCTCAATTCGGTGATGATGCTGATCGACGGCTTTGGCAGCTCGATGCCGGGCGATGTCGGCGGTTCGTGGCTGGCGCCGGATTATGATGCAATCGACCGGCTGATCAACTTTACCAATGACGACAGCGGCGCCTATGCGCTCGCCGCGATCCCGATCAGCGACCAGCTGCGCGAGGCGGTGACGGGCGCCTATGGCATGGTCGAGTTCGACACCGATGCGCTGCCGGTGCGTTTGCGCGGCAATATCGGTGTGCGCTATGTCCACACCCGCCAGAGCGGTCGCGGCACGGTCGCGGGCGCGACCAGCGTGCTGACGCGCGAATATGACGACTGGCTGCCCTCGGCGACGCTCACCGCAGACATTACCGACAAGCTGATCCTGCGCCTTGCCGCGGCCAAGGTGATGGCGCGGCCCGAGCTGAACCATATCCTGCCCGCCGGGGTGAATATTGCGCTCAATACGCGCACAATTTCGGGGCCGAACTTCTATCTGGAACCGATCCGGGCGAAGACGGTGGACGCGAGCCTGGAATATTATTTCGGCAATCGCGGGCTGATTTCGGTCGGTGCGTTTTACAAGGATATCGACAGCTATATCCAGTCGATCGGGGAGTCGATGCCGTTCAGCCAGACCGGCTTGCCGCTCTCGTTGATCGCGGGATCGGGCTACACGCCGGACCAGGAGTTCACCGTCAATAGCCGGCAGAACACGCCGGGCGGTCCGCTCAAGGGAATCGAGGTCAATTTGCAGACCGGGTTCGATTTTCTGGGCGATGCGTTCCGCAATTTCGGCATGTTGGCGAACTACACGTTCGTGGATTCCGAGATCGTCTATTGCAAAAGCACCAGCACACCCTGCACGGGCGACGGCACCATTGTCCGTGACCTGATCAACCTGTCGAAGCATACGGTAGGCGGCACGCTTTATTACGAGGATGACAAGTTCAGCATTCGCGGGAGCGCCACCTATCGCGATAAATATCTGCTGACGGTGCCGACGTCGCGCATTGATCGCACGACCGGCGTGAACGACGTGCAGGGGGCCAAATCGACGGTGTTCGTTGACGCGGTCTTATCCTACCAGGTCACGCCGCAGATCAGCGTCCGGCTCGAAGGTCAGAACCTGACCAACGAGGCGATCGAATATTACTACGACTCGGTGCGTCAGGACCCCTATTACACGTCGTTCACGGGGCGGAAATTCACTGCGGGCGTCGCATTCAAATTCTGACCGTCAAGTTCGGGATGTATCCGATGGAGTCAGCCCGGTCTGCATGCAGGCCGGGCTGTTTCATTGGTAGGTCAGACCGGGACGGCCGGCACCCAGCCAAGGTCCGCCGAGATCCGCTCCGCCGTTTCGCGCAGCCGGTCGCGGGTCTGGTCGATGTCGGTCGGCTGGGAGCCGTCGATCATGATCAGATAGGGCACGGTCAGCGCGGCGACCGCATGCCCCTCAAACCCGAAGATCGGGCAGCTGAGATCGGTCACGCCCGCGACCCGTGCGCTGGGCTGCATCTCATAGCCCTGCGCGCGCACGACCGCGATGCGCTGTCGCAGCACTTTCTCGGCGGCGGGGTTCGATCCGACCAGCTCGGCGACGAGCGCCTCGCGCTGCGCCTCGGGCATGAAGGCGAGCAGGACATGGCCGGAGCAGCTCGTCACCAGATCGACGCTGACGCCGAGGCGGACGCCGAAGCCGACATGGCCGGGGCTTTCCTGACGCTTGACCACCAACCCGGAGCCGTCGCCGACGACGACGAGGTGGCAGGACAGGTTGATCGCGTCGGTCAGCTCCTGCATCGGCACCGCCGCCGCCATGGTCAGGCCATGCGCCGGGGTCGCCCGGAACGCCGCCTCGAGCACGCGATAGGTGACGGTGTAGCGATCGTCCTTTGGCCCTTTGCGCAGCCAGTTGCGCGCCTCCATCACGATCACGATGCGGAAGATCTCACCGATCGAGCGACCGAGGCCCTGTGCGATTTCGCTGACGGTCAGCCCGGTCGGGGCGGATGCCAGCAGCTCGATGATCTCGATGCCTTTTTCCAGCGCGGGCGCGGCGTAGCTGCGCTTGCGGTCGCCACCCTTGGGTTCACCGGTCATGCCGCGTGGTAACCCGGTGCCTGTCCCCGCGCAACGACCGCCATTTGTTCGTCAGGAGAGACAGGCATGAACCCGATCGATCGTCGCAGCTTCCTGGGTGTGGCCGGAGGCGCGGGTGCGCTCCCGCTGCTGACCGCTGCGGCGGCGGGGCAGGAGGCGGATGGCGCGAGTGCCGCGACCGCGACGGCGCTGCTGCCCTATCAGGAGGATAGCCGCGCGCGCCGGATGAAATGGTGGCACGATGCGAAGTTCGGGATGTTCATCCATTACGGGCTCTATTCGATCATCGGGCATCAGGAATGGGTGATGGAATCCGAGGGGATTGCGATCCCCGACTATGAGAAGCTGGCGGGCCGGTTCATGCCCAAGCCGGGTGCGGCGCGCGAATGGGCGCGGCTCGCGAAGCGGGCGGGGCAGCGCTACATGGTGCTGACGACCAAGCACCATGAGGGCTTTTGCCTGTGGGACACCGCCACCACCGATTACAACGCGGCGAAACAGGGGGCGAAGCGCGATATCGTGCGCGAGTTCGTCGCGGCGGCGCGTGCGGAGGGGCTGGGGGTCGGCCTCTATTTCTCGCTGATGGACTGGCATCATCCCGATGGCGCGCGGTGCAAGGACGATGCGGCGGCGCGCGAGCGGTTCGTTGCCTACACCCATGCGCAGATCCGCGAGCTGCTGAGCAACTACGGCAAGATCGACATATTGTGGTATGATGTCGACTGGCCGCTGACGCCGGAGCAGTGGCGCGCGGACGCGATGAACCGGATGGTGTTCGACCTCCAGCCCGACATCATCGTCAACAACCGCAACGGCCTGACCGGCGATTTCGCGACGCCCGAGCACCGCATCACCGCGAGCGAACGCGCGTGGGAATCGTGCATGACGATGAACTATGGCTGGGGCTATCAGCGCAGCGATCAGGAATGGAAACCGGCGCGCAAACTGGTCAATGAGCTGACCTTGTGCGTGCAGCAGGGCGGCAATTACCTGCTCAACATCGGCCCCGAAGCGGACGGATCGGTGCCGCGCGCGTCAGTCGATACGCTGGAGCAGGTCGGCGCGTGGCTGCGTACCAACGGCGCGGCGATCTATGATTGCGACGGGCGCGCGGCGGGGGCGTTCGGCAACTATACCAACTTCACCAAGGCGAAGGACAAGCTCTACGTCCATGTCTATTTTTGGCCGTCGGGGAGTCCGGCGGCGCAGGTTCTGGACGCGCTGAAACCCGAGACCGTCGTCGCGGTGGGCGGGGTGCGGACGAAGATACTGTCGGCGCGGCTGCTCAAGACCGGGGAGTCGGTGGCGTTCACGCAGGACGCGATTGCGCTGCGGCTGACGGGGCTTCCCGATGAAGCGCCGGATGATCCGACGACGGTGATCGAGCTGACTTGCGCGGGCACGCCCTATGTCCGCCATCACCTGATCCGGCCGGAATGGCCGCGCTATGGGGTCAATATCGGGGGTGCGCGCAGCAGTTAGGAAACTCATCCTCCCCCTGGCGGGGGAGGATAGAAGGTTTGAGCCAGCGGTCGGCGAAGGCGATGAAGTGGGTCCAGTCGCTGGTGGTGAGGGCGTGGGGGCCGGTGCGGAGGTGGTAGCCGATGCGCGAGTGGATCGGGTGGTCGGGCGGGGGCATCGTTTTGGCATCCAGCCCGCCAGCACCGAGCAGGCGATAGACCGGGTCAGCAGCTTTGGCGGCCAGGAATTCGCCCTTTGGGTCGGCCCACCAGTCTTCGGTGGCGCTGGCAATATAGACCGGGCGGGGAGCGGCGAGGGCGATCAGCATGTGGGCATCGACCGGCAGCTCCGCCTCACGTTCGGCAAAGGTCTTGAAGCGCGGGGCGAACCAGTAGCTGTTCATCACCCGGATCGTCTCGCCGAAGTTGCGGCGGTAGAGCGCGGCGCCGCCCTCGCCCGAATTGTTCGCGATGACCATGGCGAAGCGCGGGTCGCGTGCGCCCGCCCAGAGCGCCGCCTTGCCGTAGCGCGAATGGCCGAACACGATCACGCGCTGCGCATCGACGCCGGGGGCGGTCGCGAGATAGTCGAGCGCGCGGCTGAGGCCCCAGGCCCAGGTCGCGATCGCGCCCCAGCGTTGGGGGTCTGAGGGGCTGGTGCCGAAGAAAGGGTGGATGCTTTCGGCAACCTTACCGTCGCCATCGGGATAGAGGTCGCCGGTGAAATAGGTGGCGACGCCGTAACCTGCCTTCAGGATCGCTTCGACCGGCCATTCGGATGCGTCGATGCCGCGTGAATGCAGCGTGGCGCTGCCCTTGCGGATGCCGGGTGCCGGGGTGACCCAGCCGGGGGTGATGTGGATTGCGGGGTCGGGGTGGATCGCCTGATTGCCGTGGAAATTGGGGCCGAGGAATATCGGCACGCGGCCGCGCGCAGCGGCGGGCAGATAGAGCAGCACGCGCATCTGTGGCCCAGTGCGGTGACCGTCGAGCAGTATGGTGATCTGGCGACGCACGGCGAGGCCGCCCAGTGCGCTGCCCTGCTCCTCGACGATATAGCGTTGCCGCCGTGGCTGGGGCGCGACGCCGTAGATGTTCGCTTCAAACAGCGCGATCAGCTCGGCGCGGCGCTTGCGCCAGTCCTGCGGCGTCGCGACGCGGTGGCCATCGGCGGCGATCAGCGGATCGGGGAGCTGGTAGGGGGCGACTTGCGCTTCGTCGGAGTTGCCGTCGAGCTGCGCGGCGGCGGGAGTGGCGCAGGCGAGCGCCAGAATCGCGGTGGTTGACCACCGAATGTTCCTTCCGATGCGCCGCATGTCCTCTCCCCTGTGGCCGAGCTTGTCTTACAGGTTTTTCAGACATATGATAATCATATGACTGCGCATCAGGCGCGGCGAAAAGTTGGAGAGGCTGCATGAAGCGCCGTGAGTTCGTCGAGATGCTGGCGCTGGCGAGTGGCGTGGCGGCACTGCCCCGCATCGCGGTCGCGGGCGAGCGGGTGATTGCGCTGGAATATGATGCGACGCGCACCGGTGCGACGATCCCGCGCGACTATGTCGGCCTGTCGTTCGAGCGCGCGCAGCTGTCCAACCCCGGCTACTTCTCCCCCGAGAACAAGGCGTTCGTGCGCCTGATCCAGGGGCTGTCGCCATCGGGCAGCATCCGGCTGGGCGGATCGTCGGGCGAGCATACCGCCTATATCGGCGACCGCACCGTGCCGCCGACGTTCGAGATCCACGGGCCGGAGCATAACAAGCTCAACCGCGAGGGGCTGAACGTCTCGATCAAGGCGTTGCAGAATTTGCGCGGGTTTCTGGACGCGACCGGGTGGAGCTGCCTCTATGGCCTCAACATGGCGCATGCGACGCCGGAAGAGGCGGCGCGTGAGGCGGCGGATGTGCAACGTATCCTCGGCCCCCGACTTCAGGCGATCCAGATCGGCAATGAGCCGGACGTGTTCCGCAACCGCTATCGCCCGCCGACCTGGACTCCCGCCGATTATGTGGCGGAGTGGGCGCGCTTCCATGCGGCGATCATCGCCGCCGCGCCGGGGCTGAAGTTCGCCGGGCCGGGGATTTCGAACAAGCTCGACTATCTCACCGCCTTTGCCGCCGCCGCGCCGCGTTATCCCGATGTGACGATGCTGACCGGCCATTATTACGCGATGGGGCCGGCGGGATCGCCCGAGGCGACGCTGGACCAGCTCAAACTGGCCGAGGCGAAGACGGCGACGTTCAAGCAGGCGGGCTACACCGTGGTCGAGGATGCGCGGCGCGTGTCGGGGCTGCCCTACCGCATGTCGGAGGGCAATAGCTGCTGGGATGGCGGCAAGGTCGGTGTGTCGGACGTCCATGCGGCGTCAGTGTGGGGCGCGAACCGGATGCTGGATTGGGCGCGGCGTGGCTGGATCGGGGTCAACTGGCATGGCGGGGGCTATGGCAATTACTCGCCGATCGTCGGCACGCCATCCAAGGGCTATTCGCGCCGTCCGCTTTATTTCGGAACGCAGTTCGCGCAGAACCTCGACGGCGCGACCTTTCTGGAGGCCAATGCGGTGCCTAACCCTGATCTCGGCTACTATGCGCTGCACCAGAACGGTCGCGACCGGATCGCGCTGATCAATCAGGGCGATGCACCGGTCACGGTCGAGTTGCCTGCGTCGCCCGAGGCGCGGGTGATGGTGCTGACCGGGCCGTCGGCGGCTGCGAAGGATGCGACGACGCTGACGACCGTGTCGCGCCGCCCGGCGCGGCGAGTGACGGTGCCGCCGGTGACGGCGATGCTGTTCACGCTGGCGGGACGGCGCGGCTGATGGACACGCCAAAGCTGTCGCGCCGCGATGCGATGAAGGCGGGGGCTGGCCTCGCCATCGCCGGTGCGTTGCCGGCGGCGGGCGCGGGGTCGGCGGCGTCCGATACGCTGCTATGGTACGACACGCCGGCCAGCGAATGGGTCGAGGCGCTGCCGATCGGCAGCGGGCGGCTGGGCGCGATGATCTTTGGCGGCATCGCCAATGAGCGAATCCAGCTCAACGAGGACACGTTCTTCGCTGGATCGCCCTATGACAGTAGCAATCCCAAGGCGCGCGAGGCGCTGCCGCGCGTGCGTGAGCTCGTCTGGGCGGGCAAGTATAAGGAAGCGCAGGACCTCGCCGACGAGACTTTGGTCGGGCGGCCCGCGCGGCAGATGTCGTACCAGCCGATCGGCGACGTGCTGCTGCTGTTTCAGGGGATCGAGAATGCGCGGGACTATCGCCGCACGCTCGATCTGGATGGCGCGCTGGCGACGACGCGGTTCAAGCTGCGCCGGGTGACGCATCTGCGCGAGGCGTTTGCCTCCGCGGTCGATCGCGTCGTCGCGCTGCGGCTGTCGAGCGATGCTCCGGCGGGGGCGATCACGGTCAATCTTTCGCTGTCCACGCCGCAGGATGCCGAGACCAATGTCGAGGATGGCGACACGCTGGTCATGCGCGGCATCGGCCCGGCGCAGCATGGCATCCCCGGCGGTGTCCGCTTTGAGACGCGGGTGCAGGTGCGCCGCAAGGGTGGCCGTCAGACCAATGGTCGCGACGGCATCCGGATCGAGGACGCGGACGAGGTGGTGCTGATCATTGCCACCGCGACCAGCTATCGCCGGTTCGACGATATCGGCGGTGACCCCGCGGCGATTGCGCGGGCCGATATTGCGGCGGCGCGCGGCAAGAGCTGGAGCGAATTGCTCGCCGCGCATCAGGCGGACCATCGTGCGCTGTTCCGCCGGGTGTCGATCGACCTAGGCCGCACCCCGGCTGCGGAGCTATCGACCGACCAGCGAATCGCGCGGTCGGCTGCGCTCGACGATCCCGCGCTGGCCGCGCTCTATTACCAGTTCGGGCGCTATCTATTGATCGCCTCGTCCCGGCCGGGGAGCCAGCCCGCGAACCTGCAGGGCATCTGGAACGAGCGGACCGCGCCGCCATGGGAGTCCAAATGGACGCTGAACATCAACGCGGAGATGAACTACTGGCTCGCCGACGGCGGCAATCTGGGCGAGCTGGTCGAGCCATTGCTGCGCATGACCAAGGAGCTGGCGATCACCGGCCAGCGCACCGCGCGCAACGATTGGGGTGCGCGCGGGTGGGTCGTCTATCACAACACCGATTTGTGGCGGCAGACGACGGTCAACTCCTCCGCCTTTTACGGAATGTGGCCGCTGGGCGGGGCGTGGCTGCTCAACACCTTGTGGGACCATTGGGATTATAGCCGCGACCGCGCGTTCCTGGCCGAGCTGTACCCGCTGATGGCGTCGGCCTGCCAATTCTACCTCGACACGCTGGTGCCGCATCCGCGCACGGGCGAGCTGGTGATGAACCCGTCCAATTCGCCGGAAAATTCGCACCGGCCGGGCGCCTCGATCTGTGCCGGGCCGGCGATGGACAGCCAGTTGCTGCGCGATCTGTTCGACAACACCGTGGCGGCGTCTGAAGTGCTCGGGCGCGACGCCGAGCTGCGCGGCAAGATTGCGGCGGCGCGGGCGAAGCTGCCGCCTGACCGGATCGGGCGGGCGGGGCAGTTGCAGGAATGGTTCGACGACTGGGATATGGATGCGCCCGAGATCGACCACCGCCATGTCAGCCATCTCTATGCGCTGTATCCCGGGCAGCAGATCACGCTGCAGCGGACCCCGGAGCTGGCGGCGGCGGCGCGACGGTCGCTGGAAATCCGTGGTGACGAGGCGACCGGATGGGGCATCGGGTGGCGGATCAACCTGTGGGCGCGGCTCGAACAGCGCGAGCGGGCGTACAAGGTGCTGCAGATGCTGCTCCAGCCCAGCCGCACCTATCCCAACATGTTCGACGCGCATCCGCCGTTCCAGATCGACGGCAATCTGGGCGGGGCGGCGGGGATCGGCCAGATGCTGATGCAGAGCCATTCGGACACGATCCACCTGCTCCCCGCGCTACCCCGCGCCTGGCCGAGCGGGCGCGTTATGGGCCTGCGTGCGCGCGGCAATATCGGGGTCGATCTCGCCTGGCGCGCGGGGCAGCTGGAGGAAGCAGTGCTGACTGCGCAGTCCGATGCGAAGGTTGCGGTTCGGCTGGGCACGCAGACGATCGATGCCCGGTTACAGCGCGGTGACAGGGTGCGGGTGACGACCGCGCCATCGGGGTTGCGCCTGACGCGGATGGCGTAATCGGATTTTACGGTGGGATCACCGGCATAGCGCACGGCTTCACGCCCCCTCTCAGGACCAGCGGTCTTTCGCCAACCAGGGGACGTGAGAGCCTTTCCGGCAGTGGCAGCACGGCGACCCGCCGCTCGACCCCGTCGCGGGCGTGCGCGAGTTCGCGACGCATTGTCGATTCCAGCAGTAGCGCGTCCATCGCGCGCACGCGTCGGTCGAACGGCGCCGTAGGGTCTTTGGCATCGGCGGCGAACACGCTGCTGCCGATGATCGCATCAGTGCCGGATCGAACGTGTAGCGGTCGGAGGGGCCGCACAATCGCTCATAATTCTGGCACCCGCGCCGGATCTCCATCGGAACGTCAGCGCCTGGCCCGGGCGCCGCAGTGCTCCTAGATCGCCGCCATAGACGATTCCGAGATAGACGTTGGGACTGACCGGATTTAGCACCTCGACCTTGATCTTGAGCACGTTCTTGAGCGCGAACAACGCGCGCAACGTGTCCGGGCGGGCCCAGATCTTGTAACAGGCGTGACAGGCATAGGGCACCTGAGCCTCGCCATAAGCGATCGTGAACAAGGCTGCGTTGAGGAAGTGGCACGGCGCGGAGACTGTGCCTTGCGTCGACAATGTCGGGGTGTCTGAGCTCAGCAGGCTGGATACAACACCGTCCGAGCTGAGGCGATAGCGACCGTCGGTGTCCCGGATCAGTCGCCCGTCGGCGACGGCTTCAGCGATCCGATCGGCAACACTGCGTCCCGCGACCTTGACTGCGCCAGTCGATCTACTGACGGAGACGTCGGCGGCATGGCGCGTCGTCAGAGGGCGTATCGGGACGCACGCGCCGGGCGCCGTGTCCGGACACCCGGGATTGCTCCAAATCACCCCAGCAGGAGGTGGAAGACCCTGGCCTCGGGCTGAACCATGCCGCGGGTCGCGCCGGCAAGGGCCGTCGGATCGACCTGCTCGGCCACCGCGACCTCGACTCGCAACCTGCCATGCAGCGCGCGGCAGGCGATGATGTTCGCCGCTCCGCCCAGCGCCGAGACCAGGGCCGGGTCGAGCGCCGTGGGTGCTGCCGACGGGACCTGCGTCGGGGCGCTTGTCGGCGTGCTCTGCGGCTTGCCGAGCGCTGCCCGGATTTCCTCCGCGATCAGGTCGGCGAGCGGGCCGAGTACGACTTGCGCGGCGTTGGCGGAGGGGCGGATGATGCCGCGTGCGCCGAGTGCGGTCAGCGCGGCATCGTCGATTGCGCCCTGGTCGACGACCATCAGCCGCAGCCGGGTGGTGCAGGCGTCGACGCTGGTCAGGTTGCCCGCGCCCCCGAGCGCGGCGACGAACTGTGCGCCGCGTCCGCCCGCGACGACGGGGCTTTCGCTCGCACTGGCCGCTTCCCGCTCGCGCCCCGGTGTCGCGAGGTCGAGCTTGCGGATGAAGAAGCGGAACAGGCCGTAATAGAGCAGCGCATAGACCGCGCCGACCGGCAGCAGCAACCAGGGCCGCGTCGACAGCCCGAAATTGAGGACATAGTCGAACAGCCCGGCCGAGAAGCCGAAGCCGAGCTTGACCCCAAGCAGGTGCATTAGCGCCATCGACAGCCCCGTCAGCACCGCGTGGATCGCGTAGAGCAGCGGCGCGAGGAACATGAAGCTGAACTCGATCGGCTCGGTCACGCCGGTGAGGAAGCTGGTGAAGGCGAGGCTGAACAACATCCCGCCGACCGCCTTGCGCCGCTCCGGGCGCGCCTCGTGGTACATGGCGAGGCAGGCGGCGGGCAGGCCGAACATCATCACCGGGAAGAACCCCGACATGAATGCCCCCGCGCTCTGATCCCCGGCGAAGAATCGGCGCAGATCGCCGGTGACGCCGCCGAAATCGCCGATCACGAACCACGCGACATTGTTGATGATGTGATGCAGCCCGGTGACGATCAGCAGCCGGTTGAGCACGCCATAGGCGAACAGCCCGAGCTCGCCCGATCCCACCACGCCACGGCTGGCCGCGTCGAGTCCGCCGCTGATATGCGCATAGCCATAGCCGATCACCGCTGCGAGCAGCAGGCCGGCGACCCCGGACGCGATCGGGACGAAGCGCCGCCCGCCGAAAAAGGCGAGATATTCGGGCAGCGCGATGGTGGCGAAGCGGTTGTAGAATTTGCCGCCGATCAGGCCGGACAGGATGCCAATCGGCACCTCTAGCCGGTCGATCTGCCCGGTGGCCCAGGCTTTGGCGGCGAGCGCTGTCGCCGCTTCGGGCAGGCCGGCGCCGATGTCCGCCGGCGCGACAAGGAATGTCTGCGCCCCGGTGGTCGTGGTGAGATAGCAGGTGATCCCCGCCAGCGCCGCCGCGCCATTGCCGTCGCGCGCAAATCCGGTCGCGACGCCGATCGCGAACAGGATGCCGAGATTGTCGAAGATCGCCGCCCCGGCTGCTGAGATAAAGGCGATGTCGAGCAGGTCGGGCTGGCCGATCCGGAGCAACAGGCCAGCGATCGGCAGCACCGCGATCGGCAGCATCAATGCGCGGCCGAGCGGCTGGAGCGCTTCGAAAATCCTTTTCATGTGTGGCTCTCCGCAAAAGCGCGGGCAAGCGCGCGGACTTCGGCAGCTGAGGTACAGTCGAGCGCGGCGCGGGCATGCGCCTGTGCCTGTGCCAGCGTGAGTGCGCGGACGATCGCCTTGGCCTCGGCGACGAAGCCGGGGACCGCCGACAATTCGGTCGCGCCCAGTCCGATCAGGATCGGCACGGCGAGCGGATCGGAGGCGAGCCCGCCGCATACCCCGACCCAGCGCCCGGCACCCGCGCCGCGGCGGCACGTCTCGGCGATCATCCGCAGCACTGCCGGGTGGAGCGGATCGACCTGAGCCGCGACCGCCGGATTACCGCGATCCATCGCCAGCACATATTGGCTGAGGTCGTTGGTCCCGATCGACAGGAAATCGGCCTCTGCGGCCAGCAGGTCGGCGGTGATCGCGGCTGCCGGCGTCTCGACCATCACGCCGATCTCGACCGGGTCGGCGATGCCGAGTTCGCCGCGCAGCCGATCGGTGAGCGCGCGCACCGCGCGGACCTCGGCAACGCTCGCCACCATCGGCAGCATGATGCGGCACTGGCCGATTGGCCGGACGCGCAGGATCGCGCGCAGCTGGGTCGCCAGCAATTCGGGATGGGCGAGGCCGACGCGGATACCGCGCTGGCCCAGCGCCGGATTCTCCTCGGCGGCGAAGGGCAGATAGGCGGCGGGCTTGTCGCCGCCGATGTCGAGCAGGCGCACGATCACCGGAAGTCCCGGAAGCGCCTCGGCAATCCCCTGATAGGCGGCGTGCTGCTCGTCTTCGGAGGGCGCGGAGTCGCGACCGAGGAACAGGAATTCGCTGCGCACCAGCCCCGAACCCTCGGCGCCCTGCGCGGCGGCGGCAACCGCGTCCTCGACGCTGCCGAGATTGGCGAACAGCTCGATCCGCACCCCGTCAGCGGTGTGGCACGGCTCGGCTGCGTTCGAACGTGCGGCATTGCGGCGGACGTCGCGCGCCGCGATCCGCGCGGCAAACGCAGTGCTGTCCGCCTCGTTCGGTGCGATCGTCGCGCATCCCGCTTCGGCATCGAGCAGCAGCGTGGTGCCGCCCTGCGCCGCGTCGAGCGCATCGCCCATCGCGACCAGTGCAGGCAGCCCCATCCCGGCACACAGAATCGCGACATGCGAGGTCGGCCCGCCGCGCGCGAGGCACAGTCCCGCCGGGCGCGATGCGGCCAGCGTCACCAGCTGCGAGGGCAGCAGGTCGTCGGCGACCAGGATCGCCCCCGGCGGCGCTGCATCGGCGTCGGCGGGGGTGCCGGTCAGCACCGCCAGCACCTGCCGCTCGATATCGATCAGATCATCGATCCGCTCGGCGAGATGGGCATTGCCAGTCGCGCGCAGGATATCGATCTGGTCATGCACCGCGCCGCGCCACGCAAAGCCGGCGCTGGTCCCCTCGGCGATCCGCGCATCGGCGGCGGACGCAAGGCCGGGGTCATCGAGCAGGGCGAGATGCGCGGACATCACCGCCGCGACCTGGCTGCTGCCCGTGGCGATCCGCGCCGCGATTCCCGCGCCCACCTCGACCAGCGCAGCGGCGAGCGCCTCCCGCTCGACGGTGACGCCGGCGCCCTCGCGCTGCACGGCGATGGCCGATCGATCGATCCGCACGACCGGCCCCATCGCCAGCCCCGGCGAGGCGATCACCCCGCCGATCTGGCCCGGCTCCAGCGACGTGGCGGCAAGCGGGGCGGGCGTGGCGACTGCCGCGCTCTCACCCATATCGCTTTCGAGCAGCGCGACCATCGCCGCCAGCGCGTGTTCGGCATCGTCGCCGCGCGCCTCGATCACCACGCTGTCGCCCAGTCGCGTGCCGAGCGCGAGCAGCGCGACTGGACTGCGCGCATCGCCGCGCCGGTCGCCCAGCACCAGATGCACATCTCCCGCAAATCCGCGCGCGCATTCGGCGATCCGTGCGGCGGGGCGGGCGTGGATGCCGTGGGGCAGGCGCAGCGTCACCGTCTGCGCGATCACGGTGCCGTCGTCCGACCAGCGGCGCGGCGCCTGCGCGACCGGTTCGAGCGCCATCAGCTCCTCGCACGCGCCGACCGCGCGGTCGATCGTGCGGCGCGTGATCGTGAAGGCTTCGGCATTGGTCACGACGACCGGGGTGATCAGGCTCACGGCGGCGAGCGCGACGGCGTCGAGGTCGAAGCGGATCAGCGGGTCGCCGCGCAGCACGCGCGCGCCAGCCGCCACCAATGGGGTAAAGCCGCGTCCGTTGAGCGCCACGGTCTCCAGCCCGACATGGATCAGCAGCTCGACGCCCTCATCGCTGCGCAGCGACACCGCGTGAGCCGAGTCGTGCAGCGTCACGATCACCCCGTCGCATGGCGCGCAGACGGTGTCGTCGAGCGGGTGGATCGCGACGCCGTCGCCCATCATCCGCTCTGCGAACACCGGGTCGGGAACAGAATCGAGCGGGGCGGCCCAGCCCCGGAGCGGCGAGGTGATGATCAGCGCCATCGTGCCGCCGGTCCTTTCGTTACTGAGACGCGCGCAGGCGCGCAGGAGCGTCGATGGCCAGCGGGATACCGCCGATCCAGGTGCCGGCCGGCCGCAGGTCGCGGTCGAGGCAGATCCAGTCGGCGCGCAGCCCGGTGGCAAGAGCGCCGCGCTGATCGCCGAGCGACAGGAAGTGCGCCGGGGTCGTGCTCGCCATCGTCGCGGCATCGGGGACGGACAATCCCGTGACCTCGACCGTGTTGCGCAGGGCCGAAGCCATGTCGAGATGCGTGCCCGCCAGCGTACCGTCGCTGAACACGCACACGCCGTTGCGCACGATGATCCGCTTGCCCTGCAGCATGAATTCGCTCGCGTCGGTGCCGACCGTCGGCATCGCGTCGGTGACCAGCATCAGCCGGTCGACGCCCTTGGCCTTGACCGCGATCCGCACCGCTGCCGGATGCAAATGCGCGTCGTCGACGATCAGTCCGCACCAGATGTTGGAATCGAGCGCCGCGCCGACCAGCCCCGGTGCGCGGTGGTGCAAAGGCGACATCGCGTTGAACAGATGCGTGACCCCGGACAGCCCCGCGCCGATCGCGCGCTTGGCCTCGTCATAGGTCGCGTCGCTGTGTCCGGCGCTGACGATCACGCCGTGGCGGGTCAGCGTGGCGATATCCTCGATCGCGCATTGCTCGGGTGCGAGCGTCAGCATCACCCGTCCGCGGCGCGGCGCGGTGAGCAACGCCAGCGTCTCGCTGTCGAGCTTGCGGATACGGTGCGCCTCGTGAATGCCGCGCTTCACAGCGTTGATGAACGGCCCCTCGATATGGATGCCGAGCACGCCCGGAACGCCTTGCTCGATCGCGGCATCGACTGCGTCGAGCGCGGCGGCGATCTGCGGCGCGGTGTCGCTGATCAGCGTGGGCAGGAAGCCGGTGGTGCCGAACCCGGCATGCGCTGCGCCGATTGCGGCGATCGCCTGCGGATCGGCATGGTCGTTGAACAACACCCCGCCGCCGCCATTGACCTGGCAATCGATAAAGCCGGGCAACAGCCAGCCGCCGTCGAGGTCGATGATGCTGTCGGCGCGGCCCGATGCGACCGGTCCGATCGCAGCGATTCGATCGCCAGCGACGGTGATATCGGCCGACTCGACTACCTGTTTCGGCGTCGCGATGCGCCCGTTGACGATGCGAACGATCATAACGTCTCGGTCACCTTGCGCAGGTGTGGCGGCGCGTCGGGGTTCAGCCCGCGTGCCAGCGCCAGCCGGTTGGCAAGGCCATAGAAGCTCTGCACCATCAGCAACGGCTCGATCGCCGGATGCGCGGTCAGCGCGGGCAGGTCGGCATCGGCGGCGACGGGGTCGGCCAGCAGCAGCCGTGCGCCGCGTGCGCGGAATTCACTGGCAGTTTCGCGCACGCTCGCACCCGCGCGATCACTGCCGCCAAACGCCAGGATATGAAAATCGCGTCCGACGATCGCCATCGGCCCGTGCCGCACCTCTGCTGCGCTGAAACTCTCGGCATGCAGGGCACAGGTCTCCTTGAACTTGAGTGCCGCTTCCTGCGCGATGCCATAGCCATGACCGCGGCCGAGCACGAACAGATTGTCCGCCTCTACCAGCGCCGAAACGCCAGCCGACCAGTCGAGCGCCCAGGCGGCGCGCAGCGTGTCGGGCAGCTGCGCCACCCCCGCCGCGAGCGCGGCGTCGCGCGCCCAGGCAGCGGTCAGCGCCGCGATACCGGCGAGCGAGGCAATATAGGATTTGGTCGCAGCGACCGATCGCTCAGTCCCGGCGGACAGGGCGATCACCTCATCCGCCAGCGCACACAGCGGCGCATCCTCGGCATTGACCAGCGCTACGACATAGCCACCCGCGCGCCGGTGCATCGCGACCGTGGCGAGCAGGTCGGGGCTGCGGCCCGATTGCGAGATAGCGATGACCAGCCGGTTGCCCGAAACCAAGGGTGCGTCGAACAACGTCGCGACCGACAGCGCCGCCGACGCGACCGGCACGCCGATATGCGTCTCGATCAGATATTTCGCGTAGGTCGCGGCATGATCGGACGACCCGCGCGCGCAGGTGATGACTGCCTCCGGCGGATGCGCGATCAGCCGCGCGGCGATCCGGTCAAAGGCGGCGCAATTGACGTCGAGCAGGCGCGTGACCGCGTCCGCCGCCTCACCGGCTTCGCTCTCCATCAGGGTGGTGCGCTCGGCCATTGCCGTTGCCCCCGCCATTGCCGCCCTTCCTTACCCGATTGTGACGCATTCCGCGTCCGCTTCTGGTACTATAGTTGTTATATTGGTCTCATCAAGAGGTATTCCTCCATCAGATTTTGATGATCCAGTTCTTGCGCCGCAGCCACTCCATCGCAGCCCAGATCAGCACCATATACAGCGCCACCGGGGTCAGCGACGCCAGCGGATCGCCCAGCGTCGCGCGCGTCGCGTGGAAGGGCGTCAGCAACAGGTCCCACGCCACGACCCCTGCGGTCACCTGGTGCAGCGTATAGGCGGCGATGGCATTGGTCCCGAACGCGATCATCGCGGTCGCGGCGAGCCCGGGTGCGCGGCCTTCGCGGTCGAGCAGCGGATGGAGCGCAGCGAGCGCCAGCGTCGTGATGCCGGCGGTGACCAGCACGAAGCTGCTCGACCAGATGTCCTTGATGATCGGGAAGGCAAAGCTCCACGCCACACCCAGTGCGACCATCGCACCACCCGCAATCGCCAGTGCGCGGGTGCGTCTGCCGCTGCGATCCCGCAACATCTCGCCCAGCGCGACGCCGATCAGCCCTTGGGCGATGGCGGGAAGGGTGCCGAGAATTCCTTCCGGATCATAGCCTTCCGGCCCTTGCACATAGAGATGCGTGCCAAGCACGAAGCGGTCGAGCGAGGCGACGAAATTATGCCCGCGCTGCCATAAATCATTGGGTAGTCCGTCGAGTGCGGGGAGCAATGTGAGCGGCCAATACCCGATCAGCAGTACCGCGATCAGCACCATCCGCACGCGCGGCCCGCACGCGAGATACAGCAGCGCGCAGGCGCCATAGACCAGCCCAATTCGCTGCAGCACGCCGAACACGCGAAACTCGGACGCGGCAAAGTCTGCCGCCCAATAGAGGTTGGACAGCATCAGGCCGAGCAGGATCAGCCGACCCGCGCGCGCCAAGGCGCGGCCTTGCTGCCCCGGCGTCGAGTCGCGCAGCGAGAAGGGGATGGCGATCCCCACCATCGTCAGAAACCCGGGAAAGACGAGGTCGGCGACGGTCAGGCCATCCCAGCTCTTGTGCAGCAGAATCCCTACGACATCGGCCTCTGCGCCCCATTTCATCGCCGCTGCCGAATTGACCAGGATCATCCCCGCGACGGTTAGGCCGCGCAACACATCCAGTGAAATCAGGCGCATCGCGCACTCCCCCTATCGCCACTCCCGCCGACCACGAACAATTCATGCGCGGTCGCAAATTTGCAATAGACAGCATCTTGGATTTGTAGTCTATTGGTAATAGCCCAATGGCGTAATTGGTCTCATCGAAGTTCGTAGGGAGCGAGCGGAGGCCGGGGAAAAATGGGGAGATAGGGCATATGATCGAACGGACAGTCGCGGCTGCGCATGGGCGCCGCCTGCTGCAAGGGATCTGCATCGCCGCACTGGCAAGCGCAATCAGCGCACCGGCGCTGGCCCAGGAAACGACCGCACCCGATGACGGCGACACGATCGTCATCACCGGCATCCGCGAAAACCTCGAATCGGCGCAGAACCGCAAACGCAACGCCGACACCGTGGTCGATTCGATCACCGCCGAGGATATCGGGTCCTTCCCCGACAAGTCGGTGGCCGAGGCACTTCAGCGCGTACCCGGCATCACGGTCGTGCGCTTTGCCGGCACCGACGACACGTCGCACTTCTCGGCCGAACCGTCGGGTGTCATCGTCCGCGGCCTCAGCCAGGTCCGCTCCGAATTCAACGGCCGCGACGTGTTCAGCGCGAACAGCTCGCGTGGGCTCAGCTGGCAGGACATCTCGCCCGAACTGCTTGGCGGCGTCGATGTCTACAAGAACCAGACCGCCGACCTGATCGAAGGCGGCATCGCCGGCACCGTCAACCTGCGCACGCGCGTTCCGTTCGACAGCCCCGGGCGTCTGATCTCGCTGTCGATCAAGGGCAGCTATGGCGACATTGCCGAAGAGCCGACGGCGGACCTGTCGGGCATCTTCTCCGATCGCTGGATGACCGGCATCGGTGAGGTCGGCGTGATGGTGAACGGTGCCTATTCGCACGCGATCACGTCGAGCCAGGGCGTGCAGTTCGAACGCATGGGCATCTTCGACGGCGCCTTTGGCCCCGGCACGCAATATATTCCGAGCGGCATTTCGCTGCGCGACAACCTCTATAACCGCAAGCGGTACGGCGTTGCGGCGGCGGTGCAGTGGAAATCGCTCGACGAAAAGATGCAGCTGACCGGTCAGTATAACCGCTCGCAATATGACAATAGCTGGCGCGAACATTCGGTGTTCTCCAGCGCCTTCAACCCGGACCTTTATGGTCGCCCGAGCGACTTCCGGTACAGCGATAACAGCCAGGTCGCGCCGTTGGAGGGCACGGCACCTTTCGCGTTCGATTCGGACGGGAATTTCCTGTCCGGCTGGTGGTCGGCACCGCGTCCTTATGTCGGCGAAGGCAACGACAATCTGGGCCTGGGCGTGAACGAGGCCGGGCAGGCGTTCTACAATCGCTGCTATGCATGGGAAGGCTGCACCAACGCCCGCCGTGCGCCGCAGGTCGATACGTCCGCCAACGCGCTGCGTAACAAGCAGATCACGCAGGATTATGGCCTCAACTTCCGCTGGGACATTGCCGAGCGGCTGCGCCTGACCTTCGATGCGCAATATGTCGATGCGAGCGTCAACAACTATAACGCATCGGTCCTGTCGCGCACCTATGCCAACACCTTTGTCGACCTGACCGGCGACTATCCGCGCCTGGAATTCTCGCCGGTTGCGGACAATATCAACCTCTCGCCCGGTGGTCTCACCAACGCCAGCAACTATCACTATTACGCGATCACCGACCACACCGAGGACAGCGATGGCGAGGAGATCGCGCTGCGCTTCGACGCCGAATATGCGGTGGAATCGAGCTGGTTGGATGCGATCAAGGTCGGCGCACGCTATGCCGATCGCGACCAGACGGTGCGCTGGGGTGCGTATAACTGGGCCAATATCGCCAACACCTGGACCTACACCCAGGCGCCCTATTTCAACGTTAACCGGCCAGTCTATCCCGGTGGCAGCAACGCGATCCACACCTTCGGGCAGGATTTCTTCGCGGGCAATCAGACCAACCAGCATTCCTTCGTGTTCTTCAACATGGACCGGCTGGTCGACCGCGCGACGCTGGCGAGCACATTGGGGCGTCCCGCGCTTGGCGTTGGCGAGTATTTCCCGGTCTGCTCGAATGCGGGCTATCGCGCGGGTGAGACCGTCACCGGCGACTATGGCTGTTATCTGCCCAGCGAAATCCATCGCGTGAGCGAGCGCACCGCCGCCGCCTATGCGATGGCGAAGTTCGGCGGCGACGGTCTGGCGATCGGCGGCGTGAAGATCTCGGGCAACCTTGGCGTCCGGCTGGTCTGGACAGAGGATGCGACGGTCGGTGCGACGACCTTTGCCAACCCGTTCAATGCGACCGATCTGACCTGTGTGCGCGGCATCGATGGCGCGGGCAATCCGACCGCAACCGCGGGCTGCGTCATCACGCCGACCGAAATTGCGTTCAACAATGGTGCGACGGTGGGCGATACGACCCGCGTCAACCATTTCCACGCACTGCCGAGCTTCAACATGAAGTTCGACCTGACCGACAAGCTGGTGTCGCGCTTTGCCTATTCGCGGGCGATGTCGCGGCCGGACATCGGGCTGCTGCGCAACTTCCTCAACATCAACCGGCTGTCGCCCAATTTGTCGGATCGCAGCGACCCCAATGTCACGCGTGACGCGGCGGGCAATCCGACTGCGTATAACTGGCAATATACCGGGACGTCGGGCAATCCGGGGCTGAAGCCGATCACGGCGGATCAGGTCGATCTGACGCTTGAATATTACTTCGCGCGTGCCGGATCGCTGACGGTCACCGGCTTCTACAAGCAGTTCTACGACTATATCCAGGCCGGCCAGTTCAACCTGACCATCGCGAACAACGGCGTGACGGAGCAGGTGCGCCTGAACCGTCCGGTCAATGGTGAAGGCGCCGGCATCTATGGTGCGGAGGTCGCGTTCCAGACCTTCTTCGACTTCCTGCCCGGACCGTTCGACGGCCTCGGCGTCCAGGCCAACTACACCTATGTCAAGAATGACGGGATCGAGACGGTCAATTTGACCAACGAGACCGGTGCTGGAACGTCCGGCGGCGGCATCTCCTATGATGCGACGACGGTAAAGGCCCGCGCGCTCGAAGGCGTGTCGGAACACAGCTTCAACCTGGTCGGCATGTACGAAAAGGGGAAGGTGTCGGCGCGCGTCGCGTATAACTGGCGCTCCAAATATCTGGTCACCGCGATCGATTGCTGTGTCGGCTTCCCGATCTGGCAGGGCGCGACCGGCTATCTCGACGCGTCGATCCGGGTCCGCGCGACCAAGGAAATGGAGTTCATCCTCGAAGGCTCGAACCTGCTCAGCACCGATACGGTTCTGTACCAGCAGGTCGACTCGGCCGGGCTGCTCAAGCCGAACGCGTGGTTCAAGAACGACCGGCGCTTCCAGCTTGGCCTGCGGTTGAACTTCTGATGCAGGGTGCGGCGCCAGTTCCTGACGGGGCTGGCGCCGTCGCCTTGGGGCGGTAAGCTTTGGCAATGACCAAGCGGTTCGATCTGGTGATTGTCGGGGGCGGGACCGCCGGCTGGATGTGCGCCGCGGCGTGCGCGGCGAAGCTGGACCCCGCGCGCTATCGCGTCCGGCTGGTCGAATCCGAAGAGATCGGGACGGTCGGCGTTGGCGAGGCCACGCTGCCGCAGATGAAGGATTTCAACGACTATCTCGGCCTCGATGAGGTCGCGTTCATGGCGGCGACCCAGGCGAGCTTCAAGCTGGGGATCGAGTTCGTGAACTGGGGCCGTCAGGGGGATCGTTACATCCACCCGTTCGGCACCTTTGGCCGTCCGATCGGCGAGGCGGATTTCTTCAGCTATTGGGCGCGCGCCAATGCGGCGGGCCGCGCCGCGCCGCTGCCGGACTATTGCATCGCCATCGCCATGGCCTGGGCCAATCGCTTCATGCTGCCCAATGGTGCGGCGGGGGATGTCCGCAACGCGTTTTCCTACGCCTATCATCTCGACGCTTTCCTCTACGCCCGCTTCCTCCGCCTTTGGGCGGAAGAGCGCGGGGTCGATCGGGTGGAGGGACGCATCGTCACCGTCGAACGTGATGGGGAGAGCGGGGGTATCGCGAGCGTGACGCTGGCATCGGGCGCGCAGGTGACCGGCGACCTGTTCGTCGATTGCTCGGGCTTTCGCTCGCTGCTGCTCGGCCAGACGCTTGGCGTCGATCTGGAGGATTGGGCGCGCTGGCTGCCCTGCGACAGCGCGGTCGCGGTGCCGTCGGCGCGGTCGGACGACTTCACCCCCTATACCCGCTCGACCCGCCGCCCGGCGGGTTGGCAATGGCGCATCCCGCTCCAGCACCGCACCGGTAATGGCTATGTCTATGCCAGCGCGCACATCTCCGACGATGAGGCGGCGGCGACCCTGCTCGCCAATCTCGATGGCGCGGCGCTCGCCGACCCACGCGTGCTGCGGTTCAAGGCGGGGAGGCGGCGGCGGGCGTGGGCGCATAATGTCATCGGCATGGGGCTGGCCGGCGGGTTTCTCGAGCCGCTCGAATCGACCAGCATCTACCTCGTCCAGATGGCGATCATGCATCTGCTGACGCTGCTGCCCGACGGCCCCGCGATCGACCCGGCGCTGCCCGCCGAATTCAACCGCGTGATGGATGTCGAATATGACCGCATCCGCGACTTTCTGATCCTGCACTACGCCGCGAACGAGGCCGATGCGCCGCTGTGGCAAGCGGTGACGACGATGGAGCTGCCGGAGTCGCTCCACGGGCGGATCGAGGCGTTCCGGCATCGCGGGCATGTCCCGGCCTATCGCGACGGCCTGTTCGGCCCGACGAGCTGGCAGGCGGTGTTCGTGGGGCAGGGGATCGTGCCGCGAACCGGCGACCGGCTCGCCGATGCGATGCCCGACGACGTGCTGGCGCAGCGGCTCGACGGGTTCGCCGCGTCGGTGGCGAAGGGGATCGCAGACGCGCCATCGCACGCGCAGTTCGTCGCGCGCTATTGCCCGGCCCCCGCGCTGTGAGTCCGGTGCGGAGCGTAGCGGTGCTGGGCGGCGGCATTGCTGCGCCGATGGCGGCGCTGGCGCTTGCGCGCGCTTATGGACGGCTGGGCGTCGCGGTGACGTGGTACGACACTGGAACGCTGCCCGCGCCGCATGCCGCGCTCGCCGCGCCGCCCGATCTTGTCACCTTCCACCGCTTGCTTGGCCTTTCCGACGCGGCGCTGATCGACCGGGCGGCGGGCACACTCAGCCTTGGGCAGCTTTATGCCGGATGGGCGGGGGACGGGAGCGGGTTCCTGCACGCCTATGGCGACGCCGGGACGCCCTTTGCCGGACGGCCCTTCGTCCAGCACTGGACGCGCGCGCGGCATGCCGGGCTGGGGGTGCCGCTGGAGGAATTCTGCCTCGCCGCCGTCGCCGCGAAACAGGGGCGGATCGGTCAGCCGCACGATCCGGCGACGCGGCAGGCGGTGAAGCACGGCTGGCACCTCGACGCCGCGGGCTACGCCGCGCTGCTGCGGGAGGCATGCGGCGGCGCAGGCGTGCGGATCGAGCCCGCTCAGCATACGCCGCCCGACACCGATCTGCTGGTCGATGCTGATGGCGGCTGGTCGGCTGCGGCAACGGGGGCGCCGCCGCGCT
Source organism: Sphingomonas sp. (assembly GCF_035998645.1). Taxonomy (GTDB): domain Bacteria; phylum Pseudomonadota; class Alphaproteobacteria; order Sphingomonadales; family Sphingomonadaceae; genus Sphingomonas. The sequence continues at coordinate 410,927 of NZ_DASYHL010000003.1, forward strand.
GTGACCGGATGATCCTGGGTTCGGCGGAGCGGCGCGATCCGGTTCCGCTCTACGGCCGCGTCGTCGCGCATGATGCGGGGTGGACAATGCTGACCCCGCTCGGCGACCGGCTGGCGGTCGCATGCCACTATGCGAGCGCGCAGATGGATGACGCTGGTGCCCGCGCGGCGATGGCGGAGGCTGTGGGAGGGTCGGTCGATGCGGACACACCGCAGCCGGTCGAGGCTCGCCGTCAGCCCGGCTGGAGCGGCAACCGCGTCACGATCGCCGAACCCGATGGCGAGTCCGCGACCTTCGCCGCCGCCGGACTGCTCGAACTCCAACTCGCCATCGCTCAGCTGATCCTGCTCTGGCCGGTCGACCGCGATGCGATGCCGGAGGCGGCGCTCTACACCGCAGAACTGGCGGGCACGCGCGCGCGGATCGACGATTTTTCCGCGCAGCATTTCCACCTCGCCCGTCGCACCGGGGCGTTTTGGGACGCGGCACGTGCCGCCCCCGTCTCGCCAGCGCTGGCGGCCAAGCGCGACCTGTTCGCCGCGCGCGGCATGTTTGCGCAGGGCGACCATGAGGCGCATGTCGAGGATGGCTGGGCCTTATGCATGGCCGGCCATGGCATCGTTCCGCGCAGCCCCGACCCACAGGCGATGCTGGTCGACGAACAGCAGTTGATGGTGGAGTTCCAGCGCCAGCTGCGCGCCATCGCCGCCGAAGTGCGCGCGATGCCGACCCATGCTCAGGCACTCGCCCAGTTGAAGGAAGGATCGGCATGAGCGCGCGGACCCGGCCCATACGCCGCATCGTCATCCTCGGCGGGGGCAGCGCCGGGTGGATGACTGCCGCTGCGCTCGCCCGCGCGCTGGCGGGGCAGGGCCATGCCATCACCCTGATCGAATCCGAGGCGATCGGCACGGTTGGCGTCGGCGAGGCGACGGTCCCGCCGATTCATGACTTCAACCGCTATCTGCGCATCGACCCCGCTGAGTTCCTCCGCGCCACCAACGGCACGATCAAGCTCGGCATCCAGTTCGATGGCTGGGGTGGGCGCGACGCCTCCTATTTCCACCCGTTCGGCTATCTCGGCATCGAGATGGGCGGGATCCATTTCCACCATTACTGGCTGCGCCATCTGGCGCAGGGCGGCGCAGGCGATCATGCGCCCTATAATCTGGAAACGCTGGCGGCACGCGCCGGGCGTTTCGCCCCCGCGACGCGGCACGGGCCGGTGCATCACGCGGTGCATTTCGACGCCGCCGGCTATGCCCGCTTCCTGCGCAGCCATGCCGAAGCAGGCGGGGTGGTGCGGGTCGAGGGCAAGGTGGCGGAGGTGCGCCTCGATCCCGAGGATGGGTTCATCGATACGTTGCTGCTCGACGACGGCCGCACGATCGATGGCGATCTGTTCGTCGATTGCTCGGGCTTTCGCGGGGTGCTGATCGAGGGCGCGCTGAACAGCGGCTATGTCGACTGGTGCCATTGGCTGCCGTGCGACAGCGCGGTGGCGATGCCGTCGGAGCGGCAGGGCGACCCGCCGCCCTTCACCCGCTCGACCGCGCGTGAGGCAGGCTGGCAATGGCGCATCCCGCTCCAGCATCGCGACGGCAATGGCTATGTCTATTCGAGCGCGCATCTGGATCACGACGATGCGGTGGCGAAGCTGACCGATCGGCTTCCCGGGAAGGCGTTGGCCGACCCCAATCGGCTGCGTTTTGTTGCGGGGCATCGGCGCGTGATCTGGAACCGCAATTGCGTCGCCATCGGCCTCGCCGGCGGGTTTCTCGAGCCGCTTGAATCGACCTCGATCCATCTGATCCAGACCGCGATCATCCGGCTGCTCGCACTGCTGCCGCGCGACGGCTTCGACCCCGGCATCGCCGCGCGCTTCAACCGTGAGACGATCAACGAGGTCGAGCGCATCCGCGATTTCGTCATCGCGCATTATGCGCTGGCCGGGCGCGATGACACGGACTTCTGGCGCGACATTGCCGCCGCGCCGATCCCGGACAGCCTGGCCGAGCGGATCGCGGTGTTCCGCGCGACCGGCAACATCCTGTTCGAGCCGGGCGACCTGTTCGGCCCGACCAACTGGTATTGCGTGCTGGCGGGGCAGGGGGTGCGGGCGCAAAGCTGGCACCCGATCGCCGATGGCCTTGCGCCCGATGAACTGGCGCGCAGGCTGGCGACCTTACGCGGGCGGGTGGCCGAGCAGCTGTCCGAACTGCCCCCGCACACCGCCTATCTCGCTAGTCTCGCGCGCTAGAGCGTTCAGCGTTTAATCTGGATCGCTCTACAGCCGTTTGCCCTGAGCTTGTCGAAGGGCAGCAGACTGTCCTCTTTGAGCGCAGGAAAGGTGCTTCGACAACCCCGGATCAAGTCCGGGGACAAACGGCAAAGTGGGTCAGATTTTACGCGCGATGCTCTAGTTGCTGTTGAGTTCGGCGACCACGTCATAGGCGTCGCCGCGATAATAGCTCTGGGTGAACTCGGCGGTGCGCCCGTCCGACAGAAAGCCGCGCCGTTCGATGAACAGCCCCGGTGCGCCCGGCTCGATCCCCAGCACTTCGGCCTGTTCGGGGGTGAAGGCGATCGCCCGCAACCGCTGCAGCGCGCGCACGGGCAGATGGTCGTTGGCCTCGAGCGCCGCATAGAGCGAGTCCCCGACCACCTCGACCGAGGGCAGGCAATAAGCCGGGATCGTCGCATATTCGAGCGCCATCGAGGTGTCGTCGGCGTAGCGGATACGGTGAAAGCGATAGACCAGCGAACCCGGCGACAGGCCGAGCGACAGCGCCTCCTCCGGCGTCACCGTGCCCGCAGTCTTGCTCACCCACTCGCTATACGGCCGCCGCCCGCGCGAGATCATGTCCTGCGAGAAGGAGGTCAGTTTCGAGAAGCTCTTCTCGACCCGTGGCCGCGTGACGAAGGTGCCCGCGCCGCGTCGCCGTGCGACCAGCCCGTCGCTGACCAGCCCGTCGATCGCCTTGCGCACCGTGATGCGCGAGACGTCGAACTCTTCGGCCAGGTCGCGCTCGGTTGGGATCGCGTCGTCGGCCTTGACCACATGCCCGTCGATCGCGTCGCGCAGGATCTTTTGCAGCTGGAGATAGAGCGGGGTGGGGTCATCCTTGTGGAGCGGTCCCACAATTTCGATCAGCGACAAGGACGTTGCTCCACCTTCGGCCGGGCGCATCGGCGCCCGACCCACATGTGTTGCATTGGTATCGTCGCGTCAATCGCTGCCGCGCGACTCGTTCGCAGAAAGTCCCTTGAGCGCGGCGCGGGCGAGCGCGTGATCGGCGCTGTCGTGCGACAATTCCCACACCATCACCCCGGCGGCGTGGCGCATGGCGAGGCGCGCCTTGGCCGCGATCGTCGTCGGGCCGTTATAAGTGACGTAGCGACAACCGGCACAAGCCTTCCCGATCACGTCCGCCTTCGCCGCCTCCGGAAAGGTCTCGACCAGCTCGCGATAGGACCAATTCGCCGCGTGGCCGTTGAAGCCATAGCCGTAGAAGGGGACGCCCAGCACCAGTCGTTCGCGCGCGACGCCGCGTTCGCGCCACAGCTTCAGATCACGCTCGGCCATCGCCAGCGGTGCATGTTCGGCCCCCGCCGGCCCCCAGCCCGGCCCAATCGCGTCGTAGGACATGACGTTGACCAGATCGAAATACGGGACCGACGAAACCGGGATCATCCCGCCTTCATAGGATGCGGTGGCGCAGGTCAGCAGCTTGCCGCGCGCCTTCAGTTCCCGCGATAGCGCGGCGATGAACGGGGTATAGTCCCCCGCCCGGTCGATCGCCGTCAGCAATTCGCCCTCCAGATCGACATCGACCCCGTCGAGCCCAAGCGTATCGGATAGTGCGACCAGCGCAGCAACCGTCGCATCGCGCCGCTCGGGCGCGAGCAAGGCCCGCCAGTCGCCCGAACAGCCGGGGATGACCCCGCCGCCGATCGACACCAGTATCTTCGCACCCTGTGCGCCCAGCTGCTGCACCTTCGCGCGCAGGTCCGCGACGGTGGTTGCTGCGCCGAACGGGGCGGGCATGCACGTCAATTGCCCGTCGCGAGCGAACGCGCCGGTCGCGTCGGGATTGGCAAAGGCGATGTTGAAATGGGTGTAATCATCCAGTCGCGTCCGCGCGATCGTCATGTCGATGCCCTTGAACGCGGCGACATAGCCGACCATCACCGGCTTGCGCGGTGCGGCATGTGCGGGGGATAGGACTAATGCAAAACCAATCAGGCTCATCAGCGCCGCGCGCATCGTGGCTGTCATCGTCATCTGTCCGATCTCCCCTCGCAAAGCGGTCGAATTGCCGCGATTGACCTTCTGCAAACGATATGACAACTTAAATACAAATCGTCGAGAGGGAGCAAGGCGAATGCGCGGAATCGGCTGGATGGGGGCATTGGCGCTGAGCGTGGCGGGGCCAGCCGTCGCACAGGGCAACGCACCGCCCCAGGCCGCGCTCGACCAGCTCGCCGCCGGGCTCGATTACCGGTTCGAAGTGGTCGACAACCGTCCGGTCTGTCCCGAGGGACTTGCGAACTGCTTCCTCGCGACGATCACCCTGACCTTGCCGGAACAGCTCCCGCCCTCGCTGCGCAAGGGCGCTGACCTCTCGCTCTATTTCAGCTTCGTCAATCCGCTCGACCGGATCGAGAGCGACCTGTTCGACTATCGCAACATCAATGGCGATGTGCAGCAGCTGACGCTGAAGCCCGGCGCTGTGCTGCGGCCGGGTGCGCGGCATGTGATCAAGCTGTGGGGCGTCGGTTCGCACCTGTCGCGCGCGGTGGTGATGCCCAATGCCTATCTGGTGGCAGAGGGCCGGCAGGCACGGGTGATCGCGGCGACCCGCGACACCATCGACCCCGATACCGGCCTGCCCGCATTGCGCTTCGTCGCGCCGATGACCGACGCGGCGCGGCTGACGAGCAAAAGCGACAGCGACAAGACGGTGTGGCTGACCCCCGAGCGCGCGTTCGTGCAGAATGCCGAACGTGCGGCTGCACCCGCCAGCGGGATCGTGATCCTCCCGCGCCCGAGCCATGCTGCGCAGCATGACGGTGCGGTAGTCGACCTGACCAAAGGCATTCGGCTGACGCTCACCGGCGTGGATCGCGCCGCAATCGCCCCCGCGCTGGCCGCGCTCGGTACCGATGAGACCGGCGCGCTACCGCTGCGCGTCCGCGTCGATCCAACGAGCGGCATCGCGCCCGAAGGCTATCGGCTCGACGCGCGCGCGGACGGCATCGCGATCACCGCCGCTGATGCTGCCGGGGCCAGCCACGGCTTGCGCTCGCTTGCGCAACAGGCTGCATTCGAACAGCGCAAGCTGCGCCCCATCACCGTCGAGGACGCGCCGCTCTACCCGCATCGCGGGCTGCATCTCGATCTTGGCCGCAATTTCCATGGGCGCGACCAGATCCTGAAGCTGGTCGAGGCGATGGCGGCGTACAAGCTCAACAAGCTGCATCTGCATCTGGCTGAGGACGAAGGCTGGCGGATCGAAATCCCCGCGCTGCCCGAACTGGCGCAGATCGGGTCTGTGCGCTGCCACGATCCGGCGGAGAAAACCTGCCTGCTCCCGCAACTCGGCGCGGGGCCGGACGGCAAGTCTGGCGTGAACGGATATCTGACCACCGCCGACTATGTCGAAATTGTCCGGGCGGCGGCGGCGCGCGGGATCGAGGTGATCCCGTCGATCGACATGCCCGGCCATTCGCGCGCCGCGATCGTCGCGATGGAGCGGCGCCATGACCGGCTGGCAGCGGCGGGCAAGCGCGCGGAGGCCGATGCCTATCGCCTGATCGACCCCGCCGACACGACCAAATATCGCAGCATCCAGCATTATACCGACAACACGCTCAACGTATGCATCCCCGCCACCTATCGCTTCGTCGACACGGTGGTGGATGCGCTGGCGGCGATGCATGGCGCGGCGGGCGCACCGCTCAAGACCTTCCATCTCGGCGCGGACGAGACTGCGGGCGCCTGGGTCAATTCGCCCGCGTGCAAGGCGATGATTGCGGAGAATGGCAGCGACGCACGCAACCTGACCCCGCGCTTCATCGAGCGCGTCGCCACCACGCTCGCGGCGAAAGGCATCCGCGCGGGCGGGTGGAGCGACGGCATGGGGCATACCGATCCGGCGCGGATGCCGGCGAACGTGCTGACCAACATCTGGGGCGTGCTCCACACCGGCGCGATCCGTGAGGCGCATGACCAGCTCAACCGGGGATGGGACGTGGTGCTGTCGATCCCCGACCTTGGCTATTTCGACATGCCCTATGCGCCGCATCCGGATGAGGGCGGCTATTACTGGGCCTCGCGCGGGGTCGACAGCCATCAGGTGTTCGGCTTCATGCCCGACAACCTCCCCGCCAATGCCGCGCTGATCCCCAACATCAGCGCCCAGCCCCAGTCGATCGAGGACAAGCCGATCCGCGAACCGGGCCGCCGCATCACCGGGATTCAGGCGCAGCTGTGGAGCGAAACCGTGCGCACCGACGCGCAGGTCGACTACATGCTGTTCCCCCGCCTGCTCGCGCTGGCCGAGCGCGGCTGGACGGCGGCGCGGTGGACGCCCGCCTATCGCCCCGGCCAGTCCTATGCATGGCATGACCCGCGCGTGGATCGCGCCGCGCTGTCCGCCGAGTGGCGCGATTTTGCCGGGCGGGTTTCGGCGCAGTTCGCACCGCTCGAGCGGATGGGCGTCGCCTATCGCGTCGCCCCGCCGGGCGCGCGGATCATCGGCGGCACGCTGGAGGCGAACAGCGACCTGCCGGGCGTGATCATCGAATATCGCGAGCGCGGCGGGAAGTGGACGCGCTATGGCGGCCCGGTGACCGTGCGCGGCCCGGTCGAACTCCGCACCCGCTCCGCCGATGCCAGGCGGAGCAGCCGGATCGTTGCGGTCTCGGCGCCATAACGCGGCCTGACGTAATCCGGTCAGCGCCGCCGCAGAGGCGCGGACCCGAGTCTAGCGCTTTGTCGCGTGCGCCAGCTGCCAGTTCGCGTCGACGTTGCCGAGAAACACCACGCGGCGGTCGCTCAGGACGGTTTTGGCGCGGGCGTCATAGTCGGTTGATTGCCCGGCATCGGCGAGGAGGTAGCGCACCGCGTCGCGCCAATAGGTCCGCTGTTCCGCCGCATCGCCGCGACACTGGCGCAGGTGCAGCGCCAGATTGATGTTTCCGATCACCCGGTTCGGAGACACCGTGCCGGCTTCTCGGGCCCAGATCGCCCGCGCCTCGCGTGCCGCGTCGAGCCCGTCGCACACCCCCATCGCCTTGCGATATTGTGCCCAGCGATTGAGCGCCGTCGCCAGATCGGACGATCCGGCGGGAAAGCGTGCTTGGGACAGTTGCAACGCCAGTTCCTGAAACGGTTTCGCCTGTTCGAGGCGACCCAGTTGCACCAGCGTGACCGCGACATTGCCGACCGACACGATCAGCAAATCGTCGCGCGCCAGCGTGGCCTCATCCTTGCCCTCTCCCAACCGCAGGGTCGTCGCCTCGATATGCGCGGCGAGCGCATCCTCGCGCCGATCGAGCTTGTCTAGGATATAGCCGAGCGTGCTGAGTGCGCGTGCGATCAGCGGATCGTCGGCGCGCAGTGTCGCCCTGCGGATCGTCAGCACGCGGCGCGACATGATCTCCGCGTCGGCCAGCCGTCCGATCTCGGAGAGGGATACGGCATAGTTTTGTAGCACGTCGGACAGGTCGTTCTGCTCGGCAGTGCTCAACGACGCCATTTCGTCGATCGGCCTGGCCATGATCTGAACCGCATCGAGCGCGCGGCCGCGCCGCAAGAGCACGGTGGCAAGCGCCGAGTATAGCCGGACGCGCACCTTGACCGCCGCATGCGATGTCCCATCGGCGCGGAGGATGGCGGCGCGAAGTCCGGCTTCTGCGGCATCAAGATCGCCCAGATCGCGGTCATAAATCGCGATGTCGCCCATGACGTCCAGCGTGGTGTCGCCGCGCGCGCCCTCGACTGCGATCGCGAGCGCCAGCGCCTCGACCGCCACGGTGCGGGCCTCGGGCAAGCGGCGCTGTTCGAACAGGCTGAGCGACAGCAGGTCGAGCGTCGCCAGCCTTGCCGCCCGTCGCCCCTCGCCAGCGCGCGCGTCCAGCGCAGCGGATTCGCGCAGCCGTGCCTCGGACTCGGCATAGCGCGTCAGGTTCAACAGGGTCTGGCCTTCGCGCCACAATGCGTCGGCCAGCTTCGCGGGGTCGCCGATGCGGCGCGCAACCGCGGTCCGCTCGACCGCGAGCGGCAGGGCGTCGTCGTAGCGCCTGAGCAGCCGCAGCGTCAGGTGCAGGTCGGACAGCGCCTGTGCGAGCGCGGGGTCGTCCACGGGTGCCGCCGCCCGTCGCGCCGCCAGCACGGTGCGATAGAGCGATTCCGCCGCCGCATAGTCGCCAGCGACGAAGCGGCGGTCGGCGGCCTTGCTGCGCAAATCGGCGAGCTCGCGGTCCTGCGGCGGCAGGACCAGTTCGGCATAGTGCAGCGCGACTGCCAGCAGTTTGTCGTAATTGGGCGCATCGCCAGCCATGTCGGCCATGCGGATCATGAACATCACGATGTCGAGGCAGGTGTCGCCCGGATCGGGCGCCGCCATGCATTGCTCGAACGCCGGGAGGATGATCGCTCCGGCTCCGGGAAAATCGCGGGCCGCCAGCCTCGCCTCGGCAGCCGCTGGCACCGCGACGCGCTCCGCCGCGAGCGCGCCGGTCGAGATCGAAAGCAGGGCCAGAGTCAGGAGAATGCGCATTTGGAGCGACCATAGCGACTGCGCTTCGATCCGCATCTGACAATCATGGTCTGCGCGTACGGCGTGCGCCGCGCCTGTCAGGATTTTCCAGTCGATTGGATCGCTTGCCGATTTGCGGCATTGAGCGGGGGTCATGCCGCAACCGTCTTCCGGTCCATTTTCTGTTTCGCTGTTCCGCGCCGTGTGGATGGCGAGCCTCGTCTCGAACTTCGGCGGGCTGATCCAGTCGGTCGGGGCGTCATGGATGATGACGGGGCTCGGCGCATCGCCGCAGATGATCGCGTTGGTGCAGGCATCGGTGAGCCTGCCGATCATGCTGCTGTCGCTGTGGGCGGGGGCGGTGGCCGACAATCTCGACCGGCGTCGGGTGATGCTCGCCGCACAGAGCTTCATGCTGCTGGTGTCGGCGGGCCTTGCCATCGGCGCGTGGCTTGGCTGGATCACGCCCTGGACGCTGCTCGCGTTCACCTTTCTGATCGGGTGCGGCACGGCGATCAACGGACCGGCGTGGCAGGCATCGGTGGGGGACATGGTGCCACGGCCGATGCTGCCCGACGCGGTCGCCTATAACAGCATGGGCTTCAACATCGCGCGCAGTACCGGACCGGCGCTGGGCGGTGCGATCGTGGCAGTGGCGGGGGCGGCGGCGGCGTTTCTGGTCAACGCGGTCAGCTATCTGGGGCTGATCGCGGTCCTGTTGCGGTGGAAGCCGGACCTGCCCGCGCGCAGGCTGCCGCGCGAGCGGCTCGGCGTCGCGATGGCGGCGGGGATCCGCTATGTCCGCCTGTCGCCCAGCATTCGCGTGGTGCTGGTGCGTGCCGCGCTGTTCGGGTTCGCGGCGAGCGCACTTCCGGCGCTGATGCCGCTCATCGCGCGCGACCTGATCGGCGGCGGTCCGCTGACCTATGGCCTGCTGCTCGGCGGCTTTGGCACCGGGGCGGTGATCGGCGCGATCGGTGCGCGGAGGCTGCGTCAGGCGGTGTCGACCGAGACGCTGGTCCGGCTGGCTGCGCTGGCGCTGGCGCTGGGGGCCGGGCTGGTCGCGCTTCAGCCGGGGCTGGTGGGGACGCTGATCGCGCTGGTGCTGGCGGGTGCTGGCTGGGTTACCGCGCTCTCGACCTTCAATGTCAGCGTCCAGATGGCATCACCCCGCTGGGTCGTCGCGCGGGCGCTGTCGCTGTACCAGATGGCGGCATTTGGCGGGATGGCGGCCGGAAGCTGGGTGTTCGGCCTGATTGCCCAGCACCATGGGCTGGCCAGTGCGCTGCTCCTCGCTGCGCTGGGGCAATTGGTCGGGATCGCGGTGGGGCTGTGGCTCGCGGTGCCGGAGATCAATCAGCTCGATCTCGATCCGCGCGACAGCTGGCGCGAACCCGAAACCCGGGTGCCGGTCGAACCGCGTAGCGGGCCGATCGTGATCACGATCGAACACCGCATCGCCGAAGCCGATATCGCCCAGTTCCTGAGCGTGATGAGCGAACGGCGCCGCATTCGCCGGCGCGACGGCGCGCGGCACTGGACGTTGCTGCGTGATCTGGGTGAGCCGGAGCTGTGGATCGAGCGGTACCATGTGCCGACTTGGACCGACTATGTCCGCCACAATCAGCGCCGCACGCGTGCGGATGATGCGAACAGTCTGGCGCTGCGCGAACTGCAGATCGATGGCATCGCGCCAGTCGTGCACCGCCGGATCGAACGTCAGACCGGATCGCTGCCAATGGGGCGGCTGCCCGATGCCCGCGAGCTGGATCCGGTGACCGACGCTACGCGATCAAGCTGAACGCTCGGCGTTTCAGGGCCAGACGGGACGTTCCTGCGCCAGAGTCGCGCGGCGCTCGAACTCGCGCATGATGGCGAGGCGGGCTGAGCGCTGGGCCGGGGATACGGCGCCGAGCGCGAGGCCGAGTTCCTGACGGGCGCGCCGTTCGAAATAGGTGGCAAATTGCTGCTGCACGGTGTCCCCTCCCGGATCTGATGGTCTGTCCTGCGGCCCGACAGAGATCGGGTTGGCGCAGTTACGGGAATAGACCTTCAGCCGGTGGCGCGCATCTCGGAGAATTACGCGCCGTAGCATTACGGGAACGTGCGTTAACCAATTTGCGGGGGCCGCCGTTAGTCGGTGAGGATCGCGCCTTCGGGTTCGAGCTTCGCCTCGATCGCCATGCGCACCACTTCGGCGAGCGAGCGGACGCCGAGCTTGGTCATCAGGTTCGCGCGATAGCTTTCGACCGTCCGGAACGACAGGTCGAGCCGGCGCGCGGTCATCTTCGCCGACAGCCCCAGCACCATGCCGTGCAGCACGTCGAGTTCGCGCGGGGTGCAGCCGGCGAACCGCGCGCGTGCCGCCGTCAGCCGCTCATTGGTCGCGGCGGCGGCGATCCGGCGGACGCGTGCGGTTTCGATGCTGGACTTGAGCAGATCGAGCTGGGCGGGCTTTTCGACAAAGTCGATCGCGCCGGTGCGCAGCGCGGATACGGCGGTCGCGATACTGCCGGTGCCGGTCAGCATGACCACGACATGATCGCTCTTGCGATCGGTCAGCGCCGTGTGGACCTCCATCCCATTCATGCCGGGCATGGTCAGGTCGAGCACGACACAGCCGGCGGGCAGCTCGGCCTCGACCGCCAGAAATGCCTCGCCGCTGGCAAACCCGCTGACGACATGCCCCGCATCCTCCAGCGCGTCGGCCAGCTCGTTGCGCAGGTCGGTATCGTCATCGACGAGGTAGATCGGGTCCTTGTCCTCAAGCGTCGCGTCGGCGGTCATTTAAGGCTCCATGGTGAGGAAAGCGGGAAGGTCAGCGTCAAGGTGGCACCCGGCCCCGGCGCATTGCCGGACAGCGCAATGCGGCCGCCGATTTCGTCGACGATCTGGCGGCAGATGAAAAGGCCAAGGCCGGTCCCCTTGCCCGCAGGCTTGGAGGTGCTGAACGCGTCGAATGGAGATTCGGCGAGCGAATCGGACAGGCCGGCACCATCGTCGCGGATCGCGATTTCGACATGCTCGTCGCGCTTGGCGATCTCGATCCGGATCGATGTCGCGACTGCCCCGGTGCCGCGCGCCTGCTCGATTGAGTCCGCCGCATTCTGCAGCGCGTTGACGATGATCTGCTCGATTCCGATCCGGGGCAGCATCAGCGGGGCAATCGTGCCGCGCGCGACGATGCGCAGTTCGATCCCGCGTTCGTGGAGCACCGGGCGCATGAAGCGCGCGGCGTCGTGGATCGCCTGCACCAGATCGGTCGGCTCGCGGTCGCCGCGCTCCTCGCGGGCGTAGGTCGACGTCCGCTCGATGATCGCCGATGCGCGCGCGACCTGTTCGAGGATGCGGACATATTTCTGTTTCGCCCGGTCATAGGCGGGAGGATCGCGTTGCAGCATCGCCGCGCCATTCTCGGCGGCGAGCGAAATGGTGAACAGCGGCTGGCGCAATTCGTGGCTGAGCGCGGAGGCCATGCCGCCGAGTTCGATCAGCCGCGCATTGTGCAGCATCTTGGTCTGCATCGCTTCGGATGCGCGCAACCGGATGAGGCAGCCGAAGCGCCATTCGCACGCCACCGCGTCATACTCATGCGCGAGCAGCAGGAACCAGTTTTGCGCCTCTGAATCCGCCACGCGGAACTCGGCCATGATGTCGTGGGTGCCGCGCAGCGAGGTCAGCGCGCCGCGATCGGCGGGGTTGAACGGGAGGGTGACATCACGCGCACCCGCACCCGGGGTCAGCTCCAGATAATGCAGCGCGTCGTCGCCGATGCGCAGCCCGCTCATCAGCCGCAGGTCGATCGCATTGCGCAGTTCGTCCACCGTGCGGGCAAGCCGCTCACGCTCGTGATCGGCGTCGAGATATTCGTCGGTCGCGGTGCGCAGCATCTTGAGCACTGCGGTGGATTCGAGGAAGGGCGCATCGACCGTCTCGATCCGCCGCCGGCCCGCGAAATCCTGCACGGCATCGTCCCACAGCCGCATCGAGCGGGAGAGCGAGCGGCGGAATCCGAACAGCACGACCTCCGCCAGCAACAGATACGCCATCAGCGGCAACAGTCCGGCGAGGATCGTGCGGAAGATCTCCAGTACCAGCGGGCGGGTCGCCACCAGAATACTCACGCCACCGCGCGTTTCAGCGACGACGCATGCGCGCATCCAGAAGGTGAAGGTGTTGCGATCGTCCGGCCCGCCGATGCCGCGGTCGGTTCGCGAACAGCCCAGCCGTTGCGCGCCGGCGGCAAGTTCGGCGGTCGGCACTGCGATCAGCGCGAGCGGAGCTTCGGACCCGGCCACGTGGATGGTGGCCGGCAGCGGCCTGGTCGGCGCGTTCGCGTGCAATTCGCTGACCACGGCGCGGATCTGATCCTCAAGAATGGTCAGCCGATTGCCGAAATTGGTGAGGGTGCCCATCAGGAACAACGTGGCCGCGCCGGACACGGCGACCGACACCAATGCGTCGAGCGAAAGCTGGAGCGACACGACCCGTGCGCGGCGCAACCGGCAGTCGCTCCCGTCGCGCACGATCAGCAGCGTGACGATGTCCGCGATCCCGGCCAGCGTGACCTCGCACAGGATCTTGCGCAGCAGCACGACCGACGTCACCTCGATCGGGGCGTTGAAGTGCCAGTAGACCAGGCCCCCTGCGACGGCGGTGCCTATGGTCAGCTGGTAGAAGAAGGTGATGGTCGAAAAACTGAACTGGCGCGGGCGAAACCGCGCGACCACCAGGACATGCCCGATGGCGAGCAGGACCGATACCGGATGCCCCCACCACCAGATCGACGGCGCCATGGTGAGCACTGCGGTGACCAGACCCCAGCGGATGCCGAACCAGCGATAGGCGACCAGATAGAAGAGGGGGCCGAGATAGAATTCGAACCCCGGCGCCAGCACGAACCGGCTGCTCGACAGCCATACTGCCACCGCGAGCGCGACCATCCAGCCGGCCGCCGCGGTCAGGCTGGAAACCGCGGGGATGTTGAACTGGCGCGATCCCGCGATCACGCGGTGTCCCCGGTGACGATGGCGCGCAGCGCGCCCGCCGACAGCGGCTTGAGCAGCAGCCCGAGGCTGAGGGTAGCGATCTCGTCACGCGCGGCCGCAGTCAGATCGAGATGGCCGGTCATCAGGTAGACGCGCGGCGTCGGTGCGTCGCCGCACCCGCGCAGCTTCAGCGATCGCAGGACATCGAGGCCGTTTTCGGTCCGCAGCTTATAGTCGCACAGCACCACCGCGTACGGGCCATCGCCCGCCGCGCGTGCCGCTTCGCCGGTTGCAACGCTGACCGCTTCGAAGCCCCAGGTCTCCAGCAGGTCGACCAGCTCTTCGCGCAGTGCGTCGTCGTCCTCGATGATCAGCGCTCTCGACATGCTCCCCCTTCGCGAGCCGGCTATCCTAACCGCAAAGTCGCGTATGCGATGCCCGTAGAAATACAGGTAGATTGCGGGGAGGGGAGCCCGTCAGTCGATCGTGATGCGGAACGGCACCAGCGGCAGGCCGGATTTTGCATAGAGGTTGATCGCGGGGCTGCCCTGCCAGGCATAGCGGACTTCGCTCGCCGGGCGGCCATCGTCGAGGACCAGCACCGACTGGCCCTGCACGGTCGCGCGCGCAAAGCGGCACGCCCCGGTCGCATCGCACAGCTCGAACCCGACCGGCTCCAGTGCGCCGCTCACCGCGAGTCCGTCGGCGGAGCGCAACGTGATGGCGATGCCTTCGCCGGTGCGGCTTGCCTTGAGCGGCTGGGGCGCGGCGGGGCGGGCGATGCCATAGGCGACGCGCAGCGCCTCCTGACCCATGCGTTCGCCGACCACGTCCTTGTGCGCGGGGTGGATGTCGGTGACGACGCCCAGGTCGATTGCGACCGCCAGCCCGGTCCCGGCGTCTTCGTTGGCGACGATGCGCTGCGCCTCGCGCAGCTGCGCCCAGGGGGCATCGACGGGCCGGATGCTGCGCGGGCCATAGCCGGGCAGCTGAACGACCACGACCGGCAGCGCGGGATCGGCGAAATGCGCGCGCCATGAGGTTCGCCATGCCCGCAGCGCGCCGGCATAGGCGGCGGCCCGGCTGGAGTTCGATTCGCCCTGATACCAGGCGATGCCGCGCAGGCCGGTTCCGGCGAGCGGCGCGATCATGCCGTTCCACGCCATCGTCAGGCCGCGCGGCATGCTCCACGGGATTGCAGGCGGGGCGCCCTTCCACGCGCTGTCGGCGGTGCCGCGGCGATAGCGCCACGATCCGGCCAGCGGCTTGCGTGCGCCGCCGGGCAGCACCAGCGCGAGCGCGTCGGCCGGGCTGCTGAACCCGCCGCCGCCCATCTCGTCGATCACGCGCACGGCGATGCTGTTCTCACCCGCGCGCAGCACGCCGGCCGGGATGCGGTAGCTGCGCGCTTCGGCGGCGACGAGTTGCGCGCCCACCGGCACGCCGTTGATCCACACCCGGTCGCGTTCGTCGATCCGACCGAGCTGGACCACGACGTCCTTGCCATCGCCAAGGTCAGCGGCGGTCAGCGCGATGCTGGTGCGGAACCACATGATCCCGTCATAGCCGCCAAGGCCATCGACGCCCGACCGCTCCCACTGGCCGGGCACCGCGATCTGCTCCCAGCCGCTGTCGTCCAGGCCCGGCGCGGCCCATGCGGCGCCGGCCGAGCCGGGATCGACCTGTTCGGCCCAGCGGTCGG
This sequence comes from Sphingomonas sp., assembly GCF_035998645.1. GTDB lineage: Bacteria > Pseudomonadota > Alphaproteobacteria > Sphingomonadales > Sphingomonadaceae > Sphingomonas. The sequence goes on from NZ_DASYHL010000003.1 coordinate 426,382, forward strand.
TCGCGTCCACTGCGGCAGCCAGCGCCGCCGCCGGGTCGGTAGCATAGCGGTCGAGCCACGCGAGTTGCTCGGCCGATGCCCCGGCGGTGCGCAACGCTGCGGGCGACATCCAGTCCTCGATCGTCGATCCGCCCCAGGCGGCGTGGATCAGGCCGAGCGGGGTCTTTGGATCGTGGCGCAGGATTTCGCGCGCCATGTGCCAGCAGGCGGCGGAAAAGCCGCCGAGATTGTCGGGCGCCGCGCGCGACCAGGCGAGTTCCGGCACGATGTCGCGTGCGGGCTTTGCCTCGGCGGTACGCTTGAGCTTGAGCAGCCGGACCGGCAGCCCGGTACTCTCCCGCGCGGTGCGGTCGGGATTGGCGCTGCCCGATACAGGCAGGTCCATGTTCGACTGGCCCGAACACAGCCAGACATCGCCGGTGACGACATCGTCGAGTTGCAGCGACGCGCCGCTGGCCGACCGGACCGTGACCGCGCCGCTCTGGCCGCGTGGCAGTGAGGGCAGGGTGACCTGCCAATTGCCCTGCGCATCGGCGCGCGCACGGGCCGTGGCTGTGCCGAAGGTGACGGCGACCTCTTCCCCCGGCTGCGCCCCGCCGCCCCGGACCTGCGCGGGTTTGCCGTGCTGCAGGACCATGTGGCTCGACAGATGCGGCGCAACGGTGAGCGGCCCGGCTAGCGCCGGCGTGGTGGTCAGCGCGAGCGCGATCAGGGCGGTTCGGGTCATCGTCACTCTCATTCGATCAGCGCGGATAGGGGACCAGCCAGCCGGAATCGGCCGCGGGCACCTCTGGCGGGGCGAGGCGCGGATCGCGGAAGCCCCAGGTCGCGAGGGTCAGCATCGTGTCGCTCTCCGCCATCGCCCGCGCGCGGCGGCCGGGGTCGGCGAGGTCGATATCCTTGAACGGCCAGGCGTCGAGCCGCGCGCGATAGCCGGCGATATAGTCCACCCCCCGCCGCAGCGGATTGGCTTTCGCATCGCCCTGCCACAGATCGACGCCGACACACTCGCCCAGCATCGCCATCTGGACCCCGGCGCGCAGTGCGAAGGCGGAGTAATGCCAGCTGCGCGTCCGGGCGGTTTCGGCGGGCAGGGTGCCGGCGGCGTCGATCTGGGGGCCGAGGCGGCGGGTGAGGAAGTCCTGCGCCAGCCGTTGGGTCACGCTGTCCATCCGCGCGAACAGCGCGAACTGGCCGAGCAGCATATCGTAATAGACGCCGTGGTTGTTCTTCGCCGCGCGCTGCCCCTTGCCGTTGGGGCTGGTCGCCAGCCAGGTCGCGAAATCACCGAACCAGCCCTCAATCGCGCGCTGGTCCTCGGCGGTGATCGCCTTGCTGGTGCCGAGCACGCCAATCGCCTCGATCACCGGAACGAGGCGCGTCGCCTCGACGATCCCGTCCGGACGCCCGGCCGAGACGCCGGGCACCGCCTGCGCATAATCGAGATTGGGGTTCATCCGCGTTGCGGGCGTGACGAACCACGCGCGGAGCAGCTTTGCCGCATGTTCGGCATAGCGGATGTCGCCGGTCGCGTGCCACGCCAGCGCCAGCGTCTCGACATCGCGGCTGAACGCACCGAGCCGCTGGACGTCGAACCGGTCGCCATTGCGTTCCGGATTCACCTCGCCGTCGCGGCGGCGATAGGGTTCGCCATCGGGCTTCGACGCGTCTGGCCACCAATAGGGGCCGATCGACAGATAATCGCGCTTGTCGCCGCTGCCCGCCGCGCGCGGCTTTTCGGTGACGCTGTACGGTCCGCGACGCAGCGCCGCGTCTGCGCCACGGATCAGCCGCTGGCGTAGTGCCGGGTCGCTTGTGGCAGCGGCACGCTGCGCTGCCAGCCATTCGGGCCGCCACAGAAACGTGCGCTGCCCGCTGGCGAGGTAGCCTTCCGCGCCCTTGCACTGTGCCAGCGTCGGGGTCGCAGTGGCGGGTGCGGCTGCTAGCAGCACTCCCGCGAGCAGTGCCGCTCCCCGCATCAGAACTTCACCGTCACGCTGAGCGCACCCGTGCGCCCATCGAAATCGGCGACGCGGTTGAGGCGCGGATCGCCTTCATATTCCTCACGCCGCGAATTGGTGATGTTGTACACCTCCAGCCGCAGTTCGAGCCATTTGCTCGGCTTGAGCGCGCCCGAAAAGTCGAGCTGCCCGCGCGGCCGCACGCGGCTGGCGCTGCCGGTGAAGGTCGATCCGCCCGCCAGTTCGATCTCCGAGGCGTGGTTGTACGCCATGCGCAGCTGGACGAGGCGGTCCTCATAATAGCCGATGATGTTGTAGGTGTCGTTGGCGACATTGTAGAGCTTGGTGCCATTGGCCCCGCCCGAACGCACGCGGGTATAGTTGAACACGCCGCCGGTGTTGCTCAGGAAGCCGGGCAGGAAATCGAAGCGCTGCTGGATCTGGAATTCCAGGCCATTGACGGTGATCGCGTCGGGGTTGTTCACGATCTGGTTGATTGTGATGCGCTGGTTGGCGGTTTCGATCGGGTTGCCCTGATTGATCCGGCACCGGCCCGACCCGTCGATGAACAGCGGGCCGAAGGTCTGGCCCTCGATCGTGAAGCTCTGTCCGGCGGGGCAGAAATTGTTGAGGGTGAGGATGTCGTTGGTCACGCGCTTGTTGAAATAGCCAAGCGCGATCACGCTGCCCGGGCGGTTGTACCATGACACGCCGAAGTCGAACGCGCGCGAGCTGCGCGGCTGAAGCCCGAAGCGGTTGACGTCGATGCGCACCGCGCTGACCGTGTCGCCAGCCTCGGGGTCGACATCCTCAAGGATGCGGGTGGGGGCCGGGCTGAATTCGACCAGATCGAATGCTTCGAAGGTTTCGTAATAGGCCGCGCGTGCCACCAGCTTGGGTGTGATTTCAAAGACGAGGTTGGCCGAGGGCAGCCACGCGCTGTACTTGCCCGTCGCGGGTTCGGGCTGGAGGAAATAACCGGGCCGGAAATCGGCCTGGGTAAAACCGAGCGCGGTGTAGAAATCGAGCGCCTGATCACGGGTCACGCCCGACAGGTTCGATCGGACATAGCGCATACCGATATTGCCGCGCACCGGCAGCCCCTTCCACTGCTCCAGATCGAACTTGGTCATCGCGAACAGCTCAAGATTGTCGCGTGTGGAGTTGAAGTTCTGCCCCTCGACCCGGTTCAGCGGGAAACGCTGGATGAACCCGGTCAGCGAGTTGCGCGGGGCGAGTGCGAGGATGTTGGCATAGGTGATCCGGCTGCGCGCGGCCGGGGTCAGTTCGGGGAAGAATGCTGCCAGCTGGGCCGCGGTCGGCGCGAAGGTGACGCCCGGCGGAACCGTGCTGATGACCGGGTAGATCGCGGCTTCGATGTTGCGGATGTTGAGCGAGTAGAAATTGCCGAACTCGGCCCCCGGCGCGCCGCCGCCAAAGAAGGTGCCGCCGGAGGTGACGGCGTCGTTCAGGCGGAAGATGTTGTTGGTCAGATTGTTGAGCTGCGTGCCGATATTGGCGTTTTCCTGGAACGTCTGATCCGCAGTCTCCTGCTGATAATAGGCGCCGACCTTCACGCTGGTGAACGGACCGAACTCGACGAACCGCTCGACCTTGAAGTCGGCGGCGAGCATATCGCGCTGCACCCGCACGCCATTGCCGCTGGCGGTGAAGACCACGTTCTGCGGACGGGTCGAGTTGCGCGCCTGAATCGCATTGCCTGCGCTGACCGTGTAGGTGCCGTTGCCGACATTGAGCAGCGCGCTCGGCACGGTCAGGTCGAACAGGAAGTCACCATAATTGCCAAGCCCGGTGTTGATGATCGCATAGGCGCCGTTGCCCGCGTCATCGATCCCGTCGCCATTGACGTCGGCACGGCCGGTATTGGGCTGGATGCGCTGTTCGTACAGGAACTCACGCTTGTCGCCGACCGCCTTTGACCAGGTGCCGACGAAATCGACCGCCCAGTCATCGTTGCGGAAATTGACCTGGGGGTAGATCGCCCAGCTCTGGTCGATCGAGGGAAAATTGCGGTTGCCGATCGGGATCGCAAAGTCGCTCGCGGCGATGTTGTTGACGACATAGATATTCTCGAGCGAGCCATTGGAGCCGCGATCGAACGTGCCCAGCGAGACCGGGGCCGATAGCGGGGTAACGATGCCGGTCGCATCCTGCGGAAAGGCGATCAGCAGGTCGAGATTGGCGTCGGACAGGTCGCGGCGGGTGTAGATGCCGTCGACGCGCACCTTCAGCGCATCGGAAATCTCCCACTCCATTCCCGCGCCGCCCGACAGGCGGTAGCCCTGATTGGTCTGCGAAATCTGCCGCACTTCCGATGGGAAGACGATGTCGTTCACGACCCCGTTCGTGTCGGTAAGGGGGATGTCGAACCCCGGATTTGCAGCCGCAAGCTGAGCGCGGCGCGCGGCGCTGAACGAGGTGTAGGAATTGACCCGGATCGTGTCGCGGCGGAAGCTCTGCTTGGCGTAGGAGCCGGTGGCATAGACCCCGAAATTGGGGGTGATGCGCTTGACCGCCGACAGGAAGTAACCGGGATTGGCATCCTCGGTCGTCTCTTCATATTGCAGCTCGGCGCGGGCGACGAACCCCTGCTTGCGCGACAAGGCGGAGCGCAGGCGCAGGTCGACGTTGGAGGCAAGGCCGCCCGCCGGAATCTCGGCGGTGAACGACTTGATCACGTCCGCGCCGCTGAAGATCGCCGCGTCGAAGATGCCGAACGGATTGCCGTTGCCGCGTGTGCCGAAGGTCGGCGTCGCGATGCTCTGCCCCATCACCGTGGTCTTGGTGTACTGGCTGGGCAGGCCGCGCACGCTGATCGACGCATCGCGCCGGTCGGCGGAGCGGTTGATCTGGACGCCGGGAATGCGCTGCAGCGCCTCACCCAGGTTGAGGTCGGGGGTGCTGCCGATATCATCGGCGGAAATGCCATCGAGGATCACATCGGCCTTGCGGCGGATATCGAGCGCGTTTTCCAGCGACGCGCGGATGCCGGTGACGACCACTTCCTCTTCCTGCTCGGGTTCGTCGGCAGGCGTGGCTTCGGTCTGTTGCGCATAGGCCGTGGGCATCAGCGCGGTTGAACCGAGCGCCGCGACCCTGATCGCAAGAGCCAATTTCTTCATGCTGTCACTCCCCTAAGTGTCTGAGCCGATCTGATACCGGTGTCATCCGCGATTATGGTTTTACGACCCGCGGCACGTCGCCTGTTCGTTCAATCTGTTGAATGCAGTTCGGTCGGCATGCGTGAACTGCAGAGGCGCGGGGCGATCATCGCGTGGGCGATCCGTCCGTAATCCATCTGAGCCATTGGCCTGTTCGCCCTCCCGATCGATCTGCCTTCTATGCGTCGCTGACGACGTGAGGCAAGCTGGATTGTAGGACAACTTACATTCCGGCGCGATTGCGACCATAGTCGTAAGTCCATGACCTGTCGCGATCTCATCCCCGTTCAGCATGACTCCGGCGATTCGCTACCCTATGGATCGTCGATCGGGTCGACGGGGACGGAGGGACGCATGACGCCAGCGGCGCAGCCTGTATTTTGCAAGCCGGAAGCCCGCGCGTCGGGCCGGAAGCGCGCGGGTTGAGCGGGTCGGTCCTTATCGCGGACGATCACCCGCTGTTCCGGCAGGCGCTGCGGCTGGCGGTCGAGCGGATCATCCCGGGCACGCGCATGATCGAGGCTGGGACGCTGGCAACCGCCGCCGCCGCGGCCGCCTCGGCGCAGGATTTGCGGCTGATCCTGCTCGACCTGAAGATGCCCGGCGCGGTCGGCTATTCCGGGATCGCCTTGCTGCACGCCGAATGCCCCAAGGTGCCGATCCTGGTCGTCTCCAGCGCGGGCACGGAGGCAGCGGCTGAGGCGCGCGCGTTCGGCGCGGTCGGGTTCCTGCACAAGGGCTGCGATCTCGGCACGATCGAACAGGCGATTGCGCGCGCGCTCAACCATGATGCGCCGGTGGAGCAGCCGCTTGGCGACCGGCCGATGGATCAGGTGCGCAAGACCGTCGCGGGCTTCACGCCGATGCAGCTCAAGGTGCTGCTCGCGGTGCTCGACGGACAGCTGAACAAACAGATCGCGCACCGACTCGACATCAGCGAGGCGACGGTGAAGGTTCACATGACCGCGATCATGCGCAAGCTGGATGTGCGCACCCGCACTCAGGCGGCTTTGGTCGCGCGCTCACTCGGGATCGACTCACAGGGCTGAAGCGCGGCGCAGGAAGGCATCGATCGCGGCCGGCGTGGCCGGTTTGGTGAGCATCTCGACCCCCAGGGCTCCGGCCTGAGCGCGCACCTCCGGCGTCGTCTCCGCCGTGACCAGCAGGATTGGCAGGTCGGCCCGCGCGGCGCGCAGCTGGGCGATCAGCGTCACGCCGGTTTCTCCGCCCGCGAGTTGATAATCGACCAGCGCCGCGTCGATCCGGTCGACATGGTGCAGGGCGTCGCCGATCGTCTCTGCACCGACGCCGCGATGGCCGAGCGCTTCGAGTAGCGCGATGCTCGCCGTGACGATCCGCGCATCGTCATCGACGACCAGAACCGTGAGCGCGCGTTCAGCGCCCTGCGTCACCGGAGCCGGCTCGGCGGGCGCGTCAGGGGCAGCGTCGTGCGCAGGCAGGGTCAGGCTGAAGCAGCTGCCGCGTCCGGGCTGCGAGCGGACCGCAATGTCGCCGCCGAGCAGCGGGACGATCCGCCGCACCAGCGCCAGCCCGAGCCCCAGCCCCTCGACCTCCACCGCGCCCAGCCGGGTGAATTCGTTGAAGATCAGCGGGATTTGCGCGGCGTCGATTCCCACGCCGCTATCGGCCACATCGATGCGCCAGTGGCTGCCGCGTCGCCGCACCCCCACCACGACGCCGCCCGCCTGCGTGTAGCGCAGCGCGTTGGCGATGATGTTCTGCAGCACCGAACGGAGCAGCCCGGCATCGCACTGGACGGTGCCGCGCAGCGCTGTGGCGCGCAGCTTCAGGCCCTGCGCTGCGGCGGTCGGGCGGAAACTGTCGATCAGGTCGGACAGGAACGGTGCGAGCGCGATCGCGACCGGCTCCGGGGTCACGCCGCCCGCATCCAGCCGGCTGATGTCGAGCAGCGAGCGCAGCAGATCCTCCGCCGCGACGAGCGAGTTTTCGACCTGTGCGACCAGCGTCTGCTGCGTGGGCGCGGCATCGCGGGCGAGCGCGCCGGTGAACAGGCGCGCGGCGTGGAGCGGCTGTAGCAAGTCGTGGCTAGCTGCTGCGAGAAAACGCGTCTTGTCGCGGTCGGCCAGCGCGAGGCGGCGGTTGACTTCGCTCAGCTCGCTCGTGCGTTGCTCGACCCGGCGCTCCAGCTCTTCCAGCGTGGTGCGCAGCTCGGCGCGCATCCGCGCTTCCTCGCTGATGTCGGTGAACGACATGACATAGCCGCCGCCCGGCATCGGCCCGCCGACGGTCTTGATCGTCTTGCCGTCGTGGCGGCGGCGCTCGAAGCTGTGCGGCTGGCCATAGCGCAAATGGCCAAGGCGCTTTTCGACATGATATTCGACATCGCCGGGTCCGAAATCGCCGTGCCGGGCATTGTGGCGGATCAGGTCGGCGATCGGCGCGCCGACATGAACCAGCTCTGGCGGGTAGTCGAACAGGTCGAGATAGCGGCTGTTCCACGCGACGAGGTTCAGCTCGGCATCGACGACGCTGATCCCGGAATCGATATTCTCGAAGGTCGATGCGAGCAGCTTGCGGGAAAACTGCAGGCTCGCGCCGCCCTCATCCAGCAGGCGGGCGACATCCTGCAGGCTCAGCCGGTTTCCGGCGAGCGCCGATGCGACCAGCGCGCGGGCGGAGGACGATCCGACGACCTGCGCGATCAGTGCGCGCGCGCGGCTGGCGGTGCGGCGATCCACGGGCGCGAGCGGATCGACGTCCTCGAACGCGCGTTCGGCGCGCTCATGTCCGACGAAACTGCCGGTCAGCAGCATCAGGTCGCGCTGGTTGCTGATTGATCGCTCGGCGCCGAACAGACGCGGTAGCTGCGGCGCGCCGATCCCGCGCGCCGCGATGGCGGCAAACACGATCAGATTAGCGCCGATGCTCCAGATCACGCCATGGGTGAGCGGCGAGGCGGCGCCGATGCCAAGCAGATTGACCGGGTCGGCCGGCCCGCCCGACAGCGCGGCGATCCAGCTGGCGGGCAGGACCGGGGGCAGCGCCAGCGTGTAGAGCCACAGCAGGAACCCGATGGTCAGGCTCGCGCGGGCCGCCAGCGGATCGCGGCCCTTGCCGGTCGCAGCGAGCAGCAGGTGCGGCACGAACTGCGCCATCGCGGCAAAGGCGATCAGGCCGATCGACGCGAGTGAATCCTGCGACGACACCAGCAGCGCCCAGCCGAGGCCGAGCGCCATGATGGCAAGGATGGTGAGGCGGCGCAGCGACAGCATCCGCTGGCCCATCGCGCCGGATTCCCCGGCTGAACCGAGGCCCCGGCGGCGGATCAAGGTTGGGAAGAGCAGGTCGTTCGAAACCATCGTCGCCAGCGCGGTTGAATCGACGATCGCCATCGACGCGGCTGCACTCACGCCGCCCAGCAATGCCGCGGTCAGGATCAGCGCCTGACCGCGCGCGGCGGGCAGCTCCAGCACGAAGAGATCGGCGGAGATGCCGGGGTCGAGCAGGATGATTCCGGCCAGCGCGATCGGGAGGACCACCAGCGCCATGATTGCGAGATAGGCGGCGAACCCAAAGCGGGCGCGGACGAAATCATCGGGCCGGCGCGCCTCGACCAGCCCCATATAGAATTGGCGTGGCAGGACCAGGATTGCGGGCATCGCGATCAGGAAGATGACCGCGACCTCCAGTGAGATGCGATCGGCGCGGAAACTTTGCTGGAACCCTTCAAGGCCGCGATTGAGCGACGCCGCGTCGGCGTTGACGATCACCGCGACCGCGATGCCCGCGACCAGCACCAGCGCGATCAGCTTGATCACCGACTCCAGCGCGATCGCGTAGAGCAGCCCCTCGCTGCGCCCGGCCAGCTCGAACTTGCGCGCGCCGAACAGCGCGGCGAACACCGCCAGCACCGGGGCGGCGATCAGCATCGTCTGCGTACTGACATCCGCGCCCGACACGATCGACAGCGCCGCGCCGATCGAGCGCAGCTGCAGCGCGATGTAAGGGATCGTGCCGCACAGCGCGATCATCGTCACCAGCCGCGCGACCACGATATCGTGGCCGAACCGCGCCGCGATGAAGTCGGAGACCGTCGTCGCGCGCTCTTCCGCTACTGCATCGGCAAGGCGGCGCAACAGGCGCGGCGCAGCAAGCAGCAACAGGATCGGGGCGGCGTAGATCGGCAGATAGCTCCACCCGTCGCGCACCGCGCTGCCAACCGCGCCGTAGAAGGTCCAGCTCGTGCAATAGACCCCGAGCGCCAGCGTATAGGCGTGGCGACGCAGCCGGGGCCGGTCGATGCCCTCGGGCTTGCGTTCGACGAACGCTGCCACCGCGAACATCAGCAGGACCAGCGCCAGCGCGAAGAAGGAGGACAGGCCGAGGCTCATCGCCGACCCGCGCTGGCCGGTTCCGTCGGACTGACCGCGATCGGCCCCCGTCTGCTGCAAGTCGTCGTCATGGGACGGCCAGCATAGCCGGGTTTCAACCTGAGGCTAGCGGGCCTCCGGGCTGATTACGCCTTGAACACGACCGTCCGCGCGCCGTTGAGCAGAACGCGGTCCTCGAGATGGTAGCGGACCGCGGTTGCCAGCACGCGGCGTTCGATGTCGCGGCCCTTGCGCACCAGATCGTCGGGCGTGTCGGCGTGCGAGATCGCTTCGACATCCTGATGGATGATCGGGCCTTCATCGAGGTCTTCGGTGACATAGTGCGCGGTCGCGCCGATCATCTTGACCCCGCGCTGATAGGCCTGGTGATAGGGCTTGGCGCCCTTGAAGCCGGGCAGGAAGCTGTGGTGGATGTTGATGCAGCGCCCGGACAGGAACGCGGACAGATCGTCGGACAGGATCTGCATGTAGCGCGCGAGCACGATCAGCTCCGCGCCGGTCTCCTCGACGATCGCCTTGATCTGCGCCTCCTGCGCCGGCTTGGTGTCGGGGGTGATCGGGAGGTGGTGATAGGGGATGTCGCCGATCATCGACGTCGCGAGCGCGCTGCGCGGATGGTTGGAGATGATGCCGACGACATCCATCGTCAGCTCGCCAATGCGCTGGCGATAGAGCAGGTCGCCGAGGCAATGGTCGAATTTGGAGACCAGCATCAGCACGCGGGTCGGGCGCGAATTGACCCGGAACTTCCACTCCATGCCCCAGTTTGCGGCTAGGTCGGCAAAGCGCCCCTCGATCGCGGCGACCTTGCCCGCTGGCGCGTCGAACACGGTGCGCATGAAGAAGCCGCCGGTGATCGCGTCATTATATTGCTGCGATTCGACGATGTTGCAGCCTGCGTCGGTCAGGAACCCCGCGACCGCGGCGACAATGCCCTGCCGGTCGGTGCAGTGGAGCGTGATGGTGCAGGTCTCGGTCATGCGCTCGGGTCCAGTCCTGTCGCTCGCGCATAGCCGTCGATCCAGTCGAGCGTGCGCGCGAGCCCGCCAAAGGGGTAGAAATGCAGTCGCACTGGCCCGTGATCGGGCGTCAGCGCGGCTTCCAATATTGCGACGAAGCGATCGGGGCCAGCGCTTCCGATCAGATTGCCGAGCGACAGGCCATATTTGCGCAGCACGGCGGTCGATGCCCCGACGCCGCACAGCGCGGCAAAGCGCATCAGCGTCTTGATCCCGGCCGGTCCCGGCACACCCAGCCGCACCGGCGCGTCGATCCCCCCGCGGCGCAACTCGCTGAGCCAGCGGACCACGGCATCGGCGTCGAAGCCGAATTGCGTGACGATCAGCGGGGCCATGCCGCGTCGCGCGATCTCATGGCATTTGCCGTCGAGCACCGCGAAACACTCGGCCTGCGTCATGTTGGGGTGGCCTTCGGGATGGCCGCCGACGCCGATCGCGCGAATCCCGCTGCGCTCGAATGCCCCGGTCGCGATCAGCGACGCGCTGTCGGCAAACGGCCCGGCGGGCGTGGACGGATCGCCCGCGACGACGAAGCAGCGTTGCACGCCGGCCTGTTCGACCACGGCGGCCAGATAATCCTCGAACTCCGCGCCCGACCCGATCCGCCGCGCGGAGAAATGCGGCATCGGCTCGAACCCCAGCGCGCGGATCGTCTGCGCGGCGCGCACCCGGGCGTCGAGGGTCTCGCCGGGCAGGAAGGCGATGGCGATCGGCGTTGCCGGCGGGATGCGCGGCGCGACCGTGCGCAGGGCATCGGCATCCTTGGCGGTGATCTCGATCGAATAGCCGTCGATCGCCGAGGTGGCGGGGCGGGACCAGTTGGGATGGATGAGGGGAGGGGGCACCGGAATCCTCGTCCTAAGTGGAGCATCGCCCTGCGAACTTTGCGGGCATTTGCCGTCTAGCGCGCGGACTCAAATTCGCATAGACGAATAATTCACGTATGCGGATTGAAACGGACTTGCGCGAAGACCTGCTGATCCTGCCGGGATTGATGTGCGACGCGGGCATGTTCGCGGCGACGCTGGCGGCGTTCCCGCAGGCGCGCGCGATCGGCGACCATTATCGCGGTGCGGACGATATCGGGGCGATGGCGGAGCATGTGCTTGCCTTCGCGCCGGCCCGCTTCGCGCTGATCGGGCATTCGATGGGCGCGCGCGTCGCGCTGGAGGTGGTCGCGCGCGCACCCGATCGTGTCACCCGGCTGATGATCGCCGACACCGGCGTGCATGGCGTGCGCGAGGGTGAGGCAGACAGCCGCCATGCGCTGCGCGATCTTGGCCGCCGCGAGGGGTTCGACCGGCTGGTCGATGCCTGGCTGCCGCCGATGGTCGGTGACGCCGCGCGCGCCGATGCGGCGCTGATGGCTTCGCTGCGGGCGATGTGCCTGCGCGGCGGGCAAGCGGTGTTCGAGGCGCAGACGCACGCGCTGTTGCACCGTCCCGATACCGACGCGGTACTGCAGGCGCTGGCCCGTCCGGTGGCGGTGGTGGTCGGTGCCGAGGATCAATGGTCCAGCGTCGCTCAGCACGAAGCGATTGCCGCGCGGATCGCCGGGGCGCGGATCCATGTCATTCCCGGTGCCGGCCATATGGCACCCGCCGAAAAGCCCGAAGATTTCAACACCCTGATCCGGGAATGGCTGGACGCGCGCGTCCCCGCCACGCCCCTCACAACCTGACCTTAGGAGAGGCACGACCATGACCGACAAGACGCTTCAGAACCTGCTCGATGAACAGGGCAATATCGTCGACTTCCTGCGCAACCAGCAGGTTGGCCCCAACGCCTATCCGGGCGTGCCGGCTGAATATTCCAACTGGCGCGACGAACAGCTGTCCTGGGCGAACGCTGCCGTGCTGTTCAACCAGAGCTTCCACATGGTCGACCTGCTTGTCACCGGGCCGGATGCGTTCGAGATGCTGCACTATCTCGCGCCCAACAGCTTCAAGGGCTTCGTGCCGAACCGCGCCAAGCAGTTCGCGCCGGTCACGCCCGATGGCTATGTCATCGGCGATGTGATCCTGTTCTATCTCGAAGAGAACACGTTCGAGCTGGTCGGGCGCGCACCGTCGATCGAATGGGTCGAGTTCCACGCAGCATCGGGCAAGTGGGACGTGACGGTCGAGCGCGACGAGCGCACCGCCGCACGGCCCGACAAGGACAATCGCCGCAATTATCGCTTCCAGCTGCAGGGTCCGAACGCGATGAAGGTGCTGGAACGGGCGATGGGCACGACCCCGCCCGAGCTCAAATTCTTCCACATGGCCCCCATCACGATCGCCGGCGTCGAAGTGCGCGCGCTGCGCCACGGCATGGTGGGCCAGCCGGGCTATGAGCTGTTCGGCCCGTGGAAGGACTATGACACGGTCCGCAATGCACTGATCGAAGCAGGCAAGGACTTCGGCCTGACGCTGTGCGGCGGGCGCACCTATGCGTCGAACACGCTGGAATCGGGCTGGATCCCCTCGCCGCTGCCGGCGATCTACACTGGCGACTCGCTCGCCGAGTATCGCGCCTGGCTGTCGGCCAAATCCTACGAGGCGGGGGCATCGGTCGGCGGCAGCTTCGTGTCCGAGAAGATCGAGGATTATTACCTGACGCCGTGGGACCTGGGATATGGGCACATGGTCAAGTTCGACCATGATTTCATCGGTCGCGAGGCGCTCGAGCGGATGAAGGACCAGCCGCATCGCCGAAAGGTGACGCTGGCGCTCGATACGCAGGATATGCTGCGCGTGATGAGCTCGATGCTGCAAAAGGGCGATCGCGCGAAGTTCCTCGACTTCCCGAGCGCGGTCTATGCGATGCACCCCTATGACGCGGTGCTCAAGGATGGCCGCCCGGTCGGCATTTCGACCTGGATCGGCTACACCGCCAATGAAGGACGCTTCCTAACGCTGGCGATGGTCGACGCGGACGTTGCCGAGCCCGGCACCGAAGTGACCTTCGTGTGGGGCGAGCCCGATGGCGGCACGCGCAAGCCGACGGTCGAGCGGCACGTGCAGGTCGAGATCAAGGCGACCGTCGCCCCCGCGCCCTATTCCGAAGTCGCGCGCGATTCCTACGCCGAGGGCTGGCGCACGCGCGGGTGATAATCGTCTCATTCCTCCCCTGAGCTGGTCTCAGGGGAGGGGGACCGCGCCCGAAGGGCGTGGTGGAGGGGCGGCCGCGCAGACGGCCGGGAACAGCTCGGCAAAATTCCGCCCTCTGCGGGGCGGCCCCTCCGTCAGCTTCGCTGCCACCTCCCCTGCGGGGCAGGGGAGGAATCGTTGCTCGCCCCGCTTACGCCCCCGCGTCGATCGCGGCGCAGGCGGCGGTGAGGCGGTCCTTGATCTGCGCGCGCGCCTCAGCCGTGTGGCGCAGCTTGGGTAGCGCAACGGCAAGCGCGCCGACCGCGACGCCATCGATCCGCACCACGCGGGCAATGCCGCAGACTCCCAGCGTATATTCCTCGTCCGTCAGCGCGAAGCCGGTGTCGCGCACCGCCGCCACCTGCGCGCGCAACGTCGCTTCGTCGGCAACCGTGCGCGGGGTGAATAGGGGGCGGGGGGCCTCGGCAAAATAGCGCGCCAGCGTCGCCTCGTCGAAGCTCGACAGGATTGCCTTGCCCGCCGCCATGCAGTGCATCGGCGTGCGCGCGCCGACGCTGACCGAATAGCGTAGCGCTTGTTCGGCGGTTTCGGTCACGCGCGCCTCAATCTCCCAATCGGTGGCGGTGAAGAAGGACGTAGTTTCGTTGAGTGACCGGCGCAGCGCGCGCACCTGCGGCGCCACGCGGTCCTCGATCGACATTGCGCTCGCAGGCATGCGCAGCCGGTCCAGCCCCGCCCCGGCAAGGTAGCGGCGACCCTCGCGACGCAGATAGGTCCGCTCGCACAGGGTGGCGAGCAGATAGGACAGGCTGCTGACCGGGATCTGCAATGCGGCGGCAATGTCCTGCGCCGCCACGCCGGAAGGATTGCCGACGACATATTCGATGATGTCGAGCGTCCGCATCGCGGACTTGACCGTCGGCTGGGTGGGTTTGGTCATTCGGCTTCCGTTGTTCAGAAGGTCAGACTACCCCGGCGCTCGGCAAATCGCCATCCGGCATCGGTGCGGATGAAGCGGTCGTGGAAGCTGCCGACCTTGGGCGCGCCGTCGCCGGTGAACAGCAGCATCGCGGATTCGCCGATCGCGTGATCCGCGTCGATCACGTCGATCACGACATTGGAGCAGATATGCCGCGTGGTGCGTGCGGGGCGGGCGAGGAACGCCGCCAGGATTTCCCCACGCCCCGCGATCCAGTCATCGGGCGCGGTCGGGCGGCTCATCCGGCCATCCTCGGCATAGAGGTCGGCCAGTTCCGCCCAGCGCGCGGCGTCGTTGAGGTTGGCGTAGCGCGCGACCAGCCTGGCGCAGTCGGCCTCGATCGCGCGGGCGGCGTCCGGCGTCACAGCCGCGCGTCCGCCAGATCCGCGCCCTCACGCAGCGCGCGCAGCTTCTTCCAAGTCACATCCGGATCGATCTTGCCATAGCCGGCAAAGGTGCCGAAGCCGCAATCGGTGCTGGCGATCACCCGGTCCTTGCCGACGATGCGCGCGTAACGCTCGATCCGCTGGGCGATCAACTCGGGATGCTCGACATAGTTGGAACAGGTGTCGATCAGCCCCGGCGCGAGCTTTTTATCGTCGGGCAGCGCCGCGTCGCGCCACACGGTCCATTCATGCTCGTGGCGCGGGTTCGCCGCTTCGAACAGGATCGTCGCCGGGCGCGCGGCGAGGACGATGTCGATCACCTTGTCGAGCGCGATGTCGCAATCATGCGGCCCTTCATAATTGCCCCAGCAGACGTGCATCCGCATCCGGTCGGCGGGAATGTTCGCGGTGGCGGCGTTGAGCGCTTCGACATTGGCGGCGGCGGTTGCCAGGAACTCGGCGTCGCTCTGGTCCTGAAATCCGGTGTGCCGCGACATGGCGAGGTCGGGGCAGTCGAGCTGAAGGTCGAACCCGGCGGCGACAATCGCCTCATATTCCGGGCGCATCGCATCGACCAGATCGGCGAGATATGCCTCGTGCGAGGGGTAATGCCGATTGACCTGGAACGCGGTGATCAGGCCGGGCGAGGCGGCATTCATGAACCCGCGCGCGCCGCCGCCAGTCTTGTCGAGCGCATGGCGGAAGCGGCGGATATCGTCGTGCAGCGGGTCGAGCGTGCGCAGCCGCACCGGGCCGATGCACGATGCGCGGGTAAATTCCTGGCTGCCCATGATCGCAGACAGTTTGCGGGAAAGGTCGGGGTGGGCGGCGAGGTCGGCGGCGGGGCGCCGGTCGATATGCCCGCCAAATCCCTCGAGCCGCTCGATCATGTAGGTCGAATAGCCGACCTTCCCCAATTCACCGTCGCTGACGATGCTGACCCCGCATGCGACCTGCTGCGCCACCGCGGCATCGACCGCCGCCTGAACGCGCGTGTCGAACAGCGCCGCGTCATAGGGCTCACCCTTGTCGCGGGCGAGCAGCAGCGGGGTCAATTCGTCACCGCGCGGAAGGCTGCCCACATGCGTCGTCGCGATCATCCACCATCTCCCTGATTGAGCGGTGGTGATGGCATTATTTCATGGATGTGCAAGCATCATGCTTGCGAAATTGAGTTGGGCGTCCCCGGTGACCGCGCTGGCAGCGATCGGTTCGCCGTCGGAATGAGTAGCCAAGCGGGATGACTCGGCATATCGACTGGTTCTGGCGAAAATTCACAAATGGAATTGATGCATGCGCCTCGATCATTTCGACCTCAACCTGTTGATTGCGTTCGATGTCCTGATCGAGGAGCGGAGTGTCACGCGTGCGGCGGAGCGACTGAACCTCACCCAATCGGCGATGAGCGCGGCGCTGAAGCGGCTGCGTGAATCCTTCGCCGATGACATTCTGGTCCAGCATGGCAAGCGGATGGTGCCGACCGCCGCAGCGCTGTCGCTCGCCCCGGACGTGTCCGCTGCGCTGCTCAACATGCGCGCGATCCTGGCGAGCGGGATGCGCTTCGATCCCGCCCAGTCGCAGCGCACGTTCCGCATCGTCGCGTCGGATTACATCACCACCGTGCTGCTCGGCCCGGCGCTGCGGATGCTGCACAAGGAAGCGCCGCATATCCGGATCGAGATCACGCTGCCGCGATCGGACATTCTCGAACTGCTCGACGATGGCGAGATCGACCTGCTGATCTCACCCGAGCAGTTTCTGAGCCCCGACCATCCGCGCGAATTGCTGTTCGAGGAGCGGCATGTCGTCGTCGGATGCGCGAGCAACCCGGCGATGCAGCGTCCGCTGGATGCGGAGACCTATTTCGCCAGCGGCCATGTCGCGACCAGCGTGTCGCGCGACGGCACGTTCATCGACAACTATCTGCGCGGGCAGGGCGAGCAGCGGCGGGTCGAGGTCACCTGTGCGGCATTCTCGCAGGTGCCGTGGATCCTGCCGGGCACCACGCGTCTCGCGCTGATGCACGAACGGTTGGCCCGCGAACTTGCCCCGCAACTGAACCTGCTGATTCAGGAGCCGCCGGTTCCCCTCCCGCTGATGCGCGAGATGATGCAGTTTCACAGCGCCCGCGCGATGGATCGCGGCCTTGCATGGCTGTGCGAGCGCCTGCAACGCGTGGTCAGCACGGGAGCGAGCCCGGCCGGACAAGCGCGCTGACCCGGTTCACATCGCGCCTGCGATCAGGCGATCGCGGGCAGCTTGTCGAGATATTTGTCGAGCGTCAGCGGATACTCGCGCACGCGGATGCCGGTTGCGTTATAGACCGCATTGGCGACCGCCGCGCCGGGTCCGCAAATGCCGAGTTCGCCGACACCCTTGGCCTTCAACGGCCCGATCACCGGGTCGAGCGTGTCGAGGAACACGCACTCCTGATGCGGAATGTCGGCATGGACCGGCACCTCATATCCGGCGAGGTCGTGGTTGATGAACAGGCCAAAGCGCTTGTCGACGGCCAGTTCCTCCATCAGCGCGGCGCCCGCCGACATCACCATTGCGCCGATCACCTGGCTGCGCGCCGAGAGCGGGTTGAGGATGCGGCCCGCGTCGCACACGGCGAGCATCCGGCGGATCCGGGTCTCGCCAGTATAGGCGTCGACCGCGACCTCCGCGAAATGGCCGGCATAGGTGCCGACGTCATAGTCGCGCTTGAACGCGCCGTAGCTCATCTCGCCTTCGGCCGACATCGCGCCGACATCGCGCAGCGCGATGGTGCGGTTGCCGAGCTTGATCTTGCCGTCCTCGAACACCGCAGCATCGCCATCGAAGCCGAGCTTTTCGCCGATCGCACGGCGCAGCACGAGGCAGGCGGCATAGACGCCGGCGGTCGAACTCGCCGCGCCCCATTGCCCGCCTGAACCGGCAGCGGCGGGGAAGTCGGAATCGCCAAGCTCGACCGACACGCGGTTGAGCGACACGCCCATCGTCTCCGCTGCAGTCTGCGCGATGATCGTGTAGCTGCCGGTGCCGATATCGGTCATGTCGGTCTGGACAGTGATGCGCCCGTCCGCGCCCAGCTTGATGCGGGCGGCCGACTTCATCGTCGGGGCACCGCGATAGCCGGCGGCGACGCCTATCCCGATCAGCCAGCGCCCCTCACGCGTCACACCGGGCTTGGCATTGCGCTTGCCCCAGCCGAAGCGGTCGGCGCCTTCGCGCAGGCAGCGGGTGAGGTGACGGTCGGAAAATTTGCGCTGCGGATTGCTCGGCACCGTCTCCGGCTCGTTGCGGATGCGCAGTTCGACCGGGTCGATGCCGAGCTTTTCGGCGAGCTCGTCCATCGCGACTTCCAGCGCCATATGCCCCGGCGCCTCGCCCGGTGCGCGCATCGCATTGCCCTCGGGCAGGTCGAGCGTCGCGATATAGTTGGCGGTCAGGCGGTTGGCCCCGGCGTACAGCTTGGGCGTCTGCAGCGTACCGTTCTCGCCATCCTCGCCGTTGAGGTTTCCGGACCAGTTTTCATGCGCAATCGCGGTGATGCGCCCGTCCTTCTCCGCACCGATGCGGAGCCGCTGGATGGTGGCATGGCGGTGAGTCGCGTTGTTCGCCATCAGCGGGCGCTGCATCGCGATCTTGACCGGTCGCCCGGCTGCCTTGGCGGCGAGCGCGGCGAGCACGGCGTCGGCGCGGACGAACAGCTTTCCGCCAAAGCCGCCGCCGACATAGGGCGAATCGACGCGGATATTCTCCGCCGGGATGCCGAGGATCTGGCTCATCGACCGCTTGGCCCAGTTGATCATCTGGTTCGACGTCCAGATCGTCAGCTGGTCGCCCTCCCATGCCGCGATGGTCGCGAACGGCTCCATCATCGCATGGCTTTCGTCGGCGGTGTGGTAGCGCGCGTCGAGCTTGACCGGGGCGGCGGCAAAGGCCGCGTCGAAATCGCCCTGGGTCTTGCGATCGGGCTTGTCGCCGCTGCCCTTGGCCAGCGGCGCGTCGGGTGCCGCCTTTTCGAGGTCGAATGCGCCCTCGGCCCGATCATAGCGGGTCTGGATCAACGCTGCGGCGGCGCGCGCCTGCTCGAACGTTTCGGCGACCACGCAGGCAATCGCCTGATGATAGTGCGAAATCTCGCTGCCGCCGAACAACGGCGCATTGTTGAACTGCGGCTTGCCGACCGGCTTGGTCTCCGGCGCAGCGACGACTGCGATCACGCCCGGCGCGCTTTTGGCGGCGCTGGTGTCCATCGACGTAATGCGTCCCTTGGCGATCGCCGATCCGACGATGAAGCCATAGGCCTGGTTGGCGGCGACGTCGTGGCGCTCGGCCGCATAGGGGGCGGTGCCGGTGGTCTTGAGCGGGCCGTCGATGCGCGGCGTCGATTTGCCGACGATCTTGGCCTTGTCGAACAAATTGGTCCCGGCCGGGGCGTTGAACTCCATGGGTCAGCTCCTCGCATCGGCAAGCACGCCCGCGAGCGTGCGCTCGGCGAGGGTGATCTTGAACTTGTTTTCTTCGGTCGGGCGGGCATCGGCAAAGGCGCGGGCAACGACCGCGCGTGCGCCCTTTGGCAACAGCCGGTCGGCCTCCTCGACCCGCCACGGCTTGGGCGCGACCCCGCCGAATGCGACGCGGCCGGTGCCGTCCTTGTGCAGCACCGCCGCCACCGACAGCAGCGCAAAGGCATAGGAGCTGCGGTCGCGGACCTTGTGATAGATATGCTTGCCGCCAAGCGGCTTGGGCAACGTCACCGCCGTGATCAGCTCACCCGGCTCAAGCGCGGTTTCGATATGCGGGGTGTCGCCCCACAGGCGGTGGAAGTCGGCGATCGGGATCGCGCGGGTCGTGCCGTCGGGCTTCACCGTTTCGACCACCGCGTCGAGCACGCGCAGTGCCACCGCCATGTCGCCGGGATAGGTCGCGATGCACGCCTCGGACGTGCCGATCACGCCCAATTGCCGCGAAAACCCGCCGATTGCCGCACAGCCGCTGCCCGGCTTGCGCTTGTTGCACGGCAGATTGGGGTCGTAGAAATAGGGGCAACGGGTGCGCTGGAGCAGGTTTCCGCCGGTTGTCGCCTTGTTGCGCAGCTGGCCCGACGCGCCGGACACGATCGCGCGGGTCAGCACGGCATAGTCGCGCCGCACGCGCTTGTCGGCGGCCAGCGCGGTGTTGCGCACCATCGCCCCGATGCGCAGTCCGCCATCGTCGGTCGACTCGATCGTGTCGAGGCCGAGATGGTTGACGTCGATCAGGTGGGTCGGCGCCTCGATCTCCAGCTTCATCAGGTCGAGCAAATTGGTACCGCCCGCGATGAAGCGCGCACCCTGAATCCGCGACGCCATCGCCGCCGCCTCAGCGGGTGAGCTGGCGCGGGCATAGCTGAACGCCTTCATGCCTTGGCTCCTGCAACGTCCGCCATTGCCTCGGCGATGTTCGAATAGGCGCCGCAGCGGCACAGATTGCCGCTCATCCGCTCGCGCATTTCCATGTTCGTGGCGCGCGGCTTGTCGGCTACATCCTCCTGGACATGGCTCGGGATACCGCGCTTGATCTCGTCGAGCACCGCGACCGCCGAGCAAATCTGCCCCGGCGTGCAATAGCCGCATTGGTAGCCATCATGCTTGACGAAGGCCGCCTGCATCGGGTGGAGCTTTTCGGGCGTTCCCAGCCCCTCGATCGTCGTCACCGCGTCGCCGTCATGCATCACCGCGAGCGTAAGGCAGCTGTTGATCCGCTCACCATTGACGATGACGGTGCACGCGCCGCACTGGCCATGGTCGCAGCCCTTTTTCGTGCCGGTGAGCTTGAGGTGCTCGCGCAACGCGTCGAGCAGGGTGGTGCGGACATCGAGGTCCAACTCGCGCAGCTTGCCATTGACGGTCAGAGTGACAGGCATCTTGCTCTCCACGGCCTGAGTGCGCGCCGCCGCCGCATTGCGAACCTGGCTGGCGGCCACACCAGCGGCTCCGGCGGCGAGAACACCACGCCGGGAAAGGTTGAGCAAGTCCCGCTCATTCATGGTTCGCAGCCTTCCGTTTCGCGCCAATCCCCCGCCGTAACGTACAGCGCGGGAAATTGTTACCGGGCTTGCACAAGATGCTGCGGAGAGCGCGACTCATCCCCGCACCGTTTTTGGCGGCTAGCTTACAGGCCCAGTTTCTTCAGCTTCGCATCGATCTGGTTTGAGATCGGGGTCTCGCGCGCGGTGCGCGTAAGCCGTGTCCGTAACCGCGACGCCGCATTGCGATAGGCTTGCCAGCGAGTACGCCGCGCCGTGCGGGTGGGGTAGGGCGCGGGCAGGTCGAGCTTGAGCTCTTCGGCAGCGAGCAGCGCTTCGACGATTTCGAGCGCGTCCCGAAGACCCTCGGCTCGGCCCGCTTTGAATTCAGAGCTTTCCATCGCCGGTTTCTAACCCGATCCGCCAAGCGGCTAAAGCGTCATTTCGGGTCCTCTACGGGCGTCGCTGAACCGGTCCCGAGCGTGCAATGCCGCAGGCCCAAAGCGGCGCCTGTCATAGCCCCTGAATGCACGCGAATGATTGCGGACGCGCCGGGACCCTGATCGGGAAAAAGTCTAGGTTTTCCGGGGTTTTAGCCCATTCGCGCGAGATGCTGCGAATGGGTGTCTGGTGCCCAGAAGAGGACTCGAACCTCCACGACCTTGCGATCGCCAGCACCTGAAGCTGGTGCGTCTACCAATTCCGCCATCTGGGCACGGGGTAGGCGAGCGCAACTACGGTTGCGTCCCGCGGCTGTCAACCGCCATCGCCCGCAAATTTGTGTAGCGCTTCGATTTTTTCTCGCCTCCCCCTCAGCGCTGCTGGCGGATGCCCAGGACCAGCCCGCCGCCGATCAGGGTCAGCGCGGCGAGCAGCAGCATGACCGGGCCGAAATCATGTGGTGTTGCGAGCGCCCAGGCGAGGGCGGGGCCGAGCAGGGCGGGGAGGGTGTTGGTGAGGTTGATGAGGCCAAGGTCGCGGCCGCGGTTCTGTGCGCTGGGGAGCAGTTGCATTGCGAAGCCCGAATGGATCGACAGGAACACCGACGAGCCCATTGCGTAGAGTGCGAAGGCGGGGGCGGCGAACGACCAGTCGCGGGCCAGCGCGAGGCCGAGCAGGCCGATCGCGGCGATGGTCGCTGCGGCGAGGAGGAAGGGCTTGCGTTGCCCGATCCGGTCGGACCAGCGCCCGATAAGGATCGCGACGGGGAGGGGGAGAAGATAGGCGATCGTCATCAACTGGCCGATCGGGCCAACTTGCTGCGCGGCGGACAGATCGGGGTCGATGCTGACGAAATAATAGACGAGATAGAGCGAGAGGACGTTGCCCGCGATCTGGACGAGCAGCCGCGCGGTCCAGGCGATGGCGAGATCGCGGCCGAGCAGGCGGGCCGGGGCGCCGTCGCTCGCGGGTGCTGCAGGGCGGGCCGGTGCGCGGAGCAACGGCACGACACAGATCAGCACCGCGGCGAAGACGAAGCCGAGCTGTGCCCCCACTCCAGCGAGCCCGAGCCCGATCATCAGCGCGCCGACCCCCGATGCGAGCGGAGAGCCCAGCGCGATCAGCCCGCCGGCAAGCCCCATCTGCGCGCCGGGCACTTCATCCGCCATGATCGCGAACATGGGCGAGAGTAGCGCGTTGACCGCCACCTGGAACAGGATGATCGCGAGGATGATCGCGGCGGGGGTCTGCGCCAGCGCCACGGCGACAAAGGACGCGGCGAGCAGGATCAGGCCGAGCACGACCCAGGGGCGCCGCTGTCTGCCCCGGGCGAGCGCGCGGTCGCTGGCCCATCCAAAGGCGATGTTCGCGATGCTGGCGGCCAGCGCCCCGGCGATCACCGTCGCGGTGAACAGGCCGATGCGCGCCTCACCCGCAATCTCCGCGATCCTGACCGGCAGCAACAGGCTGAGCAGCGGCAGGAAGGCGATGACGCCCCCCGCATTGGCGAGCGCGACCAGCAGGATGAATCCCATCCCGCGCCGTGCCGCGCCGCCTGAACCGCTATCGGTCGTCACCCTCTCCGCCCGTTCGGCCGCATGGATGCGCGGACCGTTCGCCGATGGCTAGGGCTTCATCGTCGCCGCGTCGAGCGTGGTGGTGAGCGTCATCGATCGGTCCGTCGCATCGCGGGCGATGGCGACGCGATAGCTGCCCCCCGCGATCCGCCAGCCGGGAAGGCTGGTGTCATAGTCGGCGAGGATGCGCGGCTCGGCGGTCAGTGTCACGCGGCGCGATTCGCCGGGGTTCAGGCTCACACGCTGGAACCCGGCGAGCCGCATCGGCTTGCCCGATCCGTCGCGGGTTACATAGAGCTGGGGCACATCGGCGCCGGCGCGCTGGCCGGTGTTGGTGACGGTGAAGCTGACGGTCAGCGTCTTGCCTCCCGTGACCTGCGGCTGGGCATAGGCGAAACTGGTGTAGCTGAGGCCATGGCCGAAGGCGAAGAGCGGCTTGTTGCCCTGCTTCTCATACCAGCGATAGCCGACGTCGCTGCCCTCCTGATACTTCACCGGGAAGGTCTTGAGGCTGAAATCGCCGCCCGCTGCCGGGTTCGACGCGGCATCGCGCTCAAGGCCGGTGAGCAGATCGAGGCCGACCGGGGTGGGGCGTGGCGCCTGTGCCTCGCGCGCGGGGAAGGTGATCGGCAGGCGGCCGGAGGGATTGACCTTGCCGGTCAGGATATTGGCGATCGCCTCGCCGCCGCGCTGGCCGGGGTACCACGCCTGCACCACCGCCGGGACCTGTTCGATCCACGGCATCGTCACCGGGCCACCGGTGCTGAGCACGACGACGGTCTTGGGCTGTGCCTTGGCGACCCCGCCGATCAGCGCGTCCTGATGATCGGGCAGGCGCAGATTGGGGACGTCGTCGGCCTCGGTCGTCCATTGCGTGGCAAAGACGATGACGATGTCTGCCTTGGCTGCGGCTTCAAGCGTCGCATTCATGTTGCGGCCGTCGGTGAAGTCGACCTGCGCGCCGGGAACTGCCTTGCGCAATGCGGCGAGCGGGGAGGAGGCGTGGTAGGTGATCCGTGCGAACGAGGCCGAGCCGCCATAAGCGAGCGGGATTTCGATCGGCGCGCCGCCGACCGAGCGGACCTGGCTGGAGCCGCCGCCCGACAGGACGCCGACATCCGCACCACCACCGATGACGAGGATCTTCTTCGCGCTCGCCGCCAGTGGCAGGATGCCGCCGTCATTCTTGAGCAGCACGATGCCGGCCTCGGCCGCGCGCTGGGCGACATCGGCATTGGCGGCGTAATCGATCGGCTGGGCGGTGGCGGGCGCGGGCGTATCGAACGCGCCGGTCAGGATCAGGCCGGTAAGGTACCGCGCGACCATGTCGTTGAGGCGGGCCATCGGCACCTCGCCCTTCTCGACCGCAGCCTTGAGCGGCGCGTCGAAGAACATCGCCTTGTCCAGCTCCTGCCCGGACTGCTGGTCGAGCCCGGCATTGGCCGCCTTCACCGTGGTGTGCACGCCGCCCCAGTCGCTCATCACCCAGCCGGGATAGTTCCAGTCGCGCTTGAGCACCGTGTTGAGCAGGAAGGCGTTCTCCGACGCCCAATGGCCGTTGACCTTGTTGTACGCAGCCATCACCGATCCGGGCTTGCCCTTTTCGATCGCGATCTGGAAGGCGAGCAGGTCGCTTTCGCGCAGTGCCGCCTCATCGATCTGCGCATCGAGGACCATGCGGCCCGTCTCTTGCGCGTTGAGCGCGAAATGCTTGATGGTCGACACGATGCGGTTCGACTGAACGCCCGCGATATGCGCGCCGCCCAGCTCGCCGGCGAGCAGCGGGTCTTCGCCGAGATATTCGAAATTGCGCCCGCCCCATGGGTCGCGGGTCAGATTGACGCCGCCGGCCAGCAGCACGTTGAAGCGCTTGGCGCGCGCCTCCGCGCCGATCATCGCGCCGCCCGCGCGGGCAATTTCGGGGTCGAAGGTCGCGGCCGTGGCGAGGCTGGACGGGAGGGCGGTCGCGACATCGCCCTTGCGCTGTTCGACCTGATTCGCAACGCCGAGCGAGGCATCGCTTTCGCGCACGACCGGAATGCCGACGCGCGGCACGCCGTCGATATGCCCGGCCGACGGGATCAGTTCGTCCTGCGTCTTGCCGCCTGCCATCGGCGGGAACAGGCCATGGACCAGCGCGATCTTTTCATCGAGCGTCAGCTTGGCGACGATCGAATCGGCACGGGCGCGGGCCTGTTTGGGCGTAACAGCGGCTTTGGCGGAGGCCGTCGGAGCCTGTTGCGCGACACCGGCGGTGGTCGCGAATGCGCCGATTGCGGCCGCGGACAAGAGTGCGGCGATCATCCTCGACATCGAAATTCCTCTCCAGACCCGTGCGCCGAGCGTTTCCCCGCTAGCTGCACTGATCCTTCAGACAGCATAGATTGGGAACGTTCACAATAGCAGATTTGCGCGCTTTCATCATCCGAATGCCATGTCCGACCCCGCTTGACAACGTTGTACAACGGGTTCAAGTGAACGTTCTCAACGCGAGCACGAATGGCGTGCCGCTCGATGGGGAGGATTGGGGAATGCGTGACCTTAAGGCGCGCGCGCTTTCGCGACTGGTGATCGGCGTTTCGACGCTGGCAATCGTGACTGCGCCGGCATTTGCACAAGAAACTGACGCGGCTGCACCGGCCGATGAGGGCGAGGAAATCGTCGTCACCGGCATCCGCGCCAGCCTTCAGGCGGCGGTGGACATCAAGCGTGACGCGCAGGGCGTGGTTGACGCGATTTCCGCTGAGGATATCGGCAAGTTCCCCGACACCAACCTCGCCGAATCGCTTCAGCGCATCACCGGCGTGTCGATCGACCGTTCGAACGGCGAAGGCTCGACCGTCACCGTTCGCGGCTTTGGTCCCGAATATAACCTGGTCACCCTCAATGGCCGTCAGATGCCGACCTCGTCGCTCGGCGATGGTGCCAGCGCACCGGCCACGCGGTCGTTCGACTTTGCCAACCTCGCTTCTGAAGGCATTTCGGGGGTTGAGGTCTACAAGACCGGCCGCGCCGCCGTCGCCTCCGGTGGTATCGGCTCGACGATCAACATCAAGACGCCACGCCCGCTGGATCGTCCCGGCATGCGCGGGTCGGTCTCGGCCAAGGGTGTGCTCGACACCTCGACCAACGGCGGGGACAAGATCACGCCCGAAGTATCGGGCATCTTCAGCACGACGTTCGGCGATGCGGATCAGTTCGGCATCCTGATCTCGGGCATCTATCAGAAGCGCAACGCCAGCGTGAACACCGGTTCGGTCGGGTTTGGCAACGCGTTCCTGGGTAACGAGAATGACTGGGGTACGCTCGGGCCGGAGGGGCCGAACGTCATCAACCGCCCCGGTGCGACCGAGGTCTATGAAATCCCGCAGAGCGCGGCGTACAACCTCACCGACATTGAGCGTGAGCGCATCAACGGGCAGGTCGTGCTGCAATATCGCCCGATCGATTCGCTGACCGCGACGCTCGACTTCACCTATTCGCGCAACCGCGTGGAAGCGCGCGACAGCAGTGTCGGCATCTGGTTCAACTTCGGCGACACCAGCACCGAATGGACGGACGGTCCGGCGGCTGGCCCGGTCTTCTACACCGAGCGGTTCGGCCCGGGTAAGGATCTGTCGTACAGCGGATCGCTGACCGCGAACGAGACGGTCAACAAGTCGTTCGGCGGTAACCTCAAGTGGGAAGCGCCGGGCGGGGTGACAATCACGCTCGACGGCCATCACTCGACGGCGGAATCAAAGCCGACCAATCGCTTCGGCACCAGCACCTCGGTCGGTTCGGCAATCTTTGGCGTCGCGTCGCAGACCGTTGATTTCACTCAGCAACTGCCGGTCCTGTCCTACACGATGCAGCCGGGGATCAACCCGCTCAACGCAGCGCTAGTCAACGCGACCGGCAACTCGTTCCGCAACGCTTATTTCAAGGACGAGATCAATCAGGCGCAGCTGACCGGTCGTTATGACCATGATGGCGGCTTCCTCGACTCGATCGACTTTGGCTTCTCGTTCGTCGAGAACAAGGTGCGTTCGGCCTATGGCTTCGTGCAGAATGACACCTGGGGTGGTCTTGGCACCCCGGCGGATCTGCCCGACGACTTGTACGAATTGGTGACGCTGCCGGACAAGTTCCCGGGTCTCTCGGGCTCGGATGGGATGATTCCGTCCTATCTGCGGTTCGATTTCGAACGGATGGTCGATCTGCTTGACGACCGGTTCGGCATCTGTGGCGGTGATGGCAATTGCCTCGCCAACTACGACACCGACCGGCGCATTCACGAAAAGACGATTTCGCCGTTCGTTCAGGTCAATACCAAATTCACCGTGGGCGACCGTGATGCGCATATCATCGCGGGCGTGCGCTATGATCAGACGACGGTGGCATCGTCCTCGCTGACGCCGGTTGCGATTGGCACGTCGTGGGGCGCGGTCGGCGAGTTCAACGTCGTTTACCAGCTCGACACTCAGGGCAATCCGGTCCTTGATTTCCAGACCACCAAGGGCAGCTATGACAACTGGCTGCCGGCGATCGATTTCGACATCGAGCCGATCGACAACGTCAAACTGCGCGCATCGTACAGCCACACGATCACGCGTGCGGATTATGCCAGCCTTCAGGGTGGTCTGACGCTCAATCGCCAGTTCGGTATTACCGGCGGTGGCGGGCTTCAGGGCAACCCGAACCTGGTTCCGTTCCTGTCGAAGAACATCGATTTTTCGGCGGAATGGTATTACGCACCTGCCAGCTACGTCTCGGCCGGCTATTTCCGTAAAAAGGTGAGCAATTTCATCAACTCGCAGGAGGTGGAGCGTTCCGCGTTCGATCTGCGCAATCCTGCAGATGGACCGCGCTTCCGTGCTGCACAGGCGGCGCTTGGTGGCACCATCGATGTTGGCGCAATCCGCAATTACATCCTGCGCAACTTCACCAGCGGGGTCGAGGTCGCACGAGACGGATCGGGTAATCCGATCCTTGATGTGAACGGCTACTACACCGGTCGCATTCTTGGCCTGCCGGAAGATGGCCTGGTCGACTTCAATGTCGGCACGCCGTTCAACTCGGACCAGACGGCAACGCTGTATGGCTTTGAGTTCGCCATCCAGCACGCCTTCTGGGACACCGGCTTCGGTACGCAGCTCAACTACACGATCGTGCGCGGCGATGCCGAGTTCGACAATGCCGCCAACCCCAATATCGGCCAGTTCGCGCTGGCGGGGTTGAGCGACAGCGCCAACGCGGTCCTCTACTATGACAAGGGCGGGCTGCAGGCGCGCGTCGCGTATAACTGGCGCGACAAATTCTACGCTGGGGGCAACCCCAACCCGACCTATGTCGAAGCCTATGGCCAGTTCGATGCCAGCATCAGCTATGAGTTCATTCCCGGACTCACCGCCTATGTCGAAGGCATCAACCTGACCGGCGAAGGGCGCCGCGGTCACCGCCGTAACGAAAATATGGTGACCTTCGCTCAGCCTGGCTTCGCCCGCTACATGGGCGGTGTCCGCTTCAACTTCTGACCTCCCCCCCAAGGCCACCCTCGTTCATTCGAGGGTGGCCCTTTTTTCTTGGGGGATGCACAAGTTGCAGGATGGTCGCGCGGTGCGCGGTCGTGATTGGAGCTGACAGGATAAAGTGGTGGAACAGGCAGGGGTCCGGATCGTCATCGTCGGTGGGGGAACCGCCGGATGGTTGTCGGCGTGCCTGATTGCGGCGCGTGCGCGCGGTGTGTGCGTCACCCTGATCGAATCCCCCGACATTCCGACGATCGGCGTCGGCGAGGGGACATGGCCGACGATGCGGCACACGCTGCAGCGAATCGGGATTGACGAGGCGGAGTTCCTCACCGCCTGCGACGCATCGTTCAAACAGGGATCGCGTTTCATCGGCTGGGCCAGTGGCGCGGCTGACGACGCCTATTATCACCCGTTCAGCCCGCCGGTCGACGGCGACGCGCACGCGCTGATCGCGGGGTGGCGCGAGGCGGCGGGTGACCAGCCCTTTGCGGCTGCGGTCTCGCCCCAGCCGGGGGTGTGCGATCTGCACCTCGCCCCGCGCCAGCGCGCGATGCCGGGCTATGGCGGTGCGCTCAACTACGCCTATCATCTCGACGCCGCGAAGCTCGCCGCGCTGCTCGCGCGCCACGGGGTCGAACGGCTCGGCGTGCGGCATGTGCGCGGGCATGTCACCGGGATCGATGCGACCGAAGATGGCGACATCGCCGCAGTCCGCATCCGCGATGGCGAGGCGATTGCGGGTGACCTGTTCATCGATTGCACCGGCCATGCCTCGATGCTCCTCGGCGGGCATTTCGGCGTGCCGTTCATCGATCGCAGCGACGTGCTGTTCAACGACCGCGCGCTGGCAGTACAAGTACCGGTCGATCCCGCCAGCCCGATCGCGTCACAGACCGATGCGACCGCGCACGCCGCCGGATGGATCTGGGACATCGGCCTGCCCACGCGGCGCGGGGTGGGGTGCGTCTATGCCTCTGCCTTCATGGACGACGACGAGGCCGCAAAGACGCTGGCCGCCTATCTCGGGCGCGATCCGGCTGAATTGGGCGCGCGCAAGCTGAGCTTCCGTTCGGGCCATCGCGAACGCTTCTGGGAGCGTAATTGTGTCGCGGTCGGCCTGTCCGCCGGCTTCCTCGAACCGCTCGAAGCGTCGGCGATCGTGCTGATCGAATTGTCGCTCAATGCGCTGATCGACAATTTCCCGACGACGCGCGGTGCGATGGACATTCATGCGCGTCGCTTCAATGCGCTGTTCCGCTATCGCTGGGACCGGATCGTCGAGTTCCTCAAGCTCCATTATGTGCCGAGCACGCGCACCGACCCCTATTGGCGCGCGCATCGCGATCCCGCGAGCATCCCTGACCGGCTGGCGGAGCTGCTGGAGCTGTGGCGGCATCAGCCACCCTCGATCGCGGACTTTCCGATGGTCGACGAGATTTTTCCGGCCGTCAGCTATCAGTTCGTGCTGTACGGCATGGGCTTTCCGGTCCCGCCGCCCGCCGTCATCGCGAGCGACCCCGAAGCCGTGACGCGCGGCATCGCCCAAGCCGCGCAGCGCGGCCGCACGCTCGCCGCCAGCCTTCCCACCAACCGCGCCTATCTTGACGCGTTGCGCGCCGCCGCGCCACGCACGGCGCTGGAGACCTCATGACCAACCATGTTCTGTTGACCGCCGAAGACCATCGCGACCTGCGTGTCCGCCGCGAGCGCGATGCCACGCTGGGCGATGCGGTGATGTTCTGTGTGACCACGCCCGACGAGTTCCGTCAGGTGCAGGCGCACTACCCGATCCTGTTTCGTCGCAATACCGAACGCGACGAGTTTCTGGCGGTCGCGCTGCTCGGGTTCGAGGATGGCGAGAACCTGTTCCTTGAAGGCGACCGGTGGGATGCGGCCTATATCCCGCTGGCGATCGACATTCAGCCATTCCTGATCGGTGGATCGGGGTCAGCGGATGCCCCCAAACAGGTGCATGTCGATCTGGCCAGCCCGCGGATCGCCGACGCGGAGGGCGTGCGCGTGTTCGACGATACCGGCCGCCCGACCCCTTATCTCGAGACCATCGCCGAACAGCTCGGCGTGCTGGACGCGGGCTGGCAGGGGTCGTCCGACTTTTTCGCCGCGCTGCGCCGCCACGACCTGATCGAAGCGCTGACACTTGAGGTCACGCTCGACAACGGATCGGTCAACCGGCTGGTCGGATTTCACACGGTGAACGAGGATCGGCTGCGCGGCCTTGATGGCGACGCGCTCGCCGATCTGCATCGCGATGGACATCTGATGCCGCTGTTCATGGCGGTCGCGTCGATCGGCAACTTCACCGCGCTGGTCGCGCGCAAGAACCGGCGGGTCGCGGATGGCTGAGGCCGATCCCGGCATCCTGACCGGCCTGGCGCAGGTGCCGGAGGTCGCGGTGGCCGATGCCGCCGCGCTCGACGCGCACTTGCGCGCTGCGACCGCGCCGTTCGTGGTGCGCGGGCTGGTGCGGGACTGGCCGTTGGTCCGCGCGGGGCTGGAGTCGGGCCGGGCTGCGCGCGACTATCTGTTGCACCATCGTCGCGACGTGCCGTTCACCGTTGCGGTGGGCGCGTCGGGTAACGACCCGCGCCTGTTCTACGATGCCGGCATGGGCATGAATTTCCGCCAGCTGCGCGGCAAGCTGCCCGAGATTTTCGCGCAGATCGACGCGATCGAACCCTATCCCGCCGCGCCGCCGATCTATCTCGCCTCGATCGACATCCATGATTTCTTTCCCGGGCTGCATCAGGCCAACCATGTCGATCTGGGCGATCGCCAGTGCCTGGCGAGCATCTGGATCGGCACGCGCACGCGGATCGCGGCGCATAACGACACGCCCGCCAACCTCGCCTGTGTTGCGGTGGGCCGCCGCCGCTTCACGCTGTTTCCGCCCGACCAGTTCCGCAACCTCTATCTCGGCCCGATCGACAATACCCCGGCCGGGCGCACGATCAGCATGGTCGATTTCCACGCGCCCGACTTGGCCCAGTATCCGCGCTTCCACGAGGCGCTGGCGCATGCGCAAACCGTGGAGCTGGAACCCGGCGACACGCTGCACATCCCGTCGATGTGGTATCACCATGTCGAGGGGCTGGAGCCGTTCAACGTGCTCGTAAACTATTGGTGGCGCGAGACTCCGGCATGGCTCGGCCAGCCGCAGGACGCGCTCAACCACGCGATCCTGTCGATCCGCGACCTGCCGCCGGAAGCCAAGGTGCATTGGCGCGAGTTGTTCGACCATTATGTGTTCGAGGCCGATGACGGCGTGACCGCGCATATTCCGCAGGGCGGGCGCGGCGTGCTCGACCCGCTGACGCCCGAGACCGCGTCGCGGCTGCGTTCCTATTTGCTGCGGCAGCTTGGCCGATGAAGGAAGTCGCATGAAGAAGATTGTTGTCGCCGGTGGTGGCACCGCCGGCTGGATGGCCGCCGCTGCGATTGCCCGCACCATGGGGCGCACGGCCAGCGTCACGCTGATCGAATCCGAAGCGATCGGCACCGTCGGCGTGGGCGAATCCACGATCCCCCCGCTGGTCACCTATAACCGCCTGCTCGGCATCAACGAAGCCGAGTTCATGCGCGCCACCCAGGCGACGTTCAAGCTGGGCATCCTGTTCGACAATTGGAAACAGCCGGGCGACCGCTATTTCCACAGCTTCGGCTATACCGGGAAGGACCATTGGGCGGCCGGCTTCCAGCATTATTGGCTGGAGGGGCGCAGCCGCGGGCACACCCAGTCCTATGACGATTACTGCCTTGAGCTGGTCGCCGCGTTGCAGAGCAAGTTCGCGCAGCTGCCCGACAACAAGGTCAACTACGCCTATCAGCTCGATTCCGGCCTCTATGCCCGGTTCCTGCGCCAGATGGCGGAAACCGATGGGGTCACGCGGATCGAGGGCAAGATCGCGCGCGTCGAGCTGAACGGCGAAAGCGGCGACATCGCCGCGCTGGAACTGGACGGTGGCCGCCGGATCGAGGGTGACCTGTTCCTCGACTGCACCGGCTTTCGCGCGCTGCTGATCGAAGGCGCGCTGCACGCGGGCTATGACGACTGGACCCATTGGCTGCCATGCGACAGCGCGATCGCGTTGCAGACGCCCAATGTCCGCCCGCCGGTGCCCTATACCCGCGCGATGGCGCATGACGCCGGCTGGCAATGGCGCATCCCGCTGCAGCACCGCACCGGCAACGGAATCGTCTATTGCAGCCGCTATCTCGACCATGACGCTGCGCTCGAACGGCTGCTCGGCAATATCGAGGGCGAGCCGCTGACCGCGCCCAACAAGATCCGCTTCCAGACCGGCGCGCGGCGCAAGCAATGGCATCGCAACTGCATCGCGATCGGCCTGTCGGGCGGGTTCATGGAGCCGCTCGAATCCACCTCGATCCACCTGATTCAGCGCGCGATCCTGCGCCTCGTCCGGATGATGCCGCAGGGGGAGATCAGCCCGCGCGACATCGCCGAATTCAACGACCAGCAGTTCCAGGACATGGAGCAGATCCGCGACTTCCTGATCCTCCACTACAAGGCCACCGACCGCCGCGATTCGCCCTTCTGGCGGCAATGCGCCGCGATGGACGTGCCCGACAGCCTGGCGCAGAAGATCGAACTGTTCCGCGAAACCGCCCGCGTGTTCCGCCGGAACGAGGAGCTGTTCGCCGAGAATAGCTGGGTGCAGGTGATGCTGGGGCAGGGGATCGAGCCGCGCGCATGGCACCCGATCGCGGGCAAGCTCAACGACGATGAGCTCGACCGCCTGCTCGGCATGATCCGGCAGGATGTGACGCGCACCGTCGCTGGCCTTCCCGACCATGCCGCCTATGTCGCCCGCTATTGCGGCGCCGCTGAGCCCGCAGCTGCCTGATGGCGCGAAGGAAACAGGCGGTCACGATCAAGCATGTCGCAGCGGACGCCGGGGTCTCGCTGCAGACGGTGAGCCGCGTCATCAACAAGGAGCCGAACGTCCGGCCTGAGATGATGGCGCGTGTGCAGGAATCGATCGCGCGGCTGGGCTATGTCCCGTCGATCGCTGCACAGCGGATGAGCGGATCGCGCTCCTACCTGGTCATGGCGCTCAACGATCGCGAGCGCACGATCGACGGCTGGAAGTCGCGCGAGGGCACCGACTGGGTCGATCAGATGCTGTTCGGCGGGATGCTGACCTGCGCCGAACATGGCTATCGCCTGATCGTCGAGCTGGTTGACACGCATAGCGACCATATCGAGCGGGAACTGTCCGCCGCAATCGCCGCGCTTCAGCCCGACGGCGTGCTGCTGACCCCGCCGCACTCGGCCAATCCCAAGATCATGGCGCTGCTCGATGCTGCGGGGATCGAACAGGCGCGGATCGGATCGCTGATGCCGGGGCCGGGGTTCCGGCTGACCATGGGCGACGATCTCGCCGCCGCGATGGCGACGCGGCATCTGGTCGAGCTGGGGCATCGCCGGATCGGCTTCATTTCCGGGTCGCTCGAATATGAGCTCAGCGGCTGGCGCGTCGATGGCTGGCGCGCGGCGATGGCGGAGGCGGGCCTGTCGACCGAAGGGATGCTGGCGCAGGGTGATTTCAGCATCGAATCCGGACGCGTCTGCGCGCCCGAACTGATCGACGCCGGCGCGACCGCGATCATCGCCAGCAACGATCAGATGGCGATGGCGACGCTGGAGGTGGCGCGGGCGCGTGGCCTCGCGGTGCCCGGCGATTTGTCGATCGTCAGCTTCGACGATACGCCAGTGGTCCGCTTCGCCCACCCGCCGCTGACCGCGATCGAGCAGCCGATTGCGGCGGTGACCGCGCGCGCGGTCGAGTTGATCATCGGCGCGCGCTCCTGCCGCGCGGCGCTCGACACGCCGGTGGTGGTCACGCCGTCGCTGACGGTGCGCGACTCGACCGCGCCGCCAAAATCTTAACGCACCCGATCCAAAGCGGGCGCGATTACGCTCCATTCTCGATCCATCTCCGCTCGTCCCCGCCGTCGCCGCCGACCTAAGCTGCACCCACAGCAAATGGGTCCGCAACGGATGGGATCATCGCCCCGACGCGCACATGTTCCGATAATGTTCCCCGATCGCACGACGCGGTGGGAGGACCGGATGAGTGTCGCCAACTCCCTGTTCTATGGGGATAATCTGGATGTTCTGCGGACCAGTTTCCCGGACGGGTGCGTCGACCTCGTCTATCTCGACCCGCCGTTCAACTCGCGCGCCAACTATAACATCCTGTTCCGCTCGCCCGAAGGAGGCGAGGCCGATGCGCAGGTCGAGGCATTCAAGGACAGCTGGCACTGGAACGACGCGGCGGCGGACGCCTTCGATCAGGTGATGCGGAGCGGCCACAGCAAGGCGTTCGACCTGCTCGCCGCCTTCCGCAGCGCGCTCGGCACCAACGACATGATGGCGTATCTCGCGATGATGGCGATCCGCCTGATCGAACTGCACCGCGTGTTGAAGGCTGAGGGCAGCCTCTATCTCCACTGCGACCCGACCGCGAGCCACTACCTCAAATTGCTGCTCGACGCGGTGTTCGGGGCGGAGCGGTTCCGCAACGAGATCACGTGGAAGCGCACCGCCGCGCACAGCGATGGCGGCCGTTACGGGCGCAACACCGACACGATCCTGTTCTATTCAAAGGGCGCAAAGCCGCGCTGGAACCCGCTCTTCACCCCCTATGACGCCGACTATGCCGCCCGCTTCCGCAACCGCGATCCCGACGGGCGGCTGTGGATGGACGACAATCTGACCGCCAAGGGGCTGTCGGGCGGTGGCTATCACTATGCCTATAAGGGTGTGACGTCATACTGGCGGATGCCGGTCGAGACGATGGAGCGGCTGGACCGGGAGGAGCGGCTGCACTTCACCCGCACCGGCGGCATCCGGCTCAAACGCTATCTGGACGAGGCGCGCGGGTCGCCGGTGCAGGCGCTGTGGAGCGACATCCCCGCGCTCAATTCGCAGGCGCAGGAGCGGCTATGCTACCCCACGCAAAAGCCGATCGCGTTGCTCGAACGGATCATCGCCGCCTCGTCCGACCCCGGCGATCTGGTGCTCGACCCGTTCTGCGGCTGCGGCACCGCGGTGCATGCGGCGGAAAAGCTCGGGCGACGCTGGGCGGGGATCGACATCACGCACCTCGCTATCGGTTTGATCGAAAAGCGGATGCGCGATGCCTTTCCCGGCGTGGCGCTGCGGGTCGAGGGGACGCCGCGCGACTGCGCCTCGGCCGCCGATCTCGCGCGACGCGACCCGTATCAGTTCCAATGGTGGGCGGTGGCGATGATCGACGCGGTGCCGTTCGGCGGGCGGCGCAAGGGCGCGGATGGCGGGATCGACGGCATCATCTATTTCCGTCACGAAGGCCGTGAGACCGCACGGGCGCTGGTGTCGGTGAAAAGCGGCGAGCGCGTCGGCGTGGGCGTGGTGCGTGATCTCCACTCGGCGATGGAGCGCGAGCGTGCGCCGATCGGGGTGATCATCACCCGCTGTCCCCCCTCCGCCCCGATGCTCCGCGAAGCGGCGGCGGTGGGGCGGTTTCATAGCGAGGCGACCGGGCGGAGCTATGCGCGGATGCAGATCCTGACGGTCGAGGACCTGTTTCGCGGGCGGCGGCCGGACATTCCGCTGGTGGACCATGCGGCGGCGTTCCGGACTGCGCCGCGCGAGCGGGTGGGTGGGGAGCAGGCGGTGTTGATTTAGGGGGCGTTCCGAGTGGAGAGCGGAATGGGGAACTTCAACATGGAAGTCGTGCTCTATTCAACGGGCTTCGCAGAAATCAGCTGATCGACGATTATCTCATGTCCTGACATGCCCATGTGACCATAAAAGCCAGGATAAGCTGTCTTTCGTCCGATAAACTCGACCAGCACTTTTCGCGCTTTTGTCCGAAGCCCAGCGCTTGCCTCAACTCGGCTCATATCCAGCCAAATAGCTTGGGCGCGAGCAACATCGAACTGTTTTCGCCATTGCGTTTTATCAAGATTATCGGCTGGCCATTCGGGCGGCTTTGTGCCTTCGGGAATAAAAGCTTGGCCTTCAAAATCGTTGATCCAAACGCCTCGAAACCGACGGGCTTCTTCCATTTTGAAGCACTGATCGGTCGGTAGTGAACCGATTGTGTCGGCATCGATCAAGTAGGAACACGGTGTGTCCCGCCAAAGTGCGTCATTATAGCGATGGCACCCCCGACCAACATCAGCCGCCGCACACGGTTTGCCAATGTGTCGCGCTCTTTCCTGATCTTCCGAACGGACGAACATTTCCGGCTTTAGCAGATCAATAGGATCTTTCTGAGCAGCACTCGAACCGAGTGTCGCAAACGTCGCCGCAAATGCTAACTGCCAAGTGCCCGCCATTTTATCCAAGCAACTCCGAATCTCATCGAATAGCCAAAGAACTTTCGGACAGCAGGCTGCACCTGAACCTCTAGGTCTGCAACAGGGTGGATGCGGACGTGTCGGCGCATTGCTCATCCGCCCCCCACGCCATACACCCGTCCCCAATGCCCGAAGACCTCACCTCCATCCCCGCCGCGACGCTGGTCGTGTTCCGCGAACGGAGCGACGGACCGCCCGAGCTGCTGATGCTCGAACGCTCGGCGGCGATGCGGTTTGCGGGTGGGGCGGTGGTGTTTCCCGGCGGGCGGGTGGATGCGGGCGATCACGCTTTTGCCGCGACCCTCAATGGCGACCCCGACGATCTCGCCGCGCGGGTGGCGGCGGTGCGGGAGACGGTGGAGGAGGCGGGGGTCGCGATCGGCGTCGACCTGCCCGACCTGCCCGCCGCGCGGCGTGCGCTCTATGATGGCACTCCGTTCGCGGAGGTGATCGCGGGCGGTGCGTTTGACGCCGCCGCGCTCGTCCCCTTCGCCCGCTGGATGCCGCATCAGGGTGTCGCGCATCGCATCTTCGACACGCGCTTCTACCTCACCCGCTGGCCTGATGGTGCGCCCGCGCCGGCGGTGGACGGCAATGAAAATAGCGAGCTCTTCTGGTCGAGCGCGCGCGACACGCTTGCCGCTGCCGACGCAGGCAAAGTGCGGATGATCTTCCCCACGCGACGCAACCTTGAGCGGCTGGCGTTGTTCAACAGCTTCAACGATGCGGTCGCCGACGCGCGGGCGCATCCGATCGAAACCATCACCCCCTGGATCGAGGCGCGCGACGGCGTGGACCATCTCTGCATTCCCGAAGGGCTGGGCTATCCGGTCACCGCGCAACCGCTGGGCGCCGCGCTGCGGGCATGAAGGCGCTGCGCACTTCGATCGCCGCGATCGTTATCGCCGCGCTGCTGCTGACGCTGGCGCTGCTCGTCTATGCGATGCTGCGCAACCGGCCACAGGATCTGCCCTGGACGAAGGTCGATCTGTCCCAGCCCGTCGGCATGTTCACCGGACGCAAGTTGACCGCGCTGACCGATGATTTCCCCGCCTGCCGCGCCGCGCTCGACAAGGCTGGCATCCGCTACACCGCGCTGCCGGCACGCACGGAGGGCCAGGGCTGCGGCTATACCGACGCGGTGCGCTTGACCAAAG
This sequence comes from Sphingomonas sp., assembly GCF_035998645.1. Taxonomy (GTDB): domain Bacteria; phylum Pseudomonadota; class Alphaproteobacteria; order Sphingomonadales; family Sphingomonadaceae; genus Sphingomonas. The sequence goes on from NZ_DASYHL010000003.1 coordinate 464,448, forward strand.
GCGGAGCGCGGCGGATCGGTTTTGCGCCCGCTGACTTGGGCGTATCCTGCCCGGTCGCGGCGGGACTCTCGGTATGGGAATGGGAAGTCGTCCAGCCCGCCGCCCAGCGCATCTTCGGTCAGCGCGTCGCGGAGATCGAGCATTTCGGCAGCTACAATTGCCGCCGCATGTATAATCGCGAAGGCGCAAGCTGGAGCGAGCACGCCACCGCCGACGCCGTCGACATCGCCGCCTTCCGGCTGGCAGACGGCACGCGCATCACCCTGATCGGCGACTGGGCGGGGGAGGGGAAGAAGGCGCAATTCCTGCGCGCGGTGCGCGATGGCGGCTGCGACCTGTTCGCGACCGTGCTGTCACCGGACTACAACGAAGCCCATCGCGACCATTTTCACTTCGATCAGGCCGAGCGCGGCGCGATGGGGTGGCGGGCGTGTCGTTAGCCCCCAAATCCTCCCCCGCCAGGGGGAGGATCAATCGGAACTCAATTCGGCAGCGCCCCTGCCTCAACCTTCTCCACCCATTGCGGGTAAAAGGCCGGCTGGCGGTTGGACCAGCCCGATGCGGTCGCGGCGGCTTCGCTGATCGACTGGAGCAGCTTGCGGCGCAGGTCCGGGTGGAGATGCGGCAGCGCTGCGGCGGAACAGAATGCAGCGGGAAGCCACGGACGTACCTCGGCCCCGACCAGCCGCTCATAGAGGAAGCGATAGGCCGAGAAGCTGGTCAGCCGCCCCTGCGACAGGTCGAACGCGGTGACGGTGATCAGCGGCGCAAGGAACGGCTCCATCGCATCGAGGCCGGTATCGTCGGGGATCAGCGCGCGGATTTCGGGAAGCCGGTCATAGATGTGCGCCTGGGCACGGATGCTTGCCGCTTCGACCACGTCACGCGACCAGCGCTCCATGGCGTCGTCGCGGTCGAGGCCGATGTCGAGCGCGCGGCGGATATAGCGCTGCGTCGCTGCGGCGAACCCCGCAAATTCCTTCATCTCGGCGAGGGTCATGGCCCCTTCGGCCGGCTTGCTCCGTGCACTCATTGACTACACTCCCACCCCACTCATTTGCCCACTCGCGATCATGCCCCCCGCATGGTTAACGACGCGATAACAGTGCGTCGCCTCGCGTTAAGCATGTGATCACAGCATCTATTGCAACGCAACATGGCTGCGGCGAACCGAGTCAGTCACTTTTGAAACGATCGCGGCGTGCGGCTTTTGCGCAACAAACCATGTTGCGCCCGGAACAGTGCGACCGAACCCGTTGTGGATGATCGGTTCATTCACCATAGGGCGCGGAGCGGCTGGCTGGTCGCGCCCGACGCGGATTCACGCGGCATAGGTAGTCGTCCGTAAGCGTCTGTTGCGTCGCAACGCGCCGCGTTCCGCAAGTCATCGCCCCGACGAAACGATTCATCGGATATACAGGTGCGGGGGGTGGTCAGCCCGCGACCGCCCTGCCAATCCCCATCCTAAGAGATCGGGGAAGGGGTTTTCCACCATGTTTCAGACGCTGAAAGCGCGTTTTGCGCTCATGGCCGCGCTTTGCCTGGCGACGATCGCCACGCCGGCTCAGGCCCAGTTCTGGCAGTGTGCCCCCTTTGCCCGTGCGGTCTCCGGCATCGAAATCTATGGCAATGCGCACACCTGGTGGGCACAGGCCGAGGGGCGCTATGCCCGTGGCGACGCCCCGGTCGAAGGCGCGGTGATGTCGTTCGCTCCCACCCAGAAGATGCGCCTTGGCCATGTCGCGATGGTGTCGAAGGTGCTGAACGAGCGCCAGGTGCTGCTCACCCACGCCAACTGGTCGCGCCGCGGCGGCGTCGAGAAGGACGTGATCGCGATCGATGTGTCGGAAGCGGGCGACTGGAGCCGGGTGAAGGTGTGGTTCGCGTCGAACAACGGCCTTGGCACCTCGACCTACCCCGTCAACGGCTTCATCTATTCGGGCGACGCTCCGCGCAACAACGCCGCACCGTTCGGTGGCGAGACGATCGCGCAGATCGACCTGTCGAAGTTCGGGATCGAAACCTCGCTGCAGAAGTAAGCGTCAGGCGGCGCGGAAGTTCAGCGCCACGCCATTGATGCAATGCCGCTTGCCCGTCGGGCGCGGTCCATCGTCGAACACGTGGCCAAGATGCCCGCCACAGCGGCGACAGATCACTTCGGTCCGCGCCATGCCCAGCGAGAAATCCGATTTGGTCCGCACGGCATTGTCGAGCGGCGCCCAGAAACTCGGCCAGCCGGTCCCGCTCTCGAACTTCGTCTTGGATGAATAGAGCGGCAGCCCGCACCCGGCACAGGCGAACACGCCTGCGCGCTTCTCCTTGTTGAGCGGGCTGGTCCACGGGCGCTCGGTCCCCTCCTGCCGCAGGATGCGATATTGTGCAGGGGTCAGCCGCTTGCGCCATTCGGCATCGCTCAGGGTGACTTCGAACTTCTGGGCTGCGGCCTCGCTCTCGTCCGAACTGCATCCGACGATCATCGCCGAGCCGACGACGCCGAAGAACTGGCGACGGTGAATGCGCATCATGCTTCTCCCTTCACTACCAGTTACGTGGCGGAACGCGATTTGGTTTCAACCGATGCGACAGGCCGCCGCCGGAACCAACGCACGCTCCCGGCTTTCATGCAGCACGGGGGCAGCGGCGAGCGATATATGGCATTTCAACAGCTTGATCCACCGATCCCGGTCCAGGTGATCGACAAGGGCAAGGGCTATGCCTTTGCCGTCATCGATTACGGGCCGGAGCATAACCTGATCTGGGTCACCGCGCTCGACGAAGGCGGCGAGATCTGGTGCGCCCCCAACCCGCTGGTGCGGATGCAGGGCAACTGGACCTTGGGCCGCAAGCGACCCGCCGCCATGCCCGCCGCACCGGATGATTGCGTCAGTACCGGCTAAGCTCCACCGGCATCGCCTTATAGCCATGGACGAAGCAGGCCGCGACCCGCTCCGGCTCCGACACGACGTTGGGGCGCAGGCGACGCTTGGCCATTTCCTCCATCAGCACGCCGATCTGCAGCTCCGCCAGCCGCGCGCCGACGCAACGGTGGATGCCATGCCCGAACGACAGATGGCGGCGGGCATTGGCGCGATCGACGATGATGTCATTGGGGCGCTCGAACACGCTCTCGTCGCGGTTGGCCGACAGATACCACAGGATCAGCTTGTCGCCCGCGCGGATGTTCTGCCCCATCAGCTCGGCATCCTGCGTCGCGGTGCGCCGCATATGCGCGAGCGGGGTCTGCCAGCGGATGATCTCCTGCGTCGCGTTGGCGATCAGTTCGGGATTGGCCTCCAGCTTCGCGCGCTCGTCGGGAAACTGCTCCAGCGCCCAGGCATAGGCGCTCATCGAATTGCGCGTGGTGTCATTGCCCCCGACGATCAGGAGGATCAGGTTCCCAAGGAACTCGAACTGATCCATTTCCTTCATCGCGTCGGAATGGATCATCATCGAAATCAGGTCCGGCGTCGGCGCCTTGCCCACCTTGCTGTTCCACAGCGCGCCGAATTCCGCCGCACACTGGAACAGGATTTCGCGGCGCTCTTCCTTCTTCACCGGATCCTTGGCGATCTCGATATCCCCGGCCCAGTCGGACCAATGGGTCAGCTTGCGCCGCTCCTCCCACGGAAAGTCGAACAGCAGCGCCAGCATCTGCGTCGTCAGCTCGATCGACACGCGGTCGACCCAATCGAACGTCTCGCCGACCGGCAGAGCGTCGAGGATCTCAGCGGTGCGCTGGCGGATGTCGCCGGTCATCCGCACCATCTCGCTCGGCGTGAAGGCGGGAGCGACGGTGCGGCGCTGGCCGGTGTGCTTGGGCCGGTCCATCGCGATGAACATCGGCATGCGGATGTCTTCGGGCATCAGGTCGGCGACGACGATCCCGCCGGCTTCGGAGGAGTAGAGTTCGGGGAGCGATTCGACCTCGACGATCGGCTTGTAGGTCGAGATCGACCAATAGGGGCCGAACGCGCTAGTCTCGCACTTGTACACCGGCGCCTCGGCCCGCAGCCGCGCAAAGGGTTCGTGCCAGCGATCCTCGCTGTAGAGTTCAGGCCGGGTCACATCGAGCGGATCGACCGCAGGCGTGGTTTCGGGCGCAAGGGTGGCCATGGCGATACTCTCCCGGATTCTGTCTTTCCGGGAGAGTGAATTAACTTACAGGAATGTCAATAGCCGCGCCCGCGATGTCCGGGCGCGCGCCTAAAGGTTTGCGTCCGCCGCTGCCAGGCGTCGTTACGCATATGCGCCTGAGAGATGCACCGGGTGCGATTTTCGCGAATCTTGTTGAGACAATCCTGGTACGGCGCGGGATTGTCAGCTTGGCCCGGTGCACTGCACACCATACGAGCGGCCCGTTGGTAGCTTTTCTCACAGCTCTGCAGACTGCGCGCCAGATGCTCCTCCTGCGCCACCGCCGCGCCACCCGTCAGCGCCAGTAACAGCGCGCTTCCAATCGCCCAATTCCGCATCGTTGCCCCCTGCACGTCGGTGGATACTGGTCGCTATGTTGGAAGCCGGTCGCCGGCAATGCGCTATGCTACCACCACCTTCTTCCGCCGCAGCTTCGGACTCCCCGATTGCAGCACCCCGCGCCGGAACAGCCGAGCGGCGATCGTCACCGTGATGATCACCCACAGCGCCTGCCACGCGAGCGCCGCGAAATGCCGCCACAGCTCAGGCGAGTTCGCCGCGCGCGCCGCCATCGCGAAGGGCGAGCTGAACGGGAACAGCTCCGCCGCGGTGGCGACCCAGCTGTCCGGGCTTGCCGCCGCCGCCGAGGCAAAGCCGAACATCGCGACCTGGAAGATGGTGATCGGCAGCGACATCATCTGCAACTCGCGCTGCGTCGCCGCCTGCGCGCCCAGCCCCAGGAACACCGCGCCGAGCAGCAGATAGGCCATCACGAAATAGGCAAGGAACAACAGCACATAGGCCGTCGTGCCGACCGCCGGGCCGATGTCGGAGAAGGCGATTGCGAGCCTGCCGGGCAGGAACGCGCCGACATTGACGACCACAGTCCCCCAGAACAGCAGGAACAGGATCGCCACGCCGAACATGCCGAGCAGCTTGCCAAAGAACACGCTTTCCAGCGGGACGGCGGCGGCGAGGATTTCGATCACCTTGTTCGACCGCTCCTCCGCCATCGTGCCGACAACCTGCCCCGCGAGCATCAACGAGACGATGAACAGCGCGAAGACGGTGAAGAACGCCGCCTGACCCTGCCCGCTCGCCGAGGTGGTGGTTCGGGAGATTACCGTCTTGGTCGCTTCGCTCAGCGGCGCATCGGTGCCAGCGCGATTCGCGCGCAGGACCTGATTGGCCAGCTCCGCGAGATATTCGGCCGAGCGCGGACCATTCTGGACATGCAGGATCTGTGGCCGTTCGAACGGGCCGTAGAGGACGGCATAGGTATCGACGCCCTTGCGCTCGAACATCGCCTTGGCCTGCGCGCGCGGATTGGCACTCGGCGCTTCGACGATCAGCTTGGCCGGCTGCTCGCTGGCGCGGAACAGGCGGCGCATCTGCTTGTCCATCGCGATTGCCGAGCGCGCCTGCTCGCCACTGGCAAGGATCACGATGCGCGACTGCGAATCGCCGCTCTTCGCCATCGTCGCGGCGCCGAGGCCACCGATCGTGCCGAACGCCAGCATCATCAGCGGCGCGAGCAGGAACAGAAGGAAAGTGGGGGTGAACACCGTCGCCACGAAATCGCGGCGGGCGATCGTCATCGTCTGGCGCACCAGTCGGGTGAAACCGTTCATGCCGCTGCCGCCTCTTCCAATGCCTGTGCACCGACAATCTTGACGAACACGTCGTGCAGTGACGGCCGTTCGATCGACAGGCCCGAAATGCCGTATCCGGCGTCGATCAGCTTGACCAGCAACGCCTCGATCCCCTCATCCGGCATGGTAAAGCGCCAGCCGCCGGCGCTGTCCTCGACCGCATCGGCGGGCAGCAACGCCGCGATGCCGGCATCGGCGCGGTGCGGCACATAATGCGCCTTGTGCGGCAGGGTCGCGCGCGCGTCGGCCATGCTGCCCTCGAACCGCACCTTGCCGCCCGCGATGATCGTCAGCCGGTCGCACAGCCGTTCGGCATGCGCCATGACGTGCGTCGAGAACAGGATCGTCGCGCCGCGATCCCGCTCGGCGAGGATCAGCTTTTCCAGCCGCTCCTGATTGACCGGGTCGAGGCCCGAAAAGGGTTCGTCGAGCACCAGCAGGTCGGGCTGATGCACCACCGACCCGAGCAGCTGGACGAGCTGCGCCATGCCCTTGGACAGTTTGCGGATTTTCTGGTCGGTGGCGTGGCCGAGGCCCGCCGCCTCCATCAACTCGACCGCGCGCTTGCGCCCGGTCTTCCAGTCCAACCCGCGCAACGCGCCCATGAACGCGATGGCGTGGGTCGCCTTCATGCTGGGGTACAGGCCGCGTTCCTCGGGCAGATAGCCGACCCGGTCGCTCATCTGGCGCGGGTTCGCGCTGCCCAGCATGGTGCGCTCGCCCTCATCCGGCTCGATGATGCCAAGAAGCATACGCAGCGTCGTGGTCTTGCCCGCGCCATTGGGGCCAAGCACGCCGTAGATCATGCCCTTGGGCACCGCGATATCGACGCCATCGACCACGCGGCGGTCGCCGAAGCGTTTGACGAGGCCTTGGGCGGTGACCGCCAATTCGTGATGCAACTGGAATCCCCTCGCTTGGCTTACCGTGGTAGCGGGGGGTGATGCATGAGCGCAAGGCACGTCGATTCTTTTCCGCTTCGCGGAAGCGGCACCGGCCCGCTCCCCCACCCGGCCACCCAGCGCAACTCTCCTATGGGTGGCCGGGTGGGGGAGCGGGCCGGTGCCGCGCGGGGCAGCTATGCTGACCCGCCCGCTCGAAGAGCGCATTCGCGAAACGGCGGCGGAGCTGGGCTTTGCCGCGTGCGGATTCGCGTCGGCTGACGCTGCCCCGCTCGCCGGGAAGCGCCTGCGCGAATGGCTCGCCGAGGGCCGCCATGGCGACATGATCTGGATGGAGGAGCGCGCGCACCACCGCGAAAGCCCCGCCGGCCTGTGGCCCGAAGTGCGCAGCGTGATCGCACTGGGCATGAGCTACGCCCCCGCATACGATCCGCTCGCGCTGGCGGGGGAGGGAGATCGCGGCCGCATCTCGGTCTATGCGCAGGGCGCGGACTATCATGACGTGGTCAAGAAGGCGCTGAAGGCGCTCGGCCGCTGGCTGGCGCAGGAGGCCGGGTGCGACCTCAAGGTGTTCGTCGACACCGCCCCGGTGATGGAAAAGCCGCTGTCAGAGGCTGCGGGGCTGGGCTGGCAGGGCAAGCACACCAATCTGGTCAGCCGGTCGCATGGCAGCTGGCTGTTCCTCGGCGCGATCTACACGACGCTGGAGCTGGCACCCGACGCCCCGGGGCGGGACCGTTGCGGGTCGTGCGACGCCTGCCAGCGCGCCTGCCCGACCGATGCCTTCCCCGCACCTTACACACTCGATGCGCGGCGCTGCATTTCGTATCTGACGATCGAGCATAAGGGGCCGATCCCGGAGGAATTTCGCGAAGGCATCGGCAACCGCATCTATGGCTGCGACGATTGCCTCGCAGTCTGCCCCTGGAACAAGTTCGCGCAGGTTGCCGCGCGCAACTTGGCCTTCGCCCCGCGCGCCGAACTGACCGCACCCGAACTCGCCGACCTGCTCGCGCTCGACGATGCGGGGTTCAGGCAGGTGTTCTCCGGCTCTCCGATCAAGCGCATTGGGCGCGACCGCATGGTGCGAAACTGCCTGATCGCGGCGGGGAACAGCGGCGATCCGGCGTTGCGTCCGGCGGTCGCGGCGCTGGTGGACGACCCCGATCCGGTGGTAAGCGAGGCAGCAGACTGGGCGCTCAAGAAGCTCGGCGGATAGGGGGGGGTGACGATGCGCCTGTTTCAACTCTTGCTGATTGCACTGTGGCTCGTGCTGGTGGTCTACACCGGCGTCGTGATTGCCCGACACGGCATCGACCTGTTGCCCGTGTTCTTCGGCGACATGGCGAAGCTGGCGTGGCCGGGGCAGTTCAACCTCGACTTTATGTGCTTCCTCGTCCTGTCCGCGCTGTGGACGGCGTGGCGCAACGGCTTTTCCGCCGGTGGCCTGGCGCTGGCGCTGGTCGCGTTTTTCGCTGGCGCCGGATTCCTGCTGCCTTACCTGCTGTGGCTGACGATCACCGCGCGCGGCGACATGCGTCGCGTGCTGCTGGGCGTCCGAACCTAACGCCACTCTTAGCCCCTCCCGCAAGCGGGAGGGGTTGGGGAGGGTCTTCTTCTTCTTTCGCCGACGTTACCGCCCCGCCCGGCTCGCCCGGATCGCCGCGGCACAGCTCGCCTGATCGATCGGCGCACCGTCGCGCTGGCGCGTCTCGGCAAAGGTCACCACCGGATCGCCGCGCCCGGACTTGGGCGGGTAGAGATAGGCGTCGAGCACGCAGATCGGCCCGCCGAACTGCAGCTTGCGCGCGCTGCCCTCGGTCACGTCGAGCAGCGGGCGGCCGAACTGGGCGATCAGCGAATTGGCGCTCGCCCCCATCACCGTGGTCAGCGCGGCCATGCCCGGCTGGGGCACCGGCACCGGCGCGGCGCGGCCGGGCGGGGGAATGACGCCGCCGCCGCCACAGGCGGACAACAGGGCAAGGGCGGTCAGCGCCGCAATCACTCTCACTTGGGGCTTCTCCGGTGGAACATGTGCGTCGCCATCGCCGCGCCGACGATCGGCGCGATCAGATTGACGAACGGGATGAAGAACAATCCGGTTCCAGCCGCACCGGTTGCAAATCGGACGAGCCGGGTGGAGCCGCGCCAACGCTGCACGTCGCGCGCCGGCATGTGGCGCACCGCGACCATATCACCCAGATCGCGCCCGAGCAGCCAGCTGTTGACGATGAAGAAGGCGATCGGCGTGCCGATGCCGGTCACCATCAGGATCAGATAGAGCGGCGAAAGCGCAAGGTTGACCAGCAGCGCCCGCCCCGCCGAGCGCAGCCCCATCGCGGCGGAGCGCGCGAAGCTGACGTCGCGCGCGGCAGCGAAGCGTTCGGGATAGTGCTTCGCCTCGACCGCATGGACCACCTCGTCCGCGAACACGCCGATCACCGCGATCGCGATCACGCGGAACAACAGCCAGGCGCCGAGCAGCGCGATCAGGAACGCGGCGGCGGCGGCGAGGCTCGCCATGCTCTGGCTGGCGGCGAAAGTGGTCGCGACGAGATATTCGATCCCGAACCACAGCCCCGCGCCCAGTGCGGCAAAGATCGCCAGCGTCACCAGCATCGACTTGGCGAACACCGCAACGATGCGCTTGTCGAATAGCTGGCCGATCGAAAGGAGCAGCGCCTGGATCATCACGCGCATCGATGCGGGTGCGCTTGCCCCAAGTCAACGCAGTTGCGCCGCACCGCGCCGCAGGATAGGCGCGCGACATCTATTTTCCGGAGACAGCAGTGACCGCACCCACCCACGACGTCGTCGCGATCGGCAACGCCATCGTCGACATTCTGGCCCAGGCCGAAGACAGCTTCATCGAAGAGATCGGCGTCGCCAAGGGCTCGATGCAGCTCATGTTCTCGCCCGAAGAGGCCGATGCCCTTTATTCCAGGATGGGTCCGGGCCGCGAGGTTTCGGGCGGGTCGGCGGCGAACACCGTTGCCGGCATGGCCGCGCTCGGCAGCCGCACCGCGTTCATCGGCCAGGTCGCCGACGATCAGCTGGGTCAGGTGTTCGGCCATGACCTGCGCGCCGCCGGCGTCGATTTCGGCACCGCGGTCCGCCCGGGCCAGCCGACGACGGCGCGCTGCCTGATCTTCGTGACGCCGGATGGCCAGCGCACGATGAACACTTTCCTCGGCGCGTCGCAGTTCCTGCCTGAGGCAGCACTCGACCGCGACCTGATCGCCAGCGGCGCGATCCTGTATCTCGAAGGCTATCTGTGGGATCCGGAAGAACCGCGTCAGGCGATGCGCGCCGCGATCGGGATCGCCCGCGACGCGGGCCGCAAGGTCGCGTTCACGCTGTCGGACGTGTTCTGCATCAGCCGCCATGGCGACGATTTCCGCGCGCTGATCGCCGAGGGCCTTGTCGACATCCTGTTCGCGAACGAGAATGAGCTGCTGGCGCTCGCGCAGGTCGAGGATTTCGACGCAGCGGTTGAGCAGGTTGCGGCGCAGGTGCCGACCCTCGTCGTCACGCGCAGCGAAAATGGCGCGATTGCGGTGCAGGGCGGCGCACGCGTCGCAGTCGCGGCCGAGCCGATCGAACGCGTGGTCGATACCACCGGCGCAGGCGACCTGTTCGCCGCAGGCTTCCTCCACGGCCAGGCACAGGGCTGGGATGTCGAAAAGTCGCTGAAGCTCGGCGCGGTGTGCGCGGCGGAAATCATCTCGCACTATGGCGCGCGGCCTGAGGCAGACCTCAAGGACGTCGCCGCGAAGCTCGGCTGATCGTTCTGGCGCGCAGCTGAAAAGAAAAAGGCCGGGGTCTCCCCCGGCCTTTTTTGTTGGGTCGAACCAGCGCTTACTCCGCCGGTTCGTCGCGCAATTCTGCCGGTGTCTCGCGACCATGGTCCTTGCCCGCCGATCGGTGACCCCTGGCCAGCTTGAACACGACGCCCGACAGCAACGCGAGCGCCAGCAGGTTGGGCAGCGCCATCGCCGCATTGGAAATGTCACCGAGCCGCCAGATCAGCTCGAGATCGACTGTGCTGGCGACGAAGATCACAACGCACCACAGCAGCCGCCAGGTGATGTGCAGCAGCTTTTCGCCGCGCGGGGTTGCGCCCGGAAACTGGTCGTAGACGAACGTGATCGCCCGTTCGCCATAATAGCTCCAGGTGAGCAAGGTCGTGAACACGAACAGCAACAGCGCAACCGACGCGACCAGCGTGCCGAGCGGAATGCCCGCGATCAGCGTCGGAAAGGCCGCTGCGAACGCGCCGGAGGTCATCGCAAAGCCGCTGAGATCCGATTGCCAGGCATGCTCGACCGCTGCGCCCGCATGGGTGAAATTGCCCTGCACGGTCAGCAGGACGAGCGCGGTCATGGTGCAGATCACGATCGTGTCGATGAACGTGCCCATCATTGCGAACCGGCCCTGCAACGCCGGATCGTTGGTCTGCGCGACCGCATGCGCGATCGGGGTCGAGCCCTGACCGGCCTCGTTCGAGAACAAGCCCCGCGCGACGCCCGCACGGATCGCCATGATCAGTGCCGCACCAAGAAACCCGCCCGATGCCGCCTGCGGATTGAACGCACCCGAAAAGATGCGACCGAAGGTTTCGGGCAGGTCGCTCGCATTCATCACCAGCGCGACGACCGCGAGGGCGATGTAGCTCAGCGCCATCACCGGCACGACCTTTTCAGCGACCGCGCCGATCGACTTGATCCCGCCGAGGATGACGACGAACACCGCGACCGCCGCGATCAGGCCGCCGACCCATTCCTCCATCCCGGTCAGTTCGGTGACCGAATCGGCAAAGCTGTTCGCCTGGATGCCGTTGCCGGTGACCAGTGCCGAGAAGAGCGTGCCCAGACAGAAGACCGTCGCCAGCCACTTCCATTTCGGGCCGAGACCGTAGGTGATGTAGCTCATCGGGCCACCGCGATAGGTGCCGTCCGCCGCCTGTTCGCGAAAGCGGATCGACAGAGCGCCTTCGGCAAAGGCCAGTGCCATGCCGATCAACGCGGTAATCCACATCCAGAAGATTGCGCCCGGCCCGCCAAGGGTGATCGCGGTCGCGACGCCGGCAAGATTGCCGGTGCCGACCTGACCCGACAGCGCCGTCGACAACGCGGCGAAAGGGGAAATTTCCCCCGCGCCGCCGCTCGACTTCTTGAACAGCCCCTTGAACGCCGAACCCAGCTTGACGATCGGGTAGAAGCGCAGCCCGATCATCAGATACAGGCCGATCCCGAACAGGATCACGACCATCGGCGGGAGCGGCAGCACCGCCTCGCCATTCCAGCTGCCGCCCCAGATGAAGTCCGATACATTGGTCACATGGTCGATCAGTCCGACCGTTGCGGTCGCACTATCTGCGGCTGCGCTCATCATATCCCCCTGATTACCCCGAAAGCGCGGAGGCTAGCGCAGTGCGGGGCGGGTGCAAGCGCTTTGCAACGAAAACGGGGCCGGAAGCATCTGCTTCCAGCCCCGCATTTTCGCGACCCCTTGCCGGTCAGCGGCGGTCTTCGTCGTCCACCCCCGGGATGCCCGGTTCGATGTCCTGAACCTCGCTCTCATGGACCACGACGACGCCGCGGCCGAGATGGCTCCTGCGATAGCCATAGAGGAAATAGATCACGAGGCCGATGGCTCCCCAGATCGGCAGCACCAGCATCGCTTCGAACGGCAGGTTGACGAACAGGAAGATACAGCCCGCGACCGTCGCCGGACCAACGAACCACAATGCCGGGGTGCGGAACGACCGCTTGCGGTTCGGTTCGGTCTTGCGCAGCATCATCACCGCGATCGCCACCATCATGAACGCAAACAGCGTGCCGGCATTGGCGATGTCGGCGAGCTTGCCCACCGGCAGGAATGCCGCCGCAGTCGCGACGATCACGCCGGTGATCGCGGTGACGACATAGGGGGTCTTCCACTTCGGATGGATCTTCGACAGCCCCTCGGGCAGCAGGCCGTCGCGCGACATCACGAAGAAGATGCGCGTCTGGGCGAACAGCAGCACGAGGATGACCGAGGGCAGCGCGACAAAGGCCGCAATGCCCAGCATGTTGCCGACACCCGAAAAACCGATCTGGCGCAGCACATGGGCCAGCGCCTCATCCGAGCAGACGAGCGGCAGGTTGTTGGCGGAGAAGGTCGCGCACTGACGCGCGAGTTCTTCCGACCCGGCGGGGAAGGGGACGCCGTTCGGACCCATCAGCGGCTGGCCGCCGATCGTGCCGATCGCGCCGGCTGCAACCAGAATGTAAAAGACGGTGCAGAACAGCAGCGATCCGATCAGGCCGATCGGTACGTTGCGCTGCGGGTTCTTGGTTTCCTCAGCCGCAGTCGAGACCGCGTCGAATCCGACATAGGCAAAGAAGATCGTCGCCGCTGCGCCGACTGCGCCAAGCCCCGTGCCAAGCCCGCCGAACACGCCTGCGGGCAGGAATGGATTGAACTTCTCCATCTCGACTTCGGGCAGCGTCAGAAAGATGAAGGCGGTGAGCGCCGACACCTTGATCGCGACCAGCACCGCGTTGACCTTGGCGCTTTCCGACGTGCCGATCATCAGCAGGCCGGTGACCAGCAGGGCAATGAACACTGCGGGCAGGTTGACCAGGCCACCCTCGACCCCACCCAGCGCCAGCGGCGCGCCGGACAGGAAGGCGGGTAGCCCGACCCCGGTGAATTCGGTAATCAAACCATTGAGATAGCCTGACCAACCGACCGACACCGCGCTCGCCGCCACGGCATATTCAAGCACCAGTGCCCAGCCCACGGTCCAGGCAAGCAACTCACCCATCACCGAATAGGTATAGGTATAGGCGGACCCGGCGACCGGGATCATCGCCGCGATTTCGGCGTAGCAGAGTGCGGCGACGATGCAGATCAGTCCGGCGATCGCAAAGGCCAGCATCAGGCCGGGGCCGGCCTTTTGCGCGCCAGCGGCGGTCAGCACGAAGATACCCGTGCCGATGATGCAGCCGATGCCGAACAGCATCAGCTGGAAAGCGCCCAGCGAGCGATGCAGAGACTTGCTCTCCGCAGTCGCCAATATGGCGTCGAGAGGCTTAACGCGCCCAAAAATCATGCAATCATCCCCTTGGTCGGCGCGGCTTTTGCCTCGTCGCCGATGATACGAACCGCGCGAGCCTAGTCGCAAATCCGGACGGTGCAATCCCTCAGTTGCATCACGCATTGCGCGTGATTGGCCCCCTTGTGTGCCTCAACCGATCGCGTCTCCGCGCGCGAGCATTGCGTTGACGGTGCCGGGATCAACCAGCATCGGCCCAAGCTTGCGCCCCGCGAACAGGTGGACGTGCAGATGCCCGACCGTCTGGTGCGCGTCGGCCCCGGCATTGGCGAGCAGGCGATATCCCGGCGCGACGAGTCCCGCGTCGCGCGCGACCTTGCCCACCGCGCGCACGAAGCCTGCGATCTCCGCATCGCTCGCCCGCGCGCTGAAATCGTCCCAGCTGACATAGGCGCCCTTCGGGATCACCAGAATATGCGTCGGCGCGACCGGGGCGATGTCGGGGAAGGCGAGGGCGTAATCGTCCTCATAGATGCGCTTGGCCGGAATCTCGCCGCGCAGGATCTTCGCGAAGATATTCTGGTCGTCATAGGGCTGAGTGGCGTCGACGGGCATAAGTCCCCCTCCCGCTGGCGGGAGGGGTTAGGGGAGGGCCTGTCCTCCGAACCTTCCGCGAGCGATTGAACAGGCCCTCCCCCGACCCCTCCCGCAAGCGGGAGGGGAGATCAAGTGCGGCCATCCCTTCCGCACGCGGAAGGGAATATCAAGTACGCGCCGCCTTTTCGTCGATCCCCGACACCCCCTCGCGCCGCGCGAGTTCTGCACGGACATCATCGAGGCTCAGGTCCATGTCGGCGAGCAGGACGAGCAGGTGGAAGATCAGGTCCGCCGCCTCTCCGGTCACCCCGGCGCGGTCGTCCTGCACCGCGGCGATTGCGGCCTCGACCGCTTCCTCGCCCAGCTTCTGTGCGATCTTGGCGCGGCCCTTGGCGGTGAGCTTGGCGACATAGGATGACGCCGGATCGCCCATGCGGCGGTCGCGGATCACGGTTTCGAGCGTCGCGAGGATGTCGTCGGCCATGGTCGCGCAGTCGGTCAGCCGCGCGCTGGTGTCAATCCTGTGAACTGGCCTCGCGGCGCGCACGGGCACGGCGGCGCATCGCACGCTGGGCAAGCCACAGCCCGCCCGCTGCCATCGCGGCGAGCGCCAGGTCCGACAGCTCGGGCATCGTCCGGCGGCTGATCTCGCCGCTATGCGCCGCGAATGCGGGGGCGGCGGTCAGCAGGATCAGGGGCAGGGCGCGGAACATGGGCGCAAGCCTAGCCCCGCGACCCTGCCAAATGGTTTAAATCAATCCTCGCGCTTGCGACGGCGGCGCATGATCGCGGCGCCGGCAATGCCGAGTGCGAACAGGCCGATTGCGGCCGGCTCGGGGATCGAGGTGGGGCTGCCGCCCGACGATCCGGTGCCGCCGCCCGACGACGATCCCGGCGGAGTCGAGGTCGGCGGCTTGTCATAGGCAAGCGCCGGCGCGGCGGCGAACGCGGCGGCAAGCGCGGCGAGGCGAAGGCTGGTGCAAATCATGGGGTTCTCCCGTTCCCTGTGGTTAGCGGGGGAGGGAGCAAGAAGCCTGCCAGCGAGTGCAAATGCGCCGGATCAGCGGGAGTCGAGGGTTAACGCGCCAACGCCGCAACCGGTAACTGTCAAATTAACCGACGGTGCGGACCGGGATCCCGGCTCCTGCCAGCGCGGCATGCGCGTCGGCGATGCTCGCCTGACCGAAATGGAAGATCGATGCGGCGAGGACGGCGCTGGCATGCCCCTCGACAATGCCGGCGACCAGATCGGCGAGCCCGCCGACGCCGCCTGACGCCACCACCGGCACGCGCACCTGATCGGCGATCGTGCGGATCAGCGCCAGGTCATAGCCATCGCGCGTGCCATCGCGGTCCATCGAGGTCACGAGCAATTCGCCCGCGCCCAGCCGCGCGAGGTTCAGCGCATGCTCGACCGCGTCGATGCCGGTCGGCTTGCGCCCGCCATGGGTGAACACTTCCCAGCGGCCCGGCGCGACCTGCCGCGCATCGACCGATGCGACGACGCACTGGCTGCCCATTTTCTCGGCGATGTCTGCGACCAGCTCGGGCCGCGCGACCGCCGCGCTGTTCACCGCGACCTTGTCCGCGCCGGCGAGCAGCAGCGCGCGCGCGTCCTCGACGCTGCGCACTCCGCCGCCGACGGTCAGCGGCATGAAGCACACTTCGGCGGTGCGGCGCACGACATCAAGGATCGTGCCGCGCGCCTCATGGCTGGCGGTGATGTCGAGGAAGCACAGCTCGTCCGCCCCGGCGGCGTCATAGGCGCGCGCCTGCTCGACCGGATCGCCGGCATCAACCAGATCAACGAAGTTCACACCCTTGACGACGCGCCCCCCGGCGACGTCGAGACAAGGAATGACGCGCGCGCGGACGGTCACTTCTGCTCCCTCTCTCCGCTTGCGGGGAGAGGGCCGGGGAGAGGGGCCTGTCGAGGGCTCATTCCATCTGCCCCTCTCCCCGACCCTCTCCCCTGAAGGGGAGAGGGAGCTTTGCCACCGCCAGCGCCTCGGCCAGATCCAGCCGCCCGTCATACAGCGCCCGGCCGGTAATCACCCCCTCGATCCCCGGCTGGCCAACCAGCGCATGAATATCCGCGATTCCCGCCACGCCGCCGCTGGCGATCACCGGGATCGATACCTCGGCCGCAAGCGCCACCGTCGCCTCGACATTACAGCCCTTGAGCAACCCGTCGCGGCCGACATCGGTGAACAGCAACGCCGCAACCCCGGCATCCTCGAAGCGGTGGCCGAGTTCGGCGATCGACACGCTCGACACGTCCGCCCAGCCCTTGGTCGCGACGAAGCCGTCGCGCGCGTCCACCGCCACGACCACGCGGCCGGGATGCGCCGCCGCCGTCTCGCGGACGAAATCGGGGTCTTCCAGCGCCGCCGTGCCGATCACCACGCGGGTCACGCCCAGATCGAGCCAGCGCTCGACCGACTCGCGGTTGCGGATGCCGCCGCCCAGCTGGACCTTGCCCGGAAAGCGGTCGACGATCGCCGCGACCGCGACGCCGTTGACCGACTCACCCGCGAATGCACCGTCGAGATCGACGACGTGCAGCCACTCGGCCCCGGCCTGCGCGAACAGCGCCGCCTGCGCGGCGGGATCGTCGCCATAGACGGTGGCGCGGGCCATATCGCCTTCGGCGAGGCGGACGACCTGCCCGGATTTGAGGTCGATGGCGGGGAAAACGATCACGGCTTCCATCCTAGAAAACGCTGGAGAAGCGCCAGCCCGTAACGCTGGCTCTTTTCGGGGTGGAACTGCACCCCCAGAATATTGTCGCGGCCGATCGCCGCAGTCACCGGCCCGCCATGCTGGGTAACCGCCAGCACGCCACTGCCCGAATAGGCAAAGCTGTGCAGGAAATAGGCTTCGCCCGGCTCGATCAGCGCATGCGGGGTGAGCGGGGTCACGTCGTTCCACCCCATGTGCGGGACATGGACATCGCCCGCCGGCAGTTCGCGCACCACGCCGTCCATCCAGCCAAGCCCATCATGGCTGCCATGTTCCTCGCCGCGCGTCGCGAGCAATTGCATGCCGACGCACACGCCCAGGAACGGCGCGCCCTGTTCGAGCACGCGACGCTCCATCGCCTCGACCATCCCGGGGATCGCACGCAGCCCCGCCGCGCACGCGCCGAACGCGCCGACGCCGGGCAGGACGATGCGATCGGCCCGCGCCACCGCGTCGGGATCGGCGGTAACCGCGACGCCCACCGCCCCGGCGGCTTTCAGCGCATTGTGGACCGAATGAAGATTGCCCGCGCCGTAATCGATCAGGGCGATGGTCATGCCAGCAGCGGCGCCAGCGCGTCGGCGGCGAAGCTCGCTGCGATCTCGGTCACGACCGCCGTCGCGACGCCCGAGCTGACGAGCGGGTCGGTCGCGGCAAACGCTTCCACCTCGGCGCGATGGCCGCGGCACAGGATGATGCCACCGGTGCGCGGCACCTGGCGCCCCGCGATCAGCAACAGACCTTCATCAAAACCGGCTTCCAGCCAGGCGACATGCGCCGCCATCTGCGCGTCGACCTGCTCGATCGGCGCGACATAGGCCAGGGTGATGACGCAGACCGGCGCGGCAGACAGGCGGGCCATGGCCTACAGCGTTCCCTTGGTGCTCGGGATCGTGTCCGCCTTGCGCGGGTCGATCTCCACCGCCTCACGCAGCGCGCGGGCAAGGCCCTTGAACGCGGCTTCGGCAATATGGTGGTTGTTGCTGCCGTATAAAGTCTCGACATGCAGCGTCAGGCCAGCGGTCTGGGCGAAGCTGTGGAACCAGTGTTCGAACATCTCGGTGTCCATCTCGCCGAGGCGCTTCTGGCTGAACTCGGTCTTCCACACGAGGAACGGGCGGCCGGAAATGTCGAGCGCGACGCGGGTCAGCGTCTCATCCATCGGTGACAGCGCATCGGCGTAGCGGCGGATGCCACGCTTGTCGCCCAGCGCCTTGGCCACCGCCTCGCCGATCGCGAGGCCTGTGTCCTCGACCGTGTGGTGCTGGTCGATATGCAGGTCGCCGACCGTTTTGACGTCGAGGTCGATCAGCGAATGGCGCGACAGCTGCTCGAGCATATGGTCGAAAAAGCCGATCCCGGTGGAGATCGCATAAGTGCCGGTGCCATCGAGGTTCATGGTCACATCGACCGATGTTTCGCTGGTCTTGCGGCTGATCGTGGCGGTACGCATGGCGGTTCCCATAGCGGTTGCGCTGGCGCGTGCAATCATCGCTGCACTTTCGGGAATGGCAACAAATCTTGACCGCTCCGCTGGCGTCGCTAGGTCAGGGCACATGACCGGCAATGTACCCGATAGCTTGATTCCCTATGACGAGATCGTGCAGGAGGCCCTGCGCGCGGTCGTCGGCCGGGTGCTGGACCAGGTCGCCGCGACCGGGGCATTGCCCGGCGCGCACCATTTCTACATCACGTTCAAGACGCGCGCGCCCGGCGTGGACATCCCCGACCGGCTGATCGAACGCTTCCCGGACGAGATGACGATCGTCCTTCAGCACCGTTTCTGGGACCTCAAGGTCGACGACAACCGCTTCTCGGTGGGTCTGAGCTTCAACCAGATTCCCTCGCTGCTGATCATCCCGTTCGCCGCGATCACCGGCTTCCACGACCCGGCGGTCAATTTCGAACTGCGCTTCCAGGCTGCAGAGGACCCCGACGGTCCCGAGCCGCATGACGAAGCCGAAAACGACGAACCCCCCGTCGCGACTCCGGTTGAGGACGGGTCGAACGTCGTCGCGGTGGACTTCAAGCGAAAGAAGTAAGGCTTGCGTTTGCGGCCGCGCATCCCAGCTTGGGTTGGGATGATGGAGGCTGCATGAGCGATACCCGCACCGAAACCGACTCGATCGGCGCGATCGAGGTGCCCGCCACCGCCTATTGGGGCGCGCAGACCCAGCGGAGCATCGAGAATTTCCCGTTCGGCCCGACCGAGCGGATGCCGATGGGCATCGTGCGGGCGCAGGCAATCGTCAAACAGGCGGCGGCGCGTGTGAATGCGAAGCACGGCCTGGCGCCGGAGATCGTCGCGGGAATCGAAGATGCGGCGCGCGCGATCGTCACCGGGCACCTCGACGACCAGTTTCCGCTGGTGATCTGGCAGACCGGCAGCGGCACCCAGACCAACATGAACGTCAATGAGGTGATCGCCGGCTATGCCAATGAACGGCTGGCAGGGACGCGCGGCGGCAAGGCACCCGTCCACCCCAACGACCATGTGAACATGAGCCAGTCGTCGAACGACAGCTTCCCCACCGCCCTGCACGTCGCGGCCGTGCTGGCGACGCGCGACGCACTGCTTCCTGCGCTCGACCGGCTGACCACCGCGCTCGTCGCCAAGGCGGAGGCATGGGGGCATATCGTCAAGATCGGTCGCACCCATACGCAGGACGCGACCCCGCTGACGCTGGGGCAGGAGTTTTCGGGCTACGCCGCGCAGCTGATCAGCTGCAAAGCGCGGATCGAGGGGGCGCTGAACGGCAATCTGCGCAAGCTCGCCATCGGCGGCACCGCGGTCGGCACCGGGCTGAATGCGCCGGCGGGCTGGGCCGAGGATATGGCCGCCGCCATTTCCGACATTACCGGCACCGCGTTCGAAAGCGCACCCAACAAATTCGAACAACTGGCAGCGAAGGACGGCCTCGTCTTCTTCTCGGGCGCGCTCAACACGCTGGCGGTGGCGCTGACCAAGATCGCCAACGACATCCGCTTCCTTGGCTCTGGCCCGCGCTCGGGGCTGGGGGAACTGTCGTTGCCGGCGAACGAGCCGGGCAGCTCGATCATGCCGGGCAAGGTCAATCCTACCCAGTGCGAATCGCTGACGATGGTTTCTGCGCAGGTGATCGGCAACCATCAGGCGGTCACCGTCGGGGGGATGCAGGGGCATTTCGAGCTGAACGTGTTCATGCCGCTGATTGGCGCGAATGTGCTGCGGTCGATCCATCTGCTCAGCGTCGGCATGGAGAGTTTCGCCGAACGCTGCGTCGAGGGGATGACCGCGAACAAAGGCCGCATCGCCGAACTGGTCGAGCGCTCGCTGATGCTCGTCACCGCGCTCGCGCCCGAGATCGGCTATGACAATGCCGCCAAGATCGCCAAGACCGCGCATGAGCAGGGGACGACGCTGCGCGAGGCCGGCCTCGCGCTCGGCCTGGTCGACGCCGCGACCTTCGACCGCCTCGTCCGCCCCGAAACGATGGTCTGAGCGGGTGTTTTGGATGCTTCCATAACCCTCCCCCGCCAGGGGGAGGTGGCAGCGCGTAGCGCTGACGGAGGGGGAGGAAGCATGACGTTCGATAGGGCACAGCCGTCCTCCCCCTCCGTCGCCTTCGGCGCCACCTCCCCCTGGCGGGGGAGGATAGAGCCATTCGCATCGCACTGCGGAACCCATTGGGCGCTCGCGCTTTTCCTCCACCAACGGAGGGCTGGTTAATGGACGGATCGATCTTCGGTGCGCTGCTCGGCGGAGTTGCGGTCGCATGTGCGGGCGCAGCGTTCTGGACCGGCCTGCGCGGCATGGGCGAGGTTTTCGACCTCGCCACGGGTGACAAGGAGTTTGGACGATGATCGGCGATCTGGTGGCAGGCTATATCGGCAAGCGAATCGATGAGAGCGATGGCGAGGGCGGTACGCTCGGCACGATCGCCGGCATCGCCGCATGGCGCGTCGGCAAGACGGTGGTTCCCGCTGCGATCGTGATCGGCGCAGCAGCATTCGGCTATCGCTATCTGCGTCGTCGCATGCGGACCGCGGCATGATTCGCACGCTCTTCGCCGCGTTGCTCGGTCGCGCGATTGACCGTCGCGATGGACGCGGCGGGATGAAGGGCGCGATCATCGGCGCGATGGGCCAGCGCGCGCTGACGCGCATGGGTCCGTTCGGCTGGGTGGTTGGCGGCCTGATCCTGCTGTGGTCGTTTATGACCGGCAGAAAACGGCGATACTGAACTCCGTTTGCGCTGAGCCTGTCGAAGCGCCGTAGCCCGCGTTCGATGACCGCCTTGCCCAGCCCTTCGACAAGCTCAGGGCAAACGCAGGACGGGAATCGCTCTGGTCACCTTGACGTGACCGCTCCCTCCGCGCCAATGGCGCGCATGGCGCATCGCGATTCCAAATATGAGTTCGACCGCAGGGGCGTACTGTTCGTCCTGTCCTCTCCCTCGGGCGCGGGCAAGTCGACCATCGCGCGCAAGTTGCTCGAACGCGAGCCCGGCATGGGCGTCTCGGTCTCCGCGACCACGCGCCCGATCCGTGCGGGCGAGCAGGACGGCCGCGAATATCACTTCCTGTCGACCGACGACTTCAAGGCCGCCGCAGCGCGCCACGAATTCCTCGAATGGGCGCACGTCTTCAACTATCGCTACGGCACCCCGCGCGAACCGGTGAAGCGCATGCTCGCCGATGGACAGGACGTCTTGTTCGATGTCGACTGGCAGGGCGCACAGCAGCTGTTCCAGCTTGAAGGCGGCGACGTCGTCCGCATTTTCATCGTGCCCCCGTCGCTCGCCGAACTCGAAAAGCGCCTGCGCGCCCGCGCGACCGACAGCGAAGATGTGATCCAGTATCGCATGAAGCGCGCCGAGCGTGAGCTGTCGCACTGGGACGGCTATGACTATGTCGTCGTCAACGACGATCTCGATGCGTGCTTCGAGAAGGTCCACACGATCCTCAAGGCTGAGCGCGAGAAGCGTTCACGCAAGCCCGGCCTGATCGGCTTCATCCGCGAACGCGCCGAAGAGGCGATCGAAATGGGCCTCGCCACGCGCTGATTTTCTGCTTCTTCCCGCGTTCCAATGCGTTAGGCTGAACGAAACAACGGGGAGAGCCGAAATGACAAGAATCTTGCTGGGCGGCCTGCTGGGCGGCGTTGCGATGTGGATCGTCGGATTCATCTTCTGGGGCACGCCCTTGTCGATGCTGGCGACCAGCAACGCCGGCGATTCGGCGAGCGTCGCGATTCAGGCGGTGCTGGCACAGCATCTCGGCCCCAATGGCAGCGGCGCCTATCCGATCCCCTGGCCCGGCACCCCGCTCGGCACGCAGGCCTATGGCGAAGGGCCGATCGCGATGGTGTTGTTCAACACCAATGGCTTCGCGCTGCCCGACACCGCCGCTCTGGTTGGCGGACTGGTGCTCGGCATCCTGTGCGCAGGTCTGCTCGCCTTCGCGCTTGCGCGGCTGACCATCGGCATGAGCTTTGCCCAGCGGCTGACCGCAGTCGGCCTGTTCGCAATTGCCTTCACCGCCTACAGCCAGCTGGGACAGCCGGTGTTCAACCACGCGCCGTGGGGCTATTTCATCTATAGCTGGATCAGCGAAGTTGCTGGCTGGCTTGCTGCCGGTGCGGTGATCGCGTGGATGCTGCCAAAGCCTGCTGCCCCACAGACCTGAGCGCAGCTGCGCTCAGGCAAGGCGTGACGGGGTGGCGGCACCTGGCGCAACCCCGTCCTCGCCGCTGATCGCATCCAGCTCTCCGCTCTCGCGCGCCTTTTTGCCATAGACCAGCTCGAACAGCGGCCCGGCCATCATCGTCGTAACGATCGCCATCAGCACCATCATCGAAAACAGCGTCGGCCCGATCACGCCCTTTTGCAGGCCGATGTTGATGATGATCAGCTCCATCAGCCCGCGCGAGTTCATCAGCGCGCCGATGCCCAGCGCCGTGCGGTTATCCTCTCCCGACAGCCGCGCCGCAGCCCAGCATGCGCCGAACTTGGCGAGGATCGACACCGCAAGAATGCCGAGCGCAATGGCGAACAGCGGCAGGCTGTTGACCATCTCCATCCGCGTGTTCAGCCCCGAATAGGTAAAGAACATTGGCAACAGCATCACTACCGCCAGCGGCTCGACCTTGCGCTTGAGCTCATCGACGAACAGCCCGCGCGGCATGAATGCGCCGAGCAGGAAGCCGCCGAACACCGCATGGATGCCGATCGCGTCCATCAGGAATGCCGATGCGCAGAACAGGATCAGCGTGATCGCGAGCACGGTGTTGCTCATCTCGCCCCGCGCCTCGACCGCGCGGCCCAGCGGCGCGAGCAGGCGCTTGCCGAACAACACCATGAACAGCGCGTAGCTGACGCCCCCGATGATCGCGATCACCGCGATGCCGGGACCGCCGCCGAACGTCGCCAGCACGATCGCCAGCACGCACCACGACACCGCGTCGTCAAACGCCCCGGCGGTCAGCGACAGCGTGCCGAGCGAGGTCTTGGCCAGGCCGCGCTCGTTGATGATCCGCGCCAGCATCGGGAAGGCGGTAAGCGCGATGCACGCGCCCATGAACAGCGTCGCGCTCCACTGGCTGATTCCCTCGGCGAACAGCCCGGGGACGGTCAGCAGCAGCGGTGTGATCAGCGCGGCCATCAGGAACGGTGTCGCGATGCCCGCGATCGAGACGCTGGCCGCGCTCTTCGCCTTGGTCTTGAAATGGTCGAGGTGCAGCGTGCAGCCGACCAGAAACATGTACAGGCCGACGCCGAACTGCGCGCCGACATACAGGACGTTCCTGGTTTCCTTGGGGAAGATCGCCGCCTGCAGCTCGGGGAAGAACAGCCCGAACAGCGACGGGCCGAGCACCACGCCCGCGATCATCTCGCCCACCACCTGTGGCTGGCCCAGGAACTTCTGCCCCAGCCATCCCACCACACGCGCGGCAAGAATGATAAGGGCGAGCTGCAGGAAGAAATGGATGCTGTAGTCGGTCGGGGTAAAGCTCGCCGCGGCGTTCACCGCCGGCCCGTGCGCGCCCATAATGTCGCCCAGCGCGCGCCACGTATCGGCCAGCAGATCCTCGAACACCTCTTCGCTCCCCCTCTGGCCGGCCGGCATCGCTACCAGCCCGTGCGATCAGAGCAAATGCAGAAACGTGACTGCGGCCGTATAGTCCGCCCGCCGCGCTTCGCGTGCCTTGAGCGCAAGCGGGTCGTCGCCCCAATGTTCGGCCTGCCAGTCCTCGTCGAGATTGGCGGCGGACCAGATGTCTTCGGCGTCGGCGGAGCGTTCGAGCAGCGCCAGCGCCGCGACCAGCGATCCGGTGACGGTGACGATCGGCGACAGCCCCGCCAGTTCGAACGGCGAGCGCGCCGCAACCGCCTCGGCCAGTGCCGTCACGGCCTCTGGCGGCTGCGCGACATGGATGATGCCGGTGGTCGGGATCAGCGCCGCGCCATAGCGCTCCCGCGCCCAGCCAAGCAGCGGGTCCCAGCTTGCCGCCTGCCGCAGCTGCAGCTCCAGCGGATGGTCGGCGCGGTAGCAGAGCAGGTCGCTCTCGCCATATTTGGCAAGGCCGGCGGCAAAGGCGGCGGGGGCGGGCGCGATCCGGTCGATCGCCGCATTGGCAAGGCCGGTGAGCGGCATTGCGCGCGGGTCGATCGTCTCAGCAACGCCGCGCCACTCCTCCGCCACCGCATCCGCCAGCGCCGGATTGGGCAAGGTCAGCGGCGTGCGACCGGGGGTGCGCACCGGCTTGCCGTCGAGATGCACGTCATGCCCGCCATCAGCCGCGACCAGCGCGACCTGCTTCCAGAACCGTCGCATGATCCTATTCCGTCGGCGGCGTGCGCCAGCGCCGGGCCATCGCCCGCGGCACCACGGCGATGCAATAGAGGCCCGAAATCAGGATCGCTGCGCCCAGAATGCGCAGCCACATATCCTCGGTACGGCCCAGGATAACGAGGCCGAACACCGCGCCCGCCACCGCGATCATCTGCACGAACACCATCGCGAAGTAGCGCCCGCGGGCGGGATCCTCGGTCATAACGCCTCCAGCAGCGCCGGCAGCTCGCATGCGTGCGTGGTCACATGATGCGCCCCGGCGGCATGCAATTCATGCGCTTCGTGATAGCCCCACGCAACCCCGACCGCATGGGTCCCCGCATTCACCGCCATCGCGATGTCATAGCTGGTGTCGCCGATCATCGCGGTGCGCAGCGGATCGCCGCCCGCCTCGGCGATGGCGGCCTGAAGCATCGCCGGATGCGGCTTGGACGGATGCCGGTCGGCGGTCTGCAGCGTGACGAAGCGGTCGGTCAGCCGATGATGCTCGAGGATCAGCGCCAGCCCGCGATCCGACTTGCCGGTCGCAACGCCGAGCAGCCAGCCGGCATCGCTCAGCGCCTCGATCGCCTCGGCCACGCCATCGAACAACGGCTCGGGATCCAGCGCCGCGTCGATCCGCATCGCATGGAAAGCCCGCTTGTACGCCTCCGCCATTTCGACATGCAGCGCATCGTCGCCGTCGGGCAGCAGCTGCGCGATCGCCGGGACGAGGCTAAGGCCCACGATCCGCCGGATATCCTCGCGCGTCGGCGGGGCGAGCCGGTGCGCAACGAAGCACGCCTCCATCGCGCGGCAGATGTTGGCCTGCGAATCGACCAGAGTGCCGTCGCAGTCGAACACGGCGAGCCGGATCATGGCTTCTTGATCGGCTTCCGCGCGGGCTTCTTATCGACCTTCTTTTCCGCCTTCTTGTCGTCCTTCTTGACCGGCTTGGCCTTCTTCACCGTCGTGTCGCGGCGTCCCTGTCGCTCGCCGCGGCGCTCCTTGCGCACCGTCTTGGCATGCGCCTTGGCCCAGGCCTTTTCCTGCTCCTTGGTCGGCGGCGCCTTTTCGTCGGAGGGCAGATTGTCGCCATCCTCAAGGTTGAAGCCGAGCTGGACCAACGTCTCCGCGAAATGCGTCGGCAGGTCCGCCTTCACGTCCAGCTTGCCGCCATCGGGATGGTCGATGCGGATGCGGCGCGCGTGCAGGTGCATCTTGCGGCTGATGCTGCCCGACAGGAACGCTTCGGCCATGCCGTATTTGCCGTCGCCGACGATCGGGTGGCCGATCGCCGCCATATGCACGCGCAGCTGGTGGGTGCGCCCGGTATGCGGTTGCAATTCGACCCAGGCGGCGCGGTTGCCGGCGCGGTCGATCACGCGATAGCGGGTGCGCGCGGCCTGGCCGTCCTTCTCGTCGACCTGCATCTTCTCGCCGCCGGTGCCCGGCTGCTTGCCGATCGGGAGTTCGATGAACCCGTCCTCGATGCTGGGCACACCAACCACCACCGCCCAATAGGTCTTGCGCGCCGTGCGCCCCGAAAAGCTCTTCGAGAAATACGCCGCCGCGCGCGCCGTCCGCGCCAGCACCAGCGCGCCCGACGTGTCCTTGTCGAGCCGGTGGACCAGCTTGGGCCGCACATCGAGCTCGTAATAAAGGCCGTCGAGCAGCTGATCGACATGATCATGCGTCTTGGTGCCGCCCTGCGTCGCAAGGCCCGGCGGCTTGTTGATCACCATCGCCTGCGCATCGCGATGGATCACCATCGATTCGGCGAATTCCATCTGCTCGGGCGACAGCTGCGGGCGCGCTTTCTTGGGCTTGGCCGCCACCGCCGCTGCCTGCGCGGCGTCCGCCGGAGGAACGCGGATCACCTGGCCCGCCTGGATGCGGTCGCCCGGCGTCGCGCGCGCGCCATCGACGCGCAGTTGCCCCGTCCGCGCCCAGCGCGAGACGATGTTGAAGCTGGTGTCGGGCAAATGCCGCTTGAACCAGCGATCGAGCCGGATGCCGTCATCGTCGAGCGCAACGGTGAACTGGCGGACATTCTCGGTGCTCATGCCGCCACCATCCGGCTGAATTGCAGCCCCGCAAACAGCGCACCGATCGCGAGCACGACCGAGGCGAGGATGTAGAAGAGCGCCGTCGCGAAGTCGCCGCGCTCGATCATCAGCACGGTCTCGAGCGAGAAGGCCGAAAAGGTGGTGAAGCCGCCAAGCACGCCAACGCCGAGCAGATAGCGCAGCGCCTCATCCCCGCTCGCCCGCGTCGCCAGCCAGCCCGCGAGCAGCCCCATCGCCAGCCCGCCGATCACATTGACCGCGAGCGTGCCGACCGGAAACCCCGGCCCCCAAAGTGCGAGCGCCGCGCGCCCAACCAGATGCCGCGCGCCGGCGCCGATCGCGCCGCCCAGCATGACGAGAAACAGATGATGCATATCGCCGCCCTAGCGCGGAAACCGCTCCGGGTCGATTCCCGAGGATCGTCCGCCAATCCTCCCCCGCCAGGGCAGGGGGATCGCATATAGATCGCGACCGCGGTCTAAGCTCGAATTGGGTGTGAGATATTCCTCCCCTGAGCTTGTCTCAGGGGAGGGGGACCGCCCGCGCAGCGGGTGGTGGAGGGGCGGCCGCGCAGACGGCCGGGACCAGCTCGGCAAAACTCCGCCGTCTGACGACGGCGGCCCCTCCGTCAGCGCTACGCGCTGCCACCTCCCCTGCTGCGCAGGGGAGGAATGAGGTGCCATCGACCCGCCCCACCATATGCGATCCCCCTGGCGGGGAGGATTGGCATGGCCCGCCAGCTACCGTTCCGGCACGGTCCAGTAATAAATCGTCCGGCCGTCGATCGTTTCTTCTTTCTCCGGCTCCCAATCGCCCATGCGGAAGGCGTGGCTGACGATCCGCGTCCCCGGCTTCAGCTCAGCAAGCAGTTTCGGGCGCAATTTCTCGTTCAGCGTGTCGAGCAGATAGAGGGTGACCACCGTCGCGTCGCTGAAGTCGCTGGTGAACAGGTCGGCCTGTTTGAACGACACCTCGCCGGCGACCCCAGCCGCCTTGGCATTGGCGTTCGCCTCCTTGATCCGCGCGGGATCGATGTCGATGCCGACCGCGCGCACCTGTTTGCGCTTGGCGGCGGCGATCGGGATGCGCCCGTCGCCCGAGCCGAGGTCGTACAGGACATCGCCGTCGCGCAGCTTCACCATGTCCAGCATCGCCTCGACCACAGCGGGCGGGGTGGGGACGTAGATGACATCGGGGGTTTGGCTCGGTGCCACCGCGACGGGTGCCGGAGGCGGCGTGACCGCGCTTCCGGCGACGAAGGTGGCAGCAGCGAGGATCAACAGCTTCATGGCGCGAGCTCCTCTTGAGGGGTAACGACCAACAGCATCAATGCGCCGACGACCAGAACCGCGACGCCGGCAAGCGCGCCCCACCCGGTATAGGCGAGGCTCGACCAGAGCAGATACGCAGTAGTGACGCAGAAGATCCCCGGCAGAACCGGATAAAGCGGTACGCGGAACGGGCGCGGCGTCGCCGGCTCGGTCCGGCGCAGCACGAACAGCGACAGCCCGGCGAGCAACAGAAACAGCCAGAAGACTGGCGCGGTATATTCGACCGCGACCCGAAACCCGTCGCGGGCAAATCCGCCCAGCGCGACCAGCAGCAATGCGATTCCGCCCTGCGCGATCAGTCCGTTGCCGGGGGTGTCGCGGCGATGGTCCCAGTGGCCCAGCCAGCGCAGCGGCCTGATCCGCTGTCCGAGCGCACAGGCGGTGCGTCCCCCGACAATCGCGGTGGCATTGGCACTGGTCAGCGCCGCCACCGCCACCGCTGCGCTGATCGCCGCCGCACCCGCCGGGCCGAACGCGCGGCGCATGACTTCCGCCGCCACCGCGTCATTGCCGGCCATCCCCGCCATGCCCAGCCCGTTGAGCAGCGCCAGATTGACCAGCACATACAGCGCGGTGACCAACGCCAGCGCGGCACACAGAATCGCGGCGATGCGCCGCGGCGGGTCTTTCATCTCCGCCGAGACATAGACCGCCTCGCTCCACCCGCCATAGGACAGCAGGACGAACACCATCACCAGCCCGAGCGCGCCGCCGCCCGGTGCAGCGGGCACCGCGTCCGCAGGCGCGAGCGAAAACCCGGCGACGATGATCGCGACCAGCCCGATAACCTCCGTCAGCGTCAGCCAGCGCTGCGCCTGCGTGCCCCAGCGCACGCCCAGCCAGTTGATCGCGCTCACCGCGACCACCGCGATGCCTGCCCAGATCGCAGGGCCAATTGGGCCGAGCGGCAGCAGGATCTGAAGATAATCGCCGACGATGAACGCAAGCAGCGCGAGCGACCCGGTCTGGATCACCGCCAGCCGCGCCCAGGCGTAGAGGAACGCAATCCGCTGTCCGAATGCGCGCCCGATATAGTGATAATCGCCGCCCATATGCGGCCAGGCCGCCGCCATTTCGGCATAGCAGAGCGCGCCGATGATCGAGAGCACGCCCCCCGCCACCCAGGCGAGGATCATCGTCGTCGCGTCGCCCGCCACGCCAGCGACGAGCGCCGGAGTGCGGAAGATGCCGGCGCCGATCACGATGCCGACGGTCAGCGCGAACACATCGACCGCGCGGAGCGTACGGCGCGGGGCTGCGGAAGGGGTCACGAGATCGGCATCGGGCAGGTCTCCGGAGAGAAGCGGGCTGTCGATTGCGGGGGCAACGGACCGCCGGGAGGCAAGGTTCCTTATGCGATCAGTTTGACCAGCGCTTCAATATAGGCCGCAAACGCCTTGCGCCCGGCCGGCGTCATGCGCACGCGGGTCAGCGGCTTGCGGCCCGAAAACCCCTTGTCGATCGCGATATATCCGGCCGCTTCCAGCTTGCGCAGATGCACCGACAAATTGCCCTGCGTCGCCCCGAGCAGCGTCTTCAACGCGTTGAACTCGGCAATTTCGGCATCGGCAAGATGAGCCATGATGCCAAGCCGCATGCGAGCGTGGATTACATCGTCGATCTGATCGATGTCGAACTTCTTCATCGCAAACCTCCCCAGCCAAACAAATCTAGACATCGGCTGCCTGAAAACAAGTTTACGGCGCAAACCAATTTTCAGATGTGCGATTCGGTACCGCACAGCTTGCTTGCAATGTTGGATTTCCTCTGCTTGCCTCCCGCAATGGCAATTTTTGGTATCACGCAGCGCCGCGCTCGCCGCTCCGCACATGTCCCCGTACACGGGGTCAAAACTGTAAGTTTGGCCGTTCGCAGCGTAATCGCCGGGGCTGCTCTTGCCGCTGCGCTGGCCGCCGGACCGGCTGCCGCCGGGCCGCAGGATGACTTTCGTACCCTGCTCGCCGAACATTTCGACTGGGTGCTCAAGGAGAATCCCGGCTTTGCCCGCTCAGTCGGCGTCGACATCGATCCGATCGCGGTCGGCGATGTCAGCCTCGCCGCGGAGGATCGTCGCGCCGCAGCCGAGGCGGTGTTTCTGAAACGGCTCGATGCCATCCCCGATTCCGGCCTCACCCCGGCGCAACGCACCGACAAGGCGATCCTGCGCCGCCTGCTGGCGGAGAGCATCGAGGGCAACAGCTTCGGCCAGCGCACGATCCTGTTCACCAGCTACTCAAACCCGTGGCAGGGCGCGGCGGGGCAGGGCGAGCGCACCGCGTTCCGGCGCAAGGCCGACTATAGCCATTATCTCGATCGGCTCGATCAATTTCCCGCCACCAACGACACGCTGATCGCGATCACCGCACAGGCGGTGAAGGGCGGCTATATCCAGCCCTGCGTCAGCCTGGTCGGCTTCGAACAGACGATCACCGGTGTGATCCAGCAGGATGCAACCAAATCGCGCTTCTACGCGCCCTTCGCCCGCAAGAAGCCGGTCGATGCGACCGATGCCGAGTGGGCTGCGCTTCAGGCGCGGGCAGCAAAGACCGTCACCGAAGTGATCAACCCGGCCTATGCCAAGGCAGCGGCGTTCTACCGCACCAGCTACGCCCCCAAATGCGCCAAGGCGGTGGGCGTGTCGGCGCAGCCCGATGGCGCGCGCTACTACGCCTTCCGCATCCGTCAGCTGACCACCACCGACCTGTCGGCGGAGCAGATCCACAAGATCGGGCTGGACGAGGTCGCGCGCATCCGTTCCGAAATGGTCGAGGTGGCGAAGAAGGCGGGCTTTGCGACGCGTGAGGCGTTCGTCGCCGAGCTGCGCACCAACCCCAAATACTATGCCAAGACGCCCGAGGAACTGATGGCCGCCGCCGCGGTGCAGGCCAAGGATATCGACGGCAAGATGCCGGGATTCTTCAACCGCATGGCGCGGCTGCCCTATGGCCTCAAGCGCATCCCGGCGGAGACGGCGGAGGGGACGACCACCGCCTATTACGGCCCGGGCAATCCCGAGCTGGGGCTGGCCGGCCATTATTACGTCAACACCTCGAAGCTCGATCAGCGCCCGCTGTACGAACTGCCCGCGCTGACCGCGCATGAGGCGGTGCCGGGGCATCACCACCAGATCGCGCTGCAGCAGGAGCTGGAGACGTCGAAATTCCGCCGCTACCTCGCCAATTTCACGGCGTTTACCGAAGGTTGGGGGCTCTATTCCGAGCGGATCGGGATCGAAATGGGCATTTACGACACCCCCGAAAAAGAAATGGGGCGGCTGTCCTACGAAATGTGGCGTGCGTGCCGGCTGGTGGTCGATACCGGCATCCATGCCAAGGGCTGGACCAAGGAACAGGCGGTCCAGTTCATGCTCGACAACACCGCGCTGTCGGCGGCGAATATCGATGCGGAGGTGAACCGCTATATCAGCTGGCCCGGGCAGGCGCTGGGCTACAAGCTGGGCGAGATCAAGATCCGCGACCTGCGCGCGCGGGCCGAACAGGCGCTGGGGGTCGAGTTCGACGTCAAACGCTTCCACGACGCGGTGCTGGAGCAGGGCGCGGTGCCGCTGGATGTGCTGGATGCGCAGATCGACGCGTTCATCGCGGCGGAAAAGGCGCGGGTCGGCAAGGCGGGGTGATGATCCGGAAAACGCTTCCTTAACCCTGGCCTGTCATCCCTTCGGCCCAAATCCGGCGTCACTCGCCGGAGTGCGGAGCGTGATGATGAGCAGTCGGGTCAATGCAATTGCAATCCTGCTGATGCCGCTGGCGCTCGCCGCCTGTGGCGGGGGCAAGGCCGGGAATGTCGATGCGCTCGACAATGAGATCGGCGGCAATACGACCGATCCGGCGCTGATGGGCGCGCTGCAGGACCAGATCATGGTCGATCCGCAGCTCGCCCAGCAATCGAACAAGGATGCGATCCGCCCGCCGGGCCAGCCCTATTCGGCGCCGATCCCATCGGACACCGTCGCCGCAGCCAAGGCGGCGATGCCGGCGGAAGGCGAATTGCTCAAGGCTCCGGCACCGGTCGAGGGCAAGTGCGACGCCTGCGACGCCCAGGACAAGTCGGTGACGCTGGCCGGCCTCGCGGCGGGCCAAAAGGACCGCCGCACCGCCAACTGCGCGGCAAAGCTGAACTACTCCGCCGGCTGGGCCGCGCGCCTCCCCGCCGACATGCCCCTGCATCCGCAGGCCCGCGTGACCGAAGCGGCGGGTGCAGAGGGCGGCCAATGCGGCCTGCGCGTCGTCAGCTTCTCGACGCCCCAACCGCTGCAGACGATGATCGACTGGTACTACACCCGCGCCGTCCGTGGCGGCTATTCGGCCGAGCATCAGTTGAAGGATGGCCAGCATGTGCTGGGCGGGACGCGCGCGAAGGACGCTTCGGCCTATGTCGTATTCCTGTCGGCGCGCGGCGATGGCGGGACAGAGATCGACCTGATCGCGAACAAGGGCAATTAGGGCGTAGTCTCGTCAAAGCAGTCTGTCGGGAAACGACCCCGCGCCGTTCGCTCGCTCGATCTTCTCACTTCCAATACTCGCCGTTCAATCGCGCTATATGCCATCCTGCCCGTCTATAAAGGAAATTGCCCACATCTGGGCGCCGGCAAAAAACAGGTAGCAGCACCCGTATCTACAATGGGCTAAGACGAGACGTCGGGTGTGATGATGGGTTTAGAGCGATGCGCCATTCTTAGTTCCGTTAATCGTACCGCCGGAGAGCATCCTTGCTTAAATCAATAAGGTCAGAGCAGGCTACACTAGGTATGTACGTCCACTCGTTCTCCGGCGGCTGGCTTTCACATCCCCTGTGGCGATCGCGGCTTCTGATATCGTCGGAGCAGGAACTCACACGGATCCGCTCCAGCAATTGCGAGATCATCATCGATACGGCAAAGGGTCGGGACGCCCCGCCCCCCCAATCCATCCGTGCACCGGTTAGCCCTGCTCCCATGCGGGCTTCCGGGCGGTTCGGCCGGGCGGATAAGGTGCGAGCCACCGAACTCGCGCAGCGCTCAAAAACCATAGTCGACGCGATGTTTGCCGACTGCCGGCTTGGCAAGGGCGTGCCCACCACCGAGATCCTGGCGGTTGTCGACGATATTGCGAGCTCGCTCAACAATATGGCGGCCTTCATCAGCGTCACCCGGCTGAAAGCGCAGGACGACCAGACTTATACGCACTCGGTCGCCGTCTGCGCCTTGATGATCAATCTTGCCCGCGAGCTCGGTTATACTACCGACGCCGCGCGGGACCTTGGGATGGCAGGGCTTCTCCACGACATCGGCAAGTCGACAATCCCCCCGGACATCCTGCTCAAGGCCGGCCCGTTAAATGAGGCTGAGACGATCGAGATGCGCCGACATCCGGTTCAGGGCCACTCCATTCTGTCGGCTACAACCGGGGTGCCCGCAGTGGCGCTGGACGTCTGCCAGCATCATCATGAGCGCCTCGACGGATCGGGATATCCGTTTGGCCTGAAGGGCGAGGCTATCAGCATAGCGACGCGGATGGCCAGCATCTGCGACGCCTACGATGCCATGACGTCGATCCGCCCACACGCCGCTGGCAAATCGCCATTGGAAGCCGTCACGGAGATGGAGTCGGCCGACGGACAGTTCGATCGTGCATTGCTGTTTCGGTTCATGGGCAGCATCGGCGTCTATCCGGCGGGCAAGCTTGTCCGCATCCTGGGCGATCGCCTCGCGGTCACGCTGCCGCACAAGGGTCAAGGCATGGATCCGGTCTTTCGCACCTTCTATTCGACGGTCGAGACGCGCTTCCTCCAGCACTGCGATGTCATCCTGACCGATTGCCTCGCCGAAGGAACCACGGTTATCGCCGAAGATCCGGGCAGTTGGTTCTCCGAATCATGGCCGACGATGGCGGCGCGTATCATGGCGGGTGAACGCCCTGTCAGACCAACGTGACGCCCCAGTGAGGTGGTGCAGGTCCGCCCAGATGTGCCGTAGTTCGAGCGGAAAACAGCCGCGCCCACTCCGTTATTGCAACTCTCTCCCGAGGCGATCGGCCTGACGGTGGTGACCAAATCGCGATCCCCGCTATCGTTGCGGAGTGTGGAGGACCGGCTGGAGATGCCCGGGAGGCGGCTGCGAAGCTGCTCTGTCTCGATGCTGGCGGCGATATGATAAGGATGCAGCTTTTCGGCGCGTTGTAGAGCCGTCAGCGTTGGAGTGGCGGCTATGCGACCGCGCTACATTAACGTCCGCTGCTCGCCCGCCGCCCGCTAAAAGCCGGCGTTCTGCTAACCACCCATAGTAGGCCATTCAGCCATCTTTCAGTCGCGGTAGTTTATCGGTTCGCGACTACGCCGCCTCCAGCAGCCTTCCGGCCTGCGCTCGCGCCTCATCCGTAACCTGCGCCCCCGACAGCATCCGGGCAATCTCCTCGCGGCGTTCGTCTTCGTTGAGCTGGCGCACGCCGGTGCGGGTGACGAGGCCGTCGTGGCTTTTCGCGATCAGTAGATGCGCCGCGCCGCGGGCTGCGACCTGCGGACTGTGGGTGACGACCAGCAACTGCGCGCCGGTCGAGAGCCGCGCCAGCCGTTCGCCGATTGCGCTGGCCACCGCGCCGCCGACGCCGCGATCGATTTCATCGAAGATCAGCGTGCGCGCGCCGCCTTCCTCCGCCAGCGCAACCTTGAGCGCGAGGATGAAGCGCGACAGCTCGCCGCCTGAGGCGATCTTGATCAGCGGCGCGAACGGAGCGCCGGGGTTGGTCGAGACCTCGAACTCCACCCGGTCGCGGCCCGATGCCGACCATTGGTCGCGCGGCAGCGGGTCGACCGTCGTGCGGAAGCGGGCGGCGTCGAGCTTGAGCGGGGCGAGTTCGGCGGCGACGGCCACGTCGAGCCGTGCGGCGGCGGCGGTGCGGGTTGCCGACAGCGTTTCCGCGGCCGCGACATAAGCCTTTTCGGCTGCGGTGAGATTGGCGGTGAGGCGCGTGATCAGACCTTCGCCGCCTTCGATCCGTTCGAGCCGTGTCGCGAGCGTTTCGGTCAGTTCGGCGAGGTCGTCAGGCTGAACGCGGTGCTTGCGGGCGAGGCCGCGCAGTTCGAACAGCCGCGCCTCGTCCGCCTCCAGCGCGGCGGGGTCGAAAGCGAGCGCGTCACCGGCGGTATCGATCCCTTCCTGCGTTGCGCTGCCCTCGTTCAGTGCGCGGTCGAGCGCGGCGAGGGCTTCGGTGAGGGCGGGATGGTCCTCGGCGATTCGCTCGAGGATGCGCGCGGCCTGACGCAGCCGGGTGAGCGCGCCGTCCGATCCATCGATGAGTTCGGCGATCGCCTGAAGCTCGCCTGCGATCCTTTCGCCGCGCTGCATTGTCGCGCGGCGTTCGGCCAGCACCGCTTCCTCGCCGGGTTCGGGAGCGAGTTTGGTGAGTTCGGCGACGGCATGTTCGAGCCATTCGCGATCGCGCGCGGCGCTTTCCTGTTCGGCATGCGCGGCGGCGAGGGCGTCTTCGGCGTCGCGCAGTGCGCGATGGGCGGCGGTAACGGCGCCGGTATCGGCGCGGGCGAAGCTGTCGAGGAGGGCGCGGTGGCCGCGCGGGTTGAGCAGGCCGCGATCGTCATGCTGGCCGTGGATTTCGAGCAGCAGCGCGCCGAGTTCGCGCAGCAGTCCGGCGGAGGCGGGCTGATCGTTGACATAGGCGCGGCTGCCGCCATCGGCCTTGACCAGGCGGCGGATCGTCAGCGGTTCGGACGGGTCATGGTCGAGGCCGCTGTCGCCGAGCAGCGCGGCGATCGGGGCGAGGTCTGACGGTTCGAAGCTGGCGGTCACGACGGCCTGTGCTGCGCCCTGCCGCACCAGCCCGCTATCGGCGCGGGAACCCAGCGCGAGGCCGAGCGAGTCGAGCAGGATCGACTTGCCTGCGCCGGTTTCGCCGGTGAGCACGCCGAGGCCGGCACCGAAATCGAGGTCGAGCGCCTCGATCAGCACCACGTCGCGAATGGAAAGCGCGGTCAACATGCGCCCGCATTACCCCTTTTTGTTCCGCTGTGGGAGAGGGGATCGTTCAGGGGCGCTGCGCGCTCAATTCGTGGCGGGCGCTGGGGTCGGCGTTTCGTCACGCGCCGGGGGAGCCGCGGGCGTCACCAGCGCTGGAACCGGCACTGCCTCGCCATGCTTCTGCACCAGTTCGTACGCGCGCTCATACCATTCGGTGCCGGGATAGTTGGCACCGAGCACTGCCGCGGCCTTCTTCGCCTCGTCCTTCACGCCGAGCGCGAGATAGCTCTCGGTCAGGCGCATCAGCGCTTCGGGGGCATGGGTCGTGGTCTGATACTGGTCGATCACGGTGCGGAAGCGGATGACCGAGGCGAGCCATTGCCCGCGCACCTGATAGTAACGCCCGACCTCCATCTCCTTGCCCGCGAGATGATCGCGAACGAGGTCGATCTTGAGCCGCGCGTCGGCGGCGTAGCGGGTGTTGGGATAGCGGCGGTTGAGTTCGCCCAGCGCGTCGAGCGCCTGCTGCGTGATCTTTTGGTCGCGGGTCACGTCGCTGACCTGCTCATAATAGCTGAGCGCGATCAGATAATAGGCATAGGGCGCGTCGCGGTTGCCCGGGTGCACCGCGAGGAAGCGCTGCGCCGACTGGATCGACTGGGTGTAATTTTTGTCGAGATAATAGGCGAAGGCGCCCATCAGCTGCGCGCGGCGCGCCCACACCGAATAGGGGTGCTGACGCTCAACCTCATCGAACAGCGCAGCGGCGAGCTTGTACTGGCCGCGATCGAGCCGGTCCTTGGCCGTCGTGTACAGCGTGCCCACGTCGCGCGCGACATAGGGAAGGTCGGCACGCTTTCCGCCACCGCTGGCGCAACCAGCGATCGGAAGGGCCAGAACCAGTGCGCCGAGCACGAGCGAGCGGGAGGAAAGCATACGCATCGCGCCGGTTCTTAGCCGAGCCTTGCGCGCTGGCGAAATGTTTTTTGGGGGTGCTTGCGGTGAACGGGATCGACCGCCAGAATCCGGGCGTTGATGCGAGACGCCGACATTCTCATTCAGGAAGCACCGATGCCCGCGCAACTGCTCGCCATGCACCGAGTCGAAAAGCCCTGGGGCCGCCATCAGCTGTGGCCGGGCTTCGACGATCCCGCGCCCGAGGGCGAGCCGGTGGGGGAGGTGTGGTTTCAGTCGCCGGGTGATTCCGCGCCGGACCTGCTGATCAAATATTTGTTCACCAGCGAGAAGCTGTCGGTTCAGGTCCATCCCGACGACGCTGCTGCGCATGCCCGCGGGCTGCCGCGCGGGAAGGATGAGTGCTGGCTGGTTCTGGATGCCGAGCCTGATTCGACGATTGCGATCGGGCCGCGCGAGCCGGTCGATGCCGCGACGTTGCGGGCGGCGGCGCAGGATGGGTCGATCGTCGACCTGCTCGACTGGAAGCCGGTGCGCGCGGGCGATTTCTTCTATGCGCCGTCGGGTACGGTGCACGCGATCGGTGCGGGGATCACGCTGATCGAGGTGCAGCAGAATAGCGACACCACCTATCGCCTCTATGATTATGGCCGCCCGCGCGAACTGCATCTTGAGGATGGGATTGACGTTGCGGTGGTCGAGCCATGGGAGCCGCAGCCGAGCCCCGGCATTGTCGAGCATGGGCGGACGCTGCTGGTCGAGGGCCCGAAATTCGTGCTGGAGCGGTGGATCGGCGGGGATCGCATGATTCGGCTGCCGCACGGGGAGACTGGGTGGCTGGTGCCTGTGCGCGGGACTGGCGAGGTCGATGGCGTCGCGTGGCGGGCCGGAGATTGCCTGAGCGTCAGTGGCAGCGCGGTGCTGACCGCCTCGCCGGACGCCGACCTGCTGTTTGCCTATCCAGGCGATACGCGCATGTGAAGCTGGCCGGGCGATGAACGCGGGGTAGTTTTCCGTTCACGCAACTTCCTGTCCTTCAGAGCCGTTTAGCCCCGGCACTCAAGATGCAGGAGAAGTTCCATGCGTACCCCTCTGATCGCTGCCATCCTGGCGTCGGTGGCTCTGGCCCCGGTCCCGGCGATGGCTCAGCAGTCGCCGCGCGAATCGAACCGCGAATATCGCGAAGAAGTTCGCGATGCCCAGCGCGACTATCGCCGTGACCTGCGCCGCGCCGATACTCCCGCCGAGCGCCGTGCCGCCCAGCGCGAATATCAGCGCGAAGTGCGCGACGCGCGCCAGGATCGCCGCGAAGACCGCCGCGACTGGCGCCAGTATCGCAATTACGACTGGAACCGCCCGGCGCGTGGCCAGCGGGCTTATTATGCCGACGAATATTATCGGGACGGCCGCTATTATCAGGAGCGCCGCCTGAGCCGTCAGGACCGCATCTATCGCGGGCGCGACGGACGTTATTATTGCCGCCGCAATGACGGCACGACCGGCCTGATCGTTGGCGGGATCGCCGGTGGTTTGCTGGGCAATACGCTGTCCAACGGGCGGTCGAACGTGCTGGGCACGCTGCTCGGTGCGGCAGGTGGCGCGGCGCTCGGCGCGTCGATCGATCGCGGCAACGTACGCTGCCGCTAACGGAAGTGATGGAGCGCCCCGGCCGGTATGGCCGGGGCGGGTCCGTCAGGTCAGATGAGGCCGCCGGTCAGGAACAGGCGCAGTCCGCTGATCACCAGCACGACGATGTTGAGGTTCCGGCCGGCCGTGCCGCTCGACAACAAGCCGAAGACGAGGCCGACGACTGCGATCGGGAATGCGATCCAGTTGACCAGCGGCAACAGCGGGATGGGCAAGATGCCGATCAGCGCAATGAGCAGCGCGACGGCACCGGTGACGAGCGAAAGAAGGTTCAGCATGACGTCAAGATGGCTCCTTGAAGGTGTTTTGGCAAGATAGAACACTAGGGTCGTGTTAACGATTATGAACGGAGCCGTCGCAGGTGCGACACGCCGCGACACAATAACGACATTCTCGCCAAATCGCTGCGACACCCACTGCCGATAAAGAGCACAGCCGCCGATGCGGCGACGAATTTGAAGAGGAGACGTTCGATGAAGAAGTTCGCACTGATGATTGCCGGTCTCGGCATCGCCGCCGCCACCGTTCCCGCTGCGACTGCGCAGGCCGGATGGCAGAATATCAATCAGCGTCAGACGCAACTCGATCGCCGGATCGATCAGGGTGTGCGCAGCGGCCAGCTCAACCGGAACGAGGCGGCGCGCGTGCGCGCAGAGTTCCGCGGCATTGCGGACCTTGAGATCCGCTATCGCCGTTCGGCTCCCGGCCTGACGATGGCCGAGCGTCGCGACCTTGACCGCCGCTTCGACGCACTGTCGCGCAAGATCCGCATTGAGCGTCAGGACAATCAGGGCGCGGGCAATGGCTGGTGGAACATCAATCAGCGTCAGGCGGTCCTTGATCGCCGGATCGACCAGGGTGTGCGGAGCGGCCAGCTGACCCGCGCCGAGGCAGTTCGTCTGCGCGCGGAGTTTCGCGGGATCGTCTCGCTTGAGGCGCGCTATCGCCAGAGCCGTCCTGGCCTGACGACGGCCGAGCGGGCCGATCTTGACCGTCGCTTCGACGTGCTGGCGCGCAAGATCCGCTGGGAGCGTCGCGACTGGCAGAATCGCCGCTAAGCCTCGGCGCTAAACTGTAACGATTACGGCCCTCGCACTTCGGTGCGGCGGCCGGTGCCGCACCATAAAAACGCGTCAGCGGATCGGCTTGCCGCTGTCCTTCCAGCGGTCGAGCACTTGCGACTCCGCCGGCTCGGCATAGCGGGGGAGGACGTCGCCGCTTTCGACTTCGGCGCGGCGCGGGGCGCGGCGTTCGGTGCTGGGCATCGGGACCGAGGGCGTGGGGCGGAGCAGCGGATTGCCCGGTTTCTGCACTGCGCCGATTGCCGCGACGGGCGCCGGCACCGGGTTCGGCTTTGCGCCATCGGTCGCGGGCGCAGCTGCGAGCTGTGTTTTCGGGCCTGGTACGGGTTCGCCGCCGCGATAGCTTTGGGTGAAGGCGGCGCCGGTGCCCCAATAGCCCTTCCAGCGATGGAAGAAATGCGCGCCGAACACGCCGGTCATCACCAGCGACTTGTTCCAGCGCGGGGTGACGGCGTGGGTGTGGTAATGCGTTGCCATGCCTACAGGCGCGAAGACCTCGCCCGCCAGCGCCGCTGATGCGACCCGCGCGGCGCGGTCCCAATGGGTGCGCGACGGCTTGCGCGCCATCGACCCGTCACAGGCGAAGCTGAACTGACAGCCGGATTTTTCCGACCCCTGATAGACGACACCGCACACCGTGGCCGGGAAGGTCGGGTGGCGGGCGCGGTTGAGGATCACCTGCGCCACCGCGCGCTGGCCGTCATCTGGCTCGGTCGCGGCTTCGTAATAGATCGCGGTGGTCAGGCATTGCAGCGCGCGTGCCTTGTCCTGCGCCGATCCGCGCAGGTCGAAGGGCGGGGCGGGGCGGATCGTCGGGTCGGCGACTGCGCCTTCGGGCACCGGCGTGTCGGGCAGCTCGACCGTACCGGTCGCGCCCGATGCCTGCGCCGCGCTGTCGTCATCGGCCAGCTGGTAAAAGGCCGCGCCGGGGAAATGGTCGTCGGCCTCATAGCCGGTCGGCTCCGGCCCGGCGAGGCGCGCGCCCTGTTGCGAAGCGTGCAGCGCGGTCAGCCCGGCATGCGCGGAAAAGCCGGCACCGATCAGCGACGCAATCAGCGCCGCCGCAAGGCCCCTCAGCTGTACCCGTGTCATCCGCCGCAGCATGCTCGTCCCACCGGGAGAATCCCGAGCCTGCGCCATAGCGTGGCGGGGGTTTAAATTCTGCTTCGGATTTGGACGCGTCCCGGGGTGAAACGATTGATAGTTAAGGTAATGTTAGGGATGCGGGGGCGTCAGGTGAAACGGCACTCGTAATAGTCCCCCCACACCGGGCGACACCAAACAAGGTCGCCGCCGAACAGGTTGGTTACGTTATCGGGTGCACGGAATTTGCCGGTTAAGGT
The DNA here is from genome assembly GCF_035998645.1 of Sphingomonas sp. Taxonomy (GTDB): domain Bacteria; phylum Pseudomonadota; class Alphaproteobacteria; order Sphingomonadales; family Sphingomonadaceae; genus Sphingomonas. The sequence continues at coordinate 505,684 of NZ_DASYHL010000003.1, forward strand.
GTCAAATCCATCGGCTTGCATCATCTCGCCAGTCGGATCGTAGATCAGCGCCGACCAGTTATCGAGCAACCCCTCGGGAAAGAAGGCGACACGCACCGGTGGTCCGGGATCGGCCCAGTAGGACACTCCCTTGAACTCGCCTCGACCATCGGCGGATGGGGCGACCTTCTCCTTGGCGATGATTTCCTCAAACCGCTCATGATAGATCGCGATCTGCGCGATGAGACCGATCCGTCCGCCTGCTTGTCCGAGCGGAAAGAAGGCGAGAATGGCGGGCGCGAGCATCAGTGGCGGGATCAGAATCGCTCCGGCGCGACGCATCGGCGTGTCGCCCAATGGCATGGTGCGCCATGCGGCGATGGACCAACGAACGGTAACGGCAATCCCGACCAGATAGACGCCTGCCAAGCCGATCAGCATCAGCAGGCTCAGTAAGAATGGGAGCCAAACTGTGAGAAGGCCGAAGCAGAACGGTACTGCGGCGAGCGTGGCATACCATTTCAGCCAGCGCTTAAATTGTTCGATACCTTCAGCCGTCATGCGCCCTCCAAATGCCTGCCCAACGGGTAGGCGGCACATTCGAGAGGGTCATGAGCTAAATCTGAGCTTTTGGTGACTGCGCCGTCGAAACCGTAGCGCGTGCGGATAGGCCCCACCCCAACCCCTCCCCTGAAGGGGAGGGGCTAAAGATGCTCACTTCAACGTCGCGCTGTCGAGGTTGAGCGCGCTGGCCGGGATCACCTCCAGCTGGGGGTAGGTCTTGCGCAGTTCGTCGACGAACGTCTTGGCATCACCGACTACGACGATGCTGGCGCTGGCGGGATCGAGCACCTTCTTCGCAGCGGCCTGCACCGCTGCGGGATCGACGCTCTGGATCGACGGGATGTAGCTTTGCAGCGTGCCGAGCGGCACGCCGTCGGCGACATAGTCGGCGAGCGCGCCGGCGATGCCGTCGGTGCGTTCGATGCGGCGGCCGAAGCTGCCGATCAGCACCGCCTTGCGCGAATCGAGTTCAGCGGCGGGGACCGGGGCGGCGCCCAGCTTGGTCATTTCCTCGGCGATCAGTTTGACCACTTCGGGCGCGGAGGGGTTCTTGGTCTGGGTCGAGGCGGAGACGATGCCGGGTGAGCGGCGTGCATCGACGCTGCTGCCCGCGCCATAAGCGAGGCCGCGCTTGATGCGGATTTCGCGGTTGAGGCGCGAGGTGAAGCCGACGCCGAGCGTGGCGTTGGCGACCTGGGCCGCGTAGAAATCCTTGTCGCTGCGCGCGATCCCCGGACGCGCGACGACGACGCCCGCCTGCCCCGCTTCGGGCAGGTCGACGACGATCACGCGCGGCTTGGGTGCCGCGGTGACCGGCGCGGCAACCACGTTGAGGTTGCCCCGCTTCCAGTCGCCGAACAGCGTTTGCGCCATTGCCGTCGCATCCTTGGTCGCGATGTCACCGACCACGACGAGCGCCGACTGGTCGGGGTTCCACGCGCGCGAATAGGCGGTGACGATGCTTTCGCGGGTGATGCGCGGCAGCGAGGTCGGGGTGCCCGACAGCAGATTGCCGTAAGCGCGATCGCCGAACACGGCGCGGCTGGCGGCGATGCCGGCGAGGGCAGCGGGATCCTTGAGCTGGACGGTGACGCCATCCACGGTCTGCTTGCGCGCGCGGTCGAGCTCTTCCTGCGCGAAGGCCGGGTTGCGCGCGACATCGGCGAGGACGGTGAGCGCGGGTTCGACCTGATCGGCCTTGACCGTCACGGTCGCGAACGCGGCGTCCCAGTCGGCCCCGGCACCGATCGACCCGCCGAGCGATTCGATCTGCTGCGCAATCTGTTCGGCCGAGCGGGTGGTGGTGCCCTTGGTCAGCAGCGACGCGGCGAGCGCGGCGGTGCCGGCCTTGCCCGCGGGATCGCTCGCGCCGCCTGCGGGAGCGACGACGGTGGCGGTGACGATCGGCAGGTCGCGCTTTTCGACCACGATCACGCGCATGCCGTTGGCGAGCTTCGTTTCGACCGCGTTGGGGATGGTCGGCGAGACCGGCGCACCGGGGGCGGGGATTGCGACGCGGGTTTCTGCGCTCGCAGCGGTGTGGATCACGATGTCCTTGGGCACGACCAATGGTGCGACCTTGACGGTGTCGGCGATGCCGACGCTGTCGCCCTTGGCCCCCTGCGCCATCGCGTCGGGGAGGTAGACGATCGCGGCGGACTGGTTGTCGCCGAGATATTGGCGGGCGACGCGCTGAATGTCGGCGGCGGTAACGCGGGCGATCGCGGCGAGTTGCTGATCCGCCGCCTTGGGATCGCGGCTGACGATGATCGACGCGGCAAGGGTCGATGCCTTGCCTTCCGCCGTCTCGCGGCTCTTGAGCGCGCTGGTCAGGATCTCGTTCTTGGCCTCTGCCAGTTCCGCGGCGCTGACCGGCGTGTCGCGCAGTTCGGCGATTTCGCGGCGCATCGCCTTTTCGCCCTCATCCGCCGACTTTCCACCGGCGAGGATCGCATACATCGCATAGGCGCCGGTCGACTGGCGCGAATCGAGGAAGGTGCTGGCCTGTGCCGCCAGCTGATCGCGATAGACGAGGTTGCGGTAGAGCCGCGAATTCTCGCCGCCCGACAGGATGCCGTTGAGGACGGTGAGGGCGGCGATGTCGGGGTGGTTATCGGCCGGGAGCTGGTAGCTCAGCAGCACCGCGGGGAGCGGGGTGTTGGCTTCGTAGACGGTCTTGCGCACCGCGGTCGTACGCGGCGGTTCGGCGACGGTGACGCGCGGGATCGGGCGGTTGGGCTTGGTGATCGGGGCGAAGTAATTGTCTACCCATTTGTTGAGCTGGGCCGGGTCGAAATTGCCCGCGACGACCAGCACGGCGTTGTCAGGGCGGTAATAGGTGGCGTGGAAGGCGCGGATGTCGCCGATCGTCGCCGCGTCGAGATCCTCGATGCTGCCGATGCCGGGGCGGGCATAGGGGTGGACCGCGTAGCTGATGTTGGGGAAATAGACGTAGAACAGCTTGCCATAGGGCTGGGCAAGCACGCGGCTGCGCAGTTCTTCTTTCACGACGTCGCGTTCGGAGGCGAACACCTTTTCATCGACCACCAGGCTCGCCATCCGGTCGGCTTCTGCGAACAGCAGGCGTTCGAGATGGTTGGCCGGGACGACCTCGAAATAATTGGTATAGTCCGACGCGGTCGAGGCGTTGTTGTAGCCGCCGACGTCCTCGGTCAGGCGGTCCATCTGTTCATCGACCAGGTTCTTCGTGCCCTTGAACATCAGATGTTCGAACATGTGGGCAAAGCCCGACTTGCCTGCAGGATCGTCCTTGCTGCCGACATCGTACCAGACCTGGACCGAGACGTTGGCGGTGCTGGTGTCGCGGATCGCATAGACCTTGAGCCCATTGGGCAAAGTCCGCTCGGTGAAGTTGAGCGGGGCGACGGCGATCTGCGGCTGCGCGGCGGGGGCGGGAGCCGCCTGCTGTGCCTGCGCGGCGAAGGGGAGCAGGGCGGCGCTGAGGTACAGCGCGGTGCGGGTCAGGCGCATTTGGGTCTCCTGATCGGTGGGCTTCAAACTCCCCTCCCGCTTGCGGGAGGGGCAGGGGGAGGGTCTGTCGAAACCGGATCGGGAGGACAGGCCCTCCCCTAACCCCTCCCGCGAGCGGGAGGGGGACATGAAGGTCAGTCTTTCTTGCGGCTGCGTGCGGCGTAGATGACCGCGGCGGCAAGTGCGGCGGAGCCGATGCCGATGCCGATCTTCGCCAGCGGCCATTTCTTTGCGTCGCCGGGCATGGGCGTGCCTTCCGCGCGTTCGGCAATCTCGCGCGCCTGGCGGGCAGCGGCAGTGATTTCGTTGGCGATCTCGTCGGTGGCGTCGGTCTTGTCGGTCACTGGATACTCCTTAGTGGCACAGGAGTAGGACAGGGGCGGGGCCGGTGCAATCAGTCGCGGCCGCCATAATAAGACGAACGGAACGCGTTGGCGAAGGTGGTCAGCCGCCCTTCTGCAATCGCGGCGCGCAGGTCGGCCATCAGCCGCTGATAGAACCACAGATTATGTTCGGTCATCAGCATCGCGCCGAGAATCTCGCCCGAGCGGACGAGGTGGTGGAGATACGCCTTGCTCCACCCGGCGACGGGCGAGTCGGGGTCGAGCGGGCTCTGATCCTCGGCGAATTTCGCGTTGCGGATGTTGATCGGGCCGGCCCATGTGAAGGCCTGGCCGGTGCGGCCCGAGCGGGTGGGGAGGACGCAGTCGAACATGTCGATCCCGCGCTCGACCGCGCCGACGATGTCGTCGGGCTTGCCGACACCCATCAGGTAGCGCGGCTTGGTCGCGTCGAGCTGGCCGGGGGCGTAGTCGAGGCAACCGAACATTGCCTCCTGCCCCTCACCGACCGCGAGGCCGCCCACGGCATAGCCGTCAAAGCCGATGTCGAGCAGCGCGTCGGCGCTGGCCTTGCGCATCCCTTCGTCAAGCGCGCCCTGCTGGATGCCGAAGATCGCGTTGTTGGCGGCATGGTCACCGCCTGAGTCGAAGGCGTCGCGCGACCGCTTGGCCCAGCGCATCGACCGCTCCATCGCCGCCGCCTGAACTTCCCGCGTCGAGGTGGTCGGGACCAGCTCGTCGAACGCCATCACGATGTTCGATCCGAGCAGCCGCTGAATTTCGATCGAGCGTTCGGGGCTGAGCAAATGGCGCGAACCGTCGAGGTGCGACTTGAAGACGATCCCGTCCTCACTGCGCTTGGTCAGGTCGGACAGGCTCATCACCTGATAGCCGCCGCTGTCGGTCAGGATCGGGCGGTCCCAGCCCATGAACTTGTGCAGTCCTCCGAGGCGGTCGACGCGCTCGGCTGTCGGGCGGAGCATCAGGTGGTAGGTGTTGCCGAGGATGATGTCCGCGCCCGATGCGCGGACATCCTGCGGCTTCATCGCCTTGACCGTGGCGGCGGTGCCGACCGGCATGAAGGCGGGGGTGCGGATCTCGCCGCGCTGCATCGCGATGGTGCCGGTGCGTGCCTTGCCGTCGGTGGCGTGGATGGTGAAGGTGAAACGGGACATAGGCGTTCGATGCGATGTTGAGGGGGCAATGGCAATGGCTGAAACAGGGGGCAATCTCTTCGCACCGTTACCCGATGCGCGCGAGGGGGAGGTGTTCACCCCGTTGCTGGAGCGTGGTGGGGTGCGGATCGAGCGGATCGTGTCGCATGGGCAGACGACGCCTCAGGATGCGCCGTTCGTGCAGGACGCCGATGAGTGGGTGGTGGTGCTGCGCGGGAGTGCGGCGCTGCGGATCGAGGAGCAGGCGGAGGTAGCGCTGGCGCCCGGCGATCATGTCTTTATCCCCGGTGGCGTGCGGCACTGGGTGACGCGGACCGACCCCGACGCGCCGACCTTATGGCTGGCGGTCCATCTTGGCTGACCGGGCGACATAGGCGACGACATCGCCGGGGGTCGCGAAGGCGAGGTCGGGGTTGAGATGCGCGAACGCCTCGGGCTCGGCATAGCCCCAGAGCACGGCGGCGGCACGGATACCGACTTCGCGCGCGGCGTCAATGTCGCGGGTTTCGTCGCCGAGCGAGATGATCTGTTCGGGCGGTATGCCGCTTTGCTTCAGGACCGAGCGGAATTTGGGTGCCTTGCCGAACAGCGACGCGCCGCACGCCCACCAGCTGAACCGCGCAGCATTTTCCGGCCCCAGCACGGCGCGGGCATTCGCCTCGCTGTTCGAGGTGACGAGCGCGAGCGGAATGCCCATCGCCTCGATCGCGGCGAGCATTTCGGTCACGCCGGCGAACAGGTGGACCTTGTCGGTGTTGCGCCCGAACAACTTGCGGACATAGCGCGCGATGAACGGCAGTTTCCAGCGCGGGATGCGCAGATGGCTGATCACGTCGCGCGACGTCATCTTGCGTAGCGGCTCGACCTCTTCGGGCAGGACGCGGCGGAAATTATAGCGGTCGGACAAATGGTCCACGACCGAAAGGAACCACCCGCCGCTGTCGGACAGCGTGCCGTCGAAATCGAAGATCACCAGCCGGAGCGGTGCGGGGTCAGCCATGTCCGGCTCCATGGCCACCATGCAGCCGGCACGGATCGCCGTCGCCGATCTCGATCTGAAGCGTCATGTGATTGATGCCGAAATCATGCTCCAGCCGGTGCTGGGCATCGTTGAGGAAGGCGTCGCCGGGATGGCCGTCGGGCATCTGGAGATGCGCGGTCAGCGCGACCTGGGTCGTGCTCATCGGCCAGATGTGCAGGTCGTGGACGCGCGTGACGCCGGGCAGGGTCGCCAGCGTTTGTTCGACCTTCTCGGCATCGATCCCGGGCGGCACGGCGTGGAGCGCCATCACCACCGAATCGCGCAGCAGGCCCCAGGTGCTCCACAGGATGACGACGACGATCAGCAGGCTGAGAGCCGGGTCGATCCACGCCTTGCCGGTGAACAGGATCAGCGCCCCGCCGACCACGACGGCGGCGGACACTGCGGCGTCGGCGGCCATGTGGAGATAGGCGCCGCGGATGTTGAGGTCGTCCTTGCTACCGCGCATGAACAGCAGGGCGGTGGCGGTGTTGATCACGATGCCGATGCTGGCGACGATCATCACCGCTGCGCCGGGAACGGGGGCGGGCGAGCCGAGCCGCTGCACTGCCTCCAGCGCGATCGCGCCGACCGCGAACAGCAACAGCACCGCGTTGGCGAGCGCGCCGAGGATGGTCGAGCTGCTCAGGCCATAGGTGAAGCGGCGCGATGCGGGACGCTTGGCGAGCGACGCGCCGCCCCAGGCGATCAGCAGGCCGAGGACGTCGGAGAGATTGTGCCCGGCATCGGCGAGCAGCGCCATCGACCCGGTCGCGATCCCCGCCAGCCCCTCGACCAGCACGAAGCCAAGATTGAGGACGGTGCCGATCGCAAAGGCGCGACCGAAATCCTTGGGTGCGTGGCTGTGGCCATGGCCATGCCCCGCATGGTCGTGCCCGGCCGGGCCGTGATGATGGTGCGCGCCGTGCATTGCGGTGACCTTAGCCGCAGTGCGGCGGGAGATGCTAGGACATGATTAGCGCTTGCGCGCGCGGGGCTTTGCGCCGTCCTCGGGACGCGCACCGGGCTGGGGCAGGGCCCGGACCGTCAGCAATTCGCTGCGCCGCAGCGATCCGTCCTTGTCGGCATCGAAGCGGGTGAAGAACAGATCGAACCGCGCCTGCAGCTCGGGCAGGGTGATGCGGTTGTCGCCGTCGCCATCGACTTCGAACGGGCTGGGCAGGGCATTGCGGTTGCCCAGCCAGCGTTCCGACCAGTCGCCGAACGCAATATAGCCCATTGCGGGCTGGCCCTTGGTGCTGACCTCGAAACTGCGGCGGACGCCAGCGTCGAATTCGGCGCGGGTGACGATGCCGTCATGGTCGGCGTCGAACGCGGCGATGGCCATCGCGACCGGCTCGGCGATCATCAGCGGGATCGGGGTTGCCATGCCAGCCGGCTGTTGCTGACCGCTCAGATCGACAGCGACCGGCACGCGCGTCCGGTTCGGGACGCCACCCGGCGATTGCTGCGCGGCGGCGAGGAGCAGGAAAGTAAGGATCATGCGCGGTCCTCCGGCAACAACAGGCTGGCGTCGCCATAGCTGTAGAAACGATAGCCCGACGCGATGGCATGCGCATAGGCGGCCTGCATCCGCTCCAGCCCCATCAATGCGCTGACCAGCATGAACAATGTCGATCTCGGCAAGTGGAAGTTGGTGACGAGGCCGTCGATGCCGCGAAAGCGGTAGCCGGGGGTGATGAAGATCGCGGTGTCGCCTTCGAACGGGCGGATCACATTGTCCTCGCCTGCCGCGCTTTCGATCAGGCGCAGGCTGGTGGTGCCGACGGCGATGACCCGGCCTCCGGCGGCGCGGACTGCGTTGAGGCGGTCGGCGGTGGCGGCGTCGATGCGGCCCCATTCGGCATGCATCTTGTGGTCTTCGGTGTCGTCGGCCTTAACCGGCAGGAAGGTGCCCGCGCCGACATGCAGCGTCAGCGTGGTGTGGCCGATCCCGGCGGCGTCGAGCGCGGCCATCAGCTCCGGCGTGAAGTGCAGCGCGGCGGTGGGGGCAGCGACCGCGCCGGGTTCGTTGGCGAACATCGTCTGGTAATCGTCGGCGTCGCGGGCGTCGGTCGGGCGTTTGGCGGCGATATAGGGCGGGAGCGGCATGCGCCCGGCGCGCTCGAGCAGCAGTTCGACCGGTTCGTCGCCGGGGAAGAACAAAGTGAAGCTGCCATCGTCATGCCGCGCTTCGGCAGTTGCAGTGACGCCGTTACCGAAGTCGATGCTGTCGCCGGGCTTCAGGCGCTTGGCGTTGCGGATGAAGGCGATCCAGTGGCGCGGCCCTTCGCGCTTGTGCAGCGTGGCGCCGATCTTTGCCTCGCCCCGGATGCCTTCGAGCTGGGCGGGGATGACGCGGGTGTCGTTGAACACCAGCATGTCGCCCGCCCGCAGCAGGGCGGGGAGGTCGGCGACGCTGCAGTCTTCGGTCGCTTGCCCGTCGAGCAGCAGCAGACGCGCCGAATCGCGGGGGCTCGCCGGGCGCAGCGCGATCCGCTCGGGCGGCAGGTCGAAATCGAACAGGTCGACGTTCATTCGAAAAGTCTCACAATCCTCCCCGGCACGGGGAGGTGGCAGCGCGCAGCGCTGACGGAGGGGGCCCTCCTCGAAGCGATTCCTTTGCCTCGGGCCCCCTCCACCACCGCTTCGCGGCGGTCCCCCTCCCCGTTCCGGGGAGGATTTGGGTTCACTTGGCCGGGCCTGCGGGCAATGCAGCCGGTGCTTCCGCCGGTGCGGCAACAAAAGCCGGGGGATTGTCGGCGGCGATGTAGGCGCGGACGACGCGGGCGGGGTCCGCCGGCGGCTCGCCGCGCGGGATCGCGTCGACATATTGCATGCCTTCGAGCACGCGACCGAACACGGTGTATTTCTGGTCGAGCTGAAGACGCGGGCTCAGCATGATGAAGAACTGGCTGTTCGCGCTATTCTCATCCTCCGCGCGTGCCGCAGCAACCGCGCCGCGCACATGCGGGAGGTAGTTGAACTCCTTGGGCAGGTCAGGCAGCTCGCTGCCGCCAGTGCCATCGCCCTTGGGGTCGCCGCCCTGCGCCATGAAGCCGTCGATCACGCGGTGGAAGATCAGGCCGTCATAGAAGCGCTTGCGGGTCAGCTCCTTGATCCGCTCGACCGCCTTGGGCGCGACATCGGGGCGCAGCCAGATGGTGACGCGGCCGCCGGTCGACAGGTCGAGAATCCACAGATTCTCCTTGTCCGTCGTCGCGGGCGGTGCGGCGCGGCCGGGCGGGGGCGGAACATGCTGGGCGGAGGCTGGCATCGCGAACAGCGCGCCGAGCAGGGCAACACACAGGGCAACAAAACGCATCGATATCCCCACCGGATTCTGGAACGGAAGCGGCTTAGAGCAAATCGCCGCTTGCAGCAAAGTGAATGCGGCGGGCGCCGACACCAGCGATCACGACCGCACCGAAAGCTGACAAAGTTACGGGCAACGCACTTGATTTTGTCAGTTTCGGGCCACGGATGCGCGGCGTCCGATCATCGTGATTCGATGCTATGCCGGTTGGGGGGGTGTAGGAAAGCGGTTTTTGCGTCAGCTGCCCTTGCGGCCGATCTTCTCGACCCGCGCCACAACCTCGTCACGCACGGTCGCGGGGACGAATTTGCGGATTTCGCCACCGAACAGGGCGATTTCCTTGACCAGGCGGCTGGCGATCGGCTGGAGCGAGACATCGGCCATCAGGAAGACGGTTTCGATCCGACCGTTCAATTGCTGGTTCATTCCCGCCATCTGATATTCATATTCGAAATCGGCGACGGCGCGCAGGCCGCGCACGATCATGTTCGCGCCTTCACGCTCGGCAAAGTCCATCAGCAGCGAATCGAAGCTGACGACATGGATTTCGCCGTCGAGGTCGGCAACCTCGCGCCGGACCATCTCCATCCGCTCCTCGACCGTGAACATCGGGTTTTTCGACGGATTGGTGGTCACGCCGATGACGAGGCGGTCAACCAGCTTCGCGCCGCGCCGGATGATGTCCATATGGCCGAGCGTGATCGGATCGAAGGTGCCGGGATAGACGCCGGTGCGGGTGGTCATCGTTCAGGCTCCCAAAAACGGGTTAGCGGTCGCGTTCCAGCACGAAGCGGGCGATGGCGCGCAGGAGGTCGGCTTCGGGGCCGTAGCTGTGGAGGTGTTCGATCGCCTGATCGACCAGCAGCCGCGCCTGTTCGCGGGCGCGGTCGATGCCGAGCAGCGAGAGGAAGGTTTCCTTGCCCGCCGCCTCGTCCTTGCGCAGCTGTTTGCCGACCGCGTCCTGATCGCCCTCGACGTCGAGAATGTCGTCGGCGATCTGGAAGGCGAGGCCGATGTCGCGGGCATAGCCGCGCAGGCCAGTGCGGCCTTCGGGTGGCAGGCGGCCGAGGATCGCGCCGGCCTCGACTGAGCAGGCGATCAGCGCGCCGGTCTTGAGCGCCTGGCACCGGGTGACGGTCGCGAGGTCGAAGCTGGTGTTTTCGGCGACCAGATCCATCATCTGCCCGCCCGCCATGCCCGACGGGCCAGACGCCTGCGCCAGATCGGCGATCAGTTCGGCGCGGACGAACGGGTCGGCATGGGTGGCGGGATCGGCGAGGATTTCGAACGCGAGTGCGTGGAGGCAGTCGCCGGCGAGGATCGCGGTCGCTTCGTCGAACGCACGGTGCACCGTCGGCTTGCCGCGGCGCATATCGTCATCGTCCATCGCGGGCAGGTCGTCATGGATCAGCGAATAGACATGGATCGCCTCGATCGCCGTCGCGACACGCGCGGTGCAGCGGCGGTCGACCGCGAACAGCTGCGCCGTGGCGAAGGTCAGCAGCGGGCGCAGCCGCTTGCCGCCGCCGATCGCGGCGTGGCGCATCGCTTCATAGAGCTTGGCGCGCGGGTCGGCCGGGACGGCGAGGAAATGGTCGAACTGACGGTCGATCTCGGCCGCGACATCGCGCAGCGCGGTTTCGAGGGTCTGGCTGGCGTCGGCCACGTCCGCGCTCATCCTGCTGCGAAGGGGGTGGTGCCGGTGACGTTGCCGCTGGCGTCGGCGCGCACCTGTTCGATCCGCGCCTGCGCCGCGTCGAGCCGCGCCTGACACTGGCGGCGCAGCGCGTCGCCGCGTTCGTACAGGGTAATCGCATGATCGAGCGGGACGTCGCCGGTTTCGAGCTGTCCGACGATCCGCTCGAGTTCGCGAAGGGCGTCCTCAAAGGACAAGGCGGCGATGTCGATCTGGTCGGTCATGGCGATGCTATGCGATGGCGGCGGAACCAATTCAACCTCCCGCGATTGCCCCAGCGTTCCCATATGCCCTGCAAAGGAGTGCGCGCATGTTTACCAGCATCAATCCGGCGACGGGCGAAACGGGCGATCGGTTCGAAGAACTGGACGGCGATGGGATCGAGGCGGCGCTGGTGCGCGCGGATGCGGCGTTTGCGTCGTGGCGGGTCAGTCCGGTGGCGCAGCGGGTGGCATTGCTGAATGCGATTGCCGACCGGTTCGAGGCTGGGAAGGACCACCTTGCCGAAACCGCGGTGCGGGAGATGGGCAAGACGCTGGCGTCGGCGGTGGCCGAGGTCGAGAAATGCGTCGCGGGGTTCCGCTACTATGCCGAGCATGGGCCGGACTTTCTGAAGGGCGAGGAGATCGCGCTGCCGACCGGGCGGGTGGTGACGCATTGGTTGCCGCTGGGGCCGGTGCTGGCGATCATGCCGTGGAACTTCCCCTATTGGCAGGCGGTGCGCTGGCTCGCGCCGACGATTCTGGCGGGCAATGTCGGGTTGTTGAAGCATGCGTCGCTGACGCAGGGGTGTGCCGCGCTGATCCAGCAAATGGTGCAGGCCGCAGGGGCGCCGGACGGGCTGTTCCAGAATTTACCGATCAAGTCGGACAAGGTGTCGCGGATCATCGCCGACAAGCGCGTGGTCGCGGTGACGCTGACCGGGAGCGAAGGGGCGGGGGCCAAGGTGGCCGAAGCCGCCGGGCGCGCGCTCAAGAAGGTCGTGCTGGAGCTGGGCGGGTCGGACCCGTTTGTCGTCATGCCCTCGGCCGATCTGGACGCGGCGGTGGAGACGGCGGTGAAGGCGCGCATCCAGAATGCCGGGCAGAGCTGTATCTGTGCCAAGCGGATGATCGTGCATGCCGATGTGTACGACGCCTTTGCCGAGAAGTTCGTCGCGGCGATGGAGGCGGTGAAGATCGGCGATCCGATGGAAGACGGGTTCGAGATGGGGCCGCTGTCGAGCGTCGAGCAGCGCGATACGGTGCTGGAGCAGCTTGAGCGTGCGGTTGCCGCTGGCGCGACGCTGCATGGCGGGGAGAAGATCGACCGTGAGGGCGCGTGGATGCGCGCGGGGGTGCTGACCGATGTCGATCCCGCGGCGGAGTTTGCGAAGGAGGAGATTTTCGGGCCGGTCGCGATGCTGTTCCGAGCGGAGTCGATCGATGACGCGATCCGGCTGGCAAACGATGTGCCCTATGGGCTGGGGTCGAGCGTGTGGACCAACGACGACGAGGAACAGGCGCGGCTGGTGCGCGATATCGCGGCGGGGATGACCGCGGTGAACCAGATGCTGGCATCGGTGCCGGGGGCTCCGTTTGGCGGGGTGAAGCTGTCCGGCCATGGCCGCGAACTGGGGCCGTGGGGGCTGCATGAGTTTATGAATTTGAAGGCTGAGATGCGGGGGGATTGAGGGGGCGGGATAACGCCGTTTCGAACCTGTTGCAGGCATCAACTCAACGACTAAGCTTGCCTCATGAAAAGCTATTCGAATGTTGTTGCCGAAGGAATGAAGCGCGTTTGCAGCGCGTTTACGGGATTTGTGCAACCGTTGGGCTTCAAGAGAGGTAGCGGGCGCAAATGGGTGCGGCAGATCGACGGATTCGAAGAGGTGATTTTCATCTCGAGAAGCGGCGCCAGTTATGGCGCGCCATACTCGGCTAGCATTTCGCTCCAGCTGGACCTTTCCTCGGTATGTTTGGGCAGTGGAAAGAAGTCATATCTAGATCACCATACGATCCAGCTAACACGACGATCTACGGGCTACTGTTACCATCATCGTTTTAACGCTGAGACAGGCAGCACTTATGAAAGGTGCGTGGAAGAGTTGGGGCTCTTTATCAAGGAGGTTGCCGAACCTTGGTTTGAGGAAGTGCGTGGCGCAAAAGATTGACATTGAGCCATTTCCGCTCCCCCGAGAAAATGGGAGTGGAGACCACTCGATTCAATCTTATCCGTCACCCCGGCCTTGTGCCGGGGTCTACCGGGAGGCTGGCGTGGTGGGTGAGGCTCTAGCGCTGGGCGTGGGGTGGGGTGGACCCCGGCACAGGGCCGGGGTGACGAAGCGAGTGGTGGGGAGGTTCGGCACCAACCTCCGTTTGCCCTGAGCTTGTCGAAGGGCGGCATCCTGTCATCGGATAGGGCGGGGGTGGTGCTTCGACAAGCTCAGCACGAACGGATTTTGGTGGGTGACTCACATGGGTTTGGGGGTGCCTTCAAGAAGAAGACCCTCCCCAGCCCCTCCCGCGAGCGGGAGGGGCTTAAGAGGAAGCGGGCGGGGTTGCTGCCGCCTCGGCCGCGATTTCCAGCAGCAGGTCCTTGCGGCTCAACTTTCCGATCATCGTCTTGGGCAGCTTGTCGCGCACCACGACCGCGTCGACGCGCTCGTGCTTGCCGACTTGCGGGTTGAGCCAGGTGCGCAACTCGTCGCCGGTCACCGGCTCGGCGTCGGCGTTGAGGGCGACATAGGCGCGGGGGACTTCGCCCATGCGGGGGTCGGGCATGCCGACGACCAGCACTTCCTTGACCGCGGGGTGGCGGTAGAGGACGTCCTCGACATGTTTGGGGAAGACCTTGAACCCGCCGACCGAGATCATGTCCTTGAGCCGATCGACGATGCGGATGAAGCCGTCCGTGTCGATCTGGCCGACATCGCCGGTGCGCAGCCAGCGGGTGCCGGCGGCGTCGTGGCAGAAGGTGGTGTCGTCGGTCTCCGGGCGATCCCAGTATCCGGCCATGATCTGCGGACCCGCAAGAACGATCTCGCCCGGTTCGCCTTCTGGCGCGTCGCGTGAGGGGTCTTCCTTGTCCACCAGGCGCACGCGGGTGGCGACGATCGGCTGGCCGATGGTGCCGGACTTGCCTTCGCCGCGATAGGGGTTGGCGGAGACGACGCCCGAGCTTTCGGACAGGCCGTAACCCTCGATCAGAGTCGCGCCGGTTTCGGCCTCGAACCGTTTCTTGAGCTCGGCGGGCAAGGGGGCACCGCCGGAGATGCAATATTTGAGGCTCGACCAGTCAGTCGATTTCGAATGCGGGTGGTCGATCAGCGCCTGGAACATCGTCGGCACGCCGGGCAGCGCGGTCGGCTTGGTGCGGTTGATCGCGGCGAGCGCCTGGGCCGCGTCGAAGCGCGGGAGCATGATGATCTCGCCGCCGGTCAAGATGGTGCGGTTGAGGACGCAGGTGTTGGCGAAGACGTGGAAGAAGGGGAGCACGCCGAGCACGCGGTCGAGGCTATGGCCGAGATCGGGGTCGAGCTTTGCCACCTGCCGCGCATTGGCGGACAGGTTCTGGTGGGTCAGCATCGCGCCCTTGGGCACGCCGGTGGTGCCGCCCGTGTACTGGATCAGCGCGAGCTGGGTGTCGGGATCGATCGGTGGCGCGACGCATGCGCCGTCATTGGCGATCAACTGCGAAAAGGCGGTGACGCGCGGGTCGTTGGGCTTTTCCGCCACCTCGGCGCGCTTGAACAGGCGGTAAAGGATCGACTTGGTGGGGGGCAGCGCGCCGGCGACCGAGCCGACGATCAGGCGTTCGAGGCCGCTCTTGTCCAGCACCTTGAGCGCGGTCGGGAGCAGGGCGGTGGCGCTGAGCGTGAACAGCAGGCGCGTGCCGCTGTCGGCGACTTGCGCGGCCAGTTCATCGACGCTGTAGAGCGGCGAGAAATTGACCACCGTCGCGCCGAGCTTGAGGATGCCGTAATAGGCCGCGACATAATGGGGGGCGTTGGGCAGGAACAGGCCAATGCGGTCGCCCGGGCCATAGCCGAGTGCGCGCAGGCCGCAGGCGACGCGGTTGGCGCCGTCGAGCGTTTCGGCAAAGCTGTAATGGCGGCCGAGAAAGTCGAGCAGCGGGGCATTGCCCTTGCGCCTCGCCGATTCCTCGAACGCATCGACCATGGACAGCGGCGGCAGGGTCTGGTCCCACGGACCGGGATGACGATAGTTAGTGCGCCAGGCGTGCTCGGGATCGCTCATTTACACGAGTGTAAGCAAAGCCCGGCGGAAGGCAAGACGGGCCATCGTGGTCAGCGGAGCGAGCGTTCGGTCCAGGTGTAGATCACGGAGACGGCGAGCAGGCCAGTATCGACCGCGGCCTGGAATTTGCGCGGGGTCTTGTCGGTGAGTTCGTGGGTCAGGATTTCGAACTCGGCAGTCGGATGCACCGTCGCGGCGGTCATCAGCAGCGCGGCGGCGCCGGCGGCCAGAATGATCCTGCGCTTGTTCAACTGGTCCATCATGCCCTCCCGATGGAGCGGCTGTAAACCAAATCACAGATGAACGACATCTGAATTTTTGGTCAGGCGGCCAGCGCGGTTTTGGCGCGGTCGCGGCCGGCGGACTTGGCGTCGAACAGCGCCTGATCGGCAGCGCGGTAGAGTGCTTTCCACTCGCGTTCGCTGGCGATCGGGCCGTGCGCGCTGCCGATGCTGGCGGTGACGCGCAGGTCATAGGGCATGCGCGTCGCGCGCAGCCGGGCGAGCAGGGTTTCGGGGTCGACCGGCTGGTCGGCGTGGCAGAGCAAGGCGAACTCCTCACCGCCGATGCGGGCGATCATCCCGGTTTCGGGGGCGAGCGTACGCAAGGTGCGGGCGACGGTGCGCAGTACTTCGTCGCCGCCGTCATGGCCGATCGTGTCGTTGACCTGCTTGAACCGGTCGAGGTCGAGGATCAGCAGCGTCTGTGGCCCGCTGCGCCCGATGGCATGGCCAAGGAAGGCGCGACGGTTGAGCAGGCCGGTGAGGGGATCGAGATCGGCAAGGCGCCG
The DNA here is from genome assembly GCF_035998645.1 of Sphingomonas sp. Classification (GTDB taxonomy): domain Bacteria; phylum Pseudomonadota; class Alphaproteobacteria; order Sphingomonadales; family Sphingomonadaceae; genus Sphingomonas. The sequence continues at coordinate 521,795 of NZ_DASYHL010000003.1, forward strand.
CGCGACCGTTTCGGCTGCTAACGCAGCGTCACGCTCGCGGCTGAGCAGGCGGATGCGGTAGGTGATCGCGACCGACGACAGCAACGCCTCTGCCGCCATCGAGATCAGCGTCGAATTGTCGAGCCAGAAGCTCCACGGGAGCACGCCGAGGCTCGACAGCACGCGCAGGCAGCCGGCGGCGATCGGCGCGGCCCAGGCGATGCCGAACAGCCACAGGAAATTGGAGCGGTGACGCCACGCCGACACGACGATCGCGACGATCGGCAGCAACAGGCTGGCGAATACCCAGTTGTAGATGGTGTGCGCGAGATTCGGCGCGAGCGGCGCGAACACGGCAAAGCCGATTCCGGTGGTGAGGAATATGGCGATGCTGACGCGGATCAGCATGCGCATCCGCGGGCCGAACACATGCTCTTCGAAGAAGGTGCGCGCGAACCAGAGCGCCGATGCGGCGGTCAGGGTCAGCAGCATGTAATTGAGGCGCAGGCGGAAGATGTTTGAAATGTCGGGCATCGCCCAGGCGAGCGCACCCGACGACGTGAAGGCATAAGCCATCAACGCCGTGACCATCGCGGCATAAGCCAGCTGAAACCGGTAACGCAGCGTGGTCCACAGCGCGAGATTGTAGGTCAGCAACGCGATGCACAGCCCGCCGAATGCGGAATAGAGCGCGGTCATGAACAGATTGGCGCGGTTGCTCTCTGCCTCGGTCGCGACGCGCGGGTTGCGGACCACGGCATAGAGGTTGCTCGACCCTTCGACCTTCCACAGCAGCCGGTCGACCGGCGCGCGCAGGCGCGGGATCGGGTATTCGATCACTGCGCCGAGTTGCAGCCGTCTGGACATGCCGACGCTGTCGTCGGACATCGTCTCGATGCGCCCGTCGGCGTAGAGGACATTGAGGGTCACGCGCTCCTGCCACAGGCTGAGCATCCGCGCGTTGAGCGGGCGGCGCGAGCGCGAGCGTTCGCCGACGGGTTCCGAGATGACCCAGAAATCGCCGCTGCCGAACTGTTGCTGCGGGGTGACGCAGTCGAAACCGGCAAGATCGCGCGCGATGGCGCGAGCATCATCGCCCGGCGCGGCGCGGCGGATGCAGGTGGCCAGCGGTCGGCCGGTGGTGCCCGCGCTCAAGCCGGGCGGGCGCGCCTCGGCCGGAAAGACGAGCATCGCGGCCAATGCGACCGCGAGTCCCAGCAGTGTGACGATCCCCCTTGTCATACCGCTGAACTAAACGGTCGAACGCGAAGAACAGGTTAACGTTACGCATCCGACGGCGCTGCCGGAGGCGTTCGAAATGCGGTGCAAGGTCATGCGATGCCTGTCCGATGGCGGGACGGTGCGGGCGTCAGGCTGGTTAACGGCTCATATGTTTTACGCTATGCTGGTGCGCGAAGAGGATTGCGATGAGACCGATGCACCTGATGGCCGCGCTGGCTGCGGCGATGATCCTGACCGGCCCGGCGAGCGCGGGCGAGCGGTATGAGACGCGCCAGATTGCCGTTCCTGCGGCGGGGCTGGACCTGTCGACCGAGGCGGGGATCGATATTCTTGCGGCGCGGATCGACTATGCGGTGAAGCGGATGTGCGGGAGCGACCGGCGGTGCCGCGACGGGGCGTGGGAAAGCACCGAGTGGCAGGTGGACCGGATGATTCGTAAGGCACGCGCCTGGCGGCGGCTGGCGGACGAGCGCGCGGCGCAGCTGCGGGCGTGCCGGGAGCGGTGTTCGCGGCCGGCGGCCTGGTATGCGCCGCCGCCGCCGCCGGGGGGCGTTACGGCGGTGGTGGTGCGGAATTGACGGGTTGATGGGCTGACGTTCCGCTACGCCCCGTTGCCGCCATTGGCAAAAGTGGAAATAAGGGCCGGGTGGAACTTCCAGATGGCATCGCAAGGCTGACCGAGCGGCAGAAGGACATACTTCGTCTCCTGTCCAACGGACATGATGCGAAGTCTGCCGCAGTTGAACTCGGCATTTCCGTGCATACCGTCAACGAGCATTTGAGCGAAGCACGCAGGCATTTGGGCGTTCCAAGCAGTCGATCGGCTGCCCGCCTGCTTGCTCAGTCGGAACGGCACCCCCCAAGAAATGGGGGATCCGAGGAATTGGGGGTGGCCGTTGCGTCGGACCCCGAACCAAAGCTTCGACCAGCCGTAGCGAGTAAGCGCTTCGTGCTGGCAGGAGTGTCGATCATGGTTCTTTCTTCAGTTGCAGTTATTGGTTTCTTGTTCGGAAGCATGGGGAGCGCGGACGACGTCCCGCCGCGTGTGGTGGCGACGAGCCCGGCGGACGGGAGCACCGTTACACCGGGGCCGTTCGACCTTACCGTGAGATTCGACAGACCCATGCGGAAGGGCGGTTACTCGTTCGTCCAGGTCTCGGCGGATACGTTCCCGGATTGCTCGCCAAATGCGCCGATTTCGCCCGATGGCATGAGTTACACTATGCGGTGCACGGCCAAGGCGGGGCGCAGTTACGAGGTGTGGTTCAACCGTCCGCCTTACATGAATTTCAGATCGCTGGGCGGGCTACCGGCACAACCGCACCGTATTCGGTTTAAGGCGAAATCGGACTAGCGGTGGTCCGTGGGCAGTTGGGTCCATTCGCCAAACGGGTAGAGCAGTGTCCGTCGTCCTGAACTTGTTTCAGCATCCACGTCTCCGCCAGCGGCTCCGTCACCGGTTGCGCGGTGGATGCTGAAACGAGTTCAGCATGACGGTGGGGACTGCCGATGACAAATTCTCGTCGGCCCGGCCTTGAGCCCGGGCTGGGCTCCTTGCGGCTCAAAGGCAGCCCGGTCCCGGGTCAAGCCCGGGACGACGAACTGGAGACGTTCTTCCCGCAAACGAAAACCGCCCCGGCTTTCACCGGGGCGGCTTCGTGGTTTTCGACGGTGAGGCGCGTTACTTCGCCTTCTCGGCCTCGGACTTCTTGCCGCCCTTTTTCGCGCGCTTCGGTGCCGCAGGAGTGATCGCGAAGGTCAGCGCGTTGTCCTTGAGCTTCACCTCGACCTCGCCGCCATGGACGAGCTTGCCGAACAGCAGTTCCTCGGCCAGCGGCTGCTTGATCTTTTCCTGGATCAGGCGGCCCATCGGGCGGGCGCCGTAGAGCTTGTCATAGCCGCGTTCGGTGAGCCACGCCTTTGCCTCATCGTCCAGGCTGATATGGACGTTGCGGTCCGCGAGCTGGAGTTCGAGCTGCAGGATGAACTTCTCCACCACGCGCTCGACCACCTTAGTCGGGAGATAGTCGAACGGCACGATCGCATCGAGACGGTTGCGGAATTCGGGGGTGAAGAGCTTCTTCACCGCGTCTTCCTGAACATCGTCGCGGCTGATGTCGCCAAAGCCGATGCTCTCGCGTGCCATGTCGGACGCGCCCGCATTGGTCGTCATGATCAGGATGACGTTGCGGAAATCGACCGTCTTGCCGTGGTGATCGGTCAGGCGGCCATTGTCCATCACCTGCAGCAGGATGTTGAACAGGTCCGGATGCGCCTTTTCGACCTCGTCGAGCAGCAGCACGCAATGCGGGTTCTGGTCGATCGCGTCGGTCAGCAGGCCGCCTTGATCATAGCCGACATAGCCCGGAGGGGCGCCGATCAGGCGGCTGACCGAGTGGCGCTCCATATATTCGGACATGTCGAAGCGCTGCAGCGGGATGCCGAGCAGTTCGGCGAGCTGCTTGGTCACTTCGGTCTTGCCGACGCCGGTCGGGCCGCTGAACAGATAGTTGCCGATCGGCTTTTCGGGATCGCGCAGGCCGGCACGGCTGAGCTTGATCGCGCTCGACAGCACTTCGATCGCCTTGTCCTGCCCGAACACGACACGCTTGAGGTCGGTTTCGATGTTTGCGAGCACGCGGGTGTCGTCGCTCGACACGGTCTTGGCCGGGATGCGCGCCATGGTCGCGATGACCAGTTCGATCTCCTTCGGCGTGATCGTCTTCTTGCGCTTGGACGGGGGCACCAGCATCTGCATCGCGCCGACTTCGTCGATCACGTCGATCGCCTTGTCGGGCAGCTTGCGGTCGTTGATGTAGCGCGAGCTGAGCTCCACCGCCGACTTGATCGCGTCGGGGGTGTATTTGACGTTGTGGTGATCCTCGAACGCCGAGCGCAGGCCGGCGAGGATCTTGATCGTATCCTCGATCGTCGGTTCGTTGACGTCGATCTTCTGGAACCGGCGCAGCAGGGCGCGGTCCTTTTCGAAGTGGTTGCGGAATTCCTTGTAGGTGGTCGAACCGATGCAGCGGATCGATCCGCCCGACAGCGCCGGCTTGAGCAGGTTCGATGCGTCCATCGCGCCGCCGCTGGTGGCACCCGCGCCGATCACCGTGTGGATCTCGTCGATGAACAGCACCGCATGGGGCAGCTTTTCGAGTTCGTTGACGACCTGCTTCAGCCGCTCCTCGAAATCGCCGCGATAGCGGGTGCCGGCGAGCAGCGCGCCCATGTCGAGCGAGTAGATGACGGCTTCCTTGAGCACTTCGGGCACGTCGCCTTCGATGATCTTGCGCGCCAGCCCTTCCGCGATCGCGGTCTTGCCGACGCCGGGATCGCCGACATAGAGCGGGTTGTTCTTGCTGCGACGGCACAGGATCTGGACGGTGCGGTCGACCTCTGGGCCACGGCCGATCAGGGGATCGATCTTGCCGGTCTTGGCCTTTTCATTGAGGTTGACGGTGAACTGCTTGAGCGCGCTTTCGCCCTTCTTGCCGTCGCTCTTTTGCGTCTTGTCTTCCTCGGCGCCCTTGGGCGGGGCGGATTCGACCGGGGTCGAGCCCTTGCCGACGCCGTGGCTGATATAGCTGACCGCATCGAGGCGGCTCATATCCTGCTGCTGCAGGAAATAGACGGCGTAGCTCTCACGCTCGCTGAACAGCGCGACGAGGACGTTGGCGCCGGTCACTTCGTCGCGGCCCGACGACTGGACGTGCAGGATCGCGCGCTGGACGACGCGCTGGAACCCGCTGGTGGGCGAGGGGTCGGTGGTCTGGTCGACGCGCAGCGCCTGAAGCTCGGTATCCAGATAATGCGCGACCGTGGTCTTGAGCTCGCCTAGGTCCACGCCGCATGCGCCCATCACCTTGGAGGCATGTTCGTCGTCGACCAGCGCGAGCAGCAGATGCTCAAGCGTCGCATATTCGTGGCGACGCGAGCTGGCCGCTTCGAGTGCGCGGTGGAGGGTCGATTCGAGTGCGGAGGCGAAACTAGGCATTCAGGTCAACTCCAGTCGGGCCAAAGGGATACGCGGCCCGTGCATTCCCTATGTCGGGAGCGTTGCACCGTGCATCAAGCGCCACACCTGTCCCCAAGACTCTTATAGCGTGACGCCCGGGGTTCGGTGCTCCACTCATCGCTTGAATAAGGCATCCGCGCTTGCGCGATGGTTAACGGCGCGTTCAATGATTCTACGACAGCGCACGATTTCGGTTTCGAGCAGCGCGATCCGCGCCTCCAGCTCCGCCACCGAAAACGGATCGAGATCCTGGCGCGCGAGCTGAGCGGCGGGGTCGTCGGTTCGGCGGGGAAGATCGTCCGAGTCCATGCAGGCCAAGGTCGGACGCGGGTCTGTTGATGTCAAGCGGGTGGTCGCCGCCATTTTACGCAACTGCGGCCTTGACGTCATCGGATGCGACCCCGATTCAGGCGCAGTTCTTGGGGGATATGCATGACCAGCCTGCCCGACCGGATGATGGCGATCGACCCTGACCAGCCGGGTGGTCCTGAGGTGCTGGTCCCGGTCGAGCGACCGGTGCCGGTGCCGCGCGCGGACGAGGTGCTGATCCGCGTCGCCGCGGCCGGGGTCAACCGGCCCGATGTGCTTCAGCGGATGGGCGGCTATCCGCCACCGCCGGGCGTGACGAGCATCCCGGGGCTGGAGGTCGCGGGTGAGGTGGTTGCGGTCGGCGCGGACCTGCCGCCCGAGATGATCGGCCAGCCGATGTGTGCGCTCGTAGCGGGCGGGGGCTATGCGCAATATGCGGTCGCGCCGCTCGGCCAGTGCCTGACGGTGCCCGACGGGCTGTCGATGGTCGAGGCGGCGGCGATCCCCGAAACGCTGTTCACCGTGTGGACCAATTTGTTCGAGCGCGGCTATGCCAGCGAGGGCGATGTCGCATTGGTCCATGGCGGGACCAGCGGGATCGGCACGATGGCGATCAGCCTGTGCAATCTGTTCGGGGTCACGGTGATCGTGACCGCAAGCAGCGACGAGAAGGTCGCCGCCTGTCTGGCACACGGCGCGGATCATGCGATCAACTACAAGACCGAGGATTTTGTCGCCCGCGTCAAGGACCTGACCGAAGGGCGCGGGGCCAATGTCGTGCTCGACATGGTCGGCGGCGACTATGTCGCGCGCAACATGAAGTGCATGGCCGATGACGGGCGGCATGTGTCGATCGCGGTGCAGGGCGGGGCGATGGCGACGGTGCCGGTGTTCGAGATCATGCGCCGCCGCCTGACGCTGACCGGATCGACGCTGCGGGCGCGGGATACGGCGTTCAAGACGCTGGTCGCCGATGAGCTGTCGCGTGCGGTGTGGCCGCATGTTGCCGACGGCAGCCTGCGTCCGGTGATCGACCGCATTTTTCCGTTGGCGCAGGCGGCAGAGGCGCATCGCCGGATGGAGAGCGGCGCGCATATGGGGAAGATCGTGCTGGAGGTGTGACGGCTTCGGATTCGCTGGCGACGCGGGGGGTGAGCCCCTAGACTGAGCGGCGAATCGGGGGGAAATCAACGTGTTCGCCTTTCTGTCAGCGCCGGAGAATATCGTCTTCGTGTCGGCGCTTGTCCTGATGCTGCTGCTCGGAATCGTGCAGGCGGTAGGGCTGGCCGGGGACGCGGATTTCGACGCGCCGGACTGGCTCGACTGGCTGGGGTTCGGGCGGGTTCCGTTGCTGGTGGTCATCGTGCTGCTGCTGGCGAGCTTCGGGCTGATCGGGCTGATCGGACAGCAGCTGGCGCGCGACATCTTCGGCATTCTTCTTCCCGGCTGGATCGCGGTGCCGGGGGCGGGCGTGCTGGCGCTGCCCGCGACTGCGCTGTCGGCGCGGCTGCTCGCGCCGATCCTGCCGCAGGACCACACGACCGCGATCGATATTGAGACGCTGGTGGGCAGCGGCGCGACGATCCTTACCGGGCGCGCCACCACCGGATCGCCGGCGCGCGCGCGGGTCGAGGACTGGCACGGCCAGGCGCATTATCTGATGGTTGAGCCCGACAATGCGGGACAGGTTTTCGAGGAAGGCGAGCGCGTGCTGCTGGTGCGGCGCGAGGGCGATGTCTTCCGTGCGATCGCGGTTGGCGATCATCATCTGCCGAGACTGGGGGTTTAGGACATGCAGGAAGTGGCCACGACGGGGGGATCGATCCTGCCCTATCTGATTTATGCGGGCGGCGGGCTGCTGACGCTGCTGGTGATCGGGCTGATCATTGCGCGGCTGTACAAGCGCGCGTCGAAGGAGATCGGCTTCGTCCGTACCGGCTTTGGCGGGGAAAAGGTCGTGATCAACGGCGGCGCGCTGGTGCTGCCGGTGTTTCATGAGACGATGCCGGTGAACATGAACACCGTGCGGCTGGCGGTCGAGCGCAAGAATGCCGATGCGCTGATCACGCTCGACCGGCTGCGCATCGACGTGAAGGCGGAATTCTATGTCCGCGTGAAGCCCGACAGCCAGTCGATCGCGACCGCCGCGCAGACCTTGGGCATGCGCACGATGAACCCCGATGCGCTCAAGGAGCTGGTCGAGGGCAAGTTCGTCGATGCGCTGCGCTCGGTCGCGGCGGGGATGACGATGAACCAGCTGCACGAGCAGCGCGCCGAGTTCGTGCAGAAGGTGCAGCAGGTGTCGTCCGCCGATCTGGCGATGAACGGGCTGGAGCTGGAGAGCGTGTCGCTGACCGGGCTCGACCAGACGAGCATCGAGCATTTCAACGCCAACAACGCATTCGACGCCGAGGGTCTGACCAAGCTGACCGAGCAGATCGAGCTGCGTAAAAAGGCACGCAACGACATCGAGCAGGATACGCGCGTCCAGATCGAGACCAAGAATCTGGAGGCCGAGCGCCAGTCCTTCCTGATCGGCCGCGACACCGAATTCGCGCGGCTGGAGCAGGAGCGCGAGATCGAGCTGAAGCGCGCGGCGCAGGCGTCGGAAGTGGCGCAGGAACAGGCGCTGCGCACGCGTGAGGCGGATCAGGCGCGGATCGAGGCGAAGCGCGAGATCGACAATTCGCAGATCCAGGCCGACCGCACGGTCAAGGAAGCGCAGATCGCCCAGCAACAGGCGCTGGAACTGGCGCGGCAGGAACAGCAGATCGCGGTGCAGAACAAGAGCCGCGAAGAGAGCCAGTCGCGCGCCGAGGCCGACAAGGCGCGCGCTGCGGCGGTGGTGGCCGAGGAGCAGGTCGCGACCGCGCGCGAGGCGGAGATTGCCGAGCGTACCAAGCGGATCGAACTGATCGACGCGGCGCGTGAGGCGGAGCGTGCGGCGATCGGCGTGAAGGTCGAGGCAGAGGCCGAGAAGCAGGCGGCGGCGGATCGCGCCGAATCTGTGCGGCTGGTCGCGGAAGGTGAGGCCGAAGCGGCGAAGCTGCGTGCCGAGGCGGACCGGGTGCGGTTCGAGGTCGAGGCGGCGGGCCAGCGCGCGATCAACGAGGCCGCGAACCTGTTGTCGTCCGACCAGATCTCACTCCAGACCAAACTGGCGCTGCTCAAGGTGCTGCCTGAGGTGATCCGCGAGGCGGCCAAGCCGATGGAGGCGATCGACAGCATCAAGATCGTCCAGGTCGACGGGCTGACCAGCGGCGGCACTGGCGGCGCCGGTGCGGCGAGCGGCGGGAGCGGCGGCAGCGAGAACGGGGGCAATCTCGCCGATTCCGCGGTCGCCGCGGCGCTGCGCTATCGTGCGCAGGCACCGATGCTCGACGGGTTGATGAAGGAACTGGGCTTTGACGGCGGCTCGCTCGACGGGCTGGTCAAGGGTGCGGCGGCGGCGGGGAATGTCTCGCTTGGTGCGACGCCAAAGCCGGCAGGGAGCGACGATGCCGCTGATCCTGCATGAATATGCCCCGTCGGGAAATTGCTACAAGATCCGCCTGACCGCCGCGCTGACCGGCACGGCGATCGAGCGGCGTGGCTATGACATCCTGGCGGGGGAGACGCGGACGGCGGACTTCCTCGCCAGCGTCAACGCCAATGGGCGCATCCCCGTGTTGCAGGATGGCGAGCGGTTCCTGCCTGAGAGCAATGCGGCGACCTTCTACCTCGGCGACGGCACCGCGCTGGTGCCGACCGAAGCGTTCGACCGGGCCGACATGCTGCGCTGGATGTTCTGGGAGCAGTATAATCACGAACCGAACATCGCGACGGTGCGGTTCTGGATGGGCTGGGTCGGGGAGGACAATCTCGACGATCTGCAGCGTGCCTTGCTGCCGGGCAAGCGCGCGGCGGGGGTGGCGGCGCTGAAGCTGATGGACGCGCATCTCGCGGATCGCGACTGGTTCGTCGGGGATGCGCCGAGCCTCGCTGACATCTGCCTCTATGCCTATAGCCATGTCGCCGAGGAGGGCGGGTTTGCGCTGGCGCCATTCGCGGCGGTGCGCGCCTGGATCGCGCGGCTCGAGCGGCTGGACGGCTATGTCCCCATCACCGCGTGACATTTCGGTGACGCGCGCACCATTCGAGCTGTAACATTCCATCGCCATAGGCGGGCCGGGCAAGGGCATTGCACGGGGCGCATCTATGGCCACGATCACTCGACTTCCGTTCGACACGCATGTCACCGATCTGGCGGAACTGGCCGCTGCCAATCCATCGATTCCGGAAAAGACCGTCACAGAGCGGCGCAGCTATCGCACGATCTGGATCAGCGACATCCACCTTGGTACGCGCGGCTGCAATGCCGAGATGCTGATCGACTTTCTGGATCATGTCGACAGCGACACGATCTATCTGGTCGGCGATATTATCGACGGGTGGCAGCTCAAGAAGAAATTCTACTGGCCTGCGGCGCATAACGACATCGTGTGGCGCCTGCTCAAGCGCGCCAAGCGCGGCAGCCGGGTCATCTATATCCCCGGCAACCATGACGAGATTTTCCGCCAGTTCACTGGGCTGAGCTTTGGCGGGGTCGAGATCAAGCGGCAGGCGATCCACCAGACCGCCGATGGCCGGCGCCTGCTGGTGCTGCATGGCGACGAGTTCGACGCGATCACGCTGAGCCACCGCTGGCTCGCCCATGTCGGCGACGCGGCCTATACAGCGGTGATGACGCTCAACCGCTGGTGCAACAAATATCGGCGCTGGCGCGGCCTTCCCTATTGGTCACTCAGCAAGCACGCCAAGCAGAAGGTCAAGAACGCGGTCGAATTCATCTGTGGCTTTGAGGAAATCGTCGCGAAGGAAGCCGCCGCACGCGGTGTCGATGGCGTGATCGCGGGGCATATCCACACTGCCGAGATGCGCACGATCGATGGCATCGAATATTATAATGACGGCGACTGGGTGGAGGGTTGCACCGCTCTGGTCGAACACTACGATGGTCGGATGGAAATTCTCCATTGGGCCGATGAGATCGCTAAGCGTGACCTCGGCCCGGAACGGGTCGAGGAGCGCGTAGCGGCTTGAGCGACGACGAGATGCGGATCGCCATCGTAACCGACGCCTGGGAGCCCCAGGTGAATGGCGTCGTGCGCACGCTCCAGTCGGTGCGGCGCGTGCTGGAGGGGCAGGGGCACAAGGTCACGGTGATCTCGCCCGACCTGTTCTATTCCGTGCCGTGCCCGACCTATCCCGAGATCCGGCTGGCGATGGTGCGCAGCCGGACGATCGGCGATCTGCTCGACGAATTTTCGCCGCACGCGGTGCATCTCGCGACCGAAGGGCCGGTGTGCGTTGCGGCGCGGCGCTGGTGCCTGCGGCATGATTTTCCGTTCACCACCGCCTACCACACGCAATTCCCCGATTATGTCGAGGCGCGGTCGGGCGTGCCGGCGGAGTGGGTGTGGCGGTATATCCGGTGGTTCCATGCGCCGGCGCAGTCGATCCTCGCCTCGACTGCGTCGATCCGGCAGGCGCTGGTCGATCACGGGTTGCCACAGGTGCGGCATTGGGGGCGGGGCGTGGACCTGTCCAATTTCTACCCCGGCGTGACGCCACATCCGGCGATGGCGGAGCTGCCGGGCCCGGTACAGCTCTATGTCGGGCGGGTCGCGGTCGAGAAGAATCTTGAGGCGTTTCTGGCTTCAGAGCATCCGGGGACCAAGGTCGTGGTAGGCGATGGCCCGGCGCGCGCGGCGCTGACGGCGAAATATCCCGACGCGAAGTTCATGGGGCCGATGTTCGGCGAGGAGCTGGCGCAGGCCTATCGCGCGGCGGATGTATTCGTGTTTCCGAGCAAGACCGACACGTTCGGGCTGGTGATGATCGAGGCGCTGGCGTGCGGCACGCCGGTCGCGGCCTATCCGGTGACCGGGCCGGTCGACATTCTGACCCCGGAGACCGGGGCGATGGCCGATGATCTGGATGTCGCGATTGCTGACGCGTTGACGCGCGACCGCGCCGACTGTGCCGCCTATGGGCGCAGCTTCACCTGGGAGGCGAGCGCCGCGCAGTTTCTGGCGGCGCTGGTGCCGATTATCGAGGAAGCGCGGGCGGCTTGATCTTTTTCTAGCCCTCTCCCGCTTGCGGGAGAGGGTTGGGTGAGGGTCTTCTTCTTTCTGGGGCAGCGACGTCAGGGTTTTCAAAGAAGAAGACCCTCCCCAACCCCTCCCGCGAAGGCGGGAGGGGCTAAGAAGGCGCGTGGCCGTTCCCACCCAACCCTCATTGACCTGATATAAAGATATCTTTATATCTATATACCTATGAACACGGCTCTCGAATCCTTCCGCGCGCTCGCGGACCAGACGCGGTTGCGCATTCTGGCGCTGCTGTGGCTGATGGAGCTGTCGGTGGGCGAACTGGCGCAGGTGCTGGGGCAGAGCCAGCCGCGGGTGAGCCGCCACGTGAAAATCCTGTGCGATGCGGGACTTGCGGAGCGGCGCAAGGAAGGTAGCTGGGTGTTCGTCGCGTTGGGCGATGCGAAGCGTACCGGCCCGATTCTCGCCGCGCTCGATGCCTGGCGCAGCGAGGGTGAGGATCATTGGGCGATCGCCGATAGCGCGCGGCTGGCGGCGGTGCGCGCCGATCGCGCCACGGCGGCGGCGGAGTGGTTCGAGGCGCATGCCGGTGAGTGGGACGCGATCCGGTCGCTGCACGTTGCCGAGGAGCAGGTCGAGGCGGCGATGGCCGCAGCGCTGGCCACCCCGGGGATCGCGCGGCTGATCGATATCGGCACCGGCACCGGACGGATGCTCGAGCTGTTCGCGCCGCATGCCGAGAGCGCACTGGGCATCGACCGCTCGTCGGAAATGCTGCGGCTGGCGCGGGCGAAGCTGTCGGAGCAGGGCATCGGCAATGCCGAGCTGCGCCAGGCGGACCTGTATGCGCTGCCGATGAGCGATGGCGAGGCGGATGCGGCGATCCTGCACCATGTCCTCCACTTCGCGCAACAGCCGGGGGCCGCGATCGGGGAGGCCGCGCGCGTGCTCGCGCCCGCCGGTCGCCTGCTGATCGTCGATTTCGCGCCGCACGACCGGGAGGAATTGCGGACGCGCGAGGGACATGTGCGCCTCGGCTTTTCGGACGAGCAGATGCTCGGCTGGTTCAGCAAGGCGGGGCTGGCGCCGGTCCAGACCCAGACGCTGGAAGGCGGCGCGCTGACCGTGAAATTATGGCTGGGCCGCAAGGCGGGGCAGCCGGGTGAACAACTGCCAGTGAATGAGGTGAAGGCAGCATGAGTATCGATCGGGATCCGTCCTCTCCGCCGCTGTTCGCGGACGTTGCAGGCGACATCGACGTCAGCTTCGAGTTCTTTCCGCCCAAGACCGAGGCGATGGAAAAGACGCTGTGGGAGTCGGTCGGGACGCTGAGCCCGTTCGATCCGCGCTTCGTGTCGGTGACCTATGGCGCCGGCGGGACGACACGCGAGCGGACGCACAACACCGTCGCGCGGATCGCGCGCGAAACGCCGATCGCGGTCGCCGCGCACCTGACTTGCGTCGACGCGACCAAGGCCGAGATCGACGCGGTGGCCGAGGAATATTGGGCGGCGGGCGTGCGCCACATCGTCGCGCTGCGCGGCGATCCGCCGCGCGTGGGCGAGAAGTACGCGACGCATCCCGGCGGATATGAGAATGCCGCCGATCTGGTCGGGGGGCTGCGCAAGCTGCACCCGTTCGAGATTTCGGTCGCCGCCTATCCCGAAAGCCATCCGGATTCGCCCGATGCGGCGCATGACCTGGATAACCTCAAGCGCAAGATCGATGCCGGTGCCAACCGCGCGATCACGCAGTTCTTTTTCGAGGCCGATACCTTCCTGCGCTTCCGCGACGCAGCGGCTGCGGCGGGGATCGATGCGGAGATCGTGCCGGGGATCATGCCGGTGATGAGCTTTGCCGCGGTCCAGAAGATGTCGGCGATGTGCGGCACCGATGTCCCGGCGTGGATGGCGCGGCTGTTCGACGGGCTGGACGACCATCCCGCCGCGCGCCAGCTGGTCGCCGCGACGCTGGCGGCCGAGCTGTGCCGCAACCTCTATGCCGGCGGCGTGCGGCAGTTCCACTTCTACACGCTCAACCGGGCTGAGCTGAGCTACGCGATCTGTCATCTGCTCGGCGTGCGCCCGCGCGGCGCGGCGGCGAGTGTGGCGGCGTAAAGTTCCCCTCCCGCTTGCGGGAGGGGGTAGGGGAGGGCCTGTCGGAGGCCAGACCTTCCCGTGATTGAACAGGCCCTCCCCCGGCCCTTCCCGCAAGCGGGAGGGGAGAGAGAAGAGACATGACACCACGCGAGAAACTGCTGGCCGAAGCCGCCAAGCGCATCCTGATCACCGACGGGGCGTTCGGGACTGAGATCCAAAACTGGAAGCTGTCCGAGGCGGATTATGCCGGCGACCTCAATCTCGGGCACGACCAGAAGGGCAATAACGACATCCTCGCGCTGACCAAGCCCGAGGTGCCGGCGAGCATCCACCGCGCCTATTTCGAGGCGGGGGCGGATATTGCCGAGACCAATACCTTCTCGGCCAACCGCATCAGCCAAGCCGATTATGGCGCCGAGCATCTGGTGCGCGCGATCAATGTCGAGAGCGCGAAGATGGCGCGTCAGATCGCCGACGAGTTCGAGGCAAAGGATGGGCGTCCGCGCTTCGTCGCTGGCGCGCTCGGCCCGACCAACAAGACGCTGTCGCTGTCGCCCGACGTCAATGATCCGGGCTATCGCGAGATCGATTTCGATACGCTGAAGGACGTGTATCGCGAGCAGATCGACGCGCTGGTCGAGGGTGGGGTGGACTTCATCCTGATCGAGACGGTGTTCGACACGCTGAACGCCAAGGCGGGCGTGATGGCGTGTATCGAGGCGGCGAACGATCTGGGCCGCGACCTGCCGATCATGATGTCGATGACGCTGACCGACCTGTCGGGCCGCAACCTGTCGGGGCATACGGTCGAGGCGTTCTGGGCGGCGATCCGTCATGCCAAGCCGGTGACGATCGGGCTGAACTGTTCGTTCGGCGCGGAGCAGCTGCGGCCGCACGTCAAGACGCTGTCGGCGCTGTGCGACACGCTGATCATGGTCTATCCCAATGCCGGCCTGCCCAACGAACTGGGCGCCTATGACGAGGCGCCGCACACGACCGCGGGTCTGGTCAAGGAATGGGCCGATCAGGCGCAGGTCAATGTGCTGGGCGGCTGCTGTGGGTCGACCCCGGCGCATATCAAGGCGATTGCGGACGCGGTGAAGGATCTCGCGCCGCGCGTGATCCCGACGCCGCCGGTGCAGACGCGGCTGGCTGGCCTCGAACCGTTTGTGATGGCGGCGTAATTCCCCTCCCGCTTGCGGGAGGGCTTAGGGGAGGGCCTGTCCTCCTCTGCGCCGCCCGAGACTGACACGCCCTCCCCCGACCCCTCCCGCAAGCGGGAGGGGGGAAGAAGAAGAACCAATGACCGCGACTGCCTCCTCCTCCACCGCCTTCGTCAATATCGGCGAGCGCACCAACGTCACCGGCTCTGCCAGGTTCAAGAAGCTGGTCATGGCGGGCGACTATCCCGCCGCGGTCGAGGTCGCGCGGCAGCAGGTCGAGAATGGCGCGCAGGTGATCGACGTCAACATGGACGAGGGGTTGCTCGACGCGCATGAGGCGATGACGACGTTCCTCAAGCTGATTGCCGCAGAACCGGACATTGCGCGCGTGCCGGTGATGATCGACAGCTCCAAATGGGACGTGATCGAGGCGGGGCTGAAGTGCGTTTCGGGCAAGCCGATCGTCAATTCGATCAGCATGAAGGAGGGGGTTCCCCAGTTCCTCGAGCATGCGCGCAAGTGCATGGCCTACGGCGCTGCGGTCGTCGTCATGGCGTTTGACGAGGTCGGGCAGGCCGATACCCAGGCGCGCAAGGTCGAGATTTGCGAGCGGGCGTACAAGGAGCTGATAGGCATTGGCTTCCCGCCCGAGGACATCATCTTCGACGCCAATGTGTTCGCGGTCGCGACCGGGATCGAGGAGCATAACAACTACGGCGTCGACTTCATCGAGGCGTTGAAGGAGATCAAGGCGCGCTGCCCGCATGTCCATTTCTCGGGCGGACTATCGAACCTGTCGTTCAGCTTCCGCGGCAATGAGCCGGTGCGCCGCGCGATGCACAGCGTGTTCCTGTACCACGCGATCCCTGCTGGCCTCGACATGGCGATCGTCAACGCCGGACAGCTCGACATCTATGACCAGATCGAGCCCGAGCTGCGCACCGCGTGCGAGGATGTGATCCTCAACCGCGATCCCGAGGCGGGCGACCGGCTGGTGGCGCTGGCCGAGAAGTTTCGCGGCACCGATGTGGTGGCGGAGAAGCAGGCGGCCGAGTGGCGCGGCTGGGTGGTCGAAAAGCGGCTCGAGCATGCGCTGGTCAAGGGCATCGACCAATATGTGGTCGAGGACACCGAGGAGTGCCGGCTCAAGGCTGCGCGGCCGATCGAGGTGATCGAAGGGCCGCTGATGGACGGGATGAACGTCGTCGGCGACCTGTTTGGCAGCGGCAAGATGTTCCTGCCGCAGGTGGTGAAGAGCGCGCGCGTGATGAAGAAGGCGGTCGCGCACCTCCTCCCCTATATCGAGGCGGCGAAGGAGCCGGGCGCGAAGGGCAAGGGCAAGGTCATCATGGCGACCGTCAAGGGCGACGTGCATGACATCGGCAAGAACATCGTCGGCGTGGTGCTGCAGTGTAACGGGTTCGAGGTGGTGGACCTAGGCGTGATGGTGCCGTGGTCGACGATCCTTGCCGCCGCGAACGAGAATGACGCCGACATGATCGGCCTGTCGGGCCTGATCACCCCCTCGCTCGACGAGATGGTAACGGTGGCCGAGGAGATGAAGCGGTCGGGCATGACCATGCCGCTGCTGATCGGCGGGGCGACGACGTCGAAGGTGCATACCGCGCTGCGGATCGCGCCGGCTTATGACGGGCCGGTGGTGCATGTGCTCGACGCCAGCCGCGCGGTGGGTGTTGCGACGACGCTCGTCTCCGAGACGATCCGCGACGATTACGTCGCCAAGATCGCCGACGAATATGAAGCGGTGCGCGTTGCCCGCGCGAACAAGGGCCAGAGCGAGCTGGTCCCGATCGAAGCTGCGCGCGACAATGCGTTCGATGCGGACATGAACCTGAAGCCGGGTCGCCCGCGCATGCCGGGTGTGCATGCGTTCCCCGACTGGGACCTCAAGGACCTGCGCAACTATATCGACTGGACGCCATTCTTCCGCGCGTGGGAGCTGGCGGGCAATTACCCGGCGATTCTGGAGGACAAGGTGGTCGGCGAGAGCGCGACCAGCCTGTTCGCCGATGCGCAGAAGATGCTCGACAAGATCATCGATGAGAAATGGCTGACCGCGCGCGGCGTGGCCGGGCTGTGGCCGTGCCGTCGTCAGGGCGACGACATCATCGTCCATGTCGAGGACGAGAAGCACGTCACACTGCCGATGCTGCGCCAGCAGATCCAGAAGCGCGAGGGGCGGGCGAATATGTGCCTCGCCGATTTCATCGACCGGCAGGGCGACTGGATCGGCGGGTTCGCGGTGTCGATCCACGGCATCGAGCCGCATCTGGCACGGTTCAAGGCTGCGATCGACGATTATAGCGACATCCTGTTGAAGGCGCTCGCCGACCGTCTGGCCGAGGCGTTTGCCGAGCGGCTGCACCATTTCGTGCGCACGGCTTTGTGGGGCTATGCCGAGGGCGAGCAGCTGACCAACGAGGCGATGATCAAGGAACAATATCGCGGCATCCGCCCGGCGCCAGGCTATCCCGCCTGTCCCGAGCACAGCCTCAAGCCGATCCTGTTCGAGATGCTCGACGCGCACAAGAATACCGGCGTGTCGCTGACCGAGAGCTTTGCGATGCTGCCGACGGCGGCGGTCAGCGGCTTTTACTTCGGCCACCCGCAGGCGGAGTATTTCGGCGTGGCGCGCGTCGGGCGCGACCAGCTTGAGGATTATGCGACACGGCGCGGGGTCAGCGTCGAGCTGGCGGAACGCTATCTACGGCCCAATCTGGACTGAGGGATCGACGCCAAACGTCAGTTTTCTCACGGGCGATTCTGGCTAGACTGTCGGGGATGAAGGCAAATCTCCCGCTTCTCGTTGCACTGGCGCTATGCGCTGGCGCGGTTCCCGCCGAGGCCACGCAGCGATGGCCCTATGGTGATGCCGCGACGTCGGCATTCGGACGCGGGGACTTTGCGGGTGCGCTGACGGCGTTGAAGGGCGAACTGGCCAAGTGCGAGGCGAGCCGCCCCGATGCGGACCAGTGCCTCGACCTGCTGCTCGCCCTGACCAATATCGCGGTTCATGCCGGTATGGCGGAAGCGGGGGAACCCTATGCCCGGCGCGCACTGGCACTGGCGGAGAAGACCTTGCCCGCCGGGCATCCCGGCATCGCCGCGAGCCTCAACAATCTGGCGAGTAATCTGGACGCGCTTGGCCGCTCGCCTGAGGCAGAGCCAGTGTATCGCAAGGCGCTGGCGATGCGGGAACGGGCGTTGCCGGCCGGGCATCTCGACATCGCGACGAGTCTGAACAATCTGGCCGGAAATCTGGACCGGCAGGGGCGCTACACCGATGCTGAGCCGCTGTACCGCAAGGCGTTGGCGATACGCGAGCAGGCATTGCCCGCCCCGCATGCGGACATCGCCGCCAGCTACAACAATATCGCGTTCAACCTGAACAATCAGGGGCGCTATGCCGAAGCGGAGCAGCTGTACCGCAAGGCGTTGGCGATCCACGAGCAGGTGATGCCGGCGGGGCATGCGGCGATTGCCACCAATTTGAGCAACCTGGCCGCTGCGCTCGACAATCAGGGGCGGTTTGCGGAAGGCGAGCCGATCCACCGCCGCGCGATGGCGATGGTCGAACAGGTCCTGCCTGCCGGGCATCCGCGTCTGGCTGATTCGTATACCAACTTGGCGTTCAACCTGAACGGACAGGCGCGGTATCGCGAGGCGGAGACCTTGTTCCGCAAGGCGCTGGCAACGCTTGAGGCTGCGTTGCCCACCGGGCATCCGGCGGTCGGTCAGGCCTACAACAACCTGGCGTCCAATCTGGACGATCAGAACCGCCCGGCCGAGGCCGAACCGCTCTATCGCCGCGCGCTGGCCATCCGCGAGGCGGCGCTGCCAGCGGGGCATCCCGAGATCGCCGCCAGCTATGCCAATGTCGCTTACAACATGACTCTTCAGGGCAAATATGGCGAGGCCGAGCCGTTCTTGCGCAAGGCGCTGGCGATGCGCGAGGCGGTGCTGCCGCCTGGACACCCGGAGATCGCGGCGGGGTATAACAACCTGGCCTATAATCTGAGCGTTCAGGGCAAGCTGGCGCAGGCTGAGCCGCTGTATCGCAAGGCGGTTCAGCTGAACGAGCGGGCGCTCCCCGCCGCACATCCGCGCATTGCGAGAAGCTACAACAACCTGGCCGCGAATCTGGCGGCGCAGGGGCGCGCGGCGGACGCCGAGGCGCTGTACCGGCGCGCGATGGCGATCCGGTCAGGCTATGTGCGGTCGCACCCTGACCGGATCGGCGGCTATTGGGCGCTGGCGACGCATTTGCAGGGGCGCGGCGCGGGGACGCCAGAGGTGCGCGCGCTCTACAGCGCTGCCGCGCGCGGGGCGCAGGAGCGGATCGGCGGCTTTGCCGGATTCGACGCGGCCGCGCAGGAGGAGTTGCGCGCCTATCGCCCGATCTTCATCGGGCAGGTGCGCGCGGCGTGGGATCTTGGCAGGGCAAACTGAAGCCGACTTTACCCGATCAGCAGGTGGATCGCGACGCAGGTGGCGACGCCGACGATCACGTTCATCGGGATGCCGATCTTGACGAAGTCCGAGAAGCGATAGTCGGCCGCGGCATAGACCATGGTGTTGGTCTGATAGCCGATCGGCGTGGCGAAGCTGGCCGAGGCGGCGAACATCACCGCGACGATCAGCGCGACCGGATCGTTGCCGGTCGCCTGGGCCAGCCCGATCGCGACCGGGGTCATGATCACCGCAACCGCGTTGTTCGTCACCGCCTCGGTCAGCACCGAGGTGAGGAAATAGAGGACGATGATCAGCATCAGCGGCGAGAGGGTGCCGAGCCATGGCGAGGCGGTCTCGACGATCAGCCCGACGGTGCCGATCCGGTCGAGCGCCGCGCCGATGCCGAGCATGGCTAGGATCAGCACGAGCACGCTGCCGTCGATCGAATTCCACGCTTCTTCCGGGTCGATGCAGCCCGTGAGCAGCACGATGCCGACGCCGAGAATCGCGAGCGTCAGGATCGGCGCGACGCCAAGCGCGGCAAGCAGCACGACGCCGGCGAGCGTCAGCACCGCGATCGGCGCGCGGCGGCGACGGAACGCGCGCACCGCGCTGGTATCGCCGACGATCAGGTTGGGATTGTCGCGCAAGGCCGCGGCGCCATTCGAATCGGCTGCGACGAGCAGGCTGTCGGCGGCGCGCAGCCGCACGCTGCCTAGAAACGGTCCGGGCAGATGGCGCGCACGGCCGATGCCGAGGATGCGGGCGGGGAGGTTGGAGAGAAACGGGATCTCGCGCAGCTGGCGGCCGAGCGTGGGATGCGAGGGAGCGATGGTCACCCCGATCAGCCGGACATCCTCGGCGCGCACATCCTCTGACAGGCGGATCGGCTGGCCGACATTCTGAAGGCCGACGCGCACGTCGCTGCGCCGCGCCAGCCCGTCCAGTTCGTCGGCCGAGGCGGAAACGACCAGTCGATCTTCGCCCGATATCACAAGGTCGGGCGCCGGATCGCGCAGCAAGTCGTTGCCGCGCCGAACCCCGATCAGCCGCACCGCGTCGCGCTTCAGAAAGCCGAGCTCCGAGACCATCGGCGGACGGTCGGCGAGTTCGCCGATCAGTTGGAGGTCGGTGAGATAGGTGAGGTGATGCTGGTCGGCGCTGTCGTCGTCGTCGCGGGCGGGCAGCAGGCGCGGGCCGAGGATGAGCAACGTCGCGACGCCCGCGGCCATGGTGCACAGCCCGACCAGGGTGATGTCGAAAATGCCGAAGCCCGGCTGGCCATTGGCGCGCGCGACGCCGTCGACCAGCAAATTGGTCGAGGTGCCGACCAGCGTCAGCGTGCCGCCGAGGATGCTGAGATAGGACAGCGGGATCAGCAGGCGGGTGGCGGGGATCTGCACCGCCTTGGCCAGCCGCTTGACGATCGGGATGAGCACGATCACCACTGGCGTATTGTTGATGAAGGCGGGCGCGGTTGCGGCGCCGACGAACATTTCGGCGACGGTGCGGCGCGGCGCATCGGCGGCGCGCCGCACGAGTATGCTCGCCACCGCCTCGATCGCTCCAGTGCGGACCAGCGCGCTCGACAGGACGAAGAAGGCGGCAATGGTGATCGGCGCGGGATTGGCAAAGGACGCGCCAACCATGTCGGGGGTCAGCCAGCCAAAGGCGATCGCCGCAGCGGTGCCGAACACCGCGATCGTCACCGGGGGAAAGCGTTCGGTCGCAAAGGCGATGAACAGCGCAACGATGAAGCCAAGGCCCAGCAGTGGCTGGTGCGGCGCGATCGCTGCGCCGATCGCGTCGATCATCGCGCCCGGACCGCGGGGTCGGGACGCGGGGGGCAGGGAGTCGCGCGATCGGCGGCAAAAAGGGAGGTCATCCCCGTTACCTAGCGGTGCCCCGCACGCGACGCCAGCCTGACCCCGGGGTCAGGCCGCGGGAAAGCTGCCGCGCGTGCGGTTGGCGAAGGCGACGAGGCTGAGCATCACCGGCACTTCGACCAGCACGCCGACCACGGTGGCGAGCGCCGCGCCGCTCGACAAGCCGAACAGACCGATCGCGACCGCCACCGCCAGCTCGAAGAAGTTCGATGTGCCGATCAGCGCACACGGGGCGGCGATATTATGGGGTACGCGCCATGCCTTGGCTGCGGCATAGGCGATGGCGAAGATCGCATAGGACTGGATCAGGATCGGCACCGCGATCAGCGCGATCAGCAGCGGGTTGGCGACGATCGTGGTCGCCTGAAACGCGAACAGCAGCACGACGGTGGCGAGCAGGCCGATGATCGACCAGGGCTTGAGCCGGGCGGTGAAGGCATCGACCGCAGCCGCATCGCCGCCATGGCTGGCGATGACACGGCGGCGGGTGAGCGCGCCGGCGGCGAGCGGGATCACGACGTAGAGCGCGACCGAGAGCAGCAAGGTCTGCCACGGCACGACGATATCGGTGACGCCGAGCAGCAATGCGACGATCGGGGCGAAGGCAATAATCATGACGAGATCGTTCACCGACACCTGCACCAGCGTGTAGGCGGGGTCGCCTTTCGTCATTTGCGACCAGACGAACACCATCGCGGTGCAGGGCGCTGCACCGAGGAGGATCAGCCCGGCAATATATTGCTGGCCCAGGTCGCGCGGGATCAGGTCGGCATAAATCCAGTCGAAGAACAGGATCGCGAGCGCGGCCATGGTGAACGGCTTGATCAGCCAGTTGACGACCAAAGTGATCACCAGCCCCTTGGGTTTGCGGCCGACATCGCGGATGCTGGCGAAATCGACGCCGACCATCATCGGATAGATCATCGCCCAGACCAGCACCGCGACGACCAGATTGACCGAGGCATACTCTAGCCCCGCCAGCGCCGTGGTGACGCCCGGGGCGACCAGACCGAGGGCGAGACCGGCGAGGATCGCCAGCGCGACCCAGAGCGAGAGCCAGCGTTCGAACAGGCCGAGCGGGGAGGGTTGGGGCTGCATGGCGGTCCTGTCAGGAAAGGCGGGTGCCGGTCGCGTCGATGACCTGTTCGCCATCTTCCTTGGCAAATGCGTCGCGCTGGGCGGCGGGGAGCAGGTCCAGCACCGCTTCGGACGGGCGGCACAATGCGACGCCGAGCGGGGAGACGACGATCGGGCGGTTGATGAGGATCGGATGCGTCATCATCGCGTCGAGCAGCGCATCGTCGGAGAGCGTCGCGTCGTCGAGGCCGAGATCGGCATAGGGCGTGCCCTTCTCGCGCAGCCAGTCGCGCGGGGTGACCCCGGCGCGGGCGAGTAGCTGGGCGAGCAGCGCGCGGCTGGGTGGGGTCTTGAGATACTCCACCACATGCGGCTCGATCCCGGCATTGCGGATCATCGCCAGCGCGTTGCGCGACGTGCCGCAATCGGGGTTGTGGTAGATCACGATATCGACCGGCTCTGGCATCGCGCGTCCCCTTAGCAGCAGGCGGGCTTGGGTGCGGGTGCGGGCGGCGCGAGTTGCGGCGCGCAGCAGGCGTCGGGGCGGGCCGTGTCCGACAGTGCGGAAAGCGGCGGGGAGTCGCCATAGACGGTCGCTTCACCCTGCGTCAGGAACGCTTCCCAGACGACGCCGTCGGGGTCGGCGATCCAGCTTTTCTCCGACTGGGCGTAGCAGCAGGTGGTTGCCCCTTCCTCCAGCACCGGACGGTCGGCGGCGCGCAGGCGGCCATAGACCTCGACCAGTTCGTCGCCATCCTCGACCTGGATGCCGAGATGTTCGATCCCGGTTGCCGCGTGATTGCCGGCGGAAATTGCGAAATTGACGCGCGGATCCTCCAGCATCCATTTGGCGTAATCGGGCTTGGTCACGCTCGGCTCGGCACCGAACAGGGTGGAGTAGAAGGCGATCGAGCGATCGAGATCGGTGACGCCGACATGCACGTGCATGCGCTTCATGCGGTCTTCCTTTCGGGCTGTTCCGCCGGGGCCGCGCATCCCGCGCCACCGCAGCAATTTTCCATGAGATAGCCGAGCAGCGCGTTCATCCCGGCATAGTCGGCAGCATAGATCAGCGACCGCCCCTGCCGCGTCTGGCTGACCAGCCCGGCGCGGTTGAGATGGGCCAGGTGGAACGAGAGCGAGGAGGCGGGGACGCCGAGCTTATCGGCGATCGCCCCGGCGGGCAGGCCGTCCGGTCCGGCCTGAACCAGCAGGCGGAACAGTGCGAGGCGATGCTCCTGCGCCAGTGCAGAGAGGGCGGTGACGGCCGTGCTGTCGTCGTTTATTTCCATATTAGTGGAAATATCGAATCGGATGGGTCAGGACAAGGCTTATTTCGAGTTTTGTGGAACGACGAAGGTCGTGCGGGGTGGGCCTGACTCCAGCCGCAAAATGCGGTAGGCTCGCGCAAACGACCGGAGAGCATGCCATGGCCAAGTTCCCGAAGATCGACAGCCCCTGTCCCTACAAGGCCGATCTGGCCGCGATCATGGACGGCGATTTCTGTCGCATGTGCAAGCGCGAGGTGTTCGACCTGTCCGGCTGGAGCGATGGCGAGCGCGTCGCGTTCCTGAAGGGGTGCGAGACCGAAGTGTGCGTGCGCTACACGCTGCCGGTGCGGCCTGCGCTGGCCGCTGCAGCGCTGGCGGCGGCGGTGATCGCGTTGCCGGTAGCGGCGCAGGAGCCGACGGTGGTCTATGGCGACGTCGCCGTGCCGGACGAGGACTATGATATGATCATCGTCGGCGGGATCAAGGATCCCAAGGCGGTAGCGATGGTCGAGGATCCGGCTGATGCGGCCTTGCCCGAATTGCCGGTGGTCTATGACGACGCGCCGCAGCCGGTCACGGTGAAGCCCGCGTCCTGACTTCCGCCAGCGATTGCCAGTCGAGCAGGCTGGCAAGCTGCCCCGCCGCCGTAATCGAACGCGCATCGCCGTCGCCGATGGTAAGCGCGATATGCGTGGCATCGAACCCGTCGAGCGACATGTCGAAGCTGCGCCACGCTCCGTCGACATAAGCGAGCGTCCAGCTGTGCGGCATGAACACGTTGCTGACGCCGTGATAGCGTTCGCGCGAATAGACGAGGCCGCTGGCGACGCGCGTGGGGATGCCCGCGGCGCGCCCGAGCGCGGCGAGCACCACCGCGTCTTCGGTGCAATCTCCAGCGCCCGATGCCAGCGCATCGGCGGCGCTGCGATGGCCGGTAAAGTCAATGCGGTGCATGACGGTGCGCGCGCGCACTGCCAGTTCCTCCATCGTGTGCGCTTGCGATAGCTGGCGGCGGATCACCGGGCGGGCGAGGGCCATGACGCGGGGATGGTCATGCTGCAGCCAGGCGGTGGCGCGGCGGGCATCGGCGAGGGCCGCCGGATCGCTGGGCAGGCCGGGGCCGCAGCTTGTGCAGATGTCGAGCGTGATGCCGGTGGCGTCGGCGCTCACGCGCTGTTCCTCGGTTGCTGGCGGGGCGAAGGCGATGCCGTCGATGAACCCGAAGCGGTAGCGGATATGGCCCTGCGCGGCGGCGGGGCCGATCCGCACGGGCGATTTGGCCATGACGTTGCGCAGCAGGCGATAGGGCGGATGCGGGCGTAACGCGGTGTCGCGGTCGGCGGGGCGGGTGGTGACGGCGACGCCGAACATCGGCTGGATGGCGGCGACGATGCGCCCGGATGCGTCGAGGTCGAGTCGCATGATCCCGCGCAGTTCGCTGCCCTCGAAGCGCTTGCGCAGGACCGTCAGCGTGCCGGGGCGCTGGGTCGGTGCGCGTTCGATCGTAACCCGCTCAACCAGCGCGTCGGCGGGGTTGAGGTTGAGGAAGCCGAGCGGCGCGTCGCCGGTCCAGCCGCGCATCAGCGCCTCGCCATTGTCGAAGCGGGTGCCCGGGGGCAGCGCGATGCGAGTGACGTGGCGGCCGCTCTCGCTCTGGCGGGTGACGGTGGCGCTGGTCGCTGCGATCCGGGTTTCGAGTCGGCGGATCGTGCGGCCGTCGCGCGATTCGGTCACGATCAGCAGCGGGCGGCCGGTGCTGTCGACGCGGGTGGTGGTCGTGTCGGTCAGCGTGGTGCTCGGCCGCTCGCCATCGGCCAGCCGCAGTTCGCGCCGCTCGATCGTCTCGCGTCCGTCGAGCAGTCCGAGGGTGGTGGTCGCAGCATGACCCAGCACCGCGCCGGCATCGTCGGCGATGACATACCAGCCCTGCGGCGCGGGATCGGCCTGGCGCGCGCCAGGCAATGCTGCGGTGGCGAGGGTCAGGAAGAGCAGGCGGCGCAGCATCGCGCGATGTTACGTCGCCCGCATGTGCAGAGCTAGACCCCGCTCAACCCGCCCCGCCGCCCGACATATCCTGATAGAACATCAGCGCGTTGCCGTCGGGGTCGTAGAAGGTGAGGAGGCGCACCATCCCCGGAATCTCGTTGATCGGGCCGTCCTGCCGCACGCCGGCGGCATCCAGCGCCGCCTTGGCCGCGTCGAGGTCGATGACGCCGAAGGTCAGCGTCGCGCCGCCGGGGCCGCCCGCGCTTTCGACCTGCGACAGGCCGACGCTTACGCGCGCGACCGACGAGGTCAGTTCGCACCACGCAATCTCGTCCATCCGGTACATCAGCGTCATCCCCAGCACATTCTCGTACCACGGGATCGAGCGATCGAGGCTGGTGACGCTGAGCGCGCAGGTCAGTCCGCCGTCATAGCTGATCGCGGTGGTGGTCGCCTCAAGAGTAGCTTCGCTTGCCATTTCGTCCTCCCGACTCTATGGTTCCATTTGTATAGTAGATTGTGATTTGGTCAAGGGCGTGAATGATCCGGTTCTGACAAGTGCGGTGTTGCAGCGGCTGGCGGCGGGGCGGTGGACGATCCCCGTGCTGGCGCTGCTCAGCCGGGAACAGGGATCGCGCTTCGCGGTGATCGAGCGGCGGTTCAGCTTGTCGCGCAATAGCCTGACGCGGACGCTCGCCACTCTACGCGAGCAGGGTTGGGTGATGCCCAATCCCGGCCATGGCCACCCACTGCGCCCCGAATATGTGCTGACCGACGCTGGGCGCGCGATCGGCGCGGCGTGCGAGCGGATCGACGATGTGCGTGTGCGGCTGGGGCTGGAGGCGCCCGATCTGTCGCGCTGGACGCTGCCGGTGGCGGGCGGGCTGGGCGACGACTGGACTCGCTTCAACGCGCTGCAGTCGCGGCTGGCCCCGGTGACGCCGCGCGCGCTGTCGCTAACGCTGCAGGCGATGATCGGGCAGGATCTGGTGACGCGGCGGCTGGAGGACCGGTTTCCGCCGGTGGCGCTCTATGGCCTCACCGGGCGCGGGACGGAGCTGGCGGAGGCGGTGGCGGGATAATCACCCCGCCGCGCCATGCCCTTGCGCCAGATACTCTTCCGACTGCATTTCCATCAGGCGGCTGACGGTGCGTTCGAACTCGAACTTCCCGTCGCCTTCCGCATAAAGGTCGATCGGGGCGGCGTCGGCCATCGCCAGCAGCTTGACCTTATGCTCGTACAGCGCGTCGATCAGCGTGACGAAGCGCGCGGCTTCGTTGCGGTTTTCCGGACCGAGGCGCGGGATGCCGACGATGATGACGGTGTGGTAGCGGCGCGCGATTGCGAGATAGTCGCTCGCCCCGCGTGCCTCCTCGCACAATCGCTTGAACGAGAAGACGGCGACGCCCTTCAGCGCCTTGGGCACGTGCAGCGTGCGGCCCTGTACCGACAGGTCTTCGCTCGGCACATGCGCGCGATCCTCGATCGGGTAATCGGTCAGGCGGAAGAAGGCGGCGGACAGCGTCGCGGTGTTGGCGGGGCTGTTGGGCACCAGCCACAGGTCCATCTTGCCCAGCCGGTCGCGGCGATAATCGGTCGGGCCGTTGAGCGGCAGGACGTCGAGCTTGTCCTTGAGCAACGCGATGAAGGGCAGGAAGCTGTCACGCTGCAACCCGTCCTTGTACAGGTCGTCCGGCGGGCGGTTGGAGGTCGCGACCACGCACAGCCCCTCGGCCATCATCGCGGTGAACAACCGGCTGAGGATCATCGCGTCGGCGGTGTTGTTGATCACCATCTCATCGAATGCGAGCAGGCGCAGGTTTTCGGCGATCGCCTTGGCCACCGGCGGGATCGGGTCGCCCGCTTCCTTCTTGCGCTCCTCGGCAATCCGCGCGTGGACCTCGATCATGAACTCGTGGAAATGGACGCGGCGCTTGCGCTCAATCTTCACGCAGCCGAACAGCAGGTCCATCAGCATCGACTTACCGCGCCCGACGCCGCCCCACATGTAGACGCCGCGCGGAGCATCAGGCGCACGCCGGGCGAGCCGCCACAGCACGCTGCCCTTGCGCGGCCCTTGTTCGAGTTCACGCGCGAGATGGGCGAGGCGGCGTGCGGCGAGGGCCTGGTCGGGGTCGGCGCGCAGCTCGCCCGCGGCGACCAGCGCCTGATAGCGTTCGAGGACGCCGGTCATGCGCTTGGCGGCGATGATTTGCGGACGGTGCCGGAGAAGCTGGCGAGGACGGTCTCGTCCTGCCGCACGAGCCCGCGCATGAACAGCATCCGCCCGGTTTCGCGGAGCAGCTCAACCTCCGCGACGATCGGCTCGCCGATCCGGCTGGTGCCGATGAACTGCGCCGACAGGTCTAGCGTCACCGCACCGCCAGCTCCCAGCACGCCGAAGCTACGCGCGGCCGCGAACAGGGCGACGTCCATAAAGCCGAGCAAGGCGCCGCCATGGGTCGACTCGCGCAAGTTCGAGTGTTCGCGGCCCGGCACCATCCGCACCAGCGCGTTGCCGCCTTCGATCCGCGTCAGGATCCGGCCAAGGAACGCGTTGAAGCGCGTCGGATCGCGCAGTTCCCAGCGCTTCCAACCCGGATGGTCCGGGTCGTCCACATAGACGAAATGCGTGTCGGCCTGCGACAAGTCAGGGGTTGCCGGAGCGGATCAGACGACCCGCTCGGCTTCCAGCTTCTTGATCTCGGCAATCGCCTTGGCGGGGTTCAGACCCTTGGGGCAGACATTGGCGCAGTTCATGATCGTGTGGCAGCGATAGAGGCGGAACGGATCCTCGAGCTCGTCGAGCCGCTCACCGGTCGCCTCGTCACGGCTGTCGGCCAGCCAGCGATACGCCTGAAGCAGGATCGCTGGCCCCAGGAACCGGTCGCTGTTCCACCAATAGCTCGGGCAGCTGGTCGAGCAGCATGCGCACAGGATGCATTCGTACAGGCCGTCGAGCTTGGCGCGGTCTTCCGGCGACTGCAGCCGCTCCTTGCCCGAGGGCGGCGGGGTCACGGTCTCGAGCCACGGCTTGATCGAGGCGTACTGCGCGTAGAAATGCGTGAAGTCGGGCACCAGATCCTTGATCACGTCCATCGCGGGCAGCGGGGTGATCTTGATGTCCCCCTTCATATCCTCGATCGCGGTGGTGCAGGCGAGGCCATTCTTGCCGTCGATGTTCATCGAACACGACCCGCAAATTCCCTCACGGCATGAACGCCGGAAGGTCAGCGACGGGTCGATCTCCGACTTGATCTTGATCAGCGCGTCCAGCACCATCGGCCCGCATTCGTCGAGGTCGATGGTGAACTGGTCGTAGCGCGGGTTCTTCCCCGAGTCGGGGTCGTAGCGATAGATGGTGAAGGTCTTTTTTCGCGATGCGCCGACCGGCGCCGGATGCGCCTTGCCCTTCGTGATCTTGCTGTTCTTCGGAAGGACGAAGTCGGCCATCGTGAACCTCTTAAACTACACCGCGGACGGGCTGGCGACGCGGCCACCCCAGTCCAGATTGCGCGTCAGATACATAACCGCTGCCAAGGCTGCAAACAGAAGCAGCGATCCGATCAGCAAGGAATAGGCTTCCAGGCTGAGCAGGATGTAGAGAACGCCATACAGCGCTACAAGAAGGCCCGCGATAAACCCTGCGCGACGGCGGCTGCCGAGCACCGCGGCGCTATATGCGGTCAGCAGCGCGATGACCCCGCCCGACGCTACCAGATAGGCCGGGGTGAAGCCGGCGACCTCGGCAAAGGCGAGCAGCAGGACGAAGAACAGCACGAGCCCGGCGCCGACCAGCAGATATTCGACCGCCGATACGCGCACCCCCGCGACGACGTCGAACAGCAGGAACGCCATGAAGGTGAAGCCGATGAACAGGAACCCGTATTTCACGCTTCGATTGACCTGCGCATACAGGTCGACCGGCTGGATCAGGCCGACCTGCGCCTGCGCCGATGGGGCGGCGGCGGGCGAACGCGAGTCGTAGGCTGGCTGTAGCTCGCGCGACTCGGTGGGCGAGTCGCTGGTGCTGACCAACGTCGTACCGAGTGCGAGGTTGGAGATGCGATAGGTCGCGCTGAACCCCTCGGCCGTGTTGCTGTGCTTTTCAGGCAGGAAACCGCCGGTGTAGCTGGGATGCTGCCACGGCGAGGTGACAGTCCAGCGCGTCGCGCCCGCGCGCGGAGCGAGGGCGACGACCGAATGGCCACGCAGGGCATAGGCGAATTTGGCGGTGATCGGCCGCTCGCGCAGGGTCGAGGCGTCGAGATTGGCGAAGAAGCCCGATCCGCCGGTGGCAGCGACGCCGTTGCCGGGCTGGGCCGGGGCGGGCTGGCCATCGATGGTGACGCGGTTGGCGGGTTTCAGCCCGCGCGGGTCGGCGACGCCGAAGCGCAATTCGGCCTTGTCGAACTCGAGCGTCGCGAGATCGACGATGCGCGCGGTGTCGGGTGGCAGGCGGAAGGACGCGCCGCCCGAGATGTCGGCGTCATAGACCACCGCCTCATAGATGCCCGATCGCGTGCGCCGGTTGGGCTTAATCCGCGTGTCGATGTCGAGCGTGGCGGGGGCGATGAACAGCTGGCGCCGCTGGGTCGTGGTGCGGGTGACGGGCTTGCCATTTTCCTGCACCGTCTCCGTCACCGGCAGCGCATAGGGGATGACGAGTAACGGCCCGGCGAGGGTCTGCGGCCCGCCCCAGCCCTCGGCGATGCTGCTGCGCGCGGTCTCCGACTGGCTCTGTCGGTCATAGACGAGCAGATAGACCATGAAGAGCGGAATGGTCAGCACCGCGCCGATGATCAGCGCGAGCAGCAATTTCATTCCGGGCGAACGGTTGGCGGCGTGCAGGTCCATGAGCGACTCCTGTCAGTGAAGTCGCTGGCGTAACGCGCCGCTATCCGCGCGGCATGAGCGCATGGTGAGGTTTTTCTGAGCGCGTCAGATCACGTCGAGGACGAGGCCCAGATCGCGTGCTTCCTCGGCCTCGATATACAGGTTCGACGGCGCCTTTTTGCACAGCTCGTCAAAGCCCAGCTTCGATCCGGCGACGATGTCACGGAACCCTTCTTCCTCGATCCGGATCGATTCCTCGATCTCGTGCAGCTTGGCCTGAAGGATCGGGACCAGCGTCTTGAGCGGGCCTTCGAGATGGATGTCGGCGGTGAGCTTGCGCTCATGGATCATCAGTCGCGTACCCTGAGTCAGGAAGCGCTTGTCGACCGGGAAATGCGCCATGAAGGTCGCGCCCGCCGAATAGACCGCGACTTTGCCGAGGAACAGGATCTCGCGCCCGGTATATTCGCGCAACAGCCGGACTTCATCGCCCATCAGCCGGGCGACCTCGGGATCGCCGCCGAGCGTCGAAATCGCGATGACGAGCGTGCCGTCGGTCGGCGCGGCGGCGAGTTGGTCGCGGAAGCTGTGGTACATCGCATGGTCGACCGGCCCCGAAAGGCAGATGTGCGGCGTCGCGAGCAGCGGATAGCGCGTGCTGTAGGGGGCTGGCGTCGCGGGATCGGACGGGGCGTCGAAGGCCGGGGCGGGGATGTCGAATGCTTGGGTCATCGCCCGCGCAACCATCGGCCGGGGACTAGGTTCCCGCCGGGCGCGCCGCAGACCGTCGCGCACGCCGATGGCGACCAGCGCGATGCCCGCCGCAAGCAACGCGAGAAAGGCGAGGGGGATAAGGGTCTCCACGCCGCTTCAACCCGCAACCGGGCGAAAGGATCAGCGTCAGGGACCCTGCAGGCTGTCGACCGATGGCTTGCCCACCGGCTGGGTCGCGATCTTGGGCATGCGCGCCTCGAGCGGGGCGAGCCATTTCTGCACGTCGGTGCCAATGCTCCGCTGGGGCAGCGACGGCTTGAGCTTGCCGCGCGTTTCCCAGGTGGCGATCTCGGCAATCGCCTCAGTCACTGCGCTGCCGAGCGGCTGGGGCTTGCGCAGCGCGCGGTTGACCAGCGCATCGCCGAAGAAGGTCCAGTCATTCTCGGCCGCGCAGCCGAAGGACGAGCGATCCGCCGCCGCCGCGCTTATGATCGCGGTCTGCGGGCTCGACAGGACGGGGACGAACACACCCGAATAACAGGCGCTGACGATCAGCAGCCGGCGCTGCATGCCATGTGCCTGAAGCAACTGCGCCAGCCGTTTGGGCGAGATCGCGCCGAACCCCTCATTGCCGTCATGATACACCACCCCGAATGGCGCCCCGTGGCTGGTTGTGTAGAGGATCAGCACATCCTCCTTCTCGTCCATCAGTTCCGCGATACGGGAGAGGGCGGCCTCGACATTGGCTGGCGACCCCATGGGGAGCGGCGAGGGGGCCTTGCCGTCGCTTCCGCCAAGGATGATCGTACGGCCGACCGCGTCGTAGCGCCGCGAAAGCACCTTGCCCGCCTCGCGCGCCTCCCGCCCGAACACGGGGTCGCTGTCGAGGCCGACCGAGAGGACATAGGCATCGACCACGCCCTTGCGCTGCGGCAGCAGCGGGCCAAGCGCGCGGGTCAGGCGGCGATGTTCGGCGAGCGCGTGGGTTGCGGTGCGATCACGCTCAATCTGCATCCCGCCATCGGCTTGCTGAACGACTTCCTGTGGCGTCGATCGCGTCAGGGCGGGCGGCGGGGGTGCGGTGTGTTTCGGCGGAGCATAGGGCTGTTGCTGCGCGGACGCGGCGGGAAGCGCGAGCAGCGCCAGTGCAAACGGCAGGATCGAACGCATCAAATCACCCCCTGACGGCAAAGGTGCTTTGGGGGCGCGGCAAGGTCAAGGGACGGCGCAGAGTTGCTGCCGGTACCGGATTTTGGTAATCTGTGTGAATGGCAGCTAAAAACACCTCCGTCGCCCTGGGCGAACACTTCACTCTGTTCGCCGCCGAGCAGGTAGCGACGGGCCGTTATGGTTCGATGAGCGAGGTCATTCGCGCTGGGTTGCGGTTGCTGGAGGATGAAGAACAGCGGATGACCGCGCTGCGCGAGGCAATCCGGGAGGGGGATGAGAGCGGGGAGCCGGAGCCTTTCGATATGCGGGCGTGGATCGCTGAACGGTATTCCGAGGCTTGAGCTACAGGATTGAAATGCGCCCCCGCGCTCTTGCCGATGTGCGCGATATCGGCGATTACTCCGATGAGCGATGGGGAAAGGCGCAGGCCCAGCGATACCTCGATGCGATTGCGGACAGCCTAGATCAGATTGCACAAATGCCGCTCGCTGGCAGCGATCAGGCTGATGTGTCGCCCGGCCTGCGCAAATGGCGCAGCGGGTCGCATAACATCTTCTACCGCGTGGGCGGCGATGTCGTGTTGATCGTGCGCGTCCTGCACGCAAAGATGGATGTCGCGGGCGTTCGGGCGACCCTGCAAAGCCCGGCGATGGAGTATCGGCCCGGAGGATAAAGGCGAGCGCCGGTCGCGAAGCCGCAACCGGCACCCTGCCTCAATACACCCGCTTCTTCGGCTTGATATACTCGACCTCGTCGGTGAGCGTGTAGTCGTGGACCGGGCGGTAATCGATCGCGACCGCGCCGCCCTTGCCGCCCCAGCCTTCGAAGCTCGCCACCGTGTGCTTCATCCAGGTCGCGTCGTCGCGATCGGGGAAGTCCTCGTGCATGTGCGCGCCGCGCGATTCCTTGCGGTTGTCGGCGCTGCGGATCGTGACGACGGCCTGGCTGATCAGGTTGTCCAGCTCCAGCGTCTCGATCAGGTCGGTGTTCCAGATCAGCGAACGGTCGGTCACGCTGATATCGTTCATGCTCTGATAGACCGCGTCCATCTTCGTCACGCCCTCGGCGAGCAGCGCGGTGTCGCGGAACACGGCGGCGTTGCGCTGCATCGTGCGCTGCATTTCGGCGCGGATCTTCGCGGTCGGGGTGCCGCCCTTGGCGTTGCGGAAATGGTCGAGGCGGGTGAGCGCAAACTCCTCCGACCCCTTGGGCAGCGGGTTGTGCGGCGTGTTGGGCTTGAGCAGCTCCTTGAGCCGCAGGCCGGTTGCACGGCCGAACACGACCAGATCAATCAGGCTGTTCGAGCCGAGACGGTTGGCGCCGTGCACCGACACGCACGCCGCTTCACCGACCGCGAACAGGCCGGGGACGACCGCATCGGGGTTGCCGTCGCGCAGCTGCACGACTTCGCCATGATAGTTGGTCGGCACGCCGCCCATATTGTAATGCACCGTCGGCACCACCGGCAGCGGCTTCTTGGTCAGGTCGACGCCCGCGAAGATCTTGCCCGTCTCGGTAATGCCCGGCAGGCGCTGTGCGAGCACATCGGCGGGAACATGGTCGAGGTGCAGGAAGATATGATCGCTGTCCTTGCCGACGCCGCGACCTTCGCGGATCTCCATCGCCATCGAGCGCGCGACGACGTCGCGGCTGGCGAGATCCTTGGCCGAGGGGGCGTAGCGCTCCATGAAGCGCTCGCCTTCGGAGTTGGTCAGGTACCCGCCTTCGCCGCGCGCGCCTTCGGTGATCAGCACGCCGGCGCCATAGATACCGGTCGGGTGGAACTGGACGAACTCCATGTCCTGCAGCGCGATCCCTGCGCGCAGGGCCATGCCGTTGCCGTCGCCGGTGCAGGTATGGGCGCTGGTCGCCGACTGGTACACGCGCCCGCCGCCGCCGGTGGCGAGGACCACGGCGTGCGAACGGAAGCGGTGGATGCTGCCATCCTCCATGCACATGGCGACCACGCCACGGCACGCACCGTTTTCCATGATCAGGTCGAGCGCGAAATATTCGACGAAGAAGTCCGCGTCATACTTCAGCGACTGCTGATACAGCGCGTGCAGCATCGCGTGGCCGGTGCGGTCGGCGGCGGCGCAGGTGCGCTGAACAGGGGGGCCTTCGCCCATATTCTGCATATGGCCGCCGAACGGACGCTGATAGATCGTCCCGTCGTCGTTGCGGCTGAACGGCACGCCGGCATGCTCCAACTCGATCACCGCCGCCGGTGCTTCGCGCACCATATATTCGATCGCGTCCTGGTCGCCCAGCCAGTCCGACCCCTTGACGGTGTCGAACATGTGCCAGGTCCAGTGATCGGGCGAATTGTTGCCGAGCGAGGCGGCGATGCCGCCCTGTGCCGCGACAGTGTGCGACCGGGTCGGAAACACCTTGGTGATGCACGCGGTTTTCAGGCCCGCCTCGGCGCAGCCCATGGTTGCGCGCAGGCCCGAACCGCCTGCGCCGACGACGACGGCGTCATAGCTGTGATCGATGATCTTGTAGGCGGCGGACATCAGGCTGGTGCTCCGGTAGCAACGGTGGTGAAGGCAATCTTGAGGATCGAGAAGATCGCGAAGACCGCGCCGCCGATGGCGAAGAAGTTGAGCAGCGTCATCAGCACGATGCGGCTGGCGTCGCGCGCGTAGTCTTCGATCACGACCTGAAGTCCGGCCTTGAGGTGATAGAAGACGCTGAACACGAGCAGGATCATCGGCACTGCGGCGACCGGCGCGGACAGCCACGCCTGAACGGTTTCATAGCCCAGGTCAGGCAGACGGATCAGGCTGACGATCAGCCAGGTCATCAGCAGCAGGTTGGACCCCGCCGACATCCGTTGGTGCCACCAGTGGTGCGTGCCCTCATGCGCCGAGCCGAGACCGCGAACGCGGCCGATGCTGGTTCCGGTGCCCATTACTTCGTCTCCACCGCGATCGGGGTTTCGGTCTTCGGTGCCTTGGCCAGTTCGCCATAGACGATCCAGCCCCACAGAGCGGCGGTCAGCGCGACCGCCACGATCATGGTCAGCACAGCGAAGCTCTTGTTCGTCTTGAGCTCATATCCGGCGCCGGCATCCAGGAAGAAATGGCGGATGCCGGTCATCATGTGCTGGAAAAAGCTGAGCGTCAGCCCAACGCCAAGAATGTAGCCGATCACGTTCGGCGCGCCGCTTTCGACCGTCAGGCAGTCGAGGAACTTGGCGTAGCTTTCCGGACCCGAGGCCAATGCACACAGCCACCACAGGAATACGCCGACCCCAACGGTCGCCATCCCGCTGCCGGTCGCGCGGTGCAGGATCGAGACCAGCATGTGCGGTCCCCATTTCCAGACCTGGAGATGGGGTGAGAGCGGGCGGTTGATGTTGCGGGCCTTGGCCACGACGTGTCCCCTATGATTTGCGCCTCCAAATAGCCCCCCGCGTCGCCGATGCAAGAAGCTACCCCGCAAATGATGTGTCCCTAACCCACCCTTAACCACTTCGCTTGTAGCGTTGTGAGTAAGGCCCGGGGCGAAGTGCGTCCGGGACAATGGGGGACTGTTTCCGTGACTCGAGCGCGAGCGAACACCGATATGCCCGCAACCGGAGCGATGAGCGCGCGGATCGACATCGCCGCGCGGTTGCGGATTTTCGATTTTGACGGGTCGATGGACCGGCTGAGTCGCGACGTGTGGGACCTGCTGGAGCCCGAGATTCGCTCGGTGTCCGAAGCCTATTGGCAGCAATGGCTGCGCTGCTTCGCCGATGAACGCGACTGGGCGCCCGACGATACACAGAAGATGATCGATGTGGGTATCGTCTTCCTGCGCAACCGCTTTCTCGACACGCGCGGGCGGGCATGGATCGAATCGATCGAACGCTCGGTGGCGGCTGCCTATGGCGCCGATGTGGCCCCGACCGCGCTGCTGTCGATGATCAACGCCAGTGACCGCGCCGCGCTGGAGGTGCTGGTGCGTCGGGTCGAGCAGGGCGATGCGCGCTTGTCCACGATGATCGATACGCTGATGCGCCTGTCCGCGCTGGAAAGCGACATCACGGTCGAAATCTACAATCTGTACCGCGAATACAGCGCGCAGGTGTCGCGCGACCGGCTCGCCAGCCAGTTTCGCGACTCGATCGGCACGACCGTCGAACGCGCATCGAGCGAGGGTGAGGCGCTGCGTGCGCAGGCCAGCCATACGTCGTCGGCGGCGCGCGGCATGCTGGGCAAGGCGAGCGAAGTGGCTGCGGCTGCCGAACAATCAGCGCTGGCGATGCGCGAGGCTGCGCACACCGCCGCCGGCTTGATCCGGGCGATCGAGGATGCGCGCACCGAGGTTGAGGTTGCGGCGGACGTCGCAACCCGCGCTTCGGCGCAGGCGGGTGAAGCGGTGGCGATGAGCGAAATGCTGTCCGACCATGCCAAGTCGATCGAATCGATCCTGGGTCTGATCCGCGACATTGCCGGCCAGACCAACCTCCTCGCGCTCAATGCGACGATCGAGGCGGCGCGTGCGGGCGATGCCGGGCGCGGCTTTGCCGTCGTTGCGCAGGAGGTGAAGAGCCTTGCCAACCAGACTGCGCGCGCGACCGACGATATCGCCGGCAAGATCGCGGCGATCCAGTCCGCGACGCGCGGCACGGTCGAAACCAACGCCTCGATCCGCAACACCGTTCAGGAAGTGCAAGCCAGCGCCGACCGCATCCGCGGCGCGATGGAAGTTCAGGCACAGACGGTGACGGCGATCACTGCGGCAGTCGATGAGACTGCGCTGGCGGCCGACTCGATGTCCGCCACGATCGGCGCGATCCGTGAGGATACCGAAAGCGTCGCCAGCGATATCGAGCGGGTCGGCCAGGGCTTTGCCGCACTCGATGCCGAACTGGGTGCACTCAAGAACAGCGCGGGCGAATTCGTCGCAAAAGTCGCTGCATGATGGAGGGGATCAATGGCCGTAGCCAGGGAGCTTGGGCAATGGAGCGGCGACGATCGCCCCATTGCCGAGCGGATGCGTGACTATGACTGGGATGGTGCGATCACCACAGGCTGCGCGCGCATTGCCGAGCTGATCGGCGACGATTTCGAGACGATCGCACGCGGCTTCTGGGATCATTATCTGTCGCTTCCCGCGACGGCGCATATCCGCAGCTACTTCGTCGGCGCGCGGCTCGATGAGCAGATCGTGCTCAGCACGCGCTACACGCGCATCAAATATTCGCGTCCATTCGACAGCGAATGGGTCGAAATGGCCGGCAAGCATGCCGAAGACTCGCATCGTGCGCGGATTCCGTTGCCCGCCTTGCTCTCCGCCTTTGCCTTTGCCCATGGGCGGACGTTCGAGATCCTGGGCAATCGCCTGCCAGACGATGTCGCTGGGTTCCGCCAGTTGAGCGATGTCGCGACCCGCATGTCGATGCTCGAGGCGGACTTCATGGCCTCGCGGCTGGGTATCCGGGATGCTGAACTCGCGCGGCGGGCGCGTCAGGGTCAGTCGGACCGCTTTCGCGCCGATATCGCCGGGACGATCGACATGACCAGCACGCTGGGCGCGCGGGTGCGCGATCAGGCGCGTGGTGCGGCCAATGCCGCGCGCGGGATGCAGGGCAAGACCAACGAAGTCGCCGCCGCCGCCGAGCAATCGGCGCTGGCGATGCGTGAGGCGGCGTCGACCGCCGCTGGCCTGATCCGCGCGATCGAGGATGCGCGCGCCGAGGTCGATGTCGCGGGCGATGTTGCCCAGCGCGCCAGCCGCCATGCCAGCGAAGCGGTGATGATGAGCGCGACACTGGCCGGCCATGCCCAGTCGATCGAGTCGATCCTGGGCCTGATCCGCGACATTGCCGGGCAGACCAATTTGCTCGCGCTGAACGCGACGATCGAGGCGGCGCGGGCCGGGGATGCCGGGCGGGGCTTTGCCGTGGTGGCGCAGGAGGTGAAGAGCCTCGCCAGCCAAACCGCGCGCGCGACCGACGATATCGCCGCCAAGATCGCCGCGATCCAGGCGGCGACCGACCAGACGGTGGCGACCAATACCACGATCCGCGTCACGGTGAGCGAGGTGCAGGCGAGCGCCGACCGCATCCGTGACGCGATGGCGATGCAGGCGCAGACGGTCACCGCGATCACTGCGGCGGTCGACGAAACTGCCCTGGCGGCAGATTCGATGTCCGCCACGATCGGCGCGATTCGTGAGGACAGCCATGCGGTGGCGGGCGAGATCGACTCGCTGGAACACGCTTTTGGCGAGATCGACGAACGGCTGGGCCAGCTCAGCGACGCGGCGACCAGCTTTTCGGCCAGCGTGGCGGCGTAAACTTCCTAATCTCCCTCCCGCTCGTGGGAGGGGCTAGGGGAGGGCCTGTCCACACGGAGAAAAGCCTGTTGTGACAGGCCCTCCCTCGTCCCCTCCCGCAAGCGGGAGGGGAGACTTGATCGGGGGTGACGAAGCCGAGCGTTCCGACTAACCGGGTCGCCATGACGACCCATATCCTGATCACCGGCGCCAGCCGCGGCATTGGCGCCGCGATCCTCTCCAGCTTTGACGGTCGTGACGTGCGCGCGGTCGGGCAGGGGACGGCGAGCGGCATTCCCGCCGATTTCACCGACCCCGCCGCGCCGGCCGCATTGTGGCAGGCCGCGCTCGACCAGCTCGACGGGCGGATCGATGTGCTGATCAACAATGCCGGGATTTTCGAAGCCGCACCGATCGACCTCGACGACGACGCCTGGCTGGCCGCGTGGGAGCGGACGATGCAGGTCAACCTGACCGCCTCGGCCCAGCTCAGCCGCTTTGCGGTCAGGCACTGGCAGGAGCGGGGTGAGGGTGGCCGTCTGATCAACATCGCCAGCCGCGCCGCCTATCGCGGCGACTCGCCGGCGCATTGGCATTATGCCGCGTCGAAGGCGGGCATGATCGGCATGACCAAGAGCATCGCGCGGGGCTATGCGAAGGAGGGCATCCTCGCCTTCGCTATTTGCCCCGGCTTCACCATGACCGGCATGGCGGAGGATTATCTGGCCAGCCGCGGCGGCGACAAATTGCTCGCCGACATCCCGCTCGGCCGTGTCGCGA
Organism: Sphingomonas sp.; assembly: GCF_035998645.1. Taxonomy (GTDB): domain Bacteria; phylum Pseudomonadota; class Alphaproteobacteria; order Sphingomonadales; family Sphingomonadaceae; genus Sphingomonas. The sequence goes on from NZ_DASYHL010000003.1 coordinate 561,161, forward strand.
TGCCCGATGAGGTCGCGACCATGGCCCGTTTCTGCGCGCTGGAGGCCCCGCCGTCGATGACCGGCGCGGTGCTCGACGTGAACGGGGCGAGCTATGTCCGTTAAGGGCGCGCTGCTGGCCGTAGCGCTCGGCGGATGCGCGGCGGCGGCACCCGTTCCGCAGGCAAGCGCGCCCGCCGGCGCCGTATCCGGCAAGGAGCATGTCGCGCAATGCAAGGACCGCGACGGCTGGAGCGATGCTGCGCCGCCGGTGCAGGTGTACGCCAATGTCTGGCAGGTCGGCACCTGCGGCATCGTCGCGCTGCTGGTCACGTCGGATGCAGGTCACATCCTGATCGACGCGGCGACCGACAAAGCCGCACCCGGCATCGCGCGCAATATCGAACGGCTGGGGTTCAAGCTCTCAGACGTGAAGATCATCCTCAACGGGCATGAGCATCTCGACCATGCCGGCGGGATCGGCGCGCTCCAGCGGATGACCGGCGCGCGCCTGCTCGCCCGCGCCCCCGCGCGCGCCGCGCTGGAAAGCGGAGAGGCGTCGCCGGACGATCCACAGCTGGGCATGAACGCCAAATTTCCCGGCGCGCGTGTCGATGGAATTGTCGCCGACGGCGAGGTGGTGCGGCTCGGCCCGCTCGCGCTCACCGCCCATGCGACACCCGGCCATACGCCGGGATCGACCAGCTGGTCGTGGCGCAGCTGTGCGGGCGCGGAGTGCCGCAACATCGTGTACGCCGACAGCATCAGCGCGCTGTCCAATGACAGCTACCGCTTTTCCGACCACCCGGCCTATGTCGCCGCCTTCCGCGCCGGTCTCGACCGGCTGGCGGGGCTGGATTGCGATATCCTGATCACCCCACACCCCGGCGCGAGCGACTTCCACGCCCGCCTCGCTGGAACTGCGTCGCTGATCGATGCCACGGGCTGCGCCACCTACGCCGCCGGGGCACGCGCGCGCCTGGATGCACGGCTGGCGAAGGAGCAGTCACGATGACCAGCTGGAAACTGACTCTGCCGTGCACCCGCGACGAGGCTGAGGCGATTGATTTCGAGGGCGCGGAGTTGCTCGGCATCGACCCGGCGCCGGTGTTGCTGACCAGCGAGACGATTCCCGACGATCCGCTCGCCTGGCAGCTGGAGGCCTATTTCGAGGCGAAACCGGGCAAGGCCGACATCGCCGCCATCCGCACGCTGGCCCCCAGCGCGAAGAAGGCGAAGGAGGTCATCGAGCAGATCCCGGACGAGGATTGGGTAACGCTGAGCCAGCAAGGGATCGCGCCGGTCCATGCCGGTCGCTTCTATGTCCACACCTCGACCAATCGGGGCGAGGTGCCTGAGGGCGCCAAGACCTTCCAGATCGAGGCCAGCCGGGCATTCGGCACTGGCACGCATGAAACGACCGCGGGATGCCTGCGCACGCTCGATGCGATGCGGACGCGGGGCGAGCGGGTCGACAATCTCATCGATATCGGCACCGGCACCGGGCTGCTCGCCTTTGCCGCGATGCATTTGTGGCCGCGTGCCTACGCCACCGCATCGGACATCGATCCGGTGTCGGTCGAGGTCACGGAGGAGAATGCCGTCATCAACGGCGTGCCGCTTGGCGTGATGCAGGGGCAACTCGCGCTCGCCGCAGCGGCGGGGCTTGAGCATCCGCTGCTCACCGGCCGCGCGCCCTATGACCTCGTCATCGCGAATGTGCTGGCCGGGCCGCTGATCGAACTCGCGCCGAGCATCAGCGCGGTGCTGGCCGAGGGCGGGACGCTGATCCTGGCCGGCTTGCTGGAGACACAGGCGGAGCGCGTCGCGGGGGCGTATCGCCGCCACGGCCTGCGGCTGGCGGGCAAGACCCCGATGGGCGACTGGCCGACGCTGCGGCTGCGCAAGCGCACGCGCTATGGCTGGGGCCGGACGACGCGGCCCGGGCCGGACGGGCAGGGGCTGGCTCCGGGGTTTGGGAGCTGGTGAGCCTCTCGTCGTCCCGGCCTTGAGCCGGGGACAGGGCTTCTTCTTCATCAAGAACAGCCCGGCCCCGGGTCAAGCCCGGGGCGACGATGAGGGGTTTCAGGCCGCGTCGCGGCTCCGTGCGTATTCCTGCGTCCCCAGCGTGATCACCCGGTCGTCCGGCTTGATCGCGGCGATGGCGATATCCGGCTGAGCCAGGATCTCGTCGTAGAGCGGCGCAAAGTCGGTTTCGATCGTGACGCGTAGCAGTTCGTCGAAGCTGGGGATGACGAAGTAATTCTGCTGGAAATCGTCGATGCGGTAGTTGGTCCGCATCACGCGCTTGAGGTCGAAGCCGATCCGGTTCGGGCTGTCGCTGTCGAGCGCGAAGCGGCTCTCGCCATAGCTCGACACGATCCCGGCGCCATAGATGCGCAGATCGTCATCCTCCTGGATCAGCCCGAATTCGACCGTGTACCAGTAGAGGCGCGAGAGCTGCTTGAGCGCGCCATGTTCCAGCGCGCGCAGGCCACCGCGGCCATAAGCCTCCATATAATCGGCGAACACCGGGTCGGCGAGCAGCGGGACATGGCCGAACACGTCGTGGAAGACGTCCGGCTCCTGCAGATAATCGAGCTGGTCGGCGCGGCGGATGAAATTGCCCGCGACGAAGCGGCGATTGGCCATGTGATCGAAGAACACATCGTCGGGGACGAGCCCGGGGACGGCAACGACCTGCCACCCCGTCGCCTTCATCAGCCGTTCGGACAGATCCTCGAAATTGGGAATGCCGCTTTCGGACAGCTTGAGCAGATCGAGCCCGCGCAGGAATGCTTTTGACGCGCGACCGGGGAGCAGCTTGATCTGGCGTTCGTACAGCGTGTCCCACACGGCATGGTCTTCAGCCGTGAAGGCATCCCAATTCTGCGGGATGGTCCAATCGGTGCCCGCGCCTTCCGGCGGGCGTTCAAGAACATGGGTTTCACTCGTCATGTCCGCAGCATAGCATGGGTGCGCGACACGCGGAACCGAGGGGTTTGCCGGAGATTGTGTCGGCGAGGAGTGATGCGATGCCCGTGAATCTCGACGCCAAGGCGCCACCGGCCTCCGCGCTGCTCGCCGAATGGCCGCGCGCTGCGCTGTCGGTAGGGGCGCTGCCCTTTGCATGGAAGGAGCTGCTGGCCGAGCCGCGCGGCGACGGGCGGCCGGTGATGACGTTGCCGGGGCTGGTCAACAGCGACCTGAGCAACATCGTCATGCGCCGGTATCTCGATGCGCTCGGGTATCGCGCCTATCCGTGGGCGTTGGGGCGTAATTTCGGCGCGCGCGCGATCGGGGCGGAGGGCGAGCGCCTGTTCGAGCGGATCGCGCAGGTTCACGAGGAAACCGGGGAAACGGTGACCTTGGTCGGCGTCTCGCTCGGCGGAATCATGGCGCGGATCGCGGCGCATCGCCATCCAGAGCTGGTACGCGAGGTGATTACGGTCAGCTCGCCCTTCGCCGGCCTGCCCACCGCGACCAATGTCTGGCGCGTGTTCGAACTGGTCAGCGGCCAGCGCGCCGACGATCCGGCGGTGCGCGCGATGCTGGAGGAGGCGTCCTCGCCCTTGCCCGTCCCCGCAACCGCGATCTGGAGTGCGAGCGACGGGCTGGTCAACGGCGCGATCTGCCACGAGCCGGACTGCGAAACCGCGCGATCGATCGAAGTCGATTCGAGCCATTTGTGGGTGCAGATGAAGCCGCAGGTGCTGCGCGCGATTGCGCAGACTTTGGGACGGAGTGCAGCAGCCTAGCGGCTGTGCACCAACCTCCGTTTGTGCTGAGCTTGTCGAAGCACCAGACCCACGACTGGTGGTCTTCGGCCCTTCGACAGGCTCAGGGCAAGCGGGTGATGGAAGCGCGGCGGCGCATCAATCGCATTCGTCGGGATCCTTGCGGCACTTTTCGTCCTGCTTCTTGCGCTCGCGGCCTTCCTTGGCCTCTTTCTCGCGCATCTTGCGGCCGTAATTGCGGTCGGATTCGTCCTGGCTGGTGGTTGCCCAGTCGGCGGCCTTGCCCACGACCTTTACCGGCGCGGTGACGACGTCGAATGCGGTCTTGGCGACGCAGCCGCCGGACAGCAGCGGCAGAACCGCGACAGCAACAATCAGGTTCTTGCGCATCGCGCGGTCCCTCATTCAGCCCGACGGCGGGATTGCCGGTCGCGTGCCTCGACACCCAGATAGGGGTAATCGGTGAATAAACCATCCACACCGGCATCGAGGAATCGCGCAATTTCGGCGGCCATGTCGCCATGTCCGGCGGGATTGATCCCCTTGCGCAGGCGCGACGGCAGGAAGTAATTTTCGGCGCGGAACGTCCAGGGGTGGACCTTCAGCCCAACGCCATGCGCGTCGGAGACCAGCGCGGAGACGGCGCCGTCGCCCGCAACCACCATGTCCTTGTGCGGACCGATACCGGCGGCATAGGCCGCGACCGCCTTCAGCCCCTCCGGCGTCGCCATCGCCGCGTAGCTGGGGTGCGCCTTGTCCGCCGGGCCGCCCTCGGCCGCCATCAGCTGGATCAGCTTGACCGGGGTCAGCTGCTTCAGCGCCTTGAGATTATTCACCTCGAACGACTGGATGAACACCGGCGCATCGGCGCGGTCCCATCCCGCCGCCTTCAGCTCCGCGACCAGCAGCGCTTCCATCGGCAGGCCGATCGACGCGAAATAGCTGGGGTGCTTGGTCTCCGGATAGATGCCGATCGTGCGCCCGGTCTTCGCGGTCGCGGCTTTGGCCAGCGCGATGATCTCGCGCAGCGTCGGCACCTCGAACTGGCCGTCATATTTGGTGTTGCCCCGGCGCAGCAGCGCCAGCCGCTCCTTCGCGCGCAGCGTCTTGAGTTCGGCGAGCGTGAAATCCTCGGTAAACCAGCCGGTATGGCTGGTGCCGTCGATCAGCTTGGTGCGCTTGCGGTCGGCGAATTCCTTGCGGCTCGACACATCGGTAGTGCCGGTGATGTCGTTCTCGTGCCGCGCGACCAGCTGGCCGTCCTTGGTCACCACCAGATCTGGTTCGATAAAGTCTGCACCCTGATCGATCGCGAGGGTGTAGGCGGCGAGCGTATGCTCGGGCCGCTCCCCGCTGGCGCCGCGATGCGCGATGACGATAGGCTTGGACGAGATGGCGGCCTCCTTGGCGAGTGCGGGCGTTGCAATCATGGCCAGCACCAGCGCCGCTCGCAACATCCCAGTCATCGTCCTATCTCCACCAGTTCATTCCGGCGGCTAGGTGATTCGGATGACAATATGGAGGCACCATGGCCGATAACGACAGCGTGATCGCCGCAGCGCGCGGGTGGGCGGGCGCGCGGATGGCGCTGGCGACGGTGGTGTCGACCTGGGGTTCGGCCCCGCGCCCGCGCGGCAGCCACCTGCTGGTCCATGAAGATGGGCGGTTCGAAGGATCGGTGTCGGGTGGCTGCGTCGAGGCGGACATCATGGCGGTCTCCGCAGAGGTGATCGCTGGCGCGCCGTTCGCGCTGCGTCGTTATGGCGTGGCCGACGCGGCGGCGTGGGAAGTCGGACTGCCATGCGGCGGCGAGATCGAGGTGATGGTCCAGCCGGTCGCGCCCGACGGCTTCGACCCGGCGCTGTTCGATGCGATTGCGAAGGCGCGCGAAGCGGGCAGGGGCCTCGCGGTCGCCACCGACCTCGCAACCGGGCGCAGCAGCCTCGACCCGCTGCCCGACGCCTTTATCAACCGCTACGAACCGCCGCGTCGGTTGCTGATCGTCGGCGCGGTGCAGATCGCGCAGGTGCTCGCCGGCCTCGCGCGCGAACTTGGCATCGCCACGGTGGTGATCGATCCGCGCGGGCGATTCCTGACGCCCGAGCGCTTCCCCGGCGTCACGCTGGACGATCGCTGGCCCGATGAGGCGGTCGCGGCGCTGCGTCCGGATGGCGCGACTGCCGTGGTCACGCTGAGCCATGATCCCAAGATCGATGATCCGGCGTTGTTCGCCGCGCTGAACGGCGGGGCGGGCTATGTCGCCGCGCTCGGGTCGCGCAAGAGCCATGCGGCGCGGCGCGAGCGGCTGGCCGAGGCGGGCCTGACCTCCGAGCAGATCGACCAGGTCGAGGGACCGGCGGGGATCGACATCGGCGCGGTCGGCCCGGCGGAGATCGCATTGTCGATCGCGGCAGGCATGGTCCGGGCACTGCACGCATGATCGCGCCCGAACGTACTGCGCTCATCCTGCTCGCCGCTGGCCGATCGTTGCGCTTTGGCGACGTGGACAAGCTGACCGTGCCGTATCTCGGCCGCCCGCTCGGGCTGCATGTGGTGGTGGCGCTGGAGGCGATCCCGTTCTGCTCGCGCATCGGTGTAGTCGCGGGCACGGCGCTCGATCTCGCGAGCTGCGGGTACAGCGTCGTCACCAATGACGACCCCGCTGCCGGGCTGGGGCGCTCGCTGCGCCTTGGCGTTGAGGCAGCGGCGCAGCATGATCCCGATGCGGTGGTGATCGCGCTCGCCGACATGCCCCGCGTCACCGCGACGCAAATCTATCGCCTGCTCGACGATGCGCGCGGCGACGAGGCGATCGTCGCGTCCAGCGATGGCGTCATCCCGCGCCCGCCGGTTCTGTTCGGCCGCGCGCATTTCCCGGCCTTGCTCGCTGCGCGCGGCGATGTCGGCGCGCGCGATCTGGTGCGGCGCGGGCATCATATCGTCGCCCCGCCGGCCGAGCTGATCGACATCGACACGCCGGAGGATCTGGCAAAGCTGGCGCATGGCTGATCAGACGCTGGCGATCGCGCTGGGCCTGATCTCCGCGTTCACGCTGGCGCTCGCCAATATGGCGGTGAAGCGGGGGGAGGACATTCTGGTCGGGCGTGCGGTGCTGTCATCGAGCGCCGCAATCGTGATCGCCCCGTTCGCGCTGATCGTGCCGCTGCCCGATGCCGCGACCTGGACCGCGCTCGCCTGGGCGGTACCGGCGCATTTCGCCTATCAGATCTGCCTGGTTCGGGCGATGCAGCGCGGCGATCTGAGCCTCGTCTTCCCGATCATGCGCGGCGCCGCGCCGCTGCTGACCGCAGGGTTCGCGGTGCTGGTGCTGCGTGAGCAGTTGCCGCTGATCGGCTGGGTCGGGCTGATGCTCGCGGCCGGGGCGGTGATCGTGTTCGCGCTGCCCGCGCGCGGGGTGTCGATCGCCGCGCATCCCGACAAGGTCGCGCTCGGCTGGGCGTTTGCGACGGCGATCGGGGTCGCGCTGTATAACATGGCCGACGCGCGCGGCGTGCGCGTCGCGCCGAGCCCATTCACCTATATCGTATGGCTGTTCATGCTCGATAGCGTGTGCATCACCACCACCGCCCTGCTGCTGCGCCGTCGGGAGCTGCGGCGGGCGGTGCAGGCGACGTGGAAGCACGGTGTCGCGGCGGGGGCGCTGTCGAGCGTCTCGTTCGGCTCCGCGCTCTACGCCTTCTCGCTGATGGAGGTCGCGAAGGTCTCGGCGCTGCGCGAAACGGCGGTGGTGTGGGCCGCGCTGATGGGCGCGTGGATGCTCGGCGAAGGATTCGGCGCGCGGCGGATCGTTGCGGCGGTCGTTCTCGCGGGCGGGTTGGTACTCCTCCAGTTCAGCTAAAAATCACTCGTGCCGCAGCGCGTCGATCGGGTTGAGGCTCGCCGCGCGGCGTGCCGGGAAATATCCGAACACCACCCCGATCCCCGCTGCGATGGCAAAGGCGATGATGTTGATCTGAAGATCAAACGTCCATGGCACCTGCATCAACGGCGTCAGCGCGGCGACCGCCACCTGCGCCACCAGCAGCCCCATGACTCCGCCTAGCATCGACAGCACGATCGCCTCGACAAGGAATTGCATCAGCACCTCACGCGCGACCGCGCCGATGGCGAGGCGGATGCCGATTTCGCGCGTCCGCTCGGTCACGCTCACCAGCATGATGTTCATGATGCCGATGCCGCCGACGATCAGGCTGATCGCGGCAACCGTGGCCACGATGCTGGTCAGCAACTGGGTAGTGCCGGTCAGCGTCGCGCTGATCTGCGCGGTGTCGAAGATGTTGAAATTGTCCTGCTCGCCCGCCTCGATCCCGCGCCGCTCGCGCAACAGGTCGCTCAGCGACGCCTGCACCGCTGCAGAATCATAGGCGCTGTCCACGCCCACCAGCATCACGCGAATGTCGCGATTGCCCGAAAAACGTCGCTGCACCGTCTTGATCGGCATGATCACGACATCGTCCTGATCGCCGCCAAAGCCGGCCTGACCGCGCGTCGAGAGCGTGCCGATCACGTCGCACGACACGTCGTTGATCCGGATCCGCCGCCCGATCGCCTCGCCGCCGCGGAACAGGTTCTGGCGCACGGTATTGCCGATGATGCACACCGCCTTGCCCGCCGCCTCCTCTGCCGAAGAGAAGGTTCGGCCGCCGGTCAGCGGCCAGGGCTGGACCTGGAAAAAGGCGTTGGTGGTGCCGTTGATCGTGGTCGACCAGTTTGCCCCGTTATAGATCGCGGTGCCGGTCGCCTGCGCCTGCGGAGCGACGGCGGTGACGCCGGCGATCTGTTCGCTGATCGCCTCCACATCCTGCTGCTCGAAATCGGGCGGACGCGGCCCGCCGCCGCCGCGGCCAAAGCCCTGACCCGGGCGCACCTGAAGGATGTTGGTGCCGAGGCTGGCGATCTGTTGCTGCACCGCTGCGGTCGTCGCATTGCCGAGCGTAACCATCGCTACGACTGCAGCAACACCGATGATGATGCCGAGCGTCGTAAGGAACGAGCGCAATTTGTGGCGCAGGATCGACCGGATCGCGAGGGTGAAGGTGGTGCCGAGCATCAGGCGTGAACCCCCGCCTTCAGGCCCGTCTCGACCCGCTCAACCAGCCCGTCCTTGAAGTGGACGATGGTCCGCGCGAACGCCGCCATCTCCGATTCATGGGTGACCATCAGGACGGTGATGTCGCTGTCCTTGTTGAGGCCGGTCAGCAATTGCATGATCTCCACCGACCGTTCCGAATCGAGGTTTCCGGTCGGCTCGTCGGCGAGCAGCACCGCCGGGCTGGTGACGATCGCGCGGGCGATGGCGACGCGCTGCTGCTGGCCGCCCGACAGTTCGGCGGGGGTATGGTCCCACCATTTGTCGAGCCCGACCTTCTCCAGCGCGGCCATGCCGAGCATGTGCCGCGTCTTCTTGTCCTCGCCACGATACAACAGTGGCAGTTCGACATTCTCCAGCGCGCTGGTGCGGCTGAGCAGGTTGAACCCTTGGAACACGAAGCCGAGGTAGCGGCGGCGCAGCAAGGCACGCTGGTCGCGGTCGAGCGCTTCGACATGGACATTCTTGAACAGGAACTCGCCTGCGCTCGGCACGTCGAGGCAGCCGAGGATGTTCATCGTCGTCGACTTGCCCGAGCCCGACGGCCCCATCACCGCGACGAAATCGCCCTGTTCGATGTCGAGGTCGATGCCCTTGAGCGCCTGAAACGCGGTCGGCCCCTCGCCATAGGTCTTGGTGACGCCGCGCAGGCGGATGATCGGATCAGCCACCCGACGCCCCCGCCTTGCGCTGGCCCCCACCGGAGCCGCCGCCCGAGCGCTTGGCGCTCCCGCCGCTCTCACCCGAAAACTGGCCGGTGATGACTTCCATGCCGGGCTTGAGGTTGCCGGACAGCACTTCGGTCACTTGTCCGTTGGTGTCGCCGGTGGTCACTTCGATCGGCTGGGGCTGGCCGTCTTCGCCCTTCACATAGACGGTCTGCTTGGCACCGCGCTGGATCGTTGCGGACTTCTCATTGTCTCCGCCCCGGCGCCGGCGCCCCGGCACCAGCGCACCGGCCATGCCGCCGCCCTTTGTTGCTTCCTGACCGCCCGCGCTGGGGGTAAAGCGCAGCGCCGCGTTGGGAACCAGCAGGACATTGTTCTTCTGCAGCGTGATGATCTCCGCCGTTGCGGTCATGCCGGGGCGGAGCTTCTGCTCCGGATTGGCGACCGACAGCGTGGCAGCATAGGACACCACCTGCGCCGTCGTGGTGGTCGTCGTGGTGCTCGCCTGCGCTGACAGGTTGGAGCCGACATCGACGCGCTGGATGATTGCGGGGAAGGTGTGGCCGGGGAAGGCATCGACGGTGAAGCTCGCCTTTTGCCCCTGCTTGACCTGACCGACATCGGCCTCGTCGATCGCGACTTCCAGCTCCATCGCGCTGAGATCCTCGGCGATCACGAACAAAGTCGGGGTGTTGAACGATGCCGCGACGGTCTGGCCGGGCTCGACCTGCCGCGCGAGCACCACGCCGTTGACGGGCGAGCGGATGATCGCCTTGTTCCGCTGGGTGGTGGCCGAGCGCAAAGCGGCCTGTTGCGAGGTGACCTGCGCCTGGCTGGCGCGCACCGTCGCCGCCGCACGCGTCACGGCGGCGCGGGCATTGTCGAGCTCGGTCTTGGCCGGCACGCGGCCGCCCGACAGGCGGCTGACTTCCTCGAACCGGGCGAGCTGGCTGCGCGCCTCGGTCAGCGTCGCCTGATTCTGCGCGACCGTCGCCTGTGCGGCGGCGACCGATGCCTGTGCCTGAGTGATCGCGTCATCAAGCCGTTCGGGATCGATCAGCGCGAGCGGCTGGCCCGCCGTTACCCGGTCGTTGACGTCGACCAGCACGCGGTTGACCAGACCCGACAATTCCGAGCCGACCTGAACCTGATTGGTCGGGGCGAGCTTGCCGGTTGCGGAGACGGTGACGGTCAGCGATCCCTTTTCGACCGCGCGCGTCGCATAGCCCGCTTCCTCGGTCCCGCCGAACATCTTCCACGCGCCGAACAGGACGGCGACGATCACCAAGGCGAGCGCGATCCATTTGGCGTAGCGTTGCCAGACCGGGGTCGTCTTACCGCCGAGAAACTCGTCGATCTTGGGATTTGCAGCGTCGGCCATCAATTGCTTCCGGTCGTTTCGGGGGCGGTGGGGGTAGCGGGCGGCGGGGGCGCGACGCTGTCGGGGGTCGGCGCGGCGCTGGCATCCCAGCCGCCGCCGAGTGCGAGATAAAGCTGGATCAGCGCCGATGCCTTGTCCGACCGCGCCTGGTTGAGCCCGTTGCGTGCGGAGATCAGCGACGCCTCGGACTGGCTGAGCGTCAGGAAATCGGCGAGGCCCGCGCGGTAGGAACTGCGCGACAGGATCGCGCTGTTGTTGGCGGCATCCAGCGCGATGATGAACTCGCGCTCACGCGCCTGTGCGGTCTGCAGCGCGACGACCGCATTCTCGACCTCTTCGATGCCGATCAGCACAGTCTGCTTATAGGCGTAGAAGGCACCATCCGCGGCCGCCTGCGCCGATCGCACCTGCGCGCGGGTGCGGCCGGCGTCGAAGATCGTCTGGGCGATATTGGCGAATACGCGGCCGGTGATCACGTCGAACAGGCCGCCGATATTGCCCGCGCCCGCATCGATGCTCCCGCCGAGCGAAAGCTGCGGGTAGAGCTGCGCCTGCGACACGCCGATCTGCGCGACGGCGGCGGCGAGGTTGCGTTCGGCGAGCCGCACATCGGGCCGCTGGCGCAGCGTATCGGCAGGGATGCCGACCGCGATCCGCTCCGGCCCCTGCGGGATCGGGCGCACCGCCTCCATCTGTGCCTTGAGCGCGCCGGGCGCCTGTCCGGTCAGCACGCCGAGGCGCGAGACCGCGCTGTTATAGCTTGCCTCGATCGACGGGATCGACGCGGCGGTCTGTGCGCGGGTGGCGCGCGCCTGTTCCTGATCGAGCGAGGAGACGAGGCCCGCCTGCACGCGGAACCCCGCAATTTCGAGATTGTCGTCCTGAATGGTCAGGCTCTCACGCGCATTGGCGAGCTGCGCCTGACCGGCGCGGGCGAGGATATAGTTGCGTGCGATCTCGCCCTGAATCGACACCAACGTCGCGGCATAGCTGTAGCCCGATGCCTCCAGCTGCGCGCGGCTTGCCTCGACCCCGCGCCGGACGCCACCGAACAGGTCGAGCTGATAATTGACGTCGCCGCCGAGCGAAAAGCTGGAGCTGCCGCCCTGCGACACGCTGGTGATGGTGCCGTCGGGCAGGGTGACCTGCGTGCTCGTGCCGCGGATCGGCTCGCTCCGCGATGCGCCGCCGCTTGCGCTGACCGAGGGGAGGAGCGATGCACGCGACTGGACCAGTGCCTCGCGCGCCTGACGCAGCCGGGTGACCGCCTGTGCCACGTCCAGATTTTGCGTCGCCGCTTGCTCGACCAGCCCGGACAACATCGGGTCATTGAATGCGGTCCACCAGCGTTGCAGGTCGGCCTGCGCCTGCTGGTCCGCCGCGACCGAGAAAGCGGGCGGGACGCCAAGCTGCGCGGCGGTACCGGGGCGGTAGTCGGGGCCCGCCGCACAGCCGGCAAGCGGGAGCGCGGCCATGCCGAGGATCAGGAAGGGGCGAACGATCATGCCCCGAAAATGGCCAGCACCGCTCGGCCCGTCCACCAAAAGAGTGTCGCAAATTGTACGCATCGCGTTGGAACACCCGCGAAACGATTTGGTTGCGGCGAGCCTCATCGACATTCCTGAAGAGTCGCTGTCAGCGCCTTGACCCATGCGAAGGCGCGGTCGAAACGGTGCATCATGCGCATCGAACTGGTCCAGACCGACATCACCAAAATCGCCGTAGACGCCATCGTCAACGCGGCAAACAGCTCGTTGTTGGGAGGGGGAGGCGTCGATGGCGCGATCCATCGTGCGGCTGGACCTGGACTCTTGGAGGAATGCCGGAAGCTCTACTCCCTGGGCGGCTGCAAGACCGGCGATGCGAAGATCACGGGGGGCTATGCGCTTCCCGCGCGATACATCATCCATACGGTCGGCCCGGTGTGGCAGGGCGGGGCGAAGGGAGAGGCCGAGCTTCTGGCCCGCTGCTACCGGCGCTGCTTCGAAATCGCTGCGGAGCGAGGGATCACAAGCATCGCGTTCCCTGCGATCAGTTGTGGCGTATTTCGCTATCCGATTGATCAAGCCGCGATCATCGCGGTGCGCGAAAGTCGTGCAGCGATCCAGGAGCGAACGGATCTACACGTTACCTTGGTCGCCTACGCCACTGATATCCACCACGCGATCGAGGCGGCCCTAGCTTAGCCAGCGCCACACGCCCGCCGGCATATCCGCCAGCGGAAGATGCGCCCAGGTCGCGCCGAGCCACAGGAATGTGCCGCCGACCAGCGCGATCGTACCCGGCCAGGCCGCGGCACCCTGCGCGCGGCCCTGTGCGATGGCGACGAAGGGCCAATAGCTCGTCACATTCTGCCAGCGCGGCCAGAAATCGGGCTGGAGCCGTCGCTTCTTGCCGTCCTGCAACGCCGCGCCGACCAGCGCGAGCAGGCCGATGCTGGACGCCAGCACGATCTGCGCCGGTTGCGGGAAGACGAGGATATGCGCCAACGCCCACAGGCCAAAGCTCCACATCATCGGATGACGGGTGATCGCGAACACCCCGCGCGGGCGCGGCACCGCCTTGGGCTTTCCGGTTGGGTCGGGAAGGGCGGGGTTGCCGATCAGCGATCCGACCAGCAGCACCGAAGCTAGGAACATGATCGCGCTGGCGACCGCCCACAGGCGGTCATCGACCGCCCACAGCGGTGCTGCGTCCGGCATCCGTCCATAGACATGCGCCATCCAGCCCAATGTGGCGAAGGCGACCAGAGAGTAGATCCCAAGAAAAAGCCGCTCGCCGACAGCGTCGACCAGTGGCTTTCGCAAGGGGTGGGAGAGGAGGAAATGGGTCCCCAGAAACGCCGCACAGGCCGCGATCAGAATACCCACTTTCCCCTCCCGGTTTCAGACGATCAGCGTGTTTCGTCCTTGATGTTGATGCCCGGCGCCTGCGGCTCGGCAAGTTCCGCCGTGCCCGCCAGATCGTCGTCCTTCAGCGTGTCGAGATGCATCAGCTTCTTGACCAGCGGCGAGATCAGCACGACCGCGACGCCAAAGCCGATCGCGACCCAGCCGACCGTCGTATAGACGTCGAGCACGACCGCCTTGTTCGCGCCTTCGCCCGCCGCAGCCTCGGACCCCGTCGCCGCCGCGATCAGGCCCGCGGCGAAGTTGCCGGTCGCCGATGCGAAGAACCAGGTGCCCATGATCAGGCTCGCCATGTGCGCGGGAGCCAGCCGGTTCATCGCGCTGAGGCCGACCGGCGACAGACACAGCTCACCGGTGGTGTGCAGCAGGTAGATCAGGAAAATGAAGATGACCGGGGTCAGGTTCTCCATGCCCGCTGCCTGCGAACCCCAGACGAGGACGAGGAAGCCAAGGCCAAGCTGAAGCATCGCCAAGCCGAACTTGGCCGGGGTCGAGGGCTCAAGTCCGCGACGGCCAAGATAGGTCCATGCCGCAGCGAACAGCGGCGCGAGTAGCACGATGTAGATCGCGTTGATCGACTGGAACATCGATGCCGGGACGCCCGCACGATCGACATAGCGATCGGTGAACAGGTTGAGCGACGAACCGGCCTGTTCGAACAATGCCCAGAACAGGATCGAACCGAGAATCAGGAACATCGCCGCGAAGATGCGGTCGCGCGCCTCGCGGTCCAGCTTCACGACAGCCGTGAACAGGACATAGCCGACGAGCAGTGCGCCCGCGACCATCAACAGCCAGCCGATCACCGCCTGATACTGGATCAGCTGCCAAATGCCGACCACGGCGGCGACGCCGATCAGGTAGAGCAGCCATTCGAACTTGATGCCGAGCACCGACTTCTTGAGCGCTTCGGCATCGGGTGCTTCGCCCTTGCCCATCAGCAGCGGCTTGCCGATCACGAACACGATCAGGCCGAGCAGCATGCCGACGCCCGCCGCGCCGAAGCCGTAGCTCCAGCCATAGGTCTGGCCGAGATAGCCGCAGAGCAGCGAGCCAAGCGCCGCGCCGAGGTTAATCCCCATGTAGAAGATCGTGTACGCGCCATCGCGCCGCACGTCGGTGCGCGGATAAAGCTGGCCCACGATCACCGAGATATTGGCTTTCAGAAAGCCCGAGCCGACGATGATGAAGGACAAAGCGAGCCAAAAGATGTTGAGCGCGCCGCTATCGGTCCCGCCATCACCCTCGAATCCCATCAGGAAGTGCCCGAAGGTCAGCAGCACCGCGCCGTACAGCACTGCCTTGCGCTGGCCCAGATAGCGATCGGCGAGATAACCGCCGAGCACCGGGGTGATGTACACCAATGCGGTGTATGCGCCGTAGATGACGCCCGATTTTTCGTCCGAAAACAGCCAGTGCTGGGTCAGGTAGAAGATCAGCAGCGCGCGCATGCCGTAGTAGGAAAACCGCTCCCACATTTCGGCGAAGAACAGGATGAACAGGCCGAGCGGATGACCCAATAAGGTCCGCTCGCCGCCCGCTGCGGCTGCTGATGTGTGCGCCATCGGCACGAAACTCCCTGACATTTATTGGCTCTGGGGCCGGATGGCGGGGAGACTAGCGGCGAAAACCGGCATGTGAAGCATGATTGTTACAGCGGAAACCGTGATCGGCTCGGCTTGGCCCATTGCGACTCGCTCGCAATGGGCCTTTGCGGCGCGGGATCGGCGCGCTAACGGGTGGGAATGAGCTTCAACGACACCACCACCCCGCTTTCGCTCCTGCGCACCCGCCGTTCGGGCAAGGCGCGCGATCTGGTCGCGCCCGGCCCGGATGCGGCGCAGCTGCGCGACATTCTGGAAATCGCCGCGCGCACGCCCGATCACGGCAAGCTCGCCCCGTGGCGCTTCGTGGTGGTGCCGCAAGAGGCGCGCGATGCCTTTGCCGCGGCGCTGGTCGATGCCTATCGCGCCGAACGCCCCACCGCCGCGCGGCTGGAGATTGAGGCGATGGAACAGTTCGCGCGGCAATCGCCGACGCTGGTGGTCGTCCTCTATTCGCCCAAGGTCGGCAGCCACATCCCGCTATGGGAACAGGAATTGTCGGTCGGCGCGGCGACGATGAACCTGCTCCACGCTGCTCATGCGATGGGGTTCGCGGGCAACTGGCTCACGGGCTGGGCCACCTTCAGCGATGCGGTGCGCGACCTGTTCGGTGCCGCGCCCGAGCGGATTGCCGGATTCATCTATATCGGCACCCAGTCCAAGCCCCTGGAGGAGCGCCCCCGGCCCGATCTCGACGCAATCGTGTCGAATTGGGTAGGTTGAGCGTCAGATGGTTTCAGTAGAAACCCTATTGGGTCTGGAACTTGTCTGCCCCATGCTGTATTAAGTCACCATGACAGCGCTCGAACATGAAGACAGCCCGGTTTACCTGAAGCTGCGTGCGACGATCGCAACCGCGATCCTGCGCGGCGAATACCGGGCGGGGGATCAATTGCCATCGGTGCGCGCGCTCGCCGCCGAACATGGCGCCAACCCGCTGACGGTGGCCAAGGCGTATCAGAGCTTTCAGGACGACGGCTATGTCGAGGTCCGCCGCGGCGTTGGCATGTTCGTGCTGGCGGGTGCGGTCGAACGGCTGAAACTCGCCGAGCGCGACCGCTTCCTCACCGGCTATTGGCCCAAGGTGCGCGATCATATCGCGTTGCTCGGCCTGAGCGCGCACGAACTGCTGGATCGCGAGATCGCCTGATACTCTCGCTGGTCACCCCGGCCTTGTGCCGGGGTCCACGGTGCCGTCACTCCAGCGATAGAGGCTCTAGCGCCGCGCTTGCGGACTGGTGGACCCCGGCACAAGGCCGGGGTGACAGCTTCGGTTATGCCGCGAACATCTCCGCATCGACCGCGTAGAGCGCCTCCGCGTTCGCCATCGCCGATGCTTTCAGGCCCATTGCTTCGGGCACGATCTGAGCGACGTAGAACCGCGCTGCCGCAACCTTCATCGCCAGGAACGCCGGGTCGCCTTCGGCCCCGGCCGCGATCCGGCCCTGCGCTTCCATCAGCCAGCCGCACACCGCGACCGAGAGCATGGTGAGGAACGGGTAGCTGCCCGCCAGCCGGTCATCCATGTCAGCCGCCAGCATGTGCCGCGTGACATCCTCGCACGCGTCGATCAGCGCGATCAGCCCGGCGTCTTGCGCATCGGCCTTCATCCGCGTGAGCAGCGCCAGCAAGGTAGCGCCGCCATCCATGTTGAGCTTGCGCCCGACCAGATCGGCGGCCTGGATGCCGTTGGTGCCTTCATAGATCGGGGTGATGCGCGCGTCGCGGAAATGCTGGGCGGCGCCGGTCTCCTCGATATAGCCCATGCCGCCATGCACCTGGATGCCGATGCTGGTCACTTCACAGCCGATGTCGGTGCCATGCGCCTTGGCGAGCGGGGTGAGCAGGTCGAGCAGCGCGCGCGCCTGTGCGTCGCCGGCATTGGCGCGATCGACCTGCGCCGCCGCCAGATAGACCAGCGCGCGCGCGGCCATGGTCTGCGCCTTCATCCGCATCAGCATGCGGCGGACATCCGGGAATTCGACGATCGTCGCGGGCTTGCCCTCGCGCACGCCCTGCACCCGGTCGCGGGCATAGGCGACGGCGCGCTGGGTCGCGCGCTCGGCGACCTGCACGCCCTGCAGCCCCACGTTCAGCCGCGCATTGTTCATCATCGTGAACATCGCGCGCATGCCGCCCATTTCCGGGCCAATCAGCTCGCCGACACAATCGCCATTGTCGCCGAAGCTGAGGACGCAGGTGGGGGAGGCGTGGAGGCCCATCTTGTGCTCGATCGACACCACGCGGACATCGTTGAAGTCGCCGGGTGTGCCATCGGCGTTCAGGCGATATTTCGGCACCAGGAACAGCGAAATGCCCTTGGTCCCCGCAGGGGCCCCCGGCGTGCGCGCCAGCACCAGATGGACGATATTGTCGGCCAGATCATGGTCGCCAAAGCTGATATAGATCTTGGTCCCGCTGATGCTCCACGTGCCGTCGGCACGCGGCTCGGCCTTGGTCTTGAGCGCGCCGACGTCCGATCCGGCCTGCGGCTCGGTCAGGTTCATCGTTCCGGTCCACGCGCCGGTGGCGAGGTGCGGCAGATACGCCGCCTGCTGCTCGGGCGTGCCATGGTGCATCAGCGACTCGATCGCGCCGACGGTCAGCGTCGGGCACAGCGCAAAGCCCATATTCGCGCTGCCCAGCGTCTCCAGCACCGCGGTCGACAGCGCGAAGGGCAGCCCCTGTCCGCCAAAGGCTTCCGGCGATCCGATCGTGCCCCAGCCGCCCTCGACATAGGCCTGATACGCCGCGCGATAGCCATCGGGCATGGTCACGCCTTCAGGCGACCATTTCGCGCCGACGGTATCGCCCGCGCGGTCGAGCGGCGCCCATTCGCCCGCGGCGAACGCGCCTGCACCTTCGAGCACCGCATCGAGGATGTCGGATTCGACGCCCAGGTCCGCGATTTGCGCGACATGTTCCAGCACGAAACGCTGTTCGGCGATGGCGGGGGTGAAGCTCATTTCGTCCTCTCTCTTGCAGCGCTTTTGTCAGCGCTATAGCCATCGGAAATGACCGCGCCAAATCCCCGCATCTTACCCTACGGCGAGGCTGCCATTGCCGAGGCCGCCGCGATCATCGCAGCGGGCGGATGCGTCGCGACTCCGACCGAGACGGTGTACGGACTCGCCGCCGATGCGACCAATGCAGAGGCGGTGGCGGGCATCTATGCGGCCAAGGGGCGGCCCAGCTTCAACCCGCTGATCGTCCATGTCGCCGATCGCCGTGCGGCAGAGGCGATTGCGATGTTCGACCGTGACGCGCGCGCACTCGCCGATGCCTTCTGGCCGGGGCCGCTGACATTGGTGCTGCCGCTGCGCCCCGATGCGGCGATTGCGGGGCTGGTCACGGCGGGGCTTTCCACCGTCGCGATCCGCGTGCCACAGCATCGCGCGATGCAGGCATTGCTTGCCGCCTGCGGAACGCCGCTCGCCGCGCCGTCCGCAAATGCCAGCGGCACGATCAGCCCGACCCGCGCCGCGCACGTCGCCGCCTCGCTCGCAGACCGCGTGCCGCTGATCATCGACGATGGCGCGACTAGCGGCGGGATCGAATCGACCATCGTCGCGGTCGGCGCGCAACCGCGCCTGCTGCGCCCCGGCCCCGTGTCGGCGGCGGCGATCGAGCGGGAGATCGGGCGCTGGCTGGGGGCGGCAGGGGACACGATCGAAGCGCCGGGCCAGCTCGCCAGCCACTATGCCCCGCGCAAGCCGCTGCGGCTCAATGCGATCGAGGCGCGGGACGGCGAGTGGCTGATCGGGTTTGGCGCTGTCAGCGGCGATGACACGCTTTCGGCCAAGGGCGATCTGACCGAGGCCGCCACCCGCCTGTTCGACGCGCTGCACCGCGCGGATGCGTCGGATCGTGCGGCGATTGCCGTCGCGGCGGTGCCGGAGGACGGGATCGGCATCGCGATCAACGATCGGCTGAAACGCGCGGCCACCTGCTAAACAGTTGTCGCCCCGGGCTTGACCCGGGGCAGGGCTTCTTCTGCCAAGCCGGCGTGAAGAGGCAGCCCAGCCCCGGGTCAAGCCCGGGGCGACGATAGGGTTACGCTCCAGATTTCGCCTTAAGCCGCTCGGCAAAGCTCTTGCGCAGCTTGTTCAGCTTGGGCGGGATGACGCCGAGGCAGTAGGGGTTCCGCTGCCCTTCGCCTTCCCAGTAATTCTGGTGATAGTCCTCGGCCGGCCACCAGGTGTCGTTTGCCTCGATCGTGGTGACGATCGGGGCGGGCCATTCGCTCGCATTGCGTTCGATCCCGGCGCGCGCCGCCGCTTCCTGCTCGGGCGACTGCGGGAAGATTGCCGAGCGATATTGCGTGCCGACATCGCCGCCCTGACGGTTGAGCGTCGTCGGATCATGCGTCGCGAAGAAGATGTCGAGCAGGTCGTCATAGCGCAGCTGCTGCGGATCGAACGTGACCTTCAGCGCCTCGGCATGGCCGGTATTGCCGCCGCACACCGCCTTGTAGGTCGGGTTGTCGACATGGCCGCCGATATAGCCGCTTTCGACCGACTCGACGCCGATCAGGTCCTTGAACACTGCCTCAACACACCAGAAGCAGCCGCCCGCCAAAATCGCGGTTTCGGTAGTCATTCGCTTCAACTCCTTGCTACGAGGCCCAAGATAGGATTGAGCGCAACGCTCAACTAGGGGTGAGACAAAGATGCGCGACGGCACGGTGATGGTGACGGGTGGAGCTGGCTATATCGGCAGCCATGCGGTGCTCGCGCTGCTCGATGCGGGCTGGCGTGCGGTCGTGCTCGACAACCTCGTCACCGGCTTTGACTGGGCGGTCGATCCGCGCGCGTCGCTGGTGGTTGCCAACATCGCCGATGTCGAGAAGGTCCGCGCAGCACTACGCGAGCACAATGTCACCGCGATCATGCATTTTGCCGGGTCGGTGGTGGTGCCGGAATCGGTCAGCGACCCGCTCAAATATTATCGCAACAACACCGCCGCCAGCCGCAGCCTGATCGAGAGCGCAGTGGCCGAGGGGGTGAAGCACTTCATCTTCTCCTCCACCGCCGCCACCTATGGCATCCCGGAAGTGGTACCAGTGCGCGAGGATGCGCCGAAGCAGCCGATCAACCCCTATGGCATGTCCAAGCTGATGACCGAGGTCATGCTGAAGGACGTCGCCGCCGCGCACCCGATCAACTATTGCGCGCTGCGCTATTTCAACGTCGCGGGCGCCGATCCGCAGGGGCGCAGCGGCCAGAGCACGGCAGGTGCGACGCACCTGATCAAGGTCGCGGTCGAAGCGGCGACCGGCAAGCGCGACGGGGTTTCGGTGTTTGGCACCGATTTCGCGACGCCGGACGGCACCGGGGTGCGCGACTACATCCATGTCAGCGACCTTGCCGCCGCGCATGTCCATGCGCTCGACCTGCTGATCGCCGATCCGGGCAGCAGCCACACGCTCAACGCCGGCTATGGCCGCGGCTATTCGGTGCTCGAGGTGCTCGATGCCGTCGACCGCGTGACTAATGTCACGATCGACCGCCGACTTGAGGGCCGTCGCGCGGGCGATCCTGACGAACTGGTGTCGGACAATCGCGCGATCCTCGCGGCACTGCCGTGGCGACCGCAATATGACGATCTCGACCGCATCGTCCGCGATGCGCTCGCCTGGGAACGCACGCTGGCAGAGAGGCAAGTGCAATGATCGAGCTGTTCCTGTCCGCCTTTGCGATGCTGTTCGTGGTGATCGACCCGCCGGGCTGCGCGCCGATCTATGCCGGCCTGACCAAGGGTGCACTCCCCAATCAGCAGCGCGCGATGGCGATCCGCGCGGTGATGATCGCGACCGCGATCCTGCTGGTGTTCGCGCTGGTGGGCGAAGCGCTGCTGCGCACGCTCGGCATCAGCCTCAGCGCGTTCCGCATCGCGGGCGGGATCATGCTGTTCATCATCGCGCTCGAAATGGTGTTCGAAAAGCGTCAGGAGCGTCGCGAGGACCGCGCGGAAAAGGTGATGCAGACGCCGGAAGTCGAGGACGTCTCGGTCTTCCCGATGGCGATGCCGATGATTGCGGGGCCCGGCTCGATCGCGACGATCATGCTGCTGGTCTCACGCGCGGATGGTCCGGGCCAGACTGCTGCAGTGTTCGGCGCGCTGGCGCTGGTGCTGGCGCTTACCCTGCTCGCATTGCTCGCTGCGGGGCCGCTCATGCGGATCCTTGGCGCGAAGATCGAATCGGTGATCACCCGCCTGCTCGGCGTGCTGCTCGCCGCGCTTGCGATCCAGTTTGTCGTCGACGGGTTGAAGCAGAGCTTTGGGGTGTGACGGACCGCAAGGATGCGCGGATCCCGGCGGTGTGATGTGCTGATTAAGACGGCTGATCGTTTCCTGTATAAGGGATAGTTGGGGGAATATGTATTCTTACCGTTAATCGTTGATCTTAAAGTAACCATACTAACGGTTGGATGGGTTCTGCATCGCGCGCTGCTGTCCGACGTATTTCTACATAGCCTGACAAAGATCGCGCTTTAATCGACCAGGCACCATTGGCCCACCACCTTTCCTAATCATGGGGCCCGTGGTGAAAAAGACCAAAGCATTCCTTCTTGTATCCGCAGCACTGTGTGCGCTGCCCGCCTATGCCAATGAGGAGGCTGATACCGCAGACCGCACCTCCGGTAGTGCGACAGAGGCACCCGCCAAGAAGCAGTCGTTCACCACGGGCGTCGCCAAGGGCCGCGACCTGCTCGACACCGCGATTTCGGCGAGCACTCTCGACGACGCCGAAATCCAGAAGATCGGCACGCGCTCGATCACCGAAGTCCTCAGCAACATTCCGGGCATTCGCGCCGAGACGGGCGGAACCGACGGGCTGACGGCGATCACGATCCGTGGCCTGCCGCTGGCGGCGGACGGGTCGAAGTTCCTCCAGATTCAGGAGGACGGCCTGCCGGTCATGGAGTTCGGCGACATTCACTTCGCCGCGACCACCGCCTTTCTGCGGACCGACCTCAGCCTGTCGCAGGTGCAGGCGATTCGCGGCGGTTCGGCCTCGACCTTCTCGTCGAATTCGCCGGGCGGCATCGTCAACTTCATCTCCCGGACGGGCGAGGAAGAGGGCGGCATGATCCAATTGTCTTCGGGTCTCGACCATGAACTCGGCCGTGCCGATTTCAACTATGGCGCGCGGCTGAGCGACAGCGTCCGGTTCAATATCGGTGGTTTCTATCGCCAGGGCGAAGGGCCGCGTGACGCGGGTTACAACGCGTTCCGCGGCGGGCAGGTGAAGTTCAACATCACCAAGACGCTGGGCAGCGGCTTCGTGCGCCTCTACGCGAAGTATCTGGACGATCGCGAGCCCAATTACGGGCTGGTTCCGGTGCGGCTGACCGGCACCAATTCCGATCCCGAATATGCGGCGCTTCCGGGCTTTGATCCGCGCCGGGCCACGCTGTCGGGGTCGCGGTACCGCGGCGCGACGCTGTCGGTCGATCAGGACAACAACCCTACCACGATGGATCGGCGCGAGGGCAATCGCAGCAAGGTCTCGTCGCTCGGGCTGGAGGCGCAGTTCGACGTCGCTGGCTGGACGCTGAGCAACCGCGTCCGCTATGCCCGGATTTCCGGCAGCTATAACGAAACCCTGCCCAGCGCGACGCTGCCCGCGCCAGTCTTTGCGATGGCGTTCGGCGGACCCGGCGCATCGCTCCGCTACGCCACAGGCCCGAATGCGGGCACGACGATTTCGCCTGCCAGCACGATCAACGGAAATGG
Organism: Sphingomonas sp.; assembly: GCF_035998645.1. Lineage (GTDB taxonomy): Bacteria > Pseudomonadota > Alphaproteobacteria > Sphingomonadales > Sphingomonadaceae > Sphingomonas. The sequence goes on from NZ_DASYHL010000003.1 coordinate 584,288, forward strand.
GCTGGTCGCCAATGCGATCGACATCAATGCCCAGATCAACAGCCTGGACAATTTTACCAACGACCTGCGTGGCAGCCGCGTCTGGAACTTGGGGAATGGCAAGTTGACGACCACTGCCGGCTTCTACGCGTCGTCGCAGGACGTCGATCTCTATTATGATTTCGGCAACAGCGCCTATGATCTGGCGTCGGACGGCAACAGCGCCTTTATCGATGTGGTTGCGGCGAATGGCACCCCGGTCAGCGAGGGCGGCGTCCTGAGCTATGGCATCTTTGGCGGTAGCGGCTACCATCGGCGTTACGACCTGAACTATCGCGTCTATGCCCCTTATGGCTCGGTCAACTATCAGCAAGGCCCGCTCGCCGTGGGCGCCAGCCTGCGCTATGATTTCGGGAAGGTGAGCGGCACGCTCTATGGCGCGGATCTCGGCGGGAACCGCGTCGGTCTTGCCGCGATGGACCTCAATCGCGACGGCGTGATTTCAGGCCCTGAATCCGCGGTTGCGGTGCTCCCGCTCGCCCAGCCGGGCTTCGCCGATTACGATTATGGCTATGCCTCCTATTCGGTCGGGGTGAACTATCGCCTGGCCGAGCCGGTATCGCTGTTCGCACGCTACAGCCGTGGCGCCCGCGCCAGCGCCGACCGGCTGTTCTTCTCGCCGACAGTCGATCCCGCATCGGGCAAGCTGACGGACGACAGCGCGGCCTATGCGCCGGTCAAACAGGCCGAGGCCGGGGTCAAGCTCCGCAAGCCGGGCATGACCCTGTTCGTCACCGGTTTCTGGGCATCGACCAAGGACAAGAACCTGCAGATCGGTGCCGACGCGACCGGTGCGGTTGCGCTGATCACGATCGACCGGTCGTACAGCGCCAAGGGCGTCGAAGTGGAAGGCCTGTTCGAACGCGGGCCGTTCAGCCTGCGCGTCGGTGCGACCTATACCAAGGCAACGATCGACAGCGACCGGACCGATCCGACCGCCGTTGGCAACACGCCGCGGCACCAGCCCGACCTGATCTTCCAGGCGATGCCGCAATATCAGACCGGGCTGTTCTCGATCGGCGCCAATATTCTCGGCACGACCAGCAGCTATGCACAGGACAGCAACCTGCTGAAACAGCCGGGTTATGTGATCGTCAGCCCGTTCCTTCAGGTCCGGCCGACCGCGCGCGTCGAACTGAGCCTCAATGCGTACAATGTGTTCGACAAGCTGGCGCTGGTGCAGGTCGGTTCGGCGGCGGTCCCGGCATCGGGCATCGTCAATGCCCAGACGCTCAACGGGCGGACCATCACCGGCTCGGTCCGCTTCAGCTTCTGAACCCTTCGCGAGGGGTGACGCAGCGCGTCGCCCCCTGCGCTTCCCCCATGCGATCGCCCGTTCAGCGGTCGTACCGGATCCGCCACAGCCGATATGGCGCGCCCTTGGGCAGCGTCACCGGCTCCAGCCACTGCGGAACCTTGCCCTTGGCGAGTTGCCCGTAGAAGCCATCCTTCTCCCGCGCGCGATAGACGGTCGTCTCTGCCATGTTGGGGCAGACCAGCAAATACTGCGCGCCATAACGCTTTGCGATGCCGCGAAATGCCTCGGGCTTGCCGGTAAAGGCATGGTGGACGTCGAGGATCGCGCGTTCGTTGCGGTGGTATGGCCCGGCGATGCCCTTGTGCCGCGTCATCACGATCAGGCGCGGGCCAAGGTCGACATGGGTGAACAGGGTCGAGGGGGGCAGGGTGCGGTCGAGCGTCCGCATTGCCGGAGCGCTGGCGCAGCGGCTGTTGGCCTTGCTCACCGTCGCGCGATATTTGGTCGGCGGCGCGCTGACGGGCAGATATTTGACGACGAAGCCGGCGAACAGCCCCGACACCAGCAGAAACGCCGCGACCGACCCCAGCACCCGCACCAGCATCCAGCGCTGCCCCAGGAACCACGGCACGATCGTCCAGGCGAGCCAGCTCGCGCCCGGCACCGCCAGCAGCTGCGCCGCCGGTCCCGCGCGCACCTGCCACAGCAGCATTGCGCCGGCAAAGGCGGTGAACAGCCCGATTGCAACCCACGCAACCAGCTGGTCGGCAGTCTTCGCGCGCCATGCGGCAAAGCCCGCGCCGATGATCCCGATCACCGGAAGCACCGCCATCGGGAAGGCCATGGTGAAGCTGTGCTTGTAGATTGGCCGCGCCTCACGGACATTGTTGAGCCAGGTGGTGGCGAGCTCGTCCGACACGCCCTCCGGGCGCTGCAGGCAGTTGGGGAACAGTCCGGCGAACCCGCCCGCGACGATGCCGCCCGCGACTACCGCCAGCCCCAGCCGGGCAAGGCGATTGGCGGGGTTGAGCAGGCTCAGCCCGAACAGCAATGCGCCCGCGACGACCATCACCGACAGCCACACCGGCGTCAGCGCGTCGCAACGCATCGCGTAATTGGCGTTGGACGCGAACAGCGCGAACCCCGCGCTGCTCCCGCCCGCAAGGCTCAGGCCATAAGCGCGCATTCGCGACACTTCATCGCGATCCCATACCCAGCGCAGCGCGACGATCGCGCCGGCCATCGCGCAAAAGGGCAGCAGCTCCAGCCCGATCGTCAGCGATCCCGCGCTGGCGAGGCCGACGGTCAGGCCCCCGCGCATCCGCTGAGTATCCGCGATGCCCATGACGGCGAGCGCGAGGAAGGCGAGCTGCCAGCCATGATGGTCGATGCGCAGCGGCACGAACTGCGCCATCGTCGCGGTACAGCCGAGCAGGATCAGGATCGACAGCGGCCAGGCGGCGGGCGCGATCAGGCGGCGCACCGCAGCACCCATTGCCAGCATCGTCACGGCAAGCGGGAAGAGCGGGGCGATCCCCACCGCCAGCCGCTCGGCCATCGCCGTGCCGGTGAACGGCTGGAACAACAGGATCAGCGTGGCGATCGGCAGATCGACCAGACGCGACCAGTGGATGTCGAGGCCGCCCGGCGGGCTCAGCCGGTACTGCCGCAGGTCATACCAGTCCTGCCCGGCGAGCAGGCCGCGCACCTGCATCAGCCGCATATTATCGTCGGTGTCGCTCAGCGCCAGCGCGTTGACCAGCCCCCAGCGTTGCCACAGATACCAGCCGCCGATGACCGCCCAGGCGAGCAGCGTCCAGCGCACCCAATGCGTCCGCAGTTCCCGTTCGAGGTCGAACCCCGCGAATCGTCTCGAACTCAAAACCGCTTCCCCTTCCGCAGCGCGAGCATTAGGGCGGCGCGCGACTTCAGGGCAAGGCGGGCGTGGCTTCACTCATTCAACGAATTGGCGATTTGCGGCGGAGCGGGATGCTCGGCCAGCTGATCCGCTTCGGTATCGCGGGGGGCATCTCCACCGTGATCTATTCGGCCGTGTATCTGCCATTGGTGTGGTGGGTGTTCCCCAACCTTGCCGTTGCGGCGGTGCCGTTCGCCTTTGCGGTCGCGGTCACCTGCGGCTTTTTCCTGCACAGCTTCTGGAGCTTCAAGGGGCATGGCAGCCGCGACAATAGCGGGCGCCAGCATTTCAAATTTCTGATCGTTCAGGGCTTTGGGCTGCTGCTCAATGCGCTGTTCACTTGGGTGCTCGCCGACCTGATGCACTATCCCGAATGGGTGCCGCTGATCCCGATTGTCACGGTTACGCCCGTCGCGACATTTGCACTCAACCGCCAATGGGTGTTTGGATAATTCATGGACCGCATCGTTTACGACCGCATGGCCGAGCATGATTCCACCCATTGGTGGTATGTGGCGCGCCGCGACATCCTCGCCGATTATATCGCGCGCTATGTTCAGCCGCCTGCGGGTGCGCGGATCCTCGAGATCGGATGCGGCACCGGGCATAACCTGCCGATGCTCGGTGCGTTCGGCACGGTCGACGCGATCGAGATCGACGAGGCCGCACGCACCGTCGCCAGCGCGCGGCTGGGCAAGGAAGTCGGCACCGCGCCATTGCCCGAGCTGAGCGGGGTGGCCGAGGGGCAATATGACCTGATCGCGGTGCTCGACGTGGTCGAGCATGTTGAGGACGATGTCGCCGCGCTCGCGGGGATGGCGAAGCGGCTCAAGCCCGGCGGGACGATCCTGATCACCGTCCCCGCGCATCAATGGATGTGGAGCGCGCATGACGTGGTGAACCACCACAAGCGCCGTTACTCCAAGGCCACGCTGACCGCCGCGCTCGACAAGGCGGGCCTCAAATGGCGCAAGCTGCGGTGGTTTAACTCGCTGCTGTTCCCCGCTGCGGTCGCCGCGCGACTGGCGGGCAAGCTGCGTGGCAAGGACGACAGCGACGATTCGCCGCCGCCGGGGCCGCTCAACTGGGCGTTCGAGAAGATTTTCGGGCTGGAGCGCCATCTGCTCGGCCGCCTGCCAATGCCGCCCGGCCTGTCGATCATCGTGCTGGCACAGCCGAAGGGTTGATCTTCGAAGATAATCCTCCCCCGCCAGGGGGAGGTGGCGCCGCAGGCGACGGAGGGGGAGGACAGCTGCGCCCTCTCGACCGTCGTGCTTCCTCCCCCTCCGTCAGCTGCGCTGACACCTCCCCCTTGCGGGGGAGGATCGGGGTGCTCCTGCGCAACTACGGCGCTGGCGCTTCGATAGGCTCAGCGCGAACGGAGGTGAGGCGGGACAGCCGCCACGCCACCCGGATGCTCGTCGCGAAGACGGGGGCATAGCTGCGCAGCTCATTGCTCGCCGCCGCGTCGAAGGTGCGGAAGCGCGCCTGTGATGCCATCGCCCCGGCCATCGCCGCGCGCAGCCGGGTCCGCGCCTCGGCCTCGCGGCCCGGTCGGGTGGCGAGCAGGTCGCCCAGGCTCCACTCGCCGACGATCCGATCGCGATTGTCGGGCGGCAGGAACCGCGCCTTGATCGCGACCGCCTGGCGATAGCGCGCCTCGGCCTCGACCGGCATCCCGGCGGCGCGGTAGTTGGCGGCCAGACCGTTGAGGAGGTTGGCGACATCGGGATGGTCCGCCCCCGAAGCGGCGGTGAACATCCGCATCGCCTCGTCCAGCAGGTCGCGACCCTGCGCCAGAAAGGCGCGTTTGCGCAGCGGGTTGAGTCCGCCGTTCGCGTCCTGATCACTCGGCGCGACCACCGAACGCGTCGCCCCGGCGCGGCGCCGGAACATCGGCGGGATCACCGTGGCCGTGGCCATGCGGTAGAAATTATTGCCGCGATTGTTGAGCAGAATGGCAAGGTCGGCATCGCCCTGCACCCGCGCGATGACGATTGCCTCGCCGAACAGCGGGTCGGCGTCGAACGCCTTGCCCTGCGCCGCCAGCACCTCGGCCAGCGTATTGAGCGCCCAGGCCAGCTCCATGCCGACGGCCGGCACCAGCCCACGCTGAATGTCGAGCGAGCGCCGCGCGAGCGCTTCCGCCTCGCCCAATGCACCCCGCGCCATCGCCAGCGAGGCGAGTTGCCGCAGGCTGCGCGCGGTGTCGCCATGCTTCTCGCCGCGCTTTGCCAGACGGATTTCAAATGCGCGGCGGTAAAAGGGTTCGGCATCGGCGAGGCGCAACTGCATCGCGAGATTGTCGGCCAGCTTCTCCGCCGCATCCGCTGTCGCCACGGTGCCAGCGCCGCGCCGCTGTGCCTGTTCGTAGCTGGATCGGCGCGCGCGTTCGGCGTCGGCATAGCGACCGGCGGCCTCAAGCGAAGCCGCATCCTGAACCAGCATCATCGCGGCGAGCAGCATGGCCTATCCCCCGGTCGGGGCGGCGTGGCCTCAGTTCGCCTCGGCGACCGCCACCAGCGCCGCGTCGATCATCGGTGTCCCCGACGCATCCCCCGGTACATCATTGGCATAGGCGGCGAAGCTGAGCAATTTCCCGCTCTTGGCCACCATATAGCCGGCCAGCGCATTGGTCGCGTTGAGCGATCCGGTCTTGGCAAAGACGCGACCTTCCAGCGCCGTGCCCTTGAACCGTCGCGCCAGCGTGCCGTCGACGCCACCAATCGGCAGCGTCTCGCGCCACGCCGTGCCCCAGGGCTGGCGCGCGATCCAGTCGAGCAGCGTCACCATGCCGCGCGGGGCGATGCGGTTATAGGTCGACATGCCCGAGCCGTCGGAAAAGTCGAACGCGGTGCGCGACACCCCGGCGGCGGCGAACATCGCGGCGACCTTTGCCTGCCCGTCAGCGACCGATCCGGTGCCATCGATCAGGCCGGTGCGGCGCAGCAGCAGTTCGGCGTGGAGGTTCTGGCTGACCTTGTTGATCGTGCGCACATCCTCCGCCAGTGGGGGCGGGGTCAGCGCGGCGACCCAAACCGGTTCGGGCGGGCGTGGCGGGATCGCACCGCGCTGCTTGGGATCGTCCGACCGGTCGGCCGCACGATAGCGCGACGTCACGGTGCCGCTGACCGTGACCCCGCGCTCGCGCAGCAAGGCCGCGAACCGCCACGCCGCATAATGGGCCGGATCGTCGATGCCGAAGCGCAGCGTCTGCGGCTTGGCATCGGCGGCGATCGTGCCAGTCACGCGGATCGCGCGGTCGAACGGCAGGCGGTTGAAATTGATGTCGGTCTTGCCGCCCGCGACGGTGACGACGCGATTGTCGATCGTCACATAGCCGAGATGGTCAAAGCGCGCTGGCTCGCCCGGCTTGCCCGGGGTGACGGTCGCGACCAGCTCATTGTCGTCGAGGGTCAGCGCCGAATTGGCGGTGCCGGAGCGCGACGGGATGTTGTTCCAGCTCATCCCCGCGCTCCAGCGCTCGTCGGGGAACAGGGTCGCGTCGCCGGTGATATTGCGGACGCGCCGGATGCCCGCCGCGATGGCGTTGGCGAGCTGGCTCAGGCAGTTGGTGACGCAATCCGCTGCGCTCGACAGCCGCGCGTCGCCGCGCCCGGTGAGGATCACGTCCTTGCCCGCGAACCGCACCGCCGCGCCGCCGCTGGCGTCGGGCGCAATGATCGCGTCGGGCATCGCCCACCATGCGGCGGCGGTGGTCACGATCTTGGTATTCGATGCCGGGATGAAGCGCTCGTCAGGGCGGATCGCCACGATCTCACGCCCCGCACCGTCGCTGACGACCAGTCCGAAGCGGGTGCCAGTCGGGGCCTTGGCGAACTCTGTCTCGACCCGATCACGCAGCGTCGGCGCGTCCTGCGCCAGAACCGGCGCTGCCAGCGCAAGCGCGACGAGGGCGAATACGGTCCTCACAGCAGCGTGGGCGGCTCGGACTTGCGCTTCGGCGCCTTGGCCGGCGCGGGCTCTTCCACATCGGCGCGCGGCGGCGCGAAGGGGGCGACGGTCACTTCGCCGGAGTCCTGAAAACGGTAGCCAAGCGAGGCATGGCCCTTCACCGGCCCCGCGACATCGGCGACGAGGTAAAGCGGCCGCCGCTTCGATTCGACATACAGCCGTCCCAAATACTCGCCGATCATGCCAAGCACGAACATCTGCACCGCGCCAAGGAAGACGACGACCAGCAGGGTCGAGGTCCAGCCCTGCACCGCGTTGCCGAACAACCAGCCGACGACGATGTAGAGGAACAGCAGCACCGACAGGCCGGTGAGCGCCAGGCCGACATGGCTGGCAAAGCGCAGCGGCGCGGTCGAGAAGCCGGTCACCGCGTCGAGCGCGAAGCGGACCATCTTGGCCAGCGGATACTTCGTCTCGCCAGCGTGCCGCTCATGCCGGTCATAGACGAACGGCACCTGACGGAAGCCGACCCAGGCGACCATGCCACGGATGAAGCGCGCCTGTTCAGGCAGCGACAGGAAGGCGTCGAGCGCGCGACGGCTCATCAGGCGGAAATCGCCGGTGTCGAGCGGGATCGGCGTGTCGGTGATCCGGTCGAGCATGCGATAGAACAGCGCGGCGGTCGCCTTTTTGAAAAACGTCTCGCCATCGCGCTTGCGCCGCACCGCATAGACCACGTCCGCGCCCTGTTCGCGCAGCGTCGCGCGCATGTCGGACAACAGCTCCGGCGGGTCCTGCAGGTCCGCGTCGATCACCAGGATCTCGTCGCCCGCGCACAGGTCTAGCCCTGCGGTCAGCGCGAGCTGATGCCCGTGATTGCGCGACAGATTGACCGCTACGAGATGCGGGTCGGCGGCCGACAGCCGCTGCATCACCGACCAGCTGCCGTCGCGCGATCCGTCATTGACCAGCACGATTTCATAATCGTCGCCGACCGCCGCGCGCGCAGCCGCGGAGATGCGGCCATGCAGCAGCTCGAGGCAGCCTTCTTCATTGTAGCACGGCACGACGACCGAGAGCTTTGGACGTTGCATGCGGCGGTCTTAGCGCGGTGCGCGGCCCTCGTCATGCGGGATTTGTGCGCGGTTTACGCTGGCCCGGTTGACACCCGTAACGACCCCGCCTACCCGCATCGCAAATGAGAATCACTCGCATTCGCATATTGAAGGGGTATCGTATGAAGTCGCATTGGATCGTCCTCGTCTCGGGAGTCGCGCTCACGGCGCTGTTCGCCACGCCAGTCCTGGCCAATGACGCGGAGGCCGATCCCAAGGACATTGTCACCGTGACCGCAACCCGCACCCCGGTCGCAACGCAGGATGCCCCGGCCACGGTCAGCGTGATCGACGCGGAGCAGATCGCTGACGAACTGGTCACCGACATCAAGGAACTGGTGCGGTTCGAGCCCGGGGTGAGCGTCCCGCGCCAGCCGACCCGTTTCGGCGCGGCGCTCGGCACCACCGGTCGCGCGGGCAATGAAGGCTTCACCATCCGCGGCCTCGGCGGCAACCGCGTGCTGATCCAGGTCGATGGCGTGCGCGTCCCCGATGGGTTCAGTTTCGGCGCGCAGGGCGTCGGGCGCGGCGACTATGTCGATCTGGGCCTGATCAAGTCGGTCGAGATTCTGCGCGGCGCATCCTCCGCCCTTTATGGCAGCGACGGGCTCGCGGGCGCGGTCAGCTTCATCACCAGCGATCCCAAGGATCTGCTGCGCGACGGCCAGAATGTCGGGGGACTGGTTCGCGCCGCCTATTCCTCCGCCGATGACGAATTCAGCGAGACCGCGATCGTCGTGGGCCGCTCGGGCGACTGGTCGGCGATGGCGGCGTACACCCGCCGCGACTTCCACGAATATGAAAATCAGGGGACGGTCGGCGGCACCGGTACGGCGCGGACGCAGGCCAATCCGCAGGACGGGCGATCGAACGCCGCGCTGGGGCGGCTGGTCTATGAAAGCGGCGGGCATCGCTTCCGCCTGACCGGCGAGTATCTCGATACGCACCTCTTCACCGATGTGCTGACCGGTCACGCGACCACCCCGCCGCCGCTCTCTGCGTCCAGCGTGCTCAATCTCGATGCCACCGACACCGGACATCGCTGGCGCACGGCGCTCGACTGGACCTGGACCGGGGACGGCACGATCGAGTTCGCCCGGCTGGCGGCCTATCTTCAGGATTCGCAGGACAGTCAGTTCACCGCCGAGGACCGCAACACCTCTGCCGATCGTACTCGGCTGAACATTTTCGAGAACCGCGTTTATGGCGCATCGGGCGAGGCGCGGTTCAACTTCGGCTCCGCGGATCTGCCGCTGCGCGTGATCGTCGGCGGAGACATCAGCCAGACCGAGCAACACGGGCTGCGCGACGGCACCGTTCCGCCGGCAGGAGAGACCTTCCCGACCCGTGCCTTTCCCGACACCGATTACACGCTGGTCGGCCTGTTCGCGGCGGGTGAGGTGACGCTCGGCCCGGTGACGCTGCACCCCGCGCTGCGCTTCGACCATTTCGACCTGTCGCCGGACATGAGCCAGACCTTCCCCGGCATCACCCCGGTCGCGCAATCGGGTTCCCACGTATCGCCCAAGCTCGGCGCGGTGGTGAAGCACGGCAACCGCGTCCGCCTGTTCGCCAACTATGCTCAGGGGTTCAAGGCGCCCGAGCCGAGCCAGGTCAACGCGTTCTTCGGCAATCTCGGCTTTGGCTATATCGCCGCGCCCAGCCCGGATCTGCGCCCCGAAACCAGCGCCAGCTTCGAGGCGGGCGTGCGCTTCCTCGGCGACAATGTCCGGCTCGACGTCACCGCCTTCCATGCCGATTATGACGACTTCATCTCGCAGGAGGTGGTCGGTGGCAGCTTCACCCCCACCGATCCGGCGATCTATCAATATATCAACATCGACAAGGCCGAGGTTGAGGGCGTCGAGGCGAAGTTCGAGGCGTGGAGCGACACCGGCTTTACCGGTCGTCTCGCCATTTCCTACGCGACTGGCGACGAGATTGCGCCCGGCGGCACCCGCTCGCCGTTGCTGACGGTCGATCCGCTCAAGGTCGTGATCGGCGCGGGTTGGCGCGATCCGGGCGGGCGGTTCGGCGGACAGGTGATCGCCACGCACAGCGCGAAGAAGGAAACCGACCGCGCCGGCGGCAACTACACCCCGCCGTCGTTCACCACGCTCGACGTGACAGCGTTCGTGAAGGTCACCGACAGCGTCACGCTGCGCGGCGGCGTCTTCAACCTGACCGACGAAACCTATGCCTGGTGGAGCGATGTGCGCGGCCTGTCGCCGACTTCCACCATCAAGGACGCCTACACCCAGCCGGGCCGCAACGGCAGCGTGTCGGTCAGCTTCCGCTTCTGAACAACGACATAAAACGGAGGGTAAGATGAAACACTGGATTCGACTGAGCATCGCCGCCGCGCTGATGACCGCGACGGCCGCCCCGGCACTGGCCGACGGCCCGGTACGGGTGCGATCGCCCGAGGAAGAAAAGGCAATTTTCGAAGCCGATCGCCGCGACATTCTGGCGATGGCGGGCAACTACAAGGTGCGCTTCGACATGCGCGAATCGACGCCGTGGCGCGAGGGCTATGTGCCGATCGAGGCGAAGATTTCGGGCGGGCATGAATCGGTCCGGGTGATCGAGGATACCGGCCGCATCATCCGCCTCCAGCACCTCTTGGTCGTCAGCCATGAAGGCAAGGATCATGTCATCAAACATTGGCGGCAGGACTGGGAATATGAGCCGGAGAAGGTGCTGGTCTATTCCGGCCCGGACAGCTGGGCTTGGGAAGAGGTGCCCGAACGGATGCGCGCGGGCCGCTGGTCGCAAACCGTGTATCAGGTCGATGACAGCCCGCGCTATGGCGGCTGGGGCCAGTGGACGACCGAGGCGGGCGTGCGGCGCTGGCGCTCCAACTGGACGTGGCGCCCGCTCGCCCGCCGCGATGCGATCCGCGGGCCGGTCTATGACCGCTATCTCGGCATCAACCGCCACCAGAGCTTCCCCGGCGGCTGGGTCCATTGGCAGGACAACACCAAAATGGGCCAGTTCGACGGCAAGCTCGAACCGGTGGTGCAGGAATATGTGCTGAACACCTACACCAAGTTCGACGGCTACAGCGTCAAGGCGGCGGACGATTATTGGGCGGCGACCAAGGGCTATTGGGCCGCCGTGCGCGGCGAATGGGACCGCATCGCCGCCGCCAAGAATGGCATCCGCATCACCGAAGCGGCGGAATCCGGCACCCTGATCGCCAGCCGCCTGCTGGAAATCGCGGGCGACGTGCAGAGCGGCAAGCTTGCCGAAGCTGAGGCGATCAAGACCGCCAAAGCACTGATGGATCAGGCGACCAAGGCTGCCAACTGAACCAGACCCTCCGGCCCGCGCGAACGCGCCGGTTCCTGCCCGCCCCGGATCAGCCCCCGGGGCGGGCGTTTTCTTGGCGTCGGGCCAGGAACGCGGTCACCACTCCAGCACGTAAGGTTAGGGCAAGGTGGGATATTGTTTGCTTTGCGCCCATCCTATGCCGAATAAGCCCTAACCCAGTTGGTTCAGTGAGATCGTGCAGAAATGCCGCATGTGAAGATCAGCGTCTTCGAACGGAAGGGGCTCAACGAAACCCTCGTGGAAAGTCGATTTGTGGAGATTGGGACGGAGCGTAGGCTAACTGGCGCGATCGTGAGACGTGTCCTTAGCCGAGAGTTTCCGGAGCTTGGCTATATTGGCTTATTGTCAAAGACAGATCGGGGATGGGCTGCGCGGCGCACCGTGAGACCGGTAGGTGGCTGCGATTATCATTACATCTGGCAATATTACTACGTGACGGCAGCCTGATCGAGCTCCTCTGATTGCCGTCGCGCTACCTGCAGCTAGGATGGTGTCAAACCCGCTCCGCCGAACTCACCGCGTCGGCTGCGCGCAGCGCCGCGATCAGCTTCATCAGATGCGCGGCGTCGCGCACCTCGACGTCGATCATGTTGGTGTGGAAGGTCGTGTCGCGGGTGTCGAAGCGGATGTTGAGGATGTTCGCCTTGTGCTGGCCGAGCAGCGTCGCGACCATGCCGAGCGCGCCGGGTTCGTTCTTCAGCGTCACGGCAAGGCGCGCGGTGCCGCCCTCCGCCTTGTCGCCCCAGCCGATATCGACCCAGTCCTGATCCTCGACCGCGTCGAGTTTCGGGCAGCTGATCTGGTGGATTTCGATCGGCGCGCCGGGCTGGCGCACGCCGACGATGCGGTCGCCGGGGACGGGATGGCAGCAGGCGGCAAGGGTGAAGGCGACTCCGGGGGTGAGGCCCTTGATCGAGATCGGCACGCGCTGCACCGGCTGAAGCGCGGTTTCGTCCTCGGTCGATCCGGGCATCAGCGCTTCCATCACCTGCGCGTCGGTAACCTTCTGGCGGGCGATTGCCTCCATCAGCGTGTCGGCATCGTCGAGCTTGAGGCGGGTCAGCGCGGCGCCCAGCGCCTCCTCGCCGATCGGCACGGGCAGGCGGCCGACAATGTCGTCATAGAGTTTGCGGCCGAGCGCGATCGACTCGTCGCGCTCCTTGTGTCGTAAATGGCGGCGGATCGCGGCGCGTGCCTTGCCCGTGATCGCGAAGTTCAGCCAATTGTCCTGCGGCCGCTGCGCCTTGGAGCGCAGGATCGCGACCTGATCGCCCTGCGCGATTTCGGTGCGCAGCGGGACGACGCGGCCATTGACCTTCGCGCCCACCGCCTGATCGCCAAGGTCGGTGTGGACCGCATAGGCAAAGTCGATCGGCGTCGCGCCCTTGGGCAGCTGGATCAGTTCACCCTTGGGCGTGAAGGCGAAGATGCGATCCTGGTACATCGCCATCTTGGTGTGTTCTAGCAGCTCCTCGGGGCTTTCGGCCTGTTCGAGGATGTCGACCAGATCGCGGATCCAGCTGACCTGCGTGTCAGGGCGCACTGCGTTCTGCTTGTACGACCAGTGCGCAGCGAGGCCGTGTTCGGCTTGGCTGTGCATTTCGCGCGTACGGATCTGGATTTCGACGCGGGTGTCGCCGGCATGGATGATGCTGGTGTGCAGCGAGCGATAGCCGTTGCGCTTGGGCGTCGAGATATAATCCTTGAACCGCCCCGGCACCATCGGCCAGCGGCGGTGGATGATGCCGAGCGCGCGATAGCATTCCTCTTCGGTGCCGACGATCGCGCGGAACGCCATGATGTCGGACAGCTGTTCGAAGCTGACGTGCCGCTCCGACATCTTCTTCCAGATCGAATAGGGGTGTTTCTCGCGCCCCGAAATCTCCGTCTCGACCCCACCGCGCGACAGCAGCAATTTGAGGCCGGACCCGATCTTGGCGATGCGATCCTCGCCCTCGACGGTCAGTGCCGCGAGCCGCTTGGTGATCGATTCATGCGCTTCGGGTTCGAGCTGCTGGAAGGCGAGCGTCTGCATCTCCTTCATGAACTCGTACATGCCGATCCGCTCGGCGAGCGGGGCATAGATGTCCATCGTCTCGCGCGCGATCCGCCGCCGCTTATCGGGCTTCGGGATATGATGCAGCGTGCGCATATTGTGCAGCCGGTCGGCGAGTTTGACCAGCAGAACGCGGATGTCGTCGGACATGGCGAGCAGGAATTTGCGGAGATTCTCCGCCGCGCGCTCGCTCTCGGTCTGCGCCTCGATCTTGGACAGCTTGGTCACGCCATCGACCAGGCGCGCGACGCTCGGCCCGAATTTGGCGAGGATCTCTTCGGGGGTAGCGACCGTATCCTCGATCGTGTCGTGCAGGATCGCGGTCGCAATCGTTTCGTCATCGAGGTGCAGGTCGGTCAGGATGCCGGCCACCTCGATCGGGTGGCTGAAATAGGGGTCGCCATTGGCGCGCTTCTGACTGCCATGCGCGTGCATCGAAAACACATAGGCGCGGTTCAACAGCGCTTCATTGGCTTCGGGGTCGTAAGACAGGACCCGGTCGACGAGTTCATATTGACGCAGCACGGGTTCAAGATGGGGGCGAGCGGTGCTGCTTTGCAACAGGTTTCAAACGACTGCGGGCACCGGCGCCGCCGATGCCCGCGTAGCTGTGGCGCGAAAGTGACTTACTTGGCGCGCGCGTTGCAGGCGGCGAGCGCCTCTGCGTCGAACGCGGTGCCACCGACGGTGAAGGTGGTCAGTGCGCCGACGCGCTGCACGACACGCTCGCACATCACCTTCTCGCTCATCGTCGACTTGGGTGCGGCGCAGGTGCCGTCCTTGCACTTCCAGACGGTGGTCTGGGTGATGAAGCTGGCCTTCTTCGGCGCCTCTGCCGGCGTGGCGGTATAGTGGCCCGACTGGGCGAAAGCGGGGGTCGCGGCGCTGGCGAGGCAGAGCGCGGCAGCGGCGATCGGGGCGAAGCGGATCATGATACTCTCCCTGGGGTGCACTGCAACAAAGGTTGCGAAACGCCACTTACTCGGATAGATTTTCAGTTGCAACTAGAAACCGTTGCTGCACCGCAAGGAACTTATCGCGTTGTGCAATGGTCAAAATAAGGTAGATTTGGCGGTCATGGGCCACAACGGACTGCGAGAGCCGCTTCGACAGCTCGCCACCAACTGCAGCCTTCCGGCAGCGCTGGAGGCGATGGGAGAGCGCTGGTCATTCCTGATCTTGCGCGCCTCGTTCAACGGCCTGTATCATTTCGAGGAGTTCCAGTCGGAACTCGGCATCGCGCGCAACATCCTCGCCAATCGGCTCGCGCGGCTGGTCGATCACGGTATCCTGGCGCGCCAGACGTGCGATGATGACCGGCGCAAGGTCGAATATCGCCTGACCGAAAAGGGCTTCGCGCTGCTCCCGACCATGGTTGCACTGCGGCAATGGGGCGAGCGTTGGGAGACTTGCATGCCAGCCACGCCGGTGCTGGTCGATGCGCGCGATCATCGCCGCATCGCACCGGTTCAGGTGCGCAGCCATGACGGTCGCGTGCTGGGCAAGCACGACCTGCTGTGGTCGCTGCCTGAGGATGTGGTGGGCGAGGCTGCAGCAGAGGCTGCCGAGTAATGCGAGCCTAGGGCATTTACGCCTGCTTGCCCTGAGCTTGTCGAAGGGCGGCTTCCCGTCCTCGCTTAACGCAGGAACGGTGCTTCGACAAGCTCAGCACAAACGGAATGAAGTGATCCTGGGTTGGATCGCAGTTGCTACGCGGCGGCGAGTTCGCTGCGGTTGCGGCCGCGCGACTTCGCCCGATACAGCGCAGCATCGGCGATGCGGAACACCTCGTCCGACGACAAATCGGGGCGGATCGGCGCGACGCCGGCGCTGACCGTGATCGTGAAGATCGCGCCGCCGGCATGGATGCGCCCATCCTGAAGCGTGTTGCGCACCCGCTCGCACGCCGCCAGCGCGGCGGTGGTGGACAGGCCGGGGAACAGCACGGCGAACTCCTCGCCGCCCAGCCGCCCGATCACATCCTCGACCCGCAGGCTGGCGCGCAGCACATCGGCAAAGTGCAGCAAGGCCGCATCGCCCGCATCATGGCCATGGCCGTCATTGACCTGTTTGAAATGGTCGAGGTCGAACAAGGCGAGCGTGCCGGGGCGGTCGGGGGTGTCGTCGCGAAGCCGGTCGATCCGGTCCTGAAAGGCGCGACGGTTGAGCACGCCGGTCATCGGATCGGTACTGGCCTGACGCACCAGATCAGCCTCACGCGCCTTGCGCTGGCTGACCTCGCGCACAACGGTGACGACGCTCTGCACCTCCTGATCCGCATTGCGGACGGCGCGGGCGGTCGTCTCGAACCAGCGGATCCCGCCGGTCGCGGTCTGGCCGCGAAACTCGAAGCGATGGACCGAGTCGGGCTCGGCGATCACCTGGCGATAGGCCTCGCGCACCCGCTCGCGATCGACTTCATGGACCAGCGCTGCGGGGCTCTTGCCGATGACCGATTCGGGGGTGTGCCCGGTCACGTCGCGCATCGATGGGGAGGCGAACTGTACCTCGCCTTGCCGGTTCAGCGTCAGCACCACGTCGGAGACATGGTCGGAGATGAGCCGGTAGCGCGCCTCGCTCGCCGCGACCGCTGCGGCAAGGCGCTGATTCTGGGCGATCATCGTCGCGAAGGGGACGGCGATCAGGAACAGGACAGCGAGATAGAATTGGAAGAACTGCAGCCGGAAGGCGTGGCTGCCCCCGATCAGCTCGACCGGGCCGATGTCGGAGACGGTGAACGCCGCGCCGATCAGCGCGATCAGGAACACGCCGAGCGTGGCCCCGGCGACGCGAAACGCCATCGTCGCGGCGATCAGCGGAAGGATCGGCACGAACATCAGCGGCAGGTGGGTCTGCCCGAAACTCACCGTAGTGACCACGATCAGCAACCCGGTGATGGCCAAGAGGCGCGGAATCATGCCCGCTTGCGGCGTCCTGTCCCAATAGGTCGATCGCGCCATCACCAGCAGCGCGATCGGCGTGCCGATCAGCGTGCCGAGGCTGTGGCCGATGCCCCAGTTCATCCACATCACCCAGGGGTCACCCACCTGATAGTAGGCCAGGGTCGCGGCAGGCAGAATTCCCGCGACCAGCGGCGCAACGATGCCCGCTGCGGCAACAAAGACCGCGAGCGCGCGAAGCGACAGAAACACGCGCGCATCGGCGCGGAACCGGTGCAGCAAGACCCAGGTGAGCAGCGCCTCGCCCATATTGGCGACCGCGAACATCGGCGCCAAGGGCGTGTAGGGTGACGCTACCAGCGACGCTGCGACCGATGCGGCAAAACAGCCCGCGATATGCAGCGGGCGCTCGGTGGCCGGGCGGGTGAGCAGTGCCGCGATCAATGGCCCGTTGGCGATCCAAAGCAGCGCGACATCGCCGGTCAGCCGGGTAAACGCGACCGCTCCCGTTGCGCACAGAAAATAGGTGAACGCGACCGCAGCGACCACCAGCAGGTCGTTTCTGAACAGGCGGACGGGACGCATGCGCAGACGCTAGGCCGCCCCGGTTAACAGCGCGTTGCGCGCCGCCGCGTTCCACCGCAAATCAGCGCGGTTCGAGCATCCGATCGCGGACCGCTGGCGGCACGGGGGCAGAGCGACCGGCTGCCAGGTCAACATTGACATGGACCAGCTCGATCACGGTGTGGAGCGCGCCGGTTTGCGCATGGACCAGCTCGATGCGGCTGGTGACGCTCGACGTTCCCACCCGCTCGGTGCGGACCCACGCGTCGAACTCATCATCGTAGCGGAACGGCGCCTTGTAATCGACGCCAGCGCGCGCGACGTGAAACTCCATCGCGCGCCATTCGGGCAGATCGGCGAGCTGTAGCCAGCGCCAATATTCGCTGAGCGCGACATCGGCATATTCAAGGTAGCGCGAGTTGAACACGACCTTTTGCCCGTCAATCTCGGCATAGCGCACGCGCAGCCGATGGACGAAGGTGAAGCCTTCACGCACCGCCAAGCTCAGGCCGATTTCGCGCCGGTGTTGACGCCCATCGACTGAAGATAGCGCTTCACGTTGCGCGCCGCCTGACGCAGTCGCTGTTCATTCTCGACCATCGCGATGCGCACGAACCCTTCGCCATTCTCGCCATAGCCGACGCCCGGCGCGACCGCGACCTTCGCATGGGTCAGCAGCTGCTTGGAGAATTCAAGGCTGCCCAGATGCGCCAGTGCGGGCGGGAGCGGTGCCCAGGCGAACATCGATGCGGGCGGCGGCGGGATGTCCCATCCGGCGCGACCAAAGCTCTCGACCAGCACGTCGCGGCGCTTGTGATAGAGCAGGCGGTTCTTCTCGACGATGTCCTGCGGGCCATTGAGCGCGGCACATGCGGCCGCCTGAATCGGGGTGAAGGCGCCATAATCGAGATAGGATTTGACCCGTGTCATCGCCGCGATCAGCTGCTTGTTGCCGACCGCAAAGCCCATGCGCCAGCCGGCCATCGAATAGGTCTTCGACAGCGAGGTGAACTCGATCGCGATATCCTTCGCGCCCGGCACCTGCAGGATCGAGACGGTCGGCTTGCCGTCGAAATACAGTTCCGAATAGGCAAGGTCGGACAGGATCCACACCTTGTTCTCCTTCGCCCACGCGACCAGCCGCTCGTAAAAGGCAAGGTCGACCGTCTCCGCCGTCGGGTTCGACGGGTAATTGACGACAAGAATGCTCGGGCGCGGAACGGTGAAGGCGATCGCGCGCTCAAGGCTCTCGAAATAGGCCTCGTCCGGCGTCGTCGGCACCGCGCGGATCGTCGCGCCGGCAAGGATGAAGCCGAAGGTGTGGATCGGATAGCTCGGGTTCGGCGCGAGCACGACATCGCCCGGCGCGGTGATCGCGGTGGCGAGGCTGGCCAGCCCCTCCTTCGATCCCATCGTCACCACGACCTCGGTATCCGGGTCGATATCGACGCCAAAGCGGCGGCCATAATAATTGGCCTGGGCGCGGCGCAGGCCGGGAATGCCCTTCGACTGCGAATAGCCATGCGCGTCGGGCTTGCGCGCGACTTCGATCAGTTTTTCGATGACGTGATCGGGCGGGGGCAGGTCTGGATTGCCCATGCCGAGGTCGATAATGTCCTCCCCCGCCGCGCGCGCCGCTGCCCGCATCGCGTTGACTTCGGCGATGACATACGGGGGCAGGCGCTTCATGCGGTAGAATTCTTCGGACATCGTATTGGGTTCCGGCTCCTCGGGGTGGTCGCGCAACGCGCGATGCCTCGTTATACAGGGGGCGGGGCGGCAAGCCAGAGGAGAGGCGCGTGGCGACGGCAAAGAAAAAGACGACGACCGCAAAGACGAAGCCTGACACCGCCACAACCACCGCAAAGCCCAAGGCGAAGCGTGCGGCAAAGCCGAAACCCGATCCCAAGCCTGCCCCTGAAGCGGCAGCTGATCCCACGCCCGCGCTTGAGGATCTCCAGCACTGGACCTGGGTGTTCGGTCGGGCGCAGCAGATGATGATGGAGCAGGGGCTGGACCTTGCCGGGCAGATGCCGACCCACATGCCCGCGATGCCGCAGATGCCGGCCATGCCGACAATGCCGCCGGTCGATCCCGCCGCCGCGATGCGCGCAGGCGCAGAGTTCTGGGCTGACACGATGACGCTGTGGCAGCGCTTTCTCGATCCGGCCAAGGCCCCGAAGTTCGAGGAAACCCCCGAACAGGCGCGCGACAAACGCTTCAAGGCGCCGCAATGGCGCGAACAGCCGGTGTTCGACTTCATCCGCCAGAGCTACCTCACGCTATCCGGCCATCTGCTCAAGGGCGTAGACCAGATCGAGGGGCTGACCCCGAAGCAGAAGGAGCAGCTCCGCTTCGCGACGCAGGGCTTTATCGACGCGATGAGCCCGAGCAACTTCCCCGCGACCAACCCGCTGGTGGTCGAACGGACGATCGAGACCAAGGGCGAGAATCTGCTCAAGGGCCTCGCGCACATGCTCGCCGACATGGGCAAGGGGCAGATGACCCAGACGGTCGAGGGCGCATTCGCGGTGGGCGAAAACATCGCGACCACGCCGGGGCGGGTGGTCAAGCGCACCCCGCTCTATGAGCTGATCCAATATTCGCCGACGACGGAAAGCGTGTTCGAAACGCCGCTGGTGATCTTCCCGCCGTGGATCAACCGCTTCTACATCCTCGATTTGACGCCGGAGAAAAGCTTCATCCGCTGGGCGGTGGAGCAGGGGCTGACCGTGTTCGTCGTGTCGTGGAAATCGGCCGACGCGAGCATGGCCGATGTCGTGTGGGACGATTATGTCGAGCGCGGGCAGGTCGACGCGATCGACACGATCCGCGACTTACTGGGCGTCGAGAGCGTCCATACGATCGGCTATTGCGTCGCCGGCACGACGCTCGCCGCAACGCTGGCGGTGCTCGCCGCGCGAGGCGAGGCGGCGAAGGTCAAAAGCGCGACCTTTTTC
This sequence comes from Sphingomonas sp., assembly GCF_035998645.1. GTDB lineage: Bacteria > Pseudomonadota > Alphaproteobacteria > Sphingomonadales > Sphingomonadaceae > Sphingomonas. The sequence continues at coordinate 604,346 of NZ_DASYHL010000003.1, forward strand.
ACCGCGCAGGTCGATTTCAGCGAGGCGGGCGACCTCAATGTGTTCGTCGATGACGAACAGCTGGCGGCGATCCAGTCGCTGACCACCGACGGCTTCCTCGACGGGCGCTATATGGCCGCGACCTTCAACCTGTTGCGCGGGCGCGACCTGATCTGGAATTATGTCACCAGCAATTACCTGCTGGGCGAGGATTATACGCCGTTCGACCTGCTCCACTGGAATTCGGACGTCACCAACCTGCCGGCCAAATGGCATGCCAGCTATCTGTCCGACCTGTATCGCGACAATCTGCTGATCCAGCCGGGTGCGCTGGCGATCGGGGGGACGCCGATCGACCTGACCCGCGTGATGACGCCCGCCTATGTCCAGGCCGGGCGCGAGGATCATATCGCCCCGCCGCGCAGCGTGTGGAAGCTGACCGGGCATCTCGCCGGGCCGATCCGCTTCGTGCTGGCCGGATCGGGGCATATTGCAGGCGTGGTCAACCCGCCGTCATCGGGCAAATATCAGTATTGGATCAACGAGGGCGGCGCGACCAATCTTGACGATTTTGTTGCAGGCGCGGTCGAGACCAAGGGCAGCTGGTGGCCCGACTGGATCGGATGGATCGACGGTCTGGATGGCGCGCATGTCCCTGCCAAGGGGAAAAGAATTCCCGTTTCGGATGAGGATCTTGGGTCCGCGCCAGGACGCTATGTCCGCACAAGATGACAGTTTTGTGCACTGCACAATAAACCTCTTGAATTGACCCGCTCGACCTAGTATATGCTGCATTGCAATAATCGCAGCGAGGACGTCGATATGGCCAGCAAGGGTCCGCGTACCGGCGCGAAGAAACCGGCAAACAAGCCGCCGGTCGCCAAGGCTGCGCCAAAGCCTGTCGCAGCCGCCGCTCCAGTCGTCGAACCGAAGCCCGCGCCCGTCGTCGAGGCGGTTGCGGCTCCGGTCGTTGAAACGGTCGAGGCCGTCGCGGAAGCCGCGCCCGCCGTAACGGAGACGGTCGTTGAACCCGTCGCGGACGCCGCCGAAACGGCCGCCGCACCTGTAATCGAGTTGATCGAAGATGCCGCCCCCCAGATGGCGGAAACCGCAAGCAAGGGAACTGCAATCATGGAAGCCACGATGGAAAAGAGCCAGGCGATGTTCGCCGAGATGAACGAGCGCGCCAAGGCAGCGGTCGAGAAGAACACCAAGCTGGTCGGCGAAATGACCGAGCTGGCCAAGGGCAATGTTGAAGCGATGGTCGAGAGCGGCAAGATCGCCGCCAAGGGCCTTGAGACGCTGGGCCAGGACGCTGCGGAATATAGCCGCAAGCAGTTTGAGCAGGCGACCGCCGCGATGAAGAGCATGGCCGCTGTGAAGTCGCCGGCCGACTTCTTCAAGCTGCAGAGCGACTATGTCCGCACCGCGTTCGACTCGATGGTCGCCGAGACCTCGAAGAACACCGAAGCGTTCATCAAGCTCGCCGGCGACGCCGCGCAGCCCGTCTCGAACCGCGTCGCGGTCGCGATGGAGAAGGTCAAGACCGCGGCCTGAACCGGCCAACGGTCCTGATCGGACGAATTTGGGGCGGTCGCCATGCGCGGCCGCCCTTTTTCGTGTCCGGCTACGTCGAAATGCAGCACGTCGCCGCTCCCCCCTTGCCCTCGACTCCGCGGTGCCATATTTTCTCGGGTCTCATGATAGTGCTGTGCAGCTCCACCCCGATGGCCCCGTTCGCGATGGGCGATTCCGATCGCGACGACGATGAGGGCACCCATACCGGCGTCGCGACGCGCACCCGCGCCAAGACGAAGAAGCCGACGCCCTATCGCGTGCTGATGCTCAACGACGATTACACCCCGATGGAGTTCGTCGTGCTGGTGCTCCAGCGCTTCTTCAAGATGGACATGGAAGAGGCGACGCGCGTGATGCTCGCGGTGCATCAGCGCGGTGTCGGGGTGTGCGGGGTGTTCAGCTACGAAGTCGCCGAGACCAAGGTCGCGCAGGTGATGGACTTCGCCCGGCAGAACCAGCACCCGCTGCAATGCACGCTGGAAAAGGCGTAGTCGCTCAGCGCGCTTCCGGCAGCCAGCTCAAGTCCAGCCCCTCATACCGATTCACATAATTCGCCGCGCGGGCGAGGGCCGCTTCGTCGATCAGCGTGACGCGCCCCGATTCGCGGCCGATCATCCCCTCTTCCTCCAGCTGGCGCAGCATGCGGTTGACATGGACCGAGGTCAGGCCGGTGGCGTCGCCGATTTCTTCCTGCGTCAGGCCGAGGTTGAACGCCTTGTCGATCGTCTTGTCGGTGCCGCGCAGCCGGTTGCGCAGTTCGAGCAGCAGCGCGGCGACGCGCGCCTTGGCCGATGTGCGGCCGAGCGCGGCCAGCCGGTCGGTCAGCGCAACGCGCTCGATCTGGCACAGCACCAGGATCAGCGACGACAGGCGCGGGTGCGCGACGCACAGCGCGCTGAACGCCTGGCGATCGAATGGGCACACCACGCAATCCGACAGCGCGCACAGGGTTTCCGGCGACTCGCGATACACGATGCTGGAAATGCCCATCACATCTCCGGGGAAGTGAAAGCGCAGGATCTGGCGGCTGCCATCGTCCAGCAGGACGTAGCTCATCACCAGTCCCTTGCGCAGAATGTACAGCTCATCCGCCGGCTCATTCTCGCGCAGCAGGATCGCGCCGCGCCGGATATGGCGCTGACGTTCCTCCAGCCGTTCGAGCGCGGCCCGTTCTCCCGGCACGAGCGTAACCAGCTCGCCCAGGATTTCCGCGAAACAACTCCCTGACACTCTGTCCCTTCCCCCAACTTCCTCCTGCAAAGCAGCCCTGAAAAAACAGCGCATTAAAGTCGATCAAGGCGCGGAACGATCTGCCGCACTTGCGCGCGCCCTTTCACGCGATAGAAGCCCGTGAATGGACCGTATTCTCATTCGCGGCGGAAACCGCCTATCCGGTAATATTGCTATATCCGGCGCGAAGAACGCCGCGTTGACGCTGATGCCGTGCGCGCTGTTAACCGACGAGCCGCTGACGCTGCGCAATTTGCCGCGCCTCGCTGACGCCGACAGCTTCGGGCATCTGCTCAACGAACTGGGCGCATCGACCGCGATCGAGGGGACACGGCCGAGTGATTTCGGTCGCGTGCTCACCGTGCGCGCGTCGCGCCTGACCTCGACGGTCGCGCCGTACGACATCGTGCGTAAGATGCGCGCGTCGATCCTGGTGCTCGGCCCGCTGCTGGGGCGTGAGGGGGAGGCGACGGTGTCGCTGCCTGGCGGCTGCGCGATCGGCAATCGTCCGATCGACCTGCACCTCAAGGCGCTCGAAGCGATGGGCGCGGAGATCGAGCTCGCTGCGGGCTATGTGAAGGCGACGGCGCCGGGCGGGCGTCTGCCCGGTGGCAGCTACCGTTTCCCGGTCGTGTCGGTCGGCGCGACCGAAAATGCGCTGATGGCCGCTGCCACCGCGCGCGGCACGACGGTGCTGGAGAATGCCGCGCGTGAGCCGGAAATCGTCGATCTGTGCAATCTGCTGGTCGCGATGGGCGCGTCGATCCACGGCATCGGCAGCGAGACGCTGACGATCGAGGGCCGCGAGCGGCTGCACGGTGCGACCTATGCCGTCATGCCCGACCGGATCGAGGCGGGCAGCTATGCCTGCGCCGCCGCGATCACCGGCGGCGACGTGGTGCTTGAAGGGGCCAAGGCCGATGACATGCGCGCGACGCTTGATGCGCTGGTCGAGGCGGGCGTGACGATCGAGGAAAAGCCCAACGGCATCCGCGTCGCCGCCGATGGCCCGCTCAAGCCGATCACCCTGTCGACCGCGCCCTATCCGGGCTTCGCGACCGACATGCAGGCACAGTTCATGGCGATGCTGTGCAAGGCGGATGGCGCGAGCGTGCTGACCGAGACGATCTTCGAAAACCGCTACATGCACGTGCCCGAACTGGCGCGGATGGGCGCGGACATCACCGTCAGCGGGCGTACCGCAGTGGTGCGCGGCGTCGATCGCATGGTCGGCGCGCCGGTGATGGCGACCGACCTTCGCGCATCGATGAGCCTGATCCTCGCCGGCCTGGTCGCCGAGGGCGAGACCCAGGTCAGCCGCATCTACCACCTCGACCGCGGCTATGAGCGGCTGGAGGAAAAGCTGCAGGGCGTCGGCGCAGACATCGAACGCGTCGGTGACGGCTGACGCCGACGCTGGTACCTGACCGGCGAACGACTCGTCGGGAGAATGACATGCGCCTGATCGTTGGACTGCTTGCAGGGCTTTCCCTCGCGGGCTGCGCGTCGCAGCGGGCGGCGACGCCAGCCGCTCCGGTCAGCGTGCGGATCATCGCGTTCAACGATTTCCACGGCGCGCTCGAAACCCCGGCGCGGCCGATCGACGTGCAGGCGGCGGATGGCACGACGGTCAAGGTGCCCGCCGGCGGCGCGGCCTATTTCGCCTCGGCGGTAAAGGCGCTCAAGGCGGGCAATCCTCACAATGTCGTCGTCGCGGCGGGCGACCTGACCAGCGCCAGCCCGCTTGTCTCGTCGCTGTTCCTCGACGAACCGACGGTCAAGGCGCTGAGCATGGCCGGCCTTGAGTATAACGCCGCCGGAAATCACGAATTCGATCGCGGTACGACCGAGCTCCTCCGGCTGCAAAAGGGCGGGTGCGACAAGAATGCGGTCGCGCAGCCGTGCCAGCTCGAACCCTTCAAGGGCGCGTCCTACACCTATCTCGCCGGGAACACGCTTGATGCGTCAGGCAACAGCCTGATGCCCGCGACCGGGCTCAAGACGTTCGGTACGGGGCGCAGCAGGATCACCATCGGCTTTATCGGCCTCACCACGCGGATGACTGGCACCTATGTCGATCCGGCGGGGATCGTTGGTTATCGCTTCGCCGATGAGGCGGAGACGGCGAACAAGCTCATCCCGCAACTCAAGGCGCAGGGCGCCGACGCGATCGTGATGATGGTGCATGAGGGCGGCTATCCCGCGCGGTCGGACCAGCCAAACCAGTGCGAGGGACTGTCGGGGCCGATCCTCGACATCATGGAGCGGCTGAACCCCGGTATCGACGTGATCGTCTCGGGCCACACCCACCGCGCTTACGTCTGCGACTATTCCGCGACCAACCCCGCCAAGCCGGTGCTGCTGACCAGCGCGGGCAATAATGGCGTGATGCTGACCGGCATCGACCTGACCTTTGACCCGGCAACGCGCAAGGTGTCTGCACGATCGGCGCGGCAGGTGATCGTACAGGGCGATGGCGCGGTCAGCGCGGCCGGCCCGGTGAAGGCTAATCCGGCATTTCCGACCTATCCCGCCGACCCGGCGGTCGCGGCGCATGTCGCGCGCTACGCCGCCGCCGCCGCGCCGCTCGCCCGCCGTCCGGTGGGCAAGGCGTCGGCGCCGATCCTGCGCAACGAAGATAGTGAGATGGTCGAATCGCCGCTCGGTCTTCTGATCGCCGACGCGCAGCTGGCGGCAACGCAAAAGGACGGGGCACAGATCGCGCTGATGAACCCCGGCGGCGTGCGCGCGTCGATCACGCCGGCGGCCGACGGCACGGTGACCTTCGGCGACCTCTTCACGACACAGCCGTTCGGCAACAACCTGCAAGTCCGCGAGTATAGCGGCGCGCAATTGCTCGCCGTGCTGGAGCAGCAATTCACCAATGAGGACGGGCCGAAGCTGCTGTTCCCGGCGGGTCTGACCTATAGCTACGACCGGTCGCGGCCCGAGGGGCAGCGGATCATCGCCCCGCTGGTCCAGGGCAAGCCGCTCGACCCGGCGGCGAGTTATCGCGTGGCGATGAACGGGTTCCTCGCCGGGGGCGGCGATAGCTTTACCACGATGAAGGTCGGGCGGATCGTCGCGGGCGGGGTGCTGGACCTCGATGCGCTCGAGGCGTGGTTTGCGCGGGGGCAGGTGGTGGAGCCGCCCGCGCTGGGCCGGGTAAAGGATGTGGGGGCTAACTAGGCGGCCCCGCTTTACACCTCTCCCGCTTTCGCGGGAGAGGGAGGGGCCCGCCGCGCAGCGGTGGGAGGGTGAGGGTCTTCTTCTTGAGGCGTAGTGATTACCTCAAGAAGACCCTCCCCAACCCCTCCCGCGAAGGCGGGAGGGGCTAAGAAAGCTTAAGCCCGCACCACCTTCGCAATCGCGTCGAGCAGCCCGTTGACGAACCCCTTCTCGCGCCGGTCGTAGAACGCATCGGTCACGTCGAGATACTCGCTGATCGCCGCGCCAACCGGCACATCCTTGCGCGCCAGCAACTCGTACGTCCCCGCGCGCAGGATCTGGCGCATCGGGCGGTCGAGCCGGTCGAAGCTCCAGTCCACCGCCAGCTTTGATGCGATCAGCGCGTCGATCTCATCGCGCCGCGCATCGACGCCCTTCACGATATCGTCGAAAAACGTCGCGTCGGCATCGATATACTCTTCGTCATCGATGGTCGCGCCCAGCCGGTGCTGGTGGAACTCGGTGAGCAGCTGGGCGAGGGGGGTCTTCTCCATCTCCTGCTGGTACAGCGCCTGCACGGCGGCAAGCCGCGCTGCGGCGCGGGCTTTGGAGCGGGATTTGGCAGAGGGACTGGGCATAGATCAAATTCCGTTCGGGCCACGCGGCGCGCGACCCTCCATATGAAGGTCTGTAGGGACCGTGACCGCCATTCGGCAAGGTCGCGAATATTATAGGCGAAGCGCCACCGACTTGGCATGCGCTGGCAGCCCTTCGGCCTCCGCCAATGCCACCGCCGCCGGGCCGATCGCCGCCAGCCCCTGTGCATCGAGCGCGAGGAAGCTGGTGCGCTTCATGAAATCCAGCACCGACAACCCGCTGGCAAAGCGCGCACGGCGGCCGGTGGGCAGGACGTGGTTGGGGCCAGCGACATAATCGCCGATCGCCTCGGGCGACATCCGGCCGAGGAACACGGAACCGGCATGGCGCACGCGCGCGAACAGCGCGTCGGGATCATCCACCGCCAGCTCGAGATGCTCGGGCGCGAGCTTGTTGACCAGCGGGATCGTCTCGTCGAGCGTCGCGGTCAGGATGATCGCGCCATTGGCGTCCCAGCTCTGTCGCGCGACCTTGCGCGTCGACAGCTCGCCGATCTGGCGATCGACCGCCTCGGCCACCTTGCCCGCCAGTACTGCGTCGTCGGTCAGCAGGATCGACTGGCTGGTCGGGTCATGTTCGGACTGGCTGAGCAGGTCGGCGGCGATCCATTCGGGGTCGTTCTTGCCATCGGCGACGACGACGATCTCGCTCGGCCCCGCGACCATGTCGATGCCGACCACGCCGTATAGCTGGCGCTTGGCCTCCGCGACCCAGGCATTGCCGGGGCCGGTGATGACATCGACCGCGGCGATCCGCCCGGTGCCATAGGCAAGCGCGGCGATCGCCTGCGCCCCGCCAACGCGCCAGATTTCGTCCACCCCGGCGATGTGCGCGGCGGCAAGGACGAGCGGGTTGATCTCACCATCCGGGGTCGGCGTGACCATGACGACGCGATCGACGCCCGCGACCTTGGCCGGAATCGCGTTCATCAGCACCGAGCTGGGATAGGCCGCGCGGCCACCGGGGACATAGACCCCCGCCGCTTCGACCGCGCCCCAGCGCGCGCCGGTGCGCACGCCATCGGCGTCGGTCGTGTCGCTGTCCGCCGGCTTCTGCTTTTCGTGATAGGCGGTGATCCGCTTGGCCGCGAGCTCGAGCGCGGCGCGCAGATCGGGGGCGAGCGCCTCATAAGCCGCGATGCAGTCGCTCTTCTCGATCCGCCAGCCGGTTTCGTTGAGGTCGTGGCGGTCGAACTTGCGGGTAAAGGCGTGCAGCGCGGCATCGCCCTCGTCGCGCACGCTGGCGACGATGGTGCGCACGTCGCGCGCGACATCGGCATCGGCCTCGCGCCGCGCATCGACCAGTTCGCGGAAGGCCTGGGCAAAGCCCGGCTCGGACGTGGACAGGCGGATCATGCGGCAGCCTCGCTTTCCACCGCGCGCCGGAAGGCGTCGACCAGCGGGACGATTTCAGGACGCGTCTTGAACGCGGCGCGGTTAGCGATCAGGCGGCTGGAGACTTCCATGATCGTCTCGACCTCGACCAGCCCGTTTTCCTTGAGCGTGCGGCCCGACGACACCAGATCGACGATGCGTGGGGCGAGGTCGAGCAGCGGGGCCAGCTCCATCGCGCCATTGAGCTTGATGCACTCGGCCTGCACGCCGCGCGCCTCGAAATGCTTGCGCGTCAGATGCGGATATTTGGTCGCGACGCGGACATGGCTCCATCCGCGCGGATCGTCGGTCGCGGCGAGCGCGGCGGGCTCGGCCACCGACAGGCGGCAATGCCCGATGCCAAGATCAACCGGCGCATACAGCTCCGAATAGGCAAATTCGGCGAGCACGTCCGATCCGACAATGCCCAGCTGCGCCGCGCCATGCGCGACAAAGGTTGCGACATCGAACGCGCGCACCCGGATCAGGTCGATATCGGGGCGGTTGGTCTTGAAGCGCAGCGCGCGGCTGCTCTCATCGGAAAACGCCGCTTCGGGTACGATTCCGGCATGCGCCAGCAGCGGCAGCGCCTCTTCGAGGATGCGGCCCTTGGGTACGGCAAGGATGATCGGATCGGTGCTGGTGTCGGTCATGGGTTGCGCGCCTTTACTTGGGTGGGCGTTGCGGCGCAACAAGAGGGCCGGAGGACCATATGGCCGACTGGATGGCGCTGGAGGATGTGCGGACCGCGTTCGCCAATCAGGTGGACTATTGCCGGGCGAACGACGCGGGCCTGACCGCCAGCGTGGTGCAGGCGATCCTCGACGGGATCGACGGTCCGGGGGCGTTCCGCGCAAAGCTGCGCGACTGGCCGGGCAAGCCGATGGCCGACGCGTTGCCGCTGCGCGCGGCTGGCGGGCTGCATGCGCTATATCTGACCGGGGCGGCGCCGTGGCTTGGCGGGCTTTATACCGGGGAGGCGGTCGATGCCGGGCCGCTGATCAACGCCGCGATCGACGCGCATGACGCGGCGCTGCTCCCCTGGCTCGACGGCCCGCCGCAGACGAATGAGGCGGCGCGGTCGAGCAACTATGCCGCCGCGATGCTGTGGCTGGCGGCGCGGGGCCTGCCCGGGCGGTTCGAGTGTATCGAGATCGGGTCGAGCGCCGGCATCAACCTGATGATGGACCGCTACCGCTACGACCTTGGCGGGTTGGGGGTGGGGCCGCAGGATGCGGCGATGCGGATCGCCCCCGACTGGCGCGGCCCGCCACCGCCTGAAGCCGCAGTCGAGATCGTGTCGCTACGCGGCTGCGACGTCGCGCCGATTGACCTGACCGACCCTGAGGCGTTGCTGCGGCTGCGCGCCTATGCCTGGCCGGAGCATCGCGTGCGCGCAGAGCGGCTGGAGATCGCGGCAGCGGAAGCGGCACGCCGCTCGCCCGATCTGGTCGAGTCGGACGCGGCCGAGTTTGTGGTTGAGGCGCTCGCCCGGCCACAGGCGACGGGGACGACCCGCGTGCTGATGCATTCGATCGTCTGGCAATATCTCGGAGTCGAGCGACAAGCGGCGATCACCGCCGCGATGGAGGCGGCGGGCGCGACGGCGACAGCCCAACGCCCGCTCGCCTGGATCGCGGTCGAGGCGAACCGGCAGACTTTCCGCCACGAACTGACCGTGCGGTATTGGCCGGAGGGCGGAGAGCCGCACCTGCTGGCGGCGGCGCATGCCCATGGAGCATGGGTAGAGTGGATGGGCTGACCCCAACCCCAACCGTCACCCCGGACTTGTTCCGGGGTCCACCGGGAGGCCGGCGTGAAGCAAGCGGTTCAAGCGATACGCGGGATGATGAGTTGATCCCGGCACAAGGCCGGGGCGAAGCGCTTCGTTTAAACCGCGGCCCTACAAAAGCTGTCGGTTGGGAAACGACTCCATTGCGGACGTGCGCATACGCGCCGATGCTGTCGCGATGAAGCGCAGTGGATATATTGCATATGGAATTGCGGTAGCAGCGATCACCCTGCTTACCGCTGATGCCACAATCAGTGCGCTCGCAGTCGCGTACGATGTCGCTGAAAGAGTAACGGCTTTGGCTGTAGTCGGGTGGCTTGCAGCTTCATTCGTTCCGATATCACTGTCGGTTCTGATCTGGATCGCGGATAGGCGGGTTGAGTCACATTGGGATTGGCTACCGCATCTTCTGTTTATCCCCACCGCAATCGCGGTGGTCAGGCTTGGATCATCGTTATACTTGGAAGAAACCGGGTTGCCGCCGGACAGTATGATGACGGATTTCACATTGTTGACGGCTGCCAGCTATGTATCACTTGCCTTGGTTGTTCACTTCATTGCATTCGTGGCAGCCGTTGTTCGCGCAACGCACAGACTGGGCGGGAGCTAGCTAACCATAGTCTGACATCTCGGCACTTTGCCGAAATCTGCCGCGTCCAGCCTCACAACTTACCCCGCCACCTCAGCCTTCCCAGTCTTCCCTGTCACCCACGCAAAAAACCGCGGGATCGGCGCATTGCGCTCCATCCACTCGCCATACGCCCGGTAGTCGGGGTCTTCGCCCAGATGCTTTTCCTCGGTCTTGGCGCGGACATAATAGACCAGGCTGACCAGCCCGAGCAGCAAGCTCGCGCGCGCCGCGTCGGCGAGGCTCCCTGTAGTGACCAGCAACGGGCAGGTCGCGATCCACCAGAACAGGTTCTTCGACAGATACGCCGGGTGCCGCGTGAACGCATAGGGACCATGGGTGATGATCCCGCGATGCGTGAGGTTGGAAAAGCGGAAGCCGAACGCCATCGTCGCCCAGGCATAGATGGCGGTCAGCGCCACCAGCACCGCGCCGACGATCCACAACAGCACATCATGCCCCGCCAGCCAGTGCGTCCAATCCGACGTGCCGGGATGGTAATCGAGCGGCCCGCCATTGCCCATCAGGATGAACGGCGGATAGCAGATCAGCGCCACCGCCCACGCGCCCGCATAGGGGTTGGCGGTGCGGATATGGCTGTCGAGCGGGCGGAAGGTGAGGATATAGCCGACCGTCGCGAACGCCACGTCGAGCATGAACATGCCGGTGATCAGCCAGTTGGCCAGCGCGATCGGGTTGGTCAGGATGCCGGTCGCGTCGGCACGCACGAACGCCCCGAAGCCCGGCGGCACGATCGCGAGCATGAAGGCGAGGAAGAACGCCTTCACCGCCCAACTGCGCAGATGATTGTGGATCGCGGCCTCGTCCACCGGCTCCTTCGACCCGATCAGCCACGCGCCGAGCATGAACGCGCCGTCCTTGGGCTGTTCGAGATGCCGGTCGATCCACAGCACATAAGGGATCGACAGGATGAACAACGCCGGTGCCGCCACCTGAAAACACCACATGGCAAAGGCGAAATTGCCCTCCCAGTAAAAGCGGCACACGGCATAGATGCCCGCGATCCCGCCCCAGGTCAGCCACAGCCCGGCCAGCTTGGTGATCGAAATGTCGCGCGTTTCGCTGAGCGGGCGCGGATCGCTCCATTTCACGCCCGTCGTCGGATTGCGGTGCACCTTGTCGACGAACACCGCCCACAGCACCATCGGGATGCCGCCCGCCGCGAGGTTAACCAACGCCGCGAACGGGCCGTCGAGACCATAGGTCCGCGCAATGGTCAGCCACAGCCCCATGCCGACCAGACCGGCAAGGCCGCATCCGGTGCTGACGGCGGATTTGGGCCGTGGATCGGCCTTGGCGCTGCGGGCGAGGGCGGGGTCGTGATACATGGCGCACGGCTTAGCTCGAAAATGGTAAGCAAGCCGTGAAGGATTCAATCCTCCCCGGAACGGGGAGGGGGACCGCGACGCGAAGCGGCGTGGTGGAGGGGCCCCGAGGCAAGTGAGTCCGTTGCCTCGGGCCCCCTCCGTCAGCGCTACGCGCTGCCACCTCCCCGTTTCGGGGAGGATTTACGCGCGTCCAGGGCGTGGCTAGGGTAACAAAATAACCCGATCCCTCCCGAAAGGTCCGTTCATGCGTCGCGCCGTTGCGCTCACCGTCCTGTTGCTCGCCACCTCTGCCGCCACCGCCCAGAACAGCACCCCCCAGCCGCTGCCGTTCGACAACCGCATCCCCGTCGCGCGCGACGTAGCCTATCCCGGCACGATGACGGTCACGGTCGATGCGACCAATATTCAGCAGGCAATCTATCGCGTGAAGCAGACGATCCCCGTCGCCGACGCCGGACCGATGGTGCTGATGATGCCCGCCTGGCTGCCCGGCAAGCATGCCGCGCGCGGCGAGATCGAAAAGCTCGCCGGCCTCAAGATCAGCGCCAATGGCAAGCCGGTCGCCTGGACCCGCGACACGGTCGATGTCTGGGCATTCCATCTCGACTCACCCGCCGGCGCGAAGCAGCTCGATGTGGAATTTCAGTTCCTCGGCGCCACCGATCGCGATCAGGGCCGCGTGTCGATCGCGCCCAACATGCTCAACCTGCAGTTCGAACAGGTCAGCCTCTACCCCGCCGGCTATTTCACCCGCCGCATCCCGGTGTCGGCGACCGTGACGTATCCCAAGGGCTGGGCCGCCGTGTCGGGCCTGCCCGCGACGAAGCAGGGCGACGCCTATGTCTATCAGACCACCGACTATGAAACGCTGATCGACTCGCCGGTCTTTGCTGGCCGCAACTATCGCGAGTTCAAACTGTCCGATCGCGTCGACCTCAACGTCTTTGCCGACGAGCCCGAGGAGCTGGAGGCCAAACCCGAGCAGATCGAGGCGCACAGGAAGCTGGTCGAACAATCGATCAAGCTGTTCGGCGCGCAGCATTACGACCAGTATGAATTCCTGCTCGCGATCAGCGACGAGATGGGCGGCATCGGCCTCGAGCATCACCGCAGCTCCGAGAACGGCGTCGGCCCCGGATATTTCACCAAGTGGAGCGAGGGGCCGGGCTCGCGCAACCTGTTGCCGCATGAATTCGTCCACAGCTGGAACGGCAAATTCCGTCGCGGCAACGACAGCTGGACTCCCGATTTCCGCACCCCGATGCGCGATTCCCTGCTGTGGGTGTATGAGGGGCAGACGCAGTTCTGGGGCTATGTCCTGCAGGCGCGCTCCGGCATCGTGTCGAAGGCGGATACGCTCGACATGCTCGCCAATATCGCCGCCAGCCTCGACAACCGCCCGGCGCGCGAATGGCGGCCACTGGTCGATACCACCAACGATCCGGTGATCTCCGCGCGGCGCCCCAAAGGCTGGGTCAGCTGGCAGCGGTCGGAGGATTATTACAATGAAGGCCTGCTGATCTGGCTTGAGGCCGACGCCAAGCTGCGCGAGCTGTCGCGCGGCAAGAAGTCGATGGACGATTTCGCCCGCGCCTTTTTCGGGATGCGCGACGGCGACTGGGGTGTGCTGACCTATGACCTCAACGAGGTCGTGGGGACGCTGAACGGGATCCAGCCTTATGACTGGGCTGGGTTCCTCAAGGCGCGCGTATACGACGTCGCGCCCAAGGCGCCGCTCGCCGGCTTGACCGAAAACGGCTACCGCCTGATCTACACCGACGAACCGACCGCGGCGTTCAAGAATGCGGAGAAGCGCGGCAGCCGCGCCGACTTCAGCTATTCGCTGGGGCTTGCGGTAGGCAAGGGCGGGGCGATCGGCAGCGTCACCTGGGATTCGCCCGCGTTCAACGCTGGCCTCGATCTGGGCGACACGATCGTCGCGGTCGCTGGCCGGGAATATAGCGACGACCGGCTCAAGGCCGCGATCGTCGAGGCCAAGACCAGCAAGACCCCGATCAAGCTGATGATCAAGAGCGGTACCCGCTATCGTGAAACGGCCATCGACTATACCGGCGGGCTGCGCTATCCGCGCCTCGAAAAAATTGGCACCGGAGAGGGTGGCCTGGATAGGTTGTTGCAGGCTCGCTGACGCGGGCAAGGCATCGGCCGAACCAGATATAAGGAAGACCAATGCGTATCGACAAAATCCCTGTCGGCGACAACGCGCCGCACAGCCTCAACGTCATCATCGAAGTGCCGACCGGCGGCGAGCCGGTGAAGTATGAATTCGACAAGGATTCGGGCGCGCTGTTCGTCGACCGCATCCTGCACACGCCGATGCGCTACCCGGCGAATTACGGCTTCGTCCCGCACACGCTGTCGCCCGATGGCGACCCGCTCGACGCGCTGGTAATCTCGCGCTCGCCCTTCATCCCCGGCTGCGTCGTGCGCGCGCGTCCGATCGGCGTGCTGAAGCTGGAAGACGAGGCTGGCGGCGACGAAAAGCTGGTGTGCGTGCCCGTCGACACGACCTTCCCTTACTACACCGATGTCGGCGAGCGCGGCGACCTGCCCTCGATCGTGCTCCAGCAGATCGAGCATTTCTTCAAACACTATAAGGACCTGGAGTCCGAAAAGTGGGTCCGCATCGGCGAATGGGGCGATGCCGAGGAAGCCAAGCGGATCGTGCTCGAAGCGATCGAAGCGGCCAAGCAGGCCAAGGCTGCGGCCGCAGCGGCGGCCTGACCGCTATTTCCGCTTGCGTTTGATGGGCGCGCGCTGGCTGGCTTCGAGCGCCAGCGCCGCCCATCGGCGCATCGCTTCCGCGTCGTCATAGACCTCGTCCGGCGCGCGGCGATAGTTCATCGATACGGTCTCGCCGTCTTTGCCGGTGAACGTAAAGGGCGGGCAGCCAGCTTCATCCCACACCGGCGCGCTGACCTTGTCGATCTTGAAGTAGATCGCTTCCTCGTCGACGACAGCGATCACCAGGCCGTCGCAATACAGCATCGCGGCGCCCATCATCGGGCGGTGGGTGATCGCGCCGAGCGGCTCCAGCGCCTCCTTCGCCCAGTCGATCAGCCCCGCGTCATACGCCATTGGCCAGCGCCTCCAGCGCATCGTCCTGCATACGCCAGCGCTCCCAGCCATCGACATGCGCCGCACCGATGCCGCGGTAAAAGCCCTTGCCGAGCGCGTTCCAGTCGAGCACATTCCACTCCAGCCGCGCGCCGCCGCGCTCGATGACCAACGCCGCGAGGCGCGACAGCAGCGCGCGGCCCAGACCAGCACCGCGCGCATGCCGCTCGACGAACAGATCCTCCAGCCAGATGCCGGGCTTGCCCTCGAACGTCGAGAAGGTCTGGAAGAACAGCGCGAACCCGGCGGGCGCACCATCGACTTCGCCGATCAGCACCTCGGCTGCGGGGCGCGGCCCGAACAGGTGGCGATGCAGCGTCGCATCGTCGAAGCGGACTTCGTGGGCGAGCTTCTCATAGTCGGCGAGCTTGCGGATGAAGTCCGCGACCAGCGCGAAATCCTGCTCATCCGCTTGACGAATCGTGATCAAATCTGTGCCTCCGTATCGGCGACCGGCGCATGGTCGCGCCGCCGCGCCGCGATGATGCAGCCGCCGACGATCAGCGACGCGCCCGCCACGGTGAACAGCGAGACGCCCTCGTCGAACACCACCCATCCCCACAGGGTCGCCCACAGGAAGCCGGTATATTCGGTCGGCGCAAGATAATTGGCCTCGGCGCGGGCATAAGCCCAGCTGAGCAGAAACAGCGACATCGTCGCCAACACCGCCGCCAGCGCCAGCGCCGGGACATGCTCGACCGCAGGCAGTTCGAGCAGCCACGGCGCGGCGAACAGGAAGATGATCGAAATGAACAGCGACTGGTAGAAGGCCACCTCGATCGCCCCGGCGACCAGCGACTGTTGCCGCATCAGGATGATGTTCCAGGCATAGGCCACGGCGGACACGAGGATCGCAATCGCGCCCCAAAATGCCTCGCGCCCCAGCTCCGCCTGCGCCTGTCCCCACAGGATCAGCAGCACGCCCGCAAAGGCAAGCGCGGTGGCGATGATCGTGACGCGCGTGATGCGTTCCTTGAGCAGCCAGGCGGCAAGGAACAGCGCGATGATCGGCGCGATAAACGCCAGCGCAATCGCCTGCGCCATCGGCACCCGACCGAGCCCCCAGAAGAACAGGAACGCCATCACCGCCGACACCGCCGCGCGGATCAGGTGCAGCCGCATCGCCGCACGGCTCGGCCGCGGGGGACGCGACAGCGCATAGGGGATGCCGCTCGCCACAATCCCCGCCATCGTGCGCCAGGTCAGCGCGTTATAGGCGCCCAGCGCCAGCACCAGCCCCTTCATCACCGCATCCATCGACGAAAAGATGGCGATACCGATCGACGCGACGGCAAAGGCGATGAGGGGGGAGGCGGGGCGCATGGCGGGCGCCCTAGAGGATTTACGCGTCCGGTGGAATCAAGTGATTCTCAAGCGGTTTTGTCGCGTGCGCCGTGGACAATATCGATGATGTAAACCGCGTCACCGTCGATCAGATAGCGGATCGAGCAGGGCTGCACGAGCGACCAGCGGCGCAGATCATCATCAATCTCCGGGCCTTTGCGGGGGAAATCCGCCAGTCCTTCGCCAGCTTCAATCAGTCGTACGGCGAACCGGGCCGCTGCATCGGGGTCGAACTGCGCGATATAGGCGCGTATGGCGGCGAGGTCGGCAAGCGCCTCGCGCGTCCAGATTACTTGAGCCATTCCGATGGCATCGGCTTTTCGTCAGGCGTGCCCCAGGTCTTCAGCCATTCGGCGACCTGCTCATGTCGGACAGTCCGGCCCGCCGCAATATCCGCCAATGCTCGCTCGCGCGCGCGCGCGGGTGCATCGCCGTCTTCGTACAGGGCGCGTTCGGGCTTCATGCTCTGATGATAGCAGCTTCAAAGGCGGGATGCGAGCCGCCGAACCCTGCGAAAGAACGAAAGTGAGCAGGTCAGCCGAAGGCGCGGGCCTTCCAGCGCTGCATCAGGCGACGGTCGATCATGTAGGTGCAGACGATCAGAAGCACGTTTGCGAGCGCGAGCAATCGCAAGCGGTTGTCGCCGCCGTCGTCGGTCACTTCCCAAACGACCGCGAGGAAGATCGGTATGAACAGGGCACCGAGTCCCATCCCCCAAAGCGTAATTCGGAGAGCGAGGAACATGCCGCCTGGTGCCGGACGAGCGATCTGAAAACCCAGGGGTAAGCTGGCGTGAAACCGCTCATGGCGCGCGAACCGAGGCCAGAGCAGCGCACTTAATGCGTGCCTGATCGCAAACACCGCGACCGCGATGATGTAGGTCGGCATGACCTGAGCGATGAGGTGGCTCCAACTCAAGCCGCCACTACCGCCGCCGCCTCACTCGCCGCCTCGATCTCCGCTGCCTTGGCCTCGACCAGCTTGACGATATGCTCGAGCATGTCGGCGTCCTCGACCGTGTGGTCGGTCACGCCCGACAGATAGACCATGTGCTTGCCATTGCCGCCGCCGGTCAGGCCGATATCGGTCTCGCGCGCTTCGCCGGGGCCGTTGACGACGCAGCCGAGCACGCTGAGCGACAGCGGGGTGCGGATATGCTGGAGCCGTTCCTCCAGCGCCTGGACGGTGCGGATCACGTCGAAGCCCTGACGCGCGCAGCTGGGGCAAGAAACCACGCGGACACCGCGGTTGCGGATGCCGAGCGCCTTCAGAATCTCGAACCCGACGCGCACTTCCTCTTCCGGCTCGGCGGAGAGCGACACGCGGATCGTGTCGCCGATGCCGTACCACAGCAGCGACCCCATCCCGATCGCACTCTTCACCGTCCCACCGACGAACCCGCCGGCTTCGGTGATGCCAAGGTGCAGCGGGCAATCGACCGCTTCGGCGAGCTGCTGATAGGCGGCGGCGGCGAGGAACAGGTCGCTCGCCTTCACCGCGACCTTGAATTCGTGGAAATCGCGGTCCTGCAACAGCTTGATATGGTCGAGCGCGCTTTCGACCAGCGCCTCGGGGCACGGCTCGCCATATTTTTCCAGCAGGTCCTTTTCCAAAGACCCGGCGTTGACGCCGATGCGGATCGCACAGCCATTGGCCTTGGCCGCGTTGACCACTTCGTTCACCCGCTCGGCCGATCCGATATTGCCGGGATTGATGCGCAGGCACGCCGCGCCCGCGTCCGCCGCTTCGAGCGCACGCTTATAGTGGAAATGGATATCGGCGACGATCGGCACCCGCGCG
The DNA here is from genome assembly GCF_035998645.1 of Sphingomonas sp. Taxonomy (GTDB): domain Bacteria; phylum Pseudomonadota; class Alphaproteobacteria; order Sphingomonadales; family Sphingomonadaceae; genus Sphingomonas. Next base: position 622,382 of record NZ_DASYHL010000003.1, read on the forward strand.
GCGCGGACGATCTGGCGCAGCGCGGCAGTGCTTTCGACATCGGGGCACGACACGCGGATGATGTCCGCGCCCGCGTCCTCGCAGCGGCGGATCTGGTCGATCGTCGCGACGGGATCGGACGTCGGGGTGTTGGTCATCGTCTGGACGGTGACGGGCGCATCGCCGCCGACGGGGACGTTGCCGACCATGATCTGACGGCTTTGGCGGCGCGCAATATCGCGCCAGGGACGCAAGGACATCGGATTTCCTCAGAGTTCGCCGCGCCTATAGCCTATCGCTGCGCGGCGAGAAAGGCGGCGACGCGGCCAACCGCATTCTCGCGCAGATCCATCCACACCAGCTGGATGTCGAGTGCGCGAGTGTCGCCGTCCGACTTGGCGAACTCGCTGTAGGGTTTGCCGGGCGACGAAACATACAGCCGCCCATCCTTGCCGCAGCGGGCACCGATCAGGCCAGGTTCGGGTGCGCGCAACGGCTCGGGCAGCGCGAGGCCGTTGCGCATCCACGCCCCGCGATGCTGGGCGGGGAGCGCGGGTGCCTCAGACCAGCTGATCGGGTTGGTGCAGGCGATGGCGGTGCGCCCGCGCGACCGCTTGCTGCCCTCGGCCCAGCTCGACCAGGTGGCGACGCAGCCGGTATCGGTCGCGGCAGCGCAGAGGCGGACGCTGCGCCGCGCCTTGACCCAGTCGAGCGCGATCGCATGACCCGGCAGATAGGCCGCGACCATCCGCGCCGCGATCGGCTGGCCGTCGATCGCGCGCGCGATCAGCATCTGGCCCAGCTGCGCCCCCTGCCCATGTCCGGCAAGGATGAACGGCCGGTCGCCGACCCGGCGGCGAAATTCGGCAAAGGCGCGCGCGATGTCCGAATAGGCCAGCTCCAGCGCCGCGCTGTCATCCGCCGCCGGGTTCATCTGGCGATAGCGCGGGGCATAGATTGCGCAGCACCCGTTGAACGCGCTTGCCTGATTGCGGATCGTCGTCTGGCCGACATCGCCATTATACCAGACATCGCGGGGGTCGGCGTTCCATACCGGTCGGCGCAGCGGCACGGCGGAATGGATGAAGAAGACATCGACCGGCGCGCGCAGCTGCTGCCCCTCGGCCACGCCGTGCGGCGTCATGTCGCCATCGTCGCGGGTCCAGGGCAGCGAGGCCCAGTGGGTCGGCCCGGCATAATCGGGGGCGGGCGGCGCGCTGGCGGGGTCGAAGCGACCGGCGGGCGGGGTGTCGGGGATCGCGGCCTGACGCGCGCCGGCGTCGGTGGCCGTGAGCGCACAGAGCAACGACAGCGCTCCGAATAAAATGCCCGTCCGCCGCATTCACGCTCCCGCTAACCAATTGGTGAGGCTCGCCCGCCTATAGCGCGACGCGTGAGTGAAGCGAACCATGGTCTTGCGCGCGGCGGGCGGCATTACGGCCTCGACTGGCTGCGCGTCGCCGCATTCGCGCTGCTGATCGTCTATCACATCGCCATGGTCTTCTCGCCCTGGCCGTGGGTGATCCATACTGACTACAAGTTTTCGGAATTGATCGCGCCGATGGCGCTGCTGACGCCGTGGCGGCTGCCGCTGCTGTTTGCCGTCTCGGGCTTTGCCTCCTGGCACCTGTTCGCCAAGTCGCGTGACGCGCGCAGCTTCCTGCACGCCCGCAATCTGCGGCTGCTGATCCCGCTCGCCTTTGGCATGGCGGTGCTGATCCCGGTCGAGATGTGGGTGCGGGTGGTCGAGGCGGGCTATCCGCATGGCTATCTGCGCTTCTGGAGCGTCGATTACTGGCGCATCGGCGAGTTTTGGGGCCGCAGCTTCCCGAGTTGGGAGCATCTGTGGTTCGTCGTCTATCTCTGGGCGTACACGGTGGTCCTCGCGCTTATCCTGTGGCGCGGGCGTCGCCTGTATGACCTGGTGGTCGATCGGGTCGTGCCGTGGATGGCGCAGGGGTGGCGGCTGGTGTGGGTGCCCGCAGTGCTGTTGGTGATCGCACGGCTGAGCCTGCAATTCATCGTCGCGGATGAACAGGGGTTGCTGCGCGACTGGGCCGGGCACGCCAATTATCTCCCGCTGTTCCTGTTCGGGTTCGTACTCGCCGGATCGCCCTTGCTGTGGCCGGTGCTGCGCCGCGTCTGGGTCGGTGCGCTCGCATTGGCCGCAGTCAGCGGGGTTGCCGTGGTGCTGGTCGAGACCCGCTATCCCGGCAATGCCGTGCCCCCGCACTGGGTGATGGCGGTGGCGCGGGCGGGGCAGGTGGCGATGGGCTGGGCGATGACGCTGGTGCTGATCCAGTGCGCCGACCGCTTCTGGAACCGCGACCATCGCTGGCGCAAGACGGCGGCGGAGGCGGTGTTCCCCTTCTACCTCGTCCACCAGCCCGCGATCGTGCTGATCGCCTGGTACACGCTGCCGTTGCGGCTGTCGGCGGGGGTGCAGTTCCTCGTGCTGTTCGGCGGGACTGCGCTCGTCTGTATCGCGACCTATCTGATCGGGCGAGAGATTGGCTGGCTGCGCCCATTGATCGGCCTCGGACCGCGCGCGGCGGCGGCTGACAAGCAAAGGTCGCCGCAAATCGCCTGAGCTGCCCCTCGGTGCTGCTTTCGCCCACGCCGATCCGCCGCTATGGCGCGCGGGTGGAACGGCATTACGGCATGGACTGGCTGCGGATCGGGGCGTTCGGCCTGCTGATCTTCTACCATATCGGCATGGTCTTTGTGCCATGGGGTTACCATGTGAAGACGGCCGAACCGGCGGCGTGGGTGACCGTGCCGATGCTGTTCACCAACCCGTGGCGGCTTACCCTGTTGTTCGTCGTGTCGGGCTATGCCAGCCGCGCGCTGTGGCTCAAGTCGCAGGGAGCGGGCCGGTTCGTCGCCGACCGCAGCTGGCGGCTGATCCTGCCCTTGCTGTTCGGCATTGCGGTGATCGTCCCCCCGCAAAGCTGGGTCGAGCTGCGCACGCAATGGCCTTATCCGTTCGATTACTGGACCTTCTGGAGCCGACATTACTGGCATTTCGGCGACTTCGGTCCGATCGCCCTGCCGACCTGGAACCATCTGTGGTTCGTCGGCTATCTCTATCTCTACACGCTCGGCCTCGTGCTGGTGGCAAGCCTGCCCGGTGGCGCAACGGCGCAGCGGATCTTCGACCAGCTGTTCGCCGGAACACGCGTGCTGTGGCTCCCCGCCGCCTGGCTGCTGATGACGCAGGTGGTGGTGTTTCAGCGGTGGAGCGACACCCATGACGTGATCGGCGATGGCGTCGCGCACCTTGCCTATTTCCCCGCCTTTCTGTTCGGCTTCGCGCTGGCGGGGTCAAAGCCGGTGATGGGGTGGATCGCGCGGCTGTGGAAACCGGCACTGGCGATCGGCCTCGCCGGATATGCCGTCACTGCCGCGATCGACATCGCCTATCCCGCGCGCACCCCGTGGCTGCCCAGCCGCATCATGCTCGCCGCGCGCTATATTCAGGCGTGGATGATGATCGCCGCGCTGATCGGGATTGCCGAGGTGTACCTCAACCGCGACCATCGCTGGCGCCCGATGCTGACCGAGGCGGTGTTCCCCTTCTACCTGATTCACCAGACGATCATCGTCGTCGCGATGTACTGGCTGCTCAAGCTGTCGCTGCCCGCAGCGGTCGAGTTCATCATACTGGTGCCGGTGACCGCGCTGGGCTGCTGGCTCTTCTACCGCTACGGGCGCGAAGTGCCGTGGCTGCGACCGTTGATCGGCCTGCGCTATGCCCGGCGGGACCGCGTCCCGCCTAAAATGACCCCGGAGGCCGTATGAACCGCCTTTCCCTTCTGATCGGAGCCCTGCTGATGTCCGCCCCCGCCACCGCCCAATCCCAGCCCGACTGGACGCTCGTCATCCATGGCGGTGCCGGCGTGCTCGAGCGCGACAAGATGACGCCGGAGCGTGAGGCAGCCGCGCGCAAGGGGCTGGACGCGGCGCTCGATGCGGGGTCGAAGGTGCTGGCCGGCGGCGGCAGCGCGCTCGACGCGGTCGAGGCGGCGGTGAAGGTGCTGGAGGACGATCCGCACTTCAACGCCGGGCGCGGGGCGGTCTTCACCTATGAAGGCACCAACGAACTCGACGCCGCGATCATGGACGGCGCCGATCGCAAGGCCGGCGCAGTCGCCGGGGTCACCCGGACCAGGAGCCCGATCGCCCTCGCGCGCAAAGTGATGGAGGACAGCCCGCACGTCATGCTCGCGGGTAAGGGCGCGGATGTGTTCAGCGCGGAGAAGGGGCTGGAGCAGGTCGGCCCCGACTGGTTCGCCACCGACGAACGCCGCCAGCAGCTTGAGAAGATGAAGGCGCAGAAGACCAGCTGGTTCGATGTCGACATGAAGTACGGCACGGTCGGCGCAGTGGCGCGGGACAAGGCGGGCAACGTCGCCGCTGCGACCTCGACCGGCGGCGTCACCGGCAAGCGCTGGGGCCGCGTCGGCGATTCGCCGCTGATCGGCGCCGGTACCTATGCCGACAACCGCGCCTGTGCCGTGTCGGCGACCGGGGCGGGGGAGTTCTTCATCCGCGAAGGTGTGGCGCACGAAATCTGCGCCCGCGTGCGCTTCAAGGGCGAAAGCCTCAAGGCCGCAGCCGACACCGTCATGGCCGAAACCCGCGCGCTCGGCGGCACCGGCGGCGTCATCGTCACCGGCCCGACCGGCGAGATGGCGTGGAGCTTCAACACGCCCGGCATGTATCGCGGCAAGGTTTCAGCCGGTGGCGCGAAGACGGTCGCGATTTACGGCGACGAGGACTAACCCAAAAAATCCTCGCCGGAACGGGGAGGGAGACCGCGACGCGAAGCGGCGTGGTGGAGGGGCCCCGAGGCAAGGGTTTCCGTTGCCTCGGGCCCCCTCCACCATCCTTCGGATGGTCCCCCTCCCCGTGCCGGGGAGGATTTAGTAGAGGCTTCCCCATGATTCGCTCTCTCATCGCGCTGTTCGCGCTCGCCGCCAGCTTTGCCGCCACTCCCGCGCTCGCTTATTGGGAGTTCGGGCATCAGACCGTGGCGACCATCGCCTACAAGAATGTGAAGCCCGAAACGCGCCGCGCGATCGATCGCCTGTTGCGCCAGCAGGGCCTGCTGGAAACCCCGACCTGCCCGGCCAAGACGCTGGAAGAGGCCAGTGTCTGGGCCGACTGCATCAAGCCGCTCGGCGCGCGGTTCAGCTATGCGTACAACTGGCACTATCAGAATGTGAACATCTGCACGCCGTTCACACTCAAGGGCAATTGCCCCGACGGCAATTGCGTGTCGGCGCAGATCGATCGCGGCGTGAAGCTGTTGCAGGACAAGGATGTCCCGATCCGCGAAAAGGTGATGGCGCTCGCCTTCCTGACGCACTTCGTCGGCGACCTCCACCAGCCGCTGCATGCGGGCGACAAGGGCGACCTTGGCGGCAACCGCGCGCGCACCGATTACGGCATCTATGGTCCGGAGCGGCTCAACCTGCACAGCATCACCGATGGCTGGCTCGCCGAGCGCGCGATCACCTCGCCCCCGCCGGTGATTCAGGTCTATTCCGCCGAGGAGCGCGCGAAGGAAAGCGCCGGAACCGTCGAGGACTGGAGCCGCGAGAACTGGCAGGCGTCGCACATGGCCTATGAAGCGGCGTTCGACGGCGACCCGTGCCGTGCCGATCTGCCCGCACGCGGCAAGCTCGACGATGCCGACATCGAAAAGCTGGTCCCGATGATGCAGGCCCAGATCAAGCGCGGCGGCCTGCGCCTCGCCCGGCTGCTCGACGAAGCCTTCGGCCCGCCGCCGCCGGTTCAGCCGCGCCGCTGACCCTCAGTCCCGGTCCGGCCCCCAGCGCCAGCGGAAACCGCCATCGGTTTTTGTCCAGACAAACCAGACGAAGACCGCGAGCATCGGCAGCGCGACGCCAAGCCGGATAAACTGGGTGGGCGCCCAGTTCAGCACCGCGACAATGGCAGGGATGAAGACCAACATGGTCAGCCACCCCTGCCACGTCACCGGCGTCGCGCCCCAGCCGAACAGCTTGGGCGCGAACCAGTACCCGTCGCGCACCCGGAGTGCGGCGCGATAGCGTTGCAGGCTCATGCGAGCGTTCCCAACAGGCCAATGCCGAGCGCGAGCGCGGAGGCGGCAATCAGCAAGGGCAGGTGACGGCGCGGGGCAAACAGGGCGGTCAGCATCATGAGTCTCCTGCGTTGGCTCAGGCGGGGGCGTAATGTTCCAGAAACCCGCAATTGCGGCAGCGCCAGCTGCGGATCTCGAGCTTACGGCGCTTGCCGATCTTCAGGCCGGTCCAGAAGCTCTTTTCCGGCGCGCCTTCGATCCATTTGCTGACATGTTTGGTGCCATAGCCCTCGTCAGCGACGAAACCCTCGACCATCTGGCTCTGGCATTTGGGGCAGCTGTGTGAACGCATCCTATTCCTCCTTCGGCGGCCGCCCGCGCTTGGCGCGTACCGGGTCGGCCAGCTTGACGCCGCGTTTGGCCAGCGCCTCGCGCAGCAGGCATTCGACCTGCGCGTTGACGCTGCGCAGGTCGGTCGCCGCGCTCCGCTCGATCGCGCCGTAGAGCGCTGGATCGAGACGGAGCGGGAACGCCTTTTTGGGTGGAGCGGCCATGGGCCTTCCTCTCCGGTTACTGGTACAGCGACCCGGCGTTCACCACCGGCTGCGTATCGCGTTCGGAGCAGAGCACGACCATCAGGTTCGACACCATCGCCGCGCGGCGCTCATCGTCCAGCTCGACGACATTCTTCTCCGACAGCTGCTCCAGCGCCATTTCGACCATGCCGACCGCGCCCTCGACCAATGTCTTGCGCGCGGCGACCACCGCCTCGGCCTGTTGCCGGCGCAGCATCGCCTGCGCGATCTCCTGCGCATAGGCGAGGTGGGTGAGGCGGCACTCGTCGATATGCACGCCCGCCGCCAGCACCCGCTCCTGCAGCTCGACGCGCAGCTCCTCGCTGACATGCTCGGCATTGCCGCGCAGCGTCATCTCCTCATGCGTGAAATCGTCATAGGGGTAGCGCGACCCGATCGCGCGCACCGCGCTCTCGATCTGAATGTGCACGAACTCGCGATAGTCATCGACGTCGAACAGCGCCTGCGCGGTATCGGCGACGCGCCACACCACGTTCGACGCGATCTCGATCGGGTTGCCGCGTAGGTCGTTCACCTTCAGCCGCTCCGACGTGATGTTGTGGATGCGCACCGAAACCTTGGACTTGGTCATCCACGGCCAGGTCCAACGCAGCCCGGTGGTGCGGTCGGTGCCCCTGTACGCGCCAAACAACAGGATCGCCGCCGCCTGATTCGGCTGAAGCAGGTAAAATCCCGGTGCGACGAACGCGAGGATCAATACGCCCAGCACCAGCGCGAACGGTGCCCAAGCCGCCTCGCCGATCTGCGGCGCGGACGCGACGATCCCGATCAGCGCGGCGAGCGCGACGAGCAGCATGGCATAGCCGCTGGCGGTAGCGGCGGGGCGCTCGGCGCTCGAACGCAGCGCGCTGGAATTGAAGTCCGACATTTTTGCCTCCCTGAAAAGATGATATCATCATTATATCGAATCAGGCGGCGTGCAAGCGGAATCGGAGATAAGCTGGGTGCATTGAACGGCGCATCAAATGATGATAAATACGTGCCGATCGATGGAGAATGCCATGCGGACCACGATCATTCTCGATGACGACCTGATCGCAAAGGCGCAGGCATTCACCGGCCTGCGCGAAAAGTCGCAGCTCGTGCGTGAGGCGATGAGGGCGTTGATCGAACGCGAAAGCGCGCGGCGCTTGGCGTTGCTCGGCGGAAGCGAGCCGGACCTGGAGGTTGCCGCGCGGCGGCGTGCCGACGCGGAATGATCCTGGCCGACACGAGCATCTGGGTCGATCATCTGCGGCACGGCGACCCCATCATGGTCGAGCGACTAAATACCGGCCGCATCTGCATTCATCCCCACATCATCGGTGAGATTGCGCTGGGCAGCCTGCGCCAGCGGGAGATTGTGCTGACCGCGCTGGGCGATCTCCCGACGGTGGTGGTGGCGAGCGATGCGGAGGTGCGCATCCTGATCGAAGGCCAGCCGTTGTTTGGGCGCGGGATCGGTTACATCGACGCGCATCTTCTCGCGGCGGTGCGGCTGACGCCGGGATCGCGCTTGTGGACGCGGGACCGGCGGCTCCATGAACTGGCCGTCGATCTCGGCATTGCGGAGGGTGCGATCGGCAATTGATCGGGGCGCGGCCCGTCTGGTCCGCGCCCCGTCGACTTCCGTCAGCTCACTTCGCGCCGACCTCCCATGCCAGCCAGCAGATCGCCAGAAAGGGCAGGACGATCGCCGCAGCGACGAACAGCTGGCGACCGAGCCCCAAGCGGAAGTGCTCGGGATGATCCGCCTCCACCCGGCGGATCGCGGCGGCGGTGGCGGGGTCGCCCTTGAGCATTCCGCGGTCGACCGCCGGGCCGGTTTTGATGAAGGCGATCAACTCGTCGCGCTCGACCGGGTCGAGTGCGGGATAGCGGTTGAGGAGCCCGGCGATGCGGTCGCGCAGGCTGGTGTCGTTCACAGTCTCGTTCATGCTGAAATTCCCGTTGTAGCGCGCACGCGCACGCGCACGCCGACCGCCACAGGGGGCGATTGTTTGATCGATCAGGTTTCGGGGTTCAGGCGGAGAGCGGTGGTGCGCGGGCGCGATAGCGCGATGCCGGACGCGTACTCGGCGCGGCATCCGCGCGCAGTGCGGCGACGCTCTGCGCGGGCGCGGGATGGGACGGGGTGACGGCGGCGTGTTGCGCCGGGAGTGGCGGATCGCCGTCGGGGCGATCCTGCGCCTTTAAGGTGCGGTGCGCTGCCGCCTTGATCGCGGCGGCCGGGTCGCGAAACTGGGCATTGACCGGGACCGGCGCGGTAAGCGCCGCCGCGCGCAGATCGGCGATGTCGAGCCGGGGTGCCTGCGGAAGGGCGGTGAGCGCGTTGAACGCCAGCAACAGGCTCGCCAGCCACAGCCACACCACGCGCGGCGCGCGGGTTGGGGATGGGCTGGAGGGAGGCTCGGGCGTCATGCTGCCGGTCGATATAGGGTCAATCGCGCGAAATGCCCGCGCAAACAAAAGGGGCGCGACCATCGCCGCGCCCCTTCGTTTCGGTAGCTTGAGCCGATCAGTTGATGACGATCGTCACCGCACGGCGGTTCTGCGCCCAGCTGGCTTCGTCCGAACCCAGCGCGATCGGGCGTTCCTTGCCATAGCTGATCGTCGTGATCCGCGACGGCGACACGCCCCGCGCGGCCAGATAGTTCTTCGCCGCATTGGCACGACGGTCGCCCAGCGCGAGGTTGTATTCACGCGTACCGCGCTCGTCGGCATGACCCTCCAGCGTAATCCGCGTGTTCTGATATTGCGTCAGCCACTGCGCCTGGCTGTCCAGGATCTGCCGCGCACGCGCATCGATGTCATACTGGTCGAGATCGAAGTTGATCGTATCGCTGACCACATTCTGGCGGAAATGCTCGGGGGTGCCGGGCTGGGCCACGCCGCCGCCGCCGTCTGGGCCGGGACCAGGGCCGGGCTCGACCGGGCCGCCGGGGCCGGGGGGAAGGGTGTCCGGGCGCTTCTTCTGGCAGCCGGCTACGGCGACGGCCATCGTCGCGATGATCAGGGCGGTTTTGAGCTTCGCCATTGGTCTTTTCTCCCTTGGCTTTCGTGAAATTCGATACCCCTGCGTAACGGGCAGGGCGCGGGCATGTTCCCCCAAGGTCAACCCGCTTAGGGTCTGAACCCAGTTAGAACGGAGTCGAGACGGAGCGGATTTTGGTGCAGGGCGAGAAGCGAGGAGGGAGCGATGCCGAAGCATCGTGACCGACGAGCGACGAAGCCATGCACCAAAAGGCGCCCGCCGCTTCGCGGTTGCCCAGTCAAAGCCGCCGGACGGCGTCGCTTGCTTGCGCGTAGCTTCAGCTACGCGACTGCGCTGCGCTCCTTGCCGGTGGCCTTGACTGGGCAATCTCGATCTCCGTTCTAACTGGGTTCAGACCCTAGGGCCGCAGGGGTCCCCATGAGGGATCGGAACCATCCAATTGCGTCGGAATCCGGCGCGCATTGCTGCCGGTCAGGTCGACCGACCAGATGTCGGACTTGCCCGACGCGCCCTGCGCCCCGCGTGAGAACAACAGCACGCGGCCATTGGGCGACCAGCTCGGCCCTTCATCGCCCCACGCCTGCGTCAGCAATTTCTCGCCGCCGCCCGACGGGTTCATCACGCCGATGCGAAAGCCGCCGCCCATGCGAGTAAAGGCGATCAGGTCACCGCGCGGGCTCCATGCCGGGGTCGCATAGCGCCCGCCGCCAAAGCTGATCCGCTGCTGGTTGCTGCCATCGGCGTTCATCACATACAGCTGCTGCGTACCCGAGCGATCGCTCTCGAATACGATCTTGCGGCCATCGGGCGAATAGCTACCCCCGGTGTCGATGCCGGGCGCGTTGGTCAGCCGCTGGGGCGTGCCGCCATTGGCCGAAATGCGATAGATGTCGGCATTGCCCGCCGTCGACATGGTGAACAGGATCCAGCGACCATCCGGCGAGAAGCGCGGCGCGAAGGCCAGGCTGACATTGGTGACGAGCAGCCGCTGGGTCCGCGCGTTGAGATCATAGACGTACAGCGACGGCTTGTCGTCCTGATAGCTCATATAGGCGATGCGCCGCTCATCAGGGGAGAAGCGCGGGGTCAGCACGATCGACTGGCCATTGGTCAGGAAGCGGTGGTTGGCACCATCCTGATCCATGATCGCCAGCCGCTTGATCCGGCGATTCTTCGGCCCGGTTTCGGAGACATAGATCACCCGGCTGTCGAAATACGGCCCTTCGCCGGTCAGGCGGGTGTAGATCGTGTCGGCGCATTTATGCGCGGCGCGACGCCAGTCGGCGGGGCTGACGATAAAGCCTTCACGCGCCAGCTCACTGCCGAGTGCTACGTCATACAGGTAACAGCCGACGGTCAGATTGCCGTCGCCATTGGCCCGCACGAACCCCTGCACCAGCGCCTGCGCCGTCGCGCCGCGCCAGTAACCAAAATCGGGCGCGCTCACCTCGCTCACCGGCACCGCGCGCACCCCGGTTGGGCCGAGCGGCTTGAACAGGCCGGAATTGCGCAGATTGTCGGTGATGACCTGCGCGATCTGGCGACCGAGCGCGTCGGTGCTGCCCGCCGGAGTGCTGACAACCTGCTGCGTCGGCATCGGCGGAATGATGATCGTAAGGTCCTGGGCGCTCTCGTCGGTCACATCGACCGCGAGGCCTTCGCCTTCCTGTGCAGCAGTTGTGGGCGGCGCGGTCACGGTCGGCGGGGTCACCTCCTGCGCGGTCGCGGGCGCGGCGGTGAGGATCAGGGCGAGCAGCGGGGTCGGCTTCATGGCGGTTACAGCCTCCGGTCGAAAGTCGGGGTGATGAGCTTCCACGCCTCATAATATTCGGCGGGAAGGCGGAAAGGGGCGGCGAGTTTCACGGCCGCGATAGCGCGCTCGCGATGCAGGTCGGCCTGCGGACGATTGCTGGCGGTGACGCCCTCCTGCGACAGGATGCGCGGCGGGGCGGCGAGGGTGCCGTCCTTGTTCAGACGGATCTCGACGCGGGTACGCAACAGCTCGACATCGGCGCCGGTCGGGGACCGCCAATGCGGGCGCAACTGGCGGATGATCTCGGCGCCCAGCGCGGATTTGACTGCTGCACCAATCTGGCTGGCCTGCGGTGTAGTCGCCTTGCCCTTGCTCGCCTGGTCCGTCAGCCCGTCGGTGATGCCGGTCAGGCGCCCGGTCGGCCGCACCGCCTTACGCTCGGTCTTGGGCTGTGCCTTGGCCGGGGCGGGGTTCGACTTCTTCGCCTCCACCTTGGGCTGCGGTCGTGGCGCCGGGGCAGGGGCGGCCTTGGGCGGGGTCGGGTCGGGCTTGGCCACCGGCTCGGGCTGCGTCTCCGGCACCGGCGGCGGCGAATCGGGTTCGGGTGGAGCGGGGACTTCGGCGAGCCGCTCGGCGGGCGCTTCGGTCTCGATCACCGGTGCTTCGCTGACCAGCCCGACCTCATCGGTCAGCGACACCTCGATCGGGGTCGGCTTGATCTCAAGCGGATCGACCTTCGGAAAGATGCTGAGCGACAACAGGGCAAACAGCGCGGCATGGGCGACAACCGCCACACCGATGCCGATGCCTTCCCTGCGGTCGATCGCCACTGCCATCAGTTCTTGCCCTCACCCGTGGTGACGAGCGACACCTTGTTCAGCCCCGCGCGGTTGAGCTCACCCATCACGCGCATCACTTTGCCGTAATCTAGCCGGGTGTCGGCGCGCAGGAACACTTGCGGCTTCTCCTCACCGCGCGCGCTGGCAATGTCGGCGAGCAGGCTCGGCAGCTGGTCATCGGCCACTTCACTGTCGTCGAGGAACACGGTGCCGCGCTCGTTGATCGAAATCTGGATCGGCTTCTGGTCCTGCTCCAGCGGCTTGGCGCGGCTTTCGGGCAGGTTCACCGGCACCCCGGCGGTCAACAGCGGCGCGGTGACCATGAAGATGATCAGCAGCACCAGCATCACGTCGACCAATGGCGTGACGTTGATGTCCGCCATCGGCGCGCGCCGCCCCTTGCCGCGCGAAGAAGGGAGTTGGGCGCCCATCAGAGCAGCGGCTTGCCGCTCGCAGGCGCGCTGTCGAGCTGGCGGCTGAGGGTGGCGTGGAAGCCATCGGCGAAGCGGTTCAGCCGCGCCTCGACCTTGTCGATGCCATGGCTGAAGCGGTTATACGCGATGACCGCAGGGATCGCCGCGAACAGGCCGATCGCGGTAGCGAACAGCGCCTCGGCGATGCCCGGCGCGACCACCGCGAGCGACGTGCTCTGCGCGCCCGCAATCGCGGTAAAGCTGCGCATGATGCCGAGTACCGTGCCGAGCAGCCCGACGAACGGCGCGGTGGACCCGATCGTGGCGAGGATGTTGAGCCGGTCGGACAGCCTGTCGATCTCCAGCGCGACCGCCGCGCCCATCGTCGTCGCCAGCCGCTCGCGCGTACCGTCCTTGTCGAGCGCCCGCCCGCCCGTGGAGCGACGCCATTCGGTCACCCCCGCCGCGAATACGCGCGCGGTCGGGTGATCCTCATCCCCATGCAGCTTGTAAAACACGTCGATATCGTCGGTCTTGCGATAACCGCCCTCGAACCGGTCGGCGGCCTTACGCGCGGCGGCGATGCGCCCGCGCAGCGACAGGATGATCGCCCATGTCCAGATGCTGGCCAGCACCAGCCCGATCATGATCGCCTTCACGTCCCATTCCGCCTGCATGAACAGGCCAAGATAGGAGGCGCCATCGAATTTCAGATTCGCAAACCAGTCCATGTGTCGCTCAGTTTCCCTTCCAGACCAGCGGCACGAACGCTTCGACCCACTCCCGCGGTTGCCGCCGCGCGCGACCCTGAGGGGTCACGAACGCCGCTTCCACATCCGCCTGGGTCAGCAATTCCCCGTTCCGCATGACTCGTTGCTGAATATCCACCGCCGCCGCCCGCACGCGCAGCACCCGGCTGACGACCACCAACGCATCGTCGAGCCGTGCGGGTGCGACATAGCGGATGGCGATGTTGCGGACGACATAGACGCCTTCGCCCGCCTCATGCGCCGCCCGCTGATCGATCCCGGCACAGCGCAGCATATCCGATCGCGCGCGCTCCATGAACCGCAGGTAGTTGGCGTGATACACCACCCCCGACAGGTCGGTGTCCTCAAAATAGACACGCACCGGGAAGACATGCTCGACACCGTCGAAACGGCCCGACGCGGGGGGAAGGTCGAATTCGCTCACCGCACTGCCCATAGCGGCGGGGGGAATCGAAGTTCAACTGTCACGGGCAGGATGGGGCGCACGCGCAATGAACGGAAGCGGGGCGGCGGTGTTCCGTGTCGTTCAATCCTCCCCCGCCAGGGGGAGGTGGCATGCGAAGCATGACGGAGGGGGCGGAAGGGTATCGGCAAGAGGTTCGAGGGCGCAGCCGTCCTCCCCCTCCGTCGCCATACGGCGACACCTCCCCCTGGCGGGGGAGGATCAGATCATCACGCCTTCGCCATCTCCAGCACCACGTCCCATTCCGCCGCGCTGACCTTGCCAACCGACAGCCGCGAATATTTGACCAGCTCCATCGCCTCCAGCCGGGGTTCGGCCTTCACCTGCTTGAGTGTGACCGGGTTGGGCAGCGGTTCGACCGGCTTCATCTCGACCGACACCCAATGCTTGCCCTCGCCATCGGGCTTCGCTTCGCGGCTCACTTCCATGATGCCGACGATCTGCAGCCCGATATTGCTGTGATAGAAAAAGGCGCGGTCGCCGAGCTTCATCGCGCGCAGGTTCCCCGCGGCGGTGTGGTTGCGCACGCCGTCCCATTCGGTGCTGCCGTCGCGGACCAGATCGTCCCAGCTGAACACATCGGGTTCGGATTTCATCAGCCAAAGATTCATCGGGACAGGCTCCTTGTTCGCCGCCTCCATCGCGTCCCTCCACCTAAACCGCAAGTGAATGCAGGATTCCGCGTCCGTTCAGGCCGACTCGGTCAAAAAGGTATCCAGACGGACCTCAAAGCGTTGAGACGTCGGAATGTGCAGATGCACGAGGAGGACGACATGAAGACGATGATCACCAAGGCGGTGCTCGGTCTCACCCTCGGCGCCACCGCGCTCACCGCGGCCGCGCCGGCAGAGGCCCAGCGGTATCGCCACCGCGACCGCGACAACACCGGCACCGCCATCGCCGCCGGCATCGCCGGTGTCGTGATCGGCGCTGCGATCGCCGGATCGAGCCGCGACCGCTACGACGACCGGCGCTATCGCGACTATCGCGGCTATGACCGGTATGACGGCTATTACCGTCAGCGCGGCTATTACCCGCGTCAGAGCTATCACTATCGCGATTACGAGCGCCGCAACTGGCGCGGCTGCACGATCCGCCGCGTGTACGACCCCTATCTCGGGCACCGGGTGAAGGTGCGTTACTGCCGCTAATCCGGGCGGCGCGATAACATCGGCGGCGCGGGTTTATTCCCGCGCCGCTTTTGTTTAGAGGCGCGCCATGAGCGACACTCCTCCCGACCGCCTTTCGGTCAATCCAAAGAGCCCCTTTTTTGACCAGGCGCTGCTCCAGCGCGGCATCGGCATCCGCTTCAAGGGCGTCGAGCGCCGCGATGTCGAGGAATATTGCGTCTCGGAAAGCTGGATCCGCGTGCAGGTCGGCAAGACCATGGACCGTAAGGGCAATCCCCTGACGATCAAGCTCGCCGGCCCGGTCGAGGCATGGTTCGAATCTTCGCCTGAGGGCGAAGGCGACCCAGAGGCCGAAGCGTAACGCTCCGTTTGCCCTGAGCCCGTCGAAGGGCCGTGCGACTCACCAAGTGAGGGTGGCCGTGCTTCGACATTGAAAGGGTGAAACGTCCCCAGGGCGTTCCAGCCCATGCCGGGGGCATGGGCGACCCTTTCACCAGCACAAACGGGTGGTAACTCCCGCCTCCAAATCGTGACGGGCGGGGGCGGGCCTAACCCAGCAACCCCCGCGCCGCATCCTCCACCGCCTGCATCGCCGCGCGATACGGGAACGGCCCATGGCTGATCCGCGCCGCACCCGCCGCAGCAACTGCAGCAGCATCCGGCGCGCCCGGAAACGCCATGAAGTTCACCGGCAGCGGCGATTCGCGACACACCCGCGCCAGCAGGTCGAGATCGGCCAGCCCCGGCACAAAGAACCCGCTCGCCCCCGCCGCCGCATAAGCATGCGCGCGGGCAATTGCGGCATCGACCTTCGCCACATCATGCGTCTCCGGCGCGGCCTGCAGGAAGATGTCGGTGCGGGCGTTGATGAAAAACGCAGGGCCAGTCGCAGCGCGAATCGCGGCGATGCGCACGGCCTGCACCTCCGGTGCATGCATCCCCGACCCGCCGACGACCTGATCCTCGAAGTTGCACCCGATCGCCCCGGTCGCCGCGAGCAGCGCGACGTTCGACGCCAGCGCATCCGGCGCGACCGCATAGCCGCCTTCGAAATCGATCGACACCGGCAGGTCCACTGCGCCGACGATCCGCGCGGCGTTGCCCAGCGCCAGATCGAGCGGCAGCGTCTCGGCGTCGCTATACCCGTTCGCCGCCGCGACCGACGCGCTCCCGGTCGCAATCGCCTTCGCCCCCGACGCCGCAACCGCCTTGGCCGAGCCCGCGTCCCACACATTGACCAGCACCAGCGGCGTGCCCGGCACGTGCAGCGCGGCGAATTGATCGAATCGGCTCATGAACATCCCCTCTCGTTCCGCCCTTGATACGGACGGAACGAAAGCGGAACAATCCATTTCTTGCGCGCTTGAGCGTCAGTGCACGAACCGCGCCACCACGTCACGATAGCTCCGGCTTACCTTCACCTGCGACCCCGAATCGAGCACCAGGAAACACTCGCCATTGGTGTGCGGCTTGACCTGCTTGACCTGATCCAGATTGACGATGGTCGAGCGGTGGACGCGCTGGAACCGGCGCGGGTCGAGCCGCTTTTCCAGATCCTTCATCGTCTCGCGCAGCACCAGCGTGTTGTCGGCGGTCTTGATGCACATATAATCGCCGGCGGCCTCGACCACCTCGATCGTGTCGACATCGACGCGGAAAATCTGCCCGCGATCCTTGATGTTGATCAGCTTTTCGTAGCGGCTCGCCGACACGTCGCCATCGCTCGCCGCGAGTTCCTCGGCGGCCTCGGGCGCGACCTCGGCGAGCACTTCCTTGAGCTTCTCGACCTCTTCGACGCCGCGCTTCTCGGTCAGCCGCTGGCGCACGCGCTCCAGCGTGTCGGCAAGGCGACCCTCGTCGACCGGCTTCATCAGATAGTCCATCGCATTCGCCTCGAACGCGCGGATCGCATGGTCGGAATAGGCGGTGACGAACACGAACAACGGCGGTTCGACCTCCATCAACCCCTGCACGACCGAAAAGCCGTCGAATCCGGGCATCTGGATGTCGAGAAACACCAGATCGGGCTTGTGCGTCTTGATCGACCGAATCGCCTCGCGGCCGTTCTGGCATTTGTCGATGATCTCGACATCCTCATGCGCGGCGAGGCGCAGTTCGAGGCCCTGGATGGCCAGGGGTTCGTCATCGACCAGGATGGTGCGGATCGTCATATCTCTCTCTACTCATAAACGCGTCGTCCCGATGCCCCCGGTCCGACGCCCCACAACCCCTGCCTTTGATCCTTCAACAATATGATTACGGTCCGGTTCCGATCACGCCACTTCCTTCGTGGGCTCCTCGAACTGGAACGGAATTTCGATCTCAACGCGGAAACCGCCGCCGGGGTCCGAATGCGTCGAAAAGCGATGCTCCGCCCCGAACGCCTGCGCCAGCCGTTCGCGTATATTGGTGAGGCCAACCCCCGTGGACAGGCTTGGCCGGTTCTTGCCTTCGATCAATCCCGGACCGGTGTCGGATACGGTGATCTGCACCCGCTCGCCGGTGAGTCGAGCCGCGACGCGGATTTCGGCGCCTTCTTCCTGCGGCGTTACGGCATATTTGATCGCATTCTCGACCAAAGGCTGGAGCAGCAACGAGGGCAGGCGCGCCTTGGCAGTGCGCGGGTCGATATCGAATTCGGGCTTAAGCCGCGCGTCGAACCGCATCTTCTCGATCTCGAGATACAGTTTCAGCGTCTCCACCTCCTGCGCCAGCGTGACATGCGCGGTCGGTTCATTGGCCAGCGTGTAGCGTAGGAAATTAGCAAGCCGCGCCAGCATCGCATTCGCCCGGTCGGTCTGCTTGAGCAGCACCAATGTCGAAATCGAATTGAGCGTGTTGAACAGGAAATGCGGGTTGAGCTGATAGCGCAGCATCGCCAGCTGCGCCGAACTCGCCTGACTCTCCAGCACTTGCATCCGGTCGATCTGATCCTCGACGATCAGATAGAAGTTGATCCCGAAATACAGCGCCGACCAGCCCGCGAGCACCGTGAAATTGAGGAACAGGCTGCCCAGAATCAGCGGCAGCTCGATCCCCGGATCGCCGCGCATCACCGACACGGTAAAGGCGTTGAGGACGGCATAGACCAATGTCGCCGCCGCCAGGGTGATCACTGACGCAAGAATCCCGGTGATCCGCGGTAGCCGTCGGTAATAGCCATAGAGCGCCGACAGCAGCAGCGTCAGGCAATATCCGACGATCGCCTCGATCGTCACGCGGATCAGATCCTCGAAGCTGAACGTCCGGTTCGAAAAGTTGGAAACCGCCCGCAGCAGCAGATAGCCGCCCCAGCCCGCGCCCTGCAGCATCCAGAACGCACGGCTCTTCTGTTCGAAAAAGGGGCGGGAGAAGATGGTGGGATTGGTCATCGTGTTGGCGGCTTCTCTACATCGCACGTCGCCCGGTGGGAAGAATGCCGGAACACGCCCGTCACGATATCGTTGCACTGCTGGTTCACATGCAAACCGGTGTCCCACATCCGGGGCCTTGGTCCACCACAGGAGAAACACTGATGACGATCCGCACCGCCACCGCCCGCTATTCCGGCTTCGGCAAGGAAGGGAAGGGCGCGATCACGACCCAGTCCGGCGTGTTGACCGACCAGTTCTACGGCTTCAACACGCGGTTCGAGGATGAACCCGGCACCAATCCCGAGGAGCTGATTGCCGCGGCGCATGCCGGTTGCTTTACGATGGCGCTCAGCTTCGCGCTGGCCAAAGCGGGCTTCAGCGAAGGCACACTCGAGACCAAGGCGGCGATCAAGCTGGAGCAGAAGGATGGCGGCTTCACCATCACCCGCTCCGATCTGACGCTGGAAGCCACCGTCCCCGGCATCGACCCCGACCAGTTCGCCGACCTCGCCGACGAAGCGAAGAAGAACTGCCCGGTGTCCAAGCTGATGACCGCCGAAGTCAGCCTGGCGCACAAGCTGAACTAAAAAATCCTCCCCGGAACGGGGAGGGGGACCGCGCCCGAAGGGCGTGGTGGAGGGGGCCCGAGGCAAAGGAATCCGTTGTCCCGGGGCCCCTCCGTCATTGCTTCGCAATGCCACCTCCCCGTGCCGGGGAGGATTTTGTTACCGCTCGCTCAAATAATACCGATCCGTCGCGGTCAGATCATCCGCCAGCTCATACACGATCGGCTGCCCGGTCGGAATCTCGAGCGACGCGATATCCGCGTCCGAAATTCCCGACAGATGCTTGACCAGCGCGCGCAGCGAATTGCCGTGCGCTGCAATCAGCACGCGCTTGCCCGCACGCAGGTCCGGCGCGATTCGCTCTTCCCAATAGGGCAGGACGCGCGCGATCGTGTCCTTGAGGCTCTCGGTCTGCGGGATCGGGATGCCCTTGTAGCGCAGGTCCTTGGCGAGATCCCACGGCGACCCTTCCTCGGGCAGCGGGGGCGGAATGTCGAAGCTGCGGCGCCAGATCTTGACCTGATCGTCGCCGTGCAGCGCCGCGGTCTCCGCCTTGTCGAGCCCGGTCAGCCCGCCATAATGCCGCTCATTCAGCTTCCAGCTCTTCTCGGTCGGCAGCCACAGCCGCCCCATCGCCTCCAGCGCCAGGTTGAGCGTCTTGATCGCCCGGCTCTGAAAGCTGGTATAGGTCATGTCGAAGTCGAGACCCTTGTCGCGCATCAGCTCGCCCGCGGCCCAGGCTTCGCGCACGCCCTGTTCGGTCAGGTCGACGTCCCACCATCCGGTGAAACGGTTTTCCAGATTCCAGGACGACTGGCCGTGGCGGATCAGGACGAGCGTGGGCATGGGACCTCCTTGCAGGACATTGCCCGCGTCCTTAGCGGATAGGGACGACAGGGCAACGGAGGATGGCCATGGCAATCGAAAGACAGACCATCATCTATGACGGCCCCGGCGGCCCGTTCGAGGGCGTCGCCGCGTTCGACAGCACCGCGCCCGGCCCGCGCCCCGGCGTGCTGATCGTCCCCAATGTGCTGGGCGAAAAGGAACAGGATCGCGTCACCGCCGAGCGGATTGCGGCGCTCGGCCATGTCGGATTCGTCGCCGACCTCTACGGACAGGGCAAGCGCACCACCCGCGAATCGCCCGATCCGGCGATGTATATGAACGCGCTCAACGCCGATCGCCCGCTGCTGCGCGACCGTCTGCGCGCCAGCCTCGCCGCGCTCCACGCGCTGCCTCAGGTCGACGCGGCTCGGACCGCCGCCATCGGCTATTGCTTCGGTGGCAAGTCGGTCATCGACCTAGCGAGGGCAGGGGGCGATGTGCGCGGCGTGGTCGCCTTCCACGGCATCTTCGACCCGCCCGGCTATGCCTATCCCACGACGATCCGGGCAAAGCTGCTGATCTGCCACGGCTGGGAGGACCCGCTCGCCCCGCCCGAGGCGGTGACCGGACTTGCCGCCGAGCTGAGCGCAGCGGGCGCGGATTGGCAGCTTCACGGCTATGGTGGGGCAGGGCACGGCTTTACCGATGCGAGCCAGAAGGGCTCAACCCGCCCCGGCTTCGGCTATAACGCCAACGCCGACCGGCGGAGTTGGGCGGCGATGACCGACTTCCTCGCCGAACTGTTCGACTAACCAGTTCCTCCCCTGAGCTTGCTCAGGGGAGGGGGACCGCCCGCGCAGCGGGTGGTGGAGGGGCGGCCGCGCAGACGGCCGTGAACAGCTCAGCAAAATTCCGCCGTCTTCGCGGCGGCCCCTCCGTCAGCTTCGCTGCCACCTCCCCTGCGGGGCAGCGGAGGAATGCAAATCGTCAGGCCGACGGTGTCTTCGGCTTCGCGGCACGCGGCTTGGCCGGAGCCTTTGCCGCGGTCGGTGCTTTCGCCGCAGGGGGCTTCTTGGCAGCAGCCGGCTTTTTCGCGGCTACCGGCTTCTTCGGCGCAGCGGGCTTCTTGGCAGGGGTCGGCGGCGTCTCCGCTGACGGCGCCTCAGGCGCCTTGGGTGCCTCCGGCGCCTTCTCCCCCGTCAGCTTCGCCGTAATCTTCTCCGCCGCCCGCGCCGCGATCAGGCTGGCGAGCGAGGACGCCGTCTTGGCGAAATCGTCCATTCCAGAAGCCTTCGGCGCATCCGCCGCAGCGGGGGCGGGGGCCGCAGCCGCCTGCGCATCTGCCGCCTTTTTCCGCACATTCCCCGCCAGCGCGACCAGTCCGGCCGCAACGATGTCGGCGACCAGCGGATGCTTGGTCAGCTCGAGCAACTTCGCGCCCTGCTCACGCAACTCCTTGGGCAGTTCGATCCCGGCGACGGTCTTGGGCAGCTTGGCCGCCTTGCCCGTCTTCGGCGCCTTGGCGGCCTTGCTTTTCTTCGCCTTCGTCGCGTCCTTCGCCTTGGCCATCTTCACGCCTCCATGGTGTGTCATTCGACTGACACACCCGGAGGCATGCCGTCAATCTGCGAATACCCGCTCGAAAATGGTATCGACCGACTTGAAATGATAGTCGAGGTCGAACTTCTCCTCGATCTGCTGCGGCGACAGCGCGGCGGTGACCTCTTCATCACCCTTGAGCAGTTCGAGCAGCGACAGCTCCCCGTCGCTCTCCCACACCTTCATCGCGTTGCGCTGCACCAGCCGATAGCTGTCCTCGCGGCTCACCCCGGCCTGCGTCAGCGCCAGCAGCACGCGCTGCGAGTGAACCAGCCCGCCCATGCGATCCAGATTCTTCTGCATCCGCGCCGGGTACACCAGCAGCTTGTCGATCACCCCGGTCAGCCGCGCGAGCGCGAAGTCGAGCGTAATCGTCGCGTCCGGCCCGATATAGCGCTCGACCGACGAGTGGCTGATGTCGCGCTCGTGCCACAAAGCGACATTCTCCATCGCCGGGATCACCGCCGCGCGGACCATGCGGGCAAGGCCGGTCAGGTTCTCGGTCAGCACGGGGTTGCGCTTGTGCGGCATCGCCGACGAACCCTTCTGCCCCGGCGAGAAATATTCCTCCGCCTCCAGCACTTCGGTACGCTGCAGATGCCGCACCTCGACCGCGAGCCGCTCGATCGAGCTGGCGATCACGCCCAGCGTCGCAAAGAACATCGCATGGCGATCGCGCGGGATCACCTGAGTCGACACCGGCTCGACCGCGAGGCCGAGCTTGTCGGCGACATGCTGCTCCACGCGCGGGTCGATATTGGCAAAGGTGCCGACCGCGCCCGAAATCGCGCAGGTCGCAATGTCCGCCCGCGCCGCGACCAGCCGCGCCTTGCAGCGCTTGAACTCGGCATAGGCCTCGGCGAGCTTCAGGCCGAACGTCACCGGCTCGGCATGAATGCCATGACTACGCCCGATCGTCGGGGTCAGCTTGTGCTCATAGGCGCGACGCTTGAGCACCGCGAGCAGCTGGTCGAGATCGTCGAGCAGGATGTCCGACGCACGCGTCAGCTGCACCGCAAGGCAGGTGTCGAGCACGTCGCTCGACGTCATCCCCTGATGCATGAAGCGCGCTTCGTCGCCGACATTCTCCGCGACCCAGGTCAGGAACGCGATCACGTCATGCTTCGTCACCGCCTCAATCGCGTCGATCGCGGCGACGTCGATCGTCGGGTTGGTCGCCCACCAGTCCCACAGCGCCTTGGCGGCCGATTCGGGCACCACGCCCAGCTCGCCCAGCTTCTCCGTCGCGTGCGCCTCGATCTCGAACCAGATGCCAAAGCGGGTTTCGGGCGACCAGATCGCGGTCATGGCGGGGCGGGAATAGCGGGGGACCATAGAGAAGCCTTTCGTGGGACGCGGCGCCCCTAGCAAAGCCCCGGCGGCGCGGCAAACCCGGCTGCGCGGCGGTGTTCCACTCGTTTCGTCGCACTAACGGCACCGAACAGGGGTGAAATGATAGAGTTTGCCGACAAGTCGATTGTCTCAGAATTTTATCAGGGAACGTGATAAATATACAACGCGTTCAATCATCACACGCATCGAATGAATTGGTTCGCTGCACAAGTAGTTTTACTCGAGATGATTGGAGAATGATCATGTTGAAATCTATCCTTCTCGCCAGCGCTGTTGCAATGTCTGTCCCTGCACTTGCACAGGACATGCCGCAACAGCAGACCCCGCCGCCCCAGGAGCAGCCGGCGCCGACCGAAAGCACCGAACCGGTGCCACAGGAGGCCCCCGCACCCGCGCCGCAGCAGGACGCTCAGCCGATGCCGGAAGCAACCCCGACCCCGGCTCCGACTCCGACCCCGACGCCCACGCCCACGCCGACTCCTGAGCCGCAGGCCATGGAGCAGGCTCAGGCCACCCAGCCGTCGCAGCAGCCCGCCAATGCGGTCCAGATTGCGCAGATCGTCGATCAGGGCTTCCCGACCTATGACGCGGACGCCGATGGCAGCCTGAAGCAGGAAGAGTTCGGCGCCTGGATGGTCGCACTGCGTTCGGCCAGCGAGCCCGCCTTCACCGGCGAATCGACGGCGGACAAGGAATGGATCGGCAAGGCGCTCGCCTCGGCTGACGGCGACAAGTCGGGCGGCGTGAGCAAGGACGAGCTCAAGACCTTCCTGACTCCCGCTGCCGCCTCGTAAGTCAGGTCTCCCCGGACGGTCGTCCCGCATCGCGCCCGTGCCCCGGCCGCCGGAGTTCGCTCCGGCGGCCCTTTTCATGCACTCTTTACATCAACCCCTGCGCGCGCAGGCTGACATGCCCACCGGTCCCGATGACAATATGGTCATGCACCGCGATGCCCAGCCGCTTCCCCGCCTCGACGATATTGCGCGTCAGCTCGATATCCGCCCGGCTCGGGCTGGGGTCGCCGCTCGGGTGGTTGTGGACCAGAATGATCGCAGTCGACCCCAGATCGATCGCGCGGCGGATCACCTCGCGGACATAGACCGGCGCCTCGTCCACCGACCCTTCCTGCATCAGCTCGTCGCGGATCAGCATGTTGCGGCTATTAAGATGCAGCACCCGCACGCGCTCGATCACATGATGCGCCATATCCGCGCGCAGATAATCCAGCAGCGCTTGCCAGTTCGACAGAATCGGCCGCGCCGCCACCTCACTCTTTAACAGGCGCAACGCCGCGGCGTGCGCGATCTTGAGTGCGGCGGCGGAGGTTTCCCCCATCCCCGGCACCCGCGCGATCGCCGCGGCGTCGGCGGTCAGCAGCCCGGCAATTCCGCCAAACTGGTGCAGCAACGCCTTGGCCAGCGGCTTGGTATCCCGCCGCGGAATCGCGAGCGTCAGCAGATATTCGACCAGCTCATGGTCAAGCAGCCCGTCGGCATCGGCAAGCAGCCGCGACCGCAACCGCGCGCGATGCCCGGTCCCATCGGTAATCGCTTCGCCGCCGTCCCCCATAAGAGGAGCCTAGCGGCAGAGGCGGGGGGCTGCAAATAATCCTCCCCCGCCAGGGGGAATCGCCTCTTGCCGGCGTGCTTCCGCCCCCTCCGTCACGCTGCGCGTGCCACCTCCCCCTGGCGGGGGAGGATCACTCTAGGATTGCAACAATGTTGCACCGCGGTTGACTCGGGGCACCCCCCTTTCTAAAGCGCGCGTGCCTTGGCGGGCTCGCCGCTCGGCCCATGCGTTTCGCCCTGGTATCTGACTGGCGGAGGAAGCGAAATGACCGAGAACGAGCCCGGACCGGACCCCCTCAAGGAGGATGCCCGCATCACTTCGCTCAATGAGCGGCTGGCGCGGGCGAAATCCGAAGAGGCGGATCGGCGGGGCGAGGGGCAGCAGGCCGGCGATCGTGATTATCGCATGGGCAACCGCGTCCTCGCCGAGCTGATCGGAGGAATGGTTGGGGGGGCGCTGATCGGGTGGGTGCTCGATCGGTTCCTGGGAACCTCGCCATGGCTCCTGCTCACGCTGCTTGCCCTAGGCATCGTCAGTGCGTTCAGGAACATCATCAGGATTTCGAACCAGCGCTCGAAGTGACTTTCGGGCGCTTGCGTTACATGGGAAACGGGCGTGGCTGAAGAAGCAGGCAAGATCGATCCGATGCACCAGTTCGAGGTGCAGTCGATCGCCGACATGTTCACCATCGGCGGTCAGCAGATCGCCTTCACCAATAGCGCGCTGTGGATGGCGATCGCCGCCATCGCGCTGTGGATCTTCATGCTGGGCGGCATGAAGCGTGAGGTGGTTCCGGGCCGCTGGCAGATGGCGGTCGAAGGCTTCACCGGCTTCATCGACAACCTGCTGAAGGCGAATATCGGGCATGAGGGGCGCAAGTTCCTGCCTTATGTCTTCTCGCTGTTCATGTTCATCCTGTTCGCCAACGTCATCGGCCTGCTGCCGTTCGGCGTCGTCCCCGGCGTGCATCCGTTCACCGCGACCAGCCACTTCACCGTGACCGGCGTGCTGGCGATCCTGTCCTTCTCGATCGTCCTCGTCGTCGGCTTTGCGAAGCACGGCCTGCGCTTCTTCTCGCTGTTCGTGCCAAAGGGGACGCCGATCCCCGTGCTGATCCTCGTGGCGCCGATCGAGTTCGTCTCGTTCATGGTCCGCCCGTTCAGCCTGGCGCTGCGACTGTTCGTCGCGATGACCGCGGGCCACATCCTGCTCAAGGTGCTGGCCGGCTTCATCATCAATTCGGCCAATGCCGGCGCGGGCTGGGGCCTGCTCGTCGGCGTGCCCAGCTTTGCGCTGATGCTCGGCGTCTCGGCGCTCGAGATTCTGGTCGCCGGCGTCCAGGCCTATGTGTTCGCGCTGCTCACGTCGCTGTACATCAACGACGCGGTGCATCTGCACGATCATCACTGAGTTTTTCCCACCAAGACCTGAATTTTCTAAGGAGTGATTTCAATGGAAGCAGAAGCATTCAAGCTGCTCGGCGCCGGTCTCGCGGCAATCGGTGCTGGCCTCGCGGCGCTGGGCGTTGGTAACGTCTTCGCGGCGTTCCTTCAGGGCGCACTGCGCAATCCGGGCGCGGCTGCCAGCCAGCAGGGCAACATGTTCATCGGCTTCGCGGCTGCCGAGCTTCTCGGCCTGCTCGCGTTCGTCGTGGCGGTGCTGCTGATCTTCGTCGCCTGAAGTCTCTCCCGCCCTGCGCGTCGCGCGGGGCGGACTTGAGGACGGACCGCGAGAGGACGGACCAATGCCCCAGATCGAACAAGTCGCGGCGACCTATGCGTCGCAGATCTTCTGGCTGCTGCTGACCTTCGGGCTCACCTTCGTGATCGTCGGCCTGGGTATCTTGCCCAAGGTTTCCGGCACGATGGATGCGCGCGACAAGTCGGTTGCGGACGACCTTACCGCTGCGGAAGCGGCGCGCTCGGCGGCCGATCAGGCCGAAGAGACCTGGCGCGCGCAGGAAAATGCTGCGCGTGAAGCCGCGCGCAAGCGCCTCGCTGAGGCACGTGCGCAGGGGCAGGCCCAGACCGACGCCGCACTGGCATCGGCCAATGCCGAGATCGAAGGTCGCGTCACCGCGGCCGAAGCACGCATCGCGGCGGCCAGTGCTGCCGCAGCGGGCGAAATCGAATCGGTCGCGACCGACGCCGCCCGCGACATCGTCGCCCGCCTGTCGGGTGTCAGCGTCACGTCGGCGGAAGCCGGCCAGGCAGTGAAGGCAGCGCTCAATGGCTGAACAGGCACAAGTGACGGCGTCGACCGCCACCGATCCGGTCGCTGAAAATCTCAGCGAAGCCGCCAAGGGCGAAGGCATGGGCCTTCCCCATACCGGCACCGAGGCGGCGGGCGAGGCGTATCACGCCGCTCCGGCGGTATTCGGCATCGACGCGACCATGTGGGTCGGTCTGGCGATGCTGGCGCTGATCCTCGTCGTGGTGTGGAAGAAGGTGCCGTCGGCAATCGGCGGCATGCTCGACAAGCAGATTGCGGCAATCCGTACGCGCCTCGACGAAGCCAACCAGCTTCGCGCCGAGGCCGAGGCGCTGCGCGAGGAATATGCGCGCAAGCTCGCCAATGTCGAGCAGGAGGCGGCCGCCATGGTCGCCCA
Organism: Sphingomonas sp.; assembly: GCF_035998645.1. Classification (GTDB taxonomy): domain Bacteria; phylum Pseudomonadota; class Alphaproteobacteria; order Sphingomonadales; family Sphingomonadaceae; genus Sphingomonas. The sequence goes on from NZ_DASYHL010000003.1 coordinate 649,245, forward strand.
TGCCGATGAGGAGGCTCAGGCGCTGCTGGTCAAGGCCAAGGCTGATGCCGAGGACCTGATCCGCCGCCGTACGCGGATGGCGGAAGACAAGATCGCCGCCGCCGAGCGCACCGCACTCGACCAGGTCCGCGCCACGGCCTCCGAAGCCGCGACCAAGGCCGCCGGTGCGATCATCGCGCAAAAGCACGACGCCAGCGCCGACAAGGCACTGGTCAACCAGACGATCGCCGGCCTGTCGCGCCTCAACTGAGCGGCGGGTTGCGGACAAGAAAAAGGGGCGTCGGTCAAAAGACCGGCGCCCCTTTTCTTTGTGTCGTCACCCCGGCCCCCGTGCCGGGGTCCACTGTGCGGCAAGCGCGGCGCAAGAGGCTCGCACTTCGCGGGCGCGTCGGAGTGGACCCCGGAACAAGTCCGGGGTGACGAGACTGGCTGCTTCCCCCCCGAAGCCAATCGCCCATCTCACGCGTTGCCTCGCCATGACCGACGACACCCCCTCCCGCTCCGATCTGGCTGAAGACCGCACCGACTTGGCCGAGGATCGCACCCTGCTCGCCAATGAGCGGACCTTCAGCGGCTGGGCGCGCACCGCGCTCGCGACGATCGGCATTGGCCTCGGCTTTCACGTCCTGTTCGGCGCGCTCGAACCGGCGTGGTTGCCCAAGGCGATCGCGACCGTGTTCATCGCGCTCGGCGTCGCGATCATCTGGATGGCGCAGCGGCGCGCGTGCGCGATCCAGAGCCGGCTGTCGGCGCACAATATCCGCACGCTGCGGTCGCTCAACCTTCGGCTGATCGCTTGGGTCTATACGCTCGGCGCACTCGCGCTGACCGTCGCGCTGTGGCTCATCAACGGCGAGGCTATTTCTTGAGCAGATCCAGCACCGCCACCGTCATCGCCGTCGTGCCCAGCGTCACCGCTGGCTTCGCCTCGACCTTGAAGAAGGGCGAATGGTGCGCGGGCAGCGTCTTCTCGCCGCGCTTGGCCGCATCCAGCTCGGCCTGGGGCGTTCCGCCGACCACGAAATAGGCCCCCGGCACGCCCAGCTTTTGCTCGATGAAATAGGCGAAGTCCTCCGCCCCCATGCTCTCGCGCGGCTCAGTCTTGAGGATGTCCGCGCCAAACGCCTTGGTGAACGCCCCGCGCACCCGCCCCGTCAGCGCGGGATCATTGAGCGTCACCGGGGTCGACTCAAACCCGACCTTCACCACCGGTAGCTTATCCTCGGGCAACCCGTTCATCCGCCCTACATTGGTCGCGATCCGCTTGATCCCGTCGAGCAGCTTCTTGCGCGTGCCCTCGTCATCCGACCGCACCGTCAGCTGCAGCTCGGCCTTGTCGCTGATGATGTTGTGCTTGAATCCCGAATGGAACGCGCCAACGGTGACCACGCCCGGCTTCAACGGCGCGATCTCGCGGCTCACCAGCGTCTGCAGCGCCATCACGATCTGCGACCCCATCACGATCGGGTCCTTGCCCATATGCGGCGCCGCGCCATGCGTGCCGACGCCGTGAATGGTGATGTCGACGCTGTCCGATGACGACGAACTGATCCCCGGCTCCAGCCCGATCTTGCCGGTCGGAAAGCCCGATGTGACGTGGAACGCGACCGCATAATCGGGCTTGGGGAAGCGGGTATACAGCCCGTCCTCCATCATCTTGCGCGCGCCGCCGATCCGCTCCTCGGCCGGCTGCACCACGAACACGACCGTGCCCTTCCACCGGCTCTTGAGCTTCGCCAGCTGCCGCGCGGTGCCGATCATCGACGTGATGTGCACATCATGCCCGCACGCATGCATCACCGGCTTCACCACGCCGTCGATATCCTCCTGCGTCACCGTGGAGGCATAGGCCAGCCCGCTATCCTCCTTTAGCGGCAGCCCGTCCATATCGGCGCGCAGCAGGATGGTGGGGCCATCGCCATTCTTCATCACCCCGACCACGCCGGTCCCGCCAACCCCCTCGGTCACCGTGATCCCGCCCACCGCGCGCAGCTCCTTCGCCATGATCGCGGCGGTGCGGCTCTCCTTGTACGACAGCTCCGGGTTCTTGTGAAAATCGACGAACAGCGCCTCCAGATGCGCCGCATAATCCGCCTCCACCGCCGGCGCGAAGTCCGGCTCGGCCAGCACAGGCGCGGCAATCAGCGACGAAGCGAGCAGGGCGGTGAGCAGGCGCATATGTGATCCCCATGTGGCGTCGGCGCACAGGCTAACAGATGGCGGCGTGCGCGCAACGCCCGCGCTCAGCGTCGGCCCGCCTGCGCGCGCGCCTCTGCGATCGCGCTCGGAAGCGCCGCCGCGAGCAGCCTCGAACGAAACGCGTCGCTGTCGGTCGCGCGCCAGCCGATGGTGACGTCTGGCACGATTCCCGACACTTCGTTGCTGCCATCGGCGCGAAACCGCGCGCAGTCGGGCAGGTACAGCGTCGCGCCGCTGTGGGTCAGGACCGTCGGCACACCGCCCCGTGTGTAGCCACAGCCGGCGCCGCCGGTGCGCGCGCCGACGATCACCGCCGCATTGGAATCCTGCAGCAGCGCGGCGAACTCCTCCGCCGCCGACCAGGTCTCCTGATCGACCAGCACCGTCACCGGGCCGTTCCACACCCCTTCATGATAATCGTGCTGGCCCGCGCTGAAGACCCAGCCGCCCCAGTCGGTGGCGAGCCATTCGCCCGGCGCGGCGCTGCCCACCAATCCGGTCGCATAGCCCGCCCGGCCGAGCCATTCGCAGCCGCTCGCGGGATCGCATGGCGTGTCGGCAACCACACGCGCCGCATCGGCCTTTACCGCCAGCGCAAGCAGCTTCGCGCGGTCCTGCGTCTGCGCCGTCTTCGCCCATTCGCGCAGGCGTTCGGCCAGCGTCGCCCAATGGCGCGACCAATGTTCGCCGCGCACGAATCCCAGTTGAGCCGAGACCAGCCGGCGCGGCGTCACCATCCGCGCTGCCGCCTCCGCCCATTCGGTCCCGCCGCCATTGCCCGTCAGATCGACCATCAGCACGCTTGCCCCCGCAGCGCGCAGCTGACGTAGCCGATCTTCGGCATCTCGGGTGAGCGCGGCAAAAGCGCGGGTGATGATTTCACCCTGGCATCCGTCGTCGCACGGCTTGTCCACCGCCAGCTTCAGCGCGGCGACTGCATCGGTGCACAGCTGCGGAAACGCCTGCGGGTCGAACAGCGGGATTCGCAGCACGCCCAGCGTCGTATTGCCCGACTGCGCGGTCCCGGCATCAAGGACGCCCGGGGCGGGGAGCGATCGATAGCCTGGCAGCGCCGACGCGATTCCCGGCCGGGCCTTGCGCGCGTCATATCCGATCGCGCTGCAGAGCGCTCCGGCGGTCGGGGCGGTTGCCTCCGCCCCCGCCCCGACGACGGCGGCGGGTCGCGGGCGCGGCCAGCGCAGCGCGACATGCCCGTCGCCGATCCCGCGCATCGCGCGATCCAGGATCGCACGCGCCTCGGCATCGCTGCCGGCGGCCTGCACCTGAGCGGCGATCTGGTCGAAACGTGTCTTGATCTGCCAGCCGCGCTCGCGCTCCAGCCAGTCGCGATTGGCGTATCTGGTTTCGAACGCCGCCCGCATCTGTGCGACATCGGCGAGCCAGGGTGCCGCATCCCATCCGTGCGCGTGCGCGCTGCCCGCCATCAGGGCGAGCCCGGCCAGAACCCCTGCCAATCTCCGCATGCGTCCTCCTGTGTGCTGTATGAGCAATACAGGTCGATTGAAGTCTGGCCTAGCCCCGATCCAATGCCTAGATCGGACGACGCATGTCGGACCCCAATTCCCCCAACCGCTTCAACGAAGACTCCGCCACCTATGCCGTGCGCGGGTCGGAGACGCCTGACCTCGACGCCGGGGTCGCTGCGATCCGCAACGTCCTCGCCACGCTGCCCGTCCGCCCCGGCGTCTATCGCATGCAGGATGCGCGCGGCGACGTGCTCTATGTCGGCAAGGCCCGCGCGCTGAAGAACCGCGTCGCCAACTATACGCAACCGGCCAAGCTCTCGAACCGCCTGCGCCGCATGATCGCCCAGACCCGGTCGATGACCGTCGTCACGACGAATAACGAAGCCGAGGCACTCCTCCTCGAAGCCCAACTGATCAAGCGCTTCCGCCCGCCCTACAACGTCCTGCTGCGCGACGATAAGTCGTTCCCCTACATCCTCCTGCGCGGCGATCACGCCTTCCCTCGCGTCCAGCTCCACCGCGGCGCCCGCCGGGCGAAGGGCGACTATTTCGGCCCCTTCGCCGGCGCCGGTCAGGTGCGCAAGACGCTCAACGCGCTCCAGAAACTCTTTCTCCTGCGCAGCTGCACCGACAGCTTCTTCAACACCCGGGACCGCCCGTGCCTGCTCTACCAGATCCGCCGCTGCTCGGCGCCTTGCGTCGATCGCATCGACAAGGCGGGCTATGCCGAACTCGTGTCCGATTCCCGTGACTTCCTGATGGGCAAATCGACCAAGGTTCAGGCCAAGCTGGGCGAGCAGATGCAGGCCGCCGCCGAAAATCTCGACTTCGAACTCGCCGCGATCCTGCGCGATCGGCTGAAGGCGCTCACCTTCATCCAGGGCAGCCAGGCGATCAACGCCGAGGGCATCGGCGACGCTGACATCTTCGCCATGGCCGCCAAACAGGGTCAGATCGGCATCCAGGCCTTCTTCATCCGCGGCGGCCAGAATTGGGGCCACCGCGCCTTCTTCCCCGCGCACACCGCCGACGTGCCGGAGGATGAGGTGTTCACCCAGTTCCTCATGCAATTCTATGAGGAGGTGCCCCCGCCGCGCACCATCTTCGTCGACCGCAACCTCGATGATCTGAAGCTCCTCTCCGAAGCCCTCGCCGAACGCGCCGGGCGCAAGGTCGCGATCGGCATGCCCCAGCGTGGCACTCGCCGACGCCTGCTCGATCAGGCCAAGCGCAACGCGATCGAGGCGCTCGACCGCCGCATGGCCGAATCGACCACTCAGGCAAAGATCCTGCGCGACATTGCGGACCTCTTCGCCCTCCCCGAACCGCCCGACCGCATCGAAGTCTATGACAACAGCCATATTCAGGGCGCCCACGCCGTCGGCGCGATGATCGTCGCCGGACCCGAAGGCTTCCGCACCGGCCAGTATCGCAAGTTCAACATCAAGAGCGCCGCCACCAACGACGATTTCGCGATGATGCGCGAAGTCTTCACCCGCCGCTTCGCCCGCGCGCAGGAGGAAGACCCCGACCGCGACAAGGGCGTCTGGCCCGACCTTGTCCTGATCGACGGCGGCAAGGGCCAGCTCAGCGCCGCCCGCGCCGTGCTCGAGGAGCTGGGGATCGAGGATGTGTGCATGGTCGGCGTCGCCAAGGGCCCTCACCACGGCCGCGAAGGGCGCGAAGTCTTTCACCTGATGGACGGCAGCGAACGCATGCTCCCGACCAACGCCCCCGCGCTGTTCCACATCCAGAAACTCCGCGACGAAGTCCACCGCTTCGCCATCGGCGCGCACCGCGCCAAGCGCGCCAAGGCCATCGGCGCCAGCCCGCTCGACGACGTCCCGGGCATCGGCCCGGCGCGCAAGAAGGCTCTGCTGATGCACTTCGGCACGGCCAAGGCAGTGCGCGGTGCGAGTCTGGAGGATCTACAGAAGGCGCCGGGGGTAAGCGCAGCGGTGGCGCAGCAGGTTTACGACTTCTACCATTCGCGGTGAGGTTAGGCCGTGGGGTCATCAATGGGAGCGATCGGCGCCGGTGACCTAGCGCCTGCTAGTGGCTGGAATGCGGACAGACGATTACTCGTAAATTGTGGCGGCCGTTATCACTTCAGCGGCGTGTCGCCACGGATTGGCTTCCGCTGGCTGGTTCCAGTCGCGTGCCCATGCCTCCATTGCCTGAAGGAAGTCAGGCAACGTCGTGTTTTCCCAATTCGCTCCGCTGCCAAGCTCTTCGCGCAACCCCTCGAGGTACTCAGCGAATGACGCCTGGTCGTGAACTCGGTCGTGGTCCATTTCGGTATCCTGATCGACGGCGCGAATATCTGCAATGGCCTCGAAAGCGGCCACACCGGCTCCCACCCCTCTAATCCGGCCAATCCTCAAACGCCCGCACCACTGCCAGCCGCTCCTCCTCCGTCGTCAGCGCAACCCGCGCCCGCGCCTTGGCGTCCTCCGCCGCATGCCGCGCCGCCGCTGCCCAGTCGGGCGCAACCGCCGCCAGCGCCGCCAGCGTCTTTTGCAGCTTTACCGCCACCTCCACCGTCCCCGCGCCGTCGCGCCCGATCGCGCGAAACGCATCGACCACCAGCTTCTCGATCTCCAGCGCCGGGAACACCACGCGGTCATCGGCCGGCTGCCCCTCGACCCGCGCCATCTTGTCGAACACCCGCAACTGCGCGCCCAGCACCGCAATCGCCGTCCCCGGATCATTGACCGCCGGCGACAGCGCGCGCGACGCAATCTCCGACAGCACGATCAGGCCAAAGCGCGGGTCATGGTCGAAACTGCGGTCGCGTTCGACCGTGATCGCCTTCGCAATCCGCGCCTCCACCCCAGCATCGCCGCCGACCACCCACGCGACCACCCGGCCGGGATCGACAAAGCTGCCGGGCAGCACTGCCAGCTGCACCGTCCCGCCGCACCCGGCCATCGCCTCGCCCAGCTCGGCGACATCGATATTGGTGACATAGCCGATCCGCCCGGCACAGCGCACCGGTCGCGCGCTCTCGGGCAGCGGCGGCACCGCCAGCCCGGCAATGCGCGGGCGATGCTGCATCCGCTCCGCCGCCCCGATCCCGGCGCGCTCGACCCGCATGATCGTGTCATGCACCCGCCCGAGCAGCGCGATATGCTGGATCCAGCGCAACAGCGTGACGACGATCACCCCGATCAGCGCAATCGTGCCCACAAACAGCAGCACGCGCCCCTGCTGACCATAAAATCCCGTCGACAGCGCGATGATCCCGACGATCGCAAACAGGAACGCGCCCAGAAAGGTCGACAGCGCATTCTGCGACGTCGAATCCTCGACCAGCAACGCCACCGCGCGCGGCGTGACGTTCGACGTCGCCGCGCCATAGGCCGACACCATCGCGGTCAGCGAAAAGGTGGTGACCGCCAGCATGCTCGACGCGATGATGCCCAGGATATTGTCGACCGCATCCGCCCCGATCTTCGCCCCCAACGTATAGGGGACCAGCGGCGCAACCAGCGGCGCCAGCAACGCCAGCACCACCGCCGCCAGCGAAAACGCCGCCGCGCGAAACCACAGCCGCCGCGACACCACGCGCCACACCCACGCCCAGCGACTCATCGCGCGGACCGAACCGGATTCGTAACGATCATGGGGCGACCAACCCGCCGGGGCGGGGGAGGTTCCGGGGAGGGGGGAAGGGGGCGGCAACTATATGATTTTAGGCGGGCGTGCCCATTACCGACCCTCGGCGTCCAGCCAGTCCGCCATGATCACGCCCTTGTGCCCGTCCGGCGCGAGAGTCGCGCGCAGCGCCTCCAACAGCGGCGGCAGCGCCTGGGTGAAGGCATAGGGCGGATTGACGATGAACAGGCCCGCGCCGTTATAGATGCCGGGCTGGTCGGCGTCATATAACCAATGCTCGACGACCAGGAATTTCGGGATGCGCAGGTTCCGCAGCTTGTTCTTCCACTGCTGGTGCGTCACGCGGTCTTTCAGCGGATACCAGATGACCGTCACGCCATGCGCCCATTTGCGGTGCGCCGCGGCGAGGGTGGCGGTGATCCGGGCGCGCTCATCGGTCTGCTCATAGGGCGGATCGACCACCACCACGCCGCGCGCCGTGCGGGTCGGCAGCATCGCCAGCCACAGCTCATAGGCATCGCGCTCATGCACGGCAGCAGGCGTCCCGCGCATCGCGCCGCGCAGGGCGTAGGCGTCCTCGGGATGCTTTTCGTTGACGATCAGCACGTCCTGTGGGCGTAACAGATGCGCCAGAACCTGCGGCGATCCGGGATAGAGCTGCGGCTCCTCCCCGACATTCACCGCCCGCACGGCAGCGCGATAATCGTCCAGCAGCGGGTTCGCATCGGCAAAGACCCGCACCACCCCTTGCGCCGCCTCGCCGGTGCGCTGCGCCTGATCGCCGGCCAGGTCGTACAGCCCGCACCCGGCATGGGTGTCGATCAGGGTCAGTGCGCCCTCTTTCAGCTGCAAGGCCCGGACCAGCGCAATCAGCAGGCTGTGTTTGACGACATCGGCGCTGTTGCCGGCATGGAAGGAGTGACGGTAATTCATTGAAAATCCAAAACCCTGCCGTTCTGCCTCGGGGCCGCTGGCAAACCGTGCCTAGACGTTCGGCTAGTCCTTGCAAGATCGGTCATGCTAGAGCGGCGCCTATGTCAAAGTCTCAAAGCAAAGGCGGTGCCGTCCAGGTCGATGGCATGCTCTACGATTGGCACCTGCAACGCGAGCCGCATCTATCCGATGACGAGGGTTGGAGGGGCATGACGATCTCCCTGCAACAGCGCGATGCCCGGCGCGAGGCGCTGGTGGAATTTCCACCGCCCAAGCGGCTGATGAAGGGGTTGCCACCCGGTCGCCTCCAGCTCGATGACGCGACGATCTCGCGCTGCGTGCGCGCCGCGCTGGCGGCGGGATGGGAGCCGGAGACGCGGGGCAAGCCGGTGACATTCATGGTCGACGCCGAAGGGAATTGAAGCCCCGGCGCGGCTAAGTGAAGGCTTCATAGGTCGGGAACGCAGCGTCACCTCCGGGGGCTGTCCTACAAGCCCCCAAATCACTACACTCCTGCCATGCCCAGCACCCCGCCTCCCCCGCACGCCCGCATCGCGCGGAAGTGTCAGGCGGCTTCCTCACATACGGCGTTTTTTGTCAGAATTGTCAGAATGCTGAACGCAAGCGTTCACCAATCCCGCCCACATTTTGCGATTTCTTCACCCAAGCCCGCTAGGCCGCAGCCATGCCCACGCGCGTTTTCCTGACGGTCGATACCGAATTGATGTGGCGGCACCATGCCGCCGGGCTGCCGATTGGTGAGATCGCGGAGCGGTCGCTGGAGCCGGCCGGGGTCGGCGTCGGCTACCAACTGCGTCGCTTTGCGGAGCATGGCCTCAAAGCCACCTTCTTCGTCGATCCGATGCCGGCGGTGGCGCACGGGCTCGATCCGATCCGCCGCGTGGTCGAGGCGATCCTTGAGGCGGGGCAGGAGGTTCAGCTGCACCTCCACCCCAATTGGGCCGCCGCACGCGACGAGGATCGGAGCGCCGCTGCGTCGTTCGAACTGATCGACTTCACCTTCGCCGAACAGCGCGAGCTGATCCGCGCCGCGTCCGACCTGCTCGTCGCGGCCGGGGCGCCGCGCCCAATCGCCTTCCGCTCGGGCAGCTACAGCGCCAGCGACGACACGCTCGCCGCGCTGGCCGAGCTCGGCATCCGCTATGACAGCAGCCATAATGGCTCCGAACATCCCTGGCCCAGCGCCATCGGCCTGAACCCGCGCCAGATTGCCCCGGTCGAACATCGCGGCGTGATCGAAGTGCCGGTGACGCTGATTGAGGATGTGCGAGGCCATCTGCGGCACTTCCAGATCTGTGCGCTGTCGACCGCCGAGATGCGCGACGCGCTCGACCATGCGGCGGCGGCGGGCCATGCGGCAGTGACGATCGTCAGCCACGGTTTTGAGCTGGCGAACCGCGCCGGTACCCGCCCCAATGCGGTGCATGTCGCCCGCTTCGACGCGCTGTGTGCGATGCTGGCTGAGCGGCGCGGGGGCATGGAGACGGTGCATTTCGCCGACCTCAATCATCTGCCGCTGGGGCAGGACGACGCCCCCCTCGGCCCCAGCCTGATCCGCACCCGGATGCGTCAGGCGCAGCAGCTCTGGTCCAATCTGGTGGCGGAGCGCGCCGCATGACCGCGACCGCGCGACCCACCCCGCTCAATTTCCGCATCGGCGCGCGGACATTGATGGCGGTGCAGCGCGACATGGTCCGCGTGCCGCTCAGCCTGGATGAGGCGCGCGAAGGCCGTTTGCCGGTGCTGCCGCCGCTACCCCGCGACGCGCATGGCTATGTCGTGACCTCGCTGCCCGAGGATCGGCTGGAGGCGATGGCCTATGCCTCGGGCAAGATGATCGGCTTCGTGCGTCAGAAATATACGCGCTATTATGCCGATCTGACCGGCGGGTTCGATGCCTATATGGCCAGCCTGTCGGGCAATGCGCGGCAGGGGGCGAAGCGCAAGGCGAAGAAGATCGCGCAGGTTTCCGGCGGCGATCTCGACATTCGCAGATATCGCACGCCGACGGAGCTGGAGGCGTTCCACGACATCGCCCGCCGCATCGCGCTGCGCACCTATCAGGAAAAGCTGATGGGGGAGGGGCTGCCCGCGACGCCCGAGTTCATTCAGGGAATGCTGACCGCAGCGGCGGCGGATACCGTCCGCGCCTGGCTGTTGTTCATCGCTGGGGAACCCGCCGCCTATCTCTACTGCCCCGCGCATGGCGAGACATTGGTCTATGAATATGTCGGCCACGATCCGGCCTTCAACGACCTGTCCCCCGGCGCAGTGTTGCAAGTAGAAGCCTTCCGCGACCTGTTCGGTGAAGGAAAATTCCCCCGATTCGACTTCACCGAAGGCGATGGCCAACACAAACGCCAATACGCAACCGGCGGCGTCCCTTGTGTGGACTTGTTGCTCTTGCGCCCCACCGTCACCAACCGCGTGACCACCGCCGCGCTCGGCGGGTTCAACCGGACGGTGGCCGGCGGCAAGGCTTTGGTGGACGCGGTGGGACTGGAGAAGCTGTCAAAGAAGCTGCGCCGGGGCTAAGCCCTTGCGATGCATCTGCGCACTTCCGCCATCGTCGTCGCGATCCGCCCGCATGGCGAAAGCGGCGCGATCGTCCGGGCACTGACCGCCGAAGCGGGGTTGCTGGCCGGCTATGTCCGGGGTGGCAGGTCGCGACAACACCGCCCGGTGCTCCAGCCGGGCAACATCATCCTCGGCGACTGGCGCGCCCGGACCGAGGATCAGCTGCCGGCGCTGGTGGCGGAACTGGTGCACAGCCGCGCACCGTTGTTCCGCGAACCCTTGCCCGCCGCAGCGATCGACTGGGCCACCGCGCTGACCGCCGCAGCGCTGCCCGAGGGGCAGCCCTATCCGCAGCTCCATTCGGCGCTGGAGGGGCTGCTCGACGCCATCGAAGCCGCCCCGGCGGCGCGGGGCTGGGCGGTGGCGATGGTCCGCTACGAATTGCTGCTGCTCGCCCTGCTCGGCTTCGGCCTCGACCTCGACCAGTGCGCCGCCACCGGCGCGACCGAGGATCTGGCGTTCGTCAGCCCGAAAAGCGGCATGGCCGTCAGTACCGCGGCCGCCACCGGCTATGAAGCGAGGCTGTTCCGCCTGCCCCCCTTCCTCCGCCAGGGTGGCGCAGCGGAGTGGGACGACATCCTCGACGGCCTCCGCCTCACCGGTCATTTCCTCAATCGCGACCTGCTCTCCGGCCGCGCCGCCGAAATCCTCGCCGCCCGGTCCCGGCTGGTCGACCGCATCAACAGGGCAGTTGCGTGATGCGCCGCACCACGGCAAGGGGCCTGCACCCTGAGCAGGTGGAGTAGTCATGCCGTTGATCGCAATCCTTCCCGGCGACGGGATCGGCCCCGAAGTCACCGCCGAAGCACGCCGCGTCCTCGACGCCCTCGATCTTGGCCTGACGTTCGAGGAGGCACCGGTCGGCGGTGCTGCCTATTTCGACAGCGGCCATCCACTGCCCCCCGCGACGCTCAACCTGGCCAAGCGCGCCGACGCGATCCTGTTCGGCGCGGTCGGCGATCCGCGCTGCGACGCGCTCGAGCGGCATCTGCGCCCCGAACAGGCGATCCTCGGGCTGCGCAAGGAACTCGGCCTGTTCGCCAATCTGCGCCCCGCCACGTTGTTCCCCGGTCTTGAGGATGCGTCGGCGCTGCGGCCCGAGGTCGCCGGCGCGATCGACATGGTGATCGTCCGCGAACTCAATGGCGACGTCTATTTCGGCGAGAAGGGTATGCGCACCACCGCGTCTGGCCGCCGCGAAGGCTATGACGTCATGTCCTATAATGAGGATGAGGTCGTCCGCATCGCGAAGGTCGGGTTTGAAACCGCCCGCGCCCGGCGTGGCAAGCTGTGTTCGGTCGACAAGGCCAATGTTCTGGAAACCTCGCAGCTGTGGCGCGACGTGGTGATCGAGGTCGCGGCCGACTATCCCGACATCGAACTCAGCCACATGTATGTCGACAACGCCGCGATGCAGCTGGTGCGCAATCCCGGCCAGTTCGACGTGATCGTCACCGGCAATCTGTTCGGCGATATCCTGTCGGATCAGGCGAGCATGTGCGCGGGTTCGATCGGCATGCTCCCCTCCGCCTCGCTCGATGGCAGCGGCAAGGGGCTGTACGAGCCGATTCATGGCAGCGCGCCCGACATTGCCGGGCAGGGCAAAGCCAATCCCTGCGCGACGATCTTCTCGGCGGCGATGCTGTTGCGCTATTCGCTTGGGCTCGCGGAGGCCGCAGACCGGATCGAGGCGGCGGTCACCGCGGCGCTCACCGGCGGCGCGCGCACCGCGGATCTCGGCGGCACGCTGTCGACGCAGGCGATGGGCGATGCGGTGGTGCGGGCGCTGGCGTGAGCGCGGCGATGCTCGAACTGGCGGTCGTCGTCCCGACCTTCAATGAGGCACGCAACGTGCCCGTGATGGTCGCGGCGCTCGACAAGGCGCTGGCCGGGCGCCGCTGGGAAGTGATTTTCGTCGACGACAACAGCCCCGATGGCACTGCCGACGTTGCCCGCACGATCGGGCGCAGCGACCCGCGCGTGCGGGTGGTGCAGCGGATCGGACGGCGCGGCCTGTCCTCGGCGACGATCGAGGGCATGTGCGCCACCGCTGCCCCGTTCGTCGCGGTGATCGACGGCGACATGCAGCATGACGAGACGCTGCTGCCCAAAATGCTCAACGCGCTGCTCGCCGACGACAGCGTCGACGTCGCGATCGGATCGCGCTTCGTCGAGGGCGGCGGCACCGGCGAATGGGATCGCGACCGCGTCGCGAAGTCCGAACTCGCGACCCGCATTTCGCGCAAGGTGCTCAAGGCAGATCTCAGCGACCCGATGAGCGGCTTCTTCATGGTCCGCAGCGATGTGGTGCGTGGCATCATCCCGCATCTTTCGGCGATCGGGTTCAAGATCCTGCTCGACATCCTGACCGCCAGCCCGCGCGCACTCAAGTTCGTCGAGCTCCCTTATGTGTTCCGCACGCGCCAGATCGGCGAGAGCAAGCTCGACCATGTCGTCGCGATGGAGTTCCTGATCGCGCTCTACGACCGCATGTTCGGGCGGGTGGTGCCAGTTCGGTTCGTGATGTTCTCTGCGATCGGCGCGATCGGCGCGGGGGTGCATTTTGCGGCCTTGTGGCTGCTCTTCCGCATGTTCGGATACAGCTTCCTCACCGGCACGATCGTAGCGACGGTGATCGCGATGACGTTCAACTTCTTCCTCAACAATGCGCTGACCTATCGCGATGCGCGGTTGAAGGGGTTCAGGCCGCTGCTCGATGGCTGGATCGGTTTCTGCATCGTCTGCTCGGTCGGGGCGGTGGCGAATATCGGCGTGGCGGCGTTCCTGCACGATGTTCAGCAGGCGCAATGGGCCCCCTCTGCGCTGGCGGGAATTGCGGTCGCGGCGGTGTGGAATTTCGCGCTGTCGTCACGGTTCGTATGGGGTCGCTACTGACGCTGCCTTATTGGCGCTTTGATTGCCGGTGAAGCTGCGGCGATGAACCGTTCACGCCTGCTGCGTCTCGCCCTCGCGCTCTCGGTGAGCATCGCCTGCCCCGTGTTCGCGCAGGAAGCGGTGCCTGGCGGTGTGGAGGAGGTGGTCGTCACTGCCCGCAACTCCGGCGCGCCGATGTGGACCGTCCGGACTCCCACCGGGGTGGTGCTGGTCGTGGGCGAGATGCGCAACGTGCCGAAGGCGACGCCATGGTATCCCGACCGGCTGGAACGCGCGGCGGGCGGCGCACAGCGCATCATCTTGGGCACCAAGGCCAAGGTCTCGCCGGGCGACATCTTGCGGCTGATCTTTTCCGGCGGAAAGCTGACCAAATTGCCCGACGGGCGCGTTGCCGCCGACTATCTCGACGCGGACCGGCTGGCGCGGTTGCGCGCGATCGAGGCGCGCTACGAACAGGATTATGATCGGCGCAATTTCCTGATCACGTCGTTCGACCTGCTCTCACGGCGGCTGGCGTTCAGCAAAGACACGGGGGACGATGCGACCGATGTCGTGCGCAAGGCGGCGCGGCGCGGCGACATCCCGACCCGACCGGTCGGTGAAGTGCGCGGCGAAGACATGCTCGACAATCTGTTCGCCGCATCGCCGGAAACGCACATTCCATGCCTCGACGCTGCGATGGCAGCGGCAGAGATCGGCCCCGAGATCGTGCTCGCGCGCGGCAAGGCCTGGACCGGCTACGACGTCCCTGCGGTGATGGCGAACCCACTCGAGACCGCGTTGGGCCGCTGCTGGCCCTGGACCGACAATAATCTCGGCGCGGAGTTGCGCGGGCAATGGGTGGTCGCGCTCGATGAGGCGCTCGCCCAGCCCGGGGTGACGCTCGCGGTCGTGCCAATCCGGGTGCTGGCAGAGGACGGCGGGGTGCTCGATCAGTTCAAGGCGCGCGGTCTGGACATCAGCGGACCACGCTGGCGCTAGGCCCAACCGGGAAGCCACATCCATCGCTTGAACGCACCAGCGCCGGTCAGGTCCTGCGCCGCGATGATCGGATAAAAATAGGCAAACAGCCCCATCGCGGGCACCAGCAGCCACTCGTCGCGTCGTTTCAGCGCATCGCGCCAATGGTGGAAGGCGACCGCCAGCACCACGCACAGAATGATGCTGGACAGGTAATAATAATAGAAGAACCCCAGTGACTTGGGGATCACCGCCCACACCCCGAGCGAGAACGTCCACAGGATCGCGGCGGCGAGCGGCACGCCCGCCTTGTCCCGCAATCCCGCCCACCAGCACGCCGCGACCGCGACAAGGCCGGTCCACAGGATCGCCGGATTGCCGATCAGCAGAACGCCGCGCATCGCCCCCTGATCCGGCTCATAGAAATACCAGATCGGGCGCAGCATCAGCGGCCAGGTCCACCAGTTCGACTGATAATTGTGTGGAGTCAGCACCTGCGTCTGCAGCGCCAGCATCTCGAACTGGAACGGGATCAGCCGCGCCAGCGTCATCGGGTTGGTGGCGTAGAAAAAGGCTGGGGCGAAGGTCGCGAAATAGGTGGAGACGCTGACCACGCCGAGCACGCCCAGCGCGGGCAGCCAGTGCATCCCGCCGAACCGCTTGGGGTCACGGTGCCGCAGCCACAGGAACGCGACCCCGGCCAGTGCGACATAGGGCACCGCCGCCCACTTCACCCCGACCGCCGCCCCGAACAGCACCGCGCAGGCGAGCCAATAGCCCCACGCCCGCCGCGACTCGGCGTGCATTGCGGCGAGGAACGCGACCCCGGCCCAAACGAGAAATCCGCCCATAAACACGTCGAGCATCCCGATCCGCGCCTGCACGAACACCAACTGCCCCAGTATCGCAAAGATCGCGGCGAACAGGGCCGGGCGGGTCGCGCGGGTCAGCAACAGGGTAAAGGCATAGACCCCGGCGATCGTCGCGCTGCCGAACAGCGTCGAGAAGATCCGCCACCCCAGCGCATTGTCGCCGATCAGGTGAATGCCCAACGCAATCAGCGACTTGCCCAGCATCGGATGTTCGGGATTGGTAATGTGCGAGAAGTCGAGCAGCACGCGCGCGGCGGTGACGTAATGCACTTCGTCGAACAACAGGATGCTCGGGCGCTCGACGCCGATGGTGAACAGGATCTGCGCACCGACCGCGATAAGCAGGCCGAGCAGGACGGGGCGCTGTTCGATACGGTCGAGCATTGCCCGAGTCGATAGCTGAGCTTGATGCGTGCGTCACCCGTTGCGCTTGCGCCCCCGCGCCATCCGCTTCTAGAGGGACATCATGAAGCGCCGCACCGGACAAGATCGCAGCATTACCCGCAACTGGAAGCCTGCAACGCTCGCAGTGCGCGGCGGGACTGCGCGAAGCGAATGGGGGGAGACGAGCGAAGCGCTCTTCCTCACCTCGGGCTATGCCTATGACTGTGCCGGGGACGCCGCCGCCCGCTTCGCCGGCGAGCAGCAGGGCATGACCTATTCGCGGCTCCAGAACCCGACGGTCGAGATGCTCGAACATCGCATCGCGCTGCTCGAAGGGGCCGAGGCATGCCGTGCGACCGCGTCGGGCATGGCGGCGATGACGGCGGCGTTGCTGTGCCAGCTGTCGGCGGGCGACCATCTGGTCGGTGGGCGCGCCGCGTTCGGATCGTGCCGCTGGCTGACCGACACGCTGATGCCGCGCTTCGGGATCGAGACGACGGTCGTGGACGCGCGCGACCCGCAGCAGTTCGTCGACGCGATCCGCCCGAATACCAAGGTGTTCTTCTTCGAGACCCCGGCTAACCCGACGATGGACATCGTCGACTTGAAGGCCGTGTGCGACATCGCGCGCGAACGCGGCATCACCACCGTGGTCGACAACGCGTTCGCCACGCCAGCGCTGCAGCGGCCGATGGAGTTCGGCGCGGACGTGGTCGCCTATAGCGCGACCAAGATGATGGACGGGCAGGGCCGCGTGCTCGCCGGGGCGATCTGCGGCACCGAGGAGTTCATCACCAACACGCTGCTGCCCTTCCACCGCAACACCGGGCCGACGCTGAGCGCGTTCAATGCGTGGGTGGTGCTCAAGGGGCTGGAGACGCTCGACCTGCGCATCCGCCGCCAGAGCGAGAATGCGATGAAGGTCGCGCGCTTCCTCGAAGGCCGCGTTTCGCTGGTCAACTATCCCGGTCTGCCCAGCCATCCGCAGCATAATTTGGCGATGAGCCAGATGGCGGCGGTCGGCCCGATCTTCTCGTTCGAACTCGATGGCGGGCGCACTCAGGCGCACGGACTGCTCGACGCGCTCGGCCTCATCGACATTTCGAACAATATCGGCGATTCCCGCTCGCTGATGACTCACCCCGCCTCCACCACGCACAGCGGCGTCGCCGAAGAACAGCGGCTGCTGATGGGCGTGCGCGAAGGGATGCTGCGGCTCAATGTGGGGCTTGAGGATGCCGACGACGTGATCGCCGACCTCGATCAGGCGCTGACGGCGGTTGGTCTATGAAGGCGCTGTTCGGCCAGGAAGCGGTCACGCGCGACATCACGGTGCGCGTGTCGGTCAGCTACCTGTCCGATCAATCCGAACCCGGCCGCGGCCGCTGGTTCTGGGCCTATCACATCCGCATCGAAAACGGCGCGCACCAAGCGGTGCAACTGCTCTCGCGCCGCTGGACGATCACCGACGGGCGCGGCAGCCAGCATATGGTCGAGGGCGAAGGCGTGGTCGGCGAACAGCCGATGATCGCGCCGGGATCGAGCTACGACTATGTCTCCGGCTGCCCGCTGACCACGCCGACCGGGTGGATGGAGGGCAGCTACCAGATGCTCGGCGCCGACGGCCATGAATTCGACGTCGCGATCCCCCGCTTCGCGCTGCGTGCGCCGGCGGTGGCGGAGTAAGGCATGAAGCGTACACATCTCCCCCTCAACGGCCTGCGCGTGCTCGACGCGGCGGCGCGGCATCTGTCCTTCACCCGTGCGGCGGACGAACTGGCGGTGACTCCGGCGGCGGTCGGCCAGCAGATTCGCGCGCTTGAAGATACGCTGGGCGTCGTGCTGTTCCGCCGCACGACCAAGGGTCTGGAGCTGACGCCCGAGGCGCATGCCGGGCTCGACGCGCTGCGCGCCGGTTTCCTTCAATTCGAGGAATCGGTCCGCGCGATGCAGGCGGGGCAGTCGTCCAAGTCGCTGACCATCGCCGCACCGCGCGACCTGACCGAAAAATGGCTGATGCCGCGCCTCGCCGAAATCGCGCGCGCCGATCCCGAACTGCGCTTCGTGCTGATCGCTGCGGACGAGGCGATCGACTTTACCGAAGCCAATCTCGACCTCGCCATCCGCTGGGGCGAAGGGCCAGGCGAGCATGAGGGCGAGGCGCTGGAGAGCGACGGGATGGTCACTGTCGCCAAGCCCGGCGGACGCGGCGAAACCCCGATCGGCTGGCCTGGCTGCGTTGCCGAGGATGGCACTGCGCTGGTCAAGGTCGGCGATGCCGGACTCGCGCTCGACGCAGCTGCTGAAGGGCTGGGTCGCGCGACAGTGCCCGAACTGCTCGCGCGCGCCGACATCGAAGCGGGCCGTGTCGCGGTGGTCGGCGACCCGATCCCCTCAAGGCTTGGCTATTGGCTGGTCGCGCCGCTGCCGCAGTGGCGGCAGAAAAAGGTGAAGTCGCTGGTCGAGGCGCTGGCGGAGGCGTGACGGCGCTTCCCGTGCTCGAAACCGCGCGGCTCCGGCTGCGGGGAATCGTCCCCGATGATGCCGAGGCGATGTTCCCGGTGTTGTCGGACGCCCCGTTGATGCGCTGGTGGTCCAGCGCACCTCATGGCGATGTTGCCGAGACCCGCGCCTACCTGACCTATGCACCCGATCCCGACGGCATGCGCAGCTGGGCGATCTCGCTGGGCGAGGCCGCTCCGGCGATCGGTTGGGTGACGGTGATACGACGTCGCCCCGGGGTGAACGAGATCGGCTATATTCTTGCGCGTGATCATTGGGGTTCGGGGATCGCGCACGAGGCCGTAGCGCGGGTGATCGACCTGCTCTTCCACGACGAAGGGCAGCGCCGGGTGTTCGCGGATGTCGACCCGGACAATGCAGCGTCGCGGGGCTTGCTCGAACGGCTGGGCTTCAAGCTCGAAGGCCATCTGCGCGCCGAATGGGAAACGCATATCGGCGTGCGTGACACGATCATCTATGGCCTTTTGCGCGACGAATGGGCGACGCGCGGCTGACGATCAGCGCCGGGTTGAGGCGCGGATGGCGTCCACCAGAATCCAGATCAGCAGCGGCACGAACAGCGCCAGCGCGATCGCCATCGCGACCTCGACGCTGCCCATGATCGCGGTGCCGACCTGCTTGTCCGCCGCCGTGGAAAACAGCAGGGATTTGGGCGCATTGTCCTCCCCAGCCGCCTTTTCACCGATCCAATAGATCATCTGACCTGCGCCAAAGATGCCCATGCCCCCCAGCAACAGGTTGATCCGCAGGTCGCGGCGCGCGCTTTCCTGATCTGCGCGCTGCTGGCGGCGGCGGCGCAGGTCGCTGGCGTGATCCTCCAGGCTGGCGATCGCGGTGGTCAGTGCAGCCTGTTTGCGATTGGTACCGCGCAGGTCCTGCAGCTTGGCGAACACATCGCGCTCGGTATCGTAGCGGAACGGGTTGGCGTAGCGGAACCGCTCATAATCCTCGAACTCGGCGAGCTTGGCCCGATTGATCAACAACTCGGTCGGGTCGCCGGAATCGTCGGGGTCGATCTCTTCGCGATCCCGCAACGCGCGCAGCGCCGCGCTGTCGTGCGGAGTGCGTCCTGCGGTCATCGCCGTGATCCGTTCGATCCGCGCCATGCTGCGTTCCTCATGCGCGCGCGCCAGGAACTCGTTGTGCAGCGCCAACAGGTGAATCAGGAATGCGTAGGGGCAGGTACCGATATAGTCGTTGCCGATCTCAAGGCTGCGGCTGCGCGGGACATAGGTGATCATCGCGCGGTGGTTGGCGTAGCGGACGAAGAAGCGCTCGTCCGACTGTTCGTCGCTGTCGGGATAGATCGGGTCGATGCTGTCCAGGATCTCGGACGTGTCCTGGTTCATGAAGTCGATGATGTTCTGGTTGAACCCGGCGAGGAACAGATAGTCGAGGCAGTCGGCGCGATTCAGCTCGAACGCCGGCACATGGTGACGGATCGGGGCCGCCAGCGGTTGGTGTTTCGCATCGAGCAACTGGACACAGGTGCCTTCGCGCATCGCCTTTTTCAGGCCGTCATGATCGTTGGGCTTGAGCACGACATGGGGCGGCGCACCCCGTACCTTTTTCGCGCCTTCCGCCGGGGCGCGCGCAAATCCACCGGCGGCGAGCATCGCGTCATATTCGGCCCGCTTTGTGGCCCAGTTCCAGAAATCCGCCGCCACGCGGTCGCGCGGATTGACCTCCTTCTTCTCCTCTTCCGCCGTCGGTTCGCCAAGGTGAACGCGACGGGGCGGCAGGCCCTTGGCATCGGGGGCGGTCAGGTCGCTGATCTGCTTCTGATAGGGCGCATAGCATCCATCGCGGACCATCGATTTGCGCGGGACCGAGGCGAGTCCGGCGGCGTCGAGCGGCATCAACCGGTCGAACAACCGCTCGTCATGCACGACGAACATGAAGCGCGACTTGGGCACCTTCAGTCCCGGCACCTCGATGAACGGGACCATGTCGACAAGGCCGGTCTCGAACCCGTGTGCCGGCGCAGGGATATCCAATTCGCGCGCGACTCGCGGAAACAGGGCTCGTGCGTCGCGCGTGAGGCGCTGCTGAACGAACGGCCAGAAGCGTGCCTCCTTGCCGTCCGCATCTTCGACCTTGAGCGTATCGAGCGGGTCGATGCCGAGCGGCGTGTCGCTGAACACATCGACATAGGGATCGGCGGTCTCGATCAGCGCGGTCAGCAATTCGGGCTTGAGCGCATATTCCTTGGGCGCGGCCAGCTTCTGCAGCAGCGACAGGAAATAATAGGTCGATGGGTCATAGCCCGACCGCGCGACGCCATTCTCGTCGAAAACTTCCGCATAATGGTGGTTGAACGACAGATGATAGGTAAGCGCCCCGTTGTTGTGCGAGACCCAGAAGGTGCGCAGCCCGACGCGGCGCGGATCGTCGAGCGCGGGGGGATGCGCCTCAAACGTCACCCCCTCGGTCATCCAGGTCGTGCTTTTATCGACCTTGAATGTCAGCGGCTCGCTCCGCCGGATCAGCGCGGCGGCGTCTTCGAGGTCGTTGCACTGCGCGGCGGTGGTGGCGAGCAGATATTCCTGTACCTCGCCCTGCGTCTCACGGTCGGCGATGTCGTTGAACAGCGGGTCGATCGCATTGCGCAGCGCGAGCGAAGGCAAATGACGCATCTGTGCGCGGCGGAACACCGAAGAGGGGAGGTGCTCGACAGCCTTGCGACCGAGCGCCTGAGCGACCCGGTCGGGCTCGATATAGAGCGACAGGGTCCAGTAGATCGTCCCCGGAACCGCGGCGTCATAGCTGCCGGGCTTATGCTCCCGTCCCCTGATCGCCATGTCTGCAAGCCTCCCGTGCGAGATCGCGGAAAAAGTCGAAATTGGGGCGAGGCGTCGCGGCCAGCCGGGCGAGCGCCGGCACCATCGGCAGCAGCGCGACCGGATCGGCGCGGGCGGCGAGTGCAGCCAGTTGCTGCGCCGCTGGCCCGCCGGGTGCTTCCGCTTCGCCCTTGAGCACCGAAATCCCGAAGAAGCTCTGCAAATGATCGCGCAGCAGCGCAGCGGGAACGGCATCGCCCGGATAGCCGATCGCGGCGTAGATCAGCCCGTCATCGGGATGCTGGTCGGCCGACAGCGCGGGCTGGACATAGGGAAAATCGACCACCCGCGCACCGATCCGCGCCCAGATGGCCAGACGGTCGACCTGATCCAGCCCCGAATGGTCGCTGTCGGCGGCATAGGCTTCGGCGGTCAGGCGCAGCGGGTCATTCTGTTCGATGAACAGCACCGGCGCGGGGCCGTCCGGATCGAGGCCCAGCACGCTCAGCGCTGTGCGGCGGACATCGGCGAGGATGCGGCGCAGCAGCCCGCGCCCGCGCGCGGCCGCTTCGACATAGACATAGTTGAGCGCGACCGTCGCAGGGGCAGGGGCGTCGCCTGCGGTGGTGGCGGCGAGGAAGTTCGCGCCGCCGAGCAGCACGCCGTCCGCATCCTCGAACGCCATCGCCACTTCGCAATGGCGGCGGCTATAGGCGTTGCGATGCGTTTCATTGAGCGCGAGGCACTGGACGAAGCCGTCAAACTCCTCACGCTCATCGGGCAGGATGAAGGCGCGGTCGTAACCGTCGAAAAAGCGGCGCAGCACCGGCGAATGCGGGTCGCTGGTCGCGGTGACGCGGACCCCGTCGTCCCAGGTCCATGAAAGATCGGCGACGGGTGCGGGCAGGCTCATGCCGTCATTCTTGTCACGCGCCGCCCCGCCCCGCAATGGCAGGACCGGCCCATGTCAGGCGTCGATCGCCTCTTCGTCCAGCCGCGCGGCATTTTCCTGAATGAAGGCGAAACGGTGCGCCGGGTTGGTGCCCATCAGCCGATCGACCAGATCCTTGACGCCCGCGCGCTCCTCATATTCCTGCGGCAACGTGATGCGCAGCATGCTGCGCGTCTTGGGGTCCATCGTCGTTTCGCGCAGCTGGCCGGGGTTCATCTCGCCCAGGCCCTTGAAGCGCGAGACCTCGACCTTGCGCCCCTTGAACGGCCCCGCCTCGATCTCGGCGCGGTGCGCGTCGTCGCGGGCGTAGAGGCTCTTGGCACCGGCGGTGAGACGGTAGAGCGGCGGTTGCGCCAGGTAGAGGTGCCCGCGCCGCACGATGTCGGGCATCTCCTGGAAGAAGAAGGTCATCAGCAGCGTCGCGATATGGGCGCCATCGACGTCCGCGTCGGTCATGATGACGATGCGTTCGTAGCGCAGATTGTCGGGCTGGCAGTCCTTGCGCGTGCCACAGCCGAGCGCCAGCGTCAGGTCGGCGATTTCGCTGTTCGCGCCGATCTTGGCACTGGTCGCCGATGCGACGTTCAGGATCTTACCGCGGATCGGCAGGATCGCCTGCGTCTTGCGGTCGCGCGCCTGCTTGGCGCTGCCGCCTGCGCTGTCGCCCTCGACGATGAACAATTCAGTGCCGGCAGGGTCGTCGGCGGAACAGTCGGTCAGCTTGCCCGGCAGGCGCAGCTTGCGGCCCGAGGTCGCGGTCTTGCGTTTGACCTCTCGCTCCTGCTTGCGGCGCAGGCGGTCGTCCATGCGCTCGAGCACATAGTTGAGCAGCGCCTTGCCGCGCTCCATCTTGTCGGTGAGGAAGTGATCGAAATGGTCGCGCACCGCCTTTTCGACCATCCCGGTCGCCTCGGGTGAGGTCAGGCGATCCTTGGTCTGGCTCTGGAATTGCGGATCGCGGATGAACACCGACAGCATCAGCTCCGACCCGACCATGATGTCGTCGGCGGTGATGTCCTTGGCCTTTTTCTGGCCGACCAGCTCGCCGAACGCGCGGATGCCGCGCACCAGCGCCTGCCGCAGCCCCTGTTCATGGCTGCCGCCGTCCGGGGTGGGGATGGTGTTGCAGTACCAGCTGTAGCTGCCGTCGCTCCATAGCGGCCAGGCGACCGCCCATTCGACGCTGCCCTGCGCTTCGCCGGGAAAGTCCTGCCGCCCCGCAAAAAACTCCGCCGTCGCACCCTCGCGCGCGCCGAGCTGTTCCTTGAGGTGGTCTGCGAGGCCGCCGGGGAACTGGAACACCGCTTCGGCCGGGGTGTCGTCGGAAATCAGTTCGGGCGCGCATTTCCAGCGGATTTCGACGCCCGCGAACAAATAGGCCTTGGACCGCGCGAGCTTGTAGAGCCGCGCGGGCTTGAACTGCATCTCGCCGAAAATCTCGGTGTCCGGCGTAAAGGCGACGCTGGTTCCGCGCCGGTTGGGCGCGGCACCGACCGCCTCGATCGGCCCCAGCGTCTGCCCCTGGCTGAAGCGCTGACGATAGAGCTGGCGGTCGCGCGCCACCTCAACCACCATGTCGGTCGACAGCGCGTTGACCACGCTGCTGCCGACGCCATGCAACCCGCCCGAGGTCGCATAGGCCTTGCCCGAAAACTTGCCGCCCGCGTGCAGCGTCGAGAAGATCACTTCGAGCGCCGACTTGTCGGGGAATTTGGGATGCGGATCGGTCGGGATGCCGCGACCATTGTCGACGACGGTCAGCCGGTTGCCGACGTCCAGCGTCACCTCGATCCGGCTGGCATGGCCGGCCACCGCCTCGTCCATCGCATTGTCGATGATCTCGGCGGCAAGGTGGTGCAGCGCGCGCTCGTCGGTCCCGCCGATATACATGCCCGGCCGGCGACGGACGGGCTCGAGCCCCTCCAGCACCTCGATCGAGGCGGCGTCGTAGCTGTTGGAGGGGGTGGCTGAACCGGACTGGAAAAGATCGGACGACATTTGTTCTGGCTAGTCCTCCCCATGCTCCGGGGCAAGCGCGGGTGTTGCTGCACGGCAACATGATCCCGGAAATTTGGAACGGGTCGGGAAAGAAGCGCGGTTTGCGTCGTTGAGCCCCCGCAAGTTCTAGGGAGTAACCGTCACATGCGTAATCTTTTTCTCGTCGGCGCAGCCGCCGCAGCCATCGCACTTTCCGCCACTTCGGCGTCGGCTCAAGACGGGTCCGACGAGTTTTCGGGCTTTTATGTGGGCGGTGCGGTAACCTATGATTTCCAGGGCAATGATCCTGGCGAACGCATCGCGTTTGACCGTAATCTCGATGGCACGTTCGGGGATCAGGTATCGACCGATGCTGGCGCGGACGCCTTCTCGCCCGGGTTTTGCGATGGTCGCGCACAGAGCGCGATCCGCGATACGGGCTGTGAGAATGATCGCAGCCGCGTGAGCGGCGCAGCGCGAGTCGGGTTCGACGTTCAGCGCGGCAATCTTGTCTTTGGCCTTGTCGGCGAAGTCGGCAAGGCAAACACCGTTGATTTCGTTTCGGCGTTCAGCACGACGCCGGCGAGCTACACGATCAGCACCCGGATGGATTGGAACGCGTCGCTGCGGGCCCGAGCCGGTTATGCGGCAAACACCACCCTGTTTTACGTGACCGGCGGTGGCGCTTACGCGGATCTGGACTCGCGTTTCGAAACGTCGAACACCGCCAACAGCTTCACGCCGACCGGCGGTGAAGACGCTTGGGGCTACACTGCGGGTGGTGGCTTGGAGCAGAAAATCTCGAAAAACATCTCGGTTGGCGTTGAATATCTTTGGACCGACCTGAAAATGGACGACTACACCGTCCGAGTGGGTCGCGGCACGGCTCTGGCGACGAACCCGTTCGTGCTCGCTCCAAACACCACTGGTACCGATCTTGTCCGTAGCGGCGACCGGCTCCGCTTCCACAGCGCGCGTGCCGTGGTGGCTTTCCGCTTCTAAAGCAGCGGTTGGAACAAAAACAGGGAGTCAGCGGCCCGGTCCGCTGGCTCCCTTTTTACGCAACTCGACCGCGAGACCATGTTGGGTCGACCCCTAAGCGGCATCGAGCTTGGACAGGAACCCCCGGGTCGAGTCATCGAGCGCGCGTGCCGTACGCGACAAAGCGCCAGCGGCTGCCGCCACGCGGTCGGACAGCTGCTCTGTTTCCCCAGCCATCGCCGCGACACCCCGCACGCGCTCGGCCATGAAGGCCGCACCAGTGGCGGTATCGCGCGCCGACCGGTCGATCGCCGTCGCGGTTTCGCGCTGAGCGTCCACCGCGGCGCGGATCGCCTCGGCAGCAGTGGCGAGGTCACCGACCATCGCAGTAATCTCCGACAGCGCATCCTGCGCGACTTCCGCGCCACCATGCATCGAATCGGCGAGATGGCGGATTTCGCCGGTCGCGCGCGCGGCTTCTCCGGCAAGTTGCTTCACTTCATGCGCGACGACCGCAAAGCCGCGTCCCGCTTCGCCCGCCCGCGACGCCTCGATCGTGGCGTTGAGCGCCAGCAAATTGGTGCGCGTCGCGATCTCGTGGATCGATTCGGCAAAGCTGGTGATGGTCTGCGAACGCTGCGTCAGCGCGACCACCGCGCCGCGCCCGCCATCGGAGATGCTGCTGGCGTCGTCGCTGCGCTGCGCCTGCTGGTCCGCGCTGGCGGCGATCGCGGTGATCGACGTGGACAGGTCGTGCAGGCGGATCGCCAGCGTCTCTGCCGCGCCAGAGGTCTGGCTGGCGCTCGCCGCCGTCTCGCCCGATTCGCGGCTCGCGCGGCGGGCGACGCCGTTGAGCGATCCCGCGAGCTGGTCGAGTTCGCTGGCGGCGGTGCCGACCGTCGCGACGATCCCGGTCATCGATTGCTGGAAGCTCTCGGCCAGGCGGCGATGGTCTTCGCGCCGGTTGGCTTCGGCTTCGCGCCGCTGCGCCTCGGCCTCGCGCGCCAGCGATTCGCGTGCGGCGCGTTCGTGATTCTCGCGGCGCGCCGAGTCGGCTGCTGCGCGCATCGCGGTTTCGGCCTCGACGCGTCGCTGCTCGGCGGTGGCGGCGGCCTGTTCGCTCAGCGCACGCGCCTCGGTATTGCGGGTCAGCAGCGTGCGGATGGTCTGCGTCAGATAGACCAGTACCGACGCCTGCAGCACCACCGCCAGCGCATGAAACAACACGCGCCCCAGATCGCCCGCGCCGGTGAACACCCAGGCAGGGGCGGCATATTGCAGAACGAGGTGATGGACGGTGATCAGCGCGGAGGCGAACAGGATCGCCCGTGCGTCACACAGAACCGTCAGCGCGGCCAGCGCGACGAAGAAATACATGTGCCCGTCCATCTGCCAGGCATGACCGCTGAGCGCATAGACCACGAGCGCGGGCTGAACTGCGGCGAGCGAGGCGATTACCAGCCGCGCCTGCGCATCGACGCGATGACGGCGGACCATCAGCGTCGGAAGCAGATTCGCGGCAATCCCGATCAGGGCGAGCGGGAACAGCCGGTCGCTCGACGCGATCAGGCTGATCAGCAGGACGGCGGCGGTGTTGATCCAACTGGCGGTGACCAGCACGGTCGCGCCGCGCTGACGCAGCAAGCTAATATCGTTGAGGGTCATGCCGCGCTCCCCGGACCGCACAGGCCGCGCGGCGCGGCGAGCGCGATGACGCCGCGCCAGGCAAGCGGTGCGAGTCGTGCGCGAACGCCGTTGACGATGATCATGTTGGGCATTGGGCCGCGTCCGGCCAGCACCGCGCCAGCCTCCAGCGCCGGCCCGACCAGCCGTCCGGCATCGCGCCCATCCAGCGCGATCAGGACCATCGGCCCCTCGCGCGGCGGCCACAGCGCGAGGGTTGCGACGCTGACCAGAACGAGGCTGGCCTGACTGATGATGGCACCGTGCCGGCGCAGGGGGAAAGCATACATGATGCTTCCGACCTACGCCTTTGTGGTTAAGCGACCGTTTACCCGGATTGAGGGTCTAACCGCTTGATCGCGCGTCCTTAACGGACGCGCGGGCCGCCATAGGGCATTGGCGGCGGCGGGCGGCGATCACGACGTGGCAGCTGCGCCTGATAGGCGTGGCCGCAATGATCGACGCAATAGGGGAAGCCGGGGTTCACCTTTTCGCCACAGAAGTGGAAATCAGGCTCGCCCGGATGGCCCAGCGGCCATTTGCAGATGCGATCGTTGAGGTCGAGCAACGTCGTCTTGCCCTCGATCTCCTTGCTCGGCTTGGCGGGAACCAGACGGCGCGGCGGGGCAGGGGCGATCGGCGGGGCCTGTTCGCCGGGGTTCTGACGGATGAACCCGCCGGGGCCGACCGAACGCAGCACCGGGCCTTCACGCGGGGCGGGGGTGGGGGCGGGCGCCTCATCCTCGTCCGCATCCTCGTCATCGACGACCGGGGCGGGGGCTGGCGGCGGGGCAGCGACGGGTGCAGCCGCGCGCGGCGCGGGTGCGGGCGCTACCGGAGCGGGCTTCGGCGCAGGCGCTGCGGCCGGAGCCGGGGCCGCGGCCGCCTTGGCCTCGGCCGTGTTCGCCTTGACCGGCGACGGGCGCGAGGCGAGGCCCAGGCGATGCGCCTTGCCGATCACGGCATTGCGGCTCACTCCGCCCAGTTCCTCGGCAATCTGCGTCGCGGTCAGGCCGCTGTCCCACATCTTGCGCAGCGTCTCGATCCGTTCGTCGGTCCAGCTCATTTGTCGTCCCTAAAGAATCAATCCCGTTGCCGGGTGTGGCCGCAGCGATTAACCGGCCTTTGCATGACCGACCAGTCCCCGCCGCCCGAAAGCATGATCGCCGGCCCCGGCGTTCCGGTAATCCGTAACGTGAATTGGGGCGGGCTGTGGACCCTCTATGTGAAGGAGGTGCGCCGTTTCTTCAAGGTGCAGCTCCAGACGGTGTGGGCGCCGGCGGTTACGACGCTGTTATTCCTCGTGGTATTTACCGTCGCTTTGGGTGGTGGCGGGCGCACCGTGACGCTCGGCGACAGCGCGATTCCCTTCGCCAACTTCCTCGCGCCGGGGCTGATCGTGATGGGTATGCTCCAGAATGCGTTCGCCAATGCCAGCTTCTCGCTGCTGGTCGGCAAGATTCAGGGGACGATCGTCGATTATCTGATGCCGCCGCTTTCGACGGGCGAGTTGCTCGCGGCCTTGTGCGGCGGCGCGGTGACGCGCGCCTTTTGCGTCGGCGCGGCGGTGTGGCTGGCGATGGCGCTGTGGCCTGGCGTCAGCGTGACCCCGGCGCATTTCTGGGCGATCCTGTGGTTCGGGTTCTTGGGATCGCTGTTCCTGGCGCTGATGGGGGTGCTCACCTCGATCTGGGCGGAGAAGTTCGACCACGCGGCTGCGGTGACCAATTTCGTGGTCGCGCCGCTCGCCCTGCTATCGGGCACCTTCTATTCGGTCGATCGCCTGTCGCCGCTGTTTCAGGCGATCAGCCACGCCAACCCGTTCTTCTATATCATCTCCGGCTTCCGCTACGGCTTCCTCGGCGTCGCCGACTCGCCGATCCTGGTGGGCAGCGCGGTGATCCTCGCGCTCGACATCGCTTTGGCCCTCGCCTGCTACGCGCTGCTGCGCTCGGGCTGGAAGATTAAAAGCTAAAGCTGGGGCAGGTCGCCGAGCGCCGGGACGGTGAAGCGGAACACCGCACCATGTGGCTGGCGGCTTTCCGCGACCAGCGTGCCACCATGTGCCTCGACAATCCGCTTGGAAATGTTGAGTCCGATGCCAAGGCCCGTCTCGCCCTTGGTCGATGAAAAACGCTGGCCCAGCCGCTCGGCAAAGCCCTCGGGCAGGCCCGCGCCATTGTCGGAAACCTCGATTTCCACCAGATGATCGCCCGCCTGCCGCGCAACGATGTCGATCCGGGCTTCGCGCCCCGATTCGTCGCACGCCTCGAACGAGTTGCGCAGCAGATTGACCAGCACCTGCTGGATCTGGATGCGATCGACGTAAACCGGCGGGGTATCAGGCGGGATATCGACGGTCAGCCGTCCTGCCACGCGGCGCGAACCGATCCGCACCAGATTGACGGCGTCCTGCACCACCGCTTCCAATGGCTCGCGCCGCAATTCGATCTCGCGATTGGCCAGAAATGCGCGCAGTCGGCTGATGATGCCCCCGGCGCGGAGCAGCTGGGTGCTGACTTCCTTGAGGTGCTCGCGCGCCTTGTCGGTGTCGCCGCGCTGATCGAGCACATAGGCGGCGGTCGAGGCATAGTTGGTGGCGGCGGTCAGTGGCTGGTTGATCTCATGCGCGATATCGCCCGCCAGCTCGCCCATCGCGTTCTGCCGCGACAGGTGCATCAGCTGGAAGCTCAGGCCGTTGAGCTGGTCCTCCATCGACATCCGCTCGGACAAATCGCGGACGAAGGCGACGCAGACGCGCTCGCCCTCCTGCTCGGCGATGCCCAGCCTCAGCTCGGCCGGGAAGCTGGTGTCGTCGGAGCGTCGCCCGGTGGTGATCGTCGCACCGCCATGCGTGCCGCTCGGGGTGCGCACCAGCGTCTCGAACGTGTCGATCGGCGCTTCGAACAGGGCGTGGAGCGATTGGCCGGTCAGCTCGGTATCGCCGCATCGCCACATCAACGGCGTCGATGCGCTGTAGGTACGGATCACCAGGTCGTCGCCGGTGATGATCAGCGCGTCGGGCGCGGTGCCGAGGATCGAGTGGAGCTTGGCTTCGCCGCCTGCGAGCATCCGGTTCTGACGGCTCGCGCGGTGGGTGACGTAGGAGAGCAGCGCCGCCAGCACCACCAGATTGGCCATCGCGATCAGGAAATAGAGTTCGGCATCCGACAGCACCGCGCGCTGCCGCAGACCGATCAGGACCAGCGCCGGCACTACCGAGCACACAATGATCAGTGGCTGGATCCGCTGCAGCGTGTCCCACGGTGTGTGCTGGTGCGGCGTGCTTCGCACCATCTCCAGCGACGCGAGGATCGACCCGCACAACAGCAGAATGGGCACCGCCGATGCCGCCGCCACGCCAATGAACCGCGCGCCCGCGCTGAATTGGGTGGCAACGGTGAAGGTGAGGAGGAGCAGGGTCGCCGCGACCGCGATCCCGGTAACCTGCCCGACCCACGCGCGCGCCATCGCCGAGCCGGAACTGCGCAGGAACAGCGCGGCCAGCAGCGCAGCAAGCACTGCGACCGCGCCCATTGGTGTGATCGGTCGCTGAAGCGCCGCCGACGACGCCATCGTCTCGGCGAACAGCATGCGCGAGATACCGCTATCCAGCCCGCTCAAATGCTGAATCAGGATCAGCAGCAGGTAGATCAGCGGGAAAATCAAAAGCGCCTGAGCCGGTCGGCGCAAGCCCATCGAACTGAGAATCCCCGCACTCGCCATCAGGAAGAAGGAAAAGGCGGTCATCGGATGGATCGGACGCGACGGGGCGCCCAGTCCTCTCAGCAGCGCGACATCGAACGACCATCCGGCGAGGATCGCGAGCGGAAGCAGCGCCGCCCCGATCGCCAGGGCGAGCGCCAACGAGATCCGGGGGCGCTGATGCATCAGGCGCTGTACTCCCGGGCGGTCATGCGGATCGGCACCTCATGCGTTTGCCGGACGCGACCGCGCGTCCGCCCTCTCTCTAACCTCGCCCGGCGCAGTCGCCCGCTACCGGCGCGCTTGTGTCGCGCGTTTCTGCTCATCTACGTCGCGCGGCGATACAAGTCATTAGCGGTTTGCGCCAAAGGTCGCGGGCACGCGAGGGGTCGCGTCATGATGTTGACGCCTGGGAGACGAAATCCTAGGGTTCGGGGAGGGCGGTTCGCAGATGGGCCGCCCTTTTCTTTTCTGAAGGAGGCTGCCCGTGTCGATCACCCCGCTCATGCCCGTTTACCCACGGTGCGGTGTGCGTCCGGTGCGAGGCGAAGGCTGCTACCTGATTGGCGAACGTGGCGAGCGCTATCTCGACTTCGCCGCCGGCATCGCGGTGAACGCGCTGGGCCACAGCCACCCGACCTTCATCAAGTCGGTGCAGGATCAGGTCGCGACGCTGATGCACGTGTCCAACCTCTACGGCTCGCCGCAGGGCGAGGCGCTGGCCGCACGCATCGTCGAGACGAGCTTTGCCGACACGCTGTTCTTCACCAATTCGGGCGCCGAGGCGATCGAGTGCGCGATCAAGACCGCACGCCGCTATCACTATGTCAGCGGCAACCCGCAGCGAACCAAGATCATCACCTTCCACAACGCCTTTCACGGGCGGACGATGGGCGCGATCTCGGCGACCAATCAAGCGAAGATGCGCGACGGCTTTGAGCCTTTGCTGCCCGGTTTCGACTATGCGCCGTTCAACGACCTCGACGCGGCGCTTGCCCTGATCGACGACACCACCGCCGGCTTCATGGTCGAAACCGTGCAGGGTGAGGGCGGGATGACTGCGGGCAAGGCCGAGTTCATCCAGGGCCTGCGCAAGGCGTGCGACGACCATGGCCTGTTGCTGATCCTCGACGAAATCCAGTGCGGCTATGGCCGTACCGGCAAGATGTGGGCGTATGAGCATTACGGCATCACCCCCGACATCATGACCGTGGCCAAGGGGATCGGGAACGGCTTCCCGCTCGGCGCGTGCCTCGCCACCGAGGAAGCGGCGAAGGGCATGGTGTTCGGTACCCATGGCTCGACCTATGGCGGCAACCCGCTGGCGATGGCGGCGGGCATGGCGGTGCTCGACGTGATGCTGGAGCCCGGCTTCCTCGATCATGTCACCGCGATGGGCGATCGGCTGCGTGCGGCGTTCGAGCAGATGATTCCCAACCACGACCATCTGTTCGAGGAAATTCGCGGCAAGGGCCTGATGCTCGGCATCAAGCTGAAGGAACCGGCGGTTGCACGCGACTTCGTGGCGCATCTGCGCGACCATCACGGCCTGCTGACCGTCGCGGCGGGCGAGAATGTGTTCCGCGTCCTGCCACCGCTGATCATCGACGACAGCCATGTCGCCGAGGCGGTCGAGAAGCTGAGCGCCGGCGCACACAGCTACAAGATGCCGGAGGCGGCGTAGCCAATTGCTCCCCCGGTGCGCTGGGGGAGCAACCCTGGCCGTAGGGGGAAGCTGAAATGACCTACCGCAATTTCCTGTCGCTGAGTGACGCTGGCCCCGATGGGCTGGCCGCGATCCTTGCCGAGGCGATCGACCGCAAGGCGGCACGTGCCGGGCTGCCCAGGGGTGCGGTCGATTTCGACGCGCCGCTTGCCGGGCACACGCTGGCGATGGTCTTCGAGAAAAGCTCCACTCGCACCCGCGTCAGCTTTGAAATGGCGATCCGCCAGCTCGGCGGCAGCGCGATCGTGCTCGATGCCGCGACCAGCCAGCTGGGCCGTGGCGAGACCGTGGCCGACACCGCGCGGGTCCTGTCGGGCTATTGCGACGCGATCATGGTCCGCACCGACGACCATGCCAAGCTGCTGGAAATGGCTGAATACGCCAGCGTTCCGGTGATCAACGGCCTGACCGACGACAGCCATCCGTGCCAGATCGTCGCCGATCTCCAGACGATCCTGGAGAATGGCAAGGCGCTGCCGGGGCTCAAGGTCGCCTGGCTTGGTGACGGCAACAATGTCCTCGCCTCGATCGTCGAGGCGGCGGGGCTGATGCACTTCGACGTCGTCGCCGCCTGCCCGCAGAGCTTTTCGCTCCCCGACGCGGCAATGGCGCTGGGCAAGGGGCGCGCAACCTGCGTCAACGATCCCGCCGAGGCGGTGGCGGGGGCCGATATCATCGTCACCGACACCTGGATCTCGATGGGCCAGCTGCACGCCGAGGCCAAGCTCGCCGCGCTCGCGCCCTATCAGGTCGACTCCGCGCTGATGGCCAAGGCCAAGCCCGACGCGAAGTTCCTCCACTGCCTCCCCGCGCATCGCGGTGAGGAGGTGACGCCCGAGGTGATCGACGGTCCGCAATCGCTGATCTGGCCGGAGGCGGAGAACCGCCTGCATGGGCAGAAAGCGGTGCTCCGCTGGTGCTTCGGGCAGATCGGGTGAGTTGACGGGGGCCGCTTCGCCCCCCACCTAGCCGTCACCCCGGCGAAAGCCGGGGCCCACCTCCCGCATGTTCCGTCTGCCCGACAGCCGTGTTGCGCGCGGCGGGTGACACGAGATGGGCTCCCGCGTTCGCGGGGGTGACGAAGGGAAGACTTTACATGACGACCACCGACCTCGACCGCACGCTCAACTTCACGATTCCCCAGCGCCACGCGCGCGGACGGATCGCGCGGCTGGGTCCGGTGCTGGGCGAGATTTTGGCCGCACACGCCTATCCCGCGCCGATCGAGCGCTTGCTGGCGGAGGCGCTGACGCTGACCGCGTTGCTCGGCTCGACGCTCAAGGATGCGGGCGGGCAGCTGACGCTTCAAGCGCAGGCACAGGGCGGCATCGTCAGCCTGATGGTGTGCGACTACAAGGGCGGCGAGCTGCGCGGCTATGTCCAGTATGATGCCGACCGGCTGGCGGAGCTGGGCAGCAATCCGTCGCTCTACGCGCTGTTCAACCAGGGCTATCTGGCGATGACCTTCGACCAGGCAACGACCGGCGAGCGCTATCAGGGCATTGTCCCGCTCGACGGCGGATCGCTGGCCGAGGCGGCGGAGAATTATTTCGACCAGTCGGAGCAGATCCCGACCTTGGTGCGGCTCGGCGTCGGCCATGACGCCGCCGGCAAGTGCATCGGCGGCGGCCTGTTCCTGCAGCATCTTCCCGAGGGCGAGGAAGGCGGCGAGCGGCTGCACGCGCGCGAGGTTCATCCTGAATGGGAGCATGTCGAGGCGCTGGCCAGCACGCTGGGCGAGGACGAGCTGGCCGACGCCGCGACGTCGCTCGAAACCCTGTTGTGGCGGCTGTTCAACGAGGATGAGGTGCGCGTCCAGTCCGGCGGCGATCTCGCCCGTGGCTGCCGCTGCGACCCCGACTATATCGGATCGGTCTTGGCCAAGTTTCCGGCCGAGGATCGCGCCGACATGGCCGAAGACGGCTTCATCACGGTCGATTGCGCATTCTGTGCAAAGAAATTCCCGATCGCGCTCGACAGCTTCGTATGACTGAAATCGTCAGCGAATTGACAGGTGAAACGTGCTAGAGGAGCGATGAAATGAAAAAGCTTCGCGCCCTTGCGACTGCGGTCGCCCTGCTTGCTTCCCTCGCTGCCGGGAGCGCCATGATGCGTGCCGACAATGGTCTGACCGCGCTCGGGAAGATCGAGCGTGGCGAGTGGACGCTGCGGGCTGCCGACGGATCATCGCGCAGCATCTGCGTCACCGACCCCCAAATGCTGCTCCAGCTGCACCATCGCGGCGCGGCGTGCACGCGCTTCGTGGTTGAGGATGGGTCGCTGGGCGGGCGGATCACCTATAGCTGCCCCGGTATCGGCAACGGCGCGACCCGCGTCGTGGTCGAGACGCCCCGCCTGATCCGTCTGGAAAGTCAGGGGATCAGCCGTGGCCTGCCGTTCTCGTTCGAATATGAAGGCCGTCGCACCGGCCCCTGCCGCTGAGGCGGCCACTCCGCTTCCTTGCCGCACCGCGGCAAAGGCGGTAGCGCAGAGCGGATGACCGAAGCCAGCTATGCCGTCGCCCTCGTATCGGGCGGACTTGACTCTTACGTCTCAGCCGCTTGTGCGCGTGCCGACGGGCACCGCCTGCTTGCGCTGTCGATCGACTATAACCAGCGCCATCAGGTCGAACTGGCCGCGGCGCGGCGGATCGCTGCCGTTCTGGGGGCGGAGCGACACATCGTCCTCCCGCTCGACCTGTCGCTGTTCGGTGGGTCGGCGCTGACCGCCGATATCGATGTGCCCAAGGACGGCGTCGGGCCGGACATCCCGGTCACCTATGTCCCGGCGCGCAACACGATCTTCCTCAGCCTTGCGCTCGGCTGGGCCGAGGCAATGGGTGCGCGCGACCTGTATCTCGGCGTCAATGCGCTCGATTATTCGGGCTATCCCGATTGCCGCCCGGAATTCATCGACGGATTCGAAAAGCTCGCCGAACTCGCCACCAAGGCGGGGGTCGAGGGGCACCCGTTCCGCATCCAGGCGCCGCTCGTGTCGATGAGCAAGGCGGACATCGTGCGCAAGGGTACCGAACTGGGCCTCAACCTCGGGCTCAGCTGGTCGTGCTACGACCCCGCGCCGGGTGGCGTGCATTGTGGTCGCTGCGACAGCTGTCGCCTGCGCGCCAAGGGGTTTGAGGAAGCGGGCATCCCCGATCCGACCCGCTATGCGGTCGCGGTCTGAGGCAATCGTCATGAGCTATGCGGTCAAGGAAATGTTCCTGACCCTCCAGGGGGAGGGGGTGAACGCCGGCGCGCGCGCGGTGTTCGTCCGCTTCGCCGGGTGCAATCTATGGTCGGGCCGCGAGCAGGATCGCGCGACGGCGATCTGCAAATTCTGCGATACCCAGTTTGTCGGCACCGACGGTCTGGGCGGGGGTAAATTCGCCGATGCCGATGCGTTGGGCGATGCCGTCGCGGGATTCTGGGGTGAGGGCGCGGACCACCGCTTCGTCGTGCTGACCGGGGGCGAGCCGATGCTGCAGGTGGACGACGCGCTGGTCGACGCACTGCACGCGCGCGGCTTTCGCATCGCGATCGAGAGCAACGGCACGCTGCCCGTTCACCCCGGCATCGACTGGATCTGCATCAGCCCCAAGGCGGGCAGCGCGGTGGTCCAGCGACGCGGCGACGAGCTCAAGCTGGTGTGGCCGCAGGCGGGGAGTGATGTCGCGGAGATCGAGCAATGGGACTTTGCCCATTTCCTGATCCAGCCGATGGACGATGCCAATGCCCCCGCCAACGTTCAGGCGGCGGTCGATTTCGCGCTCGAACGCCCACGCTGGCGCCTGACGCTTCAGGCGCACAAGACGCTGGGGCTGCGCTGACCCGTCCGGCTTAGCGGCGCTTTTTCTTCTTCGCGCCGGGTGCGCACCGCGCGGGAACATAGCCGCCCTTGTCCCAGCAATCCTCGTTCGCGAACTGCGGATAGGTGAATTGCTGCGCCTCAGCGAAACGCATCGGGAATTGCTGCTCGCCCCAACGCACCAGGCTGTTGCGGATCACTGGAAGCTGCTCTGCGGCCAGCTCGCCAAAACTGCCGCGCGGCGTGAAGATCGCTGCGTGCGAGACCGAATCGGCGGTCTGACAAAAGGTCAGCTGGGCATGCACCGCCGAGTAGCTCGAATAGACGCGCGTGCCATATTGATCGAGCGCGGTCTGGCCCGCCTTGGGCGTCTTGTGCGTCCGCATGAAATATTTGGTCAGCACGGTGTAGGAGTTGTTCAGCTCGACCTTATGGTCGCGCAGGATCGTGTTGTAATTCGGAAGCGTCAGCAGCGTCGGGCCAAACTGGCACTGCAGTGCGGCGACGTTGAGCGCGGCGCGCAGGTTCCACACCATCGCCGCCCGCAACTCGGCTGGCGTCGCGCCCGGCAATGGCGAGGCGAGCATCCCGGTTTCCGCACCGGTGATCCGCGGCGCACCGATTTCCGGGGCCTTAAAATAAAATTGAGCGGATGCAGGTGCCGCTGCGAACATCGCGCCGCCCAGGGCAGCCGATAAAACCAGACGCGAAACGAACATTAACCAACCCTCTCGAACCCTGTCCGGGTTGGGTTACGGAGTTTTGGCGCCGCGCCCAAGTGGTTTTTGGCACCGAGTCGTTGCGGTGGCGCAAGGGGCCGCGCCCCGCCGTGGGACAGGCGGGACGCGTTGCCCTGCGACCCATGCAAAAGGGCCGCCCGGTCGCCCGGACGGCCCCTTCAAACACGCAATTGCCGAACGGCAGATTACATGCCGTTGCCCATGGTGTCGTTCGCCATCATGTCGCCGGCCATGCCGGTGTCGTTGCCGGTGGCGCCATCGACCATGGTCATGTTGTCGCTGACGGTGCCGTCGATCATGCCTGCATCGGTGGTGTTCGCGTCCATGACCGTCGTGTTGTCGGCGGTGTTCTCAGCGGTGCCGCCGCACGCCGAAACGAGCAGCGCTGCGCTGGCGACCATCGACACGGAAACGGCCTTGGTGAAAAGTGCACGCATAAAATTGGGCTCCCTAGATAAAAAGCGGGGGCGGCATACCGCAAAATCCCCGCGCCACGTCAGATACTAAACGCTTCGCGCCACGCCCTCAAGCCCCACTGTTGGGCAAGCGCGCGCACGCTCCGCCTACGGAATTCAGAAAGGCAGGAAACGCAAACGCCAGGGCCGCGTCAAAAGTTGCAGGTGTGATGGTTTTTCCAAGCTGCGCCGCGCTTGTCACCGGAAATTCCGGCAGGCCGCACGGGACGATTCCACCGAAATCGGCAAGGTTCGGGTCGAGGTTCACCGCAAAGCCGTGCATCGTCACCCAGCGCCGCACGCGCACGCCGATCGCGCCGATCTTCGCCTCTTCGCCCCCATCGCGGGTCCAGATGCCGATGCGCCCCTCGGCGCGGAATGCGTTGATGCCCAGCTCGGCCAGCGCCGCGATCACCCAGCCTTCGACCGCATGGACATAGCAGCGCACATCCTTATTCCGCTGCGACAGGTCGAGCATCGCATAGCCGATGCGCTGCCCCGGCCCGTGATAGGTGTAGCGCCCGCCGCGCCCGGTCGCGAACACGGGGAAGCGCGGGTCGATCAACTCGGCCGGATCGGCGCTGGTGCCCGCCGTATAGACCGGCGGATGCTCCAGCAGCCAGATCTGCTCGCGCGCCTCACCCGCCTGAATCGCCGCGACGCGTGCCTCCATTTCCGCCAGTGCTTGCGGGTAGGGGACGCGCCCTTCGGACACGCGCCATTCGATGCCTTCGACCAGTTCCATCCCCGCCAGATGCGATGCCGGACGCGCCAGCGCAAGCATGTGGCATCACGCGCGCGGATCGGCTAACGCAGCGGCTAAGGGGAGTAGTGCATATGGTCAGTATGGGTAGTGTCTGGGATCGGACCGCAGAGTTTCTGAGCGACAATCTCGGTAGCTTGTTGCCGATCGCGCTGCTGGCAATCTTCGTTCCCTCCACCATTTCGGCCAATCTTTCGGGGCTGCAGCAGAACGCGACGCCGGGCACCGCCATGTTGCTCGGCCTTGGCGTGTTCCTCCTCGCGATGATCAGCTTCTGGGGCCAGTTGGCCGTGACCGCGCTCGCGATCGACCCTGCGCAGGGTCATCAGGCGAGCCGGGTAGCCACCCGCCGCTTTCCCGCCGCACTGCTGCTGATGATCGTCCTGGTCGTCGTCATGGTCGCGCTGATGATCCCCGTCGGGGTCATGCTGGCGGTCGGCGGGGTCGACATGACGTCGCTACAGGGCAGCGCGATGCCCGATATCCCCCCCAGCGTCGCTGTGTGGGTATTCCTGTACTTCTTGGTAGTCCTGGTGCTGGCGGTGTGGGTCTTCGCGCGTCTGGCTGTGGTCATTCCGTCGGTCGTCGGCGACCGGCTGGCGATCGGCGCAATCACGCGGTCGTGGCGGCTGACGCGGGGCGTGGCGCTCAAGATTGTTGGCGTGCTGATCCTCTATGGGATCGTCTCGATCGTCGCCAACCTCGCTGCGACCACCGCGTTCGGCGCAGTCATGTATCTGGTCGCCGGCCGCGGGGAGGAGGGTATCTCCCTCGCCTCGGTCCTCACGACCATCGTCGGCGGCGCGGTTTCGACGGGCTTCACGGTGCTCGGTACCGCGTTCCTGGCCAAGCTCTACATCGCGCTGCTCGCGCGGAATGAGGCAACGGCGAGCGCATGACCTTCTCATTCCGCGGCGTTTTGGCGGACGCCGCGATCCTGTGGCGTACCGATCGCGACCTGATGGTGCCGATCGTCGGCATGTTCCTGCTGCTCCCGATCCTCGCCATCGCGTATCTGTCGACGACGATCGCGATCGCCCCTGACGCTGCGCCCGAAGATATTCGTGGAGCGGTCGCGGCATTTTATCGCGCGAACATCATTGCCGTCGTCGCGATCTCGCTGACGCTCGAATTCGGCACGCTGATGTTGCTCAACCTCTATCTCCAGCGCGGCAAGAGTGTCGGCGAGTTGCTGCGCGTGAGCGGGCTTCGGCTGCTCCCCTGGGTGCTTCTCGCCATGGCCAATGGCGCGATCCTTCAACTGGGCTTTGCGTTGTTCATCCTGCCCGGCGTCTATATTTTCGGGCGGACCTGGATGATGGGCGCGGCCTATGTCGCGGAGCCGGAGCGCGGCCTGCTCGGCGCGATCGAGCGCGGGTTTCGGCTTAGCGCCGGTTATGGCTGGTGGCTGGCGCTGCTCGGCTTTGGCGTCGGGGCCGTGATTTTCGCCGCAGTTTTCGCCTTGGTGATCCTGGTCCAGCTGCTGGCGGCCGCGTTCGGCGGCGGGACGCTCGTCTACGCCGTACTGCTCGTGCCGGTCGCGGCGGCGGGGGCGGCGGCCTACGCTTTCTTCACGCTGGTTCGGATCGCCGCCTATCGTCGGCTGGGCGGGTCGATCAACGGGATGTGAGGGGCTGCGTCGCGGGGCAGGTGCCCGGTGACGCGCGGATCGGCAAAGGTCTCGATCGCCCGGGTAAACGGCACGAAGCCCGACGCGCGGTAAAAGCCCAGTGCCTTGGGGTGATCGAGCGTGCAGGTGTGCACCCACACCCGCGTCACATCGGGCCGCCATGCCCGCATCAGCGCGTGCGCCATCAGCCAGCGGCCATGCCCTGCGCCGGTCAGTTCGGGCACCAGCCCCACGAACGACAGCTCGCACGTCGCGGCCTCACGAAAATCGAGTTCGAGCATACCGACCTCGATCCCGCGCGGATCGACGACCGCGAAAATCTCGAGTCGCGGATCGTGGATGATCGCGGTGAGCCGCGCCTCCTCCATCACCAGCCGCGAGAACCACAGCCAGGGCGAGCCGAC
Organism: Sphingomonas sp.; assembly: GCF_035998645.1. GTDB lineage: Bacteria > Pseudomonadota > Alphaproteobacteria > Sphingomonadales > Sphingomonadaceae > Sphingomonas. The sequence continues at coordinate 689,314 of NZ_DASYHL010000003.1, forward strand.
GCGCGCGAACAGGGTCCGGTACTTGTCGGGGCTGGGTGCCTCCCACCGCACCAGCCGCAGCGGCGATTCGGGCATCGGCCGGGGCCGCGGCCGCTCGCGCATTTCGAGGCTCGTGACGATTGCCGCAACCTCGCCGGGCTTTACGGGAAGCAGCCCCATCTCAGCTCCACGTTGCCAGCGGGGGGAGGCTCATCAGGATCGCGTCGATATTGCCGCCGGTCTTGAGCCCGAACAGCGTACCCCGGTCATAGACCAGATTGAATTCGGCATAGCGCCCGCGCCATTCGAGCATCTGGGCCTTGTCCGCATCGGTGAACGGCGTTGCCATCCGTCGGCGGACGATCGCGGGGAAGATGTCGAGGAACGCGCGCCCGACATCCTGGGTAAAGGCGAAATTCGCCTCCCATGCCGAACTGTCTTCGCTTTCCAGGTGATCGTAGAAGATGCCGCCGACGCCGCGGTGGACATTGCGGTGGGGGATGTAGAAATAGTCATCGGCCCACGCTTTGAATCGCGGATAATGTTCCGGGTCATGGTCGTCACATGCCGCCTTCAAACGCGCATGGAAGTCCACTGTGTCTTCATCATAGGGGAGCGGCGGGTTCAAATCCGCGCCGCCGCCGAACCAACGCTTCGTCGTCACCAGGAAGCGCGTGTTCATGTGGACTGCGGGGACATGCGGGTTGGCCATATGCGCGACCAGGCTGATGCCGGTGGCGAAGAAGCGGGGGTCATCGCCCGCGCCGTGGATCGATTTGGCGAAATCGCCTTCGAAGGTTCCGCCGACGGTCGAGACATTGACGCCGACCTTTTCGAACACCTTCCCTTTCATCACCCCACGCACGCCGCCGCCGCCCGGTTCGCCCGACGGGTCGGTGCGATCCCACGCGATATAATCAAACGCGGCGTTCGACCCGGCCTCACGCTCGATCGCCTCGAACTCGGCGCAGATCGCGTCGCGCAGCTGTTCGAACCACGCACGGGCGCGCTGCTGCTGGGGGTCGAGTCCGATCATTGCGGGTAGCCTTTGGTTTGCCGGAGCGCTTCGGACAGCGCGATGCCCGCGGATACGGACAGGTTCAAGGACCGCATTGCCGGCTTCATCGGGATTTTCACGCGCAGGTCGGCGCGGTCATGGACGTGATCCGGAACACCGGCATCCTCCGACCCGAACAGCAAAATGTCGTCGGCGCGGAACTCGGCCTCATCGAAGCGGCCCGCGCCCTTGGTCGTGAACAGCACGATGCGGCCCGTCACGGTGGACAGGAACGCGTCCCAGTCGCGGTGCCGGGTGACGCGAACATGGTCGATATAGTCCATGCCGGCGCGCGCAACGCGCTTGTCGTCCCACGCGAATCCCATCGGCTCGATCAGGTCGATGGCGGTGTCGAAACACGCGCCGATGCGCAGGACCGCGCCGACATTTCCGGCGATACAGGGTTGAAACAGGGCGATGCGCATCATGCCCCGATAGTGCAGGGAGCCCGCCCGTCACAACCCAGTCAAAAAGGCGGTTGGCAAAGTCGCCCCGTGCCGTCTATCAGGCCCGCCAGCCACCGGGGGCAATCCGGGGGGCTGGGCGTGGCGTTCGCGCGCTTCGCTTCCGGGACAGGGGCGTGAAAACGCCGGAATTTGAAGTGCAAGGGCTGATGCATGGCAACGCTTGAAGAAGCTGTACCTCCGGGTGATGCGGGTGACGCGCCAGCCGATCCTCGCCGTCGCGATTATCTCGCGATTGGTGCGGTCGCCTGGGCAGGTGTCGGTGCGGCAGTGGTCGCGATCCCGCTCGTCAACCAGATGAGCCCGTCGGCCGACGTGCTGGCGCTGTCGACCACCGAACTCGACATTTCGGCGATCCAGCCGGGCCAGTCGATCAAGGCGACGTTCCGCAAGCAGCCCTTGTTCGTGCGCAACCTGACGGCACCTGAAATCGAAGCGGCGAACGCGACTCCGGTCAGCGACCTGCGCGATCCCCAGACGCTCGCCGAGCGCACCAAGGAGGGTAAGGCCAACTGGCTCGTCACCCTCGGCGTCTGCACCCATCTCGGCTGCGTGCCGCTGGGCGCGGGCGAGGGTGAGAACAAAGGTCCGTTCGGCGGCTATTTCTGCCCGTGCCACGGCTCGGCCTATGACACCGCCGGTCGCATCCGCACCGGTCCGGCACCGACGAACCTCGTCGTTCCGGAATACGCATTCATTTCCGACACCGTAATCCGGGTCGGCTGAGGGGGCACCTTGAAATGAGCTTTCCCTGGGCAAAGCAGTATGAGCCGAAGCATCCCGCGATGAAGTGGGTGGACGAACGTCTGCCCCTTCCGCGCTTCGTCTACAACGCCGTCGGCGCCGGTTACCCGGTTCCGCGCAACCTCAACTATTTCTGGAACTTCGGCGTCCTCGCCGGGATGTTCCTGGCGATCCAGATCGTCACCGGCATCGTGCTGGCGATGCACTATGCGGCGAATGCCGGCATCGCATTCGACAGCGTCGAGCATATCATGCGCGACGTGAATGCGGGCTGGTTTATCCGCTATGCGCACGCCAATGGCGCGTCGCTGTTCCTGCTGGTGGTGTATGTCCATATCGCCCGCGGCCTGTGGTACGGTTCGTACAAGGCCCCCCGTGAGATGGTGTGGCTGCTCGGCGTGGTCATCTTCCTGCTGATGATGGCGACCGCCTTCATGGGCTATGTCCTTCCCTGGGGTCAGATGAGCTTCTGGGGCGCGCAGGTGATCACCGGCTTCTTCTCGGCGATCCCCGGCGTCGGCGAGCCGATCCGCATCTGGCTGCTCGGTGGCTTCGCGCCGGACAACGCCGCGCTGAACCGCTTCTTCTCGCTGCACTATCTGCTGCCGTTCGTGATCGCGGGCGTGATCGTCCTGCACATCTGGGCGCTGCATATTCCCGGTTCGAACAACCCGACCGGCGTCGAGGTCAAGGACGAGCAGGACACGGTCCCGTTCCACCCCTATTACACGGCCAAGGACGGCATTGGTGTGGGCGTGGCGCTGCTCGTCTATTGCTCGCTGATCTTCTACGCGCCGAACCTGCTGGGGCATCCGGATAACTACATCCCGGCCAACCCGCTTTCGACGCCGGCGCATATCGTGCCCGAATGGTATTTCCTGCCCTTCTACGCGATCCTGAAGTCGTTCACCGTCGACTTCATCATCTCGGCGAAGCTGTGGGGCGTGCTCGCCATGTTCGGCTCGATCCTGCTGCTGTTCTTCCTGCCGTGGCTCGACACGTCGCCGGTGCGTTCGGCAAACTATCGCCCGACCTACAAGTGGTTCCTGCTCATCCTGCTCGTGGACGTGCTGGTGCTGGGTTATATCGGTGGTGCGGCGCCGAGCCCGAGCGTGATCCTGATCGGCCAGATCGCGACCGCGTATTACTTCCTGCATTTCCTGGTGGTCCTGCCGATCGTGTCCGCGATGGAGCGTCCGCGCCCGCTGCCGAACTCGATCACCGAAGCTGTGCTCGCCGGAAAGGGTGGCACTTCGCCACTCCAGACCGCTGCTGCCGAATAAGAGGGGCTGAAGAAAATGGTTCGCATTGGCGGCTTCATCGTCGGCGTCGGCTTCGTCTTCGCCCTGCTGCTCGGCATCTGGGACACGGTGTCGAACTGGATCAAGGAACCGCCCAAGGCGACCGTGGAAGAAGAATTCCACGCGCACGCCCATGGGCCGGAGGGTGGCTTCTCGTTCGAGGGTGCGTTCGGCACCTACGACAAGCGCCAGCTGCAGCGCGGCATGCAGGTGTACAAGGAAGTGTGCGCCGCCTGTCACTCGCTGCGTCTGGTGTCGTTCCGCGACCTGACCGCGCTTGGCTATAGCGAGGGTCAGATCAAGACCATCGCCAAGGGCTTCCAGGTCCCGTCGCTCAACCCCGAAACGGGTGAGCCGGCGACGCGCGACGGCATGCCTGCCGATCGCTTCCCGTCGCCCTATGCAAACAATATCGCCGCGGCGGCCGCGAACAACAACGCGATCCCGCCCGACCTGTCGCTGATGGCGAAGGCGCGTGCCGATGGCAGCAACTATATCTACTCGCTGCTGACGGGCTATCAGGCGCAGCCTGCGGAACTGCTCAAGAAGTTCCCGGAAGCCAAGACGCCGGAAGGGCTGCACTACAACCCTTATTTCCACACGCTCAACCTGGCGATGGCAGCGCCGCTGAAGGATGGTCAGGTGACCTATTCCGACGGCACCGCAGCCACCACCAAGAACTATGCGGCCGACGTCGCAGCGTTCCTGACCTGGACCGCCGAGCCGAAGATGGAAGCACGCAAGACCGCCGGTTTCGCGACGCTGATCTTCCTCGTGATCTTCTGCTTCCTCGCCTATGGCGCCAAGAAGCAGATCTGGCGGAACGTGAAGGACTAAGGTCCGCCTGACACTTTTCTCCGACGGCCCGGGAAGCGATTCCCGGGCCGTTTTCTTGGGAGCGATGCCGTGACCCCGACCAATGACGATCTCGCCGCGCTGATCCGCACCATTCCCGATTTCCCCAAGCCGGGGATCATGTTCCGCGACATCACCACTTTGCTGCTCGACGCCGCCGGATTTGCGCGCGCGGTCGAGCGGATCGTCGATGCGGTGGATGGTCCGGTCGATCTGGTCGCCGGGATCGAGGCGCGCGGGTTCATCTTCGCGGCACCCGTCGCGCTGGCGCTGGGGGCGGGGACGTTGCTGGTGCGCAAGGACGGCAAGCTGCCCGGCGCGACCGTGGCGGAGGATTATGCGCTGGAGTACGGCACCGATCGCATCGCCATCCATGCCGATGCGGTTGTTCCCGGCGCGCGCGTGTTGCTGATCGACGATCTGATCGCCACGGGCGGCACTGCGCGGGCCGCCGTGCGCCTGCTCCGCAAGGTGGGTGCAGTGGTGACGCAGGCGGCGTTCGTCATCGACCTGCCCGATCTGGGCGGTGCGGATGCGCTGCGCGCCGAGGGGCTCCATGTGACTGCGCTGGTCGGCTATCCGGGCCACTGACGGAACTTCGACCGCTTCTCCCCCGTTCTCAAGCGATTAGGGCGCCGTGACGCGCCCGGGAGAAGCATCATGTTCACTATGCGTATCGTAAAGCTCGGCCTTATCGGTGCGGCCGCGCTGGGCGTTGCCGCCTGTACCGATGGCTATGGCTATAGCGGCGTTGCGGTCGGCTATGGCGGTGGCGGCGGCGGCTATTATGCCGGCGACTATGGCGACCCCTATTGGGGCTGGCAGGGTGACTATTACTACCCCGGCACCGGTTACTATGTGTACGACCGCGACCGTCGTCCGGTGCGCTGGAGCGACAGCCAGCGCCGCTATTGGGAGCAGCGCCGCCAGGGGTGGCGGGGTGATCGCCGCCAGGTGCGGGCGAACTGGCGCGAATTCGCGCAGGATCGCCGCCAGGACGATCGCGCCTATCGGCAGGATCGCCGCCAGGACCGCCGTGACTATCGGCAGGGTGAGGTGACCCGGCCTGAAGCGCGCGCCGAGCGCCGCGAGGACCGGCGCGAGTACCGCCGCGAATATCGTGATGATCGCCGTGAACTGCGTCGTGAAAACCGCCGCGACCGACGCCGTCCGAACTAACCGGCTGGTCGAAGCGCCACGATTGCGTTGGCGATGAAGCTCAGCACCGGCTCGTCATGCTGGTTGAACACCAGCATGCGCGAGCGGGTGCGCCCCATTTCCGGGCGCTTTTCCGACTGGCGCTTCTCAAGCAATTCGGTTTCGCAGCGCAGCGTGTCGCCGGGGAAGACCGGCTTGATCCAGCGCAATTCATCGATCCCCGCCGCGCCAAGGCTGGCGGTCGGGCGCACCTTCATCTGTTCGACCAGCATCGCCATCGTCATCGCGGCGGTGTGCCAGCCACTCGCCGCGAGCCGCCCGAAATGGGTCTTTGCCGCCGCCTCGTCGGAGATATGGAAGGGCTGGGGATCGTATTTCTGGGCGAACTCCAACACCTCGTCGCGCGTGACCGCATAGGAGCCGAAGCTGGCCTTGTCCCCGACCGTCAGGTCTTCAAAATAGATCATGGGATCAGTTTCTATCCGAAACTGGAATTTGGCAAGGGGGCAGGTGCGCGCACCCGCCCCCGGTTGCCGTCAGTCGCCCAGCGTCAGCTTTGCGAACGCCGTGCCGCTGACCGGGCTGTTCCCATAATAGGGATCGAGCGCGTCCGGCTTGGCATAGGCGGCGACTGATCCGCCCAGCGCAAGCGACACCTTGTCGCCCAGCGGGATGCGGTAAGCATAGCCGCCCTCGAACCGCGCGACGCGGAACGGCTGGTCGTGCAGCGGATGGCTGTGCTCGGGGAACAGCTCGTCGTTGCGGACCAGTTCGGCGCGGCCGAAGATGCTGTGGCGCGCGTCGATGTCCCAGTTCGCCTCCGCGACCCAGGCGCTGAGCACGTCGCCGGGGATGCGGTTCTTGGCCGACCAGGCGAGCGTCGCGGACAGGCCGCCACGGGCGTAGTGGATGCTGGCGGTGGTGCGCGCCTCGTCCTCGTCGCCGTGCAGCGCCTCGGGGCTTTCGAGCCGGCCATGGCTGACCTGCATCGTCCAATTGGGGCTGGGGGTGAGGGTCGCGCGCAGGCTCCATGAATCGAGCTTGATCGGATCGAAGCCCCAGCGTTCCTCATCCGGCTCGCGGCCCTTGAACACCGATCCTTCCAGCTGAAGCGCCCGCGTGCGCACGCCCGCCGTCACCACGCCATAGGTGATGTGGGTCGAATCGAACCAGTGGTGCGCGATCGGCGACATCGTCTGATAGCGCGCCGAGCGGCGGTGCATGAAGGCGGGCGGGCCGAGCGCAGGTTCGCCGACCGGGCCGCCATAGAGGAAAGCGGTGGCGCCGTCGGCGACATCGACCTCGACCCGCGCGGCGAGCTCCATGAACAGGTCGTGCGGATGCTGGCGATCAACAAGCGGGCGGCCATTGGCGGTCTCGCCCGCGGCGAACAGGTTGGGATAGCCACGCTTGCCCATCAGCGGGTCGAGGCTGAACATGCCGCGCAGCTCGATCCGGGCGGAACCGCCCAGCGGGCGGCTGGCGGTGACCATGCCCATGGTCTGGACAAATGCCATGTCGTCGCCGCGCGGGCCGCCCTGGCTGGTCACTGCGCCCCAGGCATAGCCATGCGCCATCAGCATCCAGTCGCCGGTCGTGGCGTGCAGCCCGCCATGCTGACCGCCCTCGGCTGCGGGCAGCAGGGCTGTGCCGGACGCGATCTGCGCGTTGGGCTTCGCTGCTTCTTCTGGCTCGCCATGATGCTGGTGGTCGGTCTTAGCCGGGGCAGGCGCGGGGGTCGCGTGCTGGCCATGGTCGTGCTCCTGCGCTGCCGCCGCAACGGGCAGCGCCGTCGCCGCCATCAGGGCGGCGAACGTCGTTCGATAGGTCATCGTGATAAACTCCGTGAATGATCGGGAAGCGGGGTGAGGCCCCGCGTGCGATCACCCGCGCGGAGGGGGTGGTTCGGGCGCCAGTATCGTGTCGGGCATCCGCCGGACCGGCCCGGTCGCGTCGTGGCGCGCGACCAGCGGGAGGGGCGGCGTCACCGCGCTCGCCGTCATCGTCGAGGGGGCGATGCAGCCGACGCACAGCGCCTTGCCCATCGCCGGCGCCTTGTCGGGCTGGGGAGCGGGCGCATCATGGTCCATCGTCACCTCGGCCATCTCGTGACACGCCGGTGCCGCCGCCGCAGGAGCGGGGAGCGTGCCGAGCAGCAATGCCAGCAGGATGAACAGACGCAGCATCCCGCCGCCCTAGCATTGCCGTGAGCATGCCGACAACCTAGCTTGACCCCATGCCTCCGCCCAATCTTGCCGCCGGACTGCGCAAGCGCCTGATCGGCGTAGTGCGCGCGACGTTCAACGATTCTGCGCGGGGCGAGGCGCCGGTGCAGCGCAGCTACCACGCGCTGTTCCCGCGCGACAGCGTCACTTGGCGCGTCCATGGCGACGTGACGACGATGATGGTCGGCGGGGTCGCGTCGCTGCTGCTGCAGATGCTGCATCCGGCGGTGCTGGCGGGTGTGTGGGACCATAGCGCGTTCCGCAAGGACATGCTCGGCCGCCTGCGCCGCACCGCGCGCTTCATCGCCGAGACGACCTATGCCGAGCGCAGCATCGCCGAGGCGTCGATCGCGAAAGTGCGCGCGGTGCACGAGCGGGTCGGCGGTACGCTGCCCGATGGCACCCCCTATCGCGCCGACGACCCGCAACTGCTCGCCTGGGTGCATGTCACCGAGATGTGGAGCTTCCTCGCCGCGTGGCAGCGCTATGGCGTGGCGGTCAGCCGTGCGGAAGAGGATGTCTATTACGCCGAAACCGCGCGCATCGCGCAGGCGCTGGGTGCCGATCCGGTGCCGCGCAGCCGGTTCGAGGCGGAGGGGCTGATCACCGCGATGCGGCCGCAACTGCTGGTCGATGATCGCACCCGCGAAGTCGCCCGTTTCCTGCTCAATCATCGCTCGCCGAGCCTGGCGATGGCGCCGGCACAGGCGGCGATCTTCGCTGCGGCGGTGGACTTGTTGCCCGACTGGGCGCGCGCGATGCATGGGCTGCAACGCCCGGTGGTGGCGCTGCCGCTGGTGCGCGGATCGACACTGGCGATTGCAAAGACCTTTCGCTGGGCGTTTCACTAGCGGAACCAAATTCCGGTCTTTAGGTTGTCGCGCCATGAGCAATCCCCGCGCCCTCGCCACGCTGATCCTGGCCTTCGCCCAGATCGCCACCCCGCTGCTGCCGATGATCGGCATCGGTGAGCCGGTTGGTGAACAATCGGGGCAGACGCAGACGCTGATCACCCCCGCCGGATGGGCCTTTGCGATCTGGGGGCCGCTCTATTTCGGGACGATCGCCTATGCGATCTGGCAGCTGTTGCCGGCACAGCGCGACAGCCAGTTGGTCCGCCGCATCGGCTGGCACGCGGCGGGCGCGTTTCTGGGGAATGCGGTCTGGGTCGCCTATACCCAGGTCTGGGGCCTTGGCTTTCCCTCGGTGCTGATCATCCTGTTCACGCTGGTCAATCTGCTGGCGATCCTGCGCGTCTTTGCCAGCATGCCGGGCTTTACCGCCGGAGAGCGGCTGGCGGCGGTCTTGCCGCTCAGCGCGCTGGCGGGATGGCTGACCGCCGCGACAATCGTGAACATCGCCGCGGCGCTCAACTTTCACGCCATCGTTCTGCCCGGACCGGCGCCACTGATTGCAGCGGCGATCCTGATCGTCGGCGGGGCGATCGTCGCTGCGGCTTTGGTCGGGACGGGCGGGAACCCGTGGTATCCGCTCCCGTTCCTGTGGGCGCTATTCGCGATCCACCAGAAGCTCGGCGCGGCATATCCCGCGATCGCCACGGCGACGATCGTCGCGGGGCTGCTGGTGATCGCGACGCTGGTCGTGATGCTCGCCAGTGCGGAGCGGCGCCGCCGCTATCTGGGGTAGCGGTTGGATGGGTTCACGCGGAGGCGCGGAGGCGCGAAGAGGTTTGTTTGCGACGCGAAGCGTCTCTCACCTCTCAGGCGTGCGGCAAGCGGCAGCCGCAGAAGAATGAACGCCGCTGACGCGGCGGGAGCACATCTTCGCGCCTCCGCGCCTCCGCGTGAACCAAGAACTTCTTAAACGTTGAAGCGGAACAGCATCACGTCGCCGTCCTGGACGACATATTCCTTGCCTTCCGAGCGCAGCTTGCCGTTGTCGCGTGCGCCGGTTTCGCCACTGAATTTGACGTAATCGTCGAACGCGATCGTTTCTGCACGGATGAAGCCGCGTTCGAAATCGGTGTGGATTTCGCCCGCCGCCTGCGGAGCCTTGGCCCCGACATGGGTGGTCCAGGCACGCGCTTCCTTTGGCCCGACGGTGAAGAAGGTCAGCAGGTGCAGCAGGCTGTATCCGGCGCGGATCACGCGGGTCAGGCCGGTTTCTTCCAGCCCCAGTTCCGCGAGAAACTCGCCGCGCTCTTCGGCGGGCATCGTGGCGATTTCGGCCTCGATCGCGGCGGAGACGACGACCGCCTGCGCGCCCTCGGCCTTCGCCTTTTCGAACACGCGCGCGGAATAGTCATTGCCGTCGGCGGCGTGCTCTTCATTTACGTTGCAGACATAGAGCACCGGCTTGGCGGTGATCAGCTGTGCCTGCTTGAGCACGCGCTCTTCCTCGGCGTCACTGGGCTTTACCAGCCGCGCGGGCTTGCCCTCGCGCAGCAGGTCGAGCGCCTGCGCCAGCACGGTTGCGGCGACCTTTGCTTCCTTGTCGCCCTGCGCGGCCTTCTTCTGAAGGTTCGGCACGCGCTTCTCGAGGCTTTCGAGGTCGGACAGCATCAGCTCGGTCTCGACCGTCTCGGCGTCGGCGATCGGATCGACCTTGTTGTCGACATGCTGGATGTCGTCATTCTCGAAACAGCGCAGGACATGGACGATCGCGTCCACCTCACGGATGTTGCCGAGGAACTGGTTGCCCAGGCCTTCGCCCTTGCTCGCGCCGCGCACGAGCCCGGCGATGTCGACAAAGCCGAGCTGCGTTTCGATGATCTTGCCCGACCCCGCAATCTTCGCAAGCGCGTCCAGACGGTCGTCCGGAACCGCGACGTTGCCGACGTTCGGCTCGATCGTGCAGAAGGGATAGTTGGCCGCCTGCGCCGCCGCAGTCTGCGTCAGCGCGTTGAAAAGCGTCGATTTGCCGACGTTCGGCAAGCCGACAATGCCGCAGCGAAAGCCCATTTGTCCTGTGATCCTGTGGTCCGGGAAAGGCGCGCAGATAGGCCGGACGCGGGGAAAAGGCTAGTGGCGCAAAAAATCCTCCCCGGAACGGGGAGGGGGACCGCCGCCGAAGGCGGTGGTGGAGGGGGCCCGAGGCAAACGATATCGCTTGCCTCGGGCCCCCTCCGTCAGCGCTGCGCGCTGCCACCTCCCCGTGCCGGGGAGGATTTAGAAGGGCTCAACGGCAGCGCACGTTGCCGCGTTCGACCTCACGGCCCAGCACCGCGCCGCCGGCACCGCCCAGGATCACGCCCAGCACGTCGCCATTGCCGATCGCGCCGCCCAGAATGCCGCCCAGCGCTGCGCCGACGACCAGGCCGGTGGTGCCGTCGCTGCGGCGGCAATAATAGCGGTTGTCACGGCCACGATAGATGCGGTCCTGACGGCTCAGGCGACGTTCGCTGTAACGACCCGGACGATAGGCGCTCGACGGCTCCCAGTTGCGGTCGCGGCGGTCGCCCTGCCAGCGATAGTCGGCACGCGCGTCACGGCGATCATCGCGCCGGTCGGCACGCCGATCGTCGCGACGATCGCGCCGCTCATTATACTCGCGGTCACGCTCGCGCTCGCGCTCCTGCCAGCTCTGCGCCGACGCAGTGGTGGTCATCAGTGCGGTGCTCGGCACGGCGAGCGACAGCGCCAATAGCGCGAAAAGGCTCTTACGCATGGTCATTCTCCGAAAAACATAGGCAAGCTAACCGTATCACGAGCGAAATGGTTCCGCGAGCAAGCCCCTCGCTCGGCCCGGTTCAACGATAGTTGAAACTGATGCTGATCCGCTCACCCTTGCCCGCGTGCGGCGTCACCTCGTGTCGCAGCCAGCTTTCCCACAGGAAGATGCTGCCCGGCGACGGTTGGGCATAGACGAAGGTCTGGAGATCCTCGGGCGCGTCGGCGCGGCGGGGCGGGGCGGCCATCAGCATGGGCAGGCGCGGATCCTCCAGCTTGAGCGCACCTGCGCCCGGCGGCACTTCGACATAGATGGTTCCGGAAACCACGCTGTGCGGGTGGATATGGCCCGAATGGGTCCCGCCGGGCTTGAGCACATTCACCCACAGGCTATCGAGCTTGAGCTTGCGCGACAGGTCCAGCGCGCAGGCATCGGCGAACTGCGCGACATGGCGATTGAGGTGGCGGACCAGATCGGCAAAGCGCGGGTCGCGGATCGGCAGGTCGTCGAGCGACGCGTAGCTGGTGTAGCCGCGATAGCCATGGTCCTTCGACCAGCGCTGTCCTGCGCGGTCCTCGGTGGCGAGATCGCGGCTGGCCTCGGCCAGCTCGGCGAGCAATGCCGCGTCGTCGAGCGTGGTTTCTGAAAAGCGCGTGGCGAACAGCGTCTTGATCGTCATGCCGTCCGCACAGCATGGACCGCGACGCGGCGCAAGCGGCGCTTGGTTGACAGCGCGCGGCGCGGCGTCAAAGTCGCGCGATCTGTAAGGATCAGGGGAGGACATCAAGTCCATGAAGCACTTCGCATTTCTCGCGCCGCTGGCGCTCGTCGCGCTCGCCGGGTGTGGCGACAATGGCGCGCAGGAAAAGGCTGCTGCCGAGGCCAAGGCCAAGGCCGCGGAAAAGCGCAAGGCGCGCGACCTGCAGGACAAGCTGGCGCTCAACGTGCGCTGCTATGCCGCGGTGAAGTGGCAGGAGCGGCTGCTCAACAGCCCATTGCCCAAGAGCATCGCAGGCGGTGCGGCGCCGTTCCTGACCTATTATCGCGTTATGATCGAAAAGACGCTGGGCGATCAGGTGATGCCCGCCGAGCCGCCCAAGCCGGAGCTGTCCAAGGCCGGGCTCGACACCTATCTCGACTGGGCGGTCAAGGATCAGATCGACACCAATTTCACCACGGGCGATCGCGCGCAGGCATATGCGCAGGTCACCACCTGCCTGCAGAGCGGGGCCGAATTCGGCAGCGTTGGGCCGATGGCGAAGCTCAACCCGGCCGAGCGGTTCGGCAAGATTCAGCAGCTGCGCGGCCTGCTCGGGCAGCTGGGTAACTGACGCGGTTATGCGCCGATGCGGCGAATCCCGCGTCGGCGCTCTTCCGTTTCGTGCCTAGCCACGCTACCGCGTCATCCTGAGTGGTCGCGGCAGCGCGGCCCGTTCATCCCCGGTACAGGCGCCAGGCGCCTTCCAGACGGCCACGTTACAGGAGTCGCAGTATGATTCGCCGTTCCATCCTGATTGCCAGCACTGCAGTTGTTCTGGTCGTAGCCGGCTGCAGCGGCGGCGATGACGCCACGCCGACCCCGACTCCGACGCCAACGCCGAGTTCCAGCGTTACGCCGACCCCGTCGCCGGTCAGCTATTCCAGCCTTCCGGTCGCGGCGAACACGGCGGGTGAATTCTTCACCGTCAGCGCTGCAACCAGCTATACCGGTGACGCGACGGCCGGACCGGTCGCGCTCGGCGTGGCGGGCACCGACGCGTTTTCGAACCGCGTGCGCCTCGCGCTTCAGGGCTCCACCCCTGCAACCGATGCCGCACAGATTGTGGTGCGCGAGAATGCCGAAGAAACGCGGTTCGGTACGGGTGATCTGCTGACCGCGCCGGTTCCTGCGGTGACCGAATATGTTTATCGTGAGAGCACCGCGCCGACGACGCCGGGAGCGTTCACCCAGCTGGATCTGCTCAACAACACGGTGACCGGTCAGGTGACGTCGGACACCGCGCTTGCGCTGACCCGCACCAGCTATGCCGGCTGGTGGCGCGGTGACAGCACTGCGGGTGCCAAGCGCATCACCTATGGCGTGTTCGGCTATCCGACTGTGACGACCGACATGCCGACCACCGGCACTGCGACCTACACGGTGCGCATCGCTGGCCGTTCGGTCATCGCGCCGGCAGCAGGGGCAAGCCCCGTCGATAAGCTCGGCGGCACCGCTACGCTGTCGATCAATTACGCGACCGGCCTCGTGACGCTGACGCTGAACCTTCAGCGGGTTACCGCGGGCGGCAATGTCACCTACGGCACCTTCACCGGCACCGGCGCGATCCCGGTGGGCAGCAACCAGTTCACCGGCAGCTTCGGCCCCGGCAGCACCGTGGGTGGCACCTTCCAGGGCCTGGCCTATGGTCCGCAGGCAGGCGAGATCGGCATCAGCTTCGCGATCAGCGGTGCGGTTGCAGCGGGCGACAGCCGCGCGGTTGGCGTGGTGGTCGGCAAGAAGAACTGATCCAGCTCGATCCAACGAAAAAGGCCGGGGAGACCCGGCCTTTTTTGTGTCCGCTCAGGATCGCTGCAGGCGCAGCGCGATGTCGTTCATGAACCGCGCATCATCGCCCTTGGCCAGCCACTCGGCCTCTGCCTCGATCGCGCCGAGCAGGTCGCTCAGATCCTCGATCTCCGCCTTGGCATAGTTGCCAAGGACATATCCGGTGACGCGGTCCTTGTGCCCCGGATGGCCGATGCCGATGCGTACGCGGCGGAACTCGGCGCCGATATGCGCGATCGCGCTGCGGATGCCATTCTGTCCCGCCGCGCCGCCGCCGCGCTTTACCTTGACCTGAAACGGGGCGAGGTCGAGCTCGTCGTGGAACACCGTGACCGCCTCCGGCTCGAGCTTGTAGAAGTCGAGCGCCGCGCGGATCGCCCGGCCGCTTTCGTTCATATAGGTCGCGGGCTTGAGCAGCAGGATCTTGTCGCCGCCGATCCGCCCTTCCTGCAACCAGCCCTGGAATTTCTTCGCGGGCGCGGAAAAGCCATGCACTTCGGCGATGGCATCGGCCGCCATGAAGCCGACATTGTGCCGGTTCATCGCATAATCGGGGCCGGGATTGCCGAGGCCAACCCAGAGTTGCATCGCATTACCTTTTCACAAACGAAGAGCGCCCCCGCACTTGGGGTGCGGGGGCGCTCGTAATCGATCGGCAGATGCCGCGAAAGGCTTACTCGCCTTCTGCTGCCTCGTCCGCGTCCTCAGCCCCTTCGGACTTCAGCGCCGCCGGGGTGGCGATCGTCGCGATGGTGAAGTCGCGGTCGTCGATCGCGCTCTGCGTGCCCTTGGGCAGCGTGACGGCCGAGATGTGCAGCGAATCGCCAAGCTCGAGGCCCTTGAGCGAGATGGTGATCTCGCTGGGGATCTCGGCCGCATCGCACACCAGCTCCAGCTCGTGACGGACGATGTTGAGCACGCCGCCCTTCTTCAGGCCGGGCGATTCCTCTTCGTCGGCGAACACGACCGGCACCGCGACGGTGACCGTGGTGTGTTCACCGATGCGCAGGAAATCGACATGGACCGGACGTTCGGTCACCACGTCGAGAGCGACGTCCTTTGCAATCGTACGGATCGCCTTGCCGTCCAGACCTTCGATCATCACGACCGAGTTCATGAAGTGGCCGGTGTGCAGCGCCTTGTACAGCGCGCGCTCATCCAGATGGATGCTGGTCGGTTCCTGATTGTTGCCATAGATCACGGCGGGGACGCGGCCTTCACGACGCAGCGCCCGGGAGGCTCCCTTGCCAACCCGGTCGCGCGTCTCGGCCGACAGCGTAAGCGTGTCGCTCATATGTCGTTCCAATGCGCTAAAGTGTTTCCATTCCCGATCAGGCCTCCAGGGATGACCCTGACCGGAAGCGCGCGCCTATAGGGGAGAGGGGCGGGAAAGTCCATCCCATTCCTCCCCCAGCTCGCTGGGGGAGGTGGCAGCGCGCAGCGCTGACGGAGGGGCCGCCCCGGAGAGGGCGGAATTTTGTCGCGCTGTTGACGGCCGTCTGGGCGGCCGCCCCTCCACCACCGCCTTCGGCGGCGGTCCCCCTACCCTGAGCACGCTCAGGGGACGAATGCGTTAGTACACCACCCGCTCGACCGTCATCCCGCGCTCGGCCAGCAGCGTCTGCACGCTACCCTTGCCGGCCAGATGCCCCGCGCCGACCGCGATGAACACGGTGCCGGGCTGGTTCATCCGCGCCGCGACCCAGTCGGCGAAGCGGGCGTTGCGGCGGGTGATCAGCGCGTCGGCCACTTCGGGCGAGGCGAGCGCGCCGCGATTCATCTCGGCCCCGACGCTTTCGGCATCGCCCTTCGCCCAGGCGGCGACGAACTTGTCGAGCCGCGCCTTGGTGCCCGGGAGCGCCTTGACCGTTTCCTCGAGCATCGCGCTCTGCGCCGCGCCCGACAGGCCATCGAACAGCATCAGCTGCCCCCGCGCCGATTCCAGCGCCTTGACCGGCTTGCCGGCATCCTCCGCCGCCTCGGACAAGGTCGCCTCGACCCCATTCCCGCTATCATAGCCCGCCTTCTTCACCGCCAGCTGTGCCAGCGTCAGCGCCGCCAGCCACGGTTCCTGCTTGTCGATCGCGCCGGCCGGCATTCCGAGGTCGCGCGCCGCCGCATCGACCTCCGGCGCGAAGGGCGGGCCGCCGCGCGTGCCGAGCTGTGCGGTCAGCGCGGCGATGGCCTGTGGATCAGGCTCGGCGATTTCCAGCACCACTTCGTCGCTCGCGTCGAACGCCACGCGCACGCCTTCGTCGAACCAGTGCATCCGGGGCTTGAGGACATGGACCGTGCCGAACAGGTAGATGGTCGTGTCCGCATCCTTGACCACCCATAAAGCGGGGTCGGCATCCTCGCCGAACAGCGAACAGCTGGAGAGCATCAGGGCGGCGAGGGGGGCGATCAGGCGTTTCAACATGATCGCCCCTTCAAAGCCGCCCGCGCCGCTCGCGTCAACCGCAGTTGACCCTGCATCGCCCTTTCGCCAAAGCCCGGCACCATGACCACGCCGCTCAGCTTCCAGGGCATGATCCTGCGCCTCCATGATTATTGGAGCCAGCGGGGCTGCCTGATCCTTCAGCCCTATGACATGCGCATGGGTGCCGGCACCTTCCACACCGCGACGACGCTGCGCGCGCTCGGCCCGGAGCCGTGGAACGCCGCGTTCGTTCAGCCATGCCGCCGCCCGACCGATGGCCGCTATGGCGAGAACCCCAACCGGCTGCAGCATTATTACCAGTATCAGGTGATCCTGAAGCCCAGCCCGCCCGACCTGCAGGAACTCTATCTCGGCAGCCTGACCGCGATCGGCATTGATCCGCTCAAGCACGATATCCGCTTTGTCGAGGATGACTGGGAATCGCCGACGCTCGGCGCCTGGGGCCTTGGCTGGGAAGTGTGGTGCGACGGGATGGAGGTGACTCAGTTCACCTATTTCCAGCAGATGGGCGGGTTCGATTGCAAGCCGGTCGCAGGCGAGCTGACCTACGGCCTCGAACGCCTCGCCATGTACATCCAGAACAAGGACAGCGTGTACGATCTGGCGTTCAACGATGCCGGCGTCACCTATGGCGACGTGTTCCTTGAGAACGAGCGGCAGATGTCGAAGTACAACTTCGAGGTCGCCGACACCGACACGCTGTTCGAAGGCTTCCGCAAGGCGATGGCCGAGTGCGAGAATTGCCTGACCAACAATGTCCCCATCGCCGCCTATGAACAGGCGATCGAGGCGAGCCATTTGTTCAACCTGTTGCAGGCGCGCGGCGTCATCTCGGTCGCCGAGCGCCAGGCCTATATCGGCCGCGTCCGCGATCTCGCGAAGGGCAGTTGTGAGGCGTATATCGAACACATGAAGCCCGGCTGGAGCGCCAAGTACCCGGAGTGGAGCCTGTGACCGACTTCCTCCTCGAACTCCGCTCTGAAGAAATTCCCGCACGCATGCAGGACAAGGCGCGCGAGGATCTTGCGCGCCTGTTTGCCGCCGAACTCGACAAGGCGGGCCTGAAGGCGGGTGCGTTGGTCACCTATGCGACCCCGCGCCGCCTGACGCTGATCGCGCGCGACCTGCCCGAGCAGACGGCGGCGGTGAGCGAGGAGCTGAAAGGCCCGCCCGCTGACGCGCCCGATGCGGCAATCGACGGCTTCCTGCGCAAGGCAGGGCTGACCCGCGACGCGCTGGAAACCCGCGACGTGAAGGGCCGCGCGACGCTGTTTGCAGTGATCGACAAGCCGGGCCGCGCGACTGCCGAGGTGCTGGCCGAAGCGATCCCCGCAATCGTCCGCGCCTTCCCCTGGCCCAAATCGATGCGCTGGGGCGAGGCGTCGCTCAGCACCGAGAGCCTGCGCTGGGTCCGCCCGCTGCAGGGCATCGTCGCGCTGCTGGGCGAGACGGTGGTGGCGTGTGAGGTCGCGGGCGTGAAGTCCGGTGCCGTCACCGTCGGCCATCGCTTCCATCATCCCGACGCGATTACGATTGCGAGCGCCGCGAGCTATGTCGAGCAGCTGCGCGACGCCCATGTCATCGTCGACCAGAATGAACGCCGCGCGACCATCGCGGTCGGCGCGAAGCTGGCGGCGAACAAGGCTGGCCTGACTCTGGTCGAGGATGAAGGGCTGCTGATCGAGAATGCCGGCCTCACCGAATGGCCGGTGCCGCTGCTCGGCCGCTTCGACGCGGCGTTCCTCGATGTCCCGCCCGAGGTGATCCAGCTCACCGCGCGCGTGAACCAGAAATATTTTGTCTGCACAAATGCTGAGGGCAAGCTGGCGAATGCCTTCATCTGTACCGCGAATATCGACGCGGCGGATGGTGGCGAGCGGATTGTCGAGGGCAACCAGAAGGTGCTTGCGGCGCGGCTGAGCGATGCGCGGTTTTTCTACGACACCGATCTGAAAACGAAGCTGGATGACCTGCGTCCCAAGCTCGAAAAGATCGTGTTTCATGAGAAGCTGGGCACCGTCGCCGACAAGGTCGATCGCGTCGCGAAACTCGCGCGGTGGTTGGTGGAGGAAGGCATCGTCGCCCCGGCGAAGGCCGGGGCCGCCCGCGATGGCGCGACGCAAGAGCCTCAGGCGGCCCCGGCCTTCGCCGGGGCGACGGATTTGGCCACTCTCGCCGAACGCGCAGCGCGGCTGGCCAAGGCCGACCTCGTCACCGGCATGGTCGGCGAATTCCCCGAGCTGCAGGGCCTGATGGGCGGCTATTACGCAGCCGCGCAGGGCGAAGACCCCGCAGTCGCCGCCGCGATCCGCGATCATTACAAGCCGGTCGGGCAGGGGGATGACGTGCCGACTGCGCCGGTCACGGTGGCGGTGTCGCTGGCGGATAAGCTGGACATCCTATTCGCGTTCTTTGCCGCACGGGAACGACCGACGGGATCGAAGGACCCGTTTGCGCTGCGCCGCGCCGTTCTCGCAGTTGTCTCGACGGTGTTGACGAATGGTCTGCGTTTTAAATTGCTGGACGCTGCGGGTAAGGCCGATCAGATTTTTGACGGCTTCTATCGCCGCCTCTGGTTGGCTGATGCGGACTCGTATGAAAAGCTGTCTCCGAACGGCCAGAAGCTTGCTCCTCTGGGCGAGGCTCACCCGACCTTCGCATACGAGCTCCTCGACTTCTTCGCCGACCGCCTCAAGGTCCAGCAGCGCGAGGCCGGTGTCCGTCACGACCTGATCGACGCGGTGTTTGCGCTGGGCGGGGAGGATGATCTCGTCCGCTTGCTCGCGCGTGTCCATGCGCTTCAGGCGTTCATGGCGACCGAGGATGGGGCGAACCTGCTCGCCGGGTACAAGCGTGCGGCGAATATCCTGAAAAAGGAAGGCTTCGTCGCCCCGGCGCAGGCCGAGGCGGCGGCTCCGCTGTCCTACACGCCCGAACCCGGAGAGGCGGCGCTGATCGCCGCGCTAGACGTTGCCGCGCCAAAGGCTGCGGCTGCGGTTGAGGCGGAGGCGTTCGAAGGGGCGATGGCCGCGCTCGCGACGCTGCGCGGGCCGATCGATGCGTTCTTCGACAAGGAGAGCGGCGTGATGGTCAACGACAGCGACCCGGCGAAGCGCGCGGCGCGGCTGGCGTTGCTGGCGCGGATGCGGGATGCGGTGCATCGCGTGGCGGATTTCGGGAAGATCGAGGGGTAGCGTCTCTCAAGCCCCTCCCCTTCAGGGGAGGGGTTGGGGGTGGGGCAGTGAAATCTCACCGAGACCGCTCGCCAAGACGATAGGCCCCACCCCAACCCCTCCCCTGAAGGGGAGGGGCTAAGATTGCCGCCCCCCACCCGCAAATTTCACACCGCTGTAGCATTTCTTCCTCCTGACAGCGGTGGACAGGCCCTTTCCCCCTCTTCGCACCTGCGGTACGCCCCGCGCCAAGTCACGGAAGGGGTTTGAATGACTCGCTATGTGTACCGCTTCGGCGGGAATGTTTCCGACGGTGGCCAGGGGGACAAGAACCTGCTCGGCGGCAAGGGCGCGAACCTCGATGGGATGGCGTCGATCGGCCTTCCGGTGCCTCCCGGCTTTACCATTTCGACCCCGGTCTGCGCGCTCTATTACGACAATGGCGAGAGCTTTCCCGACAGCCTGAAGGCTGAGGTGGCGACCGGCATCACCCATATCGAGGGGGTGACCGACAAGACCTTCGGCGATGCGGCGGACCCGCTGCTGGTCTCGGTCCGCTCCGGCGCGCGGGTGTCGATGCCGGGGATGATGGACACGGTCCTCAACCTTGGCCTCAACGACGAAACCGTGGTTGGCCTCGCGACGATCAGCGGCGACGCGCGCTTTGCGTGGGACAGCTATCGACGCTTCATCCAGATGTATTCCGACGTCGTGCTCGAACTCGACCATGGCCGGTTCGAGGAAGCGCTGGAGATCGCCAAGGAGGATCGCGGCTACACCCTCGATACCGAGATGACCGCCGCCGACTGGCAGACGCTGGTCGAGGAATACAAGGCGATCGTCGTCGAACTGTGGGGCAAGCCGTTTCCGCAGGACGTGCATGACCAGCTCTGGGGCGCGATCGGCGCGGTGTTCGGATCATGGCAATCGGAGCGCGCCAAGGTCTATCGCCGCCTCAACGACATTCCCGGCGACTGGGGCACGGCGGTCAATGTCCAGGCGATGGTGTTCGGCAATATGGGCGACACCTCGGCCACCGGCGTCGCCTTTACCCGCGACCCCGCGACTGGCGAGAACGCCTATTATGGCGAGTTCCTGATCAATGCGCAGGGCGAGGATGTCGTCGCTGGCATCCGCACGCCGCAATATCTGACCAAGGCCGCGCGCGAGCGGGCAGGGGCCAAGCCGCTGTCGATGGAAGAGGCGATGCCGGAGGCCTATGCCGAGCTGGCGCGCGTGTTCGACCAGCTTGAGCGCCATTATCGCGACATGCAGGATATCGAGTTCACGGTCGAACGCGGCAAATTGTGGATGCTCCAGACCCGCTCGGGCAAGCGCACCGCCAAGGCGGCGCTCAAGATCGCGGTCGACATGGCCAATGAAGAGCTGATCACCCGCGACGAGGCGATCCTGCGCGTCGATCCCTCAGCGCTCGACCAGCTGCTCCACCCGACGCTCGATCCCAGCGCACCGCGCGACGTGCTGACCAAGGGGCTGCCGGCCTCGCCCGGCGCAGCGTCGGGCATCGCGGTGTTCGACAGCGACACCGCCGAAAAGCGCGCTGCTAATGGCGAGGCGGTGATCCTGGTCCGCGTCGAGACCAGCCCGGAAGACATCCACGGCATGCACGCGGCGAAGGGCATCCTGACCGCGCGTGGCGGCATGACCAGCCACGCGGCCGTGGTGGCGCGCGGCATGGGCCGTCCCTGCGTCTCCGGCGCGGGCACGTTGTCGATCAAGGCGTCGGAAGGCGTGATGCGCATCGGCACGCGCGAAGTGCGCGAGGGCGAAGTGCTGACGATCGATGGCTCGACAGGCGAAGTCATGCTGGGCGCCGTTCCGACGATCCAGCCCGAACTGGCCGGCGATTTCGGCACGCTGATGGTGTGGGCCGACGAAGTGCGCCGCCTGAAGGTGCGCACCAACGCCGAAACCCCGCTCGACTGCCGCACCGCGCGCGAGTTCGGGGCGGAAGGCATTGGCCTGTGCCGCACCGAGCATATGTTCTTCGACGCTGCCCGCATCACCGCGGTGCGCCAGATGATTCTGGCGAGCGACGAGGCGGGGCGTCGCGCTGCGCTCGACAAATTGCTGCCCGAACAGCGCAGCGACTTTATCGAGATTTTCGAGGTCATGGTCGGGCTGCCCTGCACCATCCGCCTGCTCGATCCGCCGCTGCACGAATTCCTGCCGCACGAGGAATCGGAGTTCGAGGAAGTCGCCAAGGCCGCAGGGCTCGATGTCGAAACGCTGCGTCGCCGCGCTGCGGAGCTGCACGAGTTCAACCCGATGCTCGGCCATCGCGGCTGTCGCCTCGGCGTTACCTATCCCGAAATCTACGAGATGCAGGCGCGCGCGATTTTCGAGGCGGCGTGCGCCGTTGCGGAGAAGTCCGGCGCGGCGCCGGTGCCCGAAGTGATGATCCCGCTGGTCGGCACCCGGCGCGAGCTGGAGCTGATGAAGACCGTCGTCGATCGCGCCGCGCAGGCGGTGTTCGCCGAACAGGGGCGGACGATCGAGTATCTGGTCGGCACGATGATCGAGCTGCCCCGCGCCGCACTGCGCGCCGGGGACATTGCCGAGGTCGGCGAATTCTTCAGCTTCGGCACCAATGACCTCACGCAAACGACGTTGGGCGTCAGCCGCGACGATGCGGGGCGGTTCCTGACCACCTATGTGGAAAAGGGCATCTACGCCCGCGATCCGTTCGTCAGCCTGGATGTCGAAGGCGTCGGCGAGCTGATCAGCATCGCCGCCGAACGCGGCCGTGCGACCCGGCCTGACATCAAGCTCGGCATTTGCGGCGAGCATGGCGGCGATCCCGCGTCGATCGCATTCTGTGAGCAGACCGGGCTCGATTACGTCTCTGCCTCGCCCTATCGCGTGCCGATCGCGCGGCTGGCGGCGGCGCAATCTGCGTTACGCGCACGTTAATCGGACCACTTCGTTCCGATTATTTTTGCCGGTGCCGTCCGGCCGTTTTGGACCCGTTCTACGATAGCATCGACGCTCCCGTCGTTGCTCTCGTGGAACGAGATCCACGCTGGCATCGAACAGGGAGCCTCCTCGTTTTAACTGAGAGGTTCGCCAGATGCTTAATGAGATGTTGGGTCCCCGGCTCGCGTTTATCGGCCTTGACGAGACCCAGCGCGAGACGCTGCAGGAATTGGGGCGCGAGCTGCAGCCATTGGTCGCCGCCGCCCACAAACGGCTCTACGACAAGATCGCCGAGACGCCGAGCCTGCGCACCCATTTCCGCGACGCCGCGCACATGACGTCGGCCCGCAGCCTGCAGGATCTGCACTGGAAGAAACTGTGGAGCGGCAGGTTCGACCAGGACTATCTCGAAAGCGTCCGTCGCGTCGGCAAGGTCCATGCCCGCATCGGCCTGGAGCCGCGCTGGTATGTCGGGTCCTATGCGATCGTGATGGATCAGTTGATCCGCGACTATCTGGGATCGCAGAAGCGCGGCTGGCTGAATCGCGACGACACCGGCAATGCCGACCAGCTCGCCGTGCTGCTGAAGGCGGTGCTGCTCGACATCGAACTGGCGGTGACGGTCTATTTCGAGGAAGCGCAGGCCGAACGCGACCGAGCCGCCGCCGAAACACAGCAGCGGGAGGCTGCGCTCAATGCGCTGCTGGTGTCGATTTCCCAGACCAGCGATGCGGTGCTGACGGGAGCGAGCGAGATCGTGGCCGCGTCGGACGATCTGGCGCATCGGACCGAAGCGACGGCGGCCAGCCTGGAGGAGACCAACGCGTCGGTGCTCCAGATGGATCAGCGGCTGCGCGCGACCGCCGAAGCGGCGGGGCAGACCGTCGCACGCGCCGATGGGGCGATGCGCGCGGTCACCGCGGGACGGAGCGTCGCCGAGGATGCGGTGAGCGCGATGGGGCGGGTCAGCGAATCCGCAAAGGGGATCGACGACGTCATTGAGGGTCTCGATAAAATCGCGTTCCAGACGCGCGTCCTTGCGATGAACGCGGCGGTCGAAGCGGGACGGGCGGGGGAGGCAGGCCGTGGCTTTGCCGTCGTCGCCGACCTTGTTTCCGCGCTCGCCATGCGCGCCGAGGAAGAGGCTAAGCGCGCCCGCGACCAGCTGACCGTCACCCAGGCCGAGGTGATGAGCGCGGTCGAGGCGGTGCGTCAGGTCGATGGCGCATTGACCGGGATTTCGGAGAATGTGTCGGACGTGCATCAACTGCTCGACACGATCGCGAACGAGAATGCCGAACAGTCTTCGGCGATTGGCGAGATTACCAGCGCTATCGCGGCGATGGACCAGACCGCGCAGCAGAATGCCGCGATGGTCGAACAGACTTCGGCGGCTGCACGCAATTTGATGCGGGAGATTACCACGCTTGCCGAACAGGCCAACGGCTCGGCGAAAGGCGAGCGCCCCCCGACCTCCGTACCGGCGCCGTCGATGCGGCTCGCGTACGGCTAGTCGGCGCGCTGGGGTCCAGGGCAATCACGATCATTGCCAGTTATGGGTCTGGACCCTAGCACCCCGGGCATGACGAAGCACCTCGACTTGCCCGGCGGCGCTGCCTATTGCCTGCCCCCTGCGCTGCGGATCGCGGCGCATGCCGGGCGTCTGCTGCGATGAGCGCGATGCTTCCCTTCGCGATGCTGATCGAGGCTGTTGCCGCTGCCCAGATGACGCCTGTCGAACGCCTCAATGCCGAGTTGCTCGCCGCGCGGACTGCGACTCAGGTGCTAGAATCGCGCTGCGCCGCACTGGGCCTTGCCGATCCGCCGCGGGTTCGTGCCGAGGTGAAGCGCGGCCGCGTCGTCGCCAGCGCCTCGCCCGCGCGCACCCGGCTGAAGGTCGGCAAGGACGAGATGCTGGGATACCGCCGCGTGCGGCTGATGTGCGGCGATCATCTGCTGTCGGAGGCGACCAACTGGTACGTCGCCAGCCGGCTGACCCCGGAGATGAACGCTGCGCTCGAAACCAGCGATGCGCCGTTCGGCCGCGTCATCCTGCCGCTATCGCCCCGCCGGGAAACCTATGGGTCGTGGACCTCTCGCCCCGGTCGCATCCCTGCGGCCGGGGTGGTGGTGCGCCATCGCGCCATCGTCCTCGACGGCGCGGGCAGACCCCTTGCCGCCGTGGTCGAGCATTATCAGCAGGTGCTGCTCGGCGGACGCTGACCCGGCGCGGGATCACCCGGCGCGGGATCAGTGCTGCGGCGCGGTTTCCGCCCGCACATGCGGCGGCAGCCACTCGCTGGTCACGCCTCCGGCTGGCTCGCCTTGATCATGCGTTCTTGCCGCAGCTAGATCCGCTCCGTCGGCAGCTTCCGCCTTGCACGGGGCCTTACCCGGTCATCAGCGCGTCGTTGATCGAGCAGGCTGCCGGGCCGAGAATGACGACGAAAAGCACCGGCAGGATGAACAGGATCAGCGGCACGGTCATGATCGCGGGCAGGCGTGCGGCCTTTTCCTCGGCGCGCATCATGCGTTCGTTGCGGAACTCGGCGGAGAGGACGCGCAGCGCTGAAGCCAGCGGCGTCCCATATTTCTCGGTCTGAATCATGGTAGTGACGACCCCGCGGACCGAGTCGAGGTCGATGCGCTTCGCCAGATTTTCAAAGGCCTGGCGGCGATCGGTGAGAAACCCCAGCTCGATCGCGGTGAGCGAGAATTCCTCGCCTAGCTCAGGATAGGCTTTGCCCAGTTCCTTTGAGACGCGACCGAATGCGGCATCGACGGTGAGTCCCGCTTCGGCGCAGATCACCAGCAGGTCGAGCGCGTCGGGAATGCCCTTGCGAATCGCGCTGGACCGCTTCTGGATCTTGTTCTTGAGGTAGATGTCCGGCGCCTTGTAGCTCAGGATCGCGCTGCCCGCGACGAGGCCATAGGCCTTGAGCGGGGTCCAGTCCGAGAACAGTTCGGTGCCATAGACCAGGAACACCATCGTCCCGCCGATCACGATCGGGAGCACCAGGCGGCCGAATATGACGGCGACGGCATAATCCTTGGACCGGATGCCGGCCTGCATCAGCTTGATCTGCGCGGTCTGGACCTGCGAGTCCTGCAGGACCTTGAGCGAGGACAGGAAGTCGCGGATGCGGTCGGTGGTCGCGTTCTTCTGAACCAGCTTGGCGCGGCGCTTGCTGGTCGATGCGGTAATACCGGCCTTCAGCTGTTCGCGCCGTTCGTTGAGCGCTCTGACGCGCTTTGCCATCGGGTCGCGCACCGACACGGCGGCATAGATGGCAAGCAGCACGCTGAATGCGGCTACCCCGGCCAGGATCGTTGCGACGTAGAAGACGTCGACGCCGAGCAGGGTGGGTGCGGTGGGGGTGGTCATCATCGCATCAGATCTCGAAATTGATCATCTTGGCCATGATGAAGGCCCCGATCCCCATCCAGACGATCCCGCCACCGCCGGCGATGATCAGCCGCTGATCGATGAAGAACCCCTGCATATAAGTGTCGTTGATCATCCAGATCATGCCGAAAACGATGAACGGCAATGCGCCGATGATATAGGCCGACGCCTTGGATTCCGACGACATCGCCTTGATCTTGAGCTTCATCTGGCTGCGCTTGCGCAGCACTTCGGCAAGGTTGGCGAGCGTTTCGGCGAGGTTGCCGCCGGTTTCACGCTGGATCGCGATGGTGATGCAGAAGAACTGGAATTCGGGCGTGCCGAGCCGGTCGGCGGTTTCCTGCAGCGCCTGATCGAGCGTGCGACCGATCTTCATCTTGTCGCTGATCGAGCGGAATTCCTCGCCCACCGGTCCTTCAACCTCTGCACCCACCACGCCGATCGTTTCGGTGATCGGAAGGCCCGAGCGCAGGCCGCGGACCAGCAGTTCGATCGCGTCGGGGAACTTGGCGGTGAATTTCGCGATGCGCTGGTTGATCAGGAAGCCGATGGCCATGTGCGGCAGGCCGCCACCGACGACGATGCCGACTAGCAACGCCAGCAGCACGGGCAGACCCTGAACCATCAGCGCGGCGGCGACCACCACGACGATGCCGGCCGACGCCATGCCGTACTGGCCGACCGACCAGTTCCTGCCGGTCATCGCGAGGCGTTTGCCGAGCTGGGCCGGGTTGGGCAGGAACCGCGCTGCCGCATTGTCCATCCGGGTGGCGCGGGTGGTTGAGATGCGGCGCAGTTGCGCCTCGACCGCGCCCGCGCCGACGACGCCGGCATGGCGATCGCGCAGGCCGGTCAGGCGGCGTGCGCCCTCCGCCTTCGCCGATGGCCCGGAAAAGGCGAGGATGAGCAGCACCAGCACCATGAAGGTGCCGCCCGCCAACATCACCATCGGGAGCAATTCCACTCTCTCACGCCTCCGTCACGGGGTGCCGGCCGCAGCCGGCGCCGGTTATGCCTTTGCCTTACGGCCGAGCTTCATCGAGCTGGTCAGCTTGCCGAGCAGCGAGCCGCCCTTGCCGCCCTTGCTCTTGCCCTTGTCGCGGCTGACCTCTTCACCCGAATCGGTGATCGCGATCACACGGGTGGCGATGTCGGCGAGCGGGGCGAGCGCCTTGACGTTCTTTCCCGCCTCGGCGAGCGGTTTGCCGAGTTTGGCGGCCTGCACCGCAGTCTTGCTGTCGAGCGGGATGACATAGTCGATCTTGCGCTCGATCGAGCCTTCGAAGTCCTTGCGGCTGATCTCGAGCACCCCGGTGGGCACGCGGTTTGCCACGACGATCAGCTGGGTATGCGGAGCGTTCGATTTGAACCAACTGATGATGCGGATCGCGTCGCGCGCGGCGGCGAGCGTCAGCTCGGTCACCAGCACCGCCACCTGCACGTCGGAGATGAGGTGCGGGTAGTTGACCAGCATCGACCGCGGCAGATCAACCACGGTGCATTCGAATGCCGAGCGGATCTCTTCCTGAAGCTGGAAGAACGCCGCGCCGTCGGTCATCACCGGCGAGTTGATCGGGGCTTCGGCCGACAGGACCGACAGCTTGTCCGACGCTTTCACCATTGCGCGTTCGATGAACAGGCCATCGATGCGGCTGGGATTTTCGATCGCGTCGGTCAGGCCGCGTCCGGGTTCGAGGTCGAGCGTCAGTGCGCCGGTCCCGAAATGGACGTCGAGGTCGAGCAGCGCGGTCGAACGGCCGCTCTTCTCGCTCATCAGCCACGCGAGCGAGGTCGCTAGCGTGGAGGCACCGACGCCGCCGCGCGTTCCGATCACCGCGACCGCGCAATGCGGACGGTCGGACGACGCATCGACATGCTTGGGCGCGCTGAGCATCGCCTGGGCGTGCACGAACGCTTCGCGCATTACGTCGGGGTTGAGCGGCTTGAGCAGATAGTCCTGAATGCCCGATGCGACGAGGTCGCGATACAGGCGGACATCGTTGACCTGTCCCGATGCGATCACGACGGTGCCCGGTTCACACACTTCGGCAAGTGCGTTGATGTCGTTGAGCGGGTCGCCGCTTTCGGACAGGTCGACGAACAGGATGTTCGGGCTGGCCGAAACCGACAGCGTCTGCACGGCGTTGCGCAGGCCGCCCTTATTGACCTTGTCCGGGTTCCAGCCCTGTTCGATTGCGATCGGGCGGATCGCTTCGGCGGTGGTCTCGTCGCATACGAACGCAACGAACGGCTCGCGATGCGCGGCGCGCTGCGGGTTGAAGGGCGCGTTCACTGTCCGCCTCCTCCCGTGCCTTCGGCTTTAACCGTGGTTCCGCCGCCGCCGGACGGCGCGGCTTCGCGCAGCGCCTTGATCGACTTGGTGATCTGCGCCGGATCGGCGGTGGGCGAGCCGGGCTCGCCGCGCACCAGATCTTCCGGACGCGCGATCATCGAGGCAAGGTTGCCGTTGACCGCGCAGCCATAGCCCGAGCTGGTCTTGCCGCCGAAACTTCCCTCGCCGGTGTCGCGGCGGTCGGGGCACCCGGGCACGCTCGCCTTCATCCGGCTGACGATCACGCGAACCATGCCCGGCTGAACCGCGCCGGTGGTGACCGGGGCGGGGCCGGAGAGCAGCACGCCATAGCGCGCGGCCTCAGTTGCCACCTGACGCGCGGCGCCGGTCCCTGCGGGGTCGTCGACGTAGAGGCGGTCGCCATAGCCGAGCCGCAACGAGGCAAGCCAGCCGGCGACCCGTGCCTGTTCGCCCGCCGCCAGATAGCTGCCGTCGGTGGAGGCATCGAACACATAGTCGGTGCGGGCAACGACCGGCTGGTTGACCGATTCGAGGCCCGTGCTGCTGCCTGCGCCGCATGCGGACAACAGGCTGGCCGCGGCGCTCAGCAATAGGATCGTGTTACGCTTCGACATGGTCGTTCCTCGCCGCGATCAATTGAAACCGAAACCCGGTGCGGGGGCCGCACCGCGCTTGCGCTTGTCTTTGGTGTCACCCTTGGGTGCCGGCTGCTGCGCCGGAGTCGCCACTGGCTGAACCGGTTCGGGCCGGGGCTGCGGGCCGGGCTGCATCGGGGTTGCCGCGCCGAGCGACGGTTCGGCACCGACCGGCGGGGCCATTTGTGGCGTCGGGCGCTTGCCGCCCTTGTCCGATCCGCCGAGGCGGCCGAGCAGCACGCGTTCGGCATCGTCAGGGGCTTTGTACCCGTCGGTCGGCAACGCGATCTGGTTCCCGTCGACGGGCTTTACCAGATACGGCGTGATGACGATGACCAGTTCGGTCTCGTTCCGCTTGAACCCGTTGGAACGGAACAGCGCGCCAAGCACGGGCACATTGCCAAGGCCCGGGGTCTGGTCGATCGAATTGTCGTGCGAATTCTGCAGCAGGCCGGCAATCATCAGGCTCTGCCCCGATCCCAGCTCGACCGTCGTTTCCGCGCGGCGGGTGGTGAGTGCCGGGATCTGCACGCCGCCGATCGTCACCGATCCGGCGGCCGACAGCTGCGACACTTCGGGACGGACGCGCAGCGAGATGCGGCCATCGGCGAGCACCGTGGGCGTGTAGGCGAGGCTGACGCCGTACTGCTTGTATTCGACCGACACCGCGCCAAGTCCCTGGCTGACCGGGATCGGGATCTCGCCACCGGCGAGAAACGAACCGGTCTCACCCGACAACGCGGTGAGGTTCGGGTTGGCGAGCGTCGAGACCTGGCCATTGGTTTCGCCAAGGTCGAGCGCACCAAGAATGTCGAGGCCGAACAACCGTCCAAGGCCGCCGATCGTCGTGCGCTGGGGCCCCGGCGTGATCGCGGTGCCCGGCTGCTGGACCAGGGCGCCGGTGATCGGATCGTTCGTATAGCCCGTGACATTGCCGCCGACGCCGAGTGGGAGGCGAGGATCGGTGGTCCAGCTCGCCGCGGGCTGACGGCCGCTGCCGATACCGAATTTGAACCCGCCGGATCCGTCGAGCGTGGTGAAGTTGCTGCCGATATTCTTGGCGAAGCTGCGGCTAACCTCGGAAATGCGGACCTGAAGGTTCACCTGCAGCGGGGTCGCGGTCTTGAGGCGCGAGAGGATCTTGGTTTCCTCGCCGACGAACGCCTGTGCTAGCTGCTCCGCCTCGGCCGCATCCTGCGGCGCGGCGACGGTGCCGGTGAGCAGCACGAAGCCGTTCATCGTCGTCGCGGTGATGTTCGATTCGGGCATCGCCGTGTCGAGCATCCCCTGCACGCTGTCGAAATTGTTGCCGATGCGGACGGTGGTTGAATAGATCACCTTGCCCGCCTTCGTTGTCGCATAGACCGTCGTCTCGCCAGCCTTCTTGCCGAACACCCACAGCTGAGTGGGCGAGCGGACCTGGACGTCGGCGACGTTGCTGTCGGCAACGAAGATGTCAGACATCGGCGCGTTGAGCGTGATCAGACGCCCACGCCCGGTCGCGATCTGAACCATGTCGCGCGGCGCGGCATGGACGGTCTGTGCCAGCACCGGTGCCGGAAGCGTTGCCGCCGGCATCGCCAGCACGGCGACCGCCGCGAGCGTTCCGCCGAGCTTGTTTCCCCTCACACGCATCTCAATTCTTCCCCCCGACCGGGACAACCGTGACCGCATTGCCCCGTGAAATCTTGACGATCGGACCTTCACCGGCTGCCGCCGCGCCCGGATAGCCGCCGCCCGCCGGACGTGCGCCCGCGTCGGCCATCATGCTTTCGTCGCGCGGCTTGCCGGGCACGGTGCTGCGCTGGAAGCGCGACACATCGGCACCCGTGGTCAGCGTGCTGCCACCTTCGGACGGCCGCGACGCGAGGCGGGCGATCATCGCCTTTTCCGCCTTGGGATCGCTGCCATCGGGCATCGTCACTTCACCCGAAGCGATTGCCTGTTCCAGCTCGCTGGTGTTGTCGGCGATCGAGCGCAGCGACAGCGACAGCGTGCCGAGCGTCTGCGCGACCGCGATCTTTTCGGCAATGCGCGGCGTCGCCTCGACCGTCACGGTCGAATAGGTGGCGACAACGGTCTTGCCCTCCTCGTCCTGCTGCTTGTCAGTGCGCTGATCGGTGGCGAGCACGCGCAGATTGCGCAGCACTGTCTCCGACGCCTTGAGCGGCGGGCCATCGCCGCCACCCGCGACCGCTTGAGTCAGGATGAGATCGACCCGGTCGCCCGGGAAAATGAACCCGGCGACGGCGGCCTGCGCCGATACCGGCACGGTCACAGCGCGCATGCCAGGCGACAGCGCAGCGGCGAGGAAGCCGCGGTCGCCCGGCTTGACGATCGCGCCCTGCGTCAGCGGCTGGCCTGCGGGAATTGCGAAGCGGACCACGGTGCCCTGCAGCTTGGCAAGGTCGGTGCCGTCCTTCTGGAAATAGGCGCCCTCGACCAGATCCTTGGGCCAGGCGACGAACTTGATCGAATCGGGGCCGAGAATGGTGCCGACGGGCAGCGCCTTGGTTGCGACCAGAACTTCGATCGCATCGACCGGCGCAGGCTGGCCGGGCATCGGCGCGGCGCCCGCGACCGGAGCCGAGGATCCCGTCATCAGGCTGCGCGCCATGAACGCGGTGATCGCGGCCACAAACAGCGCCCCCACCAGCAGAATGATCTTCCGTCCATCCATGACGTCTCAGGCCTTTTCTTTGTCCGACCGGGTTGCTCTGGCGTTAAGCATCACAAGAAGGGGTTAAAAATCGGTTCGCGAAGTGTGAGCAGCGCGGCGATGGCGATGGCGATCCCATAAGGAACCTCCGGTTGCTCGCTGCGGCGGCGCACCCATTTCTCGACCAGCATCACCAAGGTGATCGCTCCACCCGCGAGCGACATGATGACCAGCAACGTCACCAGCTGATTGAATGGAAACCACAAAGCGAGCGCGGCGATCATCTTCACGTCGCCGCCGCCCATCATCCCGAAATGGAAGGCCGCAGCGAACAGCGCGAACACCGCGAGCGCGATACCCAGCTGGATCGCCATGTCGGGCCACGGGTTGAGCCCCATCGCAAACCACCATGGCAGCGCCAACAGCGCGATCGCCGCGTTCTTCCAGTTGGAGATCTCACGGATTCGCGCGTCCTCGATCCCGGCCGAAACCAGGATCAGGACCAGCAGGCCCAGCAGAATCGCAGGTGCAATTTCCCCCATCTCAATCGAACCCTAGACGGGAGGGCTTTCCAAACCGTAACCAGCGCCCATGACCGTTTCCCCGTTCGATCGCCGCGCGATCCCCGCCGGCGCCAGCGTCACCAACTGGACCACACGCGATGGATGGGTGCTGCGCTGTTTCGCCTGGCCGGCCAGCGGCACGCCGCGCGGATCGATCCTGTTCCAGGGCGGGCGTGGCGATGTCTTCGAGAAATATCTGGAGAGCTTTGCCCACTGGCAGGATCGCGGCTGGACGATCACGTCGTTCGACTGGCGCGGGCAGGGCGGGTCGGGCCGGCTAACCGATGCCGGCAATTGCGGACATATCGAGGATTTCGCGCAGTATATCGCCGATTTCCGCGACTTCGTGGCCGACTGGAAGGCCGCGACCCCCAGACCGCATATCATCATGGGCCACTCAATGGGCGGGCATCTGGTCCTGCGCGGGCTGGTCGAAGGGGTGGCGCGGCCAGACGCCGCCGTGCTGATCGCACCAATGCTGGGCCTAAAAGGGCCGTTCGGTGCGGCGCTGGGTGAGCGGCTGGCGCACGTGCTGGGCGGCCTGGGTAATCCAGCGCGGCCTGCATGGAAGTCGAACGAGCGGCCCTACACCACCGACACGCGCGAATCGCTGCTGACCCACGACACCGATCGCTATCACGACGAAATCTGGTGGCAGCAGGCGAACCCCGGCAACGTTACCGGCCCACCAAGCTGGAAATGGGTGATCGAGGCGTTCCGATCGACGCGTGAGTTGCGCACCAATCCGGCGCTCAAGCGGATGGACGTGCCGGTGCTGGCACTGATCGCCGAGCATGACGGGCTGGTTGATGCCAAAGCGGCGCTGGCGATGGTGGCGCGGTTGCCCGATGCGCGGATCGTCCGCTTCGGCAAGGAAAGCGCGCACGAGATTCTGCGTGAGGCGGACAAGGTACGCAATCGCGCGATCGGCGAAATCGACCTGTTCCTGGAAGCGCGGGCGCGGCGCGGATGAGCCAGTACGACGTTGCGATTATTGGTGCGGGGATTGCCGGAGCGAGCCTGGCGGCAGAGATCGCGCCGCACGCCCGCGTCCTGATCCTGGAGGGGGAGGAGCATCCCGGCTATCACGCCACCGGGCGCTCCGCAGCGTTCTGGTCTGAGACCTATGGCGGGCCGGACGTTCAGCCGCTGGTGATCGCGTCGGGCGATTTCCTGCATAACCCGCCGCCGGAGATGGGGGGCGAGGGGTTCCTGTCACCGCGCGGCGAACTGTTCATCGCCCGGCGCGAGGACCGCGCAGTCATCGACGGCTATGTTGCGAAGTTCGCGGCGTTGGGGGTTGCGCTCGATGCGGTCGATCCCGCGCTTTATTGCCCCGGCCTGCGCCCCGAATGGACCGATGCGCTGTACGATCCGACCTGTAGCGACATCGATGTTGCGCGGCTGCACGGCGCATATCTGAGCGCTGCGCGGCGGGCGGGGGCGGAGCTGGTCTGCGACGCGGCTGTCACCGGGCTGGTGCGCGAGCGAGGTTGGACGATCGGGACGCGGGCTGGGACCTTCACTGCGGATGTTCTCGTCAACGCTGCCGGGGCCTGGGCCGAAGCGGTGGGCGCGATGGCGGGTGCTGCGCCGACGGGGATGAGGCCGCTGCGCCGGACGGTGGTGCAGCTGCGCGTCGATCCGCCCGCGCCCATGACGCTGCCACTGGTCCGCGACGCGCATGAACGGTTCTACTTCAAGCCCGAAGCGGGCGGGCGCATCTGGCTGTCGCCGCATGACGAGATCCCGACCGACCCATGTGACGCCGCGCCAGAGGAAATCGACGTCGCGGTCGCGATCGACAAGCTGGCCAGCGCAGTCGATTGGCGAGTCGACGCGGTCGAGCGGCGCTGGGCGGGGCTGCGCACCTTCGCGCCGGACCGGCTGCCGGTCTATGGCTTTGACCCGGCAGTGCCGGGACTGTTCTGGTGCGCCGGGCAGGGCGGTTTCGGCATCCAGACCGCGCCCGCCGCATCGAAGCTGGCGGCGGCGATGCTGCTCGACCGCCCGGCCGATCCGATTGCCGCGCATCTCGACCCCGAGCGCTACTCGATCCGGCGCTTCCGCGCCTGAACCGCTGGACGGGCGTCGCGGCTTTGCTATCGTTGGGACTTCGCAACGAAGGAGCGTTCAATGGCCCACAAGTTCGTGATCGAGCAGAACAAGGCTGGCGAGTACGTCGCCAAGTTCAAGTATAACAACGAGATCATCTTCTGGACCGAGGGTTATTCGAGCAAGGCGTCGGCGAAGAATGCGATCGAGTCGATCCTGAAGAACGGACCCGGAGCGCCGGTCGAGGAAGACTGACAAGCCGCGCGCCGGATTACGTCGCGATGGGATGAATTGACGGCGCAGCACAAGGGGCGGGGAATGTTCTTCGAAAGCCGGATATTCCGCGGCTGGTATGCCGGCATGATGGTGTTGTGGGTGGTCTTGTTCGCCGCACTCAACTCGATCCCCTTCCTGCTCGACCATTGGCACTATCCCGCGATCATGGTCCTCGGGGCGTTCGTCGCCGGCCTGACGCCGGAGGGCGGGGGCGCGGTGGCGTTTCCCGTTCTCAGCGTGTTTTTCGACATCAAGCGCGAGATGGCGCGCGACTTCAGCCTGATGATCCAGTCGGTCGGGATGACCAGCGCGAGCATCTGGATCCTGTCGCGCAAGGGGCGCAATCTCGCGGCCTATGCGCCCCTCCTGTGGTTCGTACCGGTCAGCTTTCTGGGCTTCGTGCTCGGCATGCTGCTGCTGCAAGCGATCCCGGTCTTCATCATCCAGGCGCTGTTCCTCAGCCTGATCCTGACCTTTGCACTGGCCTATGTGTCGAGCAAGCATCGCGGCGCGCAACTGGTGCTCGAGGCAAAGGGACCTGCCGATCATGCGATGCTCGCCGGGGTCCTGATCGCAGGCGGCATGTGCGCCAGCCTGTTTGGGACCGGCGCCGATATCGTCCTCTACACGATGCTCGTGACGCGCTTTCGCATGGACGAGAAGGTCGCGACGCATATGAGCATCATGGTGATGGCGGCGATCAGCATCCTTGGTTACGCCTATCGCTTCTTTTGGGATGGCGACATCACCGACTATCAGGTCCGCACCTGGCTATGCGCTTATCCGGTGGTGTTGTTCATGGCGCCGTTTGGTAGCTACATCCTGCACAAATTGAACGTCGAATGGATGTTACGCGGAATCGTCGCGCTCAACATCTTCCAGCTGGGCTATTTCAATTTGAAAAATCCGAGCTGGGAGAAGCTCGCCTGGTCGAGCGGGTTCAGCATCGCGCTATTCGCGATCTTCTGGTTCTCGCTCGCGCACATCGCGCGTCAGACCGAACGCCAGCGGGTGGCAACGGAGGCGAACTGAAGCGCTGGCCTCACGCCCGCAACGCCGCGTCGCTCGCCAGTTTGTCGGCGCGTTCGTTGTCGGGGTGGCCGGCATGGCCCTTGACCCATTGCCATTCGATGCGGTGCGGCTTGGCGGCGTCGAGCAGTTCGATCCACAGGTCGCTGTTCTTGACCGGCTTGCGATCGGCGGTCTTCCAGCCGTTGCGCTGCCAGCCTTTGATCCATTTGGTCAGGCCGTCCATGACATAGCGGCTGTCGGTCGACAGCTTCACCCGACACGGCTTGTTGAGCGCCTTTAGCCCCTGAATCGCGGCCATCAACTCCATGCGGTTGTTGGTGGTGTGCGGCTCGCCGCCCGACAATTCCTTTTCGACTGTGCCCATGCGCAGCAGCGCGCCCCAGCCGCCACGGCCGGGATTGCCCTTGCACGCGCCATCGGTGGCGATTTCGACGAGGGGGAGTTCGGTCATGCGGTTCGGCTCATGCGTTCATAGTGATGGAGGCGGCGGACATAGGCGAGCGGGTCCTTGCGGGTGACGAGCGCGTCGGCGGGGGTGTTGAGCCAGTCGAACGCGCGCGACAAAGCGAAGCGGATGCACGCGCCGCTCGCGAGCAGGGGGAAGGCGGCGCGTTCGGCGTCCGATAGCGGGAAGCGCGCCTGATAGCCGCGCAGCAGGGCGTCGCCGATCTCAGCATGATAGGTCTCACCGGTCGCGTCGAAGCTCCACGCGCTGTGCATCACCGCGAGGTCGTAGATGCGGATGTCGGTGCTGGCGAAATAGAAGTCGATCAGGCCGGTGACGGTGTCGCCCAGCATCAGCACATTGTCGGGGAACAGATCGGCATGGATCGCGCAGCGGTCGAAGCCGTCGCGCGGCCAGGCGCTCAGCACGTGGTCGAGTGCAGTGCGCAGATCGTCGTGCAGCCCCGGCGCGATCTGGTCGAGGCTGTGGCCGCAACGTTCGAGCAGCGGCCACCAGCTGTCGACGCCCATCGAATTGGGCCGGTCCTGTTCGAAATCGGCGACGGCGGCGTGCATGTCGGCCATCGCGCGCGCCGCAGCCTCGGCCTGAGCCGGGGTGGGGTGCGAGAGCGAGACGCCCGACAGGAACTTGATCAGGCAGGCGGGGCGGCCCTCCAGTGTCTGGATCGCTACGCCGTCGCGGTCGACGATCGCCGGCGGGACCGACAGGCCCTTGGCATCGAGATGCGCTAGCAGGTCCATGAAATAGGGCAGGTCGCCCGCCTCGACCCGCTTTTCGTAGAGCGTCAGGATGAAGCGGCCCTGCGTCGTGTCGACGAGGTAGTTGCTGTTTTCGACGCCCTCCGCGATCCCCTTGGCAGAGACCAGTTCGCCGACGTCGTAGCGGGCGAGGAAAGCGGAAAGCGCCTCGGCCGAGACCTGGGTGTAGACTGCCAATTCGGGTCCCCGTGCGTGTGGCGTGTTCGAGGGTCGCGGGTAGATGCTGGGTAGAACCGGGGCAAGGCGGATTTGGCATTATCGAGTGGCTAAGCCCGATCATTCCTCCCCTGAGCTTGTCTCAGGGGAGGGGGACCGCCCGCGCAGCGGGTGGTGGAGGGGCGGCCGCGTAGACGGCCGTGAACATCTCGACAAAATTCCGCTCTCTGCGCCCAACGGCTTGCTTCGCAAGCCGGCTCCGCTGCTGCGATATGCCCCCGGCATATCGCTGATCGCAGCTACGCCCCCTCCGTCAGCGCTTCGCGCTGCCACCTCCCCTGCTTCGCAGGGGAGGAATGTTCGTCACGCCGCCTCCAGCCCCTTGGGCAGCTTGAAGGTGATCGTTTCCTGTGCGGTTTCGACCATGCGTTCGGTGACGGCGTAGCGGGTGGCGATGCGGTCGATCACTTCGCGTACCAGCACTTCGGGGGCCGAGGCGCCCGCGGTGATGCCGAGCGTGCCGACGCCCGCCAGCCAGTCGAAATCGAGGTCGTCGGCGCGCTGGATCAGTTTCGACGTCGTGCCCTCACGCTCCGCCACTTCGGCGAGGCGCAGCGAGTTGGACGAGTTGGGAGCGCCGATCACCAGCACCAGGTCGCACGATCCGGCGATGGCGCGCACCGCCGCCTGACGGTTCGACGTGGCGTAGCAGATGTCGTCGGCCTTGGGCGCGACGATCGCGGGAAAGCGTGCCTGGAGAATAGCGAGGATCGCGGCGGTATCATCGACCGACAGTGTCGTCTGGGTCAGGAAGGCGAGGTTGTCGGGCGCGTCGGTGGTAAAGCCATTCGCGTCCTCTTCGGTCTCGATCAGCGTCATTGCGCCGTCGGGCACCTGGCCGAAGGTGCCGATCACCTCGGGGTGGCCGGCATGGCCGATGAACAGGATGTGGCGACCGGCGGCGACGAGGCGTTCGGCCTGACGATGCACCTTGGACACCAGCGGACAGGTGGCGTCGAAATAGGACAGGCCGCGGTCCTGCGCGGCGGCGGGGACCGATTTGGGGACGCCATGCGCCGAGAAGACGACATGGACGCCGTCGGGCACCTGATCGAGTTCGTCGACGAAGATCGCGCCCTTCGCCTTCAGCGTATCGACCACATATTTGTTATGGACGATTTCGTGCCGGACATAGACCGGGGCGCCGTGCAGCTCGATCGCGCGCTCGACGATCTGGATCGCGCGGTCCACGCCGGCGCAAAAGCCGCGCGGCGCGGCGATGAGAAGTTCAAGGACGGGCTTGTGCATGTCGGTCATCGCGGTCGCCTTACGCGATCCGGGCGTCCTGCGAAAGACGCCCTCCGGGCTGGGCTGCGAAAGCCGCCGGATGGGCGTTGCGGGAAGCCGACGCCCTGCCTATGGTGCCCGCCGCCGGGCCGGGTCCGCCAGAAATGGCGGAGGCAGGCATGTCTTGTTCGGGAAAGGTGCCCCAGTTGAACTTTCGCAAACTCGCTCTCGCCGCGACGATCCCGCTGGCGCTCGCCGCCTGCTCCCGTGAGGGCGACATTGCCGAGGGCGGCATCACTGCGGTCCGTTCGGCCTGCCCGCGCATCGGCGTTCCGGCCGGGACCGGCGACATCACCCTGTTCAATCCGGCGGACAGCACGGCGTCGACCGCAATCGACGTGACCGCGACGCTGACCAACGTCACCTCCAATTGCGACGACAGCGGCGAGATGATCCGCAGCGACATCGCGTTCGAAGTTCAAGCGAGCCGCCGCTCGACCGAGGGCGCGCGCGAAGTGACATTGCCCTATTTCGTGACGGTGGTTCAGGGCGGCACGTCGGTGGTGTCGAAGCGCGTGGCGCAGGTAACGTTGCGCTTCGAGCCGGGTCAGGCGCGTGCGCAGGCGAGCGGCACTGCCAACGCCTATGTCTCGCGCGCTGCGGCGACGTTGCCCGAGGATATTCGCCGCCAGATTCTGGCGAAGCGCAAGGCGGGTGACGAGACCGCGGCCATGGATCCACTGGCCCGCCCCGAAGTGCGCCAGGCGGTGCTGCGCGCGACGTTCGAGGCGCTGGTGGGGTTCCAGCTAACGGACGCGCAGCTGAAGTATAACGCGACGCGCTAGTTTGTCAGGCGCCGCTTGCGCGGCGCGCGGCACCGGCCCGCTCCCCCACCCGGCCACCCAACGGCAGTGTATTCTATGGGTGGCCGGGTGGGGGAGCGGGCCGGTGCCGCAAACAAACAAACGCCAACTTCGCGATTGACTCAAACGGTGCGGCGCAGCATTCCCATGGCGTTGGCATCGGGCAACCGGTGAAGGCACACGCGGGAGAGTTTACGGGTCTCCGGATCCGGAACGCCGAAGGAGCAACCGCCCCGGAATCTCTCAGGCACCAGGGACCGCGTGAGCCACGACACTCTGGAAAGCGCTTGCTCCGTCAGGGGTGAGCCACCGAAGGGGTAAGTCCCGGACCAAGGTTCGGGATCAAAGCTCTCAGGTTCCCGTGACAGAGGGGGCGACGGATGAATGGCCGCGCTGTGCGGCATTCCGTCGTCAATTCTGGAGCACGCGCGTGACCGATAGCCCTGATTCCCTTACGGGCGAGCCCGATTTCGTCGAAGAACTGATGCTGCTCCCGCTCGATGCCTGGCATCGCGCGCGCGGCGGGCGCATGGTGCCGTTCGCGGGCTATGAAATGCCGGTCCAGTATGAAGGCATCATGGCCGAGCATCTGTGGGTGCGCGAATCGGCCGGCCTGTTCGATGTGTCGCACATGGGCCAGCTGTTCCTGTCGGGCGAAGGGCTCGATGCGGAGCTGGAGAAGTTGATCCCCGCCGATGTTGCGGGCGTCGCGGTGGGGCAGCAGAAATATTCGCTGTTGCTGGCCGAGAATGGCGGCATCCTCGATGACCTGATGTTCAGCCGCTGGCCGGGCGGCATCTACATGGTCGTGAACGGCGCGTGCAAATGGGACGATATCGCGCATTTGCGTGAGCATCTGCCCGACGCGATCGAGATCAATCACATGGACGAGCATGCGCTGCTGGCGCTGCAGGGTCCCAAGGCGTTTGATGCCCTCAAGCGCCATGTCACGGGCGAGTATCCGCTCGATGCTTTGGTGTTCATGAAGGGCGGCAAGTTCGAGATTGGCGGGGTCGAAGCCTATATCAGCCGCTCGGGCTATACCGGTGAGGACGGCTTCGAGATTTCGATTCCGGCCGAGGCGGCGGCGACCGTCGCCGACCTGCTGTGCGGCGAGCCCGAGGTGAAGCCGATTGGCTTGGGCGCGCGCGATTCGCTGCGGCTTGAGGCCGATCTGCCGCTTTATGGCCACGACCTCGACCCTGAGACGACGCCGATCATGGCGGCGCTGAACTTTGCGGTCGCGAGCAAGCGGCGGCGTGAGGAAGCGAACTTCCCCGGTGCCGAGCGCATCCTGATGGAGCGTGAGAACGGCCCGATCCAGCGCCGCGTCGGCCTGATCGTCGAGGGGCGTCAGCCGGTGCGCGAGGGCGCACTGGTGCTGGACGAACAGGGCAACGAAGTCGGTCGCGTCACCAGCGGCGGCTTTGCCCCGACTGTCCAGAAGCCGATCGCGATGGCCTATGTCCCGACCGCGATGGCCGAAATCGGCACGCGCGTGACGCTGAGCCAGCGCGGCAAGATCCATCATGGCGAAGTGGTCGCCATGCCCTTCGTTCCACACAATTATGTTCGCCAGGGAGCATCGAAATGAGCCGTTACTTCACCGAAGATCATGAATGGATCGAACTCGACGGCGAAATCGCGACCGTCGGCATCACTGAATATGCGCAGAGCCAGCTCGGCGACATCGTGTTCGTCGAAGTGCCCGAAGAGGGCAAGGACGTCGCCAAGGGCGACGACGCCGCGGTGGTCGAAAGCGTCAAGGCGGCGAGCGATGTCTATGCGCCGGTGAGCGGCACGGTGGTCGAGGGCAATCCGGCGCTGGAGGACAATCCCGCGCTGGTGAACGAAGATCCCGAGGGCGATGGCTGGTTCTTCAAGATGACGCTGAGCGATTCCAGCGAGCTTGATGGACTGATGAACGAGAGCGCTTACGCGGATTTCGTGAGCAAGCTTTAATCGCGCGTCGCCCCGGCGGAGGCCGGGGCCGCTCCGTGGCGGAGCATGCGCTTTACCGATAGCGGCCCCGGCCTCCGCCGGGGCGACGGGAATTCCGATGCGCTACCTTCCCCTTACCCCGTCCGACCGGCAGGCGATGCTCGCCGCGGTCAATGCCGCGACGATCGATGATCTGTTCGCCGAGGTTCCCGAAAGCGCGCGGCTGTCCGGGCCGGTCGCGGGGCTGCCGATGCATGCGAGCGAGCTGGCGGTCGAACGGCATATGTCCAAACTGGCAGCGAAAAACCTGTCGGCGGGGAGCGCGCCCTTTTTCCTCGGCTGTGGCGCGTACAAGCATCATGTTCCGGCGAGCGTGGATCACATCATCCAGCGCGGCGAGTTTCTGACTGCCTATACGCCGTACCAGCCGGAAATCGCGCAGGGCACGCTGCAGGTGATGTTCGAGTTCCAGACCCAGGTCGCGCGCCTGCTGGGCACCGATGTCGCCAACGCGTCGATGTATGACGGCTCGACCGCATGCTGGGAGGCGATCGGCATGGCGCGGCGCATCACCAAGCGCGCGAAGGCGATCCTGTCGGGCGGGCTGCATCCGCATTATGTCTCGGTTGCCAACACCATGGCGAAGTATACCGGCGACACGCTGGTGACCGCAGTGCCCGAACTGACCGCCGAGCCGGATACGGCGAAGTTGATCGACCTGATCGACTACGACACCTCATGCGTCGTGGTGCAATATCCCGACATTCTCGGTCGCATTTCGGACCTGTCGGAACTGGCGGCGGCGTGTCAGGCGAAGAAGGCGCTGTTGGTCGCGGTGGTGACCGAGCCGGTTGCGCTGGGCGCGATCAAGTCGCCGGGTGAGATGGGCGCGGACATCGTCGTGGGCGAGGGCCAGTCGATCGGCGTCGGGCTGCAGTTTGGCGGCCCCTATGTTGGCCTGTTCGGCTGCAAGGAGAAATATGTTCGCCAGATGCCCGGTCGCCTGACCGGCGAGACGGTGGATGCCGAGGGCAAGCGCGGCTTCGTGCTGACGCTGTCGACGCGTGAGCAGCATATCCGGCGCGAGAAGGCGACGTCGAACATCTGCACCTCGTCCGTGCTGTGCGCG
This sequence comes from Sphingomonas sp., assembly GCF_035998645.1. Classification (GTDB taxonomy): domain Bacteria; phylum Pseudomonadota; class Alphaproteobacteria; order Sphingomonadales; family Sphingomonadaceae; genus Sphingomonas. The sequence goes on from NZ_DASYHL010000003.1 coordinate 731,362, forward strand.
CTGGCGTGGTCGGTGCACATGACGTTGCTGGGTGAGAAGGGGCTGCGGCAGCTCGCGGCGCTCAACCATGCCGGCGCGAGCGCGGCGGCGGAGCGGCTGGCGCAGGTGCCGGGCGTCGAGCTGGTGACGCCGAGCTTCTTCAACGAATTCACGCTGAAGCTGCCCAAGGAAGCGCGCCCGGTCGTGCGCGCACTCGCCGACAAGGGCATCCTCGCCGGCGTGTCGCTGGGCCGTCTCTATCCAGGCGAGGGGGCGTTGGAGAACGGCCTGGTCGTCGCGGTCACCGAAACCACCACGGCGGAGGATGTCGAAACCCTTGCCGCCGCTCTCCAGGAGGTGCTGGCATGAGCACGATCAACCAGAGCGGCTGGCGTCCGCAAATGAACGCCATTGAGGGCGAAGCGGCGGCGACCTTTACGGGAAACCGCGCGCTGATGCTGGAAGAGGCGCTGATCTTTGAGATCGGATCGCTCGACACGACCGGCGTCGATTTCGCCGAAGCGCCCAAGGCGACCTTGCGGCTGGGCGGGCTGGAGCGGCATCGCGACATCGGCCTGCCGGGCCTGAGCGAGCCGGAGGCGGTGCGCCATTACACGCGCCTGTCGCGTCAGAATTACGGCATCGACCTCGGCTTCTTCCCGCTGGGCAGCTGCACGATGAAGCATAATCCGCGGCTGAACGAGCGGATGGCGCGGTTGCCCGGTTTCGCTGACATCCATCCGCTGCAGCCGATCGATACGGTGCAGGGCGCGTTGGAGGTGATCGACCAGCTGGCGCACTGGCTGGTCACGCTGACCGGCATGAAGGCCGTGGCGATGTCGCCCAAGGCGGGCGCGCATGGCGAGCTGTGTGGGATCCTCGCGATCAAGGCGGCGCTGGAAGCACGGGGCGAAGATCGCCGCGTGGTGCTGGTCCCCGAAAGCGCGCACGGGACCAACCCGGCAACGGCAGCGTTCGCGGGCTTTGCGGTCGAGGATATTCCGGCGACCCCGGACGGGCGCGTCGATGTCGCGGCGCTGACTGCGCGGCTGGGGCCGGATGTGGCGGCGGTGATGATCACCAACCCCAATACCTGCGGCCTGTTCGAACGCGACCTCAAGACGATCAGCGACGCGGTCCACGCCGCTGGCGGCTATGTCTATTGCGACGGCGCGAACTTCAACGCGATCGTCGGCAAGGTGCGCCCGGGCGACCTCGGCGTCGATGCGATGCACATCAACCTGCACAAGACCTTCTCGACCCCGCATGGCGGCGGCGGGCCGGGTTCGGGGCCGGTGGTGTTGTCGGAGGCGCTGGCGCCGTTCGCACCGCTGCCTTTCGTCGAGCAGCAGGATGGCAAGTTCGTCCTGATCGAGGAAGAGACGGCGGGCGAGCATCATGCCGGCACCTTTGGCCGGATGGTGTCGTTCCACGGCCAGATGGGCATGTTCACGCGCGCGCTCACCTATATCCTGTCGCACGGCGCGGATGGCCTTCGCCAAGTGGCGGAGGACAGCGTCCTCAACGCCAACTATGTGCTGCGCAGCCTGGAGGACGTCCTCGATGCGCCGTTCGCGAACAGCGGGCCGTGCATGCATGAGGCGATCTTCAGCGACCATGGGCTGGCCGAGGGCTTCTCGACGCTCGACATCGCCAAGGGGCTGATCGACGAGGGTTTCCACCCGATGACGGTCTATTTCCCGCTGGTCGTCCATGGCGCGATGCTGGTCGAGCCGACCGAGACCGAGAGCAAGGCGGCGCTGGATCAGTTCATCGGTGCCTTCCGCTCGGTCGCGCAGCGGGCCAAGGCGGGCGATGCGGCGCTCAAGACCGCACCGCATTTCGCGCCACGCCGCCGCCTCGACGAGACGCTGGCCGCGCGCAAGCCGGTACTGGTATGGAAAGAACCGGCGCAGGCACAGGCCGCCGAATAGCGAGGCATGATGGCAACGGGACGGCGCGCGCGACTGAAATGGGTGGTCGCGGCGATCGTCCTGCTGCTGGCCGTGGTGGGCGGCGCGCTGTGGTGGGTCCTGAGTGACCGCAGCGCGCCGCTGGTCAACCCGGCGCCGCCGCGCCTGACCGCGGCGGCGCAGCTGCCCTCGCAAGGATCGACGATCGTCGTGCCGATCAGCACCAGCCTCGACTTGGTCGAGGCGGAGCTGAACCGCGCGATCCCCGCGACGCTGTGGCAGATCGACCAGCGCGAGGCGGCGTGCATCCCCGGCCAGCGCGTGACGATCTGTCCGGTGCCGAAGCGCGAATGCAAGAACGGCAAATGTCGCAAGGTCGGATGCAAATTTGGGCTGGAGCGGACCAAGGTCACGCCCGACATTGCGTGCCGCATCGTCGGCAATGCGCGGCGCGGACCGATCCGGCTGAGCGGGAGCGGCGAGACGCTGATGCTGCACATGCCGGTCCGCGCGACGGTGCAGGTCCGCGATCTGGGCGGGGTGATCCGCCAGGAAACTGCGACGGGCGCGGCGGACGTGCGCGCGCGGGTGCGGCTGGGCCTTGCGCGCGACTGGTCGCCGACCGCGCGGGTCGAGATCGGCTATGGCTGGAGCCAGGCGCCCGGCATCGACATATTGGGCCGCCGTATCCGTTTTACCGGCAAGGCGGACGAGAAGCTGGCCCCGGTGATCGCCGGGCTGGAGCGCAGCCTGCCGCGGGCACTGGCGCAGCTGAAGGTGCGATCCGAACTGGATGGGCTGTGGCGGCAGGGCTTTACGTCAATCGAACTCAACCGCGACAAGCCGCCCGCCTGGATGCGGATCACGCCGCAGCGCATGGGCTTTGGCGGCTATCGCGTGCAGGGGCGGACGCTCGAACTGACGCTGGCGGCCGAGGCGCTGACCGAGACGTTCATCGGCGACCGACCGACCGATCCCGTTGCGACGCCGCTGCCGCCCGCAGCGGGGCGGATCGGCGACCGGGGGCTGCGCTTCTTCATCCCGGTGCTGGCGGACTATGCTCAGCTGGAGCCGGTGGTCGAGCGTTCGCTGACCAAGCTGGCGCGCAAGGGGGTGTCGCTGGAGGGGGTCGGGCCGATCGACGCGCAATTCGGGAATGTAACGATCTACGCCACCGATGGCGGGCGGCTGGCGGTGGGGGTTCAGGCACGCGCCGATGCGCGCAACACACCGTTCGGTGCGGCGCGGGGCGTCGTGTGGTTGTGGGGCACGCCGTATAACGAGCCGGGGTCGCAGCTGGTGAAGGTCCGTGACTTGAGCATCGCGACCGGGACTGACAGCCGCGTGGTCAACCTGCTCGTGCCGCTATTCGCCGACGAACAGGTGCTGGCGACGATCCGCGACGCGCTGAGCCATGACTTCGGCAAGGATTATGCGCGCGTGCTGGCGGCGGCGCGGCGGGCGGTGGCGGAGCGGCGCGAGGGCGATTTCCTGCTGTCGGCGCAGATCCGGCGCGTCACCAACGGCACGATCCGCGCGACCGGGCAGGGGCTGTTCATGCCGGTCGAGGCCGAAGGGGTGGCGCGCATCCGTTACGCGCCGGTTCGCCGCTAAACCCATTTCGTCTGTTTCGCGCGTTCGGCTTTCGCGATAGCCTTGGCGAAACCGGGCGGCGGTGGCGCCTGCCTGATCGGGGAGACGATCGATGCGATGCTTTGCAGTCCTGCTGGCGCTTGCCGCCGCCATGCCCGTCGCGGCGCAGACGCACGATCCGCGCGTCCCGGCATCAGAGGCCGAGGCCGACCGGATCGAGGCGCAGGCGATGTACGACCGGCAAAAGCAGCGCGATCAGGCCGAGGCGGATCGCGTTGCCAAGACCAATCTCGACCGCAAGACCGACTATGATCTGTATCTGGCGCGGCAACAGGCCGAGCATGACGCGAAGATGGCCGCGTGGCGCGCCGATGTGGCGCGGCGCGAGGCCGAAGCCGCGCGGGTGCGTGCCGATTGGGAGGCGCGGGTCGCACGGTGCAAGGCGGGCGACCGATCGGCCTGCGCGCCCAAGTGAGCGACCCGACTCCGTGGATCGTCGCCGAGGACAGCGGTGCGGTGCGCAAACATGCGCCAGCGACGTTGCGCAACCGTGAGGCGATCGCAGCGGAGCTGGCTGCGCTGTTGCCGGAGCGCGGGACGGTGCTGGAGGTGGCGAGCGGGAGCGGGGAGCATGCGGTGTATTTTGCCGAGCGCTTTCCGGGCCTGACCTTTGTGCCCAGCGACCCCGATGCGGCGGCGCGGGCGTCGATCGCGGCGTGGTGCGCGGGATTGGCGAATGTCGCGCCGCCGCTGACCATTGATGCGGCGGCGGCGGACTGGCCGATCGCTGCCGCGGACGCGGTGCTGTGCATCAACATGGTGCATATCAGCCCGTGGGACGCGACGGTGGGGCTGTTCCGCGCATGCGCCGCGCTGTTGCCGCCAGGCGGCCCGCTGATCCTCTACGGCCCCTATCGCGAGGCGGGGGTGGAGACGGCGGAGTCCAATCTCGCGTTCGACGAATCGCTGAAGGCGCGCAATCCGGAATGGGGGCTGCGCGAGTTGGGGGATGTGGACCGGCTCGCGGCGGAATGGGGGTTCGGGCGCGTGCAGCGCGTTGCGATGCCGGCGAATAATCTGATGCTGGTGTATCGCTGTAGTGGTGACGCGTAGGTTGACGTTGTCGGTCGCAGCTGCATTTTAGCGTGGGTTCGGTCCCTAAGCGGTCTTTCGGCTAACGAACGAAGGCGAACATAGGCCAAGAGCGTGATCATTTCTGTCTGCCTGGCGAGCGCGCTACGGCGAAGTTCCACCGTGTTTGACTGTTCGACAGCAACACCGTCTGCTCGACAACTCGCAGCGGTTCGTACGAGAACTGGTTCGAGTCATAGTGGATTGGGGTTGGAGCCGAGTGTTTTCTCAAATCTAATCTTCGTTCCCACAGGGAGCGTGATTTAAAGTCGCCCTGAACTTCTGAGCTAATCTGCCAGTAGTAGCCGCTATTGGGCTCGAGGAAACGAGAGTCGCTTTGTGCGTGCAAGAGGCGCACCTCACCATCAGGGCCGACTTCGGCTGAGGCGATCAATGCGCGAAGCACCTCATCAAGCTGGGCATCATACTCGCCTATCAACCCGCCGATCGCGGCTGTCTGAGTTGATTCAGCATCTGACGACGGGTGCAAGGCGAGCGCAAATAAGGCGGCTGCTAGAAGCGTCATTCCAATCCCTCCGATGATCATTTTTGGACCAGTGGATGGATGAATAGTCGGGTGCGAATCTTGAAGGTCCGGCAGATGGGGTACCGTTTGATCGGACCTCTCTGCCTCACGCAGAATCAGCGCGGCATGCCGAGAAGACGTGGTTCCGAGTTTGATCCTCGCAATCTTCAGGCGCTTCTCGACCGCATGGTGCGAGATATTCAAATCTGCCGCGATCTGCTTGGCGGTTTTGTGTTGAGGCCATTGCCGTAGGCAAATTTTCTCGCGCTCGGTCAATGTCGCTATGCGCTTGTCGGTCTCCATCCCACGAATCATAGGCTCTGTGCTGAGAGACTGAAAGTACGGTCCATTTGTACTCGCTTGGAAATCCACTCATTTCCGACCATGGGCGAGCGCATGTCGGAATTCTGAAAGCGGTCACCGAAACGCTCGACGCCAATTACCGCCGCTAGTCGTCCACATCCGCAACCGCTTCGACTGGCCCCGCCCGCCGCGCCAACCCCAGCCGTTGCTCGCGCCAGGCGATGTAGAGGCCGCTGGCGACGATGATCGGGGCGCCGATCCAGGTCCAGGGGCTGGGCAGCACGCTGAACAGGACGTAGCCGTAGAGCGTCGCCCAGAGCAGGCTGGAATAGTCCATCGGCACGACTGCCGAGACGGGGGCGAAGCGCAGCGCGGCGGTGAGGGCGAGCTGGCCCGCGCCGCCGACCAGGCCGATGCCGATCAGCATCGCGAAGGTCTGCCAGTCATGCATCTGCGCGAAAAAGGGATAGCCGATCGCGAGCGGCGGGATCGAGAGGGTCGAGAACCAGAAGACGGTGGTGGCCGGCTCCTCGGTCTTGCCCATGTGGCGCAGCTGGATCGCGATCAGCGCGACGAAGAAGGCGGCGGTCAGGCCGACCAGCGCGCCGGTGAGGGGGATGTGGCCGTCGCCCGGCTGGGTCACGATCAGCACGCCGACGAACCCGGCGAGCACCGCGCCCCAGCGCCGCCAGCCGGTCGGCTCGCGCAGGATCAGCGCGCCGAGGATCGTCGCGAAGATCGGGGCGGTGAACGACAGCGTCGTCGCTTCAGCCAGCGGGAGCAGCATCACTGCGCCGAAATTGAACACCATGCCGGTCAGGCCGATGACGGTGCGGTTGAGGTGCAGCCCAAAGCGCTGGGTGCGCAGCGAGGCGAAGCCGGGGCCGGCGGCGACCCAGGCGAGGATGAACGGAATCGCGAACAGCTGACGGAACAGCAGGACTTCGGCGAGGTGGGCGCCGCGCATCTCGACCAGCTTGATCAGCGCGCCCATGGTCGAGAGCAGCAGGATCGCGACGAGACGCAGGCCAAGGCCGGTAAGAATACGATCACCTTGCACGTGCGAACGCCTAAGATGCGAAGCGAGCGGGGGCAACCCGCTAAGGGGCGTGACGGGCCGGATTTCCCGCGCTAATCGCGCTTGCATGATCAAACGCGCACTCAACGTCACCCGCGAAGCGGACTTCGCCGCCTGGTATCAGGCCGTCATCACCGAAGCCGATATGGCCGAGGAAAGCGGCGTGCGCGGGTGCATGGTCATCCGGCCATGGGGCTATGGCATCTGGGAGCGGATCCAGCGGCTGCTCGACGATCGCATCAAGGCGACGGGGCATGAGAACTGCTATTTCCCGCTATTCATCCCGCTCAGCTATTTCGAGAAAGAGGCCGAGCATGTCGACGGCTTTGCCAAGGAAATGGCGGTCGTCACGCATCACCGGCTGATCCAGAAGGACGGGCGGCTGGTGCCCGACCCCGACGCGAAGCTGGAGGAGCCGCTGGTCGTGCGGCCGACGTCGGAAACGGTGATCGGCGCGGCGATGGCGCGCTGGGTCCAGTCGTGGCGCGACCTGCCGGTGTTGATCAACCAATGGGCCAATGTCGTGCGCTGGGAAATGCGCACGCGCATGTTCCTGCGCACCGCCGAATTCCTGTGGCAGGAGGGGCATACCGCCCACGCCACGGTGGACGAGGCGCGCGAAGAGACGATGAAGATGCTCGAGGTCTATCGCGAGTTCGCGGAAACCTGCCTGGCGATGCCGGTTGTCGCGGGTGAGAAGCCGGAGAATGAGCGCTTCCCCGGCGCGGTCGCGACCTACAGCATCGAGGCGATGATGCAGGATGGCAAGGCGCTGCAGGCGGGGACGTCGCACTTCCTCGGCACCACCTTTTCCAGCGCGCAGGGCATCAAGTTCCAGAATGCCGAAGGCGTGCAGGAACTGGCGCAGACGACCAGCTGGGGCGTTTCGACGCGGATGATCGGCGGCGTCATCATGGTGCATGGCGACGATGACGGCCTGCGCGTACCGCCGCGGATCGCGCCGTGGCAGATCGTGATCGTGCCGATGCTGCGCGACAATGACGAGGACGCCGCGCTGATCGATTATTGTAAGGCGCTGCAGGCCGATCTGGCCAAGACGTCGGCGCTGGGCGAGCCCGTTCGCGCGCTGCTCGACCTCAAGGCGGCCAAGGCCGCGACCAAGCGCTGGGGCTGGGTCAAGAAGGGCGCGCCGGTGGTGATCGAGGTTGGCGGGCGCGACATGGCGGGGGGCAATGTCTCCGTGATCCGCCGCGACCGGCTGTATCGCGAGGACGGCAAGCTCGACAGCGCGGTGGTGGCGAAGGGCGATTTCGTGGCCGGAGCGGCGGCGCTGCTCGAGGAAATCCAGGCCGGGCTGCACGCCGATGCGAGCGCGCGGCTGGATGCGAACATCGTGCGCGGCGTCGAGAGCTTCGACGCGCTCAAGGCGCATTTCGAGAGTTCGGGCAAGTATCCGGGCTGGGTCGAGGTGCAGTGGAGCAAGCCCGAGGGGGCAGAGCTGGACGCGGTGGTCGAGCGGATCAAGGCGCTCAAGCTGACCTTCCGCAACGTGCCGCTGGGCGCGGCGCCGGTGGACGGGGCGTGCGTGTTTACTGGCAGGCCGGCGGTTGAGCGCATTCTGGTCGCGCGCGCCTATTGAACGGACTGCCCCCGCTGGAGCGGGGGCAGTTTGAAGTTACTTGGCGCCGGTGCCCGGTTCGGTGGTCTTCGGCAGCTTGCCGTCTTCCATCCGACCCTCATTGCGCAGATCGCGGCCTTCCTGAGCGGCCTTCTGGCCCTCGGGCGAATCGCGATGCTCGTTAAGCTCTTCCTTGACGTAGCCGGCGGCTTCCTTTGCTTTTCCTTCGATGCTCATTGTCAGTCTCCTGATTGCCAAGTTACTGACATCAAGCGCTTCAGGCGGCGAAAAGGTCCATCGTCACGGGAGAAGCCGGTCGCGCGTGACGGGCCGGGGGGTGACGCCGAGCAGCGGCGCGAGTTTGACCATGGCATGTTCGGCGAGCGCGCGCGCTGTGGTGATCTTGCCCCCGAATACGGACAGGATCGGGGCGGCGTCGGTGTCGAGGTCGAGATGATAGTCGCGGGTCACCGTCCGCGCCTCGTCCGCGCCATTGTCGTAGAGCGCGCGGATGCCGGACCAGCTGCCGGTGATGTCGGCGGGCGCGATCTGATGGCGGAAATAGCGGTTCGCGGCGGCGCAGAGATAGGCGATCTCGTCCGCATCGATCCCCGCATCTCCGGGGTGATCGACCGGCACGTCGGTGGTGCCGATCATCGTCTGCCCCCGCCATGGCGCGGCGAAGACGACGCGGCGGTCGGGCTGTTGCAGGATATAGGCGTGGTCGCCCTGCCATAGGGCAGGGACGGTGATGTGGCTGCCCTTGATCAACCGCAGGCCGCTGGTGGTCGCGACGCCGAGCGTGTCGAGCAGGTCGCGGACCCATGGGCCGGCGGCGTTGATGATGGCGCGTGCCTCGGCCGAGCGGCCATCGGAGAGCGTGACGGTCCAGCCCTTGCCATCGCGTTGCGCGCTGGTGACCGCGACGTCGGTGACGACCTCCGCCCCGTTCGCAGCCGCATCCTTGGCATTGGCGCGGACCAGAGCGGCGTCGTCGACCTGAGCGTCCCAATAGAGGAAGCCGTCGCTGTCCGGGGTCAGCGGGGCGAGGCGAGGGTCGTCGCGGCGCAAGGATCGGGAGCGCGGGAGCGAGGAGCCGAGCCCGAGCAGATCGTAGAGATACAGCCCCGCCCGCACCATCCAGCGCGGGCGGACGGCATGGGCGTGCGGCAGAACGAACGCCATCGGGCGGATCAGCTGCGGCGCGGTGGCGAGCATCCGCTCGCGCTCGACCAACGCCTCACGCACCAGCCGGAACTCATAGGTTTCGAGGTAGCGCAAGCCGCCGTGGATCAGCTTGCTCGATGCCGAGGAGGTGTGTGCAGCGAGCTGGTCGCGTTCGACCAGCAGCACGTTCAACCCCAGTAGCGCCGCCTCACGCGCGATGGCGCAGCCGTTGATTCCACCGCCGATGATGAGCAGGTCGTATGACACCCGCGCAGCCTATGCGGCGGCAGCGCAGGAAGCGACCGATTTCCGCGGCTATTCGACGTCGAAGAACTCCACGATGCCCGACGCAAAGTGATATTCCGCCCCGACGATCTTGAGCTTGCCTGCCCGGCGGGGCTCGGCGAGCAGCCGCTGGTTGGGCGCGCGCAGGTCGTGGACGACATGATGGACATTTTCGCGGATCGAGTTTTCGACCAGGTCGCCTGAGATTTTGTGCGCGGTGTGGACCGCCGGGAGGATCGGATCGACCATCGCGCCGAGGCTGCCGGGAAGGACCGCCTGTTTGTCGGCGACCTCGATCGCCGCCTTGACCGCGCCACAGGCGGTGTGACCGAGCACGACGACCAGCGGGACGCCGAGGTGGGCGACCGAATATTCGATGCTGCCCATCGCCTGGGCGTTGGCCACAGTGCTGCCGGCATTGCGGACGACGAAGAGCTGGCCGACGCCGGTTTCGAAAATCTGTTCGGGCGCCGCGCGGCTGTCGGAGCAGCAGACGATCGTCGCGAAGGGGTGCTGGCCGGCGAGAAAGGCGCGGCGCTGGCCATCGTTGAGGCCGTAGTTGAACGCGCGGCCCATGGTGAAGGCCTGGTTGCCCTTTTTGAGCGTCGCGAGCGCCGATTCGGGGGTGATGGTGGAGCCGCTATGGCCACTCTCGGCGGCAACCAGCGGGCGGGTGGCAAGCGCGGCTCCGCCGGCGGCCGCGGCGGCGAAGAGATGGCGACGGGTGATGCGCATGGGGGGCTCTCGCAATCGAAGGACGGCTTTGGTGCTTCATAGGCGGGTGCTGCGACCGATCGGTGCGCGGTGGCGGCTTTTTTGCGGTCAAAGCGTGATTGGACTTGGCCGCCGCGCGCACTATCTTGGCGGCCAATGACAAAACAGAACAAAGCCAAGAGCAAGCCCGCGCCCGGTATGCCGACGCGGCAGCAGATCATCGATTTCATCACCTCGTCGGACCAGCCCGCGGGCAAGCGCGAGATCGCGCGGGCGTTCGCGTTGTCGGGGCAGGAGAAGATCGTGCTCAAGGCGCTGCTCAAGGACATGAGCGACGAGGGGCTGATCGACGTCGCGCCGGGCCGCGCATTCCACAAAATGGGCGGGGTGCCCAAGGTGACGGTGCTGCGTATCGTCGAGGCCGATGGCGATACGGTGTGGGCGGTGCCGGAGCGGTGGGAGGCCGAGGGCATCCCCGTGCCACGGCTGCGCGTGCGCGAGAAGCGCGGGCCAGGCGGGGCGCTGGGCGTCGGTGACCGCATCCTTGCGCGCACCGAAGAGGCCGGGAAGGGCTGGATCGCGCACCCGATGAAGAAGCTCGCCAAGGGCGAGGAAGCGGTGCTGGGCGTCGTCAAGGAAGAGGGCGGGCGGCTCTATCTGCAGGGGCTCGACAAGAAGGAGCGGGCAAGCCCCGTCATTTCGGAGCGCAACGGTGCCGAGCCGGGCGATCTGGTGATGGCGGAGATCAGCGGAAAGGGACCACGGCTGTTCGCCAAGGTCAGCGAGATTCTGGGCGATCCGTTCGCGCCGCGCAGCTTTTCGCTGATCGCGATCCACAAGCATGAGATTCCGAACGTGTTTTCGGAGGAGTTGCTCGCCGAGGCGGAGCGCGTGGCGAAGCAGCCATTGGGTGAGGGACGTGAAGATCTGCGCGACCTGCCGATCGTCGCGATCGACCCGGCCGATGCGCGCGACCATGACGATGCGGTGTGGGCGACGCCGGACGATGATCCCAAGAACGAAGGCGGGTGGAAGGCGATCGTCGCGATTGCCGATGTCAGCTTTTATGTCCGCCCCGGGTCGCTGCTCGACCGCGAGGCGCGCAAGCGGGGGAACAGTGTCTATTTCCCCGATCGTGTGGTGCCGATGCTGCCCGAGGTGCTCTCGGCGGATGTGTGTTCGCTGAAGGAGGGCGTCGAGCGCGCGGCGCTGGCGTGCCATATGCGGATCAGCGCCGATGGCGAGATCACGGACTGGCGGTTCAGCCGCGCGGTGGTGAAGCTGGCGGCGAACATCGCCTATGAGGATGCGCAGGCGGCGATCGATGCCGCAAACTCCCCTTCCGCGGAGCGGGAGGGGGCGTGCCTGTCCGCACAGGCCGCACTCCCGGAGGACAGGCCCTCCCCTAACCCCTCCCGCAAGCGGGAGGGGGACTTGCTTCCCATCCTCCGCCCGCTGTGGGATTGCTGGGCGGCGCTGAACAAGGCGCGGGCGAAGCGTGAGCCGCTGGACCTTGATCTGCCCGAGCGGCGCATCGTGCTCGACGAAAAGGGCCGCATCCTCTCGGTTGCGCCGCGCGAGCGGTTGGACGCGCACAAGCTGATCGAGGATTACATGATCGCGGCGAACGTCGCGGCGGCCAAGGCGCTGGAGAAGAAGAAGGCGCCGGTCATGTACCGCATCCATGAGCCGCCGAGCCGCGAGAAGCTGGTCGCGCTCAAGGACTATCTCAAGACGCTCGATGTCGCCTTTGCGCTGGGGCAGGTGGTCAAGCCGGCTACGTTCAACCATGTCATCGCGCGGACCAAGGAGGCGGATTTCCACGCCGAGGTGATGACGCAGGTGCTGCGGACGCAGACCCAGGCCTATTATGGCCCGCAGAATGCGGGGCATTTCGGGCTGTCGCTGGGCAGTTATGCGCATTTCACTTCGCCGATCCGCCGCTATGCCGACCTTGTCGTCCATCGCGCGCTGACCGAAGCGTTCAAGCTGGGGCCGGGGGGTGAGTTGCCGTCGGACAAGGACATGGAGCGGACCGGCGAGCTGATCAGCAAGCTGGAACGCCGGGCGATGGAGGCCGAGCGGGACACGATCGACCGCTATGTCGCCGCCTATCTCGCCGCGCATGTTGGCGAGGTGATGGAGGCGCGGATCACCGGGGTGCAGAGCTTCGGATTTTTCGCGACGGTCGATGGCGTCGGGGGCGACGGGCTGGTCCCGGCGCGCGACCTCGGCCGCGAATATTTCCGCTATGACGAGGCCGGGCAAAGACTGGTGGGCGAGGATACCGGCGCCGAGTTCAGGCTGGGCCAGCGGCTGGAGCTGAAGCTGGTCGAGGCGAATCCGGTGTCGGGCGCGCTGCGGTTCGAGCTGTCTGATGGCAAGGGGAGCGGATCGGGCGAGGATCGCCGCCGCAAGGGCGGACCGCCACGCCCGCTGCATCGGCGCGGACGGCCGGCGAATATCCGACATCAGGGGAAGAAGCGCTGATGGCCGTGGTCGAGTCGGTCCCGATTACCAAGTTCGCGCGCGGGCGGCGTCGCATCGTCGATCATTTCTGCGCGCAGCACGCGATCACGCCGCTTGACACGATCCTCTATACGCCGCCCGAAGACCTCAAGCCGGTGTTCGACAAGATGATTGCGCAGCGGGTGATCCGGCGCGAGGGGCAGGGCTATTTCTGGCTCGACCTGCGCGCGCATGACGCGGTGATCGTGCACCAGCGGCGCAAATATGTGCCGGTGGCGATCGTCGTCGCGGTGCTGCTCGCGATCGTGGCGATGGCTTTCTACACCGATGTGCCGATCGGATCGATCGGCTAGCGTCAGCGCACCGTAAAGGTCAGTCCGGCATTGGCCTCCAGCCGCGCCTTTAGCGGCTCGGCCATCAGCGCGCCCGGGGTCCACACGCCGCCTTCGCCCGCGACATCGCGGATCAGGCAGAGCGCGGCTTCGGCGATCATCTTGCTGGTCGAGCCATAGCCGGGGTCGCGGTCGCCGGTGACGGTGCAGGTCAGGCTCTCGCCGGTCGGCATTTCGGCGATGAAGTCGAGTTCGTAGAAGCCCGCCTCGCGCTCCTCCTTGGAAGGCCCTTCGCCAGGAGCGGGTCCCTTGTCGGCGTTCATCGGGTTCATCTTCGAGATCGCCTCGGCCGCCGCCTTGCCGATGTCGCCCAGGCCCGGCGCGACCATCATCTCGTCATAGCGGAAGTCGGTGCTATAGGGGTGGCCGGCAAGGAAGTTGGTGCGGTGGACATTCTTGGTGTTGATCACCGCCATCACGAACGGCGCGACCCAGCCGCCGACCGCTTCGTCATATTCGGGCATCATCCCCTTGGGCTGATCCGGGCCGGTGAAGCCTGGGGTTAGCGCGAAAGGATCGAGCAGCACCTTGAACACCGCCGGGTTCTTCGCCGCCGCAGCAGCAGTCGCCTTGCCACTGGCGAAGGTACCGCCGGAGAAGGTGCCCTGCATCTTGCGGACGCGGCCTTTCACGCGCGGGGCAGGGCGGCCCCATTTGGCGATCGCGGCCTGCTCCGCGGTCCACACGCCAAGGTCGAACGGGATTGAATCGAAGCCGCACGACAGCACGATGCGCGCGCCGCTCGCTTTTGCCGAGTCCTGATAGCGCGCGATCACGTCGTGCATCCAGTTGGGCTCGCCGCACAGATCGACATAGGCCGTGCCGGTCTCGACGCAGGCTGCGACGAGGTCGTTGCCGTAGAGCTGGTAGGGGCCGACGGTGGTGAGGACGACGGTCGCCCGCGCGGTCAGCGCACGCAGCGCGGCGGGGTCGTCGGCATTGGCGGTGAGCAGCGGCGTATCGGCGGGCGCGCCGATCTCGTCGCGGACCTGTTCGAGCTTGGTCAGCGACCGGCCGGCCATCGCCCAGCGCAGCGAACCATCATTGTAGCGCTGCGCCAGATATTCGGCGACGAGGCGGCCGGTGAAGCCGGTTGCGCCATAGACGATCAGATCGAACTCGCGGGTCATGCCATCCTCTCCGGTTTTGTCCGACCGTACCGGGCTTTCCAAAAATTGAAAGGCCGGGTCAGCGCCCGCGTCGCGCCTGCGCATGGGTTTCGGCAAGCGACAGGAGTACATCCAAATCCGCGCGGCTGATGTCGAAACTGTCGGGCAGCTCGGCGAGCGCGTGGTCGATATCCTCAAGGTGCAGTCCGCTCGCGGCCGGCGGCATCACAACCGGCACCGCCCGGTGCGGATAGCTGTGCGGCGATAGCCGGTGGAACACCATCGCCAGCATCACCAGCGCGGCCGAATTGAGCGCTACGGGAGCGAGCGCGAAGGCGTAGCCCGCCGCGTGCACGCTGTCGCCGCCGATCACAGCGGTCAGCGCGGCGGCGCCGCCGGGCGGGTGAAGGCAGCGGCACAGCGACATGGCAAAGATCGCCAACCCAACCGCGAGGCCGGCAGCGACCATTGGATCGGCCACGTGCCGATAGACCGCGATGCCGACCAGCGCCGAAACAGTGTTGCCGCCCACCACCGGCCATGGCTGCGCAAGCGGGCTAGCGGGGACGGCGAAGATCAGCACTGCCGACGCGCCCATCGGTGCGACGATCAGCGGCAGGTCTGATGCGGTGAGTTCAAGGCCAGAGCTGACGAACATGGTGAGCGCGATGCAGATCGTCGCACCGATACAGGTTACGATCCGGTCGAGCGGCCGCGCACCGGCGAGGATCGGGTGGAAAATCCGGAATGACATGCCGCGACATATCGGGAGGATGGCGATGCTGGGAACAGGCGATTCTTGGGCGGGATGAAGCCACGGCATGATCCGGCCTTGAAACCCGCGTGCCGGTTCCCGACTATCGGCGGCGCTTCAACGGAGAAATGCAGACCATGCCGCCCACCGGCGCATCCGACCTTGGCCAGTTTCGCGTCCAGCGTCATTTCGCGGAGCATCGCGCGATTTCGCCGGGGACCGCGATTGAATATGCGCCGGGACCGGTCGAGCGGCCAGCATTCGACCGGTTACGGGACGCGGGCGTGATCCGGGAGGCGCATCCCGCGCATTACTGGTTCGACCTCGACCGCATGGGGCGCGAGCGCGAGCCCACGCGCAATCCGAAGCTGAAGGTCGCGATTGCGCTGGGGGCGGTGCTCGCCTTCGCTGCCTGGTATCTCTCGCGCTACTAGGCGGCGGGCTTCGTCACCAGCACATCCTGAAGCACCAGCGCATCGAGCGCGGTTTCGGCGAACAGGGCGACGGCTTCTTCCGGGCGTTCGACCATCGGCTGGCCGCGGCGGTTGAGGCTGGTGTTGAGCAGGACCGGCACACCGGTTGCGGCGTGGAATGCCTCGAGCAGCGCAGCGAAGGCGGGGTTCCAGCGCCGGTCCACGGTCTGGACCCGCGCGGTGCCGTCGACATGGGTGACGTTTGCCAGGGCCTCGGCATGTTCACGCAAGGTGCGGTCGATCAGGATCATGTACGGGCTGTCGCGCCCGGCGGCGAAGCAGGTTGCGGCGTGTTCGGGCAGGACGGCGGGTGCGAACGGGCGGAAATCCTCGCGAAACTTGATGTTCGCATTGATATGGTCGCCGATGCCGGGCGTGCCGGGATGGGCCAGGATGCTGCGCCGCCCGAGCGCGCGCGGACCGAATTCGCTGCCGTCCCGGAACCAGGCGAGGGTCTTGCCCTGTGCAAGCAGCGCGGCGGCGCGGTCGATCAGCGCGGGGTGGTCGAGCCGCTCGATCGTCCAGTCGGCCGGTGCGTCGGCGAGCGCGGCGGTGATCTCGTCGGGGCGATAGGGACGGCCGAAACAGGTGCTGCCATCATGCGGCACCTTGTCCTGGCCCAGCACTGCGATCCAGCCATGATAGGCACAGCCAAGCGCGAGGCCGTTGTCGCCTGCAGCTGGTTCCATATAGAGGTCGCGGACGACGTGATCGTCGAGCAGTCGGGCATTGGCGACGGCGTTGAGCGCGACCCCGCCGGCATAGCAGACGCGGTCGGCGGGATGGCGTTCGAGCCGCGCGCGGAACAGCGCCGTGACCGCACGCTCCACCTCACCCTGCGCCCAGCGCGCGACATCGGCATAATAAGCAAAATCGGCCCGGAAGGCGGCATAGTCGGCGGCGGGTCGGTCGAGCGCCGTCTGCCATCCGTCGGTGACGAACAGCCGCCCGTCGCGCACGTCAAAGGCGCGGTGGTCGAGCGCGCCCGGTCGGCCATAGGGGGCCAGTCCCATCAGCTTGCCGACATCGTCGAGATTGCCGAACACATAGTTGCTGACCGCGGCGTAGAAGCCGCCGATCGAATGGCGGGTGGTGCCGAGCCGGATGCGGTCGCGCGGATCGGCGGTGGCGAGCGGGCTGAAATCCTTTTCCAGCACGGTCATCTGCCGCCCGTCAAACTGGTAGAAACTGTCCTTTTCGCACCACATCGCCGCGTCCGGACCGGTCAGGTCGGGGGGCAGGGCGACGCCGTCGAGATCGGTGCATTGCGACAGCGGGCTGCCGCAACCATCGACGATCAGGATCGCGCAGTCGTCAAACGGGCTGGTCCCCGCCGCGCTCCACGCATGGGCGAGGTGGTGGGAGATGCTGACGATCGGCGGATGCGCGCGCCCGGCGAACAGGCGCGGCCCGCGATAGCGATCGCGATCAGGCACTTCGAAGTTGGCGCATTGGACGACCAGAGCCAGATCGTCGAGGCCGATCCCCTCCGCCTCCAGGCAATAGGCGATTGCGGCGCTGTCATTGCCGCCGTCATGCTTGCGGCGAGTGATGCGTTCCTTTTCGATCCCGACGCACACCCGCCCGTCGCGCAGCAGCACCGCCGAGCCATTGTGCGACAGGCCAGTGCCGAGGACATAGACCGGGCGCGCCATCGCCGTTGTCAGGCCGTTTCGCTGAACTGCAGGCTGGCGAGGCGCGCATAGAGCCCGCCCTTGGCCACCAGCTCACCATGCGTGCCGGTTTCGACAATGTGTCCGTCATCCATCACGATGATCCGCTGCGCCGCGCGGACGGTGGCGAGGCGGTGGGCGATGACCAGGGTCGTGCGCCCCTGCATCAGATGGTCGAGCGCGTCCTGCACCAGCCGTTCGCTCTCGGCGTCGAGCGCGCTGGTGGCTTCGTCGAGCAACAGGATCGGCGCGTCGCGGAGCAGCGCGCGGGCGATGGCGAGGCGCTGGCGCTGGCCGCCCGACAGGCGCGCACCATCCTCTCCGAGGAAAGTGTCGAGCCCCTGCGGCAGCTCGCGCAGGAACTCGGCGGCGTTGGCGGCTTCGGCGGCCTGCCAGATCTGCTCTTCGGTCGCGTCCCAGCGGCCGTAGCGGAGGTTGTCGCGGGCCGATGCGGCGAAGATCACCGTCTCCTGCGGCACCATTGCCATGCGCGCACGGACGGCACCCGGATCTGCCTTGGGCAGTGCGACGCCATCGACGCGCACTTCGCCCGCTTCGGGGTCGTAGAAGCGCTGGACGAGTTGGAACAGGGTGGACTTGCCCGCGCCTGACGGGCCGACCACGGCGACGGTCTCGCCGGGTGCAACCGACAAGGTGAAGTCCTGAAGCGCCGAGACTTCGGGTCGGGTGGGGTAGCGGAAGGTGACGTGATCGAAATCGATCGCGCCTTGCGCCGGTTCGGGCAGCGCCACCGGGTTGGCGGGGGCGGCAATCTCCGGCTCCTCTGACAGCAGCTCGGCAAGGCGTCCCGCTGCGCCCGATGCGCGGAGCAGGTCGCCATACACCTCGGTCAGCGCGCCGAACGCGCCGGTGACGAGACCGGCGGTGATGACGAAGGCGGTGATCGATCCGCCGGAGATGCGCCCCTGCGCCACGCCATAGACCGCGTCCCACATGATCAGCGTGATCGCGGTGAACAAAGCGAAGATGACCAGCGCGGTCATCAGCGCGCGGGTTGCGAACCGCTTGCGCGCGGTGGAAAAGCCGCGATCGACCGCGTCCTGGAAGCGCGCGCTCTCGCGGTTCTCCTGCCCGAACGCCTGGACGATGCGCATTGCGCCGAGCGTCTCCGATGCGATCGACCCGATATCGGCGACGCGATCCTGGCTGGTGCGCGAAAAGCGGCGCACGCGCCCGCCGAGCCACATGATCGGCAGCACGATCACCGGAATGCCGACCAGCAGATAGGCGGCGATCTTGGGCGCGAGGACGAACAGGTACAGCGTGCCGCCAATCGCGATCAGCAGGTTGCGCAGCGCGACCGAAACGGTGGTGCCGACGATCTGTTCGACCACGGCGGTATCGGCGGTGAGGCGGCTGGCGATCTCTGACGGGCGGTTCTCCTCGAACCAGCGCGGGGGCAGGCGCAGCAAATTGCGGTGCACCGCAGCGCGCATGTCGGCCACCGTGCGCTCGCCGAGCCACGATACGAAATAGAAGCGCATCGCGGTGGCGAAGGCCAGCACGACGACGACGAGCAGCAGCCCCTGGAAATAGCCACCGATTTGACTGGGGTCGGAGTCAGGGCCGAAGCCGTTGTCCACCACTTCCTTGAAGGTGCGCGGAATCCATAGGGTCGCCCCTGCGGCGAGCAGCAGCGCGAGAATCGCAAGCGTCAGTTGCAGCGGATAGCGGCTGGTATAGCCCCAGACGATCGTCAGGCTCGACAGCTTGCGCTGCGGTTGCGCGGTCGGGGCAGGGGCGGGGGACGGTGCGGGCTCGGCCATGCAGCCGCCTAGCCCGAAGCCGTGTGCAAGGGAACAGGCTTCGCGGATCGAAAATCCGGTACGCCGCGTTTGCACTGCAGCATGAGCCCGCTATAAAGTCTGTGAGACCGTTGTCATTGCCCCGCCGGGGCGGGGATGTTGATTGCCGATGTTGTACAATGCTTATGAACTTCAGCGCTCGATGCTGGCCGGCGCGAGCGCGCTGGCAAATTTCAGCGCAGGACTGCTCAACAACCCCGCCAATCCCTTTGCCTATTTCGGCGGCGGCCCGATCCTCGCCTCCGCGCTTGAGGTGTTCGCCCACGCTTCGGCACCGCGCGGCAAGCCCGAATTTGGGCTCGATTTCACCGAAATCGACGGCAAGCAGGTCGCGGTGCACGAAGAGATCGTGCTGCGTAAGCCGTTTGGGCAGCTCAAGCACTTCGTCCGTGAAGGCGTCGAGGGCGGTCCCAAGCTGCTGATCGTCGCGCCGATGAGCGGACATTTCGCCACGCTGTTGCGCGGGACAGTGCAGCGGATGCTGCCGGTCGCCGACGTCTACATCACCGACTGGCGCGATGCACGGCAGGTGCCGCTGAGCGACGGACGCTTCGATCTCGACGACTATGTCGATTATCTGGTCGAGTTTCTCGCCACGATCGGCGCAGAGGGCGATGCGCGCCCGCATGTGCTCGCCGTGTGCCAGCCGTCGGTCCCGGCCTATGCCGCGGTCGCGCTGATGAACGCCGACAAGCACCCCAACACGCCGCGCACGCTGACGATGATGGGCGGGCCGATCGACACGCGTGAGGCACCGACGGCGGTCAACACGCTCGCGACCGAGCGGCCGCATAGCTGGTTCAAGCAGAATGTGATCGCGACCGTCCCCGGCACCTATCCGGGCGCCGGGCGGACCGTCTATCCGGGCTTCCTCCAGCTCGCCGGGTTCATGACGATGAACCTGGGCAATCACATGAATTCGCACTGGGAGATGTTCAAGCATCTGGTGAAGGGCGATGGCGAGAGCGCGGATTCGACCATGCGCTTCTATGACGAGTATCGCTCGGTCTGCGACATGACGTCGGAATTCTACCTGCAGACGATCGATGTGGTGTTCCAGGCGCACGCGCTGCCCAAGGGCGAGATGATGCACCGCGGCCGCCGGGTCGATCCAGCCGCGATCACCGACACCGCGATCCTCGCGATCGAGGGTGAGAAGGACGATATTTCAGGGCTGGGCCAGACCAAGGCGGCGCTGACCATCGCTACGAAGCTGCCAGCGAAGATGAAGAAGTACCACATGGCCGAGGATGTCGGCCATTACGGCATCTTCAACGGAAGCAAATGGCGCAACCGCATCGCGCCGGTGCTGGAAGAGTGGATCGCGACGCACAGCTGAGCTGGGCGGCACCCGGTTCAGTCGTAGCCCAGCATCAGGAACTCATAGACCACGAACGCGATCAGCGCCCATAGCGCGATCACGATGGCGATGCCCCATTTGCTGACCGGACGCTGCGACGCGGCCTCGGCCGTTGCGCGGTGTTCGGCCATCAGGCCAGCGGGAACCAGCTTCTCGAACAGCCACACGCCCGCCGGGATCAGGATGGCGTCATCGACCAGTCCCAGCACCGGGATGAAGTCGGGGATCAGGTCGATCGGCGACAGCGCATAGGCGGCGACGAGCAGCCCCACCAGCTTGGCAAACAGCGGCGTCCGAGGATCGCGGACGGCGAGCCACACGGCATGTGCCTCGACACGGATGCGGTGGGTGAAGGACTGTCGGTTCGCCATGACGCTGCGATGTGGCAGCGGCTGCGCGGCGTCAAGCGGGCTGCTTCGCCACGCAGCTACAAGTAACAGGCAGCAAAAAGCCGGCGGATCGCTCCGCCGGCTTTTCGATATCAGTCAGGGGTGGCTTCAGAGAACCTCGAACAGCCCCGCCGCGCCCATGCCGCCGCCGACGCACATCGTCACCACGACATACTTGGCGCCACGACGCTTGCCTTCGATCAGCGCGTGGCCGGTGCAGCGCGCGCCGGTCATGCCATAGGGGTGGCCGATCGAGATCGAGCCGCCGTTGACGTTGAGCAGCTCGTCCGGAATGCCGAGCTTGTCGCGGCAGTACAGCACCTGCACCGCGAACGCCTCATTCAGCTCCCACAGGCCGATATCGTCCATCTTCAGGTTGAAGCGGTCGAGCAGTGCCGGGATCGCATAGACCGGGCCGATGCCCATCTCGTCGGGCTTGGTGCCCGCGACCGCCATGCCGACATAGCGGCCGAGCGGCGTCAGGCCGCGCTTCTCGGCGAGCTTTTCCTCCATCAGCACGCTGGCCGAGGAGCCGTCGGACAGCTGCGAGGCGTTGCCGGCGGTGACGGTGCCGTTGGGGACGACCGGCTGGAGCGACTGAAGGCCCTCCAGCGTGGTCTCGGGGCGGTTGCCCTCGTCCTTGGTCAGCGTCACTTCCTTTTGGGTGACTTCCTTGGTCTCCTTGTTGACGATGTTCATCGTCGCGGTGACCGGGATGATCTCATCGTCGAACTTGCCCGCGGCCTGGGCGGCGGCGGTGCGCTGCTGCGACTGGAAGCCATACTCGTCCTGAACTTCGCGGCTGATGCCATAGCGGGCGGCGACCACTTCGGCGGTCTGCAGCATCGGCATGTACACATCCTTGTGCATCGCCAGCAATTCGGGATCCATCGCAACGCGCATCTGCGGGGTCTGGACGAGGCTGATGCTCTCGACGCCGCCACCGATTGTGATGTCCATGTTATCGACGATGATCTGCTTGGCGGCGGTAGCGATCGCCATCAGGCCGCTGGCGCACTGGCGGTCGACCGACATGCCCGACACGCTGGTCGGCAGGCCGGCGCGCAGCAGCGCCTGGCGCGCGATGTTGCCGGCCTGATGTCCCTGCTGCAGCGCCGCGCCGAGGACGACGTCCTGCACCTCGGCGCCGTCGATCCCGGCGCGGGCAACGGCAGCCTCGATCGAACGGGCGGCGAGCGTCTGGGACGGAAGCGCGTTGAACGCGCCGCGATAGGCGCGGCCGATCGGAGTGCGGGCAGTGGATACGATGACGGCAGAACGCATGCGGACGGTCCCTTCGGTTTATTGTCTATACAAAAAGCTGGCTGATCCATTCGGCGACGAGGGCGGGCTTGTCCTGCCCCTCGATCTCGATGGTGAATTCGACGGTCTGCTGCCACTGGCCGGGGCGCTTCTCGACTAGTTCGAGCGTCTTGAAGCGGCCGCGCACCCGGCTGCCAGAGCGTACCGGGGTGAGGAAACGGACTTTGTTGCCGCCGTAGTTGACGCCCATTTTCAGGCCCTCGATCCGGGGCTGGGGCGTCTTCTGGCTGAGCAGCGGCATCAGCGACAACGTGAGGAAGCCGTGCGCAATGGTGCCGCCGAACGGGGTCATCGCAGCTTTGGCGGGATCGACATGGATGAACTGGTGATCGCCGGTCGCGTCGGCGAACTTGTCGATCATCTCCTGCGATACGGTGACCCAGTCCGACACGCGCTCCTTGCCAGCCTGCGCCGCAAGTTGCTGGATGGTGACGCTGTCCTGCGTATCGGTATCGGCCATGACAAATCCCTGCGGCAAGCCCTTAGCCGCATCTAGGGGCAAGCGTGGCGCGGGGCAAGTGGGGCCTACTGGAAATGCGAAATCCCCGACTTCCGTAAGGGAAGCCGGGGAGGTTGGGCCAAACCCGATCTTCTAAAACGACATTGAGCGCGGCGAATCAGCGCTCGCCGTCCTCCTTGTCCACACGTCGCACCGGCTGCACCTCGGGATAGGGCATGATCAGCTTGCCGCTGGGGTCGGCGGTATAGGTCGTCTGGGTGGGGAAGGGAATCGAGATGCCTTCTGCGGCGAAGCGGCGCAGGATGCCGATGATGACCTTGTCCCGCACCTTATGCGCGGTCGGCCAGTCGTCGCCGGGAATGTCGAACCACAGGTTGAAGTCGACCGAGCTTGCGCCCAGCGCTTCGTAGCTTGCCCGCGCGACGGTGCCGCCTGCCTCTTCGACGATGCCGGTCAGGATTTCGGGAAGGGCTTCGAGCTGCTCCGGCGGGGTTTCATAGGCGACGCCGACCGGCAGCTTGATGCGGATATGGTCGCGGTTGGAGATGTTCTGGATCTCCTTGTCGAGCAACTGCTTATTGGCGATGATCCGCACTTCGCCGTCGAACGAGCGCACGCGGGTCGATTTGAGGCCGATTTCCTCGACCACGCCGACGGTCTGGTCGTACATGACCTTGTCACCGCGGCGGAACGGGCGGTCGAAGATGATCGCGAGCGCGGCGAACAGGTCAGCGAAGATGCCCTGCGCCGCAAGACCGATGGCGATGCCGCCGACGCCAAGACCAGCGACCAGGCCGGTGACGTTGACGCCGAGATTGTCGAGCACCACCACCAAAGCGACCGCGAACAGCGCGACGGTGACGAGCAGCCGGATCAGGCCGAGCGCGGAGAGCAGCGCCTCACCATGGTAGTTTTCCGCCTCGGTCTTGCGCTCGATCGCGCCGAGGATGATCTCGCGCGCCCAGATCGCCGCCTGGAACACCGCAGCGACGGTGAACAGGAAATCGATCGTCTTGGCGAGCATCTCCGGCGGCATGGCGTAGCCGGACACCAGCTTGGCCGAGGTCATGATGATGAAGAAATTGCCGGTCCGCGACACCGCGCGGCCAAGGATCGTGCCCCAGCCGGCTGGTCCGGTCGACCGATCGCACAGCTTCGTGCCCCAGCGACGCAACCCATGCAGCGCGAAGAAGATGCCGGCGGCAATGGCGGCGGCGATCAGGATTTGCAGCCAGTGAGTCTGGACCCACCAGATCGCGTCGGCGAAGAAGGCTCGAGTCTGCACCTCGACAGCATCGGTGGTGTTGGAGGCAGCCTTCTCGGCTGCGGCGGCGGTATTGGAGACGGTCATCAAAATCCTTCAGGCGGCCTTGGCGGTGATTCCGCCGGTCTCGAGAAAGGCGATCAGCCCCCGCTCGGCGCGGGAGAGGTAGCGCGTGGTGCGCGGGAGCGCGAGGGCGTCGCGAAACGCAACCTGAGCATCGCGGTCGCGGGCGAGTTCGATCAGGTCGGGGTGGACGTAGGATTTGCGCGCAATGGCCGGTGTGTTGCCCAATGCGGCCGTCACCGGCTCCAGCAAGGTCTTCAGCCCGACATGGGAATCGGCGGTGGCGAGCGTCTCGAACGCGATCACGCTCGCCCCCCAGGTGCGGAAATGCTTCGCGGTGAAATCATCGCCCATCGCCTCACGAATATAGGCGTTGACGTCGCTTGACGTCACCGGATGCGCCACGCCGGCATCGTCGAGCCAGCCGAACAGATGCTGTCCGGGCAGGTCCTGGCACTTCTTGACGAAGCCGATCAGGCTGCCGTCGGTAATCCGCAAAACGCGGGTCCGGCCAGACTTGGCGCGATATTGCAGCTTGAGGCTGCGTCCCTCCAGTTTGGCATGGCGGCGGCGCAGCGTTGTCGCGCCGAAGCTCTTGTTGGCCTTGGCATAGCCCTCATTCCCGACGCGGACATGGCCGAGGTCGAGCAAACGGACGACGGCGGCAACCGCGCGGTCGCGGCTCAGCGCGCGCTTGCGCAGATCGACTTCGATCTTGGCGCGCAGGCGGGCGAGGCGCTGGCCAAAGCTGGCGCAGCGGTCGTACTTCGCTGCCTCCTGTGCGGCGCGGAACTCGGGGTGGTAGCGATATTGCTTGCGGCCGCGGGCATCGACGCCGGTCGCCTGCAAATGACCATCGGCGTGCGGGCAATACCATGCTTCGATATAGGCCGGAGGCAGGGCGATGGCGTTGAGGCGGTCGATCTCGTCGCGATCGGTGATGCGGTTGCCGTCCGCGTCCCAATAGCCCCATCCGCCGCGCACCGCCCGTCGGGTGATGCCCGGCGCTCCATCGTCGCAATATCGCAATTTGCCGCTCATTTCGCCCTCGTCATGGCGGATCAATGCGCATCCCGCCGCATCGTTCCGGAACCGCGTCGCAACTGACCTGTTGAGGGGGCAACCCCATGAGGAGATAGAATGATGACCGAGCTTTCCCAGGCACGCGTGCTGATGATCGCAACCGACGGGTTCGAGCAATCCGAACTGATGAAGCCGCGGCAGGCGCTGCTCGACGCGGGCGTTCAGGTGACGCTGGCGTCGCTGAAGATGGACCCGATCACGGGCGAGAGCGGCGGCGAAAAGGGTGAGAGCATCACCCCCGACACGCTGGTCCGCGATGTCGACAGCGAGGATTTCGACGCGCTGGTGCTGCCCGGCGGCGTCCATAATCCCGACACGCTGCGGATGGACGACGCCACCATCGGCCTGATCCAGGAATTCTTCGACGACGGCAAGACGATCGCCGCGATCTGTCACGCCCCGTGGCTGCTGATCGAGGCGGATATCGTCGACGGCAAGCGCGCGACCAGCTGGCCGAGCCTGCGCACCGATCTGGAGAATGCCGGCGCGACGGTCGTGGATGAAGAGGTGGTCGTGGACGGCAATCTGATCACCAGCCGCAATCCCGACGACATCCCGGCGTTCATCGACGCGATCAAGGCGGCGTTGACCAAAGAGACTGCGGACGCCTGATCCGATCGAGCCCCTCCCGCGCATGGGAGGGGCTTTTTAACATTCGGCGCGCATATGTTTCGGCACATCGCCGGAGTCTTTCCCATGCGCCTTTTCGCCCTTGCCGCTGCCTTGCTCACCACGACTGCCCCGGCGCTGCCGCAGGGGCAGGATGCGCCGTTCACGGTGGAAGAGACCGGCCAGTCCTTTTCCAGCCTGCAGGAAGCGGTATCGGCAATCGGCGAACGCCGCGGTACCATCCGTATCGCGCCGGGCCGCTATGGCGAATGCGCGGTGCAGGAGGCGGGCGACATTACCTATGTCGCACAGGTGCCCGGCAAGTCGGTGTTCGACCGAGCGATCTGTGAGGGCAAGGCGACGCTCGTCTTGCGCGGGCGCGGCGCGAAGGTGGACGGCATCGTGTTCATGCGCACGCTGGTCGAGGATGGCAATGGCGCCGGCATCCGGCTGGAAACCGGTAACCTCCACGTCACCAACGCGATGTTTATCGACGGCCAGTGCGGCATCCTGACCGCGAGCGATCCGCGCGGGAGCATCTTTGTCGAGCGTTCGACCTTCGCTGGCCTTGGGAAGGACCCGACCGGCAATGGCGCGCATGCGATCTATGTCGGCAATTACGGGAGCCTGAAGGTCGTTGAATCGCGGTTCGAGCGTGGGACCGGTGGCCATTATGTGAAGGTGCGCGCGCCGCGGGTCGAAATCCTCAACTCCAGCTTCGACGACAGCCTGGGGCGCAACACCAACTATGCGATCGACCTGTCGAACGGCGCGTCCGGGCGCATCGCCGGGAATGCGTTCGAGCAGGGGCCGGCGAAGGACAATTACGGCACGATGATCGCGGTTGCGCCCGAGGGCGTGAAGCACAGTTCCGCCGGGCTGGTGATCGAGGGCAACAAGGCGTGGCTTTCGCCCGGCTTCAAGGAATCGACGACGTTCGTCGGTAACTGGTCGCGCGATGCGGTGACGGTCCGCGACAATGACTTGGCCGATCGGATCGCGGTGATGGCGCGGCGTTAGGTCGGTTTAGCGCCCGCAGACCATCCGGAACGCGGGGTCCTTTGCGGGGTTCGGGATTTTCTGGCGCGGGCGTTTCGCGACCGGGAACACGCGTTCACGCACCAGCTTGCCGCGCGCGAGCAGGCGCTGGCCGCGCAATTCGGTGACCCCAGCGGCGCAGTCCATCGCGACCGTGCCGATGATCGTGCCCTCCATGCCGAGCGCCGTGGTGCGGGTGCGGAAGACGCGCCATTTGCCCTCACGCTTTATCCCTGCGGTGTCGATCGACAGCGAGGCATTGGCGGCGCCGGGGACGGGCTTCCACGTCTGCGCGTCGGCGGGGAGGGCGAGGGCGAGGACGCCAACGGCCATGGCGGCGCGGATCATTTGAGTGGCTTTCCGTCGCACACGAAGTCGATCAGTTTACGCATGAACGGGTCGTCGGGATCGACTGGCTCGCGGTTTTCCCGCGCGATGTCTGTCGCCTTGCCCGACTTTGCCTCGGTCAGGCGGATCATCATTGCCTGACGCGTCGTGCACGAGACCGACAGGTCGATGTAAACGTCGCTGGTCGCCGGCGTTTCGGCCGTGTCGAGCAGGCGGATCACCTTCTCTCCGCCCTCATCCTTCACGCTGGTCGGATCGACGAAGACCGGCGCCTGCCCCTTGGTCTCGAATTTGACCCATGGCGCTCCCGGATCGCGGTCGAGGCAAAGCCCGGCCGCGAACAACGGGAGCGCCATGCAGATCATGCCGCGAGCTTGCGCAGCACGTACTGGAGGATGCCGCCGTTGAGGAAATATTCCAGCTCGTTGACGGTATCGATGCGGCAGCGGGTCAGGAACGTCTCGGTGCTGCCGTCGGCGCGGGTGAGCTTGACCTCGACCTCCTGACGCGGGCGCAGGCCCGAAACGCCGGTGATGGTGAAGGTTTCGTCGCCCTTGAGGCCCAGCGTTTCGCGGGTCACGCCCTCGGCGAACTGGAGCGGGAGGACGCCCATGCCGACCAGGTTCGAGCGGTGGATACGCTCGAAGCTCTCGACGATAACTGCCCGGACTCCAAGGAGATTCGTGCCCTTTGCCGCCCAGTCGCGCGACGATCCGGTGCCATATTCCTTGCCGCCGATGACGACCAGGGGGGTGCCGTCGGCCTTGTGGCGCATCGCTGCGTCGTAGATTGGCATGACTTCGCCGTGGTAGCTGGTCATGCCGCCTTCGACGCCGTCAAGCATCTGATTTTTAATGCGAATATTGGCGAAGGTGCCGCGCATCATGACTTCGTGATGGCCGCGGCGGGCGCCGTAGCTGTTGAAGTCTGCGCGGGAAACCTGGTGTTCCATCAACCACTTACCCGCTGGGCTGTCGGCCTTGATCGAGCCGGCGGGGGAGATGTGGTCGGTGGTGATCGAATCGCCGAAGATCGCCAGCGGCTTGGCCTCGATGATGTCCATCACCGGCGCAGGCGTCATCGTAAGCCCCTCAAAATACGGGGGATTTGCGACGTAGGTCGAGCCTGCGCGCCAGCTGTAGGTGGCGGTTCCGGTGACGTCGATGGCTTGCCAGCGGGCGTCGCCGGTAAAGACGGTCGAATATCTTGAAACGAACATGTCGCGGCTGATCGCGCCGTCGATGACCGAGCGGATTTCGTCATTCGAAGGCCAGATGTCCTTCAAATACACTGGCGCGCCGTCCGAGCCGGTGCCGATCGGGGTCGCGATGAAATCCTGAACCACGGTGCCCTTGAGCGCATAGGCGACGACCAGCGGCGGCGAGGCGAGGAAGTTGGCGCGGACATCGGCCGACACGCGGCCTTCGAAGTTGCGGTTGCCCGACAGGACCGACGCGGCGACGATGTCGTTGGCGTTGATCGCCTTGCTGATCGGCTCGGCCAGCGGGCCGGAATTGCCGATGCAGGTGGTGCAGCCATAGCCGACAAGGTTGAAGCCGACCTGGTTGAGATAGGTCTGAAGCCCGGCCTTCTCGAGATAGTCGGTCACGACCTGCGAGCCCGGCGCCAGCGAGGTCTTGACCCACGGCTTGGGCTTCAGGCCCTTTTCGACCGCCTTCTTGGCGACGAGGCCGGCGGCGACGAGCACGTCGGGGTTCGAGGTGTTGGTGCAGCTGGTGATCGCGGCGATGACGACGTCGCCATCACCGATATCGTGGTCGCGGCCCTCGACCGGCACGCGGACCGGCTCATCCTTCTTGTACACCGAGACGAGGTCGGCGTTGAACACGTCGTCGACCGAGCCGAGCAGCACCTTGTCCTGCGGGCGCTTGGGGCCGGCGAGCGAAGGCTGGACGGTGTCGAGGTCGAGCTCGAGCACGTCGGTGAACACCGGATCCAGATCCGGGTCGATCCAGAAGCCCTGTGCCTTGGCGTACGCTTCGACCAGCGCGACATTCTCGTCGCTGCGGCCGGTGAGGCGCATGTAATCGAGCGTCTTGTCGTCGATGCCGAAGAAGCCGCAGGTCGCGCCATATTCGGGCGCCATGTTGGCAAGCGTCGCGCGGTCGGCGAGGCTGAGCGAGCCGAGGCCCGGGCCAAAATACTCGACGAAGCGGCCGACCACGCCCTTGGCGCGCAGCATCTGGGTGCAGGTCAGCACCAGATCGGTCGCGGTGATGCCTTCGCGCAGCTTGCCGGTGAATTTGAAGCCGACGACTTCGGGGATCAGCATCGACACCGGCTGACCGAGCATCGCGGCCTCCGCCTCGATCCCGCCGACGCCCCAGCCGAGCACGCCAAGGCCGTTGATCATCGTGGTGTGGCTGTCGGTGCCGACACAGGTGTCGGGATAGGCGACCAGATCGCCATCGGGGGTGGTCGAGGACCACACCGCCTGCGCGATATTCTCAAGGTTCACCTGATGGCATATGCCGGTGCCGGGAGGGACGACCTTGAAATTGTCGAGGCTCTTGCTGCCCCATTTGAGGAAGTCATAGCGCTCCATGTTGCGCTGATATTCCAGCTCGACGTTATCCTCGAACGCCTTGGGCGTGCCGAATTCGTCGACCATGACCGAGTGGTCGATGACGAGGTGGACAGGCACCTGCGGATTGATCTTCGACGCGTCCGCGCCGAGCGCGTTCATCGCGTCGCGCATCGCGGCCAGATCGACCACGCAGGGAACGCCGGTGAAATCCTGCATCAGCACGCGCGCGGGGCGATACTGGATCTCACGCTCCGGCGCGCGCGGGTTGTTCTGCCAGTCGACGATTGCCTGGGCATCGTCGGTGCTGACGGTGACGCCGTCTTCGAAGCGGAGCATATTCTCCAGCAGCACCTTCATGCTGAAGGGCAGGCGGCTGACGTCGCCGAGCTTCTCGGCCGCCTTGGCAAAGCTGTAATAGGAATAGCTCTTGCCGCCGACGGTGAGCGTGTCGCGCGTCCCGAGGCTGTCCTGGCCGATGGCTGTCATGTGCGGGTCCCTTTCCCTGTTCTGTTGACGCCGGGCGTCACGGGGAGGCGGCAACATGCCGCACGAGCGCGCCGGTGTGCGAAAGCGAAGATTCGCTTGGCCGATAGCAGGGGGCGGGGGGTTGGGGAAGGGGAGGGGCGTGGGGCGGGGTGGGGATTTTGTTGGGGGGTATAAGGGGAGCTGAGGTTTGGCATTCCTCCCCTGAGCTTGCTCAGGGGAGGGGGACCGCGCCCGAAGGGCGTGGTGGAGGGGCGGCTGCGCAGACAGCCGGGAACAGCTCGGCAAAATTCCGCCCTCTACGGGGCGGCCCCTCCGTCAGCGCTGCGCGCTGCCACCTCCCCTGCGGGGCAGGGGAGGAATTGGGTGCTGTATTGACATCGTGTATACGTTTTACTAGCTTTCCGGCATGACGAAGCACGCCCCCATCGACCCGCCGGGCCGCTCTGCCGAGGCCAAGGGCAGCATCAACCTGCGGATTGAGGCGCAGACGCGCGCGTTGATCGATGAGGCGGCGGCGGTGCTGGGGAAGACGCGGACCGAGTTCATGGTCGACAGCGCGCGGGCGCAGGCAATTGACGTGCTGCTGGACCAGCGGCTGTTTGCACTGGATGCCGCGCGGTACGGTGCGTTTGTCGACGCGCTCGACAATCCGCCTGCGCCGGGGCCGAAGCTGCGCGCGCTGTTGCGGCGCAAGCCGGCATGGGAAGCCTGAGCGCGTCAGCATGGCGCTCGCGGCACCGGTCCCGCTGAGTGCGGGCCATGATCTGAGCCGCTTCGATTGCGGCGAGCCTGCGCTGAACGACTGGCTCAAGCACCGCGCGCTGGACAATGAGAGCCGGTTTTCGCGCAGCTATGTCGTTTGCGATGGCGATCGGGTGGTCGCCTATTTCTGTATTTCGGCGGGATCGGTGGCGCGCGCGGCGGTGCCGGGCAAGCTGCGCCGCAACGCGCCCAATTTCGTGCCAGTGTCGGTGATCGGGCGGCTGGCGGTGGATCGCGCCCATGCCGGACGCGGGCTTGGCGCCGACATGCTGGCGGACGCGCTGCGCCGGATCGCGGTGGCGTCGCAGAGCATCGGGATCGGGGCGGTGATGGTGCAGGCGAAGAGCGAGGCGGCGCGGCGGTTTTACCTGAGCTGCGCGGAGTTTCTGGAGTTTCCGGAGGATAGCCGGACGTTGTTTCTGCCGATTGAGACGGTGGTGGGGGCGTTTGGGTGAGGGGGCGGGAGGCGCGCGAATTGTGCGCGGAGGGAGGCTTGCCTTGCTCGTCAGACCGGCGTTAGATGAAATGAGGGGGAAGCGATGGGTGTTAGAGTATCTGGTCTGTGCATCTTTATCGGTGTGACGGCTTTTTTAGTTGATCCGGCGGTTGCGTATCAAGACATCGCCATTCCAGACCCTGAAACCGTAGAAGTTCCATCTTTGATAGGTGGGCGTGATCCAAAAGTGGTTCAATCTGGCTGGAAGAACTTCTATTTCCACAAGCAGGGCGTTAGTTACAAAGAAGCCTATCTCGATCTGTTCGAGTGCTACAAATTTTTACCCGCGTACGGCTATGGTAATATGCTTCCGTTGTTTATTAATTGGAACGGCAAGCAGGGTGTGGATCGCGGGCAGTCTGCGTTTGCTGGAAGCGGCAGTTTGATCGGCGCTCTGGTATCCCAGTCGCTTGATCGGCGCGCGCGGTTGTCGCGAATGCGGCGATGCATGGAGCCGAGGGGGTATAAGCGATACCCGGTTGCGGAGGCCATATGGGAGAAGATCATCGACGGATATTCGCTGAAGTCGATCGCAACGCAGGCGAAGATCGCGGCCATGGGCGCGCCCGACGCAGAGCCGCTTCCGGAGTCAAAATAATGCGGTTTCTTGCGTTGCTCTTGGCAGCATTTTTTGTCGCGCCTTTTGCAGCGGCAAAAGATCGTTCGGTTCACATGCGGCCCGTCACGCCCGAAACCCTATCCAGCGTCAGCAGCGACAAGGCGTACATCCTGTTTCGGACGCATCGTCCGAAAAGTGTCCATAGCCACGAACCCATCTTCTTGCGAGTGCCCACTGATGCAGAGGTAAGCGAATATCTCGCAGCCAAGGAAAAAGCGTTTCAAGATTGGAAGCCAAAGTGGGTCGAGAATTACAACAAGGCAAAAATGAAAGGCGATAAAGATCGCGAATCGAGCTTTTCTGGGGTTTGGGCTAAACCGACGATCGAGAATCTGTTTCTGTATTGGCTCGACGGTTCGAATGTGGAGCATATTCCGCACAAGAACTTGATCGCGCAGGATGGGGTTGATCGGACATATCTGGTCGAGGTCCCGGCCGCCCAGTACGTGTTGTACGGCGTGACGTTGGGCGCTGGTTTCGAATCCGGTCTGCATGTTTGCTTCTGTCTGGGAACGGTAGGGTTCGAAGCGAAGTTAGGCGAGATCGTCGATCTGGGTTTCCTGCTCTTCGATCAGGCCAAGACCAAGTCGGTCGTTCCTGAATTGGCGAGTGAGACCGGATTCGGGCCGAGCAGCGACGGGTTCCTGTACCTGGCGGCTGGCACTGTGCGCCCGGTGCGAAGCGAGGATAAAGTTCCGGCGTCGTTGCTGGGGAAAAAGATCGTCGCCGCAGATTATCAGGCGGTCGGAAAGTTCTTTCATCCTGGAGCCGGTCTTATCAATCGCCTTGTACCTGTCCCGGGTATCTTGGGCTATGATGGTGGCAAGGTGATCAATGTGAAGACCGGTGAAGTGGCTATCGACCGGATCGACTAATTTGTTCCCAAAATGTTCTTTCCTACAAGCCCCGTCGCGTATAACTGGTTCCCCCTCAACGTGGCGGACGGGGTGGGGGATGATCAAGCGACCTTATATGCGCTGGACGCAGGATACCGAGACGGCGTTTTTGCTGGCGCTGCGGCAGACCGGGACGGCGCAGGCGGCGGCGGCTGCGATTGGGCGGTGCGCCGGGTCGGCCTATAAGCGGCGGCAGCGGGAGCCGGAGTTTCGCGAACGCTGGGACGCGATGGTGGATGCGTGGCAGGCGGATTGGATCGCGCAGCGCGGCGCGCCTCCTGAGGAGACCGGGCCGCGTGAGCGCTGGGACGGGTGGTCGGCGGTGCGCAAGCGGGCGTTTTTGCGCGCGCTGAGCGAGACGGGCGCGATTACGGAAGCGGCGCAGCGGGTGGGGATATCGCGCAGTTCGGTGACGCGGCTGAAGACGAAGTCTCCCGAATTTGCGGCGGCGTGCGCGGCGGCGCTGGCGCGGTCGCTGCCGTGCCTGGAGCAGGTGGCGTGGGAGCGCGCCGTCGAGGGCTGGGACGAGGAGATCGTGCAGGGCGGCAAGGTGACGGGGACGCGGCGGCGCTATTCGGAGACGCTGCTGCGCACGCTGTTGGTGCGCGAACAGGCAGCGCGGCAGGCGGAGCGGGTGGTGGCGGCGAAGGCGCGGACGGTGCCGGACTATGCCGCGCCGGACGAGACCGATGCGGCGTTGCTGAAGGCGCTGGACCGGATCGCGCAGGGGCGGCGGCGCGAGGCGGTGGTGCGGGCCGATGCGTGGCAGGAGTTTGAGCGCGCGGTGCTGGCGGGGGAGCGTGCGGGGCTGGTGCCGTGAGGGTGAGCTGTGCCGTCCCGCTAAGGGCGACACGGCCGACCAGCCGCCCTGGCGCGGGCGATGGCTGGTCGGCCGGTTGCGCGATCAGAAGGTGATGCCGAAGCCGGCGCTGACCGTCTGGCCGCTGTCCTTGCCGGTGAAGCTGCCGGCGCGGTTGTCGGTGTTCCAGTGGATCAGGTTGAGCTGGAAGCGGATGATGCTGTCCAGATACCAGTTGGCGCCGAGCGTCGCGGCGGTGCCTTCGGTCGCGTTGGGGATGCCCGAAAACTCGATGCTCTCATAGCGCGCGAGCAGTTCGATCGCGCCGGGGCCGCCATCGAACACCGGGCGCAGCACGCGCGGCTGGGCAAAGGTGCCAAGGCGCGGGTTATAGGGTGGCAGGTCGCCGGTGATGAAGAAGCCGGTCGAGACGCTCCAGGCGGTGGTCTCGAAATCGGGGCGACCGGCGTTGAGGCGCGCGACGCGCTTGCCCGCTTCGCCCATCACCCAGAAGGGACCGGCATAGCCGCCCACTTCCGCGCCATAGCCGGTGGTGCCGGTACCGCCGGTCAGCGTGCCGGTCTGCACGCGCAGATTGCCGTTGAAGCGGCCACCGATCACGGTGTTGCGGGTCAGCGCGCCGGTGCCGCGCGAGGACAGTTCCTCGTCAAAGCCCCAGATGCCAAGGTGCACCAGCGAGCGCGCGGTCTTGAACGGGTTCCAGTGCGCGCGCGCGAGGATGGTGCGGCTGTCGTTGATCGGCTGGCTGGCGTCGACGGCGTCGCCGCTGAGCGTGACCGAGGCGTGGCCGGTCTTCCAGAACAGGCGCGGCATGAGCGCGATGCCATAGAAACCGCGCTGCGGGATGATCGAGGTGGCGACGACGTTGCGTTCGAGGAACGGCGGCGCGTCCGAGCCCCCCGAGCCTTCGAAGCTGCGGTCGTTGAACATGTTGCCGAAGCGCACGTCGTACGACAGCGAACCGATATCGTCGCGCCAGCCGACGAACATCGTGCCGACGTCCGAGGTGTTGTCGGCGAAGTCGTTTTCGAACTGATAGAAGAAGTGTGGGCCGACGGCGCCTTCGATCCCGATGCGCAGCGCGCGGGCGCCGGTGGTGGTGATGTTGCGCGCGTCATAGTCCGACCCAAAGGTCGTGCTGACATGATTGATCATGCGGCCGCGCATCTTGAACAGGAACTTGCCATCGGCCGAACGGAAGATCGGCAGGCCGCCGCGCCATTCGGTGGTGACGTTCGACACATTCTGCAGCGCGCGCGCCTGCGCCACCGACTGGTCGGCCAGATCGGCAGCGGCGAGTTGCGGGGCGAAGGAATTGGCGACCGCGTCATCACTGGCGCGGGTGGTCTGCCGGGGCGCTGCCGCCTGCTGCTGCGGCGCGGAGGCGGCGGGAGCGGCGGCGTGGCCGGTTTCGATCTTGTCGAGCCGGGCGCGCAGGGCGGCGATCTCTTCGGCCTGCGCCTTGAGCAGCGCGACCAGCTCGGCCTGATCGACGGGCGCGCTCTGTGCCAGCGTCGGCGTGGCGAATAGCAAGGCGGACAGCGCCGCCCCCGCCAGATAATTCTTGGTCATCGTTAAACTCCCTCAGTCGACCCTCTGTGGGGCCATCAGCAACTCAGGGAATTTATAGGATGGCGGATTTCATTCTGTTGGACGGCCATGGGAATAATTCGCGATCTTGTCTTGGGCGGCGCGGATTATATTGCAACTATAGCCGGATTGGTCGTGAATTTGAGGCGAATTTCGACCTTGTTATTTAGGCGTCGCATTAATCGCCATGCTATTTAGGCGCGGGGCTGTCACTGGGCCGTTTCCGGGTGCCTAGGGGAATTTACGGCACCGAAGGTGGCGGGGGTGAAGCCCGCCACCTTCGCATCGCATTGACGATGTGGATACGAGATGCACGCTAGTGGGCAAGGGCAGCGATCCTGCGGTTCGAGACGCAGCACGCCAGTTCATTGCCCAGCCATCGGTATTCGCAGAGCCTGGTCACGCGGACAGGCGCGTTACGGTCCCCCCTGCGCGAGTGCCGCGCGCGGATGTTGGGCGCCGCGCCATGAGCGAGGGTTGGCCGACATTGAAGCGGGTGGCCTGCCCCGCCAGCGTGTCCACTTCCGAGGACAGGTTGCGCGCTGCGGCGGATGTCTGTTCGACCATCGCGGCATTTTGCTGGGTCGCCTGATCCATCGATCCGATCGCGGCGCTGATCTGCGAGATGGCGCTTGCCTGTGCTGCGTTGGCGTTCGCCATCTCTGCGAGCAGGACGTGGACCGCGCCGACATCGCCGGAAATATCGGCAAACGCCGTATCGACCTTCTGCACCATCTCAACAGCCGATACGATATCGGTCTGGGTGGCGGTCAACTGGTCGCGGGCACGGCCGGCTTCTTCCTCCGCGCGCATGGCAAGGGCGGAGACGAGATCGGCGACGACCGCAAAGCCCCGGCCCGCTTCGCCTGCGCGCCCGGCTTCGACAGCCGCGTTCATCGCCAACACGCGCGTCTGGAAGGCGATCTTGTCCAGCCCTTCGATGACCGAATCGATCCCCTTGGCGCTTTCGCTGACCCGCGTCATCGCCTGCACCGCTTCGCCGGTGGTGACGCGACCGGTCGCGACGCTCTGAATTGCGCCATCCGCACGACTGACCGTACGTCCGGCGGCGTCGGTGCTCGTCTTGATCTGCCCCTCGATCTGGGAGACCGCCGCCGTGGTTTCCTCAAGGCTGGCTGCATTGGCTTCGGTGCGCCGTGCAAGATTTGCGGAAGCATGGGCGATTTGGCTAGAGCCGGTGGCGATCGTTTCGGTGCCGTCGAGGACCGACCCGATCAACGTCCGCAGCGACGTGAGCGCCGCGTTAAAGTTCGTTTTGAGCTCCGCATAAGCGGGCGGGAACTCGGCGTGAATTTCTGCGGTAAAGTCACCTTCGGTCAGCGATGCAAGGCTGCTGCGCAGCGTTGTGACCACCGCGGCCTGTTCTTCCGCAGAACGGATCTGATCCTGGGCAGCGTCGCGAAAGGTGAACATCGCGCGGGTCATCCGACCAACGCAATCCTTGTACTCGGTGTACGCGATCGCGCTGTCGAGGTCTCCGGCGGCGAGCGCCTCCATCCGGACCACGGTATTGACATAGGGGTCGCAGATCGCCTGCCGAAAGCGGTGGCCCAACCCGGCAGCGATGGCGGCGCAGGTGGCGCCGACGCCGACCAAAATCCAATCGCCGCGAAGTAGCGCGACGCACGAAACGACCATCAAAAGGCCCACCATCGTCGCGAACGCGATGAAGGTCTTTTGCCGGATCGGCGCTTCAGCTTCGAACCATCGCATCATGTTTTTCGGTCGCTTTCGTCGTTGTGGCGTGGAGGCGGATCATTTGACTTATAGGAGGGGAGTGTCTGCCGCCGGGCGCGCAGCTTGGGTTGTTCGCAGCGGCTGATGGTTGGAGATCGCGAACATTGGAATAAAAGCGATCTGTATCAGATGCTTAATCCAATTCACGGATCGCGATGGGGTATTGTCGTAGTGATCGGGATTAAGGACTTGTTGTCCAAGATGGGCAGCGCACGCGCCGTCGCGCCGGGCCGCCCTATGCATGTTACTGTTCCCGCGCGCTGCCATTCTCTCGCTCTTGCCGCACCGTGAAGCGCTGATGCGCGCCGACGCGTGAGCAGGCGGTGCTGGCCGGCGAGCGTGAGGGGCTGGTGCCGGATCGCTGACGGCGCGGCGGGCCGGCGTGACGGCTGCTTTACGTCCTGATCCGTGGCCAGTCTTGCGACGAAGCGGGGTGATTGCAGGGGAACAGGCGGCGTCGCGCCTTGTTTTATCTGCAGCAACGAGGAGCCCCAGCTATGCCCGACACCCTCGACCAGACGGACGACGCGCCGCTGACGACGTCGAAACACCCGAGCGAAGCGGTGGACGCCGCGATCCGGACCGAGATCGACAAGCCCGCTCAGGGGGACGCCGATACGCTGATCGGCCGGACGGTGACGATCAACCGCCCGCGCGACGAGCTGTTCGCTTATTGGCGCGACTTTACCCGGCTGGCGTCGTTCATGGACAATATCGAGCGGATCGACGTGCTCGACCGCAGCCGATCGCACTGGGTAGTCAAGGCGCCCGGCGGCAGGACCGTCGAATGGGACGCGCGGGTCACCGAAGAGCGCGAGAATGAATTCATCGCCTGGACTTCGGAGGATGGCGCCGACGTCCCCAATAGCGGCCGTGTCGACTTTCGCGACGCACAGGGCGGGCGCGGGACGGTGGTGACGGCGACGATCCTGTACGACCCGCCCGGCGGGTTGATCGGCAAGGTCATCGCCAAGATGTTCCAGCGCGAACCCGCGATCCAGGCGCGCCGCGACCTGCGCCGCTTCAAGCAACTGATGGAAACCGGCGAAATCGCCACGGGCGCGCGCAACCGCCGCCTGTTCGAGGAAGGAAAGAACTGATGCGAGCTCTGGTCTGGCACGGGAAGCATGACGTGCGCGTCGATACGGTCGACGACCCCGAAATCCTCAATCCGCGCGATGCGATCATCAAGATCACCTCGACCGCGATCTGCGGGTCCGACCTGCATCTGTACGACGGCTATATCCCGACGATGCAGAAGGGCGACATTCTGGGCCATGAGTTCATGGGCGAGGTGGTCGAGACGGGCGCTGGATCGACGCTGAAAAAAGGGCAGCGTGTGGTGGTGCCGTTCACGATCTCGTGCGGGTCGTGCTTCCATTGCGGCAAGCATCAATATTCGGCGTGCGACAATGCGTTGCCGGCCGACAATCAGGACATCGGGCAGGAGCTGTATGGCCAGCCGATGGCGGGGCTGTTCGGGTATAGCCACCTGACCGGCGGCTATTCGGGCGGGCAGGCGGAATATGTCCGCGTGCCGTTCAGCGATGTCGGGCCGCTGGTGATCCCGGACGGGGTTGAGGACGACAAGGTGCTGTTCCTGTCGGATATCCTGCCTACCGGCTGGATGGCGGCGGAGAATGCGGACATCGAGCCGGGCGATACGGTCGCCGTGTGGGGCTGTGGCCCGGTCGGGCTATTCGCGGTGCAGTCGGCATTTCTGATGGGCGCCGAGCGGGTCATCGCGATCGATCATTTCCCGCGCCGGCTGGAACTCGCGCGCAAGTTCGGCGCGGAGACGATCAATTTCGAGGAGACCAGCACCTATGAGGCGCTGCTGGAGATGACCGGCGGGATCGGGCCGGACGCGTGCATCGACAGCGTCGGGCTGGAGGCGCATGGCTTCTTCGTCGACAACATCATCGACCAGATCAAGGCGTCGATGTTCCTGGGCACCGATCGCATCCATTCGATCCGGCAGGCGATTTTGGCATGCCGCAAGGGCGGGCGGGTGTCGATGCCTGCGGTTTATGGCGGGTTCGTCGACAAGTTTCCGCTGGGTGCGTTCATGGAAAAGGGCCTGACGCTCAAGACCGGGCAGACGCATGTCCAGCATTACATGCCGGCGCTGCTCAATGCGGTGATGGAGGACAAGGTCGATACGACCTTCCTGATCAGCCACACGCTGCCGCTGGAACAGGCGCCCGATGGGTACAAGATGTTCCATGACAACCAGAATGAAGTGACCAAGGTCGTGCTGAAGCCCGGCATGGCACTGGCGGCGGAGTGAGCGATATGGCGAACAAACTGGCGATCGTGACCGGCGCCTCGACCGGCATCGGGTTCGAACTTGCGACGATCGCGGCGAAGCAGGGCTATGACCTGATCGTGGTGGCGAACGAGGCGCTGATCCAGTCGGCGGCAGCGGACTTCAGCACGTTCGGCACGCAGGTGGAGTCGGTCGAAACCGACCTGTCCACCATCGATGGCGTGGACCGAATGCTGGCGGCGGCGAACGGGCGGCGGGTCGATCTGCTCGTCGCCAATGCTGGTACCGGGACGGGTGGCGCGTTTCTGGAGCAGGATGTGCCGAGCTGGCGGCACGCGGTCGACACCAATGTCACCGGCACGGTCTATCTGATCCAGAAGGTGCTGGCGGAGATGGTCGCGCGCGATGACGGCAAGATCCTCGTCACCGGGTCGATCGCCGGATATATTCCAGGCAGCTTCAACGCGATCTACAACGCGACCAAGGCGTTTATCGACAATTTCACCGAAGCGCTGCGCAACGAGATCCAGGAGTCGAAGGGCGTGACGCTGACGACGTTGATGCCCGGTCCGACCGACACCGAATTCTTTGCCCGCGCCGGCATGCTCGACACGCCGGTGGGCAAGGACGAGCACAAGGCCGATCCCGCGAAGGTCGCGCAGGATGGCTGGGACGCGCTGATGGCGGGCAAGGGGCACATCGTATCCGGGCTGATGAACAAGGTTCAGGTGCTGGGCGCGGGTGTGGTGCCGCAATCGGTGC
The DNA here is from genome assembly GCF_035998645.1 of Sphingomonas sp. Taxonomy (GTDB): domain Bacteria; phylum Pseudomonadota; class Alphaproteobacteria; order Sphingomonadales; family Sphingomonadaceae; genus Sphingomonas. The sequence goes on from NZ_DASYHL010000003.1 coordinate 771,269, forward strand.
TGGCCGAGCGCCACCGCAAGATGGCCGAACCCGAAGGCTGATCCTGTTGCCGGGCGTGCGGGTAGGCCCGCGCGCCCGGCGCTGCGCTGGTGTCGGGTCAGGATTGATGCCGCGCGGGGGATGTGCGAGGCGGCGGGGACACCCTTGCCGACGAGTGCACGCCATGACCTTTACCGCGAAAATCCTGTTGCTGGGCTCCGGGGAACTGGGGCGTGAGTTTGTCATTTCGGCCAAACGGCTGGGGGCGCAGGTGATTGCGTGCGACAGCTATGCGGGCGCGCCGGCGATGCAGGTGGCGGATGGGTGCGAGGTGTTCTCGATGCTCGACGGCGACGCGCTGCGCGCCGCGATCAATCGGCATACGCCCGATCTGGTGGTGCCGGAGATCGAGGCGATCCGCACGGAAGTGCTCGCGGAGGTCGAGGCGGCGGGGGTGACGGTGGTGCCGTCGGCACGCGCGACGATGATGACGATGAACCGCGATGCGATCCGCGAGGTGGCGGCGGTCGAACTGGGGCTGCGCACCTCGCGCTACCGCTATGCCGAGAGCTTGGACGAGGTGCTGGCGGGGGCGGAGCACACCGGCCTGCCGTGCGTGATCAAGCCGGTGATGTCCTCGTCGGGCAAGGGTCAGACGACGGTGCGCGAGGCGGGGAGCCTTGAGGCGGCGTGGGACTATGCGGTGGCGAACATGCGCGGCGACCGGCGGCGGGTGATCGTCGAGGAGTTTGTGGACTTCGATTATGAGATCACGTTGCTGACCGTGCGGACGCGCGACGGCGTCGTATTCTGTCCGCCGATCGGGCACCGGCAGGAGCGGGGCGACTATCAGGAAAGCTGGCAGCCGGCGGCGATGACTGCGGGCGCGATTGCGGCGGCGCAGGATATGGCGCGGGCGGTGGTCGATGATCTGGGCGGCTATGGGCTGTTCGGGGTCGAGTTCTTTGTGAAGGGGGAGGAGGTGATCTTCTCCGAACTCTCGCCGCGGCCGCATGACACGGGGATGGTAACGTCGATCTCGCAGAATTTGAGCGAGTTCGACCTGCATGCGCGTGCGGTAATGGGGCTGCCGGTGCCGGAAGTGGTGCTGCGCGGGGCGGCGGCTTCGGCGGTGATTTTGGCGGATCGGGATAGCGAGGGGCCGGGCTATGACGGGCTGGCCGAGGCGCTCGCGACCCCGGGCGGTGAGGTCGATGTGCGGATCTTTGGGAAGCCGACGACGCGGCCCTATCGGCGGATGGGGGTGGCGCTGGCGCTGGCGGGGGATGTCGAGAGCGCGCGGCGGGTGGCGGTTGCGGCTGCGGGGAAGGTGCGGATCGTCTATCGCTAAAGGTCGCGCGGGTTGAACGGGCGGGTGGCGAGCGTTTGGTGGAGGAAGGCTAGGATCGCGGCGCGGTCGCTGCGCGCGTGGCTGCTGCCGACCCACAGGATGAAGCCGCCGACTGCCAGCATGAAGATGGGTACGACGACGAACATCAGCGCGTGAAGTCCGAGTCCCTCGGCGAATGATGCGGCGAGCATGGTGAGGCCGATCACCAGGAACAGCGACACGAAGCCGAACCAGCAGCCGAAGAAGACGAACACGCTGCGCGGCCCCCCTAGGCGTCCGCGGATGCGGGTGCCGCCGGCATGCGGCTCCATCGTCGCGATCAGGCGGGTCTTCATGTCGTTGCGGAAATTGGGGCGGTGGACCCAGAGGGTCATGTCATGCTCGGTCCCGCTGCCGAGCACGCATTGCGGGGAGTCGGGCGTCACCCCCTCCATCGCCGCCTTGAGCCGGGTCGCGGCGTTGACCGGGGCGTGGGGGGAGATGAGGTCGATCCGCGCCATGCCGATGCTCAGGGCACGACGATGGTGAAGCCGGGGACCGGGGCAGGCTCCGCATGCTTGTGGTACATGTCGATATAGACCGACAGTGGCGCAGCACCGGCGCATTGGACGGTGTAGAGGTCGAGGATATTGCGATAGGGGCCGATGCCGGTGCTGCCGAGCCGTTCGAACGCGGGGGCGTTACCATCGGCGCAGCGCAGACGGGCGAGATAGGCGCGCTCGCCCGCCGGACCCTTGGCGCGGACCGGGTTTTTCTCGCTGCCCAGGGGGTGCGCCTGCGCGGTCGCGATCGCGGTGCGGAGCTTCTTGCCCTTGAGGCCGTCGAAATATTGGGCCAGCGTCGGCTGGGCGCCGGTCACGGCGAGTGCGGTGGCGGCCAGCGCGATGGTCGTGAGCTTCATCCGATCCCCCGGTGTGGTTCGGGGCGAGTGTATCGCGTGGCGGCGCGATCTCAACCCGCGGATGAGGCGATGGTCGGGCGCGGCTAGAGTGTTCCCGCCAGCGCCGCGATCACACCGGCGGTGACGAGCACCAGTCCGGCGACTTCGCTGCGCGACACGCGCTCGCCGAGGTAGAAATGGCCGAAGGCGATGGTGAAGGCGACCTCGATCTGGCCGACGACGCGGACCAGCGCGACGGGTGCGGTGGCGAAGCCGGTGAACCAGCAGGCCGAGCCGAGCGCGGAGAGCAGGCCGACCTGACCCGAGACGCGCCAGCTGCGCAGCACCGGGCCGACCTGATCGCGCTCGCGCCAGACGAGGAACGCGCCCTGTATGACGGTCTGGAGCGCGACGGTGACTGCGAGGACGATCAGGGCGGCGCGGATCGGGTCGCTGGTCCCGACCTGAACCGTCGCGCTGCGGATCGCGATGGCGGTGAGCGCGAAGAAGAAGCCCGATGCGATGCCGAAGCGCGCGCCGGGCTGGCCGAGCGCGCGGAGCAGTTCGCCGGGCGTCATGCGCTTGCCGCCCGCAGAAAGGGTCATCACCCCGGCGACGCCGAGCGCGATGCCGAGCCAGCTGAGGCGGTTAAGATGCTCGCCGAGCAGGACGATCGACAGCAGCGCGCCCTGCACCGCTTCGGTCTTTGAATAGGCGGTGCCGACGACGAAATTGCGCTGGTCGAACGCCATCAGGAGGAGGTTGGTGGCGACGATCTGCGCGAGGCCGCCGCCGATGCAATAGGCGAGGAACCACGGGCCGAGGGTTGGGAAGGCGGCTGGGGCGATGAGCCACTGGTAGGCAGCAGCCATCGCGAGCGCGAAGGGGAGGCCGTAGAGGTAGCGGACCAATCCCGCCGCGTTGATCGACAGATCGCGGCTTACGCGCCGCTGGATTGCGGTCCGCCAGGGCTGGAAGATTGCTGCGAGCAGGGTGGCGGGGAGCCAGATGGGGGAGGTGATCATGGGTTGGGTTGCATCGCGTTCAAGCTCTTCTTCCCTCGCCCCTCCGCAGGAGGGGAGAGGGTTGCGCAGACTTGGGTCTTGCGCAGCAAGGCCTTAGTCGGAGCTGGGAGAGGGGTGGGCGGCTGCATCGCAGCCGCGCGGAGCAAGGCTCCGCTCTACCCCTCTCCAAGCTGCGCTAAGGCAGCAAGCTGCCAAGCTCCGCTATCCTCTCCCCTATCAAGGGGAGAGGAGAATGATGATCAAGATCGTGGCGGCCCCGGCCTTCGCCGGGGCGACGGGTTAGGCTAGCAGCTTTTCCTTGGCGATCTTGTCCTTCCACACCAGCGGCGCGAGTTGATGGACGTTGTTGCCCTCGGCATCGACCGCAACCGTTACCGGGAAGTCTTGCACCTCGAATTCGTAGATCGCCTCCATGCCGAGGTCTGCGAAGCCGACGACCTTGGCCCCCTTGATCGCGCGGGCGACGAGGTAGGCGGCGCCGCCTACGGCCATCAGGTACGCGCTCTTGGCGTCGCGGATCGCGTCGGTGGCTGCCGGGCCGCGTTCGGCCTTGCCGACCATCGCGAGCAGGCCCTGGTCGAGCATCATGCGGGTGAATTTGTCCATCCGGGTTGCGGTGGTGGGGCCGGCGGGGCCGACGACTTCTTCGCCCACCGGATCGACCGGGCCGACATAATAGATGACGCGGCCCTTGAACTCGACGGGCAGGGGCTCGCCCGCCGCGAGCATGTCGGCGATGCGCTTGTGCGCGGCGTCGCGGCCGGTGAGCATCTTGCCGTTGAGCAGCAGGCGGTCGCCTTGCTTCCAGCTCTGCACGACTTGCGGGGTGAGCGCGTCGAGATCGACGCGGATCGCGGCCTTGTCCGGGGTCCAGTTGACGTTGGGCCATTCCTCCAGCTTGGGCGCTTCGAGCCAGGCCGGGCCGGAGCCGTCGAGGGTGAAATGGGCATGGCGGGTGGCGGCGCAGTTGGGGATCATCGCGACCGGCTTGCCCGCGGCGTGGCAGGGGGCGTCCATGATCTTGACGTCGAGAATGGTCGAGAGGCCGCCGAGACCCTGTGCGCCGATGCCGAGTGCGTTGACCTTGTCGAAAATCTCGATGCGCAGCGCCTCGATATCGGTCTGGGGCCCACGCTGCTTGAGGCTGGCCATGTCGATCTGTTCCATCAGCGCCTTTTTGGCGAGCAGGACGCAATGTTCCGCCGTGCCGCCGATGCCGATGCCGAGCATGCCGGGCGGGCACCAGCCGGCGCCCATCTGGGGCAGCATTTCGAGCACCCAGTCGACGATCGAGTCCGACGGGTTCATCATCTTGAACTTGGACTTGTTCTCGGACCCGCCGCCCTTGGCGGCGACGTCGATATGCACCTTGTCGCCCGCGACCATCTCGACATGCAGTACGCAGGGGGTGTTGTCGCGGGTGTTGCGGCGGGTGAAGGCGGGGTCGGCGAGGACCGAGGCGCGCAGCTTGTTTTCGGGGTGGAGATAGGCGCGACGGACGCCTTCATCGACTACGTCCTGAAGCGAACGCGAGGTGTCGTCGAGGCGGCAGTCCATGCCCCATTTGATGAAGACGTTGACGATGCCGGTGTCCTGACAGATCGGGCGATGTCCCTCGGCGCACATGCGGCTGTTGGTCAGGATCTGGGCGATCGCGTCCTTGGCGGCGGGGGACTGTTCGGCCTCATAGGCGACGCCCAAAGCGCGGATATAGTCCATCGGGTGGTAGTAGCTGATGAACTGAAGCGCGTCGGCGACGCTGTCGATGAGGTCGTCGGTCTTGATCGTAGCCATTGCCTGTCCCTGGGTCGTTTTGCCAACCCTTTAGCGGATGACAGGGCGGTTTCCAGCCGCTAACCGCCGCCCCGTGTTCCGGGGGCTGATCCTTTCGCATCGTTGGTGGGCGGCTGCGCTGATTGCGCTGGCGCTGGCGATGAAGCTTGCCGTGCCGGCCGGGTTCATGCCGGTCGCACAGGCGGGCAAGATCGTCGTGATGGTCTGTACCGGGACTGGCCAGCAGCAGGTCGAGATCGACGTGCCGGGGATGCCCGCCAAGCAGGATGGCGCGACGCGGGCGGCGGGACAGCCTTGCGCGTTTGCCGGACTGGGGCTGGATATGCTGCCGGGGGTGGACCCGGTGCTGCTGGCCGGGGCGCTGGCGTTTATCCTGGCGCTTGGGTTTGTCGGCGCTGCAGTGGTGCGCGTCGATCGGGCGCGGCAGTTGTGGCCGCCAATGCGCGGGCCGCCGCTGATTTCCTGATCCCTTCGTAACCTCACACGAACCAGCGCGCGGGACGACGATCCTGCGCGCCGATCAGGAATACCCATATCATGAAGACTCAATTTGCGGTCGCGCTGCTTGCGGCCACTTGCCTTGCGACTCCGGCGCTTGCCAATGACAGCGATCAGGTGCCGGTGATCATCGTCACCGCCAAGGCCAATCCCGAAGACCCGCCCGTCGTCGCCGAAGCGCGCGAGCGGCTGGCGCGGACGCCGGGGTCGGTGTCGGTGGTGGCGGCCGAAGCCTATGAGGACCGGTTCGCGGTCGGGACGCCCGATATCCTGCGCGACGTGCCGGGTGTGCTTGCCGCAAAGCGTTATGGTGAGGAAGGGCGGCTGTCGATCCGTGGATCGGGGCTGGACCAGAGCTTCCACCAGCGCGGCGTGCTGCTGGCGCAGGATGGCGTGCCGTTCGCCGATGCCGACGGTTTTTCGGATTTCCAGAAGATCGACCCGTTGGGGGCGCGTTTCGTCGAGGTCTATAAGGGCGGCAATGCGCTGCGGTTCGGTGGCGCGCAGCTGGGCGGGGCGATTAACTTCGTGACGCCGAATGGCAAGACCGCACAGTCGCCGGTGCTGATCCGCGTCGAGGGCGGGACCGACGAAACCGTGCGCGGCGTCGCGCAGGTTGCGGGCAAGTCGGGCGCGTTCGATTTCTACGCCGGGGTCAACGCGTTCCACAGCGATGGCTATCGCGTGCAGGGCTATCAGGATCAGATCCGCGGCACGCTCAACCTGGGCTGGTCGTTCGGCGAGGATAATGAGGTGCGCGCGATCCTCTATGCCGCCGATGTCTATCAGGGCGTGCCGGGGACGGTGCCGCTGGATCAGGCGCTGACCAATCCGCGCGCGGCGGGGACGAGCGCGGTGCCGCAGAACCAGCGGCGCAATCTCGGCACGTTTCGCGGCACGCTGCAGACGCGGCTGCGGCTGACCGATGCGCTGACGTTCGAGGGCGGGGTCTATGCGACGCAGACCGACCTGTACCACCCGGTCGGCATTTTCATCATCCAGGACACCGATACGCAGGGCGCGTTCGGGCGGTTCGACTGGAAGGGTGAGCTGGGCGGGATGAAGGCCGACCTGTTCTTTGGCGCCTTTTACCGCGAGGGCGGAGGCGAGCAGGATCTGTTCGTCAACGCGGCGAGCAATCAGGGGCCGCGGATCGGCGATGCGCGGCAGATGGCCAATGCGCTCGACCTGTTCGCCGAGGGGCGGCTGTTCGTGACCGAGGGCCTTGCGCTGGTCGGCGGGGCGAGCTGGGGCCATGCCGGGCGCGATTATCTCAACCGGTTGAACGGGCGCACCGCCGAGCAGGATTATGAATGGTTCGCGCCGCGCGTGGGGCTGCTTTACGAAACCGGTGACGCGCAGGTTTATGCGAACTTCACCCGGTCGGTGGAGCCGCCGCATTTCGGGGCGCTGGCGCAGACGAACCTGCTGGGATCGGTGTTCTCGCCGCTGGACCCGCAGCGGGCGTGGACGGCGGAGATCGGGACGCGCGGGCGCAACGGCGCGGTGGCGTGGGATGTCACCGCCTATCGCGCGTGGGTGCAGGGGGAGTTGCTGAGCTTCCTGACGTCGCCGACCATTCCCTCGACGATCTTCAACGCCGACAAGACGGTGCATCAGGGGATCGAGGCGAGCCTGGATTGGTGGATCCTGGACGGGTCGCAGAGGAAGCTGCGGCTGCGCCAGACCTATGCTTTGTCGGACTTCCGGTTCGATGGGGACGCGGTGTACGGCGACAACCGGCTGCCGATCGCGCCGGTGCATTCGTACCGGGCCTCGCTGCGCTACGAGGGCGGGAGCGGGGTGTTTGTCGAGCCGAACCTCGACTGGCGGCCGCAGTCGACCTGGGCGGATTATCGCAACACGCTGAAGGTGCCGGGCTATGCGCTGCTGGGCATAGGCGCCGGTTTTGAGTTGGCTGGGGTAACGTTGTTCGCCGATGCCCGGAACCTGACCGACAAACATTATGTGTCGGATCAGTCGGCGGCGATTTTGGCGACTGCGGCGAGTGCGATCTTTCACCCCGGTGAGGGGCGGACGGTGATGTTCGGGCTGAGGACGCGGTTCTGACGGGCCAATTCCTCCCCTGAGCTTGTCTCAGGGGAGGGGGACCGCCGCGAAGCGGTAGTGGAGGGGCGGCTGCGCAGACAGCCGTGAGCAGCTCGGCAAAATTCCGCCCTCTGCGGCCAACGGCTTGCTCCGCAAGCCGGCTCCGCTGCTGCGATATGCCCCCGGCATATCGCTGATCGCAGCTACGCCCCCTCCGTCAGCGCTGCGCGCTGCCACCTCCCCCAGCAAGCTGGGGGAGGAATTAGGTTGGGCCGCACCCGCCATCCCGCACCCCACTCACACTGCCCACGCCGAGGATGATCTTGGCGCGGCGGGAGAAGGTGAGGGCTTGCCAGCGGCCGGCATTGCCGGTGGCGGTGCGGCTGCGCAGATAGGTGAGGTGGAGCAGTTCATACTGCTCGTCATCGATCTGGCCGGCGTCGATCAGGCAGGTCCATTGCGCGACATTCCACGCATAGTCGCGGCTGACGCCGTCCTGATCGACCGCTTCGCTGAGGCCCTGATACCAGGCGAGCATTGCTTTCAGCCGGGCGGGGCGGTCGGCGGGGGTGAGGTTCGCGAGCTTGCGGCGGAGGCGGGCGGCGTCTTCGTCGTTGGGGAGCGTCTTTTGCTGGACGCGGGTGTCGATCGCCCATTTGACCTTCCTCGCGGTGATCGGGCCGGTGGGCCAGAGGCGGAAGAGTTCGGCGCGGACTTCGAGGAGCAGGGCGACATAGGTGTCGGTCTGGACCTGAAGCATTGCGTCATGGTCGAAGATTGCGGTGAGTTCGGCGATGGCGGTCGCGTTGAGTTTGCCGTCCTGCCCATGCGCCGCGAGGATGCCGTCGCGGCACTTCTGGCGGACGGGGGTTTTGAGGCAGTCCTTTGAGAAGAGGAGTTTGCCGTAGGTTGGGGCGAGTTCTTTCAGGGTGCGCTTGAAGCGGCGGCGGCTGTGGAAGCTGTCGCGCCAGGCGGTGAGGACCGGTTGCAGGCTGCCGGTGCCGTAATTCCATTGCGACATGCCGACCGAGACCAGCATCGAATCGAAATTGCCGACCGGCATCGCCCAGCAGCCCATGGTTTCGGGGATCGATGTTTCGCGCATCCGGGCGAAGATCGCGGTGCGGTCGAGGCCGATCTGGGCGAGTTGCTGTGCGGCTTGCGGGTCGATCTGGATGTGCGGGGTGTCGGCGACTTCGCGGCAGGGGGGACGGTTTTGGGCTGTGGCGGGGAGGGTTGCGAGCAGCGCGGCTAGGAGGGCCCAGAGTTTCACGGTTCGCTTCCCTTCTCGTCGCCCCGGCCTTGAGCCGGGGCTGGGCTTCTTTGCCTCGCGCGAGTTCAGAAGAAGCCCTGGCCCGGGTCAAGCCCGGGCAGACGAAAAGGGGGGCGGGACGAGGGGTTAGAGCACGTAGCGGCTGAGGTCCGTGTTGCGGGCGATGCTCGCCAGCTGGCTGTCGACATAGGCGGCGTCCACGACGAGCGCGGTGCCTGAGCGGTCCTCGGCGTTGAAGCTGATTTCCTCGAGCAGCTTTTCCATCACCGTCTGGAGGCGGCGGGCACCGATGTTTTCGATCTCGCCATTCACTTCCGCCGCGATGCGGGCGACGGCGCGGATGCCGTCTTCGGTAAAGCTGACGTCGACGCCTTCGGTGCCGATCAGCGCGCGATACTGTTCGGGCAGCGACGCCGTGGTGTCCGAGAGGATCGCGACGAAATCATCCTCGGTCAGGCCCTTGAGTTCGACGCGGATCGGCAGGCGGCCCTGAAGTTCAGGGAGCAGGTCGCTGGGCTTGGCGACGTGGAACGCGCCGGACGCGATGAACAGGATGTGGTCGGTCTTCATCGGGCCGTATTTCGTGGCGACCGTGGTCCCCTCGATCAGCGGCAGCAGGTCGCGCTGAACGCCTTCGCGGCTGACGCTGCCGCCGCGCACGTCGCTGACCGCAATCTTGTCGATCTCGTCGAGGAAGACGATGCCGTTGGCCTCGGCATCGGCGAGTGCGACGCGGGCGACGTCGTCCTGATCGAGGCGCTTGTCGGCTTCTTCCTCGACCAGCTTCGCCCAGGCGGCGTGGACGTTCATCTTGCGGCGCTTGAGCTGGGGACCGCCAAGGCCCTTCATCATCTCGCCGATATTGATCATCTGCGGGCCGGCGCCGGGGATATCGAAGGGCATGCCGCTGGTCGCTTCAACCTCGATCTCGATTTCGGTGTTGTCGAGATGGCCGGAGTTGAGGCGCTCGCGGAAGGCTTCGCGCGTGGCTTGCGAGCTGTCCTTGCCGGTCAGCGCGTCGAGCAGGCGGGTCATCGCCGCGGCCTCGGCCTTGTCCTTGACCGCGCTGCGGCGGCGTTCGCGTTCGAGGCGGATTGCCTCTTCGACGAGGTCGCGGGCGATCTGTTCGACGTCGCGGCCGACATAGCCGACTTCGGTGAACTTGGTCGCCTCGACCTTCACGAACGGGGCGTCCGCGAGCTTGGCCAGACGGCGGCTGATCTCGGTCTTGCCGCAGCCGGTCGGGCCGATCATCAGGATGTTCTTGGGCGTGACCTCATCGCGCAGATCGGCGCGCAGCTGCTGACGGCGCCAGCGGTTGCGCAGCGCGACGGCGACCGCGCGCTTGGCGTCGCGCTGGCCGATGATGTGCGCGTCGAGCGCGGCAACGATGGCTTTGGGAGTGAGGCTGTTGTTCATGGCGGGGGTCAAATTCTCTGGTTCGATGCGGTCGGTTCAAGTTCGGCGTCGGGCGCTGCGGCAAGCCAGGCTTCGGCCTCGGCCATGGTCATGAAGATGCGCAGGCGCGGATGGCTCTGGGTGCGTTCGGCCTGCATCTTGTTGAGGCGGCTGCCGACCACGGACGCAGCGCGGCCGGTGGTGAGCGCAAGCCCGCCCTCGGCGATCTGGGGCAGCAGGTCGGCGACGTCATTGGCCTGAACCGGGAAGTCGCGCGAGTCGATCAGCACGTCGTAATCGTCGCGGATCGCGCGGGCCTGCTGGGCCTTGGCGCCCGAGGCGGCGGCGAATTCGCGCACCGTTTCGACCGTCCAGAAGTCGCGGATTTCGACATGGAGGCGGTTGCGGCGGGGGTCGTAGTCGATCTGGAATTTCATGCCGCGGCGTCGAGTGCTTCGATGGTCAGGCGGTCGTTGGTGTAGACGCACAGCTCGGCGGCGATCGCCATTGCCTTGCGGCACATCGTCTCGGCATCGGGTTCGTAATCGTTGAGCGCGCGGGCGGCGGCGAGGGCGAAGTTTCCGCCCGATCCGATCGCCGCGATGCCGCCTTCGGGCTCCAGCACGTCGCCATTGCCTGTGACGATCAGCGTCGTCGATTTGTCCGCGACGATCAGCATCGCTTCCAGGTTGCGGAGATATTTGTCGGTGCGCCAGTCCTTGGCGAGTTCGACCGCGGCGCGGAGCAGCTGGCCCTGATGGCGCTCGAGCTTGCTTTCCAGCCGCTCGAACAGGGTGAAGGCGTCGGCGGTGGCGCCGGCGAACCCGGCGATGACGCTGCCGTCACCCAGCGGGCGGACTTTGCGCGCATTGGGTTTCATCACGGTCGAACCCTGCGAGACCTGGCCATCGCCGGCGATGACCACGCGGCCGCCCTTGCGCACGGAAAGGATGGTCGTGCCGTGCCATTGTATCTTGTCGCTCATGGGCCGGGATATGGGGAGGGGGTCTTGGACTTGCCAAGACCCCCGGCGCAAACTGACGAAGTTCCGCGGAGCGCGCTGCATTCTGTCAGCTTCTGCTTCTCCCCCTACTTCTCCACGCCCTTGATCTTCCCCCACTGACGCGCGGCGGTGTAGCCGAGATAGCCGGTGCCGAAGAGTGCGTAGAGCGATTCCGGGATGCCGGTGAGATAGGCGTTCATGGCGGCGGCGATGCCCCGCGCCATGTCGGGCTGGACCGCGCCGATCAGACCCATCGGGATCGCCCACAGCAGCAGCGCGTACATGACGTAGAGGAAGCTGGGGCGCGCGCGGCTGGTCCACGGGTCGGGCGATTGCGCTTCGGCGACGATGGCGGAGAGCTGGGTGCGGACCGCCTCCATCTCCTGCGTTCCTTCGAGCTTGAGAAGCTCGAGTTTTGCGGCGTCGCGCGCCTTGGGGTCGGGGATGATCTTGTCGATCAGGCCGGCGATCGGGCCGATCAGGCTTTCGATGATGCTCATGGTTGGTCTCCTGTCGAAAGGGGCTGCGGCTACGAACCGATGCGGTTCGCGAGCCAGCCGTAGAGAAAGGCTTCGTTGGCAGGGCGGCTTTCGGCGAGCGCAATGTAGCGTTCGCCCTGCAGCGCCTCGACCGCCTTGAGCAGCACGCGCTCGCCGGGCGGGCCGCGCGTGTCGAGAAAGGCGGCGAGTGCGGCGAGGGTGATCGGGCCGATCTGGCCGTCGACGCCCATGTCGGGATAGTCGCGACCGTTGCGGTTGAGGCCGTTGAGTGCGCGTTGCAGGAAGCGTGCGGCGACGGCGGGGCCCATGTTGACGCCGGTGTCGAACAGCTCTGCCGCAAGGGCTGGCGCGCGTTCGGCGATCTGGTCGAAGCGCGGGCGGAGCCAGTAAAGGCGGCGGTAGATGGCGGCGGCTTCGCTGCGCGGGAAGACGCGCATGTCGCCGGCATAGCCGTGGGCGCGGGCGACGCGCTGCGTCACGCCCCAGCGGGTTGGGCCGCCGCGATCGGCGGGGTGGTCGCTATAGCCGCCCTCCCGGGCGACCACGTCGTCGATCAGTTGGTCAATGGTCATTGTTTGTTCCTCCTTGCCGACTCGCGATAACCTATATGGTTCGTTGTAGGAAAGGGGGGTGTTTGCCGTTTGGGGCTTGGTCGGGGACCGTGCTTCTTCGCCCGGCGAGAAGAACAGCCCTGCCCCGGGTCAAGCCCGGGGCGACGAAAGGGGTGTGGTGTGTGCGAGGCGTGACGGCGCCGCCGGGAGGCGTTAGGGCAGGCCATGGCCAAGACACGACCCGATCAGCTGCTCGTCGAACGCGGGCTTGCCGAGAGCCGGACGCGGGCGCAGGCGTTGATTTTGGCGGGGCTGGTGTTCAGCGGCGACAAGCGCGTGGACAAGCCGGGGCAGCCGATCGCGCCGGATGCGCCGCTGACGGTCAAGGGGCGGGACCATCCGTGGGTGTCGCGCGGCGGGGTGAAGCTCGCGCATGGGCTGGATCATTTTGGGATCGACCCGGCGGGGATGGTTGCGATCGATGTGGGGTCATCGACCGGGGGCTTTACCGATGTGCTGCTGAGCCGGGGCGCGGTTCGGGTCTATGCGGTGGACAGCGGGACCAACCAGCTGGCGTGGAAGCTGCGGCAGGACGCGCGCGTGGTGGTGCATGAGCAGACCAGCGCGCGGGTGCTGACGGCGGCGCACGTTCCGGAGCCGATCGATATTGTGGTGTGCGATGCGAGCTTCATTTCGCTGGCCAAGGTGCTGGAGCGGCCATTCGCGTTCGTGCGTGAGGGGGCATGGGTGGTCGCGCTGATCAAACCGCAGTTCGAGGCGGGGCGCGGCGAGGTCGGCAAGGGCGGCGTGGTACGCGATGCCGCGGTGCATGAGCGGGTATGCGCCGAGGTCGTCGGCTGGCTGGAAGGGCTGGGCTGGAGCGTCGCGGGGGTGACGACCAGCCCGATCACGGGGCCGGAGGGGAATGTCGAATTTCTGGTCGCGGCGCGCGCTGGGGCGGCGGGGGAGATGGTGGGGTGAGGTTGGCGCAGGACGAGCAGGAGCATCCGATTCCGGAAGAACTCCGGGGCGTCTTCGTGCAGATCGTCGACGCCTTTGTCGCGGGCGACTATTCGCTTCGCGCCGCCGGTATTGCCGATGTCGACCTCATCGATGCCGACACGGCCGAATCTATCGAAAAGTGCATTGCGGCTTATGGAGATCCGTTGGCACCGCTCGACCCCGCAGTCTGGGAGCGGTCCTGCTATGGTTGCTCGGGCGATCACTGGGAGATGCTTGTCGATCTGACCACCCAGCATGAGCCGGTGAGCGATCTCACATTGCATGCTGACGTTCGACGGGATCCGTTACGAGTTGCGGTGCGCTCTGTTCACGTTCCCTAGCCAAGCGAATGCTGCCTTCGCTCCGGGCGAAAAAAAGCCCTGGCCCGGGTCAAGCCCGGGCAGACGGGAGAGGGGCAATTTGCAAAATCCCGTTTCGGGTATGCTGCTGGCCCTGTGACGATTCTGTGACTCGACATGGCGCGCGGATAGGGGCAGCATGCTTCATCCTTGGGGGAGGATGTTATGCGGATGTCGTTGATCCATACTGCCACCGAACTGTTGCGCGAGACGCCTGCGGAGGCGTTGCCGCCTGAGCCGGCGATCCGCTGGTGCGCTTATGTCGAGGCGATCGGGGCGTGCGGGTTGCTGGTGCTGGCGGGGCTGGCGCTGGTTTGAGATAGGCGGCGGTTTCCGGCCCCTCGTCGTCCCGGCCTTGAGCCGGGACCGGGCTGCCTTGGTCAAGGTCGAAGAAGAAGCACTGGCCCGGGTCAAGCCCGGGCAGACGAAGCGGGACCGCGCTTAAAGCAGCTTCGCGCGTTCCGCGGCGCGCACTGCGGTGCGGCCGACGGGGGGCGGCTTGGCGGGGTCAGGCCATGACGGGGCGGTGGTCCAGCCGAGATGGGGGAGGCTGACGCTGCGCTTGCCCGACAGGTCGGTGCGCGCGACGATCAGGCCCTTTTCCTCGATATGCATCATCATCCGCTTGGCGCGGCCGAGCGAGCTGGTGCCGTACAGCGCGGCAATGCGCGCGTCGGACGGGCACGGCTCACCGGTGCGGGCGGCCTTGGCGATGCCGAGGAAGGGGGTGAGCATTTCCTCGGGCAGCGAGGCCGCGAGGGTGAGGGCGTCGTCCCAGCCGGTGCGGTCGGTGATGCCGACGCGGGCGAGCGCGAGCGCGGAGCGGAAATCGGGCAAGTCGATGCCGGGCTCGACGCCGCGCATCCGACAGCGCACGCCATAATCCTGGAAGATCGTGGCGAGCGGCGCGCGGCTGTCCTCTGCGCCGATCTCGGCGAGGATGGCGCGGCGGATCTCTTCCTGTTCGCCTTCTTCCAGCACCGGCATGTCGGGGACCGGGGCGGGCGCGGGGGTGGCGACGGCGCGCATGAGGTCGGCCATCGGCACCGGGGCTGGCGGCGGCGGGGGTGGCGCTTCGTCTTCGGTTGGCGGGGCGAAGAGCATGTCGCGCATGTCTTCGGTCGGTGCCGTCGGGAGCGGGGTGAGTTTGGGGCTCACCGCCTTTGAGCCGGTCTGGACCGCGCCGATGCGGATGCTGATCGGGCGGCGGGTGATCGCCGGGCCGAGCGCGAGAAATTCGCCGCGCGCGAGGTCGCGGATCGTGTCGGCCTGACGCCGGTCCATGCCGAGCAGGTCGGCGGCGCGGGCCATGTCGATGTCGAGAAAGGTGCGGCCCATCAGGAAGTTCGACGCTTCGGCGGCGACATTCTTGGCGAGCTTGGCGAGGCGCTGGGTGGCGATGACGCCAGCGAGGCCGCGCTTGCGGCCGCGGCACATGAGGTTGGTCATTGCGGCGAGCGAGGTGCGGCGGGCTTCCTCGGTCACTTCGCCAGCGGCGGCGGGGGCGAAGAGCTGGGCTTCGTCGACCACGGTGAGGACGGGGTACCAATGTTCACGCGGGGCGTCGAACAAAGCGGAAAGGAAGGCGGCGGCGGCGCGCATCTGGCCGTCGATCTCGAGCCCCTCAAGGTTGAGGACCACCGATGCGCGGTGCTCGCGGACGCGCAGCGCAAGGCGGGCGAGTTCGGTGAGGCTGTAT
The DNA here is from genome assembly GCF_035998645.1 of Sphingomonas sp. Taxonomy (GTDB): domain Bacteria; phylum Pseudomonadota; class Alphaproteobacteria; order Sphingomonadales; family Sphingomonadaceae; genus Sphingomonas. The sequence continues at coordinate 786,630 of NZ_DASYHL010000003.1, forward strand.
TCGGCGGCGTCGACCGCGATGTGGCCGAAGGCTTCGGAGAGGCTGACGAAATCGCCCTCCGGGTCGACCACGACCTGCTGGACATAGGCGGCGCTGCCCTCGAGCAGGCGGCGCAAAAGGTGCGACTTGCCCGAGCCCGAATTGCCCTGAACGAGCAGACGGGTGGCGAGCAACTCCTCCAGATCGACGGCAACCGGGTTGCCGCCGCTGTCGAGTCCCATGTCGATACGGGCGGTCATCGTTGGGGGCTTTGGCGTATGGCGGGGGGTGGGGGCAAGGGGTGATTGGTCGCAATTCCTCCCCGGCACGGGGAGGTGGCAGCGCGCAGCGCTGACGGAGGGGGCCCGAGGCACCGGAATCCTTTGCCTCGGGCCCCCTCCACCAGCTTCGCTGGTCCCCCTCCCCGTTCCGGGGAGGATTTTTTAGTTCTTCAGCCGCTCGGCCAGGAACGCGAGGATGTCGGCTTCGGTCGCGGCTTTTGCCGTGACGTTCGCTTCGACCGACTGGCGCGACTTCGTGGGGGTGTCGTAGCTGTGGGTGGCGCCTTCGAACATGCGCAGGGCAATGTCGTTGCCCTGGCCCTTGCTGCGCGCGACGAAACTTTCGCAGAGCTTGGGCGAGACTTCTTCGTCCGCCGTGCCCATGAACACGCGGACGGGGTGGTAGGGTTTGTAGCCGGCCTTGTCGTAGCGCTTTTTGAGGCCGCAGCCGGGGTAGAGCGCGACGCCGGCGGCGAAGCCGATCTTGCGCATATCGCCGGGCTTGTCGTCGGCCATCGCGGCGAGCGTGGCGCTGGCGCCGTTCGACCAGCCGAGCAGCGCGATGCGGTTGGGCGTTACGTCGGGGCGCGACTGGAGGTAGCGCAGCGCGCCATAAGCGTGGAGCGGGCGATATTCGACCTCATCCACTTCGGGCGGTCGATCGGCATAGGTGCCGGCGGCGAAGCCGGTGGGGTGGCCGACCGCACCGAAATCATCGACCATCAGCGCGACATAGCCGTTTTGCGCGAGCAGCTGGCCCCATGCCTTGTGCCGTGAGGCGAGGGTGGTGGCGTCGTAGCGGCCTTTGGCGAGGCTGGAATAGGCGCCGCCGCGACCGTGCATCATCACCACTGCGGGCGCCTTGGCGGGCGCGTTGGCGGGCTTGAACAGATAGCCCTTCACCTGGGTCTTGCCGTCGCGGCTGAGGAATTGGACTTCCTCGACCTGCACCTGCTGCGCGGCGGCGGGAGCGGCGATGATCAGGGCGATGGGGGCGAGCAGGTGGCGCATTCAGTCATACTCCTCGGGCGTCGTCACCCTCACCCTTCCGGCGCTTCGCGCCTCCCTCCCTCTCCCGCTGGGAGAGGGAAGGGGCCCGCCTCCGCAGGCGGTGGGAAGGGAGAGGGTGACTTCATTTCCTCGCTGGCAAAGTGATGGTCTTGGCGACGCCGTCGCGGCGGGGGTCGGCGCCGCCGTCGAACTTGCCGTCGCGGATCATCACGCCGTGGAGGCCCGAATCCTCGCCGGTGCCGCCGCGCACGGTGACGCCGCGTTCGGCCATTGCGGCGTGGAGCGCGGGGGCGAACTTGTCGGCCTCACCGTTGAAGCTGCCGCCGCGTGCGACGAGGTTGGGCAGGGCAATGGCGTCGGCGACGGGGAGTTTCCAGTCGATCATGCCGACCAGCGCCTTGGACACATAGCCGAGGATCGCGTTACCGCCGGGCGAGCCGATCGCGCCGGCGAGGCTGCGGTCGGGGTTGAGGATGACCGTCGGCACCATCGACGAGCGCGGGCGCTTGCCGGGCTGGATCACGTTCGGCCCCTGCGGCACGAACGAGAAGTCGGTCATCTGGTTGTTGAGGAAGAAGCCGTCGACCATTCGCCCGGTGCCGAAGAAGCTCTCAACCGTGGTGGTCATCGACACCGCATTGCCGTCGCCATCGATGACGATGAAGTGCGAGGTGCCGGCGACTTCGTTGGTGGCGTCGATGCGCGCGGTGACAGCGCCGGGGGGCGTGCCGGCACTAGGCGCGGGACCGGCGCGATCGCCGATCAGCGCGGCGCGGCTGGCGACATAGCCGGGGTCGAGCATGCCCTTGACCGGCACCGTCGCGACATCGCCGACATAGGCGTCGCGGTCGGCATACATCAGGCGGCTGGCCTCGGCATATTTGACCCAGGCGACCGGGTCACTGGGGCCGCGCGATGCGATGTCGGTGCGCTCGATCATCGCCATCAGCTGCAACAGCCCGACGCCCGAGGAGGGCGGGGGCGGGGCGCAGAGGATGTAGCTGCGATAGGGGTTGCACAGGCCTTCGCGCACCACCGGCTTGTAGGCGGCGAGGTCGGCCTCGGTCATGCTGCTGGCGAGATCGCCTTCGCGCACGCGGGCGACGATGCGGCGGGCGGTTTCGCCCTTGTACATCGCGTCCGGCCCCTGTGCGGCGAGGCGGCGGAGGAAGGCGGCGTAGGCGGGGTTGCGCAGCGTATCGCCGGTCTTGATCTTGCTGCCATCCGCGTTGCGGAAATAGGCGAGCGAGTCCGGGGTGTTCGCCTGTGGCCCGCTGGAGTTGATGAAGCGGCCGAGCCGGGCGGTGACGGTGAAGCCGGAGGCGGCGGTCTGCTGCGCATCGGTGAACAGGTCGCGCCAGGCGAGCTTGCCGTGCTTGCCTTGGGCGAGCGCCATCATGCGGACGACTCCGGGGACGCCGGTGGCGCGGCCGGAGAGGACGGCGGTGCGGAAGCCGAGCGGCTTGCCGTCTGGGCCCATCAGCATGTCGGGGGTTGCGCCTGCAGGGGCGGTTTCGCGGCCGTCATAGACGGTGACGGCTTTGGTCTTGGCGTCGTAGCGGACCATGAACGCGCCGCCGCCAAGGCCGCTGCTCTGCGGTTCGACCAGGCTGAGCATCGCCTGCACCGCGACGGCAGCGTCGACTGCGCTGCCGCCCTTGCGCAGGACGTTGAGGCCAGCCTCGACTGCGAGCGGGTGCGCGGCGGCGACGAAGGCCTGACGCTCGGGCGCTGCGACGGGCGCGGGGGCGGTGGTCTCGACCGCGCCGCGCGGGGCGCAGGCGGTGAGGCCGGTCGCGGCGAGCGCGAGCAGGAAGTGGGTGCGGGTCAGCTTCATGGTTCGATGGCTTTCGCGCCGGGGCGGCGGGGGTCGGCGGCGCCGAGGAAGAGATTGTCGGTGATCATGATCGAGTGCGCGCTTCCCATGGTTTCGTCCGAGGTGATGCGATGCCCCTTTGCCTTGAGCGCCGCAACCGTGTCGGGGTTGAACCCGGGTTCAACGCGCAACGACGCGGTGGTTCCCTGATAGATGCGCGGGCGGTGGGTCGCCTCATCGATATTGAGGCCATAGTCGATCGCGTTGACGATGACCTGAACCATGGTGGTCGGGATCGTGCTGCCGCCGGGCGTGCCGGTAACGAGCCAGGGCTTGTCGCCCTTGAACACGATCGTCGGCATCATCGTCGACAGCATCCGCTTGCCCGGGGCCATCGCGTTGAGCGGGGGCGGGGTGCCGGTGCGCTGTGCCTCCCATGCCTGTTCATGGCTGAAATTGTTCATCTGGTTGTTGAGCAATATGCCGGTGCGCGCGATCATCACGCCCGAGCCGAAATCCGAGCCGAGCGTGGTGGTGAGCGACACGGCATTGCCATCGGCGTCCGCGACCGAGAGGTGCGTGGTCGAGGGGCTTTCATATTTCAGCGGGTCGCCATGCGGGGCGTCGGGGCCGGGGATGACCTTGTCGGTCGAGATCAGCTTGGCGCGCTCGGCGGCATAGCCCTTGGACACGAAGCCCTTGACCGGGGCGGTGACGAAGGCGGGGTCGCCGAGCACGCGATAGCGGTCGGCATAAGCGAGCTTCATCGTTTCGGCGAGGAGGTGGAGCGAGGCGGCGCTGCCTTGGCCCGCCGCCTTCATGTCGAACTGCTCGAGGATGTTGAGCATGTTGAGCAGGGTCGCGCCGCCCGCGCTGGCCGGCGGCGGGGTGTAGACGGTGTGGCCGCGATAGGTGCCGACCAGCGGGTCGCGCTCGACCGGCTTGTAGGCGGCGAGGTCGGCCATGGTGATCAGGCCGCCATTGGCCTTCATATCCGCGACGATGCGCCGGGCGATTTCGCCGGTGTAGAAGGCCTTTGCGCCGCCCGTCTGGATTTCGCCGAGCGTCCAGGCGAGGTCAGGCTGTTTCAGCACCTCGTCCTTGGCATAGAGGCTGCCATCGGGTTTGTAGAAGGTCGCCTTGCCCGACACGCTGTTCGACAGCCGCTCACGGCCCCAGCCGAAGACGAACGCTTCATCGGCGGTGAGCTTGACGCCGTCGCGGGCGAGGCGGAGCGCGGGTTCGACGACCTTGGCCCAGGGGAGCTTGCCCCATTTCTTATGGGCATGTTCAAGGCCGGCGACGCTGCCGGGGACCGAGGGGGCGAGATAGCCATAGGAGGCGATGCCGCGCTCTTCGCCCTTGTTGTCGACGAACATCGCGGCGGTAGCGGAGCGCGGGGCGGCGCCGCGGAAGTCGATCACGCGGACCTGTTTCGACTTGGCGTCATAGACGGTGATGAAGCCGTCGCCGCCGACATTGCCCGCGCGCGGCAGGGTGACGGCGAGCGCGAAGGCGACGGCGACCGCCGCGTCCACGGCATTGCCGCCGTCGCGCAGGATCTGCGCGCCGACGCTGCTGGCCATTTCGTTCTGGCTGACCACCATCCCGCGCGTGCCGACGACGGGGGAGTGGATCGAGGGGTATTCGAGGAGGTGGCGGCTTTGCGCCAGCGTGGGCGCGGGGAGGGCGAGGCCGAAGGCGGCGAGGGTGAGGGTGAGTTTACGCAGGAACATGGGCGGGATCCGTTTCACTTTCTCAAATCCTCCCCGGGACGGGGAGGTGGCAGCGCGTAGCGCTGACGGAGGGGGCCCGAGGCACCGGAAACCCTTGCCTCGGGCCCCCTCCACCAGCTTCGCTGGTCCCCCTCCCCGTTCCGGGGAGGATTTTGTTGGCCTCACTCATTCTCGCTCGCCTTGTAGACGGCGACGTCCATTTCGCCCTCCCAGCGGGCGACGGCGGTGGCGATCGAGAGGTCGGAGGTGACGTTGGGGATAGTGCGGATCATGTCGAGGATGCGGTCGAATGGGAGGATGAAGCCGACGACGATCGCGGTCTGTTCGGGCGTGATGCCGATCGCGTGGAGCACCGCGGCGAGGACGAACAGCGAGCCTGACGGGACCGGCGCGACGCCCATCGCGACGATGGTGGTGGTGGCGGCGATCACCAGATAATCGGCCATGCTGAGGTCGACGCCGAATGCCTGCGCCGAAAACAGCGTGAGCATCGCGACATACATTGCCGCGCCGTCCATGCCGATTGTCGCGCCGAGCGGGAGCACGGTGGAAGCGACCGGGGGCGAGACGCCAAGGTTACGCTCGGCCACGCGGATCGCGACGGGGAGGGTGGCGCTGCTCGACGAGGTCGAGAAGCCGACCATGATCGCGTCGGCAATGCCGCGGAAGAAGGGGAGCGGCGGGAGCCACGCCATCAGCCGCACGACGATAACACCGTGGATCAGCAGGGTGACGATCGCCGATCCGACCACGACGCACAGGCCGAGCTTGAGCACCGCGATGAAGCTCGATGGGCCGGTCGTGCCCATGACGACGGCGATGAGGGCGAACACGCCGAGCGGCGCGGTTTCCATCACGAAGCCGACGATCTTGAGCATCACTTCGGAACCGGCATTGAGCAGCTGACGCACCGGTTCGGCGCCCTTGCCCGCGGCGATCACGCCCGCGCCGACGAGGATCGCGAAGAAGATCACCGCGAGCGTCTTGCCCTGCGCCATCGCGCCGATCGGATTGTCGGGGATGATCTCCATGAACATCTGCGCGGTGTCGGGCGGGGTGCCCATCGCCTTGGGGATCGCACCGGCGAAGCTCGCGCCGAGGCCGGGGGCGATGATCGTCGCCACGATGAGTCCGGTGGTGACGGCGAGGGCCGTCGTGAAGACGTACATCGCCAGCGTCTTGACGCCGATGCTGCCGAGCCGCTTGGGGTCGGCGAGCGCGGCGACGCCCGAGGCGATGGTCAGGAATACGAGCGGCACGACCAGCATGCGGATCAGGCGGACGAAGGCGGTGCCGATCCAGCCGATCGACGTTGCGCCTTCACCCCAGACGATGCCCGCCGCTGCGCCGAGGACGAGCGCGGCGAGGATGCGCTTCCACAGTGCGACGCCGAACCACCAGGCGAAGGCGCGTTTGATCGGGCCGCGGCGTTCGGCTTCGGGGGCGATGGTATCGGTCATGCGGGGCAGTTCCAATTTGCTTGGCGTGGCTTGGCGAGCGGGCGACCGGCGAGGGTGCCGGTGAGCTGGCCCTTGTCGACCGCGAAGCTGCCATTGACCAGGACGTAGCGGACGCCGGTGCTGGGTTCGTCGGGCCGGTCATAGGTGGCGCGTTCGGTGTAGGTTTTTGGGTCCAGGATCGCGATGTCGGCGAACTTGCCCGGCGCAAGGATGCCGCGATCGGGGAGGCCGAGGATCTGCGCGGTCTGCGCGGACGAGCGCTGGACGAAGCGTTCGGGGGTCATCAGCTTTGCCTCGCGTACGAACATGCGCCAGCCGCGCGCGAAGCTGCCCATGCGGCGCGGGTGGCCGTTGGTGGCGTCGGAGCTGCCGACGACCCAGCTTTGGCGCGCGAAGGCGTCGATGTCGGGCTGGGTCATGTTGAAGCTGGCGATGCTGGTGCCGGGATCGGCGATCAGGATGCGCGCGGCGGCGTCGATTGGGTCGAGCTGCCACGCTGCGGCGAGGGCGTCGAGGCGCTGGCCCTTGTGTGGGCCGGCGACGAGCAGGATGGAGTGCGGGCCGCCGCGGATGCGGAGTTGTTCGGCCATCTCCTTGCGGAGTTGCGGGTCGAGCGTCTTGAGGTTGGCGACCATCGCGGGTGCGCCGCCATCCTGTGCACGGCGGGGCACGAGCGCGGCGGCGAGCGAGGTGCTGGAGGCTTCCCACGGATATTGGTCGGCGGTGATGGTGACGCCGGATTTCTGCGCGGTGGCGATGTGCGCGATGACCTTGGGGGCCATGCCCTGAACGTCCGCGCCGAGCGCCTTGATATGGGCGATGTGGAGCGGCAGGCGGCCTTCGCGGGCGATGGCGATGGCTTCGTCGATCGCGGGGATCAGGCCGATCGAGGCGCTGCCCTCATCGCGGAGATGGGTTTCGTAGATGCCGTGGTGGCGACCTGCGACGGCGGCGAGTGCGGCGACTTCGTCGGTCTTCGCGAAGCTTTGCGGGGCGTAATAGAGGCCGGCGGAGAGGCCGAGCGCGCCGTTGCACATGGCGCGGGTGACGTGCGCCTTCATCGTGTCGCGTTCGGCGGGGGTGGGGGCGCGGTCGCGGTTGCCGACGACTTGCAGCCGAATCGTGCCGAAGCCGGTGAAGCTGGCGACATTGGGGCCGGTGGGGTTGGCGGTGAGGCGCGCGAACAGGGTGGCGATGTCGCTGTCGCCGCCGCCGTCATTGCCGATGGCGATGCTGGTGACGCCTTGCAGCAGATGGTTGGCGAGTTGGCGCTTGGCCGCATCGGGGGCGCGGGCGTCGGGGCCGCTATGGGTGTGCGGGTCGATGAAGCCGGGGGTGACGGTGAGGCCCGTGGCGTCGAGGGTGCGCCGCGCGGTGATCCCGCGCGGACGCTGGCCGATATAGAGGATGCGGTCGCCGTTTACGCCGATCTCCGCCACCCGCGCCGGGGTGCCGGTGCCGTCGATGACCTGGCCATTGGTGATGACCAGGTCGATCGTGCGGAGTGCGGGAACCCGGTCCTGCCCCGCCCCGATGGGCAGGAGCAGGAGCGGGGCCGCGAGAACGCGGACGGCGCGACGCATCAGAAGCGCTTGCTGACCGAGAAATAGATCTGGCGGCCGCGGTTGCCGTAGAGATCGCCGATATAGCCGTTGCTGTTATCGGCGATCGGGGCGAGCGTGTTGAACAGATTGCGTGCGCCGACGCGCAGGCGGAGGCTGTCCATCGGCCCGCCATCCACCTCATACTGCGCGTAGAGGCTGTGGGTCATGTAGTCGTCGACGCGGAAGCGGGTCTGGTCGTCCAGCGACGCCGACGTATCGGTGACTGGGCCGACATAGCCGCCATAATAGCCGAGACCGAAGCCCTTGTAGCGCCAGGTGACGGTCGCCGACGCGCGCCATTTCGGACGGCCATTCTGTTCGACCAGATCCTGCGCGCCGGTGATCGTGATAAAGTCGCTGATCGTCCCGGCCGCCTGCGCGTCGACCAGCGCCTGCACCGCCGATCCCTCGCCGGGGGTCTGGTAGAATTCGAGCAGGCGCGCGGCGTTCACCCGGACGCTGAAGTCGCCGATTCCGGTATTCTTGACCTGATAATAGACGCCGAGATCATAGCCGCGCACTGCGCGCGGGGCGAGGTTGGTGTAATTGTCGATCACCTGGATGATCTCGCCCACCGGGGCGATGCCGCTGCCGGCAAAGGCGTCGATATCCTCTTGTGTCGGCGCAGCGCGCTGCACATTCGGGTTGGACGAACCCTGCAGTCGCAGCAGATAATCGAGCGCGATGGCATTGCTGTCGCCGAGCAGGCCGATCACGTTCTTTTGCCGGATTTCCCAATAGTCGGCGGTGAAGGTGAGGCGGCCCAGCTTGCCCATGTTGAGCTGGTACGTGCCGCCGAGCGAAAGGCTGTCGGATTCCTCGGGGATCAGCGATTCGCTGCCCGAACGGTTGCTGACGACGCCCTGGCTGCGGTCCGTGCGGCTGCTGCAATCGGTGTAGGGATTGGAGAGGCCGTTGAGTCGATCCGCTTCGCACCGGATCCAGTCGGTGCGGGTGTTCGAGCGCTGGATGCCCTTTTCAAACAGCTGCGGCAGGTTTGGCGCGCGGAAGCCCTGTGACCAGCTGCCGCGCAGCTGCAGGTTGCGGACCGGGTACCACGACAGTGCCACCTTGGGCTTCGCGACGGTGTTGAAGCCCTGATAGGATTCCATGCGTCCGGCGAGCTGAAGGTCGAGCGAGCGGATCAGCGGGATGTCCATGTCGGGCGACACCAGCGGCACGGCGAATTCGAGATAGGCCGAAATGGTGTTGCGTGCACCCGAGCTGTCGGGCGTGGGGCTGGCGCCCATCACGTCCGAACCGTTGCTCGAGCCGTCGAGCGCAACGAAGCGCACCGTCCCGTCGAGCCGGTCGTCACGGTCATCGGCAAAGGTCTCGCGGCGAACCTCGACGCCGGTCGCCATACCGACGCGACCGCCCGGCAGCGTGAACAGGTCGTTCTTGCTGAGCTTGAGGTCCGCCATCATCAGTTCGGTGGTGCTGATGCGCGACACATCGACCATGAAGCTGTCGATCGTGGCCTGCGGATTGCCCGTCGTGTCATAACCGGCCGGATCGAGCGGGTTGCCGCCGTTGAACGGGTTGTAGGCCGACGCATCGGTGCGCGACAGCGCCGCCTGAAACAGCGTCAGGCTGGGCTGGTTCATCGTGTCGTTGGTGCGCGCGCGTGAGTAGAGCAGCGCGCTGTCGAAGTCGAAACCCAGGACCTCGCCACGCAACCCGGCGAGTGCCCGGATCGTGTCGTTGCGGACATTGACGCGCAGCGGGCCGGCGTCGATCAGGCGATAGTCGTTCAGTTCGAGCGCCGCGCCGGTGGTCGGAACGCCGGTCAGGCCCGGGATGCGGTTGGGGCTGCCGACCGGACCGAACGGGTTATAATAAGCGGCGATGGGGATGATCAGCCGCTGGCTGCTCAGGTTGGTTTCCTGCTCGCGGAACGACTGATAGTCGGCGCGATACCAGCCCGCTTCGGCAAAAAATTCGATCCCCGTGCCGAAGTCATGGTTGAAGAAACCGAACAGGTTGATGCGGTCGTTGCGACCTTGAATCGTGCGATCCCGGTTGATGTCGTAGCGCAAGTTGCGGTCGGAGCCGGTCGTCGCCAGCGTGCTGTTGTCCCAGCAGGTGCCCGCCGCCGGTCCGGCGGCGATGCAGCCTTCATTGGTGTTGGGCTGAATGTGAAAGGAGCCGGTGGTCGACGTGGCGAGCGCGGTGCCATTGATGCGCGGAATCGTCACGGTATTGCCGGTGGCCGGTCGGCTGAGGTCGGGGCGAAGATAGTAGAATTCGGCCCAAGACGTATCGACCGACGTGTTGTCGAAGTCGAGATTACCCTCCCACGGCGTGCCGACCAGCAGCGGCCGCATGTCCGCCGAGCGCGAGTTGCGGCGTTCGCTGGCATAGAGCGGGTCGCGGTGGTTGTAGGAGCCGAACAGCGAGATGTTGGACTTGCCGCCGTTGAAGCTGTGCCCGGCCTCGAACGCGAATTCATATTCGACCTGGCCCGAATCCTCGGTGAAGCCGAGTTCGGCGGTGGCGCGAACGCCCTTCACATTGTCCTTGAGCACGGTGTTGACCACGCCGGCTACGGCATCCGAGCCATAGATTGCGGCGGCGCCGTCGAGCAGCACCTCAAGCCGGCGCACGCCCATCACCGGGATGGCGTTGGTGTTGACGCTCTGCACCGGAACGAGGTTTTCGCTCTGGGTGCCGGGGTGGAGGACCATGCGGCGGCCGTTGAGCAGGACCAGCGTGTTGCCGGTGCCGAGCGCGCGCAGGTTGATCGAGGCGGTGTCGCCGCGCGCGTCGTTGATGCCGCCCGCGTCACGGCTTTCGTTGAAGGCGACATCGCCCGCCTGGGGAATCGAGCGGAACAGGTCGTCACCGCTGGTGGCGGCGGCGGCGGCGATGTCATCTTCGTTCAGCACGACGGTGGGGAGTGCGCCAGCGACGTCCGCGCCCTTGATCTGCGAGCCGATGACGACGACTTCCTCGGTCGTGTCGTCCTGAACATCGGCGGCGGTCTGGGGGGCATCCTGGGCGATTGCCGCGGTGGCGGTGGCGAGGAGCGAGATGCTGCCCAACAGCCCTGCGATCCGGATCTTGGTCTTCATGGTCGTGTCTTCCCTGTTCCCAGTTATTATCTGCCTTGGCGTCTGGTGCGCCTTCAGCCCCTCTCTTCGATGATCTCCGCGACGCGTTCTGCGCTGCCGGCGGCGTAGGTCCAGCCCAATGCGCCATGCCCGGTCGCCGCGATCACGCCCGGCGCGATGGTCCGGGTGATCGGCAGCGAGTTCGGGGTCATCGGTCGCAGGCCGGCCCAGCTCGACTCTATTTGGTCATAATCGGCAGCCTGAGGCAACGCCGCGCGCGCACTGTCGACCAGCACGCGCAGCCGTGCCGGTTCGACGCGCGTATCGCGCTTGCCCAGCTCGGCGAGGCCGGCGATGCGCATGCGGTTGCCGATGCGCGCGAACACGACGCGGTTGGAGACATCGGTGATGCTGGCGCTGGGCGCGGCGGCGCCGGGCGGCAGGGTGATCGAATAGCCCTTCATCGGCTGAATCGGCAGGCGCACGCCGAGCTGGTGGGCGAGGCGGGTCGAGCCGGTGCCGGCGGCGAGGATGATCCGGTCGGCACCAACGCGCGTGCCGTCGCTGGTGACGAGTGCGGGGCCGGAGCCGTTGGACAGGATGCGGTCGATCCCAGTGCCCATCATCGAGCTGCCACCCGCGCGCAGCAGCGCATCGTGCGCGCTGACGCAGAAGCGGTGGGGGTCGCCGACCTCCTCGTCACGGGTGTGCAGCGCGCCGACGATCGAATCGCGGATCGGGGCGAGCATCGGTTCGGCGGCGACCGCGCCGTCGGGGTCGAGGATCGACTGGCTGACGCCATGCGCGGCCTTGAGCGCGGCCATCTCCTGCGCTGCGGCGAACGAGGCGGCGCTGCGGTAGAGGTGGATCTTGCCCGGTGCGCCATGGCCGAAATCGAGCGCGTGGCGCGCGGCGAGGCCGGCGAGCGCGGCGCGCGACCGGGCGGCGAGGTCGAGGCCGGCGACGGTGTTGTCGCGGAAGCGCGCGGCAGTGCCATTGCGGAGGAACGCAAATGCCCAGGCGATGAAGTCGGGGTCGAGCCGCACATGGAAGCGCAGCGCGCGATCGAGGCCGAGCAGCACGCGCGGGATCTGCGCCAGCGTCGAGGGGCTGGCGAGCGCGTCGGTATAGCCATAGCTGAGCTGCGCGCCATTGGCGAAGGAGGTGCCGAGGCCGGGGCCCTTGGCGGAATCGATCACGGTGACGCGGTGGCCGCGCTCGGTCAGCGTCAGCGCCGTTGCCATGCCGACCACGCCCGCGCCCAGCACGATCACTTCGCGCGGGACGGTCATGCCGCCAGCTCCGGGTTCCGGTCGATCAGAATGCGTCTTCCCCCATCACCGCGACTGGATGGACATTCCAATCGCGCTCCCGAATGCGACATTAAAGTTCACGCCGCCGACGAAAAGCGCGCAATCGCTGTTCAGGGTATAGACTTTGGTTATGGCTTCGCGCGGTTTTCCTCAAGCACCTGCTGGAAGGTGCGCAGGAAGGCGTGGGCGGCGCGGGAGGGCTGGCGCTCCTCGAGCGTGACCCACGAAATGGTGAAGCGCAGCGGCGGATCGGTCGGCAGCCAGGTGAAGCCGGGCGCGCGCCAGGCGCGGGCGGTGAATTCGTCGATCACCGTCACGCCGCGCTCAAGCTGGGCGAGGCGGGCGGCGATGAAGAAGGTCTGCACCGACACGGTTTCGCGAAAGGCGATGCCGCGCGCACGGGCGGCTTCGGTCAGCACCGCGCCGATCGGCCCGGCGGCGGCGACGCCGATGACGTCGCGGTCGGCGAGCTGTTCGAGCGGGAAGCGCTCGCCGGGATCGGGGAACATACCCTCGGGGTACTGCACGACGAGTTCGCCCTCCGCCATCGCCTCGCGCGCCAGTCGGGGATGCGGCGGCGGGGTGTAGGCGATGGCGAGGTCCAGCTCGCGCTCGATCAGCGAGCGCAGCAGGTCGTCATGGTGGTGGGTATGCACCTCGAACGTCACGCGCGGCCAGTCGCGGCGGAACAGCGCCATCGCCTGGGGCACCATGTCGAGCGCGAGGCTGGGAACGATGCCGAGCCGGATATGCCCGCCGCCGGAGTGCGAGAGGTTGCGCGCGGTCAGCTGCAGCGTGCCGAGCCGGTCGAACAGGTCGCCGGCCTCGCGCATTAGCGCATGCGCCTCATCGGTCGGGATCAGGCGGCCGCGCGACAGCTGGAACAGGCGGAAGCCGAGATTATCCTCGGCATGGTGCAGCGTTTTCGAGACCGACGGCTGTGAGACGCCGAGCGCGCGCGCCGCCGCGCTGATCGAGCCGTGCTGGTAGACGGCGTGGACGATTTCGAGCTGGCGCAGGCGCATCAGGCCGGTTCAGACATAATGGGGTTCGGGATTTTCGTACAGCGCCTCGTAATGGACCAGCACCGGTTCGGGGCCGAGCGGCACGGGTCGGCCGTCGCGGAAGGCCCATTCGCCGCGGTCGCAATCGGCCGCGCTGACATAGCCGTTGATGTACAAACGGCGCTGGTGATCGGCGGTGTTGCGGCCCGATCCATGGACCAGATACGGGCTCCACATCGCGATATCGCCGGGCTCCATTTCGAGATCGATGACGGCGGCGGGGTCGATCCCGGCGGCGAGCAGGGCGTCATCGGACATCTCGTTCCCCAGCACTTCGGTCGAGGTGTCGAGCGCGAGCGGGCCGCTACGGTGGCTGTTGGGGATCATCCGCATCGCGCCGCTGGCCCGCGTGTGCGGGTCGATCGCGAGGCCGGTCTGGATGTAGGAGCTACCCAGGTTGCGATAGGCTTCGTCGGGTTTGCGGAAGCGCGAATCCTGATGCCAGGCGAAGTCGCCTTTCGACCCCGGCGCCTTCCAGTGGAGCTGGTTGATGATCTGCTTGAGGTCGCCGCCGATCAGCGGGGAGAGCAGCTCGACCCAGCGCGGATCGAGGCGGACTGCGTTGAGCACCGCGCTGTGGTAGGACGGCCATTGCACCATCGGTACAATCGGGGTGCCATTGTCGTCGGAGCGGACATTGTAGAACAAATTGCCGTGCCGGAAGCTGCGGCCATGGGCGACCCCCTCGGCATGGACGGCATCGACTGCGGCGCCGATCCGCGCGATTTCATCGGGTGAAAAGACGCCGCGAACAATGGCATAGCCGTGCTCGTGATACTGGGCGACATGATCCATGGAAGCCTCCGCGTACGCGTTGTGCGTGCGAGGCTTTCACTGGAGCGGGGTTGCGTCAACCCCGTGACGGTACGGGTCAGCGTGCCGTATCGGTGGCCCGCGCGTCGGGTTCGGTGGCGTTCGCGTCGATCATGTCGGCGGCAGCGTTGAGCTGTGCAGCCTCGTCCGGCGAGACGCCGGTGGTGTCGTCGGTGCGGTTGCACGCGGCGAGCAGGGCGAGTGGCAGCAGGATGATGGCGCGCATGGTTCCCCCCGGAAATGCGCGGGGCCGTCACAGCGACGGCCCCGGCGGAATGTCAGTTGTTGTCGAGTTCGTCTTCGGCGGCGTCGGCGGCGTTGCCGACGCGGTCGGCACCCTCGCCGATTGCGTTGCCGGCGCGGTCGGCGGCGTTTTCGGCGGTGCTGAGCGCGCCGTCGGTCGCGGCCTCGACGTCATCGGCGGCTTCGCTCATCGTCGCATTGGCGTCGGCACCGATCGCCTCGGCGGCTTCGGCGGTTTCGTTCTGCGCCTTGTCGCTGCATGCGGACAGGCCGAGCGCGGCGAACGCGGCGAGCGGGAGAAGTGCCTTTTTCATGGAATTTCCTCTCTGAAACTTCGGGTCGTCCGGAGCAGGACGCCCGAAGTGTGTCTAGGTTCCGTTTCGGGGCAGGGCAATCGGTGGCGAAATAAGGGCCAAAATGCTTGCCTCCGCCGCCCCTTGCGCGTAAATCAGACCCGTAGTCGGCCGCCCGTGGAGGGCGGCCCTTATTGTTTCTGGAGACTTTGACGTGGCTCAGCCGCTCATGCCGCATGCGACCGCTTCCTGGCTGGTCGACAACACCGCGCTCAGCTTCGAGCAGATCGCCGACTTTTGTGGCCTGCATATTCTGGAGGTGCAGGCGATTGCGGACGACACCGCCACGACCAAGCTGACCGGTCGCGATCCGGTCCGCGCGCACGACCTGACGCTCGAGGAAATTGAGAAGGGTCAGGACGACCCCGATTATCGCCTCAAGATGAGCAAGGGCCCCGAGCAGATCCGCCGCACCAAGGGGCCGCGCTACACGCCGGTGTCCAAGCGCGCGGACAAGCCCGATGGCATCGCGTGGATCATCCGCAACCATCCCGAGATCACCGACGGCGCGATCGGCAAGCTGATCGGCACCACCCGCACGACGATCGCGGCGATCCGCGACCGTTCGCACTGGAACATCGGCAACATCGTGCCCAAGGATCCGGTGACTTTGGGTCTGACCAGCCAGCGCGAGCTGGATTCGGCGGTGGCCAAGGCGGCGAAGGCGGCGGGCATCGAGGCGCCGGTCGACACGCGGCTGGAGGGCGACCGTGAGGCGCTGCTCGAGCAGCTGCGCGCCGAGCGTGACGCGGCGTCGCGGGATACGACCCCGGGTGTCGAATATGACCGGGATACGCTGTTCAAGATCTGATCCAGCTGCTTTTTCGTTTTTACGGTATCGCGACGGCGCGTGGACTCGACAAGCGGGTCCCGCGCCGTCACTGTTTGCGGTATGGCTGAGCCTGCCCATTCGCCCGACATCTCGCTGACTCAGGACGAGAGCTTCGTCGCGACCAGTCATCGCGGGCTGACCTATCCGCTGGGCGAGCGCACGCCGGCGGTGGGGGAGGCGATTGCGGTGGCGCCCGGTGTGCATTGGGTGCGCATCCCGATGGCGGGGCCGCTCGATCATATCAATTGCTGGCTGGTCGCCGATGGCGATGCGACGACGATCGTCGACACCGGGCTTAACGTCGAGCCGTCGGTCGATGCCTGGCGTGCGCTGTTCGACGCGCAGCCGCTGGCGACGCGGCCGCCGGGGCGGGTGATCTGCACGCATTTTCATCCCGACCATATCGGCCTGGCCGGATGGCTGGGGCGCAAGTTCGATGCGCGCATTTGGATGACGCGGGGCGAGTGGCTGACGGGGCGGCTGCTGACCGCCGATGTGCGCGACGCGGTGCCGGATGAGCAGATCGCGTTCTGGCGCGCGGCCGGGTGGGACGACGAACAGGTCGCGGCGGCGAGCGCCAAGGGCTTTGGCCAGTTTCGCCGCATGGTTGCGCCGATGCCGCTCGGCTATCGCCGGATCGTCGATGGCGAGGACATTGCGATCGGCGACGCGACCTGGCGGGTGGTGGTCGGGTCGGGGCATTGCCCGGAACATGCGTGTCTGTGGAACGCGCGCGACGGCGTGCTGATCGCGGGGGATCAGGTGCTGCCGCGGATCAGCTCCAATGTTTCGCTCGGCGTGAGCGAGCCGGAGGCCGATCCGCTGGGCGAGTGGCTGGCGTCGATCGACAAGTTGCTGGAACTGCCCGACGATTTGCTAGTGCTGCCTGCGCATGGCGCGCCGTTCACCGGGCTGCATGTCCGGCTGGAGGCGCTGCGCGACGAGCATCGCCTGCGGCTGGATATCCTTGCCGAGCATCTGGTCGAGCCGCGCCGCGCGGTCGATTGTTTCGGGCGGATGTTTCGGCGGACGATCACCGGCGACATGCTGGGGCTCGCGACCGGAGAGACGCTGGCGCATCTGCGCCGGCTGGAGGTCGAAGGACGCGCGGTGCGTGAGGTGCGCGACGGCGTCTGGTGGTATCGGATGAAGGGTTAGGTTAGCGTCCGCTCGCCGGGAAGCGAATCTGGAGAGCGATGCGATGTGCGATGATCTGACCAACGCCGATAATGAGTTGATGGCCAAGCCGCTGTCGCGGCGCGATTTCGGCGCGGCGGCGGGTGCCGCGGGGCTGATGGCGTTGTTGCCGACGCCTGCCAATGCGCTGGGCATCCAGTCGTCGGACGTGACGTTCAAGACCCCGGACGGGACCGCCGACGCCTATTATGCCGCGCCGAACAAGGGCAAGCACCCGGCGGTGCTGGTGTGGCCCGACGTGATGGGCCTGCGCCCCGCATTCCGCCAGATGGGCGAGCGGCTGGCGCAATCGGGCTTTGCGGTGCTGACGATCAATCCGTTCTACCGGTCGGTGAAGGGGCGGTTCCTGCAGCCGGGCGAAAGCTATGCGACGCCGAGCGTGCGCGAGAAGATCGGGCCGTGGCGCGCGCTGTTGACCCCGGATGCGGTGGTGCGCGACGCGACCGCTTATGTCGCCTGGCTCGACAAGCAGCGGGCGGTGGACAAGAAGCGCGGGGTCGGCACCACGGGCTACTGCATGGGCGGGCCGTTCACGATGCGCACCGCCGCCGCGCTGCCCGATCGGGTCAAGGCGGGCGGGTCGTTCCATGGCGGCGGGCTTGCCACGGACAAGCCGGACAGCCCGCACCTGCTGGTCCCGCAGATGAAGGCTCGGTTCCTGTTCGCGGTCGCGGAGAATGACGACAAGCGCAATCCGAGCGAGAAGGAACTGGTGCGCGCGGCCTATGCCAGTGCCGGGCTGGCCGCCGAGGTCGAGGTGTATCCCGCGAACCATGGATGGTGCCCGCCCGATAGCCAGGTCTATGACCAGGTGCAGGCGGAGAAGGCGTGGGCGCGGTTGCTCGAGACGTTCAAGGGGCTTTGAGTTGGTAGCACATTAAGTGATCCTCCCCCGCAAGGGGGAGGTGTCGCCGTATGACGACGGAGGGGGAGGGCGGCTATGCCCTTGAGCCTCTTGCCGTCGTGCTTCCTCCCCCTACGTCACGCTGCGCGTGCCACCTCCCCCCTGGCGGGGGAGGATTACTTAGCGCTTGACCCGGCTGGTCAATTCGTTCCTATTTCGTTCTCAATCGACTCGGAGGGAAGACGATGGCGATCACGCTTTATACCAACCCCATGTCGCGCGGACGGATCGCGCGCTGGATGCTCGAGGAAGTCGGCGCCGAGCATGACACGGTGGTGATCGACTATGGCCCGCGGTCGCCGGAGTTTCTGGCCGTGAACCCGATGGGGAAGGTGCCGGCGATTGACCATGATGGCGTGGTGGTGACCGAATGCGCCGCGATCTGTGCGTATCTGGCCGATGCGTTTCCCGATGCCGGGCTGGCGCCGCCGATTGGCGCGCGCGGGGCCTATTATCGCTGGCTGTTCTTTGCCGCCGGGCCGCTGGAGCAGGCGGTGACGAGCCGGTCGATGGGCTGGGACGTGGGCGCCGATCCGCAGAAGCAGGGGATGCTTGGGTTCGGCGATTACGACCGCACGATCGACACGCTGGAGGCGGCGGTGACGGCGGCGGGCGAGGGCTGGCTGGCGGCGGACCACTTCACTGCGGCGGACCTGTATGTCGGCGCGCATCTGACCTGGGGCACGCAGTTCGGGACGATCCCCAAGCGCGACGTGTTCGTGAACTTCGTCGCGCGGGTGCAGGCGCGCGAGGCGGCGCAGCGGGCGAGTGCGAAGGATGATGCGCTGATGGCGGTGCCGGCGGACGGGTAATTCTGTTCCCCTCCCTGAAAGGGAGGGGTCAGGGGTGGGTTTGCGTTGGGCGAGGCTCGATGCCTCGCCCAATGCCTTGTAGCGACAGGCAAAGCTCTTTGGAGCGCGCAGACGCGCGCACCCACCCCCGACCCCTCCCTTTCAGGGAGGGGGGTACGTCACCCCACCACGCGCGATCCCAGCCGGGCGGCGAGATATTCGAGGTTGGCGACGCGGCGCCAGACGGCGCTGTCGGTGATCGCTTGCGGATTGAAGAAGGCGCGCATCGCCGGGAAATCGAGGTCGATCACGCGCGCCATGTAATCCGGGCTGAGCGCACCGCCATGTTCGTCGCCCATCGGGCCGAGGCGGCGGCGCAGCGCGTAGCTGTGGCGGCGCAGCCAGACCGGGCGGATGCGGGTCAGCCATTCGGTGCGGCGATGCGCGAGATTGGGCGGACCGGTGAAGTCATGGCCATAGGCTGAGGGCTGGGCGGCGAGCACCGGGTCGATCGCGTTCAACAACGCCGCCTCGAACCGCCCGGCGTATTTGAGCGGCATCGGCAGCGTCATCGCTTCGGCCACGACGCGGTGGTCGAGGAAGGGCATGAGGTACGGGCTGAACCGCGCCTCGAGACTGATTTCGCGGCCGAACAAGGCACGGCAGCGGATGCGCGGGTAGATCTGCTCGACGCGGTTCCGCGCGAGCTTGCCGGTCGCGTCGGGCGGGGCGAGCGATGCGGCGATCTTGCCCGCGATGGCGTCGATGAAGCTGTGGGGATCGAAGCGCTCGGTCGCGTCGGCCGGGGTGAAGCGCGCGAAGAAGGTCTGCGCGATGTCGTGCGCGGTGAAGTGGCGGTCGGGGAGGTAGAAGAAGTTGCGGTAGATCTCGCCGCACCCGCCAGACACGGCGAGCGCCCCATCGGCGTGGCGGGCAAGCTGGGCCGCGCCGTTGGTGCCGTTGTCGAAGATGTTCCCGAAGGTCGGAAGGCCGTCATATTGGCGGTAGTTGCGGTCGACCAGTTCGGCAAAACCATCGGGCGGAACGACGCCATCCTCCTTGTCGAGCCATTCGATCGGGAAGCCGAGTTCGGCGCCGATCTGCTGGGCGATGACGACATCCTCGTCGCCCGGCACGCCATAGACGTAGACGTGCGGGTCGCAGCCGCGGTCGCGCAATGCGGCGAGGACGAGGCGCGAGTCGAGCCCGCCTGACAACGGCGCGCGGACATTGCCGCCGAGCGCATCGACATGCGCGCCGACGATGCCGAGCAGCCGTTCACGGTGGCGGGCAATGCGATCGGGCAAGGAATCGGCGCTCGGCGCGGCGGGGAGCGGCTTGGCGATGCTGG
The DNA here is from genome assembly GCF_035998645.1 of Sphingomonas sp. Classification (GTDB taxonomy): domain Bacteria; phylum Pseudomonadota; class Alphaproteobacteria; order Sphingomonadales; family Sphingomonadaceae; genus Sphingomonas. The sequence continues at coordinate 806,431 of NZ_DASYHL010000003.1, forward strand.
GGCGGACGGTGCCGGTCGCGGTCAGCTCGACCACCGATAGCGGCGAGAGCGTCTTCACCTGCTCGAACACCGTGTCGTCGCCGACCGGCATCACGTTGAAGACGAGTTCGTACACGCCCTGCGCGTCGAAGCTGAGCCGGGGGAGCGCGCGGGCGGCGGCGAGGAAGGTGGTGGCGAAGACGCGGTCGCTGGTGTCGTGGAACAGCTGGAAGGCGGAGAAATAGTCGCCGAACAGGAAGCTGCGCCCTCCGCGCCGGACCAGCGCGACGAACTGGCCGCCGAGCCGGTCCCAGTCGAGCGCGAGCGGGTCCATCGCGAGCAGGGCGGCGAGCGCGGGTTCGCCCATCTTGCCGTCTGCGACCAGCGTCCCGGCGACCGCGACGAGATCGTCACCGCGCTGAAACAGCGACGGCGGCCCGGCGATGATGTGGCCGGCGTGGAGCAGGATCCAGCCGGGGAACGACGTTTCGACAGGTGCGGGAAAGCCTTGTTCCGAGAGCACCGCGCGCGCCTCGGCCAGCGCGCTATCAGCGAAGCGCGGGTCATCGTTCCGGACAAGAAACAGGCTGGCCATGGTCGCGTCCTAACCGATCATGCCGCCGCGGGCGCGGGTGAAACGCGCGGCTTGCCCATCGGGCGGATGCCTTCCTCCGCACGCTTGCGCGCGAGATAGGTGTCGAGGCCGATCTGCGCGCCGACCAGCATGTAGACGAACGGGTTGAGCGCAATGCCGACGAACAGCGACCCGAACAGATAGACGATGTGCCCGTGCTGAAGCGCGGTGGCGAGCGGGGCGATCCACGCCTTGTCGGGCGGCACGCTGCGGTAGCGGCGGCGCAGCACCTCCATGCGCAGGATGCCGCCCAAATGGATCATCAGCCACAGGATGAAGCCGGGCCAGCCCTGTTCGCCGAGCATTTCGAAAAAGGCCGAGTGATAGGCGCGCGACTTGTCGATTTCGGGCGTGCGCACCACGGTGCGGCTGGCACCTTCGCCGATGATCTCGACCTTGTCGTATTTGATCTCGTTCTGGCGATAGGCTTCGAACCCGCCGCCCATCGGGTGGGTCTTCACATACTCCCAGGTCCATTTCCACACCTCGATTCGGGTCGAGGCGCTGGCGTCGGCCTGATAGCTTGAGATCGTCCCCATCCGCTCGGTAAAGCTGGCGGGGAGGAACGGGATCGAGGCGACGGCGAGGAAGCCCGCACCGGCGACATAGAGGATGCGCCGCTTGACGTCGCGCAGCATCAGCACGGCGAGCAGGCCCGCGCAGACCAGGCCGGTGCGCGCCTGAGTTCCGATCGGCATCAGTAGGCAGGCGAAGATGAGCGCGTAGCCGAACGTCTTTACGCGCCAGTCGGGCGGGAAGATCGTGCCATATTTGGTGAACCACAGGATCAGCGGGATCAGGCAGATCGCGACGGCAGAGATGATGCTGCCTTCGAACAGGCCGGAGTTGTTGTCGACGATCAGCTTGAGCTGGCCGTAGCCGCCACCGCCCAACGCCGTCTTGACCCCGCCCGCGATGATGATCGTCGCGACCGAGAGCAGCATGAACAGCAGCAGCGCCTCGATCCGCAAGCGCGTGCGCAGTGTGAGGGGCAAGAAGATCGCGAAGGCCAACGCCTTCCACACCCAGTCCCATTTATATGCGGCATCGATCGGGAAATCGGCGTTAATCGTGGTGTAATAGCACCAGCCGAGCAATGCGAGCATCAGCCCCTGACGCGGGGCGACGCGCATGTCGCGCTTGTCGTCCATCGCCGCCCAGGACAGCACCGCGAACGCCACTGCCATCGCCGAAATCGGGAAGGCGTTGAGCAGGAAATAGCTCATCCGCTGGGGCGAGACGATGTCGATATAGACATAGGCGAGCACGAACAGGAACGGCCGGCGCAGGCCGAGCGCGAAGATGGCTCCCAAGAACGCGATGAAGGCGAGATCACGCACCGGGGCGTTTCCAGCCGCGCTTGGGTGGCGGTGGCTTGCCATCGAGGCTGTCGTCATCGACCGCCGGGCTGTTCACCAGACGCCAGGCGACGACGAGCAACAGCCCGTGGGTTAGCGCGAGAACCAGCGTGTCGATCATCGTGATGCGGGGATAGCCGCTTCCGGTTGACGGGGCGTTAAGTGATCGCGTGGCAGAGGGACGGCATGCGGATCCTGCACGTCCTCGACCATTCGCTGCCGTTGCACAGCGGCTACACCTTTCGCACGCGCGCGATTTTGAAGGCGCAGATGGAGCGTGGCTGGACCGTCGCGGGGGTTACCGGACCGCGCTACCATACCGGCGATTCGCCGTTTGAGACGCTCGACGGAATCGACTTTCACCGGACGAAGCAGATGCGCCGCCTGCCGCCGGTCGTCGGCGAACTGGCCGAGATCGCAGCGTTTGCGCGGCGGATTGGCGATGTGGTCGAGCGGTTTCGGCCCGATATCCTCCACGCGCATTCGCCGGTGATCGACCCGCTGGCGGCGATGCGCGCGACGAAGCGCTACGGCTTGCCGTTGCTCTATGAAATCCGCGCCTTCTGGGAGGATGCGGCGGTCGGCAATGGGACCGGGACCGAGGGGTCGGCGAAATATCGCGCGATCCGGGGATTGGAGACGTGGGCGGCGCGGCGCGTGGATGGCGTGGCGGTGATTTGCGAGGGGCTGAAGCGCGACCTGATCGCGCGCGGGATCGATGCGGGCAAGATCATGGTGTCGCCCAATGGCGTGGACCTGCATCTGTTCGGCGATCCGGTGCCGCGCGATGAAGTGCTGGCGGCGCAGCTGGGGCTGGATGGGGCCGACACGATCGGGTTCATCGGCAGTTTCTACGATTATGAGGGGCTGGACGATCTGATCGCGGCGATGCCGGCGTTGCTGGCGCAGCGGCCCCAGGCGCGGCTGGTAATGGTCGGCGGCGGACCGATGGAGCAGGCGTTGCGCGCGCAGGCGGCGGCGTCGAGCGCGGCGCATGCGATCCATTTCGTCGGGCGCGTGCCGCATGAGCAGGTCGAGCGTTATTATTCGCTGATCGACCTGCTGGTGTACCCCCGCAAGCATATGCGGCTGACCGATCTGGTGACGCCATTGAAGCCGATCGAGGCGATGGCGCAGCATCGGCTGGTCGCGGCGTCGGATGTCGGCGGGCATCGCGAGCTGATCCGGCATGGCGATACGGGCACGTTGTTCCCGCCCGACGACCCTGCGGCGCTTGCCCGTTCGGTCGCGGGGGTATTTGCGGATCGCTCCGGCTGGGATGCGCAGCGGGTGCGCGCGCGGCGATGGGTTGAAGCCGAGCGTAACTGGTCGTCAAACATTTCACGCTACGAACCTGTTTACCAAAGTCTTATTGCTACCCGCACACGGGAATCCAAATGGTTGCGCACGCCCTCGTTCAACGTCTGACCCCCAATGTGGCGCTCGCGCTCGCCGGCGGTGTGGGCGCGTGCGCAATGCTGGCGAGCCTGGTGCTGCCGGGCGCGCTGCTCGAGAATCTGGTGCTTTCCAGTGGGATCGCGGCGTTCGTGCCTGCGGCCGAGCCGCCGCTGGGCACCACTGCGCGGCTGTGCATCGGGTTGTTCGTGGGCGGGCTGATCGCGCTGATCGCGTGGATGGGACTGTCGGCGCTGGTGGCCTGGGTCGATTCGCGCGCAGTGGGCGAGGGGCCGGAGGGCGAGCGTCGCCCGACCGTGCGCCGCGCCGATGCGCATCCTGACGCGCGCCCGCGCGTCCCGCTGCGTGCCAGTGACCTGGAGGTGCCGGTCTATGGCCCCGTGCCTGCTGTAGAGCCTGAGCCTGATTTGGCGGAGGACGAGCTGAGCGTGACGGATATTCTCGACCTTGCCGGCACCGCATTGCCCGACGAGCCGGTGATCGCGATGGGGGCGCCGTCGGAGGGGCGACCACTGAGCGCGCCGTTGCCCGAGGTGCAGGATTTGCCGGTCGATCTGAGCCAGCCGCTGGCGGCGTTCGATCCTTCGGCAATTCCGGAGGTGCCGATGGCGCCGCCGCCGCCGGTGCGCCCGCTGCGCCGCCGCGCGCCGCGTGCGCCGATCTATGATTCGGGCGAGCGGTTCGAGACGTTCGAGCTGACCCCGGCGGTGCGTTCGGCGCCTGCGCTCGACCGCCATCCCGCGCCCGAAGCCGCGCCTGCCGCGCCCGCCATCGCAGCACCGCAGACCGAGGCGAGCGTGCATGCGCTGCTCGACCGGCTGGAGCGGGGGCTGTCGAAATTCGGTCCTGCGGCACCCCAGCCGGAGCCCGAACCGGAGCGCAGTCTGGAAGATACGCTGGCCGAGCTGCGCCGAATGGCGATGCGGGCGTAATCTGGTCTCCCCTCCCTGAAAGGGAGGGGCTGGGGGTGGGTGCGCACGTCTGTGCGCTCCGAAGACCCCATCAACCGATCGGCAGGAAGCGAGGGCCGAGGCATCGAGCCTCGCCCCTCGCTACACCCACCCCTGACCCCTCCCTTTCAGGGAGGGGAAGTCGCATCACCGATCCTCCACCGTCAGTACGCCGATCCGCACTTCGATGCGGTCGCCGACGCGGGTGCGCGATTCGACGGTCAGTTCGGCGACGAGGTGGCGGCGGAGCGTGAAGTCGGCTTCGGGCAGGTCGGCGATCCAGTTGTCGAGTGCTGGGGAAGGGGCGGCGGTGAGCAGCAGGTCGTGGCGCGCGCCAACAAAGGTCGCGCTGGCCCAGCGGGTCCAGGCCGCCGAGACGATCGACAGGTCGATCTGCGCCACGGCGGCGTGACGCAGCAGGGCACGTTCGAGCAGCGTGCCGGCATCGGGGCCGCGGCTCATCGTGCGTTTCCCTGACCCGGAGCCGCGGGCGCGCGGGAGAGCTGCGCCTCGATCCGCGCGCATAGCTCCGGCCCCGGCGCGCGGCCGTTGCGCAAGTCATCGACCAGCCGGGGGTCATTGACCGCCAACCGCCCGAATTTGGTGCGCGGCATGTCGTACCGCCGCAAATATCGCTCAATCTTTCCCAGAATCGCCATCGCCCTTCCTCGACTCGCGGGGCCGTTCCCCGACTCATGTGTTCCTTAGATGTTCTCATTCCCAACTTGTCTAGGAAAAATCCTGCGGCTATGGATGCGATCATGGAGTCAGAGGATCAGCGGCGCGCATTGGCGCAGGCGGCGGAGGCGCGGGGGGAGTCGCTGGCGGCGCTGTCGCGGCTGCTCGGGCGCAATGCGGCGTATCTGCAGCAGTTCGTGACGCGGGGGAGCCCGCGGGTGCTGGCGGAAGGGGATCGGCGGCGGCTGGCGCGCTATCTGGGGGTGGCGGATGCGGCGCTGGGCGGGCCGGCGGTCGAAGGGCTGGTGGCGGTGGCGCGGGTGGATGCCGGCGCGGCGGCCGGGCGCGGGCGGGTGGTGGAGAGCGAGCGGGCGAGCCCGTTGTTGCTCGACCCGGCGCTGTTACGGCGGCTGGGGGTGCGCGCCGACATGGCCTCGACCATCCGCGTCGAGGGGGCGTCGATGGAGCCGACGCTGTGCGACGGGGACGAGATATTGGTCGATGGCGCGCGGCGGATGCCGGGGCCGCGCGCAGCGATCCATGTCTTCCGCCGCGACGGCATGCTTGCGGTCAAACGGCTGAGGCTATTGGGCGGCGAGGTCGAGCTGATCAGTGACAACCCGGATTACGGGCGCGCGATCGTGCCCGTGCGCGCGATCGACGTGGTCGGGCGCGTGGTGTGGATGCACCGCGCGCTGCTGTGAGCGCTAACGACTCCCGCGCACCCGGTCGATCAGCGCGACGATTATGAGCAGCGCGATACCGATGGCCATGCCGGCGAGGAAGCCGATCGAGGGTTGGCCCTGACGCACGCCGACAATGGTGCCGACGACCAGTGAGAGGGCGAGGAGGGCGCCGCCGGCGATCGGCGCGGGCTTTGAGGAACGGCTCATCCCCGCGCCATGCCACGTCCCGCGTCGGGACGCCACTGTCCCGTCACGGCACGCGCGACACGGGGCAAAGGTCTATGGTTTCCAGCAATTTACCCACGCAAGCCGCAGGGACGCGGGGATCGCGCGAAGCTGGCACGCGCGGTGCGTGTGTGCGCGTGTCTTTGCAAGGATATCCGATGTCGCCCATCCCCTATCTCGCCGACCGTGCCCATGTCTTTGACGCGGCGGACCTGATCCGTGCGTTCGGCGACGATGCGGGACTGGAAGCGGCGGCGCGGGCGGACAAGTTCCGGGACCTGGGCAACCACATCAATTTCTGCCGCTGGCGTCAGATCGAGCGGTTGATCGTATTGATGAGCGTGAACCGCGCCGTCGGGACCGTCCACTAATCGACGCAACCCCCTCGCCCTCGTCGCGTTAAGCGCGCATGGGGGCCTTATGACATTGCCGCAGATCCTGTCCGTCGCCGTGCTGATCGGCATGATGGGCATGTTTCTCTGGGGAAAGCTGCGCTACGACATGGTCGCGGTGCTGGCGCTGCTGGCGGCAATAGCTGCTGGCATCGTGGCGCCCGCGGACGCGTTTTCGGGCTTTTCCGATGACATCGTGATCATCGTCGGCTCGGCACTGGTCCTGTCGGGCGCGGTGCAGCGGTCGGGGGTGATCGAACAGCTGATGCGCCTGTTGCAGAAGCGGGTGACCCGGGTCAGTTCGCAACTGTTGCTGCTGTCAGCCAGCGTCGGCCTCGGCTCTGCGCTGGTCAAGAATATCGGCGCGCTGGCGATGATGATGCCGGCCGCGTTCCAGATGGCGAAGAAATCGAAAAGCTCGCCCAGTGTGTTCCTGATGCCGATGGCGTTCGCGTCGCTACTGGGTGGCCTGATCACGCTGATCGGCACATCGCCCAACATCATCGTCAGCCGGGTGCGGCAGGAGATGACCGGCGAGCCGTTCGGGATGTTCGATTACGCCCCGGTCGGGATCGGCCTGACGCTGGTGGGCCTCGTCTTCCTGCGCTTTGGCTATCGCCTGCTGCCCGCCGACCGCCGCGCCGCTCCGACGATGGGCGAGGCGCTCGACGTGCATGACTATGCGACCGAGGCGAAGATCGTCGAGCAGTCCACCCCCAATGGCGAGCGGGTGGCGGATTTCATCGAGCGGCACGAATATGAAGTCGCGATCACCATGTTCCTGCGCGATGGCGTGCGCGCGACGCCACTTGCGGACACGGTGCTGAACGAGGGCGATATCCTGATCCTGGGCGGTACGCCGGACAGCCTGGAGCGGGTGATCGCGCGCGACAAGCTCGACTTTGTCGGGACGAGCGAGGCGCCGGAGAATCCGGAGGGCGAAGAAATCGGGGTGATCGAGGCGGTGGTGTCCGCCCATTCGCCGCTGGTCGGGGGCACTGCGGGGTCGCTGATGCTGCGCCAGCGCTATGGCATCAATCTGATCGCGGTGTCGCGGCAGGGAGAGCGGATCGTGCGGCGCATGCCCAATGTCGTGTTCCGCGCGGGTGATGTGGTGGTGCTGCAGGGGCCGCTGGGCATCCTGCCCCAGACGCTGACCGAATTGGGCGCGCTGCCGCTGGCCGAGCGTGAGTTTCGGTTGGGCAGCGTGCGCAAGGGGCTGTTGCCGATCGCGGTGCTGGCGGTGGCGATGGCGGCGACCGCGACCGGCGCGGTGCCGGTGACGATCGCGTTCTTTGCGGCGGCTGCGGCGGTCGTGCTGCTCGGCGCGCTGCCCGTGCGCGACGCCTATGACCATATCGAATGGCCGATCCTGATCATGCTGGGTGCGCTGATCCCGGTCAGCGACACGCTGCGCAGTACCGGCGTGACCGAGCTGATCGGACAATGGCTGTCGGCGACGGCGGCGGGGCTGCCGCCCTGGGGCGCGGTGGCGCTGATCATGGCGGCGGCGATGGCGGTGACGCCGTTCCTGAACAATGCCGCGACGGTGCTGGTGATGGCACCGATCGCCGCGACGTTCGCGGGCGACCTGGGGCTGCGGCCCGAGGCGTTCCTGATGGCGACGGCGGTGGGTGCGGGGTGCGATTTCCTCACGCCAATCGGGCACCAGTGCAACACGCTGGTGATGGGGCCGGGCGGGTATCGGTTCAGCGACTATGCGCGACTGGGTGCGCCGTTGTCGCTGATCGTGCTGATCGTCGGGCCGCCGCTGATCCTGTGGTTCTGGCCGGTTGCGTGAAGGCCGGGCGGTTCCTAGCTTTGATGTTCAGCTTGCGCTGAACCGGCACCGGCCCGCTCCCCCACCCGGCCACCCATTTCAGAATATCCTGCCGATGGGTGGCCGGGTGGGGGAGCGGGCCGGTGCCGAACCCGAACAAAAGGAGAGATCATGCGAACCGCCGAAGCCGTTGCCGGAATGCTGTGCCCTGTGTGCAAGACCGGCCTCCACATGAGCGACCGGCAGGGGATCGAGATCGATTACTGCCCGCAATGCCGGGGCATCTGGCTGGATCGTGGCGAGCTCGACAAGATCATCGAGCGCAGTGGCGTGGGCGAGGCGCCGATGGCACCGCAGGCGCCGCAACCCCCGATGCCCCCGCAGCCGCCGATGCCCCCGCAGGGCAGCCCGTGGCCACAGCAGGGCGGCGGTTATCCGCAGCAGCAGCCGGGCTATGGCGGCGGTTACGGCCATCAGGGCCACGACCCGCGTTACTATAAGCAGAAGCGCAAGAAGAGCTTTCTGGAAGAGCTGTTCGACTGATCAATTCCTCCCCCAGCTCGCTGGGGGAGGGGGACCGCTCGCGCAGCGAGGGGTGGAGGGGCGGCCGCGCAGACGGCCGTGAACATCTCGGCAAAACTCCGCCCTCTGCGAGGGCGGCCCCTCCGTCAGCGCTTCGCGCTGCCACCTCCCCTGAGCATGCTCAGGGGAGGAATTAGGTCATGCCAGCGCGCCGACCAGCGCCTTTACTTCCATGAACTCCGCCAGCCCGTATTTGCCATGCTCGCGGCCATTGCCGCTCTGCTTGTAGCCGCCGAACGGCAGGTCGGGGTTGGGCTGGCCGCCGTTGATATAGACCATGCCGGCGCGCAGGCGCGGGGCGACGCGCTTGACCGCTTCGGGGCTGCCGAACACCACCGCTGACAGGCCGTAATCGGTGTCGTTGGCGATGCGGACGGCGTCTTCCTCGCTGTCATAGGGGATGATCGTGACGACCGGGCCGAAGATCTCTTCGCGCGCGATCGTCATGTCGTTGCGCACGCCGGAAAACAGCGTCGGCTTGACGAAATAGCCGGTGTCGATGCCGTCGGGCCGGCCCGGGCCGCCGGTTTCGAGCGTCGCGCCTTCTTCCATCCCCTTGCGGATCAGGCCCTGGATCTTCTCCCACTGCGCCTTGTTGACGACCGGGCCGAGATGGCGGCCTTCCTGCGCGGGGTCGCCGCAGCTGGTGGCCTTCATCATCTCCGCAGCGGCGGCGGCGGCTTCCTTTTCCAGCGCGGCGGGGACGAGCAGACGGGCGGGCGCGATGCAGCTCTGGCCGGAGTTCATCAATACGCTGAACAGCGTGCCCTTGACCGCTGCGCCGACATCCGCGCCCTCCAGCATCAGCGAGGGCGACTTGCCGCCCAGTTCCTGATGGACGCGCTTGACCGTGTCGGCTGCGTTCTTGGCGACCGCGATGCCGGCGCGGGTCGATCCGGTGAAGCTCACCATGTCGACGCCCTTGTGCTGCGACAGCGCGGTGCCGACGCCGGGGCCGTCGCCGTTGACGAGGTTGAACACGCCCGCAGGCACGCCCGCAGCGTCCATCACCTCGGCAAAGATCACGGCGCAGCCGGGCGCTTCCTCGCTGGGCTTGAGGATCATCGTACAGCCGGCGGCGAGCGCGGGGGCGACCTTGGACACGATCTGGTTGAGCGGCCAGTTCCACGGAGTGATCATCGCGACGACGCCGATCGGTTCGTGGACGACAAGGCTGTTGCCGACCGTTTCCTCGAACTCGAACTCCTTAAGCGCGCGGGCTGCGGACATCAGGTGGCCGATGCCCGAGCCGACCTGTGCGGTCTTGGCGAGGCTGAGCGGCGCGCCCATCTCAGCGCTGATCGCGTGTGCCATGTCGTCCATGCGCTTCTGATATTCGGCGATGATGCGCTCGATCAGAGCGAGGCGTTCCTCGACGCTGGTACGCGAGAAGGTCTCGAACGCGGTGCGCGCTGCGGCGACAGCCTTGTCGACATCGGCCTGAGACCCCAAAGTGATTTCGGTGGTGGAAGATTCGGTAGCAGGATCAATAACTTGATGGCGGGTGCCGCCTTCGCTTTCGATCCATCGGCCGCCGATATAGTGCTTCAAATAGCTGCGCATTCCGCTCTCCGAAAAATTTGAGGTTCGGGTATGGTGCTTTATGTGGCGAGCGGGGGCACGGGTTGCAACCTGAAACTGGAGATGAGGCGATGGCGCGGCAGGCAGTGATCCGGGGGACCGGCGGACCGGAAGTGATCGAGTGGGTCGAGGTCGATCTGCCGCCGCCCGGCCCCGGCGAGGCGCGCGTGCGGCATGAAGCGGTCGGGCTGAACTTCATCGATACCTATCATCGCTCGGGCCTGTATCCGGTGCCGTTGCCCAGCGGCCTTGGCAGCGAGGCGGCCGGGGTGGTGGAGGCGGTGGGTGAGGGCGTCACCGCCATCGCGGTGGGTGATCGCGTGACGACGTACGGCCCCACGCTCGGTGCCTATGCCAGCGCGCGCAACGTCGCGGCGGACGCGCTGCTGCCGATCCCCGATGGCATCGGGTTCGACGTCGCGGCGGCGGTGACGCTGAAGGGCTGTACGGCGGAGTACCTGATCGAGCGGTGCGCGCGGGTGCAGCCGGGGATGACGGTGCTGGTCCATGCGGCTGCGGGTGCGACCGGGCAGTTGATCGTCCAGTGGCTCAAGCATATCGGCGCGACCGTGATCGGCACAGTCGGGTCGCCCGACAAAGCCGAGCGCGCGCGGGCGATCGGCGCGGATCACGTCATCGAGTATAAGCGCGAGGATATCGCCGCGCGGGTCCGGGAGATTACCGGTGGCGAAGGCGTGCCGGTGGTGCTGGACGGGGTCGGTGGATCGACCTGGGAGGCGTCGCTCAAGTCCACTGCGCGGCGCGGGATGACCGTCAGCTTCGGCAATGCCGGCGGGCCGGTGACGGGGGTCAATCTGGGGGCGCTGAGCCAGCATGGCTCGCTGTTCGTCACGCGCCCGACGCTTTATCACTATTACGCGACGCCCGAGGAGCGGGCGGCGGGTGTCGTGCGAATGTTCGATCTGGTCGCGCGTGGCGTGCTGCAGGTTGAGATCGGGCGGCGCTATGCCCTTGAGGAGGCGGCGGAAGCGCATCGCGCCATCGCCGCCGGGGAGACAATGGGCGCGACGCTGCTGATTCCGTGAGCGTCAGTCTTGGCCGGGGTAGGGCTTGGCCTTGAGCAGCCCGGCGAGGTGCGCGGCATTGCCGGCGACCATCGCGGCGGTTTCGGTGACCTTCTTCGGCGTCTTGTCGAGGTCCTGAAAGTCGGTCGAGCCCATCGCTTCGCCGACCCAGTAGCAGGCGGCCACGGCGGGGATGGTGTAGCCGACGTCGTTTAGCGCCTGAAACAGCTGCGCCGAGCTGAAATGCGCGCCGTCTTCGTTGCCGACAATCGCGGCGATAGCGACCTTCGAATAGGAGGGCATCCGGCCCTGATCGTCGGTTTCGGAGATGAAGGCGTCCATACGCTCGAGCACGCGCTTGGCGATGCTGGAGATCTGGCCCATCCAGATCGGGCCACCAAAGATGAGGATGTCGGCGGCGAGGATCTTTTCGCGCAGCGCCGGCCAGTCATCGCCTTCGCCTTCGTCGGATGACACGCCGGGTTTGATGTTCAGCGCGGCGACGCGGACGGTTTCGGTGATGGTGACGTCGTGCTTGGCGAAGCTATCGGCGAGGACCGCGATCATCGCATCGGTGGAGGAGCGCTCGGACTCGTCGGCCTTGAGCGTGCAGTTAAGGGCTAGGGCGTTCAGCATCCCCACACGACGCGCGGGGATGCTGAAGCGTTCCGTCAGTCGCGCTTTTCGCGGCTCAGGCGGGTGATGAAGGCGGCGCTGCGCAGGGCCTGAAGCGGGATCGATTTGAGATCGACCCATTCGCCCTCGGCATGCGCATTCCCGCCCGCGACGCCGAGGCCGGCGAGCGTGTCGACGTCCGCAGCGACGAACGCGCTGTCGGCCGCGCCGCGGCGGGCGGGATCCATTTCGGCCATTTCGGGGAGCTTGAGGTCGCGATTGACCGCGTTGAGCTTGGCCAGCAACGCGCGGTTGCCGTCGGTCGGGGCCATCGGCGGATAGCCCTCCTGAAAGTCGAGGCTGGCGGTGGTGCCGGGCAGGTTTTTCGCCGTGATCGCGACCATTGCGGCGCGGGTCTTGGCCTCTTGCTCCGGGGTCAGCGCGCGCAGATCGCCGCGTGCCACCGCTTCCGCCGCGACGATGTTGGTCTTGCCGCCCGCGCTCATCTGGTAATTATTGTCGGCGAGCGTCGCGGGGGTGCCGGCGGCCATTACGCCGACGTTGAAGGTGAGGTTGGGCTCGAGGAGCGTGCGGCGGAATTCGTCGAGGATGCGGGCCAACTCATAGGCCGCGCCATAGCCCAGTGTCGCGTTGAACACGCCGCTGCTGTGGCCGGTCTTGCCGGTGGTGCGCAGTGTCCAGTTGGTCGAGCTGCGGCGGGCGATGGTGCCGGTATCCTTGCCTTCATCGCGCGCGAGATTTTCATATTCGAGCGCGACATCGGCCCATTTGCCCGCAGCGATCAGGTCGCGCCGGGCGACCGCGAGCGGGGCGCCGGTGCGCTCTTCATCGCCGGTCAGCACGATCTTGATGTCTGCATGTTTGAGCGTGCCCGCCGCTTGCATTGCGCGCATCGCGGCGATGATCACGACGATCCCGCCCTTGTCATCGCCGATGCCGGGGCCGGTCGCGCGGTCGCCGGAGCGAACGAAGGTCTGAAACGGGCTTTCGGGTTCGAACACGGTGTCGAGATGCGCGATCAGCAGGACGCGCTTGCCCCTGCCATTGCCCGTGTGCGTCGCGACGAGATGCCCGGCGCGGCCGGTTTCCTTCATCTCGATCCACTCGACCGCAAAGCCCAGCGGTTCGAGCTCGGCGCGGACCATCTGGCCCACTTTGGTCACGCCATCGATGTTGAGCGAGCCGGAATTCTGGTTGACGAGGCGTTCGAGCAGCGCGACGTGGCGGTCGGTTTCGGCGGTGATGGTGGTGGCCATCTTGCTTTCGGCGGGCGTCTGCGCGGCGGCGGGGAGGGCGGCGAGGAGCGCGAGCGGCGCGAGAAGTTTCAGCATGCCGACACCCTAGCGCGCACCCGGGGAAAGGGAATGGCGAAGGCGCTTTTTCGTCAATTCGAATATGCGGTATCGAATTGCTGTTGGAGCACGAAATGCACGAATGCGAACATGTCGCGGCACAACGCGCCGCCGGTCTTCACCGGGGTGTCGCTTTGTGCCGCGCTATGTCCTGCAAATAGACTTTACTCGATCCCGAGTGCCGCCTTGATGTCCGCCCAGGCGGCGTATTTGAAGTTCTGGGCGTAGGGCGGGTTGTAGCCGTCCTGTGCCACGAACAGGCCGCCGGGATAGGTGGGACCGAAATCGCCGGGCGCGAAGTCGATCCCGTCGGTTTCTTCCGTCGCGCCGATGGTGCTGCCCGCAGCGATCCGGAAGCGACCGACATAGCTTTCGTCGGACAGGCGATAGACGGTGTAGGCGTGGTCGCCCTGGCTGGAGACGATCACATAACCGCCATTGCCGGTCCCTTCGGGCGCGAGCGTCACGCCCTCGACATCGATCACCAGCTTTTGGCCGTCGGCAGGCGCGATCAGCGTGCCGGCGACGGGACCATCGGCGCGGGCGTCGAAGCGCCACAGACCGACATTTTCCTCGCCGACATAGAGCCGCTGGGTGCGGTCGTCGGCGGCGCAGCCTTCGGACTGGGTGCCAAGCTTCATCGTGCGGACGATCGTGCCGGTCGGCGTCGCACCGGTCAGGTCGAGCGCGACCTGGCGGATCGTGCCGTCCTTGATCACGTTGAACGCGTGCAGCGTGTTGCCGACCGCCATCAGGCACAGGCCATAGGCTTCGCCCGCGCCGACCGGCACGACGCCGAGCGGGATCAGCTTCACCGCCGCCGTGTCGAGGCGGAACAAAGCGAGCTTGGCATTCTTGCGGTCGTTGCGGTCGCTCGCCGCGACGATGATGCCGAGCGGCCCCATGTCCTTGAGATCGACGTTATTGACCTGGCCCGCATCGATGAAGAACCGGTCCTTGCCGGTCAGATCATAGATGTGCAGCCCGGCCTTTTTGTCCGTACCGACGATCAGGCTGGCGGCGGGGTTCGCCGGGTTGCGCCAGATTGCGGGATCGTCCGCCGCATCGGCATTGGCGGTGCCGACCGCATCGGTCTGGCCGCGCGCCTGGACGCTCGCGGCGGGGGTGGTGGGGACCACCGGGACTTGACGCCCGGTGGTCGCACAGCCTGCTGCCAGCAGCGGCAGCAGGGCGAGGGTGAGGTGCTTCATCATCAGAAGGCCAGACGTGCCATGACCTGGAAGACCGGGCCAGCGGTTTCGCGCTCCAGCTCGTACTCGTCGAAGTTGCGGTCGATCTGGTCCTGGGTGGTGTTGAACTTGTTGAACACCTCGGCCTTGGCGCTGTCGAGCAGGTTCGAGCCGACCGCGCGGATCGTGAAGTTCTTGCCGAAGCGCTTTTCGACGAAGACTTCGAGGTCCGCGCCATAGGTGGTGCGGACCTCTTCGGCGACGAAACGGTCATAGGCAGCACCCTGCTTGCGATAGGTCGCACCGAACGCCGCGCCGAAGCTGGGGATGTCCTGGATGAAGCCGAAATTATAGACGATGTTCGACTGGCCGTTGAAGCGGCGCTCGCCCAGCTCGTCGGTGATATCGCTTTCGAGCAGCGACAAATTGCCGAAGATGCCGGTGTCGGGGAGGCCGAGGAACGACAGGCTGGTCGAGACGTCGAACTCGACGCCATAGACCGAGCCGTCGCCGGTGTTGCGCGGCTGATAGATCCAGGTGCGGTCGCCCGTGGGGTCGTCGGCGGCACCGGGGACGCCGGTGTTGGCCAGCTCGATCAGGTCGCTGATGCGGCGGTAGAAGACGTTGACGCCGACCACGCCGGTGCGGCCGAGGCGATGCTCATAGCCCAGGTCCGCGCCCCAGGCCGATTCCGGCTTGAGCAGCGGGTTGCCGAGGAAGTCGTTGTCGCCCAGTTCCTCCTCAAGCAGGATCGGCGAGGCATCGTCGAAGCGCGGACGGCGGACGGTGCGCGCGCCCGAGATGGTGACGCGGCCATCGCCCAGCTCGATCTTGGCCGAAGCGCTCGGAAGGATGTGGTCATAATCCGTGTCGATGCTGACCCCGCCCGGGGTCAGGTCGCGGATCGCGACATTGGTGTTTTCCCAGCGAACGCCGACTTCCCACTTGATCGCGCCCGACTTGCCTTCGACCAGCGCGAACAGGTCCTTGCGCTGTTCCTCGATCGTGCTGAAGCCGCCGGTGATCGGGGCGAAGCCGGTGAATTCACGAGCGAAGCTCTCCGGGCTGCCATCGAACTGGCTGTAGCCGGTGTGCAGCGAGGTCGCCATGTTGAAGCGCTGGCGCGTCGCCTCGACGATGCGGGTGTCGCGGTCCTTGTCCTGATAATAGCCGCCGAACACGACATCGATGCTGTCGCCCGCCGGCACCTTGTGCTCGATGCCGAACGACAGCTCCTTGTCGACGATCCGCGTGTCGAAGCGGTCGCCGGTGAAGCGGGGGGCCGAACGGTCGAACTCGATCTCGTTTTCGGTTTCCCACTGATTGTCGATGAACTTGGCGAAGCCGCCCTTCAGCTTGGTCTCGCCCGCGGCCCATTGGTGGCTCAGCTTGGCGGCGAGGCTATAGTTATACTGGAGGATGTTGTTGATGTTCGAATTGTCGACCAGCAGATTGCCGTCGCCGCCATTGCGCACCGAGCCGCGCGAGCCAGTGACGGTGTCATATTCAAACGAGCGCTCGGTCTCGAGGCGGTCGGTATGGACCCAGAAGCCCGACAGTTCGAAATCGGTGGTTTCGGTATCGATGCTGTAACTGGCGTTGAGCGCATAGTCGGTGCCGTTGCGCACGTCCGACTGGTCTTCGCGATTGTCGAACTCGTTGGCCGCGTAGTTCGGATCATTCTCGGGCGAGTCGCCGTAGCGCAGGCTGAACTTCTTCTTGGGGTTGTAGCGGCCCTGAAGGTTCGCGCCGATCAGCAGGCGGCCCGGGCCGACCTGGGTGCCGAATACCGCGCCAAGGCTCGGCTTGACCTTGCCATCGTCGAACAACAGCGCGCCGCCGCGCAGATAGCCGCCGTCGAGCTGATAGCCGTCACGCAGCACGATGTTGAGCGTGCCGGCGACCGCATCGCCGGTGCGGCGGGCGGAGGAGGAGCGGACGATCTCGACCTGCTTGACCAGCTCGGCCGGGATGCGGTCGAGGAAGAAGCTGCGGTCGGCATTGGTGCCGGGCACCTTTTCGCCGTTGATCAGGATCTGGGTATAGCCGGGGTCGAGGCCGCGGAGGCGGGCGCCGTCGCTCTCGATCACGTCGGAGAGGAAGGTGACGCTGGGGACGCGCTTGAGGGCGTCGCCGGCGGTCAGCGGTTCGAAGCGCTGGAAGAAGTCCTGGTCATAGACCAGCTGGGGCTCGGCGCCTTCGGTGCGATTGCGATAGGCGATGGTGCCCTTGACCACGATTTCCTGCGCGGTTTCGATGCTGTCGTCGCTGGCGGCGGGGGTGTCCGACTGGGCGAGCGCCGGCGCGGCCGTGGCGAGCGCGATCGTGGCGATGCTGGCGCCGGCCAGCGAAGTGAGAATCGATTTCATTGTGTCCCCCGAGATGAGTCGAGGGGGCGCTTAGGTCCGGCGCGTGTCAGTTCGGCGCGATTTGCGTTTCACAACGGTGGCGTAACGATGACGCTTTGATGACGTTGCCGATGGGCCACGCTGCGCTGCAACGAAAAACGCCCGGACCCTGCCAGGTCCGGGCGTCTCGCTGTCCGGCGCCGCCTCCCCCGAAGCGGCGACGAAAGGATCGTCTTACGACGAATAGTACATGTCGTACTCGACCGGCGACGGGGTCATTTCCCACCGTGCAACGTCGCCGCGCTTCAGTTCGACATAGGCTTCGATCTGGTCCTTGGTGAACACGTCGCCCTTGAGCAGGAAGTCCATGTCCGCCTCAAGGCTGTCGAGCGCTTCGCGCAGCGAGCCGCAGACGGTGGGGACGAGGCTCAGCTCTTCCGGCGGCAGATCATAGAGGTTCTTGTCCATCGGGTCGCCCGGATGGATCTTGTTCTGAATGCCGTCGAGACCGGCCATCAGCAGCGCCGCATAGCAGAGATACGGATTGGCCAGCGCGTCCGGGAAGCGGAATTCGACGCGCTTCGCCTTGGCACCCGCGCCGTACGGGATGCGGCACGAGGCCGAACGGTTGCGGCTCGAATAAGCGAGCAGCACCGGGGCTTCGTAACCCGGGACCAGACGCTTGTAGCTGTTGGTCGACGGGTTGGTGAAGGCGTTGAGCGCCTTGGCGTGCTTGATCACGCCGCCGATGAAATACAGGCACATTTCCGACAGGCCGGCATAGCCGTTGCCCGCGAACAGCGGCGTGCCCTTGTCCCAGATCGAGATGTGGGTGTGCATGCCCGAGCCGTTATCTTCCTTGATCGGCTTGGGCATGAAGGTCGCGGTCTTGCCATAGGCATGGGCGACCTGATGCACGACATATTTGTAGATCTGCATGCGGTCGGCGGTCTGCACCAGCGTGCCGAAGGTCAGGCCCAGCTCATGCTGTGCTGCAGCGACTTCGTGGTGGTGCTTGTCGCACGGCAGGCCCATTTCGAGCATGGTCGAGACCATCTCGCCACGGATGTCGACGGCGCTGTCGACCGGCGCGACGGGGAAATAGCCGCCCTTGGCGCGCGGGCGGTGGCCCATATTGCCGCTCTCGTACTCGCGACCCGAATTGCCGGGCAGTTCGATGTCGTCGATCGCGTAATAGCTGGTCGAATAGCTGTTCTCGAAGCGGACGTCGTCGAACATGAAGAATTCGGCTTCCGGGCCGACATAGACGGTGTCGCCGATGCCGAGCGACTGGAGATACGCCTCCGAACGCTTTGCGGTCGAGCGCGGGTCGCGCGAATAGAGTTCGCCGGTCGAGGGTTCGACGATGTCGCACACCAGGATCAGCATCGGGGTGGCCGAGAACGGATCGGTCCAGACCGCGTCCAGATCCGGCTTCAGGATCATGTCGGATTCGTTGATCGCCTTCCAGCCTTCGATCGACGAACCGTCGAACATCAGGCCGTCGGTCAGCTCATCTTCGCCCAGGATGCTGGCGACCATGGTGAGGTGCTGCCACTTGCCCTTGGGGTCCGTGAAGCGCAGGTCGATCCATTCGATCTCCTGATCCTTGACCATCTTCAGAATGTCGGCGGCGGTGTTAGCCATTGGAACCAAGCCCTTTCTGTTTTGCTCTGATCCGCCCCGGTTGAGGTCCGGGTGCGGAGAATCATCTTGCGCTGCAATGCAGCTTCGTGAAATTTTTGCAGTGCGTCAATTCTGCGCGCTGCCAACCCGTTTCAGGGGCGTCGTCAGATCGCGTTTTCGTCGCGCTCGCCGGTGCGGATGCGCAGTGCGGTCTCGATCGCGGTGACGAAGATCTTGCCATCGCCGATGCGGCCGGTTTGCGCGGCATTGGCGATCGCCTCGACCACGCGTTCGGCGAGGGCGTCCTCGACCACCACTTCCAGCTTCACCTTGGGCAGGAAGTCCACGACATATTCCGCGCCGCGATACAGCTCGGTATGCCCCTTTTGACGGCCAAAGCCCTTGGCCTCGGTCACGGTGATGCCCGACACCCCCACTTCGTGAAGCGCCTCCTTCACCTCATCCAGCTTGAACGGCTTGATGATGGCTTCGATCTTTTTCACGGTTTCTTCCCTCTGTGACGCCGGTGCGAGTCCCGATCGGTCCGGTTCCGCGGTCAGGGTGACGGCGGAATGGATCACGATCAAGTGGAACGCCCCTGTCGCGCGACATTGCACAAGCCGTGCCAGTTGCGGCTCTCCCGCAAATGCGCGGGACGGCGCGGGTGCGGGTTAACAACTGCCTAACAAATGGGCAGAGGCGCGGGATCGTTGCGCGATTGCGGTGCAGCCTTTGCGCGGGGGCGGCGCGGGTGTAACGTCCGCATATCACACCAAGTCCAAGGATTTCCCCAATGCGCGTTCCGCTTCTCCTCGCCGCCCTGCTTGCCGGCGTGTCCGCCATGCCCGCCGCTGCGCAGCAACAGCCGGCCCCGGCAGCGTTGCCGGGCGAGGGGGCGGAGGATGCGCGGCTCAAGGCGCTGTTCCATGCGAGCGATGAAGCGTCGTTGAAGCGCAACCCGCTGAACGCGCTGTTCCGCGGCGACCTGCGCTATGCCGACCAGCTCGGCAATTATTATACCGATGCCTATCTGGCAGCCGAGCTTGCGGCGAGCGAAGCGGATCTGGCGGCGCTGCGCAAGATCGACCGGGCGAAGCTGACCAGCGTCAACAAGATCGCTTATGACGTGTTCGAGGCAGACCAGCTGCGCGCGCAAAAGGGGTTCCGGCCGGAAATTCTGTCGGTGTCGAAATATCTGCCGATGGATCACTTCACCGGCTTTCAGGCATTCTATCCGGACTTCGCGTCGGGGCAGGGCGCGGCACCGTTCAAGACGGTGCTGGACTATGACAACAACCTCAAGCGCA
The DNA here is from genome assembly GCF_035998645.1 of Sphingomonas sp. Taxonomy (GTDB): domain Bacteria; phylum Pseudomonadota; class Alphaproteobacteria; order Sphingomonadales; family Sphingomonadaceae; genus Sphingomonas. The sequence goes on from NZ_DASYHL010000003.1 coordinate 826,176, forward strand.
ACGTCCAATATGCGGCGGCCTATGACCGGGTGATTGGCCTGTTCCGCGAGGGGATGCAGCGCAAGATCGTCCAGCCAAAGCTGGTCGTCACCAACATGATCGAGCAGTTCGACAATCTGATCGCACAGGGCGTGGAGGAGTCGGTCTTTTACGGCCCGGTGACGAAATTCCCCGAGGGCGTTTCGGCGGCGGATCAGGCGCGGCTGAAGGCCGCCTATGCCGCGCAGATCCGCGACGTGATCCTGCCCGCGCACCAGAAGATCCGCGCGTTCCTCGCGACCGAATATCTCCCCGCCGCGCGCGACAGCGTGGGCACGTCGGCGCTGCCGGGCGGGGCTGCGTTGTACGCCTATGCGATCGAGAGCAACACGACGCTGCCGCTGACCGCCGATTATGTGCATGATCTGGGGCTGTCGGAGGTCAAGCGCATCCTGACCGAGATGGAGGCGCAGAAGGCCAAGGTCGGGTTCAAAGGTTCTTTGCAGGAATTCTTCACCCACCTGCGCACCGAGAAGCGCTTTCAGCCGGAGAGTGCCGACGCGCTGCGGATCGGGTTCGAGGCGATCGGCAAGCGGGTGGATGCGCGGATCGGCGAGCAATTCTCGCTGATCCCCAAGACCCCGCTCGAGATCCGGCCGGTGCCGGCCTATCGCGAGAAGACCGATGCGGCGGGCAGCTATGCGTCGGGAACGCCGGACGGGTCGCGGCCGGGGGTGTTCTACTTCAATACCTATGACCTGCCGACGCGCTACACCTGGGGGATGGAGACGCTGTACCTGCACGAGGGCGCGCCGGGGCATCATTTCCAGATCAGCCTGGCGCAGGAGAATGCGGCGCTGCCCGCGTTCATGCGCTTTGGCGGCAACACCGCCTATGTCGAGGGTTGGGCGCTCTATGCCGAGACGCTGCACGATGAGCTGGGCGTCGGGGTCGAGCCGTATCAGCGCATGGGCGGCCTGAACGACGAGATGCTGCGCGCGATGCGGCTGGTGGTCGATAGCGGGCTGCACGCCAAGGGGTGGGGTCGCGATCAGGCGATCGACTATATGGTCACCAACTCGCCGATGTCGCGGACGGACGCGACCGCCGAGGTCGAGCGCTATATCGCGATGCCGGGCCAGGCGCTGTCGTACAAGATCGGCCAACTGACGATCCTCAAAGCGAAGGCCAAGGCCAAGGCGGCATTGGGCGCGAAGTTCGATCCGCGCGGCTTCCATGCCGCGGTGCTGGACACAGGCGCGCTGCCGATGCCGGTGCTGGAGAAGAAGATCGACGATTGGGTGGCGGGGGTGAAGTAAGTCGGCGTCAACGGCTCGCCTTCCACGCCGCCTCGACCATAAGCCGCGCGGCTTCGCGACGGCGATTGGCCCGCGCGATATCGGGCGGCGCGACGCTGGCCGAGTCTCCAAGGAATCGGCCCGAGGTGCGTGTGACGAGCGCGGCGCGGGCGGGGGGCAGCGCGTCGCCGGCGCGACCGACGCTGAGCAACGCGCGGGCATAGGGTTCGGCCACGTCGAGCGCTTGCGGCGTGGCGGGGCCATAGGACGCAACCGTCCGCAACCATAAGGTACCATATAATGCGAAGGCTTCGTCCTTGCCTTGTAAGGCGAGGTTGTGCGCCAGCGCGAGTGTCGCGGTGCGGGGTGCCGATCCGTCGACGGGGGTGCGCGGTGACGCAGCGATGGCGTCGCGTTGCTGGCGGCGGATGGGTTCGGCCGCCTCTGCACGCCCGGTCGCCTCAAGCAGGTCGGCCAGCTGCCGCCGGGCATTTTCGCCGGGATAGCTCCAGCCGGGTTCGATGCGGGTGAGCGGGGCGGGGGCAAGCGCGATTGCCCGGCGTAAGGCCGCTTCAGCGCGCGCGGGCTCGCCAGCCGCCGCCAAGGCGCGCGCGAGCAGCAGGAGCCGGCCGATCAGGCGGAAGTCGTTCAGATCGTCGGCGACCGGGCGTTCGGCCAGTTGCGCCGCAAAGTCGACCGCCGCCTGCGCACGCCCACGCGCAATCAGCACGCGCACGAATGCGCGATCGAGCGGGTCGGCGAACATCGGATCGCACGGTCCCGCTGCGCAGCCCGCCAGCAACCGGCGATAGAGAAGCTCGGCTTCTTCTGGCCGTGCGAGCGCTTCGAGTGCAAGACCAAGTTGGAAGGCCGGTCTCCAGCCCGGGGCCGAGATACCCTCTCCCTGCATGTGCGGATCGGCCAGAGCGCGCAGATGTGGCTCCGCCTCCGCCGCATAGCCCTCTTCGAGCAGTGCCGTTGCCAGCATGAGCCGCACGGTCGATGCCGAGATGGCGATCAGGCCGCGCCGCCCGAGGATACCGCCCAGATCCTTGTATCCGGGGTGTGTCATCGCTTCGTAGGCGAGGCGATAGATCGCGACCGGTGGGCGGTCGTGGCCAAGATCGACCGACGCGATATCGAGCAGCATGGCGATCGCGGCTGGCGCGAGCGGTGCCTTGGGGGGCTGCCCTGTTGCCTGTCTGATCGCCTGTAGTGCGCGTTCGGTGTCGCCGCGATCAAACCAGGTCGCGATCTGAAGATCGCTCGGCTGGGTGGTATCGGCAGGCGCCCCGCGACCGATCGAGCCTCCGCTGATCTGGGCGAAGGCGGGGGAGGCTGCTGCCGCCAGCAGCGCGAGGGTTACCATGCGGCGGGCCGTGCGCCGGATCACCGGCCGGCCCTGCTCGCCTTCCACGCCGCCTCGACCATCAGCTGGGCGGCTTCGGTGCGTTTGCGGGCGAGGGCGAGGTCGCTGAGGTTGGCGCGCGCCGCGTCGCCGGTGAAGCGGGCTGAGGTGCGGGCGGCGAGGGCGAGGCGGGCGGGGGTGAGGGCGGCGCCGGGGCGGCCGGACTGGAGCAGGGCGCGGGCGAAGGGTTCGGCGACATCGAGCAATTGCAGGCTGTCCGCGCCGTAGATGCGGGTGGCGGCGGCGATGCGGGTGGCGAACAGCCGCGCGCCTTCATCCTTGCCCTGCATCGTCAGGTTGGCGGCGAGTGCGCGCAGGGCTTCGGTGCGGTATTCGCCTTCCCACGGGATCATGTCGTTGCCCTCGATCTTCGCGAGCAGCAGGCGGCGGATCGGTTCGGCCTGCGCGGCGCGGTTCTGGCGTTCGAGTAAGTGCGCGAGGCGGGCGCGGGCGTAGACATTGGGGTCGTCGAATGCGGCGGCGATGTTCATCTTGTCGTCGCTGTCGCCGAGCGCCAGCGCCTCGCGCACATCGGCTTCCGCTTCGGTCAGCGCGCCCGATGCCTCGAGCGCGTCGGCGCGGGCGAGCAGGTAAAACATGCGCCGCCATTCATTGACGTCCTTGGCGGCGCGCACGCGGGTGATGCCGTCGGCGGTGAAGGCGAGTGCGTCGGCGACCAGTCCGCGTGCGAGCAGGGTGCGGGTGATCCCCGCGAACGCCTCACGCGAGTCATCGCCCTCGAAATTGTCGTAGCGCAGCGAGAGCGCCCAGATGCGGCGGTAGAGGAGTTCGGCTTCGGCGAGGCGGTTCTGCGCCTCGACCGCGCCGGCGAGGTCGATGACATAGCCGAGCGCGCCGTTGGATTCCGGCCCCCAGCGTTTCTCGGCGCTGGCGAGCAGGCTGGTCAGGATCGGCTCGGCGCGCGCGGGGTCGCCGGTCTCGACATAGAGGTTGGCGAGGATCGATCCGGCATTTTGCAGGGCGAGGTCGTCGAATTTGAGCAGGCGGAGGTACACCGGCCAGACGCGCTCATAGATCGCGATGGTCGCGGCGTTGCCGCTGCCGGTCTGGCCGTCGATCTCGACCAGACGGTCGGCGGCGCGGCGGGACAGGGGGCTGCCGGGACTGTCGCCGACCAATTGCTGGACGATGCGGATGGCGGCGTCGACGTCGCCCATCGCGAACATCAATGCGAGTTCGGCGTCGGCGGGCGGGGTGCCGGGCTTGCGCGCCTTGGCATAGGCGGCGCGGGCTCCGGCGAAGTCGCCGGCGGTGCGCAGGATCACGCCTTGCACGCGGTAGAGGTCGCGGACCGGGTCGGGCGCGCGGGCGGCGGGGCGGTCGAAGGCGGCGATCGCGAAGGCGACGAGGCGGGCGGCGCGGGGCTTGTCCTGCCCACCCCAATTCTGGAAGCTGACCGCGCGGCCCGCCATGTCCTTGGCGAAGGCGATCTCGAACCCCGGATCGGATGTGGTGGTGAAGGGGGCGACGAAGGCGCGGGCGCGGGCTTCGTCTCCAGCGAGGACGAGGCCGTAGGTCATGTAGAACAGGTCGCTGATGTCATCGAGTTCGACCGCGCCGGCCTCGGTGGTGCGCTCGGCCGCGCCCTTCATGCGATAGGCGGCGGTGAGCCAGGTCCAGCGGGCGAAGGTGGCGAAGTCGCGGGCCTTCATCGCGGCGGTGCGGGCTTCGAGCCAGCGCGAATAGACGCTGGACCGGTCGTCGCCGTCGAGCTTTGCGACATCGTCGGCGGGGCCGGCGAGGGTGAGGGCTTCGCGGATCAGCGGTGCGGCTTCGGCGCGGCGGCCGGCGATGAGGTGTTCGGTGGCCTGGATCAGCAGGGTGTCGGCGCGGGCTTGAGCATCGGGCTGGAGGGCGGGGAGCTGCGCCGGCGCTGCTTCCTGCGCGAGCGCGGGCGTGGCGAGAAGCAGGCCGAGGGCCAGAACGATGATGCGCATGGCGATCCTCCCGCGCGGGGTTGTGGCAGCGGGGGGCGGGTGCGGCAACGGTCGAAATCGGGTGGGGGTGATTGAAAATTCCTCCCCTGAGCTTGTCTCAGGGGAGGGGGACCGCTCGCGCAGCGAGTGGTGGAGGGGCGGCCGCGCAGACGGCGGTGAGCATCTCGGCAAAACTCCGCCGCTTGCAGCGGCGGCCCCTCCGTCAGCGCTTCGCGCTGCCACCTCCCCTGCGGGGCAGGGGAGGAATTTTGGGACTTAGATCGCCATTCCCGCTGCCCAGCCGCTCGACCAGGCCCATTGGAAATTATAGCCGCCGAGCCAGCCGGTGACGTCGACCGCTTCGCCGATGGCGTAGAGGCCGGGGGCGGTGCGGGCCTCCATCGTTTGCGAGGAGAGGTCGGCGGTGCTGATGCCGCCGATGGTGACTTCGGCCTTGGCGTAGCCTTCGGTGCCGTTGGGGTGGAAGGTCCAGGCGGCGAGGGTGCGCTCGGCTTCGGCGAGGCGCTTGTCGGCGGCGTGCTGGAGTTCGCCGTCGAGCGCGAGCTGGTCGGCGAGCGTGTCGGCGAGGCGGTTGGGGAGGGCCTCGCCGAGCAGCTTGCGCAGGGTGCTGCGCGGGGCGATGCGCTTGGCGTCGGTGAGCCAGCCGGGCGCGCGGTCGGGGAGGAAGTCGATTCCGACCGGGTCGCCGTGCCGCCAGTAGGAGCTGATCTGGAGAATCGCGGGGCCGGACAGGCCGCGATGGGTGAAGAGCGCGGCTTCGCGGAAGCTGGTCTTGCCGGCGCGGGCGGTGACCGGGGCGGCGACGCCGGACAGCTCGCGGAACAGCACCTCGTCGCCGCCGAGCGTGAGCGGGACGAGCGCGGGGCGCGGCTCGACCACCTTGAGGCCGAATTTGCGCGCGAGGGCATAGGCGAAGTCGGTCGCGCCCATTTTCGGGATCGAGGGGCCGCCGGTGGCGATGACGAGTGCGGGGGCGGCGGCGGTGCGGTCGCCCCATGTGACGGTGTAGCTGCCGTCGGCGTGGGTTACGTCGCGGATTGTGTGGCCGAGCGCGATTTCGACGGCACCCTTGTCGCATTCGTCGAGCAGCATCGCGACGATCTGCTTGGCGCTGCCGTCGCAGAACAGCTGGCCGAGCGTCTTTTCGTGCCAGGCGATGCCGTGCCGGTCGACCAGCTCGATAAAGTCATGCTGGGTGTAGCGGCGTAGCGCGGACTTGGCGAAATGCGGGTTGGCGGAGAGATAGCGGTCGGGGGCGATGCCGAGATTGGTGAAGTTGCAGCGCCCGCCGCCGGAGATCAGGATCTTTTTCCCGACCTGATCGGCATGGTCGATCAGCAGCACGCGGCGGCCACGCTGGCCGGCGGTGAGCGCGCACATCAGGCCGGCTGCGCCTGCGCCGAGGATGATGGCGTCGTAGGTCATAATCCTCCCCGGAACGGGGAGGGGGACCATGCGCAGCATGGTGGAGGGGGCCCGAGGCAAGGGAGTCCGGTGCCTCGGGCCCCCTCCACCACGCCGCTTCGCGTCGCGGTCCCCCTCCCCGTTCCGGGGAGGATTTGAGCCCTCACCGCAGCTTCGCGATCGACAGGCCGTCTTCCTTGGCGCGGTCCTTGACCGATTCCTCGCTGCGGGTCAGCGCCTTGGCGATGGCTTTGAGTGCCATGCCCTTCTTCGCCAGCGTGTGCAGCTTCTGGATTTCGTCCTGCCGCCAGGGTTGGCGGTGGCGTTCGAACTTGCCCTCGGCCATCAGGCGTAGGGAGGCTGGTGGCGGCCCGTCGCCGACTGGGTGAAGATTTCGCAGCCGGTTTCGGTGATGCCGATCGAATGTTCGAACTGGGCCGAGAGCGAGCGGTCGCGGGTGACCGCCGTCCAGCCATCGTCGAGCAGCTTCACGTCGGGGCGGCCGATGTTGATCATCGGTTCGATCGTGAAGAACATGCCGGGCTTGAGTTCTGGCCCGGCGCCGGGGCGGCCGACATGGACCACTTCGGGTGCGTCGTGGAAGACGCGGCCAAGGCCGTGGCCGCAGAAATCGCGGACGACGCCATAGCGGTGCTTCTCCGCATGGCGCTGAATCGCGTGGCCGATGTCGCCCATGGTGTTGCCGGGCTTGGCCATTTCGATGCCGATCATCAGGCATTCATAGGTGACATCGACCAGACGGCGCGCCTTGAGCGGCACGTCGCCGACGAGGTACATGCGGCTGGTGTCGCCGTGCCAGCCATCGAGCAGGGGCGTCACGTCGATATTGACGATGTCGCCGTCTTTCAGCGTCTTGGCACTCGGAATGCCATGGCAGACGACATGGTTCACGCTGATGCAGCAGCTGTGCGTGTAGCCGCGATAGCCGAGCGTCGCGGGGACCGCGCCGCCATCCAGCGTCATGCGGCGGACGATGTCGTCGAGCTCCGCCGTGGTCACGCCGGGCACGACATGCGGGACGAGCGCGTCGAGAATCTCGGCAGCGAGCTTGCCCGCGGCGCGCATCCCGGCGAAGCCATCGGGACCGTAAAGTTTGATCGCCCCGTCGCGGGCGAAGTTCGTGTCGGCGGTTACGGCAACATATTCACTCATGCGCGCCATATAGGGCCTAAAGGGCAACTTTGCGAGGCTGGAAGCACGCGCTATGGCGGGATTATGAGCGAGCGCATCTGGACCGCCGGGCTGGTCATCATCGGGGACGAGATCCTGTCGGGTCGCACCCAGGACAAGAATGTCGCGCAGATCGCGATCTGGCTGAACGTGCAGGGGATCCGGCTGTCGGACGTGCGCGTGGTGCCCGATGTGCAGGAGCGGATCATCGAGGCGGTGGACGCGGTGCGCACCCGCTATGACTATTGCTTTACCACGGGCGGAATCGGGCCGACGCATGACGACATCACGGTCGATGCGATCGCGGCGGCGCTGGGTGTTCCGGTGGTGATCCATCCGGAGGCGCGCGCGACGCTGGAAAGCTATTACGAGACGCGCGGCGGGCTGACCGAGGCGCGGCTGCGGATGGCGCGGGTGCCGGAGGGGGCGGACCTGATCCCCAATCGCATGTCGGGCGCGCCGGGCATTCGGGTCGGCAATATCTTCATCATGGCCGGGGTGCCGCACATCACGGCGGGCATGCTCGACGCGCTGACCGGCACGCTGGAGGGCGGCAAGCCGGTGGTGAGCGGGACGATCGGATGCTGGGTCGCCGAGAGCGAGGTCGCCGATGTGCTCCGCGCGACCGAAAAGGCGCATGAAGGCGTGGCGATCGGCAGCTACCCGTTCTTCCGCGAAGGGCGGGTGGGGGCGAACTTCGTCGCCCGCGCGACCGAAGCGGCTGTTGTCGAGGCGTGCCTGGCCGACCTGACCACCCAGCTGGAAGCGACCGGGCGCGATGTGACGCAGGGCGGGATCTGATCCTGCCATGGCGCAGTGGGAAGCGACTCGCGCCGCAGCACTGGCACGCGCCGAAGCGTTCGCGCCGAACATGGGCAGCGCCTATGCCGCGCGGCGCAATTACGACAGCGAGCCGGGGCAGGGCGCGGTTTCGGCGCTGTCCCCCTGGGTGCGCCGCCGGCTGATTGCCGAACGCGAGTTGCTGGAGATGGCGACGGCAGGGCATGGCCCTGATGCCGCCAAGTTCGTCAGCGAGGTGCTGTGGCGCGGCTATTTCAAGGGCTGGCTGGAGCAGCGGCCGGAGATTTGGGAGCGCTATGTCGCTGGACTGGGCGCGGCGCGGGCTGCGGTGGCGCGTGATGCGGCGCTGGCTGGGCGGGTGGCGGCGGCGGTCGAGGGGCGCACCGGCATCGATTGTTTCGATGCGTGGACTGCCGAGCTGCGCATGCATGGCTGGCTGCACAACCACGCGCGCATGTGGTTTGCGAGCATCTGGATCTTCACCTTGCGGCTGCCGTGGGAGCTGGGGGCGGACCTGTTCCTGCGCGCGCTGGTCGATGGCGATGCGGCGTCGAACACGCTGTCGTGGCGCTGGGTCGCGGGGCTGCATACGCGGGGAAAGCATTATCTGGCGCGGGCGGAGAATATCCGCCGCTATACCGAAGGGCGGTTCGATCCGCATGGGCTGGACGAGGACGCCGAGCCGCTGGCGTTCGATGGCGATGCGCCGCTGACCCCGCCAGCGCCGGGCGATGCGATGCCGACCGGCCCCTATGCGCTGGTGATCCATGCCGACGATAGCGGCTTCGACGCGCTAGGCCTGCCGCCGCCCGCGCGGGTGGTCGGTGTCACCGCGCATGGGCTGGACTGTGGGAGTGCCGCCGCGCGCGGCTTTGCCGGGGGTGCGGTGGCGGATGCTGCGGCGCGCGCGGGTGCGATCTATGGCTGTCCGGTCGAGCTGGTGCAGGAATGGCCCGAGCCGGGGGATCTGCCGCTGGTCGCGCCGTGGCTGACGGTCGGGCCGCTGCGCGACAGCCTGCCCGACGGCTATCCGCTGGCCCAACTGCGTAATGCGTATGACGCGGCTTTGTGGCCGCTGGCGACGGCGGGGTTCTTCAAGGTGAAGAGCCGCGCGGCGGCGGCGCTGGCTCCGCTGGGCATCGTCATTCCGGAGCTGTAAGACCTGTACCAAGGTGCAGGCGAGAATACCCCTTCGCCTTTGCGGGCTGTACTGGTAGCCTCATACACATAGGATCAAGTGAGGGGATCACCATGACCGTAAAACAATGGGTTACGGCGCTCGCGCTGGCCGGGGCGGCGGTGCCGCTGGGGCTGGCAGCCGCGCCCGCAGCGGCGCAGACCGCGCCGGCAAAGCTTAAGGTCGAGATGCAGTATTTCACGCTCGACAATGGTCTGCGCGTGGTGCTGGCCAAGGACACGCTGAGCCCGACGGTGACGGTCGGCGTCTATTACGGCATCGGATTTCGCATCGAACCGCGCGAGCGCACCGGCTTTGCGCATCTGTTCGAACATCTGCTGTTCCAGGGATCGAAGAACGCGCCCAAGGGCGTGCATATCAGCACGATCAGCAATGCCGGCGGCATCCTGAACGGATCGACCCGCTATGACTTCACCAACTATTTCGAGGTGGTGCCGTCGAATGCGCTGGAGCGGATGCTGTGGCTGGAGGCGGATCGCATGTCCGCGCCGGTGATCAATGACGAGGTGCTGAAGAACCAGCAGGGCGTCGTTGGCAACGAGGTGAAGGTCAACGTCCTCAACCAGCCCTACAGCACCTGGCCGTGGATCGACCTGCCGATGCTGGCCAATACCAACTGGTACAACAGCCATAACTTCTACGGCGAGCTGAAGGAGATCGAGGCGGCGACGGTTGCGGATGCCAAGCAGTTCTTCGACAGCTTCTACAAGCCGTCCAACGCCGTGCTCGTGGTGGCGGGCGACATCGATTATGCCGCGACCAAGGCGATGGTCGAGAAATATTATGGCTGGATGCCCAAGGCGTCGCCAGTCAAGCTGCCCGACATCAGCGAACCGCGCCAGACGGCGGAGAAATATCGCGCACGCACCGATGCGCTTGCGCCCAAGCCGGGCTGGGCGGCGGGATACCATGTTCCCCCGCGCGGCACGCCCGAATGGTATGCGATGGGCCTGATCGACCAGATGCTGGTCAAGGGCAATGACAGCCGCCTGTACCGCAAACTGGTCGCCGAGACCGGAATTGCGGGCGAGGTGAGCGGCGGGATCAACTTCCCGCTGGGCAACATGTTCAACTATCAGGGGCCGATGCTGTGGAGTTTTAACTTCACGCATGATGCCAATCGCAGCCGTGACGAGATCAAAAGCGCGGTGGACGCGGTGATCGAGGAGCTGCGCACCAAGCCCGTGTCCGCCGAAGAGCTGACGCGCGCGCGGACCAAGATGCGTTCCTCGCTCTATTCGACGATCGACGGGACCGGGCGGATCGGCCTCATCGACCTGCTCGCCGTCTATGCGCTGTTCGACAATGACCCGAACAAGGTCAACACGCTGGAAGACGGGTTCGCCAAGGTGACGCCCGAGCTGATCCAGAAGACCGCGCAGGACTATCTGCGCCCGACCAACCGCTCGATCTATGTCATCGATCCCGGTGCGGCCCAGCCCGCCGCGCCCGCCGCTCAGCAAGGAGGCAAGTGAGATGCGCCGCATGATCGCCAGCCTGACGGCTGCCGCCCTGCTCGCCGCGCCGATGGGCGTTGCCGCGCAGGAGCTTCCCACCACCCCGCCGCCGATCCCCGCGCCCAAGCCGTTCAAGGTGCCGGCGAGCGAAACCTATGTCCTGGCCAACGGGATGAAGGTGACGCTGATCCCCTATGGCGTCGTGCCCAAGGCGGTGGTGTCGCTGCAAACCTATACCGGGTCGATCAATGAGGGGCCGGACACCTGGCTCGCCGGGCTGACGCTCGACATGATGCGGGAGGGTGCTGCGGGGATGACCGCGGCGCAGATCGCGCAAAAGGCGGCGGAGATGGGCGGCGGGATCGGCACCGGGTCGGGGTCGACTTCCTCCGGCGTGTCGATCAACGTGCTGTCGGAGCGCACGGTCGATGCGATCGGATTGGTTGCCGATGTCGCGCAGCGGCCGAGCTTTCCCGAGGCCGAGCTGGCGCGGGTCAAGGCGAACTGGAACCGCCGCCTTGCGATCGCGCTGACCCAGCCGGGGACGCTGGCCAATGCGGCGGTGACGCGGGCCTATTACGGCACCGACCACCCCTATGGCCGGGTGCTGCCGACGCCAGCGCAGTTCAACGCCTATGACGCCGCCAAGCTGAAGGCGTGGCATGCCGGTAACTTCGGGGCGAAGCGGTCGCACCTCTACATCGCGGGGCGTTTCGATGCGGCGGCGGTGAAGGCGGCGGTGGAGAAGGCGTTCGGCGGCTGGACCGCGGGGCCGGAGCGGGCGCTGATCCCGGTCAATCCGAAGGTGGGGCCGCAGGTGCTGCTGATCGACCGTCCGGGTTCGCCGCAATCGACGATCAACCTGGTCTTTCCTGCGCCCGACGCCGGAACGCCGGGCGACATCCCGACGCGGGTGATGAATGCGCTGTTGGGCGGATCGTTCAGCTCGCGCATCACGCGCAATATTCGCGAGAATAAGGGCTATACCTACTCGCCCGGGTCGGGGGTCGCGCTGCTGCCGACCAATGCGGTGTGGAGCTTCAACGCCGATGTGACGACGACCGCGACCGGGCCGTCGCTGACCGAGGTGTTCAAGGAAATCCGCGAGCTCCAGACGACCCCGCCGGGCGACGAGGAAGCGAACGGGATGCGGCAATATATGGCCGGGCTGTTCGCGATCCAGAATTCGACGCCGGGCGCGCTGGTCAACACGCTGGCGACGCGCGACGCGCTGGGCCTGCCGCGCGACTGGCTCGACAAGTATGTCCCGGCGACGCTGGGTGTGACCAATGCGCAGATCAGCGAGGCGGCGAAGCGGTTGCCGATCGACAAGATGACTTTGGTGGTTGTCGGTGACCTGAAGGTCGTCACGCCGCAGCTGCAGGCATTGCCCGAACTAAAGGGTGTCGAGTTCAAGACGGTGACCGTTCCCTGAACATCTGTTCATGTTGAAGTCCAACTACTCACGGGGGCGGCGCAAGTCGTCCCCGTTTGTCTTCGAGTAAAGCTGAATCATCGACTGGCCGATGCCGGCTAACAACTCGCCGCAATTTTGAGGTGTGGCTGCGACGAATTGCGGGTTCCACTTGTTGACCCCCCGTTATGACCCACACAGCACATCATGCGCGACCCGCGCTTCGCCGAGCAGTGGCGCTGCTTTTCGCCGCCGCCGCTCTCCCCGCAACCGCGCTGGCACAGGAGACGGTGACCCCGCCGACCGTGCTGGTGCCGACGACGCCAGCTCCGGTTCCCCAGCCGGTGACGCCGCCGCCGATTCAGGCTCCGGTCGCGCAGACTCCGCCTTCGGCTGAGTCGCGTAGCACGATCGCTCCCGGCGCTCTCGAACAGGTTGAGCAGGAGGCGCGCGAGCGTGCCGCTGCTGCCCGGGCTGAGGCGCGTGCGGCGCGTCCGGCGCGTTCGGTCGAGGCTCCGCAGCGTGCGGCCCCTGCGGCTCCGGTCGCTGCTGCACCTGAGGCAGCACCCGCTGCGCCGGTACCGGCTGAACCCGTGACGCAGGCCGCGCCGCCGGTTGCCGATCCGGTCGTGACCGAGGTTGCACCCGAGCCGGTTACACCGGCCACCGAAGGTAGCGGCACGACGTGGCTGATTCTGGCGGCGCTGGGCGGTGTTGCCGCGCTGATCGCTGGCGCGATGCTGCTGCGTCGTCGTCGCGAGGATGAGCCCTATCTTGAGGAAGATGTTGCGGTCGCTGCGCCGGTCGAGCCGGTTGCTGTGCCCGTTGCCGAGCGGGGCAAGCCCGATCCGCTGATCGAGCGTCTCGACGTTAACCCCGTTGCCGCAGCACCCGCGTTCATCGCCCCGCGCCGTGAGCCGGAACTGGCCGAGCGCGCTGCGCCGGTCGCGCGGACCAAGCTTGATGAGGCCAAGCCGGCGCTGGAGAATGCCGAGCTGGTCGATGCCGATCCGGCCGACATCGCCGCGATGGTCGGCGGTGCCAAGCCAGCGGGCGGGCGTCCGCAGCTTGAGCTGGCGATGCGTCCGATCCGTGCCGGCATGAGCCGTCGCGGTGCGACGGTCGGGTTCGAGCTGACCGTTGCCAATGCCGGTGGCGCGCCCGCCGACAATGTCCGGATCGGTGCATTCATGCTGGGCGAACATGCCGCGCAGCAGAGCGAGATCGAGCGGATGCTGATCAGCCCGCCCGCCGATTCGAGCGTCGATGCGCAGTCGATCGCGCCGGGTGACGGGACCACGCTGGAGGCGATGGTGACGATGCCGCGCGACGCGGTCGATGCGATCGCGGGCGATGATGCCGGCTTTACCCCGGTGCTGGTCGCCGATGCCCGCTATCGCCTGCCCGATGGAAGCGAGGGGCGCACTGCCGCCGCCTTCCGCATCGGGCGCAGCAATGGCGGCATGCATCTGGAGCCGATCGCGATCCAGGACGACCCGTCGATGTACGCCGATATCGAGGCCGAACTGGTCGGCGTTCCGGCCAAGGTCTGACCCGTAATCCCTGTCCCGCCCCGGTTCGCGCCGGGGCGGGTCGCTTTTCCGGCGGGTCTGCGCATTTTTTGATGCGCGGGTCCGCCTTCTCCATGCTAGGCGCGGCGGGTGACTGCGACGACCCTTCGCGCGACCACCGCGCTGACCCTGATCCTGCTGCTTGCGAGCCCCGCTGTTGCCCAGAGCGGCCAGCGGCCGACGATCATCACGCCGCCGATCGGTGATTTCGACATCAACCCCAATCCGACGCCGCGCGCGACTCCCACGCCGACGCCCGCGCCGCAGCCGACGGTGACCGCGGTGCCGGTCCCGCCGCGCGCAACGCCGTCGCCGCGTGCTGCAGCGTCGCAACCTGCGGCGAGGTCGAGTGCGGCGCCAGAGGCGCAGCCCACGCCGCAGCCCAGCCCGACGCGGTTCGGGCCGTCCGACTTCACGCCGGTGGCGACGCCACAGCCGGGTGCGATGCCGGGTGCGGTTGCGCCTGCGGCCAGTTCGACTGTCACGCCCGATGCGGCATCAGACACGCTGCCGGCATGGCTGTGGCCTGCGCTTGGCGCGGCTGCTGCGCTGGTCGTGGGGCTGGTCGCCGGGATCGCGATTGCCGGGCGCCGCCGCCGCCGTCGTGAGGAGGAGGCCGAAGCTGAAGTCGCCGAGACGCCGGTAGTCGCTGCACCGCCGACGCCGGGGCCGCCCGCGCGGGCCGGTGTGACGACGCCGCCGCGTCCTGCGCCACAACCCGCTGCTGCACCACGCCCGGCGCCCGCCGCGCCGGTGATGGCGCCGGTGCCGCCGCCGCCGGGTCCGCTGGTGACGGAGATCCGCCCGCTGCGCGCGGCGATCCGCGACGGGATGGTGAGCATCGATTTCGAGCTCTACATCCAGAATCGCGGGCCGGAGTCTGCCGACAATGTCCGCGCGGTGCTGGCGCTGTTCGCCGCCAATCCGGATCAGGACGCGCAGATCGCCGGCTTCCACGGCGCTGCGCGGATGGCGCCGGGGTCGGAGCCGTTCAGCATCGCGCCGGGCGGCATCCATATGCTGAAGGGTCAGGTCAATCAGTCGGGCGACCAGATGCGGGTCGTCAATGTCCAGGGCAAGCCGATGTTCGTACCGATCCTGCCGGTCGCGCTTAAATGGTATGCTGGCCTGTCGATTCGCACGCTGCGCGACTCCTTCATGGTCGGTACCGTGCCTGCGCCGGGCAGCGACCGGCTGGGGCCGCTATGGGTCGAGCGTGCTGCGGATGGGTTCGGGCGGCTGGCGGCGAAGCGCTACGTGCCGAAGGATGCTGGCGGAACCTAACGCAGGGCCAGCAGCAGCAGGACGACGATCGCCGCGCTGGCAATCAGCAGCACCGCCATCATCCTGCTGAGATTTCCGAGACCGCGCCACGACGACCCTTCATCGAGCAGCGGACTTTCGGGCGTGATCGTCGTGGAATCGACGCCGGTTTCGTGCGTCAGGGCGGCGGCGAACCGATTCCAGGTGTCGGGGGTGTTCGCGACGTCGGCTGGCAGGCGGGACTGGAGCGAGCGGAACACGTCGCCCGCGGTTTGCCAGGTCGGCGCGTCGGCATAGTCGAGCGTGACGCCGAACGTGATCTCGATCTCGTTGATCGCCGCGATTTCATCGCCGTCACTGCCGAAGCCGACGCTGGCGGGCCTGTCCTTGTCCTCGTTCATCAGTTTGGATCGCTAACAGCTTGCGGGTGCGCCGCCAACGGTGAGGCTTGTCAGGCGGCTGCGGTGAGGGTGTAGCTGCCTGCAAGGATGCTGGCGCAGGCAAAAATCCTCCCCGGAACGGGGAGGGGGACCGCCGCCGCAGGCGGTGGTGGAGGGGGCCCGAGGCAAGCGACTCGGTTCCCGGAGGGCCCCCTCCGTCAGCGCTGCGCGCTGCCACCTCCCCGTGCCGGGGAGGATTTTTGGACCGCGCGCTGCGTACTATCCCCAACGAAAAGGGGCGGCCCGTTGCCGGACCGCCCCCTTCATAAGCTGCAGGTGCAGCCGTGAGATTACTTGATCTCGACGGTCGCGCCGGCTTCTTCGAGCTGCTTCTTGAGCTTCTCGGCTTCGTCCTTCGACACGCCTTCCTTGACGGCCTTCGGCGCGCCTTCGACGAGCGCCTTGGCTTCGGTCAGGCCGAGCGCGGTGATCGCACGGACTTCCTTAATGACGTTGATCTTCTTGCCACCGTCGCCGGTGAGGATCACGTCGAACTCGGTCTGCTCTTCAGCAGCCGGGGCAGCGGCGGCGCCGCCAGCAGCCGCAACTGCGACAGGAGCAGCGGCGCTGACGCCCCACTTCTCTTCGAGCATCTTCGACAGCTCAGCGGCCTCGAGGACGGTCAGTTCCGACAGCTGGTCAACAAGCGCGTTCAGGTCAGCCATTTGGTATTCCCTTCAAAAATTCAGATTGGTTCGAAAAATCGCAAATGAACGTCGGCTCAGGCCGCGTCCTTCTCCGCATAGGCATTGAACACGCGGGCGAGCTGCGCCGCGGGTGCCTGGGTGATCGACGCGAGCTTGGCTGCCGGTGCCTGAAGCAGGCCGACAATCTTGCCGCGCAGTTCGTCGAGCGAAGGCAGCGATGCGAGTGCCTTCACGCCTTCTGCGTCGAGCAGCATGCTTCCCATTGCGCCGCCGACGATTTCGAGCTTGTCGTTCGTCTTGGCGAAATCCGCGACCACCTTGGCGGCGGCAACCGGATCGGTCGAATAGGAAAGCGCCGTCGGACCCGTCAACAGGTCCGCGAGCACCGCATAATCGGTGCCCTCGATCGCGATCTTGGCAAGGCGGTTCTTTGCGACCTTGTAGCTCGCGCCGGCTGCACGCGCCTTGTTACGGAGGTCCGTCGACTGCTTGACGGTCATCCCGAGGTTGCGGGTGACGACCACCACTGCGACCTCGTTGAAGGTGCTGTTCAGCTCGGCAACGGCCTGGGTCTTCTGAGAACGATCCATGCCTGTCTCCTCACTATGCCCCGGCCAAAGCCGGAGCGGTTACGCCAGGAACCGGGCGGCTGCCCGATCCCCATTG
This sequence comes from Sphingomonas sp., assembly GCF_035998645.1. Lineage (GTDB taxonomy): Bacteria > Pseudomonadota > Alphaproteobacteria > Sphingomonadales > Sphingomonadaceae > Sphingomonas. The sequence continues at coordinate 842,871 of NZ_DASYHL010000003.1, forward strand.
TCCGTGGGGGCATGATCGTCAGGGCCGGAAGGGTCCGGCGGGCTGACCCGGACGACCCGCGAGGCGGATACGACCGGAGTAAATCTCTGTCCCCGTCTTGGCGGGAAATTAAGTGCGGCCAATTGCCGCACACCCACTGTCTCGGACGGAACGCGCACAGGTTACCCAGTGACGCGAAGGCGCGCTCATAGCGGGTGGGGGGCAGGAGTCAAGCGGGGGCGCAGGCGCCAAGGTCGCAAATCCTCCCCGGAACGGGGAGGTGGCAGCGCGCAGCGCTGACGGAGGGGGCCCGAGGCACCGGAAACCCTTGGCTCGGGCCCCCTCCACCAGCTTCGCTGGTCCCCCTCCCCGTTCCGGGGAGGATTTGAGAGATTACTCCGCCGGGGCGGTCTGGTTGCCGGAGGTGTCGCCGCGCTGGACGCGGGCGGTCATGCCGACCGATTCGGCGTCGTCCTGAATCTGCTCGTCGTCGGGCAGCGCGGGTTCGGCGACCGGGGCCGACGCGGTGTTCTCGACCACCAAAGGCGCCGGCTCCGCGAGGTTCTCTTCGGGCAGGTCTTCGGTCAGCTCCATCGCGTTGACCTCGTTCTCGACCGGCGCGGTTTCCTCCGACGCGCCCGAGCAGGCGGCGAGCGCGGCTGCGGCGGCGAGGGCGGTGGCGAGCTGGAGCGTGCGGCGATAGTTCATTGTGTGTCTCCCGGTTCTGTTCAGCGGGCGGCCTGGGCCTGGGTGGCCGAGCGCGCCTCGATCTTTGATGCGAGCACCTTGTCCCAGTTATAGGGATCGCCGCGGAAATTCATCGTCCCGCTCGAACTGCCATAAGCGGTCCAGTAGAGCAGATAGACCGCGACCTGCTTCTGCAGCGGGACGCGCGTCGTCTTGCCCGTGGCGAGCGTCTCGGCGACCTTTTCCGGCGTCCATACCGGGTCTCCCTGCATCAGCAGGTTGGCGAGGTCGGCCGGGCGTTCGAGCCGGATGCAGCCATGGCTGGCGAGCCGGTCGAAGCGCGAGAAGGTGCCTTTCGACGGCGTGTCGTGGAGATAGACCGCGAACGGGTTGTTGAAGTCGAACTTGAACTTGCCCAGCGCCGAGTGCGACGGGGCCTGTTGCAGGCGGCGATTGGCGCCGGTGCCGATCACCTTGAACCCGTTGCGGGCGAGATAGGCTTCGCCCTTGGGGAATAGTTCACGCGCGGCGATGCCGGCGGGGACGTTCCAGGGCGGGTTTACCACGACCGAATGGATGTTGGACACCAGCATCGGCGTCTCGCCGCCGCCGGGCTTGCCGGTCACGCCGCGCATCGACATCACCGGGCGGTCGCCTTCGAACACCGCGACGCTGGCCGAGGCGATATTCACCTGGACCCGGTCGGTCGGCATCGATTTGGGCATCCAGCGCCACCGTTCCATGTTCGCCATGATCTGACGCACGCGCGCCTCGACCGGCACATTGAGCGCGCCGAGCGTGCCGCTGGAGACGGTGCCGGTGGGGTTGAGGCCGTAGCGGCGCTGGGCGCGGATCACCGCCTCTTTCAGCTCGGCATCGAAGCTGTTGCCGAGGCGGGCGACGTTGTCATCCTCAACCGCGAGGCGGGCACGTAGCGCGGCGACGCGCGGTCCAGTGGCGCCGACGGTCATGTCGGGGCCGGCGGGGATTGCGCTCCAGCCGCCCGCCGCTTCGATCAGGCGATAGCGGGCGAGGCCGGTGCGCAGCGTCTCATAGCCCTCATACGGAGGGGCGAGATCAGCGAGCCAGCGGGCGAGGCGGTTCTCCGCCAGCGCGCGGGTGAATTCGGGCAGGGGATCCCAGGCCGCCGGGCGCAGCGCCCAATCTTCCTGGAAATCGGCGGTGTCGAGCCGGCCGATATGGATCGCGCGGGCGTAATCCAGCGCGGCGCGGACAAGGCCGGTGTCGTCGGGGGGCAGCACCTCTGCCGCCTGCGTCGAATAGCGCAGGCCGTGCGCGATCCGGCCCTGCACGATGATGCGGCGCAGCTGCTCGGCCTGTTCCGCCGTGACGGTCGGCAAAGGGAGCGGGGTGGGAAGCGGCTGGACCTGAAGCGGCGCGCCGGTCGGGGTCGCGCTGGGCGATGGAGCGGGCGCAGCCGTCTGCGCCAGCGCGGGGATCGCGGCTGAGAGCGCCAAAGAGGCCGCGACCACATGCGGCCCGGTTCGTGCGAACATCGAAAACTGCTTCCTTATCACCGGTGCGGGGAATGATAGGGCGAGCGTCGGCGGTTGTCACCCGCCGACGCGCCCGATTACACCGTCGCGTTCAACTTGGTCCCGGCCACGCCGATGACGATCAGCGCCATGAACCCGGCCTGTACCAGCGTCACCTTGTCGCCGAATAGCATCACGCCGCCGATGATGACCCCGACCGCGCCGAGCCCGGTCCAGATCGCATAGGCGGTTCCCGCCGGGATGTCGCGCATCGCCAGCGCGAGCAGCGCCATGTTGAGGAAGCTGAGCACGATCGGCACGATCGCCGACTGCCAGGTGCCGGTGGTCGCGGCCCATTTCAGGCTCAATGCCCAGATGATTTCGGTGAACACGGCAATGCCGAGGATGATCCACGCCATGCGGGAGTCTCCATGCGTGCGGGCTCGGAATGGACGGGCGCGCAGGCCGGAAACCCGTAAGAGGCGGCGCGCCGTACCGGGCAGGTCCGGTGTTCGGCGTGCCTCTTACCCCCCGGGGGGTGGGGGTCAAGTCCTGGCGAGCCGGACCAGTGCTTCGTCGAGCGCGGAGAGGAAGCGAGAGCGGTCCTGCTTGCCGAACGGCGCAGGGCCGCCGATCTGGTCGCCGCCGGCGCGCAGGTCGGCCATGATCGCGCGGGTGGCGATGGCCGCGCCGATCGAGCTGGTGGTGAAGGGCTTGCCGGTAGGGGAGAGGACCACTGCGCCCGCCTTGAGGCAGCGGTCGGCGAGCAGGATGTCGGCGGTGATGACGACCGTTTTCGGTCCGGCACGCTCGGCGATCCAGTCATCCGCCGCGTCGAAGCCGTCCGAGACGATCTCGCGCGCGATCAGCGGGTGGTCGGGGATGCGGATGAAGCTGTTGGCGACGATCGTGACCGCCACCTCGCGGCGCCACGCGACCTTGTAGATCTCGTCCTTGACCGGACAGGCGTCGGCGTCGACCAGGATGTGGAGGGGGGGCATTGCGTCTTCCTTAGCCCCTCCCGTTGAACTTCGCTCGCTTGCGGTTCGGCGGAGGGGTTGGGCTGGGGCAGTGAAATCTCACCGATACCAGCGGCCAAGAGGATAGGCCCCACCCCAACCCCTCCCCTGAAGGGGAGGGGCTTAAGAGGGTCACTTCTTCGGCGGTTTGCCGCGATGGGGCTTGGGCGAGCGGGCAGCGCCCGGGCCGCCGGCGGGGCGGGCGCGGTGCATCGGGCGGCTGTGGTCGCGCGGCCGGCCCTGACGCGGTTCATGGTCGCCGCGCGTGCCCGGAGGGGGCGGGCCGTCGGCGCGCTCGATCAGCACATCCTCGTCCGGCCCCGCCGATTTGGCGACTTCACGCATGAAGCGATCGGCAATCGCGCTCGGCACCTGAAAGCGGGTTTCGCCGGCACCGATGCGGATCGCGCCGATCTCGCTCTTGGTCACATGACCACGACGGCAGATCAGCGGCAGGATCCAGCGCGGATCGGCATTCTGGCGGCGACCGACATTCATGCTGAACCACACGGTGTCGTCGAAGCCGGGACGATGGACCGCGCCGCGCGTGTCGCGGCCTTCGCCGGGGGTGCGGTCGATCAGTTCCTCAGGCGCGGGCATCGACGCGCGGTGCGCGCGGACCAAGGCGGCGGCGATATCCTCCGCCGTCATCTTTTCCATCAGCTCGGCGGCGAGGGCGCGATCATCCTCGTCCTGCTCGACCGGGGCGGTGATCTTTTCGATCAGCCGGTCGCGATCCTTGGCCTTGATGTCCTCGACGCTGGGGACGGGCAGCCACTCGGCGTTGATCTTGGCCTGCTTCAACGTCATCTCGACCCGGCGGCGGCGCGGGTAGGGGACGATGAGGATCGCGGTGCCCTTCTTGCCCGCGCGGCCGGTGCGGCCCGAACGGTGCTGAAGCGCCTCGGCATCGCGGGGCAGTTCGACATGGATGACCAGGCTGAGCGTCGGCAGATCGATGCCGCGCGCGGCGACATCGGTCGCGACGCAAACGCGTGCGCGGCGGTCGCGCAGCGCCTGAAGCGCGGCGTTGCGCTCATTCTGGCTATGCTCACCCGACAGCGCGACGGCGGAAAAGCCGCGCTCGGTCAGTCCGGCATGGAGGTGGCGGACATTGTCGCGCGTGGCGCAGAACAGCATCGCCGTTTCCGCTTCGTGAAAGCGCAGCAGGTTGATGACGGCATGTTCGATATCGGACGGCGCGACGGTGATCGCCTGATAGGCGATGTCGCCATGGCCGCGATCCTCGCCCACGGTCGAGATGCGGAGCGCGTCGCGCTGATAGCGCTTGGCCAGCGCGACGATCGGCTTGGCGAGCGTGGCGGAGAACAGGAAGGTGCGGCGTTCGGTCGGGGTCGCGTCGAGCAGCGCCTCCAGCTCCTCGCGGAAGCCCATGTCGAGCATCTCGTCGGCTTCATCGAGCACCGCGACCTTGAGCGCGGAGAGGTCGAGCGCGCCGCGCTCCAGATGGTCGCGCAACCGGCCCGGCGTGCCGACGACGATATGCGTGCCATGCGACAGTGCGCGTCGCTCGCGCGAGGCGTCCATGCCGCCGACACAGGTCGCAACGCGCGCGCCTGCAGCAGCGTAGAGCCAGCCCAGTTCCTTGGCGACCTGAAGCGCCAGTTCGCGCGTGGGGGCAATCACGAGCGCCAGCGGCAGGCGCGGCGCGGGAAGGTCGCCATCGACCAGCAGGTCTTCGGCCATGGCAAGGCCGAAGGCGACGGTCTTGCCCGAGCCGGTCTGGGCCGAGACGAGCAGGTCGCGGCCGCGCGCATCGTCCTGCGTCACCTGGGCCTGAACGGGGGTCAGCGCTTCGTAACCGCGCTGCGTCAGCGCCTCAGCGAGGCGTGGGGGGAGATGTGAAAAGGTCATGTAGCTCACAATAGGTCGCGCGGCAGAAAGGTGCAGGCGCGGAAGCGTTGCCCCATAGCGAAGTTTATCGCGTTTGGCGAGGGGGCGGGTCGTCGGTATCCGAAGAGGCCATTTCGCTATTGACAATAAGTCGCAATAATACCTAGGGCGCGCCCGAAAATGACCGGGGAACCTTGATGACGATGAAGACCGCCCATGCCGCGTTGATGCTCGGCGCCGCGATGCTTGCCACGCTTTCGACCGCCCATGCGCAGCAGACGGCCGACACGACCGCAGAGGCCGAAAGCGAAACCGATGACGTCGTGGTGGTCGTCGGCGCGCTGACCAGCGTCGCACTCAATCGTCAGGATATTCAGGCGACCCAGGCCAATGACCTGAGCGACCTGTTCCGCAACGTTCCTTCGGTCGCGGTGGGCGGTTCGCTTGGGATCGCGCAGAAAATCTATGTCCGCGGGCTCGAGGATTCGCTGCTCAACGTGACGATCGACGGCGCGCCGCAGCGCGGGACGCTGTTCCACCATGTCGGCCGCGTCAGCATCGAGCCGGAACTGCTCAAGACCGTGCAGGTCCAGGCCGGTGCAGGGGAGGCGGATTCGGGCTTCGGCGCGATCGGCGGCGCGATCCGCTTCCGTACCGTGGACCCGGTCGACCTGTTGCGCGAAGGGCGCGACTATGGCGCCATCGCCAAGGCCGGCTGGTTCAGCAACGACGGCTACAAGCTGTCGGGCACGGTCTATGGGCGCCTGACCGGGGACATCGGCATCCTGGGGTCGTTCGTGCACGTCGATCGTGAGGATTTCCGCGATGGTGACGGAACGACGCGGCGCGGCACCGGGGCCAAGCAACAGCTCGGCTTCGTCAAGCTGGGTGGCGCGCTGGGCGGCGGGCATCGGCTGACGCTCAGTTACGAGCAGCGTGAGGAAGAAGGCGAGTTCGGCCAGCGGCCCAACTGGCCCGTGCGCGTCGCCGACCGCCTGTTCCGGGTCGAGGGGACGCGCAAGACGGCCATCGCCAATTATGGCCTGGATACCGGTGCGGGGATCGACATCGAGGCGACGGGATATTGGACGCGCAGCGAATTCACCCAGGATCGTTATGACCGCTGGGGGCTGTACGGCGCCGATATCGAAAGCTGGGGCTTCGATGCGCGTGCGCGCATCCGCAAGGGTGGGCACGACGTGACGGTCGGATTCGAGCACCGGTCGGACCGGGTGCTCAGCGAATATCTTGCGGCGGCGGCAGTGTGGCAGCCCTGGGCGTGGAACCCGGCCGTTGGTCAGTTCGTGGAAAAGGGGTCGCTTTCGGGCGTGTATCTGCAGGATCGCTGGCAGGTGATCGAACCGCTGCTGCTCAGCTTTGGCGCGCGCTATGATGCCTATGACCTCGACCAGGTCACCTATCGCAGCGGGATCGACAGCGATGGCGTGAGCGTCAACGCTGGCGCGACGCTGGAGGTGATGCCGGGTCTGTCGCTCAATGCCGGTTATGCCGAGGCGTTTCGCGGCAAGGAAATCGGCGACGCGTTTACGCTGGAGCAGCGGCCGGGCCGGATTTCGCTGGCCCCTGGCCTGCGCCCCGAGCGGGTCGACAATATCGAGGGCGGCGTGAAGTATCAGCGCGACGGCATCACCGCGTCCGCGGTCTATTACCGCACTAAGATTCGCGACGTGGTGCTCGACCAGCTGGGCTCCGGCCCGGCGCCGCAATCCTCGACCTATTACGAGAATGTCGGCACCTTCCGGGCGGAAGGGTTCGAGCTGCGCGCCGGCTATCGCGCCGGGCCGTTCTCGATCGAGGGCTATTACAACCATTATGATTCGCGCCTCAACGACCGGCTGATCGAGGGGTATGAGCAGATTGCGCTCGGCAATTCCGTCGGCGACAATTGGGCGGTGAGCGCGGCATTCGATCCGTCATCCAGCCTCAGCCTGCGCGCGACCGTGACGCGGTACGAAGACCTGAACGATATCGAGGTGCTGTTCCGCGAACAGCAGCTGGGCTTCATCCCCACCACTCAGTTCATCGACAAGCCCGGTTATACGGTCGTCGATCTGTTCGGCAGCTGGCGCCCGTTCGGAACCGACACCGTCGAGCTGCAGGCCGCAGTCTATAATCTGTTCGACAAACAGTATCGCGCGCATGCCAGCGTCGGCGATTATAGCGGCATTCCGGGCTATGCGATCGTGCAGGGCCTGCCCGAGCCGGGCCGCAACATCCGTCTCGGCGTCTCGTTCCGCTACTGATGGAGGCGGGGGCGCCTCGATCGCGGCGCTGGCGCCCGTTCGCGCGGGCATGGCATCGCTGGTTCGGCATCCTGGGCGGCCTGTGGCTGTTGCTGCTCGCGGTGACCGGATCGGCGATCACCTTTTATGACGAGCTGGACAGCTGGCTGAACCCCGATTTGCGCAGCGTTCCGGTCGCGGCCGAGCATCATGCGCCAGTCGATCGGGCCGTGGCGCGGGCGCAGGCGGCGCTGCCGGGATTTGCGCCGAACAACATTCTGATGCCATCGCATCCGCGCGGTACAATCTGGATGCTGGGGCGCGCGCCGATCGGCGAGGGTCGGCCGCGTGCGGTGCAGATCTTCGCCGACCCGCGCGACGGACGCACGCTCGGCTGGCGCGAAAGCGGCAAGCTGGCGCTCGACCGGCGGCATATCATGGACATCCTCTACGGCCTGCACGTCGATCTGCTGGCGGGCGAATGGATGACATGGTTTTTCGGGTTGGTCTCGCTGGCCTGGCTGATCGATCACCTGATTGCGCTGTGGCTGGCCGTGCCGCTGCTGGTGAAATGGCGCAGCGCCTTTGCGGTTGCCGGGCGGCCAGGCAGCCTGAGGCGGTTGTTCGACTGGCATCGTGCGCCGGGCATGTGGGGCTGGCCGGTCACGTTCGTGCTGGCATTGACCGGGGTGACGCTGGCGTGGCCGGGGGACAGCCGTGTCGCGGTGTCGATCGCCTCTCCGGTCAGCGAACGGCTGCATGAGCATTGGCCCGATGTGACCCCGCCGGAGCGGCCGATCGGTCTGGATCGCGCGATCGCGGCGGTGACCAAAGACCGTGCCGACGTCCACAGCTTGCGGCTGCTGCCCGATCATGCCGCTTATGCCGTGCGGACCTTCGATCCCCGCGACCCCGATTACCAGGGGCGGTTGTGGACCTATGTCGCGATGGCCGACGCGCGCATCCTCGGCCAGCGGCATGACAATGGGAACAGCGCAGGCGACGTTTTCTTCGCCTGGCAATATCCGCTTCATTCCGGACAAGCGCTGGGTGAGCCGGGGCGGTGGATCGTGTTCGTGTCCGGCTTTCTGACTGCGGCCCTAGCCATTACCGGCTGGATGCTGTGGCTGCGGCGGCGGCGGAGTCAGCGAACGCCGGGCTGAGCGCAACAAAAAACCCCGGGGTTCCCCCCGGGGTTTTTCGTGGTTCGCTTGGGAGCGAAGATCAGAGCGCCGAAACCTCGGCGACGTCGACCTTCACGCCCGGGCCCATCGAGGACGAGACTGCGACCTTGCGCAGATACTTGCCCTTGGCGCCCGACGGCTTGGCCCGGATCACCGCTTCGACCAGCGCGTCGAAGTTCGAACGCAGGTCGGCGGCCGAGAACGACGCCTTGCCGATGCCCGAATGGATGATACCGGCCTTTTCGACGCGATATTCGACCTGGCCGCCCTTGGCAGCCTTGACCGCTTCGGCGACGTTCATGGTGACCGTGCCGAGCTTCGGGTTCGGCATCAGGCCCTTGGGACCCAGCACCTTGCCGAGGCGGCCGACCAGACCCATCATGTCCGGGGTCGCGATGCAGCGATCGAACTCGATCTTGCCGCCCTGAACGATCTCGAGCAGGTCTTCGGCGCCGACGACGTCCGCACCCGCTTCACGGGCCTCGTCCGCCTTCGCGCCCTTGGCGAACACGCCGACGCGAACGGTCTTGCCGGTGCCGGCGGGCAGGGTGACGACGCCACGGACCATCTGGTCGGCGTGACGCGGATCGACGCCCAGGTTCAGCGCGACTTCGATGGTCTCGTCGAACTTCGAGGTCGCGTTCTTCTGTGCCAGTGCGATGGCTTCATCGACGCCGTACAGCTTTTCGCGGTCGACGGTGCCGGCCAGGGCCTTCTGCTTCTTGGTCTGCTTAGCCATGGGTTCAGCCCTCCACCACTTCGAGGCCCATCGCGCGGGCGGAGCCTTCGATGATGCGCGTTGCGGCATCGAGATCGTTAGCGTTGAGATCCTTCATCTTCGCGGTCGCGATATCGGCGAGCTGCGCGCGCGTGATCTTGCCTGCGGTAACCTTGCCCGGCTCCTTCGAGCCCGACTTGAGGCCGACGGCCTTCTTGATCAGGTAGGTTGCCGGCGGCTGCTTCGTTTCGAAGCTGAAGCTGCGGTCAGCGTAAACGGTGATGACGGTGGGAAGGGGCGTGCCCTTTTCCATTTCGCCGGTCGCCGCGTTGAACGCCTTGCAGAACTCCATGATGTTGACGCCGCGCTGACCCAGCGCCGGACCGATCGGCGGCGAGGGGTTGGCGGAGCCCGCAGGCACCTGGAGCTTGATATAGCCCGTAATTTTCTTTGCCATTGCTCTCACTCTGTCGCTGGACGGGGACAAGCCCGCGTCCGGTTCAAGTTTAGCGGTCCAAGCGCCCCGGACTTGCGATCCGGTGCTCCCGCAGTTCCAACGGTATCCGGTGGAAGCGCGCGCCCTTAACCGCACAGGGGCGCAAAGGCAAGCGATGAAGCGTGAATGAGCCTCTTGCGGCGCTGCGGAACCGTCGTTAAAGCGCGGCACCGCACAGGGGTGTAGCTCAGCTGGTTAGAGCGTCGGTCTCCAAAACCGAAGGCCCTCGGTTCGAATCCGAGCTCCCCTGCCACTTTCCCGGGCGCGCCCCGGTTCCCTTGCAGAGGTATCGCCCCGCATGTTCCGCGCGCTCTATGACTGGACGCTGAGGCTGGCCGCCCATCGTCACTCCGACCGTTATCTGGCCGCGGTGTCGTTTGCCGAATCGAGCTTCTTTCCGATTCCGCCCGACGTGATGCTGATCCCGATGATGCTGGCACAGCGCCAGCGCGCCTATTGGATCGCGACGATCTGTACCGTCGCATCGGTGCTGGGCGGCATTGCCGGTTATGCGATCGGCTATTTCCTGTTCGATACGATCGGCCAGTGGGTGATCGACCTGTATCATCTGGGCGGCAAGGTCGAGAGCGTCCGCGCGCTGTATGACGAATGGGGTGCGGTGGTCACGCTGACCGCGGGGATCACGCCGCTGCCGTTCAAGCTGATCACCATCGCCAATGGCTTTTTCAGCTATAATTTCCCGCTGTTCGTGATTTTGGCGATCATCGGGAGGGGCTTCCGCTTCTACCTGCTCGCCTTCCTCGTCCATCGCTGGGGCGCGCCGGTGCAGGCGTTTATCGAGGAGCGGCTGACGCTGCTCGGCTGGCTGGCGATGGTGCTGCTGATCGGCGGCTTTGGCGTGATTACCCTGATTTGAGCGGGCGCGACGCCACCGCAGCGCTGATCGAGCGCTATTACGCGGCGTTCAACGCGGGCGACAATGACGCCATGCTTGCCTGCCTGACCGAGGATGTCGCGCACGACATCAATCAGGGCGGGCGGCAGAGCGGGAAGGCGGCGTTCCGCGATTTCCTGGCCCATATGGACCGGTGCTACCGCGAGCGGCTGGCCGATATCGTGGTGATGACGGCGCCGGACGGGACGCGCGCGGCGGCGGAGTTTGTCGTGCACGGCGAATACCTCTCGACCGACGCGGGGCTGCCGCCGGCGAGCGGGCAGACCTATGTCCTGCCTGCCGGAGCGTTTTTCGAGATTCGCGACGGCGCAATCGCCCGCGTGTCGGTCCATTACAACCTCGCCGACTGGATCGCTCAGGTCGGGGGATGAGCATCAGCGTCCGCACGCTCGATCCCGGCGAGGTGCAGGATCGCATCGCCGATCTGGCGCGGTTGCGGATCGCGGTGTTTCGCGAGTGGCCGTACCTCTATGACGGCGATGCCGGGTATGAGAGCGGGTATCTCGCCAGCTTTGCCGCCGCGCCCGACGCGGTGCTGGTCGCGGCGTTCGATGGCGATGACATTATCGGCATGGCGACGGCCTCACCGCTGGCGGCGCAGGGCGCTGCAGTGCTGGAGCCGGTCGCGGCGCATGGGTTCGACGTTCCCACAACCTTTTACTTCGGCGAATCGGTGCTGTTGCCGCAATGGCGCGGGCAGGGGATCGGCCATGCGTTTTTCGACCAGCGCGAGGCTGGCGCGCGGCGCGCGGGGGCGCGTGTTGCCACCTTCTGTTCGGTGATTCGGCCCGACGATCATCCGATGCGGCCTGAGGGCGCACGCAGCCATGCCGCGTTCTGGACCGCGCGCGGCTATCGCGAGGTGCCGGGGCTTGTCTGCACGATGCACTGGGCGGACATTGGCGCGGCGGGTGAGACGCCCCATCCGCTGCAATTCTGGAGCCGCGCGCTATGACCGCCTTCACCCTCGCCACCGCCGCTTATCCGGTCGAGCAGCTGATCGCGTGGGATGATTATGCCGTGAAGATCGCGCGCTGGGTGGCGGAGGCGGCGGACGGCGGGGCGAAACTTGCGGTGTTCCCCGAATATGCCGGGATGGAGCTGACCGCGCAGGATGCGGCGAGTGTCGAGGATCTGCACGGGTCGATCGCGGCGATGGGGGCGCTGGTTGAGCGGGTCGATGCGCTGCACGCCGAGCTGGCGGTGCGGTACGGCATCCATCTCTGCGCGGGCAGCCTGCCGGTGCGCGAGGACGACGGGGTGTTCCGCAACCATGCCCGGCTGTTTGCGCCGAGCGGGAAGATGGGCACGCAGCGCAAGATCGTGATGACGCGGTTCGAGCGCGAGATCTGGAATATCGGCGCGGGATCGCCGCTGCATGTGTTCGACACCGATCTCGGGCGGATCGGGATTGCGATCTGTTACGATGTCGAATTCCCGTTGCTGGTCCGCGCGCAGGCAGAGGCGGGGGCGACCCTGATCCTTGCGCCGTCGGCGACCGACACGCTGCATGGCTATCATCGCGTGCGGGTGGGGGCGCAGGCCCGGGCGCTGGAGAACCAATGCTATGTCGTGCAGGCTTCGGTGGTGGGAGATGCCGAATGGACCCCATCGCTCGGCACCAGCCATGGCGCGGCGGGGATTTATGGCCCGCCCGACCTGGGCTTTCCCGCCGATGGCGTGGTGGCGATCGGGGCGATGGATGCGCCGGGATGGGTGTTCGGGGAGATTGACCCGGACAAGGTCGCGCGGGTGCGGCGTGAGGGGTCGGTGTTCAACTATCGGCATTGGGATGAGCAGGGGGCGACGGTGACGCTGCCGGTGGTTGAGGTTGTGGATTTGCGGTGAGGGGGGCAATTCCTCCCCTGCTTGCAGGGGGGGTGGCGCCGCAGGCGACGGAGGGGCCGCCCTCGCCAGAGGGCGGAATTTTGCCGAGCTGGCCACGGCCGTCTGCGCGGCCGCCCCTCCACCACCGCCTGCGGCGGCGGTCCCCCTCCCCTGAGCAAGCTCAGGGGAGGAATTAGGTACCTCCCCCAAGCCCCTTGCCCCCCTCTACCCAAGTCGCTAGATAGCGTCCCCAATCCGACAGCGTGATGGGGTTCGCCGGGTTCCTTGAGTGAGGAGCCGGGCGGAGAAACCTGTCCCGAAGCCGGGCATTTTATTCGTGAGGCAAAAGTGGCGAAGACGAATCCGCTGGAATTCATGCGCCAGGTGCAGGCCGAGACCAAGAAGGTCGTGTGGCCGACCCGCAAGGAAACGATCATGACCGCGGTCATGGTGCTGATCATGGCGACGCTGCTCGGCCTCTTCTTCTTTGGCGTCGACCGTCTGTTCGGCGCGATCGTGAACTTCCTTCTCGGCCTTGCGGGCTGAGCGGCCAGATAACGGGAAAATCCATGGCGGCGCGCTGGTACATCATTCACGCCTATTCGGGCTTTGAGAACAAGGTTCGGGACCAGATCCTGGCCGATGCGACGCGGCTTGGCCTCGATGCGCTGGTCGAATCGGTCGAAGTGCCGGTCGAGACGGTGACCGAAGTGCGCCGCGGCAAGAAGGTGCAGTCGGAGCGGAAGTTCTTCCCCGGCTACGTCCTTGCCAAGCTGGCGATGAACGACGACGTCTATCACCTGGTCAAGAACACGCCGAAGGTGACGGGTTTCCTGGGCAGCAGCGGCAAGCCGCAGCCGATCAGCGAAGCCGAAGCCGCGCGCATCCTGAACACCAAGGAAGAAGCCGCCGCCGCGCCCAAGCAGCAGATCAAGGTCGATTACGAAATCGGCGATTCGGTCAAGGTGCTGGACGGCCCGTTCGCGAGCTTCAACGGCGTGGTCGAGGAACTGGATTTCGACAAGTCGAAGGTCAAGGTCAGCGTTTCGATCTTTGGGCGTGCGACGCCGGTCGAGCTGGACTTCGATCAGGTGGAGCGGTCGAAGTAAGACTTCGAACCGGGTGTGGGTTACGGGAAAGCCGGGGTGAGAGCCCCGGCTTTTTTGTTCCGACAAAGTGGCAGAAATGCAGCCTGAACTTGCCGGTACCCACCCCCTTTAGCAGAGAAGCGGGTACCGATAGTCGGACTACGCCATCTGACGGGTCGGATTTTCCGATACTGAGCGCTTGAAGTCCCGCAAGAGGCGGTTCTCCACAGTCTTGTGAACGTTGTTCCAATGGCCTCGAGATTTGCCCAAGACGTCCGGTTTCCGGCCGTAATCCTTGATGGCTGCCTTCGTTTGGGTCGCTAGCTCAACTTGGATTTCTTCCCAAAGCGTCAACACGGACGAAAAGTCGCCGTCCCACTTCGCCATGCCCGTTTCCGGATCGATCATCACCTTATTACGAAAGGCCGCAAAGAGCGGGTAAAGCGCACCCTTTGTCAGCCGCCAATCTGACGCGGGTAGCCCGCAGAAAGGGAAGGTGAACTTGTTCTTACCTTTCGCGTGTTCGACGATATCGAGGGCGCCTGCATTACCTAGATCGGCGTCGTTGTAAACGTTGCGGAAATCATGACGAATCCGGTCGTACAGAACGAGTGCATCACGCAAAATTGGGCGTAGCTTTCCAAACGTCGACTTATCGAGGTCGTTTTCGTGCAGATCGTGGTCGTCCGAAAACTTTCTCATGACCCGTTCGCGCGCTTCGTATGCTGAAACAGGGTGGGTACCGCTATCATTTGGGTAGTCTACCACGTTCATCGCTTCCAGAACGCAAATCAAATCACGAACATCATAATCGCCATCGTCCGATTCTCGCCAAGCAATCAAATCGGCGTACGGCTGACCGGCGATTTCATCCTTCATCCAATCGAATTTTCCATCCAGATTGGCGATGGAGTGATGCTTAACGGCTATACCAGTATTGAGTCCTGCTGAAATTTCGGTGATTAGTTCCTTTGCCACGCCGGTACGGACCTGAACTTCGACATACTGATCCTCTGGAATGTCGGACTCAGCCTGCGCCTTGCAGATAATCTCATAGGTGTGGCCGCCATCAACGATGCCCTGACCGTCCTCGATCTGAAGCTCGTACAGGTCATCGGCAATCTTGCGAACGCTCTCGGCAAGGATGACGATACCCTTGTTCTTCAGGTCAAAGATGCCCGGCATGGTGTTCTCGGCAAGGAGGCTCTTCTGGACCTCCTTGTACACCTGCTTGCGAAGATCTTGGCCTTCGCCGTCGCGCGCATTCGCGTCTTTGCGAATGCCAACGGGCACATCCAGCGCCCGTACGGTCATGTAGTGCTTTTCGATTTCAGGAAAAACAGGATGCTTAACGCGGCGCACATCAGCCACGCGAATCCGGTGGGTAGTCGAGCCCATTTTACGTTCCTTCCAGTGTGTCGCTAGGCGACCAATAAACCCGCAGACGAATCCGCTGGGCCTGGTAAGGTTGAGCTAACATTTTGGGATTGTCAACTATGGCTCATCTTGACCTACTCGCGTTGATTTTCCGCAAGCCGGCAGCATAGGGCGTCACGCCCACTCGCCCACTCGCCCACTCGCCCACTCGCCCACCCGCCCACCCGCCTACACGGCAACTAGCGAGCGCCAACCGATCACCCCTTCCCCTTCCGCCACCCCTTGACCTGATCGAGCGCCGGTAGCGTTGGGAAGGGCTCCTCATGCGGGCTTTCGCTCGTCGCCGCCGTCGCGGAGCGGCGTTCGGCTTCGGCGATGTCGAAGGCGTCGCGGGCGCGTTGCAGGCGGGCCTTGTACATGGCGGACAGGCGGTAGCTGTGGGCTTCGCGGCTTTCGCCGCGGCGGCGCTTATCCGGCCTGCTCGCCACCATCGATGAAGTCCCCGAGAGCGGCGCCGGAAGCGGGTTTTGGCGGCGCGCCAGCGATCGCGGATGGCGCTTCCAACTTGTCCGCGATCCGGCTGAGCACGCGCTGCATTCGATGCAGGGTCAGCGCGATCGATCCGAACAGGACGAGATACGTGACCATGGCTACGTAATAGGCGACATATTCGAACGACATCATTCTTCCCCCAGAAAACCCTGATCTCCGTCGGTGTGGACGCCTCCTTCGGATGCGGCAATGTCATTTTGCGCGGCTTGCCCGGAGAGAAGCCGACCGAGCTTCACGCGCCTAGGCATTCCATCGCGAGCAGACGGTCGCTGTGCGCTTCGCGGCTTTCGCCGCGGCGGCGCTTGATGTGGGGGGGCCATTAGGGTGATTTCCTCTCCCTCTCTCCGCTTGCGGGGAGAGGGTTGGGGAGAGGGGGCTGATGGTGCGGCTTTTGCCTATCCTACTGCCCCTCTCCCGGCCTTGCTTCGCTCGGCCACCCTCTCCCCTGAAGGGGAGAGGGGAAGGGGGGCTTACGCTACGCGCGCGGTTTCGGGCTGGCTGTCGCGGGTGGCGAGGGTGCGGGCTTCGGTGACGGGGAGGGGGCGGCCGAAATAATAGCCCTGGACCTTGGTGCAGCCGAGCGTCTGGATCAGGCGGTGTTCGTCTTCGGTCTCGACGCCTTCCGCCGTGGTGGCCATGCCGAGGCTGTCGGCGAGGGCGACGACGGCGCGGATGATCGCGATCGCCTCTTTCTGCCCCTTGGATGCGCCCTGGACGAAGCTGCGGTCGATCTTGATCGAGCTGAAGCGCGTGCGGCTGAGATAGCCGAGCGAGGAATAGCCGGTGCCGAAATCGTCGAGGCTGAGGCGCACGCCCATGTCGAGGATTGCCTCCAGCGTCTGCACCGCGGCGGTGCCTTCGCGCATGAACACGCTTTCGGTGACTTCAAGTTCGAGTCGGCTGGGGGGGAGGCCGCTTTCCTTGAGCGCGCTTCTGACGAACGAGGCGAAGCCGGCATTGTGGAGCTGTTCGGGGCTGATATTGACCGCGACGCGGATCGGATCGTCCCATTTCGCCGCCTCGATGCAGGCGGCGCGCAGCACCCATTCGCCGATCGCGCCGATCAGGCGGGCGTCTTCGGCGAGGGGCACGAACTTGACCGGGGAGATCGGGCCAAGCTCCGGGTGGGTCCAGCGCAGCAGCGCCTCAAACCCCGTCAGCGCGCCGGTGCCGGCCTGAACCACCGGCTGGTAGAGCAGGTGGAGCTGGTCGTTCTCGATCGCGCCGCGCAGGGCGATTTCGAGGACGCGACGCTCCTCTGCCTCGACATGGAGCTGGGGTTCATAGGCGTGGAAATGGCCTCCGCCGGCGTCCTTGGAGCGGTAGAGCGCGAGGTCGGCGGAGCGGATCAGCATCTCCGCCGTGCGCCCGTCGCGCGGGCCGACCGCGAGGCCGACGCTGGCACCGATGTAGAGGGTGTGGTTGTCGACGTCGTACGGGGCGGAGAGGACGTCGATGATGGTGCGCGCGAGCCGCTCGACCGCAGCGGAATCATTGGCGTCACGGACCACGACCGCGAACTCATCGCCGCCCAGACGCCCGATCATCTCGTTCGGGGTCATCAGCTGCTTGAGGCGTTCGGAGACGCGCGTCAGCAGCCGGTCGCCGACCGGGTGGCCGAGCGTGTCGTTGACCGCCTTGAACCGGTCGAGGTCGATCATCATGAAGGCGCAGCGCGCGTTCCATTTGTCCGCCTCGCCCATCGCGGTGGCGAGTGCTTCGTTGATGAGCAGGCGGTTGGGCAGACCGGTGAGCGTGTCGTAGCGCGCCATCTTGCTGATCTTGTTCGCCGACTCGCGCGCTTCGGTGACGTCTGAACCGACGCCGCGGAAGCCGACGAAGCTGCCCTCTTCATTGAGGCGGGGCGAGCCGGTGAGTTCCCACCAGCGTTCCTCGCCATCGACGATGACGGGGAGGAGGATGTCGCGGAACGGTTCGCGCTTCTTGAGCGAATCGGCGAGGTCGCGCAGCCCTTGCGAGAAATTGCCGCTTTCCCAGGCGGCGCCGGCGAGCACCTGAAGGAAGGGCATGCCGTTGATCGCCTTGGGATCGAGGCCGAGCGAGACGGCGAAGCGCGGGTTGGCGCGGAAGACGCGGCGCTGGGCGTCGGTTTCCCACAGCCAGTCGGCGCTCTTGTCCTCGAACTCGCGCAGCAACAGGCTGACGGTTTCGTCGCGTTCGGCGAGCGCGATCTCGCCCGCGCGGATGACGACCAGCGCCTTGCCGCGCGCGAAACAGGCGATGACGAGCAGCACGGTGAAGAGCAACGCTGCCGCGCCGAGCGCGGGGGATTGGGTCAGGGCGAGCGCGGTTGCATTGGCGCTGCCGAGCACGACGAGGAAGCTGATCGTGGCAAGCGGGAGCGCGGCCATCGCGACGGAGGAGGCGACCATCAGGATCGACAGCACGATCCACATGCCATTTGCCGCCTGCGCATTGGCGGAGGCGCCGAAGAGGAGGGGGGCGATCGACCACACCGCGCCGAGCGCGATGCCGTCGAGCATCGTGTCGCGCACGTCGCGCAGGGTTGCAGTGCGCTCGGTCCGGTGGCGCACGGCCAGGCGGCGGAAGGCGACCGCCACGCCGACCGCGGCGACGAGCGCGCCCCAGCTTGCGAGTTTCCAGATCGGGACGAGGCTGGCGAAGTTGAGGACGATCAGCGTTGCGCCAAGGACGTTGGCGGCGAGCATGAACAAGGCGAGCTGGCTGCCCGCATTCATCTGGGCCGCGCGGATGGGGCCCCAGTCGGTCGTATCCGCCGGGTCATAGAGCCCGAGCAGCGCGCGCATGTCGATGCGCGGCCGCGCGAACTGGGAGGTGGTCTGGCTCGTCACGCGCGGAGGTTACGCGAGAGGAGGTTAGCGATCGGTTAGAGATCGCGGGGGCGGGGGAAATAAATCAGGCGGGTGGGGCTGGCTCTCATGGAGGTCAGCGGGCAGTCGCCCTTCAAATCCTCCCCCTGGCGGGGGAGGATTGGTGGGGGCGTCAGCCCTTATGCCGCGATGCTGTAGGGCTTGATCTCGCCGTTGAGATACTGGTTGCGGGCCTTGGCGCGGCTGAGCTTGCCCGAGCTGGTGCGGGGCAGGGTGCGCGGCGGGATCAGTTCGATGACGCAGTTCATGCCGGTGACCGCGCGGACGCGCTCACGGATTTCCTCGCGCAGCTTCTGGCGCTCGCTGTCGTCGCTGGTGCGGCACTGGACGAGCACGGCGGGGGTTTCCTCGCCGCCCGGCGTGGTGATCGCGAACGCCGCGACATCGCCCTGCTTGAAGGCGGGGAGCTGTTCCACCGCCCATTCGATGTCCTGCGGCCAGTGGTTGCGGCCGTTGACGATGATCATGTCCTTCGCCCGGCCGACGATGTAGATATAGCCGTCGGACATATAGCCCATGTCGCCAGTGTCGAGCCAACCGTCCTTCATGCAGGCGTCGGTCGATTCAGGATCGCGGAAATAGCCGACCATGACGCTGGGGCCACGGCACCACACCTTGCCGATCGCGCGGTCGGGCAGCGGGGTGCCGTCCTCTTCGCGGATCTGGATTTCCATGTCCTTGACCGCCTTGCCGCAGTTGACGATCGCGCGGAAGCGCTGGGGGCGGTCGCCGCCATTGACGCCGCCGGACAGCTGGGTTTCCTCGACCAGTTCGACCAGGATGCCCTCACCGGGAGGCATGATCGAGACGGCGAGCGTCGCTTCGGCAAGGCCGTAGCTGGGCAGGAAGGCGCTGGCCTGGAAGCCGGCATCGGCGAAGGCGTCGACGAAGCTCTGCATCACGTCGGGACGGATCATGTCCGCGCCATTGCCCGCGACGCGCCAGCGCGACAGGTCGAAGCGCTCCGACGCCTTGGTCTGGCTCGACATGCGGCGCGCGCAGATGTCGTAGCCGAAGGTCGGCGAATAGGAGAGGGTCGTGCCCCGGTTGCGCGAGATGAGGTCGAGCCAGGCGAGTGGGCGCCGGGCGAAATCCTCGGTCTTCAGATAATCGGTCGAGACCTGATTGGCGACGACCGAGAGGAAGCAGCCGACCAGCCCCATGTCGTGATACCAGGGCAGCCACGAGACGCAGCGATCGCTGTCCTGCAGCAGCATCCCGTGGCTGTGCGCCGACAGGTTATTGAGCAGGGCATGGTGGGTGATCGCGACGCCATGCGGGAAGCGGGTCGAGCCGCTGCTGTACTGAAGATAGGCGATGTCGTTGGTGTCGGCCTTGGGCAGCTCCGCTTCGGGTGCTTCGCGGGTGGCGAAGCTCTCCCAGTCGATGCCCTCGACGCCCTTGAGGCGCGCAGCTTCACCGGCCATCGCCGACAGTTCGGCGGGGTAGAACAGCATCGACGGGTCGCAGCTTTCGAGCTGGACCGAGAGCTGGTCGATATAATGCTGGCTGCCGCCGAAGCTGGTCGGCAGCGGCAGCGGCACCGGCCAGGCGCCGGCATAGATTACGCCGAAGAAGAGCGAGGCGAAATCGGTGCCGGTTTCGGCGATCAGCGCGATCCGGTCCTGCGGCTTCACGCCCGCGGCGATCAGGCGGCGGGCCTGCGCCAGCGCGTCGTCACGCATCTCGCTGTAGCGATAGGCGCGGGTCAGCGTGCCACGTGCGTCGTGGAAATTCAGCCCGCGGCCGCCCTGCGCGGCATAGTCCAGCGCATCGCCCAGCGTCGCGAAGTCCGCGAGGCGGCGGGGAAGCGTGCAATCGGTGGGGGTGGGTGCCAGCGCCACGCCCGTGGTTTCGACCTGATCCTTGACGTCCAAAGCCATATCCTAAAATCCGTGCCCCCTGACGTGTCAGGCCACCCGCCCGTCATCGACGATAGGCCCCACACCAGAAATGCAGGCGGCTCTGCTACGCACTGTCGTTCAAATTCGGTTGTCAGTGTGGCACAAACAAGGCGCATGCGAACCGAACGCCGCCCTGTCCCGCCTTTGGACCGCCCCGCGCTGGATCGGCTGGCGCTGCGTTATGTCGAGCGCTTTGCCACGACGCGGGGGAAACTGGCCGCCTATCTCACCCGCAAGATCCGCGAGCGTGGCTTTGACGGGACCCCGCCGGATCCGGCCGAGATTGCCGAACGCTTCGCCGAACTCGGCTATGTCAACGACCGGCTCTATGCCGAGAGCAAGGCGGCGGCGATGGCGCGGCGGGGGCTGGGCGCGCGCCGGGTGGGGGAGGCGTTGCGCTATGCCGGGGTGGAGGCAGATGATGTCGAGGCGATCGCGCCGCAGGTCGATGCACGGGTCGGGCAGAGTGCGATCGATTTCGCCCGGCGCAAGCGAATCGGTCCCTTTGCCGCCGAGCCCGCCGACCGCGATCGCATGGCCAAACAGGTGGCGGCGATGGTGCGTGCGGGGCACTCCCCGGGGATCGCCTGGCAGATTGCGCGGATGAATCCGGGAGATGACCCGGATTTTCTGCTCGACGACCGATAATCACAAAGGATTCGCACCTTCTGGAAATGCTGTGTTAACATCCGCGGTCAGGGGGAAATAGTGTAATGCGAGCCGACCTGCAGCGTGTGTCGAGCCTGGAGGGAGAGCTGGATGAACCGGCCTCGATTCCCGTGCTCGTCCCAGAGACCGCAGACGAGAGCCACTGGGGCACCGTCAAATGGTTCGACGTGACCCGCGGGTTCGGGTTCATCGTCGCCGATGATGCCGATGCCGGCGATATCCTGATCCATTTTTCTGTCCTGCAGTCGCATGGTCGCCGCAGCCTGCCCGAGGGGGCGCGGGTCGAATGTTCGGTGGTGCAGCGCGACCGGGGATTGCAGGCAAAGGAAATCCTGTCGATCGACCTGACCGATGCCGTTGAGCCGATGCGGCTGCGGCCCGGCGCGGGCGACCGGATCGACCGGATCAAGCTGATCGAGGACGCCGGGCCGTTTGAACCGGTGATCGTC
Source organism: Sphingomonas sp. (assembly GCF_035998645.1). Classification (GTDB taxonomy): domain Bacteria; phylum Pseudomonadota; class Alphaproteobacteria; order Sphingomonadales; family Sphingomonadaceae; genus Sphingomonas. The sequence continues at coordinate 864,202 of NZ_DASYHL010000003.1, forward strand.
AAATGGTTCAACCGCCTCAAGGGCTATGGCTTTCTGGTGCGTGACGCCGATTCGGCCGATATATTCGTGCATATGGAAACCCTGCGCCGTGCGGAGATTTATGACGTCGAACCCGATCAGCCGCTGCGTGCGCGCATCGTCGAAGGTGAAAAAGGGCCGCTCGCGGTCGTCGTGGAGCCGGCCTGACCGCGCACTGATGCTGGCGCTGGGCGCGGCGCTGCTGCTGCCCGGCTGTGCCGGACAAGATGGCGATGCGGCGGCGCAGGCGGAGGCCAAGCAGGCGACCGTGACGATCGAATCCGGCGCGAATCGGCATGTGTTCAAGGTCGATCTCGCGCGGACTCCGGAGCAGCAGAAGCAGGGACTGATGTTCCGCACCGGCATTCCGGCCGATGGCGGCATGTTGTTCGCGCCCTATCCCCCCGAAGGCGGTCCCCCGCGCGAAGCGAGTTTCTGGATGAAGGACACGCCGAGCTCGCTCGACCTGATCTTTATCCGCGCGGACGGCACGATCGCGACGATCGCCGAGAATACGATTCCGTTTTCCGAGGATCTGGTGAAATCGGGCGAGCCGGTGGCCGCGGTGCTGGAGATCAATGGCGGGCGCGCGGCTGAGCTGGGGATATCGCCCGGGGACAAGGTGCGCTGGTAGCCATTGCCGGGGCGTGGATCTGACTTGATGATATCGTTGCTTCGGAGGGCTGGGCGATGATTCGCGAATTGGTGATCTTGGCCGGTGTGGTGGCGATGGCAGGCAACGCAATGGCGCAGCAGGTGGAACCAGCGGGCATCGAAGTGGAGGCCGCCGGGCCGATCGGACCGCTCAAAGGAACATTGCTCGACGGCGGTAAGGGCGCGCCGGTTGTGCTGATCATCCCGGGTTCTGGTCCCACTGATCGGGACGGTAACAGCCCGATGGGAGTCACTGCGGGATATCTTCGTCAGCTCGCCGAGAGCCTTGCGTCGAACGGTGTCAGCAGCGTGCGGATCGACAAGCGCGGTATGTTCGGCAGCCGCGCTGCGGTCGCCGACCCCAATAGCGCGACGATCGCCAGCTATGCCGACGACGTGGTGACGTGGGTGAATATGCTAAAGGCCCGGACGGGCGCGCGGTGCGTCTGGGTTGCCGGGCATAGCGAAGGCACCCTGGTGGCGCTCACCGCCGGGCAGCGCCAGGCACCGATCTGCGGGCTGGTGCTGCTGGCGGGGCCGGGCCGCAAGCTGGGCGTGGTGATGCGCGAGCAATTTCGCGCGAATCCGGCAAATGCGCCGTTTATGGATGCGCTGATGGGGCTGCTGGATGCGCTCGAGGCGGGGCGGACCGTGCCGGTGGACATGCTGCCGCCGCCCATCGCGCCGATCTTCCCAATTGGCGTGCAGGGGTATCTGATCGATGTGCTCAAGCATGACCCGGCGGCGCTCGCGACGGCATATATGGGCCCCTTGCTGATCGTGCAGGGTGGCCGCGATCTTCAGGTCGTGCAGGCGGATGCCGACGCACTGCGGATGGCGGCACCCACGGCCCGGTACCTGCTCCTGCCCGCGATGAACCACGTCCTCAAGGATGTGGACGGCGACGGAAGTGCCGCGAACCTTGCTAGCTATGCCGATGCCAGCCGTCCGTTGACGCCGGGGCTGGCAGATGCGGTGGCCGCGTTCATCAAGCGATGATCGTCGTTGCCCAGCCGCGCCGGGCGGCGTAAAGCGCGGGTCATGGGTATCTTCGCGAACATCTTCACCTGGTGGAACGGATCCACCTTTGGAACCTGGGTCGGGCTGCGCGGCAAGGAGCAGGTCGGCGAGGACGCGCTCGGCAACCTCTATTATCAGGGCGGTGCCGACATGCATGGCCGCACGCGCCGCTGGGTAATGTACAAGGGGTCGAATGATTCGAGCCGCGTGCCGCCCGAATGGTTCAGCTGGCTGCACCACCAGATCGACGATGTGCCCGACCGCGCGCTGCCGCCGGTGCGGGTGTGGGAACAGCCTGCGCTGCCTAATCTGACCGGTAGTGCGCTCGCCTATCGCCCGCCTGGCGCGATGGAAAAGGGCGGCCATCGGGTCGGTGCGACCGGCGACTACGAAGCCTGGACGCCCGGCGCCTGATGCGCCGCGTCGGGATTGCCGCGCTGCTGTTGGCGCCGATCGCGCTTGCGGCGTGCGGGGGCAAGCCGGCGGAGAACAAGGCCGACGCCGTGGATACGGTCGAGGTCCAGCCCGAGGTTGCGGCGGGGGCCGGGGCGGAGGTGGTTACCGTCGATGCCGGGCCGACCGCCTCGGTCACGGGCGTGACCCCGATGGGCGAGCGCGTCGCGGTGCTCGGCCTGCTCAACAAGCGCAACGGTGCGGCGCGCGAGCTGACGTTGAAGCCGGGGCAGGCGATGCGTGTGGGGGATGTGATCGTCCGGCTGCGCGCGTGCGAGAGGACCGCGCCGTGGGAGACCGATCAGCTGACCGGGGCGTTTGCGCAGGTCGATATTCGTGGCACCGACGGCAAGTTCACGCGCGCCTTTTCAGGCTGGCTGTACAAGGAACGCCCGGCGCTCAACCTTGTGCAGCACCCGATCTATGATGTCTGGGTCAAGAGCTGTGCGATGACCTTCCCCGACACCGGGGGCGAGGTGGTGGGCGGCGGCGCTTCGGAGGATGCCGGGCGGTCGAGCGCGCCGAAATCGGCGGAAACCGACGCCGCGCCCCCCGCGGCTGCAGCGAGCCCGGCGGCACCTTCGCCGAGCGAGTCCGACAGCAACGACAGGTAGCGGTCGCGCGGGATCTCCACCGCGCCTAGTGACGCGAGGTGGTCGGTCATGAACTGGCAATCGAGCAAAGTGAAGCCGCCGATGCGCAACCGCGCGACGAGGGCGGCGATCGCGACCTTTGACGCGTCGCGGGCGCGGCTGACCATGCTTTCGCCGAAAAAGGCGCGGCCGAGCGCGAGGCCGTAAAGTCCGCCAACGAGGTGGTCGCCGTCCCAGCATTCGATCGAATGGGCAAAGCCGCGCCGGTGGAGCGCGACGAACACGCGCTCGATCGCGGGGTTGATCCAGGTATCGGGTCGGTCGGGCGCGCTTTCGGCGCAGAGCGCGATCATGCGTTCGAACGCGGTGTCGGCGGTGAGCCGGAAGCGGTCGCTGGCGAGTGTCTTGCGCAGCGAGCGGGCGAGGTGGAAGCCGTCGAGCGGGAGGATCGCGCGCTGGCGTGGCTCGACCCAGAAGACGCTGGGGTCATCGCGATGCTCCGACATCGGGAACACGCCCATCGCATAGGCGCGCAGCACCAGATCGGGGTCGAGATCGCTGGCGCGGGCGGTGTGCCGCGTCATTGCTTCTCTTTGCGCGGTTTGGCGAGGCGCTTTTCGATCGCCTGCCACAGCGTGTCGATGGCGCGCGCACCGGGGCTGCGCGGGGCGAAGGCGCCGAGCGGGGCGCGGCGGACCGCCATCGATTCGATCAGGCTGGCCATCGGGATGACGGGCCAGTCGGGATTGCGCTCCAGCGCCTCGGCGTGGAGCTTGCGGCGGCGGTCGACCATCGAATGGACCGGCATCAGTGGTACCTTTGCCTTGCCGCCAAGGTGCCGCTCGACCTCGTCCAGCGCGCGTTCGGAGAGTGGGGAGGGAATGACCGGCACGATGATCAGGTCGGCGGCGCGCATGACCTGTTCGCTGGTTTCGGTGAGGCCGGGCGGGCAGTCGAGGATAACCCGATCATAAGCGCCGCCAAGCTGGGCGAGCAATTTGGCCAGCCGTTTCTTCTTGTCGAGTTCGTGGAACAGCAGGTCGAGGCCGCGGAGCGAGGCATCGGCACCCAATAGGTCGAGGCGGTCGATGGCGGTCGGCTGAATGAGCTTGGCCGGTTCGACATCCTTGCTGAACACCGACTGGGCCACCGCCTTGCCCCCGGCGCCGCCGAGCAGGAAGGTCGATGCGGCCTGGGGATCGAGGTCCCACAGCAAGGTGCGGCGGGCCGAGCGGGTGGCGGCGCACCAGGCAAGGTTGACCGCCAGCGAGGTTTTGCCGACGCCGCCCTTCAGACTGTAGACCGCAATCGTTGCCACGCCGTCTGCTCCTCTCCGGCCCCCGGGGATAGCGTGACGCAGCGGCGGGGGGAGCGCAACGGGCCGGGTCGGCTGCGGGCAAAAAAAGAGCCGGTGTCGACCGGCTCTTTTGTTGGATTGGTGGTCGGAACGATCAGCCCTTGCAGGTGAGCGTGCCCTTGCCCGGAACTTCGACCGTCGCTGCGGTCGGGTTGCCGGTCAGCTTCCAGCCGCCTTCGGCGGTGAAGGGCTGGCCAGCTTCCGGCGCGGTCAGGCGGGTCTTGGGGCCGCCCTTTTCGGTGGCGACGGTGACCAGCTTGTCGCGGTCGAAGAACTCGACGAACACGAGCGCGTTGCCGGGCTGGCAGCGCATCGAGACGGTCGCCTTGATCGCCGGCGGCAGTTCGACCGGAGCGGCGTTCGCGAGTTGCGATTCCATCGGGTCGGGTGCGCGCTCGCTGAGCACTTCTGGTTCTTGGTTACAGGCGGAAAGCGCGAGCAGCGCGACCGCGGCGGCGGGGAGGAGACGCATGTTCATAGCGGCACTTTCCTTTGCGTACGCAGCATCGGGGGTCAAGATATAACGGATAACAGACACTCAACGCATATTGCGTCGCATCGTTACAATATCATGTTTCATCCGCATCCGTGCTTATACCCAGTGCGATTTTGAACCCTGCCAAGTCGCCAGGCGCAAAATCGCGCCGACCCGGGAGCCGGGCGGCGCGATTGCGAAGACAAAGGCGGTGGCGCTATTCCGCGCCACTGCAATAAGAAGTCAGGACAGGATACCGCTGTCGGTCACACCTGGGCCGCCGGCCTGGGTCAGTTCCTCGACCGCATATTCGGTGCAGCTGGGATCGGTCCAGGGGGTGCGGGCGTCATGGGTTTCGACTTCGCGCGGTGCGACTACATGGTCAGACATTCGGATTCTCCAGTCCTGTGTAATTCAGTGGCTCTAATGCCGTCTGACGGCAGCAATATTACGATCCGGTGTTCCCATCGCCCGCACCGCCATTGAAGGTCGCAGTCAGCGCCTCAACGGCGTATTCGGTGCAGACGGGATCGGCCCAAACCAGCGGCGCGGTCGGGGTGTCGGCTTCCACGGTGGCTTCGGACATTACAGAACTCCAGTCGTTGCGTCGTTCAGTCCCTACACGAACACTCATTATGGTCAACGACGGCGCGGCGACATGAAGGCGTACCGCGCGATTCAGTCGTTGCGGCGCTGCGCCTTACGGATGAAATGGGCGACGGACGCACCCCGCAACAGCTTGATCCGCTGGTCATAACGCTGGGCGTCGGTGACCCGGCCGGTGCCGGTATCGGCGGCGGCAAGTGCGCGCAGGGTCGGCATGGCGAGCAGGGTGTCGGCGGTGGGACTGGCGCGGTCGAGCTCGGCGGTGAGCGTGCCGCGCGCCTGTTCTAGCCGGGTCGGCCAGTCGGCACCCTGCAGCCCCTTGCCCGCCTGGCTGCGGATTTCGGGCGGGATGCGGTTGTCGAAGGCGCGGTGGTAGATCCACCGCGTCTGGCCATCGCGCAGCAGCAGATGCGGCGGGATGGCGAGGGTGAGGTCGATCACGCGGCGGTTGCCGGTCGGATCGCGCTGATCGACGCCGAAGCGGGCGAGCTGACCCTTGGCGGTCAGGCCCATGACGTCGGTGTGGCGCAGGATGCTGACGGCGAGGGCCCGCGGGCTGCGCAGGCTGGGCAAATGGAGGCCGTGGCCGAGCTGCTCCAGATGCGCGCGATAGTCGGGATTTTCGACCAGCGCGGGGTTGAGCGCGGCATAGGCGAGCAGGTCGCGCGGGGGGCTCTTGCCGCGGAACAGGCGGCGGAGCGCGTCGAGCAGGTGCGGGGGGAGCAGCGGGCCGATCGCGGAGGATGCGACGCGCTGCGCCGTCCACCCGCGCCGGTGGAGCGCGACGCCTTCACGGATCAGGGTGGGCCACGCGCCGGTGGTGGCGAGCAGGGGCAGCCGGTCGACCCCCTGCTGGCTGATCGTGGCGTTGCCCATGATGCCGACGAGCATCACGCGCTCGCGCCGGTCCTGCATCTGGCGGCAGATTTCGGTCATCCACACCTGATTGCACAGGTTGAACGGGGGATATTCGGCGGCGTGGAACTGCGCGTCCATGTCATCGCCGATCTGGCGGTCGGCTGCATCGACGCGGATGTGGTCGACATTGGCGTGACGCGCGGCGAGCAGCGCAGCGAGCGGGCCTTCGTCGAGCGTGCGGTCGCCCCAATGATCGAGCCGCGCGCCAGCGAGCGGCACATGGGTGTAGGCCGAGAGGCGCTGGCCGCGCTGTGCGAGTTGGAGCGCGGCGGAGGCGGTGACGGCGCTGCTGTCCATGCCGCCGCTGAGGTGGCTGCCGATGGGATCGTCGCTGCGCAGGCAGGCGGCGACTGCGGTGTCGAAGGTCGCGCGCATCGCTTCGACGTAATCGTCGTCGCTGCGCAGGCCGAGGTCGCGGGGGGTGTCCCAGTCGTACCAGGTCACCAGATCGATGCGGCCATCGGCATGGACGGTGACGCGCTGGCCCGGCTCGACCCGGCTGATCTCGGCGAAGAAGCTGCGCGGGCCGCGGCGGGGGGCGAGCGCGATACAGTCCATCAGGGTGAAGGCGTCGGGCGCGAGCGGGATGTCGGGGAGGGCGTGGAGCCCCTTGGCCATGGTCGCGAACGCGAACCGGTCGTGGGTCGCATGGTAGAAGAGCGGACGGTTGCCGAGGATGTCGCGGACCAGATGCAGGCGGCGCTGCTCTGCGTCCCATAGCGCAAAGGCGAAGTCGCCGATCAGCCGGTCGGGGGTATCGGTCTCCCAGCGCTCCCATGCGGCGAGGAGCAGGTCGGCGTCGGCGAGGGTGGAGAGTCGCTGGGTCAGGCCGAGCGCCTCGGCCAGCTCCGCGCGGTTGTCGAGCCGCAGATCGGCGACGAGGTGGAAGCGGTCGCGCGCGGCGAGCGGCTGGCGGTCGAAGCGGTCCTCCGGCAACAGCCGGGCGAGGCCGATGCCCAGTGCGATTGCGCCGTCATCCCACGTGCCCGCTCGGTCATTGCCATAGGGCAGCAGCGCGCGGCGCATTCGCGCAACGTCCTGCGCTGCATCCGGCCGCCCGTCGCGGTGCCAGATGCCACAGATCGCGGTCATGCCTCGCCGTCCAGGCTGAGGACGAGGTCGATCAGCGCATCGAACTGCGCGAAATCCAGCGGGCGGGCGACGCGATAGACCGGCACCTGCGCGGCGATGGCGGCGGCATGCTGCAGCATCGCACCACCGCGCCCGGCGGCGCTGGCCACCTCGCCGTAGTGGGTCAGGCGGGAGAGGACGGCGGTTGCCTCTCCGCGTGTGAAGCGGCGCGCTTCGGGCGCCGTCAGCTCCGGGGTCGGGGCGAGGACGAGCAGCAGGTCGAGCGGTTGGGGGGCGTCGAGAAACGTGTCGCCAAGGTCGATGTGAAACTTGTCGAACCCATGCTTGACCCGCGCGTCGTCGTCGGTCGGCACCGCGAGTTGTTCGGCGCTGGCCGCCCAGAGTTTGGCCGAGGGATAGGCGGGGTAGGCGAGGCGGGTGGCGGGGTCGATCAGCAGCTGATCGTCGCTGAGCAGCCGCGCACCGCGCTGGACCAGCGCGTGCACCATGGTCGATTTTCCAGCGCCACTATTACCGGCGATGCCGATGGTGCGCCCGTCGAGCGAGACCGCGCCGGCATGGAGCGGTGGGCGGCCGCGCTGATGCGCCAGTATCGTGAAGGCGGGGCCGAACAGGAAAGTGTGGACTTCCGCTGCGCTGAGGTTGTCGTCGTCCGCGACGATGATCGCGCGCCCGTCGCGGATGCGCAGCCGTGGGCCGCCCGGCGGGTGGAGGTCGATCAGGTCGGGGCCATGGATGGTGAACGGGCCAACCGTCCGGGTCGGAGCGGCGGGCGGATCGAATGCGCCGAAGGTGATGTCGATCGGGTCCGGTCGCTCAGGACCGACATCGGGGGCCAGATAGGGCAGCGGGCGCGGAGAGCGGACACTCCACCCGCCGACATGGTAGCGGTGCAGCGTCATGCGGCGCCGTGCCACGGCGCGGTCATGCCTCCCGTACCTCGATCAGCCCTTTTTCGGCGAGGTGCGTCAGGAAGGTGAGCACGCTCGACTGGATCCGGTCGAGCGGAGCATCATAGGCCGTTGCAAGATCGGCGCACAGCGCCTCCACCTGACGCGGCTGCGCAATGCGGGTCCAGATGTCGGACCCGATGGCATCGAATTCGAAATAGCGGCCAGACTGAATGTCGAGCAGCACCGCACTTTCGTCGAGCGAGGCGGCGAAGACCGCGGGGCTCACGACGACCCATTGATCGATACGCACGTTCACACGCTAACCTTGTAAGACCGCACGGACCGGTGTGCCGAGGCCCCGATAGAAATGGCGGCCGCAAGATGCAACCGGCGTGCGTCAGCGATCCACTTCATCCGCCCGGCGGAATCGCGCCTGGCCACGGGGGCTTCCGGCGATCGAGCACTTGCCGCGCGACTTTGAGCTTGCGGCCGTTCCTTGCTTCGGGCGGGTCGATTTAGCCGACATTCGCGGCTCAACACGCTGAAGATCAGCGGGTGCGGGAGGGCGTCGGCAAGCGCGGCGTCAGGTGAGAAAGAGGCGCAGCGCAAGCCAGGCGGGGAGCTTGGCGCGCAGGCCGACGGTGTGGAGCGGACTGGAGGAGGGCAGGGGGAGGATCGTCCAGTTCGCAGCGCTTGCCCCGAGCTGGCGCAGGCCGAGGCGGTGGGCGGTTGCGCCGTTGAAGGCGATCGCGCGCAGGTCGGGCAGGGTGGCGGCGAGGGTGGCGAGGTCGTTGGGTTCGGCGTGGGCGATGGCGGCGTCGCTGCTGCCCGGTCGCGTGGCACTGGCGACCGCGTCCCACAGGCCGATCCGGGCGTCGATGAGCGCGGCGAGGCGGTCTTCGTAGGGCAAGGCGGGGAGGTCGTCGCGCGCGATGACGGCGGCGATCAGGCGCCAGAACTGGTTCTGCGGGTGCGCGTAATATTGCCGCGCGGCGAGGCTGCGGTCGCCGGGGAGGCTGCCGCAGACGAGCACGCGGGTGCGGGCGTCGGTGACCGGCGCGAAGCTGGCCTTGCGGGGTGGGGCGGGGTGCGACACGGCGTGGCCCTTAGCATCCCAGCGGCGTCAGCGGGAGGGCGAGGCAAGCGTGTGGCGGTGCCCGCATAGTTTCGCTTGCTTGCGGGGCGGCGGGGGCAGTGCCTATGTTCCGGCCATGAAAGTTGCACAGGATACCATCGCGCTGATCGGCAACACCCCGCTCGTCCGGCTGAAAGGGCCGAGCGAGGCCGCCGGGTGCGACATTTTCGGCAAGTGCGAGTTCGCCAATCCCGGCGCGAGCGTGAAGGATCGCGCGGCGCTGTTCATCGTCGAGGATGCCGAGGCGACGGGCCTGCTCCAGCCGGGCGGGACGATCGTCGAGGGGACGGCGGGGAATACGGGCATTGGCCTCGCGCTGGTCGCCAATGCCAAGGGCTACAAGACGATCATCGTCATGCCCGAGACGCAGAGTCGCGAGAAGATGGACACGCTGCGCGCGCTGGGTGCGGAGCTGGTGCTGGTGCCGGCTGCGCCCTATTCGAACCCCGGCCATTTCGTGCACACCAGCCGCCGCATCGCCGAGGAGACGCCGAACGCGATCTGGGCGAACCAGTTCGACAATATCGCTAATCGCCGCGCGCATATCGTCGGGACGGCGGAGGAAATCTGGACCCAGATGGAGGGGCGGATCGACGGCTTTACCTGTGCTGCAGGGACCGGCGGGACGATTGCGGGCGTTGGCCTTGGCCTCAAGGAAAAGGACGAGAAGGTCCGCATTGCGCTGAGCGATCCGCATGGCGCGGCGCTGTATAACTATTACGCGCATGGCGAGTTGAAGGCCGAAGGGTCTTCGGTGGCCGAGGGGATCGGGCAGGGGCGGATCACCGCGAACCTTGAGGGCGCGCCGATCGATACGCAGTTCCGCATCGGTGACGATGAGGGGATGGAGTGGGTCCGCCGCCTGCTTGCCGAGGAAGGGCTGTGCCTGGGGCTGTCGTCGGGGATCAATGTCGCCGGCGCGGTGCATCTGGGCCGCGAATTGGGGCCGGGCGCGCGGGTCGTGACGATCCTGTGCGATACCGGATTCCGTTATCTTTCAACGCTGTACAATCCGGAGTGGCTGCGACTCAAGGGGCTGCAAGTGCCCGAGTGGCTTGATCGCGGGTAATCAAGGTACAAAACGGGGTTCGACAATCGGCTGTTAAGGCGTTACATTTATGCCACAGCTTATGAAGTCGATGCCCAGCGATCCTCAATCCAGTATGCAGCGGGTCCGCGTCGGACTGACCGGGCTTGCCACCGTCCTGCTGCTGATCGGCGTGGCGAGCGCGATCTTTTCGTCGGCGCGGGACGAGGCTCCGGTGCTCGCCGAGGGCGCGCCCAAGCCTGAAGTGGTCGCCAACATGACCGAGGGCATGGTGACCAACAGCGCCGCCGAGCCCAAGGACGAGCCGATCGCCGAGCTTGGCATCGCGCCGCGCACCGCAGAATCTCCCGCGTCTGATATCACGCCAGCCCCCGCCACCGGGGAATGAGCGCTCCACGCCCGCGACTCCGTGTCGTGCCGCGGGAATTTCCGGGAATTGTCGCCACTGTCCGCCCGTCCTGCCCGAACGGCGGCGGATCGCCCCATCTTGCCCTGCCAGTCCTGTGGAACAGAAGGTGTTCACTTAACGAATGAAGTGAAAACAGCGGTAAGGTGAGGCGCCAAGTGGGGCAAATTACCGCGAAATCCCGAGTTCAGGCATTGAAAACCCGGACTGCTTGCGATAGGCCAGCGGTTAACAGGGTAACCTTTATCGTCGGCCATCATGGGTCCGGGGCGTGCGATGGCGCGCCGCGACAGGCGGAAAGGCGTGCCCGGGAGGCAAGGGGCAAGGGTGGCACGCAGCGGCTACAGAGGGGTTGGCTTACAGCTGGTGGACGACAAGGGTCGTGTCGCCATCCCCGCCGGGCTGCGCGCAACGCTGGAGAAGAACAGCGGCCAGCCGACCGACAGCAAGGACGCCCGCGTCGCGATCCTGTCCACCCACGAAACCGACAAATGCCTGGTCGCCTATGACGAGCCCTTCTTTGACTCGCTGATGGAGCGGCTCGACGCGCGCGCGACCGAGTTTGCCGGCGAGCGCGGTCAGGCCGACGCCAATATCTGGCGCGACGGCGTGGGCACGAGCGAGAATATCGCGTTCGACCCATCGGGCCGGTTCGTGCTGCCGGGCATGCTCGGCCACCTCGCGGGCATCCCCAAGGGTAGCTACGCCTTTTTCATGGGCGTCGGCGCGACGATCGAAGTGTGGAACCCGCGCACCTTGCTCGACCACCCGACCATTTCCGAACAGATCAAGGCGGCGTGCCGCTATTGCCTGGAAGAGAAGGGGGTGGTGCTGTGACCGCGCCCTTCGCCCACGATGCCGTTAACCAGGATCGTCCACATGTTCCGGTGATGCTGGCCGAGGTGCTCGACGCACTCGCCATCGTGCCCGGGGAGCGCCATGTCGATGGGACATTCGGTGCCGGTGGCTACACGCGTGCGTTCCTCGAGCGGGGCGCCGAGGTGGCCGCCTTCGATCGCGATCCCGATGCGATCGAAGGCGGTCAAGCGCTTGTGAATGCGAGCGAAAATCGTCTGATCCTGATCCAGTCGCCGTTCTCCGCGATGGACCGGGAGCTGGCGGTGCGCGACCTGTCGCCGGTCGATGGCGTGACGTTGGATATCGGCGTGTCGTCGATGCAGCTCGATCAGGCCGACCGGGGTTTCAGCTTTCAGGCGGACGGTCCGCTCGACATGCGCATGGACCAGTCGGGCATGACCGCGGCCGAACTCGTTAACGAAATCAGCGAGTCTGATTTAACCACGATATTGCGGAATTACGGGGAAGAAAAACAGGCCCGACGTGTGGCACAAGCGATTGTGAAGGCACGGCCTCTCGCGCGCACGGGGGATCTGGCCAATGTGGTGCGGCGCGCCCTTGGGTACCGTCCGCACGAGAAGAAGGACCCGGCTACCCGGACCTTCCAGGCGATCCGGATTCACCTCAACCGCGAGCTCGACGAGCTTGAGGAAGGGCTGGTCGCGGCCGAGCGGGCGTTGAAGCCCGGCGGGCGGCTGGTGGTGGTGACGTTCCACAGCCTGGAAGACCGGATGGTCAAAAAATTCCTGCGCGAACGCAGCGGGAGCGAGCCGACGGGATCACGGCATCGCCCGATGGTCGCGGCGGAACAGGCGCCGAGCTTCGAACCGCCCGCAAAGGCGATCCGGGCCGGTGAGGATGAGATTGCGGTGAACCCGCGTGCCCGGTCCGCGACGTTGCGCGTCGCGCGGCGCACGGCGGCACCGGCGTGGCGTTGAGGAGGCGGTGATGGCGATCAAGGCATTGAGCGGATTCGGGTGGTTCCTGACCGGCGTGGTCGTGACGCCGGCGTGCTATCTGGTGTCGTCGCAGGTCGCGGCCGAGCGGTCGAAGGTCGAGGCGGTCGAGCGTGCGATTGCGAAGGCGCACAAGGATATCCGCGGGCTTGAGACCGAGTTCGACACGCGCGCCAACCTCGCCCAGCTTGAGCGCTGGAACGGGGAAGTGATGCGCTACACCGCGCCGACGCCGCGCCAGTTCCTGGCGAGCGATACCGAGCTGGCGGCGCTGCGCCCGATGGAAGGTGATGGGACCGCCGAGCGCTATGCCGCGATGGTCGTGCCGCAGGGCCTGCCCGAAGTGGTGGCCGGCCCGACGGTGGCGAGCGATGCGGTCGCGGCGGTCAAGCCGGCGGTGGTCGAGAAGACGGCGGCTGAACCGGTTGCGGTGGCGGCTGCTGCCGTTGCCAAGCCCAAGCGTGCGGTCGCGCCGGCCCCGGTGGTGGCGAAGGACAAGGCAGTGGCGGCGCTGGATCGCAGCCTGCTCAAGGATTCGAGCTTTGGCGACCTGATGCAGGGCGTCCGCGCGGAGGCGCGCAAATTGCGGTGACGGTCCTGGTCGCCCCTGCGCCGCGGATCCGCCCACGCGATGGCAGCCGGTCGTCGCCGATTGCGGTCGCGCATGTGCGGCTGATGATCCTGACCCTGTTGTTCGCGGCGGCGTTTGCGGTGATCGTCGGACGGCTGGCGCTGCTGGCGGTGTTCGCCGAGCCGCAGCGTGCGCCGAGCGTCAATGCGATGCTGGTCCCGCTGCGCGGCGATCTGGTCGACCGCAATGGCGCGCCGCTCGCCCGCACGATCGACGCCTGGTCGATCGGCGTGCGGCCCGACCGGGTGATCGGCGACAAGGCGGCGCTGGCGCAGATGCTGGCCGCGACGCTGCCGGGCAAGAGCGCCGGGGAATACGCCAAGCTGCTGAATAGCGGCGCGAAGTTCACCTACCTTCAGCGGCGCGCGGTGCCCGAGCTGGTCGCCGCAGTCCATGCGCTGGGCGAGCCGGGGATCGAGTTCGCGCGCGAGCCGCAGCGACTGTATCCGCAGGCGACGCTGGCCGCACACGCGCTGGGCTTTGTCGATTTCAACGGCAAGGGGGTCAGCGGGATGGAGCATATCCTCGACCGCCAGCTGACCGATCCGGCGCAGCGCGGACAGCCGGTGGCACTGTCGATCGACCTGCGCGCACAGGCGGCGCTGGACAGCGAGCTGGGCGCGGCGATGGCGAGCTTCCAGGCGCAGGGCGCGGCGGGCGTGATCCTCGATGTCGCGACGGGCGAGGTGGTGGCGATGACGTCGCTGCCGACGTTCAACCCGAACAATGTGAAGGGCGCGAACCCCGAGCATTTCCGCAACAATGTGACGCAGAGCGTCTATGAGCTGGGGTCGACCTTCAAGCCGCTGACGATGGCGTTCGCGATCGAGACCGGGATCGCGCCGTCGATGTCCAAACGCTACGACGCGACCGAGCCGTTGCAGGTCGGGGGCTTTCGCATCCGCGACGATCACGCGCAGAAGCGCTGGCTGAACATCCCCGAGACGCTGATCCATTCGTCGAACATCGCGACCGCGCGGATCGCCGACGAACTGGGCAAGGAGCGGATGGAGGCGATGTTCCGCGGCCTTGGCTTCGACACCAAGGCGCCGATCGAGCTGGGCGGCGTGGCCGGGCCGTTGTGGCCGAAATACTGGGCGCGGACCACGGTGATGACCACCGCCTATGGTCATGGCATCGCGGTGACTCCGCTGCATCTGGCGAGCGCTTATGCCGCGATGATCAATGGCGGGGTGTGGCGCCCGGCGACGCTGCGCAAGATCGAACCGGGTAAGGCGCCGGCGGGCCGCCGCGTGATTTCGGAGGCGACCAGCGCGCGGATGCGTCAGCTGATGCGTCTGATCGTGACGCATGGCACCGGCAGCAAGGCCGATGCGCCGGGCTATCGCGTCGGGGGCAAGACCGGCACTGCCGAAGTGCCCGGACGCGGCGGATATCAGCGCAACAAGAACGTATCGACCTTCGCAGCGGCTTTCCCGATGGACGCACCGCGCTATGTGGTGCTGGTGATGCTTGATTCGCCGATCGGTAACGCGCAGTCCGCAGGCCAGTCCACCGCCGGGTGGACCGCGGCCCCCGTCGTCAACCGCGTCGTGATGCGCACCGGCGCGATGCTGGGCGTGGTTCCCGACGAGCGCCGGGACGTGGACGTCTCGGACCTCACCCCGCTGCTGTGGAAGGCGGAGGCGAAGGGCAAGCCCGCCGCCGCCGCCGCGCTCGGCGCGGGGGTGGACGAGTGAAGCTCGCCGAACTGACCGGCGGTGACGAGCAGGGCATCGTCACCGGTTTCGCCATCGACCATCGCAAAATCGCGCCGGGCACCGTGTTCGGCGCGTTTCGCGGTACCCGCTTCAACGGCGAGGATTATATTGCCGAGGCGGTGGCGCGCGGGGCGATTGCAGTGGTGGCGCGGCCCGAAGTGACGGTTGAAGGCGCGGCGCATATCGCAAGCGACCATCCGCGCACCGAGTTCGCGCGGATCGCGGCGCGGTTCTTTGCGCCGTTCCCCGAGACATCGGTGGCCGTCACCGGGACCAACGGCAAGACATCGACCGTCGAGATGGTGCGCCAGCTGTGGCGGATGGCGGGGCATCATGCTGCGTCGATCGGCACGCTGGGCGTCACCACCGCGGGCGAGATGGTGTCGACCGGGCTGACCACGCCGGACGTGGTGACGTTCCTGTCCAACGTCGCGGGGCTGGCGCGCGAGGGTGTGACGCATCTGGCGTTCGAGGCGTCGAGCCACGGCCTGTCGCAGTACCGCACCGAGGGGCTGCCAGTGCGCGCGGCGGCGTTCACCAATTTGAGCCGCGACCACCTCGACTATCACAAGGACATGGCGGATTATTTCACCGCCAAGCTGCGGCTGTTTGCCGATGTGCTCGATCCCGGCGGGACGGCGGTGGTGTGGGCCGACGATCCGCATAGCGAGCGGGTGATCGACATTGCGCGGATGCGCGGCAACCGGATCATCACTGTCGGAGAACATGGCGACAGGATCCGGCTGGTGTCGCGCGCGCCGACGTTGCTCGACCAGAAGCTGGAGATTGCGTTCGGCGGCGAGACCTATCGCGTCGGCCTTCCGCTGATTGGTGGGTATCAGGCGGCGAATGCGCTGATCGCGGCGGGGCTGGTGATCGCGACCGGGGGCGATCCGGCGCAGACCTTTGCCAATCTGGCGCGGTTGCAGCCCGTGCGCGGTCGGCTGGAGCGCGCGGCGATCAGCAAGACCGGCGCGCCGGTCTATGTCGACTATGCGCATACCCCCGATGCAATCGAGGCGGCGATTGCTGCGCTGAAGCCGCATGCTGCGGGGCGGCTGATCCTGGTGTTCGGCGCAGGCGGCGACCGCGATGCGGGCAAGCGCCAGCCGATGGGGCAGGCCGCGGTGGCGGGGGCTGACCTGGTGATCGTGACCGACGACAATCCGCGCGGTGAGGATGCGGCGTCGATCCGGCGCGAAGTGATGAAGGGATCCCCGCAGGCGACCGAGATCGGCGACCGGCGCGCGGCGATCGAAGCGGCGATCGCGGCAGCGGGGCCGGAAGATATCGTGCTGATCGCCGGCAAGGGGCATGAGCAGGGCCAGATCGTCGGTGACATGGTGCTGCCGTTCGATGATGTGAGCGTCGCGCGCGAGGCGGCGGCGTGAGTCCGCTGTGGACCTCCGCCGAGATCGCTGCGGCGACAGGCGGGGCGGCTTCGGCGGATTTCGACGTGGACGCGGTCGCGTTCGACAGCCGTGAGGTTGGACCGGGCGCGCTGTTCTTTGCGCTGACCGGCGAGACCACCGACGGGCACAAGTTTCTCGACCAGGCCTTTGCCAGCGGTGCGGCGGGGGCGGTCGTTTCCTCCCAGACGCCGCACCCTCATATTCTGACCGCCGATACGACGGAGGCGCTCAAGCGCCTGGCCCATGCCAGCCGTGCGCGGATGGGCGGGGTGGTGATCGGCGTGACCGGGTCGGTCGGCAAGACCGGGACCAAGGAGGCGCTGTTCGACTGCCTCGATCGGCCCGAGCCGGGGCAGGCGCATCGGTCGGTCAAAAGCTACAACAACCATACAGGCGTTCCGCTGAGCCTCGCGCGGATGCCGCGCGACACGCGCTTTGGCGTGTTCGAGATGGGGATGAACCATGCCGGCGAGCTGGCCGCGCTGACCCGGATCGTGCGGCCGCACATCGCGATCGTGACGACCATTGCGCCGGCGCACACCGAATTCTTCGATGGCGAAGAGGCGATCGCCGATGCCAAGGGCGAGATCTTTCAGGGGCTGGAGCCGGGCGGCACCGCGATCGTGCCGTTCGACAGCCCGCACCGCGACCGGCTGATTGCTGCGGCGACCGGGCATGCGGCGCGGATCGTGACCTTTGGCCTTGGCAATGGCGCGGACGTGCGCGCGGTCGAGGTGATGCACGGCCAGCCGGGCGGCACCTTTGTCACCGCGAAGATCGGGGCCGAAAAGACGCTGAGCTTTACGCTGTCGCAACCGGGCGACCATTGGGTTGCCAATGCGATGGCGGTACTGGCGGCGGTGAACGCGGCGGGCGGCGATCTGGAGCAGGCCGGCCTTGCGCTGGGCGAGATGGGTGGCCTTGCCGGGCGCGGCGCGCGCTTTGCCGCGCAGGTCGCTGGCGGCGAGGCGCTGGTGATCGACGAAAGCTACAACGCCAACCCGGTATCGATGCGCGCGACGCTGGCGGTGCTGGCCGCGACGCCGGCGACGCGGCGCGTCGCGGTGCTGGGCGAAATGCGCGAACTGGGCGAGCAATCCGGGGACTTCCACGCCGATCTGGCCGAGCCGGTAACGGCGGCAGGCGTCGAAGCGGTGCTTCTTGTCGGCGAGGGGATGAAGCCGCTGGCCGCAGCGCTTGAGGGGCGGGTCGAATTGGTCCATGTGCCCGACGCGGCGAGCGCCCGCGTGTCGCTCGATGCGATGCTGCGGGCCGGGGACGCGGTTCTCATCAAGGGTTCGAACGGGGTCGGGCTGTCGCGGGTCGTCGCGGCGCTGGCGGGAAGGGGCTGATGCTATACGAGATCGCCGAATGGCTGGGCTTTCCGGGCATTTTGAATCTGTTCCGGTACCTGTCGTTCCGCACCGGTGCATCGGTCGCGACCGCGCTGTTGATCGGCCTGATCATCGGGCCGCGCTTTATCGGCTGGCTGCGCGTCCGTCAGGGCAAGGGACAGCCGATCCGCGCCGATGGACCGCAGAGCCATTTGGCCAAGCGCGGCACGCCGACCATGGGCGGGCTGATGATCCTGACCAGCCTGACACTATCGCTGGCGCTGTGGATGGACCTGAGCAATCCATATATCTGGGCGTGCATCTTCGTGACGCTCGGCTTCGGGATGATCGGGTTCCTCGACGACTATGACAAGGTGCGCAAGGCGAGCACGGCGGGTGTGTCCGGGCGGATGCGGCTACTCGGCGAGTTCGCGATTGCGGGCATCGCGGCGTGGGTGATCACGCTGCAGAACGGGACGATGCTGTATGTGCCGTTCTTCAGCCAGTTCAGCGTCGACCTGGGCTATTTCTACATCGTGTTTGCCGCGTTCACGATCGTGGCGTTCGGCAATGCGGTTAATCTGACCGACGGGCTCGATGGGCTGGCGACGATGCCGGTGATCATCGCGAGCATGGCATTCATGCTGATCGCCTATGTCGTGGGCAACAAGGTGTTCGCGACGTATCTGGGCATCCCGCATGTGCCGGGGGCAGGCGATCTGGCGATCTTCTGCGGCGCGATCGTTGGCGCGGGCCTCGCGTTCCTGTGGTTCAATGCGCCGCCGGCGGCGGTTTTCATGGGCGATACGGGGTCGCTGGCTCTGGGCGGCGCGCTGGGCGCGATTGCCGTCACCACGCATCATGAGCTGGTGCTGGGGATCATCGGCGGGCTGTTCGTGGTCGAGGCGCTGTCGGTCATCATCCAGGTGTTCTGGTACAAGCGCACCGGCAAGCGTGTCTTCAAGATGGCGCCGATCCACCATCATTTCGAGCAGCTGGGCTGGAGCGAGCCGACGGTCGTGATCCGTTTCTGGATCATCGCCTTCGTGCTGGCGCTGGCAGGGCTCGCGACGCTGAAACTGCGGTGATCGTTTCGCGCGCCTGGCGCGGGAAACGCTTTGCGGTACTCGGGCTGGCGCGGTCGGGGGCGGCGACCGTGCGTGCGCTGGTGGCTGGCGGAGCGAGCGTGCTCGGCTGGGATGACAATCAGGCGGCGCGGGAAAAGCTGTGGGAGCAGCTCAAGGCGGATCGCGAGGCGGAGGGGACAGAGCCTGGTTTCACGAGCAAGGACTGGGTCAGCTTCCCGACCGATTTGACGCGGTTTGATGCCGTTATTCTGTCACCCGGCGTCCCACTGAACACCCATCCGATCGCCGCGAAGGCGCGCGACGCGGGCGTCCCGATCATCGGCGATATCGAGCTGTTCGCGCAGGCGCGTGGCGAGCTTCCGTCGCACAAGGTCGTCGGGATTACCGGGACCAATGGCAAGTCGACCACGACTGCGCTGATCCACCATATCCTTGAAACCGCCGGTATCCCCGCGCGGCTGGGCGGGAATATCGGGTTGCCGATCCTGGGGCAGGAGCCGTTGCCGGAGGGTGGCGTCTATGTGCTCGAGCTGTCGAGCTATCAGATCGACCTGACCCAAAGCCTTGATTGCGAGGTCGCAGTACTGCTGAACATCACCCCGGACCATCTCGACCGCTATGACGGGTTCGATGCCTATGCGGCGTCGAAGGCGCGGCTGTTTGCGATGCAGTCCACGGGGCATGCCGCGATCATCGGGATCGGGGACGAGGCGTCGCAGGGCGTGGCGAAGCAGGTCGCGCGCTCCGGGCGGGCGGAGGACGTGACCAAGATCGCGCCCGGCATCTGCATGGACCAGTCGCGCTGGCCCGCGTTGCAGGGGCCGCATAATGCGCAGAACGCGCTCGCCGCCATCGCCGCGTGCGAGGCGCTGGGGGTCGATCAGGCGAGCATCGACCGTGGCCTTGAGAGCTTTCCCGGGCTGCCGCACCGGATGGAGCGGGTCGCGACCAGGAACGGCGTGCTGTTCGTCAATGACAGCAAGGCGACCAATGCGGAATCGACCGCACCGGCGCTGGCGGCCTATCCACGCGTCCACTGGATTTTGGGCGGCAAGGCCAAGACCGCCGATCTCGACGCCTGCCGTTCGGGCTTTCCCCATATTGTCCGCGCCTACACCATCGGCGAAGCGACGGAGATGTTTGCGGAAATCCTGAAGGGCGAAATGCCGGTCGAACGCTCGGGCACGCTCGCCGAGGCGGTGCGTGCGGCGGCGGCGAATGCGGTGGCGGGGGAGACGGTGTTGCTGTCCCCGGCGTGCGCGTCGTTCGACCAGTTCCGCGACTATGAAGATCGCGGTGACCAGTTCCGCGCGGCGGTGGAGGCTTTGGCATGAGCGACGTCATTCGCGCGACGACCAAGCGCAAGCCGCTGCGCGAGCGGTTCGAGGATCAACTGAGCCGGGGGAGCAAGACCCCGCTGGGCCTGTGGTTCTGGGAAATCGACCGCATCCTGTTGCTGCTCGCGTTCCTGCTGATCGGGATCGGGCTGGTCGCGGTGGCGGCGGCGTCGCCGGCATCGGCCGAGCGCTATTCGGATTCGACCAAGCAGTTCGCGGCGATGCACTATTTCTGGCGGCAGGCGCTGTGGATCGGGTTGTCGATCCCGGTGCTGCTGGTCGTGTCGATGCTGCCGGTCGGCTTTGCCCGGCGCGCAGCGATCCTGGGCACGGCGATCTGTGTGCTGCTGGTCGGGATTGCCGCGTTCTTTGGCGCCGAGGTCAATGGCGCGCGGCGCTGGATCGGCTTTGGCATCGCGTCGTTCCAGCCGTCGGAGTTTCTGAAGCCGCTCTATATTGTCACCACCGCGTGGCTGTTGTCGCTGCGTGCCAAGGACCCGAGCCTGCCGGTAATTCCGCTGACCGGCGTGCTGACCTTCATCATCGCCGCTCTGCTGATGAAGCAGCCCGATTTCGGGCAGACGATGATCTTTGCGCTGGTGTGGGTGATCCTGCTGATGCTGTCGGGGATTTCGACGCGCGCGATCGGGTTCCTGGGCGGGGCGGGGATCGCCGGGGTGGTCGCGGCCTATCTGTTCTACGACACCGCGCGCACGCGCATCGACAGCTTCCTGTTCCCCGATCCCGAAAAGGCGGCGGCGGAGCATTACCAGACCGATATGGCGCATGCGGTGCTGACCGGTGGCGGCGCGACCGGCACTGGCCCGGGCGGCGGGACGGTCAAGTTCAAGCTGCCCGAGGCGCATACCGATTACATCTTCTCGGTGATGGGTGAGGAGTTTGGGCTGATCGCGTGCATCGTCATCGCGCTGATCTACTTGGCCATCGTGGTGCGCGTGTTGATCAAGCTGTTGGACGAGGAGGATGCGTTCCGCTTGCTCGCGGCGGCGGGGCTGGCGGCCCAATTCGGGATTCAGGCGGTGATCAACATGGCGGTGAATACCGGCCTTGCCCCCTCCAAGGGGATGACCTTGCCCTTCATTTCCTATGGCGGATCGTCGATGGTGGCGCTGTCGATCGGAATGGGACTGCTGCTCGCTTTCACGCGGCGGAACCCGTATCTGAAGCGCTCCAACTATACGGTTCGAGGAAACAATAAATGACTTCGGGACGGCATTACGTCCTCGCCGCCGGGGGCACTGGCGGACATATGGTTCCCGCTGCGGCATTGGCGGCAGAGCTGATGCGGCGCGGGCATAGCGTTGCGCTGATCTCCGACGAGCGCGGGGTGCGCTTCCCCGATTTGTTCGACGGGATCGCGACGCATGTCGTCCCGGCATCGCGCTTTGCCGGCGGGCCGATCGGGTGGCTGAAGGCGCTGCGGACGATGGCGAAGGGGCGGTCGCAGGCGCGCAAGCTGTATCGCCAGTTCCGCCCGGCGGCGGTGGTGGCATTCGGCGGCTATGCGTCGATGCCCGCGCTGTCGGCGGCGTTCGCGGCGAAGGTGCCGACGGTGATCCATGAGCAGAATGCCGTGCTGGGCCGGGTCAACCGGCTGGTCGCGGGCAAGGTGGGGGCGATCGCCACCAGCTATGCCGAGGTTGCGCGGTTGAAGCCGGCTTATGCCAACAAGACCCATCTGACCGGCAATCCGGTGCGTGAGGCTGTGCTGGAGCTGCGGTTGCGGCCCTATCCGCCGCTGGAGGAGGATGGCATTTTTCGCGTGCTGGTGACGGGGGGCAGTCAGGGCGCGTCGGTGCTGAGCCAGGTGGTGCCCGATGGCCTTGCGCTGCTGCCCGTGCATTTCCGCCGCCGGTTGCAGGTGACGCATCAGGCGCGGGTCGAGGATATTGACGAGGTGCGCCGCAAATATGCCGAGCATGGCATTCCGGCGGAGATCGCGACGTACCTGCCCGACCTGCCCGAGCGGCTGGCATGGGCGCATATCGTGATCGCGCGCGCGGGCGCTTCGACCATCGCCGAGCTGACCGCGGCGGGGCGTCCGGCGATTTTGGTGCCGCTGCCGAGCGCGACCGACGATCACCAGACCGCCAATGCGCGCGAGATCAGTGCGGCGGGCGGGGCGCGGACGATCCCGCAGCGGGCGTTCACCGCGCAGGAACTGGCCAAGCAGATCCAGAAGCTGGGGCTGGACCCCGAAGGGCTGGCGCATGCCGCAGCGTGTGCGCGCAGCGTCGGGCGGCCGGATGCGGTGCGCGATCTGGCGGATCTGGTGGAATCGATCGACGCCGACTGGGCGTCGGCAGGAATGGGACGGGCCGAGCCGGTGAAAATCGCGCAGGGCGGGGAGGCGTTTGCGTGAAGGGTGTCGCGAAGGATATCGGCACGATCCATTTCGTCGGCATCGGCGGGATCGGCATGTCGGGCATCGCCGAGGTGATGCACAACCTGGGCTACAAGGTGCAGGGTAGCGACAGTGCCGAGGGCTATGTCGTCGAAGCCTTACGCAAGCGTGGCATTGCGATCACGATCGGGCAGAGCGCGGATAATCTGGGCGATGCGGCGGTGGTGGTGACCTCCACCGCGATCAAGCGCGATAACCCCGAGGTGCAGGCCGCTTATGCCGCCCGCATTCCGGTGGTCCGCCGTGCGGAGATGCTGGCCGAACTGATGCGGTTGAAGTCCACCGTTGCGGTGGCGGGGACGCATGGCAAGACGACCACCACGTCGATGATCGCGGCGCTGCTGGATGCGGGCGGGATCGACCCGACCGTGATCAATGGCGGCATCATCAACCAGTACGGCTCCAACGCGCGGCTGGGCGACAGTGAGTGGATGGTGGTCGAGGCCGATGAGAGCGACGGCAGCTTCTTGCGGCTCGACGGCACGATTGCGGTCGTGACCAATATCGATCCCGAGCATCTCGATCACTATGGCAGCTTCGAGCGCGCCAAGGACGCTTATGTCGAGTTCGTCGAGAATGTGCCGTTTTACGGCGCGGCGCTACTGTGCCTCGACCATCCCGAGGTGCAGGCGATCATCCCGCGTGTGCGTGATCGCCGGATCGTGACCTATGGGTTTGCGGCGTCGGCGGACGTGCGCGGGGTCAATGTCACGCCGCATGCCGGCGGCAACAAGTTCGAGGCGATCATCCGCCATCGCGACGGCACGACGCGCTCGATAGAGGGGATCGATCTGCCGATGCCGGGGCGGCACAATGTCCAGAATGCGCTGGCCGCGATTGGCGTGGCGCTGGAAATGGGCATCGATGACGCGACGATCCAGAACGGCTTTGCCAAGTTCGGCGGGGTCAAGCGGCGCTTCACCAAGGTCGGTGAGATCGGCTTTGCGGGCCAGCCGCCCGCGATCGTGATCGACGATTATGGCCACCACCCGGTCGAGATCCGCGCAGTGCTGTCGGCGGCGCGGGAGAGCGCGCAGGGGCGGGTGGTCGCGGTGGTGCAGCCGCATCGCTACTCGCGGCTCGGCAACCTGATGGATGACTTTGCGCAGGCGTTCAACGATGCCGACATGGTGCTGGTGACCCCGGTTTATGCCGCGGGCGAAGCGCCGGTCGAGGGCGTGAGCGGTGAGGCTTTGGTCGAACGGACGCTGGCGCGCGGGCATCGGCTGGCCGAGAGCGTTGCCGATGCGGACGCGCTGGCGGCGCGGATCGCGGAGGTGGCGCTGCCGGGCGATCTGATCGTGTGCCTGGGCGCTGGCGACATCACGAAATGGGCGGCTGGTCTGGCCGAGGCGGTCGACGCGCAGCGGAGCGTTGCGGCATGAGCGACTGGTTCACCCTCGCCACCGATATGCAGCGCGAAATCCTGCGCGCGCAGCAGGCGCAGATGGATGCGGCGAAGACGATGCTCGATACGGGCAAGCAGGTCGCGGCGCTGCAGGAAGCCGGTCAGAAGGCGGCCGAGGCGAACCTGTCCTATTGGAAGCAGTGGACGAAATTGTGGGGGATGAAGTGAGGATCGCACTTCTTAAGCCCCTCCCCTTCAGGGGAGGGGTTTGGGGTGGGGCCTGTCAGTCTCACCGAGACCGCCCGCCTGCCGCACTGCCCCACCCCAACCCCTCCCCTGAAGGGGAGGGGCTATGATTGCCGCGCTCCCCACAGTGCGCGGTCGCCTCACCCCCGACGCGCCGCTGGCGCCGCTCGTCTGGTTCAAGAGCGGCGGGACGGCGGAGTGGCTGTTCGAGCCGGCGGATGTCGCGGATTTGAGCGATTTTCTGCGCGATCTGGATCCGGCGGTGCCGGTGATGGCGCTGGGGCTGGGGTCGAACCTGATCGTGCGCGATGGCGGGGTGCCGGGCGTGGTCGTGCGGCTCGGCAAGGCGTTTGCGAAGGTTCAGGCCGATGGCCAGACGCTGACCTGTGGCGGCGGGGCGAGCGGGATTCTCGTATCGTCCACTGCGCGCGACGCGGGGATCGCGGGCGTCGAGTTCCTGCGGTCGATCCCCGGCACGGTCGGCGGGTTCGTGCGGATGAATGGCGGTGCTTATGGCCGCGAGACCAAGGATGTGCTGGTCGATTGCGAAGTCGTGCTGCGGTCGGGCGAGAAGCGCACGCTGCCGGTCGCGGCGCTGGGCTATACCTATCGTCACTCCGAATTGCCCGAGGGGGCGATCGTGGTGAGCGCGACCTTTCGTGGCGAACCGGGCGAGCCTGCTGCCATCCAGGCCGAGATGGACCGCATCGCCGCAGCGCGCGAGGCGTCGCAGCCTTTGCGGAGCAAGACTGGCGGATCGACCTTCAAGAACCCCGAGGGCGACAAGGCGTGGCGGCTGGTCGATGCGGCGGGTTGCCGCGGGTTGACGCGCGGCGGGGCGCAGGTGAGCGAGAAGCATACCAACTTCCTGATCAACACCGGCGACGCGACGAGTGCGGATATCGAAGGGCTGGGGGATGACGTGCGCGCGCGAGTGAAGGCGGCGAGCGGGGTTGAGTTGGAATGGGAAATTCAGCGCGTGGGGGTGGCGAAGTGAAGCATGCATCGTCGCCCCGGCGCAGGCCGGGGCCGCCACGTTTTGAAGTTCAAGCGGCGCCACAGGGCGGCCCCGGCCTGCGCCGGGGCGACGGAGTAGTATCGTGAGTGTTACCCCCCTCCACGTCGCAGTCCTGATGGGTGGCTGGTCGGCCGAGCGGCCGGTGTCGCTGATGTCTGGCGCGGGGATTGCCGAGGCGCTGGAGTCGCTTGGCCATCGCGTCACGCGGATCGACATGGACCGCGATGTTGCGGCAAAGCTGGCTGCGGCGAAGCCCGATGTCGTGTTCAATGCGCTGCACGGGACCCCCGGCGAGGACGGGACGGTGCAGGGGATGCTCGACCTGATGGGGCTGCGCTATACGCATTCCGGCATGGTCACGTCGGTGATCGCGATCGACAAGCAGCTGACCAAGCAGGCGCTGGTGCCGCATGGCATTCCGATGCCGGGCGGGCAGGTCGTGTCGACTGCGTCGCTGTACGAAGCCGATCCGATGCCGCGGCCCTATGTGCTGAAGCCCGTCAATGAGGGGTCGTCGGTCGGCGTGGCGATCGTCACGACCGAGGGGAATTACGGCAACCCGATCAGCGCCGAGGCCAAGGGGCCGTGGCAGGAGTTCGACGAACTGCTCGCCGAGCCGTTCATTCGCGGGCGCGAGCTGACCACCGCAGTGCTGGGCGACAAGGCGCTGCTGGTGACGGAGTTGAAGCCCAAGAGCGGCTTCTATGATTTCGACGCGAAGTACACCGACGGGATGACCGACCATATCTGTCCGGCGGAGATTCCGGATGAGATTGCGCAGGCGTGCAAGAAGATCGCGCTCAATGCGCATCGGCTGTTGGGGTGCAAGGGCGCATCGCGGTCGGATTTCCGCTGGGATGACGAACAGGGGTTGGACGGGCTGTTCCTGCTGGAGGTCAACACCCAGCCGGGGATGACGCCGCTGAGCCTCGTGCCGGAACAGGCCAAGGCGATGGGCATGAGCTATCCGCAGCTGGTGCAGGCGATCGTCGATGAAGCGTTTCGCGAGGAGGCGGGATGAGCCGCAAGCCGACGCCCAAGCGCCCCACCGTCAAGCCCAAGCGCCGCGCGCAATCGAAGCGCAAGCAGCCGCATCTGCTCGACCGGATGGTCGCGGCTGTACCGGTGAGTGAGGCGACGCTGCACCGGATCATCGCGTGGAGCATCACCGGCATTGCGGTCGCGTCGCTGATCGGCGTGGCGGTGCTGTTCGGCGTGCCGGGCGTGGTCGGCACGGCGGCGGCGGAAGTTGTCGGGCGGGCGGGCTTTCGCGTGCAGCAGGTCGAGGTGACCGGGATCAAGCGCGCCGACAAGATGACGGTGTATAATTACGCGCTGGACGAGAAGAGCCGCGCGATGCCGCTGGTCGATCTGGACGAGGTGCGTGGGCGGTTGATGACGATCGGATGGGTGGCCGATGCGCGCGTGTCGCGCCGCCTGCCCGATACGCTGGTGGTCGATATCGTCGAGCGCAAGGCGGCGGCGGTATGGCAGCATCAGGGGCAGCTCATGCTGATCGATGCCGAGGGTGTGCTGCTGGAGCCGGTATCGGCTGAGGCGATGCCCGATCTGCCGCTGGTGATCGGCGATGGCGCCTATGCACAGCAGCCAGCGTACCAGAAATTGCTGGCGGCGGCGCCTGCGCTGCGCCCGCTGGTCAAGGCGGCGACGTGGATCGGTAATCGCCGTTGGGACCTGAGCTTCAATACCGGCGAGCGGCTGGCGCTGCCTGAGGGCGAAGAGGCCGCGGCCAAGGCGTTGGTCAAGTTCGCCGAGCTGGACGGGGCGGATCGGTTGCTGGGGCGCGGTTATCTGCGCTTTGACCTGCGCGATCCGACGCGGCTGGTGGTGCGGATGCCGGGGCAGGTGATCCGCAAAGAGATTGAATCTGCGGCAGAAACTGCCAGTGTGAATGTGCAGGGGGAATAAGACATGGCCAAGACCGCGCCCGAAGGACTGATTACCGCACTCGATATCGGCTCGTCGAAGGTGTCGGCGCTGATCGCGCAAAAGGGCGATGGCGGCGAACTGGTCGTGCTCGGCACCGGCCAGCGAGAGAGCCGGGGCGTGCAGCGCGGCTATATTGCCGACATGGCCGCCACCGAAGTTGCGGTGCGCGAGGCGGTCGAGCAGGCGGAGCGGATCGCGGGCACCAACATCGAGGATGTGTGGGTCAGCTTCTCCGCCGGGGGGCTGGAGTCCAACATCCTGCGGCTCGAGGTCGATCTAGGTGGGCATCGCGTCGAACAGTCGGACATTGACGATCTGCTGCGCGCCGGGCGTGAGGCGATCAATCCGGGTGGGCGGATGGTTCTGCATGCTCAGCCGACGCGCTACACGCTTGATGGTTTGGCGGGTGTCAAGCAGCCGCGCGGGCTGCATGCCGAGCGGCTGGGCGTCGATATCCATGTCGTGTCGACCGAGGGCGCACCGGTGCGCAACCTCGATTTGTGCGTGCGTTCGGCGCATCTGGAGGTGCGGTCGATCATCGCAGCGCCGGTGGCGACGGGGCTGGCTTGCCTGTCCGAGGAAGAGCGCGAGCTGGGCGTGGCTTTGGTCGAGATCGGCGCGGGCGTGACCAATGTGTCGGTGTACAAGGACGGCGTGCTGACCGGCCTGTCGTCGATCCAGCAGGGGTCGGCGGATATCACCGACGACATTGCGAGCGCGTTCGGGACGCGGCGCGGCCAGGCCGAGCGGATGAAGTGCTTTTATGGCAGCGCCAATATGACGCCGCGCGACAATCACGACATGATCGACATCGCGCCCGCCAGCCTTGAGGAAGAGGGCGAGGGCGCACGGATCACGCGCGCGCAGCTGATCGCGGTGATCCGCTTGCGGCTCGACCGGTTGATGGCGGAAATCAGCAAGGAGCTGACGCGCCTGAATTTCGAGGACCCGGTCGGGCGGCAGATCGTGCTGACCGGCGGTGGCGCGGAGCTGAAGGGCGTCGCAGATTATGCGCAGCAGGCGCTGGGGCGGTCGGTCCGCGTCGGACGTCCGCGCGGCCTGACCGCGCTGCCCGAGGCGCATGCCGGGCCGGCGTTTGCGACGCTGGCGGGGCTGGCGACCTTTGCCGCGGCCGATCCGGTCGACCTGCGCAATCTGGAGCCTTCGCGGGGCCAATTGGTGATCCGGAGCAATCCGAAGGCGATGTTGCAGCGGATGATGGCCGCGTTTCGGGCCAATTATTGACATTTCATGTCAGCTGCGGCGGATAACGCTGGAACGGCACCGCCGCATGGTGCAGAAACAGGGGTTAGACGGGGGCAGCTCAAGACCGGCGCGACCCCGAGGAGACTGAACGACAATGAGCATCGATTTCCTTCCGCCCGACCTGGACGAACTGACGCCGCGCATCACGGTGATCGGCGTAGGCGGCGCGGGCGGCAACGCGATCGCGAACATGATCCGCGCCGAGGTGCAGGGGGTCGAGTTCCTGGTGGCGAACACCGACGCGCAGGCACTGAAGCAGTCGAGCGCCAGCCATCGCATCCAGCTGGGCGCGAAGATCACGCAAGGGTTGGGCGCAGGTAGCCGGCCCGAGATCGGCCGCGCCGCAGCCGAAGAGACGATCGAGCATGTGCAGGAAGCGCTGAAGGGCGCGCATATGTGCTTCATCGCGGCCGGCATGGGCGGCGGCACGGGAACCGGCGCTGCGCCGGTGATCGCCAAGGCCGCGCGTGACATGGGCATCCTGACCGTCGGCGTCGTGACCAAGCCGTTCGCGTTCGAAGGCAAGAAGCGCGCATTGTCGGCGGAAGCGGGCATCGAGGAGCTGCAGAAGTTCGTCGATACGCTGATCGTCATTCCCAACCAGAATCTGTTCCTGGTCGCCAACGCCAACACGACGTTCAAGGAAGCGTTCGAGATGGCGGACGAGGTGCTGCAGCAGGGCGTGCGCGGCATCACCGACCTGATGGTCATGCCGGGCCTGATCAACCTCGACTTTGCCGACGTCCGCGCCGTGATGAGCGAGATGGGCAAGGCGATGATGGGCACCGGCGAGTCGAGCGGCGACAACCGCGCGATCGAGGCGGCGCAGCAGGCGATCGCCAACCCGCTGCTCGACGGCGTCTCGCTGGATGGTGCGAAGGGCGTCATCGTGTCGATCACCGGCGGCGACGACATGCGCCTGCTCGAAGTCGACGAGGCCGCGAACCATATCCGCGAGCTGGTCGACGACAATGCCAACATCATCTGGGGTTCGGCGTTCAACCCCGAGCTGGAAGGCAAGATCCGCGTGTCGGTCGTCGCGACGGGCATCGAGGCGGATGCGTCGGCCAAGCCCGCGGCACCCGCCGCGCCCGAGACCAGCCGCAGCTTTTCGTTCGGCACCGTGCGCCGCCCGCTGGGTGCTGGTGCTCCGGCGGCTGAGGCACCTGCCGCTGCGCCCGAGCCCGAGGCTGAACCGGTTGCAGAGCCGGTCGCACCTGCGCCTGCGCCGGTGGTGTTCGACGACACCGCGCCGCTCGCACGCGATGAGGACGAACTGACGCTGGAAGCGCCTGATGCGCTGCCCGCCGACACTGCGGACGAGCTGGTGCTCGGTTCCGACGCGATGGTGCCCGAAGCACCCGCCGCGCAGGAGCCGCCGCGCGAGCCGACGATCCGTCGCCGCTGGCTGACCGGTGGCGACGAGGAAGAGGTTGCGGCACCCGCTCCGGCTCCGGTCGAAGCGCCCAAGAAGACCGGCGGCACGCTGTTTGAGCGGATGGCGGCGGCGCGCGGCGGTTCGAAGGACGATGACGACAAGGATCCGCTGGACATCCCGCGCTTCCTCAACCGTCAGAACAACCAGTAATCCGGACGGGCTCCGCGCGCGACGCGTGCGGAGCCCCCGGCATCCTGTCGCGGTTGCGCGTCGGCCCATCGCCAACGCATCGCGACGACAGCAGATATTCAGACCCTGGATGGTGTAGCCTGCGGACTCCCATGACACGCGCAGCCCGATCCATCCGCCTTTCCTTGCTGTTGAGCGCCGCGCTGGCCGTGGTCGCCCCGGCGGTTGCGCCAAATGCGGTTGCGCAGGAAATCGCGCCGCCCCCCACGCCCAATGCCGACCGGCTGGCCGAGCAGATGCGCATCCTCGCCACCGATCCGCGCAACGTGCCCGCGCTGCTTGCTGCGGGCGAGTTGAGCGCGCGGCTCAACGATCCTTCGGCTGCGGCGGGGTTCTTTGCGCGTGCGCAGGCGCTGGCGCCGGGCAATCCGCGCGTCGCGGCGGGGCAGGCGATGGTGATGGTGCGGTCCGAGCGGCCGGGCGAGGCGCTGCGGCTGTTTGCGCTGGCCGAGCGCGGCGGGGTGGCGATGGAGCCCTATGCCTCCGATCGCGGGCTTGCCTATGACCTGATCGGCGCGCAGCCGCATGCGCAGCGTGAGCATCGGATTGCGATGGCGCGCGGCGCCGATGACGAGACGGTCCGCCGCTTTGCCTATTCGCTGGGGATCAGCGGGCGCACGGATGAGGCGATGACGATCCTCGACCCGCTGCTGCGCCGCAGTGATCGGGGGGCGTGGCGTGCGCGTGCGTTCATCCTGGCGATGAATGGCGATGCGGCGGGGGCGGACCGGATCGCGGCGACGATGATGGGCGGGGTGGGGACTGCGCTGGCCCCGTTCTTCCGCCGGTTGCCGGGCCTGACCGCAGCCGACAAGGCGTTTGCGGTGCATTTCGGCGAGTTGCGGCGCACCCCGTCGCGGGTCGCGGATGCCCAGGTTGCACCGCCCTTGCCGTTCATCGCAGCTGAGCGAGTGGCCGCTGCCCCGCCGCCGCCGCGCGCGCCCGAGGTGGCATCGACGCCAGCGCGCCCGGAACGGCGGGTCAGTGCGCGCGATCGGCGGGCGCAGGAAGCGGCGGCTGCACGTCAGGCGGCTGCAGATGCCGAGGCGAAGCGGCTCGCCGATGCGCGCGCGGCGCAGGAGGCGGAGACGCAGCGCCGCGCCGAAGCGGCACGGCTCGCCGAGCAGCAAAGGCTGGAGATGGAGCGGGTCGCGCAAGCGCAGCGCGACGCCGAAGCGCGGCGGATCGCCGAGGCGGAACGTGCGGCGCTGGCGCAGCGAGAGGCGGATGCGCGCGCGGCGCAGGAGCGCGCGGTGCGTGAGGCCGAGGCGCGGCGGGCAGCCGAGGCGGCGACGGCGTCGGTGGTTGCCCCGCCGCCTGCGCCTGCGCCTGCGCCTGCACCGGTCGAGGTTGCGCGTGCGCCTGAACCAGTGCCGGAGGCTGCACCGCGTCCGGCAGCGCCGCGTGTCGGCGGCGAGGACAGTGTGATTGCGCGGATCATGGCCGGGATTACGATCCCCGCATCCGAGTTGGGCGTTGATCCGATGCCCGGTCGCGCACCGGAGCCGGAGCCGGAAGCTGCGCCTGCACCTGCACCTGCGCCTGCACCCGCTCCGGTGGTCGAGGCGCCGAAGCCGAAGCCCGAGCCGGTTGCAAAGCCGGCAGCCAAGCCCGTGGTAACGGCGAAAGCGGATCCCAAGGCGAAGACCGACCCGAAGGCCAAGACCGACCCCAAGGCAAAGGCCAAGCCCAAGGTCGATCCCGCCAAGGCCGAACCCGCGCGCCATTGGGCGCAGGTTGCGGGAGGGGCGGACGTCAAGGCGCTGCCCAAGGCGTGGAAGGCGATCGTCGCCGATGCCCCGGCCGAGTTCCGCGGAAAGCAGGCGTGGACCACGCCATTGCGCTTTACCAACCGGTTGCTGGTCGGGCCGTTCAAGACGCCGGCGGCGGCGCAGGACTTCGTCAACGCGATCCGGAAGAAGGGCGTTGAGGCTTTTGCCTGGAGCAGCGAGGCGGGGCAGAAGATCGAGAAGCTCGACGTCAAATGACTTTACTAGCCCCTCCCCTTTAGGGGAGGGGTTGGGGGTGGGGCGTCCAAGTCTCATCGAGACCGTGGCCCGCGTGGATAGGCCCCACCCCAACCCCTCCCCTGAAGGGGAGGGGCTTAGAAAGTGAAAACCGTTTGATGTCCGCTGTGTTGCCCCTCGCCCGCTATGCCAGCGATCCCGCGCGCAGCCGTGGGCGGCTGTTTGACGAGGGGAAGGGGACCGCGCGCGGGCCGCGCGATGCGTTTCAGCGTGACCGCGACCGCATCGTCCATTCGATCAGCTTCCGCCGCCTGCGCCACAAGACGCAGGTGTTCATGGCGCCCGACGGCGACCATTTCCGCGTGCGGCTGACCCACAGCCTGGAGGTGGCGCAGATCGGGCGGACGGTCGCGCGGACTTTGGGGCTGAACGAGGATCTGACCGAGGCTTTGTGCCTGGCGCACGACATTGGCCACCCGCCATTTGGCCATGCCGGTGAACGCGCACTGGAAGAGGCGCTGAGCGGGCGGGGCGGGTTCGACCATAATGGCAACACGCTGCGCGCGCTGATGGTCATCGACTGCCCCTATCCCGGGTGGGACGGGCTGAACCTGAGCTGGGAGACGCTGGAGGGGCTGGCCAAGCATAATGGGCCGGTGACGGCCCCGGGCTGGGCGCTGGCGGCGGCGGACGCGGCGTTCCCGCTGGAGCTGGAGCAGCATAGTTCGCTGGAGGCGCAGGTCGCGGCGATTGCCGACGACATTGCCTATGACAATCACGACATTGATGATGGGCTGCGCGCGGGGCTGCTCACGCTGGATCAGCTGTTGGACGTGCCGCTGGTCGCGCGGGGGTGGGATGCGGTGCGGGCGCGGTTCCCCGATGGCTCGCCAAAGCGGCTGATGCGCGAGCTGGTGCGGGCGCAAATCGGGGTGATGGTCAACGATTTGCTCGAAGAGACGCGGCGGCGGATTGCCGACGGACGAATCGAAACGGCGGCAGATGTGCGCGCGGCCGGGCGGGCGCTGTGCGGCTTTTCCGATGCAATGCGTGAGGAGGAGCGGGCGCTCAAGCGCTTCATGTACGCCAATCTCTATCACCATCGGCACCAGCTGGCGGCGGCCGAGATGGCGCATGGCGTGATCGCGGGGCTGTATGCGGCCTATGCGGCGGACCCGGCGCTGATGCCCGAGGACTGGCGTGAGACGCTGCCGAGCGACGAGCCGTGGCGGAGCCGGCATATCGCCGATTTCATCGCGGGGATGACCGACCGCTACGCGATTTCGCGCTATCGCGAGGTGGTGGGGCCGATCGAACTGCCGGAGGGCTTCTAGGAGACCCTATTCCTCCCCTGAACAAGCTCAGGGGAGGAATGAGTGGATCGCTTAGCGCGAAGCCGTCTGGACGGTGGTCGCAAGCGGCTTGGCGATGCGGAACGACACCGGGGTGCCGCCGACGCGGCCGGTGACGTTCTTGCCGCGGACGACCAGCGTATAGGCCGAGCCGCCGGGGAATGCCTTGCCTTCGAGCACGGTGGCGTCGCCGTCGCGCTTGCTGGTGTAGACATAGGTGACGCCGTCACGCTTGAAGCTGCGCTCGCTCGCATAGGCGGCGACCGGCAGGCTGAGGAGGACGGCGGCGCTGATGAAGGTCTTGATCACGATCTTTCTCCCTTGAAGATTTGAAGGGCCAGATCGGCATCCAATATTGTTCTGTTCTTGCGCCCATTGATATGCTGCGCCGCAGCAATGCCAAGCGCGAAGGATGCAAGTGCGATTGCGCCGGACGCATCGGGGACGAGTCGCGCGCTGGATGCGACGAACTGCGCCGCTGGCACAGATTTGCGACAAAGCGGGCGTAGCGTTCGATGGTCACTCTTCGGGATATTGCCCATGTCGGACGCGAGCATTGCCCTTAACCGGTTCGGATTAGGCGGAAGGGCGGATGCGTCCGCACCCGCCGATCCGCGCCGCGCGCTGATCGAGCAGATGGCGCGGTTCGATGTGCGACCCGGTGCGATTGCGGCGTTGCCCGCCACGCCGGTGATTGCCGCCGCAGTCGCCGACTATCTGGAAGAATTGCGGATGGTGCAGCGCGATTTGCGGCAGGAGCGCCGCACGGGCGATGCCATGCCGGATGGCGAGGCTGCGGACCCCGCGCGACAGGTGCGTCAGGCGGGACGGCAGCAGGGGCGGGATTTCTACATGACCGCCGCTGGCGCGCGCGCGCAGGTGGCGGTGGGGAGCGATACGCCGTTCGTTGAGCGGCTGGTGCATTTCTGGTCGAACCATTTTGCGGTCTCGGCGGACAAGCAGACCATGGTGGGGCTCGCCGGGGCATTCGAGTTCGACGCGATCCGGCCGCACGTGCTGGGCAGTTTCCGCGACATGTTGCACGCTGTGGAGCGGCATCCGGCGATGCTGCTGTACCTTGATCAGGCGCAGTCGGTCGGGCCGGGCAGCGTTGCGGGGCAGGCGGCGGCGCGGCGCGGTGGGCCGCAGCGGGTGGGCCTCAACGAAAATCTGGCGCGCGAGATATTGGAGCTGCACACGCTGGGCGTGCGGACCGGCTATACGCAGGCGGACGTCACCGAATTTGCCCGCGCGATGACCGGGTGGAGCGTCGCGGGGATTACGCGCGGCCCGGCGGCGCGCTTTGCGGGACTTGAGGGCCAGCCCGGCAGCTTTGTGTTTGCCGGGCGCATCCATGAGCCGGGGTCGCGGACGATCCTGGGCAAGAGCTATGCCCAGCAGGGCGAGCGGCAGGCGGCGGCGGTGCTGGACGACCTTGCCGTGCATCCGGCGACGGCGAAGCATCTCGCGACCAAGCTGGCGCGGCATTTTGCCGGGGACGAACCGCCCGCGTCGCTGGTCGGCAAGCTGGAGGCGGCGTTCCTGAAGTCCGGCGGCGACCTGCCGACCGTGTATCGCGTGTTGATCGAGGCGCCCGAGACGTGGGTGGCGCAGCCGGTCAAGTTTCGCACACCGTGGGAATGGTCGATCGCGGCGATGCGCGCGCTCGGCACAAGCGAGATTCCGGGCGAGGCGGTGCTGGGGCTGATGAACCAGCTCGGCCAGCCAGTATGGCGGCCGGGATCGCCAGCGGGCTTCGACGATATCGCCGCGAGCTGGGCCGGGCCGGATGCGGTGATGCGCCGGGTCGAGGCGGCGGAGCGGATGGCGGCGCGCACCCGTGATACGATCGATGCGCGCGCGCGGGCGGCAGTGCTGTTCCCCGGTGCGCTCAGTGCCACGACGAGCCAGGCGATCGCGCGCGCCGAAAGCGCGTCACAGGGCGTCGCGCTCATGCTCGTCGCCCCCGAATTCATGCGGAGATAATGTGATGATCAACCGCCGCAATCTTGTCCTCACCGGCGCAGCGGGTGCGCTGTCGCTGGGCTTCGCGCCGCGCCTTGCCTTTGCGCAGGCGGCGAGCGACCGCCGCTTCGTGTTCATTATCCAGCGCGGCGCGGCCGACGGGCTTGGCACGCTCGCGCCGGTCGGCGATCCGGCGTTTGCCGCGCAGCGCGGGGTGCTGGCGCAGGATTTCGCCGATGTGGCGAAGCTGGACGCGATGTTCGCGCTGCATCCGAACCTCAAGAATGTCGCGCGGATGTATGCGGCGAAAGAGGCGCTGTTCGTCCATGCGGTCGCGTCGCCCTATCGCGACCGGTCGCATTTCGATGCGCAGAATGTGCTCGAGACGGGGGGTGCGGCGGCGTATCAGCTCAAGGACGGGTGGATGAACCGGCTGCTTGCCGTGCTGCCCGCCGATGAGCGCAAGGGCATTGCGGTCGCGGCGACGATCCCGATGGCGCTGCGTGGGAAGGTGGAGGTCGCGTCCTATGCGCCATCGGTCCTGCCCGATGCGTCCGACGATCTGCTCGGGCGCGTGGCGATGCTGTATGCGGAGGATCCGCAACTGCACGCGATTTGGGAACAGGCGACGGCGACGCGGACGCTGACTGGCGATCTGGCGGCGAATAACGGGCGCAATGCCGCTGCGACGGGTGCGCTCGCCGCGCGGTTGCTGGCGGCGGAGAATGGCGCGCGGATCGCGATGATCGAGACGGGCGGCTGGGACACGCATGCCGGGCAGCGCGGACGGCTGGGCGCACAGCTCAACGGCCTCGACCAGATGATTGCGGCGCTTAAGACCGGCCTCGGGCCGCTGTGGGGCAAGACGATGGTGCTGGTCGCGACCGAGTTCGGGCGGACGGTGAAGGTCAATGGCACGCAGGGCACCGACCATGGCACGGCGTCGGTCGCGTGGCTGCTGGGCGGCGCGGTCAAGGGCGGGCGCGTCGTCGCCGACTGGCCGGGGCTGAGCGATGCGGCGTTGTATGAAGGGCGCGATCTGAAGCCGACGGCGGGGCTGGACGCGGTGATCGGCAGCGCGGCGGCGGCGCATTTCGGGGTCGATCCGGCGCGGGCGATGCCGGCGTTGTTTCCGGGGCAGAAAAGCGCGCGGATGCTGGACGGGCTGGTGCGGGTTTAAGGCCGCTATCGTCACCCCCGCTTTCGCGGGGGTGACGGAAGATAGGTGGTCGATCCCGACGGTCTATTTCGCCTTCCGCGCCATCCCCACCAGCGCGGTGGAGGTGATCCCTTCGGGGGGCAGGTCGGCGGCTAGGGCGGCGGCTTCTGCGGCGAAGGCTGTGCGTTGGGCGTCGTCGAGCATCTGCCACACCGGCGACCAGCCATAGGCGAGCTTGGCGTGCTCGCGGAACCAGTCGATCGGTGGGGCGGGCCAGGCATAGTCGACGCGATGGAGTGCTGCGGGCTGTAATCCGGCCTCAAAAAAGGCGGCATCGAGCAGTTCGGGGGTGTTGAACAGCCGCGCCATCGGCAGCGGTACCGGCTGTTCGGGGAACATTCGCTGGGCAGCCTGAGCAAAGAGCTGGGCCGGGCCGGCACCGCCGGCATTCTCCCACACCGCAACCACGGCGAGGCCGCCGGGGCGCAGCACGCGCGCCATTTCGGAAAAGCCCGCAGCAGGATCGGGGAACATGAACACGCCGAAAATCGAGAAGGCGGCGTCGAAGCTCGCTGTGGGGAAGTCGAGTCGCTGGCCGTCCATCACCAGCGCGCGCTGGCCGGGCGTGATCTCGGCAGCGCGGGATTGGGCGATGTCGACCATGCCGGGGGAGAAGTCGATGCCGATCGCGTCCGCACCGTCACGCAGCGCCGCCACCAGCAAAGCGCCCGCGCCGGTCGCGACGTCCAGCACGCGCGCGCCGTGGGGCAGGGCGGCCAGTTCCCACGCCGCTTGCGCATAGCGGCCGGTCATCCGGTCGGCTTCAGCGGCATAGTTGGTGGAGACCGAATCCCAATGGGCGGGATCGTGGATTGCGGGTGCTTTGACGGACATGATGCTCCCATAATGATATAATGTTACATTCGTCAACAGCTTGCTTAGCGCGCCATTTGATCGCACCGATCATGATATGGGCTATGTCACGCTTTTTCTGCTCGCGTTCGGGGTCAATCTGTTGCCCGCGTTCGGGCCGCCGACCTGGTCGATCATCGTGCTGTACGGGATCAATGGCGATCAGCCGCTCTGGGCGCTGGTGCTGATCGGGGCGATGGGGGCGGCGCTGGGGCGGTTGGTGCTGGCGGTCGGGGCGCGGCATTTCGGGAAATGGCTGCCGCAGCGGATGCAAAGCAACATCGCCGCGGCGCGGGTCGCGGTGGAGCGGCGCAAGCATAATGTGCTGATCCTGCTGGCGCTGTTCGTGATCTCCCCCTTGCCGTCGGCGCAGCTGTTCATGGCCGTCGGGCTGGCGCGGGTGCCGCTGCTGGGCTTTACCGCCGCATTCTTCACCGGACGCCTGTTTACCTACTCCTTTTACGGCTGGACCGCGCGCAAGGTGCGCGAGACGGATTTCGGTCAGGTGATGTTTGCCAACCTCACCAGTCCCTGGGGGATCGCGTTGCAGGTGGCGATGCTGGGCCTGCTGGTCGCACTGGTCAGCATCGATTGGGCGCGGTGGCTGAAGGTCGATCGCGACGACGCGCCCAAGGACTGAAGCGGCACCGTCGCGCCCGAAACCAAATCTTTCCCGCCGCACGGCTTTCGGCGGTGCAGCATAAGTCCTATCTGGCGCAGATGGCCCGGTCCGATCCGCCCCCAGCGCCCGAGCGCCTCGACCGCGCCGGGCTGGTTCAGGGGCTGGCTGCTTATGGCATCTGGGGCGTGCTGCCGATCTTCTTCTTTGCGTTGAAGGGGGTTGGCGCGGGCGAAGTGGTTGCGGGGCGTGTGCTGTGGTCGCTCGGGCTGCTCGCGATCGTCATCCTTGCGCTGGGCCGGACGTCGGCGATCATCGCCGCGTTGCGCAACCGCCGCGCGATGCTGTTGCTGAGCGCCAGCGCGGCGCTGATTTCGGTCAACTGGCTGGTCTATATCTGGGCGGTGCAGAATGGGCATGTGCTGGAGGGGAGCCTTGGCTATTTCCTCAACCCGTTGGTCAATGTGCTGCTGGGCGTCGTGCTGCTGCGCGAGAAGCTCGGGCGGGCGCAGACGGTGGCGGTCGGGCTGGCCGGGATTGGCGTCGCGGTGCTGGCGGTGGGGGCGGGGCAGGGCATCTGGATCAGCCTGACGCTGGCCTTTTCGTTCGGCTTCTATGGACTCGTCCGCAAGGTTGCGCCGGTCGGCGCTTTGGAAGGGCTGACGCTGGAGACCGCGATCCTCGCGCCGCTCGGTCTTGGCTATCTGTTCTGGCTATCGACCCATGGCGGGCTGGAGTTCGGCAATGAGCCGGTGGCGACGACGTTGCTGGTGCTGTCGGGCGTGGTGACGGCGGTGCCGCTGTTGCTGTTTGCCGGGGCGGCGCGGCGACTGCCCTATTCGACGCTGGGGCTGTTGCAGTATCTCGCGCCGACGATGCAGTTCGTGCTGGCGATCACCTATTTCGGAGAGCGCGTGACGACCGCGCACCTGATCTGTTTCGCGCTGATCTGGACGGGCCTTGCGATTTACGCCGCCGATGGGTTGCTCGCTGCACGGAGACGCCGCGTCATTGCGTGACGAACCGCGCGCGCTGCGCTAGAGGGTCCGCCTCCTGAAACCATCGGACCTGCACATGACGCTCTATCCCCGTTTCGCTGCCCATCTCGACGCCGCGCTGGATGCCCTGGTCGCATCCGGTGACCTGCCGGCTGGGCTGGAGCGACGCGCGGTGACGGTGGAGCCGCCGCGTGACGTGACGCATGGCGACCTGGCGACCAACGCCGCGATGGTGCTGGCCAAGCCGGCCGGGACCAATCCGCGCGCGCTGGCCGAGAAGATCGCGGCCGAGCTGGAGAAGATCGACGCGGTGTCTTCGGTGTCGGTCGCCGGGCCGGGCTTCATCAATATGAGTCTGACCGATGGCACCTGGCGCGACGAGCTGGCCGCGATCCATGCGGCGGGCGATGCCTATGGCCGGTCGCAGGGTGGCGCGGGCGTCACCGTGAACATCGAATATGTCTCCGCCAACCCGACCGGCCCCATGCATATGGGCCATTGCCGGGGCGCGGTGGTGGGCGATGCGCTCGCCAGCCTGCTCGAAGCGGTCGGGCACAAGGTAATCCGCGAATATTATGTCAACGACGCGGGCGGGCAGGTCGATGTCCTCGCGCGGTCGGCGCATCTGCGGTACCGCGAGGCGCTGGGCGAGACGATCGAGATCCCCGAGGGGCTGTATCCGGGCGACTATCTCATGCCCGTTGGCGAGCGGCTGGCGCGCGAGCATGGTGATGCTTTCATCGGCAAGGACGAGAGCGAATGGCTGGCGCTGTTCCGCAAGGAAGCCGTCGCCGACATGCTGGTGATGATCCGTAGCGACCTCGCGTTGCTCGGCATCCACCACAATCTGTTCTCGTCCGAGGCGGAGCTGCAGGCGGCGGGGAAGCCCGAAGAGGCCGAGGCGTGGCTGCGTGCGCGCGACCTGATCTATGACGGCGTGCTGGAAGCGCCCAAGGGCGAGTTGCCCGATGACTGGGAGCCGGTCGAGCTGCCGCTGTTCCGCTCGACCAAGTTCGGCGACGATCAGGATCGCCCGATCAAGAAGTCGAACGGGCAATGGACCTATTTCGGTGCGGACATGGCGTATCATTTCCAGAAGGCGCAATCGGCCGACCAGCTGATCGACATCTGGGGCGCGGACCATGCCGGGACGGTCAAGCGGATCGTCGCCGCGGTGACCGCACTGACCGAGGGGAAGACGCGGTTCGACGTCAAGCTGGTCCAAATGGTGCGCCTGTTGCGCGCGGGCGAGCCGGTGAAGATGTCCAAGCGCTCGGGCAATTTCGTCACGCTGGCGGATGTGGTGCAGGAAGTGGGCAAGGACGTGGTCCGCTTCACCATGCTGACGCGCAAGGCCGATGCGCAGATGGATTTCGACTTTGCCAAGGTGGTCGAGGCGTCGAAGGACAACCCGGTTTTCTATGTCCAATATGCCCATGCGCGGGTCGCTTCGCTGCACCGGCGCGCGGCGGACGCGGGGCTGGACCTGTCGGGAGATGCCGACCTGTCCCTGCTTGATACACGCGAGCTGGCGCTGGTGAAGCTCGCCGCGCAGTATCCGCGCGTGGTCGAGGGCGCAGCGGCGGCGCGTGAGCCGCATCGGATTGCCTTTTATCTCTATGACTTGGCCGCCGAATTCCACGCCTGGTGGAATATGGGCAATGACGATCCGTCGCGCCGCTTCATCCTGCCCGACAATGTGCCGCTGACCCGCGCGCGGCTTTCCCTCGCCGACGCGATCGGGCAGGTTGTGCGCAACGGCCTCAACATCATGGGGGTCGAGGCCGTTCAGGAGCTGAGCTGAATGAACGCGGGTGAGGACTATAATGACGACCGGCTGCCGTGGCTGGAGACGGTCGAGGATGAATATCGCGAGGGGCCGTCGGCGCTGCGCATCATCCTGCTGGTACTGGTCGGGCTGGCGATCATCGCCGCCGCGCTGTTTGGCTGGTGGTGGTATCAGCGCACGGTGACGGGCGAGGGCACCGGCGCGCTGATCAACGCGCAGGAAGGCAGCTACAAGGTCAAGCCCGACGAACCGGGCGGGATGAAGGTCGAGGGCGAGGGCGACACCGTCTTCGCCGCGAGCGAGGGCGCGACCACCAACGGCTCGGTCGATGTTTCGGCGGTGCCGGAGACTCCGGTGGATGGCAAGGCCGCGCCCAAGGCGAGCCCGGCCCCGGTCAAGGGCGCGAGCCGCGTTGTCGCGCCGATCCAGAGCGGGTCAGTGCCCAAGGCTGCTGCACCGACGCAGGCTGCGCCCGGGCCGTCGGCGGGCAGCGCGACGATCCAGCTCGGCTCTTTCCCCAGTGAGGCGGAAGCGAATGTGGCGTGGACGCGGTTGGCGAAGCGGTTTTCCTACCTCGCCCCGCTGGGCAAGGGGATCGCCAAGGCGGATGTGAACGGCAAGACGTTCTACCGGCTCCGCGTGAATGCCGGCAGCAACGGGCAGGCGCGCGAGCTGTGCGGCAAGCTGAAGGCGGCGGGCGAGGCGTGTTTCCTGGCGGGGGGATGATTTTTTAGAGCGCGCCTCTGGAATCTTGGTCGCGCCCCTGTTCTAACCGCGCCATGAAGCCTGTCATTTTCGGCCTGTCCGGCCCTGTCCTTACCGCCGACGAAGCCGCGTTTTTCCGCGACGCGGATCCGCTTGGCTATATCCTGTTCGGGCGCAACTGCGTCGATCGGGCGCAGATGCGCGCGCTCACCGACAGCTTGCGCGACCTGTCCGGCCGTGACGATGTGCCGATCCTGATCGATCAGGAGGGCGGGCGCGTCGCGCGGATGGCGCCGCCGGAATGGCCAGCCTTTCCCGCCGGACCTGCGTTTGATGCGCTGTATGAGGTCGCGCCGTCATCGGCGATCGAGGCGGCGCGGGCGAACGGACAGGCGCTGGCGCTGATGCTGGCCGAGGTCGGGGTCAATGTGAACTGCGCGCCGTTGCTCGACGTGCGCATGCCGGAGACGACGCCGGCAGTGGGCGGGCGGACGTTCGGGAGTGATCCGATGCGGGTGGCGGCGCTGGGCCGCGCGATGCTCGACGGGATGGCGAAGGGCGGGGTGGTCGGCGTGGTCAAGCATATGCCGGGGCATGGCCGCGGTGTGGTCGACAGCCATTATGAGCTGCCGGTGGTCGATGCCGATGATGCGGCGCTGGAGCGGGATATCGAGCCGTTCCGCACGCTCAAGGATGCGCCGATGGCGATGACCTGCCACGTCGTGTTCAAGGCGTGGGACGCGGAGCACCCGGCGACGCTGTCGCCCACCGTGATCCGCGACGTGATCCGCGGGCGGATCGGCTTCGACGGCCTGCTGATGACCGACGATATCGACATGAAGGCGCTGACCGGCACGGCGGGCGAGAAGGCGGCGCAGGCGATTGCGGCAGGGTGCGACGTCGTGCTCGATTGCTGGGCGCGGATGGGCGAGATGGAAGAGATTGTCGGGCGCCTGAGCGACGCGCCGCCGGTGACGCTGGCGCGGCTGGAGCGGGCGATGGCAAGCGTGCGGCTCGAGGCGGGCGAGATCGACGCGCTGGTCGCCAAGCGGGAGGCATTGCTGGCGCTGGCATGAGCGATCCCGCGCCCCTCACCATCGACATCGACGGCTGGGAAGGGCCGCTCGACCTGTTGCTGGCGCTGGCGCGGAGCCAGAAGGTCGATCTGCGGCAGCTGTCGATCCTGCAGCTGGTCGACCAGTATCTCACCTATGTGAACGAGGCGCGCGAGCTGCGGCTGGAACTGGCCGCTGATTATCTGGTGATGGCGGCGTGGCTCGCCTATCTCAAATCGGCGCTGCTGCTGCCGCGCGATCCGGAGATCGAGCCGAGCCCGGAGGAAATGGCGCTGCGGCTGCAATTGCGGCTGGAGCGGCTGGCGGCGATGCGCGAGGCGGGGGCGCGGCTGGTGGCGCGGGATCGGCTGGGGCGCGACGTGTTCACGCGCGGCGCGCCCGAGGGGTTGAAGACGGTGCGCAAATCGCGCTGGCAGGCCGAAATCTATGACCTGATCTCCGCCTATGGCCAGATCAGCGCGCGCACGCGGCCGGTGATGCACATCGTCGCGGTGCGCCCGGTGATGACGCTGGAGGATGCGATCCACCGCGTTTCCGAGCTGATCGGGCAGCGGGTCGAGTGGAGCACGATTGAGAGTTTCCTGCCCGAGGATGCCAGCGGTTCCTATCGCAAGTCAGCGCTGGCCAGCTCGTTCGTCGCGGCGCTGGAGCTGGCGAAGCAGGGACGGGTCGAGATCCGCCAGAAGTCGGCGTTTGCGCCGTTGTATCTGCGGGGGATCGAGGCATGACGCCGCCCGATGAAACGATGCGCGCGGTCGAGGCGGTGCTGTTTGCGGCGGAACAGCCGCTGACGCTGGCGGACCTGCGCGCCTATGTCGGGGATGAAGCGGATATCGCGGCGGCGCTGGCGGCGCTGGCGGAGCATTATGCCGGGCGCGGGGTCGAGCTGGTCGAGCGCGGCGGGCGGTGGCATTTCCAGACTGCGCCGGACCTCGCCAATTTCCTGCGCCGCGACCGCGAGGACAGCCGCAAGCTGAGCCGCGCCGGGATCGAGACGCTGGCGATCATCGCCTATCACGAGCCGGTGACGCGCGCGGAGATTGAGGCGATTCGCGGGGTTCAGATCAGTAAGGGTACGCTCGACGTGCTGATGGAGGCCGGGTGGATCCGCCCGGCGGGGCGGCGCGAGGTGCCGGGACGACCGCTGATGTATGCGACGACGCCCGAGTTCCTCAGCCATTTCGGGCTGGCGAGCCGCCGCGACCTGCCCGGAATCGACGATCTGCGCGCCGCCGGGCTGCTCGATCCGGTCGATTTGGCGTTTGAAGCCGCACATTCGGAAGCCGGTGGCGGGGAAGCGGTAGAAACCCCGGACGAAGACGACTAGATAGGCGCAGAATCAACGGAGAGTTCCGATGGGTAGCATGAGTCTGGTGCATTGGCTGATCGTCGGTGTCCTCGTAATACTTCTGTTCGGGGGCAGCCGCTTCTCGAACATGATGGGTGACGTCGCCAAGGGCATCAAGCAGTTCAAGAAGGGCATGGCCGAGGACGACGAGGCCCCCGCCAAGCCCGCCGAGATCGAGGCGAAGCGGGTTGTCGATCCGCAGCCC
This sequence comes from Sphingomonas sp., assembly GCF_035998645.1. Classification (GTDB taxonomy): domain Bacteria; phylum Pseudomonadota; class Alphaproteobacteria; order Sphingomonadales; family Sphingomonadaceae; genus Sphingomonas. Next base: position 908,182 of record NZ_DASYHL010000003.1, read on the forward strand.
CAGGCGCAGAACACTGCGGCTGAAGCGCGTCCGGCGCAGGACGAGCGCTGATATTTCCGCTGCGGCGCTTTGCCGCGGCCTTGCGGACCGGCTGATCGATGCTCGATTTCAACGCACCCGAATTTCTGGTGGTGGGCATCGTCGCCCTGCTGGTCATCGGGCCGAAGGACTTGCCAAAGGCGATGCGCTTTGTCGGCCACTGGGTCGGCAAGGCGCGCCGCGTCGCGAGCCAGTTCCGCAGCGGGCTGGACACGATGGTCCGCGAGTCCGAGCTCGCCGAGATGGAAAAGAAATGGGCGGAGGAAAATGCGCGGATCATGCGCGAGCATCCGCCCGAAAAGATGCTGACGGGGCCGGTCTATGACCCCAATCCGCAAGGGGCGACTCCGGCGAATATCGCTGGGCCGGACGATGACGCGCCGCCGGCGATGGTCGAGCCCCCGGCGCTGAAGGCCGAGCCTGCCGATGCGGCGCTCGATACCCCTGTCGAACCGACGCGCAAGCCGCGCGCACCACGCAAGAAGAAGGCGGAGTCGTGAGCGACACCGACGAACTCGCCAATAGCGAAGCGCCGCTGCTCGACCATCTGATCGAGCTGCGTCGGCGGTTGCTCTACTGCGTCGTGGCGCTGGTGCTGACCTTTGGCGTCTGTTTCTACTTCGCCAAGCCGATCTTTGGGTTTCTGGTCCATCCGCTGGCGGCGGCGGGGCAGGACAAGCTGATTTTCACCCAGATTTTCGAAGCCTTCATGGTGCAGATCAAGGTCGGGTTTTTCGGGGCGTTGATGTTCTCCTTCCCGATCATCGCCAACCAGCTGTGGCAGTTTGTCGCACCCGGCCTGTATCGCAAGGAAAAGCGCGCACTGCTGCCCTTCCTGCTGGCGACGCCGGTGTTGTTCGTATCGGGGGCGGCGCTGGCCTATTATTTCGCGATTCCTGTCGCTCTCAACTTCCTGCTCGGGCTGGAGGGCGATCTGGGCGGCGGGGTAACGCAGGAAGCGTTGCCGGCGGTCGGCAATTATCTCGACTTCGTGATGCAGTTCATTTTTGCGTTCGGCATCTCGTTCCTGCTGCCGGTGCTGCTGATGCTGCTCGAGCGCGCGGGGATCGTGACGTATGAGCAGCTGAAGAGCGCGTGGCGCTATGCGGTAGTCGCTGCCTTTGCCATCGCTGCAGTGCTGACGCCGCCGGATATCGGGTCGCAGCTGCTGCTCGCGGGGCCGCTGTGCGGGCTGTATTTCCTGTCGCTGGTCGCGATCTGGTTCACGCGCAAGCGCCGTGAAAAAGAAACGGCGGCCGAAGCCGCCGCAGGGGAATAGCGCAAAAGTCGCTTATTTGGCGTCTTCGGCGGTCTTGGCGACCGTGTCGCCAGCCGACTCTACGTCACGACCCAGTCCTTCGACCGTGTTGCAGGCCGAAAGGGCGAGGCCACCGGCGAGTATCGCCATCGTCAAAATCTTGCGCATGGTAATTCTCCGTTTCGCATTCGTGCGAAGGAGAAATGCCCGGCACGCGACTTCGTTCCGCGTGTGATTTGAATGAGATGGGAGTCGTCGCTGAGACGAATAAGGCCCGGAAGCGTCACCGGGGGGGGGAGGGGTAGACGCTTCCGGGCCTGTGTCGTGGATAGCGAGAGCGGGGGGGCAAAAGGTCACTATCCGAAGTAAAAAACGTCGAACCTGATCCGGGGTTCCAAAGCGCGTGAATTTTTTTCGGGTTTTTTTTTGGCCGGCCGTTCGGTGCCGCCGTGCGGGCGCGTTTAGGTGCGGCCGGTGATCGCGATGGTGAGTTCGAATGCGCCGATCAGCGGATCATGATGCAATTGCGAGCGCAGCTGGCGGACCAGCCCGCCGATCACGCGTCCGTAGCGATGCTCGTACAGCGAGGCGAATTCGGGAGAGTCGGCCAGCGCGGCGGAGCTGATGCGCAGCGTCGCGCTGTCGGGCTTGGCCGCGTCGGTCTGGGTCGAGATATTGATCTGCGCACCCGGCGACGCCAGCATTGCCAGCTCGACGATCTCGGTGATCAGGAACGAGACCGCGACTGCAGCGTCCTGTGACACCAGCAGCGGTTCGATATTCAGCATGATGCCGACCGCGTTGCGCTCAGGCGCGGTGGCGCGGATGTTGGAGGCGAGTTCGCCGATGACCGAGCGGATCTCGATCCCGCGGGTATCTTCGAACCCGGCATAATGGTGGCGGTGAACGACCGCAAGCGCATCGACGCGGCGCTGGATCGAGGCATAGGCTTCGAGTGCGCCCGGCTCGACTGCGACGCGCGCGTGGAAGTTGATCAGGCTGGCGATGACCTGAAGGTTGTTCTTGACCCGGTGATGCACCTCGCGCGTCAGCTTGGTCTGGCGCGACAGGCCTTCGGCGAGATCGCGTTCATGGAGCTGCACCGTCTGGCTCAATTCGCGGAAGGTATCGCCGAGCGCACGAATCTCCTGCGCTGGGATGTCGCTGCCCGCGATCGGATCAATCATTTCGCCGGGCTGATACGCCTCGACCGTCGTGCGTAGCTGTCGCAGCGGACGGATCAGCAGCCGGTCGACCACGAACCAGGCGATCGCGGCGGCCAGGAACCACATCAGGAAGGGTGAGAGGGCGGCAATGACGGCGGAGGACGTCACCGGTGCGCTCGGCACGGTCATCTGCAGTTGCAGATCCTCGATATCCAGATCGACGATCTGAGTCTCGGCCCGGGCGAGCGGGCCGGATGCGTCGAGTTCGCGCAGCACCACCGACCGGTCTGCGGCGATCAGGACCAGCGCGAAGTCGCCCGCCATTCCGGTGGGGGCCGCCGATTCGGCGAGGAAGCGGGTGGGGAAAAACGCGCGGGCGGTGTGTCCCGTTGGGCCAGTGACCTCCAGCTGTGCGCCGGTACCTGGGAGCAGGCGGATCGGTGAGGTTTCGGCGCCATCGACAGGCGTCGCGACTGAGGGAAGTGGCTGGCCGCACACCAGACGCTTGGCCGGGTCGAGCACGGCATAGCGGATCCCCTCCGCCGCTTGCGGTTCGAAGAGGCCGGCGAGTCGCCCGCAATTGGGCGCTTGGTCCGGCGTGGTGGGGAGGGCACTGCGCACCTCGCGCAGCTCCCATGCGAGTTCGCCACGCAACGAGCGGGCGGCCTCGCTGATGGCAATGCGCAACCGGGCTCGGACTTCCTGATCCGCAATCCGGGTGGTTTGAAGCGACGCGAGAAAGGCGATCAGCGCAAGCGGCAGCAACGCGCCGCTGAGGATCAGGAACACCTTGGCCCCAGTCGGCATTCGCGCAATTGCGGCCACGGGGCCAGCGCCGTTTCGACGCTTCAGCTCATCCCCGTCCATCGGCGCGGAGATCAGTCGAGCTTGCGGAGCAGGTCGAGCAGGTCGTCGGGAACGTCCTCACCAGCGGCATCCTGATACACGCGACGCAGCGCATCGCCGATATTGCGATCAGCCTGCGGCGCCGCCCCGCTTTTGCGCGGCGGTTGATCGCCGCTGGTTCGCGGCGGTGTTTTACTTTTATCGTCGGCCGAAAACACCTCGTCCCCCTGATTGCCCGGGAAATGGGCGGATGCACAAAAATATACGCGGCTGCAAGTCGCCAACTGTCCGATGTCCAGATCGTACAGCGGGGATGAAACCAATCCCAAGCTCGTTTGTTCCACAGGCGATGCGAAATCCGGGGAGGGGCTTCCTTTGGATCAGCATACGTCTTGTAATGCACCGATACCGTGGCGATACAGCCGGTATCGCCGAAGGAGAATATGTTCCCATGTCGCTTGGACAGCAGCTCGCGCCTCACCTCCCGTTTCTACGTCGCTATGGTCGCGCGCTCACCGGAAGCCAGACCGAAGGCGATCGTTATGTGCGCGCCACGCTTGAAGCGATTGTCGCTGCGCCTGAAGAATTTCCGCGCTCGGTCGATCCGCGATTGGGGCTGTATCGTACGTTTCAGGCGATCTGGGGCTCGACCCATCCTGACGCCGACCGCGACCCCGGCGATGTCGGGGTTCCGCATGAGAATGAAGCGATTGCGCGCGCCCGCCTCGCTCGCCTTGCACCGCGCTCGCGTCAGGCATTGCTGCTGACCGCAATGGAGGGGTTCACCAGCGAGGACACCGCTTATCTGCTCGATGAATCCGCTGATTCGGTCGAGGATCTGGTGTCGGAGGCGCTGTCGGAGATCGAGCGTCAGACGCGTGCGCGCGTTCTGATTATCGAAGACGAGCCGCTGATCGCGATGGACCTGGAAACGATCGTTCGCGATCAGGGGCATGACGTGACCGGTGTCGCCGTCACGCGCGACGAAGCCGTTGCGCTGGCGATGGAGGATCGTCCGGGTCTGGTGCTTGCCGATATCCAGCTCGCCGATGACAGCTCGGGCATCGATGCGGTCAAGGATATCCTGGCGCAGTTCAACGTGCCGGTGATCTTCATCACCGCCTTCCCGGAGCGCCTGCTGACCGGCGAGCGGCCTGAGCCGACCTTCCTGATCACCAAGCCGTTCCAGCGTTCGACGGTGAAGGCGGCGATCAGCCAGGCGCTGTTCTTCGATCAGGCGACCGTGCCGGCGACCTGATAGTTCCATTTCTTACGGACCTAAAACGGTTCTGGGGGGTTGTGGGGTCATGGCTGACCAAAACGACCCCCCCATTCATATCGACACTGATAGCGCGCGTGCCGGGGCGACCCCGCATATGACCCGCTACATCCTCGCCATCTCGCTGACGCTGATCGTGATCATCTTTGCGATCTTCCTGCTGATTTAATCGGCCGGGTTGGTAGATTGGGCCGACAGGGCTATCTTTAGAGGTGCAGCAGAACGCTGCGCCAGACGAACGGATTCCAATGAGCGACACCGACGATTACACGCAAGTGGAGCATGTTGCGCTCTCCGACCCCGAGTTCAAAAAGCAACTCGCGGTCGTGATTCCGCATTTGCGTGCGTTTGGCCGCTCGCTGTCGGGCAGCCGCGATCTTGCCGATGATCTGGTTCAGGAAACGCTGATGAAGGCATGGGCCGCGCGTCAGCGGTTCCAGGCCGGGACGAACATGCGCGCATGGACCTTCATCATCCTGCGCAACCTGTATCTCAGCCAGATGCGCCGCGCCCGCTTCAAGGGTGAGTGGGACGATCTGGTTGCCGATCGCATCCTCGCCGCGCCGGCGAGTCAGGATCGCCATGTCGAGCTGGCGGATATGCAGCGCGCCTTGCTGCACTTGCCGCAGCCACAGCGCGAGGCGCTGATTCTGGTCGGGGCGGGCGGCTTTGCCTATGAGGAAGCGGCCGAGATTTGCGGCGTCGCTGTCGGTACGATCAAGAGCCGCGTTGCGCGTGGTCGCGTTGCGCTCGAGGCGTTGATGAACGGCGGCACCCTGCCGTCGCGCGCGGACAGCGTGAGCGATGGGCGCAGCGCGCTCGACACGATCATGGACGAGGTGGACGAACTCAGCCGCGACTGACGCGGTTGCGTTCGTAGCAATCAACCGTGGCTGTCGCGCCCGCCGTGTTGATCTGCCCGGCTAAGCTGACTCAGCAACTCGCGCATATCGTCGGGCAGGTCGCGGTCGTCGGCATAGGTGTCGCGCAGCGCGAAGCCGATCGCGTCGGTCGTGCGTGGCGCTTCAACCCAATAGCCGCTATCGCGTTGCCCTGAGGGCGATCGAGGTGCTTTTGAACCCATGCGATACAGAACGTCTCCTTTCGCAATTTGTTGCTTGACAGGTCAGAAACTGTCTGATCACCAGCCGAAACGATAATCGCATGGCTGGATCCGATACCGAGATTGACGACGCGATCGCACGCGCCGCGCGCTATGCGCCGTTCCTGTCCCACCTGATCGAGCGCGAGCCGGCGTTGATCGCCGACATCGCAAATGCGGCGCGCGATCCCCTTAGCGCGGCGCGGATCGATGATCCCACCATGCCGCTGCCCCGGCGGCTGCGTTTCGAGCGGCGGCGGCTGGCGCTGGCGGCGGCGATCGGCGACCTTTCGGGGCAGCTCGATTTCGTCACGGTGACGCGCGCGCTGTCGGATTTCGCCGATTATGCGCTGGACGCTGCGATCAGGGGGGCGATCGTCGAGCGGGTGCCGGGGGCCGAGCCGCGCGGGCTCGCCGCGATCGCGCTGGGCAAACAGGGTAGCCATGAGCTCAACTACTCGTCCGACATCGACCCGATTTTGATCTTCGATCCCGCGACGCTGCCGCACCGCGAGCGCGATGCGGTGGAAGAGGCGGCGGTACGGATCGGGCGGCGCGTGGTGGAAATCCTGCAGGCGCGCGATGCCGATGGCTATGTGCTGCGGATCGACCTGCGCCTGCGCCCTTCGCCCGAGGTGACGCCGATCGTGCTGCCGGCCGAGGCGGCGATCAGCTATTATGAATCGCAGGCGCTGCCATGGGAGCGTGCGGCGTTCATCCGCGCGCGCGCGGCGGCGGGGGACTGCACGCTGGGGCAGGAGTTTCTCGATACGATCCGCCCGTTCGTATGGCGGCGCGCGATCGACTATGGGACGATCCGCGAGATCCGCGGCATTTCCCGCCGCATTCGCGACCATCATGCGCAGGGCCAGGCGTTCGGGCCGGGGTTCGACCTCAAGCGCGGGCGCGGCGGCATTCGCGAGGTCGAGTTCTTCGCCCAGATCCACCAGCTGATCCATGGCGGGCGCGATCCCGCGCTGCGGGTGCCGGCGACGCTCGACGCCCTCGCGGCGCTGGCGGCGGCGGGGCGAATCGATGCGGGTGCGGCGGCGCAACTGCGCGAGGCGTATATCCTGTTCCGGACGATCGAGCACCGCGTGCAGATGATCGACGATCGCCAGACCCACACCTTGCCAAATGGCGAGGCGCTGGATGCGGTCGCGCGGTTGCACGGGCTCGCTGGTGGCGGCGACCTGCTCGACCTGTTGCGCCCGCATGTCGAGGCCGTCGGGCGGATCTACGATGCGCTTGACGGTGATGAGGGCGGGCGTGGTGCGACGGGGGCGGCGGTGGCCGAGGCGGGGCTGGCCGAAGCCGGATTTGCCGATCCCGCAGGCGCGACGCGGCTGATCGAGGGATGGCGCAGCGGACGCTATGCCGCGCTGCGGAGCCCCCCGGCACAGGCGGCGATGGAGGCGGCACTGCCTCCGCTGATTGCCGCGATCGGCAAGTCGCCCGATCCTGGCGCGGCGCTGGCGCGGCTCGACACGATCCTCTCGCGGCTGCCGACCGCGCTCAACCTGTTCCATCTGCTTGAGGCGCGACCGACGCTCGCACGGCTGCTGGGCACGATTCTGAGCCACGCGCCGACGCTGGCGGATGCGCTGGCCCGGCGGGTCGATCTGCTCGACGGGCTGATCGATGCGAGTGCGCTGGCGCCGGTGGGGTCGGTCGCGGAACTGGCCGGGGACATGGCGCGGCGTGAGGCGGGGGACGATTATCAGCGGCTGCTCGACCATGTTCGCCAGATCGTCGGCGAGAAGCGCTTTGCGCTGGGCGCGCAGATTGTGGCGGGGGCGAGCGACCCGCTCGATGTCTCGGCCGGTTATGCGCGCGTGGCGGAGGCCGCGCTGGCGGTGCTGGCCGAGGCGACGGTCGCGGAGTTCGCGGTGCGGCATGGGAGCGTGCCGGATAGCGAACTGGTGATCCTCGCGCTGGGGCGCTTCGGTGGCGGGGCACTCACCCATGCCAGCGACCTCGACCTCATCTTCCTGTTCACCGGCGATCACCTTGCCGAGTCCGACGGCGAAAAGCCGTTGGGCGCAGTTACCTATTATAACCGACTTGCGCAGCGCGTGATCGCGGCGCTGTCGGTCGCGACGGCGGCGGGGGCGCTGTATGAGGTCGACACAAGGCTGCGTCCGTCGGGAGCGCAGGGGCCGCTGGTGGTCTCGCTCGACGGGTTTGCCCGGTACCAGCGCGAAGAAGCATGGACGTGGGAGCATATGGCGCTGACCCGCGCGCGCACCGTGTTCGGATCGGCGGCGGGGCGTGAGGCGGTGGCGGCGGTGATCGCTGGCGTGCTGTCGGGCGACCGGCCGCAGCGCGATATCGCGGCGGAGGCGGCGAAGATGCGTGCCGATATGGCGGCGCACAAGCCGCCCAAGGGGCCGCTTGACGCGAAGCTGTTGCCGGGTGGTCTGGTTGACCTGGAATTCGCGGTCCACACGCTCCAGCTGGTGCACCGCACCGGCTTCTCGTCAGGGTTGCGCGCGGCGGTCGATGCGCTGGCGGGGCAGGGGCTGTTGCCCGAGACGATCGGGCCGGCGCATGATTTCCTCACGCGCCTGCTGGTGACGCTGCGGCTGGTGGCGCCCGATGCCCAGCCGCCGGGCGAGGCCACGCGCGCGATGGTCGCGCACGCGGTCGGTGCGGCGGAATGGCATGATGTGGTTGCGTCGCTCGACCAGCATCGGCAGGAGGTCGCCACGGCCTGGGTCGCGGCGGCGCAGGCGCAAGGGAGCTGACGATGCGGATTGAGGAAGGCGACAAGATTCCGGCGGTCGAGCTGATCGATCTCGACGGCAATGGCTTTCGGCTGGACGGGATGATGGGGGCGCCGCTGGTGCTCTATTTCTACCCCAAGGACGACACCGCCGGCTGTACCCGCGAAGCGCAGGATTTCAGCGCGTTCAAGAGCCAGTTCGATGCGCTGGGCGTCCGCCTGCTCGGCGTGTCGCGCGACGGCACGATCAAGCATCAGAAGTTTGTCACCAAATATGACCTGACCGTCCCGCTCGCGACGGACCCCGATGGCAAGGCGCTGGAGGCGTTCGGGTCGTGGGTCGAGAAGTCGATGTACGGCAAGAAATATATGGGGATCGACCGGTCAACCTTCCTGTTCGACGCCGATGGCGCGCTGGTCCGCGCGTGGCGGAAGGTACGCGTGCCAGGCCATGTGATCGAAGTGCTGGAGGCCGCGAAGGAGCTCCAGGGCGCGTGACCCAGACGGTAGCCGGGGCGGCGCGGGCGGTGCTCGCTGCCGCCGATCCGCTGGCGAAGGTCGCCGCCGCGCGGCGTGCTGCACGGGAGTGGCGGCTGGGACGGCTGGACTTCGCGTTCGACGTGGCAATGCCCGACGAGCCTGCGCGTCCGGCTATCCCGGAATTGCTCCCGCCCAATCGCATGCCCAAGCGCGGCAAGGGGTCGGCGCATGGGCGGATCGCGCTGATCCATGCGCTGGCGCATATCGAATTCGTCGCGATCGACCTTGCCTTCGACATGGTCGGGCGGTTCGGCGGGCAGTTTCCGCGCGCCTTTACCGACGATTGGATGAAGGTCGGCGCGGATGAGGCGATGCATTTCGCGCTGCTCGACCGGCGGCTCAAACAGCTGGGCAGCCATTATGGCGAAATGCCCGCGCATGCCGGGCTGTGGGAGGCCGCGGTCGCGACGGCGGGCGATGCGGCGGCGCGGCTGGCGGTCGTGCCGATGGTGCTGGAGGCGCGCGGGCTGGACGTGACGCCAGCGACGATCGCGCGGTTCAAAGCGGCGGGCGACCTGCCAACTGCGGCGATTCTGAGCCGGATTTTTAACGACGAGATCGTCCATGTCGCGGCGGGAACCCGCTGGTTCGAATCGCTGTGCACCGCGCGGGGGATCGATTCGCGTCAGGAGTGGCGCGCACTGCTCGGTCGTTACTTTGGAGGAACGGTTAAGCCTCCGTTCAACGACTCGGCGCGCGAGTCAGCCGGTCTGACGCGCGACTATTACGAAAGCCTTGCCGTGCCGGGCCCGATCAGTCTCTAACCCAATGCGTCGGATGCGGAGGGGCTGCTTCCAGACGTGATTGCTAAACAAGGGCGTGTGCCAGGGTAATGGCGCGTGTCTGTGGTTGCCGGGGACTCATGGTCAGCACTGCACTCAACGCCAATTTCGTCGCGCGGTTCCGCGATCTCTTCACGACCCGTGATTTCATCTTCCATGATGGTCGCGACCTCAAGCGCTTCAGCGTCGCGGGCCGGACCCAGGCGATCCTCGCCGGTGTCGCCGCGATCACCGTCACCTTTTCTGCCTATGGTGTGTCGCAGGCCGCGTTCGGCGCGATCATGGCGACCGGCGTCGCCGGTACCGCAGCGACCCCCGAAGCGCGGATGGAAAAGATGCGCGCCGAGATGACCCGGCTCGAAGCCGATGTCGCCGCCATCAAGGAAGCCGCCAAGGTCCACGCCGCGCGCGTCGAACAGCGCCAGAAGATCATTGCCGGTGTTCTGAACGGCAAGGGTTCGCCCGCCGATGTCGGTCTGCCGATCGAGAACGTCTCGTTCGATGCCGACAGCGCGATGGCGCGTGAGGTTCTCGCACCGCTGCGTCAGGTCGAGGCGCGTCAGGCGCAACTGGCCGCCAAGGCGCAGCGCACCGCACAGATCCGCCTGCATCTGACCCAGCAGCAGCTGCGCAAGATGGGGATCCAGCCCGAGCGTTATGTCGGCGGCGGCATGGGCGGCCCGTTCGAGGCAGCGCCCGAGGGTGCTGCCGCAGCAGGCGAAGCGAGCGGCGACGCGCAGTTCCGCTCGCTGTTCCAGACCTGGCAGAAGCTCGACGTGCTCGAGCAGTCGGTTATCGCCATTCCCTCGCTCCAGCCGGTCGAGAATATGCGGCTGACCAGCAGCTTCGGCGTCCGCTCCGACCCGTTCCACGGCACCGCCGCAATGCACGCCGGCATCGACATTCCCGGTCCGGTCGGCACGCCGATCTACGCGACCGCCGATGGCGTGACGGGCCGCACGGGTCGCTTTGGCGGCTATGGCAACCTCGTCACCCTCAACCATGGCAAGGGCATCGAGACCCGTTACGGCCATCTGTCGAAGATCCTGGTTGCGCCGAACACTCGCGTGCGTCGCGGCCAGCTGATCGGCCTGATGGGCTCGACCGGCCGCTCGACGGGCAGCCACCTCCATTACGAAGTGCGCGTCGACGGCAAGGCGGTGAACCCGATGCCGTTCATGCAGAATGCCAGCGTGATCGAACAGGTTGAGCAGAGCGCAGCACGGCTTCAGATGACCGCAGTCGGCGGCAACTGATCCAGACGAGATAACAGGAGAGGGACGGGGCCGCACCGGGACAACCGGGCGGCCCTTTTCCGTTTTAGTTGCGGCGCAGCCCGTGCGCGCCTATCTGCCCTGTATGGCAACCGCGCTTTCCCAAGAGATTGGCCTCACCCCCGCCGCCGCCGCACGCGTTGCCGCGATTGCGGCGAAGCAGGGCAAACCTGCAACGCTGCGCCTGTCGGTCGAGGGCGGCGGGTGTTCTGGATTTCAGTACAAGTTCGAGCTGGCCGATGCGCCAGCAGACGACGATGCGATCGCACAGACCGATGGCGTGACGTTGCTGGTCGATTCGATCAGCCTGGATCTGGTGCGCGGCGCCAGCGTGGATTACGTCGAATCGCTGGGTGGCGCGGCGTTTCGCGTGACCAATCCGCTTGCCGCGTCGGGCTGCGGCTGCGGCACCAGCTTCGCCGTCTGATCGCGCCTTGAAGATCGTCAGCTACAATGTGAACGGGATCAAGGCGCGCCTGCCGCGCCTGATCGAATATCTGAACGAGCAGCAGCCAGACGTGGTCTGCCTGCAGGAGTTGAAATCGGCGGACGAGGGCTTTCCCGAGGCGGATATCCGCGCCGCGGGCTATGGCGCGGTGTGGCACGGGCAAAAGGGCTTCAATGGCGTCGCGATCCTCGCCAAGGGCACCGATCCGATCGAGCGCCAGCGCGGGCTGGCGGGCGAGCCCGAGGACGAGCATAGCCGCTATATCGAGGCCGAGGTGAACGGCGTGGTGATCGCGTCGATCTACCTGCCCAATGGCAACCCGGTTCCGGGTCCGAAATTCGACTATAAGCTGCGTTGGATCGAGCGACTCTCGGCGCATGCGCGCGACTTGCTCGCCGAGGAGCTCCCGGTGGTGCTGGCGGGCGATTACAACGTCATCCCCAATGACGATGATGTCTATTCGGTCCGGGCGATGGCGGACGATGCGCTGATGCAGCCGGAATCGCGGCAGGGATATCGCGCGCTGCTGGCCCAGGGGTGGACCGACGCGCTGCGCACCCGCTTCCCGGCGGGGCGCGTGTGGACCTTCTGGGACTATCAGGCGGGCGCGTGGCAGCGCGATGCGGGGTTCCGGATCGACCATTTGCTGCTCAGCCCGATTGCCGCCGATCACTTTGCCGATGCGGGTGTCGACAAGGACTATCGCGGCCGCGAAAGGGCCAGCGACCACGCGCCGACTTGGGTGAAGTTGCGCGCCTGAAACGATTGCGCACTATTGGCGCGAATTCCCAATCTTCAGTGAAATATTTCCGCATTGTCGCATTTGTGACAAGCTAAGTCATTGAAATATATGAGTACGAGTGTTTGGCATGACTAATGCACTAACACAGGCACGGGTAGAGCAGAGCAGCCAGCCGGCCCGCAGCCCCCAAGCCAAAGAGGACCAAGTCATGCGTCAGATCATCGCCACCGCCGCCGCAGCCCTGGCAGTAGTCACCGCCGTCCCCGCGATGGCCCGCGATACGGCACCGGCGCCGTCGAACCCTGCTTCCACGACTGAAGCCCCCGCGCCCAAGGCCAATACCCGCTACTGCGTCACGGACAAGACGACCGGATCGCGCCTGGCCAGAAAGACCTGCAAGACCCGTGCGGACTGGATCGCGGACGACAATTTCGACCCCCTCGCGCCGCAGCGCTGACGAGGGCGCGGCCCGCGGCGTCCCCTATAGCCGCGGGCCGCATTCTCTCTCGGTCGGGTTATCCGAGTTCTTTCGCGTAGATTTGGTACACGCGGTTGACCTTGCTCTCGATCGTCTCGGCGATGGCATTCATCCCCTGATTGTCGTCGAGCACCCAGCCAATTTCGCCCCGGGTCGCGCCGAAATCGGCTAGCGCGTCGCGGCGGATATATTCGATCATCATGAAGGCGAGTTGGCTCGCCATGCGCGACCCCTGCAGCTTTTTGAGCACGCCCATCAACGGCACGCGCATCGTCCGCGCCTTGCCGCGATTGAGCCACCACAGCAATTTGGCCCAGCCGAACGGGAAAAGGTTGCCATTGAGCGGCCCGATCGCCTCGTTAAGGTCGGGTAGGGTGATCATGAACGCGACGGCCTCGCCGTCCAATTCGGCGATGCGGATCAGCTTTTCGAACACGATCGGCTTGAGCTTCTTGCCGACGTCGTCGATTTCGGGCGGGGTCAGCGGTACAAAGCCCCAATTGTCCGACCATGCATCGTTGAGGATGCCGAGGATGAGCGCAGCTTCCTCCGCGAAGCGCGATTTGTCGACGGTGCGGATGCGGATGCGGTCGCTCTTCTCACCCATCGCGATGATGCGCTGGACCAAGGGCGGGAATTCTTGGGTGATGTCGAGATCGTAGGTCTTGAGCTGTTTCACCGGCGCGAAGCCAGCATCTTCGATGTAGTTGCGATAGGCTGGCTTGTGGTGACCCATCATGACCGTCGGCGCATGGTCATGGCCCTCAATCAACAGCCCCGGTTCTTCCCAGATCGACAGCGAGATTGGCCCGACCACGCGGGTCATCCCCTTTTTGCGCAGCCAGTCCTGAGCGGTGTTGATCAGCGCGCGCGCGACCGTGTCGTCCTCAGCCTCGAACAGGCCGAAAAATCCGGTGCCGGGGCCAAAGCCTTGCTCGGCAGGCATTTCGAGCGCGAGCCGGTCGATATGCGCGGCGATGCGGCCGACCGGGCGACCATCGCGTTCGGCAAGGAACAGCTGCGCCTCGGCATGGCTGAACCAGCCATTTTTCTTGGGATCGATCGCGCCGGCGACCTCGCTGCGCAGCGGCGGCACCCAGTTCGGATCGCCGCGATTGAGGCGGTATGCGAGTTCGATGAAGTCGCGCTTGTCCGCCTTGCTGTTGACCGGGCGGATGGCGAGCGGGGCAATGGCCACGAAATGGCACCTTTCGTTGATTTGCGTCAATTCAGTCACGCCTTGGCGCGTGCAAGTCAACCGGATGCACGCATGCCATGGGGAGACTGTTGAAATGCCACGCAATGGCCACGATCTGTTGGCAATGCCTGTACCCATGAACAGTCTTGCCCTTGATGCGGCCGCGCAGGATCGCGCGACCGGTGCGCCAGTTCCGGCGGCGAAGATCCGTCTGTCCGGCATGGCCGATGACAAGGCGATGCTGCGCGCCGCGGCCGAGCTGACGCGCGATTTGCAGACGCCGAGCCCGCGCATCTACTGGACCGATTTCCTCGGTTCGGCTGCGGTCGGCTATGCCGCGCTCGCGGGCGCGATTCTGGCGCCGTCGCTGGGCTGGGCATTGGCCAGCGGTGTGCTGGCGGTGCTGGCGCTGTATCGCGCGAGCCTGTTCATCCATGAGATCACCCATCTCAAGCATTCGCTCCTGCCGGGATTCCGCGTGGGCTGGAACGTGCTGCTCGGCATCCCGATGATGCTGCCGAGCTTCATGTACGAGGGGATTCATACCATCCACCATACGCGCACCCGCTATGGCACGGTGGAGGATCCCGAATACTTGCCGCTGGCGCTGATGAAGCCGTGGACGCTGCCGGTGTTCCTGCTGGTGTCGACGCTGATGCCGGTCGGGTTGCTGCTGCGTTTCGGCGTGCTGGGGCCATTGTCGCTGCTGTCGAAGAAGCTGCGCCGTGTTGTCGTCGGCCGCTATTCGGGCCTGCAGATCAATCCGAAGTTCGAGCGCAAGTCCCCAGAGGGCGAGTTTGCCCGCCAGTGGCGCTGGCAGGAGATTGGCGCGAGCGTCGTTGCGGTGACGCTGATCGCCACGGTTGCGACCGGCGTGCTGCCGCTCAAGGCGTTCCTGACCTATATGGTCGTGATCTCGGGCGTTGCGGTGCTCAATCAGGTCCGCACCCTGGTGGCGCATCTGTGGGAGAATGAAGGCGAGCCGCTGACGGTGACCGCGCAATATCTCGACAGCGTCAACGTGCCGGGCGGATTCCTGCCCTATCTGTGGGCTCCGGTGGGCCTGCGCTTCCACGCGCTCCACCATCTGCTGCCGAGCCTGCCCTATCATTCGCTGGGTGAGGCGCACCGGCGACTGTCGGACGCGCTGGGGGCGGAGTCGACCTATCAGGGGGCGAACTACCCGACGCTGCGGGGGCTGATGGCGCGGCTGGCGGCGAGCACGATGAAGGTGCGGGTGGGCTAATCGCTCGGTTGTCGATGTCGAAATGGACGGGGCGGCGGGCGAATGCCTTGCCGCCCTTTTCGTCTGCCCGGGCTTGACCCGGGCCGGGGCTCTTCCCTTGAACGAGGCAGACAGCCCACCCCCGGGTCAAGCCGGGGGCGACAGTGGGAGGGTTATTCCTCGCTCTTGAGCAGCACCGCTTCGCCGATCATCGCGAACAGCAGGAATGGCGCCCAGGCGGCGAGGAAGGGCGGGTAGGCGCCGAGATTGCCCATCGCGAGCGCGAAATTGTCGGCGACGAAGTAGAGGAAGCCGAGACCCATCCCCATCACCGCGCGGACGAACAGCTTGCCCGAGCGCGCGATGCCGAACGCGGCGACGGCGGCGAGCAGCGGCATCAGGACGGCGGAGAGCGGGCCGGATAGCTTGTGCCACAATGCGCCCTCAAGCGCCTTGGTCGGGCGGCCGGCGGCGCGCAGGTCGTCGATCGCTTCGGACAAAGCGCCGAACGACATGCTTTCGGCATCGACACTGGACAGGGTGAACTGGTCGGGGCGGACGCCCTGCGCGACGACGACGCTGCCAAGCGGGGTGAGCTTGCCGGTCGCGACATCGAACCGGTCGGCCCCCTCGACGCGCCAGCCATTGCCTTCACGGCGCCCGATCTTTGCGCGCACCAGCGACTTCAGCACCGCGCCGTCGCGTTCATAGACGGTGACGCCGCCCAGGATCGCAGCATCGCCGCGGCCCTTGATCTGCTGGGCGTGGACGAGGTGGGTCCCGTCGCGGACCCAGACGTTGGAGCGGTCGCCGCGGTCGATCGGCAAGGCGCCGTAATCGACCTTCTTCCACGCGGCGAGCGTCGTGCTGGCGCGCGAGACGATCCGGTCGTTGAAGGTGAAGGAGATGATCGCCACGCCAAGGCCCGCGATCATCAGCGGCGCGAGCACCTGATGCGCCGACAGGCCCGAGGCCTTGAGCGCGATGATCTCGCTATTCTGGTTCATCGTGGTGAAGGTGATGATCGTGCCGAGCAGCACCGAGAAGGGCAGGAAGGTTGCGACGATCTGGGGCACGCGCAGGCTGACATATTGCCACACCTGCGCATCGCCATTGCCCGGATAGGCGAGAATGCGCCCGGATTCGCTGAGCAGATCGAGCGTCTGGAGGATTAGCACCAGCCCGAACAGGAAGGCGAAGGTGTTGATGAGGAACGACCGCGCCATGTAGAGCGACACGGTTTTCGACGGGAAGAAATCGGTGAGTGCGTGGATCATGCCGCGACCTTCCGCTTGCGCCGGCCGGGCAGATATTTCGCGATTCCCTTCCACGCCTTGGCAAAGAACTTCTCGAGCGCGCCGATCGGCTGTCCGCCGGGGACATAGGCGATCGTATAGTACATCCAGAGCACCAGCGCCGCGAAGATCAGGAACGGCCCCCACAGCGCGATCAGCGGGTCGATCCGCCCGAGGCTGCCGATCGACTGGGCGTATTCGTTGACCTTGTGATAGGTGACGATCATCACGATCGAAAGGAATACGCCGAGCGCGGAGGTCGATCGCTTGGGCGGAACGCCGAGCGCCAGCGCCAGCAAAGGCAGCAGGAACATCGTCGCGACCTCGACCACGCGGAAGTGGAAGGCGGAGCGGCTGGTGTCGCGTTCCGTTTCGGACTTGCTGTCGTCGCCGCCGATCCGCGCGAGTTCGGGCAGGGTCAGCTCGAGATTGCGTTCGCCGCGCTGCCGGAATTGTTCGAACTTGGGCAGGTCGATCGGCAGGTCATGCGCGTCGAACGTCAGCACGCGCGGCACGTCGAACTTCGGGCTCTGGTGGATCAGCGTGCCCTTCGTCAGGCGGAAGATGATGACGTCGGGATCGTCGGTGCGCAGGAACTGGCCCTTTTCCGCGGTCGCGGACACGATGTCGCCGCCGGGCGCGCGGGCGTTGACGAAGATGCCGGAGAGGTCGCGGCCTTCGTTTTTGCTTTCCTCGATCCGCAGCGTCATGCGGTCGCCCATATTGGTGAATTCACCGACCTTGATCGATGCGCCGAGCGCGCCGGTGCGCAGCTCGAACCGCAGCCCTTCATAATTGTAGCGGGCATAGGGCTGGATATAGCCGACGATCGCGAGGTTCAGTGCGGCTAGCGCGAGCGCGTACATGAAGGGGACGCGCAGCATCCGCCCATAGCTCATGCCGACGGCGCGCAGCACGTCGAGTTCGGACGTGGTGGCGAGGCGGCGGAAGGCGAGGAGGATGCCGAGCATCAATCCGATCGGAATGCCAAGGCCCAGATATTCGGGGAGCAGATTGGCGAGCATCTGCCACACCACGCTGACCGGCCCGCCCTCGCTTGCCACGAAGTCGAACAGCCGCAGCATGCGGTCGAGCACCAGCAGCATCGCGGAGATCAACAGCGTGGAGATCAGCGGGACCGCGATCAGGCGCGCCATGTACCGGTCGAGTGCGGTCATCGGGTTCGGTTCGCGCCTTCAAACAGATTAAGTGCCGGCCGGCCCGGCATGAACACCTCCGCTATATCGAAGGTTGCGCGTAAATCTAGGGTGTCACCGTATCGGCGGGTGCCTGCGACGCGATTGCGTCCGCCAGCGCCTGTTCCAGCGCTACCAATGTGAACGGCTTGCGCAGCACCGGGCGCCCGGCAAAGCGGTCCTGCTCTGCTTCCCCGGCATAACCGGTGACGTAGAGCACTGCGACCCGATCAAGCTGGGGTTCGAGGCCGGCGATCATCTCTGGCCCGGTCTGGCCGGGCATCAGCACGTCGGTCATGATCAGGTCGAGCGCGCGCAGGCCGGCGACGATGCGCGGCGCGGCGAGCGGATCTGGGCAGGCGATCGGGCGGTGGCCGAGCTCCTCAAGCGCCGCGAGCGTTGCGGAGAGGACGCGCGGGTCATCCTCGACGAGCAGGATGTCGAGCCCGCGATCAAGCTGGGCGCGGGGCGTCACCCGTTCCGGTGCTGTTGCCGCGACCGCATCCGCCGCGTGGCAGGGCAGGAGCATCGTCACCGTGGTGCCCGCACCGACGGTCGATTCGATCCGCACTGCGCCGCCGGACTGGCGGACGAAGCCGAAGATCTGGCTGAGGCCAAGCCCGGTGCCCTTGCCGACCGGCTTGGTGGTGAAGAAGGGTTCGAACACGCGGTTCATGACCTCTGGCGTCATGCCGGTGCCGGTATCGCTGACCGCGATGCTGACATAATCGCCGGGAGCGCAGTCGCCGTCGCTCTCGCCGTCGAGCGCCACATGGCCCGAAGCGATCACCATCGTGCCACGCCCGTCCATCGCATCGCGGGCGTTGACCGCGAGGTTGAGCAGGGCATTTTCAAGCTGGACCCGGTCGGCCCAGACATGCCAGCGCGTCCCTTCGCTGCGGGTTTCGATCGTGATGCCGTCGCTCAGGGTGCGGTCGAGCAGCACCGACATTCCCGCGACCAGCTCGGTCGGTTCGATCGCCTCGGGCGTCAGCGCCTCCGACCGGGCGAAGCCGAGCAGCTGGCGCGTTAGCGCGGCGGCGCGGTTGGCCCCTTCGCCGGCATTGTCGAGATGCCGCAGTGCATCGCTCGCGCCATCGGGCAGGTTGCGCCGGGCGAGTTCGAGCCCGCCCAGAACGACCGCGAGCATATTGTTGAAATCATGGGCGATGCCGCCGGTCAGCTGGCCGACCGCCTCCATCTTCTGAATCTGCCGCAGCTTTTCTTCGGCGGCGACGCGTTCGCGGGCTTCGGCCTGAAGTCCGGCGGTGGCGGCGGCGACGGCGGCCTCCAGCTCGACCGATCGTGCGCGCTGGGCATCGGCTTCTGCGGCGGCTGCGGCACGGTCGCGGATTGCGCGCAGGTTTAGCCAGCCGAGCGCGATTGCGCCAAAGGCCAGCAGCACACCGAAGATGGCGAGATTCCGCGTTTCCGCCGCTGCGTCGATCGCGGTGATCCGCGTCTGGTCGGTATGGCGGCGCAGCAGGGCGCGTTCAGTGTCGAAGATCGCGCCGGTTTCTCGCGACAAGGCGGCGAGATGGGGCGAGCGGCGCGCTTCATTGAAATAGGCATAGGCCGCTTCGTTTCGGCCGAAATTGGTGTTCTGCGCGACTTCGGCGAGTTCGAGCCCGCGGGCGTCATAGGCTTGCCTAAGCCGGGCGGAACGTGCCGCCTGCTCGCGATTGCCCTGGACGCGGCGCTGGAGGACGCCGAGCTGGCGACCGGCGCGGTTCCATTCCTCGACATAATCGCGCCCCACCGCGCGCTCCCCGGCGACGACGTAGCGGCCGAGTGTGGCTTCGGCTCGGGCTGCGGTGGCGGCGAAGCCCTGCGCCAGCACCATGATCTCGTAGCTGTCGGACTGGCGGGCGAGGGCGGCCTGGCGCTGGACGTCGGCAGTGCGCAGGTTGATCAGCAGCAGGACCAGCACCCCGACGCCGAGCAGCGCGACGACGATCATCAGCGCGGTGCGCCAATCCATCGCCGTTGCGCGGCGCATCAGTCGGGAGATGCTGCTCTCGCTCATCATCCGGTGTCTAGATGGCCATGGCCAGTGCCAATGGTCAGGCGATCACTCCGACCGCCTGGCCCGCCGCCTTGAACATGCCCAGCACGCGCTGGATCTGCTCGGGCGTGTGTTCGGCGGAGAGCGAACAGCGCAGCAGGAACGTGCCGGCCGGGGTCGCGGGCGGACGGGCAAGGTTCACGTACAGCCCGTTTTCCAGCAATGTCTGCCACATCGCGGCACCCTGAACCTGATCGGTCAGGATGATGGCGATGATCGCGCTGTCGGCCTGTTCGGTGCCCAGCTTGAAGCCCATGTCCTTGAGGCCAGCATGCAGCGTGCGGGCATTGTCCCACAGTCGCGCGCGCTTTTCATGCGCGGTCATCAGCTTGCGGATCGAGGTCGCGGCGGTGGCGACGACGCTGGGCGGCAGCGATGCAGTGAAGATGTACGGACGGCAGGTGAGGCGGATCGCCTCGAACTTCGGGTGGTTCGACACGCAGAAGCCGCCGACGGTGCCGACCGACTTGCTGAACGTGCCGACGATGAAGTCGACATCGTCCTCGCACCCGAGCGCTTCATACACGCCGCGGCCATTGGGGCCGTAAAAGCCCATCGAATGCGCTTCGTCGGACAGGACCATCGCGCCATGCTTTTTGGCGACGGCGACCATTTCCTTGAGCGGGGCGATGTCGCCGAGCATCGAATAGACGCCCTCAAGCACCACCAGCTTGCCAGCGTCAGGCGGCAGACGGCCGAGGCGTTTGTCGAGATCCTCGACGCTGTTGTGGCGGAAGCGGACGATTTCGGCGACGCCCTGCTTGCACCCGTCATAGATCGACGCGTGGCTGTCGGCGTCGAGGATGATGTAGTCACCCTTGCCGGCCAGCGTCGAGATCATGCCGAGATTGGCCATGTACCCGGTCGAAAACACGATCGCGCCGGTCGTGCCGTAGAACTCACGCAGCGCCTGTTCGACGTCCATATGGTCGCGGAACGTGCCGTTGAGCATGCGGCTGCCGTTGGTGCCGCTGCCGAACTTGTCGAGCGCTTCCTTGCCCGCCGCGATCACGTCGGGGTCGAAGGTCATGCCCATATAATTGTAGGTGCCGAGCAGGATCGTGTCCTTGCCCTTGATCACCGCCTCGGTCGGCGATTTCACCTGTTCCATCACGACCGCATAGGGATCGATGAAGCCGGCATCGAGCAGCGCCTTGCGCTCCGCGATGATGGCGTCGAACTTGCTCATCAGATCGGGCTTGTCACCCGTCAGCGGAGCCGGAGCGTCGGAAGTGGCAATGGCGTCGGTCACGTGGGTTCAGCCCTTCAGCTTCTGGACCGCATCGACCAGCTGGCCGACGGTTTCGATCTCCGCCTGCATATTCATGGTGATGATGATGTCGAACTCGTCCTCGATCGCCGCGACGAAATCCATCACCGTCAGGCTGTCCCATTCGAGATCGCCGGCAAAGGTGGTGGAGTCGCTCAGAGCGACGCCCTTCTTGTTGAAGGGCTCGATCTGGGCCGAGATGGTGGCAAAGGTGTCGTTACGGTCGCTCATGCGCGGTCCTTAGATGGGTGGTGCCGCAGTGCCAAGCGATTGCGGCGGAATTGCGGGGAGAGCGGGGCGGTGCCTGACACCCCGTGGAGGGAAAGCTGACAATTTTGAGCGGTTGTCATGCGAAGTGTCAGGCGGTCTGCGCGACGCGATAGCGGGAGGATGCGGGCCGGAACCATCGCCTGAACCCAAGCAGCGAAAATCCAACATTTCAAGGGCGGTTAAGACGCCTAAAGCAATCCCTGCGACCGATACCAGTCGGCGGTCTGGACCAGCCCGTCGAGGGTCGCGATCTGCGGTGCCCAGAGCGCGGCCGGCGGGCGGTGGTGCGGGGTCGCGGTCCAGTCGGGGTGGCTCAGGTAGGCGGCGCGGTCGGGGGACAGCTTGGCATTCGCCTCCCGCAGGAAGCGGTCGGCATGGCCAGCAAGGTGGAGCAAGGCGCGGGGCACGTGGATCGGGATCGGGCGCTTGCCGACTGCGCCGCCGACCAGCCGGGCGAATTCGGCATGGCTGTAGCCGCCATCGACCCCGTCATCGCATTCATAGATGTGCCGCCCGCTGTCGCTCTCCGCCATCGCCACCAGCAGCCGGGCGAGGTCGTGGACATGGACCAGCGACACGCGGCCTGCGGGGGGCAGCACCACGAATCCGAACTTGGCCATGCGGAAGACGTCGCGCATCTCCATGTCGCCCGGGCCATAGACGCCCGGCGGGCGGATCATCGTCCAGTCGAGGCCGGATTTGCGCACTTCGTCCTCGGCGCGCTCCTTCGATCGGCCATATTCGGACAATTGCGGCTCGCGCGCCGAGAGCGAGGAGACGTGCACGAAGCGGCGCACGCCCATTGATGCGGCGGCGGCGGCCATGCGCGCGGTGCCGTGGACATTGCCGTTGATGAAACCGGCGGGGCTGAGCGCGTTCACCACCCCGGCGATATGGACCACCGCGTCGGCGCCGCTGGCGAGCCGGGCAAGCGCGTCCTCGCTGTCGAGATTGCCGGCGATCCAGGTGACGCCGTCGCGCGGCGGCTGGTCACGGCGGGTGAGCGCGCGGACGCGGTGGCCACGGGCGAGGGCGTGGTCGACGGTCGCCTTGCCGACGAAGCCGGTGGCGCCGGTGAGGGCGAGGGTGAGGGTCACAGCAGCACCATATGGTTGCGGTGGACCAAAGCCGAGCGGGGCGCGTAGCCGAGGATATCGCCCTGATCGTCGCTGCGGGTGCCGAGGATCGCCTGCGCTTCGCCTGCGTCATACTCGGCGAGGCCGCGCGCGATCGGGCCGTTCGGTCCCTCAATCGTCACGAGGTCGCCGCGGAAGAACATGCCGCGCACCGCGGTCGCGCCGATCGCGAGCAAGCTGCGTCCTTCGGTCAGCGCGGCGGCGGCGCCGGCGTCGATTGCGATTGCCCCCTTGGCAGTCAGGCGTCCGGCGAGCCAGGCTTTCCGGGCGCGCGTCCGTTTTTCGGGTAGGAAGATGGTGTGGCGGGCGTCGGCGGACAGCGGGCGATCGATGCGGCCGCTGGCGATGGCGAGGCTGACCCCGGCGCTGGCCGCGATCCGTGCCGCTTCGATCTTCGACACCATTCCGCCCGATCCCATGCCGGAGGCGGAGCCGCGATCGGCCATCCCCTCGATCCGCGCGTCGATCTGGTTGACCTGTGCGATATGCTCGGCACCCGGGAGGGCGGGGTTGCGGTCGTAGAGGCCGTCGATATCGCTGAGCAGGACCACGCCGTTGGCGTCGGCGGCTTGCGCGACGCGGGCGGCGAGGCGGTCATTGTCGCCGAAGCGGATTTCAGCCGTCGCGACGCTGTCATTTTCGTTGATGATCGGCACGACGCCGAGGCTGAGCAGGCGGCCCAGCGTCGCGGCGGCGTTGAGGTAGCGGCGGCGATCCTCAAGATCGTCGAGCGTGACCAGCATCTGTGCGGCGGTGAGGCCGTTGGCGGCCAGCACTTCGGCCCAGACCTGGCTGAGCGCGATCTGGCCGGTGGCAGCGGCGGCCTGAGCATCCTCAAGGCTGGCGCGGCCGCCTTTGGGGAGGTTGAGGCGGCGCGCGCCGAGTGCGATGGCACCGGAGGAGACGACCGCAACCTGCTGCCCCGCCTGCACCCGTTCGGCGATGTCGGCGGCGATCCCCTCCAGCCAATCGCGCCGCACGCCGCCATCGGGATCGACGAGCAGCGCCGATCCGATCTTGACGACGAGGCGCGGGCAGGAGGCGGGCGGGAAGAGGTTCATCGCGCGCGGCATACAGGCGCGGCGGGCGATGTGGGAAGTGGGGAAGTGTGTGTGGGGCCTCACGCCGATCGTGCTGAGCTTGTCGACGCGCCACTCCTGCGCTCTGTGACGGCGGGCTGTGGCCCTTCGACAAGCTCAGGGCAAACGGCCAAGCGGACAGGCCACTACCGCCCCTTTGTGTTCACCCAGCCGAACTAAGATTGATGCAGCGCACCGCTATGCATATGCCCATTGTTTCGGGGGCGTGTGGGGTAACACTATGGACGAGTTTCTCATCGTCAGCGACGGGCGTTGCGAAGGCCAGACTTCGTATGTCGGTGGCAGGCCGCAATTGCCGGACCGCTTTCCGATACCGTCGTGCGGTTTGTGCGGAAAGCAGCAAGCATTCTTCTTTCAGTTGCGTATCCCCGATGGCCTGCCGCGTCACGGCGAGACGATGGTCGTTTTTCAATGTGTTTCGTGCGCTCGCGAAGAAGGTCTTATTCCGGAGATGCTTGGAGGCCCGCTGAAGGGCGCTGTGGTGCCAAGGGGTTTCATCACAGGCTACCAGCGAAACTTTCGGGTCTTGTTTTTCGCGAACGATGAAATCGTTACCTGCGAAGAATACCGCGAGTTGGTAGCCTTTAAGGAGCTCAAATTCTCCGCTCGAAAATCCCGCGGGTTGTTCGGAAGGTTGGGGACGGCTGAGTGGCTGATGGAAGATGAAACTCCAAAGAGATTGGACACCGGTGAGCCGCTTGAATTTCTGATGCAGGTGAAAGCGGATTTCCATTTTTCGATAGTAGATGGCGCTCCGCACGCTGTGAAAATGGGCATTTTCGGTACCGAGGAGATATCTGACGAAAATTACTATCGGCTCTTCATATCTAACGAACTGTATATTTTCGTGAATGCGGTCGGAGAACCCTTTCCGTATTTATTGACTCAGTTCGAGTGAGATCGGTGGCTATTTTTTGAATGGGGCCAGTAGCCATCGCGCTAAAAGCGGTCGTCATAGGTTCACGGCCTAAAACCGCGTCTTCAGCCACGCATCGACGACCGGCGTCGCGGGATAGTCGGGCTGCCCCAGCTTGCGATTGATCTCTGCATGGCCGACGAGGCCACGGCCCTCGATCCGCGTGACCTGAGCCGGGGTGCCAGCTTTGCGCAGCGCGGCGCCGAGGCCTTCGGACTGGCGCTTGCCGTCGTCGCGGTCGACATGGAGGATCAGGAAGGCGGGGGCGTTCGGTCCGGCGGCGTGGAGGGTGGGGGATAGCGATTTTTGGCGCGCGGGGTCGCTGCCGAATGCTTGCGCATAGGTATCCTGCATGAACCGCCCGCCGTCGGCGATCTGGGCGGGAACGTCATAGGCCGCGCCGTCGAGCGGGATCACGCCGCGAATGTCGGACAGGGCGAAGCCGGCGGCGCGGGCATAGCTGGGGTCGGTGCCGACCAGAGCGACGAGGTGCGCGCCGGCGCTGTGGCCCATCAGCACCATCCTGGCCGGGTCGATGTTGAGGCGGGTGGCGTTGCTGCGCAGCCAGGCAAAGGCGGCGGCGACATCGGCGGCCTGATCCTCGACCTTTGCGGCGGGGACGAGGCGGTAGTTGACCGAGGCGACGGCATAGCCCTGTTCGAGGAAATGCGTGACCTTGTCCGCGCCGGTCGCGTTGCGCTTGTCGCCGCGCTTCCACCCGCCGCCATGGACGAAGATCACGATCGGTGCGGGTTTGGCCTTGTCCTTTGCCGCCCAGAAATCGAGCTTTTGCAGCGGGTCGGTGCCGAAGCTGTGTTCGACCATCCCCGCGGCGGGAGCCTCGGCTCCGCGCGCACCGGCGCGTTCGGCCAGCCGTTCGCGCAGGCGCTGCGCCTCGGCGACGGGTGTGGCGACGATGGCGACCCCGGCGAGAAGAACCAACAGCCTGACCATGTTTACCCTCCGGCGATCGTGATGCCGTGGTTTTGGCAGGTCATTGCTGAACCGAAACTGTCCGGTGCTGGTTACTCGCCGCCAAAGGTGTAGCTGAGCGCGAGGCCGACCGAAGGCTGGCTGCGCGACCCGGCGGTGCGGACATAGGGCGAGCTTCCGGCGTCGCCGACCAGATGGTCGTAGCGGGCATAGGCGCTGATGCCGATGCGCTTGTTGAGCTGGCGCAGATAGCCGGCGGCGATGCCGACCCCCTCGACGCCGCCATCGGGGCGGTATTGCGCCAGGCCCGACGCGGCGCTGTCGGCTGCGGTGATGCCGTACCAGGCGCGGTGATATTTTGCGTCGGCGAACGTCACGCGCGGGCCGACCGAGAACAGCCACTGGTCGCCGTCGCGGGCGATGTAGTCGGCGCTCAGCTCGCCGACCAGGCCATCATGGCCGCTGACCGCCTGTCGTGCCTCGGCCCGCACGCGCAGGTTCTTGGCGACATAGGTCTGGGCGAAGCCGCCGATTTCGAAACTGAAGCCGACTTCGTGCAGCGGAACGCCGATGTCAGCGGCCTTGCGCTTTCCCTTGAAGCCGAGCGCGGGGCCGAATTCGACGGGGCCGGCTTCGACGACCGGGAAGCCGAAGCTCTCATCGGGCGCCTCGAAATCGAACAGGTCGTCGCCGCGCGCGCGGGAGACTTCAAAGAAGGGGCCGAACGAGAGGTCCTTGGCGCCGGGCGTCTTGGGCGAGAGCTGCGGCCCGACATAGATGCGGGTGCGCAGCGGTTCGCGCTCCTTCTCCTCCTCCTGCGCGGCGGCGGGCAGGGCGATGGCGACAAGGGCGAGCGGCGTGAAGCGAAGCAACATGGGTCGCAACCTAGGGTCCAGACCCATAGCTGGCAACGATCGTGACGGCCCGCCGCTCCGCGGTTGCCCTGACGCGCCCGCTGGTCTGCGTCGCGACCCTTGCGCGTAGCGCCGCTACGCGCTGCGGGCCGCTCCTTGCCAGCGAACCCGTTAGGGCAATCACGATCATTGCCAGCTATGGGTCTGGACCCTGGGGCATCGCTGGCCGAGCGCCAATCAGTCGCGCGCGAAAATCTCGTCGTGCGGGATGGTTAGGTCGAGGGAGGGCAGGGGAATGCCGCGCGTCGCCGAGAAAGGTTGGTCCAGCCACCCGTCTGTCTGGCGCTCGACCGATCGGCACAACTGGTTTGCGGGGTCGATGAACGCGATGGTGCTGACGCTGGGCATCGCGCGATACTCCTCAAGCTTGGTGCCCTGGTCGAATGTCGTAGTGCTGGGCGACAGCACCTCGATCACCACTGTCGGATTCTCAAGCGTTGTTTCGCCCGTGAACGGGTCAGGCGACTGGCCGCAATAGACGGTCACATCAGGATAGCGCACATCGGTGTCGGTAACCTTCAGTGCCATGTCTGGCCCATACGGCCGGCAGCTGCTTCCGCGCAGTTTTTGCCGCAGCCAGGTCAGAACATTACCCTGCACCCAAGAATGCGCCTGAGTGCCGCCGGTCATCATATAAATCACGCCATCGTGAAGCTCGAATTTCTTGTCGGTGCCGAAATCCATTTCAAGGAATTCGTCCGCTGTGATCGGGCGATAGGCTGGGTCGCGGCGCATGGCAGGATACTACCACGCGGCCTGGAAATCAGCAAAGCGATCCGGTCAGCTGCCTAGATCGGCGACCACTCCACCTCTTCCGCGCCGTCATCGTCGTCGCTGACGCGGGCGTGGTCGGGGCCGATGGCTTCGAGCAGCTTGTCGAGCGCCCAGTCGACGCCGATGCCCGCCGCGCCGGAGATCGCGATGACTTCCGCCCCACTGGCCTCTTCGAGTTCGGCGGAGAGGGCGGCGATCAGTTCGTCGTCGAGCATGTCGATCTTGTTCAGAGCGACAATGATCTTCTTGTCGAGCAGGCCCGCGCCATAGGCGTCGAGCTCGTCGCGGACGATGCGGTAGCTGGTGGCGACGTCCTCGTCATTGGCGTCGACCAGATGCAGCAGCACCTTGCACCGTTCGATATGGCCGAGGAAGCGGTCGCCGATCCCGGCGCCTTCCGCTGCGCCTTCGATCAGGCCGGGGATGTCGGCGATGACGAACTCATTGCCCTTGTGCCGCACCACGCCGAGCTGGGGGCGGGTGGTGGTGAAGGCGTAGGCGCCGACCTTGGCCTGGGCGTTGGTGACGGCATTGATGAAGGTGGACTTGCCGGCGTTGGGCAGGCCCACGAGCCCTGCGTCGGCGAGCAGCTTGAGCCGCAGCCACACGAACATTTCCTCGCCCGGCCAGCCGGTGCCGTGCTGGCGCGGGGTGCGGTTGGTGCTGGTCTTGTAGCTGGCATTGCCGCGCCCGCCATCGCCGCCGCGCAGGAAGACGATGCGCTGGCCTTCCTCGGTGAGGTCGGCGAGCAGGGTACGTTCCTCGTCATCGGCGAGGATCTGGGTGCCGATCGGCACCTTGATGACGAGATCGTCGCCGCCCGCGCCGGTCTTGTTGCTGCCCGAACCGCCATGGCCGCGCGGGGCACGGAAATGCTGGGTGTAGCGGAAGTCGATCAGCGTGTTGAGGCCGGGCACGGCTTCAAAGATGATGTCGCCGCCCTTGCCGCCGTCGCCGCCATCGGGACCGCCATATTCGATATACTTCTCACGCCGGAACCCGACGGCGCCGCCGCCGCCCCAGCCGGATTTGATGAAGATCTTTGCCTGGTCGAGAAAATGCATGATTAAATGTCCTGGCCCCACATCTTTAGAAAGCGCGGGGAGCCGATAAGTTGACGAAGCGCGATTTCGCGCGCGGCGCCACGGGGGAGGTCGAGCGAGCGGGCCAGCTGTTCGCCGAGCAGCGCGTCGCCCATCGCCATGAGGACGAGCGCCAGCGTATCCTCACGCAGTGCGACGCCCGATTCTTCGCCCTCGACTGCGGCGATCTGATCGACGAGGCCGTGGATGACTTCGAGGATCGGGTCCAGCGCATCTTCATTGCCCGACAGGATCATCCAGCTGGCGAGGGCGCCGGCGCCGGATTTGTCGAAGGCGTCGAAGGCGAGATCGACGACCTGGCGTGGCTTGTCCTCAGTCGGGGCCTGGCCGTCGGCGCGTGCCTCCTGAATCAGGCGGACGATGCGGGCGCAGACCGTCTCGGCCAGGCTGCGGGCGAGCGCGCGCTGAAGCCCCGCCGCCGAACCGAAATGGTGGAGCAGATTGGCATGCGTGCGCCCGATCCGCGCGGCGACGGCCTTGAGCGTGACGGCTTGCGGCCCCGCCTCGATCAGGATCGCGCGCGCCGCCTCCAGCGCGGCATCGCGTGATTCTTCGGGGCTGAGCCGACGGCGTTCGGAGATGGGCGTTATTGACATTTGTGTAAGTAAGCGATAAGTCTGTTCCCGACTGCCTTGGAGCAAAACCATGTCGAACGCAAAGACTCCCGCTGACCTCACCATCACCCCGCGCGACCGCCGGTTCGGGCGCGGACAGCGGCAGGACCGCCTGTGGCTGAACGGAGATGTCGCCGCGACCGCATTCTATAACGCGCTGTCGGTGACGTTTCCGAAGGGTGAAGCCTATTTCATCGAGAGCGTGAAGGCGTTCCGGGACGGGGTGGACGAGAAGCTGGCGCGCGAGATCAAGGCGTTCACGGTTCAGGAAGTCGTGCACAGCCGCGAGCATGTCGCGTTCAACAAGCGTGTGCTCGATCATGGCTATGACATCACCCGGCTGGAATCGCGCGTCGATCAGGTGCTGGCGATCGCGCGGTCGCGGCCCAAGATCGTCCAGCTCGCCGCGACGATGGCGCTAGAGCATTATACCGCGATCCTCGCTGCGGAGCTGATCCGGAACCCGAAGCATCTGGAAGGGGCCGATCAGGCGAATGGAGACCTGTGGCGCTGGCATGCGCTGGAGGAGATCGAGCATAAGGGTGTCGCCTATGACACCTATCTCCACGCGACGCGCGGCATGAGCCGGTGGAAAAGGTGGAAGATCAAGTCGCTGACGATGCTGCTGATCAGCTTCACCTTCTGGAAGCACCGGATCGAGGGGACGCTGGACCTGATGGCGCAGGATGGCTGCACCGGCTGGCGCGCCAAGGCGATGGTGGCGAAGTATCTGCTGGTCTCGCCGGGCATTGTCACGCGGATGATTCCCGCCTGGATCAGCTACTTCCTGCCCGGTTTCCACCCGTGGAACCACGACGATCGCGCGCTGATCCAGAAGGCGGAAAGCGACTATGAAGCGGCGATTCTCCCTCAGGGAACCGCCGCCGCCTGACCGTGTTTTGAATTACTGAACGTAAAATATCAGAAATTATCCGTTGCGGGGTTGAAACCTCTTTTCCCGCTCCCCAATTGCTGCGGTGCAATAAGGGGAAATACGATTATGCGTGTCCTGGCAGGCTTTGTGGCACTGGCGGCTTTGAGTGCTTGTGGTGGCGGACAGCCGCCCGCTGCGCCGCCGCCGCCCGAAGTGATGGTCGCAACGCCGCTCCAGCGCGAAGTCGTCGACTGGGATGATTATACCGGTCGCTTCGTCGCACCTGAGGATGTCGAGCTGCGTGCGCGGGTCAACGGTGTCATCACCGCAGTCCATTTCCGCGACGGCCAGGATGTCCGCAAGGGCCAGGCGCTGTTCACGATCGACCCGCGCCCGTATCGCGCCCAGCTGATGCAGGCGCAGGCGCAGATTGCGCGGGCACAGGCAGCGCTCAACAATGCCCGCCAAGTCACCGCCCGCAGCCGTGCGCTGGCGAGCGCGCAGGCAGTCAGCGCCGAGGAGCTGGAGGCGAACGTCGCCGCCGAGCGCAGCGCTGCCGCCGATCTGGCCGCGGGTCGCGCATCGGCGTCGCAGGCGATGCTGAACCTTGGCTTCACCACCGTCCGCGCGCCGTTCAGCGGGCGCATTTCCGATCGCAAGGTCAGCATCGGCGATTTCGTGGCCGAAGGGCAGACGGTGCTGACGCGCGTCGTGTCGCTCAACCCGATCTGGTTCGAGTTTGAGGGGGCCGAAGCCTTTTACCTCAAGAACCTGCGGCAGGATCAGCGCGGTGAGCGCGGCTCGTCGCGCACCACGGCGAATCCGGTGCAGATCCAGCTGGCCGATGAGGCCAGCTATCGCTGGAACGGCCAGATGGCGTTCCTCGACAATGCGGTGGACCCCAATTCGGGCACGATCCGCGCGCATGCCGTGGTTCCCAACCCGACCGGATTCCTGACGCCGGGGATGTTCGGGCGTGCGCGCCTGCTCGGTTCGGGCAGCTATCGCGCGATGCTGGTGCCGGACGAAGCGATCGTCACCGACCAGACCCGCCGCCTTGTCTATGTGCTGAGCAAGGACAACAAGGCGACGCCGCGGGTGGTCGAGGTGGGCGCGAAGGCCGAAGGGCTGCGCATCGTCCGCGACGGACTTGCTCCGACCGACCGGGTGATCCTGACCGGCATCGGCCGGCTGCAGCCCGGTGCGACGGTCACGCCCAAGGCGGGCAAGATCACGCCCGACGCGACCAAGCAGGCAGCGCCCACGCGTCCCATCGATCCGCCGGCTTCGGGCCAGGCGACCGTCCAGTAAGGGGCGCAAGCCATGAAATTCCCGCATTTCTTCATCGACCGGCCGATCTTTGCGGCGGTCCTCTCGATCCTGATCGTGATCGTTGGGGCCGTCGCCTACCCATCGCTCCCGATCGCGCAATATCCCAACATCGCGCCGCCCACCGTGGTCGTGACCGCCAACTATCCCGGCGCGAATGCCGAGACGGTGGCGGAAACGGTTGCCGCCCCGATCGAACAGGCGATCAACGGCGTCGACAACATGCTCTACATGACGTCGTCCTCGACCGGGAACGGCCAGACGCAGATCACCATCGCGTTCAAGCAGGGCACCAATGTCGATCAGGCGCAGGTGCTGGTGCAGAACAAGGTCGCGACGGCCGAGCCGCGCCTGCCCGAAGATGTCCGCCGCATCGGCGTGACGGTGAACAAGAGCTCGCCCGACTTCCTGATGGTCGCGTTCTTCACCTCGCCGGACAAGAGCCTGGATATCCAGTATATCTCCAACTACGTCACGCTGCAGGTTCAGGACCGCATCGCGCGCATCCCGGGCGTGGGTCAGGCGCAGGCGTTTGGCGGGCGCGACTATAACATGCGCGTGTGGATCGATCCGGGCCTTGCCGCCGCGCGCGACATGACCGTGGATGAAGTGGTCAACGCGATCCGTGGCCAGAACGTTCAGGTCGCGGCCGGCACCGTCGGCGCGCCGCCTTATGGTAATGTCAGCCCCGCGTTCGAGCTGGGCGTGCAGACCAAGGGCCGTCTGACCACACCCGACGAGTTCGGCGCGATCATCATCAAGCGCGACACCACCGGCCGCCTGACCCATTTGCGCGAGGTCGCACGGGTCGAGCTGGGTGCGCAGGATTACAACTTCAACGGCTATCTCAACGACAAGCGCGCGGTCGGCATGGGTATCTTCCAGCTGCCCGGCTCCAACGCGCTGGCGACTGCGGATGCGGTGAAGGCCGAGCTGGACAGCCTGGCCAAGGACTTCCCGCCGGGGATGACCTATTCGATCGACTATAACCCGACCGAGTACATCTCTGAATCGATCACCGCGGTCGAGCATACGCTGATCGAAGCGCTGGTGCTCGTCGTGCTCGTCGTCCTGATCTTCCTGCAAAGCTGGCGCGCGGCGGTGGTGCCGATCGTGGCGATCCCGATTTCGCTGATCGGCGCGTTCGCGGTGCTGCTGGCGTTCGGCTACTCGCTCAATACGCTGTCGCTGTTCGGCCTGGTCCTTGCCATCGGTATCGTCGTCGATGACGCGATCGTGGTGGTCGAGAATGTCGAGCGGCTGATGGAAGAGGAGGGGCTATCCCCCAAGGACGCCGCGCACAAGACGATGGACGAAGTGTCGGGCGCGATCATCGCGATCAGCCTGGTGCTGGTCGGCGTGTTCGTGCCGACGATGTTCATTCCGGGCATTTCGGGTGCCTTCTACCAGCAGTTCGCGATCACCATCGCGTCGGCCACGGTGATCTCCGCATTCGTGTCGCTGACGCTCTCCCCGGCGCTGTGCGCGCTGGTGCTGAAGCACAAGGGGCATGACAGCGAGCCGGCGCCGGGCTGGCGCGGGCTGCCGGCTCGGGCCGGGGCGTCGTTCAATCGCGGCTTCAACCGGCTGGCCGAAAATTACGGCAAGCTGACCGCGAAGCTGGTGCGCATGCTGATGGTCGTCGGCGTGGTGTATGTCGCGCTGATCCTGGTGGCCGGGTGGCGCTTCACCGCGACCCCGTCGGGCTTCATTCCGCCGCAGGATCAGGGTTATCTGATCGGCGCGGTGCAGCTGCCGCCGGGTTCGTCGCTCAACCGCACCGATGGTGTTGTGCAGGAGGCGATCGTCGCCGCCCGCAAGCTCCCCGGCGTCAAATATGTCGTTGGCTTTGCCGGCCTTGACGGTGCGAGCTTCTCGACGGCGTCCAATGCTGGCGTGCTCTTCATCGGGCTCGCGCCACATGCCGACCGTGACCAGAGCGCAGACGATATCCAGCAGGCGCTCTATGGCGCGCTCGCCCCGATCAAGGGCGGCGACATCCTCGTCATCGCGCCGCCTTCGGTTCCGGGCATCGGCACCGGCGGCGGGTTCAAGATGATGATCCAGGACCGTGAAGGGCTGGGCTATCAGGCGCTGGCGCAATCCGCCTTTGGCATGATGATGGGCGCGAACCAGCAGGAGAGCGTCGCGGGTGCCTTCACGCTGTTCAACACCGGCACGCCGCGCCTGACCGCGGATGTCGATCGCGAGCGGGCCGAGCGGATGGGTGTGCCGGTGTCCAACGTCTTCTCGACGCTGGGTGCCTATCTCGGCTCGTCCTATGTCAACGACTTCAACTATCTGGGCCGCACCTTCCGCGTGACGGCGCAGGCCGACGCACCCTATCGCGACGATGCCACTGACATTCAGGGTCTCAAGACCCGGTCGGCGTCGGGCGAGATGGTGCCGATGAGTTCGGTGATGACGTTGAAGAACGACAGCGGGCCGTATCGCGTGGTGCGCCACAACCTCTATCCGGCGGCCGAATTGCAGGGCGATTCCAAGCCCGGCTATTCGACCGGCCAGACGCTCGATTCGATGGAGGCACTCGCGGCACAGACGCTGCCGCAGGGCATGAGTTTCGAATGGACCGAGCTGGCGCTCGAGCAGAAATCGGCGGGCAATACCGGGACGATCGCCTTTGCGCTGGCGGTGGTGTTCGTCTTCCTGCTGCTCGCTGCGCTCTATGAGAGCCTGGTGCTGCCGCTGGCGGTGATCCTGATCGTGCCGATGTGCCTGCTTGCCGCGATCCTTGGGGTCAATGTGATGGGGATGGACAATAATATCCTCACGCAGATCGGTCTGGTGGTGCTGATCGGGCTGGCGGCGAAGAACGCGATCCTGATCGTCGAATTCGCGCGGCAGAACGAGGATCAGGGCATGGACATGTTCGAGGCGGCCAAGCATGCGGCGGCCCAGCGTATGCGGCCGATCGTGATGACGTCGATCGCCTTCATCCTCGGCGTGCTGCCGCTGGTGATCGCGAGCGGGGCGGCGGCGGAGCTGCGCCAGGCGCTGGGTGTTGCGGTGTTCTTTGGCATGATCGGTGTGACGATCTTCGGCCTGATCTTCACCCCGGCATTCTATGTCATCAGCCGCAAGTTTGGCATCTGGGCGAGCGCACAGCGCGCACGCCTGGGCCGCAAACCCCATGACCCCGTGACGGAGCCCGCAGCATGAAGCGCCTTTTCATCGTAAGCGCGAGCGCGGCGTTGCTGGCGGGCTGTTCGGTTGGCCCGACCTATCAGCGGCCCGAAACCCCGCCCGCTGCGGCAGCAGCGTTTGTCGATCCCGGCATGACCAAGGTCTCGCCCGGGGCAGTCGAGGGCGAATGGTGGCGGCTGTTCAAGGATCCCGCGCTCGACCGACTGGTGGTTGAGGCGCTGACCTACAACACCGACATCCGTCAGGCGTCGGCAAACCTGAAGCGTGCGCGCGCGATCCTGTCGGAATCGCGTGGCGCGCGGTTGCCGGGGACCAGTGTGAGTTCGGGCTATACCCGCTCGCGCACCGGGGCGGAGAGTGCGCAGGGCGCGCTGCCGGCTGGTGTGGATGGGGTCGAGGGCGACTTCTTCCGGGTCGGGCTGGACGCATCCTATGAGGTCGACCTGTTCGGGCGGGGGAGCCGTTCGATCGAGGCGTCGCGCGCGGATGTCGATGCGGCGCAGGCGGCGCTCGACGGCGCGCGCGTGGCGATCGCCGCGGAGACGGCGCGGACCTATGCCGCGGCGTGCGGCTTTGCCGCGCAGGCGGCGGTGGCGCGCGAGACGGTGCAGCTGCAGAGCCGCACGCTCGACCTGACCCAGCGGCTGGTCGACGCCGGGCGCGGCACCATTCGCGATGTCGATCAGGCGCGCGTGCTGGCCGAGAATGCCCGCGCGCAGGTGCCGGCGTTCGAGGCGGAGCGGCGCGCGGCGCTGTATGCGCTGGCGACGCTGACCGGCAAGCCGCCGGCGGAGCTGGACGGGCAGGCCGACGCCTGCGCGACCCCGCCGGGCGTGTCGGCGCTGATCCCGGTCGGCGATGGGCAGGCCTTGCTGGCCCGCCGTCCCGATGTGCGTCAGGCCGAGCGTCAGCTGGCGGCGGATACCGCGCGGGTCGGGGTGGCGACCGCCGCGCTCTATCCGTCGATCACGCTGGGCGGATCGGTGTCGCTGGGCGCGCAGAATATCGAGGATCTGGGCAAGAGCTCATCGTTCAACTTCTCGCTCGGGCCGTTGCTCAGCTGGAATTTCCCCAACCTGACTGCAGCGCGCTCGCGCGTGCGTCAGGCTGAGGCGGGGGCGGAGGGTTCGCTCGCCGCGTTCGACGGCACGGTGCTGACGGCGCTGCGTGAAGTCGAGCAGGCGCTGGCGCGCTATTCGGGTGAGATCGAGCGCAATGTCGCGCTGCGTCGCGCCGATGCGTCGGCGACCAACGCCGCGCGGATCGCGATCCTGCGGTTCGAGGCGGGACGCGACAGCCTGCTCCAGCGGATCGACGCCGAGCGCGAGCGGGCAGGGGCGCGTGCGTCGCTCGCCCAGTCGAATGCGGCGCTGGCGGAGGCGCAGGTGGCGCTGTTCAAGGCGCTGGGCGGCGGCTGGGAAACCGCGCCGGATACCGTGCGGCGCGAGGCTGTAGCCACTAACTGAGGTCCAGAGTTTCGGGCGGAGTCGTGTTGCGTAACTGGCTCCGTCCGATCATCCTGCGTGCCGAGCCTGTCGACGGACAGTGTCGTTGCCGATAGCGTCGCCATCGGCAGTATCGCGGAGGGCGGCTCGTGAGCGCATTCGAATTTCTGATCAGCTTTTACGGTATCTTGCTCGGCTTGAGCATCGCAGAACTCGCAAGCGGATTTTCGCGCACTTGGGACAAGCGCGCTAGCCAGAAGATCGGCTGGCTCACGCCGCTACTCGGCATGATTATGCTGGCGGATTTGATCAGCTTCTGGACCAACACATGGCTGCTCAAAGACGTCATTGAGGTTGACTATTTCACCGCCCTAGGTGCGGCGGTGGTGACGTTGCTATATTATTTCGCGGCAACGCAGATATTCCCGCGCGAGGGCGCAATGCTCGGGCCGGATGATCATGCGATGGCGCATCGCAAGGTTGTCGTCGTCGCGATGATCGCAAGCAATCTGCTCTTGATGATCGCGCTTAAGATCGTGCTGTCATTAAGCGCGCTCCGGCTTGTCACGGTTGTTTTGACCTATGTGCCGCTTCTGGTGACCTTGCTGTGTGTGGGATGGCTTCGCGACCGCAGATCGGTCCTGCTGGCGATGTCTGCGTGCCTGCCCCTGACGATCGTCTACAAGCCGTTTGCGGACGGCGTTTGGTCCGCGCTGCTCGAACGTGCTGGTTGAGCGAGGCGGCCCCAACCCAACCCAGTGGCGGGTCGCCCAGTCCCCGGACTGGGCTTGGACTGCCGGGGGCAGTCCAACCCGCCACTCCTGAAGGGGAGGGGCTTTTAGAACCTCACGCCGCCATTCGGTCGCAGGGATCGGTGCAGTCCGAGTCCGACAGCCGCTGTTCGAACTCCACCGTCACATCCTCGCCGCCGCGACCCAGCGAGTGGCGGGGAATCGTGCGGCCGGTCGGGCGGAAGCAGAGCTTGCGCAGGACGCGGCCCGATGCCGGATTGTCGGCGAAGTGGCTGGCGGTGAGCGTGGGGACGCGGAGCGTGCGGGCGATGTCGATCACCGCGCGGCCGGCCTCGGTCGCATAGCCGCGACCCCATGCCTGCGGCGCGATCCAGTAGCCGAGTTCGACGCCGCCGGTTTCGACGCGGTCGAGCCCGATGCAGCCGACGATGGGGCTGGTCGCGCCCTCACGCGCGCAGATCAGGAAGACGGGCAGGGCGGTCGCCTTGCGCTCGGTCAGCAGGAACGCCTGGGCGTCGCCCAGACTATAGGGCCATGGCGCACGGCTGAGGTTACGCACCACCTCGTGATGTCCGATCGCGCGCGCGAGTTCGGGCGCATCCTCGATCCAGCCGGGCCGCAGCATCAGTCTTTGCGTTCTTGCGAACATCGACACTCTCCTCGCATCGCGCCGTGGCCCGTTTCGATGACGGGACCGCGACGATTTCGGGTGGAGGGAGCAAAGAAAAAGGGAGACCGGGGTGACCCGTCTCCCTTTTGCGGTCTCCTGTTGGAGACCCGGGTCACCCTGGCGGGCAACCCGAACGGTGCCCAGCTTATTCGGCCGCAGCCGCAATCATTTCTACCGAGCAGAATTTGCGACCGAGCTTGCCGTCGTGGAATCGCACGCGGCCGTCGGTAAGCGCGAACAGCGTGTGATCGCGACCGATGCCGACGTTCGCGCCCGGATAGAAACGGGTGCCGCGCTGACGGACAAGGATGTTGCCGGCAATGGCGACTTCGCCACCGAACTTCTTCACGCCAAGACGCTTGGAATGCGAATCGCGACCGTTGCGCGAAGAGCCGCCTGCTTTCTTATGTGCCATCTCGCGTTACTCCTTACGCTTCCGCGGCCGCCGGGGCATCGCCCTCGGTCGCCTTGGCCTTCGCGGCCTTCTTCTTGGTCTCCTGCGCACCGATGGCGGTGATCTTCAGGATCGTGTGGTTCTGGCGATGGCCGTTCTTGCGGCGATAGTTATGCCGACGGCGCTTCTTGAAGATAACGATCTTCTCGCCCTTTTGCTGAGCGACGATCTCGGCCGAAACGGTCAGCCCGTCGGTCGACTTCAGATCAGAACCTTCGCCAGCGAGCAGCACGTCACCAAGGGTGATCGTCGAGCCGGCTTCACCGTCGAGCTTCTCGACGACGATCTTGTCTCCTGCGGCAACGCGATACTGCTTGCCGCCCGTGCGCACGATAGCGAACATGGGCCTCTTCTCAATTTCAAAAGCATGTGCCCGCGCAGGACAAGCCCGGCGGGAGGAACGGCGCGGTTATGGGATTCGCTGGGGGAAGTCAACCGTTGTTGGGCTTTTGTCCGGGCTTTCGCCCGGAATGCGGCACCGGCCCGCTCCCCCACCCGGCCACCCAACGCCAGTGTATTCTATGGGTGGCCGGGTGGGGGAGCGGCCCGGTGCCGCAGAACGCCTCAGCGTTCTCCAGGCAAACCTAGTGCCGGTGCTCACGCTTGAGCTGATACCGCCCGTCACTCAATTCATCGAACAACCCGCTGATCGCCGGATGCTCGACCGGCTCGTCGCTGTCGTCAGGCACCAGATTCTGCTGGCTGACATAGGCGACATAGCTCGATTCGGAATTTTCGGCGAGCAGGTGGTAGAAAGGCTGGTCCTTGCGCGGGCGGACATCCTCCGGGATCGCGTCATACCATTCGTCGGTATTGGCGAAGACCGGGTCGATATCGAAAATTACCCCGCGAAAATCGAACAGACGGTGCCGGACCACTTCGCCCAGATTGAAGCGCGCATGCGCGACAGGAGGGACGGGGACGCCGGCAGTCGCCAGATCGAGCGGGTCGGAGGCGCGAGTCATGACTGTAATCTAGTGCGCTTTCGCGTCCGCACAAGAAGAGTGCGGCAAGGTGCTTGCAACCCCGCGAACCTTGGTCTAGAGGCGCCCGCTCGACCGGACGGAGCGGCATGCATATGCCCTGCGGACCCCTCGCGGAGAGGTGGCAGAGTGGTCGATCGCGCCGCACTCGAAATGCGGTTTACGGGGAACCGTAACGTGGGTTCGAATCCCACCCTCTCCGCCACTTATTCCTTGAAAATCAAAGCGTTCGCCGCCCGGCAGCCACTGGGGCGTGCCATGGAAAAGGCCGCGCCATCCCCCCGGATAGCGCGGCCCCCTTTTGCCCCACGTGACGAATTGGTGTCAGGCGACGGCGCTGACCGCGCCGGCCGCTTCCTCTGGCTCGCGCAGCACATAGCCGCGGCCCCAGACGGTCTCGATATAATTCTCGCCTTCGCACGCCATGCTGAGCTTCTTGCGCAGCTTGCAGATGAAGACGTCGATGATCTTGAGCTCGGGCTCGTCCATCCCGCCATAGAGGTGGTTGAGGAACATTTCCTTGGTGAGCGTCGTGCCCTTGCGGAGCGAGAGCAGCTCCAGCATCGCATATTCCTTGCCGGTCAGGTGGACGCGGGCGCCATCGACCTCGACGGTCTTGGCATCCAGGTTCACCGCGAGCTTGCCGGTGCGGATGACCGACTGGCTATGCCCCTTGCTGCGGCGCACCACGGCATGGATGCGAGCGATCAGCTCTTCGCGGTGGAAGGGCTTGGTCACATAATCGTCGGCGCCAAAGCCGAACGAGCGGACCTTGCTGTCCATTTCGTTGATGCCGGACAGGATCAGGACCGGAGTTTGTACCCGCGCGACCCGCACCTTCTTCAGCACGTCATAGCCGTGCATGTCGGGGAGGTTCAGGTCGAGCAGGATGATGTCGTAATCATACAGCTTCGCCAGATCGAGGCCTTCTTCGCCCAGATCCGTGGTGTAGACGTTGAACCCCTCGGTCGCGAGCATCAGCTCGATGGCCTTGGCAGTCGTCGGCTCGTCTTCGATCAGCAGCACGCGCATCGGCTGATTTCCCC
Organism: Sphingomonas sp.; assembly: GCF_035998645.1. Taxonomy (GTDB): domain Bacteria; phylum Pseudomonadota; class Alphaproteobacteria; order Sphingomonadales; family Sphingomonadaceae; genus Sphingomonas. The sequence goes on from NZ_DASYHL010000003.1 coordinate 947,588, forward strand.
TGTGCCGGTTGCAGGCCCCCTGTGGCACACAACGCGACTGATTCATTAACCTAAGCTGGAATGAAGGCAAAAGGTTAATTTTTCTCTAACCGGCCTGACTCCACGAGTCGCGGCGTGTACCAGGGCGAGGGGCAACGGACGGGTCTGAACCGATTCGAGCCGAATCCTGTCAAGATCATCATCGCGCGATATAGCCAAAGGTTATAGCCTTGGCTGTTATTTTGCATTTGCTAACAGCGAATATGCGTGATTAATTTCGTGGTTTCCGGCGAAGCCGACACAAAAATGCGCGCCGGATCAAAAGGGGGTTGGGGTATGAAGTTCAAGACCGCATTGTTCGTGACGGCGTGCAGCCTCACGGTTCCGGCATTCGCGCAGGATGCGCCGACTTCGGCGCCTGCGCAGGAAGAGTCGTCCAGCGACCGCGAAATCCTGGTCACCGGGTCGCGGATCAAGCAAGACCCGACCAAGAGCGCGCTGCCGCTGCAGATCATTTCGAACGAGGATTTGACGCGTGAGGGCATTAACAGCCCCGAGCAGCTGATCAGCTTCCTCAGCACCAACGGCAACGGCGCCGACAACCTTGCCGCGAACGGCGACGTGACCAGCGGCGCACAGCGCGGCACCAACGGCCTGTCCGCCGCCAATCTGCGTGGCCAGGGTTCGGCCTCGACGCTGGTGCTGCTCAATGGCCGCCGCGTCGCTGCGCATGGCCTGACCGGGTCGGCGGTCGACGTGAACCAGATCCCGTTCGCCGCGATCGAGCGCGTCGAGATCCTGAAGGACGGTGCGTCGGCGATTTACGGTACCGACGCGATCGGCGGCGTGATCAACTTCATCACCAAGACGAATTTCCAGGGCGTGACCCTCAACGGCTTCACCGACATCACCGAAGAGGGCGACGCCCCGGTCTATCGCGTGTCGGGTACCGTCGGCTATGGCGACCTGAAGGAGCAGGGCTTCAACGTGATGGCCGCCGTCAGCAAGAGCTGGAACGGCGTGCTTTATGGTCGCGACCGCGATTTCGTGAACGGTAACCAGCCCAATCGCGGCCTGTCGATCGACACGCGCGGTACGCCGATCGCAACTGCGTTCGCGATCAACCCGACTGCGGCGGGCGTCGGCATCACGCAGGGCGGCACGCTGCTCGGCAGCGCCTCCAGCACGGCAGCAGGCGGCGGCTTCTATCTGCCGGGCTTGACCTTCCCCGGCGGCACCCAGCGCGCCGATGGCGGCATCAATATCCTCGATCTGCCGGGCGGGGCGGGGTGCGACTCGTTCGACGGCGGCATGGCGTATGACGAAGTGCTGTGGGCGGTGCCGGGCGCGCGCTATGCCTGCGCCTACGACACCGGCCGCGCCGCCGTGCTGCAGCAGCCGATCGACACGCTGACCTATTATGGCCGCGCGACGGTTGCGCTCGGTGCGCATCGCATCTCCGCCGAAGTAACGGGGTCGCAGGCGAACTCGGCCAAGCGCTTCTCGGAGAACCAGTATTCGTCGAACAACACGTCGCTGCCGATCGCGTTTCCGCTCAATTCGCTGACGGCGGCGACGTATAACGACGTGTATGATCGCATCGCTTCGGTGTTCCCCGCGATCGGTGCGCCGGGCGACCGCACGGTGGACGCCGTCGGTAACTATGGCCGGCCGATCGCGTTCCGCTATCGCTGCATCGATTGCGGTCGCCGTGACTATACGACAGAGACCAAGACGTTCCGCGCGGCGATCGGCGCCGAAGGTCCGATCGGCGCCGGTTTCGACTATCGCATCGGCGCATCCTATGCCCGCAGCGAGTCCGCGTCGGTGCTGGGCGGCGGCTATCATTACACGGGCGTGTTCACGACGACCTCCGCCACTGCCGCAGGCAGCACGTCGGGCGTCCCCGGTGCAGTCGTCGGCGGGGCGGACTCGCGCGCGCCGACCGCTCCCGGCGCGAGCGCACCGGGCATTGTCGGCCTGTTCAACAGCGGCATCCTCAATCCGTTCTCGCTGACCCAGTCGGCTGCGGCGATGGCGGCGTTGGATGCCGTCTCGGCGCGCGGGACCGCGCTGTATTCGGGCAAATATGAGGTGAAGCAGGCCGATCTGTCGATCTCCGGCCCCTTGTTCGCGATCTGGGGCGGTGATGTGCAGATGGCGGCAGGCGTCGACTATCGCCGCGAGGAATATGGTTTCAACGGGTCGTCGGCGGCCTCCCTTGGCTCCCCGGCGATCTTCAACGCGGCGTTCGACAATGCCAATGCGCTGACGCCCAAGACCCGCGACGTGAAGGCGGCCTATGCCGAGATCCTCATCCCGCTCCACGAGATGCTCGAGGTGCGGGGTGCGGTGCGCGTCGATGATTATACCGGCTTTGGCACGACCACCAATCCGAAGATTTCGGCGAAGTTCCAGCCGTTCGACTGGCTGATGTTCCGCGGATCGTTCAACACCGGCTTCCGCGTCCCGAGCTTCAACCAGATCTTCAATGGCGTGACGATCTCGCCCAACCCGGGCAACTCGCGCTACGACCCGACGACGTGCACGGCGGGCCGGGTAGACTCGACGATTCCGGGTTGTGCCGCAATCACGCCCGAAACGCAGACCGGTGGCAATTTGAACCTCGGCCCGGAAACGTCGGAGCAGTATAGCGGCGGTGTCGTGTTCCGTCCGATGGCCCGGTTCAGCGCGTCGGTGGATTTCTGGAGCATTGCGGTCGACAATACGATCGGGTCGCTGACGATCGATCAGCTGCTGTTCAACCAGTCGCTGTTCCCCGATCGCGTGATCCGGGCCGGCGGTGCGGGGACGCCGATCACGTTGCTTGACCTGCGCGCCGACAATATCGGATCACGGCGCACCCAGGGCCTCGAAGTCTCGCTGCGTGGCGGCACCGACCTGTTCGGCGGTGTGCTGACGGCTGGCCTCGACGGCACGCGCCTGCTCAAGAAGCGCGAGCGGTTCCTGCCCACCTCGCCTTATGGTCCCAGCCTGATCGGGCGCTTCACCTATGCCGGCGACCTCGGCCTCAAGTGGAAGCACAATGCCTATATCACCTGGACCAACGAGGACCTGACGTTCAGCCTCTCGCAGATCTATCGCGACGGCTACACCAACAATGCGCTGCCCGCTTCGGCGACGCGGCCCGAGTATAATGCGACGGTCGACAGCTACACGCTGTACAATTTTGCCGCGACGGTGCGCGTGCAGAAGGGGTTCACGATGACGATGGGTGTCCGCAACATCTTCGACACCGACCCGCCCTTCGCAATCACCTATGACTCGAACACCGGGGCGGGCAGCTCGTGGGAGCCGCGCGTCGCGGATCCGCGCGGCCGTTCGTTCACCTTCTCGACCCAGGTGAATTTCTAAAACCGGGTATCACTGACCCAAGCAAGGGGCCGGTCCGCAGCGATGCGGGCCGGCCCTTTGTGTTTGAGGCGGCTAAACCCGCGTGCAGAGGTTGCGGAAACGCTGGGACAGGAAGTCGATCACCAGTTCGACCCGCGCGGGGCGCAGGGTGCTGGGCGGGGTGAGCAGGTGGAGCGCAATGTTCATCGGCGACCAGTCGGCAAGGATCTCGACGAGGCGACCGTCGGCGAGTTCGCGGTCGATGATGAAGTCGGGCAAGCGGGCGATGCCAAGCCCGGCGAGCAAGGCCGGCATCATCGCGTCGCCATTGTCGGTGATCAGCGGCCCGGCAGGGCGCACTGCCGCTTCCTCGCCATCGGCCTTGCGAAACTGCCACGCGCCGATCGCATTGGCGTAGAGGAAGCAGGCATGGTGCGCGAGGTCGGCGGGATGGCGCGGCGTTCCGTGCTGCGCGATATAGGCGGGGGCGGCGACGACGCGCGACTGGACCGGCGCGAGGCGGCGGGCGCGTAACGAGCTGTCGGGCAGGTCAGCGATGCGCAGGGCGATGTCATAGCCGTCGGCGACGATATCCACCCGCGCATCCGACAGGCGCAGGTCGATCTGGATGCCGGGATGTTCGGTGAGCAGGTCGGCGATGGCATCGGCGACGAAGCGGATGCCGAAGGTGATCGGCGCCGCGATGCGGACGAGGCCCGATGGCGCCTTGGCGGAATCGATCGCGGCTTCTTCCGCCGCCTGCGCTTCGGCGAGGATGCGTCCGGCGCGTTCGGCGAGTGCGGTGCCGCTGTCGGTCAGCGTCAGGCGGCGCGAGGTGCGGTGGAACAATGCGGTGCCGAGTTGCGCCTCGAGCCGGGCGATCGCCTTGGACACGGTGGCCTTGCTCACCCCGATCGCGGCGGCCGCGCCGCTGAACGAGCGATGCTCGACCACACAGGCGAAGATCGCCCAGGCTTCGAAATCGGGCAGGCGCATCGTTGGAACTCCCAAGTGACCCACCCTGTATAAACCCGAAACGATCTGTTTCAAACGTTTCCATTTACGCGTCGGACGCCGTGCCTATCTTGGACCTCAAGCAAGGAGGTTCCCATGATCGACAAACGCACGTTCGAAAGTCTGGGCCATGCCGATCACGGGTGGCTCAATGCCCGTCACCATTTCAGCTTCGCGAATTACTATGATCCCGCCCGCATGGGCTGGGGGGCGATCCGCGTGTGGAATGACGATGAGATCGGCCCGAACAGCGGCTTTCCGCCGCACCCGCACAAGGACATGGAGATCATCACCTATGTCCGCACCGGCGCGATCACGCATCAGGACTCGATGGGCAATACCGGCAAGACCGGGGCCGGCGACGTCCAGGTGATGAGCGCGGGCACCGGGGTGCGGCACGCTGAATATAATCTGGAATCCGAGACGACGACGCTGTTCCAGATCTGGATCATGCCCCGCGCCGGTGGCGGCGCGCCGAGCTGGGGCGCCAAGCCGTTCCCCAAGGGCGAGCGTTCGGGCAAGTTCGTGACGCTGGCGAGCGGCTTTGCCGAGGACAGCGACGCGCTGCCGATCCGCGCCGATGCCCGCGTGCTCGGCGCGACGATCAAGGCCGGCGAGAGCGTGACGCACAGCGTCGGCGAGGGGCGGCATGCCTATCTCGTCCCCGCGGTCGGCAAGATCACCATCGCCCCCGGCTCGGAGGCCGGGGCAGGCGCCCGGCCCTTCAACGCCCGCGATGGCGCCGCGCTGAGCGGTGGCCAGACGGTCACGATCACCGCGATCGAGGATGCCGAAATCGTCCTGGTCGATTCCGACTGAACAGCCCCCCCGGAGCGGTCCGCTTACCTCCCCCTCCCAAGGCGGGCCGCTCCACCCCTTTTTCTAGAAACTCCCCCCCGCTTGCGGGAGGGGCTGGGGGAGGGCGTGTCCGCCCCCTCCCGAACATTCCCTCCCCCGACCCCTCCCGCAAGCGGGAGGGGGGACTTTCAGGAGAACTTAAATGACCAAGGTTCTGGTGCTCTATTACTCGTCCTATGGCCATATCGAGGCGATGGCCGAAGCGGTTGCCGAAGGCGCACGCTCGGCTGGCGCGACCGTCGATATCCGCCGCGTTCCCGAAACCGCGCCCGAGGCGGTGGTCAAGGCCGCCGGCTTCAAGGCCGACAGCGCCCACCCGCTAATCGATGGCCCCGACGCGCTGAAGGATTATGACGCGATCATCGTCGGCTCGCCGACCCGCTTTGGCCGGATGGCGAGCCAGATGGCGGCGTTTTGGGATACTGCGGGTGGCGTGTGGTATCAGGGCGCGCTGCACGGCAAGGTCGGCGGTGCGTTCACGTCGAGCGCGACCCAGCATGGCGGCAACGAGACCACGCTGTTCAGCATCATCACCAATTTGCTGCACTTCGGCCTGACCATCGTCGGTCTGGACTATGGCCATTCCGACCAGGGCAAGATCGACGAAGTGCTGGGCGGCGCACCCTATGGCGCGACCACCGTCGCGGGCGGCGATGGCAGCCGCATGCCGAGCGCGATCGATCTGGCGGGCGCACGCTATCAGGGCAAGCGCATTGCCGAGGTCGCGACCAAGCTGATCGCGTAATGCCAGCCCGGGCGGGGCAGATGGCCCCGCCCCGGGCAACTCGATGATTGCAACTGTGCGCGCTCCCGCCCAAAGCGGGCGCATGATCCAGGATCACGTACTCTTCATCGACGGCGAAGCGCTGATCATCGACAAGCCTGCCGGGCTTCCGGTCGATCCGCCGCGCGACGGGTCGATCAGCCTTGAAAATCACCTCGGCAATCTGACCTTCGGGTTTCAGCGCTGGCCGACGCCGGTCCACCGGCTCGACCGCGACACCAGCGGGTGCCTGTTGCTGGCGCGCAATCCCAAGGCGCATGCGCGGTTCCAGCAGGCGTTCGAGGCGGGGCAGGTGACAAAGCGCTATCTGGCGGTGATCGATGGCATCCCGGATGCGCCGTCGGGGATGATCGATCTGCCGCTGATCAAGATTTCGAGCGCCGAGCGCGGCTGGCGAATGACCGGAAGCCCGAATGGCAAGGCGGCGCGGACGCGCTGGCGGATGCTGGCCCAGAAGGACGGGCGCGCGTTCATCGCATTCTATCCCGAAACCGGGCGCACGCATCAGATCCGCGTCCATGCCGCCGAGGGGCTGGGCTTTCCGATCACCGGGGACCCGGTTTACGGCGTCGCCAACGGGCGCAAGATGATGCTCCACGCCGCGCAGCTGACCGTGCCGCGACCGGGCAAGCCCGACATTCATGCCGAGGCGCCGACCCCGGATTCGTTCCGCGCGTTCGGCTTTGCGGGCGGGCAGCCTCAGGACGATCTGGGCGACGATGCCGGCTGAACTGCCCGAGGCGGCGATCGTCGAGGAAAAGTTCCTCGCCGCGTCGGGGCCGGGCGGGCAGAATGTCAACAAGGTCGCGACCGCGGTGCAGCTGCGCATCAACGTATTTGCACTCGGACTGCCGCCCTATGCCTATGCCAAGTTCAAGGAGCTGGCGGGGAGCCGGATGACGTCGGGCGGCGAGCTGGTGGTCACCGCGCGCAAGTTCAGAACGCAGGATGCCAATCGCGAAGATGCCCGTGCGCGGGTAGTTGAGCTGATCGACAAGGCGCTGGAGCGGCAGGTGCGGCGGATCAAGACCAAGCCTGGCAAGGCGGCCAAGGCACGGCGCGTGGACGAGAAAAAGGGGCGGTCCGCGATCAAGGCGGGGCGGGGCAGGGTCCAGCTCGATTGATCATCTCGCGCAACGATCCCCCGGCGCGGTGCGTTGGCACGGGATGATCCGACTGACCCTGATACTGCCGCTCGTCCTCGTCGCCGCCTGTTCGCAGGAACCGGCGCTGGACGATATGACCCAGAATAATGCGCAGGAAATGGAGCCGTTGAGCCTGCCCGATCCGGTCGAGCCACGCCCGACTGCGACCGCCGCCACCGACACCATTCCCGCCCCGTTTCAGGGCGCGTGGAGCGCCAAGGCCAGCGATTGCGGCAAGGGGGGCGACGTCACCCGGCTGACGATCGCGCCCGCAGAACTGCGCTTCTACGAAAGCAGCGCCAGCGTGACCGGGGTGACGGGCACGGGGCAGGAAATCCGGGTTGCGGCGCGCTATACCGGTGAGGGCGAGACGTGGGAGGCGACGCGGACCTTTACGCTGTCCGCTAATGGCAACAGCCTGATGTCGGACGGGATGACGCGGGTGCGGTGTCCTTAGACTCAAATCCTCGCCGTCACCCCCGCGAAAGCGGAGGCCCATCTCGTGCGCGTTTCACACTCGAATCGGTGCTGTGTGTGGGCAGTCCGGGAGATGGGCCCCCGCTTTCGCGGGGGTGACGATCAGGGGGGGGCTTGTCGAAGTTCGCTGAACACGCCACCTGCGGCGCATGTACAGCTTCGACATTGCCGCCGGGTCCAAGACCGAACTTTATCGCGATCTCCACGCCGCGCTCGATGCGCTGACGGCGGGGGAGCCTGACGCGATCGCTAATATGGCGAACGCCGCGTCGTTGATCGGCCAGTATTTGCCCGACCTTAACTGGGCGGGATTCTACCGGAATGTCGGCGGGGAACTGGTGCTCGGGCCGTTTCAGGGCAAGGCGGCGTGTATCCGCATTCCGTTCGGCCGGGGCGTGTGCGGCGCGGCGGCGGCGACGCGCGAGACGCAGCTGGTCGAGGACGTCCATGCGTTTCCGGGGCACATCGCCTGCGACGCGGCGAGCAATGCCGAGCTGGTCGTGCCGATCGTGCATGACGGCGAATTGATCGGCGTGCTCGACCTCGACAGCCCGGTCACTGGCCGGTTTGATGCCGAGGATGCGGCGGGGTGTGAGGCGCTGATGGCGTTACTCGCTCCCCGACTTGTCAGCTGACCCGGATCGGGACTCTCTTAACCATCCGCCGTGGTAGGAAGTCGGCGCGGGTAATGTTAAGAACCTGTTAAGAGGTGCGGTCCTTCTTGCCCGCTTGAGTGGTCGCACGTCACCAGAACAGTGAGTCCAGCCGATGCGTGCCCTGACCCTCGCCACTTTGTCGATTGCCGCACTTGCGGTTGCAACCCCAGCAGATGCGCAGCGCGTATGGCGCGATGGGCAATGGGCTCAGCGCGATCGCGAGCCGGCGCGCTATCCGGCGCGCTCGGTCCCTGCGACGCGGATCGATCCGCCGCGCGCCACCCCGCATGGCGGCCGCTGGGGCCCGATGGTCGGTGGACGCTGGCACGCCGGGACGCGCGCGCCGGGTGGGTGGAGCGCCTATCGCCGCCCCGTGCGCGGCTGGACGCTGCCGAGCTATTGGGTTGGTGGTGGCTTCTGGATCGATGACTGGTCGAACTGGGGGCTGAGCCGCCCGGCACATGGCTATGGCTGGCTGCGTTACTATGACGATGCCGTGCTGGCCGACCGCAATGGGCGGGTTTGGGATTCGGTGAGCGGGCTCGACTGGAGCGGCGGCGGCGGTGGTTCGGCCACGGCCTATGCCGGTGGCGGCTATGCCTCGGCGGCTGGCGGCGGTGGCGGCGGCGGTTATGGCGCGGGCTACGCGGCTCCGGACTATGAGGATGAGGATTACGAGGACGAGCGCCCCGCGCGGCGATCGATCCCCGCACAGCGGTACCCGGGGGGGTATGCCCCGCCGTCCTGCGCTAACCCATGCGGTGCGCAGGGCGGCGGCTACGCCCGCGGTTATTATGGTGGCGGCTATTACATGGCCGGGCCGACAGTGACGACGATCGTGATCCAGTCGGGCGCGACCACGACGACCACTGTTACCGAAGAGGTGATCGAGGAGGTCGAGCAAGTCCGCACCTATCGCGCGCCGGTGAAGACCGTGCGGCGCTATCCGAGCAAGACGGTGCGGCGTTCGACCAAGGATTGCTGCCGGTAAGTTGCGTCGCCCCGGCGCAGGCCGGGGCCGCCAAGTTTAGCGGGATTCCCTCACCCCTGGGCGGCCCCGGCCTGCGCCGGGGCGACGATTTGGGGTCAGTTCCGTGGCGGCCTTGTCCCGAACGTCACGATGCTCTCGCTGCCATCCGCCGCGACTGCCGACACACCGATGAAGTGGTCATCGACTACCACATCCTTCAGCACCGTCTCGGTCCGCCCGGCGACGCCGCGCACGTCGGTCCAGTTCGGCGTGTCGTTGCGGCGCCAATAGACCTTGTAGCCGCGCGCACCGGGGACGGCGTTCCAGCGCACCTTGGTATCCGCGCTCACCGCGCCGTCGAGCACCACGCCTGAGGGGGCTGATGGCGCATTGGCGAGGCGGCGGATCGTGGCGATGTTAAGCGCGGTGACCTTCGCCAGATAGGGGAAGTCCATCTTGTCGACCGTGTCGCCATAGACGCGGCCCTGCTCGGTGCGCAGGTCCTGATGCTGCTGGTCGTAATTCTCGGCAGCGACCGAGAAACGGATCGCGGGATAGCCGAGGCGCAGGAACGGCTCGTGATCGCCGCCGCGTCCGAAGCGGTCGGGGCGGCGGACGACGAACACATCGAGCGCGTCCTTGTCCGACTCGCGCATTCCATCCGCGACCTTGTCGATCGCCTTGGCGAGCGCGCGGCTGGGGCCGTCATCCTCGCCGCCATCGCCGCGTCGGCCGATCTGGCCGGGCAGGTCTTCCGACGCGCGAATGCCTTCGGAGAAGACACGCACGCGATCGGCGACGCGCACGCCGTTCTGGCCGACGGTGTTGCCGACAATGTCGTTGTTGAGGACGGCGATGACTTCCCAGCCGCGCTCCTTCGCGGTTTCGGCGAGCAACGTGCCGCCCCACAAGCCCTGCTCCTCACCCGACAGCAGCGCATAGACGATCGTTGCCTTGAGCTTGTGCTTCGACAGGACGCGTGCCGCCTCGATCACCAGGGCGGTGCCCGATGCGTCGTCATTCGCGCCGGGGGCGTCGCTGGTGAAGTCCATCACGTCGCTGACGCGCGAATCGATATGGCCCTGGACGATGACGACGCGCTTGGGATCTTCGCCTTGCTGGAAGCCGAGGACGTTGACGACTTCGACCCCGTTCGGCGCGCGCGGGCCGGTGAAGGTGCGGCCGATCCGCGCGACGGTGATGCAATTGCCGCACGCCGCGCCGATCCGGTCGAGCTCCTCCGCGCCCCATTTGCGCGCCGCGCCGATGCCGCGCACGGGGTCTTCGGGGGAGGAGAGGGTGTGGCGCGTGCCGAAGCTGACCAGCTTTTCGACATCGGCCTTGAGCCGCTCGGGGCTCGGCGCTTCGACGGACTTTTGCTGGGCGGCGGCGGGGGCTGCGATCAGCAGCGTGGACAGGAAGATGGTGCGCATAGATCCTCAGCTTAGCCGGTCGATCGCCTCGCGGTCGAGGCTCCCCGGGATGATCATCAGCGGCACGGGCAGGATCGCCATGTCGCCGCTGGTAAAGTGGGTGACGATCGGGCCAGGCTTGCCGCCGACGGCAGCGCCGAGCACGAGCGCGGCGATCTGTGGATTCGCCTCGATCATCTCGCGGATGACCGTGGGGCCGTCGCCTTCGACTACGGTGATGCTGGGTTTGAGCCCCGATTCCTGGATCAGCGTGCCCGCCGCGCCCGCGACCAGCGCTTCGGCGCGTTGCCGCCCCTCTTCCTCGATCGTCGCCATCACGCCGCCCCACTGGACGAAGTCGGGCTTGGGAATCAGCGCGAGAATCTCGACCCCGCCGCCGGTCTTGACCGCGCGGCGCGCGGCGAAGCGGAGCGCGATCTGCGCCTCGGGGCTTTCGTCGACCACGACCAGATAGGTACGCATGAAACCAGTTCCCCCCTCCGTAGGTGACAGGTGGTGACGCGTCGCGGTCTCGAGCGCAAGGGGCGGGGTTGACCCAAGCCGTTCATCGCGCAAGGAGGGCGCGAGAACCCACCCCATATCACGACAGGATCCTCCCCACCCATGTCGATCGAAATCAAGATGCCCGCTTTGTCCCCGACGATGGAGGAGGGCACGCTCGCCAAATGGCTGGTGAAAGAAGGCGATACGGTCAAAGCCGGCGACCTGATGGCCGAGATCGAGACCGACAAGGCGACGATGGAGTTCGAGGCGGTCGATGAGGGCGTGATCGCCAAGATCGTCATTGCCGAGGGCACGGACGGGGTGAAGGTCGGCACCGTCATTGCGGTGCTGGCGGCCGAGGGCGAGGATGCCGCGTCGGTTTCCGCGCCAAAGGCTGAGGCTCCCAAGGCAGAAGCGCCCAAAGCCGAGGCTGCTCCGGCGCCTGCCGCTGCGCCTGCGCCCACTCCGGCGGCTGCGCCAAAGGCTGACGGCGATCGCGTCAAGGCGAGCCCGTTGGCGCGCCGCATCGCCGCCGAAAAGGGCGTTGACCTGTCGGGCGTCGCTGGTTCCGGCCCGAACGGCCGCATCGTCAAGGCCGATGTCGCCGACGCGAAGGCCGGTGCTGCCCTTGCGCCCAAGGCTGCCGAAGCGCCTGCCGCCGCTGCTGCATCGGCTCCGGCCGCGGCTCCGGCATCGGTATGGTATGACGAGAGCATCCCGCACGAGGTCGAGAAGCTCAGCAACATCCGCAAGACGATCGCGCGCCGCCTGACCGAGGCGAAGCAGACGATCCCGCACATCTATCTGACCGTCGACATCCAGCTCGACGCGCTGCTCAAGCTGCGCGGCCAGCTCAACAAGAGCCTCGAAGGGCGCGGCGTGAAGCTGTCGGTCAACGACATGCTGATCAAGGCGCTCGCGGTCGCGCTGGTGCAGGTGCCCAAGTGCAACGTGACCTATGCCGGCGACAAGCTGGTCAAGTACAGCCGCGCCGACATTTCGGTCGCGGTGTCGACGCCGACTGGCCTGATCACCCCGATCATCCGCGACGCGGCGAATATCGGCCTCGCGTCGATCTCGACCCAGATGAAGGAGCTTGGCCAGCGCGCCAAGGAAGGCAAGCTCCAGCCGCACGAATATCAGGGCGGCACCGCCAGCATTTCGAACATGGGCATGTTCGGGATCAAGCAGTTCGACGCCGTCATCAACCCGCCCCAGGCGATGATCCTGGCGGTCGGCGCGGGCGAGAAGCGTCCGTACATCGTCGATGATGCGCTGGGCGTGGCGACGGTGATGTCGGCGACCGGCAGCTTCGATCACCGCGCAGTGGACGGGGCCGATGGCGCCGAGCTGATGAAGGTCCTCAAGGCGCTGATCGAATCGCCCATGGGCCTGCTGGCCTGAGCGCCCCGCCATGCGTGTCTTGATCGAAGCGCTTCATATCGCCGCAGGAATCGCGGTCGCGTTGCTGATCGGGGCGCTGGCGAGCTGGGCCTATCCGCTCGCGCGGGCGGATGTGTGGCTGGTTACGGGCATTGCGATCCTGTGCATCATCGTGATGGGCGTGGGGCCGATGCGCCGTGCAATGTGGCTGCAGCGCAACCCGCAGGGCGTGAAAGGCGGCAACGATGCCTGACCGGGAGCCCCCCGCGATCGAACCCGCGATTCGCGTCAGCACCATGCCCGCCGACGCCAATGCCTATGGCGATATCTTCGGCGGCTGGCTGGTGGGACAGATGGATTTGGCCGCCGGTCTCGTCGCCGCGCGCCGCGCCAAGGGCCGCGCCGTCACCGTCGCGATGGATTCGATGCAGTTCCACGCGCCGGTTGCGGTCGGTGACGAGGTGTCGGTCTATGCCCAGATCGTCAAAATCGGGCGCAGCTCGATGCTGATCGAGGTCGAAGCCTGGCGCCGCTGTCGCCATGGCGAGGAGCGCGAGCTGGTGACCCAGGCGAACTTCACCTTTGTTGCGGTCGGCGAGGACCGCAAACCACGGCCGGTGGACGGATAGTCCGACCGACCCCATCTCACTCTTCCAACCCTTCCTTCCCCAGGGGCAAAAACATGGCTGAATCCTATGACCTGATCGTGCTCGGCTCCGGACCCGGCGGCTATGTCGCCGCGATCCGCGCGAGCCAGCTCGGTCTCAAGACCGCGATCGTCGAGCGCGAGGTGCTCGGCGGCATCTGCCTCAACTGGGGGTGCATCCCGACCAAGGCGCTGCTGCGCTCGGCCGAGATCTTCCACTTCATGCAGCATGCCAAGGATTATGGTCTGGCTGCGGAGAAGATCAGCGCGGACCTGGATGCGGTGGTCAAGCGCTCGCGCGGTGTGGCCAAGCAGCTCAATCAGGGCATCACGCACCTGATGAAGAAGAACAAGATCGCGGTGCACATGGGCACCGGCAAGCTGACCGGCGCCGGTAAGCCTGGGGGCAAGCTGTCGGTGACCGGCGCGGACGGCAAGGTGACCGAGCTGGCCGCGAAGAACATCATCCTCGCCACCGGCGCGCGCGCCCGTGACCTGCCGAACCTGCCCGCCGATGGTGAGCGCGTGTGGACCTATCGCCATGCGATGACGCCGAAGGAGATGCCGGGCAAGCTGCTGGTCATCGGATCGGGCGCGATCGGGATCGAGTTTGCCAGCTTCTACAACGACATGGGCAGCGATGTGACGGTGGTCGAAATGCTCGACCGCATCGTGCCGGTCGAGGACAAGGACATCTCCGCGCATCTCGAGAAGGCGCTCAAGAAGCAAGGCATGAATATCATGACCAGCGCCAAGATCGAGTCGATCAGCGCCGACAAGAACGGCGTGAAGGCGAAGATCACCGGCAAGGACGGCAAGGCGGTTGCGGGCGAATACAGCCATGTCATCGTCGCGATCGGCATCGTGCCGAACACGGCGGACATCGGCCTCAAGGAACTCGGCGTCGAGGTCGACGATCGCGGTTTCCTCAAGACCGATCCGGCGTGCAAGACCAACATCGATGGCCTCTACGCGATCGGCGACATCACCGCGCCGCCGTGGCTGGCGCACAAGGCGAGCCATGAGGGCGTGATCGCGGCCGAGGCGATTGCGGGCAAGCATCCGCACGCGATGGACCCGCGCAACATCCCCGGCTGTACCTATTGCCACCCGCAGATCGCCAGCGTCGGCCTGACCGAAGGCAAGGCGAAGGAAGCGGGTTACGAGGTCAAGGTCGGCAATTTCCCCTTCATCGGCAACGGCAAGGCGATCGCGCTGGGCGAGCCCGACGGGTTCGTGAAGACGGTGTTCGATGCCAAGACCGGCGAACTGCTCGGCGCGCACATGATCGGGGCGGAAGTGACCGAGATGATCCAGGGCTATACCATCGGCAAGACGCTGGAGACGACCGAGGCGGAGCTGATGGAAACGGTGTTCCCGCACCCGACGATCAGCGAGTCGATGCACGAGAGCGTGCTGGCGGCCTATGGGCGGGTGATCCATATCTGATTGACCTTGATCGTGTTCGCGGCGAGCGTGCTGCGGACACGACAGGGGATATTGGTATGAAGTTCAGCATGATCGGTGCGGCGCTGGCGCTCGCCGCCGCCACCCCCGCGGGCGCCGAGACGGTGGTGGTCACCGCCGACCGGATGATCGACGTGGTCAGCGGCAAGGTGGTCGAGCATCCCGCGATCTTCATCACCGATGGCCGCATCACCAACATTGCCGACGCGCGCATTGTGCGCTGGAGCAGCGATGTCCGGCATATCAACCTGAGCGGGAAGACGATCCTGCCCGGGCTGATCGACATGCATGTCCATCTCGATAGCAATCCCGTTTACGGCGGCTATACCGGCTTGCAGTTCACCGACAGCTTCTGGGCGATTCAGGGGACGGCGAATGCGCGGGCGATGCTGCGCGCGGGCTTTACGACGATCCGCAATGTCGGGTCCGAAAATTATGCCGATGTCGGGTACAAGCAGGCGATTGCAGAGGGGCTGATCGCCGGGCCGCGGATCGTGCCGGGCGCGCATTCGCTGGGCGCGACGGGCGGGCATTGCGACAGCACCTATCTGCCGCCCTCGTTCAAGTCGAAGGGCGTGGCGGTCGGCGACGGGGCGCACGAGTTGCGCCGGATCGTGCGTGAGCAGCGCAAATACGGTGCCGAGGTCATCAAGATCTGCGCCACCGGCGGGGTGTTCTCGCGCAATACCGAACCCGGCCAGCAGCAGCTGTCGGAGGACGAGATGCGCGCCATCGCGGATGAGGCGCATCAATGGGGCCTGAAGGTCGCGGCGCACGCGCATGGTGCTGCGGGGATCAAGGCGGCGATCCGCGCGGGGATCGACACGATCGAACATGCCAGCCTGGTCGATGACGAAGGGATCAGGCTGGCGGTCGCGCGCAAGCAGCCGGTTTGGTTTTCGATGGATATCTACAACACCGAATATACCCAGTCGGAGGGCAAGAAGAACGGCGTGCTCGAGGACAATCTGCGCAAGGACCGCGAGATCGGGCAGATCCAGCGCGATAACTTCCGCAAGGCGCATGCCGCTGGCGTGAAGATGGTGTTTGGCAGCGACGCGGGCGTGATGCCGCACGGCACGGCGGCCGGGCAGTTCAAATATATGGTCGAATACGGGATGATGCCGATTCAGGCGATCCGCGCGGCGACGGTGAACGCCGCCGAGGCGCTGGGGCGCACCAGCGATGTCGGCGCGATCGAGGTCGGGCGCTATGGCGACCTGATCGCGGTCGAGGGCGATCCGTTGAAGGACGTGACCGTGCTGACCAAGGTCACCGATGTGATCAAGGGCGGCGCGCGCGTCGCCGACTGAGGCGCCTTACGAAACGGGCGCGGTTCGTGTGAACCGCGCCCGTTTGTTCGCTTGACGCTGAGGATCGGGCCTAGTCGGATCCGATGATCGATGCGATCGTGATCGGCTGGTCCGAGACGGATTGAACCGGTTCGGCACGCAGTGGCGCGGCGGTGATCGCGCTCATATGCTTCAGGCGACCATCGACATGGCCTCCATTTTCGATCGTGATAGTCTCATATTCGACATCGCCAGTGATGCGCGCGGTGCGCTCGACGGTAAGCAGCTTGGCGCGGACGGTGCCCTCGATCGCGCCGGCAACGCGCGCACTTTCGACCGTGACGCTGCCGAAAATCTGGCTGTCGGCGCCCTGGACAAGCGTGCTGCAATCGACATCGCCCTCGACGCGACCCTCGATATGCAGCTCGCTCGTCGCACGGATGCTGCCAGTGATGACGATGTCCGGCCCGATGACCGAGAACATGCCGCGCTTCGACGCGCCGCCGCTCTGCGTGAGCGGTGCAGGCGACGTGCCGGAACGGTCATCACGCGAACGATTATTGCTGAACATCTTCACTCCGCACTTCCCCGGAAACTGAGTCGCTGTCCGATATCATAGCGGAATCAGGGCCGCAGTATGGCTGGTCGCGGATTTCGTCCCGTTGGGGGATTATCATTTGCATTCGGGATCGCGAGCGGCCTGGCCACGATCAACGTTGCCGCAATCATGCACAGCGCGCCCAACGCGACGACCGGCGGGCCGAGGCCCAGATACCCTGTAATCGCCGCAAACGACCCGATCTGAACCAGTGCGGCGAGCGCGAATGCGGGGCGTGTGCCGCGGGCGATGGCGAAGGCGATGATCAACATGTCGGCGAGCATGAAGTACCGCTCGTGCATGCGTGGCAGCAGCCCTGCGGTAAGCAAAGCGGCCAGCGCCGCCATGCCGACCAGCCCGGCCTTGTCGAACCGTACCACCTGCATCCTCGCGACGAACCATGCGGTCGCACCCAGCGCGGTCGCGAGCGCGAGGCCGAACAGGCGCGGCGCGAAATCGGGAGCTATCATACCGGCGAGCGACCAAATATTTGGTGCATTGCGCGCGATGTCGTTGCTGAACGTGCCGGCCTGGCGGAAATAGATCGTGGCAAGATCGGCGGGAGGCCAGCCGGCCAGCAAGGCCGGGACCATCATCCCCAGCAACGCTGCAGGGGCGGCAAGCCATTGCGCCAGCGGGATGCGACGCTGGATTGCAATAGCGAGGAAAAAGGGGGCGATGAGGACCGCCTGCGCCTTGAACGCCACGGCAACGCCGCACCAGGCAAACATCGTGATGTGCCGGCGCTCGAGGGCCGCCGCCACCGCCATGATGCAAGGCGCCACATAAAGTGCATCGACCTGACCAAGAAGGCCCGCGTTCAACATCACGCTGGGAAGGGCCGGGACGCACAATGCATATCGCCACGCGTGCGGTGTCTTCAGGGCGCGCAGCAGCTGCCAGATCGAGCCGACAAGCCACGCCATTCCGACAAATGCCACAACCTTGATGACGTGCGCGTCAGAGAGCACGCCCTTGAGCGGAGCGGCAAGGGCAAGCAAATAGAGGTAGGGCGGGGAGTAACTGCCAAATGGGGTGGCGAATGCACGCCATCCACCATGGGTCACAGCGTAGTTGAACCAGGGCACATAGTCGATGCCGATGTCCGGTGTGAAGAACGGCCATAGGGCCCACGCCTGAGCCGCCGCCACGAGCACGACGATCGCGACGATCCATTGCGCAGGCGCGGGTGGGGACGATCCCGGGCGGACATTCACGAACGACATTGGCGCAGAACCTAAGACGGTGCGTTTAAGATCGCGTTAAGCCTAGCGATTATCTCGGCGGCCACCGATGGTGGACACGGCGCCCGCAAGAAGGCAGGGTCGGACCGGATGCTGTCTGCATTGTCCTCCGCCGCTCGCTTCCGTATCGCCGCCCTGATCCTGGCGGTGATCGTGCTTGGCCTGATTGCGCTGGGTGCGCGGTGCATGTTGCCGACGATGGTGAGCTGTTCGGCCTCGACGATCTTTGGCGGGCCGGCGCTGGATGTCCCCTACAAGAGCACGCGGCGCGAGGTGGTCGCGCTGATGCTCGAGATGGGGGAGGTGAAGCCCGGCGACACGGTGATCGACCTGGGGACCGGCGATGGGCGCATCCTGATCGCCGCCGCGAAGGAACGCGGGGCGACGGGGCTGGGGGTGGACCTCGATCCGGTGCTGATCCGCAAGGCAAGTGCGGCGGCGCGCAAGGCTGGTGTGGCAGACAAGGTGCGATTCGAAGCGGCGGACCTGTTCGAGACCGATTTGAGCTCGGCCGATGTCGTCACCATGTACCTTCTGCCGGAGGTCAATCTGCGCCTGCGCCCGCAGCTGTTCGCGCAACTCAAACCCGGGACCCGCGTGGTCAGCCATGCGTTTGATATGGGCGACTGGAAGCCGGAGGCGAAGCGCCGCGCCGGGGGCGCTACCGTTTATATGTGGCGCATCCCCGCGCGACCGGATACTCGCGCCCAAACACCCCGTTGACCGGTCGGGGGTGCGCGTATATAGGCCGCGCGCTCGCAGGGATTCCGTCCCGCGAGCTTTAATGAGCTGAACGTTGTTGGAGACGCCAGGGCCCGGAGGCCGCTTTAGGGCCGCCAGGGTCCTTTCGTATTTTCCGGAATCATGGCTCCAGCAAAGTAACCATTGGAAGGTGAAGGGCTTCATGCCGACGATTAACCAGCTGGTCCGCAAGGGCCGCGAACCGCAGAAGGCCAAGAGCAAGGTCCCTGCGATGGAACAGAACCCGCAGAAGCGCGGTGTCTGCACCCGCGTGTACACGACGACCCCGAAAAAGCCGAACTCGGCATTGCGCAAGGTGGCCAAGGTTCGCCTGACCAACCAGCGCGAAGTGATTTCGTACATTCCGGGTGAAGGCCACAATCTTCAGGAGCACTCGGTGGTCCTGATCCGCGGCGGTCGCGTTCGCGATCTTCCCGGCGTGCGCTATCACGTCCTGCGCGGCGTTCTCGATACCCAGGGTGTCAAGGATCGCAAGCAGAGCCGTTCGAAGTACGGCGCGAAGCGTCCGAAGTAAGCCAAAGTAAGCCCCGGACAGGTTCCGGAACCGGCTGAAGTTTTAGAAGGAAATTCAAGATGGCTCGTCGTCGTCGTCCCGAAAAGCGGGAAATCCTGCCCGATCCCGTGTACGGAGATCAGGTTCTGTCGAAGTTCATGAATAGCGTGATGCTGGACGGCAAGAAGGCCGTCGCTGAAGGTATCGTCTATTCGGCGCTTCAGGTTGTCGAGCAGCGTGCGAAGAAGGACCCGATCGGCGTCTTTCATGAAGCGCTCAACAACATCAAGCCGGGCATCGAAGTCCGCAGCCGCCGCGTCGGCGGTGCGACCTATCAGGTCCCGGTCGAGGTGCGCCCCGAGCGCGCCCAGGCACTGGCGATCCGCTGGCTGATCACGTCTGCGCGCAACCGCAGCGAGAACACGATGTCGGCACGCCTGTCGGGTGAGCTGCTGGACGCTTCGAACAATCGCGGCAACGCGGTGAAGAAGCGCGAAGACACGCACCGCATGGCGGAAGCGAACCGCGCGTTCAGCCACTACCGCTGGTAATGACGGCGTTGCCGGTCTTTTTCCGGTAACATTCTTACCTATATCCCGGGGAGTCGCTTCTGGCGGCTCCCCATATCCTTAAGGAACCACGATCATGGCCCGCAGCCATCCGCTCGATCGCTATCGCAATATCGGCATCATGGCGCACATCGACGCCGGTAAGACGACGACGACTGAGCGTATCCTCTATTACACCGGCAAGTCCTACAAGATCGGCGAAGTGCATGAAGGCACGGCGACGATGGACTGGATGGAGCAGGAGCAGGAGCGCGGGATCACGATCACGTCGGCGGCCACCACCTGCAAGTGGAAGGCCGAGGACGGCAATGGCCCCGAGCATCTGATCAACATCATCGACACCCCGGGCCACGTCGACTTCACGATTGAAGTCGAGCGTTCGCTGCGCGTGCTCGACGGCGCGGTTGCGTGCTTCGACGGCGTTGCCGGCGTTGAGCCGCAGTCGGAAACCGTGTGGCGTCAGGCCGACAAGTACGGCGTGCCGCGCATGTGCTTCGTCAACAAGCTCGATCGCACCGGCGCCGACTTCTATTTCTGCGTGGATTCGATCATCGAGCGTCTCGGCGCGCGTCCGGCGGTGCTGTATCTTCCGATCGGTATCGAGGGCGGGTTCAAGGGCCTGGTCGACCTGGTCAACAACCGCGCGATCATCTGGCTCGAAGAGTCGCTGGGCGCGAAGTTCGAATATCAGGACATCCCTGCGGACATGGCCGAAAAGGCCGCCAAGTATCGCAGCGAGCTGATCGAAATGGCCGTCGAGCAGGACGATGCGCTGATGGAAGCGTATCTGGAAGGCAATGAGCCGTCGGTCGCCGACCTCAAGAAGCTGATCCGCAAGGGTACGCTGGCGATGTCGTTCGTGCCGATCGTTTGCGGTTCGGCGTTCAAGAACAAGGGCGTTCAGCCGCTGCTCGACGCAGTGGTCGACTATCTGCCTTCGCCGCTCGACATTCCGGACGTTCAGGGCGTGAAGCTCGACGGCGAGACCCCGGATTCGCGTCCGCCGGCCGACGATGCGCCGCTGTCGCTGCTCGCGTTCAAGATCATGAACGATCCGTTCGTCGGCTCGCTCACCTTCGCCCGCATCTATTCGGGTACGCTGACCAAGGGCAGCTATCTGAACTCGGTGAAGGACAAGAAGGAAAAGATCGGCCGTATGCTCCTCATGCACGCGAACTCGCGTGAGGACATCGATGAGGCGCGTGCAGGCGACATCGTCGCAATCGCGGGCCTCAAGGAGACCACGACCGGCGACACGCTGTGCGACACCGCGCACCCGATCATTCTCGAGCGGATGGAATTCCCCGAGCCGGTGATCGAGCTGTCGGTGGAGCCGAAGACCAAGGCCGACCAGGAAAAGATGGGCCTCGCGCTCAACCGTCTGGCTGCCGAGGATCCCTCGTTCCGCGTTTCGACCGACCATGAGTCGGGCCAGACCATCATCAAGGGCATGGGCGAGCTCCATCTCGAGATCCTGGTCGATCGCATGAAGCGCGAGTTCAAGGTCGAGGCAAATGTCGGCGCGCCGCAGGTGGCGTATCGCGAATACCTCAAGAAGCCGGTCGACATCGACTACACCCACAAGAAGCAGTCGGGCGGCACCGGCCAGTTCGGTCGCGTCAAGGTCAAGCTGACCCCGGGTGAGCGCGGTTCGGGCTTCGTCTTCAAGGACGAGATCAAGGGCGGTAACATTCCGAAGGAATATATCCCGGCGATCGAAAAGGGCTTCCGCGAGACGGCACTGACCGGTTCGCTGGTCGGCTTCCCGATCATCGACTTCGAAGTGCTGCTGTATGACGGCGCATACCATGACGTCGACTCGTCGGCGCTGGCGTTCGAAATCTGTGCCCGCGCCGCGATGCGCGAAGCGGCGCAGAAGTCGGGCATCACGCTGCTCGAGCCGGTGATGAAGGTTGAGGTCGTGACCCCCGAGGACTATCTTGGTGACGTCATCGGCGACATCAACAGCCGTCGTGGTCAGATCCAGGGCACCGACAGCCGTGGTAACGCGCAGACCGTCGATGCGATGGTCCCGCTGGCCAACATGTTCGGTTATGTGAACCAGCTCCGCTCGTTCACGCAGGGACGCGCGCAGTACAGCATGCAGTTCTCGCATTATGACGAAGTGCCGCCGAACGTGGCCGAGGAAGTGAAGGCGAAGCTGGCGTAATTTGTTTGGGGGATGCGCCGTTGGCGCATCCGCGGTGCCGGCCCGCTCCGGCACCGCAGCCCAAACCGACTAAGGCTGGCGTTATCTAGAAACAGCCGTTATGGGGCCGCGTTCGCGTGGCGCCGTGAAGGCCGCGAATCAGAATCCAGAAGGTAGGAAACTAATGGCGAAGGCAAAGTTTGAGCGGAACAAGCCGCATCTCAACATCGGCACCATCGGTCACGTCGATCACGGCAAGACCTCGCTGACGGCGGCGATCACGAAGATCCTGGCAGAGAACGTCGCGGGCAACGCAGCGGTTGACTTCGCCAACATCGACAAGGCTCCCGAAGAGCGCGAGCGCGGCATCACCATCTCGACCGCGCACGTCGAGTATGAGACCGAGTCGCGTCACTATGCGCACGTCGATTGCCCCGGCCACGCCGACTATGTGAAGAACATGATCACCGGCGCGGCGCAGATGGACGGCGCGATCCTGGTCGTGTCGGCCACCGACGGCCCGATGCCGCAGACCAAGGAGCACATCCTGCTCGCCAAGCAGGTCGGCGTTCCGACCATGGTCGTCTTCCTGAACAAGGTTGACCTGGTCGACGACGAGGAAATCCTCGAGCTGGTCGAAATGGAAATCCGCGAAGAGCTGTCGCGTCGCGAGTTCGACGGCGACAATATTCCGATCATCCGCGGTTCGGCGACCTGCGCCCTGTCGGGTTCGAACGACACGCTGGGCAAGGACGCGATCCTCGCGCTCATGGCCGCTGTCGACGAATCGATCCCGCAGCCGGAGCGTCCGCTGGACAAGCCGTTCATGATGCCGATTGAAGACGTGTTCTCGATCTCGGGTCGCGGCACCGTGGTCACCGGCCGCGTCGAGACCGGCGTTGTGAAGGTTGGCGAGGAAGTCGAGATCGTTGGCATTCAGCCGACCGTCCGCAAGACCACCGTGACCGGCGTCGAAATGTTCCGCAAGCTGCTCGACCAGGGCCAGGCAGGCGACAACATCGGCGCGCTGATCCGCGGCGTTGCACGTGACGAAGTCGAGCGCGGCCAGGTTCTGGCCAAGCCGGGTTCGATCACCCCGCACACCGACTTCCAGTCGTCGGTGTACGTCCTGTCGAAGGACGAGGGTGGCCGTCACACGCCGTTCTTCGCGAACTATCGTCCGCAGTTCTACTTCCGCACCACCGACGTCACTGGCACGATCGAGCTGCCTGAGGGCACCGAGATGGTCATGCCGGGCGACGAAGTCGCGCTGGGCGTGAAGCTGATCGCGCCGATCGCAATGGACATCGGCCAGCGCTTCACGATCCGCGAAGGCGGCCGCACCGTCGGTGCAGGCGTCGTCGCTTCGATCGACAAGTAATCGACGCCCGCAAGGGCTGAGAATGAAGAGCCCGGCTTCCCCCAGGGGAGGCCGGGCTTTTTGTTTGTGGGCTGCGCCGGAAGCGATATCGTTGGCAGATGATTTGGAACATCGTCGACAACCGCACTCGCAAATACCGCTGGAAGACGATCAATGCGATCGTAGAGGCGGTGGAGCACGACAATAGCTGCAAGGACGCAGACCAGGCCCCTGACCAGGATTCGGCGACCTATGTCCTCTATGACGCCCTGGAGGCGGTTTCCGTGAGTGATGCGGTGGCGTGGGCGATGGGACAGCGCGGTCCCGTGACTCTCTTCTTGTACGATGAGGGTGGCGGGTTTTCGGATGAGGAGCATTTTACAGAGATGGGTGCCCGCTTTGCCGAAGATGGGCAGCGTGATCCGGCTGAAGACCGGGGTGACGGTGGAGGGAAGGGTTAGGCGAAATTTCTGCGCCTTGCCCTCTTGCCATTCGCCCGCTTCCGCTGTAGTGGCCCGCCTTCGTTTTAGCGTATGAACCAGCAAGAGGCGTGTTTCACGCGCCCCGCTCTTTCGCATTGGTAGGGACATGGACAACAATATCCGCATCCGCCTGAAGGCGTTCGACCACCGCGTGCTCGATCAGGCCGCAAGCGACATCGCCGACACCGCGCGCCGCACTGGCGCGATGATCCGTGGCCCGATCCCGCTCCCGACCCACATCGACAAGTTCACGGTCAACCGTGGCCCGCACATCGACAAGAAGTCGCGTGAGCAGTTCGAGACGCGCACCTACAAGCGCCTGCTCGACATCGTTCAGCCCACCGCCCAGACCGTTGACGCGCTGATGAAGCTCGACCTCGCCGCTGGCGTTGACGTGGAGATCAAGCTGGCCTAAAGGCCGCGCTCTCCCAACGAGATTCGCGATTCCATTGGAGTCGCGCAGGGCTGGCCGGATCGATCCCGATCCGATGATCCGACCCGGAGCGAAAGCTCAAACGACATAGGGATACCGCCGGGTCAGGCTCCGCAAGGAAAATGGCCCGGGCCTGCGTCCCCCGTCTTTTCCGCCCTCGGGTGGGAATTCAGCCCGGACGGGGGCTCGTACTGCATATTTGGGCTGAAGCACGCACCCTTCGGAATGGTCCGCGGGGTGCCTCTGTATTGAGGAGCAACAGATCATGCGCACTGGCGTGATCGCGAAGAAGCTGGGGATGACCCGCCTGTTCAAGGACGATGGCCGCCACGTGCCGGTTACCGTCCTGAGCCTCGAAGGGCTGCAGGTTGTCTCGGTTCGCGAAAAAGATCGTGACGGCTACACCGCCGTCCAGCTTGGCGCAGGCAGCGCCAAGGCAAAGAATGTCGCCAAGCCGCAGCGTGGCCAGTTCGGCAAGGCCGAAGTGGAGCCCAAGGCGGTCCTCGCGGAATTCCGCGTTGACGAAGACGGTCTGCTTGACGTGGGCGCCGAGATTTCGGCCGACCATTATGTCGCAGGCCAGTATGTCGATATCCAGGGCAAGACCCAGGGTAAGGGCTTCCAGGGCGGCATGAAGCGCTGGGGCTTCGGTGGTATGCGCGCGACGCACGGCGTCTCGATCAGCCACCGTGCACTCGGTTCGACCGGTCAGCGCCAGGATCCGGGCAAGGTCTTCAAGAACAAGAAGATGGCCGGCCACATGGGCGACAAGTTTCGCACGCAGCAGAATCTCGAAATCGTCGGCACCGACGTCGAGCGCGGCCTGATCTTCGTCAAGGGCTCGGTCCCTGGCTCGAAGGGCGGCTGGCTCTATGTCAAGGATGCGGTCAAGGTCGCGCGTCACGCCGACGCGCCGTTCCCCGCCGGCATCAAGAGTGCTGCCAACACCAACGACACCGCTGCAGCGGACACCCCGGCCGATACGGCTGAGGCACCTGCGGCGACCGACGGCCAGGAGGGCTGAACGTGAAGGTCAAGGTTCAAACCCTCGACGCCAAGGCATCGGGCGATATCGAGCTGAAGGACGAAGTCTTCGGTCTCGAGCCGCGCGCCGACATCCTGCACCGCGTCGTCACCTGGCAGCTGTGGAATCGCCGCGGCACCGCACGTCCGACGCGTGAGCGTTCGGAGGTGTCGCGCACCGGCAAGAAGTTCGGTCGTCAGAAGGGCGGCGGTACCGCTCGTCACGGCGATCGCGCAGCCCCGATCTTCATCGGCGGTGGTAAGGCTCACGGTGCGCGTCTCCGTGACTTTAACAGCTCGCTGAACAAGAAGATTCGCGCGCTGGGCCTGAAGATGGCGCTGTCGAGCCACGCCAAGGCGGGTTCGCTGATCGTCCTCGACGGGTTCGAGGCGAGCAAGACGGCGGCGCTCAAGGACCAGCTCGCTGGCCTCAACGTCGGCAAGAAGACGCTGGTGATCGACGGTGAAGCCGGTGACGGTTTCCTCGCAGCACGCAACCTGGTGGGCGTCAACGTCCTCCCGGCAGTCGGCGCCAACGTCTATGACATCCTGAAGCACGACACGCTGGTCCTGACCCGCGCTGCCGTCGAAAAGCTGGAGGCGCGCTTCAATGGCTAAGAAGCAGGAGCAGATCGACATCCGTCATTATGACGTGATTGTCGCGCCGCACATCACCGAGAAGTCGACCCTGGTCTCCGAGCACAATGCGGTGGTCTTCAAGGTCGCCGGTGAAGCGACCAAGCCGCAGATTAAGGCTGCGGTCGAGGCGATCTTCGGCGTTGGTGTCACCGCGGTGAACACGATCGTCCAGAAGGGCAAGACGAAGCGCTGGAAGGGCAAGCCCTACACGCGCAGCGACATCAAGAAGGCGATCGTCACGCTGAAGGACGGCGATTCGATCGACGTCACGCAGGGGGTCAACTGACATGGCTCTGAAGAATTATAACCCGACCTCGCCGGCGCGGCGTGGCCTGATCCTGGTGGACCGTTCGGGTCTGCACAAGGGCGGTCCCGTCAAGGCGCTGACCGAAGGCAAGCGCAAGACCGGTGGCCGTAACAACAAGGGCCACGTGACGTCGCGCGGCATCGCGGGTGGCCACAAGCAGCGTTACCGCATCATCGACTTCAAGCGCCGGTTGTGGGACGTCGAAGGCACCGTGGAGCGGATCGAGTATGATCCCAACCGCACCGCCTTCATCGCGCTGATCAACTATGGTGACACGCCGGAAGGCAAGGCCAATGTCGCGTACATCATCGCTCCCCAGCGCCTCGGCGTTGGTGACAAGGTGATCGCCGGCAAGAAGACCGACGTGAAGCCGGGCAACGCCATGGAGCTGGGCCAGATGCCGGTCGGCACCATCGTCCACAATGTGGAGATGAAGCCGGGCAAGGGTGGCCAGATCGCACGTTCGGCAGGCACCTATGTGCAGGTCGTCGGTCGTGATCGCGGCATGGTGATCGTTCGCCTGAACTCGGGCGAGCAGCGCTACATCCGTGCGGACTGCATGGGCACCGTTGGCGCCGTGTCGAACCCCGACAATGGCAACACTAACCTCGCCAAGGCTGGCCGCAACCGCTGGAAGGGCATCCGCCCGCTGACCCGCGGTGTCGCCAAGAACCCGGTCGACCATCCGCACGGCGGTGGTGAAGGCCGGACCTCGGGCGGCCGTCATCCGGTCACCCCGTGGGGCAAGCCGACCAAGGGTGCGCGCACCCGTCACAACAAGGCGACGGATAAGTTCATTATCCGCAGCCGCCACGCGAAGAAGAAGGGCTAACCTATGGCTCGCTCCGTTTGGAAGGGTCCGTTCGTGGACCTCCACCTCCTGAAGAAGGCGGAAGTCGCTCAGGAGAGCTCGGGCCGTAGCGGTCCGATCAAGACCTGGTCGCGTCGTTCGACCATCCTGCCGCAGTTCGTCGGCCTGACCTTCAGCGTCTACAACGGCCGCAAGTTCGTGCCGGTGTCGGTCAACGAAGACATGGTCGGCATGAAGCTCGGCGAGTTCGCCCCGACCCGGTTCTTCCCGGGCCACGCGGCCGACAAGAAGGGTAAGCGCTAACATGTCGAAGCCCAAGGCTCCCCGTCGCGTTGGCGACAATGAGGCGCTGTCGGTTGGCACGCAGATCCGTGGTTCGGCGCAGAAGCTGAACCTGGTTGCTGGCCTGATCCGCGGCAAGCGTGCCGGTGACGCACTCAACATCCTCTCCTTCAGCACGAAGGCGATGGCGGTTGACGCGCGCAAGGTGCTGGCTTCGGCCATCGCCAATGCCGAGAACAACCACAACCTCGACGTCGACGCACTCGTCGTCGCCGAGGCGTCGGTCGGCAAGTCCATCACCATGAAGCGGTTCCACACCCGTGGTCGCGGCAAGTCGACGCGCATCCTGAAGCCGTTCAGCCGTCTGCGCATCGTGGTGCGCGAAGTGCAGGAAGAAGCATAATGGGTCACAAGAGCAACCCGATCGGTCTGCGCCTGCAGATCAACCGCACCTGGGACAGCCGCTGGTTCGCAGAAGGCGCCGACTATGGCCGCCTGCTGCTTGAAGACCTCAAGATGCGTCAGTTCATCATGAAGACGCTGCCGCAGGCGGCGATCTCCAAGGTGGTGATCGAGCGTCCGGCCAAGCTGTGCCGCGTCAGCATCTTTGCTGCACGTCCCGGCGTGATCATCGGCAAGAAGGGCACGGACATCGAGAAGCTTCGCAAGAAGCTCGCGTCGATGACCAGCTCGGACGTGTCGCTGAACATCGTCGAGATCCGCAAGCCGGAAGTCGATGCCAAGCTCGTTGCGCAGGGCATCGCCGATCAGCTGGAGCGCCGCATCGCGTTCCGTCGTGCCATGAAGCGCGCCGTTCAGTCGGCGATGCGTCTCGGCGCGGAAGGCATCCGGATCAACTGTGGTGGCCGTCTGGGCGGCGCGGAAATCGCGCGTTCGGAATGGTATCGTGAAGGCCGCGTTCCGCTGCACACGCTGCGCGCGAACGTCGATCACGCCACCGCCGAAGCGCACACCGCCTATGGCGTGTGCGGCGTCAAGGTCTGGATCTTCAAGGGCGAGATCCTGGGCCATGATCCGATGGCGACCGATCGCCTGAACATGGAATCGCAGACGTCGGGCGTTCGCCCTGCGCGCGATGACCGTCGCTAAGGGTTAGAGACAATGTTGCAACCGAAGCGCACCAAGTTCCGCAAGGCCTTCAAGGGCCGGATCAAGGGTGAGACCAAGGGCGGCGCGACGCTGAACTTCGGGTCGTACGGCCTGAAGGCGATGGAGCCGGAGCGGATCACCGCACGCCAGATCGAGGCGGCTCGCCGCGCGATCACGCGCCACATCAAGCGTCAGGGCCGTTTGTGGATCCGCATTTTCCCGGATCTGCCGGTGTCGAGCAAGCCTGCCGAAGTCCGCATGGGCTCGGGCAAGGGTGCCCCTGAGTATTGGGCAGCGCGCGTTGCGCCTGGCCGCATCCTGTTCGAGCTGGACGGCGTTCCCGGCCCGCTCGCTGCAGAAGCGTTCGAGCGTGCGGCGATGAAGCTGCCGATCAAGACCAAGGTCGTGGCCCGCCTCGGCGACACGTCGCACCTGGAGGGTTAAGAGATGACCAAGGCAACCGATCTGCGCGCCAAGAGCGACGATCAGCTGGGCGACGAGCTGGGCAACCTGAAGCGCGAGGCATTCAACCTGCGTTTTCAGGCGGCGACCAGCCAGCTCGAAAAGCCGAGCCGCGTGAAGGAAGTCCGCAAGGACATCGCCCGCATCAAGACGCTGCAGAACGAGCGCTCGCGCTCGGCTGCGAAGTAAGAGGACAACGAACATGCCGAAGCGCGTGCTGACCGGGCAGATCGTGTCCGACAAGGGCGACAAGACGGTGGTCGTGAACGTGGAGCGCAAGGTCAAGCACCCGCTCTACGGCAAGATCATCCGGCGCTCGAAGAAGTATCACGCCCATGACGAGGCGAACGAGTATAAGGCGGGCGAGACCGTGCGGATCGAAGAGACCGCGCCGATCAGCAAGCTGAAGACCTGGAAGGTGATCGAGCGGGTTAACACCCACGCGACCCCCGAGCGGGCCGACATCGCTTAAGACCCCGCAAGGGTCTCAAGAGTTCAACTGGAACCCCCGGAACATGTTCCGGTAGGCCAAGAGAGAAGGAACCGGATCAATGATCCAGATGCAGTCCAATCTCGACGTCGCAGATAACAGCGGCGCGAAGCGGGTGCAGTGCATCAAGGTGCTGGGCGGGTCGAAGCGTCGCTTCGCCGGCGTCGGCGACGTCATCGTCGTCAGCATCAAGGAAGCACAGCCCCGCGGCAAGGTGAAGAAGGGTGACGTGCACCGTGCCGTCATCGTCCGCACCGCCAAGGACGTCCGCCGCGCCGATGGCTCGGTGATCCGCTTCGACGGCAATGCTGCCGTCCTGGTCAACAAGAACGAGGAGCCGATCGGCACTCGTATTTTTGGCCCGGTGGTCCGCGAGCTTCGCTCGAAGGGCTTCATGAAGATCATTTCGCTCGCCCCTGAGGTGCTGTGATGGCTGCTGCCAAGATCAAGAAGGGCGACCAGGTCATCGTCCTGTCCGGCAAGGACAAGGGCAAGACCGGTGAAGTCGTCAAGTCGATGCCAAAGGCCGACAAGGTCGTGGTGTCGGGCGTGAACATCGCCGTGCGTCACACCAAGCCGAGCCAGGGCGACCCGCAGGGTGGCCTGAAGCGCGCCGAGGCTCCGCTGCACGTGTCGAATGTCGCGCATGTGACGAAGGACGGCAAGGCGACCCGCGTCCGCTTCGAGGAGCGTGACGGCAAGAAGGTCCGCGTTGCGGTCAAGACCGGGGATGTCATCTGATGGCTGATACCTACACCCCCCGCATGAAGTCGAAGTACGACGCGGAAATCGCCAAGGCGATGACCGAGAAGTTCGGCTACAAGAATGCGATGGAAGTGCCGAAGATCTCGAAGATCGTGCTCAACATGGGCGTCGGCGAAGCGACCCAGGACAAGAAGAAGGTCGAGCAGGCAGCGTCCGAAATGGAGCTGATTGCTGGCCAGAAGCCTGTCGTGACCAAGGCCAAGAAGTCGATCGCGCAGTTCAAGCTGCGTGAAGGCATGGCGATCGGTTGCAAGGTGACGCTGCGTCGTGAGCGTATGTACGAGTTCCTCGACCGCTTCATCACCATCGCGCTGCCGCGCGTGCGCGATTTCCGCGGCCTGAACGACAAGTCGTTCGACGGCCGTGGCAACTACGCCTGCGGCATCAAGGAACAGATCGTGTTCCCCGAGATCAACTATGACCGCATCGACAAGGTGCGCGGCATGGACGTGATCGTGACCACCACCGCCAAGACCGACGAGGAAGCTCGCGAGCTTCTCCGTCTCTTCGGTTTCCCGTTCCCCATCGAGGCGGACGGTGAAGCGAAGCAGGCCGCGTAAGGGAAAGAGAACTTAAGTCATGGCGAAACTGAGTTCCGTGCTCAAGAACGAGCGTCGCAAGCAGCTGGTGAAGAAGTACGCCGGCCGCTACGCGAAGCTTAAGGCGATTGCGAACGACAAGTCGCTCGATGAGACCGAGCGTCTGATCGCGCGCTTGAAGATGGCCGAGATTCCCCGCAACGGGAACCCGACCCGCATCCGCAACCGGTGCGAGCTGACCGGTCGTCCGCGCGGTTACTACCGCAAGTTCCGTCTCGCACGTGTCATGCTGCGCGATCTGGCCAACAAGGGCCTGATCCCGGGTGTCACGAAGTCGAGCTGGTAAGGATCACGAAGATGGCATTGACCGATCCTCTGGGTGATATGCTCACCCGCATCCGCAACGGCCAGCGCGCCCGTAAGGACTCTGTTCTTACGCCGGCAAGCAAGCTGCGTGCGCGTGTCCTCGACGTGCTTCAGCGCGAGGGTTATATCCGTGGCTACAGTGAAGAGCAGATGGGCCCCGCGGCCGGCATCCGCATCGAGCTGAAGTATTTCGAGGGCCAGCCCGCGATCAAGTCGATCGCGCGCGTCTCGAAGCCGGGTCGCCGCGTCTATTCGGGCTCCAAGGAGCTGCCGAAGGTTCGCAACGGCCTGGGCATCACCATCGTTTCGACGCCTCGTGGCGTTCTGTCGGACGCCGAGGCGCGCGACCAGAATGTCGGCGGCGAAGTGCTTGCGGAGGTGTTCTGATGAGCCGCACCGGTAAAAAGCCGATCCCCGTTCCCGCCGGCGTTACCGCCAGCGTCGAAGGTGGCATCGTGAGCGTCAAGGGCCCCAAGGGCACCCTGACCATGCCTGCGTCGGACGACATCTCGTACGAGATGGGCGAGGGCACCATCACGGTGAAGCCTGCGAACGACACCAAGCGCGCCAAGGCGTTCTGGGGCATGCAGCGCACGCTGGTCCAGAACCTGGTGACCGGTGTGACCGAGGGCTTCTCGAAGAAGCTGCTCATCACCGGCGTCGGCTATCGCGCCAACGCGCAGGGCCGCAAGCTGAAGCTGCAGCTTGGCTATTCGCATGACGTCGATCTCGACGTGCCGGAAGGTGTGGAGGTGAAGACCCCCGACCAGACGACCGTCGAAATCTCGGGCAACGACAAGCAGGCCGTCGGCCAGTTTGCCGCGGAAATTCGTCGCTGGCGTAAGCCTGAGCCCTACAAGGGCAAGGGCATCAAGTACGAGGGCGAGTTCATCTTCCGCAAGGAAGGGAAGAAGAAGTAATGAGCAAGGGTCTCTCTCTCTTCGAGAAGCGGCGTCGCCGCAACCGCACTGCGCTGCGCGCGCGTTCGGGCGGCCGTCCGCGGCTGTCGGTGCATCGTTCGGGCAAGCACATCTATGTGCAGGTGATCGACGACGCCCAGGGCAAGACCCTGGCCGCCGCCTCGACGCTGGACAAGGATGTCCGTGGCACGAATGGCGGCAACGTCGATGCGGCCAAGGCTGTTGGCGCACGCATCGCGGAAGTCGCCAAGCAGGCTGGCGTGACGCAGGTCGTGTTCGACCGTGGCGGGTTCCTGTTCCACGGACGCGTCAAGGCGCTGGCGGATGCCGCGCGTGAAGGCGGATTGGAGTTCTAAGATGGCTGACGAACAGAACCAGACGCCCGTCGAGGGCGCAGCACCCGACGCCGTTGCAGCCGATGCTCCCCGTCGTGGCCGTGGTGGCCGTGGTGGCGACAATCGTGGCGGCGGCGGTGGCCGTGGTCGCGACGGCAATCGTGGTCGCGACAATCGCGGTCGTGGTGGCCCCGGTGCCGACGACGGCGGTGAAGAGCTGATCGAAAAGCTCGTCCACATCAACCGCGTCAGCAAGACGGTTAAGGGCGGTAAGCGCTTCGGCTTTGCGGCGCTGGTCGTCGTGGGCGACGGCAAGGGCCGTGTCGGCTTCGGCCATGGCAAGGCGCGCGAAGTGCCGGAAGCCATTTCGAAGGCGACCGCAGCTGCCAAGAAGAAGATGGTCCGCGTGCCGCTGCGCGAGGGCCGGACGCTGCACCATGACGGCAAGGGCCATTTCGGCGCCGGCAAGGTGACCCTCCGTTCGGCGCCCGCCGGTACCGGCATCATCGCCGGTGGCCCGATGCGCGCCGTGTTCGAGAGCCTGGGCGTTGCCGATGTGGTGACCAAGTCGGTCGGCACTTCGAACCCCTACAACATGATCCGCGCGACCTTCGAGGCACTGGGTGACCAGTATTCGCCGAAGGCAGTGGCCCAGCGTCGCGGCAAGAAGATTGCCGATCTGCTCGGTCGCGGCGGTTCGCAGACCGCCGAGGCTGATGCCGCGGCGATCGTGGAGTAAGCGATATGGCGAAGATCAAGGTAAAGCAGATCGGATCTCCGATCCGCCGGACCAAGGATCAGCGCGCGACGCTGATCGGCCTGGGCCTGAACAAGATGCACAAGGTTAGCGAGCTCGAGGATAGCCCCGAGGTCCGCGGTATGATCCGCAAGCTGCCTCATATGGTCGAGATCGTCGAGGGCTGAACGCCCGGCTGACGGCTGAGACAGACAAGCGGGGGCGGTCGTCATGGCGACCGTCCCCGTTTTGCGTCCGGCGCGTAGCGACGTGGTGACGGCGCCGAAACGTCCTTGCGCGCGAGTGCATCCGCTGTACGGGTATGCCGACTTGGGGGGCGGCATGCGCGGGCATTCGGTTGCAGTGAAACGACGGTTCGTGGCGATCGAGGGGTTGCGCGGGCTCGCCGCGATCAGCGTGATCGGGGTGCATGCCGCGACGCTGTTCGGTCCGCTGCTACCGGCGCACGGCTATCTCGCCGTCGACTTCTTCTTCATCCTGAGCGGCATCGTTATGGCGGCAAGCTATGACGCGCGCTTTGCCGACGGGACGCTGGACCTGCGCCGCTTCACCGCGATGCGGCTGATCCGGCTGATGCCGACGATCGCTGCGGCGACGCTGATCGCTGCGCTGCTGAGCGTCGCGATCCTGGCGACGGGAAGGGGAGGCGGGGTGATCCCGTTCGAGAGTGTCGGCGCGATTGCGGTGAGTGCCGGGCTGACACTGTTTCTGGTCCCCCAGCCCTGGGTGGATGGGCGCAGCTATTATCCGCTCAACGGCCCGTTCTGGTCACTGGCGTTCGAATTGCTCGTCAACATCGCTTTTGCGGCGTTCTGGCGGTGGCTGCACGGGCTGCGGCTCCTCGCGGTTCTGCTGGCGCTGGCAGCGGGGGTCGTGCTGCTCATCCCGGTTGAAGGCAGCTTCGATCAGGGTTTTGCGATCGAGCATGCAGCGCTGGCCGCGTGCCGGGCGGGCTTCGGCTTCTTTGCCGGGGTGGCGCTCGCCCGCCTCGAGTCGCGCCTGCCCATACGCTCGACAGCTGCGGTGTGGGTGGCGGCGGGCGCGCTGGTGGTGGTGTTCTGGGCGCCGGTGGGCCAGTTCGGTTTTGACGCGGCGGTTGTGCTGCTGCTGTTCCCAGCGCTCGCCTGGGCGGCGATGCGGTTCGAACCCGGACCGCGGACCGGTATGGTCGCGCTGTTCCTGGGCAAGGCGTCCTATCCCGTCTACGCGTTGCATATGCCGTTGCTGCTCGTGACACTGGCCGGGCTTCAGCTAATCGGGGCGCGGGATCTTGCGCCATCGGCCGGAGTCGCGTTGGCGTTCGTGATCGGCGTGACGGTGCTCGGCTATGCATTCGATCGGCTGTTCGACACGCCGGTGCGTCAGTGGCTCACGGCGCGATGGCTGCGGCCAGCTTCGGCGCGGGAGGCCGCACCGGTCCCGCATTTTTCAGGTGACATTGGCGCGTCCAGCCTCTAAGGGCACGCGCTTCCCATCACAGCGCGACAAAAGCGAAAGCGAGTGCACGACATGAAGCTGAACGATCTCACTGACAATGAAGGCGCCCGCAAGGGCCGGATGCGCGTCGGACGCGGCATCGGTTCGGGCAAGGGCAAGACCGCAGGGCGCGGCCAGAAGGGTGCCAAGGCACGTTCGGGCGTCGCGATCAACGGCTTCGAGGGCGGTCAGATGCCGCTCCACATGCGCATCCCGAAGCGCGGCTTTAACAACCCGCGCGGCAAGGACTATGCCGAGGTCAATCTGGGCATGATCCAGAAGCTGGTCGATGCCGGCACGCTGACCGCGACCGAGATCGATCATGCGGCGCTGCAGGCTGTCGGCCTCGCGCGCGGTGGCAAGCATGGCGTCCGTCTGCTCGGCAAGGGTGAGTTTTCGGCGAAGCTGAGCTTCACCGTCGCTGGCGCGTCGAAGGGCGCGATCGAGGCAGTCGAGAAGGCTGGCGGCACCGTCACCATCCCGACGATCGTTCCTGCGGCCGACAAGCATGCTGCAAAGCATCGCTCGGTGCAGAAGGTCATCGCCGCCAAGAAGGCCGGAAAGGCCTGACTTAGCTGTGGACGGGGCGATGTAAGCGCATTGCCCTGCTCCGACAGTAACCTATATGGGCGGCGGGGGAGCGGCGAACGCTTCTCCGCCGCTTTGGTTTCCGGGATAATCGTTCAATGGCATCCGCAGCCGATTCAATGGCATCCGGCCTCAACCTGTCCAAGTTCGGACAGGCCACCGAACTCAAGAAGCGCCTGTGGTTCACGCTCGGCGCGTTGATCATCTTCCGGATGCTCAGCTTCGTGCCGCTGCCCGGCGTCGATCCGACGCAGCTGGGGCTGCTGGCCGACCGCACGCAGGGCGGTGTGCTCGACTTCTTCAACACCTTCTCGGGCGGCGCGCTGGAGCGCATGTCGGTGATCGCGCTGGGCGTGATGCCGTACATTACCGCATCGATCGTCGTGCAGCTGGCGACCTCGCTTTCGCCGACGCTTGCGGCGATCAAGAAGGACGGGGAGAGCGGGCGCAAGCGGCTCAACCAGTATACCCGCTACGGCACTGTCGCGCTGACCGCGATCCAGGGCTATTTCATCGCTGTCGGCCTTGAGACGTTGGGCGCGACGCAGGGTCTTGCCCCCGTGGTCGAGCCGGGCATGTTGTTCCGCATCGCTGCGGTCATCTCGCTGATCGGCGGTACGATGTTCCTGATGTGGCTGGGTGAGCAGATCACCAGCCGCGGCGTCGGCAACGGGATCAGCCTGATCATCATGGCCGGCATTGTCGCGCATTTGCCCACGACGCTGGTGCAGCTGTTCGAGGGTGGCCGTTCGGGTTCGATGAACCCGGTGACGCTGGTCGCGATTCTTGCTGCGGTGGCGGGCCTGGTCCTGTTCATCTGCTTCATGGAGCGTGCGCAGCGCCGCATCCTGATCCAGTATCCCAAGCGCCAGACGCAGCGCGGCGTGCAGAGCGAGCGCAGCCATCTGCCGCTCAAGATCAACACTGCGGGCGTGATCCCGCCGATCTTCGCCAGCTCGCTGCTGCTGATGCCGCTGACCGTCAGCCAGTTTGCGGGTCAGGCGCAGAGCGGCGAGAGCTGGGGCGGCGATCTCATCATCACGCTCAACCAGTATCTGCAGCATGGCAGCCTGGTGTACATGCTGCTCTACGGCGCGGGCATCATCTTCTTCTCGTTCTTCTACACCGCGGTTGTGTTCAACCCGGAGGAGACGGCCGAGAATCTGAAGAAATATGGCGGCTTCATCCCCGGCATCCGCCCGGGCAAGAACACCGAGGCCTATTTCGATTATGTGCTGACGCGCATCACCGTGATCGGCGCGGCGTACCTGACCGTCATCTGTCTGTTGCCGGAATATCTTGTCTCGGCGCTCGCAATCCCCTTCTATCTCGGCGGGACCAGTCTGCTCATCGTCGTCAACGTGACGATGGACACGGTCACGCAGATCCAGTCGCACCTGCTGGCGCACCAGTATGGCGACCTGATCAAGAAGGCGAAGCTGAAAGGCGGCCGCCTGCGTTAAGCAGGGGCATGGAAGGGGAAGCCAGTTGAATATCATCCTGTTGGGGCCTCCGGGCGCAGGCAAGGGGACCCAGGCGTCGCGGCTCGAGAGCGAGCGCGGCATGGTCCAGCTGTCGACCGGCGACATGCTGCGTGCGGCAGTCAAGGCGGGGAGCCCGGTCGGGCTGCAGGCCAAGGCGGTGATGGAGGCAGGTGAGCTCGTCTCCGACGCGATCGTCAGCGGCATCATTGGCGAGAGCCTGGATGCGCTCGGCGACAAGGGCGCGATTTTCGACGGCTATCCTCGGACGGCCGCACAGGCGGAATCGCTCGACAGCCTGCTCGCCGAGCGCGGTCGCAGCCTCGATCATGTGATCGAGCTGGTCGTTGACGAGGACGCGCTGGTGGCGCGCATCACTGGGCGCTTCAGCTGCGCCAGCTGCGGCGCCAACTATCACGACAGCTTCAACCAGCCCAAGGTTGAGGGTGTCTGCGACGTGTGCGGCGGAACCGAGTTCAAGCGTCGTCCCGACGATAATGAAGAAACGGTCCGCACGCGCATGGCCGAGTATCGCGCCAAGACTGCGCCGATCCTGCCGATCTATGAGGCGCGCGGACTGGTTCAGCGGGTCGATGGCATGGCCGACATTGGCGAGGTGACTGCGGCGATTGCAGCGATCCTCGACGGGCGCGCCTGATTGGAGTAACGCTCGGGCGCGACCTGCGGCCTGAGTGATTGCTCATGGCGAAGCGCGGGTCGCGCTTGCCAGTTTGCGGCGAGCCGATTTATTTTTATCGCCCGGGATGCGTGACCGCCAGTCGGGCGTTGACGCAGCACGGGCTGAACTCATTGGAAAACATGCATGTCGTCATACAGGGAACCGTCATTTCAGGATCGTACTGCCGCGGCGGCCCGGGCAAAGCAGAAGGCACTCGAACTGCTGCGGTCGAAGCCCGCAGTTGATCCTGCGGTGCTGGAAGAGCGCCGTAAGGCTGCTGAAGCGCGGGACAAGGCGCTGGCAGAAGAGCGCGCCGCAAAGGCTGAGGCTGCTGCTGCTGCCAAGGCTGAGAAGGCTGCGCTGAAGCAGGCTGAGGCGGAGCGCAAGGCGGAGGAGCAGGCTGCGCTCGACGCGGCTGCAGCGCTGAAGGAAGTCCGTCTGACGCCTCCGAGTGCGGCGGAGATGAAGGCGGCGCGGGATGCGCGCTACGCCGCTCGCAAAGCCCGCAAGTAACTCAAGCGGATCAGCAAAAAGGCCACTGTCCGATCGGACAGTGGCCTTTTTTCTTGCCGTTCAGCGCCGGGCGCGGCGCTTGAACTGATCGAGGCTGACGACGTTGGTCGGGCGCTCGATCGCGATGCCCGAATAGAGCGTCGCCATCGGTTCGTCGGTGACGGTGTGGACGAGGTCCGAGCCGAAGCCGTTGAACGCGGTGCGCATGGCCGAGCCATAGGCGCCGAGCATCCCCACCTCGATATAATCGCCGGCGATGATGTCCGCGGGCAGCTCGAACGGGCCGGCCATGTGATCGAGATCGTCACAGGTCGGGCCGTAGAAGCTGTATTCGGTCATCTCCGTCGCTTCATCGGCGTCGTCGCGCAGGACGCGGACCGGGAAGCGCCAGCCGACATGCGCGGCATCGAACAGCGCGCCATAGGCACCGTCGTTGATGTACAGCTCGTCCCCGCGGCGCTTTTCGACGCGGACGATCAGCGAGCTGTACTCCGCGCACAGGGCCCGGCCCGGCTCGCACCACAATTCGGCGCTGTACGAGATCGGAAGATTCTCGAACGCATTGTGGATCACGCCGAAATAGGTTTCGAGCGGGGGCGGTTCCATGCCCGGATAGCTGGACGGGAAGCCGCCGCCGACATCGACGATGTCGACCGTGACCGACGAGGCGACGATCGCCGCGCGGACGCGCTCCATCGCCTCGGCATAGGCCGCCGGGGTCATCGCCTGGCTACCGACATGGAAGCAGATGCCCAGCGCGTCGGCGGCCTGACGGGTCGCGACGAGCAGGTCGGCAACATCCTCGGGCTCCGCACCGAACTTTGCCGCGAGGCTCAGCTTCGAATGATCGGACGACACGCGGATGCGGACGCACAGATTCAGGTCGGCCGCACCACGGGTGGCACGAACGATCTTTTCCAGTTCATCCATCGTATCGAGGCTGAACGTGCGGACGCCGTGGACGAAATAGGCTTCCTCAATCGCTTCCTCGGCCTTGACCGGGTGCATGAAGCACAGGGTCGCGAGGGGCAGGGCGCGGCGCGCCATGCGCACTTCGCCGATCGACGCGACGTCATAATGCGTCACACCGCTGTCCCAGAGGATCTGGAGCAATTCAGGAGAGGGGTTCGCCTTGACCGCGTAGAGCACCGTCCCCGGAAACTTCTCAACAAAGAAGCGGGCGGCGCGCTTTGCAGCGTGCGGACGAACGAGCGTTACCGGCTCGACGGGACGAAGGGCTTTCGCTAGCCCCAGCGCGCTATGATGCTTGTGCAACTCAAGGGACCTCCAATTGCCTTGCGGCAGACGATAAAAACACTGCCTTGCGGTGGAAGTCCCATGGGGCAGCGGAGGGGTCATTTAGGGTGGGGGGTCCCCCCTGTAAAGTGGTTTCGGGACCATCGTAATTTTGCGGGGTGAGATGTGACGATATTGCGACAGCCGACCAGGGCCGGGGTGCGGGACGCGGCGGCCAAGGTGGCGGCGATCCTGCCGCCAACCCCCTTGTTTGTGGCCGAAATTCGCGGCGTGCCGGTGATGTTCAAGGCCGAATCGCTCCAGCCGATCGGCGCATTCAAGATTCGCGGCGCATGGCATCGGCTGACCGCGCTAGACCCGGATGTCCGCGCCAAGGGCGTGGTCGGGTTCTCGTCGGGCAACCATGCCCAGGGCGTTGCCTGGGCCGCAAAGCGACTCGGGGTGCCGGCGGTGATCGTGATGCCGAGCGACGCCCCGGCTCTGAAGCGCGAGGCAACGCTGGCGCTGGGTGCCGAGGTGGTCAGCTATGACCGGATGACCGAGAATCGCGACAAGATCGCCGCGCACCTCGCCCATGCCCGTGGCGCTACGCTGGTGCCGCCATTTGACGACCCATGGGTGATCGAGGGGCAGGGGAGTCTGGGGATCGAGGTGCTGACCCAGGCGGCCGAGATGAAGCTGCCCGATCCGGCCTATGTCGCGGTGCCGTGCGGCGGCGGTGGGCTTGCCGCCGGGGTCGCATTGGCGCTGCCCGATGCGCAGGTCACCGTGGTCGAGCCCGAGGGCTGGGACGATATGTGCCGCAGCCTGGAGGCGGGGTGGATCGAGCCGGTCGGCGACAATCCGCCGCCGACGGCATGCGACTCGCTCCAGACGCTGCGCGTCTCCCCGCTGACCTTCGACGTGCTGTCGCGGCGCGGGGCAACGGGGGTGCGGGTGAGCGAGGCCGAGGTTCGGGCAGCGCAGCGCTGGGCGGCGCGGAAGTTGCGGCTGGTGATCGAACCGGGCGGTTCGGTCGCACTCGCCGCACTGCTGGCCGGCAAGGTCGAGGCGCGGCCCGACCTGCTGGTGGTGCTGAGCGGCGGCAACGCCGATCCCGCGGCCTATGCCCGGGTGCTGAGCGGGGCCGACTGACGGTGTCGCGGGGGTGTCCGTACGAAGCTGACGAAAAATGGGGGTTTTCGGGCTGTCAGGACGGGTTTGCGACTGGCTGACACCTGCGACGCGACTATGACGCGACAGGTGGGCGACGCGCGGGCGACAGGCGCGCGACGGTGGCGCGACACCTGTGCGACGGGTGTCAGGCGTGGGGGTTTTGGGAGGGGATTGCGGCGGGTTGGGGTTCACCGATCAGTTTAGATCAGGGAATTTCCAACATTGGAAGGGGGCAGCGTTGCGCCCTTCTTCCTGTCGATGCCTGGTCGTTCATTTTCCCGCCGCCGCGAGATGCCAGTCGGTGCGCACCAGCCAGCGGAACAGTGGCGCGCGTGCGCGCAGTTCGGCCTGCGCGGCGTCATCGAAGTCGGGTGTCGTGGCCAATCGACGCAGCGTTCGCGCCTGGGCCGACTTCAGCAGCCGCCGTGCGCGCGCATTGTCGCGGGCGATCATTGCCGCCCCGCCATAGCCAACTTCCTGCTCGATCAGCATCGGGTCAGTTTCGTGGAACGCGAGCAGCGCGGCGCGGTGCGCGGCGGCGAATGCAGCAAACGCATTGGCGTGCGCGCCGCGCCGCAAGTGATAGCCGGCAAATGACCAGAAAATGCCGTTGCGTACACGCGGCAGCGTCGCAGGATCGGCGAGCGCGGCGTTGATGCGTTTCATCATGTCGACCGTCTCGGCGCGGCGACCATGTTCCTCCAGCCAGATCGCGAGGCGTGCCTCGGCGAGCGGCAGTGCCGGCGAATCCGCGCCCTGCTCCCGGCGTATCAGATCGACCAGCCCGCGCAGCGCCGCTTCTTCAGGCGCGACGGGCGCCGATGCAATCAAGTCGGCGGCGCGCGCCGCCTGCGTCGATCCGGGACGTGCGGTCGCCGCGACACGCCGCGCCAGCACCGCAGCCGCGGCCGCTTCGCCACGCGCGGCGAGTAGCTTGGCGAGGTCGAGAAGAATAGCCTGTTCGGCCCCGGCATCCTTTGCCGCCAGCGCCAGCGGCAGGGCATCGCGATAGGCCGCCTCGGCACCACGGGTGTCGCCGATCGCGACCAATGCGTCGGCAAGTCCGCGCCGCAACGCGAGCTCGACCGTCGGGCCTGCTTTCGCGGCAATCGAGGCAGCCAGCAATGGGCGCAGACGGGCCGCTGCCTCGCTGGCCCGCCCGACAAGGCCATAA
Organism: Sphingomonas sp.; assembly: GCF_035998645.1. Lineage (GTDB taxonomy): Bacteria > Pseudomonadota > Alphaproteobacteria > Sphingomonadales > Sphingomonadaceae > Sphingomonas. The sequence goes on from NZ_DASYHL010000003.1 coordinate 988,748, forward strand.
AGGCTCGCCTCGAACACCGCCGCGTCGATCGCGCGTTGCGATGTGGCCCCGAGCACCGCCGCCCAAAGCCGCGCCGAGCGCTGCGCGTGCGGCAGTGCGTCGCGCGCGCGGCCCTCGCTCACGAATACCGCCGCAAGGCTGCCGGCGAGGCGGGCATGGTCCTCACCCTCGGGCCGCACCGTACGGTCGGCGAGCGCAAGCGCGGTCGCAAAGCGTGCACGCGCCACCTTTGGGTCGACGTCAACCGCAAGCGACGCGACGAACCCCGCCAGGTCGACGCAGGTGTCGTCGTCCGGGTGCGCCTTCAGGCAGGCGTCGAGCTGCGGCGCGGCTGCAGCATAAGCGGCGCGCTCGTCGCCCTTCTCAAGCGCCGCGACCGCGGCGGGGTTTGCCCGTTCACGTTCGGCCGCGACGGCGTGGGGCGCGATCGCGGTGGCGAGCAGCAGGAGTGCCGACGTAAGCCTCATGGCCGCCGCATCAGCGGTTCGCGGGCGTCGAGCTCGAATCGGGTGCGCAACCTGATCGAAATCGAAACAATCATGCTGCAGCCTGCCTCCCGCGCGACTACACCATCCGCATACTCAGGCGTCAACGTTGCCGATAGAGTGACAATCTTTGCCAAAAGATGGCCTGGAGACGAATTATGGCAACGATGAACATCTCGCTCCCCGATCCCATGAAGCAATAGGTCGAGAGCCGCACGCATGGCGGGCGGTACAGCAATGCCAGCGACTATGTGCGCGACCTGATCCGGCGTGATCAGAAGCGGAGCGAAAAGGTCGCGCAGGTGCAGCGGCTGGTCGATGAGGCGCGCGTCAGTGGGGTCAGCGACTTTCGGTGGACGACATTCGCGCGCTGGCGTTGAAGCAGGTCGGGCTGAACGGCTGACGTGCCGGGCTTTCGCTCAATGGGTGAAGTTCCCAAAGTCCCACCCGCCCCCGAAACCGACCGCTCCTTGATGGCGGTCGCCCCGGGGGCAGGGGCATCGTTTGGGTTAGCGGCGCGGGCGGGATTGGCGCAGCAGGGCGTCGAGTTCGCCGTGACGACGGGTCAGGTACGACCGCTCATCGGCGGTATAGCCGCCAGCCGCGTAGGCCGAGTCGAGCCGCGTCAGGTCGCTTAGCTGTGCGCGGACCTGCACCGCCTCAGCGGGCGTGATGCTGCGGTTGCGTTCGGCCGTGGCGAGTTGGGTTTCCAGACGGGTCCAGCGCGCCCGGTCGTCAGCGCCGCCGCCCAGCCGGTTGTCGATGGCATTGTACCGGGCCCACAGATCAGCCTGTTCGCGCTGGTCGATGCCGCCGCGCTGATAGCTTGCCTCGACCTGCGCCAGCGCGCGCCAGTCGGCGCGAAGCTGTGCCGCTTCGCGCTGGGTCAGGGTGCGATTGCGCAGACCCAGGGCAAGTTTCTGTTCGAAATCGCGGCTGCGCTGCGCCAGCGGCTCCCAACGTCCGTCACCCTGGTCGGGGGTCTGTGCGCCCTGGCCACCGATCCGCTGCGACAAGGCGCGATAGCGGGTGCGCAGGTCGCTGCGCTGCTGCGGCGACATGCGGCCATTGGCCGAATAGTCGGCCTCGAGCCGAACGATTTCATTATATTCGCGGCGCATCTGATCGGCCTCGCGGCGGTTCAGCGATCCATCGCGCACGGCAGCGTCGATGCGGGCTTCAAGCCGCTCGCGGCGCTGTTCAAAAGGACGGCGACCCGCGTTCCAATCGGACTCGAGTTCCCGCTCGCTGGCTTGTTCGTCCGCGCCGAATATCGCGCCGAACAATTGCTGCAGGACGTCGCCACGCTGCTGTGGCTGCGTCTGCGCTGCAGCGGCATCGGAAAACAGCAGCGCGCCGGCGGCGGCCGCGATGAGTAAAGTGGTTTTCATGGATTTTGCTCTCATTGAAGGTCGCAGCGGTCATATCGCCTGACGATCACCCCCTAACGCTGGGGCCGAAACGATGTTCCTGCACGCGGCGAGATAAGCGGTACGATGGCGGTCGCGGACCTTGGGCCGCGGGCGAAAAATCGTTGAGTCATTTCACCAGTCGCGGTCGGCCCCTCCTATAATGACGCAGGGTCGACCTCTTGTGAGTGCGCGCCCCGGCTGGCGCCGTCGGGTGGCCGGTCCTTTCGGCCGTTCAACACAAAGGGGCTTTGGTGAACTATTTCTCGAACCTGAAAATGGCGCGCAAGATCGTGCTGTCCTTTGCACTCGCGATCTTCATGGTCTGTGCGTCGGGCGTGGTGGTCGCCATGTCGTTGAGCGCGATGCGCGGCAGCACGCTGGAGAATGTGAACAGCCTGCGCGTCAAGGAACTGGTGTCGGAGATGCTCGCGAGCGTGATCCAGCAGGAAAATGCGCTGCGCGGCTATGCGATGCTGGGCCGCGCCGAATTGCTCGACGAGTATAAGGCCAATCAGGATGTGTTCGCCAAGGCGGCGAAGGAATTTGATGAGCGGGTCAAGCTGGCCGACCAGCGCGAGCGCTTTGCCAAGCTGACGGCGGAGGTGAAGGACCTGAACGATCGCCGCTTTGCCGAGCTGATCACGCTGGCCGCCAACCCCGAGACGCGGGCGCGGGCGCAGGAGATTTCGGGGCAGAAGCAGTTGCCGGTGGTGCGCGCGGTGGTTGCCGAGCTGCTCACGCGTCAGGATGAGGTGATTGCCGAGCGGCGCGCCGAGCAGGCGAGCATGGCGACGATTGCCAATGTGGCGGTGTGGGGCGGCGCGGCGCTGACGGCGCTGGTCGCGTTGCTGATGGGGTGGCTGCTGGCGCGCACGATTGCGGCGCCGTTGCGCGACCTGACCGACGCGACCACGACGCTGGCGCAGGGGGGCGAGGCGAAGGTTCCGTTCCGCGAGCGCGCCGATGAGCTGGGCGATATTGCCGGCGCGGTCGAGCAGTTCCGCATGGCCGCAGTGAACCGGGCCGAAGCGGATGCGCGGCTTGCCGCCGAGCAGCAGGTGGTCACCACGTCACTGCGCAACGGGCTGTCGGCGCTGACCACCGGGGACCTGACGGCATCGATCGATGCCGAGTTCCCGGGCGCTTATGTCGAGCTGAAGACCAATTTCAACGCGGCGCTGGCGTCGTTGCGCGGGCTGATCGGGTCGGTTGCGGAGAGCACGCGGGCGATCCGGACCGGATCGAGCGAGATCACGCAGGCGTCCGAGGATCTGGCGCGGCGCACCGAGGCGAATGCGGCGAGCCTTGAGGAAACATCGGCGGCGGTGACGCAGATGGATACGCGGCTGAAGGCGACGGCGGCTGCGGCTGGACGTACGGTCGAGCGCGCGGATGGTGCGATCGCCACTGTCACCAGCGGGCGCAGCGTCGCCGATGAAGCAGTGCAGGCGATGACGCGCGTGTCGGATTCGGCCAAGGGCATCGACAGCGTGATCGAGGGGCTCGACAAGATCGCGTTCCAGACGCGCGTGCTGGCGATGAACGCTGCGGTCGAGGCGGGGCGCGCCGGTGAGGCGGGCCGCGGCTTTGCGGTGGTGGCGGACCTCGTCTCCGCGCTCGCGATGCGGGCCGAGGAAGAGGCCGGGCGCGCGCGCGACCAGCTGACCGCGACGCAGACCGACATCGGCGCGGCGGTGGAGATGGTGCAGAAGGTGGATGCCGCGCTGCTCGATATCTCCGGCGATGTGAGCGAGGTGCATACGCTGCTGGGCGATATCGCCGCGGACAATCAGGCGCAGTCGACCGCGATCACGCAGATTTCGGCCGCGATCGGGGCGATGGATCATTCGACCCAGCAAAATGCGGCGATGGTCGAGCAGACTGCGGCTGCGGCGCGCAACCTGACCGGCGAGGTATCGGCGCTGACGGAGCAGGCGGACAAGTTCGAAATCGGTGACTCGAAGTCGCGCCGGGCGGGATATACGTCGAGGGGTCGTGCGGCGCTGATGGCGGCGTAAGCGGCGCGGACGTGCAGATGGGGGAGCTCCGGTGTCGCCGGGGCTCCCCCTGTTGCGTTATCCGCGCATCCGGGCATCCGGGGCGAGTGCGACGGTGCGGCCGGTGCGCGCGGAGGCGTAGATCGCCTCGATCAGGCGGATGTCGCGCAGGCCCATTTCGCCGGGGGTGAGGATCGGGCTGTTGTCACGGATGGCGTTGGCGAAGTGGTTGAGCTGGCCGGCGAACTGGGTGTTCGGGTCGCCGGGGGTGAAGTCGCGGGCGTTCTGACCTTCGATCCGCATCTTTTGCCCGGCATAGCCGGTGGCGGGGTCCAGGATCAGCGTGCCGTCGGTGCCGCGCACCTGGGAGAGATTGGCTCCTGCGGAGTCATAGGAGGTCGCGAGCTGCGCGACCGCGCCCGAGGGAAAGCGCAGCTGCGCGGCGACGTGCGCGAAAATTTCGGTGAAGCGGGGGTCTCCCTTGGGCTGGAAGCTGGTGGCGCTGATGCTTTCGGGCATCTCGCCGCTGAGGTAGAGCGCCGATTGCAGGCCGTAGAGGCCGTAATCCTCGAGCGGGCCGCCGCCGGCGAGCGCGCGGTTGAAGCGCCAGTTTTGGGCCGGGGTGGTCTGACCTGCGCGATAGGATTGTTCGGTGCGGATCAGGCGGATGGTGCCGACCGCCTTGTCGCGCATCAGGCGCATTGCCTCGACATTGTACGGTTCGAAATGACAGCGATAGGCGATCATCAGCTTGCGGTTGGCGCGGCGGCTGGCGGCGATCATCGCTTCGCACTCGGCGCTGGATAGCGCCATCGGCTTTTCGCACAGGACGTGCTTGCCGGCGGCGAACGCGCGCAGGGTGAAGTCGGCGTGAAAGGCGGTCGGGAGGATGACGTACACCGCCTGCGTCCGGTCATCGGCGGCGATCTTGTCGAAGTCTGCGTAGGAATAGCGCGCGTCCGCGGGCACGCCGTATGCGTCGCCGACTTGGCGCAGCTTGTCCGGGTTGCCGGAGACGAGCGCGCTGATGTGCATGCGCTCCGCCTGTTCGATGCGCGGCATGATCTGGTTGAGGGCGTAGTCGCCAAGGCCAATGATCGCGATGCCGACGCTGTCGTCGCGCTTGCGGCGCGGCGGGGTGCTGGGAAGGCGGACGCCGCCGGGGAGGGGGAGGCCCTTGAGCTGCGCCGGGGTAGACTGGAGCGAGGCGGCGCTGGCGGTGGTGGTCGTCAGCGTGGCGGCGAGGGCTCCGGTGGCTTCGATGAAGCTGCGTCGTGACAGGGGGGTATGGGGCATCGCCTTGCTCTCCGAATGGTCGTTCGGAGAGGTGATAGCGTTACCATCGCTGGGTCGGCAATCGGGGAATGAGCCTCTGGCGGCCCCGGCCTGCGCCGGGGCGACGGCATTGGTCAGCCGACGAAGGCGCGTTCGATGACGTAGTGGCCGGGCTTGCTGTTCGAGCCTTCTTCGAAGCCCATGCCGTCCAGCATCGCGGAGAGATCCTTGATCATCTCCATGCTGCCGCACAGCATGATGCGGTCGGTTTCGGGGTCGAGACGCTTTTCGCCGGCCATGTTGGGGCCGGTGAACAGCGCGCCATTTTCGATCAGCGTGCCGATGCGAGCGCTGGTCGGGAACGGCTCACGCGTCACGGTGGGCAGGTAGCTGAACTGGACCAGCGCCTGATCCTGAACCAGCGGGTCGCCGGCGAGCTGCGCCTCCAGCTCCTCGCGGAAGGCGAGGTCGCTGACGCGGCGGACCGAGTGGACCAGCTGAATCTGGTCGAACATCTCGTACACGTCGGGATCGCGTGCGAGGCTGAGGAACGGGGCGAGGCCGGTGCCGGTCGAGAGGAAGAACAGCCGCTTGCCCGGCAGCAGCGCGTCGGTGACGAGCGTGCCGGTCGGCTTGCGACCGAGGAACAGCTGGTCGCCCGGCTGGATCAGCTGCAGCTTCGAGGTCAGCGGGCCATCCGGCACCTTGATCGAGAGGAATTCGAGTTCCTCGGCCCAGGCGGGGCTGGCGATCGAATAGGCGCGCAGCAGCGGGCGGCCTTCGCCCGGCAGGCCGAGCATCACGAACTCGCCCGAGCGAAAGCGGAAGCTTTGCGGGCGTGTGATCGTGAAGCTGAACAGATGTTCGTTCCAGTGACGCACGCTGGTGACGGTTTCCACGGTCAGCGCGGCGGACGGGGCGAGCGGGATGGCGTTACGGTCAGACATTTGCGGGCTCCGCTAAATGGCGGGACGATGGCGCGCAACCCATTGCGAGCTTATGCGGCCAAAGCTTTATCTATCAGCGCCATTAGCGAGCTCTCTATTGCGAGGCAATCGCAATAAATCGGGGCATCTCGACGGGGCGGGGAGGGCGTGCAAGGAAGCGGCATGCGACCCGAACTCTCCACTGCCGCGAACACGACCCTCTCGCTGCTGACCATCGCCGCCATCGTGCTGGTGTGGGGCGGCGTGACGATGATCCGCAAGGGCGATCGGGCCGGGGGCAGCCGGACCAAGGGCGTGCTGATGATCGTATGCGCAGCGGTGCTGGTCGTGAATGTGCTGATCTGGACCGTCCCCTAGCCGATCAGGGATGCTGGGTGATGCGCAGCGCCCAGCGGTCGTAGCCGAGTTCCTCGACCCGGGAGAGGAGCGTCTGGAGCAGCGCGGGGTCGGGGCGGGGGGCGCGGGCGAGGAGCCACAGGTAGCGGCCCGACGGCTCGCCGACGATCGACCAGTCATACGCGTCGCCATGGTCGAGCACCCAATAGTCGCCGGTGTAGAGCGGGCCGAAGAACGACACCTTGAGCTTCGCGCCGGTGTCCTCGTCCGCGACGATCGCGGTGCCTTCGCTGACGTCGCGTTCGGTTTCGCCGGCGCGAATGCCGCTGTTGACGATGCTGACCTTGCCGTTCGGCTCCAGACCATAGTCGGCGGTGACCGAATCCATGCCCTTCTGAAAGCGATTCTCGTGCCGCGCGAGCTCGTACCAGGTGCCGGTGTAGCGGGTGAGGTCGACCGGTTTGGCCGGTTTCGGCACGTTGGGGTTGATCACCGGCGGGCGGGTCGCGCGGGAGTAGAGGAACAGGCCGCCAATGGTGGCAGCGGCGACGCCGGCGGCGATCTTGATCGCGGTGGATTGCTTCATGCGGCGATCATGCGGTGCGGCGGGCGGAAAGCATAGCCAAAATCCTCCCCGGAACGGGGAGGTGGCAGCGCGTAGCGCTGACGGAGGGGGCCCTCCTCGAAGCAATTCGCTTGCCTCGGGCCCCCTCCACCACCGCCTGCGGCGGCGGTCCCCCTCCCCGTTCCGGGGAGGACTTGAGTGTCACCGGATCGGCGAGTTGGGGTCGAGGCGCATGTCGAGATAATTGTCCACGCTGCGCATCAGCGGGTCCATTTCATGTTCGAAGAAATGGTTGGCGTGCGGGATGGTGTCGTGGTGGATGGTGATGTGCTTTTGCGTGCGCAGCTTGTCGACCAGCTTCTGCACCGCGCCCGGCGTCACCACTTCGTCGCCATCACCCTGGATGATGATGCCCGAGCTGGGGCAGGGGGCGAGGAAGGTGAAGTCGTACATGTTCGCGGGCGGCGCGACCGAGATGAAACCGCGGATTTCCGGGCGGCGCATCAGCAGCTGCATCCCGATCCACGCGCCGAAGCTGACGCCGGCGATCCAGGTGGTCGATGCCTCGGGGTGGAAGCTCTGTACCCAGTCGAGCGCGCTCGCCGCGTCGCTCAGCTCGCCGATGCCGTTGTCGAACGTGCCCTGGCTCTTGCCGACCCCGCGGAAGTTGAAGCGCAGCGTCGCGAAACCGCGGCGCTGGAAGGTCTTGTAGAGCTCCTGCACGATGCGGTTGTTCATCGTGCCGCCGGCATTGGGATGCGGATGCAGGATCATCGCGACCGGCGCGCGGGGGCGGGGGGCGGGGGCGAAACGCCCTTCGAGGCGGCCTTCGGGACCGGGAATGATGACTTCGGGCAAAGTGGACCTGCTCTGTGATGGGCGCGCGGTAGCGCGGAAACGGGTGCAGGCTATATAGTCCTCACGCCCCGACAAGCAATTGGAACGATTCCCCTGACCCAGCGCATCTATCTCGACCATGCCGCGACCACGCCGATGCTGCCGCAAGCGCGCGAGGCGATGATCGAAGGAATGCTGCGTTGGGCCAATCCGTCCTCGCCCCATGCCGAGGGGCGCGCGGCGCGGGCGGCGCTGGAGGATGCGCGGGCGCGGATCAAGGCAGCGCTGGGGTGGCAGGGGCAGGTGATCTTTACCAGCGGGGCGAGCGAGGCGCTGGGCATCGCGATGCGGCTGGCCAAGGGCGGGCGGCGCTGGCGGTCGAGTGTCGAGCATGACGCGGTGCTGCGCGCGGCCCCGGATGCGGGCGTGCTGCCGGTCAATGGCGAGTGGGATGTCGACTATAATGCGCTCGCCGATGCGCTGGCGGTGGGCGACCGGCCAGTGATCGCGATCCAGTGGGTCAATCCCGAGACGGGCAAGGTGCAGCCGATCGAGCATTATGCGCCGATGATCGCCGAGGGCGGCGGGGTGATGGTGACCGATGCGTCGCAGATGTTCGCGCTCAACCGCTTTCCGCGCGAGGGCGATCTGATCGTGCTTTCGGCACACAAATTGGGCGGGCCGATCGGTGTCGGGGCGCTGCTGGTCGGCGATCTCGCGTTGCTGGATGCGCCGGGTGGGCAGGAGTTTGGCTATCGCGGGGGGACCGAGAATCTGCCGGGCGTGCTGGGCTTTGCCGCCGCGGTCGAGGCGTGGCAGGCGCGGCGCGTGGGGCTGCCCGACATGGACAGGCATGAAGCGCGGGTCGACATGTTCCGCACGCTCAAATCCTATGGCGGGCAGCAGCTGATGGGATATGGCGAAACGGTGAGCAATATCAGCGCGATCGCCATGCCGGGCCTGAGCGCCGCGGCGCAGCTCGTCCGGTTCGACCTCAAGGGCTTTGCGGTGTCGGCGGGGAGCGCGTGCGCATCGGGGACGCTGAAGCAGAGCCGGGTATTGCAGGCGTTTGGCGTCGATCCCGAGGTCGCGTCGCGGACGATCCGGGTCAGCACCGGGTGGAGCACCACGGCGGAGGAAATCCGCGCCTTTATCGACCAGTGGATCGACATTGCCGCCGATGCCGGGAGCCGCGCGGCATGATCTATCTCGATTATCAGGCGACGACGCCGCTGGCGCCCGAGGCGCGCGCCGCGATGCTGCCGTGGCTGGGCGATGAGTTCGCCAACCCGCATTCGGCGCATGCGGCCGGGCGTAAGGCCAAGGCGGCGGTTGAGGTGGCGCGGGAGCAGGTCGCCGGGCTGATGCCCGCTGGCGGGACGGTGAGTTTCACGAGCGGCGCGACCGAGGCGCTGAACTGGGCGATCAAGGGCAGCAGTGGCGGGATCGTGACGATCGCGACCGAGCATGCTGCGGTGCTGGATACGGTGGCGGCGGAGACACGGCGCGGGCGCGCGGTGACGGTGCTGCCGGTCGGGTCGGACGGGCTGGTCGACCTGAATGCCGCGCGCGCGGCGATCGGGCCGGGGACCGGGCTGGTCGCGGTGATGCTGGTCAATAACGAGATTGGCGTGATCCAGCCGGTCGAGGCGCTGGCCGAGCTGGCCAGGGCAGCGGGCGCGCTGATGCTGACCGACGCGGTGCAGGGGTTCGGGCGGGTGGCGATCCCCGATGGCGTCGATCTGGTCGCGGTGTCGGCGCACAAGGTGCATGGGCCGAAGGGCGTTGGGGCGCTGTGGGTGCGCGATGGCGTGACGCTCGAGCCGCTGTTGCATGGCGGCGGGCAGGAGCCGGGGGGGCGGTCGGGGACATTGTCGCCCGCGCTGTGCGCCGGGTTCGGCGCGGCGGCGGCGTTGGCCAAGCAGCGCTTTGGCGCGGATCGGGCGCATGCGGCGCAGCTGTTCCGCGCGGGGTTTCAGGCGCTGGGCAGCGCGGGCTGGACGCTGAATGGGTCGAAGGATGAGCGCTATCCCGGCAATCTCAACCTGCGCTATCCGGGGCTGGACGTTGCGCGGCTGATGTCCGAGCTTCGCGACATCGCTTTTTCGGCCGGGTCGGCCTGTGCCAGCGGATCGGGTCGGCCGAGCCATGTGTTGCAGGCGCTGGGCCTGAGCGATGCCGAGGCGCGGTCGAGCATCCGGCTGGGCTTTGGCCGCTATACCACTGAGGAGGACTTGTTGGACGCCATCCAGCGCATCGACGCCGCCGCCCGCGCGCAGAGGATCGCGGCATGATCAAGGTGCGGTTCCTGACGCCCGATGGGGCTGTTGCCGCCGAGGCCGAGGCGGCTGCGGGCGACCGGCTGCTTGAGATTGGCCAGGCGCGCGGCATGCCGCTGGAGGGGACGTGCGAGGGGCAGATGGCGTGCTCCACCTGTCACGTCATCGTCGCGGCGGAAGATTTCGCCCGGTTGCCGCGCCCGAGCGAGGAGGAAGAGGATATGCTCGACCTGGCCGTCGGGGCGACGCGGACCAGCCGGCTGTCGTGCCAGATCGTGCTGACGCCGGAACTGGACGGGCTGACGGTCAGCCTGCCTTCAGAACATCGCGATATGCAGGGACGATGATGATGACGACTCGCCGCACCGTAATGATGGGCGCCGCTGCGCTCGCCGCCGCTCCTGCCTTTGCGCAGAAGGTCGGGCCGTTCGACCGCATTCGGGCTGAAACCGGCGGACGGCTGGGGCTGGCGGTGTATGATAGCGGCACCGGTCGGCGCTATTCGGACGGGGCCGAGGCGCGGTTTGCGATGTGCTCGACGTTCAAGGTGCCGCTCGTCGCGGCGGTGCTGGCGCGCGTCGATCGGGGTGAGTTGAACCTCGCCAGCGAAATCCGGTTCGGCGAGGCCGATCTGCTCGATTATGCGCCGGTTGTGAAGGCGAACCTGGCCAAGGGCGCGATGTCGATCGACGCGCTGTGTGAGGCTGCGGTGGTGATGAGCGACAACAGCGCCGCGAACCTGTTGTTCGGGCAGGTTTCGGGACCGCGCGGGCTGACCAAGTTTATCCGCGACGCGGGCGACCAGCTCACCCGATCGGACCGTGACGAGCCGTCGCTGAATAACGTCCGCAATGGCGAGGTGCGCGATACGACCACGCCCGACGCGATGCTGTGGCTGATGAACCGGTTGCTGCTGGGCGATGTGCTGTCGGCGGCGTCGCGCGCGAAGCTGATCGGGTGGATGGAAGCGTCGCCCACCGGCAAGGACCGGCTGCGCGCCGGGCTGCCCAAGGACTGGCGCGTCGGCGACAAGACCGGCACGAGCGGCGAGGGCTATTTCAACACGATCGCGATCGCAACGCCGCCGGCGCGCAAGCCGATCCTGATCGCCTTCTACCTCGATGCGCCGGGACTGGAGTCTGCGAAGGCGAATGCGGCGCATGCGAAGGTGGGGGAGCTGGTCGGGGCGTTGTTCGGGTGATTGGTCCGATATGGGTGGAAATGGGTCCGATCCGGTTGACAAGCTGACCGCCAGAACTGACATTTCACCGATGGCGACGCTGACAGTCTTCCTCCCCGACGATCTGCGTGAGGTGATCGAGGCGCGGGTCGCGGCCGGGCTCTACAAGGATGCGGAGACCTATGTTCGCGATCTCATCCGCGCGGATTTGACAGGCGACGATTGGGTGACGCCCGAGTTGATCGCTGCGCTGGAGGGAGGCGAGGCGAGCGGCTTTGTCGAGTTCGATTTCGAAGCGTTCAAGCGCGAGATGCGCGAGACTCATCTGAACGAGACGAGGTCGCAATTCCGCTCAGACTGATCGTTTCGCGACGCGCCCATCGCGATCTGGCGGAGATATGGCGATTTGGTGCGCGCGAATGGGGCAGTGAGCAGGCATTCGCCTATGCCGAAATGATCAACGCGGCGTTTGAGTTGTTGCGCGAGCGGCCGGAGATTGGTTCGGGGCGCATTGTTGGTGCCCGTGAGGTGCGGCGCTGGGTGGTCGGTCGGCACGCGATTTTGTTCTACAAGCGCGGTACTGACCTGCATGTCGTGCGCGTCCTCCATACGGCGATGGACGAACCCCGCCACCTCGCCTGACCGCTCACCATAATTGCGGCTTGGCGACCATCAGCCAGAAGACGGCGGTGAGGCCGAGGAAGGCGGGCCAGCCGAGGATGAACCAGAGCCGCATCGCGCGGTGATAATCGGGGCCGAGCGGCTGGCCGCTGGCGAGCGCGGCGCGGGCGAGGTTGCGGGCGCGGATCTGGAGGCCGACAACGGGCACCCAGCAGGCGAAGGCGATCAGATAGAGCGCGACACTGGCCAGCACCCAGCTTTCGGTCAGCGAGATGCCGAGCAGGTGGAGCAGAATCAGGCCGCTCACCGGCTGGACCACGCCGCTGGTGCCGGTGAAGATACAGTCGGCGCGCACCACCATCTTGCCGACGCTGGCGATCGTCGCGGGATCGCCGCTGCGGTGTGCGTTCCACAGATACCAGGCGGTGCCTGCGCCAAAGCCGAACAGGACGGTGGAACTCAGGATATGCACCCATTTGACCAGCAGATAGGTCATCGCCGGTCTCCGATCGCGCCATGGACAAGGATCAGCAGCAGGATCGGGATGTTCTTGAGCAACGGCCCGAGCGGATCGGCCCATAGCGACGGCAGGCCGAGGGTCAGCACGAGCGTGTAGCCGGTGACGACCGCGAGCTGGGCTGCGGTGGCGGTGCGTGCGGTGCGGTCGCGGATCACGAGCGCGGCGATGGCGAGGTCGAGCAGGGCGGTGCCGATCTGGAGCGGGAGCGCTGCACCCTCGGGCGCTCCGATCGCGGCGAGCCATTCGAGCGTTTGTGCGCGGCCCGCAAACAGGCCGAGCAGCGCCGAGGCGAGCCACAGCAGCGCGAGGCCCCAGCGGATCGCGGGGGCGAGGAAGAAGAGGCGCGCGTGCCAGCGATCCTGCACCCCGGCGGCGCGGTCGCGCATCGCTTGCGCGACGCTGCGCGGGCGGAAGCCGACCGCCTGGGCGAAAGCGGTGCCGTCGGCGGCGTTGCCCGCGACGAGCTGGGTCAGGCTGTTGGTCGAGATCGGGCCGGACCCGGCAAGGTCGCCGATCCGGCCGAGCGCGCGCATCACCGGCATCGGCACGCGGACGAAGCGGCTGGGGCCGAGGCCGAGCCAGCTGCGGTAGCGCGTCATCAACTCGCGCAGGGTGAGCGTTTCCGGGCCAGCGGGCTCGAAGCTCTGGCCGACGAACCACAAATCCTCGCAGGCGAGGCGGACCGAGCGGGCGAGATCGTCGGCATGGATCGGGGAGAAGGTGAAGTCGCCATCGCCCGCGAGCGGCTGGGCAAAGGGCAGGGCGGCGAGGCCGCGCAGTAGCGAGGTGCCGCCATAGCTGCTTTCCGCAATTACCAGCGAGGGGCGGAAGATGGTCCAGCGCAGCCCCGAGTCGCGCAATGCCGCTTCGCCCGCGAGTTTGGTCGCGGCGTAATCGGTCGCGACATCAGGCCGCGCGCTGACGGCGGAGATCAGGACGACGCGGCGCACCTCGACGCGCTTGCATGCGGCGTGGAGCGCGCGCGGCATGTCGACATGCACAGCCTGCATCTCCGGGCCGCGTAGCACCCCGGCGGCGTTGACCACGCAGTCGATCCCGGACAGGTGCGCGCGCCAGTCCTCCGGATCGGTGGCGCGGGCGAGGTCGATGGCGACCCACTCCGCGCCCGGCTCCGCCTCGCGCAGCCGCGCGACATCGCGCGCGACGGCGCGGACCTGATGGCCGCTCGCCAGTAGTTCGGACAGGATATGCCGGCCGATGAACCCCCCGGCGCCCAGCAATAAAATGCGCATCGCGCAGCGGCTTAGCAGCGACATGCGGCGGAGTCATTGCAATCGCGCGACAGTCGGCCTATCTGCGCCGCGGGAGTCGGGCGGACGATGCCGTCGCCAACCCGGTCAGATCCGGAAGGAAGCAGCCGTAACGATTTTCGTGTCGGGTCGTCCCGGCTCCCACCTTCACTCCAGCGTGACAGCCAATTAGGCGCATCGTCTCGAGCAGGCTCGAGTGAACTGAAGTGACAGCGCTACGGCGCGTCGATGGGCGGGGGGACGGCGCCTGGACCGAAGCGGGCGTAATCCTGCAGTAGCAAGCAGGCGACATAGACGAGCAGCGCGATGGCGGTGATCCAAAAGGCCACGAAAGGGCTGATCGCTGCCGAAAAGGCCAGCGCCAACCCCACCACTGCCAGCGCCGAAAGACCCGCAAACCACGATCCCAGCGCCGAGCGTTCGCCGAAAAAGAACCAGCGCAGCGGGGGCAAGACGAACAGGGCGATCATCAAAAGGAGCGCTCCGCCGTCCGGCGGCGCCTGATCCCCTGGAGCCGGGCCGCCATAGCCCAAGCGGGAAAATGCGCTGATCAGCACGATCAGTTCGGCGGCATCGAACAACCAGAATAGGCGATCGGTTCGCGCAGCATGGGTCCGGGCGAATTGCAGCGCACAATAGACTGCCAGCAGTACGCCCCAAGGCGGAGTGTCGCTGCCCCACCATGACCATGGCCAGCCGGGCGGAGATTGCCAGATCGCGAAGATGAAGGCTCCGAGAAAGGCGGGATACAGCAGCTGGAAGATGAGTTGCTGTCCCAGCCCCGGCGTCGCGCTGTCTTTCATGGCGGCCCCCCGAATCCATGTCGCGGCGTGGAGCGTACCTGAATCGCGGGGAGGGTGCCAGATTGTCGCGCCAGCGCGGACTCGTGGCCTAGCGGGCGGAAGCCGCCGTAACGATTTTCGTTCCCGGTCGTTCTGGCGCGGACCTTCCCTACATGACGCGCGCCGCATGACCCGCTAGGGTCCTTCGCAATGTCCGATTCATTCCTTGGCCTCGACGAACCGCCTCAGCCGCGGGACAGCGTGTATCGCGTGCTTGCGCGTAAATATCGCCCGCAGACCTTTGCCCAGCTGATCGGGCAGGATGCGATGGTGCAGACGCTGGGGAACGCGATCAAACGCGACCGGCTGGCGCATGCGTTCCTGCTGACCGGGGTGCGCGGGGTCGGCAAAACTTCGACTGCGCGGTTGATCGCCAAGGCGCTCAACTGCATCGGTCCGGACGGGCAGGGCGGGCCGACGATCGATCCGTGCGGGGTGTGCGAACCGTGCCGCGCGATTGCCGAGGGGCGGCATATCGATGTGATCGA
The DNA here is from genome assembly GCF_035998645.1 of Sphingomonas sp. Taxonomy (GTDB): domain Bacteria; phylum Pseudomonadota; class Alphaproteobacteria; order Sphingomonadales; family Sphingomonadaceae; genus Sphingomonas. Next base: position 1,003,803 of record NZ_DASYHL010000003.1, read on the forward strand.
GATGGACGCCGCCAGCCATACCGGCGTCGACGATGTCCGCGAGATCATCGATGCCTCGCGCTATTCTGCGGTGAGCGCGCGGTACAAGATCTACATCATCGACGAAGTGCACATGCTGTCGAAGAACGCGTTCAACGCGTTGCTCAAGACGCTGGAAGAGCCGCCGGGGCATGTGAAGTTCCTGTTCGCGACGACCGAGGTGCAGAAGGTGCCGGTGACGGTGCTGTCGCGCTGTCAGCGGTTCGACCTGCGGCGGATTCCAGCGGACAAGCTCGCCGCGCATTTCGGTGAGGTGGTCGACAAGGAAGGCGCGCAGGCCGAGCCCGAGGCGCTGGCGATGATCGCGCGCGCGGCAGAAGGGTCGGCGCGTGATGGCCTGTCGATCCTCGACCAGGCGATTGCGCATGCCGGGATGGAGGGCGGGGCGGTCACTGCCGATGCGGTGCGCGACATGCTCGGCCTGTCCGACCGCAATGCGATCCGCGACCTGTTCGGGCTGGTGATCGCGGGCGATGCGGCGGGCGCGCTGGCGGCGCTGCGCGGGCAATATGATCTGGGCGTCGATCCGCAGGCGGTGCTGAAGTCGCTGCTGGAGACGGTGCATCGCGTGACGCTCGCGAAGCTGGGGAACGAAGTGATCCCCGGGCAGGCGGCCGAGGAGAGCGCGTCGCTGGGTGAATGGGCGGGCAAGCTCGGCTTTCCGGCGCTTCACCGGCTGTGGCAATTGCTGCTGAAGGGGCATGACGAGGTGATCCGCGCCGCGCTGCCGATCGAGGCGTGCGAGATGGCGCTGTTGCGGGTGATCCACGCCTCGAGCCTGCCCGATCCGGGTGAGCTGGCGCGCAAGATTGCCGAGGGTGCGCCGATGGGCGGGCCGGCACCGGCCGCAGCCCCGAGCGCACCGGCCGAGGCACCCGCGCCGCGCAACATGGCCGAACTGGTCGAGCGGCTGGCGGACGCGCATGAGGTGCATCTGGCGGCGCGCGTGCGGAACCTTGTCCGCCTGATCCGGTTGGAAGAGCCGGTGGTCGAGGTCAGCAGTCACGGCATCCCGGCAGATCTGGTCCATGATTTCGAAAACGCGTTGCGGCGCGTGCTCGGCAAACGCTGGTCGTTGCGCGTCGTCGATGCGCCGGGCCAGCAGACGTTGAACGAGGAGCGTGCGGCGCTGGAGGCGGCGGAGCGCGATGCCGTGCTTGCCTCGCCGGTGGTTGCCGCCGCGCTCGAAGCCTTTCCAGCCGCCGAGCTGATCGGCTGGACCCGCGAAAACAGGAGGTTTGGGTGAAGAGTATCGAAGACATCATGGCGATGGCGCAGAACGTCCAGAACGAGCTGACCAAGGCGCAGGCGAACCTCGACGGGATCGAGGTCGAGGGCGCGTCGGGCGGCGGGCTGGTCAAGGTCAAGGCGAGCGCCAAGGGGCGGATCATCGGCGTCGATATCGACGAATCGCTGCTGGCACCGTCGGAAAAGCAGATGCTGGAAGACCTGGTCGCCGCCGCGCTCAACGATGCGCGGGCGAAGGCGGACGCGGCGGCGTCGGCGGAAATGTCGAAGCTGTCGAGCGGCATTCCGCTGCCTCCGGGGTTCAAGCTGCCGTTCTGAGGGTTTCCCTGAACATTTCACAACGGGAACAATGGCTTTGCTCACGGCGTTGGGCGGCCAATGTTCCTGTTGGGAGATGAGAGATGACTGAAGAACGGATTGTCGAGCGCACCGATGGTATGACTGCCGAGCGCGTGACCGAGCGCAACGCTGGCGGCGGCACGACAGTGATTGAGAGGCGCGGTGGTGGCGGCGGGTTGATCCTCGGGATCATCGCGCTGGTGATCGTGGTCGTCGGCGCCTTTTACTTCCTCAGCAACAATTCCGAGACGCGCAAGGACGCGGCGATCACCGAAGCGGCGCAGGCCGTGGGCGAAACCGCCGAGAAGGCCGGCGACGCGATCGAAAAGGCAGTTCCCGCCGAAAAGAAATAAGACCCGCTCGCCCTCCTATTGTGTAGGAGGGGCGTAGGGAGGGCATGTCGGGTCGACTGACGTTTGCCACTTCGGCGACCCGTCATGCCCTCTCCCTAGAGTCTTTTGGGCCCGCAGACGCGCGCACCCACCCCGACCCCTCCCTTTCAGGGAGGGGAGTTTAGCGCAGACAGGCGTCGAGGCCCTCGCGCTGGACCACGCCGATACGCGCGGCGATCGAATTGCCATAGCGGCGGGTGAAGCCCTTGGGCGCGGTGGCCGCCCGCTTCTTGGGCAGCGGCAGGACAGCGGCGATGCGCGCTGCCTCAGCACGGGTCAGGTTGCCGGCGCCCTTCTTGAAATAGCGACGCGCACCCGCTTCGGTGCCGTAGGTGCCGATGCCGGTTTCGGCGACGTTGAGGTAAACTTCCATGATGCGGCGCTTGCCCCAGATATTCTCGATCAGGACGGTGAACCACGCTTCCAGCGCTTTGCGGAAATAGCCGCCGCCCTGCCACAGGAAGACGTTCTTCGCGGTCTGTTGGCTGATCGTCGACCCGCCGCGCAGCACTTTCCCGCCCTGAGCGTTGCGCAGCATCGCCGCGGCCATCGAGTCATAGTCGAAGCCCGAATGGGTGCAGAAGCTGCTGTCCTCGGCGGCGATCGCGGCGCGGGCCATGTCGGCGTCGATGCGCGAGAGCGGTACCCATTTCTTGGTCACGCCATGGCCGGTGAAGATGTCGCCCATCATGGTCAGCGTGAAGGGCGGGGGGACGAAGCGGTAGAGCGTCACCATCGCCACCGACACCAGCACGAATGCGAGCGCGCCCTTGAACAGCCAGCCAAGGATGCGGCGGCCGATCGGCTTGCGGGGCTTTTTGGGCTTCACGGGCTGGATGCCGATTCCGTCGAGATGGCCAAGGTCGGGGAGCGGGCGCGCGCCGCCCATTGCGTCGGTGGTGTCGTCCATCCGCCCCCGACCGCGACTTACATCGCGGGGAGGAGGCGGCGGTCGCCGGCCAGGCGCATCATCGCCTTTTGCAGCTTTTCGAACGCGCGCACCTCGATCTGGCGGACGCGTTCGCGGCTGACGCCATAGACCTGCGACAGCTCTTCGAGCGTCTTGGGATCGTCGGTCAGGCGGCGTTCGGTGAGGATGTGCTTCTCCCGCTCGTTCAGCTCGTCCATCGCATCGACCAGCATCGAGTGGCGGACATCGGCTTCCTGCGCTTCGGCAACGACCTCGTCTTGCAGGGCGCTATCGTCCTGCAGCCAGTCCTGCCACTGGCTCTCGCCATCTTCGCGCATCGGCACGTTGAGCGACGTGTCGCCGCCCATCGCCATACGGCGGTTCATCGACGTGACCTCTTCCTCGGTCACGCCGAGATCGGTGGCGATCTTGGCCAGATCCTCGGGCTTGAGGTCGCCGTCCTCGAACGCGTCGAGCTTGGCCTTCATCCGGCGCAGGTTGAAGAACAGCTTCTTCTGCGCGGCGGTGGTGCCCATCTTCACGAGGCTCCACGAGCGCAGGATGAATTCCTGGATCGAGGCGCGGATCCACCACATCGCATAGGTGGCGAGGCGGAAGCCGCGATCGGGCTCGAACTTCTTCACACCCTGCATCAGGCCGATATTGCCTTCGGAAATCAGTTCGCTGACCGGCAGGCCATAGCCGCGATAGCCCATCGCGATCTTCGCCACGAGGCGCAGATGCGAGGTGACCAGCTGCGCGGCCGCTTCGGGGTCGCCATGCTCCTGAAAGCGCTTCGCGAGCATATATTCCTGCTCGGGCGCGAGGATCGGGAACTTCTTGATCTCCGCCAGATAGCGGTTGAGGCTTGCCTCACCGCCGAGGGCTGGGATCGTCGCCGGGACATTGCTTCCGCGGGCCATGGTCACTTACTCCCTTTAATTGGGCTTCCCCCCTTTATAGGCGAGGACGCCGGTCGACCCTCCATTTGGACGAGTCAGAATTACTATACGATGAGGTTAGCCATCAGTTCCTGCATGTCCGCCGGCATTTCGCTATCGAACGCCAAAGCGTGACTATGGATAGGATGGATGAACCCCAACCGGGCGGCGTGCAAGGCCTGGCGGTCGAAACCCAAGGTTTCCAGCACGTCCCGGTGTTCTTTTTTCGTTCTACCATAAACCGGGTCGCCGAGCAACGGGTGACCGAGCGACGCCATGTGCACGCGCACCTGATGCGTGCGGCCGGTTTCGAGGCGGCATTCGACCAGAGCTGCCTCGTACAGCGGCTTTACGAGCGTCCAGTGGGTGACCGCGCGCTTGCCACCCGGCTGGATGGCGATCTTTTTGCGGTTTTGGGGTGAGCGCGCAAGTGGTGCATCTACGGATCCGCCTGACGTTTTCGGTCGGCCCGAGACGATCGCCTGATAGCGGCGGTCGATCGAGTGATCCTTGAACTGGCGGGCAAGGCCGACATGCGCGCGATCGGTCTTGGCCGCGACCATCAGGCCCGACGTGTCCTTGTCGATGCGGTGGACAATGCCCGGTCGCGCGACGCCGCCGATGCCCGACAGGCTGCCCCGGCAATGGTGGAGCAGGGCATTGACCAGCGTGCCGTCGAAATTGCCCGCGGCGGGGTGGACGACCAGCCCGGCCTGCTTGTCGATCACGATCAGATGTTCATCCTCAAACACCACGTTGAGCGCGATGTCCTGCGCCTCGTTATGCGCGGGTTCGGGTTCGGGGACGTTTAGCGTGAATAGCGCCCCGCCGGGCGCCTTTTTCTTGGGATCGCGGATCAGGCCGTCGGGGCCGGTGACGTTGCCGGTGGAGATGAGCGCCTTGATCCGCTCACGCGACAGCGTGGGGAGCGCATCCGCCAAAGCCCGGTCGAGCCGCCAGCCATCTGCTGCATCCGCGATCCGCGCTTCGAGTGTGGAAACCCCCCGGTTCATTGCTGTAGGGAAATGGGAATGGCTTTACGGATTTCAAGCTGTGTTATCGCGCTAATCCAGCGTGCTGCGGCCGACGCGGCGCCGCTGGAGGCGTGCGGGCTGTTGTTCGGTGCCGATGGGGTCGAGCGGGCGAGCGTGGAGGCGAATGTTGCGGACGATCCAGCGCGGCGGTTCGAGATCGATCCGGGCGCGCTGATCGCGGCGTTGCGGGCCGAGCGCGGGGGCGGGGAGCGGGTCATTGGCTATTGGCACTCGCATCCTTCGGGCGACTCAACACCATCGACTACGGACGCAGCGATGGCGGCGGCGGACGGGAAGCTGTGGGTGATCGTCGCGGGGGACGCGGTAACGGCGTGGCGCGCAGGCGCGCGCGGGTTGCATGGGCGGTTTGAGCGGGTGGAGGTGGAATCAAGCTGACGAAACGCCGCTTCGGACCCGCCAGCGCGGGTCTCGCGGAACGTTTCGGCTCCGACCTGGTTATTCCCTTGAACCAAAAGGGGAATCAACATGCTTTGGACAATCGCCGTCATCCTGCTGATCCTGTGGTTGCTGGGCTTTTCGCTCAACGTGGCCGGAGGTCTGATCCATCTCATCCTCGTCGTCGCGCTGGTTGTCGTGGTCGTGCAGTTCCTGCGGGGACGCCGCGGAGTTTGACGAGCGCGTTCCAACATGTGGAGCGCGCGCAAGCCGCTTGAGGAAGCCCGGCCCCGGCTCAAGGCCGGGGCGACGGGGTGATCAATGCTGCGCGCCCTTCACCATCGCAGTGAGTTGCTCGAGCGTTGCGTCGAAGCGGCCTTCGGCCTCGGCGTTGCGCAGCGGCCGCACGCGCTCGACCAGCACTTCCTTTGGCGTCGGGTTTTGCCCAAACAGCGCCATTACCTCGTCAGCAAAATCGTCGAGCGGCTGATAGGCGGCACGTTCGCGCTGGCCGGGGGTGAGGTCGGTCTGGACGGCGGGCGGGGCGAGTTCGATGACTTCCACCGATCCCGCCAGCGCGTCGCGGAGTGAGAGGGTGTAGCTGTGGATCGCCGCCTTGGTCGCGCTGTAGGTTGCGGCGATGACCAGGGGCACGAAGGCGAGGCCGGAGGTGACGTTGACGATTGCCGCGTCGTCCTGCGCCTTCAGATGATCGACCAGAGCGTTGGTCAGGCGGATTGGGCCGAGCAAGTTGGTGGTGATCGTCGCCTCGGCATCGGTCAGGTCGCGGCGGGCGGACAGATCCTCGTAGCGCATGACGCCGGCATTGTTGATGACGACATTGAGCGCCGGGTGCGCCGCGATCAGGTCGGCGGCGAAGGTGTCGATTGTCTCGGCAATGTCGATGTCGAGCTTCATGGCGTGCATGTTCGCGCGACCGGCGATCGCGGCGTCGAGCGCGTCGCGGCGGCGGCCGGCGACGATCACGGTGTTGCCCGCGTCGTGCAGGCGATGGGCGAGCGCCTCGCCGATGCCCGATCCGCCGCCAGTGATGAGGATGGTGTTGCCGGACTGTTTCATCTGCGTCTCCATGGGATGTGGTGACGGGGATTTAGGCGCGCGCTATCGTATCGAAAGAAGGCACCCGAAAGAATTATACTTACCGAAAAGAGAGTGTGGGCGATGGGCAATGGCGAGTGGCATGCGAGCGATCCGCGGGTCGATGCGCTGGTCTATGACCTGATCGGCGCGGTCGCCGATAAATGGTCGATGATCCTGCTCGAGACGCTGGATGAGCGCGGCGAGCTGCGGTTCACGCAGCTGTCGAGGGCGATTCCGGGGATCAGCCAGAAGATGCTGACGCAGACGCTGCGGCGGATGGAGCGCGATGGGTTCGTGACGCGGACAGTGCATGCAGTGGTGCCGCCGCGCGTGGACTATCGGCTGACCCCGCTCGGCGAGAGTCTGGGCGAGGCGTTTTGCGGGGTGTGGCACTGGGCTGAGGCGAACCTCGACGCGGTGGCCAAGGCGCGCGAGGGGTTTGACGGGCGGTAGGGGTGTCCCCGACTCCGTTTGCCCTGAGCCTGTCGAAGGGCTTTGTCCCACCGCTGTCGGGGCAGGTGCTTCGACAGGCTCAGCACAAATGGATGTGGGGGGACTCAATCCCCCTTCGGTCCCAGATAGTCCGCGCCGTACACCGCCTTGCGGATGTCGGTGTGGAGCGTGGTGTCGAACGGGAAGGTCTGGACGAAGAACACCACCGCCATATTGTTGGCCGGATCGACCCAGAACAATGTCGTCGCCGCGCCGTCCCAGAAGAATTCGCCGACTGCGCCGCGGTTGCGATCCGGCGTCGCGGGGCGGGCGGTGCGGACGGCGAAGTTGACGCCGAAGCCGCCGTCGATCTTGCCCATCAGCCATTCGCGTTCCTTGATCGCGGGGTCGAGGTGATCGGTCGCCATCAGGCGGATCGTCGCGGGCTTGAGCAGGCGCGCGCCGTCCAGCTCGCCGCCGTTCAGCAGCATCCGGGCAAAGCGCATATAATCGTCGATCGGCGCGACGATGCCGGCGCCGCCCATGGTCAGCGGCACGCCGGGGAAGTTGCGCTCGCGCATCGCCGCCTCTGGCTGGCGGGTCATGCCGGTCGGCCCCTTCACATAGGTGGCGGCAAAGCGGGGGAGGCGGTCCATCGGCTGGTGCCAGCCGGCCTCGCGCATCTTGAGCGGGTCGAAGATGTGCTTCTGGACATAGTCGGTGAACTTCATGCCCGACAGGCGCTCGACCAGCAGCGCCTGGACGTCGACCGCGACGCTGTAATGCCATTCGGTGCCGGGTTCGGAGAGCAGGGGCACCTTGGCCAGACGGCGACCGAATTCCGCCAGCGTATTCTGCGGGTTGAGCGGGTCGGCGGCCGCGAACGCCTTGTGTGCCGCGGTCGGGCCGTCGCCATAGGCGAAACCGGCGGTGTGGCGCAGCACGTCGCGGATCGTGATCGGACGGCTGGCAGCGCGCCATAGCGGCTTGCCATCGGGGCCGGTGCCGTCCTGAACCTGCATATTGGCGAAATCGGGCAGGTAGCGGGCGAGCGGATCGTCGAGGCGGAACTTGCCCTGTTCCCACAGCTGCATGAGGGCGACGCCGGTCACCGGCTTGGTCATCGAATAAATCTGCACCAGCGTGTCGCGGGCGAAGGGGCGGGCAGCCTCACGATCCGCGACGCCACGCGCGGCGAAATGGACCTCGCGCCCGTCCTTCCACACCAGCACCGAGCCGCCGACCGCGCGGCCATCGGCGACCATCTTCGCCAGCATCGCGTCGATCCGCTTGGTGTCGAGCTTGACCGCGTCGGCGGGGGCCGCGCGGGTCTGGGCGAGTGCGGGGGCGATGGGTGCCGCCAGTGCCAGAGCCGTCAACGCTGTCAGTGCAAAGCGGTACATGCGATCCCCTCCATGAATTTTGCCGCACGCTAGCCGGGTGCGCCGCGCGACGAAAGGGGCGTCGCGCGGCGCACATGCCGAAATGCGGGAAACCTCAGCCGCGCCGACGCCAGAGCCAGGTGCCGATCGCGGCGACGACTGCGAGCGCCCAGGGCAGGTCGAACGATAGCGTCTGGCCGAACATGGGGGCGATGACTTCCGCGACCGGCGGCACCACCAACGCGACCAGGCCTGCGGCAGCGAGGCAGAGCGTGGCGGTCGCACGGTGATATTCGTCGGCCGCGCGCCAACTGCTCCACAGATAGGCCAGGATCAACGCCGCAACACCCAGCATCAGCGCCGAGCGGATCGGCAACGGCATCCCGTCGCCCGCCGCGCCGCGAATGCCGTCGGCCACCCCGATCGCGAACGGGATCGCGATCAGCAGCGCGACCACCCCGATCGTCAGCCACCGATTGCGACGCCTGCTACGATCCGCGCGCGCCGCATGTTGTTGCTCACCCCAGCGTTCAGTCATCGTCATTCCCGTCATTGAAGATTTCCCCGATTGGCTGTCCGAACAGACGCGCGAGCCGGAATGCGAGCGAGAGCGAGGGATCGTGCTTGCCGGTCTCGATCGCGTTGATCGCCTGACGCGACACGTCGATCCGCCCGGCAAGCTCGGCCTGGCTCCAGTCGCGTTCGGCGCGCAGCACTTTCAACCTGTTCCGCACGCCGCCCGCTTTGCTGTTCAAAAGACACGACCCGGTGTCAGGTCTTCCTTACATATTGCGCCAAAGAATCGGCTTGTCAATAAAACCTGACATTTTGTCGTGAGAACATTGCATATCGTGGTTTGCCGCGCTTGCAGCGGCGGCGCGGCTGGGCCAAAGGGGTGGGATGAACATTTCGCCGACCGACTTTGCCAGCCTGCTCTGCTCGCGCCTGTGCCACGATCTGTTGAGCCCCGTGGGCGCGCTCAATAATGGGCTTGAGCTGCTTGCCGACGAGCATGATCCGGAGATGCGCGCGCGCTGCCTGGAATTGCTGGCGGAGAGCGCGAAGGCGAGCGCGAACAAGCTGAAGTTCTTCCGCCTCGCGTTCGGCGCGGCGGGGGGCTTTGGCGATACCGTCGACACGCGTGAGGCGCAGGCGGCGATCGACGGGCTGTTCGGCGACAATCATCGCGTGTCGATCGGCTGGATGGTCGAGGATCCGGTGCTGCCCAAGCAAGTGATCAAGGTGCTGCTCAACCTCGCGCTGATCGGCGGCGACGCGCTGGTGCGCGGCGGGCAGCTGGATATCGGTGCCGAGGCGCGCGCCGACATGGTCGAGATTGTGGTGCGCGCGCAGGGTCCGCGCATCGTGCTGGACGGCGAGCTACGCGGTGCGCTGAGCGGCGATACCGGCGACTCGCCGGTGACCCCGCGCGCGGCGGCGGCGTATCTGGTGCACCAGCTGGTGACGCAGGGCGGCGGCGAGCTGCAAGTGTCGCCACCCGACGCCGAAGTGCTGCTGTTCGGGGCAGCGTTCAAGCTCAGCTGATGGACGGCCCGGTCCGCGTCGCGGCACTCTACCAGTTCACCCGGTTCGACGATCCGGCGGCGCTACGCAGCCCGTTGCTCGACCTGTGCGTCGCGCACGGGGTGAAGGGCACGCTGCTGCTCGCGCGGGAGGGGATCAACGGTACGATTGCCGGGAGCGATGCGGCGATCGACGCGGTGCTGGACCATGTCCGCGCACTGCCCGGATGCGCGGAGATCGACGTCAAATTCTCGCACGCCGCCGCAATGCCGTTTCACCGGATGAAGGTGCGGCTGAAGCGCGAGATCGTGACGATGGGCCAGCCGGATATCGATCCGCTCGCGGGCGTCGGCCATTATGTCGCGCCGACCGAGTGGAACGACCTGATCGCCGATCCGGACACGGTGCTGATCGACACGCGCAACGATTATGAGGTGGCGATCGGCACCTTTCGCGGCGCGATCGACCCGCAGACGCGCAGCTTCAGCGAATTTCCCGACTGGTTCCGCGCCAAGCGTGCGGAGATCGAGGCGGAGGGGCGGACGCCGAAGATCGCGATGTTCTGCACCGGCGGCATCCGCTGCGAGAAATCGACCGCGTTCGCGAAGGCGGAGGGGGTGGAGCAGGTCTATCACCTCAAGGGCGGCATCCTCGCCTATCTGGAAGCGGTGCCGCAGGATCGCAGTCTGTGGGACGGCGAGTGCTTCGTGTTCGACGAGCGGGTCGCGGTGAAGCACGGGCTTGAGGTCGGCGAGCATGTGCTGTGCCGCGCGTGTCGGATGCCGGTGAGCCCGGAGGGGCAGGCGTCGGCGGACTTTGTCGAGGGCGTCAGCTGCCCGGCCTGTATCGGCACGCGCACCGAGGAACAGCGCGCCAGCTATGCCGAGCGGCATCGTCAGGCGCTGTTGGCGGAGAAGCGCGGCGAGGCGCATGTCGGTGCGGTGTTCCCGGAGCGCGATCCTGACTGACCCGATCCTCTATAGCTTCCGCCGCTGCCCCTATGCGATCCGGGCGCGGCTGGCGCTGGCGGTGAGTGGGACGGCGGTCGAGCATCGCGAGGTGAAGCTGCGCGACAAGCCGGAGGAGATGCTGGCCGCCTCGCCCAAGGGGACCGTGCCGGTGCTGGTGCTGCCTGATGGTCGGGTGATCGACGAGAGCCTCGACATCATGCGCTGGGCCTTGGCGCGCAATGACCCGGAGGACTGGCTGGCGGGCGATGACGCGGCGCTGATCGCGGCGAATGACGGCGCGTTCAAGGGGCATCTCGACCGGTACAAATATCCTGAGCGCTACGCGGCGGATGGCGTGGATCACCGTGCGGCGGGGCTGGCGATGCTTGGGGCGCTCGAGGCTCGGTTGGCGCAGGGCGCATATCTGGGCGGGGCTCGGTTTGGCCTCGCCGATGCGGCGATCCTGCCTTTCGTGCGGCAATTCGCTGCGGTGAATCGGGAGTGGTTCGCGGCGCAGGATCTGGTGCGGGTGCAGGGGTGGTTGGCGGCGTTTGTGGGGTCGCCGCTGTTTGAGGGGGTGATGGCGGTTCGGGAGGTTTGGCGTGGTGGGGCTGCCGCCTGACACGATCGTCGTCCCGGACTTGATCCGGGACAGGGCTTGTCCTCTCTAACGTCGAAGAAGAAGCCTTGGCCCGGCTCAAGGCCGGGCTGACGATGGGAGGGCGCGCTGAATCACTCGGGTGGCGCGGCACCAGAGCCGCGAAACTGGATCGCCGCTCCCTTCGCTTCGGCCACGCGCTTGAACACCCGACCGCGCTCGTCATGGACGATCGCCAGCTTGCCCGGCGCGGTCCAGACGACGTTCATGAAAATCGAGCCGCCCATCCCGGCGGTGGCCTTGCCATGGTCGCTGTCCGCCACAAACACCTCGACGGCATCGGATTGGGGTTCGCTTGCGCGGCCCACCCGGACGATGGTGGCGAAGTCGGTGGTGGCGCCGCAACTGCGAACCTCGGTTGCCGCATAGCGGTCGCTGCCGATGTCGCGGGCGACTTGCAAAACCTGCGTGTCGCGGGCGGGATCGATGCCGCATGCCGATAACAGGAACAGCGAGGCGGGCAGCAGAAGGCGCATCCCGTGAAGCTAGCGCCCGGCGGGAGATGCGCAAGACGCCGACGTCGCTACCCCGCGTGCGCGTGTTGCGCCACGCCTGGGCTCTGGCGCCACGGGCGCGGGCGGCGCAGGACGTGATCCAGTGCGGTGCAGCCCAGCCCGCAGCGGTGCCGCTTCACCCGAGAGAACAAGGTTGCGCTACGCCCTGAGACCAGCTCGAGCGCCTCGACATACGCCGGGCTGTTGAGGAAGCGGTCGGATGCCCGCACGCCATTGCCGCGACGCTCGAACTGGTCTGCGCGCTCCGCATCGGCCACGAGCCGGTACACCGTCGAGCGCGATAAGCCGAGCACGCGTGCAAGTTGGGACATCGGAATGAAAATGCGCTGGGTGGGGTCGGGCGCGGTATCGGCTCGCGCGAAAGGCGCCGTCCCCGCCGACTGGGCGTTGAGATGCACGACGCTGGCGGTGCAAACGAAGTGGATGAGCAGCAACTCGGTAAAGCGCAGGCCGAAATGCTGCGACGTGCCGGCCATGACGAGCATCAGATCGAGTGCGGCAAGGATGTAGCTATTGTCGCAGGTGCCTTCGCCGAGCGAACCCGGATCGGTCGCGCCCAGCGCCTCCATCCGGTCGGCAGCACGGCGCATCCGTCCGCCCAGATCGATGCACCATTCGGCAAGCGCGCGGGGCATAGGTGTGGGTAGCGACACCCCGCCGCCATGGCCGATCTCTACCCAGCCCAGGTCCGCCATGCGCTGGACATTACGTCGCGCCGTTTCGAACGGGACGTCGAGCGATGAGGCGATGGCATTGATCGAAGGGCCGCGCGCCACCGCTATGGCGCGCATCTCGCGGTCGATCAGGTCGCGGGTGACGGAGATCAGGATTGGAATGCAGACCATGCGCGCGCGCGCGAGATCGGGCGGCAGCCGATGCGCCAGGTCTAGGGTCGCGGCGTAGATTTCTTCCCCGAGCACTCGGGTAACGAACCTGCAATTGAGACGCATTACGTCAAGTCGCGTCGGCATCCGATCCCCCAAGTGGCCAATAAGCTTTGGGTGTTATAACCCGGCGCCCACCGATCTCAATTTGGGTAAACCAATTCAGCAGCGGGGGGTACTCCGTGCAAATACGGGAGTATTTGCACGCTGACCCACAGCCCATCGTTCGGCCGCGCACATTACTTGGCCGATCCGAGATACGAGTCTGCGGGTTCCACCGACCTCGCTCTAACCACCTGTTAACCGTGTCGATGCAATGACCGCACGGTGGTGTGGGGGCGGCCGTGGACGATCTGTTACAAGAATTCATTGCCGAGACGCGGGAAACGCTCGAAGCGCTGTCGGGTGAGATCGTCGCCTGGGAGGCGTCGCCGCGGGACCGCGAGCGCCTCGACGCGATTTTCCGCTTTGTACACACGGTCAAGGGCAGCTGTGGATTCCTCGATCTGCCCCGGCTCGCGCGGCTCAGCCATGCGGCCGAGGATGTGCTGGCCGATGTGCGCGCGGGCGATCGCGTACCGGATCGCGCGCTGGTCAATGCCGTGCTGGGCGTGGTCGACCGGATCGGCGAGATTGTCGAGGCGATCGACGCGGGCGCGGCGCTGGACGATACCGGTGAGGATCTGCTGATCGCCGCACTGGCGGGCGGGGCTGTCGAAGTGGCGCAACCGAGCGCCCCGGTAGCGCAGCGTGCGCAGAGCCGCAGCGTGCGGCTGAACGTCGATCTGCTCGACCGGATGATGAGCGGCATGTCGGACATGGTGCTCGCGCGCAACGAGCTGACGCGCCGGCTGCGCAGTGCCGAGGTCGATCCGCAAGTCGAAGCAGCGCTGGAGCGGATGTCGGCGACCGTCGCCGATCTGCGCGACACGGTGACGCGGACGCGGATGCAGAAGATCGACGCGCTGTTCTCCGCCTTGCCGCGCATGGTGCGCGATACGGCGGCGGGGCTGGGCAAATCGGTGCTGCTCAATGTCGAGGGCGCCGAGGTCGAGCTCGACCGCGAGATGATCGAGGTGCTGCGCGATCCGCTGGTCCACATCATCCGCAATTCGATCGACCATGGCATCGAGCCTCCGGCCGAGCGCCGCGCGGCGGGCAAGCGCGAGAATGGCCGCCTGACCGTATCCGCGCGCCAGTCGGGCAACCAGATCGTCGTCGAGGTCTCGGATGACGGGCGCGGCATCGATATCGAGCGGGTGATTCGCAAACTGGCCGACACCGGCCGTGACGAGCGCGAACTGCGTGCGTTGGGCGAACGCGCCAAGCTGGCGCTGATCTTTGAGGCCGGTCTGTCGACCAAGGACGAAGTGACCGAAGTTTCGGGGCGCGGCGTCGGGATGGACGTGGTCCGCGCGGCGATCGAGCAGATTGGCGGGCGGGTCGAACTGCACAATGATCCGGGCCGTGGCCTGCGCATTCTGATCCACGTGCCGCTGACCCTGTCGATCATTCCAACGATCGTGGTGGGGGCAGGGGGGCAGTCCTTCGCGATCCCGCGTCAGGCGATCGAGGAAATCGTCAGCGAGCGCAGCGATGCGATCCGCGTCGACCGCATCGGCAGCGCCTGGGTGGTCACGCTGCGCGACCGGCGGCTGCCGATGATCGTGCTGGCCGACCAGCTGGGTCTGAAGCCGGTAGCGCGCAGCGGCTATCCGATGGTCGCGATCGTCAGCATGGGCGAGGGCAGCTATGCGCTGCGCGTCGATGATGTGCTCGACAATGAGGAATTGGTGATCAAGCCCGCGGCGCCCGCAATCATGGCGACGGGGATCTATGCCGGGCAGACTCTGCCCGACAGCGGCTGTCCGATGCTGCTGCTCGATTGCGCGGGGCTGGCGCGTGATGCCGGGCTGCAGTTCGAGCGGGCGCGCGAAGTCGAGGTCGAGGAGGCGTGCGCGACGCTTGACGATGGCGCGCTGGCGCTGGTGTTCACCGATCTGGACGGCGCGCGGCGTGCGGTGCCGCTGGAGGTCGTGGACCGGATCGAGAAGGTCGGCGCGGGGGCGATCCATCGCAGCGCGGGCCGCCTGCGCCTGACCATCGACGATCGCATCCTGCCGGTCGCCGCGGTCGAGGGGGCAGACCCCAAGCGCACCGGATCGATCCTGCGCCTGCGCGACGGAATGACCGAGATCGCCTACGCCATCGCCGAACCGGCCGACATCGTCGCGATGCCGACCGAGATTGCGCCGGCAAGCCTGCCCGGACCGATCGCGGGCGTGGCACTGATCGATGGCGAGCCGGTCGAGATGCTCGACCCGATGTGGCTGTTCGGCGAACATGGCGAACCGGATTCCGACAGCGAAGCTGCGCCTTTGTGCCTGTTGGGCGGTGGCGACACCGGCTGGCTCGGCACCTTCATCCAGCCGCTGCTGGAGGGCGCGGGCTATCGCGTCGTCAGCACGCTGGCGCCGGGCGAGGCGGCGCAGGTCGTGCTGACGCTTGATGCCGAGCCGGATAGCGTTGAAGCCGCGCCGGTGGTGCGGCTGCGCAGTCGCAAGCGCGGCGGCAGCGATGGGACCATCTATCGTTATGATCGCGAGGCGCTGCTCGGCGCGATCGCCGAAGTTGCGCGGGGAGGCACGCGATGACCGAACAGCTGTTCCTGATCGCGCATATCGCCGGGCAATCGGTTGCGATCGACGCCAATCAGGTCGAATCGGTGGTCGATATCGGCAACATCGTCGCGGTGCCGCGTGCGCAGGGCCATGTCCGCGGGCTCGCCGCGCTGCGCAGCCGGGTGGTGACCGTGATCGATACCCGCGCCGCGCTGGGGCTGGAGCCGGGCGAGGCCGCTGGCGGTCGCGCGGTAATCACGCCGGTCGATGGCCATCATTATGCGATGCTGGTCGACGCGCTCGACGATGTCGCGCCGTTCGAGCCGCAGCCGCTGGCAGCGGGGGTGCCGCTGTCGGGAATGTGGCAGCAGGCCGGGCGTGGGCTGATCGAGCGCGACGGCGAGCCAATCCTGACGATCGATCTGGCGGCGCTGGTCCCGGGCCTTGTTGCGCCGACCACCTGATCCGCAATTAACGTCCTACTTACGTATTTATTCCATAGTCATCGTCAGTTCCGCAGAACCGGGAAGTGTCTCGTATGAAAACCTGCCTCGTCGTCGATGACTCCAAGGTGATCCGAAAGGTCGCGCGGCACATCCTCGAGACGTTGAATTTTGAAGTGCGTGAGGCCGGCGACGGGCGCGAGGCGCTCGAGGCATGCCTTGAGGCATCGCCGG
This sequence comes from Sphingomonas sp., assembly GCF_035998645.1. Classification (GTDB taxonomy): domain Bacteria; phylum Pseudomonadota; class Alphaproteobacteria; order Sphingomonadales; family Sphingomonadaceae; genus Sphingomonas. Next base: position 1,019,846 of record NZ_DASYHL010000003.1, read on the forward strand.
ACGTGGTGCTGCTCGACTGGAACATGCCGGTGATGAGCGGGATGGATTTCCTGCGCGCGCTGAAGGACAGCGGTATCGCCAACAAGCCGAAAGTGGTGTTCTGCACCACCGAAAACGGGATGGCCTATATCCGCGCCGCGATTGAGGCGGGTGCTGACGAATATGTGATGAAGCCGTTCGACCGCGAGACGCTGGAGAGCAAGCTTCAGATCGTCGGCGTCGCTTAAGGAAATTTCCCAAATGTCTGGCAGTCCCCTCGCGGCCGGCAGCCCGCCGGATCCGCGCGACGATGTCGTTCGCATCCTGATCGTCGATGATTCGGCCGTCGCCCGCGCGGTGCTGAGCCGGATGATTGAGGGGATGCGCGGCTTTGCCGTGGTCGGGGCGGTCAGCAATGTTCCGGGCGCGCTCGCCTTTCTGGCGTCGAACCGCGCCGATGTGATCCTGCTCGATCTCGAGATGCCCGGCGTTCACGGGCTGACCGGTCTGCCCGACCTGCTGGTCGCGGGGCAGGGGGCGAAGATCCTGGTCGTGTCCTCTGCCGCCGAACGCGGTGCCGCCGCCGCGGTGCAGGCGCTGGCGCTGGGTGCCGCCGATACGCTGGTCAAGCCGGGCGTGGGCAGCTTTGCCGGCAAGTTCGCCGAGACGCTGGAGGAACGGCTGACCCGCCTTACCGATCGTGCGGGCGAACTGGTCGGGCCGAGCCGTTTGCCGAGCGGCGTGCCACAGGAATTCGATATCGTCGCGGTCGGCGCATCGACCGGTGGCATCCATGCGCTGAGCCAGATGCTGCGCGCGATCCCGCCGAGCTTCGAGGTCCCGATTCTGGTGACCCAGCATCTGCCCGCATCGTTCATGAGCTATTTCGCCGCGCAGCTCGCGGTGCTCGCCGGTCGCCCGTGCGAGGTTGCCGAGGATCATATGCGGGTGCGCCCCGGCCGGATGCTGGTCGCGCCCGGCCATGCCCATCTCCGCTGCGTCCGCAGTAGCGAGGGCGTCGCGATCCGGCTGACCGATGAGCGTTCGGTCAGCGGGTGCATGCCGTCGGTCGATCCGATGCTCGAATCGGTGGCGGAGGTTTATGGCAAGCGTGGCCTTGGCGTGATGCTGTCAGGCATGGGTCGTGACGGATCGATCGGAGCGCGCGACCTGATCGGCGCGGGCGGCGCGATACTGGCGCAGGATCGCGCCAGCTCGGTCGTGTGGGGCATGCCCGGCGCGGTCGCCGCGAGCGCGAGCGCGGTGCTGCCCCCCGATGAGATCGGACGCATGGTCGCCAGCCAGCGGCGGCCGCGCTGATGTCGGCAACCCAGCCCTTTGCGTCATCCGGTGCAATCAGTGTCATTGGTGCATTGTTGGAACAGCGCACCGGGCAACAGATCGCCGCCAACCGCGCGTGGCGGATCGAAACCGCGCTGAAGACCGTGCTGCGCGCGCATGGCCTCGACAGCGTGGACCAGTTGATCGCGCGCCTGACCGGCACCCCGACCGGGCCGCTCGCCGATGCGGTGGTCGATGCGCTGCTCAACAACGAAACCTCCTTCTTTCGTGACGCCGGTGTTCTGGAGCTGGTGGTCGAAGCCGCAGCGGCGATCACGGCCGATCAGCCCGGGCGCCGGCTGCGCATCTGGTCGGCGGGTTGTTCGACCGGGCAAGAACCCTACTCGCTCGCGATGCTGTTCGAGGAAGCCTATATCGCGCGCGGCTTGCCGTTCCCTGAAATCGTCGCGACCGACGTGTCGGCCGCGACGGTCGATCGTGCACGTGCGGGGCGTTTTTCGCAGTTCGAGATCCAGCGCGGACTGCCGATCCGGCGGATGATGACGTGGTTCGAACAGGACGGCACCGAATGGGTCGTCCGCCCCGAACTCGCCCGCCGCATCCAGTTCCGCCGCCATAATCTGGCGCAGGACGCCGCGCCACCGGGCAAGTTCGACCTGGTGCTGTGCCGCAACGTCCTGTTCTACTTCCCCCCGGCGATGCGCAGCCGCGCCTATCAGACGTTGCGCAGCGCGGTCCGCGATGGTGGCGCGCTGCTGCTGGGGGCCGGGGAGACGGTGATCGGGCAGACCGATGCGTTCGTGCCATGCGCGCGGATTCGCGGCCTGTATCGCGCCGACACCGCACGTTGCGTCCCGCCGGCGGCTGCGTTCGGCTGACACCGGGTTTCAACCGGCTTGCGTTTCGGCGCGCGCCGCCGCATCCCTCAGCGCATGCAGGACCGGGCCGAACTCAACATCATCGAGGCGCCTTCGCCCAATTTCAACGAACGGCTGCTGCCGGTCAGCATGATCGTGCTGCACTATACCGGCATGCGCAGTTCCGAAGAGGCGATCGAGCGGCTGCGTGATCCCGACTTCGGGGTGTCGAGCCATTATGTGGTGGCGGAGGACGGGCAGGTCGTGCGCATGGTGCCGGAGGACAAGCGCGCGTGGCATGCGGGCGGGTCGCACTGGCGCGGCGTGACCGACGTCAATTCGGCGTCGGTGGGGATCGAGATCGTCAATCCCGGCCATGAATATGGCTATCGCCCGTTTCCCGACGAACAGATCGACGCGGTGATCCGGCTGGTCGCCGATATCAAGGACCGCTACGCGATCACGCGCGGCAATGTCGTCGGCCATTCGGACATTGCGCCGGCGCGCAAGCAGGATCCGGGCGAGCTGTTCCCATGGGGCAAGCTGGCGCGGCTGCGGCTGGCGCTGCCGCGCCCGACCAAGAATCTGATGGACCCGGGCTGGACCGATGGCGGCTTTCTGCTGGCGCTCGAGCGGTTCGGCTATGATGTGCGCGATCCGCTGGCGGCGACGGTAGCGTTTCAGCGGCGCTTCCGGCCCGAGCTGATCGACGGCACGATCGACGCCGAATGCCGGATGCTGTTGCTCGCGCTGCTGCTGCCCAAGCCCCAGGGCGAAGACTGATGTTCCTCAATGTGCCCGAAGGGGCGCCGATCCTGACCGCCGCAGCGATGCGCGCGGCGGAGGAGCGCGCGATTGCGGCTGGATCGAGCGTTGCGGCGCTGATGGAGCGTGCGGGAACGAGCGTTGCCGAGTGGGTTCACCGGCTCGCGGCAGGCAGCGAGGTGCTGATCCTGTGCGGGCCGGGCAATAATGGCGGCGACGGCTACGTCGCGGCGCGGGTGCTGGCGAGTCGGGGCGTGCCGGTGCGGGTTGCGGCGCTGGGCGAGCCGAAGACTGACGCTGCCGCTGCGGCGCGGGCGGCGTGGGGCGGAGCGGTTGAGGCGCTGTCGGGCGCGACTGAGGCTGCGCCGGTGCTGGTCGATGCGCTGTTCGGTACCGGCCTGACCCGGGCGCTCGATCCGGTGCTGGCGGAGATCGTCAACGCACTGGTGGCGCAGGCGGGGCTGTCGATCGCAGTCGATTTGCCGAGCGGGGCCGAGACCGATGGCGGCGGGGATTTCGGGGCGACACTTGCTGCGTTCGACGTGACGCTGGCGCTGGGTGCGCTCAAGCCCGCGCATCTGTTGCAGCCTGTGGCGCAGCGATGCGGGGCGGTGCGGCTGGTGGAGATCGGGCTTGGGGAAAGCGAGGCGCAGGTGCGCACGCTGGCGCGACCAAGGATCGCAATGCCCGGTCCGGATGCACACAAATATAATCGCGGCATGGTCGCGGTGGTGTCCGGCCCGATGCACGGCGCGTCGGAGCTGGCGGCGCGGGCGGCCTATCGCGCAGGGGCGGGCTATGTCCTGCTGCTGACCGGCGGCTTACCGAGTCCGCCCCACGCGATCGTCCGCCAGCGCTGGAGTGCGGAAGCGCTGGACGACCAGCGGATCGGAGCGGTGGTGATCGGGCCGGGGCTGGGCCGCGACGATCGCGCGCGCGAGAAACTGGATGCCGCGCTGGCGAGCGAGCTGCCGCTGGTGATCGATGGCGATGCGCTGCTTTTGCTCGACTTAACGGTGCTCAAGGACCGCGCCGCGCCGGTAGTGCTCACGCCGCACGCCGGCGAATTTGATGCGCTGTTCGGCGCGGGGACGGGGAGCAAGATCGAACGTGCGCAGGATGCTGCGCGACGGTCCAATGCGGTGGTCGTGTTCAAGGGCGCGGACACGGTGATTGCTGCACCCGATGGCTCGGCCAATGTTGCAGCAATGGGCAACCCGTGGCTTTCGGTCGCGGGGACCGGCGATGTGCTGGCGGGGTCGATTGCGGCGATGCTGGCGCAGGGGCGCGATCCGCTCGATGCGGCCAGCGCGGGCGTCTGGCTGCACGGGCAGGCCGCGCGGATGCTCGACCGGTGTTTCCTCGCCGACGAACTGGCGGATGCGCTCCCGCAGGCCTATGAGCGTGCGCGATGAGTGAAGACGAAACGATCGTGCGGGTTGCCGCACGCGGGGATGGGGTAACCGCGGACGGGCGCCATGCCGCGCTGGCCGCACCGGGCGACCGGCTGCGCGCCGATGGCTCAGTCGCGCGTGGGCCGCGCCATGTCGAGCCGCCGTGCCGCCACTTTCCCGAATGCGGCGGGTGCCAGCTTCAGCATCTCGACGATGCCGCCTATGCCCAGTTTCTGACGGGGCGGATCGCCGGGGCGCTGGCGCAGCATGGCCTGACCGCCGAGATTCGCGCACCGATGCTGTCGCCACCGCGCACGCGCCGCCGGGCGACGTTGCATGCCGAGCGGCGCGGGCGGCAGGTGCATCTGGGCTTTACCGAACAGTCCAGCCACCGGCTGATCGACGTCCAGCAATGCGAGGTGCTCGATCCCTGGCTGTTCTCGCTGCTCCAGCCGCTGCGCGGGCTGCTCGCGTCGTATTTGCCCGAAAGCCGGCGGGTTAATGTCCACCTCGCGCTGACCGATCAGGGGCCGGATATCCTGGTCGACGGACTGGTCACCGATAGCCTCAAGGCGGTGGAGGCGGTGACGGCGTTCGCAATGCGCCATGCGCTCGGGCGGCTCAGCGTCGATGACGGGCTGGGCCCGGAAGCGCGCTGGGAGCCCGATCCGGTGACGGTCAGCTTCGGCGGCGTGGCGGTGCCATTCCCGGCGGCGAGTTTCCTGCAGGCGACGCCTGAGGGTGAGACGGCTTTGGTCGATGCGGTGCGTGAGGCGGTCGGCGGGGCGAAGACGATCGCCGACCTGTTTGCCGGGCTCGGCACCTTCACCTTCGCGATGGACCCCAAGGCCAAGGTCTATGCCGGCGAAGGCGCGCGCGACGCGATCCTGTCGCTCAAGGCCGCCGCCGGGCGCGGCTTGCGCCAGGTGTTCGCCGAGCATCGCGACCTGTTCCGCCGCCCACTGACTGCCAAGGAACTCGACCTGTTCGACGCCGTGATCCTCGATCCCCCGCGCGCGGGGGCGAAGGAGCAGGCGATCGAGCTGGCAGCGAGCAAGGCGCCGGTGATCGCCTATGTATCGTGCAATCCGGCGACGTTCGCGCGCGATGCCGAGGCGCTGGTCAAGGGTGGCTATCGCCTCGATTGGGTGCAGCCGGTGGGGCAGTTCCGCTGGTCGACGCATGCGGAGCTGGCGGCGAAGTTTAGCCGCTAGGGATAATCCGCCTTCACGAAATACAGCCCGTCGGACGGCGCGTTGAGGCCAAGCCGGGCGCGGTCCTTTGCCTCCAGCGCCGCGCGCAGGTCGGCGGCGGACCATTGCCCGCGCCCGACCATCGACAGGCACCCGACCATCGACCGCACCTGATGATGCAGGAACGAGCGCGCCGAGGCGTGGATCGCAATCTCGTCGCCGGTCCGCACCACATCGAGCCGATCGAGCGACTTGAGCGGGCTGGCCGACTGGCAATGCACCGATCGGAAGGTGGTGAAGTCGTGCGTGCCGACCAGGATCTGCGCGGCATCGTGCATCGCATCGGCGTCGAGCTCTGCGGGGACGCGCCATTTCAGCCCCGCATCGAAGGTCAGCGGCGCGCGGCGGTTGGCGATGCGATAGACATAATGGCGCGCGGTGCAGGAAAAGCGCGCATGCCAGTCGTCGGGGACCAGTTCGCACGCGAGGATCGCGACCGGCACCTTGCGGAGGTGCGCGTTGAGCGCCTCCATCAGCCGGAACGGGGCGATGTCCTTCTCGACCTCCGTATGCGCGCGCATGCCGAGCGCATGGACCCCGGCATCGGTGCGCCCGGCGGCGTGGACCAGCGCATCCTCGCCGGTGATCCCGTGCAGCGCATCCTCGATCGCCCCCTGCACGCTTGGGCCATGGTCCTGATATTGCCAGCCCATGAAGGGGCGGCCGTCATATTCGATGGTCAGCGCGAAGCGGGTCACAGCTGGGTTCCGGGGGGAATCGGGAAACCGTTGAGCAGTTCGCGGGTGGTGACCACGCCGCGCCCGGCGCGCTGGACGAGAGTGGGGCGGATGGCTCCGGTGGAGCAGGCGATGACAAAGTCCTCTCCCCCTTGGGGAGAGGGTTGGGAGAGGGGCAGTGCTGCTGGGTCGAGGATCGTGCCCCTCTCCCCAACCCTCTCCCCGCAAGCGGAGAGAGGGAGAAGGTCGGCGGCGAGGACTCTGATCCGTTCGCCGTCATGCTCGAACCACGCGCCCGGCGGGTTGAACGCGCGGATCTGCCGTTCGACCGCCTCGGCGGGCTGGTCGAAGTTCAGCCGGGTCTCCGCCTTGTCGATCTTCGCCGCGTAAGTGACGCCATCCTCCGGCTGAGCCACCGCCGGATGCCCGTCGAAATCGGCAAGTACCTGCACCATCAGCCGCGCGCCCAGTTCCGCCAGCTCGGCGGTCAGTTCGCCCGCAGTCTTGCCGTCGATCGGCGTGCGCCCCTCCAGCCGCACCGGGCCGGTGTCGAGCCCGGCCTCCATCTGCATGATGCCGACGCCGGTCTCAGCATCGCCCGCCAGAATCGCGCGCTGGACCGGTGCCGCACCGCGCCAGCGGGGGAGGAGCGAGCCATGAACGTTGAGGCCGCCGAGGCGCGGGGCCTCCAGCACGCTGAGCGGCAGGATCAGGCCATAGGCCGCGACCACCGCGACATCGGCGTTCAGCGCGGCAAAGGCGGCAACGGCGTCGGGGTCCTTCTTGAACGACAGCGGCGTGCGCACCGCGATCCCCAGTTCCTCCGCACGGGCATGGACGGGGGAGGGGGTCAGCGCCTTGCCGCGCCGCCCGCCGGGGCGCGGCGGCTGGCTATACGCCGCGACGACATCATGGCCCGCGTCGACCAGCGCATTGAGGGTCGGCACCGCGAAGTCGGGGGTGCCCATGAAGATGATCCGCATGATGCCCCCTTCGCCGCTTGGCATGGGGGCAGGCAAGCCCCTATGTCGCATCCATGGCATCGCCCGAGATCGAAACCCTCACCCAAGCCCTGTCGCGGCTCCCCGGCCTTGGCCCGCGATCGGCGCGGCGGGCGGTGTTGCATTTGCTCAAGAAGCGCGAAACGGCGCTCGACCCGTTACTGCGTGCATTGGAGGCGGTGAGCGAGCGGCTGGCGACCTGTTCGACTTGCGGCAATGTCGACACCACCGATCCGTGCGCGGTGTGCGCCGACCCGCGTCGCGACACGCGGCAATTGTGCGTGGTCGAAGAAGTCGCGGATTTGTGGGCGCTGGAACGCTCGCGGCTGTTTCCGGGGAAATTCCATGTGCTTGGCGGCAAGCTCTCGGCGCTCGACGGGGTGCGGCCCGAGGATCTGGCGATCGACAGCCTCGTCACCCGCATCGCCGCAGGCGGCGTGGATGAAGTCGTGCTGGCGATGAACGCGACGCTGGAGGGCCAGACTACCGCGCATTACATCGCCGAGCGGCTGGAGGGCTATCCGGTGCGGCTGACCCAGCTGGCGCACGGCCTGCCGGTCGGCGGCGAGCTGGATTACCTGGATGAGGGCACGCTGGCGCAGGCGCTGCGCGCGCGGCGGCCGGTCGCCTGATCACTCTGATCGGAATTCTGCGGGTCGCGCGGAATTGACCCCGCGAGGGGCAACACCTAAATTGGCGCGATGGCTATTCTCCCGATCCTCGAAGTTCCCGATCCGCGTCTCAAGACCATCTCCACCCCGGTCGAGACGGTCGATGACGATCTGCGCGCGCTGATCGCCGACATGTTCGACACGATGTACGACGCCCCCGGCATCGGCCTCGCCGCGATCCAGGTCGGCGTGCCCAAGCGCGTGCTGGTCATGGACCTTCAGGAGGAAGAGGACGAAGAGGGCAAGCCGATCAAGGCGCCGCGCGTCTTCATCAACCCCGAAATCCTCGATCCCGCGGATGAGATGAGCACCTATACCGAAGGCTGCCTGTCGGTCCCCGACCAGTTCGCCGATGTCGATCGCCCCGCGACCTGCCGGGTCAAGTGGCTGGACGAACATGGCGTGGCGCATGACGAGCAGTTCACCGGCCTGCTCGCGACCTGCATCCAGCATGAGATGGATCATCTCGAGGGGATCGTGTTCCTCGACCACCTGTCGCGGCTCAAGCGCCAGATGATCATGAAGAAGCTGGAAAAAGCGCGCCGCATGGCGGCTTGAGGTTCATCCGATAACCTCATTTTCGTCGTCCCGGGCTTGACCCGGGACGGGGCTTCTTCTTCCTAGTTCGCCGAAACAAGGCAGCCCGGCCCCGGGTCGGGCCCGGGGCGACGAGGGCGTAACGGCATCCTCTAAATAAATTTGTCACCCCGGCCTTGTGCCGGGGTCCACCCGTCCACCTGCGTAGCGCTTGAGCCTCTTGCTTCGCGCTTGCCGCCCGGTGGACCCCGGCACAAGGCCGGGGTGACGAGCATTAGTTAAGTCAGGCGCTCCAACCGCCGTTCGACAGCCCGGCAATCCGCGCCTTCGCCGCGCGATACTCGGCGTCCAGCCGGTCCACGAACGTCGCCACCGGTTGAACTTCGCGCACCGCGCCGATGCCCTGACCCGAACCCCAGATGTCGCGCCACGCCTTCGCCTTGCTGTTGCCGCCCGATCCGAAGTTCATCGCGCTGGGGTCGCTCGCCGGCAGATTGTCGGGGTCCAGCCCCGCCGCCTCGATCGACTGGCGCAGGTAATTGCCGTGCACGCCGGTGAACAGATTTGTATAGACAATATCGGACGCACTGCCCGCAACGATACCCTGCTTGTAGCTGGCTTCGGCATTCGCTTCCGCCGTCGCGATGAAGGGCGACCCGATATAGGCAAGGTCCGCGCCCATCGCCTGCGCCGCCAGCACCGCATTGCCGTTGGCGATCGAGCCGGACAGCGCGATCGGGCCGTCGAACCAGCTGCGCGTTTCCTGCACGAACGCGAACGGGCTGAGCTGTCCGGCATGACCGCCCGCGCCGGTGCAGACGAGGATCAGGCCATCCGCGCCCTTTTCAACCGCCTTGTGTGCGAATCGGTCGTTGATGACATCGTGAAGCGCGATGCCGCCCCAGCCATGCACCGCCTGATTGAGCGCTTCCTGCGCGCCCAACGACGTGATCACGATCGGCACCTGCCATTTGCCGCAGGTGACAAGATCCGCCTCAAGCCGGTCGTTCGAGCGGTGGACGATCTGATTGACCGCGTAGGGCGCGGCCGGGCGATCGGGATTGTCGCGGTTCCACGCCGCCAGTTCCTCGGTGATCTGGTGCAGCCATTCGTCGAGCTGGCTCTGCGGCCGCGCGTTGAGCGCGGGGAACGAGCCGACGATGCCCGCCTTGCACTGGGCAATGACCAGTTCGGGACCGGAGACAATGAAAAGCGGGGACCCGATGACGGGGAGCCGCAGGCGATCGAAGAGAGCGGGCAGGGCCATACCCGTTTCATAGACGAACCGAATTGCGTGTCCAGATGCTTTACGTAAACGGTAAGGGTGGGCGTACCGGAAATTCTAAACTCGCCACCATTTCCCCGTCGCCCCGGACTTGATCCGGGGCTGGGCTGCCTTGTTCGAGCGCAAAGAAGAAGCCCTGTCCCGGGTCAAGCCCCGGACGACGACGGGGCTCAATCCACCCGCCGCAACCCAGCCCGAAACCGCCGCTGCCGCTCCGCATAATTCTGCGCCGAGTACAGCAACCCGGCGCGAGTCGTCGCATCGACCTCGCGAATCGCGCGGGCCGGGCTGCCGACGATCAGGCTGCCGGGCGGGAATTCCTTGCCTTCGGTCACCAGCGCGCCGGCACCAATCAGGCAATCATCGCCGATCACTGCGCGGTTGAGGATGATCGCGCCCATGCCGATCAGCACGCGGTTGCCGATCGTACAGCCGTGCAGGATCGCGTGATGCCCGATCGTGCAATCCTCTCCCACGGTCAGCGGTGCGCCGGGGTCGGAGTGCAGCATCGCCCCCTCCTGCACATTGCTGCGCGGCCCGAGGATGATCGGCGTATTGTCCGCCCGGATTACGGCACCGAACCACACGCTCGATCCCGCCGCCAGCCGGGCATCGCCGATCACGTCGGCGCTGGGCGCGACCCATGCGTCGGGGTCGATCTGCGGCGCGACATCTTCAAAAGCATAGATCGGCATGCGACTCTCCCGTTCAGCGGCAAAATACGTCGGGGGCGGAACGTCCTGCAGTTTCAACCGTATTGCTTGTAACTCGGCGGCGCCGAGACGGATATGGGAGACCTCGGATGATCAATCTTATTGTACTGCTGATCGTGGGCGGTGTGCTTGGCTGGCTGGCCAGCATCGTGATGCGCACGGATGCCCAGCAGGGAATTTTACTCAACATCGTGGTCGGCATCGTCGGCGCGCTGCTCGCCGGCTTTCTGATCACCCCGCTGATCGGCGGCGCGTCGATCACGGACGGTGCGTTCAACGTCACCTCGCTGCTGATCTCGTTCCTCGGCGCGGTCGTGCTGCTCGCGATCGTCAACCTGGTTCGTCGCGGCTCGGTCCGGTAACGGACACTTCACGCTACCCTTCCCAAGCCCTTACGGGGTGGCCATCCGGCCGCCCCGTTTTTTTATCCGGCAAGGGCGGGCAGTCCGGGAACGCGCGCACCGAACAGCAGCGCAATCCCCACCGCGCCGCACAACACGGCGAGCGTCGATGACATCGAGAACAGGCCCCAGCCGACCGCGTTGACCATCGCCGGATTGGGCCGCGCCGCGCGACGGTTCTGCTCTGCCGAAATGAGGACAAAGCCTGCCAAAAGGCCGTACATGAATACCGAAAATTCAAGCATGTGATCTGATCCCGCCCCCGGAAACCGATCAAATGCTATCGGGCATTGGTTAATTCTTCAATGCCGCGACCCACGTATTTGCCGCAACGCAGCAGTGATTCGTCGCATTGCGGCACCTGCAAAGTTGAAAGTCGGTTCAGGTTTGCTTGACCGCGCCGACCCCCCGCGACTATCGCCGCGATCATTGGGGTTAGGAGAGACTCGCGGCGATGAACAAGCTGTACCCGACTGCCGAGGCGGCGCTGGAAGGCCTGCTGCACGACGGCATGACGATTTGCGCGGGCGGCTTCGGCCTGTGTGGCATTCCCGAACGGCTGATCGACGCGATCCAGGCCGCCGGAACGCGCGACCTGACCATCGCTAGCAACAATGCCGGGATCGATAACGAGGGTCTCGGCAAGCTGCTGCGCAGCCGCCAGGTCCGCAAGATGATCTCCTCCTATGTCGGTGAGAACAAGGAGTTCGAGCGGCAATATCTGGCGGGCGAGCTCGAGGTCGAATTCTGCCCCCAGGGCACGCTGGCCGAGCGCTGCCGCGCCGGCGGGGCGGGCATCCCCGGCTTCTACACCAAGACCGGCGTCGGCACGAAGGTGGCCGAGGGCAAGGAAGTGAAGGTGTTCGACGGGCAGGAGTATATCCTCGAACGCGGCATCCGCGCCGACCTGTCGATCATCAAGGGATGGAAAGCGGACGAGGCGGGCAACCTGATCTTCCGCAAGACCGCGCGCAACTTCAACCAGCCGATGGCGACCGCCGCCAATATCTGCGTCGCCGAGGTCGAGGAAGTGGTGCCGGTCGGCAGCCTCGACCCCGACGCGATCCATCTGCCCGGCATCTATGTGAAGCGGATGATCATCGGCGCGCCCTATGACAAGAAGATCGAGTTCCGCACGGTCCGCCAGCGGACCAGCGACACCGAGGCGGCGTGAGCCGGCTGCGCGCCCTGCTGACGCTCGGCGCGGCGGGGTTGCTCTGCGGCGGATGCGTCGCGGCGGCGATCCCGATCGTCGCGGGCGGATCGATCGCGGGGAAGCGGATATTGGGGCGCGACAAGCCGGAGCCGGCACCACAGCCGGTTGCTGCCGCGACCTCCGCGCCGGTAGCGGCAACGCCCGACGACGTCGCCCCGACGTTCGCGACGCCCGAGGCGCGCGCATTGACGGCGCAGTTGCAGGCGTCGGCGGCTGCATCAGCCCAGGGGTCGGCGGAATCGGCGGCGGCGTCGCTTCAGGCCTATCAGTCGCTCTGGGTCTATGTCGAACGCCAGGTCGCGGCGCGCAAGGCCGGTGGAACCGTGAACGGCGTCGTGCTGGCGGAGGGGGCGAGCCTTGACGCGCCGCGCTATGTGCCGTGCGACGCCAAGCCGTTCGCGATCCTGTTCGACCTCGACGAAAGCGCGGGCAGCGATCCCGACGCGCGCTACCGCCGCTGGTTCGGCGACGGCAGCGATCAGGTTAGCGCAGTGCCGGGCGCGGTCGAAGGCATCGACGCGTTGCGGCGTGAGGGCGTGCAGGCGATCTTCACCAGCGCGCGGCGTCCTTCCGACGGCAAAGCGGCGGCCGCGTTGCTCGGCAGGCTTGGCTTTGGCGAGCTGTCGCCCGGCAAGACGCTGGTCCTGCGCGGCGGTGACCCGGCGGTCGCGGGCGATCAGGTGCGTCGCACCGTTGCCGCCGGCTATTGCGTCATCGCGATCGTCGGCGACGCGCTGGGCGACTTCAGCGATACCTTCGATGCCGGGGACGCCGCGCGCCGCCCCGCCGCCGCGACCGAGACGATGGTCGCTCCGCTCTGGGGCGCAGGCTGGTTCCTGCTGCCCAACCCGGTGCGCAGCACCGCGACCCCGACAACCGAATTGCCCAAGGAGTAAGAGGATGCCCTGGACCCGCGACGAAATGGCCGCGCGCGCCGCAAAGGAATTGCAGGACGGTTTCTACGTCAATCTCGGCATCGGCATCCCGACTCTGGTCGCCAACCATATCCCCGAGGGGGTCGAGGTGACGTTGCAGTCGGAAAACGGCATGCTCGGCATCGGCCCGTTCCCGTTCGAGGGCGAGGAAGATCCCGACCTGATCAACGCCGGCAAGCAGACGATCAGCGAACTGCCCCAGTCGGTCTATTTCAGCAGCGCGGACAGCTTTGCGATGATCCGCGGCGGGCATATCGACCTGACCGTGCTCGGCGCGATGGAGATCAGCCAGACCGGCGACATCGCCAACTGGATGATCCCGGGCAAGATGATCAAGGGCATGGGCGGCGCGATGGATCTGGTCGCCGGGGTCAAGAAGATCATCGTGGTGATGGAGCATAATGCCAAGGACGGCAGCCCCAAGTTCATCCCCGAATGCTCGCTGCCGCTGACCGGCAAGGGCGTGGTCGACATGATCATCACCGACCTGGCGGTGTTCCAGCGCCCCGACCATGACTCGCCCTTCCGCCTGATCGAACTGGCCCCCGGCGTGACGCAGGACGAGGTCGCGGCGAAGACGACTGCGGCGTACGAGGTCGCACTGGCGGCGGTGTGACGTCCAATTCCTCCCCTGAGCTTGCTCAGGGGAGGGGGACCGCCGCCGAAGGCGGTGGTGGAGGGGCCGCCCCGCAGAGGGCGGAATTTTGTCGTGCTGTTCACGGGCGTCTGCGCGGCCGCCCCTCCGTCAGCACTTCGTGCTGCCACCTCCCCTGCGGGGCAGGGGAGGAATGCGCTTTAGCTCTGCCGCGCCGCCTGACGGAACAGCGCCGCAGCGACCAGCCAGAGTGTCCCGAAAAACACCGTGACCCCGATCGGGAAGCCCTGACCGGTCGCCCAGATATAGAGCATCACGCCAATCTGGGCCGCCGCTGCCAGTGCCGCTGCGACCGCCATGAAGTGCGCCCGAAAGCCGCCGAGCAAGCTTCCCGCCATCGCGACCAGCGGCACCAGGAAGAACAGCGCGTTGACCGGATTGTCCTCATCGCCGACGATCCCGACCGCAAGGTTGATCCAGACGGTCAGGAACGACGCCGCCAGCGCGATCCCCACGCCTGCGCGATAGGTCCAGGCGGGATTGGCGCGCACCGTCAGCTCGACCGCCAGCCCGACGCCGCCGAACATCAGCGCCGCGAACAGGAAATCCCCGATCGTCCAGTTGACCTCATCGGTGAGCTGCATTGCCACCGCCGGGGTCAGCATCAGCGCGGCGATGCCGCCCCATCCGATCAACCGCCACGGATTGCGCCACCCACTGCCACTCTTTGCTTGTTCGACCATTTGCTTGCCTCCATGACTGCTGCGGTCGATCCATGCCGCGCAGCGGGGGTGAGCGGCATGAGCAGGATCTGAGGCTTCGCTGAAATCGACATGCAACCGGCCATCTATCGTTTCGCGGGCTTCGAGCTCGACACGGCCGAGCGCCAGCTGCGTCGTGACGGGGCGCAAGTGCCGCTCAACGCGCGCTATCTCGATGCGCTGATCCTGCTGGTACGCGAGCGGGGGCAGCTGGTGACTAAGGACCGGTTCATGGACGCGGTGTGGCGCGGCATTCCGGTGACCGACGAGGCGCTGACCCAGTGCATCCGCACGCTGCGCCGGACATTGGGCGATGAGGCAGGCGACCCGCGCTTCATCGCGACGGTGCCCAAGTTCGGCTATCGCTTCATCGGCGCGGTCGAGGGGGAGGGGGCCGAGCCGCCGTTTCCGCCGACGCCGGCGGTGCTCGACGCGGCGCTCGTGCAGTCGCCAATCTGGCGCATGGGCGCGACCGGGACTGCCGGTGCGGTCGCGGCGGGTGTGGCTGGCGGTCTGACCTATGGCGTGCTCGGCGCGACGCTGGCGGTGCCTGCGCAAAGCGGGGCTCTGTCGTTCGTGCTGGTACTCGCGTGCATCACCATCGCTGTCGCTGCGATCGGGGGCGGTGCGGTCGCGTTCGGCGTCGCGGCGACGGTTCAGCGCCGTGGCGCGCGCTCACCGTTGACGATCGCCGGTGGCGCCTCCGCGGGCTTGATCATCGGAGCAGTCGCCAAGCTGCTTGGCATCGACGCTTTCGCCTTGCTGCTCGGTCGTGCACCCGAAGGGATTACCGGCGCGCCGGAGGGGCTTGCGCTGGGAACCGCGGTCGGGCTGGCGTTCTGGATCACCACACGACGCGCGGGCAGCACCAAGCGCCATGCCGGGCTCGCCGGAATGGTCCTTGGCGCAGCGGCGGGCCTGATCATCGCGTTGCTCGGCGGGCGGCTGCTAGCGGGGAGCATCGACGTGCTGACCCAGACGATGGAGGGCGCACGGCTCGACCTCGGTCGCATTGGCGCATTTCTCGGCGAAACCGGCTTCGGGTTGCGCAGCCGGATCGTGACGAGCGTCGCGGAGGGCGCGCTGTTCGGCGGATTCACGGCGGCGGGGCTGTGGCGCGGGATGGGGGCCACACCGGTTGATCAGCCGGAGCAGCAGGACTAGGGACGGGCCCATCGCTGCATTGCAGCACGTTCCGACCCAGCAGAACCGAGGAGGCCGCGCGATGGCCGATGTCCATATGTCCTTCGCCTCGAATGTCCGCCGCGACTGGCTGACCAATCCGGGGCGCGAGATCGTGTCGGGCCTCGTCGTCGCGCTGGCGCTGATCCCGGAGGCGATCGGGTTCGCGTTGATCGCCGGTGTGGACCCCAGCGTCGGGCTCTATGCCAGCTTCTCGATCGCGGTGATCATCGCGATCACCGGTGGTCGCCCCGGCATGATCTCGGCGGCGACGGCGGCGGTGGCGGTGCTTGTGGGGCCGCTGGTACGCGATCATGGCGTCGAATATCTGTTCGCCGCGACGATCCTGATGGGCGTGTTTCAGGGCATCGCCGCGCTGCTGCGGCTAGACCTCCTGATGCGCTTCGTCTCGCGCTCGGTGATCACCGGCTTCGTCAACGCGCTCGCGATCCTGATCTTCATGGCGCAGCTGCCCCAGCTGACCGGGGTGGGTTGGGAGACCTATGCGATGGTCGCGGCGGGGCTGGCGATCATCTACCTGCTCCCGCGCATCACCAGCGCGGTCCCGTCGCCGTTGGTCGCGATCGTGCTGCTCGCCGCGGTGACGATCGGCATGGGCATCGACGTCAACACGGTGGGCGAAATGGGCAAGCTGCCCGAAGCGCTGCCGATGTTCCATTGGCCACAGGTGCCGCTGACCTGGGGAACGCTGCGCATCATCGCGCCCTTTTCGCTGGCGATGGCAGCGGTCGGCCTGCTCGAATCGCTCCTGACCGCACAGATCGTCGATGACATGACCGAAACCCGCTCGGACAAGCAGCGCGAGACGCTGGGGCAGGGGATCGCCAATTTCTTCACCGGCATGGTCGGCGGCATGGGCGGCTGTGCGATGATCGGCCAGTCGGTGATCAACGTGAAGTCGGGCGGACGCCGCCGCCTGTCGACCTTTGCCGCGGGCATCTTGCTGCTGATCCTAATCGTCGTGCTCGGCCCGTGGGTGGCGCAGATCCCGATGCCGGCTTTGGTCGCGGTGATGGTGTTCGTGTCGGTCAGCACCTTCCGCTGGCAGTCCTTCGCCGACCTGCGCGTCCATCCGTGGCAGTCGAGCGTGGTGATGCTGGCGACCGTCATCATTGTCGTGTGGACGCATGACCTGTCGATGGGCGTGCTCGCGGGCGTGCTGCTGTCGGGCATCTTCTTCGCCGGCAAGGTACGTCAGCTTGTCACGATCGACACCGCGCTGAGCGCCGATGGACGCACCCGCAGCTACACCATCTGCGGCCAGATCTTCTTTGCCTCGACCGACCGGATCATGGAGACAATCGCGTTCCGCGAGGACGCGGTTCAGTCGGTCACGATCGACCTGACCGACGCGCACTTCTGGGACATTTCGGCGACCGGGGTGCTCGACAAGATCGTCCTGCGGCTGCGCGGCGAGGGCAAGGCGGTCGAGGTGATCGGACTCAACGAGGCCAGCGCATCGCTCGTCGAACGCTATGGCGAGCATGACAAGCCATTCGCGTCGCTCGGAGTCGTTGGCCACTGAAGCGCCGCTTTGCCTTAGAAAATGTCGCCTGCGCTTGCCCGCGCGCAACAAAGGCGTAAGGGGTCCGCATCATGGCCAGCAAACCACTCACGCTCTACGAGAAGATCTGGGCCGCGCACGTCGTCGAACGGCGTGAGGACGGCACCTGCCTCATCTACATCGACCGCCACCTCGTCCATGAGGTGACCAGTCCGCAGGCGTTCGAGGGGCTTCGTGCCGCCGGTCGCCGGGTGCGCCGCCCGGACCTGACGCTGGCGGTGCCCGACCATAATCTGCCGACCACCGCGCGGGTCGATGCGGCGGGCAAGCGCCTCCCGATCGCCGATCACGAAAGCGCGCAGCAGCTCGCGGCGCTCGAGCGCAATGTCGCCGAGTTCGGCATCGACTATTTCGGCGCGACGTCGCCGGAACAGGGGATCGTCCATGTCGTCGGGCCGGAACAGGGCTTCACCCTGCCGGGCACGACCCTCGTGTGCGGCGACAGCCATACCTCGGCGCATGGCGCGCTCGGCGCGCTCGCCTTCGGCATCGGGACGAGCGAGGTCGAGCATGTGCTGGCGACCCAGACCTTGCTGCTCAGCCAGTCGAAGACGATGGAAATCCGCGTCGACGGGACGCTGGGTTACGGTGTCAGCGCCAAGGACGTGATCCTCGCGATCATCGGCAAGACCGGCGCGGCGGGCGGCACCGGTTATGTCGTCGAATATACCGGCGACGTGATCCGCGCTCTGTCGGTCGAGGGGCGGCTGACGGTCAGCAACATGTCGATCGAGGGCGGCGCGCGCTCCGGCCTAATCGCGCCGGACGAGACCACCTACGCCTATCTCAAGGGCCGCCCGATGGCGCCGCAGGGCGAGCAGTGGGACAAGGCGCTCGAGTGGTGGCGCAGCCTGCCGAGCGATCCGGGCGCGGTCTATGATCGCGTGGTCACGTTGCACGGCAGTGATATCGCCCCGTCGCTCACCTGGGGCACCAGCCCCGAAGATGTCGTGCCGATCACGGGCATCGTCCCCGATCCGGAGAGCTTCGCCGATCCGTCCAAGCGCGTCGCGGCGCAAAAGTCGCTCGACTATATGGGCCTCACACCTGGCACGCGGATGCAGGACATTGCGGTCGAGAATATCTTCATCGGCAGCTGCACCAACAGCCGGATCGAGGATCTGCGTGCGGCGGCGGCAGTGGTCAACGGGCGCAAGGTTGCGGATGGCGTGCGTCAGGCGCTGATCGTCCCCGGCTCTGGCCTGGTGAAGCGGCAGGCCGAGGCCGAGGGGCTGGACCGCATCTTCACCGCTGCGGGCTTTGAGTGGCGCGAACCGGGCTGTTCGATGTGTCTCGCGATGAACCCGGACAAGGTGCCGCCGGGCGAACGATGTGCTTCCACTTCCAACAGAAATTTCGTAGGACGGCAGGGTCCGGGCGCCCGGACGCACCTCGTTTCGCCGGCAATGGCGGCGGCGGCGGCGGTAACCGGGCGACTGACGGACGTGCGGGACCTGATGGGGGCCCAGGCGGGGGAATGACCGGTGAAGCGCGTATTGGTGGCATTGATCACGGGCACGATCCTCAGCGGCGCGGCGGCGGTCTATTCGACCACCAGTTTCACGGTCGGCGAGGCGCGGGCGAGCGCGCAGGTAGCCGCCCCGGTGCGCTGAGCGCGCTGGCCGGATTCACGTTAAGCGGGCGAGACACCGGGTGGCGCAATGGCGCCGCCAGCATTGTTGTGCGCCAATTGCAGAGCTGGAGCTGAACATGGACCCCGTCCGCAAGGTCGAAGGGCGCGCCTATCCGTGGGGCGCCAAGAATATCGACACCGATATCATCATCCCCGCGCACTGGCTCAAGACGATCAGCCGCGAAGGGCTCGGCAAGGGTGCCTTCGAAACGGTGCGCGCGCAGCCGGGCAACATTTTCGACGACCCCGATTATGCCGGATCGCCGATCCTGATCGCGGGCGACAATTTCGGGTGCGGGTCGAGCCGCGAGCACGCCGCCTGGGCGCTGAAGGATATGGGCATCACCGCGGTGATCGCGCCGAGCTATTCGGACATCTTTTCGGGCAATGCGTTCAAGAACGGCATCGTCGCGGTGGTGTTGCCGCAGGAGGCGATCGACCGGCTGATCGAGGTGGCGAAGACCGATCCCGTGACGATCGACCTCGAGACGATGACCGTCACCACCCCGTTTCAGGACCGCTCCAGCTTCGAGATGGACCCGTTCCGCCGCGATTGCCTGATGCAGGGGCTGGACGAGGTCGGGCTGACACTGGCAAGAGATACCGTAATTTCGAAATATGAGTCGATGGTCGCCGACGCGCGGCCCTGGCTCAAGAGGGAGAGCGGTGATGCGGGCCTTGTTGTCGAAGGAAGTGGGCGGACCTGAAACTCTAACCATGGGTGAGCTGCCGGATCCGGTGGCGAAGCCCGGTGAGGTGGTGGTCGCGGTCAAGGCCTGTGCGATCAACTTCCCCGATGTGATTATCATCGAGGACAAGTACCAGTTCAAACCCCCGCGCCCGTTCGCGCCGGGCGGCGAAATCGCCGGCGTGGTGGAGTCGGTGGGGGAGGGCGTGACCGACCTCAAGCCCGGCGACCGCGTGCTCGGATCGACCGGCTGGAACGGCCTCGCCGAAAAGGTCGTGGTCGAACGCCGTCGCCTCTATCCGCTTCCCGAGAGCAAGAGTTTCGAACAGGGTGCGGCGCTCCTGATGACCTATGGCACCAGTATCCATGCGCTGCTCGATCGCGGGCATTTGAAGGCCGGTGACACGCTGCTGATCCTCGGCGCAGCGGGCGGCATCGGCCTGTCGGCGATCGAACTCGGCAAGGCATTCGGCGCGCGCGTGGTCGCTGCGGTGTCGAGCGACGAGAAGGCTGCCGCTGCCAAAGCTGCCGGTGCAGACGAAACCGTCGTCTATGGCCGCGCCCCGTTCGACAAGGACGCGTCCAAGGCGCTGGCGGAACAGTTCAAGGCGGCGGTCGGCCCCGATGGCGCGAACGTCATCTACGATCCGGTCGGCGGCGATTATGCCGAACCCGCGCTACGCTCGATCGCATGGGAAGGACGCTACCTCGTCGTCGGCTTCCCGGCGGGCATCCCCAAGCTCGCGCTCAACCTCACCCTGCTCAAAAGCTGCGACGTCTGTGGCGTGTTCTGGGGCGCCTTCGCCGCCCGCGACCCCAAGGCCAACGCCGCGCATGTCGACCACCTGTTCCGCCTGTGGGAGGCGGGCAAGATCAACCCGCACGTCAGCGAGGTGTTCGCATTCGAGGACGGCGGCAAGGCCATCGCCAAACTCGCCGACCGCGGCGCGATCGGGAAATTGGTGGTGCGGGTGGCGGACTAGGCGCTAATCCGTCTCAGGGCTGAGGCGGGCGGCAATGTCCATCGCCTGATGAGGCACGCCGATGATGTCGATCCCGTCCACGCGGATCAGGTAGAAGATGACATGCGCCTCGTGGCGAAAGCTGCGGTAGCCCGGCGCGACCTCGTCCCGCGCTCGACCGAGCATGGGGTGTTCCGCCAACCACGCGAACCGCGCATCCAGCCCGCGCAAATAAGCATCTCGCTGCTGACGGCCCCATTGGCGCAGCGTGTAGCGTCCGATCGTCTTAAGGTCTTCAAATGCGCGCGGGGTGACGCGAAACGACGTCACCCCTCGCGATCCAGCGCGGCGATGACGCGATCAGCGGAATAGTCCTCGACGAACTCGCCGTCCCGCGCCTGGGCTGCACCTTCCGAGAGGTGCGCACGCAACGCCTCCAGATGCGCTTTGCGCTCCTCCAGCGCCCGCAACCCATCGCGCACCACTTCGCTTGCCGAGCCGTAGCGTCCGCTACCGACTTCGCTGCGAATGAACTTCTCCCAATGCTCGCCTAGGCTGAGACTGGTATTTGCCATGACGGTCTCCACTATTCATTACGAATATATATGAATAGCCGTGCCGCTGCCAACCCCGGCGCCTATTTCCCCTGCTGCCGCCGCGCCATGAACGCCAGCCGCTCAAACAGCATCACATCCTGCTCATTCTTGAGCAGCGCGCCGTGGAGGGGAGGGATCGCCTTGGTTGGATCGCGCGATTGCAGCACGTCGAGCGGCATGTCCTCGTGCAGCAGCAGCTTGAGCCAGTCGAGCAACTCGCTGGTGCTCGGCTTTTTCTTCAGGCCCGGCACCTCGCGGATGTCGTAAAAGATATCCATCGCCTTGCTCACCAGGATCTTCTGGATGCCGGGGAAATGGACGTCGATGATCGCCTGCATCGTGCCGCGATCGGGGAATTTGATGTAGTGGAAGAAACAGCGGCGCAGGAACGCGTCAGGCAGTTCCTTTTCGTTGTTGGACGTGATCACGACGATCGGGCGCTCGGCGGCGCGCACGGTTTCGCCGGTTTCGTAGACATGGAATTCCATGCGATCGAGTTCGTGCAGCAGGTCGTTGGGGAATTCGATATCGGCCTTGTCGATCTCGTCGATCAGCAGCACGGGGAGCTGAGGCGACGTGAACGCGTCCCACAATTTGCCCTTGCGGATATAGTTGCCGATCTCATGGACGCGCGGGTCGCCGAGCTGGCCGTCGCGAAGGCGCGCGACCGCGTCATATTCATACAGGCCCTGATGCGCCTTGGTCGTCGATTTGACGTTCCACTCGATCAGCGGCGCGCCGACCGCCTTGGCGATTTCATAGGCCAGAACCGTCTTGCCCGTGCCCGGCTCACCCTTGACCAGCAGCGGGCGGCGCAGCGTGACGGCGGCGTTGACCGCAACCTTGAGGTCGTCGGTTGCGACATAATCCTGCGTGCCTTCGAAGCGCATTCCCGTCCCCGGTCAAATTGGAAGATCGGGTATGGACTAGCCGGGGAAGGCCGTCGCGCGCAAGCGGGTTAGTATTTCCCGCGCGCCGAGGCGCGGGCCTCGAGCAGGTCGATCAGGCCGCGATGCTGCGCCAGCATTTGCTGCGCGCCGAACGCCATCGCGCGCTCGACCGACAGCGATCCGGCCAGCACATCGATCACCGTCGCGGTTTCAAACGCGGGGGGCAGCTGGTTTTCGATCGGGTCGATCCCGACGCGCCCGGCAAGAACGTCAAGCACTGCGCGGATCGCAGGCCAGTCGAGCGCGAGCGCGATTGCGGTGCCATCGGCACAGCCATTGCGGTCGGACTGGGCGAGCATGTCGAGCGCGTGGCGCTGGGCGGTGACCGCAGCTTCCGATGCGGCCTGGCCCGGCGTGCTCGGCAGCGGCCCGGCGGCGGCGACCAGCCGGACGAGATAGGCGCGCTCGGCGGCAAAGCCCTGCGCCGACTGGGCGAGCCATTCGGCGGCGGCCGGCTGGCGCGAATGCGCTGCTGCCTGTTCGAACAGATCGGGGTGGCGCGCGTGCAGCAGGCAAATCTGATGGACCAGGTCACCCAGGTCGCGCAACGGCGCGATTCCGCTCGACAATCGCGTCAGATAGGGGTGCGTCGCGCTGCCATCAGCGGCGACGAGCGCGACCAGCGTGCCAGAGGCGCCGCTTAATCCTGCTGTCCGTGCCGTTTCAGGTTTCATGGTCCCCCGCGAAGCAACATTGCCGGCCCATCCGGCATCCCTGGGGAGTCGCTTTGCCCCACAGGTCTATACCGAACCGCGTAAAGACGTGGTTGATGCGGCGTTAAGTGATCCTTCGGAAGTCGGGGGCGAAAAAAAGGGCCGGAATGGGTAATTCCGGCCCGTGATTTCAACGATTTGACCGTGGTTCAGCGCCGCGCGGGCGGAGCCGCCGCCGCCGCATCGTCGGGCAGACCGCCCAGCTCATAGACCAGCTTGGTATAGGCATCGAGATAGGCGAGGACGATCACCTGGCCGATTTCGGTGTTCTGATAGCCGCCGCCACCAGCCGCAGCAAAGCCGCCCCACCAGCCGGCACCGCCGCCGGCGGCGAAGCCGACATCGGTCTTGCGCGCATAGCCTTCGGTCAGCGCCTTTTCCTCGGTGGTGCGCGCATCGACCATCGACAGGGTGACGCTGGCTTCCTTCTTGCTGACCTTCAGGCCACCCGCGAGCGCGCCGACGCCGCCCAGAATGCCGCCGCGACGGCCCAGCAGGCCGCCGATCGCACCACCGACCGCGCTGCCGCCCGAATCCTTGTTCGACGACACGATGTCGGGCTGAAGGAAGTAATCGGCGGTGCGGACCTGGCCCTTGCCGATATTCTGGCCGCCCTGCATCTCACCCTGCTCCTGCAGCGCGCGCTCCATCGCGCGGCTCTGCATCGCGCGGCCGCGATTGACGATGGTGAAGCAGCCCGATTGCTGGACGAATACCTTGATCACCGCCTCGGGGCTGCCAAGGTTCAGTTCGCGCCACCATTGCTTGTCGGGTTCGACGATCGCGATCGTGCCGAGATTCTTGGTGCAGCGCGGGATTTCACGCTGGCCGCGCTCCTGATCCCGGCGCCCGGACGACGCGCCTTTGGTCGTGCCGTCCTTGTAGGTTTTGCCCGACGCGCTGGTTGCGGTCTGCGCGGAAGCGGCGATCGGCCCGGCCGCCATTGAGGCGAGCGCAGTGGCGGCGATCAGATTGCGGACGAGACGCATGGATATTCCCTCCCTTGATGGAGCATTCTGCCCCAAAGCCGTGGCGACGCTGCCCCGTGGCACGCGCGCCTTCAACTGACATCTTCTGACACGGAAAGCCCCCGGCCCCCGCACCGGTCATATCGCATCCGGCGTAAGGGCGCATCGGGAAAAGCGCCGCCTGCTACCCGGAATGATCGCGGGTTTCAGGGCGCGACGGTGGTCTGCGCCGTCTTCCCCTCGGCAACCGTCCACACATCGCCGAAGTCTTCATGCTTCAGGTCTGCGGGGCGCGTGCCGCCCAGCGTCTCAACGATGTCGGGAACGGTATTGCTGTGCCCGACGATCAGCACCGGGCAGGCCGAAGCCTTCGCCCGCGCGACCGCGCCCGCCGTATCGGCCGCATCATAGCTCTGGATCGCGATACTACGCCCGGCCGCCGTCGGCGCGGCGGTCTGGCGCGTGCGCTTATACTGCGTCACCAGAATCGCGCACAGCCGCTTGCCCCGAAACCACCGCGCCAGCGCCTCGGCCCGGCCGACGCCCTGTGGCAGCAGATCGGGGTCCTTCTCGCCCTTCGGTGTGTCGAAATGGCGGACGACATGGATCGTCGGCTGCTCCTGCGCGGCGAGCGCGGGGAGGGGGAGAAGGGCGGCGAGGGCGATCAGGGTCAGGCGCATTGCCGCACACTGTCCCCACGGGGTATCTTCCGCAAGTGCCGCACCCCTGCTAACGCGCGCGGTCTATGGCAACCGACCTTTCCCGCATCCGTAACTTTTCGATCATCGCGCATATCGATCATGGCAAGTCGACTCTGGCCGATCGGCTGATCCAGCGCACCGGCGGCCTGACCGCGCGTGAGATGTCCGAGCAGGTGCTCGACAATATGGACATCGAGAAGGAACGCGGCATCACCATCAAGGCGCAGACCGTGCGCCTCGACTGGAAGGGGCCGGACGGGCTCGACTATGTCCTCAACCTGATGGACACGCCGGGCCATGTCGACTTCGCCTATGAAGTGAGCCGCAGCCTCGCCGCGTGCGAGGGCGCGCTGCTGGTGGTCGACGCGGCGCAGGGCGTCGAGGCGCAGACGCTGGCGAACGTCTATCAGTCGATCGAGCATGACCATGAGATCGTGCCGGTGATCAACAAGATCGACCTGCCCAGCGCCGAACCGGAAAAGGTCCGCAACGAAATCGAGGAAGTGATCGGCATCGACGCCTCGGGCGCCGTGCTCGCCTCGGCCAAGTCGGGCATCGGCATCGACGAGATCCTGAACGCGGTCGTCGAGCGCATCCCGGCGCCGAAGGGCGATATCAACGCGCCGCTCAAGGCGATGCTGGTCGACAGCTGGTATGACCCGTATCTCGGCGTCGTCATCCTGATCCGCGTGATCGACGGCACGATCAAAAAGGGTCAGCAGATCAAGTTCATGGCCGCCGGCACGACCCATCTGGTCGATCGCGTCGGCGCGTTCCGGCCCAAGATCGAACAGCTACCCGACCTTGGCCCCGGCGAAATCGGCTTCATCACCGCACAGATCAAGGAAGTGGCACAGGCGCGCGTCGGCGACACGCTGACCGATGCCAAGCGCCCTGCGGCCGAAGCGCTGCCGGGGTTCAAGGAAGTCCAGCCGGTCGTGTTCTGCGGCCTGTTCCCGGTTGATGCCAACGACTTTGAAAAGCTGCGTGAGAGCATCAGCAAGCTGCGCCTCAACGACGCCTCGTTCAGCTTCGAGATGGAAACCAGCGCCGCGCTCGGCTTCGGCTTCCGCTGCGGGTTCCTGGGGTTGCTGCATCTGGAGATCATCCAGGAACGGCTGATGCGCGAGTACGACCTCGACCTCATCACCACCGCGCCGTCGGTGGTGTACCAGATCGAGCTTACGCATGGCGGCGGGCATATCGAGCTGCACAACCCGGCCGACATGCCCGATCCCAACAAGATCGAAAGCATCGCCGAACCGTGGATTCAGGCGGTGATCTATGTCCCCGACGAATATCTCGGCTCGATCCTGAAACTGTGTCAAGACCGGCGCGGCATCCAGAAGAACCTGACCTATGTCGGTGGCCGCGCACAGGCGACCTATGAATTGCCGCTCAACGAAGTGGTGTTCGACTTCTACGATCGCCTGAAGTCGCTGTCGAAGGGCTATGCCAGCTTTGATTACGAACAGA
Organism: Sphingomonas sp.; assembly: GCF_035998645.1. Taxonomy (GTDB): domain Bacteria; phylum Pseudomonadota; class Alphaproteobacteria; order Sphingomonadales; family Sphingomonadaceae; genus Sphingomonas. The sequence goes on from NZ_DASYHL010000003.1 coordinate 1,045,642, forward strand.
TCGGCTATCGCGAGGGCGACCTCGTCAAGATGGGCATCCTCGTCAATGAAGAGGCGGTCGACGCACTTAGCATGATCGTCCACCGTGCCACCGCCGAAGTGCGCGGCCGCGGCATGGTCGAGCGGCTCAAGGAACTGATCCCACGCCATTTGTTCAAGATCCCGATCCAGGCGGCGATCGGCGGCAAAGTGATCGCGCGCGAAACGATCAGCGCAATGCGCAAGGACGTCACCGCCAAATGCTATGGCGGCGACGCCACCCGCAAGCGCAAGCTGCTGGACAAGCAGAAAAAGGGCAAGGCGAAGATGCGCGAGTACGGCTCGGTCAGCATCCCGCAGGAAGCCTTCATCGCCGCGCTGCGGATGGGCGAGGAATAACCCTTCTCCCCTCCCTGAAAGGGAGGGGGAGCTTCAACCACAGTCCTTTCTCAATCCTCCCCCGCAAGGGGGAGGTGGCACGCGCAGCGTGACGGAGGGGGAGGAATGGGATCGGCTGGAGCGGAGAGGACGTCGCCGTCCTCCCCCTCCGACGCCTTCGGCGCCACCTCCCCCTGGCGGGGGAGGATATTGGGGGGCAGGCCGCGCCTTACTCCCCCGCCTTATCCAGCCAGCCACCCTTGAATCCGGCGCGCTCCAGCCCGCGGCGGATATGCGGGTTCTTGCGCATCGTCTTCCACACCAGGCCGCTGCGGTGGTTCTCCAGCATCGCCAGGATCGGCCCCTGGTCGATGCCCAGGTAATCGCGCGCGAACCAGCCATCCTTGGCATCGACCACGCCATCGCGGCTGCCGGCATCGGTGAAGGTATAGCTCGGGTTGAACGCGTCCTTGAAGCCGTAGCGCTGGTACAGCTTGTCGCCATATTTGGCGCGCATCGCCATCAGCGCGGGCAGGGCGATCTCCGGCGCGAATGCGACCGATCCGCCTGCGGCAGTCGGGACAATCGTGCCATCATCGACGATGCGGTAGCTGCTCACGCCACGCGCGGAATAGCCCTGAAACTCGCGGGCCTTGCCATTGACGACCCGCCCATTGGCCGCGCCGCCGGGACCATCCGAAGCGGTCCAGCCCCAGATGTCGCCTGAATAGCCGGTCCATTTGCCCGGATTGTCGATTCCATAAGCGCGCTGGGCGAGCGTCGCGCGGCGGCTATTCTCGAAATAATCGATGCCCTTGCCGGCCATGAACGCGTCCTGGATGCCGCGGAAATCGACCCAGACATGGCTGTACTGGTGCCCGAACAGCGGCTCGAACTGCAGATGCTCCTGCCCATAGTAAGTGCCCCAGCTCTTGCCGAGCTTGCCCGCCCAGCCGCTGTCCCACGCATCCTTGCCCACCGGATGGGTGGGGGAGCCGAGCGCGAGGATATAGACCAGCATCCCCTCGTCATAGCCGACCCAGTCATGCGTCCCGAAGTCGCCGCCAGTGCCGCGCTCGGGATACCATCCCATCGCGATCGCCTTGCCGCCTTTGCTGTTCGCCGACGGAATCGTGCTGCGCTCGCGCTGGACAAAGGTCCAGTCGATCCGGGCATAGATCTTCTCCGCGAGATCACGGATCGCCGCCTCGGTCGGCGTGTCGCGGTCGAAATAGCTTTGCGCGAACAGCACGCCGCCCAGCAACAGCGTGGTATCGACCGTCGACAGCTCGGTGTTGCGATAGCGGGTGCCGTCGCCGTTCTTGAGGAAGTGGTAGAAAAAGCCCTTATGCCCCGCGGTGCCGCTCACTGCGGGACCCTGCGGCGCATTCCAGTAGAATTCCATGCACTTGCGCGTCCGCTCGGCGGCCTGATCGCGGGTCACATACCCACGCTCGGCACCAATGCCATAGGCGGTCAGCGCATAGCCCGTCGCGGCGATGCTGGAAAAGGGGTTCGACGGCCAGCGGTCCGGCGCAAGGCAGGTGTCGACGCTGGTCGTATCCCAGAAATAATCAAAGGTGCGGCGCGAGAGATCCTCGACAAACCTCCCCTCGCTCGAAACCGGGACCGGCGACGGTGCGGCGGCGGGGGTGGGGGACATCGCCGGCACGGTCGCGCAGGCGGCGATCAGCGGCAGGGCAGCAAGGCCGATCGAGGAAAGGCGGAACGCCATGATGGATACTCCTTTACACACAAAAAAAGGCGCGCGGACGGGGAAAACCGTCCGCGCGCCCCACTCACCGGACCGGGATTAGAAGTTGAACCCGGCCGAGACCTTCACCGTACGCGGCGGGCCGTCGATGTTGTAGTTGTTGAAGTCGCGCAGACCCGTGGTCGAGTTGAACCCGTTATAGTTGCGGTCGTTCATCAGGTTGATGATGTCGATGCGTGCCCAGATGCGGGTTTCATTGGTGATGAAGCCCAGCTTGAACTCCTTGGTCGCCGACAGGTCGAGCTGACGATAGCCCCACTTGTCGCCGTTGCCTTCCGCTTCGATCGCAACGATGTCCTTGGTCCCCGGCGTACCGACGCCCGGCGTCGTCACAAAGCGCTTGAGCCAGACCGGCGATGCGATCTGGAACTTGGTCGCCAGCGTGATGCCGCCCGGAACATCGACCGTACCCGCCATCACGAAGCGATGGCTGCGCACGCCCGCCGAAGGACGGAAGGGATATTCGTCGATGCTCGAATAGTCGAGCGAGAAGACCTCGCCAAACTGCCGGTTTTCGTTCGCCTTGGTGTAGGTGTAGGTCGCATCGATGCTCCAGGGCGAGGCCTGGGTATAGCGCTTGATCAGCTTGACAAAGCCGGTGTCGGCGTTGGTTGCCAGCCCGTTGTCGCCGATGATGATCGACCCGAACGGCGAAGGCGGGAAGCCGAACGGCGCGTCCGGAGCGCCGGTCGCCGGGAAGAACAGCCCGCCCGGACGACGGTTGCCCAGCAGATAGACAAAGCCATCGCGGCTCTCGACATGCGAATAGCCGATTTCGGCGTTAAGCAGCCCGAAGTCGCCGCGCAGGCCGAGGCTGTACTGGTCCGAATACGGCATCTTGATGTCGTTCTTGATGAAGCGCAGCTCGCGCCCAGCGCCCGCCGGCAGACCGGCGACCAGCGCTGCGCGCCCTGCCTCGGTCTGGAAGGTTGGGTTGTACGCAATACAGGTCGCGCTCGGCGTGCAGACGTTCACCGTATCGCCCGGGACGTTGAAGTTGAACGTACGGCCTGCTGCCGAACCCTGCGCCAGTTCCTGCTGGATGAAGTCGAACTGGGTGCGGTCGTACGAACGGCCAAAGCCGCCAAAGATCGCAAACCGGCCCGCTTCGTCGAGCTTGTAGTTGAAGCCGATACGCGGCTGGAACGCGCCGGTGAACGCCTTCCGCTCGTTACCGGTCGAGATATAGTCGTTGATGTTGTAATTGGCGCCGTTGAGGTTCGGATAGTTCGCCGCGCTGACCGCCGCGACCTGCGCCGCCGGATGGACATAGTCGAGGAACGCCGGGGTCCGCTCATAATCCCAACGCAGGCCGAGATTGACGGTCAGGCGATCGGTCACGTCCCAATCGTCCTGCGCATAGATGCCCAGCTGGAAGTTCTTCGAGCTGATCTGTGCGTCACCAAAACCGCCCGTAAGGGACTGGAAGGTCATCTGGTACGGCGCCGTCGTGTTCAGCGTCGTCGCGCCGAGCGGCGTGAAGTAGCGGAACACCGGGTTGAAGCCGTTCAGCTGCAGCGAGTTGAGCGTCACCCACTTGGCCTTCACGCCCAGCTTGATGGTGTGCCCTTCAAGGCCGGTATAGGTGAAGTCGTTCGAGACCTGCCAGCCCTTCTGGCCCTTGTTCTGGAAATTGGTGCCACCACCGGTCTCCAGAATGTTGCCGTCGAGGAAGCTGCCGGGACGCGACGGATCGGGGATGCGCACGCGATAGACGTTACGGTTCGCCTCGGTCGCCGGGCGCGGATTCCACTCTACGTCTTCATAGGCGACCTTGAAGTCGTTGATCCAGCTTTCGGCGCTGTGCTGCCACCGGCCGGTGCCGCGGATTTCCTTGACCCGCGCCAGCGTGCGCGTCTCGAACGCTGCAATGCCGCTGTTGAACTGCTCGCCGGTCTCGTCGCGATACTTGCCGGTGAATTCGAACAGGTCCTGGTCGGTCGGCGTGAAGTTGATCTTGCCGAAATACAGGTTCTCGTTGAACTCTTCGTTGAACGACCCGTAGTTTCCGGCGAGGCTGGTGGGCAGCAGTGGCTGCGCACCGGTCAGCGACGACGGGAAGGTGACGTTGCGCGGCTCGATGCGGCGCTTGCCTTCATAGGCGGCAAAGAAGTGCAACACGTCCTTGATGATCGGGCCGCCCAGCGTGCCGCCGAACTGCAAGTCGCGGGTGCGAACCTTGCCGGTCGCGCCGGGGCGCAGGATTTCGGTGGGCGTTCCGTCGCGAAGATCCTGGTTGGTGAAATCGACAAAGCCCGAACCTTCGAACTTATTGGTGCCCGACTTGGTAACTGCCGTGATCGCCACCGAACTGACCTGGTCGAACTCCGCCTTGTAGTTCGAGCTGATGACGCGGTATTCGCCAATCGCCGACTGCGGGAACGGGTTGCCCTGGGTCGAATCCTGCCCGGTGATGCCGTTCTTGAGGACATAGTCCTTCTGGCCGATGCCATCGATGAAGATGTTGACCGAATTGGAGTTCTGGGCGCCGCCCTGCAGGCGCGACTGCCCGTTCGATCCGGTGATGAACTGAACGCCCGGCGCCAGGTCGGCAAAGGCGAGGAAGTTGCGGTTGTTTTGCGGCAGCTGCTCGATCAGGCGCTCGGAGATCGTCGTGCCGACTTCGCCGCCCTGCATCGAACGGATGCGGCCGCCGGTGATGATGATCTCTTCACCGCCATCTGCGCTGGCGACGTCCGGGGTCGACAGGTCGAAATCGAACACGGCGTTCTGCGCGACCGCGAGCCGGAACTCGTCGGTGCGGCGCACGCCGCTGGGGGTCGTCACCTCAAGCCGGTAGTTGCCGGGGGGGAGCGATGCGAACTGGTAGCCGCCGTCGGCAGTCGGCGTGCTGGTGCGGGTGAAGCCGGTGTCGACATTGACGACGGTGACTTGGCTGACACCACCTTCGGCCGTGACCGTGCCGCGCAGCGACGAGGAGACCTGAGCCTGCGCCGGGACGGCGAGACCAATGGCGAGAACAGTGCCGGCGCTCGACCATGCGAGTGCAGCAGCGGCAGCGCGCAGGCGCGAGCCACGAATAAGACCGTTATTTGCGGAATGTGAAGACTTCACAGCATCCCCCCTGGAGGTTTGACAACGTTTACCCTGAGAACAGTCGAGCACCCGCGTTGGGCGACTCGACGGCCCGCCTATTATGTTCTTGGCGCGAAAACTGTAACCGGTTTCATGGCGGGTGTATAGAAAAAGTTCCCGCGCACGTTTTGGGTATCGCGCGGGCCGCAGGCGTCAGAGTCTGACCGTGGTCGCGACGCCGCGCCCGCCGCATAAAGCCGGTGTGCGGAGACGCATTCCCCTCCTGAACTCGACGGGGCGCCCGGCCAGTCCGCGGCGCCCCCTTTTTTTAGGGCATCGCCCGGAGCCGATGGGGAACGCGGCGTTAACCCTTTTACCTCGCCTTAACCCTGAGCGCGTACGCGGGATGCAAGTGGAAGAGGGGACTTTGCCTTGCGCATTCTGATCGTGGACGATGAAGCAGGGATGCACGAATCCTATCGCCAGTGCTTCAAGGGCAGCGGGATCGGGGCGGCGCAGGGTGCTGCGCTCGACGCGATGGCCGCCGAACTGTTCGGCGATGACGAGGTCGAGAGCGCGCCGGTCGAGGATGCCCCGGAGTTCGTGACGGTCCATTGCATGCAGGGGCTGGATGGCGTTGACGCGGTCGCTCAGGCAAATGCCAGCGGGGACCGCTTCTCGGTCGCGTTCATCGACGTGCGCATGCCGCCGGGCATCGACGGCAAGGAAACCGCCAAGCGCATCCGCGCGATCGACCCTGATATCAACATCGTCATCGTCACCGGCTATTCCGATTTCTCCCCGCTCGAAATCAGCCGCGCCGCCGGCCCCGCCGACAAGATCTTCTACATCGCCAAGCCGTTTCAGGTGGAAGAGGTCGTCCAGACCGCGACCGCACTCGGCAAGCGCTGGGAAGTCGATCAACAGCTCGCGCGCGCCATGGCGCTGCTCGAAGAGCAAAAGGCCGAGCTCGCCGCGAACGAAAGCAAGGCCAGCCATCTCGCCAACCACGACAGCCTGACCGACGCCCCCAACCGGCTCGCCTTCATGCGCGCGCTGACCGATCATGTGCGCGGTCCTGATATTTTCGCGATGGCGATGATGGACCTCGACCGGTTCAAGCTGGTCAACGACACGTTCGGGCATCTCGCCGGCGACGAGCTGATCCGCATGGTCTGCTCCACGATCGAGGGCGCGGTGCCGCCGGGCGGCTTTGTCGCGCGGCTGGGCGGCGACGAATTCGCGGTGCTGATGAAGGTGGCGGGCGAAGGCGAGGCAATCGCGGCGGTCGAACGGCTGCTGCTCGCCTGCACCAAGACCTTCACCGTGTTCGGCCATTCGGTGCAGGGTTCGGCCTCGGCCGGCCTCGTCATCATCGAACCGGGCATGAAGCATGACCCGATCGACGTGATGCGCCGCGCCGACCTGTCGCTCAATGAAAGCAAGCGCGCCGGCCGCGGTGTCGTGCGCGTGTTCGATGAGAGCATGGACGAATCGATCCGCTTCCGCCGCCAGATCGAAGGCGGGCTGAGCCAGGCCATCGCCAATGGCGAACTGCGCCTCGTCTATCAGCCGATCGTCGCGCGCGACCGGCTTGAGATCGTCGCGTTCGAAGCCTTGCTGCGCTGGAACAGCCCCGAATATGGCCCGATCTCGCCCGGCATGTTCATCCCGATCGCCGAGGAATCGAACCTGATCCACGAGCTGGGCGACTGGGTGCTCGATGAATCGCTCAAGATGCTGGCGAAATGGCCGGGCCAATATGTCTCGGTCAATTTCTCGCCGCGCCAGTTCCGCCGCCAGAATTTCGTCGGCCATGTTGTCGAACGCGTCCAGCGCGCCGGGATCGAGCCGCGCCGCGTGCAGATCGAAATCACCGAAACCGCGATCTTCGACAATGCCGAGCGCGCCGCCGATACCCTCTATCGCCTGCGCCAGATGGGCTTCCGCATCGCGCTCGACGATTTCGGCACTGGCTATTCCTCGCTCTACAACATCCGCAAATTCGCGCTCGATTGCCTCAAGATCGATCGCAGCTTCATCGACGGCATGGGCAAGGAGCGTGAGAGCGCGGCGATCGTGAATTCGATCATCCATCTCGGCCGCGCGCTGGGGCTGGAAGTGGTCGCCGAGGGTGTCGAAACCGCCGCGCATCTTCAGGCGCTGCGCCTCGCCGGGTGCAGCCATATCCAGGGCTATTATCTCGCCCGCCCGCTCGAGGCCGATGTCGCGATCCGCGCCGCGCACGAACGGTTCATGGGCGACGATGAACCCGAGGCGCCTGTCGCCATGCCGAGCACCGGCACCTTCGGGTGACCGCGGCGCGATCGATGTTGCAACGCTTCCGGTCCCGCATCCCGCGCTCGCTGGGTGCCAAGCTCGTCGCGATCCTGACCGGGGTCGCGCTGCTTGGTGCTGCCAGCATCACGCTGTTGCTCGCCCTCGTCATCACCCCCAGCTTTGACCGGCTCGAGGCGCAGGCGATCGACGGCCATGTCGAACGCACCCGCGCCGCGCTGACCGAATATGCCTCCAAGGTCGAGGCATCGGTGCGCGACTATGGCGACTGGAACGAAAGCTACGATTACATGGGCGCGCCCAACCGCGCGTTCGAGGAGGACAGCTTCGCCACCTCCGCGATGGTCAATCTCGGCGTCAATGGCATGGCCTATGTCCGCCCGGACGGTGAGGTCGTGATCGCGCGCTGGCTGGACCTGGAGACCGGCACGGATTCACCGCAGATGCGCGCGCAGCTGCTCGCCGAAATCCGCCGCATCGATTTCCGCCGCGCACTGGCCAAGGATAACAGCGCGAGTTTCTACGCACGGCTCGGCAACCGCATCGCCGCGATCGGCATCGCGCAGGTCCGGCGCACCGACGGCACCGGCGATCCGCGCGGCCATGTCGTGATGGCGCGCATGATCACCTCGCAGCAGCTGGGCAATCTGCTTCAGCTGCGCGCCGGGATCGCGCTCGACGCCCCCGTCTCGGCGCCGCGCGTCGATGCCGGGGAGCGCGACCTCGCGGTTGCAGTGCCAGTGCCGGGGGAGGGCGGCGGCAGCGTCGCCAGCGCCACCTTCCGCGTCCCGCGCGAGCTGTCGAACCTTGGCCGCAACATGCTCCAGCTCGCGGTCATCGGCACCACCGCGCTGATGCTGCTGGTGATGGCGGTGCTCAGCGTGATGATCGGCCGGCTGGTGCTGCGCCCACTCAACCGGGTCGAACAGCATATGGGTGTGGTCCGCGGATCGGGTAATCTGGTCCCGCTCGCCGACACGCCGCGCCGCGACGAGATCGGCAGCCTGGTGGTCAGCTTCAACGCGATGCTGAGCCAGCTCAAGGACCTGCGCGAGCAGGTTGAGGCGCAGTCGTTCAAGCTCGGCCAGTCCGAAAGCGCGGTCGCGGTGATGCACAATGTCCGCAACGCGCTCAATCCGATCAGCACGGTGCTGAGCCAGGGGCTGGGCGAGGGACCGGCCACCGACCGCGCATTGCTCGACCGCGCCCTGGGTGAGCTGGCGGACGACAGCATCCCGCTGGCGCGCCGCCACAAGCTCGTCGCCTTCGTCGCCGCCGCGCTGTCGAGCGAGATGCAGGCGCGGGAAGCACGCAAGGAACAGCTCGGCATCGGCCGCGACGCCCTCCACAATGTCCTCGAAATCATCGGGCGCCAGCAGGAACAGGCGCATGAACGCCCGCCGCTCGAAACCTGTGACGTCACCGATATCGTCGCGCGCAACGCCACGATCGCGCGCTATTCGGGCGCCAGCTCGATCGCGTTTCACTTCCCGTCCACACCGCACTGGGTGCTCGCCAACCGCGTGCTGCTCAGTCAGGTGGTCGGCAACCTCTTCTCCAACGCCGCCGAGGCAATCGCCGCGACCGGGCGGGGCGGGGGCAGCATCGCCGTATCGATCCGCGAGACCGGCGGGCGCATGGAAATCCGCATCACCGATGACGGCGAGGGCTTCGACCCCGAAAAGGCACCGCAGCTGTTCCAGCGCGGCTTTTCGACCCGCATCAACAAATCGGGCGGGCTCGGCCTGCACTGGTGCGCCAACACGATGGTCGCGATGGGCGGCAGCCTGACGTTGCTCAGCGAAGGCGTCGGGATCGGGGCGAGTGCAGTGCTCGAACTCGCCGCGTCGGATCTGGTGCGGGAAGACGTCGCGGCCTGAGGATCGCGACTGGTTTCGTCCCTCGCTATCACTGACGCGCTGCGACAGGGGTGGGCCATGCGCAGTCTCTTCCTTGCACTGGCACTGCTTGCCGCACCCGCTGCCCATGCGTGCAGCGTCGCGCCCGGCTATCGCGTCCCGACCACACTGGAGCTGGTCGCGCAATCCGATGCCATCATCGTCGCGCAGCCATTCGACCAGCGGACAGGGGCCGATGGCGACCCGGAAATCCTGTTCGCATCACTCGCCATCCTGAAAGGGGCACCCGGTTGGGAGCACGGTCGCGATCGGATATCGGTCTATGCGCCTGGAGTGCTGGCACCCGAGACCGCGGCCGCCCGGCCCAGCGACCCCCGCGAACTCGTCCGCGCGCATCCTGAAGCGTATGGCGGCGGTTGCACCCGCTACACTTTTCACCCCAAACAACGGGTCTTGCTGTTCCTGAAGCGCGAGGGCGATGACTATCGCGTCATCTCCTATCCGTTCGCGCGCACGGCGGAGGACACGGCCCTGCCGGACTCGCGCTGGCTCAAGGCAGTGCGCGAATATATCGCCATCGCCGCGCTGCCCCTTGCGGTAAGGCGCGCGCGGATGGAGGTACGGCGCGACCTGTTGAAGGCTCGCGGCGACGCGGATTCGCGGGCGATTGCGGCCGATATTGCGCGCGAACTGGCCGGCCCGCGCAAACCGCTGCGCGAACCGCTGCCGCCGATCAAATAGTCAGCTCGCCCGCCGCACCGGCATCACCGCATCCTTGCGCCGCAGATACGGCGCGACAAGGTTACGGGCGCGGAAAAACTCCTGCCGGTCGGGGGCGAGCGTATCGAAATTGCCGATCACGCGGCGGCAGTCGGGCGCGCGGCACTGGCAGATCATGTGCCAGTTGGATTGCGCGAGCGTGGTCGAATAGTCCCAGCTGATCTCTTCACCCGACACGATGTCGCGCAGCGCGACCAGGATCACCCCATCGTCGGTAAAGCGCAGCCCGGCATTGGGGTCACAGCTATGATTGACCAGATCGTCGAGCTGCCCCGACGGCCCCATATAATGATCGGGCGTCACCTGCACGAAGCGGTCGTCGCTCCCGCGCATCAGGCTGGGGATGTCGTCGACATGGAACCGACGCCCGGTGAAGCGCATCAACTCCGCGCCCTCGGCAAAGCGACAGGTGGCGTAGACCGCCTTGCCCAGATGGTTCTCGCCGACCGTGAACAGGTTGCGTTGATGGCGGTAGCGGTCGAGCACGACCAGCCCGCCGCGCGCCCAGCCGAACGAACGCAGCGGGTTGATCGTGGCGAGGCCGATCATGAACCAGATGCTGGCATGGCAGGCGAGCTCGACGAAGATGTACGCGAATTCGTCCGGCCCCGACCCACCCGCGCGCGCCGCAACCAACAGGGTGGCGAGGTCGCCGACGGTCCACAGGCCCCAGGCGGGCGAGCGCTCGGCGCTGCGGTCCTTCCACACGCTCACCCAGGTCGGGTAGAAGCTGACCGGGACGGCGGCGACGACCAGCATATGCGCCCAATAGGCCTCGCGGAACGCGACCCAGATCAACAGCGCGATCAGGCACGCGGACATGCAAAAGGCCTCGATCGTCGTCGGCGGCGCCCAGTTGGAACCGCGCCACAGGAACGCGGTGACGATCAGGCAGCAGCCGGCGGAGAGGATGAAGACCCAGCCCTGCGGCGATCCGGGATTGACCGCGGCATAGGTCAGCGCCTCGGCCGCGGCGGATGCGCTCCAGATCAGCCACGAGGCGCGGTTGGGGCGGACGGTCGCGCGGCGCAGGCCCAGCAGATACACGCCATAGGCGGCGAAGCTGAACGTCATCGCGATCAGAAACCAGACATCGCCCGTCATAAAACCCCCTGATTAGGGTTTCATTTACCGTGTTCCGACTCGCGCGTCAAAGCGCGACTCGCGGTGACTCCGCGAGTCGCGCCGATTCGATTCGCGGCGCTGGGGCTGCGGCAAAAGGGAGTCAAGCTGCGGTCTGGTCGCATTTTCGCGAGCCGAGCAGCAATGCAGGGCATCAGAGGATAGTTTCGCATCGGAAACGGATACGAAAAAATAAAGGCCGCAATCCCAATCGGATGGCGGCCATTCTTGAGGAGGTCAGCCCGGGCAGGTCTAGCGTGAGGGACCATCCATCACGCCGCCAGCCCGGGCCGTAAAAAGGTTACCAGGGGCGGATGTCCTCGCCGGTGGTTTCCCGGAAAAAGAATGCAAACATGTTTTTTCTCCCATCGTGCACACGAGGTGCACCCATTTTGATTAACTGAAAATTCATGATGAATCAAATGGTAGGGACTATCGGGAAATTACCTAGATCGGTGATCCCGGCGCGGCTGCTTCCTTAAAACTTCCTTCAGCACTGGGTGTTAGGCCGGTCGCATGTATGACCGTTTCGACCCCGCCGGTTTTCGCGGTTCGCCTTTCGGGGCGGGGCGTATCGCCATGAATGACGGCGCTGAGGTCGAGGGCGACGCACCCGGCGACCAATCGGACATCGCGGTCGCGCGCGGCGCGGGCGGCGCGGCCTGCACCCGCTGGCGCGTGATGGCGTTGTGCGAGATCGCCAATTTTCAGTCGCTGCGGCGCCATCTTGGTCGACCGCGCGCCGACACGCTGATCCATGATCTTGCCGATCGCATGAGCGATCTGGAGCCGGGCGTGCGCAGCGTGACCGCCGGTCGCGCGCTGATCGAGCTTAGTTACGAGGCGGAGAGCCCGGTCGCGGCGCGCGCGCTGGTCGAGCGGCTCGCGCAATCCTTTGCGCGTTCGGTCGATCTCGACGGCGAACGCCATCTGATTCAGCTGGTCTGGGGCATCGCGGTCGCGCCGTTCGGCGATGACGACGAAGTGCGGCTGACCGAGGGGGCTGAGGCTGCGCTTGAGCAGGCGCGCACCGACGCCGGGATCGTCTCGATCGACCTGTCGCAGGCCCATGCCGCGTTCGACGGCGCGGCACTGGTCCGCGAACTGCCGCGCGCGATCGCGGCGGGTCAGCTGTTCCTGCAATATCAGCCCAAGGTGAATGTCCGCCGCGAAATGGTGACCGGTGCCGAGGCGCTGGTCCGCTGGCACCATCCCGTGCGCGGGCTGATCCTGCCGGGCGAATTCATCAACGCGGCGGAGGATGGCGGCGAGATTGTCGGCTTGACGCTGTGGACGCTGCGCCAGGTGATCGCCGATCAGCAGGTGCTGGCTGCGCATGGCCATGACATGCCGGTGTTCATCAACATTTCGGGCGTGTTGCTCGCCGACGACGCCTTCGTCGCCGAGGCATGCCGGATCATCACCGAATCCGGCGCGAAGATCGGGTTCGAGATTACCGAGACTGCCGTGATCCGCGATCCCGACAGCGCGATCCGCCATCTCCAGACCTTCGCAGGGATCGGAATCCCGCTCGCGATCGACGATTATGGCGCGGGCCTGTCCTCGCTCGCCTATCTCAAACAGCTTCCCGCGACCGAGCTCAAGATCGACAAGATGTTCGTGATGCAGCTGACCAGCAGCAATCGCGATCCGCTGATCGTCCGCTCGACCATCGACCTGGCGCACGCGCTGGAGATGGAGGTCACGGCCGAGGGCGTCGAAACCCCGGCCGCGCTTGCGCTGCTCAGCGTCATGGGCTGCGACATGGTCCAGGGCTATCTGATCAGCCGCCCGATCGCGCTCGATGCGTTCGTCCGCTATCTCGACGAAGAAGGCTTCAAGTCGGTCGCGACCATGCGCCCCAGCTTTGGCCGCACCGAGAATTTCTGGCGCAAGAGCGGATGATGCTGAGGGGCCTTGCCCTCTTTCTCTGCTGGCTGGCACTCGGGCTCGCCGTCCCTGCGGCCGCGCAGCAGCGCGCCGCCGATACGCTGATCGAGAATGCCAAGTCGGCGATGGTCGCGAACCCGCAAACCGCGCTGACCTATGCGGAACAGGCGCAGCGTCAAGCTGCCACCATCCCCGATGTGCGTGCCCGCGCAACTGCGGAAGCGACCGCATTGTGGCTTCAAAGCGAAGCGCTGGTGCGGCTGCGTAAATCTGCCCAGGCCGCGCCACGAATTTCCCGCGCGCTGCGACTCATCAGTGCAGACCAGTCGCCGATCAAATTGCGCGGTGATTTGCTGATCGCGCGGGCCGGGGTGCAGGAAGGGCAGATGCGCTTCGCCGAGGCGCTGGCCTCCTTGCAGGAGGCGCACAATATCTTTGCAGCGCTGAATGAAAAACGAAACCAATCTATTGCGCTGCAGTTGATCGCGTCACTTTATACAAAATCACGCGATCTTCGAAGTGCCGAGAAATACTACAAGCAAGCTGCGGCTATCTATAATGATGACGCGCGCTTGCAAATGTCGCTGCTGAACAATCGCGGCAATGTCCTGCTTCAGTTGGAGGAGCCGCGGCAAGCGGAGCAAGAATATCGTAAGGCACTTCAACTGGCGAAGGCCGCGAATGCGACCAATATTCCGCAGATCCTGACCAACATCGCGCACTCCCTGTTGGATCAGAAGCGATTTGCGGAGGCGGATGCCATCATCGCCGAAGCGAGCGGGCTTATTCGCCTGGATCCCGAACACAATGGCGAATTGGCGCTGCTGGCGGTCGCCGCCGAATCTGCGCGTCGCCAAGGGCGTATCGATTCCGCGAACCGGTTGATCCAGCGGGCCTTTGCCGGCGTCGATCTGGCCAAGACGCCCCTGGGGATGCGCGATGCGCACCACACTGCCTATCAGATCTATCGCGTTCAGGGGAACAGCACGCTTGCGCTTGTGCATCTCGAACGGCTTCGAAAGCTCAACGACGAAGCCGCCAAGCTCGCCACCTCGGCCAGCACGGCGCTGATGGCCGCGCGGTTCGATTATGCGAACCAGGAACTGCGCATCGCCAACCTCCAGGCGGCGGAATTGCGGCGCGCAGCGGAGTTTCAGCGCACGCTGTTCATCGGCCTTGGCGGCGCATCGCTGGTCATCGTGACCTTGTTGAGCATCGGCCTGTTCACGATCCGCCGCAGCCGCAATCAGGTGCGTCAGGCGAACACCGTCCTCGCCGAAACCAATGTCGCGCTCGAAAAGGCGCTCAAGGCCAAGACCGAATTCCTCGCGACCACCAGCCACGAAATCCGCACCCCGCTCAACGGCATTCTCGGCATGACCCAGATCATGCTGCGCGACGCCAGCGTGCCGGAGGAGACGCGCGATCGCATCAACATCGTCCATGGCGCCGGCATGACGATGCGCGCGCTGGTCGACGACATCCTCGACGTCGCCAAGATGGAGACGGGCAATCTGACGGTCGAAATGACCGCTACGGATCTCCACACCACGCTGCACGACGTGACCCGGATCTGGGAAGAACAGGCGCACGCCAAGGGCCTCGCCTTCACCCTCAGCCATGACGGGACGCCGCGCTGGATCGAGACCGATCCGGGCCGTTTGCGCCAGATCGTGTTCAACCTGTTGTCCAACGCCGTGAAGTTCACCGAAACCGGCGCATTGTCGGTCGTGGTCGAGGCGTCCGGCGAGCGGTTGCGGGTCGCAATCCGCGACACCGGCATCGGCATCCCCGCCGACAAGTTCGACGAGGTGTTCGAATCCTTCAAACAGGTCGACGCCGGCACCACCCGCCAGTTCGGCGGCACCGGCCTTGGCCTCGCCATCGTCCGCAACCTTGCCCACGCGCTCGGCGGCACCGTCTCGGTCGCCAGCGTGGTCGGCGAGGGATCGACCTTCACCGTCGATCTCCCGCTCCGCCCGGCGGAGGTACCCGATTCGGCGATCGAGGTGACGGGGGAGGGCGAAACCGTCGTCGTGCTCGACCGCAACCCGATCGTTCGCGGCATGATGCGCGCGCTGTTCACCCCGCATTTTGCCGCGGTCCATTTCGCTGCCTCGATTGACGAAGCGGTGGCGCTCGCGCGCGGCGCCGGCCCTGCGCTGATCCTCGCGGATCAGGGGACGCTGGCAGCGGGTGAGGCCGATCCCATTGAAAAACTGACCGAACTTGCCGCAGCCGCACCGGCTGACGTGCGCACTGCAGCGCTGTGGAGCAAGCCCGAGCCTGAGGCCGAACAACGGCTCTACGACACCGGAATCGATCTGATTATCGTTAAGCCTGTGAAAGGACCCGCGCTGGTCGCGGCGCTCACGGGGGCGCGTACTGAAATTTGTGCGACATCCCGTCGCACGACGCTTGTATCGCAAGCGGCTTAGGGTGATAGCACGCCTATGAATTCCCCGGTCCTGACCGCCCCCATTTCCGAGTTGGTCGCGCAATGAACATCCTCTTCATCGAGGACGATCCGATGAACCGCCGCGTGGTGCGCGACATGCTCAATGTCGCCGGTGCTACGATGGCCGAAGCCGCACATGCGGAAGAGGGCCTGACCATGATCGGGGCGGGCGATTACGACGTGGTGCTGGTCGATCTGCGCATGCCGGGCATGGACGGGATCGAAGCGATCGAGCGCATCCGCGCGCGCGGCGACACCAAGGCGGAGCTTCCGGTGATCGTGGTCACCGCGGACACCGCGGTCGACCTGCGCGAACGCTGCCTTGCCGCCGGTGCCGATGAAGTGCTGTTCAAGCCAGTGGCGATGGACGCGCTGTTCGACACGATCGGCCGCGTCCTCGCGCTGCGCAGCGGCGACGACATGATTTTGTAAATTGATCCTCCCCCGCCAGGGGAGGTGTCGCCGAAGGCGACGGAGGGGGAGGACGGCTGTGCCCTCGAGCCTCTTGCCGTCGTGCTTCCTCCCCGTCCGTCAGCTACGCTGCCACCTCCCCCTGGCGGGGGAGGATGTGATGGCAAGGGGACGCTACTGATCTGCCCGTTCAATATGTCCGGATCGGCATGTTGATCCAGGCGTGCTCGCGAAACCATTTGGTGATGATGTATTTGACGCCCTTCACCACCGGCGTCCCTTCGTGCAGCGTGCCGATATTGGGCGACCCATCGGGCTTCATGTTGTTCCACGCGAGCAGCAATCCGCGCTTGGGCGCGACGCGCACCCCCGCCTGCGGGAACCAGGTCGCGCCGCCCTCTTCGACATCGTTGAGGTAGATCATCGCGGTCCAGGTCCGCTGCCCGCCCGATGCCTTCATCGCCGGCCAGTAATCCTGCTGTTCGTTGAACCAGTCATAATGCGCGCGAAACTGCTGCCCGGGCGCATAGCGCTGCCCCTGCATCGTCTCGCCATTTTCCGGCGGAATCCCGAGCAATTCCGCCATCCGCTCGTCGATCGGCTGGACGTCCGCCGACCAGCGATCGAGGTCACAGCTTTCACTGGTCCGGAAATTCGGGTCCTCCGACTGCGACAGCAATGTCGAGGGCCGGCGATTGGCGTCGATCAGCCGGATCAGCGAATCGCACTCGGCGCCGGTCAGGAAATCGGGGTGGTAATAGACCTGCGCCGCGTCGACCTTTGCCCGGCGCATCGCGGGATTGGCCTCGACCCGTGCAGTCACCGCCTGGCTCAGGCGGGCACGGCTGCTGGATTCGGCCGGGGCCCTGAAACGCGAGAAGATGCTCATGCCGCCAATTTGCCGCGAGGGCCGCGAAACGCAAGAGGCCCGACCGTTGCCGGCCGGACCTCCCTGCGTGACCTGCGTCCTCGCTTACCAGAAGATGTCGTGGATCACGTCGACGACATAGCCGGAGCGGACATCGACCAGCAGCGCATCATTGTAATAGCGCACCCAGCGATACCCACCATAAGCCGGCGGCAGGCGGTAATAGGCCGGATCGTTGATCCAGTAATCCGGTGCGAACAGCATCGAACCAATGGTCAGGCCGATCGAAAAGCGGCGATAGCCATAATGGTACCCGCGTGGCGCGTAGTAGCGCGGCAGGCGATAGACGTGCCGGTTGCGCGCGCGATAGTCGCTCCAGTCATAGCGGCGATCACCCCGCCAGCCACGGTTCCAGTTGCGGTTGTCGTCCCAGCCGCGGCGATATTGCTGCTGGTCGCGCCAGTCGCCATAGCGGCGGTCCTGACGATAATCGCGCCGGTCGTCGCGGCGGTCGCCACGATAGTCCCGGCGATCATCGCGACGGTCGTCACGATACTCGCGCCGGTCATCGCGCCGATCTTCGCGCGTCTGCGAGCCCATGATCGCCCCGCGCAAGTCGCGGCGGTCATCGCGCCGTTCCTCGCGGAAGTCCCGACGGTCATCGCGACGCTCCTCGCGGAAGTCGCGGCGCTGCTCACGCACCTGCGGCGCAACGGCCGGGGCAGGGCGCCGCGGCTGCTGGACCTGCGGCTGCGGACGCTCGGGACGCTGGAATTGCGGGCGTTCCTGCCGCTGTTCCTGCCGCTGTTCCTGCCGCTGGCCACGGAATTCCTGCCGCTGTTGCTGGCGTTGCTCGCGCGCCTCGGACCGGCGGCCTTCACGCCCGCGTTCCTGCGCGATTGCCGCAGCGGGGGTCAGAATGGTTGCGCCGATCAGCGCCGCCAAAATTATCTTCTTCATGCTTTCCTCCGCTCCCCGACAAAGCGCCGGCGTTCAGACTAACGCGGATTTACATCGATTCGGCTGACACACTTCTGAATTGGACTGACAGCCAATTGAAAGCTTTGGTTAGGGTTGGCGGCGCCGGCCCGCTCCCCCACCCGGCCACCCAACGACAGTATTTTATGGGTGGCCGGGTGGGGGAGCGGGCCGGTGCCGCTCAGCGAAGCTGAACACAACGCTACTCTCCGCCGGTCTCGACCGGGATGCCCCGATCGATCGTGATCTCTTCCTCACCGCGCGCCACCCGCGCCGCACGCCCGATTGCCTCGATCAGCCGGGGATAGATGCCACAGCGGCACAAATTGGTGATCGCCCCCATGATCTCGTCATCCGACGGGTTGCGGTTCTTGCGCAGCAGCGCGACCACATTCATCACGATGCCGGGGATGCAGTACCCGCACTGCACGACATTCTCGGCAATCAGCGCCTGCTGCACCGGGTGGTTGCCCTCGGCCGAAAGCCCCTCGATCGTCGTGACGAACGTCCCCTCGACCGCGCCGATGCTCACCTGACACGACCGCACCGCATTCCCGTCGATATCCACCGTGCACGCTCCGCACGCGCCGGTGCCACAGCCATATTTGGTGCCCGTCAGGTTCGACGCATCGCGCAGCGCCCACAGCAGCGGCGTGGCCGGATCGAGTTTGTAGGAAACCGGCTGATTGTTGACGGTAAAGCGGGTCATGCAGTCGCTTTAGCATGCAGCAGCGCGCTGCGCAGGCAGGTGCACACCGTCTCGTCGCGCTGGTTGAGCATCACATGGCGAAAGGTGACGACGCCCTGTCCCGGCCGCGACCTGGACGGGCGCAGCGCCACCACCTCGGTCTCGGCACGCAGCGTATCGCCGATAAACACCGGGCTCGGCATCCGCACCTCGTCATAGCCCAGATTAGCGACCAAAGTGCCCAGCGTCGTATCGCCGACCGAAATCCCGACCATGAGCGCGAAGGTGAAGGTGCCATTGACGACGATCCGCCCAAACTCGGTCGCGCCTGCAAACTCCGCATCGAGGTGCAGCGGCTGGGGATTATGGGTGAGGGTAGAGATCAGCAGATTATCCGTCTCGGTCACCGTGCGGCGCAGATCATGGACGATCCGGTCGCCCACCTGCCACTGATCGAAATAGCGTCCCGCCATCACCGTCTCCCTCTGACGCCCCACTTAACGCGCGAACCGGGTTTGTCAGTCCCAAATCATTCCTCCCCTGAGCTTGCTCAGGGGAGGGGGACCGCCGCCGAAGGCGGTGGTGGAGGGGCGGCCGCGTAGACGGCCGTGTACGGGCCGAGGCTCATAAAAGCGGAATGTCGGTACACGACCCTTTCCGGTCATTCACACGAGGGATATCGTCGCCGCATGACAGCAGTCGAATCGATCCTGATGGTGGCATTTGTTTTGCCCTCGCTCCTCGCAGTTTCCTGGTGCCGTGAACAGTTGCGCTGGGTTGAGCCCGGAACCCGGTTCAGTTTCGGAATTGCCGCGTTTTTTGGGTCAATAGCTGTGTTTTACGTCGTCATGAAAATGCTCCCTGAGCCAGCGGAGATTGAGGGCGATCTGTTTCTTATGTCGCTGCTAGTGGCAGGCGCTTCGATAGCCGCTAGTGGGATGGTCTTGTCACTAGCACTAACCTGCAGCGCCGCTTGGCAAGCCTTCAAGCGATGGAAGTTTCAACGTAGCAATTTCAGCTAACCACCCAATAGCAGACACCAGACCCCCGCCCCGACACCCGCAATCGCACCCTGTCAGCCTAACCCACCCCAAACACCCCCCGCACCGCGTCCCCAACCGCCGCCATCCCCTCGCGCGCATCCTCCCCCCGCACCAGCACCAGCGTCCGCCGCAGATCGAACCCGATCAGCGCCGGATTGGCCACCCCCGGATGCCGGTGCGACGCCGGCACCACCGTCGCGCCCAGCCCCGCCGCGACCATCGCCAGCGCGCGGTCGTCATTCGGCGTGCGCAGCGCAAAGCTCGGGCGGATGCCGCGCCGGGTGAAATAACGGCTGGTCTCCGGCAGCGCCTCGCAGCTGCGCCGCACGATCATCGTCTCGCCCGCCAGCGCCTCGCCCGGCAGCGCCGCTTCCCCGGCCAGCCGATGCCCGACAGGCAGGGCCAGCAGATAGGGTTCGCTGCGCAACGCCTCGCCATCGCCCACGGCATCGCCATGCACTGCCGTGAGCGCCAGATCGACCCGCCCGCGCGCGATATGCTGCGCCAGCACCGTCGCATTGCCCTCGACCAGCTCGACCGCCAGCCCCGGCGCATCGGCGGCAGTCCGCGCGATCAAAGCCGCCAGCTCGCCACTCGCGATCGTCGTCAGCACCCCCAGCCGCAGTGTCGCGGGCTGCGCGATCCCGCCGACCGCCGCTGCCGCCAGGTTGAACTCGCGCTCGATCCGCCGCGCATGCACCGCGAATTGCGACCCCGCCTCGGTCAGCTCGATCCGCTGGCTCGACCGGCGCAACAGCTTCGCGCCCGCCTCGCGCTCCAGCTTGGCGATCCCCGCCGACAGCGTGGGTTGCGACACCGCCATCTGCGCGGCGGCGGCGGTGAACGTCCCGCTATCGATGACGGCGAGGAAATAGCGCAGCAAATAGCGTTCGATCATAGACACCGTCTATGCTGTCCCGCGCCGCCTTTCAATTTCCCGCAGCGCGCATCGGGCGCTAGGATGCGGCAAAACAAGTTCAGGAGAGCGCCATGAGCCTGCCCCAGATGGATTTCGCACTCGGCGAAACCGCGGACATGATCCGTGAGACCACCGAACGCTTCTCACGCGAACAGATCGCGCCGCTCGCGGCAAAGATCGACGCCGACGACTGGTTCCCGCGCGATGAACTCTGGGCACCGATGGGCGCACTCGGCCTGCATGGCATCACCATCGCGGAGGAGGATGGCGGCCTCGGCCTCGGCTATCTCGAACATGTCATCGCGTGCGAGGAAGTCAGCCGCGCCTCGGCCTCGATCGGCCTGTCCTACGGCGCGCACTCCAACCTCTGCGTCAACCAGATCGGTCGCTGGGCGAACGCCGAGCAGAAGGCGAAATACCTGCCCAAGCTGATCAGCGGCGAACATGTCGGCAGCCTCGCCATGTCCGAAGCCGGCGCGGGCAGCGACGTTGTCAGCATGAAGCTGCGCGCCGAGCACAAGGGCGACCGCTACGTCCTCAACGGCACCAAATTCTGGATCACCAACGCCGCCTATGCCGACACCTTGGTCGTCTATGCCAAGACCGGCGAAGGCAGCCGCGGCATCACCACCTTCATCATCGAAAAGGGGATGAAGGGGTTCGAGATCGGGCAAAAGATCGACAAGATGGGGATGCGCGGGTCGCCCACCGCCGAACTCGTCTTCACCGATTGCGAGGTGCCGGAAGAAAACGTCATGGGCCCGCTCAACGGCGGCGTCGGCGTGCTGATGAGCGGCCTCGATTACGAACGCACCGTGCTGGCGGGCATTCAGCTCGGGATCATGCAGGCGTGCCTCGACGTCGTCCTGCCATACCTGCGCGAACGCCAGCAGTTCGGCCAGGCGATCGGCAGCTTCCAGCTGATGCAGGCCAAGGTCGCCGACATGTATGTCGCGCTCAACTCCGCCCGCGCGTACGTCTATGCCGTCGCCAAGGCATGCGACGCGGGCAAGACCACCCGCTTCGACGCCGCCGGCGCGATCCTGCTGGCATCCGAAAACGCCTTCAAGGTCGCGGGTGAGGCGGTGCAGGCACTTGGCGGCGCGGGCTATACCAAGGACTGGCCGGTCGAACGCTTCCTGCGCGACGCCAAGCTGCTGGACATCGGCGCGGGGACGAATGAAATTCGCCGCATGCTGATCGGACGGGAATTGGTCGGCGCGGCGTAAGGGAAACCAATGGCGATAGAATGGACGAAGGATGCGCTGGAAGCGCTGACGCACAAGCAGCTCTACACACTCTACGAGAATGCCCTCGCATCGTCGGATCCAAAGGCGTCGGAGGTTCTAACGACCATCGAGACGCACAAAATGATGGAACGGCTGGGCGGCGGCTATCGGCGCAGCCACCGGTTGATCGTGGATATGGAAACCATTTGCCGTTCTTCTGAAGGCAACGCTGCCGCCATCCGCGCTGCAGAGAATGGCGAGGCCCCGATGGCCGGTGTCGATCCTTTGCTGGCAGCGGCGCTTGGCGCGGAATATGGTCAGCGAGATTCGACAACCTGGGCGGGCGCTTTCGTCGCCGAAGAGATCGAGGCTTCGGGCTGGCGTCGCGCCGGTCGCAAGAAGCTGCCCGACAACTGCATTGCAAGAACGGCAGCGTTTTTTCTCCCCCCGATTGGAGACGACGCGCCATGACGACCTCCAGCCTTTCGGACGATGCCGCGCGCCGCCAGCGCGGTTTTCTGGGCTTTGTCGAGCGGGCGGGCAATCTGCTGCCCGAACCGACGATGATCTTCGTCTATCTCATCATCGCATTGATGGCGCTCAGCGCGATCGGCGACTGGGCCGGATGGTCGGCATCGCTCCCCTATACCGGCGATGAGGCGCCCACCGGCGCGACGCTGGAGGGCGGGGTGCTCACCTACACCGCCGCCAGCCTGTTTTCCGAAGCCAATATCGGCAAGCTGCTGGTCGACATGCCGCGCACGATGAGCGGCTTTGCGCCATTGGGCCTGATCCTCGTGATCATGCTCGGCGCAGCGGTGGCGGAGCGGTCGGGCATGTTCTCGGCCCTCATCCGCGCCAGCCTCGCCAACGCGCCGCGCGCAATCCTGACCCCGATCGTCGCGATCATCGGCATGGTCTCGCACCACGCCTCCGACGCCGCCTATGTCGTGTTCATCCCGCTCGCCGCGATCGTCTATGCCGCCGCCGGGCGCCACCCCGTCGCAGGGCTAGCCGCCGCCTTTGCGGCCGTGTCGGGCGGCTATGCCGGCAACATCACCCCGGGCCAGATCGACGTGCTGCTGTTCGGCTTCACGCAGGAAGCCGCGCGGATCGTCGAGCCGGGCTGGACGATGAACCCGGTCGGCAACTGGTGGTTCATCCTGTCGATCGTCATCGTCTTCACCCCCGCCATCTGGTTCATCACCGACAAGGTGGTCGAACCGCGCCTCGGCAACTGGGGAGGGGAGGCGGACGCGGAAGTAACCGCCGAGCTCGCCCGCTCCGAAGTCACCGCCGACGAACGCCGCGGCCTGCGCCGCGCCGGCCTCGCCGCGCTGGCGGTGATCGCGCTCTACGCGATCCTCACGCTGGCGCCGGGCTATACCCCGCTGATCAACGAGGCGGCCGAGGGGACCGCGCAGCTTCAGCCCTTTTACGGCGCGCTGATCGCCGGCTTCTTCCTGATGTTCGTCAGCTGCGGCATCGCCTTCGGCACCGCGACCGGATCGATCAAGTCCGCCGACGATGTCACCCGCATGATGCGCGAAGGCATCGCCAGCCTCGCGCCGTACATCGTGTTCGTATTCTTCGCCGCGCATTTCGTGGCGATGTTCAACTGGTCCAATGTCGGCCCGATCATCGCGATCAACGGCGCCGAGGCGCTCCAGACCTTCGCGCTCCCCGCGCCGATCCTGCTGGTCAGCGTGCTGCTGCTGTCCAGCTTCCTCGACCTGTTCATCGGCTCGGCCAGCGCCAAGTGGAGCGCGCTCGCCCCGGTCGTCGTGCCGATGTTCATGCTGCTCGGGATCAGCCCGGAAATGACCACCGCCGCCTACCGCATGGGCGACAGCTACACCAACATCATGACCCCGTTGATGAGCTATTTCCCGCTGATCCTCGCCTTTGCGCGGCGCTGGGACGGCTCGTTCGGCGTCGGCTCGCTGCTCGCGCTGATGCTGCCCTATGCGCTGACCTTCATGACGCTCGGCATCTCGATGGTCATCGCCTGGGTGGCACTCGATCTGCCGCTCGGGCCGGGGGCAGGGGTGTTCTACGCCCCGCCCACAGGTGGAGGCGCGTGATCGCCGCTGTCGATCCGCTGCTCGACCTCGGCACCGCGCTGTTCGAGGATCTGTACCGCCCGCTGGCCAGCGGGCGCTGGACGCTACACCCCCCGGCAATGGTGCTGACGCGCGGCTATTGGAGCCCGCCCGCGCTGGTCGACAATGTCCGCGCGCTCACCCGCGACGGCGACACCTGGATGTCGCTGACCCCGCTCGAGATCGAAAGCCAGGCGATCGGCGTCCATTACGCCAGCGGCCATGTCGCGATCTTCGGCCTCGGCATGGGCTGGGTCGCAGCAGTCACCGCAATGCGCGACAGCGTGACGCGGGTGACGGTGATCGAGCGCGATCCCGACGTGATCGCCCTCCACGCCGAACTCGACCTGTTCGCCCGCCTGCCGGGCGGGGCAGGGGCCAAGATCCGCATCGTTGAGGGCGACGCGCTCGAATGGCGCCCCGACGCCCCGGTCGATCTGCTCATGCCCGACATCTGGCTGTGGCTGGTCAGCGACGGCCGGGTCGAAGAGGTCCGCCAGATGCAGGCCAATGTCGCCGCCACCAAAGTCTATTTCTGGGGGCAAGAGATGGAAATCGCCCGCCACGCCCGTGCCTTGGGCATCGACCTCGACACCGCCGGCGTGGCGCAGGTCATCGCGGGTTTCGGCCTTCCCCTCGTCGGCAATGACCTCCCCAACTATCCCGACCGCATCTGCGCCGCCGCCGATGCATGGATGCAGGGCCGCTGGCTGCCCGACCTACAGGAGAATGCAGAGTGAGCGGTCCCGTCCTGAAATCGATCCTCTCCCCCGAGGACGAAGGCTTCCGCACCAACGCCGCGCACAACCGCGCGCTGGCCGAAAAGCTCCGCGCCGATGTCGCGCAGGCCGCACTGGGCGGCAACGAGAAGAGCCGCGAGCGCCACACGTCGCGCGGCAAACTTCTTCCACGAGAACGCGTCGAACGCCTGCTCGACCCCGGCGCCCCCTTCCTCGAAATCGGCCAGCTCGCCGCCTGCGACATGTATGACGGCGAAGTCCCCGGCGCCGGCATGATCGCCGGCATCGGCCGCGTCTCGGGCCGCACCTGCATGATCGTCTGCAACGATGCGACGGTAAAGGGCGGCACCTATTACCCGATGACCGTCAAAAAGCATCTGCGCGCGCAGGAGATTGCGGAGGCCAACCGGCTGCCGTGCATCTACCTCGTCGACAGCGGCGGCGCGAACCTGCCGCATCAGGCCGAAGTGTTCCCCGACCGCGACCATTTCGGCCGCATCTTCTTCAACCAGGCGAACATGAGCGCCAAGGGCATCCCCCAGATCGCCTGCGTCATGGGCAGTTGCACCGCGGGCGGCGCCTATGTCCCCGCGATGTCCGACGAGAGCGTGATCGTGCGCGAACAGGGCACGATCTTCCTCGCCGGCCCACCGCTGGTCAAAGCCGCGACGGGTGAGGAAATCAGCGCCGAGGATCTGGGTGGCGGCGACCTGCACGGGCGCAAATCGGGCGTGGTCGACCATGTCGCCGACAATGACGAGCACGCGCTCACCATCGTCCGCGACATCGTCAGCCACCTTCCCGCCGACCGCAAGCCCGACATCGAAATCCGCGACCCGCGCCCGCCGAAGTTCGACGCGGAGGAGCTGTACGGCATCGTCCCCACCGACGTCCGCGCCCCCTATGACGTCCACGAAGTCATCGCACGGCTGGTCGACGGCAGCGAATTCCACGAGTTCAAGGCGCTCTACGGCACCACTTTGGTCTGCGGCTTCGCCCACATCTGGGGTATCCCCGTCGCGATCCTCGCCAATAACGGCGTGTTGTTCAGCGAAAGCGCGGTCAAGGGCGCACACTTCATCGAACTCGCCTGCCAACGCCGCATCCCCTTGCTGTTCCTTCAGAATATCAGCGGCTTCATGGTCGGCGGAAAATACGAGGCCGAGGGCATCGCCAAACACGGCGCCAAGCTGGTGACCGCAGTCGCGACCGCGAGCGTCCCCAAGATCACCGTCCTGATCGGCGGGTCGTTCGGCGCCGGCAATTACGGCATGTGCGGCCGCGCCTATTCCCCCCGCTTCCTGTTCAGCTGGCCCAACAGCCGCATCAGCGTGATGGGCGGCGAACAGGCGGCAAGCGTGCTGGCGACGGTGCATCGCGACGCCGCCAACTGGTCGCCCGAGGAAGCCGAAGCCTTCAAGGCCCCGGTCCGCCAACGCTACGAAGACGAAGGCAACCCCTGGCACGCCACCGCCCGCCTATGGGACGACGGAATCGTCGACCCGGCCCAGACCCGCGACGTGCTGGGCCTGGCGTTCGCGGCGACGCTCAACGCGCCGGTGGAGGAGGGGACACGCTTTGGCGTGTTTCGGATGTGAGGGGGCGATGAGCGAAGAGAGTGAGAGCGCCGACCCTATCCTGATAGTCCCTGTACCCGCTTTTGTAGCGGTGCTGCTGAACTTGGAGCGTGAGAAAGGCGCCCCGCTGACCGAGCGGGAAGTGCTGTCGGCGCGAGACAACGCGGCCTGTATTGCGATGCGACGCAGCCATCTGGAGATGATCGTAGCCGCACGGGGTTACGACGACATCGACATGGAGAACGCTTGGGAAGATTGGCAGGCCGTTAGACTGTCTTTCGATGATTTGCGGGATGATTGAGCTAGTATGCCAATTCCTCCCCCAGCTTGCTGGGGGAGGGGGACCGCCGCGAAGCGGTGGTGGAGGGGCCGCCGCGCAGACGGCGGTGGACCCTTCCTCAAACACCGCCCTCTGCGGGGCGGCCCCTCCGTCACGCCTTCGGCGTGCCACCTCCCCCGGTGGGGGAGGAATTGCACGTCTCATCGGTAATGCGCTGAATGTGGGTCAGGACGCCGCTCAAATTGCCCAGGACTTCGCTCGCCGGAATCCGCAGCGTCGCAACCCCTTGCGTCGCCAGCCAGGCATCCCGCCGCGCATCGCGTTCAGGCCGGTCGCCATATTCATGCGCCTCGCCATCCACCTCGACGCACAGTTTCGCGCGGTCGCAGTAAAAATCGAGAATGTACGGCCCCGCCGGATGCTGCTTGCGCCATTTGTCGCCCTCGCGCCCGCGCAACTCGCGCCACAACAGCCCCTCGGGCAGCGTCAGCGCGCGGCGCGCCTGTTTCGCGCGGCGGTACGACTTGCCATTGCCCTTCAGCATGTGACCGCCCTTTCGCGCTTCGCGCGCCCCTCCACCATGCTTCGCCCACGGCTTGCTTTGCAAGCCGGCTCCGCTGCGGCGATGTGCCCCCGGCACATCGCTGCTCGCAGCTACGCCCCCCTCCCCCAGCAAGCTGGGGGAGGAATTTGGAAGAACCCATGATCCAATCCCTCCTCATCGCCAACCGCGGCGAGATCGCCTGCCGCATCATCCGCACCGCGCGGCGACTCGGCATCCGCACCGTCGCGGTCTATTCCGACGCCGACGCCAACGCGCTCTACGTCCGCAGCGCGGATGAGGCGGTGCATATCGGCGCATCCCCCGCGCGCGACTCCTACCTGATCGGCGACCGCATCATCGCCGCCGCCAGGCAAACCGGGGCGGAGGCGATCCACCCGGGCTACGGCTTCCTGTCCGAAAATGCCGAGTTCGCCGAAGCCGTTCAGGCCGCCGGCCTGATCTGGGTCGGCCCCAATCCCGACAGCATCCGCGCCATGGGCCTCAAGGACGCGGCCAAGAAGCTGATGCAGGACGCCCGCGTCCCCGTCACCCCCGGCTATCTCGGCGAGGACCAGTCGCCCGAACGCCTGCAATCCGAAGCCGACCGGATCGGCTACCCCGTGCTGATCAAGGCGGTCGCGGGCGGCGGGGGCAAGGGGATGCGCCGCGTCGACGCCGCCGCCGACTTCGCCGACGCGCTCGCCAGCTGCCAGCGTGAGGCCGCGTCCTCGTTCGGCAACACCCAGGTACTGATCGAAAAATACATCCTCGCCCCGCGCCATATCGAGGTGCAGGTGTTCGGCGACAGCCACGGCAATATCGTCCATTTGTTCGAACGCGACTGTTCGATGCAGCGCCGCCACCAAAAGGTGATCGAGGAAGCCCCCGCGCCCGGCATGGACAACGCCACCCGCTTCGCCGTGTGCGACGCCGCGGTAAAGGCCGCGCGCGCGGTCAACTATGTCGGCGCGGGGACGATCGAATTCATCGCCGACGCCTCCGAAGGCCTCCACGCCGACCGCATCTGGTTCATGGAAATGAACACGCGGCTTCAGGTCGAACACCCGGTGACGGAAGCAATCACCGGCGTCGATCTGGTCGAATGGCAACTCCGCGTCGCCAGCGGCGAACCGCTCCCGCTGCGGCAGGAGGAGCTGGCGATCAACGGCCACGCGATCGAGGCGCGGCTCTATGCCGAGGACCCGGCCAAGGGGTTTCTGCCGAGCACCGGCAAGCTCGAAGTGCTCGATTTTCCCACCAATTCGCGCGTCGATACCGGGGTTGAGGCAGGCTCGACCATCTCGCCCTTCTATGACCCGATGGTCGCCAAGCTGATCACGCATGGCGACACGCGCGCCGATGCGATTGCGCTGCTCCGCGCTGACCTGTGCTACCTCACCGTCTGGCCGGTGCGGACCAATTCAGGGTTCCTCTACCGACTGCTCGGCGACGCGGATTTCCAGGCGGCGCGCCTCGACACCGGCCTCATCGAGCGGCGCGGCGAAGCACTGCTGATCGACCCGCTGCCCGGCGCGGCGGACCTGACCCACGCGCTCTACTGGCTCGACTCAGACCCGTCCTCCGACACCTACCTCATCGCGCGCGGTCTCGAGGGCTTCCGCCTCAACCGCGCCGCCGCGACCCAGCGCGCGGTCAGCGTCAGCGGCAGCCGCGTCGCGTTCGAGGCAGATGACGGCGACATCTCCTCACACTTCTACCGCCACCCGCGCGACGGCGCGGCGCTGCTGGTGTTCGAAGGCGCAACCTTCCGCGTCACCGCCGACCGCACCGAAGGCGGGGCAGGGGGCGCAGCCGGCGACGGCGCCATCCTCGCCCCGATGCCCGGCCGCATCGTCTCGGTCGAGGTCGCTGAGGGGCAGACGGTGACCGCCGGCCAGAAGCTGCTGGTGCTGGAGGCGATGAAGATGGAACAGGCGCTGCTCGCCCCGTTCGACGGCGTGGTAGAAACGCTGACCGCAACCCCCGGCGCGCAGGTGCAGGTCGATGCCCTGCTGGCGAAGGTGGTGAAGGCGGAATAGCCGTCGCTGAGGTGGACCGTCGCCCCGGCGCAGGCCGGGGCCGCCAGAAGAATAGCGCTACCCGCAAAACTTGGCGGCCCCGGCCTCCGCCGGGGCGACGGCGGCCGCCTGACCAGCCGCCTGCAAACCTACGACATTCCCTACCGCGAAAGACAACGACGCTCCGAGACCCACGGCGCGTTCCCCCGCGACATGTTCGCATCGCCGATACAACCACCCATCGCCGAATCACCCCGCCACGCAGAACAAGCGATCCAAACACCCCGCCCGCAACCGCCAAAAACCCACAGAAAACTGCGGCCTACAGCGCCACACCTTTCCTACAAGAACCCATTTGGCTAAAATACATTCTCACAAACCAACCGAAAATGAGAATGTACACACATGACGCTTAGTCCCGCCAGCTCCGGTCCACCCGATCCACCAACCGCACCATCGCCGCGAAATCCGCCGCGCCAGCACCTCCCGGCACCTGCGCCATATGCAGATCGCGCTGGTGCACCGCGACCACCTCCGGCGAAACGGTCAACGGCTTGCCCATCGACAGCGTCGCCAGCTGGATCTCGCACGCGCGCTGCAGCGACCAATGCTTGATGAAGGCCTCGGGCAGCGTCCGCCCCATCGCGACGATGCCATGGTTGCGCAGCAACAGCATGCGCTTGTCGCCCAGATTGGCGACCAGCCGCGCGCCCTCTTCGTCGCGCACCGTGACGCCCTCGAAATCATGATAGGCGATCTGCCCGGCAAAATTGCACGCGTAAAAATTGATCGGTTGCAACCCGCCTTCGAGGCTGCTCACCGCCATCCCCGCCGTGGTGTGCGTGTGCATGATGCAATGCACATCGGGCAAATTGCGGTGGAACACCGCATGCTGGACGAACCCCGCGCGGTTGACCGGATAGGGGCTGTCGTCGAGCTTGTTGCCGTCAATGTCGATCTTGACCAGGTTCGACGCCTTCACCTCACTGAAATGCAGGCCGAACGGGTTGATCAGGAAACTGTGATCCTCGCCCGGCACCTTCAGCGTGATGTGGTTGTAGATCATCTCCGACCAGCCAAGATGGTCGAACACGCGATAGGCGGCGGCGAGCTGCTGGCGCGCCTCCCATTCGGCGTCAGTCATCACGCGGGGCGCGGCAGCGGCAGTAGCCATGATCCTCTCCATTTTTCGTGGTTGCGGTATGTATGCCATGAGCGGGCGGGGCGACGCAACTTGCGCTGCGGCGCAACATGGGCTAGGGGCCGCCACAGTCATCTGGGGAGTAGCCAGCCGTCTTGCGACGGGCCTTCGCGTCAACATACTTGGTCGAGAGACCATGGTGCGAGGGGAACCGGAAACGGTTCGGGCGAGACCAATGGCGCCATGCTTTCCGTCCGGGCTGGGCGGAGGGGTGTGGTGTCGTTGGAATTCGCATCCGCCCGGCCCGGAGACGATCTTGGAACCCTTTCTCACCTCCACCGCCGTCGTCGCGCTCGCCGAAATCGGCGACAAGACGCAATTGCTCGCGATCCTGCTGGCAACGCGGTTCAAGCGGCCGCTGCCGATCGTGGCGGGCATCCTCGTCGCGACCCTCGCCAACCATTTCCTCGCGGCGCTAGTCGGGCAACAGGCGGCGGCGCTGCTGGAGGGGGTCTGGTTCCGCTACCTGATCGCCGCATCCTTCATCGCCATGGCGGCGTGGACCCTGGTCCCCGACAAGATCGACGATCTGGAGGCCAAGCCCGCCCGCTTCGGGCCGTTCCTGACCACCACCGTCGCCTTCTTCCTGGTCGAAATGGGCGACAAGACCCAGATCGCGACCGTCGCGCTCGGCGCGCGCTTTGCCGAGGTCGGCTGGGTCACGGCGGGCACCACGCTCGGCATGATGCTGGCCAACGTCCCCGCAGTCTATCTCGGCAACGAACTGGTCAAGCGCGTGCCCATGAAGACCGTGCGGATCGTCGCGGCGCTGCTGTTCCTCGCGATCGGCATCTGGGTGCTGGTCCAGACGATACGGGGTTAATCCAGGAAGCGGATCGTCGGCCCATATTCATCGCGGACGATCCGCACCTGCACATCGTACAGCACCGACAGCGTCTGATCGCGCATCACTTCGTCGGTTCGCCCGGCGGCGATGATCTTCCCCTCACGCACTGCGATGACATCATCGGCAAAACGGAAGGCGAGGTCGATGTCGTGGATCGCCATCACCACCGTCCGCCCGGCATCGGCCCGCGCGCGCAGGCGGCGGGCGGCGTCGATCGCGTGGCGCGGGTCGAGATCGGCGGTCGGCTCGTCGACGATCAGCAGCTCGGGATCGCCGACGATCGCGCGCGCGAGCAGCACGCGGGCCAGCTCGCCGCCCGACAGATCGGTCGCCGGGCGATCACGCAGCGCCAGCAGGTCGCATTCCTCCAGCGCGCGCTCGATTGCGGGCAGCAACGCAGCAGGCAGCCCGCCAAATGCGGGAAGCTGGGGCAGCAGGCCGAGCGCGACCACCCGCTCAACGCTGATCGGCCAGTCCACGCCAACCCGCTGGGGCAGATACGCCCGCCGCCGCGCCAGCTCCTGTCGCCGCAGCGCGGGCAGGGGGGTGTCGCCCAGCCGCACGCTGCCGCGTTCCGGCGTCAGCAGCCCCGCCGCGACCTCAAGCAGGCTCGATTTGCCCGCACCATTGGGCCCGATCACTGCGGTCAGCCGCCCCGCCGCGAACCGCGCGTCGACGCCATCCAGCACCAGCCGCCCGCCGCGCCGCAGCGTGATCGCGTCAAGCGTAAGTGCGGTCATGGCGTCCGGCTCCGCATCCGCAGCACCAGCCACAGGAAGAACGGCGCCCCGACCAGCGCGGTGAACACGCCCAGATGGATCGGGCTGTCGAGCCGGATCAGCCGCGTCGCGATGTCAGCAGCGGTCAGCAGCGCCGCGCCCGCGAGTGCTGCCGGGACCAACGTCGCGGCGGGCCGATGCCCGACGAACGGGCGCACCAGATGCGGCGCGACCAGCCCGATAAAGCCGATCGTCCCGACAACGGCCGTCGCCGCCCCGACGCCCAGCCCGGTGCCCGCGAGCGCCAGCAGCCGCGTGCGCCGCACATCGACGCCCAGGCTCTCAGCCTGCAACTCGCCCAGCGCCAGCGCGTCGAGCGACCGGGCGGTGGCAAGCAGCGCGCCCCCGCCGAGCAGGATCAACGGCGCGGCGAGCATGATCTCTTCCCACCCGCGATTAGCGAGCGAGCCCATCAGCCAGGTCATGATCTCATAGGCCGCATAGGGATTGGGCGCGAGGTTGAGCGCGAGGCTGATGCCGGCGCCCGCAAGGCTCGAAATCGCAGCGCCAGCAAGGATCAGCGCCAACGTCCCCCCGCCGCGCGCGAGCAGCAACGCCGCAAACCCCGCCGCCATAGCACCGGCCAGCCCGGCCAGCGGTGCGGCCAACGGCGCGACCGCCGCCAGCCCGTAATAGATCGCGATCACCGCACCCAGCGACGCGCCGCCCGAAATGCCGAGCAACCCCGGCTCGGCCAGCGGATTGCGCAACAACCCCTGCAGCACCGCGCCCGACAGCCCGAGGATCGCCCCGGTCAGCACGCCGAGCAGCATGCGCGGCAGGCGAATTTCGGTGATGACCACGCCGGTCAGCCGCGCTGTGCCGCTGGTCTCACCGCCCAGCCATCCGGCATAATCGAGCCCCAGCGTTCCGATGCCGAGCGAGATCAGCCCCAGCACGAGGGTCAGCACTACCAGCACCGGGATCAGCAACCGCCGGCTCATCGCGCCGCCTCAAGCTGATCGCGCAACTCTGCCGCCGCCCCCGCGATCAACGGCGTGCCACAGATATAGGCGCGCGGGCTGACGCTGACCTGCCGCCCGGCCCAGCGCTTGCGTACCAGCGGATGCCGCGCAACACGATCGCGCAGGCTCTGCCCGACCACGCCGCCAACGGGCGCGACCAGGATATCGGGGTTGAGCGCCAGCAGCGCCTCGACATCGGTGCCGGCCACGCCCTCCTTCACCGCATTGCGCGCGCCCGCCGCGTCGAGCACCGCGTCATACAGCGCCCCCTCGCCGCGCGAGAGGCCATCGCCGCTCCACGACGCCACGCGCAAATTGAGGGCAGGGCGGCGCGCCAGCTCGGTCAGCCGCGCGTCCATCCCTGCAATCAGCGCCTCGCCGCGTTCGACCGTGCCGAACTGCGCGGCGAGCGTGCGGACGGTGGCGCGGATCTCGTCGAAGCTCTGCGGCTGTGCCACCTCGATCATCGGAAAGCCGAAGCGGCGCAGCGCCGCGCGGGTCGCCGCCGAGCCAAAGCTGTCGGCGACGATCAGGTCCGGCTGTTGCCGTACCACATCCTCGATCTCGCCGCGATTGACCGCCACGTCGCGCGCCCGCGATGCCATCAGCGACAGCAACGGATCGCGCGACAGCCAGGTGACCGACGCGATCCGCTCGGGCGGGAGCAGCATCAGCACCAGCTGGTCGGTGCATTGGTTGATCGACATCACCCGCATCGGCAAAGCAGTTTGCGCACGCGGCGGCGGAGCGCTGCCGGCCGAAACCGGCAGCGCCAACACCGCGATCGCCAGCAGGATGCCGGCGCGTCGCATCACAGCTTTACGCGCACACCGGCGAACGCGCCGATGCCGGGGGTCGCAAAGCTGAACACTTCTTCGTAATCGACGTCGAACAAATTCTCGACGCGGCCGAACAGCTGCACCTTCTCGACCACATCGAACGCGACGTCGACGTTCACCAGCGTGTACGGCTTCAGCGACACCCGCACCGGATTGTAGCTTGGGTCGGTGAAGGCGACGTCGGTCATCCGCCCGTTATGCCGCACGGTCAGCGTGGTCGAAAGCCGCTCGTCGCTGGAGATATAGGTCGCGTTGAAGCTGGCAATGTCGCCCGGACGGCGCACTTCCTCGACGCCATTCTCCTTGGCATTGAGATGCGTGTAGCTCGCGTCGAGCCGCAGTGGCGGGATCGGGCGCGCGCTCGCGAACAGCTCGACGCCATGCTGCTTGGACAGGGTCGTGCGGTTAGCCGGCGTCGCGACATAGGTCGGGGCAGGGTAGGTGGTGTAGATCTCGCCCTTCAGCGTGGAATCGAAATACGTTGCGCCGAGGGTCACGCTGTCGTCGGCGAAGCTCTGTTCAATCCCGGCTTCCCAGCCTTCCGACTTTTCCGGCTTCAAATTCGGGTTGCCGATATAGCGCCCGTCCGAAAAGCCATAGAGCTCATAGTAGCCGGGATTCTTGACGCCGGTGCCATAGGCGCCGCGCACACGCGTCCCGGTCGGCAGGCGATAGCTGCCCTGCACGCGCCAGGTGGTGGCGTCGTCGAAGCGGTTATTGTCATCGTGCCGCACCGATGCGCCGGCCGCAAAGCCGCCCGCGGTGAGCTCATACTGCGCGACCAGGCCGAGATTGTCGGTGTCACGCTTGCCGGTGAAGGCGTCGAACGGCGATCCGCTGCCCGGCGTGGTGTTGCGGAACTCTTCCCGTTCCACATCGACCGCGCCGGTCACGCGGTGGGTGACCGCGTCGCTGCCAAAGCGCAGGCTCGACACCAGCGAGCCCTTGTAGCGTTGCGCCTCGCTGCCGAAATCGACATCGTCTTCGTTGCGGTACATCGTGCGCTCGCTGTCGGCGAACTGGCCCGACAGGGTCGTCGTCCAGCGCCCGTCGAGCGCGGTGAATGCGGCGCTCAGCAGGCCGTACAGGCCCTCATTGCGCTGGTGCATGCCGGGCGTGTCGACGGTGTAGCCAAAGGTCGGGCTGGTGGGGTCGTTGTCAGTGCCATTGGCGTCGGAATCGCTGACGCTATAGCGCAGCACGCCGGTCAGCGTCAGGCTGTCGGTCGGCGTCCAGTTGAACTTGCCGCTCAGCGCGCCGCTTTCCGATCCGACATTGCGCGTACCACCGCGTGCGGTGGGGGTGCCATCGGTCAGATAGCCGGTCGCCGACAGCGCATAGTCGAAATCACCCGATACGCCCGCCGCGCGCGCGGCCGCGCTAACCGTGCCGAACGAACCGCCCTCGATCCGCGCGCTGAACCCCGGCGCCTCGCGGCCCGACAGCGTCAGATAGTGGATCACGCCACCGATCGCGTCGGAGCCATAGAGCGAGCTTTGCTGACCGCGCAGCACCTCGACCCGGGCCGCGCTGTCGGCGAGCAGCCCGCTGAAATCGAACTCGCCCTGAAACGCGTCGGACACTTCGATCCCGTCGATCAGTGCGAGGACGTGATTGCCCTCGGTCCCGCGAATACGGATCTGGGTCAGCCCGCCGATCTGGCGGCTGACCGCGACGCCCGGCACGTCGCGCAGCACGTCGGACAGCGTGCGCGTCTGGCGCTGCTCGAGCGCCTCAGCATCGATCACGGTGACGGACGCGCCGACCTCATCGATCGGAACGGCTTCGCCCGAACGCGACGCGGTGACGACCACCATCTCGCTGGCGTCTTCGGCAATGATGGTCTCGCGCGCAAAGGCGGGCGATGCCGCAGCGATGGCGAGCGTGGAAACGGACAACAACTTCAACATGGGAAACTCTACCCCCGGCGCCGTGCAACGAGGGCAGGGGCCTGCCGTCCAGTCCGAACGGCCGGTATGCACGCGCCAGCCGGGCGCATGAACGCCTGACGCACGACACCGACGCGGCCCCCGCCGCTTGGTTCGTCGCTCAGACGGAGGACCGTGCCGCGGCCATTCCCTGGACCAAGGCAAGAGCGACCATGCGCCGGCAGGTCTCCTGGCTCGCGGGTCAGGGCTTGATGCACGGCCTTCCCAGACGAATGTCCAGTGGCTGCTCCCCCGAAAGGAGCCGGTGCATCGCGCTCACCGCTTACAGTTGCAGGGACAGCTGCGGATTTGGACGGCAAAGGCCGCCCGCACCGCATTCCCGTTTAAGCCCCTTTCGGGGCACCGGCGCGATCATGAAACACGGGGTCGCCCCCGTGCCTCGAGCGGGCCTCTACGCCCGCATCGGTGTCCCGGCAAGCCTTATATAAAGGATTCTTTATATCACGCTTGCTGAAGCGCTTATGCGCCAGGCGCGGTGCCGGGACGCAGATAGGCGAACATGTGCGCGACATAATCGACCTTGCCCAGTTCCACACCCTGCGCGCGCAGGATCGCGTAGGCGGTCATCAGGTGGAAGTAGAATTGCGGCAGCGCCCAGTCGCGGACGAACTGCTCCGCCGTCAGGTCGAACACCATGCCTTGTGGCAGGGTGTGCGCGATCGGTGCAGCCGGGTCGATCGCCGGCATATTGCCGCGAACCTGTTCGAGCAGCGCCAGCGTCTCCGCGATCCGCGCGCAGGCATCGGCAATCGTGCCGGGGCGATCGCCGGCGCTGCGGCCCTCGTCGAGCAGTTCCGTAATGGAGGCGGAAAATGCTTCCCCGCGCAGCCGATACACGCCCTCCTGCGCCTGCACACAGGCAAAGCGGATCTGGGTCGCGAGCGGGAACATGTCGGGCGCGAGCCGTGCGGACATCAGCGCGTCGGTGACGCCCTCCTGCGCCTCGGCCTTGCGCAGCCATCCGGACAGCGCCGCCAGCATCTGGACATAGGTGGGAATGATCAGGTCGGGCAGCGTCACGCGGATTTCCTCGGCGGCAATGGGCATTCACCGATGCACGCGATCACACCGGCGCGGCAACCGAAAAGCGGTCGATGTGCGCATTGCCGGACGCGTTCGCGCGTCAAACCGCATGACACACAAATCGGGCGCCGCTACAGGCGTCGGCATGGCGGGCTGGATCCGGAACGCGCGCGGCGCACGCAGCATCCTTGTGGTGCTGTTCGCGCTCGTCCTGGCGATCCGGGTGGCGATCCCGACCGGCTTCATGCCGACCCAGGCGCCGAACGGCATCGTCATCTCGGTGTGCACCGGGATGGGCGCGGCCAAGGCGTTTCTGCCGATCGAAAAGCCGGGCGATCAGGACCGCCACAGCGACGCCGAAAGTCCGTGCACCTTTGCCGCCGGACTGGGTGGCGGGCTGCTCGCGCCGGCGACGGGCGATCCCATGCCGGCGATCGCGCCGGCCTATGCGGGCGTAGCATCGCGCGCTCCCGCCCACCGCACGGTCCATCGCCTCGCCGCCCCACCACCGCCGTCCCAAGGGCCACCCGCGCGCGCCTGACAGCCGCGCGGCCGACAGTTCAGTCCGCCGCCTGATTGCGCGAGGTGCCTGACGCCTCGCCCTCCCGCGCCATCGCATTCGCGACCGGTGCACGGCGAATGGAATTCGACTTGTCTATGTTCAACCGGGCAGCCAGTGCCACGCTTTATCGCACCTTGTGGCGCTGGCATTTCTACGCCGGCCTGTTCGTGCTGCCCTTCATCCTGATCCTCTCGGTCACCGGCGCGATCTACCTGTTCAAGCCGCAGATCGATCGGTGGGAGGAGCGGGCCTATCTGGCGCAGGGCGTGCAGGGCGCGGTGTCGCCCGACCGCCAGCTGGCGGCTGCGCTCGCCGCCTATCCCGATGCGCGCTTCAACTATTACCGCCTGCCGCGTGAGCCGGGCGATGCGGCGATGGTTCAGCTCGGCCTTCCCGATGGTCGCGTGACCGACGTGTTCGTGTCGCCGCAGGGCAAGGTGCTGGGCAGCATCGATGCCGGGACCCGCATTTCCGACATGGTCGCGACGATCCATGGCAGCTTGCTGCTGGGCAAATGGGGCGACTGGCTGGTCGAGCTTGCGGCAAGCTGGACGATCGTGATGATCCTGACCGGTCTGTATCTGTGGTGGCCGCGCCCGTTCCGCGCGGCGGGGACCTTCTGGCCCCGGCTTTCGCTGCGGGGGCGGCCGTTGCTCCAGGATATCCACCGCGTCACCGGCTTCTGGATCGCAGGGCTAGTGCTGGTGATGCTGGCCAGCGGCCTGCCTTGGGCAGGTGTATGGGGCAGCGCGTTCAAGGCGGTCCGCGCCCAGATGGGCTGGGTGCAGGGCGGCCAGAACTGGAAAGTGGGGGCGGGCGCCGATCACGCGGCGCACGACCATGACCATGAAGCGATGCTGCGGGCCGCCGCCGCGGCCCCGCGCCCAGCGACATTGCCGCTAGCGACCTTCGTCTCGCGGGCGCAGGCACAGAGAATGGCGTTCCCGGTGCTGGTGATCCCGCCACACGCGCCACAGCGCTTCGGACCGCCGACCGGGAATGTGTGGACGGTCAAGACCGAAACCCAGAACCGCCCGCTCGCGCGGCAAGTGACCTATGACCCGGTCACGGGCACTGAAACCGGGCGCAGCGGCTTTGCCGATCGCCATGTCATCGATCGCGTGGTGAATACCGGCATCGCCTGGCATGAGGGACAGTTGCTCGGCCTCGCCAATCAGCTGATCGGGGTCGCCACGGCGCTCGCGCTGATTGCGATCAGCGTGCTCGGCGTCCTGATGTGGCTCAGGCGACGCCCCGCCGGTTCGCTGGGCGCGCCCCCCGCCAGCGATGTGCGGATGCCGCGCACAATGGTGGTTGCGATCGTCCTGCTCGGCTTCCTACTTCCGCTATTCGGCGCATCGCTTATCGCGATCCTCGCCCTAGAGCGGATCATCCATTTCATCCGATCGGGCAGCCCTGCCCGATCGCCGATTTCCTGAGTGCAATGAGGAGAAGTTCCATGTCCATCCGTTTGACCGGCCTCGCCGCCATCATGGCATTGACCCTGCCCGGCGCAGCGCTGGCGCAGCAAGCCACGCCAGCAACTGCACAACGCGCCGCGTTCACGCTGCCGCCGCTGCCCTACGCCGCCGACGCACTCGATCCGGCGATCGATGCCCAGACGATGACGATCCACCACGGCAAGCATCACCAGGCCTATGTCGACACGCTGAACAAGGCGGTGAACGAGACCCCGGCACTCGCCGGACAGACCCTCGAACAGCTGGTGGCCAAGGCCGGTACGCTGGCACCGGTCGTCCGCAACAACGCCGGGGGGCATTGGAACCACAGCTTCTTCTGGCAGACGATGGCACCCGTCGCCCAGAGCGGTGCGCCGTCTCCCGAACTCGCCCGTGCGATCGATGCGCGCTTCGGATCGATGGACAAGTTCAAGGCGGCGTTCAAGGCGGCGGGGACCGGCCGGTTCGGTTCGGGCTGGGCCTGGCTGATCGTCGGTCAGGATGGCAATCTCGCCATCACCTCGACCCCCAATCAGGACAATCCGCTGATGGACGTGGCGGAGGTGAAGGGGACCCCGATCCTCGGCAATGACGTGTGGGAACACGCCTATTACCTCAAATATCAGAACCGCCGCGCCGACTATCTCGACGGCTGGTGGCAGGTCGTGAACTGGAAGGCCGTGTCCGACCGCTACGCCGCCGCGACGGCACGCTGACATGCAGGGGGCACGCATGAACATTTCCCGCACTTTCGTGGCCGGCGCACTCGCGCTGGCCGCGGCCACCCCGGTCGTCGCGCAAAGCGTCAAACGCGGCGACCTCACCATCGCCACGGCGTGGACGCGCCAGACCGCCCCGGGTCAGGCGAATGGCGGTGGCTTCATGACTATTACCAGTTCCGGGGGCCAGGCCGACCGGCTGGTCGGCGGCAGTTCCCCGGCGGCGGCCAGGGTCGAGATCCACACCATGTCGATGGACGGCGGCATCATGCGGATGCGTCCGCTGCCCGACGGGCTGGCGGTGCCGGCGCGCGGCCGGCTCGAGCTGAAGCCCGGCGGCTATCACATCATGCTGATCGGGCTGAAAGCGCCGCTGAAGCTGGGCACCACCGTGCCGCTGACCTTGCGGTTCCAGCGCGGGGGCGCGGTGACGGTGCAGCTCAAGGTCGAAGCGATCAGCCATGGCACGGGGGCGGGCGATGTCCACAAACACCACTAGGTCGGGACTGGCGCGGCTGCGGATCGTGCTGTGGGTCGGCGTCGCGATTGCGGCGATCACCAGCGGTGCGCTGTATCTGCTGCGAGAGCGCGAACCCGCGCTCTCGCCCGCGCAAAGCTATGCCAGCGCGTTTGGCGGCAGGTTCGAAATGGTCGACCAGACCGGGCGCACCGTCACCGACCAGACCCTGCGCGGCCGTCCCTATGCGATCTTCTTCGGCTTCACCCGCTGCCCCGATG
The DNA here is from genome assembly GCF_035998645.1 of Sphingomonas sp. GTDB lineage: Bacteria > Pseudomonadota > Alphaproteobacteria > Sphingomonadales > Sphingomonadaceae > Sphingomonas. The sequence continues at coordinate 1,085,694 of NZ_DASYHL010000003.1, forward strand.
TCTGCCCGACGACGCTCAGCCGAATGGCGGCTCTGCGCAAGCAGATGGGCGCTGATGGGGAGAAGTTCGACATCGTCTTCGTCTCGGTCGATCCCGAGCATGACAAGGCCAAGGACATCGGCGGCTATCTCGATCTGTTCGGCACACCGATCATCGGCCTGACCGGGACCGACGCGCAGATCGCACAGATCGCCAAGGCCTATCGCGTCTATTACGCCAAGGTGCCGGTTGCGGGCGGTGACTATACGATTGACCACACCGCATCGGTGTTCCTGATGGACGGTGAAGGCCGCTTCGTTGCGACGATCGACCATAAGGAGGACCAGAAGGTCGCGCTGGAGAAGCTCAAACGGCTGATCTGATCGGGCGAGACGGCGGGCGGACGGGTCGGGCAGGGCTGCAACGGTCTGAATTTCGGGACCGTGCAGCCAGATGCCCTGTTCAGGAGTTGGCGCGATATGCCCGTTACAGAACCATGGTGGAAACGCGGCACGATCTATCAGGTCTATCCGCGCTCGTTTCAGGACAGTGACGGCGACGGGATCGGCGATCTGGCCGGGATCGAGCGTCGGATCGGGCATATCGCCGATCTGGGTGTGGACGCGATCTGGCTGTCGCCGATCTTCCCGTCACCCATGGCGGACTTCGGCTATGACGTGGCGGACTATTGCGGCGTCGATCCGATGTTCGGCGACCTCGCCGCGTTCGACCGGCTGCTCGCCGCCGCCCATGCGCATCGGTTGAAGCTGATCCTGGACTTCGTTCCCAACCACAGCTCGGATCAGCACCCATGGTTCCGCGAAAGCCGCCGCGCGCGCGATGATCCAAAGCGTGACTGGTATATCTGGCGCGATGCTGCGCCCGATGGTGGGCCACCCAATAACTGGATCAGCGATTTCGGCGGATCGGCGTGGGAGTGGGACGCGGCGACCGGCCAATATTATCTCCACGCCTTCCTGAAGGAACAGCCTGACCTCAACTGGCGCAACGCGGAGCTGCGCGCGGCGATGATGGATGTCCTGCGTTTCTGGATGGACCGCGGCGTCGATGGCTTTCGGATCGACGTGCTGTGGCACATCGTGAAGTCGGAGCAGTTCGAGGACAATCCGCTCAACCCCGCCTGGACTCCCGAACGGTCCGAGCGTGACCGCGTGATCCAGCTTCACTCGACCGATCAGCCTGAGGCGCATGCGTTTTCCGCGCAGATGCGTGCACTCGCCGACGGATATGGCGAGCGCGTGCTGATCGGCGAAATCTTCCTGCCCAACGCGCGTCATGCCCGTTGGTACGGGACGCCCGCGCGCCCGCAGGTCCATTTGCCCTTCAACTTCCAACTGATCGAAAACCCATGGAATGCCGCTGTTCTGCGCCAGGTCATCGCGGACTATGAGGCATCGCTGCCGGAGTTCGGCTGGCCGAATTGGGTAATCGGCAGCCACGACGCCCCTCGTATCGCCGCGCGGATCGGCGAGGCTCAGGCACGGGTCGCTGCCGTCATGCTGCTGACCCTGCGCGGCACGCCGACGCTGTATCAGGGCGACGAGCTGGCAATCGGGGAAGTCACCATCCCGCCCGAACGCGTGCGCGACCCTCAGGATCTGCGCCAGCCGGGGCTTGGCATCGGGCGCGATCGATCGCGCACGCCGATGCCGTGGGACGGATCCCCCTATGCCGGGTTCAGCTCGGTCGAGCCATGGCTGCCGCTCAACGCCGACTGGCAAACGCGCAATGTGGCAACGCAAGCCGACGATCCGTCATCGATGCTGAGGCTCTACAAGGACCTGCTGGCATTGCGGCGCAGCAGCGATGCGCTGTCGATTGGAAGTATGGCGCTGGTGCCGGGGGACGAGGATGTTCTGGCCTATGAACGCCGTCACGGCAGCGAATGGGTGCTCATCGTGCTGAACCTGGGTGCGCAGCGGCGCGCGCTAGTCCTTCCCGACGATGCCGTGGTGACAGCGCAACTGGCGTCGACGCATCCAGCGCGCGCGATGGACGGGTCCATCGCCCCCGATGAAGGCTTCATCCTGCGTCTTGAAAAGGCCGACTGATATGCGGATCGCCATGCTTGCGCCGATCGCCTGGCGCACGCCGCCCCGGCATTATGGTCCGTGGGAGCTCGTCACCAGCCTGCTCACCGAAGCGCTTGTCGCGCGCGGGGTCGACGTCACCCTGTTCGCGACGCTCGACAGCGTGACCAGCGCGACGCTCGATGGCGTCGTACCCGCATCCTATAACGAAGACCCGTCGATCGATGCCAAGGTCTGGGAATTTCGCCATTTGTCGCATCTGTTCGCGCGGGCGGACCAGTTCGACCTCATCCATAATCAGGCGGATTTCCCGGCGCACGCCTTCGCGCCGCTGACGAATACGCCGATCGTCACGACGATCCATGGCTTCTCATCCGACCGCATCCTGCCGATGTACGCGCCGTTTCAGGATCGCGTGCACTATGTCGCGATCAGCGAAGCCGATCGGCACCCGGCGCTCCGCTATGCCGCGACCATCCACCACGGCATCCCGCTCGACAGCTTCGCGTTCGACCCGGTGGGCGGCGAGGGCCTGCTCTTCTTCGGGCGAATCCATCCGGACAAGGGCGCGAAGGAGGCCATCGCCGTCGCGAGCGCGAGCGGCCGCACCCTCGACATGTACGGGGTGGTGCAGGACGAGGGCTACCATGCGCGCGAGGTGATCCCGGCACTCAGCCCGTCGATCCGCTATCACGGTGTCGTCGGCGGAGCAGACCGCATCCATGCGCTTGGCGGCGCCCGCGCGCTGCTCCACCTGATCAATTTCGACGAACCCTTCGGCCTGTCGGTGATCGAGGCGATGGCCTGTGGCACCCCGGTGATCGCGATTCGGCGCGGCTCGATGCCGGAACTGATCGAACATGGCGTCACCGGCATGCTTGTGGACACGATCGATGAGGCGAATGCCGCTGTCGATGCGGTCGGCGACATCGACCGGAGCGTGGTTCGCCGCTCGGTCAGCGAGCGCTTCAGCATCGATCGGATGGCGGACGCGTACCTCGCATTGTATCGGGATGTGCTCGGAGAAGCCGCCGCGCGCTAAGGCGACTCAGGGTTTACGCGGCCCACGACGATTGCTCCCCTTCGTCATGGGATCGGGTTTGGGCGGCGGTTTCCAGCCGGGCGGCGGCGTCATGCGTTGCTGGCTTGTGCCAAGGCCCATCGCGCCCGGTTGCTGTCGCACCAGACCTGCGACATCGGCGTCCTTCGCCTCAACCGCAGTCGCGCCGCCCCGCATCAGGCTGATACGGTCACGCAGCCGCTTCGCTTCCTCGAAATCGAGCGCGAGCGCTGCGGCCTCCATTTTCTTGTGCAGGGTTTCCAAGGTGTCGGACATGGCTGCGTAACGCATCGCGACGGAGACGGCTGCATCGCGCTGACCGATCGCGCTTACCCGCGCTGTGGCAGCAGCGACACCGACGGGTCGAACCCGCCCGCCGCAACGCGCTGAAGGTAGCGGGTCGCGCGCCCGAGATAGCCGGGGTCTTTCGCCCAGCGCGCAATCGCGTCGAGCGGGCGGAAGGCCGGATCGACATAAGTCATCGCGTTCAGCGCCTGAAGGGCGACCGAGTCCGACCCCGACGCCAGCGCCTGGCGAAACGCGTCGCGTGCGCGCGGGCCTTCGCCGACATGGGTGAGTGCCTCGGCCAGCACGACGCGAACATGCGGCGAGGCTTCACGATCGAGCGCCGCGATCAGCGCCGCGCGCGCCGGTTCTGCGCGCGCCTTGAGGATCACTAGCCCCGTTGCCGTCCAATAGCGCATTACGTCATTCGGCGACGCGAGGCCGGCAACCAGATCGGGCAGCCCTGCCGGATCGCCCGATGCGGCGCGCTCCGCCAGCGCCATGATCCGCGCCAGCGGATAGGCGCCCGGCGCACGGCTTGCCTCATAGCCCTCAAGCGGCGATCCTTCGGGGATGAAGCCATTGTCGGTGATCGCCAGCATGTGCCGGTCGAGCGCCTCGCGGAACGCCTGCATCCGCGGATGCTGCACGGGGTCGCCCGCGAGGTTGCGGGTCTGATCGGGATCGGCGATGAGGTCGTACAGCTCCTCATAGGGCCGCGGCTCAAAGAAGCGCGCCTGCACCGCGTTGAGCTGCCCCGCCTGATGCCGCCGATACAGGTCCTGATAGCTGCGCAGCATCAGCGGGAAGGCGTTGACCTGCGCCATCGGGCGATGCGGCATGTAATTGCGGATGTAGCGGTAGCTGCCGTCCGATACCGTCCGCACGAAATCATAGCGCTCGTCCATGCGGTTGCGCATCCCGAACGCCAGCCGCTTCGGCGCCGCGATCGTGCGGCCAAGGAATGGCGTGCCGGGCAGTTCGGCCGGCTGCGCGATGCCGGCGATCGACAACAGCGTGGGGACGAAGTCGATGAAGCTGACCGGCGCGGCGATCTCGCTGCCCATCGCCGCCGGGGCATAGTCCGCCCATTTCGCGGGCACATGCACGACCAGCGCGCAGCGTAGCCCCTCTTCGCGGCAGTGCCGCTTCGACCACGGCAGGCACCCGCCATTGTCTGAATAATAGAAGACGATGGTATCCTCGGCGAGGCCCGCGCGCTCCAGTTCGGCGAGCTTTTCGCCGACCTGCGCGTCCATCTTCTCCATCAGGTTGTAATAGCTGGCATAGTCGCGCCGGACGGCGTCGCTGTCGGGCATGGTGGACGGCACGCGCACGTCCTGTGGCCTTACCCGGCCCTCGGTCACGCCGAACAGGCGGGATTCATGCGTGGTTTCAAAGTTGAACACGGCCATGAAAGGCGTGTTCGCGGGCCGGTTGCCGTAGTGCGCGGTTGCGCTCGAATCGTCCCAGATCGCCTTGGGATCGACCGTGGCGTTGTAGTCGGTCTTCTCGTTGTTGGTGCAGTAATAGCCCGCCGCGCGCAGATGCTGGGGATAGGTCTTGATGAAGGCGGGCAGGGTCGAATCGGCGCGCATGTGATGCGCCGGGCCGTTCGACTCCGGGTGGATGCCGGTCAGCAGGCAGAAGCGCGATGGCGCACACACAGGCGCATTGGCGTACACCTTTCGGTACAGCAGCCCGCTGCGCGCCATCGCATCGATGTGCGGCGTGTGCGCCAGCGCGTCGCCATAGGCGCCGATGAAGGGGTTATTGTCCTCGCTCACCAGCCACAGGATGTTGGGCCGCCCGCGCGGGTCAGGGCGGGTGCCCGCGCCGGTCGTGGCGCACCCACCGGCGAGACCGGCACCGGCCATCCCGGTCAGCAGCGTGCGGCGATCGATCGGCATCATGCGCTCCCTTACTCGGCTGCCGCTACGGGCTTTTCGGACCGCAACAATCCCCACAGCACGACGACGCCGATCAGGTCGAACGCGGCGAGCATGACGAACAATGGGCTATAGCCGATCACTTCGGCCAGCCCGCCGACGATCAGCGTGAAGATCGCGCCGCCGATCCAGCCGATCGATCCGGCCATACCGGTGGCGGTGCCGACCGCCTTTTTGTCGAACAGGTCGGCCGACAAGGTGAGCAGCGCGCCCGACAGCATCTGGTGCGCAAAGCCGCCGACGCAGAACAGCGCGATGGCGACCGCTGGGGACGTCGCCAGCCCGATACAGGCCGGCCCGATCATCAGCACCGCGCCCATCGTCACGGTCAGTTTGCGCGAGGTGAGAAGGTCGACCCCGAACCAGCGGATCAGCGCCGGCGCTGTCAGTCCGCCGATCAGCGACCCCGCGTCCGCGGCAAGGAAGGGCAACCACGCCCACAATGCCAGGTCCTTGAGATTGAAGTCCCAGACCGTAACCAGATAGAGCGGGATGAAGAAGTTGAAGGTCTGCCACGCCGGTTCGGCGAAGAAACGCGGAATCGCGATCGACCAGAAGCCGCGCGTTCGCACCACGTCGCGCCAGTGCGCGGGGCGCGCGACCACGCCGGCATCGTCGCCCGCCATCTGGATATGCGCGAGCTCGGCCTGGCTCAGCCGCTTGCTCTGCTCTGGGCTGCGATAGACGAAGTACCACACGAACGCGAAGATCAGGCTGAGGCCGCCGGTGATCAGAAACGCCGACTGCCACCCGAAATAGAGGATGCAGAACGCCACCAGTGCAGGGGCGATCATATTGCCGATCGACGACCCCATGTTGAACACGCCGGTCGCCACGGTGCGCTCACGCGGGGGAAACCACTCGGACACGACCTTGAGCCCGCCCGGGATCGCCGCCGCCTCGAAACTGCCGAGCAGGCCGCGCCAGAACGCGAGGCTGAACCAGCCGGTCGAAAAGGCGTGGCACATATTGGCGACGCCCCAGCCCACGACGAAGATGGCAAAGCCGACCCGCGTGCCGAGCCAGTCGAGGATCGCGCCGCTGAACGTCTGCATGACGGTGTAGGCGGCCTGAAACGAGAAGACGACCCAGCTATATTGCTGGGTATTCATGTCGAACACCTGCATCAGCGTCGGCGCGGCGACCGACAGCGACGATCGCGCCAGATAGTTCAGGATCGTGCCGACCGTCACCAGCGTGATGATCCACCACCGCAGCCCCATGATCGGCATGCGCCTCCGCTCGTTCACGCCCGCTCTCCCCGTAAGTTGTTGCTAAAGGCTGGTTTCAGCCCAGTGCCGCGATGTGGCGGTCCAGCGCCGCGCGATCCTCGGCCGTCGGTACCCAGGGCGACGCCATCAGCCCGCCGCCATCGAGCAGCGCGGCGACGATCCCCGCAGCCCCCGCCGTGCGCCACAGCGCGGCGAGCGGTTGGGCGCGCGGATCGCTGACATGCGGCGTGTCGCCGCGGACATGGACGATCCATGCCGCCAGCGCGTGCAGGATCGCCGGCGATGCCTTGCCCCGCGCCTGCCGGTCGGCGAGCGTCGCCAGCCAGCGCTGCGGGATCTTCTGCGACCCGTCCATCGCGATCTGCGCCAGCCGGTGCGGCAGGGCAGGGTTGGCAAAGCGTGCGATCAGCGAATCGGCATAGGCGGCCAGATCCTGTTCGGGCGCCGGGGTAAAGCTGTCGGCGGCCTCGTCGCGCATCAGGCGAACGACCAGCGGGCCGATCTCCGGGTCGGCGACTGCCTCGCTGACCAGTTCGAGTCCGTTGGCGAGGCCGAGATAGGCCAGTGCCGAGTGCGCGCCGTTGAGCATCCGCAGCTTGGCGGTCTCATAGGGTCGCACATCCGCGACGATCTGCGCGCCGGCCGCGTCCCAGGCGGGACGCGGGCCGGCGAAGCTGTCCTCGATCACCCATTGCCGGAACGGTTCGGTGAACACTGCGGCTTCGTCGCGCAGGCCGATCCGGGCCTCCACCGCATCGAGGTCGGCGGGCTGGCTTGCAGGCACGATCCGGTCGACCATCGAATTGGGGAAGGTGCAGTGAACGGCGCACCACTCGGCCAGCGCCGGGTCGCGCGCCGCCAGCACCCGCAGCAGCATCTCACGCAGCCGCGTGCCGTTTTCGGCGAGATTGTCGCAACTCAGGATCGTCAGGCCCGCCAGCCCGTTCGCGCGCCGCTGCTCCAGTCCCTGCGCGAAATAGCCATAGATCGTATGCGGGGTCGCGCGCGCCGCATCTTCGCGAAGCAGCGCCGGGAGTTCGGCGTCGGCGGGGACGAGGTGATAGCCTTTTTCGGTGACGGTCAGCGTCACGACTTGCGTGCGCGGATCGGCCAGTGCCGCGACCACCCGGTCGGGATGCTCGGGCGCGACGATCGCGTCGCCGACACAGCGGACGAGCCGGGTGACCGGCGCGCCCTCGCCTTTGCTGGTCACGGTGAACAGATGGTCCTGTGGCGCAAGCTGGTCGCGCACGCTCGCGCTGCGCATCGACACGCCGATGATGCGCCAGAAGTCGCCAGAGGCGGCAATCGCATCCTCGGTCAGCACCGCCTGATGCGCGCGGGTGAACGCGCCGATGCCGAGATGGACGATCTGATGCGCCGCGCTGTCGCGGTCATAATCGACCCGGCGCACGGCGTCGGGGAGCATCGCTGCGGTCGTTTGCGACAGCCTCACAGCTTGTACGCCGCCTTGGCGAGATTGTAGGACAGGTCCTGTGCCAGTTCGGCGGCCTCCCAATCCTCCATGCGATGTTCGGCGACCAGCCGGGCAAGGAACGCGCAATCGACGCGGCGCGCGACATCGTGGCGCGCCGGGATCGACAGGAAGGCGCGGGTGTCGTCGTTGAACCCGACGGTGTTGTAGAAACCGGCGGTCTCCGTCACCTGCTCACGGAAGCGGCGCATCCCTTCCGGGCTGTCATGGAACCACCACGCCGGGCCGAGCTTGAGCGCCGGATAATGGCCGGCGAGCGGCGCGAGTTCGCGGGCATAGCTGGTTTCGTCGAGCGTGAAGACGATCATCGACAGGCGCGGGTCGTTGCCATATTTCGACAGCAGGGGGCGCAGCGCGCGGACATATTCGGTCTGCACCGGGATGTCCGCGCCCTTGTCGCGACCGAAGCGCGCGAACAGCGCCGGATTGTGATTGCGGAACGATCCCGGGTGGATCTGCATGACCAGCCCGTCCTCGATGCTCATCCCGGCCATGACCGTCAGCATGTGCGCGCGGAACAGCTCGGCGTCGGCGGCGCTGACGGAATCTCCGGTCACCCGGTCGAACAACGCGCGTGCCTCCGCATCGCTCAGGTCGGCGGTCGCTGCGGTCGGGTGGCCGTGATCGGTCGAGGTCGCGCCCATCGCCGCGAAATAGGCGCGGCGATTGCGGTGCGCGGCGAGATAGCCGTCATAACCGAAGCAATCCTCACCGGTCAGGTCGGAGAGGCGGCGCAGATTGGCGCGAAACCCTTCGAACTCCGGGTCGATCACCGGATCGGGGCGATAGGCGGTGATGACCCGGCCCGACCAGCCGCTCTCCGCGATCTTGCGATGATGGTCGAGCGGGTCAAGCGGCGATTCGGTGGTCGCGATCACCTCGATCCCGAACCGGTCGAACAGCGCGCGGGGACGGAAATGGTCCTGCGCCAGCTGCTCGCCGATCGCGTCGAAATAGGCGTCGGCGCTGTTCGGGTCGAGCCGCTGCTCCATCCCGAACACTTCGGCAAATACCCAGTCGAGCCACAGCCGCGACGGTGTGCCCCGGAACAGATGATAATGCGCGGCAAAGGTGCGCCATGCTTCGCGCGCGGTTACCTGCGGTTGTTCGCCGCGTGGCGTGACGCCCATCTGCTCCATCGCCACGCCCTGGCTGTAGAGCATGCGCAGGACATAATGGTCGGGGGTCAGCAGCAGTTCGGCGGCGTTGGTGAAGGGCTGGTCGTCCGCAAACCATATCGGGTCGGTATGACCGTGCGGGCTGATGATGGGGAGGTTCGCGACCTGCGCATAGAGCGTGCGGGCGATGTCCCGTGTGGTCGCATCCGCCGGAAACAGGCGGTCGGGATGCAAGTTCAGCGGGTTCATTTCCCTCTCCATGTTCGTGAAATCGCCCCTTGCCATACAATGTCTGACCAATCTAGTATTGATTGTAAGACGATGCCGAATGGGGCACCGGAGGGGAGTTAAGCCTGAAATGAAGATCACCGCCGCTCGGGTCATCGTGACCTGCCCCGGACGCAATTTCGTGACGCTGAAGATCGAGACCGATCAGGGCGTGTACGGCATCGGCGACGCCACGCTGAACGGGCGTGAATTGTCGGTCGTCTCCTACCTTCAGGATCATGTCGCGCCGTGCCTGATCGGCATGGACCCGCGCCGGATCGAGGATATCTGGCAGTATCTGTATCGCGGCGCCTATTGGCGGCGCGGGCCGGTGACGATGCGCGCGATCGCCGCGGTCGATGTCGCGCTGTGGGACATCAAGGCAAAGATGGCGAACATGCCGCTTTACCAGCTGCTCGGCGGACGCAGCCGGGACGGGGTGATGGTCTATGGTCATGCCAACGGGTCTGACATCGAAGAAACCGTCGATGCGGTCGGCCAGTATATCGACATGGGCTACAAGGCGATCCGCGCGCAGACCGGCGTGCCGGGGATCAAGGACGCGTACGGCGTCGGGCGTGGCACGATGTATTACGAGCCCGCCGATGCCGCGCTCCCCTCGGTCACCGGCTGGGATACGCGCAAGGCGCTGAACTACATCCCCAAGATGTTCGACAAGGTGCGCGCGACCTATGGTTTCGACCATCATCTGCTGCATGACGGCCATCACCGCTACACCCCGCAGGAAGCCGCCAATCTCGGCAAGATGCTCGAACCCTATCAGCTGTTCTGGCTGGAGGATGTGACCCCGGCGGAGAATCAGGAAGCATTCAAGCTGGTCCGTCAGCACACGGTCACGCCGCTGGCCGTGGGCGAGATCTTCAACACGATCTGGGACGCCAAGGATCTGATCCAGAACCAGCTGATCGACTATATCCGCACCACCATCGTCGGGGCAGGCGGCGTCACGCATCTGCGCCGCATCGCCGATCTGGCGTCGCTGTATCAGGTGCGGACCGGCTGCCACGGCGCGACCGACCTGTCGCCGGTGACGATGGGCACCGCGCTGCATTTCGACACCTGGGTGCCGAACTTCGGAATCCAGGAATATATGCGCCACACCGAAGAGACCGATGCGGTGTTCCCGCACGATTATCACTTCGACAAGGGCTACCTGTTCTGCGGCGAAACGCCGGGTCACGGCGTCGACATCGATGAGGAGCTGGCGGCGAAATATCCCTACAAGCCCGCCTATCTGCCGGTCGCGCGGCTGTCCGACGGGAGCATGTGGAACTGGTGAGGCACCGTTCGACACCGACCCCATGATGACAGGACGCTGACCATGCCCACGACCCGAACGCTCCGCCTCGCTACCTCAATCCTGGCGGCAGGCGCTGCGTTGGGCGGGTGCGCGGTGACGCGCGACGCCGCGCAGGCGCCGACGCAGCCGGTGGTCGCGGCGCGGGGCAAGCCGATCCTCACGGTCGCCGGGCTGCGGTTCAAGGACCTCAACGCATTGGGCACGCTTGAGCGTTATGAGGACTGGCGGATCGCGCCCGAGCTGCGCGCACGCGATCTGGTCGCGCGGATGACGCTGGCTGAAAAGGCGGGGATGATGCTGATCGCGACGCATAATCCCAATTGCGACGGATCGGTCACGGCGGATGGGCGCGCGCTGATTGAGAAGGAGGAGATGAGCCGCTTCATCCTGCGCGCGACCGTCTCGACCCAGCCCGCCGATTGCTCGGTCAAGCTGACCGGATTCCGCCTGCGCGGCGGCTATCGCCAGACGCCCGAGCAGATGGCGCGCTTCACCAACGCGGTGCAGGAATTGCGTGAGGGGACGCGGCTCGGCATCCCGGCTTTGTTCAAGGATAATGCCCGCAACCATGTCGAGGTCAGCCCGACCTTCGGCATCGGGCAGGGGGCGGGGGCCTTTACCGAATTCCCCAAGGAGGCGGGCCTCGCCGCCGCCGCGCTCGGTGCTGCTGCGCCGCCGCGCGCCGATGTCGGGGCGCCGCCTGCCGGGTTGCGCGGCGACATGGGCGTCATTCGCGACTTCACCCGCGTGATGGGGCAGGAATGGCGCGCGATCGGGCTGCGCGGCATGTATGGCTATATGGCCGATCTCGGCACCGAACCGCGTTGGTCGCGCTTCCACGAGACGTTCAGCGAGGATGCCGACCTCGTCGGGGACATCGCGTCATCGCTGGTCGCAGGGCTTCAGGGCGCCAAGCAGGCGAACGGCCTCGCGCTCTCCCCCGCCACCCATGTCAGCATGACGCTCAAGCACTTCCCGGGCGGTGGCCCGCAACAGCTCGGGCTCGATGCGCATTACAGCTTCGGCAAGGATCAGTTCTACACCGACCCGAGCGGCCGCTATGGTTTCGACTATCACCTCCGCCCGTTCGAGCGCGCGATTGCCGCCGGGGTGGGGTCGATCATGCCCTATTATGGCGTGCCGGTGGACGCACGGCACAAGCGGCGCGATGTCGAGAGCATCGGCATGGCCTTTTCGCGACAGATCGTCACCGGCATCCTGCGCGATGAGCTGGGCTTCAAGGGCTATGTGAACTCGGACAGCGGGATCATCGAGGAACGCGGCTGGGGGCTGGAGGACAGCCGGATCAACCCCGTAACCGGGCGCAACTACACCGTCGCCGACCGCACCGCGCTGGCGATCCGCGCTGGCACCGATGTGCTGTCGGAGTTTCGCAGCAAGGATACGATCATCGATCTGGTCCGCGCCGGCGCACTGGACGAGGCGCGTGACCTGAACCCGGCGGTGGAGCGGCTGCTGACCGAGCAATTCGCGCTCGGCCTGTTTGAAAATCCCTATGTCGATGCCGATGCTGCGGCGGGCGCGATCGGCACCGCGGCGAACCGCGAACTGGGGCTGGAGATGCAGCGCCGCTCGCTGGTGCTGCTCCAGAATCAGGCGATCGATGGCGCACCCGTGCTGCCGCTCGCGGCGAACAGCCGGATCTATACGATGGGCTTTGCCGGCTCGGACTTCACCAAACGCGGCTTCGTCGCGACCGACGGCAATTACGACGCCGCCAAGGGCGAGGCGCGCCCGCGCGTGCCGGAGGGGACGCAGTTCGCGGTCATCAACGTCCGCGTCAACAACAACCCCGCCCGCCGCTATTCGAGCAAGGATGCGCAGACCGGCCGCCGCGCGATCGACCCGTCGGTGACGATCCTCGACCGCGCGACCGGAAAGCGTCAGCAAAGCTGGAGCGAACAGGATCCCTGCGCCGCGCCCGACGCTGATCCGAAGCGCGCCTGTGTCGACGACAATCTGATCTTCGGGGGCAGCTTTCCGTGGGAGGCGGGGATGCTGTCCTTCTCGGCAATGGCACAGGCGCAGAGCTGGTCGGTCTATCCCTCGCTCGCCGATATTCAGGGGGTGATCCGCGAGATCGGCGACCCGCGCCGGGTGATCCTCAACATCTATTTCCGCCAGCCCTATGTGCTGGATGCGGAAAGCGGGCTGCGCGGGACCGGGGCGATCCTGGCGAGCTTTGGCGCGAGCGACGCGGCGCAGATCGATGTGCTGACCGGGCGGCGGGCACCGGCGGGGCGGTTGCCGTTCGCGCTGCCCGCGTCACGCGCAGCGGTCGAACGCCAGCATTCCGACGCGCCGGGCTATGGCGAGACTGGGCAAGGGACGCTTTATCCGTACGGATTTGGTCTGACCTATCGCTGAGCGGATCGCGCCGCTCAGCCCAGCGCCTGAGCATAGCGCGCGCGCTTCGACGCCGACAGCTTGCGCGCTTCCTCGATCGCGCGCTCCTCGGTCGCGAATAACAGGCTGTCGAGCACCGCAGACAGATGCGCCCGCATCGCCGCGCGCGCAGTCACCGGATTGCGCGTGCGCAACGCATCGAGGATCACCTGATGCTCGTCCACCACCGGCTTGACGTTGGCCGACCGCGCCTTCGCATAGAGCAGCGCGCTTTCCGGTGATTTGGCGCGCAGCGACCACAGCGTGTCGATCAGGTTCACCATCGCCGCGTTGCGCGTCGCGCGCGCAATCGTCAGATGGAATTGGTAGTCGGCATCCTCAGTTCCGGCATTGCGCTCATTCTCGCGCGCGATCTCGTCGATCAGCTTTGCCAGGGTATCGAGCTCCTCATCGGTGATGTGCGATGCCGCAAGTGCCGCCGCTTCCCCCTCGATCAGCAGCCGCGCTTCGGTCAGCTCGAACGCGGTGACGTTGAACTCCGCCTGACCTGCAGCGCTGGGCAATCCGCGCAGATAGGCGCCCGATCCGACCCGAACCTCGACGATGCCCTGAACCTCCAGCGCGATGATCGCTTCGCGGATGGTCGGTCGGCTGACATTATACTCGATCGCCAGTTCGCGTTCGGTCGGCAAGCGGTCGCCCGGCTGATATCGGCCGCTTGCGAACACCTCCAGCAACTGCCGCGCAATTGTCTGGTAGAGCCGATCTTTTCCGCCTTCGCTTTCGTTCGCCATCTTCACTCTCGGTTCTGATCGCCTTTGGGCGGTGTTGATACTGCTATCGTGATGCGCGCCAATTGGCCAGACCTCTGTCAAACATGCAGATACGGACGTCGCATTCCCTCGTCTCGGTAACCCCCCGGTGCTTTGATGGATGCATCACGTACAAATTACTCTTCCAACGCCAATCAGCTTGTGGCATGACCAATTTCATCGCAGCGTCCTGACCAAGTGGAAGAGAGGATGCGCATTGAGGGAGGGAGTTGAAAGATGAATTCTGTAAAGTTGGTTAGCTCGGTCGCGCGGATCGCCCTGGCGGTTGGATGCGCGAGCCTCACGGCTCCCGCGCTCGCGCAAGACGCTGCGCCCGCTGACGATGGGGCGGCTTCGGATGAAATCGTCATCACCGCACAGAAGCGCGAACAGAATGTCCTCGACGTTCCGGTCGCGGTTTCGGTCGTCAACCAGACGGTGCTGGACGCGGCGCAGGTCAACGACTTTTCCGGCCTGACCAATGTGTCGCCGTCGCTGACCATCACCGCCAGCGGCAACCAGAACCAGAACACCGTCTCGCTGCGCGGCATCGGCACGTTCAGCTTCTCGACCTCGGTCGAGCCGTCGGTGCTGGTGATGGTCGATGAAGTTCCGCTGCTCCTGCCGGGCCAGGCGTTCGGCAACCTGACCGACGTGGCGCGGATCGAAGTGCTGCGCGGACCGCAGGGGACGCTGTTCGGCAAGAGCGCGTCGGCGGGCGTCATCAGCATCACGACCGAGGCTCCGACCAGCACGCTGACCGGATCGGCCGAACTGATGGCGACGGCGGACGACGAATATAAGGTTCAGGCGGGCCTGTCGGGGCCGATCGGGCCGGATGGCGGCTTTCGCGTGTCGGGCTATTATTCCGATTTCGGCGGCTATATCAACAATTTGCACACGGGTAACAAGCTCGGTCAGCTCGAAAGCTGGGGCGTTCGCGGCAAGTTCGACTATCGCATTGGTGCGCTCGATTTGAGCCTGATCGCCGACTATGGCGACTCCTATGGCAATGGCGGCGTCGACACGTTCCGCCGCCTCGATCAGCGCAATGCAGCCGGAAATCCGGTCAACACCAGCTACAACCTGACCGGGATCACCCCCGGACCCGACAACGTCAACGTCCGTATCAATGACGAGCAGGTCAATGACAGCGACCAACTGCTCCTCGCGGCGAAACTCAACCTTGACCTCGGCTTTGCGACCCTGTCCTCGATCACCAGCTACCAGAACTGGAACTATTATATCGAGAATGATCAGGATCTGACGCCCAGCCCGTCGATCCTGCAGCTCTCAGGCTATGACGTGAAGAGCGTGACGCAGGAGCTGCGCCTGACCTCAGCGCCGAGCGAGCCGTTCGAATATATGGTCGGCCTCTATTACAGCGATGGCGGTACCGATCGCACCTTCGTCCGCCTCGCGCCGAACACCCCGCCGCTGCGTCAGAACTGGGCGTCGACGGGTAACAGCCGCAGCTATGCCGGCTTTGTCCAGCTGGGCTTCGACCTGTCGCCGACGACCAAGCTGTCCGGCGGCGCGCGCATCAACCATGAGAAGATCGACGTACGGTTCCAGGACAACCGCACTGCCACGCCGACCGTGTTCAGTGGAGAGGATTCGGAGACTGCCTTCACCTGGAAGGCCGCGCTTCAGCATGACTTCTCGGATGATCTGATGGCCTTCGCCTCGATCGCGACAGGCTATAAGGGCCAGGCCTATGACGTGGCGTCGGGCTTCGACCAGCGCCGCGCGAGCAATCCGATCCGCTCGGAATCGAGCATGAACTACGAAATCGGTATCAAGGGACGCGCGTTCGACCGGCGCGCCCAGTTCCAGCTGGTGGCGTTCTGGACCGACTATGACGACTTCCAGGCGCAGGGCATCAACAACGAAGTGGTCCCGCAGCAGTTCGAGCTGACCAATGTCGGCAAGCTGCGCTCGCGCGGCGTGGAGTTCGAGGCGTCGATCAATCCCACTGCGGGACTGACCCTGTTCGGATCGGCGGCCTATATCGACGCGCGCGTCCGCGAGTTTCCCGATGCCCAATGCTATTATGGGCAGACGGTTGCCGAAGGCTGTGTGCTCGATACTGCCAGCGGTCAGTTCCGGCAGGATCTGGCGGGCAAGAAGCTGGCGAACTCGCCTGACTTCAAGTTCAACTTCGGGTTCAAATACGAAGCGCCGATCACCGAGAGCCTCGAGCTGGTCACCGACGGCAACTATGTGTGGCAGAGCTCGGTCAACGGCCTGAGCCAGAATCCGCGGACGGTGATCGATGCCTATGGCATCGCCAACGCGTCGATCGGGGTGCAGGACAAGGACGGCGATTGGCGCGTCAGCTTCTTCGTCAACAACCTGTTCGATCAGGATTATGTGACCTCGCTGATCGATAATACGACGACGCGCGACGCGCCCTACATCATCTACCAACAGGTCCCGCGCAACTATAAGCGTTATGTCGGCGTCCGCGCCCGCATCGGGTTCTGATAGCGATGACGGGCCGGGCGATTGCCGTCCGGCCCGTTTCCTGTTCGGCGAGATGGAGCGGACATATCCCGCTTCCCAAGCGACGATTGAGGTTCCTATGCGCAAACGGGTCCAGGCCTTGCAGACAACTGCGGCCGCGATCGCGATGCTGTCCTCCGCGTGTTCGGCCGCCGCTGCATCGCCGCGCGATCCGGCGGGCGCTGCCGATGCGGGGCCGCGCGCGCGCACCGTGCTGGCGGAGGGCTGGCAGTTCAACTTCGTCGGCGACGCCGGCCCGGACGCGCATAATCCCAAGCCGGAGAACTGGCAGCAGGTTTCGGTTCCGCACACCTGGAACCGGGTCGGCTATTACCTGTCCGATCCGCAAACCCATGTGAACAGCGCGCAGAGCGTCAACAAGGCGCAGGGGGTGGGCTGGTACCATCTGTCGTTCACCCCGGCTGCGGATGGAGCGGGCAAGCGCGCGTTTCTCGAGTTCGATGCGGCGAGCCGCACTGCCGAAGTGTGGCTCAACGGCGTCCGGTTGGGCGAGCATCGCAACCCCTTTGGCCGCTTCCGCCTCGATGCGACCGACGCGATCCGCTTTGGGCAGGCCAATTCGCTCTACGTAAAGGTCGACAACAGCCAGCCGCGTTTCGGCAACAGCACGGCCGATGTGTTGCCGATGACCGGCGACTTCTTTGTGCGCGGCGGTCTGTATCGTCCGGTCAGTCTGGTGCTGGCCAATCCGGTGCATATCGACCTGCTCGATTCGGGCGGGCCGGGTGTCTATGCCACGACGCGCAGCGCCGATGCGGCCAGCGCGACGATCGGTCTGGTCGCGCGGCTCAGGAACGATAGCGGGGCCGCGCGCGCCGTGACCGTGGACGTGCAGCTGCTCGACGACACGGGCAAGGCTGTCGCGCGCTGGCGTCACGCCGGGCAGGTGGCGCCGGGTGCTCCAACGGAGATCAAGGGCGCGCTGAGCGTCGCCAATCCCCGGCTGTGGCACGGCACCGCCGACCCCTATCTTCACACGCTGCGGGTCGAGGTGCGCGGCGCGGACGGGGCGTTGCTCGACGCGCTCGACCAGCGTTTCGGCATCCGCACGATGCGGCTCGACGCCAATGAAGGCTTTATCCTCAACGGCAAGCGCGTGCCGCTGGTCGGCGTCGGCATCCATCAGGATAGCGAGGCGTCGGACTGGGCGGTCAGCTATGACGATGTCGCCGAGACGGTCGATATCCTGCGCGACATGGGCGCGAACAGCATTCGCCTCGCGCACTATCAGCATGGCCAGCCGATCCACGAGCTCGCCGATCGCTACGGCATCGTGCTGTGGGATGAGATCGGCCTCGTCACCGCCTGGACCAACGCCAGGGATCAGGTCGAAACCCCCGATGGCATCCGTCGCAATGCGCGGGTGCAGCTGGAGGATCTGATCAAGCAGAATTACAACCACGCCTCGGTCGGCGTGTGGGGCATCGCGAACGAGGTCGATTTCGGCCCCGGCCGCCCCGATTTCCTGGGCCGCCCGCCCGAAGTGCTGGCCGATCCGCTGCCGCTGCTCAAGGACCTGTACGGACAGGCAAAGGCGATCGACCCGCTGCGCCCGGTGGTGCTGGCCCAATGCTGTGAGGAGCGCGGGCTGCGCGATGTGCCGCCGGTCGCCGATACGGTCGATGCGGTCGGCGCGAACCGCTATTATGGCTGGTACTATGGCACGCCGCATGAGCTGGGCGCGCATCTCGACGCGCTGCGTGCCAACCGGCCCAACCAGCCGGTCTCGATCAGCGAGATCGGGGCGGGCGGGGCGCCCAATATGCAGTCCGACAATCCCACCGGCGGCCCGATCGAATCCGCCGGACGCACCCAGCCCGAAGCCTTTTTCTCCTGGTACCATGAGGAGAGCTGGAAGGTGCTGAAGGACCGCCGCGACCTGTGGGGGATCTGGTTGTGGAACGGGTTCGATTTCGGATCGACCGTGCGGCGCGAGGGCGATGCGCAGGACATCAATACCAAGGGCGTGGTGACCTATGATCGCAAGATCAAAAAGGACGCCTTCTACTTCTATCGCGCCAACTGGTCGGACAAGCCCACCGTCCATGTGACCGGCCGACGCTATGTCGACCGCGCCTATCCGGTGACCGAAGTGCGCGTGTACAGCAATGCGGCGCAGACGGTGCTGAGCGTCAACGGGCGCGAGATCGGGCGGATGGCCGACTGCCCCGACCGCATCTGCGTGTGGAGCGACGTGCGGCTGAAGGCCGGTGCGAACCGGATCGAGGCGAAGGGGGCGTTCGCTTCCGGCACGGTTGCCGATCGCATCGACTGGACGCTCGACACGGCGCAGGCGCGCAGCTTCCGCATCGACAGCGGCGCGATCGTCGCGGCGAAGGCGGACAAGCGCTTCGGGTCGGACAACTTCTTCGTCGGCGGCGCAGCGGGCACCGCCGATACGCCGGGCGGTCGTGGGCGTCAGCCGGTGCTGGTCGCGATTGCCGGGACCGATCGTCGCGATGTCGTCGCCAGCTTCCGCAGCGGCAGCGCGTTCGGCTACCGCATCCCCGCCGCCAATGGCCGCTACCGGGTGACGCTGAGCTTTATCGAGCCCAAGGAAGCGCAGGGCGCGCGCGTGTTCGACGTGACCGCCAATGGCACTGTGGCGCTGAAGGATTTCGACATTCATGCAAAGGCTGGCGCGCCCCTGACTGCGGTTCGCGAACAGTTCGATGCCGACGTGACCGGCGGCATGCTCGATCTGCAGTTCGTTGCGCGCCGGGGTGAGGCGATCGTCTCGGCGATCGAGGTTGAGCCGCTGGCGGACTGAACGGCGAGCCGGACTGTTCAGCCGCTGGCGTGCGGGTCGCGCACGATGCAGCGGAACCCGACATGGCTCGTCGATGTGTCGATCGGCTGGGGATATCGGGCCGCCGGGCGGTAGCGCTGGCAGTAATTCGGCGCGCATAAATGCGACCCGCCCTTGAGCACCCGCCGCGGGATCCGCACCTGCGGCGCGGTGGGGTCGAAGCTCTCCGATTCGGTCCCGCCGCGCGGGTGTTCGGGCACGCAGCAGGCAGTCGAGGACTTCGGTGCGTCCAACGAGGGCAGGGCGTACCAGTCGCTCGTCCATTCCCAGACATTGCCGATCATGTCGAACAGGCCATAGCCGTTCGCCGGGAAGCTCCGCACCGGCGAGGTGCGCTCCCATCCATCCAGAAGCTGATTGGCGTGGGGAAAGTCTCCCTGCCAATAATTGGCCAGCATCGCGCCATCTGGGGACAGTTCATCGCCCCACGCATAGGCCGCGCCGTCCAGCCCGCCACGCGCCGCAAACTCCCATTCGGCCTCGGTCGGGAGCGCCTTGCCGGCCCAGCCTGCATAGGCTTCCGCGTCTTCGCAGGCGATATGAACGACCGGATGCGTGTCCAGTCCGTCGAGCGAGCTGTCCGGCCCGAGCGGATGGCGCCAATCCGCACCGAACACGAAACGCCACCAGAGCAGCGGGTTGTGCAGCGCTACCGGTGTCGCGGTGCGTTGAAAGACGAGCGAGCCGGCCTTCGCCATCTCTGGCGGCATCCCCGGATAGTCGCGCGGATCCGGCGCGCGCTCGGCGAGCGTCACATAGCCGGTCTCCGCAACGAAACGGCCAAAGTCGGCGTTCGGCACCGGCGCCGCGTCGATCCAGAAGCTCGCCACGCTGGCACGCCGTACCGGCGCCTCTTCCGGGTAGAAGTCATCCGACCCCATCGAAAACGCGCCGCCCGGCACGAAGCGCATACCGCGCAGCGCGCCGGGCGCGGATTGTTCAGCTCCGTTCATGCCCGCTTCCCTACATCAGCGGCGCGATGCGGCAAAAGCCTGCGCTTGGCGGGGATGCGGCAGGCTCGATCGCCGGCGACCCGCCTGCTCCCAAAGCATAAGGACGAAGACTCAGCTGTATCTACGATCCTCGTCGCCTTTGTTCAGAGGCATGCGGTTGTAGCGATCACCGGCGATCCGGTAACGACGATGCTGACGAATCCCGCGAGTGTCGAGGTCAGGGTAAGGCGGCGTTCCAGTCCCTCTGGGCTGCGACGGGCCCAAATGATCATCGCGGCGGCGGTTGCAACCAGGATGAGCCACAAGGCGAGCATGCTCCATCCGAAGATCGTTCCACCGAGGAGCGGGACGCGGTTCCATCCTTGCGCGCAGCCGATGCCATGAAGGCCATAGAGCAACGAGAAGCCCAATGCCCACAGCCACAGCCCGGCGCTGGCGCGGATCAGGAGCCTCATGCCAAAAGTCCCGGCACGAACAGACACAGCAGCACCAGGATCGTGGCGGCCGCCGAATAGTCGGCAAACAAGCGCGCGATCGCCAGTTCTTGCGCGCGCGCGACCGAGACGAATCCGGCGCCGATCCGCGCCCAGGCGAATGCGGCGCATAGCAGTGCGATGAAGCCATGAATGGCGGCATAGGCGATCAACGCCCAGCTTGCAGCGGCATAGGCGTGCGTATCCGGTATCGGCAGCGCGCTGGCGCCCGTCGCCACCAGCGCTGCGACAGAAACGGCCTGGGCTACAGCGCCGGCCAATGCCATCTGTCGGCTTGCGCGCAGTGATCCAGCGCTGATCGCGCGGCCAGCACCGCGTGCCAGGACCATGGCTGTGATCGACGCGAGGGCCGCGATCAGCGCGGTGATCGTGCCGCCATCGATCCGTTCGGGCGGAGGCCAGTTGGGCGCGATCACCCATAGAAACGCATAGCCGAACAGCAGCGCGGCGAAGAGGGTTCCGTCGGCGACGAGCAACAGGACCGTGCCCCACCACCCGGGTGCGCCGGGGGCTTCGCGATGGATCGGCGCAGTCTGATCCCGTCCGATCGCTACCGGGCCAACATCTTCGCGCGCGCCGAGAGCCCATGCCCAGCGCCAGCCGAGGGCGGCCACGCCCGCCAGCGGGATCAGTGCCAGCCAGTAATAACCAAACAGCAACGCGAGGAAGAAGCCACCCGTGACCACTGCCGTTACGACGGGCAGGCGGGTATTGCCGGGCAGGATCACGACATAGTCGACGGCGCCGCTGGCCGAGTCCACCGCCATCGTCTCGCGCCAGCCGTGACGCGGCTCGCCCAGATAGCCTTCGCCGCGCGCCAGCTTCACGGCGAGTTCGGGGTCGTCGGCGAGCGGCTCGCGGCTTTCGACATGCGGCTGGCTGGCGATGTTATAGGCTGCCGCCGGGGTCGGCATCGCCCATTCGAGGGTACCCGCGCGCCACGGGTTGCGGCGACTGCGCCGCGAGAAGAAGATCTGCAGCGCCACATCGACGGCAAACAGCGCAAAGCCGAACGCCATGATGAAGCTGCCCACCGAAGAGAGCAGGTTGAGCCAGGTCCAGCCCATCTCTTCGGTATAGGTATAGATCCGGCGCGGCATGCCGAGCAGGCCCGTGAGGTGCATCAGGAAGAAGGTGAGGTTGAACCCGATCACGATCAGCCAGAACGCCGCCTCGCCCAGCCGCGGTACGCGCGCCCGACCCGTGAAGTGCGGCAGCCAGTAATAGGCACCGGCCAGCATCGGAAAGATGAACCCGCCGACTAGCACATAGTGGAGGTGTGCGACGACGAAATAGCTGTCATGCGCCTGCCAGTCGAATGGCACCATCGCCAGCATGACCCCGGTCAGCCCGCCCAGCACGAACACCACGAAAAAACCGAGCAGATAGAGCATCGGCAGCTTGAGCTCGGGGCGTCCAGTCCACAGCGTTCCAATCCACGCGAAAATCTGCACCGCCGTGGGGATCGCCACCAGCGCCGAGGCGGCGGAGAAAAAGCCGAGCGCCATGTGCGGGATGCCGGTGGTGAACATGTGGTGGACCCACAGCCCGAAGCTGAGGAATGCCAGCGCCAGCAACGCGGCAACGATCCAGCCATACCCAAGGATCGCGTTGCGGGCCATCACCGGCAGCACCGTCGAAACCACACCGGCGGCGGGCAGGAAGATGATATAGACTTCAGGGTGACCGAACAGCCAGAACAGATGCTGCCACAGCATCGGGCTGCCCCCCCGCGTGGGATCGAAGAACGGCCAGCCGAACGCTCGCTCGACCTCGAGCAGGATCGAGCCGAGGATCAGCGGCGGGAAGGCAAGGATCATCATCAGGGCGGTGATCAGCAGATACCAGGCGAACAGCGGCATCTGGTCGAGCCGCATCCCCGGCGCGCGCAGCTTGAGAATGGAGACGGTGATCTCGATCGCCGCACAAATCGCCGAGATTTCGACAAAGGTGATGCCGAGCAGCCAGACATCGGCGTTGATTCCGGGGGTGAACGCCTTGGACGAGAGCGGGGTGTACATGAACCAGCCGCCATCGGGCGCGACGCCGAACGCCAGCGCCGCGATCAGAATGCTCCCGCCGAACAGATAGCACCACCAGCCATAGGCGGAGAGCCGCGGGAAGGCCATGTCACGGCTGCCCAGCATCTTGGGCAGCATGTAGAGCGCCAGTCCTTCGAACATCGGGATGGCGAACAGGAACATCATGATGCTGCCATGCATCGTGAACAGCTGGTTGTAGATTGCGGGACCGACGAACGCGCTGTCGGGGGTCGCCAGCTGCGCGCGGATCAGCATCGCCAGCACGCCGCCGATCGCGAAAAAGGCGAATGCCGTTAGGATGAAGCGCCGGCCGATATCGGAGTGGTTCACCGAGACGATCGTCCCGCGCCAGCCCTTTGGGCTGCCCCAGATGGCGGTCAACGCACGGTGGCGCTGGAGCGCGTTCATTGCCCGCCTCCGCGCTGGAATGCTGACCAGCTGGCTGCGTCATGCGCGACGACGCGGAAGCGGTTGCTGGCATGGTTCAGCCCGCAAAACTCGGCGCACTGGCCCTCATAGATGCCGGGCCTGCCCGCCTCGATCCGCAGCACGTTCACCTGTCCTGGAATCGCGTCCATTTTTCCCCCGAGCCGCGGCACCCAAAAGCTGTGGATCACATCGGCGGACGCGATCCGCACGTCGATCGCCCGACCGGCGGGGATGTGAAGGATATCGCGCGTTTCGATCACGCCCGCCGCGCCGGGCTGACGGAAGCTCCAATACCATTGGTGCCCAGTCGCCTCGACCGTCACCACGTCGGGCGCGGGGCGGGCGAGGTGACGCTCACCCAGAATGAAGGCATAGCCCAGCAGCACCGTCAGGACGGCGGCCGGCATGGCGAGGCCAAGCCAGCCGATCCACAGCGAAACGCCGCGCGCGCCGCTGCCGCTCCGCCGGCGAAAGGCCAGCGCAAGCAGGCTCCAGGTGAACAGCGCCAGCACGGCTGCCCCTGCCGCCATCACCCACCACAGGGTCGCAACATCGTCCGCGCCCGGCCCTGCCGTGTCCAGCGTTGACAACGGTCCGGCGCAGCCGCCTGCAATCAGGGCTGGTATCGTTGCTGCGCTTCGGTGCAAGACCGGGGGATGGATGACGAACCCAAAAACACGGGGGCGCTGGTCGATCCGATCTCGGCTGAACCCAGTTTTCACCGAACCGAATCGCAGATTGCGATCGCTGGGCATCCGATCCACGCGATGCTGGTCGCGTTTCCGATTGCACTGACGATGTGCACGCTGGGCGCCGACGGGTTTTATTGGTGGACTGGCGATGTCTTCTGGGCGCGCGCGGCGCTGTGGGCCAGCGGCATGGCCTTCCTGTTCGGTCTGCTTGCTGGCCTTTCGGGCACCGTCGAATTGCTGCTCGTTCCGGGCATCCGCGCGCGCGCTGCGAGCTGGACGCATTTTGTGATCGCGGTGATGCTGCTGTCGATCCTCGGTGCGAACTGGGGCTATCGCCTCACGTCCGGCTATGAGCAGGCAGTGTTGCCGTGGGGCATCTTGCTGTCGGCCTTTGCTGCCGGCTTCACTGCGGTGACCGGATGGCATGGGGGCAAGCTGGTCTTCGACTATCACCTTGGCACCTCGTCGACCGGCAAGGGCTGATCCTGCGGCGCGACAAGCCAGGACGGCAATCGTTCACCGTCGAGAAGCGGTTTGCCGAGCACCAGCACCAGGATGACGAGCATCGCGGCCAGCGCAGCGGCGAGAAACGGCCAGGCCCGTTTCGGGGTGTAACCGCCGCGGCTCTCCCCGATATTGACGGTAACATGCCCGATCCAGGCGTGGAGCAGGACCAGCGCCCCGACCAGCACCAGCTTGGCGAACATCCACGGCACGAATACGCCGCGCATGAAGATCAGCGCTGTCCCCAGCACGATGGCGATGACGGCGGCGGGCGTGACGATGCGGATATAGGCGTGATGCGTGAGCATCCGCAGGCGCGCATAGTCCTCCTGCTCGTCGCCCGCCTCGTGCTTGGCGAGCAGCAGCGGCAAGCCCACCAGCCCGGCGCACCAGATCGACAAGGCTGCGATGTGCAACAGCTTGACCGCAACGATCATGTTGCGCGCGCCGCCTGCATCCAAGAGCGCCGCGCGAGCAACGCCGTTAGGATGGCATAGGGGAAGACCCCCGGGACCCACATGATCAGCCCGGCAAGCTGCTGGTCGGCCAACGGCCCGATGCCCCAGGCCAGCGTGGTACCGGCGTGCGCAGCGTAAAGCGCGTCGGGGGCAAAGGTCAGCAATGCCCCCAACATCCCCATTTGCGCCATGGCGAAGATCGCCGCGAGCAGTGCCGGTACCGGCGGTGCTGCAAACACGTTGCGCCACATCCAGATCGCGCTCGCCATCAGGCTGAACTGCATCACCCAGTACAGGGCAGTATTCGCCAGCGCCCGATCGTAGAATGTCGGGACGTGCCACAACCACAGCGTGATTGTCGCGACCAGCAGCGCCACCGCCAGCTGCCCGGAACGGCGTGCGGGGAAAGCGAGCGCGATCAGCGGCGCCGCGATGGCGACAAGCGCGATATGATGAACCGCCCGCGCGGAAAACAGAGCGACGCTCAGCGCACATAACGGCGATACGAACGCGATCGCGAGCACCCCGACGCCGCCGAGCGCGAGGCGAGGGCGTTCCGAGCGCAGCGCGATCGCGGCGCAGATCACAAGGCCGAGCAGCAGGACCGGATCAAGGTTCCAGCGCAGCAGCCAGTCGTGGGGCAGGGGTGGCTCCCCGCAGTAGCTGCTCATTTCGAACCACTTTGCCGGGCCAGCGCGTCGTGGCCATAGGCAGTGCCGATCGCGAGCGCAGCCCCGCCAACAATGTTGCCGAGCGTGCTGAACAGCAGATTGAGCGCACCCGACGTAAGGTCGGGGGCTGTGGCGGGCGCGGCAAGCCAGCCGAGCGGCAGGATCGACATGTTCGCGATCGAATGCTCAAGTCCGGCGGCCACGAAGATCGTTACCGGCCCAAATACCGCGAGGATTTTGGCGGGCACGGTGCGCGCCGCCATCGACATCCACACCGCAAGACAGACCAGCATGTTCGCCAGAATTGCGGAGGAGAACACGGCGCCGGGTGCCTTGGCCAGCTTGCCGTCGGCCAGCGCGATGGCGGCCTCACCCACGCCATCGCCCAATCCGCCGCTGGCGGCGAACAGCAATGCGACCCCGACCGCACCGACCAGATTGCCCAGCCATACAATTGTCCAGGCGGACGCCAACCGCCCGGCCGTCAGATCGCCGCTAACGCACGGGAGCAGCATCATTGTGTTGCCGGTAAAGAGTTGCGCGCCGACGATCATCACCGTCATCAGCCCGACCGAAAAGGCCGCGCCCGACAACAGCCGCACTGCGCCGCCGTCACCCATATTCGCCTGTGCCACCACTGCCGCGACCGACCCGAAGGCGATGAAGGCGCCGGCGAGGATCGCCAGCACGAACATCCGCGCCCAAGGCTGCTGCGCCTTGGCGACCAGCAGTTCAGGGGCCGCGCCTGCGATCACCTCGCCGCTGGGATCCTCCTGTGTCGCTTCCTGCACCATCAACCCGCCTCGATGCGGACCGGGACGGCCTTGCTGGCAGGGGTCTTGGAATTGCGATCATGGTGCTGGATCGGGATCAGCGGATTGAGTTCGGGATAATAGCCGACGATGGTCCCGTCGGGCAGGTCGAAGGGCACGATTTCGAGGCGCTCGATCCGGCGGACATGTCCATCCTCCGCATCGCCGACCAGCGTGATGCGCTGGCCTGCGGACAGCCCGGCGCGCGCCATATCGGCGGGGTTGATGAGGACCACGTCGCGCTTGCCCTCGATCCCGCGCAGACGGTCGCTATAGCCATAGATAGTTGTGTTGAACTGATCGTTCGAGCGGACCGTGACCAGGCGGTAGCGGCCCTCGGCGTCCGCGACATCGGTGGCGCAGAGCATCTCGGGCGCGGTGAACCCGGCCTTGCCGCTTTCGGTCTTCCAGATCCGCTCGCGCGCGCTGTTGCCGCGATAAAAGCCGCCGGGCTCGAACATCCGCGCATTCATGTCGTGGAACTGCTCATGATAGGTTTCCGCGATGAGATCGCGGACCAGGCCGTAATCCCCGGTCCAGTCCGCCCAGCGCACCTTTGGGTTGGCGGGCAGGGTGGCCATGGCGATGCCGGCGACGATGGCCAGTTCCGACTTAAGGTGTTCGCTGGCGGGCTTGCGGTGGCCGAGCGAGCCGTGGATGTGGCTGAAACTGTCCTCGATCGTCACCGTCTGCGGACCGCCGGCCTGCAAATCCTCCTCGCTGCGACCAAGGCACGGCAGCAGATAGGCGGTCTTGCCGTTGAACAGATGATTGCGATTGAGCTTCGTGGCGATCTGCACCGTCAGGCGCATGCGCTCCCAAGCCGGCTCGACCCGCCCCTGATCGGGGATTGCGCGCAGGAAATTGCCGCCAAGTCCGATGAACGCCTGCACGCTGTTGTCCAGAATGCCTTCGCATGCATCGACCGTGGTCATGCCCCGGTCGCGCGGCGGATCGAAACCGAACTGCTCGGCGAACTTGCCGAGCGGCACCAGGTCGGGCTTCTCGGACATGCCGACGGTGCGCTGGCCCTGAACGTTGGAATGTCCGCGTACCGGGCAAATTCCGGCGCCGGGGCGGCCGATATTCCCGCGCATCAGCAGCAGGTTCACCAGCATCGCGATATTCTCGAAGCCATGGACATGCTGGGTCAGGCCCATGCCATAGACCCCGATGACGCGCTCGGCCTCGACATAGACCTTAGCCGCGGCCTCGATATCGGTGCGGCTGAGCCCCGATTCCTGCTCGATCCGCTCCCAGCTTGTCGCATCCGCGGTGGCGCGGAATTCGTCGAAGCCGGTGCAATGCTCGGCAATAAAGGCGCGATCGAGCAGTGTGCCGCTACGCCGCTCGTCCTCGGCGAATACGAATTTGCACAGGCCCATGATCGCGGCGATGTCGCCGCCCGACCGCACCTGAAGGTATTGCGAGCTGATCGGCGTTCCCTTGCCCGTAACCATCTGGGCTGGGTTCTGCGGACTGATGAACTCGATCAGGCCCTTCTCGCGGATCGGATTGAAGGTGACGATCTTGCAGCCGCGCTCGACGGCCTTTTGCAGCGGATGGAGAAAGCGCGGGCTGTTGGTGCCGGTATTCTGCCCGAAGAAGAAGATCGCGTCGCATTCCTCGAAGTCATCAAGCGTGCAGGTGCCGACCGGCGAGCCGATCAGCTTGTTCAGCGTGACCGAGGTCGTTTCGTGACACATGTTCGAACTGTCGGGCAGGTTGTTGTGCCCGTAGAGCCGCGCGAACAGCGCGTAGAGGTAGGTAGTCTCAAGGCTCGCGCGGCCCGAGGCGTAGAAGATCGCCGTTTTGGGATTGATCGCCTTGAGCTCCGCGCCGATCGCGGTGAACGCCTCGTCCCAACTGCACGCGACATAATGATCGCTCGCGGCGTCATAGCGCATCGGATGCGTCAGCCGACCCTCATGCTCAAGATCGTGATCACTCCAGCCGCGCAATTCGGTGACGCTGTGTTTGGCGAAAAACTCCGGTGTGCAGCGATGCGAGGTCAGCTCCCACATCGTCGCCTTCGCGCCGTTCTCGCAGAATTCGAACGCATGCGGGTGCTTCGGTTTGCCCCAGGCGCAGCTGGTGCACATGAACCCGCCGGTCTTGTTCTGACTCAGCAAGGTGCTGAGCACCCCCGGCGTCGGCATCTCGCTCAGTGCCGTCTGGCCCATACCGCGCAGCGAGCCCCAGCCCCCGGTCGCGCTCTTATACTCGACTGTTTTAGGCTGGTCGGTCATGGCCTGCTCCGCTGTCTTGGCTTTTAGGGTAAATAACCCGCTGCGGTTCGGTTCCGCCACGGTGCTAGAATTGACAAGGGAAGACGATCCGACCCTAGCCAGTTTGGCTGCGTGAACAAACCGGTTGGCGTTCCGTTTGCTACCAGGGACACGGTTTGTCTAAGGGAGGCGCGCAATGGCCATGCAGTTCATCGATAGCCGCGCGGCGACCCGCGCTGACTGACGCCCTGTCCGAGAGCGCGCGGTCGCCGTTCGATCGTGTGCGATCGGGTGGCGAGGCGATGGCAATCGAGCGCGCCATCGCGAGTGAGACGCCGATCGCGATCGAGTTCAATGGCATCGGCTACGCGGTGCTGATGGCGACACCCGCCGATCTGGCCGACCTCGCTTATGGCTTTGCACTGTGCGAGCGGTTGATCGATCGTGCCGCTGACATACTGGATGTCGACGCTCATCCTGCCGAGAACGGGATTCTGCTTCGCGTGACACTCGCGCAAGCCGTCGCGGATCGCGTCGTCGAACGGGTTCGGCACCGCATTTCGGAGTCGTCATGCGGGCTGTGCGGCATCGAAAATCTTGAACAGGCGTTGCGACCGATCCCGCGCGTGTCGGCGATCTGGCAGGGTGACGACGCCGCAATCTTTCGCGCGTTCGCCGCGCTGGACGACCACCAGCCGCTCAATCGCGAAACGCGCGCGGTGCATGGCGCCGCTGCCTGTTCGGCGCTGGGCGTGCCATGGCTGGTGCGCGAGGATGTCGGGCGGCACAATGCCTTCGACAAATTGATCGGCGCGATGCTCCGGGCCGGAAGCGGCTGGGACGGGGGTTTCGCGCTGCTGACGTCGCGTTGCTCATATGAACTGGTCGAGAAGGCCGCGCTGTCGGGCTGCCCGCTGCTTGCGACGATCTCGGCACCGACCACGCTGGCGATGCAGCGTGCCGAGGCTGCCGGCTTGCCGTTGCGGGTTCTGGTTCGCAGCGACGCGTTGCTGGCCCCCATTAAATGATTTCCGGCGCTGAACCAGGGCCTCCGGCGGCCCCTGAGATGACGTTCGATGCCGCATTGGCGGTGCTGGCATCGCACGCCGTCCCGCTCGGGCAGGAGGTGATCGCGTTGGCCAAGGCTGGTCGGCGCATGCTGGCGGCACCGGTGTATGCTGCGATCGATGCGCCACGCGTCGATACTGCGGCGATGGACGGCTTTGCGCTGCGCGCATCCGATGTGGAAGCAGGGGGCACCCATTTTCGTATCGTCGGTGCCAGCTTCCCGGCCGCACCGTTCGGGCACAGAATTGCGATGGGCGAAGCGGTCCGCATCACCACCGGGGCGCCGATGCCGGAGGGCGCGACCTGTGTGGTGATGAGCGAGCATGCGACCGAGGCGCAAGACATTCTGACGCTCGCCGGAGCGCTTTCCCCGAACCGCAACGTGCGGCGGCGCGCATCCGACTTCGCGCGCGGCGATGCAATCCTCAGCGCTGGCCGCATCCTCGATCCGCGCGCGTTGCTGGCCGCCGGGGCTGCCGACGCCGGTATGGTCACAGTCTGGAAACGGCCGCGCGTGTCGGTGCTCGCAACCGGCGACGAGCTTGTCGCTCCGGGCACCGCCGCGAATGCCGACTCGCCCTATGCGATCCCAGACAGCCTGTCGGAGGCAGTGCTGCTGCTGTGCCATCAATGGGCCGCCAAGCCGGTCGAGCACCGGCGTGCGCCCGATAATGTCGAAACCATCGCTCGGGTAGCCGCCAGCCTTCTGGCCGATTGCGACCTTCTGGTCCTCCTTGGCGGTGCCTCACGCGGGCGTCGCGATTTTGCCCGGGCGGCGCTGGAGCCGCTCGGTCTCGACATTCAGTTCGCAAAGCTTGCGATCAAGCCGGGAAAGCCGGTCTGGTACGGGCGCGTTGGTGAGCGACACGTCATCGGCTTGCCCGGCAATCCGACCGCAGCAATGACCGTGGCCCGCTTGCTGCTGGTCCCGCTGCTGACCGGTCTGGCCGGGCGCGGCGTGGATGCAGGGCTTGCGTGGAGCGATCAGCCACTGGCGGCCACCGCTCCGCCCGGCACCGGACGGGAGCGCTTCCTGTGCGGAGCGACCGATGGGGGTGCCGTGCGGATTCTCGAGCGCCAATCCGCCGGGTCGCAGGCTCTGCTCGCCCGCGCGGATCGGCTGGTGCGGCTAGCGGGGTCAGGACCCACTCTGCCTGTCGGCACGCTTGTGCCGACACTGAGGTTTTAAGCGGTGGCGGACTCCATTCTCGGCGCCATCCTCGCGGGCGGGCAATCGCGGCGGTTCGGAAGCGACAAGGCGCTGGCAACGATCGACGGCATCAAACTGATCGATCACGTCGTCGCTGCCCTGACGCCGCAGGTCGATGCCCTGGTCGTGTGCGGGCGATCGTGGCCTGGTCTCCAGACTATTCCCGATCGACCTGCCCCGGGATTGGGGCCCCTGGCCGGCCTGAATGCGGCGCTCCACTATGCGCTGGTCCATGGGCATGACGGTGTTTTGAGCGCGCCGGTCGATGTATTTCCTCTGCCGCTTGATCTGCGCGCGCGCCTTGCGGGCGGACCGCCGCGGACGCTTCTGCGGCAACATGCCATCGGCTATTGGCCGGCCGCACTCGCGCCGCAGCTCGACCGGTATTTGGCTTCGGGCGAGCGCTCAATCGGTGGGTGGATCGCATCGAGCGGCGTTGAGGCCGTAGATGATACCGCGCTCGACCTGCGCAACATCAATTTTGTCGGCGACCTGACGGGGTGTTGGACGTCGACTACGCCGCCATTGGGGCGCACCGAGCCGCACACCGGAAGTCGTCTGGCCGCCGACAAGACGCGATGAACTAGATCACCCCGGCCTTCATCTGCTTGACCGCATGATCGGCCGCGCGCGCCGTCAGCGCCATGAAGGTCAGCGACGGGTTCACGCACGACACCGACGCCATCTGCGCGCCGTCGGTGACGAAGAGGTTCGCGGCGTCGTGCGCCTGACTCCATTTGTTGAGCACGGCGTGGCGCGGATCATGCCCCATGCGCGCGCCACCCATCTCGTGGATCGCATCACCGGGCACATGCTCGCCGCGCCAGCTGTGCACGTTGCGCAGGCCTGCCGCCTTGAGCATCTTCTCACCCTCGATCCGCGCGTCATCCATCATGCGGATCTCATTGTCGCGAAAACGGACATCGAAGCGCATCAGCGGGACGCCGAACCGGTCGAGCTTGTCGGCATGCAGGCTGACGCGATTGTCTTCATAGGGCAGGCATTCGCCAAACGCGCCCATCGCGAATTTCCACGGGCCATAGTCGCGCATCCCCTGCTTCATCGACGCGCCGAAGCCCTTGGGCGTGGCGGGCTCGCGCCGCGCGCTGCCCTGGAAGCCATAGCCGCGCCGGAAGCCGATGCCCTCTTCGCCGCCGACATTGCGGAAGCGCGGGATGTAGACGCCGCCGGGCCGCCGACCATATTCGATAAACTCGCTGAACCCCGGGATTTCACCCGCAGCGCCGACGCGGAAGATATGGTCCATGACATAGCGGCCAAGCGTGCCGCTGCTGTCGAAATGGCTCTTCCCGCTGCCCGGCGCGCGCGAGTTCATCAGGATCTGGGTCGATGCCATTGCCGATGCGCACAGGAACACCATCCGCGCCGGGATCACTTCGACCTGCTTGGTCTTCGCATCGACTACGCGCACCCCGGTCACCCGCCGGCGTGGCGCGTCATATTCCAGGCTGGTGACCACCGAATCCGGGCGCAGCGTCAGCCGGCCGGTCGCGCGTGCGGCGGGCAGCGTCACCGCCTGGGTCGAGAAATAGGCGCCGAACGAGCAGCCGCGACCGCACTGGTTGCGATACTGGCATTTGCTGCGCCCCTGATCGGGCTTGTCCTCGGTCATGTTGGACAGGCGCGACGGGATCAGCTTGCGTCCCGGCGAGCTCGCTTCGAGCTTTTCCTTCAGCCATTTCTCCGCGACGTTCATCTGCATCGGCGGCTGGAACAGGCTGTCGGGAAGCTGCGGCAGGTTTTCGCGCGATCCGGATACGCCGACAACCTTCTCGACATAGTCATACCAAGGGGCGAGGTCGTCATAGCGGATCGGCCAGTCGATCCCGACATTCTCCTTCTTGTTCGCCTCGAAATCCTCCGGGCTCCAGCGAAAGCTCCACCGCCCCCAGATCAGCGACTTGCCGCCAACCGCGCCGGGGCGGATCCAGTAGAATTTGTCCCCCTCGCCATAGGCATAGGGGTTCAGCCGGTCGTTATTGTAGAATTTCTGGCTGGAGGGCGCGATATAGCCGTTCTTCGCGATGAAATAATCGCTGTCGATCAGATGCTTGGGCATAATGTCGCGCGCGGGAATCTCGAACGGTGCTTTGCCGTCATAGTCGTAATCCTGACCATGCTCGACCATCACGCCGCGGTCGAGCATCAGGACTTTGAGCCCCTTCTCGGTCAGTTCCTTGGCCGCCCATCCGCCGCTCACCCCCGAGCCGATGACGATCGCGTCGAACATGTCGGCCATGCCGATTCCCCCTAAATCCGGTTACGCGCCGATCCGGCGCAAATGGTCGAAACTGGCCTTGATGTCGGGCAGATAGGGCGCGGGCGCCTGATCATTTTCGACATAGAGATGCTGGACGCCGGCTTGGCTGTTGAGCGTGAAGATGTCGGCGAAATCGACCGTTCCGGCACCGACGCTGACCATCCGGCCGTCCGCGGCGCGATCCTTGACGTGATAGGCATAGATGCGGCCGGGCAGGCGCTTGATGAGTGCTTTGGGATCTTCGCCCGCCGCGACCGTCCAGAACAGGTCGAGCTCGATCTTGACCAAAGCCGGATCACCGTCCGCGACCAGCATATCGAACAGGCTGCGCCCGTCAGGCGCCTTCACGGTGAATTCGAAATCGTGATTGTGATAGGCAAAGCCGAGCCCGGCCTGTTTAAGTTGCCCCGCCCAGCGGTTGAAATCGCCGATCGCGCGCTGAAACACCTGCGGGTCGCGCATCGCCGGGGTCAGCCAGGGCAGGACGATCGTGTCGGCGCCCAGCGTGTTCGCCATCCGGACCACGGCACGCAGATCGGCGGCGAGCGCCTCATAGCCGACATGGATCGACGGGCATTTCAGGCTCAGCCGGTCCATCGCCTTGCGCAGTGCGGCGTGGTCCATCTTGTCATAGCCGCCGCCGCCATATTCGACCTCGCGATAGCCGATCGCCGCGACCTTCTCGAGCGTGCCGATCGGGTCGGGGGCGAACAGTTCGCGCACCGTGTAAAGCTGAAGCCCGATTGGTCGCGCCGGGCTGACCCGCGCCATTAACGGTGCCGCCGCGAAGGCGGTCGCGAGCGCGGCGCCGCCCGCCAGCCATTGGCGTCGGTCGATCATCATGAGGAAAACACCTTCGTGCCGGGGGAATAACGGTGGGCGCCGTCATATCGCCCCGGGACCGGGAGATAGTCGCGCTCCTGTGTGATGCCGATTTCGGACGTGAAATAGCCGGTGATGACGAGCTGCCGGAACTTGTCGAAGAAGCTCAGGCCGTCGGGAATCTTGTCCTCCATCGCCAGCGTGAGCAACGCGTCCTGCTGTTCCGGCGACGCCTTGGTTGCGGGCAGTTGGAAGTCCGCCTGACTGCGCGTCTCGATCGCGTCGAGCCCGGCGAGGATCGGTTTGCGCTCTTCGGGCATCGCCCAGTCGGCGAGCATCTTCTCGATGAACTCGGGCACGCCGGCGGCAATCGCGCCCGGCGTGTCGGTGGTCGGCATGATGCGTTCGCTGAGCGCGGTCATCAGCGCGCGCTGCTCCGCTGTAAACACCGGCGCGCTCGGCGGGCCATCGCTGATCGGCGTTACCTGTGCCGCTGCCGCACGCGCGATCGGCGCGAACAGGGCAGTCCCGAACATCGCCGCCATCCCGGCCAGCGCATCGCGTCGATCCAGTCTCATTTTACCTCACCCTGATGGTCGTGGCTCGCCGCGGCTTCGGGGAGCGGACGCACCCAGATGTTGCGGAACGAAACCGGCGAATTGTGATCCTGAAGCTGGATCGGCGCGGCATCGCCATGCGCCGTATAGCGTCCGACCTGCCGCCACACGGTGGTGCCGAGCCAGGGCTGGCGGTTCTGCACCAACACGCCATTGAGGAACGCGGTGATATACGCCGGGCGCAGCAGCGTGCCGTCGGGGGCAAAGCGCGGCCGTTCAAAAACGATGTCGTAGCTTTGCCATTCGCCGGGGCGGCGCGACGGGTTCACCAGCGGCGGCTTCGCCCCGTAAATCGCGCCGACGGTGCCATCGGCATAGGTCGGGTTGTTATAGCCATCGAGGATCTGGATCTCGTAGCGCTGCATGAACCAGATGCCGCTATTGCCACGGTCCTGCGAGCTTTTCTCGGGCGGGTTCGGCGAACGGAATTCGAGGTGAAGCTGGACGTCGCCGAAGCTCTGCTTGCTAACCAGCGCATTCTCGCCTCCGCCCCCGGTGCGCGGGCGGGAAGTGACCGCGCCATCGGCGATCGTCCAGGGCGTCTGCTGCGGCTGCCACGAGTCGAGCGACGTGCCGCCGAACAGCACTACCGCGTCGGACGGCGCGCCGCCCGGTTGGGCTGCTGGTGTCACAACGGTGGGGTAGGGGCGCTCGCTATCGTGCACCTTCCACGCGCCACCCGGCAGCGTCGGCGTATCCCGAAAACCGGGCTTTTCCTGAGCCGGCGCGGAACCGCTCGTCGCGGTGATCGCCAGTGCCGCGATGGGCAGAATCAGTTTCACGCGCTTCCCCTTCATGCCGCGTCTGTCTCGCGATAGGCTGCGAGCAGGCGTTCCTCGCCCGCGCGACCCTCGATCGAATTGCCGTGTTCCATGCCGATCACGCCCGCGAACTGCTTCGCGCGCAGCCAGCGGACGATGTTGGAATAGTTGATCTCGCCGGTGCCCGGCTCCTTGCGGCCCG
The DNA here is from genome assembly GCF_035998645.1 of Sphingomonas sp. Taxonomy (GTDB): domain Bacteria; phylum Pseudomonadota; class Alphaproteobacteria; order Sphingomonadales; family Sphingomonadaceae; genus Sphingomonas. The sequence continues at coordinate 1,121,209 of NZ_DASYHL010000003.1, forward strand.
GATTGTCGCCGAACTGGAGATAGGCGATCTCGCTCCAGCAACTGTCCAGCGTGCGGATCAGATGGCCGGCCTGAATCTGCTCGTGATACAGGTCCGCGAGGATCTTCACCGCCGGGCTGTCGACGCCGCGCGCAACGGCATAGCCCTGCGGCACCGTCTGCAGGAAGACGCCCGGATGATCGACGATCGTGTTGAGCGGCTCCATCACCATCACCAGCCCGTGCGGCGCGACGATGTCGGCGGCGCGCCGCATCGTGTCGATCACCCGGCCGGTCTGGATATCGATCGGCACCCTGGGGTCGAGAAAGCCGGGGACCACCGTCATCCACTTGGCGTTGAGGCGCTTGGCGACGTCGATCGACGCGCGGATATCGGCAAGAAACAGGTCACGGTCGCCACCGTCATTGGCGCCGAGCACCGGGCGGGATTGCGCCCATTTGGGCATCGAGGCGACGAACACGCCCATCGTCATGCCGCGCTGCTGTAGCGCCTTGGCCATCGCGACTTGCTCTTCGACCGGCCGACCGGCGGCCTCATTATCCTCCCACGCGGTAAAGCCCTGATCGGCGGCATAGGCGATCTGCTCCAGCCGGCTGCCCCGGCTTTTGAAGCTGCCCTCATGCGGCGCGAAGCCGAGCGAGAAGCGCGGCGCGTTCGATCTGGCCGCGCCGGGCGCCATCGCCACCGCTCCCACAGCGGCGGCACCAGTCGCCAGAACGGAACGCCGCGTGATCTTCACGCCGCCTCACCCGCCAGCGCTGCGCGCGACTTGCCCCGCTCGCGCATCCAGATGAAGCCGAACACCACCAGCAGGACCGCAGGCATGATCGCCAGCTTCTGGAACGACACCGACGCCGCCGCATCCTCGACCGCCAGCTTTGCTGCGCCGGTCAGCGCAGCGAACGCCTCCGGCCCGCCCGCGAACTCGATCTTCGCCTGATCGAACATCGCCCCGAGCCGTGGCAGCACGAAGAAGCTGGCGAGCGCACCTGCCGATCCGACCAGCCCCATCGCCCACGCCCCGCCGCGCGGATAGCGTTCGGCGACCGAGGCGAGCATCGTCGGCCACATCACGCACACGCCCAGCCCCCAGACAGTGGCGGCGAGGATCGCGGTAACTGGCGACTGCGCTTGCGACAGCATGAACAACCCGATCCCCGCGAGCAGGCTCGACACCCACAGCAGGCCGGGGTTGGAGATCCTGTTCGCCAGCCGCCCCGCGAAATGACGAAACACGAACATCAGCGCGTTGACATACACCAGCAGCAGGATGCCGCGCATGCCGACGCGGTTGGACAGGGCGACGTCGATCCACTGTCCGGGCGCCAGTTCGGACGCGGCGGTCAGGAACATCGCACCGAACCAGATGAAGAAGCTCGGGCGGCGAAACACCTCGCCGATCATCTGGCCAAAAGTCACGCCGGTTTCGCTGCGCAGCGGCGGCGGGAAGTGGGTGGTCGCCGCGACCAGGATCGTCGCGGCCGCCGGAATCATCACCAGCGCCATGATCCCCTGCCATGGCAGGGTTGCCGACAGGAAGAACCCGGCCAGACCGCCGATGATGATGCCACCGGGAAACCAGGCGTGGAGTACGTTGAGCCGGTGGGTGGCGTCATCGGGATATAGCTGCGTCGTCAGCGGGTTGATCGCCGCTTCGGTCAGGCCCCAGCCGATCCCGCTCAGCAGCATGCCGACCCACACGATCGTGTAAATGGTCATGCCGGTCGCGAGATGGCCCGCACTGACGATCAGCAGCGGCCCGGCGAAGAAGCACAGGCCAGCGGCGACCAGACACCGCTTCATGCCGATCTGGTCGAGAAACGCGCTGGCGACGAACAGCGTGATCGCGAAGCTCAGAAAAGCAGCGCCCAGTGCGGCGGCGAGCAATTCACCCGCCTGCAACGGCGCGATCGGATCGATCCACTCGCTTTTGAGCCCGCTGGCGATGGCGCCCCGGATCGCCAGCCCTGCGGCTGCGGTGAACAGCGCGAGGATGCCCAGCCAGAACAGCCGGCCCTTGTTGAATGTCTCGGCCATCGCCGCTTCCCCCCCTTTTTTAGTTATGTCAGCCCCAACATCGCCCGGTTAAGCCCCGGATCGCTGCCCCCGGCGAAATCGTCGAATGCCTTGTCGGCCTTGCGGATCATGTGCGCAGCGATGAACGGTGCCCCTTCGCGCGCGCCGTCCTCGGGGTGCTTGAGGCAGCATTCCCATTCGAGCACCGCCCAACCGGCATAGCCATACTGGGTGAGCTTTGAGAAAATCCCGCCGAAATCGACCTGCCCGTCGCCCAGCGAGCGGAAGCGGCCGGGACGGTCCACCCAATCCTGGAAGCCGCCATAAACCCCCGAGCGCCCGTTCGGATTGAGCTCGGCGTCCTTGACGTGGAACATCCGGATCCGCTCGTGATAGATGTCGATGAAGCTCAGATAATCGAGCGCCTGCAGCACATAATGGCTGGGGTCATAGAGGATGTTGGCGCGCGGATGATTGTCCACGCCCGCCAGAAAGCGTTCGAAGGTCACGCCATCGTGCAGATCTTCGCCCGGATGGATCTCATAGGCGAGATCGACGCCCTGTTCGTCGAATGCATCGAGGATCGGCCGCCAGCGCTTCGCAAGCTCGCCGAACGCTTCCTCGACCAGCCCTGCCGGCCGCTGCGGCCATGGATAGAGATAGGGCCAGGCGAGCGCGCCGGAGAAGGTCGCGTGCGCGTTCAGGCCCAACCGCCGACTTGCCTTTGCAGCGAGGTGGAGCTGCACCACAGCCCATGCCTGACGCTGCGACGGCTTGCCCTTTAGCGCATCGGGCGCAAACGCATCGAATGCCACGTCATAGGCCGGGTGCACCGCGACCAGCTGGCCCTGCAGATGCGTCGACAGCTCGGTGATCTCCACACCCGCCTCGCGACAGGTGCCAGCCAGTTCGTCGCAATAATCCTGGCTCTCTGCGGCCAGCGCCAGATCGATACAGCGGCTGTCCCAGGTCGGGATCTGCACCCCGAGATAGCCCGCCTCCGCCATCCAGCGCGCCGCGGATGGCAGCGTATCGAACGGCGCAGCATCGCCCATAAACTGTGCGAGGAAAACCGCCGGACCCTTCATGACACCCCTCCGCAGACTGGATCTATTTCGTTTCGGCCTTGAGATACGCGATCAGCGCGGCGCGGCGCGCGGGATCACCCACTTTCATCACCATGCGCGTGCCCGGCACTTTGGTGGTCGGCGCGGCGAGATATTGGTCGAGCGTCTTCGCGTCCCACACGATGCCGGACCCCTTGAGCGCAGGGCTATAGTTGAACCCCGGCGCCGCTCCCGCCTTGCGTCCGAACAGCTTGTTGAGATTGGGACCCATCACGCTTTTCCCGCCTGGGGTGAGCGTATGGCAGGCGCGACATGCGGCAAATGCCTGCGCGCCCTGATTCTGCATGGGGCTTGCCCCAACGCCGGGCGCTGGCGCCGTTAGCGCTACCACGCCGAGAAGTGCTGCCGCGAAGGGCAGTGCGATGAGAGCTTTCACTAACCCCTCCGATTGTGCCAACCTTCAGGTTGACATCGTTGACAGCATCTAAGCGGATGCCGGCGGGTAGCGCAACCCTGCCTGTCGGGACCGCGCGGATTTACAGATTGGGAGAGGGGCAATGGAGATGCGCGCGCACCAGCGGATACGCTACGGCATGGTCGGCGGCGGCGAGGGCGCGTTCATCGGCGGGGTGCATCGCATGGCGGCGGCGCTCGACGGCGACTATGCGCTGGTGTGCGGCGCACTGAGCAGCGATGCGACGCGCGGGCAGCGCAGCGGCGTGGCGCTGGGCCTCGATCCGGCACGCACCTATCCCACGCTTGAAGCCATGCTCGCGGGCGAAACTGCGCTGCCGGAGGGCGAGCGGATGCAGCTGGTGTCGATCGTCACGCCCAACCATCTCCACGCCCCGGCAGCGATCGCCGCGCTCGACGGCGGCTTCCATGTGATCTCCGACAAGCCGATGGCACTGGACCTCGCCGAATCGCGCGCGATCGCGGCGGCGGTGGAGCGTAGCGGCAGGCTTTATGGGCTGACCTTCACCTATAGCGGCTATCCGCTTGTCGAAGAAGCGCGGGTTCGCGTGGCGCGGGGCGATTTCGGCGCGATCCGGCTGGTGCAGGTCGAATATTCGCAAGGCTGGCTGAGCGCGCCGCTGGACCGCGAAGGCAACAAGCAGGCGGAGTGGCGCACCGATCCCGCCCGCGCAGGCCTTGGCGGGTGCCTCGGCGACATCGGCACCCACGCCTTCCATCTCGCCGAGCATGTCTCGGGGCTCGCGGTCGAACAACTCAGCGCCGATCTGACCACGCATGTCCCGGGTCGCCGCCTCGACGATGACGTCGCGGCGCTCCTGCGCCTCGAAGGCGGCGCGCGCGGCGTGCTCAAGGCCAGCCAGATCGCGGCGGGCGACGAAAACGGCCTGCGCCTGCGCATCCATGGCGAAAAGGGCGGGCTGGACTGGTCGCAGATGGAGCCCAACACGCTCACCCTGCGCTGGCTCGACCGTCCCGCAGAAATCGTCCGGGCGGGCGGACCTGGCCTTGCCCCGTCGACCGTGGCAATGCTGCGGACACCCGCCGGACACCCCGAGGGCTATATCGAGGCGTTCGCCAATCTCTACCGCAGTTTCGGGCGGGCGGTCCGCACCGGAGCGCCTGCCGCGCCTGGTCGCGGCGCGGCGGATTGGTTTCCCGGAGTTACGGACGGCCTCCGCACCATGGCATTTGTCGAGGCGATGATCGAGAACAGCGCCGGCGCGCATAAATGGACGCGTCTGGCGCGGCCTTGATGGTCGGCCGTCCGTTTGGCGGTTCGGTTGCTGCCGTTAGGGTCCTTATGGGGGCAAGGACAGGAAAACCACGTTCATGTCGTGGAGCCCTGTGTCGTCGGGCGCGCTCGTCCTTGGCTAATTCGCCGCCGAGATATCGATAGTCGATTCGCCATTGCCAACCGCTTGGAGGCGCCAGGAGATAGAGCCCGCTTGTAAGTTGGCCGCTTTGATCGCGACAACCGAGGACGCCATGATGGTATCTCCGCCGATGCCGATCTGTGCTGCCCCATCATATTGCTGCGCTGTGGTTTCCCACTGATCCGGCTATGATGATTATACCGCAGAAAACAGCCGTTTACGGCACGTTTTGGGATGCCTTGGGAAGGCGGCCTGGTGACCCCTACGGGCATCGTTCTGAAATTCCAGTAACACTCAAAGCGTCTCAACCTATTGATTTAGCGAAATCTATTTGAAATTCGTCGGGCCACTCGGTCCCACAGTTTCTCGCAAAATCTGGGTCAAAACGTGGGACGTGATGTGGGACTTCAGGACGAGGTTTCCTATGGCGTTGACCGCTCTCAAAGTCAGGAATGCCGGGCCGGGCAGGCATGTCGATGTGCATGGGCTTCATCTCCTTGTTCGCGACAGCGGAACGCGATCCTGGGTGCTCAGAATTCAGCATGAGGGTGAGCGGCGTGACTTCGGATTGGGACCCGCGCACGAGGTTTCATTGGCAGAAGCGCGGTTACTCGCTGCCGACCTGCGAAAGGCGGTCCGAGCTGGTGTCGATCTGAGCGCGAGGAAGGGGAGGGGACGCAAGTCGGTCTCGACATTCGAGGAGGTTACCCGTGACTGCTACGAGGCGATGAAGGGCGGCTGGAAGGATCAGCGACATGCGTCGTGGATCTCCAGCTTCGAGCGGCATGTGTTTCCCCACATCGGCAGCAAGGCAGTTACCGCCGTCGATAGCGCGGCGGTTCTGTCCGTGTTGGAGCCGATCTGGCTCAAGATCCCTGACACCGCGAAACGCGTGTTGCAGCGTATCGGCACGGTTCTCGACTTCGCGCACATCAAGGGGCTGGTGCCGGAGGAAGTTTCGCTTCGATCGGTGACGCGAGGTCTGCCGCGCCAGAACCACCGGGTGACACACCGAGCCGCAATGCCGCACGAAGACGCGCCCGCCTTCATGAAGGCGCTAACGGCGTTTCCCTCGACCTTGGGGCGCGACGCGCTCCGCCTCACGGTTCTGACTGCTGTCCGCTCGAACGAGACGCGGAAGGCGACCTGGGGCGAGTTCGACCTCGATAAGGCGGTCTGGTCGATCCCTGCCGCCCGGATGAAGATGAAGGAGGCGCACGTGGTTCCGCTGGCTCCCGCCGCCGTGAAGCTGCTGCGATCGATCCATCAACGTCACCTTGAGCTTCATGGAACAGTTCACCCGGACAGCCTCCTGTTCAGCGTCTCGCGCTGCAAGCCGATCAGTGACATGACCATGCTCAAGGTGTTGCGGGATATGAAGATCACCGATGCGACGGTGCACGGATTCCGCAGCACCTTCACCGATTGGGTGGCAGAGTGCACGAACGTGCCCAAGGAGGTTGCCGACAAGGCACTCGCGCATCGCATCCCCAACGCAGTCGAAGCTGCATATCGCCGGACTGACTTCTTCGATCGCCGTCGCGTGCTGATGAACGAATGGGCTGATTTTTTGAGCGGCTGATGCGTTCAGAAGTCAGCTCGCATGGCACCGAAGACTTTTCGAGCTCGCAGCGTAACCGGTCGCCAGCGCTTCGCAGTCTCGGTCGGCATAGATCTGTGACCAAGGTTGGGCTGAATTAGCCATCGAAATTCCGAACGTGCGCGACATTGACCATGCGCGCCGGCTTCCGACAATGGGGCGGGCTTATACTAGGGCATAAGGGGAATCCCGCAGTGCGGCTTTAGCTGGCCTTAATGGCTGCTGCCTACCGATCATGGATTGGGGAGCGAGCTGGAATGGCTGAAGGAGGCGGAGAACTGCGCATGGCGAGCGTTCCGAGCGAGTCACGGGCGCGCGCAGACGACAGCGATGTGCTTCCCGGCACGATCCGGGGACTTCTGTCCCGCCTCAGGTTCGAGGCTGTGGTTCTCGCGCTTCTGCTATTCACCTTCGCCGCGATCCAGTTCCAGGCGCTCTTCACAGCCAACGAATTGGTAATAACCCCTTATAATCGCTCACTATACGCGCCATATTCCTATGGCGATCAGACAAGCGGCGGACGCTCCACTGCCACAATCGACCCGGTGCGTGCACTAAAATGGTCGTGCGATCTTCGGCCCGGCTATGCCTATCCCTTCTGCGGCTACGGAATTCTGTTCGACCAGTCCGCGCAGCGCACGGGGATCGATTTTTCCGATTTCCAGCAGGTGACGATCAAGTTTCGATACACCGGCCCTGGCGACAAGATGCAGATTGCTCTGATCAACAATCCACTTGCCGCCAGCGAACCTGGAGCGAACAAGCCGAACCAGATCCAATTCCCCGTGCGACAGGGCGCGCAAACCGTGGTCCTCAATCTGAGCGATCTGGCGGTCGCGGATTGGTGGGTAGCGGAGCAGAAGAGCAAAAAGGAACTGGCGGCGCCGCGGATCGACAATGTCACCGCGCTTGAAATCCAACCGGGGGCTGCAGCCGCGCTTGGGCACCATTGACGTGCTCCCCTGAAACTCCGCCAGTCTGAGCTAGAGTCCTTCATGAAGGAGGACGACGATGAAGCGCAGCAGGTTCACCGAGGAGCAGATTATTGGGATTCTGCGGGAGCAGGAGGCTGGATCGAAGACGGCGGACGTGTGCCGCTAGCACGGCGTGAGCAGTGCGACGTTCTACAAGTGGAAGGCGACCTATGGCGGCATGGACGTGTCGCAGGCGCGCAAGCTGAAGGTGCTTGAAGACGAGAACGCGCGACTGAAGCGCCTGTTGGCCGATGCCATGCTCGACAATGCGGTGCTGAAGGAGGTTGCCTCAAAAAACTGGTGAGGCCTGCCGCTCGTCGGAGGGCTGTCGAGGATGTTCGGCAGCTCTTCGACATCAGCGAGCGTCGGGCCTGTGCCATCCTTGGCGTGGATCGATCGTCGATGCGCTATGCGCATCGGCGTGGTGATGATGGCGACCTTCGGTCGCGTCTTCGCGAGATCGCGCTGGAACGTCGCCGGTTCGGTTATCGGCGTCTGGGGATCATGCTGGCCCGCGAGGGCATCGTGATGAACCACAAGAAGCTGCTGCGGCTATATCGCGAGGAGAACCTACGTGTGCGGCGTCGGCGGGGCCGCAAGCGAGCGATGGGAACGCGGGCACCGATGACGCTGCCGCAAGGACCAAACCAGCGCTGGAGCCTGGACTTTGTGAGCGATACGCTGGTGTGCAGCCGGCGTATCCGCATCCTTGCCGTTGTCGATGACTTCACGCGCGAGAACCTCGCGCTGGTGGTCGACACATCGCTATCCGGTGCGCGGGTGGCGCGTGAGCTCGATGCGATCATCGCGGTGCGCGGCAAGCCGCTGATGATCGTGAGCGACAACGGGACCGAGTTGACCAGCCTGGCGATCTTGCGCTGGGCACAGGACCGGCGGATCGAGTGGCATTATATCGCGCCGGGCAAACCGCAGCAGAACGGCTACGTCGAGAGCTTTAATGGTCGCTTGCGCGACGAATGCCTGAACGAGACGCTGTTCGCATCCCTCAGCCATGCGCGGTCGGTGCTGAGGACATGGCGCGACGACTACAACCACGTGCGGCCGCATAGCGGGATAGGCGGGCTGACGCCCGCCGATGCTGCCAGGCGCGTTGCGCAACCCCACCCGTCAGGGCATCCTGGCAACCCCGGACTCTACTTATGAGTGGAGGAGCTTTGGGGAGCACGTCAAGGTGAACTGAAACTTCCTCGCGAATTGACGACTCCGCGCTCATTTGAACGTCTATGATGGTGAATGCCCCAGTTAGGAAACCATATGCGAGTTCTCCTCTGATGACCCTTCCGAGCCGCCGCGAAGTGTTCCAGATTCTGGTCGTGGCCTTCGCTTTCGGCCTATTGGCCTATGGGGGCATCATGCTGAGCCGTCAGACGAGCCGGATCGCCCTGCTTTGGCTGCCCAATGCGCTCGCTGCAGCGTGGCTGCTGCGTCACCCACGTGCAGTCGCCCCTTACTGCATAAGTGCGTGCTTCGCAGCCAACATCGCCGTCAATCTCTATGTGGGGGATCCGACGCAGATAGCGGTCGGACTGGCGATTGCTAACGCGGCCGAAGTCGCGGCCATTGCAATGGTTCTGCGGCGTGCTTGCGGCGATCATCTCGATCTCACCCGGGTTTCAAGTCATGTCTGGATCATCATCGCTTCGGTTGCGGCATCGGCCTTCTCGGGGCTGGTTGCCGCTTTCCTGTTCGCCGATGGCGGCGTGTCCAGCGCAGTGGCAGTTTGGCAGCGATGGTTGCTGGCAGATTCCTTGAGTCTGATTATCGGTCTCCCGACTTTTCTGATCGCCTATGATACGTGGCACGCGCGCAGAAAGCTGACACCCAGCGAATTCCATGACTGGGTCCTGATGATCGCATTGGTCACTGTCGGATCCATTCTAATCTTCCGTCAAAGCAATCTGCCGCTTCTCTTTCTAGCTTCACCGCTTGTCCTGTATGCTGCGTTCAGGACCGGGTTGGTCGGCACGGCTGTGGCGGTACTCGTTATAACGGCCGTCGCCATAATTGCGACCGCGCTCGGTTCAGGGCCCATCGTTCTGGTGCGTGGGGCAATGGATCAGCAGGCGGTTGCCCTCCAGCTTTTCCTCGCGACGAATTTCGCGATGGGCATGCCCATTGCCGCAACTCTGTTGGAGCGAGCTCGAGTCCGCGCAGAGCTGGCGAGAAGCCGGGACGAGAAGCAGGAAATTCTGGACAATGTGCGCGAGGTCGTCTTCCGAACGGATCGTCACGGGCGGTGGACTTCGCTTAACGCAGCGTGGGAAGGCACCACAGGTTACAGTGTCGACGAAAGCCTCGGCTGGTCAACCACCCGGTTGCTGCACCCCGACGATCTGGCAGAGGCGCACAAGATTTACCCCAAGGTTGCCAGCGGGGAAATCGTCGACACAGTTTTGAAGCAACGCTTTGTCGACCGTGCAGGCGCTCTCCGCACGATCGAGGTCAACGTCCGACGACTTGTTGATCAAGAGGGTAATTTCGACGGAACGGTCGGAACTATATCGGAAGTCACTGTACAGGAAGCCCAAGCCAGGCAACTGCGCGAGAGTGAGGCGCGTTTTCGCGTACTGGCGGAATCCGCGCCCGTTGGCATATTCCGGGTGGATGTGCAGGGGGTGCTGTCCTATATCAATCCGGCATGGGCCGCGAAGGTCGGGATGACCTCCGAAGAAATGGTTGGCACTAAGTGGCTGCAGACCACACAGGATTACGGCCCTGACGATCACGACGTGTTTTTCCGTGGTCTGTCCGCCGACGAGGTCCGCCAGCGCACGATACGCTTTCGATCGCTCTCCGGCTCAGATCTCTGGATGGAGACCTACCTTTCCGCAGAAACTGACGAAGCCGGGCAAACCATCGGCTACTTTGGCGCAGCGGTTGATATCACCCGCCAGACGGTTGCCCTTGCCAAGCTTCAGGAAAGCGAACGACGTTTCCAGGCACTCGCCAACCTGGCTCCCGCAGGCATCTTCAGAACAGACGCTGCGGGTGCCTGCACCTATGTAAATGCGGCGTGGCTTCGTCTCTCAGGGCTTCGGGAGGACGAGTGGCAGGGGGACGGTTGGGTCGCCGCGTTGCACCGTGACGATCGAGCGCGGATCGCCCAAAAATGGTCCGACGCCGTCAATGACCATGCGCCTTTCAGGGAAGAATTTCGCTGGGTGCACAAGGACGGAACGGTCATATGGGTCGACACGATCGGTCGCCCCGAGGTTGACCCACAAGGGGAGGTGATCGGCTTCATTGGCGTGAACGTGGATGTCACTGCGCGTCGCGAAGCGATGTTCCGCCTTGCCGAGCGCGATCAACAGCTCTCGGTGATCACGAACAATGTTCAAGATGCCGTCGTGCGCCTCGCTCCCGACGGGCGGTGCATATACGCCTCGCCATCTTCGACGGCAATCTTCGAAATTCCGGCTCTTGCAATGGTGGGGGCAAATCTGATCACTGGATTCCATCCCGACGACGAGATGCGCGTCAAGGCGGATTTCGATGCGCTCGCCGATGGTTCGCTTGAGCGAACCCTGATCGCCTTCCGCTCTGCCGCGCCGTCCGATCCCACGCGTTACCGATGGATGGAAGCGAATTGCGCGCCTGTCCGCGACCCGCAGACCGGAGATGTTATTGAGATCATCGCGTCAATCCGCAACGTGTCGAAGGCGAAGGCGCTTGAAGAGGAACTGCGGGACGCCAAGCGAAGGGCCGAGGATGCTGCGCAAGCGAAGGCCTCGTTCCTCGCTAATATGAGTCACGAAATCCGGACGCCGATGAACGGCGTGATCGGCTTTACAGATCTCCTCAACGAAACCGACCTTGATGATGCGCAGCGCGGCTATGTCGCGATGATCGCAGAATCGGGGCAGGGAATGATGCGCCTGCTTAACGATATTCTGGACATCTCGAAAATCGAGGCAGGTCAGATGAGGCTATCGATCGAGGAGATGGACCTCGCCCACAAGATCCGTGGGGTTGTCAGACTGATGGAGCCAACCGCGAAGGCAAAGGGCCTCGACCTCAGCCTGCACGTCGAAGAGACCTTCCCAAGGTGGATCATGGGCGACCCGCTCCGCATTCGCCAAATCGTCCTTAATCTCGTGGGTAACGCACTCAAGTTTACCAGCGATGGGTCTGTGCTCATAGCCGTCTCTCAGGTCGATCAGGGGAGGTCGTATCGCATCGCTGTCACCGATACGGGCCAAGGGATCGCGGAAGACCAGCACCTCGCCATTTTTCAGCAATTTACGCAAGCTGACAGTTCGATTGCCCGCAAGTATGGCGGCACTGGCCTCGGTCTCGCAATCACGCGTCAGCTTGTCGAACTGATGGGCGGCGAGATCACCGTTGCGAGCACACTGGGTAGCGGTTCCACCTTCACAATAACACTCCCGCTGGTTGCCGCCGATCGGCCGGAACCGAAGCCGTCGATTGGCGAGGAAAAGGCCGAGTTAGCGCCGGCATCCCAATGCCGCATCCTTGTCGCCGAAGACAATTTGATCAATCAAAAGCTGGTCGAGATCGTTTTGAAAAAGGGGGGCTTTCGCGGACACATTGTCGCGGATGGCGCTTTGGCTATTGCGGCGGTGGAAACCGCGGAAGCGGAAGGCTCGCCTTATTCATTGCTGCTAATGGACGTTCAGATGCCGAACATGGACGGTCTGGCTGCGGCCCGCGCGCTGAGAGAGATGGGATACACATCGGCGCTTCTGCCGATCGTAGCGCTGACGGCCAACGCGTTCCCGGAAGATGTCGCCGAGTGCATCGCCGCCGGGATGCAGGCGCATTTGCCAAAACCACTGCTGCTCAAAGATTTGCGACGAGCGGTCGACCGCTACGCGAATTGTGACAGGGCCCGGGCGGACGCGGTTGCCGTTGATAGCGTTGTGCCGGACGGAAATAGCTTGCGGATGCTCTATCTTCAGCGAAAGCAGGCGCTTGCCGAACTTGTCAACCGTGTCGACGTGGACAGCATCTCGGACCACGCTGAGGCGATCGAATCGTACCTACATCAGCTCTCAGGCGTAGCGGCGGCTTTTGGGGAGGGAGAACTCGGCGCGCGTGCCGCGCTGCTCGAAGGTCGCCTCAGGAAGAGCACGACGCCTGCTGAGAAGGTTGAGGTTGCGATGGAGGCGCGGAAATTGCTGGACGGGGTTGGTTGACTGCACCCGGCCCGGCATCAGGCTAGGTCGAGATCAGTTGCCAAACCCAATGCGCGGCACCGCGGACCACCCGCGTTCGCGCCGCAGATGCCGCTTGATCCCGACCAGTCGAAACACAAGCACGGCCTGCCTGAATCCGAAATTCTCGAAAATCGCGGCGGCCATCAAGGCTGCAAGCTGGCGCGCTGTGGGCGTGCGCCGCAACTGCGTTTCCTCAAGCGCGAGTGTGCCGAGGCTGAGTGCTGTGCCGAATAGGAATGTGAGCGCCAGGTATGCGAGCGCCAGGTCCACCGAGAGCACTCCAAGGGCCCATGCCACTGGAATGACCAGATAGCCAAGCAGTTCAGCCGGCGGCCCGATCACGTCCTCCAGCACGAGATGCGGCATGGCAAACCATCCAATCCGGCCAAAACGCGGATTGAACAGCATTCGCCGATGGGTTCCGAGTGTCTCCAGCGCGCCTTGCTGCCACCGCGCGCGCTGGTTTCGCAGCCCCCCTAGGGTAGTCGGCGCTTCCGTCCAGCAGACGATCTCCGGAATAAAGTCGACCCGGTAGTTTCGTCCCTGTTCGCGCATGTGTCGGTGGATACGGACCACGAGTTCAAGATCCTCGCCCACCGTATCGTGACGATATCCGCCCACGGCCAGCACCGTCTCGCGATCGAACACGCCGAAGGCGCCAGAGATCAGGAGCAGCACCCCGAGTCGCGCATTAGCCACTCGGGCGGTCAGGAACGCGCGCAGATATTCGACAATCTGAAAGCGCGCGATCCAGTTTTTTGAGATCTCGATCCGCTGCAGCGAGCCGCCGCGGACCGTGCAGCCATTCACGATACGGATCGCTCCGCCGACGGCAACCAGGGATCCATCATCGTTCATGAACGGCTCCGTTGCCCGCAACAGGCCATCACTTTCGATAATCGAATCCGCATCGATGACGCAGACGAGCGGGGTAAGTGCGAATCCGATCCCCGCATTTGCGGCGTCCGCCTTCCGACCGTTCTCCTTGTCGATTACGGTCAGGTTCGGAAATGTCCGGGAAACATAGACACCCCTGATCTCGGTACGCTGAAGCACCGCGACCTGGCGTCGCTCGACACGGTCCAGCTCAAATGCGGAAACCAGAGTTCGCAGCGTGTCGTCGCTCGACCCATCGTTGACGACAATGACTTCATGCTCGGGGTATTCGAGTGCCAGCAGCGACCGGACGCTCTGCACAATCGACAATTCTTCATTATAGGCCGGCGCGATAATTGTCAGCGGCGGTACGCAATCGGACTGGCGCGACCATAGCGTCTGAGCCGCTCGAGTCGGGCGCAGGCGGGCACGAAACACGTAAGCCGCGGTCACGAGCTGAACGAGTGACACCGCGTTACGGATTAGGATTATGCCGAAGCTTAACCAGGCAAAGGTCAGGATCAAATAGGTGCCGGCGAGTGCCCAAGTCATGTCTTAGTCTCTCGGGCGCTGTCGCGGTTCATAGCCAGTATCTCTGTGCGCAAGCGCCGATCAGCGGATTGGCGTCGTCAAACAGTGCGCCGAGATCTGTGGGGACGGGGCGAAAACCCTTCTTGGCCATCGCGTGAACGGCGTTGAGCCGGACCTTCCAGTCAGGGTCCCGCGCCATGTTGGCCAGGCGGGCCTGGTCGTCGCCATAGCGATATCGTCCGAGGCAATTGGCAACGGCGCGGCGGATCACCGCTGATCGCTCATCGGCCCAGCGCGCAATCTCGGCGGACATGTCAATTGAGACGGTCGCTCCGCTCGCTTCGATTAGCGCGGCTCGCAGGGCTTCGCCTTCGACAGCGTCAACGGCATGCACCAGCGCCTCGCCATCGGTTTCCGCCAGCATTCGCAACATTGCAGCATCGCTCGGCGTGACCATACGGGACTGCAGGCGGAGGAGTGAGATCGTATCGAGAACGCCCGGAAGGGCCCGGAGCCGAGCAAGCGCAAGTCCGGCCGAAAGCCGCACGTTCAGATTGCTATCATTCGCCAAAACCTGGACAAGCTGGGCACGGACCGATGGAGCGTCAAACGACTCTATCGCGCGGATCCCTTCGATGCGATGCTCTGGCCTCCGTGAGGCCAACATTGCAAAGGCAGGCTGAAGAACGCCTTCGACTTCGATCAGCGATATCAGGCGGTCGCGGTCAGAACCTCGCAGCATCTCGATCATCCGCGCCGCTACGCTCAGTGCCAAGCGATTTCGCAATTGATGCTCCCGAGCGTCAGCCTCGGGAAATGTTCCTGCCGCCAACGCTTCGACCATCGCGTTCTCTCGTGCGAGACGCGTCACCAATTTTCGTTCCGCAATCCGGCGGCGAACGACAAGGTAGGTCATGATGGCGATCATCGCGATCGCTCCGCCGAGCGACAAAAGGAACAGAAGGTAAGCCACTAGTCAGGACCAAAACGCCACGCCACGCCAAGCGCAAGCCCCGTGCGCGTGTACGTCCCGTCCCGCCGCTCATGGTCAACCGTCAGACGAAGGTCAGCGCGACGGCTTATCGGTACAGACATCCCCAGGAATCCGCCCCTCACCTGACGGGTGATCCCCGCTTCTGTCTCCGGTGCCGAGGCGGCACCCGCCGAAAGCGTCCATCGCCTCCCCAAGTCGGCGTCTACACGGCCCGACAGTCCGGCTTGGATCGGCAGCGCTTCAGTGGAAACGAAGGTGGCCTTGATCGTCCCGGATACGCGCTTTGAAAACGTCATTCTGGCCGATGGGCTGATGGAATGACTTCCGGCGCCGACATAGGCGGCGTAGCGATAGTCGACGATCAGCGCGAGTGCCCCGGTTTGAAGTTCAACCCCGCCTCCCAAGCCCCACCGCTCCCGAAACGTGGCAGATGGCGTCGCGCTGACTGCCACATAGGCGGAGGCGCCGGTCCACCGTCGGTCGATTCTGATCGCTGCGCGCGTATCTGCCGCAACGACCCGATCCTCGTGATCGAGCGTGAAGGATGCCGTGCTGCTGCGCGAAATCTGTCGATATCCGCCTAGCGAGACCGCCGTCCAACGCCGATGCGTTCCCCGGAGGTCGAGATCGGAAATGCTCGTCGCCAGGAAAATTGCGGACCGCTTTTCGCGGGCGCCGTCGATTGCCGAGGTGAGCTCTGCGAGGCCGGGATACGCCGCGCGCCTCCTTCGGACCTCATCGACCTCCTGGCGCGCCCGGGATATCTCACCGCGCCAAAACAAAATGCGGGCGCGCGCGAGCCGTATGTCGAGATCTTCCGGCGCGCGCGCGAGCGCGCAATCGAGCGCTGCGAGCGCTGCATCATAATCCTGCCTGGCCGCCAATTCGCGCGCTTGCAGTTGCAGCGCCGTGGGATCGGTCTCCGGGTCGCAGCTTGCCCATGCGGGCGCGGCGCTGGCCAGCGCGATCACGATGCCGCCTGCGGCCCAGAGGGGCGTTCTAGTCACGGCGGGCGTTTCGCAACATCATTTCCAGTCTGAGCAAAAGCTCCTGCGGCATGAACGGTTTCGCCAGATATTCAGTCGCGCCAGCTTTCAAGAAGGCGACGACATCTTCTTCGCTTGTGCGAGCCGTCAACATCATGATGGGGAGGCGTGCAAAGCGGGGCTCCTCGCGCAAGCGGCGCAGCACCTCCGCGCCACCCACAATTGGCATCATTGCATCAAGAATCACGGCGGCCGGAAGCGCTGTATTGGCGATCTCCAGCGCTGACTCCCCATCATGGGCGACCAGGACCTCGTGCCCGGCCCCGCTCAAGCGAGCGCGCACCAGTCCCACCAGAATTTTGTCGTCATCCGCGACCAGGATCGTTGCCATGGTTGATCGCTCCCGATACGCAACTCGTGGATCCAATAGGCTAACAACCTGCTCCATGGCCGCACTATCAGAATGGGCTCGGTCAGCAAGGGCCTCCAAGGAGTTTTGCGCCGAAGCGCGCCGAGCATGAGCAAGCCGTGCTCATCGTGTGGTGACGGCGGGCTGCAAGTGAAGTAGGAATTCTTGAATTGGGTCGCGATTGGTGGTGGATTTTTTGACCGCACCGTCAAGCCGGCATGTCGGGTTAAAATTTAGCAGGCTTTGCCAAAGTGAATCTACGTTTCCTGATTGTTGACGATCATCCCATATGCCGTACTGCAGCGGAATTGATCGTACGCGCCTCCTATCCTGATGCACATATTACTATAGCAGGATGTTTGCGCGAGGCGCTCGGCCTGGCTGATCACCCGGACGTGATTCTGCTCGATTTGTTGCTACCGGACAGTTCTGGAGTGGCGACAGTGACGGCGGTGACAAAAGCATTCCCGTTAGCCAAGGTCATCGTGATCACGGCGGCGGGGGCTGACGAAACGGACAAGCTGGAGACGCGGAACGTATTCGGTCCGATTGCCAAATCGGCCCCGATGAGCACGTTGGCGCGCGCGATTCACAGGGCGATTGCCGACACGAGCCAAAATGGGGGCAGCGATATCTTGCTCTTGGAGTCAATCGACGAACGGGTGGCGACCCTCACCAACGCCGAACGCAAAATCCTGGAGGCGATGAGCAGCGGGCACCAGAACAAGCAGATTGCGTTTGCTGTAGGTCTCTCGGAAGCGACGGTGAAACAGCATATCAAGGCCATTTTGCGAAAGCTTGGAGCATCAAATAGGACTCAGGCCATCTTGATGTCCCTATCTGGAGCGCCTGATCCTTCTGACCCCAATTGAGGATAGGTGAGGTTCGTCTGACCGGGTAACTATGCGTCGTGGGCAAGGCCAAGCGTGCGTAGGAACTCCAGTGTTTGATGAGAACCGTTTTCAAGAAGTTCTTTCGACCGTCGGCAACGATGGCATGACGTTGTTGCTATCGATGCTCATTGCCGAACTGTCTGAAGCGCCGCTCAAAATCGGCAATTTGGTCTATTGCGGCGCGGTTTTATCCGCGCGGAAAGAAGCTCATTCACTCAAAGGCGCCGCGGAAGCTGTCGGCGCATTCGACCTGGCAGGCTCGGCATTAGTGCTGGAGCAGCAACTCTCGAACGAGCGGGACGCGATACCGTCGTTCCGAACCCTCGCGGCGGTCGCAATCCAAACGAGACGCGAGGCAGAGGATCGGCTCATCGCGCTTCGGTCGCATTAAGCTGATGTGCGTGCCGAAATGATCGGGAATTCGCGCGAAAATAGCCGCGCGCCACATAATCAGACATCATCTCTCATCCGGATTTTGTGCGCCGGGCTTGTTCTGGCTGTGTGCTACTTCGGCGCTGGCTATATTGGCCGCTCGCTTGCTGTTCCGCCTGGGTATGCGACGATCATCTGGCCTGCATCTGGTGTGGCGCTTTGCGCTTTGATCGCTTTCGGCGGCAGGCTTTGGCCGGGCATCTGGCTCGGTTCGTTCGCATTCAATGTTGCGTCAAGTTACGACAGCGTTGCCGGTTTCGACCAGGCTTGGCACGTTTACCTCGTCGCAGCTGGCATCGGGATCGGTGCCAGTATGCAGGCAGTTTTCGCCTTGCGCATGACCAAGGCCTTCAGCGAAGGCATCGAACTGACGAACGCGCCGCGCGTTTCTCGAGCGCTACTATTGGTCGTCCTATTGCCCTGCCTGATCGCTCCGACAATCGGCGTGGCGACCCTTTTCGCGGCCGAGGTGCTCACCGTCGAGCAGGTCCGGGAAAACTGGCTCACATGGTATTACGGCGATCTTCTTGGCGTCAGCCTCATCATGCCGATTCTGCTCCTGACCAGCTGGTCCCCCATCGTCGTAACGTGGCGGGGGCGGCCCCTCACTGGCCTCAGCGCCCTTGTCGCCATGAGCTTGCTCAGCACACTGATGCTCACACTCTATGCTTGGCAGTTTGTTTCCGAGCGCGAATACACACAGGCGAAAACCAGCTTTGAAACAATAGCAGATAGCACGGAGGACGCCTTACGGCATCGCCTCCAGACTTATGAGCGGGCCCTGGAGGGGGCTGCCGCATTTGCCGCGGTCGATGGCGACATCTCCTCTGCGGAGTGGCGTGGCTATGTCGATCGCATGGATCTCGCGCGCGCATACCCCGGCATGCGCGGGATCGGGATGTTCGAGCGAGTTCGGGATCCGGATTTTCCTGCGTTTCGCAAAGAGTTCGCCAGCGAGGTTGGGGAACTCTTTGCGATACATCCTCAAGTGAACCGCGCCGACCATTTCATCATTAACCGGGTGGAACCCCTAGCCACGAATCACGCCGCGCTAGGCCTCAATCTCGCCTTTGAAAAGGAGCGTCGGGCGGCGATCGCGCTGTCTACGCGGCGTCCGGTTCCCGTCCTTACCCGCCCAATCGTGCTGGTCCAGGATCGAAAACAGGGGGCAGGCTTTCTTTTACTCCACTCAATTCGAGACGCTGCCGGTCGACCGACGAAGCGTTGGACGTACGCGCCGATCGTGGCGGAAGAACTGTTCAACTCCTTGATCCCGCAACAGGGAACTGATTTCGCCCTTGAAGTGCGCCATGGCGACACTCACGGATCTGATACAAGCTTATACGCCAGTCAGGAAATCAGCGCATATCCAAAATTCGAGGCACGCCGAAAGATCGAACTGGGGGGGCAGCCGTTTTCGCTTCGGTTGACCGAGCTTCCAAAGTTCGCAAATCGTCATCGCTCTAGTGGTCCGGTAGTTACTGTCATCAGTGGGCTGACCATCACCGTCCTTCTGGCGTTCCTTCTCGTAATTTTCCTTCGGCGAGAAGGTCATATTGTGACCGAAGTGAAGGCCGCAACCGCTGAACTTGCTGAACGCAACCGCATGCTCAAGCTTGCCGAAGCAACGGCGCATATCGGTCATTGGCACCTAAATATCGCCACCGGCCAAGTCGCTTGGTCAGATGAAGTGTATCGCTTGCATGGACTGGACGTCGGCGACTTGCCCGAACTTGCCCGAGCGATCGCATTCTACCATCCAGAAGATCGGTCGATCGTCGAAAAGTCGCTCGAAACCGCTGTGGCGACCCGCAGCCCGTACTCGCTCAATGCTCGCCTGATAACAAAGGATGGAAAGACGCGGTACGTCGAGGTGCGCGGCCAGGTGGATGTCGACGAGCAGGGCCTGCCCAAGGCCATTATCGGCGTGATCATTGACCGGACGAACGAAACGATAATGCGGGAAAGGCTTACACAATCGATTGAAGAAGCGCGCGCCGCCGATACGGCGAAGTCCACATTCCTCGTTAACATGAGTCACGAAATTCGCACGCCGATGAACGGTGTTATCGGCTTTACCGAATTGGCGCTCGCCGAGGAATCCGATCCCGCTCAGCGCCGCCGCCTGCAGATGATCGCCGACTCGAGCAATGCCATGCTTAGACTTCTGAATGATTTGCTGGATTTGGCAAAGATCGAAGCCAGGCAAATGGCAATCGTTAGCGAACCTGTGGATCTGCGGCACATATTACGAAGCTGTCAGCGTTTGATGGAGCCGGTCGCGAATAATAAGGGCCTCAAGTTAGACATTGAAATTGATCCGGGCGTTCCGCCCATAATATTGGTCGATTCGATGAGGCTTCGGCAAATTACCTTGAATCTCCTCGGAAATGCTCTGAAATTTACCGGAAAAGGCGAAGTGAAGCTTTCAGCCGCGGTTGTTCAAGGGTGTATTGAAGATGCTGCGAAGCTCGAGATCACGGTGAAAGATACAGGCATTGGAATCCCGGGCGATCGGCTAGGCACCATTTTTGAAAAGTTCACCCAGGCCGATGACACCACGGCGAGGCGTTATGGAGGGACCGGGCTGGGCTTGCCGATCAGTAGCGAACTGGCGGAGCTGATGGGCGGCGATCTGCGGGTCGAAAGCGAGTTGGGTGAGGGGTCCGCTTTCACCGTCTCGTTGCCGCTGAAAAAGGCGGTCGATCCAACGTTCCCGGAAAAGGCACCCGAAATTGCGGGAAATTGCGGGGGCGGAGCAAGATTGCGGATCCTTGTGGCTGAGGACAATCCGATTAATCAAGAACTGACCATGGCAATGGTCGACAAGGCTGGGCACGCCTGCGAGCTGGCGCGCGACGGAGTTGAAGCCGTCGCTGCGGTGCTCGCCGCGAAGGACACCGATCGCCCGTTCGACCTGATTCTGATGGATATGCAGATGCCGAACATGGATGGGCTGCAGGCTACGCGGACCATCCGGGAAGCGGGAATCGACGGTGACACCCTTCCGATCCTCGCAGTCACTGCGAACGCCTACGCGGACGATATCCAGCGTTGTTTAGCAGCCGGAATGCAAGCCCACCTGGCGAAACCGTTGCGGTTCAAGGAACTTTGTTCGGCTATCATCGAATTGTCCGACGAGCGCCCGGAGGAGAATGAAGTCCCGCCCGAGGGCTTCGAAGAGAAAGGTGACCCCCGACTCCGTGCGATGTTCGAAGAGCGGGTGGCAGCCGCAAGCGACATGATCGACCGCGCTTTGCATGGTGAGAAGATGACAAAGAGGGGCAACGCAGAAATCGCGAGCCTGTTGCACCAGATCGCCGGAGTAGCTGCCTATTTCCATCAGGAGGAGTTGGGCAAATTTTGTAAAAGCATGGAACGAAAATTGGTTGAAACGGCCAGCGGTAGCATGATGCCGGTCTATATCGAGATACGAAGTCGGATAAATAAAATTGTATAATATGTCCCAATTTGTTTTGAGGGGCCAATAACGATCATCGGTTCCCTTTCGTTCAATCCGCACTGCTCACTTCGTTGGTCGATTGAATGAACATCAAGCCGTTGTCGGTTCTTCAATAATTCCGCCTGCAACGACGTCGAGTAATCCAGCGTTTGCGTCTGCGCACCGCAAGCATTCCGCGACGCCTCGCTTGAAATTCCATCTATCTTCGCATGGAGCGAAGACTTTACGGTCACTGAACTGCGCTGCACACCCCGCAAAGTTGCTGCCGTCGCGCCGAATGGAGCCGGGAATCAGGTGGCCATTACTCGCCACGTTTGAGCAGGGCCGTGCGCCGATAATTGTGCTCCGCTGCCAAGCCGCAGGAAAAGCTTATAGCGAGAAATCGACTGGATGGATGGCATGAAATGTCATTGATGGATTGTGACGTGATGCTTCGGCTGTCGCGTTGTCGGAAGACAGCTTTCCCCACGGCCACATTACAGGCGGACGCTGCCTTGATTTGTCAAGGTGACGGCATCGCCAGACTACCCGACCGCTTGGCGTCAATCGAGGGGCCGGTCGACGACACTGTAGAATATCGGATTGCGCAGCCAGGCTTCGATCGCGGACTCCCGCCAGCCGGCGCAGCGCGTGCTGATCTGGATGTTTCTCGGGAACGTGCCGTTCTGCATCTTCCGGTACATGGTTGACCGGCTGAGCCCCGTACGAGCGAGGACCGTGTTGATCCGGAGGATGCGATCAGGAGTTTGGGCCTGCATTGCTTTTTCCTTACACTGTCTGCGTCTGACTGGTGCCCCCGGGGGTAATTTGGGCAGGAATCCTTGCCTCTGAACAGACCCTCTCTGGTGTCGGGAGGGTGTTGTGCGGTGCCAGCGTGCAAATACGAGCTCTGGCGTAGGTTGGTCGTTTGAGGGTGAAGTATCAGGGTGTCGCACGCGTGGCGTGACCGCGCTCTACGCTGCTGGCGCGCCGCCGAGTCGCCTGCTGCGCCTCGGCCTTTATAGGTGACGATCGCATGACGCGGGCCGGGCGCTGCCCGGCAGCGGAACGCGGCATTTGATGAGCGTGCGCTGGCGGACTTCTCCGATGCCGCCAGAGTCCGCAGTGCCTTGGTTCTTCGCGTGGCACACTCGATCCGGCCGGAGGGCGCGGCGGCGGCTGGCGCACAGCTGCGCGCGCACGCCGCCGCGACGGCCGACCGGCTTCGAGAGTGCATGATTGTGCAGCTCGGTTCGAGCTGAGCAGCGCTGCGCGCTGATCTGCTGCGGTCACCGCGCCGGGGCGCGGTGGCGTTGGCGCGCCGAGCGCGATCTGGCGGAGGTGGGCGTCGCTACCCTTTGAACCCGCCGCGGCGTGCCGCAACCCCGGCTGTGCCGGGGTCCTCCATTGCATTCCGGCCCTTCGGGTGCGGCCCGCCTCCGTCGGCGGGATCGCCGGTCCGCTCCTGCCGCCCACCCCCGCCATTCCGGCGCCGGTTGCGGTGGTTTGGAAGGAGTAGGAGCGATGAAGACCGGAAACGAGCGTTCGAGCCTCTATGCCGAGGTGACGGCGCGGGTGATTGCCGAGCTGGAGCAAGGGCGGCTGCCTTGGGTGCAGCCTTGGGATGCGGCTTCATGCGGGTGCACCATGCCTGCCAACGCCGTGACCGGGCGGCGTTATTCGGGGATCAATGTGCTGATCCTGTGGGCGGCAGTGATTGAAGGAAAGTGCGCGTCGCAGCGCTGGCTGACCTTCAAGCAGGCGCAGGCTGCCGGCGGCACTGTCCGCAAAGGCGAGCGGGGAACGACCGTCTGCTATGCGGATCGCTTCACGCCCAAGGACGAAGTGGAACGCGCGCGCGATGAGGATCGCGAGGCGCGGCAGCTGGCGTTCCTGAAGCGGTTTACGGTGTTCAACGTCGCGCAGTGCGAGGGATTGCCCGAGCGGTTCACGGACTTGCCCGAGCTTCCGGCCGGGGCGGATATCGTGCCGCAGGTGCGCAGCCTGATCGACGCGAGCGGTGCGGACTTCCGGGTTGGCGGGGGCGAGGCCTATTACTCGCCGGGTGGCGATTATGTCGCGGTGCCGCCGCAAGCAGCGTTCGGCGAGCCGATCAACTGGTATCGCACCGCGTTGCACGAGCTTGGCCACTGGACCGGGCACAGCAGCCGGTTGGACCGAAACCAGCGCGGCGGGTTCGGCAGCGCGGATTATGCGCGCGAGGAACTGGTCGCTGAGATGGCGAGCGCGTTTGCGTGCGCATCGCTGGCGATCGCGCCGACCGTCCGGCATGCCGATTACATCGCATCGTGGCTTGCGGTCTTGAGGGACGACGAGCGCGCGATCTTCCGCGCGGCGGGTGCCGCCAGCAAGGCGGCAGACTATCTGCTCGCCTTTGCGCCTTCCGGGGAGGCGTTGTCATGAGCGAGCGCCCCACCGATCCCGAAATCCTCAAGCGGCTTGAGGCTAAGTTGCAGCGCATGCCGAAGCTGCAGCGGGAGATCTTCCTCGCGATCCGGTTGGACGACCTGTCCTATGCCGAAATCGCCGAGCGGACCGGGCTCAGCGCCGAACAGGTCGAGCAGCATTTTGCGCAGAGCATGCTTGCTCTTCTCGACGCGCTCGACGGACGTCCCTCTGTCTCGTGGTGGCAGCGCATCCTGCGGCGGGTCGCCGAATGGCGGAGGCGATGACGATCGCGCGGCCTCGCCGCTTCGCCGGCGAGGCTGTCCCAAGCAACTTCATGCCGTTAGGATGCTCCCATGCGGACCAGCCTCGACCATCTTCCATCGACCAAGCAACGCGAGCTGGAGCGCATCGTGCAGATACTGTTCGCCGAGTTCGAGGATGCGACCGCGCTCGCCACCCAGAAGTGGAAGAAGCAGGGCCGCATCCTCAAGGTGATCCTCTACGGCTCCTACGCGCGCGGCGATTGGGTAGAGGACCCGGTCGGGGGCTATTATTCCGACTATGATATTCTGGTTGTTGTCAGCGACGACCGGCTCACCGACCCGGTGGAGTATTGGGCCAAGGCGGATGACCACTTCGTCCGCGAGGTGACCATCTCCAAGCGGATCAGCGCGCCGGTCGCGTTCATCGTTCACAGCCTCGCTGAGGTGAACGATCAGCTGATGCGCGGTCGCCCGTTTTTCATCGATGCCATCCAGCAGGGCATCGTGCTCTATGAGGCCGACGGCCACCCGTTCGCGACCCCGCAGCCGCTCACGGAAGAGACTGCGCGCGCGGAGGCGCGGAAGTATTTTGATGAGTGGTTCCCAGCGGCGCAGAAGCGTTTTGACATTGCAAAATTCGACATCGAAAAGGGCTATCTGAAAGATGCTGCGTTCGATCTTCATCAGACGGCCGAGCGCTTCTACCATTGCGCACTGCTGACGCTGACGCTCTACAGCCCCAAATCACACAAGCTGAATTTCCTGCGCGCGCAGGCGGAGCCGTTGGTTCACGAGCTGATCGCGGTGTGGCCGCGCGACACCAAGTTCGCACGTCGCTGCTTCGAGCTGCTGCAGCAGGCCTATGTGAACGCGCGCTACTCGCCCCATTACAAGATCACCCCGGAGGAGCTGGCCTGGCTCGTGGAGCGGATCGACGTCTTGCAAAACGTGGTGCGGGACGTCTGCGAACGGCGGCTCGCGCCGCGCGACTGATCGCGCGGCGCTCGCGTCTCAATGACTCAAGGTGCTACGCGCCGGAGGGCGTCCGCCAGCATTGCAGCGAACGCTTCTTCGGCCTGGGCGCGGGCGCTTTGATCCTTCGCGGTCAGGTCGCGGCGGACCCATTCCGGCGCGCGCTTGAGAAAGGCGAGGATCGTCGCTTCAAGGTCTTCGGTCATCGCCGGGCCTATGCGCGGGGTTCGCGTTCGGGGGCAAGCGCCTCAAACGCGCGCTTGCCGCGCCGCCACCAAAGCAGGAGCGCCTTGTCGCGATCCTCGCTGCGCAACGTGGCGGCGGCATCGACCAGAATGCCGAGGATCACCGCGCGATCATCATCAGTAAGCTCGATCAGCCCGGCCTTGGCGACGAGACCGCCAAGTTCGATCAGCTGGCGCGTGCGCTCGCGACGTTTCACCACCCACGCCCGCTTGTCGTCACGTGCGATCCTGGCGCTCAGTCGGTGACTCGCCGCCGTCACTCGCGTGTGCGCCACGCGGGTTCGTGTCAACGCGGCCACCAGCGCGACGCGAGCCTTGAAAGAACGCCGCGCCGCGTTTGCGCCAGCTTTCCTTTGCTCCTGAGTCTTTGCTCTCGATACCCGCAACCAGCAGCCCGGCAAGCTGCTCGATCGGGAGCGCGTCGGCACCAGTTGCCACGACCAGTTCGCCCAGCTGGCGCAGCTTGCGCTCTCTAAGCTGCTTCGCCTTGTCGTTTAGCGCCTCGAGTTCGGCATCGAAATCGCGGGGTTTGCGCATTGGTCCTTCCTCAATTGCACGGGGAAGGCGCACCAGTTATCGGACCATTCGATCAAGCTCAACGCCCTGAAATCTCATGGGATTCATCAGTCCCGAGAAAGATGAATTCTTTGGAGGGCGCGCTTATACGTCGTGCCGACGCCGCTTCTGAAGTGTAAGTAGATTGCCGTCATGGCGATCTACCATTTCTCGGCCAAAGTCATCTCGCGCGCCGCCGGATCGAGTGCGTTGGCGTCGGCGGCATATCGCTCCGCCTCGCGGCTGCACGACCAGCGGCTCGACCGGCACCATGACTTCTCCAACAAGGCGGGCGTCGTCGACTCCGAAGTGATGCTGCCGGACGGGGCGCCCGAGCATTTGTCGGATCGCGAGAGCCTCTGGAACGCGGTCGAGGCCGCCGAGCTGCGCAAGGACGCGCAGCTTGCCCGTGAGATCGAGTTCGCGATTCCCCGGGAGATGACCAAGGAGCAGGGTATCGAGCTTGCCCGAGACTTTGTACGCAACGAGTTTGTCGAGCGCGGCATGATCGCCGATCTCAATGTCCACTGGGATATCGGTGCAGATGGACTTGCGAAGCCGCACGCGCATGTGATGCTTACGATGCGGGAGGTCAGCAAGGACGGGTTCGGCAAGAAGAACCGCGACTGGAACAGAACCGATCTGCTGGAGAAATGGCGCGAGCGCTGGAGCGAGCACGTCAATGCGCGGCTCGCTGAGTTGGATATCGATGCGCGGATCGATCACCGATCCTTGGAAGCGCAGGGCATCGACCTTGAGCCGCAGCACAAAATCGGTCCGGCCGCTTCGCGCATGGCGGCGCAGGGTCTGGAGTCCGAGCGCGCCGTCGAGCACCTCAAAATCGCCCGCGCCAACGGCGAGAAGATAGTCGCTAACCCGGGGATCGCGCTGGAGGCGATCACGCGCACGCAGTCGACGTTTACGACGCGCGACCTCGCCATGTTTGCGCACCGACATAGCGAGGATAAAGCACAGTTCGATCGCGTGATGGCGGCAGTACGCGGAGCGCCCGAGCTGGTCGCGCTCGGTAAGGACGGGCGCGGCGAGGATCGCTTCACCAGCCGCGACATGATCGAGACCGAGCAACGCCTCGAACGCGCGACCGGAGTTTTGGCCAATCGCGATCAGCACACCGTCGGGGAGCGCCATCGCGATGTGGCTATAGCGCGCGCGGCGGCACGCAACATGTTCCTCTCGCCCGAGCAGCGCAGTGCGTTCGAGCACGTCACTGACGCTAAAGGGCTCGGAGTTGTCATCGGCTATGCCGGCACGGGCAAGTCAGCGATGCTCGGGGTGGCACGCGAGGCGTGGGAGGACGCGGGCTATCAGGTGCAGGGCATCGCGCTATCCGGCATCGCCGCCGAGAATCTGGAAAGCGGCTCCGGCATCGCGTCACGCACCATCGCCAGCCTCGAACATCAATGGGCGCAGGATCGCGATCTTCTCACCAGCCGCGACGTGCTGGTGATCGATGAAGCCGGGATGATCGGTACGCGCCAGATGGAGCGTGTGATCACCGAAGCCGAGAAGCGCGGGGCAAAGGTCGTGCTGGTCGGCGATCCCGAGCAGCTTCAGGCGATCGAAGCGGGCGCCGCGTTCCGCGCGACTGCCGAGCGGCGCGGCAGCGTCGAGATCACCCAGATCCGCCGCCAGCGGGAGGACTGGCAGCGCGATGCCACTCGGCAG
>NZ_DASYHL010000005.1:0-1057892 GCF_035998645.1 Sphingomonas sp.
GGCGCGGGGTGGAGCAGCCCGGTAGCTCGTCAGGCTCATAACCTGAAGGTCGTTGGTTCAAATCCAACCCCCGCAACCATCACAACACAATCAGCCGCCTCCGGGCGGCTTTTTTGCGTCCGGCGCAGATCAAACGCGCGCAGGCGTTGTGCTGGCGACCTGCATGCTTGCTATGGAATGGTGCCGGTTGCAGGAATCGAACCCGCGACCTTCGGTTTACAAAACCGCTGCTCTACCAGCTGAGCTAAACCGGCGCGGCGGGCCTTGCGTGATGCGCGACCCGCGTCTGGATTGCGTCCCTTTGCGTCAAGCGATGCCGAACGTCCAGCCCTCTGATCGCGCAATTTCCGGCGACATCGCTGCGGGCTGCCACAGCCCTGCGGTATCAACGGCGCGTCGCAGCCACGCCACGGTCAGCAGCGCGTCGGTCGCATGGTCAGTGTAGCGCTCGAGCGGGGCATGCCGGGCCGACCCCAGCGCCCCTAGCGCGGTATCAAGCGAGGCGGCATCGCGCAGCTTGGATCGCCCCTTGCGCGCCCCAGCAGCGCGGGCAGCGATCGCGGTATAGATTTCGACCACGCACGCGCCGCGAACGGGCAGGGGATCGAACGGCCAGACCGGCACAGCGCCATTGAGCCGGTGGAGCAGGCGCATGCCCGCAAAGCTCGCCTTGGCCACCTGCGCCGCGCCGATCGCGTCGAACACAGTCGAGGGTTTGGTGCTGCCGTCGTGCGCGACCTCACACGCGCGCCAGTGCAGGAAATCGGCCTTCACGCCATCGGCGGCACCCAGATAGAAATGCGTCCCGCGCCGCGCATCGATGAACCCCGCCGCGCCCAGGTCTTCGTCACCGGCCGCCGCAGCGTCGATATGCGCCCACAGCGCGCGGGCATCGTCGCTCTGCGTTTCTCCGGGAAGATGCGCCCCACGCCCCACGAACGGCGCGGAGAAGCTGAAATCAAACCCGATCAGCAGCGGGTCGTTCGCCTGCTCCAGCACCCATTCGAGCACGTCCCGGCGCGACCAGGCACGAGAGGGCGGCGTAATCAGGCGTGGCGCCTCTTCACCCGCCTCGCACAGCGCAACCGCGATGCCAGGGTGACGCGTACCTTTCGCGCCGGACCAGTCGATCGCGGCGAAGCGGGTGAAATGATGCGGAGCCGCCATGGTCGAGCCGGATCAGCCCGGCGTCTCGATCCCCGCGAGCACGGCCAGCCGGATCGCCTCGGCGAAGCTCGACACGTCGAGCTTGAGCATGATCCGCGCGCGGTGCGATTCGACCGTACGGACGCTCAGCCCGAGTTTCTCGGCGACTTCGCGGTTGGTCAGGCCATCGACCAGCAGCGACAGGATCTCCACCTCGCGCTCGCTCAGCGTTTCCAACCGTTCACGGTCGCGATCCGACCTGTTTTCCTCGGCGAGATTGCGGTCGAGCATGTCAAACGCGATCTTGAGCGGCCCCAGCAGCTTTTCGAGCGTAAAGGGCTTTTCGATGAAATCGATCGCGCCACGCTTCAGCGATTCGACGGCTGAGGTGATCTGTCCCTGCCCCGACACGATAATCGCCGGAAAGCGCGTATGGTCGAGCGAACGCAGCGCCTCATTCCCCGACAGGCCCGGCATGTTGAGGTCGAGCAGCACCACGCCGGGCGCCGCCCCATCCTGCGCCGCGGTCAAAAACGCCTCTGCCGACTCCCACGCACTCACCGAAACGCCGGGCAGCGTTGCCACCAGGCTGGAGATAACATCGCGGGCAAGATCATCGTCATCGACGACATGAATGGTTCTGGGCATTTTCATTCGCTGTTTGGAAGCGGAGCAGGCGTGATAACGAGCATAATCCGCAAGTCCATATGATCGCGCGACGTTACTACTCAACTTGATACGTTCTGGGAACTTGTTTCGATCACGCTGAGGAGGGCTTGCGCAAGGATAATGCGCTCGCCGGGTGTTGCATCGATCATCATCCGCTCGGTTTCCCGTGCCTTGTCACCAAGTTGCACGTCGCCGAAGTGCCCGGCAGTCCCCGCCAGCTTGTGGATTTCAGAGAGCAGCGCGGCAATCGCCTGCGGGTCGTCGGCGGCAATGGGATCGAACGCGCGCAGCGTCGCGGCCAGCGCAGCGCGCCGCTCGGCATAGCGTGCGACGAGGGACGCGGGCAGTGGTTCGGGCGGCGGCGGCGTGGTCGGCACCTGCGCGGCGCGGACATTGCCGGAATGGCGCCGTGCCCAGGTCGCGATCGCGCTCTCCAGCGCCTCGCGCCGCACCGGTTTGGCCAGATGCGCCTGCATGCCTGCGGCGAAACAGGCGTCGATATCGTTCTGATAGACGTTCGCCGACAGTGCGACGATCGGCAGCGTCTCGGCGCTATAGCCCATGCCGCGCAGCCGCTTTGTGGCGCCGATGCCGTCGAGGACGGGCATCTGGATATCCATCAGGATCAGGTCATAAGGCGTTCCGGCCTGAGCCGCAGCCTCGGCGCGGACGACGGCTTCGGAACCGTTGTTGGCGACATCGAGCGCGAGCCCCAGCCGGGCGGCGGTGGCGCGGATCAGCGCCTGATTGATCTCATTGTCCTCGGCCAGCAGCACGCGAATCGCCGCCGCCGCCGACTCATCGCGTTGCTGCCCCCTCGGCAAATCGCTGGCGGGCGCGTCGTCATCCTCCAGCGATGCGGGAATACAGGGCAGGGTGAAATGAAAGCTGCTGCCTTCATGCACCCGGCTCTGCACCTTCAGGTTCCCGCCCATCAGCCGCACGAGCGAGCTCGAGATCGTCAGGCCAAGTCCGGCCCCCGACCCGGTCGAGCGCGCCACGGGATCGAGCTGGACAAAGGATTTGAAGATGTCGGCAATCCGCTCTGGCGGGATTCCGGGGCCGGAATCGACCACCGCAAACCGCATCAGATCGCCGACGCGGCTCACCTCAAGCCGCACGAACCCCTGTTCGGTGAACTTGACCGCATTCCCGAGCAGGTTGAGCAGCACCTGACGCAGGCGCAGCTTGTCCCCGCGCACGATCGGGGGCAGCGTCGGGTCGATCTGCACCTCCAGCCACACGTCGCGGCGGCGCACGGTCGGCATCAGCATGCGGATCGCGGAATTGGCCAGCTCCTCGATCGCGACGGGCTCGTCGGAAAGCTCCAGATGCCCCGCCTCGATCTTCGACAGGTCGAGCACATCGTTGAGCAGCGCCATCATGTTGCTGCCCGATTCGATGATGATCTGGGCATAGTTGCGCTGTTCGGTCGCCAGTTTCGATTCGAGCAGCAATTCGGCAAAGCCGATCACCCCGTTCATTGGCGTGCGGATTTCATGGCTCAGATTGGCGAGGAACGCACCGCGTGACTGCGCCTCGCGCTGCGCCGAATCGCGTGCCTTGAGCAATTGTTCGCGCACCCGCGTTTCGTTGGTGACGTCCTGCATCACCCCAAACAGGGCACCGGGCTTGCCGTCCGGGCGTGGTTCGGCGCGGCCGATATAGGACAGATACCGGGTCTCGCCGTCATCATCGCGGGTAATCCGCACGCGCAGGCTGAACGGGTGCTGGTCGCGCACCGACGCCAGCATCGCCTGCCAGGTCTGGCCCCGGTCCTCGGCATGGAGATAGTCGAGCGCCTCGTCCCGTGTGATCGGTCGCGCAGGATCGCGTCCATGGATGCGATAGACTTCGTCGGACCACAGCAGCGTGCCCGCCGCGATGTCGTATCGCCAATGCCCGACATGCGTCGTCGCCTCGGTCATCAGCAGCAGGCGGTTCGTCTCCGACAGTTCGGCGGTGGAGCGCTCCACCTCGCGCGTCACCACTGCCTCGCGGCGCGCGACGACGAACAGCACGGCTGCAAGCGCGAGGTTGATCGTCAGGCCCGTCAGCAGGACGAGCAGCGGCTCGACGCTGCGGGTCCGCTCCTCGAACGCGGCGGTGCTGCGCCATTCCAGCGACCAGACGCGCCCCGCCACATTGAACTGACGCGACGTGACAAAGGCTGGCTGATGCGTCGCCTTGGGCTGGCCGGACAGGGTATCGTACACCGATACCCACCGGTCCGCCCCGTTGCGCGCGCGGATCAGCAGCTCGAAATCGCTGCCCTGTCCCGGGTTCAGGTCGCTGAAAAACCGCTCGGCAGGGAAGGGGTGATAGACCCATCCGATCAGCGTGCGGCGGCGCTCCGCCACCGTGCGCGGTGGTTCCGCCGCCGAATAGACCGGTCGCATGACCGTGAAACCGTAGCCGGGGCCGCGATACTGGATGAAATCGAGCGGCCGCGTCACCACTGCCGCGCCGGCGTCGCGCGCCTGGTCGGCGGCCTGGCGGCGCTTGGGGTCGAAGGTAATGTCCATCCCCAGAACGGCGCGGTTCTTTTCCAGCGGATAAATATAGGTGACGACATAATGGTCGCCACGCGCCGGTGCGCGCTGGATCCGGTCGATCGGCAGGCCGTTGCGCCGCGCCTCCGCCTGAAACGCGGCGACGTCCGCCCGCGGAACCCGTCGGATGAACCCGATGTCGCGAATGCCGGCATAGCTGCGTTCGATGTCGATCACCTTGGCATAGGCGACCCATTCGTCCCAGGTTACGCGCTCACCCGCCGTGAACAGCGCCGAGGCGGCATCGAGGCTTCGTGCGGCGCGGTTCAGCCGCTCGCGCAACGCCTGCTCGTTTTCCGCAGCGAGCGCGGTGAAACTCGCCCTGCTGCTTTCGATCACCCGCTCGCGTGCATTGATCCACGCGAACATGGTCAGCGCCAGGCCCAGGCCACAGCCGAGCGCGATATAGCCAAACAGGCCCCGGATCGACGCGCCGCGCCACACCGCTCGAAACCGCCGCCGCATCCCGATCATCGCAAAGGGCGCGACGGTCAGGATGCCCAAAATATCTCCCAGCGCCCAGGTCGCCATGCTGCCCGGCACGCGCTCAACGGGAAAGTCGCGCAGCGCCATCAGCGCAAGGTGCCCGATCGACGCCGACACCAGCGCCGGGACGATGATGCCGATGCCAATCGCTACCGCGACGTCGCGAACCCGCGTTAGCTCGAGATGATCGCCGAACCGGCGGCGCAGCAGCATATCGGCGATCAGGGCCTGCAGCGTCGCGCCGACCGCGGTCCACACCGCCAGTCCGCCCGCGCGCAGCAACCCCGATCCGATCGACATGCCCAGGATCGTGTTAAGCGTCAGCGAGGCAAGGAACACCGCGGGCAACAGCCAGCGCCCGTACAGCAGGACCGCGCCCACTGCGACGCCAGAGGGCAGCCACAGCATCGTGACATGGGCCGGTGGAATGGCGAGTTGTCGCGCGACCCACCCGCTCAGCACGAACAGCAGGATCAGGATCACGCTCAGCCGCAGGCGCGTCGGAATCGACAGCGGCGCCGCGCCCGCCGGCACGCCGGGGGATGGATCGTCAGCAGAAAGGACGTCGCGCGCAGGCTCCACGACACGATCTATAGCAAGCCGCGCGGCGGATGCATCCCTCACGTTACAGCCGTAACGAGACGAGGGATCAGGACTATATCTGAACTGCGGAGGACCGCGCCCGCGGGCAATTGCCTCATGCGGGAAATCTTGGTCGGGGCGACAGGATTCGAACCTGCGACCCCCACACCCCCAGTGTGATGCGCTACCAGGCTGCGCTACGCCCCGACCGAAGGCAGGCCCTCTAGGCGCGTGTCGCCGGGGATGCAAGGGGTTCTGTCACCTTGCGGGCTCGCTTGGCCGACTTGGGGCGATGATCCGCCACAGTTGCATGGCGGCAACACAAGTGGTAGCCCGCGCCGCTTGAACCGGGGGGCTTGGCTCCCCACCAATAGGCCCACACTCCAGGCCCGGGAAACCCATGATCATCACCCCAGCATTCGCACAGGCCGCAGGCAGCGCGGCAGGCCAGGGCGGCGGCGCCGCCTCGTTCCTTTCGATCGCGCCGCTCGTCCTGATCTTCGTCGCCTTCTACTTCCTGATGATTCGCCCGCAGCAAAAGCGGATGAAGACGCTTCAGGCATCGATCGGATCGATGAAGAAGAACGACACCGTCGTCACGGCGGGCGGTCTGGTTGGTAAGGTGGTGTCGGTCGACGACGTCTATGCCAATGTCGAAATCGCGCCGACCGTGAAGGTCAAGGTGGTCAAGGCGACCATCGTCGAGGTCCAGCCGCTCGGCGGCAAGCCCGCGAACGACTGATGCTCGATTTTCCCAAGTGGAAGGTCTGGGCAGTCTGGCTCAGCATCGCCGTCTGCCTGTTGCTGGCGATCCCCAGCTTCGTGCCGGAAAGCGCGCGTGAGCGCTGGCCGTCGTGGATCCCGCAGCCATCGATCAACCTCGGCCTCGACCTGGCCGGCGGCAGCTCGATCCTGCTCGAAGCGGACGTCGACGATCTCGCGCGCACCCGCCTCGCGGCCAAGCGCGACGAGATCGAAACCGAGTTCCGCCGTCAGGATCCCCGGATCGACATCGGCGACATCTCGACCCGCGACAACCGCATCAGCTTCATGGTGCGCAACGTGGCGCAGGTCGATGCCGCGCGCGAACGCCTGCTCCAGCTGACTGGCAGCGGCGTCGGCATGTCGGGCCAGCGCGACTGGACGATCGAGGTGCGCGACGGCACCCGCTTCATCGTCAGCCAGACCAGCGCCGGGCTCGATCAGGCGGTGACGCAGGCTATGGGCGATGCGCGCGAAGTGGTCGACCGCCGCATCAACGCGCTCGGTACGCTCGAACCGACGATCATCCTTCAGGGGCGCAACCGCATCCTCGTCGAAGTGCCGGGGGTCAAGGATCCCGAGGCGCTCAAGCGCACGATCGGCACCACCGCACGGCTTGAGTTCAAGCTGGTCGACACCACCGCCAATCCGGCGGAGATCGCCGCCGGCCGTCCGCCGATCGGCAGCGAGATCATGGCCTATCCGGGCGCTCCCGGTGGCGCGCCCTATATCGCCTATCCGACCAAGGAGGGAGAGGTCGCGAAGATCGCGCTCAAGCGTCAGATCATCGTCAGCGGCGATCAGCTGATCGACGCCAAGCAGGAATTCGACCAGGACCAGCGCGTCGTGGTGGGCTTCACCTTCGACACGCAGGGCGGCCGCCGCTTTGCGCAGGCGACCCAGACCAACACCGGCAAGCCGTTCGCGATCATCGTCGATGGTCAGGTGATCTCCGCGCCGAACATCAACGAACCGATCCTTGGCGGTCGCGGGCAGATTTCGGGCGGGTTCACCGTCGAAAGCGCCAACGAACTCGCCATCGCGCTGCGCTCGGGCAAGCTGCCCGTCGCGCTCAAGGTGGTCGAGGAGCGGACGGTTTCGGCCGAGCTCGGTCAGGAATCGATCGAAAAGGGCATCCTTGCCGGCATCGTCGGCACGCTCGCGCTGATCGCGTTCATGCTGTTCACCTATCTGCGGTTCGGCGTCTACACCGCCGCCGCGCTGCTGGTGAACGCGGTCATGGTGCTCGGCATCATGGCGTTCTTTGGCGCCACGCTGACGCTGCCCGGCATCGCCGGCTTCGTGCTGACCATCGGTGCTGCGGTCGACGCCAACGTGCTGATCAACGAACGCATCCGTGAAGAACAGCGCATCCGTGGCCGCGCCGCGATCGCCTCGGTCGAATTCGGCTATAAGGAAGCGAGCCGCGCGATCTTCGACGCGAACATCACCAACGTCATTTCGGCGGCGATCATGTTCCTGTTCGGCACCGGCCCGATCCGCGGCTTTGCGGTCGTGCTCGCGATCGGCATCATCACCTCGGTGTTCACCGGCGTCACCTTCACGCGTCTGCTCGTTGCCGATTATCTGAAGCGCAACCGTCCCAAGACGATCAATATTTAAGGCCGCCCAGATATGCGCCCTCTCAAGCTCGTCCCTGACAACACCAACATCCCGTTCCTCAAATGGCGGAACGTGGCGATGGCGTTGTCGATGTTGCTCATCATCGGCTCGATCGTGCTGTGCTTCGTCAAGGGCTTCAACCTCGGCATTGATTTCGTCGGCGGGCAACAGACCCGCGTGACGTTCAGCCAGTCGATCGACATCGAAACGCTGCGCCAGCGCGTCGAAGGGCTCGGCTATGGCGAGGCGACGATCCAGCGCAGCGGCTCGACGAACGAATATTCGGTCCGCACCCCGCTGCCCGAGGGTGGTGAGGAAGCGGCGAACAAGGCCGCCTCGGCAATTCGCACCACGATCCAGCAGGGCTATCCCGGCGCACAGGTCGAAGGCGCACAGAGCGTGTCGGGCAAGGTGTCGGAAGAGCTGTTCCGCAACGGTGCGATCAGCCTGACGCTCGCGATGATTGCCATTGCGCTGTATGTCTGGTTCCGCTTCGAATGGCAGTTCGGCGTTGGCGCCCTGTTCGCGCTGTTCCACGACGTCGCGCTGACGCTCGGCTTTTTCGCGCTGACCCAGCTTGAGTTCGACCTCAACATCGTCGCCGCGATCCTGACGATCATCGGCTATTCATTGAACGACACCATCGTCGTGTATGACCGTATTCGCGAGAATATGCGCAAATACCGCAAGATGGAGATGGGCGAACTGCTCGACCTGTCGATCAATGAAACGCTGTCACGCACCGTTGTTACCTCGCTGTCGATCGGCATCGTGCTGACCATCCTGCTGGTGCTCGGACCCGACGTGATTTTCGGCTTCACCGCCGCGATGCTGCTCGGCATCGTCATCGGCACCTTCTCGTCGGTCTATGTCTCGGCGGCGATCCTGCTGTGGCTGCGGCTCAAGCCCGACAGCTTCCTGCCCAAGGAAGCGACCGGGCCGAAGGGCGCCGAGCGCACCGGTCCTGCCGACTTCAAGGACATGCCCTGACAGATCTCCCTCGCCCCTCCGCAGGAGGGGAGAGGGATGCGCAGACTTGGGTCTTGCGAAGCAAGGCCTTAGTCGGAGCTGGGAGAGGGGGGCGGCTACGCAGTAGCCGCGCGGAGCGAAGCTCCGCTCTACCCCTCTCCAAGCTGCGCTAGGCAGGAAGCTGCCAAGCTGCGCTATCCTCTCCCCTATCAAGGGGAGAGGGGGAGTAACGGCAAGGAAACATCACATGCGGGTAGATCGAACACGAATCGAGGGTCCGGTCGTCTCGGGGTTCAGCGGTCGTGGTTTCCGCGTCGATGATGGGGTCTATGACGGGCTGATCCTCACGCCGACGCGTGCCGATGGCTGGTCGCCCCCGCCGCTCGCGGAACTCACCGTCGCCGATTTCGCGCCGCTGCTGGCGATGGACACGCTGCCGGAATTTCTGATCCTCGGCACCGGGACGACACTGCGCCGCCCCCCGGCGGCGCTGGAGGCGGCATTGCCCTTCGGCATCGAGCCGATGGACAGCCGCGCGGCAGCGCGCCTGTGGGGCGTGCTCAGGGCCGAACTCCGCGGCGTGGCTGCGGCGCTCTATCCGCTCGATTAACGCGCGGTCGCGAGCGTCCAGCTCGCGCGCACCTGCCCGGTGAAGATCGGGGCAAAACTCCGTAACTCGGCGCTCGCCGCACGGTCATAGTCGGCATGCCGCCCCTGCGCCGCCAGCGCCTCTGTCGCTGCCGTCCGATACAGCGCCCGCGCTTCGCCGGCACGCGCACCATCCTCCACGATCAAGCTGGCAAGACTCCACGCCCCGATCACCCGATCGCGGTCGCCGGCCGGCAGCATCGCCAGCTTGATGCTCAATGCGCGGCGGTACAGCCCTTCCGCCGCATCGCGCCGCCCCAGTGCCCGCTCCGCCGCCGCCAGCCCGTTCAGGCTGTTGGCAGTATCGGGATGCATCTCGCCCAGCAGCCTCACGCGAATGCCCAGCGCCATGCGCAGCGCCATCGCGGCGTCGAACAGCAATCGGCGGCGCAGCATCGCGTCGACCGGTTCAACCCCGCCCGCGCCAGCCATCGGGAGGAACGGGGACAGCACCGCCTGACGCAAGGTAAAGCTCCGCCGAAACCCCGCCTGCACGCTGGTCGCACCCGCCATCCGAACCAGATGCGACCCCAGATTATTGAGCGCGACCGCAAACTCGGCCTCCGCTTCTGGCCCCAGCCGCTGCAACGTCGCCGCCGCCTCGCGATACAGCGCATAGGCGTCTTCGCCGCGCCCCATCGCCGCCAGGACACCGGCGCGATTGCCTTGCGCGCGCGTGAGGTCGAGCCGCGCGTCCGGCCCGGCGGCGGTGAGGATCGCGACCGCCCGCGCCGACAGCGCCTCCGCCTCATCCAGCCGCCCGGCATCTGCCGCAAGGCCCGCCAGCTGGCTCAGGCTGCGCGCGACGGCCGGATGCGCCGCGCCATGCCGGGCAAGCCGGATCTCGAACGCCCGCCTGTAAAACGGCTCGGCCTCACGCGGACGCGCCTGCTTGGCCAGATTGTCCGCCAGTCGCTCCGCCGCATCCGCCAGCGCGTCGCTCGGCCTGCGCCCCGCGTCCCCAACCGCACGCCGCAGGATCGGCTCAGCCTCGCGATAGCGCCCGGCATCCTCCAGCGCGCGTGTCGCGTCCGGCGGCGCGCTCTGCGTCACCAGCAACAGGGCAAGGGCAGGGGCGAACGCCATTCGACCAACCTTGCCCGCCCGGCGCGGACGCGCAAGCGACAGTTGCTGACATTGCGGTTGCTCGCGCGACTCTCACCATACCCGATCTTCCAATCGCGGTCCGACTCGTGCATATGGATCGCAAAATAACGGGGAGAGAAGACCATGCTGACCGCCGCAATTGCGATCGCCGCCGCTCAGGTCGCGGCACCCGCGCCTGCCGACTATCGCGATACCGCCAACTGGCTCTGCCGCCCGGGTCGGGAAGATGCCTGCACCGTCAATCTCGACGCCACGGTGGTTGCGCCCGACGGATCGCGCACGATCGAGAAGTTCACGCCGGCAGCAAACCCGAAATTCGATTGCTTCTACGTCTATCCCACCGTGTCGACCGATGAGACGCCGAACAGCGACCTCAGCATCGACGCCGCCGAGCGCCGCGTCGCGATGATTCAGGCCGCGCGCTTCCGCAGCGTGTGCCGCGTCTTCGCGCCGATGTACCGTCAGGTGACGATGAAGGCATTGCGCGCGGTGATGACCGGCCAGCCCTCGGGCGCCGATCCCGTGCTCGGCTATCGCGACGTGAAGGCAGCGTTCGACGATTATATGAAGCACGACAATCAGGGGCGCGGCGTCGTCCTGATCGGCCACAGCCAGGGCGCGCGGATGCTTTCGCAACTGCTCGAGCGTGAGTTCGACGGCAAACCCGCAGCGATGAAGCCGATCATCTCGGCGATGCCGATCGGCTTCAATCTTGACCTCGCCGCCGGCCAGCGCACCGGTACGCTCAAGTCGATCCCGACCTGCGCCAGCGCGACCGAAACCGGCTGCGTCGTCACCTATGTCAGCTTCCGCGCCACCGTCCCGCCGCCCGCCAAGAGCCGCTTCGCTCGCGCCGCTGTGGGGATGCAGGTCGCCTGTACCAACCCCGTCGCACTCGGCGGCGGCTCCGCAACGCTCGACGCCTATCTCCCCACCGGCTCGCTGATCGGCTCGGCCCCCGCCTTTGCATGGAGCAAGGGCGGCGCGCCCGTCACCACCAACTTCGTCAAGCTGCCCGGCATGATCGCGGGCGCCTGTGTCGTGAAGGACGGGGCGAGCTATTTCGAAATGACGCTGAAGCCCGACCCCGCCGATGCGCGCACCGACGACATTCCCGGCGACCTGATGGTCGGCCCGCAGCGGCTCGACGATTGGGGGCTGCACCTGATCGACATGAATCTGGCGCTGGGCGATCTGGTGAAGCTGGCCGAGGTTCAGGCGGCGGCGTGGGAGAAGAAGCGCTAAGCGCGCACCAACTCCGACAGATGCGCATACAACGCCGCAGTGTTCGCCTCCCAGGTGAACCCTGCGGCCCCGGCGCGCACCGCATCGACCGGGGGAGGGGCGGCGATCAGCGCCGCAATCGCCTCGGCAAACGCCGCCGCGTTCCGCGCAACGATCCGACCATGCTCCGGTGCCGTCACCAACTCGCGCGCGCCGCCGGCATCGGGGATCACCACCGGCGCCCCGCTCGCCAGCGCCTCGACCCAAGCGTTCGCCAGCCCTTCGGACGAAGACGCCAGCGCCATCACATCCGCCGCAGCGAGCAATCCGGGCAGCTCGCCATGCGCCACGCTGCCCAGCAGCGTCACCCGGTCGCCAACCCCCAGCCGCGCAATCTGCCCCACAAGCTTCGGCCGCTCCGGCCCCTCGCCCGCGATCATCAGCCGCACACCGGGCAGCGCCGCGACCGCATCAATCACGATATCATGCCCCTTGCGAGGGATCAGCGCGCCGACGCTCGCGACCAGCGGGCCTGAAACCCCCAGCGCAGCCTTCGCCGCCGCCCGGTCGCGCGGCGCGAACCGGTCGAGGTCGACGCCCGTGCGGTGAACCCGAATCTTCGCGCCATCCATCCCCAGCACGACCATGTCGTCCCGCATCGATCCGGCGACCGCGAGCAGCCCCTCGGCACGCCGCCCGGCCTCCAGCACCTGGTCGGCAGTCCCCGGCGCGCGGCCCCAATGGTGGATATCCGCCCCGCGCGCCTTGATCGACACCGGCACGCCGAACGCGCGGCCCAACTCGACCGCCGCGACGCCATCGGGAAAGAAAAAGCTCGCATCGATCACGTCGAACGCAAACTCGCGCCGGATCGCGCGCAACAGCGGCCTCAGCCGCGCCGCCAGCATCGAAGCGTGAAATCGCCCCCCGGTCCCCGGCAGATTGGCGAAGCGCGGACGCCAGGTTTCGACGCCCTTCCAACCCTCATGCCGGGGCAGTGC
Organism: Sphingomonas sp.; assembly: GCF_035998645.1. Lineage (GTDB taxonomy): Bacteria > Pseudomonadota > Alphaproteobacteria > Sphingomonadales > Sphingomonadaceae > Sphingomonas. Next base: position 12,770 of record NZ_DASYHL010000005.1, read on the forward strand.
GGCGAGCGCGGCATAGCGCCCCAAACGCGACAACGGCCATGGCGGCAGCCCGACCGGCGCGACCAGTTTCAATTCGACTCCGGGATACGCCGCCAGCCCAAGCGTCTGCCGCTCGACAAACACGCCGAAATTGGGCCGCGACGCATCGGGGAACAACGACGAAAGGGTGAGCACGCGAAGCATACGCTCCGCGCACTACACCCTTTGCGTTAACGTTACGAAACCGGGATTAGCGGCAGCGTACTTCGCCGCGATCGACCGAAGACCCGATCGCCGCACCACCGGCCGCGCCGATGATCGTGCCCAGCGTCTTCGACCCGCCCGGCGCGATGATGTTGCCGAGCACACCGCCGGCAATGCCGCCAACGATCAGGCCGGCGCTGCCATCGCGACGCTTGCAGTAATAGCGGCCGTCGCGCCCGACATAGACATTGTCGCCACGGCTCAGTCGGCGCTCCTGATAGTTGCCGTCGCGATAATAGCGTGCGGCATCCCAATCGCCGCGGCTGGCATAGCCGGGCCGGTCGCCGCCATATTGGCTGCAGGCACCGGTCAGCGCCATCGCGCTCGCACTCAATGCGATCATGCCGGTACGGATCAAATTAGTCATTGGGCATCTCCCTGTCGGATACCCCCCGCGTCTGATTGGCCAACGAAACGGGGCGCGGAAATATCCCGCGCCCCGTCTCATTTACCAAAGAAGCTTGGGATTAGCGGCAGCGCTTGCGGCTGCCACTCCGCTCGATCTCGCGGCCCGCCAGTGCGCCGACTGCGGCGCCGGCCAGCGTGCCGACCGTGCGGTCGCCGCGCGTATCGATCGTGCGACCGACCAGCGCGCCGGCAACACCGCCGACGACCAGGCCGGTCGTGCCATCGGGCTTGCGGCAATAGCGGCGACCGTCACGGCCCTTCCACTCGCGATAGGCCTGGCGGTTCTTCTTGCTCTGCGCCTGCGCCTCGCTCGAGGTGTTTGGCAGCATGGCGGTCGCGGGGATGACCAGCGAAGCGGCGCCAAGCGCCAGCATCAGGTTACGCATAATCTCTACTCCATCTTCCTGAACTCGGGGAAAGAACGCTGCGGCTTTGGGCGGGGTTTCATGAACGTAACATTTCGTGCAGTTCATCCCCCATGCAGGAAGCCCGCACCCTCATCGAACGCCTCGCTCTCGCCCCCCATCCCGAGGGCGGATGGTACCGGGAAACATGGCGTTCTCAATCACTTGAGCATGGCGGCCGCTCCCCCGGCACGGCGATCCTGTTCCTGCTGGAACAGGGGCAAAGGTCGCACTGGCACCGTGTCGACGCCGATGAGCTGTGGCTGTGGCACGCCGGATCGCCGCTCGACCTGATGATCGCCGACGCGGCGGACGCCAATCCTGAGACGATCGTGCTTGGCGGCGACGTGATCACTGGCTACCAGCCGCAGGCGCGCGTTCCGGCGACTCGCTGGCAGGCGGCGGACGCGCATCGCGGCTGGGCGCTCGTCAGCTGCATCGTGGTCCCCGGCTTCGACTTTGCCGGGTTCGAGCTCGCCGCCCCCGACTGGTCCCCGGCCCGCTAATTTTCTTCCCGTGATTCACGTTATCCACAGGTCGTAACGGACGATCGGCACTTCGTCCGACTCGCAAAGCGTGACAGCATCATGGGGCAGGCAGATGCGGACGCAGCGGGAAACCAAAGCGAAATCAGATGTTTGTCACGGCCTGAACCATGCAGGTGCCTTCGGGAAACCGCATGGAACGGGACGGGGACGCCACCCCGGGAAACCGTGAAGGCGATGTTCGCATCGGCTTTGCGCGAACGGAACGGACAGGCGTCCAATGGCATCCCGGGCATTCGTGCCGGGGGTGACAGGCGGAAGGGCAGGGGCTGGTGTCTTCGGACAACGGGCCGGACTGGAAGCCATGGACGCAAAACCCGTCTTCGGACCGGGTGGAGCGGGTTGCAGCGGAGCGGCGGCGCCTTCGGGCACGGCCAGGAAGATGCAGCCACAGCCGCAACGGAACTGGACGCCTTCGGGCAACAGGACCGACGCGAGGTGATCGAATGAAACGACCCTTCGGGGATCGTGTCGATCGATGACCGGACCGCGATGCCGGAGCGCCGCAAGGCGCAAAGGGATCGCAAGGACATCGAGGCGGGAACGCGGCTCTTCGGAGCCGACCCCGTCCCGGTGACCGGCCAGCGGACGCCCAGCGACCGTTGGAACGCGGGGTTCCACGTCCCTTGCCGGTTAGTGGAACACCGCCTGCCGCCACCGCGGCGCGCCCGTCTCCCGGATGGGCAAGCGAGCGGACGGCGACACCGGGGGGCTGGCGGAAACGCCGGCCCTCTTTTGGTTTTGGGGGCGAGGGCACGCGCGCGGCGCCGCTCTTTTTCCCCCTCTCTCCGCTTGCGGGGAGAGGGCCGGGGAGAGGGGCAGGCTCCCACCAGCGAATGGCCTGAGATGACAGCCCGCTCTCCCCGCAAGCAGAGAGAGGGCTAATTCCTCCAACATCATCGTCACCCCGGCCTCCGTGCCGGGGTCCACCCCGCCTCACTTCCGACGCTCTAGCCGCTTGCTTCGCGCCCATCTCCCGGTGGACCCCGGAACAAGTCCGGGGTGACAATAAACGGACTGGACGCAGACCACCCGCTCGTTACGCCTCTACCCCAATGCCATTCGACTCCCTTCACCTCGCGCTCGCCGCCTGCATGTTCCTCGGCGCCTTGCTCTATTCCACCGTCGGCCATGGCGGCGCGTCGTCCTACATCGCGCTGATGGCGCTGTTCAGCGTCCCGGTCGCGACAATGCGGCCGACCGCGCTCGTCCTCAACCTGATCGTCGCGAGCCTGGGATCGATCCGCTACGCCCGCGCCGGGCTGTTCCGTTGGCGGACATTGTGGCCGTTCCTCGTTGGCGCCATCCCGGCGGCATTCGTGGGCGGCATGATCCACGTGCCCCCCGAAATCTACCGCCCGGCAATGGGCGCGGTGCTGCTGTTCTCCGCCGCCCGCATGCTATGGCCGCGCGAGTTGAAGGCCGAGCGCGAATGGCATGATCCGCCGCTGTGGCTCGCCATCCTCGCCGGGATCGGCCTCGGCCTGCTCGCCGGGCTGACCGGCACCGGCGGGGGCATCTTCCTCTCGCCGCTACTGCTGTTCCTCGCCTGGTCGGCGCCGAAGCCAGCCTCGGGCGTCGTGGCGGTCTTCATCCTCGCTAATTCCGCCGCAGGGCTCGCGGGCAATTTCGCCTCGGTCGGCAGCCTGCCCCCCGAACTCCCGCTCTACGCGGTCGCGGTCCTCGCGGGTGGTCTGATCGGCACCACGCTTGGCATCAAGCTACCGCAGAAGTGGATCCTGCGCGCGCTCGGCCTCGTCCTGCTGGTCGCGAGCGCGAAGCTGTTCGGGGTCTATTGAGCGACGCGCGATAAACCTCACGCACCTTGCCGTTTGTGCTGAGCTTGTCGAAGCACCGCTCCTGCGCTGACAGACGGCGGGCTCCGGCCCTTCGACAAGCTCAGGGCGAACGGCTGTAGACAAATGTTCGACGCGATAACCGGTTCTGCGTCCCGACTTTGAGCCGCGACGAGGCTTCCTCTTCGCTTCCGCCCCCGGCTCAAGGCCGGGGCGACGGGGGAGAGCGCTCAGCCCCCCACCGCCTTCTTCAGCTTGTCGAAGAACCCGGTCGAAATCGGGCACTCCTCACCCGTCTCCAGCGCGCGGAACTGTTCCAGCAGCGCGCGCTGTTCGCCCGACAGCTTGGTCGGGATCTCGACCTCGATCCGCACCACCAGATCGCCGCGACCGCGCCCCTGCAGCACGGGCATGCCCGCGCCGCGCTGGCGCACCTCGCGTCCGCTCTGGGTGCCGGGGTGGAGGTGGATCTTGTGCACTTCGCCGTCCGGGCCGGGGATCTCGATCTCGCCGCCCAGCGCCGCCGTGGTGAAGCTGATCGGCGCGCGTGCGAACAAGGTCGTGCCCTCACGCTCGAACAGCGCGTGCGGCTTCACATGCAGAAAGATGTAAAGGTCGCCCGGAGGGGCACCGCGCGCGCCCGCTTCGCCCTGACCCGCCATGCGGATGCGGGTGCCTTCGTCGACGCCCGGCGGGATGTTGACCGCCAGCGTCACCGTCTTGTCGACGCGACCCTCGCCCCGGCAATTGCGGCACGGATCGGCGATCGTCTGGCCCGCGCCGTGGCACGATGGACAGGTCCGCTCGACCACGAAAAAGCCCTGCTGCGCCCGCACCTTGCCGTGCCCTGCACAGGTGGTGCAGCGCTTGGCCATCGTGCCCGGCGATGCGCCGGTGCCGCCGCACGGCTCGCACGGGCCGGACACGTCGATGGTTATGTCGGTCGCCTTGCCGTTGAAGGCGTCTTCCAGGCTGATTTCCATGTCGTAGCGCAGGTCGGCGCCGCGCGCCTGGCGCTGTCCGCCACCGCCGCGTCCGCCCATGAACTCGCCGAACATGGATTCGAAAATGTCGGAAAAGGCGTCGAAACCCTGCCCGCCGCCGCCGCCCTGCGGCCCGGCATGACCAAACCGGTCATAGGCCGCACGCTTCTGCGGGTCCTTCAGACAGTCATAGGCTTCGTTGATTGCCTTGAACTTGGCTTCCTGCTCCTTGCACCCGCCATGCTTGTCGGGGTGGCACTGGATCGCGAGCTTGCGGAACGCCGACTTGATCGTCGCATCGTCCGCATCGCGCGAAATGCCGAGCAGTTCGTAATAGTCAGTCTGGGTGGTCATTCACTCGGCCCCCGCCCGAACCCCCGCCGCCTTTCCTTGGGACTGAAAGGGGCGGGGGGGAGCATAAATTACGCCTTGTTGTCGTCCACCTCGGAGAATTCGGCGTCGACCACGTCGTCCGCCGGCTTCTCCGCAGCCGCATCTGCCTGAGGCGAAGCCTCACTCTGCTGCTGCTTCTCGTAGATCGCCTGACCCAGCTTCATCGCGACCTGCGCAAGGGCCTGGCTCTTCTCGTTCATTGCTTCGGCGTCGTTGCTCTCGACCGCTGCCTTGGCCGCGTCGATCGCCGACTGGATCTCGCCCTTCAGCGCCTCATCCACCTTGTCGCCATTCTCGGCGAGCTGGCGTTCGGTGGTGTGGATCAGCGATTCCGCATTGTTCTTCGCCTCGGCAGACGCGCGACGCGCCTTGTCCTCCTCCGCGAACTTCTCGGCGTCGCGCACCATCTGGTCGATGTCGCTGTCCGACAGGCCACCGCTGGCCTGGATGCGGATCTGCTGCTCCTTGCCGGTGCCCTTGTCCTTGGCCGACACGTTGACCAGGCCGTTGGCGTCGATGTCGAAGATCACTTCGATCTGCGGCACGCCGCGCGGGGCAGGGGGGATGCCGACCAGGTCGAACTGACCCAGCATCTTGTTGTCCGCTGCCATTTCGCGCTCGCCCTGGAACACGCGGATCGTCACCGCCTGCTGATTGTCATCGGCAGTCGAGTAAACCTGCGACTTCTTGGTCGGGATCGTCGTGTTGCGGTCGATCATGCGGGTGAACACGCCACCCAGCGTCTCGATGCCCAGCGACAGCGGGGTCACGTCGAGCAGCAGCACGTCCTTGACGTCGCCCTGCAGCACGCCGGCCTGGATCGCAGCACCAATCGCCACCACCTCATCGGGGTTGACGCCGGTGTGCGGCTCCTTGCCAAAGAACTCCTTCACGACCTGGCGCACCTTGGGCATGCGGGTCATGCCGCCGACCAGCACCACTTCGTCGATCTGCGCGGCCTTGACGCCCGCATCCGACATCGCCTTGCGGCACGGCTCGAGCGTACGCGTGATCAGGGCGTCGACCAGCCGCTCCAGCTCCGCGCGCGACAGCGTCTTGACGAGGTGCTTCGGGCCGTTCTGATCGGCGGTGATGAAGGGCAGGTTGACCTCGGTCGTCTGCGCCGACGACAGCTCGATCTTCGCCTTTTCGGCCGCTTCCTTCAGACGCTGGAGTGCCAGCTTGTCCTTGGTCAGGTCGATGCCTTCGGCCTTCTGGAACTCCTCGGCGAAATACTTGACCAGCGTGGAATCGAAATCCTCGCCGCCCAGGAAGGTGTCGCCATTGGTCGCCTTCACCTCGAACACGCCATCGCCGATCTCGAGGATCGAGATGTCGAACGTGCCGCCGCCAAGGTCATAGACCGCGATCGTCTTGTTGTTGTCCTTGTCGAGGCCATAGGCGAGCGCCGCCGCCGTCGGCTCGTTGATGATGCGCAGCACTTCAAGGCCGGCAATCTTGCCCGCGTCCTTGGTTGCCTGGCGCTGTGCGTCATTGAAGTACGCCGGGACGGTGATGACCGCCTGCGTCACGGTCTCGCCCAGATAGGACTCGGCGGTCTCCTTCATCTTCTGAAGGATGAACGCGCTGATCTGGCTCGGCGAATAATCTTCGCCGCCTGCCTTGACCCATGCGTCGCCGTTCGAACCCTTCACGATCGTGTAGGGGACCAGCTCGGTGTCCTTCTTGGTGATGGGATCGTCATAGCGGCGGCCGATCAGGCGCTTGACCGCAAAAATCGTGTTGTCACCATTGGTGACGGCCTGGCGCTTGGCCGGCTGGCCGATCAGTCGCTCGCCATCCTTGCCGAACGCAACGATCGACGGCGTGGTGCGTGCGCCTTCAGCATTCTCGATCACTTTGGGCTTGCCGCCCTCCATCACTGCCACGCAGCTGTTGGTCGTGCCGAGATCGATTCCGATAACTTTACCCATGAGTCCTCTAAGGCCCCCGTCTGCTAAATCTAGTTAATCCAGTGCGTTACCGCGCCCCTAAAGCGGCAACGCGGCCTTCACAAAGCGGGATATAGGCGTGCCGCGCCTTGTCGCAAGGCCATGGCGCACCTAGGAATTTCCCGAAGGTTCCCGAATCGGGAGGAGGAGTTTCGAAGATGCGGTCTTTCGTGATGGCGGTGATGGCGGCGGTGACGCTCGCCGGATGCGAACAGGCACAGCTTGGCGTCGATGACGCCTGGGTCCGCTTGCCCGCAGTGTCGAGCCGTCCGGGCGCGGCCTATTTCACCATAAAGGGCGGGGCGGATGCCACCAGCCTGCTCGGTGTCTCCTCGCCGGCAGCGGTGCGGACCGAACTGCACGAAATGAAGCATGAAGGCGGCATGATGACGATGACGCCGCTCAAGGACGTCGCGATCCCCGCCGGATCGACGGTCAAGTTCGAACCGGGCGGCAAGCACGTCATGCTCTACGATATCTCCCCCGAAGTCCGCGCCGGCGGCAAAATCCCGCTGCGCTTGGCTTTCGCCAACGGCAAGACGATCGAGGTCGAAGCCGAACTGCGCGCGCCGGGGCAGGAGAAATAGGCGCACGGTTCGCCCGGCGTATTTGTCTAGCTAATTGTCTGGGTGTCAGGAACGGCGCAGCCAGCTGCGCAGGAAAAGCAGGACGGGAAGGGCGAGCAACAGCGACGCGGCCACATCGCGCCATCCGTCACCGGTGAGGCCGAGGATCAGGCCGATCAGGCTCGCGACCAGCAGCACTGCCGGCATCGCGAGCACGCCCAGCGCCCCGCGCGGTGCGATGCGGCGCGACCCGGTCACAGCGCCGCTCCGGCATGGACGATCTCGTCCACCGCCCGCTCGGTCCCGCGCGCGCCCTTGCCCAGCCACAGCTGCAGCCCGCTCCACAGCACCCAGATCGTCGCCAGCGTCAGCATCGCCCACAGGATCTTGAGCGCGATCCCGCCATAATCGCCAAAGTGCAGCGGCTTGGACAGCATCAGCGCCTGATTGAGCGCAGGCATCACTGCGGTGTCGGTCAGAACGCCCGTCTCGGCATCCACCAGCGCGGGGGTCAGCACATGGCTGGTCAGCGGCGTGTCGCCCTGAAAGAAGATCGCATAATGCCGCCCGCTGCTCCACGCGCCGCCGGGAAAGCCGATAAACTGCGGCGACACGCCCGGCAGCGCCGCTTGCGCCGCCGCCATCGCCGTGTCGACCGACCCGTAAACGGCGGGGGCCAGCGGCCGGTCGCCGCCATGCGCAGCGACCATCGCCTTGAGCTCACCCTCGCGCCAGCTGTCGGTCAGCGGATCGGCAAAGGCGTTGATCACCCCGGTCAGCCCGACCACCAGCGCCCAGCCCAATGTCACCACGCCCAACAAATTATGCGTATCGAGCCGCCGCACCCGCTTGCTCCGGGTCTTGCGCAACGTCCCGAAGCGCAGGCGGCGCATGAACGGGACATAGAGCACCACGCCCGAGATGATCGCGAGCACGAACAGCCCGCCCATCACGCCAAGGAAGAACATCCCCGGCAGCCCCAGGAACATGTCGGTGTGCAGCTGGAGCAGGAAGTGCATCACGCCTTCCTCCCTGATCTCGCCCGCGCTCGTGCCGGTGGTGCGGTCATAGGAAAACAGCCGCATCGCCGATCCCGGCGCATCAGGCGTCGGACCCGTCGTCACGGTGATAATCGGATTGTCCTGGCTGAACCCGACGAACAGCGGTACCCCGCCGCCACCCTCGGCCACTGCCTTGGCGATCAGCGTGTCGAGCGGTACGCCGCCCTGCGCCGACGGCATGCCCTGCATCGCCGCCGCCGCGTCATGCTCGGTCAGCGCCTCGATCTCGTCATGGAAAATCAGCGGTAGCCCGGTGACGCACAGCATCAGCAGGAACGCGGTGCACACGATGCTCGACCATTTATGGATCAGGAACCAGGCCTTGATCGTCGAGCGGGACACGGTGCGCGGCTTTCCTCGGCAAACAACGTTACGCCGCGCGCCTACCCCGCTTCGCCGCGCCCGTCAATGCGAGGCATTCGCATTTGCAGCCGCTAAACGCTGCGCCACGTCCCCGGCGCAACATCATCCAGCGTCCAGTCGCCCACCCGCCAGCGCACCAGCCGCAACGTCGGATGCCCCACCGCCGCCGTCATCCGCCGCACCTGGCGGTTGCGCCCCTCGGTGATCGTCACCGCGATCCAGCAATCGGGCACGCTCTTGCGGAACCGCACCGGCGGATCGCGCGGCCAGATCGCGGGCGGGTCGATCCGCTCGGCCAGCGCCGGCCGCGTCAGCCCGTCCTTCAACCGCACGCCCGTCCGCAGCGCCGCCAGCGCCGCCTCGTCCGGCTCGCCCTCGACCTGCACCCAATAGGTCTTGGCGACCTTGTGCTTCGGGTCCGCGATCCGCGCCTGCAACCGCCCGTCATCGGTCAGCAGCAACAGCCCCTCGCTGTCCCGATCCAACCGCCCGGCAGGATACACCCCCGGCACGTCGATAAACCCGGCCAGCGTCGGATGCCCGCTCCCTTCATCGGTGAATTGCGACAGGACGCCCCATGGCTTGTTGAACAGGATCAGCATGACCCAGCTCTAGACATAACCCGCCTGCGCATCCACCTCTTGCGACAATGACTGCCCGCCGCCCGCTCACCCCCGGAGAGATCGCCCTGTCGCGCAGCGTGTTCGGCGACGCGATCGACTATGCCGCCGCCGGGGTCGCCAACCGCAAATGGATCTTCTTCCAGCCGCGCAACGTGACGATGGCCCCGCTCGGCTGCATCCATTTCCACCCGAAGGGCACCGCGTATCGCGACGATTTCGCCACTGCCTCGCTCGGCCTGCAGGCGCACTTCATTCATGAAATGACCCATGTGTGGCAGCATCAGCGCGGCCTCTTCCTGCCGCTGCGCCGCCACCCGTTCTGCCGCTACGATTACGCGATCAAGCCCGGCTGGACGCTCGAGCGCTACGGCATCGAGCAGCAGGCGGAGATCGTCGCCCACGCCTTCCTCCTCGCGCGCGGCGCACCCGTCCCCGGTGCGCCGCCGCGCGAAGTCTACCGCGCCATCCTGCCCTTCACGCCTAGCTGACCGCGCTCACTGCGGTCGTTCGGACGTGCGGTCCTTGAGCGACTGCCCCGGTTCGCTGCTCCGCGCCGGGGGCGGGGGAGGCGGCGGAGGGGGAGGAGGCGGCGGCGGTGGCGGCGGAGCCACCCGCACCGGCGGCGGCGGCGGCGGTGCAACCCGTACCGGCGCCGGCTGCACGCGCGGCTGCCCCTGCGGCTGCGGACGCCATTGCGGCGCAGGCGAAGCGATCGGCGCATCCTGCGGCGGCGCCACGCGCACCGGGCGCTGCGGCCCGCTCTCACGTGGTGCCCCGCCCTCGGGCACCCGCCGCCGCCATTCGGCTGGCCGCTCACCACCGGGCCGTCCGAAACCGGGCCGCGTCGGAGTGACTGTCGGAGGCGTCGAGACGACCGGAGGCGTAGGTGTAGGCGTAGGCGTCGGGGCAGGGGTCGCAACCGGCGGACGACCGCCCGGACGCCCGGTTCCAGGCCCGCCGTCAGGCCGACCACCGCCCGGTCGCCCGGTGCCGGGTTGCCAGCCTTCAGGCCGCCCACCACCCGGCCGCCCAGTTCCGGGCTGACCACCCTCCGGCCGACCACCACCCGGCCGCCCGGTCCCCGGCGGTCCACCCTCGGGGCGACCACCGCCCGGCCGCCCAGTTCCCGGCTGTCCGCCTTCAGGCCGACCGCCGCCCGGCCGTCCAGTTCCCGGCGCGCCACCCTCGGGTCGCCCACCACCCGGACGTCCAACGCCCGGCTGCCAGCCATCAGGACGCCCGGTTCCGGGCCTTCCAGTCCCAGGCCGACCATCTCCAGGACGCGGCCCGCCGGGCCGTCCAGCCTCAGGCCGCCCGCCGCCGGGCCGTCCAGCACCCGGACGGCCATCGCCATCGCGCCACGGCGGACGCACGCCCAGCCCCGGCCGACCCGGTCGCCCCGGCCCGTCAAAGCGCGGCGGCGGCCCGCGAAACCCGTCGCGCTGCCAGCGCCGGAAGCGGTCACCGTCCAGCCGCCGCCGCTCGCGCTCGCGCTCCAGCCGCAACCGCCAGCGCACCGCATCCGACGTGCCGCGCCAGCGCTGCCACCCCGGATGCCGCACGCGCCCGGTTTCCCAGCGCAGCCGCCATTCGATCACCGTCGCGACCTGCCCGGCCCACCACCCGGCATCGACCGCATCCCATTGCTCGGTGCCATCCGCCGCCTCGCGCAGCGCGACCGCGCGATCGTACAGCTCCTCGGCGCGATCATCCCACATGTCGCTCTCGCGCGGGGACAGCGCCGCCCCGCCGCTGTCATAGACGACCGCCAGCCGCTGCCGCTGAAACGCGAACGACCGCCGCGCCTCCTGCACCAGGAACGGCGTGTCGGCGTCCGGTTCGAAATAATAATAGCGCATCGCGCCGTCGCGGTCGGCCTCCGCCAGCACCAGATGCCCGGTCTGCAACTCCCAGCCCCACGCGTCATCGCCGCGATAGACAAAGGTGAAGTCCGGCGGCGCATCGCCAATCGCCTCCAACAGCCCATCGGCGGCGTCGATCCAGTAATAGTCCCCGGAGTCCGCCCGCCACCCGGCCTGCGCGACAGGGGAGGGGGCATAGGCCCCGGGCGCCGGCGCACTCGCCGCACTCGCCGAGCCTATAACGCCACCCGCCAGCACCAGCCCGACCGCCGCCAGGCTCACGCCACGCACTCCACGCCCACTCACCTGCCGCATCGTCCCGCTCCTAAAGTCCATGCCCGGATATTCGGCGAGTCGGTATGAACGGCGGGTGGATGGATTTTGGGGACGAACGGGGTCAGCGCGTTTCCCAAATCCTCCCCCGCCAGGGGGAGGTGGCACGCGCAGCGTGACGGAGGGGGGGGAAGGGGTGGCGTCAAAAACAGCCGCACCCGTTCATCACCTGCGCCCCAACCCCCGCCAGCCCATCAAATCTCGTCGAAAAACTCCGGCACCAATGTCACTTCCTCGCGCACCACTTCGCGCACCCGCACGCCCAGCCCGCGCTCTTTGAGCAGCTGGCACAGCGCCTCAGGCCGACTCTGCATTCTCAGCGATGGGCAGGTCGATCTCTCCCATGATGCGATCGGTCTCTGTGAGGATTTTCACGATCCGCTGATAATGGCCGATGTCATCATAGCTGAGCGTGCGGCCGCGGCGGTCCTTGAGCCATTTCTGGGCGGGCTGGTAGCCGCCGATATGGAATGTCCAGGCGACCGGGGGCACGGCGTCGAAATATTGATCGGCGTTGATCTGCACCCGCCCCGCTTCGAACTTCGGATAGCCCACTGCTACCACGTCATCGCCGTCGCCCATAAATGGATAGGGGGTGTCGCCGATCGCCGCCGGTTCCATCAGGTGCAACCGCCGCAGCGCCTCCCCATTCTCACTCACCGCGCGGAACACCTCCGGCGAGGCGGGATAGGGGATGCGCGGGAAATCGATCTTGAGAAACTCGGCATAGGTTTCGCGATAGTTTGGCGCGTGGAGGACGCCGTAGATATAGTCGAACACCTTGACCTCACTCGGCCGCGCATCGGCGGTGGGCGCGCGGAAGTCATCGTCCGGCCCCGCCTGATCGGCAGGGTCGATGCCGCCCGCGGCGCAAATGGCGGCGTAGAGTTTGGGGTCGAGATTGAGCGTGCGTTGCTTGGGTGTGAAGGCGTCGGATTGTGCGTCTTCTTCCGCATATCGATATAGAGGCAGAGTTACATTCTGTTCCTTTGTCTTGGCCGAGATAACACACATCTCTGGCAGATCGGCAGCTATGAAGGCGTGGTAAAATCCCTCCGCGGCAAGCTGTCGCGGCACAAGAATCGCCAAGTTCAATTTCGTCATGTGCCTTAGCGTTTCAAAGCGCGGGCGATAGGAACTTGGAGTTTCGACGCCTGCCAATCTCGCCGCCTGACCATTCGGCGCATAGAAGACAGATCGAATATCAAAAGGCCGATAGAGCAACGGCCTGATCATTTGAATAGCTTGCGGTGCCTTGATCGCTAATGACTTGATTAGAGTGGTCGCGCTGTCTCCTACAAGCTTCGCATCAGCGCCCGTCTGCATGGCAATTGACGAAGAGATAAACAGATCACGTATCTTCGGCGATGCGGCATACATAGGCTGTTCAGAGCCGCCAAATGGTGCAAAGCTTAGAAAGGACTCAGTCTCAGGAGTAACCCAAGCCCAATCTTGTTTTACATTTGCAGCGTATAGCGCATCATTCTTGGACCGCCGGCTTCCCTCGACGGACTTGTAAAAAATCCCTTCTGCGGGAACATGATCACGTTTGCGAACTCCGACCATGATGGCAACACCCTGCTGGATGTCAAAGACGTTCTCATCTTTAACTATCGGTGCAGCGCCAACCTTCTTAACGCTACCATTTAACTCAAATACATAAATGCTATCAAAACTTTCAAGCAATCTCCAACGCATGCCTCTAAATGTAGGGTTGTCGATATACCCGTGATTAGTAATCATCGCCACGATTCCTGAGCCATTATTAGATATAATATGCTCAGCCATGCGAATAAATTTCACATAATCGTCGTTAATGTATTTGAAACTCCTTTCTTGAAGCGGTGTTTTGCCACCCGGCTCAGTCCGATATGGCGCGATTAGCTCTTCGGTCCACTCATTTTTGTTTGATGAATGGCCAGAATATGGCGGATTTCCTATCACGCACATAATTGGGGACTGGCGCTTCACGATACTCGCGCCGCGTGCTTCTTCGGCGAGCGGCGTAAACCAAAGTTCCATCACTTCGCGCTCGGCAGGTTCCAGCGCGTTGGTCAGCCAGACCGACAAACGCGGCGGGTTCGCGCTCGGCTTGTAGCCGCTTTCGGTGAGCTGCATGTCCAGCTTCATATGGCACATGGCATAGCTGGCCATCAGCAGCTCGAACCCGTGGAGGCGGGGCAGCAGATCCTGTTCGACATAGCCGGACCATTTGCCGGGCGCGCGCGCTTTTACCCGGTCAGAGATCAGCTGAACCGCCTTGGCCAGAAAGGTGCCGGTGCCGGTGGCGGGGTCAAGAATCTGGACCTTGTGCACATCCTTGCGTATCGTCACCGGCTTCCCGGTCTTGGGATTGTTGGTGCCGGTGTCCCAGTCCACCGTCACCTTTGACGTATCGGCCAGACCATCGGCCAGACCGAACTCGGTTTTCAGCACGTCATCGACCGCGCGGACGATAAAATCGACCACGGGTTCCGGCGTGTACCACACGCCCCGGCTCTTGCGCTTGGCCGGGTTATATGCGGCGAGGAAGTCTTCGTAGAAATGGATGAAGGGGTCGTTGCGCGCAGTGAACTTGCCGAAATCGCGGAACAGTGAATGGGGGTCGCTGGCGCGCATCACCTGAACCAGATCGTCGACGATATAGCGCAGACGTTGGGGCAGCGCGGGTCCGGCGACATATTCGAACAGGCCCTTGAGGAACGGGTTGCTGGCGGGCAGCTTTTCCATCGCCTCGGTCCGGCTGAACGTCGTCAGGTCATCGTCGTGGAAGCGGGCGGCGAACATGCCGTAGGTGATGGTTTCGGCGTAGATGTCGGCGAACTCATCCGGCTCCAGCGCGGGAAGCAGGTTCGCCTTGAAGCTGCGATACTGGCCGCCCAGGCCGGTGCGAAATTCGGGATCGTCCTTCAGCGCGATGGCGACCTCATCCTTGATGATCGCCGCCTTGGCCGCCATCATTTCCGCCAGTCGCGCCGCGCTGGTAATGCTGATCGGCTTGGCTTCGGCAAACAGGCGCAGTTGCCGCTCCAGCTCGTCAAACCGGTCGGGGTTGGGTTGCAGCCCCATGACGAAATCGGCGATCGAGACGAAATGGACGCTCGCGCCGTCGCGGATGAATTCGAAATCTACGCCGTTGGTGTAGATCAGGTTGGGATACGCTTTTTCGTACCGCTTGCGCTGTTCGATCGAATAGCCCTTGAGCTTGATGACGTCCTTGTCGATGTCCTTGGCTTCCGCCCAGCCGAACGGGATCCCGCCGCGTTCGAACATGAAATCGACCATGCCGGCGTCGCCGCGCTTGGGTTCGTTGATGACGGTCAGCGCCGGGTCGATCGACTGGAACAGCGCGTGGAGCGCGGGGCGGTAGCTGTGTTCGGTCGCCCGCCCGCTCTCATAGGCCGCGCGGACCTGATCCAGATATGCTGAAATGTTCACGCCTCTCCCCCTCTACGCCCAAGCTACCCGCGCAACCCCTTCGCCGCAAAGCGCTTTTGTTCTGCGTCTGCCCCCCTCGCAACCGGCCGCCCGCGCCCCTATCTCACCCCTAGCTTCCCCTCAAGAACAAAGCTAGAACTCACCGCATGGCACTTACGCATATCTCGGTCCGCGGCGCGCGCGAGCATAACCTCAAGGGCGTGGACATCGACATCCCGCGCGACACGCTCACGGTCATCACCGGCCTGTCGGGGTCGGGCAAGTCCAGCCTCGCCTTCGACACCATCTATGCCGAGGGGCAACGGCGCTACGTCGAGAGCCTGAGCGCCTATGCGCGCCAGTTCCTTGAGATGATGCAGAAGCCCGATGTCGAGCATATCGACGGCCTGTCCCCCGCGATCAGCATCGAGCAGAAGACCACCAGCCGCAATCCGCGCTCGACGGTCGCGACGGTGACCGAGATTTACGACTACATGCGCCTGCTGTGGGCGCGCGTCGGCATTCCCTACAGCCCCGCGACCGGCCTGCCGATCGCGGCACAGACCGTCAGCCAGATGGTCGATCGCGTCCTCGCGCTCCCCGAAGGCACCCGCCTCCTGCTCCTCGCCCCGGTCGTGCGCGGCCGCAAGGGCGAGTATCGCAAGGAGCTCGCCGAATGGCAGCGCGCCGGCTTCCAGCGCGTCCGCATCGACGGCGAAACCTATCTGATCGAAGAAGCCCCCGCGCTCGACAAGAAGTACAAGCACGACATCGAAGTCGTCGTCGACCGCCTCGTCGTCCGCGACGACATCGCCACGCGCCTGGCCGAGAGCTTCGAGACTGCCCTGAAACTCGCCGACGGCCTCGCCTATGTCGATCTGGTGGACACCACCGTCGAGGCAATCGCTCCCCTCCCGCACGCGGGAGGGGCTGGGGGAGGGCGTGTCAACGAAGCGCCGCAAAAGTTTGTCGCGGAAGGCAGCACGCCCGCCGAGCCGGTGCGCAAGTCCGGCATGAAAAACACCGGCATCCCCGACAACCGCATCGTCTTCTCCGAACGCTTCGCCTGTCCGGTCAGCGGCTTCACCATCGCCGAAATCGAACCGCGCCTGTTCTCCTTCAACGCCCCGCAGGGCGCATGCCCCGCCTGCGACGGCCTCGGCGAGAAACTCGTGTTCGACGAAGACCTCGTCGTCCCCAACCACGACCTCAGCATCAAGAAGGGCGCCGTCGTCCCCTGGGCCAAGTCCAACCCGCCCAGCCCCTATTACATGCAGGTCCTCGGCAGCCTCGCCCGCGAATTCGGCTTCAGTCTCGACACGCCGTGGAAGGACCTGCCCGGCGAAGTCCAGCTGATCATCCTCCACGGCACCGGCGGCAAGCCGGTCACGCTCACCTTCATCGACGGCCGCAAAAGCTATGATGTGAAGAAGCCGTTCGAAGGCGTCATCGGCAACCTCAACCGCCGCATGCTCCAGACCGAAAGCGCCTGGATGCGTGAGGAGCTGTCCAAGTACCAGGCCGCCCACGCCTGCGAAACCTGCCACGGCGCCCGCCTCAAGCCCGAGGCGCTGGCGGTCAAGATCGCCATGCGCGACATCTCCAGCGTCACCCGCCTGTCGGTCGCCGACGCGGTCCCGTTCTTTCAGACGCTCCCCGACGCGCTCACCGGCCAGCAACGCGAAATCGCCCGCGCGATCCTCAAGGAAATCGACGAACGCCTCGGCTTCCTCAACAATGTCGGCCTCGACTACCTCAACCTCGATCGCACCAGCGGCACGCTGTCGGGCGGAGAGAGCCAGCGCATCCGCCTCGCCTCGCAAATCGGCAGCGGCCTCTCCGGCGTCCTCTACGTCCTCGACGAACCCAGCATCGGCCTGCATCAGCGCGACAACGACATGCTCCTCGTCACGCTGCGCCGCCTGCGCGACCTCGGCAACACCGTGCTGGTGGTCGAACATGACGAGGATGCGATCCGCAGCGCCGATTACGTCATCGACATGGGGCCGGGCGCCGGCGTCCATGGTGGTGAGGTCGTGGCACAGGGCACCTTCGACGAAGTGCTCGCGTCCGAAAACTCGATCACCGCCGACTATCTCGCCGGCCGCCGCGAAGTCCCGCTCCCCAAAAAGCGGCGCAAGGGCAATGGCAAGAAGCTGACCGTCCACAACGCCACCGCCAACAACCTCACCGGCGTCACCGCGTCGATCCCGCTGGGCACCTTCACCTGCATCACCGGCGTGTCCGGCTCGGGCAAGTCGAGCTTCACCATCGACACGCTCTACGCCGCCGCCGCCCGCCACCTCAACGGCGCCCGCGTCCTCGCCGGCAAGCATGACAAGATCACCGGCCTCGACCATCTCGACAAGGTGATCGATATCGATCAGTCGCCGATCGGCCGCACCCCGCGCTCCAACCCCGCGACCTATACCGGTGCCTTCACCAACATCCGCGACTGGTTCGCCGGCCTGCCAGAGGCACAGGCGCGCGGCTACAAGCCCGGCCGGTTCAGCTTCAACGTCAAGGGCGGGCGGTGTGAGGCATGCACCGGCGACGGCCTGCTCAAGATCGAAATGCACTTCCTCCCCGACGTCTACGTCACCTGCGACGTGTGCCACGGCCAGCGCTACAACCGCGAAACGCTGGAGGTGAAGTTCAAGGGGCGCAGCATCGCCGACGTGCTCGACATGACGGTCGAGGACGCGGTCGAATTCTTCAAGGCCGTCCCCCCGATCCGCGACAAGATGGCGATGCTGGCGGAAGTCGGCCTCGGCTACGTCAAGGTCGGCCAACAGGCCACAACCCTCTCCGGCGGCGAAGCCCAGCGCGTCAAACTCGCCAAGGAACTCAGCCGCCGCGCCACCGGCCAGACGCTGTACATCCTCGATGAACCCACCACCGGCCTGCATTTCGAAGACGTCCGCAAGCTGCTCGAAGTCCTCCACGCGCTGGTCGAACAGGGCAATACCGTGGTTGTGATCGAACACAATCTCGACGTCATCAAGACCGCAGACTGGATCCTCGACCTCGGCCCCGAAGGCGGCGTCAAGGGCGGCGAGATCGTCGCCGAAGGCACGCCGGAGACTGTGGCGAAGGAGCCGCGGAGCTATACGGGGAAGTATCTTGCGCCGTTGCTGGAGCGTGGTGGGGTGAAGGAGCGGGCTGAGGTGGCGGCGGAGTAGCGTGAGGCCACGGGAGCTGATAAAGTCAGCTTGACTAGATTTTGGGGGCAACGAAGAGATGCAGGGAGGGGATGTGGCAGATCCAGCCGGAGCAATAGTCGGCAAGGTCGGTGTAGGCCTACTAAGGGCGGTTGCACCGAGCGCAGTGGCTTGGCTTAAGACTCAAGTTGTTGGAAAAACTGTATTATTCGTAGGGCCGTCACGATCTGGAAAGACCAGTTTTATAAATTATTTGCGTTCGGGCGCTTATACTGATCCGTCGGATGCGATGCCGAGGACTCAAGCTGTTAAAAATACGGGTAGTCTACAACTCAAATCCCCGAACGGTATGGTGTCGATTGATCTAAAAAAGGTCGTTGATACGAAGGGACAGGATTTCCCACATGACCACGCCGAGTTGGTCTCAAAATATCGGCCACATGCCCTTTGCATCCTAACAGATGCCTCAAGTGATTGGTCGGCTACTGGATCTAATTCGGATAAAAGTGGGCGAGTTTGGTTAGAGGAGTTTTTAGAGGGGCTTTGTGAGATTAAGCAGAAAGACTCGCACATATTCCGGCGCCTAAAATCTTTCGTGATACTCGTTAACAAATCTGATTTGACGCCAGATAGTTCTCTCCAGTCAAAGCGTGCTGAGCAGATTAAGTTGATTGTAAAGTCGCATCTTAGAGGCGGGAGCGGTCGGGTGGCTGACATGCTTAGCGTAAAACACTTGTCGCTTCTTGAGGAGCACGATCAAGGGAAATCGGCTGCAAGGGCAGCGTTGACCGTTTTCAATCCCTTTGTAAGAGACTGATATGTCTACTCGGACTGAGTTTAAGATCAATAGATCTGGCTATCGGGCCAATCGAGCCGCTGTTCTCGATCTTATAGATAAGCAGAATAATATTGTTGATAGAGAATTTTTACTATCAACCGTTATTTTTAGGATATTTTTTCTTGTCGGCCCATTGGTTGTAATGATGACTCAGCGGGAGGCGTTGATAGGGGCGGCTGTTCTATTTTTTGTTGTATCTTTTATTTGGATTTATCGCGCGCTTCTGAACGAGCGGATAAATTCAAAAACTATAATGTGGACTGAGAAAATTCTTTTTAGTGCTGCCTCGCGCAATGCCCATTTTAGTCCTGATGACGAGGAGCGAGATCAAGAGTTTGTCGATGATTTAATTCGTATTAGAACGGTTAGGCCTGCGGGGTTGCTGCCGTTGTATTTCGAGCCACTTGCCCTCTTGATGGGGGTCGAGCTCTTGATATTTTCGCGATTGTTTTATGGGAGCATCTACAATTTAGTAGGGATCAATTGACGGGTGGCTCAATTTGCACTGCGCTCACGCCGACCTCCGCGTAATCCGCACCCGTCCAACCTTCCCCGCAAATGCCCCACGCACCCGCTCAAACAACCAATCCGGGATAGCCCCATGATAGGGCGTGTTGCTGTCCACCAGTCGCACATCCGGTCCCGGCCAGCGAAACTGGTTGATCTCGGTCACCATGATCCAGCTTGGCTCGCGGTCGAGGCCTAGGTCGCGCTTGACGATCGCTGGCATCTCGACTCCATCTGCCGCAGTGTCCGGTCGACTATGCGTCACCGGCACGACATTGACGAAGACCTCGCCGCCCTGCGTCACCGTCGACAAGATGACGACGGAGGGCCGGTCCTTCAGCCCTTCTTCCTGCCCCGCATCCGCCTCGCGCGCCCATAGATAGGCGTAGCTGACGACATCACCCGGCGTCGGGATCGGCCAGTCGCCGCCCGGCTTCGCGGGACCGCTCGCCCGGCTCGGCGCTGAGGATCGCTTCGATGGTGTGTTCATCCAAATCTTCCGTGCGGATTACCTGACGATCCCGGCGTTTAAGGCGCTCATATTCATCGAGCGAGATCATCACGACCCGTGTGGTGCCATGACGCTGGATGCCAACCGGACGCAGCATTGCTTCGTCGGTATAAAATCCAAACCTGCTCGACGCCTCCTTTGCCGAAACCGCCAGAAGCGGTTTGCTGTTCATGGTTACTGCCCGTGCGCTTGTTACCACGGCATATTGCCGTAAAAGAGAGATAATATAAATTATCTCCATTATCAAGAATTCTGTGACGGCATGGGTCGGTCGCTAACAAGCAGTTCGGTCTAACCCGCGCTCCCGCCACTAGGGGTTTCAAGGCACTTGAGCTAACCTCGCTCCATGCCCCGCCTCGACACCCAATTCGCCCATCTCGGCCGCAACGCCACCGCCACCGTCGAACCGCCCTTCGACGGCATGGCCTGGTACGCCGGCTACGAACAACGCCACGCCGCCGACGGGATCGAGGGGAGGCTGGTCATGCAGTACAGCTTCACCGAAAGCTGGACCGCGTGGGAAGTCCATCCGCACGGCGCGGAACTGGTCATCTGCACTGCGGGGGAAATGACGCTGGTTCAGGAACTGCCCGATGGCAGCACTAACCGCGAAACCCTCACCCCCGGCGATTATGCGATCAACCCGCCCGGTGTCTGGCACACGGCGGACGTGCCCCCCGGCACCACCGCCACCGCCATCTTCATCACCCCCGGCGCCGGCACCGACCACCGCCCGCGCTGATCCGTCCTTGCATCCCCCCGCCAGCTGCGCTCTGATCCCGGCCAACGGGAACGGGGGACCATGATGACCGACATCGTCGCGCTGCTGATCATCTTTGGCGGCATTGCCTTCCCGTTCATCGCCATGCCCTTGCTCTGGCGCCGCATGAAACGCGTGCGCGACGCGACCTATCACGAGGCCAAAGCCAAGGAGGTGACGCAGACCGCGTGGGAGGAAACCGCGCCGCGCCCCGACGGCCTCGCCACCACCCGCCGCAACGATCCCAACGAAGCTTTGCTCGACCTCGGCGACCGCGCCCGCCACAGCCGCTGGCCGCTCACCAATGACTGACGCCCCACCGCCCGCCGCGCTCGCCACCACGCTGGACCGCGAACTGCACTGGCTCGCAACCCTGATCCATCAGCGGATCGACCAGTACGCCGAGCGGGACGACCCCGCGTCCGCCGCGCTGACGCTGCCGGAGCCGCCCGAACTGCTCGATCGCTGCGCTTATGGTGCGGCGGTCCCGATCAACCGGCTGAGCGCGGATGAACGGCTCGCGCTGATCCTCGCTCTGGCGCCGTGGCTGCGGCCGCAGGCGCTGGACCTGTTGTTCGTCCGCAACGCCAATCTCGACCGCGGCTTCACCGAATTTGGCGGGCGGGCGCACGGCCTCGCGACTGGCTTTGCGCCGACGCGACAGACTGCGCTGTTCCTGCTCGCCGGGGATGCGCTCGATCGCCGTCTCGCCGCCATGACCCTGTTCGGGGCGGACGGCGTGCTGGTGCGTCAGCGGCTGATCGTGCTTCAGCCGGACGATTTCGCGCCCTGGCTCCCACTCGAACCCCATCCCGAACTGCTCGCGCGGCTGCTGCGGAATCCGGGCTGAGCGGAACCTGCCGCGCTTCCTGTTGTTCTCGCCATTCGGATTGTTTTTCAGCGAGATCGACCATGGCCACCCGTACCGCGACCCCCAAGTCCAAGCCCGCCACGCGCGCCACCACCAAGCGCGCCGCCCCCCGCAAGACCCCCGCGCGCAAGGCTCCGGCCAAGAAAGCGGCGGCTGGCGAAAAGGGTGGGGCGACCACCGCCGCGCTCGCCACGCTGCGCCGCAACGCCTTCCCGCTCGCCGGCGCGATCGCCGCTGGCGCCGCGACTGCCGCTGCGTTGTTCTTCAAGCGCCGCACCAACGTCCTCGCTGAGGGCCATCCCGCGCCGGATCTTGAGGGCGATACGCATCCGGGTGCCGACGACCGCGCCGACCCGCATTTCCGCCCCGACATGGACGCCCCGATGACCGCCGCCGACCGCGCCGCGCTCGCCCCGGCCACGTCCGTAAACTGAGCTGCACGGACGGGGAGGGGGCTTTCCTACAGACCCCCGCCCGGCATATCTGGATGGTCCTCTCGCACCCGACAGGACCATCCACATGCCCCCGCCTGACACCCTCCCGCACCGCCTGACACGTCCGTCGCGCGACAGTCGCACCGGTGTCGCGTCGCCGTCGCAAAGCGGTCGCGTCGCAGGCGCGATCCGGTCCTGTCGCCCCGAAACACCCCCATTTTTGTCAGCATCGTCGGACAGGTGTCAGCCACCGCCAGGGCTTGCCCTTGCAATTTCAGCGCATTGGGTGCATATAGGCGCTGCTACAGTCGCAAATCGACGGTCTTCGGTGCTTTGCGGCCCCTTCTTCCTTCTTTCCCTGCCTCCGCAGCCAAGGTCCGTCCACACGGGGCGTGCCGATTAAAGAAGGAATACCCAATGAGCATCACCGGAACCGTCAAGTTTTTCAACGCCGACAAGGGCTATGGCTTCATCGCCCCCGACAATGGCGGCGGCGACGCGTTCGTTCACATCTCGGCCGTTGAGCGCGCCGGCATGGCGACGCTGAACCAGGACCAGCGCGTCAGCTACGAGCTGGAGCAGGACAAGCGCGGCAAGATGGCCGCCGTGAACCTGCAGTCGGCAGACTAATCGGCTGCCGGGCGGCACGCGCCATCTGGTGCGTGCCGCCCGGCGTTTCTCGTGATTGTTTTAACAGCAAGGGAAAACACCGATGGCCGCTCACACGATTACCTATCGCGACAATGCCGCGAAATGCCGCGCCGACGCGGATTCCGCGACGCTCGACAATGTCCGCGACCGCAACCTGCGCGCCGAGGCTGCATGGCTTGCCATGGCCGACCGCCAGGAACGCACCGACACCGCCCGCGCTGAGCGTGAGGCCGCTACAATACCCAGACAGGAAGCTTTGTGAAATCTACTCTTCGTAAACAGTTACATATCGTTACTTCGAATTCGGGCATCACTCGCCAGCCGCTGAGCTTCTTCGCTCGCCGCACCGCCGACGACCTCCGCGCCGCCGCAATCGCCCGCGCCGCCGTCCTTGAAGTGATCGGCTAGAATAGCTCGGCAATCCCTGCGGTCAGCAACAACAGGCTGACCGCCGCCAGCAACACCGCATTGACCCGCCGCCCGCTAACCCGCAGCAATACCAGCAGCAGGATCAGCACGCCGAGCGCGGCCAGCACCTCAACCACATCGCCAGTCCCGGAAAATGTCTCTTCCGGCGACGGCGCGACGAACTCCAGCCCGATCGAACCGATCCAGCTCCCGACATTCGCCGCCAGCAACCCGCCAATCACCATCCGGTTCTGCCGGTCATACCACAGGTCGAAATCCGGCCAGTCGGCGGGCTCATCTGGAAAGATCAGCGACGCGGCAAGGTAATAGATCCCGACGATCGCCAGCACGCTGACCAGCGTCAGGTAATTCGCCACAATCTGGCTCTGCGCCTCCCAGGCCAGCAGCCAGAATGAGGTCAGGTCGAGGATCACGACGATGCCGAGCAACGGCGTCAACCACCCGACCCGCACCGCCTTGCCACCGCGCTTGAGCTTCAGCACCCGGGCAAATCCCCCCAGCACCTCGGCAATGGCGAGCCCCAGCAACAGCCCATAGACCGCGAATACCAGCTCGAACGGCGACATCCCCAGTTCCCCCCAAATCCGGGGGCCAGCTTACCCCACTCCGCCCAAAAGAAAACCGCCGCCCCGGTTGCCCGGGACGGCGGCGTTTCCTGTCAGACTGATCTGTGGATCAGAAGCCGACGACCAGCGAGCCCATGAAGGTCCGCGGATAGCCGATCTGGACGAACGGAGCGCTCGACGAGGTGATGAACTGAGGCGTCGATCCGGTCGTGCGGGTGTCGAAACCCGTGCTCGACAGGTTGCCGCTGAAGCCACCGACATACACTTGGTCGAATGCGTTCATCAGGTTGAACTGGAAGTAGGTCTCGTCGCCGAGGCCCGCCCAGTTGAGCTTCACGCGCGCATGCAGATCAACCAGCGTGTACGCCGGGGTCTTCGCCGGGTAGATCTGAGTGCGCGTATCGACGCCCAGCGGCGAAACCGTGCCCACGGTGATCGGCGTGTTGTCGTCAAAGACGTACCGCGAGCCGGTCCGCTTCACGTTTGCACCGAACGTCACTGGTCCGACATCGGCGTTGAAGCCAGCACCAAGAGTGTAAGTCGGCGCACCCGCCTCGCGCTTGCCGGCGGTCATCGCAAAGATCTGGTTCCCGTTCGTGCGCGTCGCGAGCAGTACGTTGTCCTGGATTTCCGATTCCATCAGCGAGCCGAAGGCATAGACGCTGAGCGCGGAAATCGGCTGCCAGCTGATGTTGGCATCAACGCCGTACTTCTTCACCGTGCCGAGGTTGCGATAGACGGTACGGTCCAGCTCGGGATCATAGGCCGAAGCCAGACGATCGGTGTAGTTGGTGTACCAACCGACGACCTGGGCATGAACCGTCGACGAACGATAACGCAGACCGAGGTCGAAATTGTCGGTCTTTTCCGGACGCGGATTCGCCTGCTCGGCATTCGTCGGGAAGTAGAAGCTGTTGTACAGATTGTCCGTACCCGGCGCCTGCAGACCCTGCGAGAAGTTACCGAAAGCCGAGATGTTCGACGTCAGGTCATAGACGAGGCCGATGTTCGGCAGCGCCTTCTTGTAGTTGAAGATGCGCTGCTGCGGAGCCTGGGTCGCAAAGGTCACGCCAGCCACGGTCTGGGTCGGGTTGGCCGCCAGCCAGGCTGCCTGTGCCGCCGAGTCGCCGTTGAAGCACTCAACAAAGCCCGATGCCGACGAGGTCGCGCAATAGTTGGTCAGGTTGCGACGCATGAACGGCATGCGCACACCCACGTTGACGGTCAGGTCGCCGAATTCGCCGCGATACTCACCAGCGATCTGGTGCAGGATCGCGAATGACAGGCGGTCACGCTTCTGCAGGGCGCGGCCATTGCGATCGACCAGCGGATCGTTGATCGGGAACGGGTCGGCCGTGGCGCCATTGGCCTGCAGCATGTTGGTCTCGCCGGTCTGGCGGTGACGTGCGCGGTCGTAGGAATAAGCGAGACGGACCGTGTTGCTCTCGTCCAATTCCCAACGCAGTGAGCTGATTACGCCAATACGCTGGGTCTGGGTCTGGCTGGGGGCGAGCACGCGCACCTGATCGAGCACGTCGCCGTCGCCGTTGAGATCGCGACCGAAATAGGGCGAGCCACCGATATAACCGACGATGGGGGTGCCGCCCGCGTTGAACGTGCCTTCACGCGCAGTTGCAGTGCCGCCGCCGTTCGCCTTCACGACCTGGAACGACGGATCCACGCTCAGCACGATGTTGTCGGCGAGGGTGAAGCGCGATGCACCGCGGATGTTGCCGGTGTTCGACGGGTTGATGCGGCGATCGAATTCCGAACCGCAGCTATTGGCCGAGTCAGCCAGACCCGGACGGCCAACCGCGACGAGGCAGGGTGCGATCGAATAGAAGCGCTCTTCCTTGGTCTGCGGGAAGCGGTTGGGGGTCACGCGACCGGCGTCCTCACGCAGCGCAACCGAACCGAAGAAGTTCTTGCGGTTCACGTCATAAGTGCCGGCCAGCGAGATGAAGTCGCCATTGTCGCCGAGCGGCTGATACAGACGCGCATTGTACTGCTGACGATCGATCTTGCCTTCGCGATAGAAGGTGGTCGTGCTGGTCAGGTTGCTGGCCGAGATGAACGCGCGCAGACCCGACGAGGTCAGGTTGCCCGAATCGACCATGCCGAACACGCGGAAAAAGCCATATTCGCCAGCCGAACCGACCAGCTTCACGCCGAACTCTTCGCTCGGGACACGGGTGCGGTAGTTGACGGTCGAGCCGGTCGCCGCCGCGGTCGGGCTGTCGACGTCGGTGGTGCCGAGGTTGACGCTGACGCGCTCGATCAGCTCGATGTCCATCTGCTGGCTGAAATACAGGGCGTAGTTGCCCGAATCGTTCAGCGGGATGCCGTCGACGGTCTGGCTGATGCGATCCGACGAGAAGCCGCGGATCGTCATCGTGCCGCCGGCCGAACCGAAAGCATCGTTGTTCTGGAAGCTGACGCCCGGCAGGCGGTTGATCACTTCGTTGATCGACTGGCCCGGAACCGACTGCTGGATCGCTTCTGCGCTCAGCTCGGCCTTTGCCTTCGACGTGTCGGGAACGATGATGCCGGCGACGCCCGAAGAGACGCTGGTGCCGGTGATGACGATTTCCTGATCGTCGAAATCGACCGAACCGGTCGACTGCGCGCGTGCTGCGGCAGGAAAAGCGAGCGCAGCAACAGCCGCGCCGATCAGCAGATGGTTTCGCATTGTAGTCCCCTTAGGATGGGCTGTTCAAAGCCTGCGCGAGCGGTGTGCTTCACCGTCTTGCGTTGCCCCATGGGGATGCTTCTTTGCGGAAATGTTACAGTTCGTTCAAGTGATTTGTGCGTTGCAAAAAAGCATCACCTGGCGGCCGCCACAATTGCGTTCCACGCCGCCTCGTCGATCACCGAAATCTCCAGCTCTGCGGCCTTTTTGAGCTTCGATCCGGCGCCGGGACCGGCCACGATCAGGTCAGTCTTGGCCGACACCGATCCCGACACTCGCGCGCCAAGCGACTCCGCCTGCGCCTTGGCCTCGTCGCGACTCAGCGTCTCGAGCGATCCGGTGAAGACGATCGTCTTTCCTGATACTTCCGAGTCGCGCGCCGCGACGACGAACGGGGGCGGGGTGACTTCGGCGAGCAGGTCGTCCCACACTGCCCGGTTGTGCGGCTCGTGGAAGAAGTCGGCTAACGCATGGCCTACCGCCGCGCCGACATTCTCGATCCCGATATGCTCGCCAATCGCCTTGTCGCGGCGCGTGTTGAACTTCGCATCGGGCTCGCTCAGCGCCGGCGTGATCGACGCCCGCAGCGCGATGACCTCGTCCGCCAGCGCGGCGAGGGCAGGGAGGGTCTCCAGCCGCTTCATCAAATCGCGCGCGGTGATGCTGCCGATGTGCCGGATGCCAAGCCCGAATAGCAGCCGCGCCGCATCCGGCGCGCGCTTCGCCTCGATCGCGGCGAGCAGATTGTCGACCGACTTCTCTTTCCACCCCTCACGCCCAAGCAGCGCATCGCGATGCTGGCTCAGGCGAAAGATGTCGGCGGGCTCGGCGATCCAGCCAAGGTCAAGAAACTCGACGATGGTCTTCTCACCCAGCCCCTCGATATCGAGCGCGCCGCGGCTGACGAAATGCTTGAGCCGCTCGAGCCGCTGCGCCGGGCAGATCAGCCCGCCGGTGCAGCGCACATCGACCTCATCCTCTTCGCGCGTCGCCTCCGACTGACAGATCGGGCAATGGGTCGGAAACACGAACGCCGGACGCTCCACATCCCGGGTCAGGTTCTCGACAATCTGCGGGATCACGTCGCCCGCGCGCTGCAGCACCACCCGGTCGCCCGGACGCACGCCCAGCCGTTCGATCTCGTCGGCATTATGCAGCGTGGCGTTGGTCACGACCACACCGCCGACCGTCACCGGCTCCAGCCGTGCCACGGGGGTCAGCTTGCCCGTGCGCCCGACCTGAATGTCGATGTCGCGCAGCGTCGTCTCGGCGCGCTCGGCCGGGAATTTATGCGCAATCGCCCAGCGCGGCGCGCGCCCGACGCTGCCCAGCCGCTCCTGCCAGTCGAGCCGGTCGACCTTGTACACCACGCCATCGATGTCGAACGGCAGGTCGGCACGCAGTGTCTCGATCTTGCGATATTGCGCCAGTGCCGGTTCGACCTGCGCGCACGCGACGAACAGCGGGTGGACCGGAAAGCCCCAGCCTTGGATCGCCTTCATCACCGCATGTTGCGTCTCACCCGGCAGCGCGCTGGTCTCGCCCCAGCCATGCGCCAGAAAGCGCAGCGGCCGCGCCGCGGTGACGCTCGCATCCTTTTGCCGCAGCGATCCGGCGGCGGCGTTGCGCGGATTGGCGAACTGCCGCGCTTCCTTGCCGCTCGCTTCCGCCTCGGTCAGCAGCCGCGCGTTGAGCGCCAGGAAATCGTCCTTCGCCATATAGACCTCGCCGCGCACCTCGAACACATCGGGCGCGTCGGCGGGCAGCTCGGTCGGAATATCGGCGATCGTCAGCGCATTGGCGGTGACATTCTCACCCACCTGCCCATCGCCGCGCGTCGCCGCCAGCACCAGCCTGCGCCCCTCATAGCGCAGCGAGCAGGACAGCCCGTCGATCTTGGGCTCGGCGGTCAGCGCGACGCGGTCGCCTTCGCCCAGCGACAGGAACCGCCGCACGCGCAGCACGAACTCGATCACGTCGGCATCGCTGAACGCGTTGTCGAGGCTCATCATCGCGCGCGCATGCGGCACCTTGGCCAGATGCCCGGCGGGCGCGGCACCGACCAGCTTCGACGGCGAATCCGCGCGCACCAGATGCGGAAACGCCGCCTCGATCGCAGCATTCCGCCGCATCAGCGCGTCATAGGCCGCGTCGCTGATCTCCGGAGAATCCTCGGTGTGATACAGCGCGTTGTGGCGCGCGATCTCTGCGGCGAGCCGCTCCAGCTCGGCGGCGGCGTCGATGTCGGTAGCGGGCAGGGTGTCCATACGCTCCCCGCTACCGCCCGATCACTTCACCTTCAACTGGTCCAGCGCGAACGCCAGATATTCCGCCTGTTCCTTGAACCGCTCGAACCGCCCCGATTTGCCGCCATGCCCGGCCTCCATATTGGTGCGGAAAAGCAGCGGGTTGGCGTCGGTCTTCAGCGTGCGCAGCCGCGCGACGTACTTGGCCGGCTCATAATATTGCACCTGACTGTCCCATAGCCCGGTGCCGACAAAGATCGCCGGATAGGCCCCGCGCTTGAGCTGATCATAGGGCGAGTAGCTGAGCATATAGTCATAACTCGCCTTGCCCTCGGGATTGCCCCACTCGTCATATTCGCCGGTGGTCAGCGGGATGGTCGGGTCGAGCATCGTCGTCACCACATCGACGAACGGCACCAGGCTGACGATAGCGCCATAATCCTGCGGCGCCATGTTGGTGATGCCACCCATCAGCAGCCCGCCCGCGCTGCCGCCCATCGCGGCGACGCGGCCCTTTTTCGCATAGCCCTGATCGACCAGATACCGGGTCACGTCGATAAAATCGGTGAAGCTGTTCTTCTTGTTGAACATCCGCCCCTGATCATACCAGGCGCGCCCCATCTCCTGCCCGCCGCGGATATGCGCGATGGCATAGACCATGCCGCGGTCGAGCAGGCTCGGTAGCATCGGCGAAAAGCCCGGATCGGTCGAATAGCCATAGCTGCCATAGGCGTACTGGAACAGCGACGCGGTGCCGTCCTTCTTGAACCCCTTGGCATAGACCAGGCTCACTGGCACCTTCGTACCGTCGCGCGCGGTCGCCCACACGCGCTCGGTGACGTACTTGCTCGCGTCATAACCCGGCACCGGCGTGACCTTCAGCGTCCGCCGCTCGCCAGTCTTCATGTTCGCCTCGATCACGGTCGAGGGTGTGGTCAGCGAGTTGTAGGTGTAGCGCACCCAGTCGGTCGCGGTCTCGGCATTGGTGCTGAGCCCCATGGAGTAGGCCGGCTCATCCGCCTCGACAAAGCTCGATTTCCCATCATTGCCCAGCAGCCGCAGCCTTTTGTTGCCGCCCGAACGTTCCTCGATCGCGAGATACTTGTCGAACGGCTGCACCCCCTCGATGAACACGTCCGCGCTGTGCGGCACGACATCCTTCCACGCCGCCTTGCCCGCACCCGTCGCGCTGTCCGCCACCGTCATCAGACGATAGTTCGGCGCGTTCCAGTTGGTGCGGATCACCCAGCGATTGCCGACATGGTCCGCGCCATACAGAAAGTCGCGCTCGCGCGGCGCGATCACGGTGAAATTCGTCGGATTGGCGACCGGCGCGCAGCGCTGTTCGTCGCTGACCGTCTTGCCGGCATAGATGCAGATGAACTTCTCCGAACTCGTCGTCCCGATGCCGAGCGAGTAGGTGTCGTCCTTCTCCTCATAAACCAGCCGGTCGGCGCTTGCCGGCGTGCCAAGCACATGCGCCTTCACCCGCTTGCCCAGCAGCGTGACCGGATCCTTCTCGATGTAGAAGATCGTCTTGTTGTCGCCAGCCCAGGCAAACCCCGCCTGCACATTGGGGATCGAATCCTCCAGCGTCTTGCCGGTGGTCAGGTCCTTGACCTTCAGCACAAACTGCCGCCGCCCGACCTTGTCCTCGGCATAGGCGAGCAGGCGGTTGTCGGGGCTCACCTGACGGCTGCCGATCTGGAAGAAATTCGCGCCCTTGGCCATCTCGGGCTGATTGAGGATGATCTCCTCGGGCGCCTCCATGCTGCCCTTGCGCCGCGCGACGATCGGGTAGTCGCCGCCGGTCTCGAACCGCGTGTAGTAATAATAGCCATTGTCGAGATAGGGGACGGTGCTGTCATCCTGCTTGATGCGGCCGGTAATCTCCTTGAACAGCGCCTCCTGCATCGGCTTGGTCGGCGCCATCACCGCATCGGCATAGGCATTCTCGGCGGTGAGATAGGCGAGCATCTCGGGGTTCTTGCGCGTATCGTCGCGCAGCCAGTAATATTCGTCCTCGCGCACCGCGCCGAAAGGGGCCTTGACCTGATAGGGCTTTTTCGCGGCGACCGGTGGCGTGGGCGGCGCGTCCTGCGCGGCGAGCGGCGTGGCGGCGACGATCAGGCCGACCAGCGCGACACGGTGGAACGAACGATGCATGCGAATCCCCTTGAAATCCTTGCCCCGAACCTGCGGCAAAGCCCCCCGCTCATCAAGCTGTCCCGGATTTGGTTACTGCCGTATTCTCCGCGCTTGAGCCATGCTGCCGCGCAATGCTAAGCCCCGCGCACCGGGGAGGGGTTTCTGGTGAATGACAGTGCAATGCGCGCGCCCGCGCCGCATTACGATACCACGCTCGACCGGGCGGGCTTCGCGCTCGCGCTCGGTGGTGCGCTCGGCGGACTCGTCGTGCTGCTGCTCGTCTTCGCGGCGGGCCAGTGCGAGGTGACCTCGCTTGCCGCCGCGTGGATGCTCGGCACGATCTTCTCCGCGCTCGGCATCGCCGGGGCAGGGGGGCCATTGTGGCTCGTCCTCCACCTCGCCGGCTATCGCCGCGCCTGGCACGCCGCCGCGCTCGGCGCGCTGATCTCGCTCGTGCTGTTCGTCGGTGCCCAGACCTACGGCTTCGGCTTCCTCGCGGCCCCCGCCAGCGACCTGCGCACCGCGCTGTTCCGCTGGATCAGCGCCCTCGGCACCAGCGCGCTGCTGGCGATGGTCGCGGCCGGAATCGCACTGGCAATGTGGCGGGTCGCGTATCGCCGGGTGATGTGACCTCCCTAATTCCTCCCCTGCGGCGCAGGGGAGGAATAGTCAGTCCTCTTATGCCTTCGTCCCCGGACAATCGCCGATCCGCTTGCCCGTCGTCTTCGCCTTGATCTTCATCGTCTGCGCGCCGCCCGGCATCGTCGTTTCCATGGCGTTGTCGATCGCAAAGGCGTCGTCGCTGAACGTGCCGCTGATCTTCATCGTCATCTTGCCGCCATCGGCATCGCACACCATCGTCCCGTCGATCTTCCCACCGGCCATCGTGAATTTCTCATAGGTGCAGCGGCCCTTGCTCTGCGCCAGCACCTCGGCCGGGGGCGACTTCGCCTGTTCGGGCGTGACGCAATTCTTTCCGACCTGCTTCTTCTGCAGCATCAGCTTGGTCATCTCGTCCTTCATCGGACCCTCAAGCCCGGGAATGTCGATCGACACCGTCTCGACCGTGGTCTCCCACTCCCCCGGATTGAACCGCGCCCCGCCCGCCGCATCGACCTTGGCAGCGACCTCCTCGGGCGAGGCGTTGGTGACGGACACGTCGCCACTGCCACAGGCGGCAAGCGCGAGAGCGGCGATGGGGGTAAAGGCGATGGTGCGCATGGATGGGCTCCTCTCGGTTTCGGACAATGCTGGCCTTGTCCTGCGCAAAGGGCAACAGACATGATGAAGTACAATGTTCTTTATTTGTTCCTGCGATCCTGCTATCGCCAGCGCGGAGGCGGCTGCGCATGAAAATCCTGCATCCCTTGGACTTTCCTGACGACCCGGATCACGGCGTCGCAGGCCCGGCGCGTGGGCGTCGCTTAGCTGACGCGCAGGTGTCGCGTTCCAGTCGCGTTTCCCCTGCCGCTCTCTGGGGAACCGCCCGACACCGCCGTGTTTTTGTCAGCATCGTCTGTCAGCCTGACACTCGACCCCATTTGCACCCCAATCTGAAGGCCCCATATTCCCCCCATGGCGATCCAGATCCGTACCAGTCTTGCCGAACCCGAAACCGGCCCCGGTTTCGTTCCCCACCGCCCGCAACGCCCGCAAAAGAGCGAGGGCGGGCGGGCGTTCAAGCTGGTCAGCGAATATTCCCCGGCGGGCGACCAGCCGACCGCGATCAAGGAACTGACCGAGGCGGCGCTGGGCGGCGAGCGCGATCAGGTGCTGCTCGGCGTCACCGGATCGGGCAAGACGTTTACGATGGCGAGCGTCATCAACAATCTTCAACGCCCGGCGCTGATCCTCGCCCCCAACAAGATCCTCGCCGCGCAGCTCTATGGCGAGTTCAAGAGCTTCTTTCCCGACAACGCGGTCGAATATTTCGTCAGCTATTACGATTATTACCAGCCCGAGGCGTACGTCCCCCGGTCGGATACGTACATCGAGAAGGAAAGCTCGGTGAACGAGGCGATCGACCGGATGCGCCACTCGGCCACCCGCTCGCTGCTCGAACGCGATGACGTCATCATCGTCGCGTCGGTGTCCTGCATCTACGGTATCGGCTCGGTCGAGACCTATTCGGCGATGATCTTCGACCTCAAAAAGGGCCAGGTCGCCGACCAGCGTGAGATTATCCGCAAGCTCGTCGCGCTGCAGTACAAGCGCAACGACGCCGCCTTTGCCCGCGGCAATTTCCGGGTGCGCGGGGACAGCCTCGAAATCTTCCCGTCGCACTATGATGACACCGCCTGGCGGATCAGCTTCTTCGGCGACGATATCGAGGAGATTACCGAATTCGATCCGCTGACCGGCTCAAAGGTCGCGAGCCTCGATACGATCCGCGTCTATGCCAACTCGCACCACGTTACCCCCGGCCCCACGCTCAAACAGGCGATGGAGGCGATCAAGCATGAACTCGCCGAGCGGCTGAAGGAGCTGCATATCGAAGGCAAGCTGCTCGAAGCCCAGCGGCTGGAGCAGCGCACCAATTTCGACCTCGAGATGATCGCCGCGACCGGCAGCTGCGCGGGGATCGAGAATTACAGCCGCTTCCTCACCGGTCGCCTGCCCGGCGAGCCACCGCCCACCTTGTTCGAATATCTCCCCGAAAACGCCCTGCTGTTCGTCGATGAAAGCCACCAGACCGTGCCGCAGATCGGCGCGATGGCGCGCGGCGATCATCGGCGCAAGATTACGCTCGCCGAATATGGCTTCCGCCTGCCGAGCTGCATCGACAACCGCCCGCTGCGCTTCAACGAATGGGATGCGATGCGCCCCCAGACGATCAGCGTCTCGGCGACGCCAGGCGGGTGGGAGATGGATCAGACCGGCGGTGTGTTCAGCGAACAGGTGATCCGTCCCACCGGCCTGATCGACCCGCCGGTCGAGATCAAGCCGGTCGAGGAACAGGTCCAGGACCTGATCGTCGAATGCCGCAAGACCGCCGAGCTGGGCTATCGCACCCTCGTTACCACGCTGACCAAGCGCATGGCCGAGGACTTGACCGAGTATATGCACGAGGCCGGGCTGAAGGTCCGCTACATGCATAGCGACGTCGAAACGCTCGAAAGAATCGAGCTGATCCGCGACCTGCGGCTCGGTGTCTATGACGTGCTGATCGGCATCAACCTGCTGCGCGAAGGGCTCGACATCCCCGAATGCGGGCTGGTCGCGATCCTCGATGCCGACAAGGAAGGGTTTCTGCGTTCGGAAACCTCGCTGATCCAGACGATCGGCCGCGCCGCGCGCAACGTCGATGGCCGCGTCATCCTCTACGCCGACCGCATCACCGGCAGCATGGAGCGCGCGCTCAATGAAACCAGCCGCCGCCGCGAAAAGCAGGAGGCGTATAACCGCGAACACGGCATCACCCCGACCACGATCAAGCGCAACATCGGCGACATCATCGCCCATGTCGCGAGCAAGGATCAGGTGACCGTCGAGATCGAGGACGGCCCCGCCCACATGGTCGGCCACAATCTGCGCGCCTATATCGAAGAACTCGAAAAGAAGATGCGCAACGCCGCCGCGAACCTGGAGTTCGAGGAAGCCGGCCGTCTGCGCGACGAGATTCGGAGCCTTGAGGCCGAAGAGCTGGGCCTCCCCGCCGGCGAGCACAAGGCACCGGTCATGGGCCGCAGCAACGAAGGCAAGCCGGGGACGCGCAAGACGCGGTACGGCAAGGTGCAGCGCAAATGGGGCGGGGGGAAAAAGTGAGCCGGTTGAGCCTGTCTGCCGCTTCGCCCATAAGGCGCGGCATGCGCTTCATTCCCCTTCTCGCGGCGTCGATCGCCCTAGCCAGCTGCTCCAACGTCGTTCCGCCGGCACCCGCTCCGGCACCACCGCCGCGTCCGGTTCCAGCGCCAGCACCCGCTCCGGCACCCGCGCCGCCGCCAGCCAGCAGCGACTGGCGCGACTGGCCGGCAACGCCGGGTAACTGGGTCCATCGGCAGGAAGGGCAGGGCACGATCGCGCTGTTCGGACTGCGCGCGGACCAGCCCGAACTCTCGCTGCGCTGTAACCGCGCGACGCGTCAGGTGCAGATTGCCCGCCGGGGCGCGACGCCGGGGCCGATGACGATTCGCACCTCGACCAGCTTGCGGGGCCTCAGCGCGCAGCCGACGCCGGGGGCGCAGCCCTATATGGCGGTGACGCTCGCCGCGAACGATCCGATCCTCGACGCCATGGGCTATAGCCGCGGCCGCTTCGTGGTGGAGATGCCGCCGCTCGCGCCGCTGGTGGTCCCGACCTGGGCGGAAGTGCAGCGCGTGGTGGAGGATTGCCGACGCTGAGATTTGCGCGCCAGACTCTCAGAATCGTATAAACTCCGGATAATTACAAGACTTGTTCTCGTTTCCCGAAGTCGCCACATTCGGAGCGTACCCAGTTCAGGGTACGCCGTTTCAACAAGCGAAAGGAGGTGATCCGATGTCTCATGGTTCAGCAGTGAGGTCGGTTCAGTTCGTTCGGGAGACGCGGCGCTAAGCAACTGCGTCGGATGGCCGCCGCGAGGCGCTCCATTCGAATGGCGTTCGGGAGGACTTCTCCTCCAATCAACGACGCCGCAGCGGCT
Organism: Sphingomonas sp.; assembly: GCF_035998645.1. Classification (GTDB taxonomy): domain Bacteria; phylum Pseudomonadota; class Alphaproteobacteria; order Sphingomonadales; family Sphingomonadaceae; genus Sphingomonas. Next base: position 48,151 of record NZ_DASYHL010000005.1, read on the forward strand.
ATGCGATCCGCATGGTCTCCCGGGCTGGAGCTCTCCGGCCGCTGACCATGTCGGAGGTCACCGGGTGCCAGAGATGGCCCCGGTGGCCTCTTTCATTTCAAAACAGGTAAACCACCAGATAGCGCGCCACGAGCGCGACCATCATCGCAATGCTCGCAGTCCGGCCCCGCACCACCATCGCCGCGATCATCAGCACCAGCAGCACGACCGCCAACCCCGCCGCCAATGGCCGCTGCAGATTGACCGCCAGCTCCGGCACGCTGGCATAAAACGCGATCTGGCAGATGAGCAGCCCCAGCATCACCCCCAACACGATCCGCCGCACCCGAAAATAATGCGCATCGAGATCGGCAAGCTCCCCCGGCTCCCGCGGGAACACCAGATGCGCCGCAAGATAATAGGCACCGGCAAACACCGTCACCGCCATCATCGAATGGCCGGAAACCCCGACCACGTCCCGCGAGACCCACGCCGCTCCCCAGAAAGACAGCAGGTCGAGCAGCACGAAAATGCCGAGCAACGGCGTCAGCCACCCGATCCGCATCGTCGCCCCGGGCCGCAACCGCGCCTCGATCGCCCGGGCAAGGCCGCCCAGTACCTCAACGATCGACAGACCGAGCAACAGCCCGAACAGCGCGAAGATGAACTCGAATTCGCTCATGGATTTTCCCCCGCCGCCCACTATCCATGACGGCACCGCCCTGTCGAGCGAAAGGCCCATCGATCATGTCCGACCGCATCCTCGTCTTCTACGGCTCCTACCGCCGCGACCGCATGGGCATCCGCCTCGCCCGCTGGCTGACCGCCCAACTGACCGCCCGAGGCTGCGACGTCGAACTGATCGACGCGATGGCGGTCGACCTTCCGATGCTCGACCGAATGTACAAGGAATATCCGAAGGGCGAGGCGCCCGAAGCGATGGAAATGCTCGCCACCAAGATCAAGGCGGCCGACGGATTCCTGTTCGTCACCGGCGAGTATAACTGGGGGCTGCAACCTGGTCTCAAGAACCTGACCGACCATTTCCTGGAGGAATGGTTCTGGCGACCTGCGGCGATTGCCAGCTATTCGGCGGGTCGGCTGGCCGGGGCGCGGAGCAATTCGATGTGGCACCCGATTTTGAGCGAGATGGGGATGGTCGTCACCTCGTCCACATTGACGGTGGGCCAGATCGGCCAGGCGATCGACGCCGATGACCAGCCCCAAGGGGAGGGCGGGGCATCGCTCACCCGCGCCTTCCCGCGCTTTGCAGATGATTTTCTATGGTGGGTCGAAGCGGCGAAGGCTCAGCGCGCCCGGCGCGATCCGCCCTATTAAGTCAGGATGACGAGCAACCAGATGAGCAAGGCGACCAGCAGCGCCGGGGTTGCCAGGATCAGGCCGATCACCAGCATCACCCGAGCCGCCTTCCGCGATCCGAACCCCGCGCGCGAGCTGGCGTAAATCACCCACAGCAGCCCGACGAACCCGTTGTTACGCATCATGCGTCACCCAATGCCTTGAGCCGGTAGAGCGCGTCCAGCGCCTCGCGCGGGCTCAGTGCATCGACGTCCAATGCCTCGAGTTCCGCCCGCAACGGATCGACCGGTGCCGCCTCCTCCGCCACCATCGCCGCAAACAGCGGCAGGTCGTCAAGCCCGGCGGCGATCCCGCCGGTCTTCTCGCGCCCCGCTTCCAACTTGGCCAGCACCGACTTGGCGCGGCTGATCGTCATCGGCGGCAGCCCTGCGAGCCGCGCGACCGCGAGGCCGTAGCTGCGATCCGCTGGCCCCTCGGCTACCTCGTGCAACAGCACCAGATCGCCCTTCCACTCGCGCGCCCGCACATGGTGCAACGACAGCGCCTCGCATCGTTCGGCCAGCCGTGTCAGCTCATGGTAATGCGTCGCGAACAGACAGCGGCAGCGATTATCCTCATGAATCGCCTCGACCACCGCCCAGGCGATCGCGAGGCCATCATAGGTGCTGGTACCGCGCCCGACCTCGTCAAGAATGACGAAGCTGCGCGGCGTCGCCTGCGCCAGGATGGCGGCGGTCTCGACCATCTCGACCATGAAGGTCGAGCGCCCGCGCGCAAGGTTGTCCGAAGCACCGACCCGGCTGAACAGGCGATCCACCAGCCCCAGCTTCGCCCGCACCGCCGGGACATAGGCCCCCGCCTGCGCCAGCACCGCGATCAGCGCGTTCTGGCGGAGAAAGGTGGACTTGCCGCCCATGTTCGGGCCGGTGACCAGCCACAGCCGGTTCGCGTCCGACAACACACAGTCATTGGCGACGAAGCGCTCGCCGCTCCGCGCCAGCGCCGTTTCCACGACGGGATGCCGCCCGCCCTCGATCTCGAAACAGGCATGATCGACCAGTGCGGGTCTGCTCCAGCCGCCTTCTGCGGCGCGCTCGGCGAGGCCCGCCGCGACGTCGAGCCGGGCGAGCGCATCAGCGGTCGCGGCAATCGCTTCGCGCGTCGCCAGAGCGGCTGCGGTCAGGTCCTCGAGATGCGCCGCCTCCGCCGCCAGAGCATGCGCCCCGGCCTGCGTCACCTTGATCGCAATCTCGTGCAGTTCCGGCGCGTTGAAGCGGACGACGCCCGCCAGCGTCTGGCGATGCGTGAAGCCGCTCTCGGGCGCCATCAGCGCGTCGGCATGCTTCGCCGCGACCTCGATATGGTAACCGAGCACGCCGTTATGCTTGATCTTGAGCGCGGTGATGCCGGTGCGCTCGCGATACTGCGCCTCCAGCGCTGCGAGCGCGCGACGCCCGCCCGCGCCCGCATCGCGCAAATCGTCGAGCGCCGCGTCATAGCCTTCGGCAATGTAGCCGCCATGCGCCGCATCGATCGGCGGGGCAGGGACCAGCGCGCGCTGGAGCAGGTCGATCAGCGCACCATGCCCGCGCAGCTGCGGTGCGAGATCGGCGAGCAGTACGGGCGGCTGCGGCAACCGGCCCAGCTTCTCGCCCAGCCGCCACGCGCCATCGAGACCATCGCGCAATTGCCCCAAATCGCGCGGGCTGCCGCGCCCGGCGGCGAGGCGACCCAGCGCACGGCCAATATCGGGCAGGCTGCGCAGCGTGCCGCGCACATCCTCGCGCAGGCCAGGGTCGTCGTGGAAGCGCTGCACCAGATCCAGCCGCGCCTCGATCGCGCCGACATCCATCAGCGGCGCGGCAAGATCCTGTCCCAGCAATCGCGCACCCGCGCCGGTCACCGTCCGGTCGACCGCATCGAGCAAGCTGCCCTTGCGCGTCCCCGGCTGGCTCTGTGTCAGTTCCAGGCTCTCGCGGGTCGCCGCGTCGATCGCCATGCACGCGTCCGACCGGGTGATCCTCGGCGGGCGCAGGAAGGGCAGGGCACCCTTGGCGGTATGGTCGAGATAGGCGATCAGCCCACCCGCCGCAGCCAGTGCCGCGCGTCCGAACTGCCCGAATCCGTCGAGCGTTGAGACGCCAAACAGTGCCTTGATCCGCGCTTCGCCCCGGCTGCTGTCGAACTCGCCGCGCGGGCGTAACGTTGTTGCGAGCAGGTCGGCGTCGCTGCCCTCCGCAACCACGATCTCGGCCGGATTTAGCTGCGCGAGCACCGCGCTTGCCGCCTCCGCGCTGCATTCCAATATCTCGAACCGCCCGGTCGAAATGTCGGCCGCCGCAACCGCAACCTCGCCCCCCGCCTCGCCGATCGCTGCGCACCAGTTCGCGCTGCGGCTGTCTAGCAACGCCTCTTCGGTCAGCGTGCCGGCGGTGACGACTCGGATGATCGCGCGGGCAACCAAAGCCTTGGACCCGCCGCGCTTCTTCGCTTCCTCCGGCGTTTCGATCTGGTCGGCGATGGCGACGCGATGCCCCGCCTTGATCAGCCGCGCGAGATAGCCTTCGGCCGAATGCGCCGGCACGCCGCACATCGGAATCTTGTCGCCTCCATGCTCACCGCGCGAGGTGAGCGCGATGTCGAGGACATTGCTCGCAATCTTGGCGTCGTCGAAGAACAGCTCGAAGAAATCGCCCATGCGGTAGAAGAGCAGGCAGTCCTGCGATTCTGCCTTGAGCGCGAGATATTGCGCCATCATCGGCGTGGGGGGGGCGGTCATGCGTGACCGCTATCTCAAAATTCGCTGATTGCAATGGCTGTTACGGTGTGACGTGCCATCCGGTCTGAGCTAGTGGACAACGGATGCAGACGCCATCTCCACACCCCGTTCTGCCCGTATCCGACATGCCCGAACCTCCACCATTCGTCCTGCACCGATGGCCGGCGGTGAGCATCATCTGCATGTTGTTTCTGTTGCCTTGGTTGTTCGTTCGCATTCCGCCGATCATCGATGTGCCGGGGCATATGGGCCGCATGGCGGTGGCGCTCGCACCCGGCGACAGTGCGTTGCATCAGTTTTTCAGCTTCACCTGGGTGCCCGTCCTAAACCTAGGCAGCGATGCACTGATCGTAGCGCTTGCCCCGGTGCTGGGACTCATGGGCGCAACGTGGCTGGTTTGTGCGGCGATCCCCATGATCACCGCTCTCGGCGTCGTTGCGGTTGCCCGGACGCTCAATCCCCGGGGGGCTACGGCTCTGCCCTGGGCGCTGCTCTTTGTGATCAACTGGCCGTTTCTCTATGGCTTTCTCAACTATTCGCTCACCATCGGGTTCGCGCTATTGGCGGTAGCGCTGTGGTTCCGCCTTGAGCAGCGGCTGGGTTTGCGGGCAGCACTGTTTCTGATCCTGCTTCCGTTGCTGATGGTGAGCCACGCGGTCGGTGGTGCGATGGCGACGATCATCATTGCCGGCCAGGAAGTCGGGCGCCGGGAGGCTTGGCGGCGGGCCAATTGGAGGCTGGCGACGGCTAGAGACATCGCAATTGTGCTGTGGCCGTTGTGCGGTGTCCTGGCTGGAGTGCTTGCCTGGATGTTCGTGGCACCGCCCACCAGCGGAGAAACCCGCTGGCTGGTCAGTCTCAAAATCGATGCCGTGGTGATGGCGTTGCGCGACCAGAACATCATTCTGGACATGGGATCCATGGCCGCTGTTCTCGCTGTCCTTGTCATGGGAAGACGATGGGGTGCCCGATACCGAAACGGCACGCTGGTGCCGGTCCTCGCGGTTGCGAGCCTGATCGTGCTTGCCCCGTCCGTGCTCAATTCGGCGCATCACATCGACACCCGGCTTGTCCCGATCGCGCTGATGCTCGCACTGGCGTTGCAGGACTGGAGCGAGGTCGCGAGCAAACGCCGCCGGTTCGTCGCGGTGGCCGGGGCGATCGTGCTTGTCGTTCGCTTGATCCTCACCACGGCGAGCTTCGTCGGCTACGAGCGAAGCTACACCAGCGAGCTGTCCGCGCTCGATCAGGTTCGGCCCGGTTCCCGCATCCTCAGCTTCGTCGCAGTCGGGTGCAAATTGTCGGACTGGAAGAGGCATCGGCTCGAACACATTTCCAATCTGGCTACGGTGACACGACAGTCCTGGGTCAATTCGCATTGGGAGATGGACGGCGTGAACATGCTTCAGGTCCGCTACCGCCCCGATCCGCTTTACTACAAGGATCCCTCTGAATTCGTGTTCCCCGAACGGTGCATCGACATGAATGTGCCGATGGAGCAGCGTAGTCGCCGGACATTGCAGGAGACGCTGACGGTCGCGCCGGTCGACCGGGTTGACTATCTCTGGCTGGTCAACGCCCGCTTGCCGAGCGATTATGCGGGCCCGCCGCTTGATACGCTGTGGTCGAACGGACGCAGCGAACTCTATGCAGTGCGCCAGCCGGTTCCCTTTCGCGCCGACCGGCCCTAAAGAGCCAGCATACCGCTGCGGAGCCCCGAATGTCCGAAGAAGCCAATATCCAGTTTTCCGAGCGCGAGGCGCTGCTGTTCCACTCGGAAGGCCGGCCCGGCAAGATCGAGATCATCGCGTCCAAACCGCTGACCACCCAGCGCGACCTGGCGCTCGCCTATTCGCCCGGCGTCGCGGTCCCGGTCCAGGCAATCGCCGACGATCCCGCGACGGCTTATGACTATACCGCCAAGGGTAACCTCGTTGCGGTCATCTCCAACGGCACGGCCATTCTGGGCATGGGCAATTTGGGGGCATTGGCGTCCAAGCCGGTGATGGAGGGCAAGGCGGTGCTGTTCAAGCGCTTCGCCGACGTCGACTCGATCGATATCGAGCTGAAGACCGAGGATGTCGATCGCTTCATCGATGCGGTCGAGCTGATGGAGCCGAGCTTTGGCGGCATCAACCTTGAAGACATCAAGGCGCCCGAGTGCTTCATCATCGAGCAGACGCTGCGCGAGCGGATGAACATCCCGGTGTTCCATGACGATCAGCATGGCACCGCGATCATTACCGCCGCCGGCCTGATCAACGCGTGCCTGCTCACCGGTCGCGTGCTCAGCGAGATCAAGGTGGTGGTCAATGGCGCGGGCGCTGCCGCGATCGCCTGCACCGAATTGATGAAGGCGATGGGCGTGCGTCACGAGAATGTGCTGATGTGCGACCGTACCGGTATCATCACCACCGATCGTGAAGGCGTGAACCAGTGGCAGTCGGCCCATGCCGCGACGACCGATCGCCGCACGCTGACCGAGGCGCTGGTCGGGGCCGACGTGTTCCTCGGCCTGTCCGCCGCTGGTGCGCTCAAGCCCGAGATGGTCGTCGACATGGCTCCGGCGCCGATCATCTTCGCGATGGCCAATCCCGAGCCGGAAATCCGCCCCGAGCTGGCCAAGGCCGCGCGCCCCGATGCGATCATCGCCACCGGACGGTCGGACTATCCCAATCAGGTCAACAACGTCCTTGGTTTCCCCTTCATCTTCCGCGGCGCGCTCGACGTGCGCGCGACTGCGGTGAATGAGGAAATGAAGATCGCCGCCGCCCGCGCCATCGCCGAGCTGGCGCGCGAGCAGGTGCCGGAGGAAGTCGCGCTCGCCTATGGCAAGGCACACAGCTTCGGCCCCGAATACATCATCCCCGCGCCGTTCGACCCGCGCTTGATGGAAGTCGTGTCGATGGCGGTCGCCAAGGCGGCGATGGATTCAGGCGTTGCGACCAAGCCGATCCTCGACATGGCCGCCTATCGCCACACGCTGCGCGGTCGCCTCAATCCGACGACGTCGGTCCTCACCCTCGCTTACGAAGGCGCGCGCGCGCACCCCAAGCGGGTGATCTTCGCCGAGGGCGAAGAGGAAGTCGTGCTCCGCGCCGCGATCGCCTTCCGCGACGGCGGCTATGGCACGCCGGTGCTGGTCGGGCGCGACGATGTTCCCGAACGCCTGCGTGCGCTCGGCGTCAGCGATCCCGATAGCTTCGAGCTGCATAACAGCCGCAATTCGCCGCTAGTGCCGGCGATGGTCGACTTCCTCTACAGCCGTCTGCAGCGGCGCGGCTATCTGCGCCGTGATTGCGAGCGGATGGTGAACCAGGATCGCAATATCTTCGGCTCGCTGCTGCTCCAGCTGGGCGAGGGCGATGTGATGATTACCGGCGTCACCCGCACCTATGCGCAGACGATGCGCGAAGTCCGCCGCGTGATCGATGTGGCGGAGGGGCGGACTGCGTTCGGCGTCCATATCATGGTCGGCCAGAGCCACACCGTGTTCATCGCCGACACGACGGTGAATGAGCGGCCGAACGCCGAGGAACTGGCGGACATTGCCGAACAGACCGCGCAGGTCGCCCGCCGCATGGGCCATGAACCGCGCGTCGCGTTCCTGAGCTATTCGACCTTCGGCAATCCCAAGGGCGCGTATCTCGAGAATATCCGCGACGCGGTGAAGGTGCTCGACGCGCGCGGAGTCGGCTTCGAATATGAAGGCGAGATGGCGCCAGACGTCGCGCTCAACCCGCGCCAGCTCGCCAACTACCCGTTCGCGCGCCTGTCCGGTCCCGCCAACATCCTGATCATGCCGGGTCTGCAATCGGCGCATATCTCCGCCAAGCTACTGCGCGAGTTGGGTGGCGATGCGATGATCGGGCCAATGCTGGTCGGCATGGAAAAGCCGGTTCAGGTCGCCCCGATGACGAGCAGCGCGGGCGATCTGGTGACGCTGGCGGTGCTCGCCGCCGGAGGGATCGCCCGCTAGGCCCGCCTATTCGGAGAGGAAGACGACGCCGGGGATCGCCGGGCCGCGTGTCGGCTCGGCGAGGCGCCCGTCGGCCTGAACGCGCAGCACCGCAACATTGCCCGATCGTTCGTTGGCAACGAGCACCTCGCCGCGATCCTCGCGCAGCAGGAACAGGCGCGGCCAATGCCCGCCGCAGCTGACATGCTGCACCAGGGTCAGGTCGCCGTCGCGTGCAATGGCGAATACCGCGATACTGTCATGGCCGCGATTGGAAAGATACAGCCGCGTCCCTGCGCGGTTGACCGCGATGTGCGCGCCCGAAGACGGGCCTTCGAAGCCGGCGGGGAGGGTGGAGAGCGTCTCTCCTCCGGCAAAGCTGCCATCGGGATTTGCGCGCAGGACCGTGACCGTGTTTGTCAGCTCAGCCAACAGGTAGGCGACCGGCAGCTGCGGGTGCCAGGCGAGATGGCGCGGCCCCGATCCCGGCGCCGCACGATACGCCACATCGGTCCCCGTGACGCGTCCTGACGCAGGATCAACGCGATGGGCGAACACTGCGTCCGCACCCAGATCGACAGCATGGAGCATCCGCCCGTCCCGACTGAACCCAACCCAATGGGCATGCGGTTCGGTCTGTCGGCGCTGGTTCGGTCCGCTGCCGCGATGCGCAACGCTCTGCGCCTCGCCGATCGGCAGCCCGGTCTTCCGGTCCAGCCGCCACAGCGTGACGTTGCCGCTCGAATAATTCGCCACGGCGAGCGTGCCCCCATCCGGGCTGAGCGCGGCATGGCATGGATCCGCTCCCATCGTAGAGAAGGTGCCGAGCCGCTTCAGTGTCCGATCATAGATGCCGAGCGCGCCTTCCTGTTGCTCCTCGAGCAGATAGCGCACGCGACCGTCACGCGACGCCACACCGAACGACGCATTGCGGATCGCAGCGAACGGTGTCCCCGCCGTCCAGCCTTCACCCGTGGCGGTCATCGGCACCACGCCCGGACCACCGCGGCTGGCATAGGTGCCGGCGATCAGGCGATCGGGTTCGCGGGGCAGAGCGACAGCTGGGGTGCCGGCAAGGGCGAGCGTGCCAGCGATGAAGCTGCGGCGGGACGGGGCGAATGGGGAAGAGGCCATTGTCACTTGAAAGCCGTCCGCGCCCGCCGCGTCAACGGCGCAGTGGGTGGATGCAGACATTCAGCGATTGGTGACGGGGGCGATACGGACCCGCTGGCGATGCAATGCGTTGCGCGTTACGACTATGGCCACAGGGCCTTGGCCCCATCACTCGCGCGCATTGCCTGGAGCACATCACCGCATGACTACCCCAACGGACACGACCGCGAGCGATTTCCCGACAATCGGCCGGGTCGCGACGGTCACCGTCACGATTCTGGTGATCGTCGGTTTTGCATGGATGCTGCTCGAACTGTCGGGCTTCCTCATGCTGATCTTTGCGGCGCTGGTGCTCGCCGCGATTTTTGGTGTGATCACGCAGTCGGTGAGCCGCTGGACCGGCATGGGGCGCGGTCCGGCGCTCGGGATTTCGGTGGTCCTGATCCTCGCCGTGTTCGGGGGCGCGTTCACGCTGTTCGGATCGCAGCTCGCGGGGGAGTTCGACACCATCCAGGACAGCATCCCGCCAGCGATCGAACAGGTCCGCGCCTTCCTTGAGCGCGCCGGCCTGAGCGAGTCGGTGCGCAATATGGTCGAGCAGGGGAGCAGCGACGTGTCGCGCCTCGCCAGCCAGGCGGGGGGCTATGTCCTCACCGCCACCAACGGGATCGCGAATTTCGTGCTGGTGTTCGTCGCAGCGATCTTCCTTGCCAGCGATCCGGCAGTGTATCGGCGGGGCTTGCTGCTGCTGATGCCGAGCCGGGCCGAGCCGACCATGGCGGCGGCGCTGGACGATGCGTCGCGCGGCCTGCGCGGTTGGATGGTCGGGCAGGCGGTGTCGTCGCTGGTCGTCGCGGCCTTTACCTGGGCCGGGCTTGCGCTGCTCGGCGTGCCGGCGTCCGGCGGGCTGGGCCTGATCGCCGGGTTGCTCGACGTGATCCCGATGATCGGGCCGATCATCGCCGGGGTGCCGGCGGTGCTGCTGGCCTTCACCGTATCGCCGATGACCGCGCTGTGGACGGTTGTGCTGTTCCTGGTCATCCAGCAGATTCAGGGCAATTTCCTGCAGCCGATGATCCAGAAACAGGCGGTCGACGTGCCGCCAGCCATCCTGCTCTTCGCCGTGGTTGCAGCGGGGCTGCTGTTCGGCTTCCTTGGCGTCCTGCTCGCAGCCCCGCTGACCGTCGTCGTGTTCGTGCTGGTCCAGCGCATCTATGTCCGCACCTTGCTGGGGCGGGAGATCAAGATCGCTGGCCAGAACGAGGCCGCAGACTAAGCGTCGATGCTCTCCCCCAGTGACGCGTTGACCAGCCCGCCGTCGACCACCAGCGTGTCGCCGACGACGTAATCCGAGGCGCGGCTGGCGAGGAAGATCGCGGCGCCGGCCATGTCTTCGGGCGTCCCGACGCGGCGCATCGGGATGCGCTTGGCCACTTCATCGCCATGGTCGCGGGCGGCGCGGTTCATCTCACTGGCGAATGCGCCGGGCGCCAAGCTGGTGACGATGATGCCGTCGCGGATCAGGCGCGCGGCCATGCGCTTTGTCAGGTAGATCAGCGCCGCCTTCGACGCATGATAGCTATAGGTTTCCCACGGATTGAGCCGCAGCCCGTCGATCGAGGTGATGTTGATCACCTTGGACGGCGCATCATGGCTGGCGCGCGCCTTGAGCAGGCCGTGCAGTGCCTGCGTCAGGAAGAAGGGCGATTTGACGTTGAGGTCCATCACCTTGTCCCAGCCGGCCTCGGGAAATTCCGCGAATTCGACGCCCCATGCCGCGCCGGCATTGTTGACGAGGATGTCAAGATGCGGCTCGCGTTCGGCCAGCGCGGCGGCGAGTGCCTTGCAGCCTTCGACGGTCGAGACGTCCATCGGGAGCGGAATACAGTTCGGGCCGAGTTCGGCGGCGGTTTCGTCGCACGCCGGGGCTTTGCGCGAGGAGATATAGACTTTCGCGCCCTGAGCGATGAAGCCTTCGGCGATCATCTTGCCGATGCCGCGGCTGCCGCCGGTGACGAGGGCGACCTTGCCGGTCAGGTCGAAGAATTTGCTGGTGTCCATCCTATCTCTCCCAATCTGTTCCCCTCCCGCTTGCGGGAGGGGCTAGGGGAGGGCCTGTCCACTAGCTGCTGTCGTCAACCCGGGGGGACAGGCCCTCCCCCGACCCCTCCCGCAAGCGGGAGGGGAGAAGTGCTACCCGCCGCGCTTCAACGTCTCACGCGCGATGATCAGCTGCTGGATCTGGCTGGTGCCTTCGTAGATGCGGAACAGGCGGACGTCGCGGTACAGCCGCTCGATCCCGTAATCGGCGATATAGCCTGCACCGCCGAAGATCTGCACCGCGCGGTCGGCGACGCGGCCGACCATTTCGGTGGCGAACAGTTTCGCCGCGGCGGACTCCAGCACCACGTCCTTGCCCTCATCCTTGGCTCGGGCAGTTTCGAGGACCAGCGCGCGGGCGGCGAGGCATTCGGTCTTGCTGTCGGCGATCATCGCCTGGATCAGTTGATGCTCGGCGATGGGTTTGCCGAACTGTTTGCGCTCGGTCGCATAGGCGACGCAGTCGGCGATCAGCCGCTCGGCGACGCCGACGCTGACCGCGCTGATGTGCAGCCGACCACGGTCGAGCACGCGCATCGCGATCTTGAAGCCCTCGCCCTCCGCGCCGAGGCGGTTGGCGGCGGGGACGCGGACATCGTCGAAGATCACGTCGGCGACCTTCGCGCCCTTCTGCCCCATCTTCTTTTCGGGCTCCCCGATGCTGACGCCGGGCAGGTCGCGGGGGACGAGGAAGGCGGACACGCCGCGTGCGCCGGGTTCGTCGCCGGTGCGGGCCATCACGGTGAACAGCGACGCCTTGTCGGCATTGGTGATGTAGCGTTTGGTGCCGGTGAGCCGATAGACGTCGCCATCCCGGACCGCGCGGGCCTTTACCGCGCCGCTGTCGCTGCCGACATCGGGTTCGGTCAGCGCGAAGCTGGTGACGATGTCGCCGGTGGCGATTTTCGGCAGCCATTCGGCCTTTTGTTCAGGGGTGCCGGCCATGACCAGGCCCTGGCTGCCGATTCCGACATTGGTGCCGAAGGTCGAGCGGAAGGCCGGGGTGGTGCGCCCGAGTTCGAGTGCGACGCGGCATTCCTCGACCATACTCAGGCCCAGCCCGCCATATTCTTCCGCAATCGACAGGCCGAACAGGCCGAGCGCCTTCATCTCCTCAACAATGTGCGGCGGGATTGCGTCGGCTTCTTCGACTTCTGCCTCGAGCGGGCGCAGCCGTTCGGCGACGAAGCGACGTACCGTGTCAATCAATGCGTCAAAGGTCTCGACGTCGAGGCTCATATCCGGCGATCCTGCTCCATACCCTGTTTTCGAATCGAGGGATTAGCAGGGGCAAATCGCGGACGCAAATGCCCGCCGGAGCGAACCGGCGGGCATCGTTCCTCCCCAGGAAGGCGGTGCCGCGTCAGCCGAGGCGGCCGAGGCGGTGATAGAGGTTGGCGAACTGGACCGAGCGGGGATCGTCGGCGATCTTGCGGGTGTAATCGGCCACCGCTTCCTTGAGCAGGGCGAAGTCGGCGGTCGAGAAGACCGGGCGGGCAGTCGCGGGTTCGGGGGTCTTCATGGGCTTGCTCCTGTAAACTGTCGTGCATTCTGTATGACTCACGAATGGCGATCCTGACAATTTTGATCAGCTGTCAGCGGGGTCACGGTGTAGTTCGCGCATGACAGGCGAATGGATGTTATGTAAATAATTGACACATTCCGATTGAATTGAACATAGCAAGAACAAGGGCTGTAGGACATGGCTGAGCGCAAATTGTTCGCGGGGCATGCGGTGCGGCGGCTGCGGCGCGGGCAGGGGCTGACGCAGGCGGCGATGGCGGAGATGCTGGGCGTTTCGGCCAGCTATCTCAACCTGGTCGAGCGCAACCAGCGGCCGCTGTCGGCAACGCTGATGCTTAGCCTTGCGCAGGTGTTCGACTTCGACCCGCGCACGCTGGCAGCGGGCGAGCCGGGCGGGGGTGAGGAGGCGATGCGGCGGCGGCTGGCGGACCCGCTGTTCGCCGATATCGAGATTGACCGCAGCGAACTGACCGAATGGCTGGCGGGTGCGCCGGGAGGGGTGGAGGCGTTCGCGCGGGCCTATGACCGGATCGGGGCGGGCGGCACCGTGGCATCCGGGGATGCGGAAGATCCGGGTGCGGCGGTGCGGCGCGAGGTGGAGCGGTGGCGCAACCACTTCGCCGACCTCGACGCTGCCGCCGAAACGCTGGCCGACGAGCTGCGCATCGCATCGAGCGACCCGTTCGGCGCGATGGCCGAGCGGCTGCGCGTCAAACACCAGCTGTCGATCCGAGTCCTCCCGATCGAGGTTCTTGCCGGGCTGCGCGTGCGGCTCGACCTGCATGCGCGCCAGTTGCAATTGTCCGAGGCGCTCGATCCGCCGAGCCGGGTGTTCGCGCTGGCCCGCCAACTGGCGAGCGAGGCGCGGACCGAGATCGAGGCGTTGGTGCGCGGTGCCGGGTTCCCCGACCGCGTCGCCGAGCGACTCTACCGCCGCCACCTCGCCGGTTATTTCGCTGCGGCGGTGATGATGCCCTATGCCCGCTTCCTGCGTGCGTGCGAGGCGACCGGATATGACCTCGAACTGCTGCGCCGCCGTTTCGGGGCGAGCGCGGAGCAGGTCGCGCACCGGCTAACCACGTTGCAGCGGGTTGGCGCGCGCGGGCTGCCGTTCTTCATGCTGCGCGTTGACCGGGCGGGGCAGGTGTCGAAGCGCTTTGCCGGGGCGAGTGGTTCGCCTTTGGTCGAATCCTCCGTGCCCTGCCCGCTGCTCGACGCCTATGCCGCATTCGCCCGCCCGGATGAGCGGATCGTTCAGCTGGTCGAACTCGAGGACGGATCGCGCTGGTTCACCAGCTCGCGCTGCGTAGCTCCGCCCGGCGGCTGGGCGGGGGCGGTGCGCGCGCGTTTCGTCGTGACGCTGGGGCTGGCGGCGGAGGCGGCGACGGGGCTGGCGGCTGCGCGGGGCCTCGATTTCGGGGGAGAGGCGGTGCCGGTGGGTCTGGGCTGCCGCGCCTGCACGCGCGAATGTCCGCAGCGCAGCGCGCCGCCGACGGGGCGCGCAATGCTGGTCAGCGAGCGCGAGGCGGGGGTCTCGCCGTTCGGTTTTGCGGCGGACTGACCCGCTCCTCCGAAACGGACCTCGACACCTCCGCGATGGATCAGTCGTATGATTGACCGGCGGGGGACCGCGAGGGCAGGATCATGATCAGGCGGTTCCGATCGTGTTGGCTCCTGCTGGCGTCCCTTTGAAAACCGAGTGAGCCGGATGACGTGCGACCGATGGGTCCGCGTCGCATTCTGCGCCACGCCGTGCCCGGAGAGCGGCCATGATCATTGTCGACCCCGCGACTTTGGAGTGCGAACTGGGCATTGCCGGGCTGCACTTCGCGGCGAACCGGGTGACCCCGCTCACCGAACATCCCGACTGGTTCGACCTCAAGATCGGGTCAAGCCCAGGCCCGCTAGTGTCCGATTTCGTCACGCATGGCCCCGACTTTGCCTATTCCACCTCGGGCATCCATATCGGCCAGGACGACCGGCTGACCTTTTTCGGTGAACCCGACCGGATCATCGACGGTTATTTCATCGATTGCCGGGCCGGCAGTCCGACGCTGCACAAGCGAATCCATGCCCGGTTCCACGCCAGCCCCGCCCGGCGGCTGGTGATCGAGCGCGGGATCGCCCACACCTTTGAGGGGCTGGCCGGAATCGTCACCCGTGACGAGCCGCTGTGGTATTCGGCGGAGAATAATCCGCATTGGAACGTCAACAACGACCTCGTTTCGGTGCTGCGCGACGCTGCCGAACCGCCGGTGGTCGAGGTGAATCCGCATCGCCTGCCCGACAGTCTCCACCAATATATGACCCGGTTGTCACAGGCGGTGCTGGGAGAGCCCAAAGCTTATTCGACCCGCTTCAAGCTGCGCATCGCGGGAGCAGAGCAATATGTGATGTTCCAGGAGACGGCCTGGGATCAGGAGGGGCGTGACCTGGCACCCGTGCTGGCGTCGGTCGACGGCATTCCGGGGGTGCAGGCGATGCGGTCGCGCTATGCGATCACCGGAAAGGCGTCGTGGACGCTGGTGCCCAACACCGACTCCGGCGTTGCCGACGTCCTGCGCCTGCGTGCCGCGCGGGACCCGGCGGACGCGCCCGCGCCCGCCATGTTCGTGCATCGCAGGACACGCAAATGGTACAGCCTGCTGACCAATGAGGGCGGCGCGGTTCGGATCGAGACGGTCGACCTGCGCCCCGGCTCGGCGACCGCCGGTCGCGCTGCCGCCGCGACCTTGGTCTGCGACCCGCGCGTCAGCTATTTGATCGAACCGGGAATCGCCTATCGCTTCGTCGCCGACAGCGACATTTACTGCCGGTCCGAACATGACGTGTTCGTCTCGCAGGACGAACCGCGCGCCGACCTTCCGCCGTTCGGGCAGGATCTGGAGATTGTCGATCCGTCCGATCTGGCCGCCGCCCAGCCCGATTTGCCGACGCTGCAATGCCCAGGCCGCGTGGTCCGCCAGATGGCGCGGTTCGAACTGGAGCCCATGTGAGATCAACCAAGGAGGGAAAGATGAAGGACGAATTCGAGAAGATCGACTGGTCGGACGAACTGCAGACCCTGGTCGGGCAGGCCAAGAGCCCGGAGGAAAAGCGCGCGGCGTTCGCGTTTGCCAATGCGATCAATCCCTATCTGGAGAATCCCGCGCTCCTCAAGACGTTGCTCGGCAAGATCATGCAGAGCCCGAGCTCGATGGTCGCGGTCGTTGCCGCCAAGCGCGATTTCGAGGATCTGGACGAGGTCCGCAAGAGCGTGGGCAAGTCGGTCAGCGTGATCCCGCTCTGACGTTTCATTACCGCGCCGATCGGGACCTGGGCAGGGCCGGCGTTGCGCCGGCCCTGTCTGCTTGTATCCGCGACGCGGCCGGGATCAGGCCGGCTGGTTGATCACGTCGATGATTGGAAACGCAGCGTTTCTTCGCGGGCGCAACAAATCCTGACACACTTTTGCGACAAGTTGGTTGGAATAGTTGATGTTCCCCCCGGTTGGTGTAGCGCGCTTTTCCATGCGAATGATTCTTGTTTTGGCGGCTTCGGCTGCGGTCCTGGCATCGTGCGGCGGCGGCGACGCCGCGCAGAAAAAGGGCCGCGAGGCGCCTCTGGTCACGCTGGGCGCGGTTCAGTCGGCGCGCTTTGTCGAGCGGATCGATGCCGTCGGCACCGCGCGCGCCAATGAACAGGTGACGCTGACCGCACCGGTGACGCAGCGCATCGTGCGCCTGAATTTCGATGACGGCGCGTTCGTCAGCCGGGGTCAGGTGATCGCGGTGCTCGAGGCCGGGCAGCAAAATGCGCAATTGGCGCAGGCTCAGGCGCGGTCGCGCGAGGCGCAGCAGCAGCTCAACCGGCTCGAAGAACTCAAGAACCGTGGCTTTGCGACGCGCAGCGCCGTCGATGCGCAGACCGCGTTGGCCGGGCAGGCAAATGCGCAGGCCGCAGAAGCGCGCGCGGCGATCGGGGACCGGGTGGTGCGTGCGCCGTTCGGCGGCTGGGTGTCGTTACGCAATATCTCCGCCGGTGCAGTGGTGAGCGCGGGGACCGAGATCGCAACGGTCAGCGATGTGAGCCGGATCAAGCTCGACTTCACCGTGCCGGAAACGCTGCTCGGGCAAATCCGCCCGGGGCAAGCCATTGTCGCGACCGCCGCGGCCTACCCCGACCAGCCGTTCCGCGGCACCATTGCCACGATCGACCCGGTGCTGAACCCGCAGACGCGCGCCGCCACGGTGCGCGCGGTGCTCGCCAATGGCGACCGTAAGCTCAAGCCCGGCATGCTGCTGACTGTCGCGATCGAGGCGCAGGCGCGCACCGCCGCTGCGGTTCCCGAACTGGCAGTGGTGGGCGAGGGCGAGCAGAGCTTCGTCTTCGTCATCGAGAACGGCAAGGCGAAGCGCGTGCCGATCCGCATCGGCCTGCGCCAGAACGGGCTGGTCGAAGTGACGCAGGGCCTGAAACCCGGCCAGCGCGTCGTCACCGAAGGCGTGGTCAAGATCGCCGAGGGGCAGCAGGTCCGCACGGCGGGCGCCGGCAATGCAGCGCCCAAGGCGGCGGGCCAGGCCAAGGGTAACTGATGCAGATTTCCGACCTTTCGGTCCGGCGGCCCGTCTTTGCCGCAGTGCTGGCGATGCTGCTGACGATCATCGGCGTCGTCGGTTTTCTGTCCCTGTCGGTGCGCGAATATCCCGACACCGACCCGCCGGTGGTGTCGGTCGAGACTGCTTACACCGGTGCCGCCGCCAGCGTGATCGAGGCGCGGATCACCCAGCCGATCGAAGAGGCGTTGTCGGGGATCGAGGGGATCGAAACGATCACCTCGCGCTCGCGCGATGGCGTGTCGGACGTGTCGATCGAGTTCCGCCCCGGCCGCGACATCGATTCCGCCGCAAACGACGTGCGCGACCGCATCGGCAGCGTCGCCGAGGACCTGCCCGAAGAGGCGATTGCGCCTGAGGTGCGCAAGGTTGATGCGGATAGCTCGCCGATCCTGTTCCTCGTCATTTCGCGCCCCGGCTGGTCGCGGTTGCAGCTGTCCGACTATGTCGACCGCACGCTGGTCGACCGGTTCAGCACTATCGACGGCGTTGCGCGGGTGTTCGTTGCGGGCGATGCGCGCCCGTCGATGCGCGTGTGGCTGGATGCGACGCGGCTCGCCGCCTATTCGCTGACCCCGGCGAATGTGGAGACAGCGCTGCGGACCCAGAATGTCGAGCTGCCCGCCGGCCGTCTGGAATCGCAGCAGCAGAACCGCACCTTGCGCGTCGACCGGCCGTTCGCGACGGCGGGCGACTTTTCGAACCTTGTCGTCGGGCGCGGCACCGACGGGTATCTCGTCCGGCTGGGTGACGTCGCACGGGTCGAGCAGTCGGCGGAGAACCCGTACAACGCCTTTCGCATGAACGGCCAACAGGCGGTTGGGCTCGGCATTGTACGGCAGTCGGGCGCGAACACGCTGGAGGTCGCCGAGACCGCCAAGGCGACCGCAGAAGCGCTCAAGGCGGATCTGCCCGAGGGGATGACGATCACCGTTGGATCGGACGATTCGCTGTTCATCGGCCGTGCGATCGAGAAGGTGTGGCAGACGCTGGCCGAGGCGGCGGTGCTGGTGGTGCTGGTGATCTTCCTGTTTTTGGGCTCGTGGCGCGCGACGCTGATCCCGGCGGTGACGGTGCCGATCTGCCTGCTCGGGGCCTGTGCGGTGCTGTGGCTGTTCGGCTTTTCGATCAATCTGCTGACATTGCTTGCGCTGGTGCTCGCCATCGGCCTCGTCGTCGATGACGCGATCGTCGTGCTCGAAAATGTCTACCACCGAATCGAGGAGGGGGAGACCCCGCTGGTCGCGGCGTTCACGGGGACGCGGCAGGTCGGCTTTGCGGTGATCTCGACCACGCTGGTTGTCTGCGCGGTGTTCGTGCCGATCTGTTTTCTGTCCGGCCAGACCGGGCTGTTGTTCCGCGAACTGGCGGTGGCGATGATCGGTGCGATCGCCTTTTCGGGCTTCCTCGCGCTCAGCCTGACGCCGATGCTGTGCTCAAAGATGCTGCGCCAGGAACAGCGCGGGCGCTTTACCGGTTGGGTCGACCGGCAGTTCCAGAAGCTTGAGGATTTCTACGCGCGCCGCCTTTCGCGTGCGATCGACAAGCCGGTCATTCCGCTGATCGTTGTGCTGGCATTCCTGTTCGCTGCGGGCGGCGCGTTCGTGACGCTCCAGTCCGAACTGGTCCCGCCCGAGGATCAGGGCGTCGCACAGGTCCAGATCAGCGCGCCTGAGGGCACCAGCTTTGACCAGATGGACCGCTATATGCTCGGCACGCAGGAGAAGCTGCTGCCGCTGCTCGATCAGGGCGCGGTGCGCACGATCATCACGCGCACCCCGGGCGGCTTTGGCGCGAGTGACGATTTCAACAGCGGTGCCTTCATCATCTTCCTCAAGACCTGGGAAGAGCGCGACACCTCCACCGCGCAGGTTGCGCAGCAGATCAACGGCATCCTCGCCAACGAACCGGCGGTGCGCGGCAATGCGCAGGTGCGCTCGGCGCTGGGGCGTGGGCGTGGGCAGCCGATCAACTTCGTGCTGGCGGGCAATACCTATGAGGGGCTGGTCGCCGCGCGCAATCGCATCATAGCGGCGGCGGCGCAGAATCCCGGCATCATCAACCTCGATTCCGATTACAAGGAAACCAAGCCGCAGATGCGGATTGAGGTCGATACGACGCGCGCCGGCGATCTTGGCGTATCGGTCAACGACGTCAGCCAGGCGCTCCAAACGCTGCTCGGTTCGCGCCGCGTCTCGACCTATCTCGATCGGGGCGAGGAATATCGCGTGATCGTGCAGGCGGACGAAGCGGGGCGCTCGTCCCTCGCCAATCTGGCGCAGATTCAGGTGCGCGCACGCGACGGGTCGCTGGTGCCGCTGTCCAACCTCGTCACCACGCGCGAAGTGTCGGGACCGCGCGATCTGGGCCGCTATAACAAGCTGCGCGCGATCACATTGTCGGGCGGCGTCGCGCCGGGCTATTCGCTTGGGCAGGCGCTGACCTTCCTTCAGGAGCAGGCGGCGCAGTCGCCCGAAGTGCTGGCGGTCGGTTATCGCGGTGAGAGCCAGGCGTTTGTCGAGACCGGCGGGTCGATCCTGCTGGTGTTCGGACTGACGATCCTGATCATCTACCTGCTGCTCGCGGCGCAGTTCGAGAGCTTCGTGCATCCGGGCGTGATCATCATGACCGTGCCGTTGGCGGTCGCCGGGGGCATGCTCGGGCTGTTCTTCTTCGGCAAGACACTCAACTTGTACAGTCAGATCGGTATCGTCATGCTGGTCGGATTGGCGGCCAAGAACGGCATCCTGATCGTCGAATTCGCCAACCAGCTCCGCGACGAGGGCAAGAGCATTGCCGAGGCGATCCGCATTGCCTCTGCGCGCCGCCTGCGCGCGATCCTGATGACGTCGATCGCGACGGCGGCAGGTGCGGTGCCGCTGATGATCGCGAGCGGGGCAGGTGCTGGCGCGCGGTCGGCGATCGGCGTGGTGATCGTGTTCGGCGTGATGCTGGCGACGCTCATCACCTTGTTCCTGATCCCGATCCTGTATAGCAGACTTGCCAAGTGGACTGGTTCACCGCAAGCCGTGAGCCGGGAGCTTGATGCGGCGATGGCATCGCCGCAACCCGCCGAATAGGTTGGGTCATAGAGACTGGGAGCGGGGAATGGAGATTGCGTCCAAGGGACAGCTGCGGCTGGCGTTTCTGCGCTGGGCGGTGGTGACGGTTCCGTTCATCCTGCTGCTCGGCTTCACCTCGGCGCGGATCGCGCCGACCGGGGCTGAAAACCTCTGGTACCAGATGCTCGAAAAGCCGCCGCAGACGCCGCCTGACTGGGCGTTTCCGGTCGCCTGGACCATCATCTACGTCCTCATGGGCCTGGCGCTGGCGATGATCATCAACGCGCGCGGATCGAAGCTGCGCGGCCCGGCCTTGGTGCTGTTCGCGGTGCAGATGGGCGCGAACCTGGCCTGGTCGCCGCTGTTCTTTGGCATGCACCAGCCATTCTGGGCGTTCGTGCTGATCGGCGTGATCCTGGTGTTGGCGCTGGCGACGACGATCCTGTTCGGGCGCATCCGCACCGGCGCGGCGATCCTGATGCTGCCCTATCTGGGCTGGCTGTGCTTTGCCGGGTGGCTGTGTTTCCAGATCCACCAGCTCAATCCGAACGCGGAAACTCTTGTCCCGGCGCAGTCCGCGCCCCAAATGAGTATCTGAATTGGCTTCAGCGATGCTGAAACGGATGCGGTGAGGCCGCGAAGGAACAAGACATGCAGAGCGACAACCGCATTTTCGACGATTTCGTGAAGTTCGTGAACGGCGCGGCCGGCACGATGGCCGGCATGGCGCGTGAGGGCGAGTCCGCTGCGCGTGAGCGGTTCAAGACGTTCGTCGGCGGCATGGATTTCGTCGCGCGCGACGAGTTCGATGCGGTGAAGGCGATGGCGGTTGCTGCCTGTGACGAGAATGACGCGCTGCGTGCGCGGATCGAGGCGCTTGAGGCGAAGTTGGGCGATGCTCCCGCAGCTGCGAAGCCCGCAAAGCCGAAAAAGGCCGCGCCGGGCGTCTGAGCCCAGCCTTTTCCACATCTATTTCCGCCATGGTTACGCTAAGCTGCTTGTGCGGCGCGGCGAGGATTGGCACCAACTGCGCCAGGCAAGGGCCGGGCGGAGGACGACCGGAATGCTCGATGAGAGCGAATATGAGCGCGACGATGACGCCGCGCCGATCGACATGCTGGAAAGCTACTTCGCGGCGCATGGCTGGAGCCATACGCGCGAAGAGGACGAGGTCGTTGCCAAGGTAAAGGGCAGCTGGACCGAGTATGAGCTGCGCGCGATCTGGCGCGAGGATGATGGCGTGCTCCAGTTTCTGGCGTTCCCGGACGTGCGTATTTCGGACGAGCGTCGTGGCGCGATCTATGAGACGATCGGGCTCGTCAACGAACAGCTGTGGGTCGGCCATTTCGAGCTGTGGTCGTCGAGCGGCATCCTGCTCTATCGCCACGCCGCGATGATCCCCGGCGACGACGGCGCATCAATCACGCTGCAGCACACCGAATTGCTGGTCGAAAGCGCGATCGACGAATGCGAACGCTTCTACCCGGTGTTCCAGTTCGTCCTGTGGGGCGGCAAGTCGCCGAAGGAAGCGATTGCGGCTGCGCTGATCGAGACGCAGGGCGAGGCGTAACTCAGCCAAGTGTTTTTCGTCCCCCCGGCTTGACCCGGAGTTGGGCTAATACCGCAACAAGCCAAGAAAGCCCCGCCCCGGGTCAAGCCCGGGGTGACGTTTTGGGGTTAGCGGGCGCGCCGCTGCCGACGCGCCCTCGCCCCGTCACCCTTCCGGCCCGATCGTCTTCACCACCTTGCCCTTGTCGTCGAGGAAGTCGATCGCCGCGCCGCCGTCTGGCGCGACCTTGAGCATCAGGCGGGGCTTGCCGCTCGCGTCCTGCAGCATCACCACCGATGCCTTGTCGCGCGACTTGCCGACGAACAGGCGGCCCGCACCCTTCGACGCATCGGGGCGGATAGCGGCCTTGCCATCGGCCTTGGTGAACATGCTCTCGGCACCGCGATCGGAGATGATCAGCGCGGCGCTGTCGCGGCTACCATTGTCGGTCTGGAGCAGCTGAAGCGTCTGGTCGTTCTCATAGCGGTCGAAGGTGAGGCTGGCGCCGCCATTGACCTTGTCGCCGTCCTTCTTGCCGGCCCAGATCAGGCCGCCATTTTCGGTCCCTTCGTCGTTCATGAACAACATGCCGGCGGCAAAGGCGCGGTCGGGGCGGGCGATTTCGTCACCCTTGTAGAAGGCGCCGGGGAAGCGGCCCTTGCTGGCGATCACCAGCCGCAGCGTGCCGTCGGGTTCGCGGACATTGATCCGTTCGACATCGATCGTCCCGAACTTTTGCGGTTTAGCGGCCGCAATCAACGTCACTGCCGCGATGGTCACCGCTGCGCCCGTCACCAAACCCTGCCAATACGCCATTCAATCCCCCCAAAGGTTGCGAGCGCCGAACGTACCGGTGGAGCGGCCGGGGTCAACCACGAGATGCCGCTGAGCGGAACGTCCAACCCGCTGAAAACGTTGTTGCGCCATAGATCAATTCATGGAGGCGACGATGGCGACGAAGACTCAGAACGAGACCCGCGCAGATAACCAGACTCGCGACAGCAAGGGCCGGTTCAAGGAAGAAGGCGGCTGGGGCGGGAGCTTTGGCGCGATCGCCGGCGCTACGGCGGCCGGTGCCGCGCTGGGTGTGTTGGCGATGCTCGGCCGCAAGGTCGCGGTACAGTCGCCGACGGCGATGGCGGGCGACTGGATGGATGGCCTGATCGCCGAGCATAAAGCGGTGCTCAAGCTGCTCGACGCGATCGAGGCGACCGACGATAGCGCGGTCGCGCGGCGCAAGCTGATGCTGACCCAGCTCAAGCACGCGCTGGCTAAGCACGCGATCGAGGAAGAGAATGTGATCTATCCCGCGCTGCGCGAAGCCGGGAAGATCGCAGATGCAGACGAGCTCAACAGCGAGCATGGCTATGTGAAGCAGCACCTCTACGAGCTCGACAATATGCCGGCCGGCAGTGCGAGCTTCCTCGCGACGATCCGCACGCTGCGCGGCGAGCTGGAAGAGCATATGAGGGACGAGGAAGAGCAGCTGTTCCCGCAGTTGCGCGCCAGCCTGTCGGACGAGAAGAACGCGCTGCTGACGCGGGCAATGAACCGCGAAGGCTTCAAGGTGGCCTGAGCTTCTTGGCCCCTCTCCTTTAGGAGGGGCTTATTTCCCGCCCAGGTCCGAAACGCGCTTGCGTTCATCGGCCGGGATCAGGCCTTCGAGCACGGCCCAGAACCCCCCGACCGCTGCCTGTCCCGCTGAGGAATAGGCGGCGGTCATTTTTTCGCGCAGCGCGTCGAACAGCTCCGCCTCCAGCCTTGTCCCTTCCGGGGTCAGCCGCAGCAGCCGCTGGCGCCGATCCTCGCGCCCCGGCCGTGTTTCGATCAGCCCGCGTTCGGTGAGGTCGGTCAGCACCCGCCCCAGCGACTGCTTGGTGATCGCGAGCAGCGAGATCAGTTCCCCCACCGTAATGTCGGGCTGGCGCGCGACGAAGTAGAGCGAGCGGTGATGCGCGCGGCCAAGGCCCTGCGCCGCCAGCCCCTCATCGATCGAACGCGTGAGGTGACTGTAGCCGAAATAGAGCATCTCGACGCCACGCCGGATCTCGGCTTCGCGCAGGAATAGCGGGGACGCAGTTGGGACAGCCATGTTGACCTGTTTTGCCATCCGCCTTAGTCGTGCGCAACCGCCGATTCAGGAGAATGATGTGAGCAGCCTGACGTTTCACGTTGAAGCCAACCCGGCTCCCATCGATGCGAACGAGCGCACCCGCATGCTCGCCGACCCCGGTTTCGGCAAGCTGTTCACCGATCATATGGCGATGATCCGCTGGTCGGATGCGAAGGGCTGGCACGACGCCAAGATCACCGCGCGCGGGCCGCTGATGCTCGATCCGGCGACCGCGGTGCTGCATTATGCGCAGGAGATTTTTGAGGGGCTCAAGGCCTATCGCCTCGGCGACGGTGGGACGGCGCTGTTCCGGCCGGAGGAAAATGCCCGGCGCTTCCGCGAGTCGGCGCGGCGCATGGCGATGCCCGAGCTGCCCGACGGTCTGTTCATCGGTTCGATCGAAGCGCTGGTGAAGGCGGACGCGGACTGGATTCCTGAGCTTGAAGGCGGATCGCTGTATCTGCGCCCGTTCATGTTCGCGAGCGAGGTGTTCCTGGGCGTGAAGCCGGCCAGCGAATATCTCTACCTCGTCATCGCCTCGCCCGCCGGCGCCTATTTCAAGAGCGGAGCGAAGGCGGTCACGATCTGGGTGTCCGACCATTATACCCGCGCGGCGCCCGGCGGGACGGGTGCGGCCAAATGCGGCGGCAATTATGCCGCGAGCCTGGTCGCGCAGGCCGAGGCGATCAAGGAAGGATGCGATCAGGTCGTGTTCCTCGACGCGGCCGAGCGCCGCTGGGTCGAGGAACTGGGTGGCATGAACCTGTTCTTCGTGTTCGACGATGGCAGCATCGTTACCCCGCCGCTGGGCGGTACGATCCTGCCCGGCATCACGCGGGAATCGATCATCGCGCTGGCCCGTGAACAGGGAATCACGGTGCGTGAAGAGCCCTATGCGATCGACCAGTGGGAAGCCGATGCGAACAGCGGCAAGCTCGTCGAAACCTTCGCCTGCGGTACTGCGGCGGTGGTCACCCCGGTCGGTCAGGTGAAGAGCCGCGACGGCGGCTTCACCATTGGCAGCGGCGGGCCGGGGCAGGTGACCGAAGCG
This sequence comes from Sphingomonas sp., assembly GCF_035998645.1. Lineage (GTDB taxonomy): Bacteria > Pseudomonadota > Alphaproteobacteria > Sphingomonadales > Sphingomonadaceae > Sphingomonas. Next base: position 73,294 of record NZ_DASYHL010000005.1, read on the forward strand.
CTCAAGGCGCGCCTGACCGCGATCCAGCGCGGCGAAGCCCCCGACCCGCATGACTGGGTGCATCGGTTCGGTTAAACCCTCTTTTCATGCGGGGCGCGGCGCTTTAAGGGCGTCGCTCCGACCATGCTGGGGCGTAGCCAAGCGGTAAGGCAACGGCTTTTGATGCCGTGTACCGAAGGTTCGAATCCTTCCGCCCCAGCCATTCACTTTGATGTGTCGCCACTTGAGCCGGGTATCCGGACGCGACACGTCTTCAGGCGGTTGGCACCGTCCCCCCGTCGATTACGATTTCGGTGCCGGTGATGCTGCCCGCGCGGTCGGATGCGAGGAATGCGATCAGGCTGGCGACCTCCGCTGGAGTGGATGGGCGCCCGATGGGGATACCGCCCAGCGAGGCCATGATCGCGCGCTTGCCTTCTTCGATATCCGCGCCGCTTTCGGCCCCGATCCGCCGCGCCAGATCAACCGCCGCTTCGGTCTCGATCCAGCCGGGCGAGACGCGAACGACGCGGACGCCGTGGGGGGACACCTCCTTGGACAGGCTCTTGCTGTAGGTCGAGAGCGCTGCCTTGGCGGCGGCATAGGCGGTGGTCGCTTCGGGCAGCGGGAGCTGTCGCTGGATCGAGGTGACATGAACGACGACCCCGCTGCCGCGCGCGACCACGTCGGGGAGCAGCAACCGATCGAGCCGGACGGCGGGCATCAGGTTGAGGTTCAGCTCATCGCTCCACACCGCATCGTTGAGCGCGGCGAAGCCACCGGCGGGGGCGGATGAGCCGCCCAGCATGTGCACGATAATGTCGACGCCGCCGAGCCGCGCGCGGACCGCGTCTGCCACGGTCGTCGCGCCAGTCGCGGTCGTCAGGTCGGCCGCGACGAACAGCGCGTCGGGCAGGTCGGCGGGTTTGGACCGGGCGGTGGTGAGGACCTGTGCCCCGAGTTCCCGGAACAGCGCGACCGTCGCCGCGCCGGCTCCGCGCGTGCCCGAGGTGATCAGCGCGCGCTTGCCCGCAAGCGTGAGGAACGCGGTCATGGGGTGATCTCCAGCGCGGCGATGCGGTCGCCGGCCAGCGTGAAGCGGTGGAACAGATCGACCGGGCTGCCGGGGAAGTTGCCCGAGACATGCGCGGTCACGACCGTGCGATCGCCATCGTCGGCGACCGCATAGGGATCGACGGTGTAGCTGTACTGGCCTGACGCCTGGGCCTTCCACGCCCGGATCGCTTCGCTGCCGGTGTGGCGATGGCCTTCATCGCGAACGGTCGCGTCGTCGGTGAAGTGCGCGGCAATCGCGGTCGCGTCGCCGCTGCGGTCTGCGCGGAAATAGCCGGCGATGGGGTGGGGTAGGGCGATGGTCATGCGGGTCTCCGTGGTCTGCGTGTCCTGATCCGCAATTTAGCCATGGACCTGTGTTCCGATAATCGGGATAAAGCGGGATGCGATGTTTCAGATCACGGGATAATGGCTGACCCCGGGCTCGCCGGGCTGGACGCGGTGCTGGCGATTGCGCGGCGCGGGTCGTTCCGCGCGGCGGCGCTGGACCTCGGCATGTCGACGACGGCGCTCAGCAACAGCATCGCCAAGATCGAGCGGCATCTTGGCGTGCGGCTGTTCAACCGTACGACGCGCAGCGTGGCGCTGACTGATGCAGGGCGGGTGTTCGTCGAGCAGGTGGCACCGGCGCTGCGGAGCATTCGCGATGCGATGGACGGGGTGCGGTCGCAGCAGACGATCCCGTCTGGCATCCTGCGCATCAACGCCTTCGCGACCGCCGCGCGGGAGGTTTTGGCCCCGCTCATCCTCGCCTATCTGCGCCGCTACCCCCAGGTTCATATCGATCTGGTGACCGAAGGGCGGCTGGTCGATATCGTTGCCGATGGTTTCGACTTTGGCGTGCGCAGCGCGGATCTGGTCCCCAGTGACATGATCGCGATCCCGATCAGCCCGCCGCGCCGCCATGTCGTCGTGGCGACGCCGCGCTATTTCGAGGAGATGGGGCGACCGGCGGTTCCGCCCGATCTGCTCAACCATCGCTGCATCCGTGTGCGGCTGCCCAATGGCGGGCTGTATCGCTGGCGGTTCGAGCAGCAGGGGGTGCCGGTGCAACTGGACGTGTCGGGGCCGATCACGCTGGACGAAGCGAGCCTTGCGCGGATGGCGGTGCTGGCGGATGTCGGCATCGGGTTCTTCATGGAGGCCGATGTGCGCGACGATATCGCCGACGGGCGGCTGGTGCGCGTGCTCGACGACTGGACCCCGCCGCTCGCGCCGCTGTGCCTTTATTATCCGGGGCGGAAGAACCCATCGGCGGCGTTCAAGGCGTTTGTCGATCTGGCGCGCGGGTCTCGCTGAGACACTTCGCATGACACGCACTCAATGCATCAATTTCATTTGTGCGGATGCATAGAAACAATTCGTTATGATAATTCTTCGGATTTAGTCACTCCTTCGCTCGAGGCGCGCTCACTGAGGCTGCGTCCAGGGAGGGTTGTCTGATGAAAAAATTGCTTCTCGCGGGGACCGCGATCCTCGTCGCCCATGCTTCCGTCGCGCTGGCGCAGGACGCGCCCGCCGCGCCGGCCGCGACCGAGGAAGCCGAAGGGCTCCAGGATATCGTCATCACCGCACAGCGTCGTTCGGAGTCGCTGCAGCGCGCTGCGGTTGCCGTGACCGCCGTCACCGGCGACGCCCTTGCCCAGTCGGGCATCACCGAAACCGCCAATCTCGGCAAGCTCGTCCCCTCGCTGGTGGTCCAGCCGACCGGCGGCACGACCAGCTTCTTCCTGCGCGGCGTCGGCACCAATTCGCAGAACTCGTTCTCGGAGAACGCGGTCGCGTTCAACTTCAACGGCGTCTATGTCGGCCGCCCGACCGCACCCGCCGGTGTGTTCTACGACCTGGAGCGGGTCGAGGTGGTCAAGGGGCCGCAGGGTACGCTGTATGGCCGCAACGCCACTGGCGGCGCGATCAACGTCCTCCCCAAAAAGCCGATCCTCGGCAAGTTCGGCGGCGAGGCGCTGTTCGAATATGGCAATTACGACAGCAAGAAGGGCTTCCTCGCGCTGAACGTGCCGATCGGTGACACGGTCGCGCTGCGCGTCGCTGGGCAGATCGTCGATCGCGATGGCTATATCTCCGACGGCTATGACGACGACAAGGGCGAGGCGGTGCGCGCGTCGCTGCTGATCGAACCGTCGGATCGCTGGTCGATGACGCTGGTCGCCGATTACTACAACCAGCATGGCAAGGGTTCGGGCGCGGTGTTGCTGCCCGAGGCGCGCTATAGCGTTCCCGCGCTGGAGGACCGCGTCAGCGTTTCCGATCCGCGCGCGCAGGCGGCTGTCCGCCAGCTCGCCTCGACGATCTTTGCCCCGCCCTTCTGCGGTGGTGCGGGTGGCTTCGTGACCAGCGGCTGCGTCGCGCTTGCTGGCACCGACGGCTTTCTCGACAATGAGTTTATCGGGGTGAGTGCGACGGTCGTCGGCGATCTGGGCTTTGGTACGCTGACCGTGCTGCCCGCCTGGCGGCGGTCGGACGTCAATTTCCGCACCTATCTGCCGGGCTTTGCGGGCGACATCACCGATCTGGCTGAGCAGACTTCGGTCGAGGTGCGGCTGGCGTCGAACGATGACGGGCGGCTGCGCTACGTCCTCGGCGGCTTCTATTTCGGCGAGAATCAGGAAACGCTGAACTTCTTCCGCCAGGGCAATATCTCGACCACGCGCTTCTCGCCACGGCTCAACACCGAGAGCGTTGCGGCGTTCGGCCAGTTGACCTTCGACCTGAGCGACAGTCTGCGCCTCGTCGCGGGCGGTCGTTACACGCGTGAGGACAAGAAGCAGCTGACCTCGACCGCCGCAGGCGGCCTGCCCGGCCCGGTCAATCCGCCGCTGAGCGCGCCGTTCACGGGTAGCCTGAGCTTCGAGAAGTTCACCTGGAAGGCGGGCGTCGAGTTCGACGCGGGTCCGGCGTCTTTGGTCTATGCCAATGTCGCGACCGGCTTCAAATCGGGTGGCTTCTTCGTTGCCCAGCCGCCAAACAACACGTTCGAGCCGGAATCGCTGACCGCCTATACTGTCGGGGCGAAGAACCGCTTCTTCGACAACAAGCTGCAGCTGAATTTCGAGGCGTTTTACTGGGATTATAAGGACCAGCAGATCACGTTCGTCGGTGGCGTGCCGACCGGCAACGGGCTGTTCGCGCAGGGCTCGATCACCGTTAATGCGGGCAAGTCGCACATCTATGGTGCCGAGTTCGAGGCGCGCTTCGCCCCTAGCCGCAACGACCTGTTCAACCTCAACGTCCAGTATCTGAAGGGCGAGTATGACAGCCTGGTCACGGCGAACTTCTCGCCGACCGGGGCGCCGGTCACGACTGGCTGCCGCACGCTGGGCAGCCGCGCGGCTAATCCAGGGGTCAACAACGCGCGCTTCTACGACATCGATTGTTCGGGCAAGCCGACGGTCAACTCGCCTGAGTGGGCGATCAATGTCGGTTATGAGCGGACGTTCGAGCTGACCGGCGACCTCGATTTCATCGCGGGTGCGCGGGCCAATATCGAGAGCAGCCGGTTCATGAACTCGAACTACCGCCCTGAGGAGAAGCAGGACGGGTTCGTGATGGCCGATGCGTTCGTCACGCTGCGCAGCCAGCAGGGGTGGAGCGTCACCGGCTTCGTCAACAATTTGACCGATGAGGTCGTGCTGGCCCGTGCGGGTACGCGCCCGATCCTCGACTTCCCGGTCGGCACGCTGCGCCCGCCGCGCACCTATGGCGTCCGCGTCGGGTTCGACTTCTGATGCGCGCGTCGCTTCTGGGGCTGGCGGTTGCGGCGGCACTCGCGGCATCGCCCGCTACCGCGCAGCAAGCGTCGCCCCAGGGCGATGCGTTCATCACACTCGGTACGATGGGCGGGCCGGTGGCGAGCCGCGACCGGTCCCAGCCCGCCAATGCACTGGTGCATGGCGGGCGTGTCTATCTGATTGATGCCGGGGACGGCGCGGTCCAGCAGCTGACCAGGGCAGGCTATCAGCTGCCCCGCGTGCGCGCCGTGTTTCTGAGCCACCTCCACACCGATCATACCGGCGGCCTGTCGGCGGTGCTGGGGCTGCGCAACCAGACCAATGTCGCCGAGAAGCTGACCGTCTATGGCCCGCCCGGAACCCGTGAGCTGGTCGCGGGCATGGTCGCGTCGATGCAGCCTGCGGCACGCGTCGGCTATGGCATTCCGGGCCAGCCCTGGGCGCCGCCCGCCGATACCGTCACGGTGATCGAGCTGGACGATGGCGACAAGGTCGCGGTCGACGGCATGACCGTCACCGCGGCGCAGAACAGCCATTACGACTTCGCACCCGGCAGCGTCGAGGATCGCAATTACAAGTCGCTGTCGTTGCGCTTCGACCTGCCCGGCCGGTCGATCGTCTATACCGGCGACACCGGGCCGAGCGCGGCGGTAGAGAAGCTCGCCAAAGGCGCGGACCTGTTGGTCAGCGAGATGATCGACATGACCGCGACGATGGCGACGGTCGCGCGCAATTCGCCGAATATGCCGGCCCCGGCCAAGCAGAAGCTGGAGCAGCATCTGTCCACTCATCACCTGACGCCGGAAGCGGTCGGCGATCTCGCCGCGCGCGCCGGGGTGAAGGCAGTGGTCATCACCCACTTCGCGGGCGGCACCCCCGACCCCGTCCGCACCCAGGGCTATATCGCAGAGGTCCGCGCGCGCTTTGCCGGGCCGATCACCCTCGCCAACGACCTCGACCGTTTCTGAGAGACTGAACATGAAATCCGGCACTATTCTCGTCATCGGCGGCGGCATTGGCGGCCTGACCGCCGCCATCGCGCTGCGCGCCAAGGGCTTTGACGTCACGGTGATCGAGCGCGATCCCGACTGGTCAGTCTATGGCGTCGGCATCATCCAGCAATCGAACGTGATCCGCGCGATGTCGCAGCTGGGGCTGATCGACGAATATGTGGCGTCGGGCGTCGGGTTCGACGCGGTCGAGATTTTCACGCCCACCGGCGTCAAGGTCGCGCGCGTGCCGACCCCGCGACTGGTCGATGGTTATCCCGCGAATATGGGAATCGGCCGCCCGGCGCTGCACAAGATCCTGGGCGACAGTACGATCGCCAGCGGCGCGAAGGTGCTGCTGGGCGTGACTGCGACCGAACTGAACGACGATGGCGACGGCGTCGATGTCACGCTGTCCAATGGCGAGAGCGCGCGGTTCGATCTCGTGATCGGTGCGGACGGTGTTTACTCGCAGACGCGCGCGATGCTGTTCCCGGACGTTGGCGGGCCGCAATTCACGGGGCAAGCGGTGTGGCGCTACAATCTGCCGCGCCCGGCCGATCTGGATGCGCTTCAGGCGTATAACGGGCCGACCGGGGTGGGGCTGGTGCCGATCTCCGAAGACCTGATGTACATCTATGTGACCACGCCTGAGCCGGACAATCCGCGCTATCCGCGCGAAGGTCTTGCGGCGTTGATGCGGTCAAAGATGGCGCATTGCGCGCCGTACATCCGCGAGCTGTCGGAGCTGGTCACCGATGACGCCGGCGTCGTCTATCGTCCGCTCGAAGGAATGATGGTCGAGGGTGAGTGGCATCGCGGGCGCATCGCGCTGCTCGGCGATGCGGTGCACGCGACCACACCGCATCTGGGCCAGGGCGCGGGCATGGCGATCGAGGACAGCCTGGTGCTGGCCGACGAACTGGCGCGGCACGACGATGTCGAGACCGCGCTGAGCAGCTATCGCAACCGCCGGTTCGATCGCTGCGCCTATATCGTGCGCTCGAGCCTTGCGATCTGCATGGGGCAGATCGGCAAGGGGCCGCCGGTCGATAACGCCAAGGCGACGCACGAGATGTTCGAAGTCGTCGCGCAACCGATTTGACGCAGGATAGCAGCATGACCCAGCAAGCGACGACCCGCCATGGCGTGATCCTGATGCTCACCGCGGTGATGCCGACCATGGCGATCATCGCGCTGGTGCCGGTGTTGCCGCTGTTGTTGCGCGAATTTGCCGATGTGCCGGGCGCGGCGGTGCTGGTGCCGATGGCGCTGACGATTCCCGCCTTATGCGTCGCGCTGTTTTCTCCGCTCGCCGGCTGGCTGTCGGACAAGGTTGGGCGCAAGCGGCTGCTGATCGCGGCACTGGTCGGCTATGCCGGGTTCGGGCTGCTACCGTTGCTGCTTCACGATCTGCGCATGATCCTCGCCGCGCGCGTCGCGCTGGGGGTGACCGAGGCGATCATCATGACTGTCGCAACCGCACTGGTCGGCGATTACTTCACCGGCGAGCGGCGCGAACGCTGGGTGTCGATCCAGATCGCCACCGCGAGCGTCAGCGCGATCGTGCTGATCGCGGCGGGCGGCGCGCTGGGCGAGGCACTGGGCTCGCGCGGGCCGTTCTGGCTGTATCTGCTGGCGTTGCCGGTGGCGCTGGCCGCGGCGATGATCCTGTTTGAACCGGCCAAGACGGCCGCGGCTGCACCCGCAGCTGCAGGCAAGGCGCAGGGCATCGCGATGCTGGTCGCGATCACCTTTGGCATCGGGATGCTGTTCTACACGCTGATCGTCCAGCTGGGGCCGGTGATCGAGGCGACGGGGGTTACTTCGCCCGCCACGATCGGGCTGGCGGGTGCGGCGGCGAACCTTGGCGTGATGGCCGGATCGATGCTGTTCGGGCGGCTCAAGGGCTGGTCGGGCGAGACCTTGCTGTCGATCGGCCTGCCGCTGGTTGCGCTCGGCTATGTCGGGATCGCGCTGTCGACAAGCTTTGCGCTGACTGCGGCGTGCGCCGTGGTGATCTCGGTCGGCAATGGGCTGATGCTCCCGACGATGCTCGCCTGGGTGCTGCGTCGCCTTCCGCCTGAGACGCGCGGGCGCGGGACGGGCGTGTGGACCGGGTCGTTCTTCCTCGCGCAGTTCGTCGCACCGATCGTCGCGGTTGCGCTGTCGGGCGTGCTCGGCGGCCTGTCGGGCGTCTTCCTCTTCTATGCCGCTGCGGCAGCGATCGGCGCGGGTGTCGCGCTGTTGCGCCGTAGCCCTGTCACTCAAGGAGCATGACTATGACCAAGCCCGTTCGCCGCGTTGTCACCGGCCATGACGCGAGCGGTCGCGCGATCATCCAGGAGGATGGCGCCGCACCGCGCGTGCAGCAGATCGGCGGGCCGTCGGGGCCGATGTTCCACGAAGTCTGGAACACGCAACAAACCCCGGCGCTGCTCGACGCCGCATCGGGCGAGCCGCATGAGGAGGGCATCAAGCTCGCCCCTCCCAAGGGTGGCACCCGCATCCGCGTGCTCGACATCCCGCCCGAGAATGACGAGATCCGCACCATGTCGCCCGAAGAGGCACAGGCGCATTTTGCCGAGGTCGGCGCTGGCGACGCGTCGGCGCATTCTGGCGAGGGTAGCCGCCATGCGCTGATGCACCGCACCGAGACGATCGATTACGGCATCGTGCTGGAGGGCGAGCTGGTCCTGATCATGGACGAGGGCGAGGTGACCGTGCGCGCCGGCGACATCGTGATCCAGCGTGGCACCAACCATGGCTGGTCGAACCGCTCGGACGCCAATTGCCGGATCGCCTTCATCCTGATCGACGGCGAGTTCGCGCCTGAGCTCAAGCGGTAATGTTGCTCGCGATCACCGGCGCGGCGGGGTTCGTCGGCCGGGCGGTCGTGCGCCAGCTTGCGGCCGATCACCCGCAGGTCGAGCTGTTGCTCGCCGATCGGGAGGTGGCGGGGTTCGACGGGCATGAGACGCTTGCGGGCGACCTCACCGACCCGGCGGTCATCGCCGCGCTGACGGCGCCGCGCATCGACGCGGTCCTGCACCTCGCGGCTCTTCCGGGCGGAGCAGCCGAGCGCGATCCCGCAGCGTCGCGGGCGATCAATCTCGATGTCCCGCTGGCGCTGATCGAGGCGATGCGTGGGCGCAGGCTGGTAATCGCGGGGTCGATTGCGGTGTTCGGCGGCGCGCTTCCCGCGTTGGTGGACGATGCGACCGTTCCGGTCCCCGCCAGCGTTTATGGCACGCACAAGCGCATGATCGAGCTGGCCTTTGGCGACGCGGTTCGGCGCGGCGCGGCGTCCGGAATGGCGCTGCGCCTGCCCGGCATCGTTGCGCGACCGGCCGCGGCGGGGGGATTTGGTTCGGCGTTCCTAAGCGATATCTTCCACACCGCGCTGGCCGGAACGCCGCTGTGTGTGCCGGTGGCTGCGGACGCGACCAGCTGGCTGATGTCGGTGCGCTGCTGTGCGGCCAATCTGGTTGCGGCAGCGTTGAGCGAACGGACGGCGCAGGAGGCGGTGACGCTTCCCGCGCTGCGCGTGACGATCTCCGATCTGGTGGCGGAACTGGCGCGCCATGGCGATGTGTCGGGTATCCGCTTCGAGGAGATCCCGGCGACGCGCGCGACGTTCGGGAGCTATCCCGACCTGGCCACCGCGCGCGCCGATGCGCTTGGCTTTCGACATGACGGAAGCGTGGCGCAGCTGGTGGAGACGGTGATTGCCGACCTCTGACGCCCTGTCGGCCTTCCGCCTCGACGGGCGGACGGCGCTGATTACCGGACCGGTGCGCGGGATCGGGTTGGCGATCGCGCGGCTATTCGCAGGGGCGGGGGCGCGGCTGGTGCTGGCCGATGTTGATGCGGCGGCGTGCGATGCGCTCGCCGAAGAGCTGGGCGGCATCTCGATCCCGACCGATGTCGGCGACGCGGCCGCGTTGGCGAAGCTGGCGGAGCAGGCCGAGGCGCAGACCGGCGGCATCGACATGCTCGTGTGCAACGCCGGGATTGCGGGGCAGGCATCGCCGATGCACGCGATGGACGAGGCGGAGCGCGAGCGGCTTTATGCGATCAACCTGCTCCACCCGCTGCGGCTGACCGGGCATATCGCGCCGGCGATGGCGGCGCGGGGGCAGGGGAGTATCGTCCTGCTGTCGAGCATCGCGGGACTGCGCGGCAATGCGATGCTGGGGCATTACGGGATGACCAAGGCGGCGCTGGCGCAGCTTGCGCGCAACCTTGCGGTCGAATGGGGGCCGTCCGGTGTGCGCGCCAACGCGATTGCGCCGGGGCTGATCGAGACCGACTGGGCGGGCGCTATCCTGTCGAGCCCGGAACGCGCCGCGCGGCGGCTGGGGATGACCCCGCTCCGCCGCGCGGGGTCGCCTGACGAGGTTGCGGCGACCGCGCTTTACCTCGCCAGCGACGCGGGCGGTTTTACCACCGGCCAGACGATCGTGGTCGATGGCGGGACGCTGATTTCGGACGGGAGTTAGGGCAACTCTCCCCTCCCGGAAAGGGAGGGGACGGGGGTGGGTGCGCGCGTCTGCGCGCCGAACAGACTCGAACAGACAGCGCGACAAAAAGCGGCCAGCGAGGCATCGAGCCTCGCTGGCCGCTAAACCCACCCCCTGCCCCTCCCTTTCAGGGAGGGGAGTTCACAGGATAGGAGTTACCCCTTCACTACGCGCTGATCGATCGCGCCGAAGGGCGACGTATCGCCGCCCGCCCGCATCGCCACGCGGCTGCCGAACGACAGGAACGGGGTTTGTGGCGCGCCATGGGCGATCATCTCGATCGCGCGGCGTTCGGACATACAGGTCGATCCGACCGTTTCATGCTCTGCGTTCGACACGGTACCCGATCCGATGATCGTGCCGGCGGGCAGCGAGCGGGTGCGGGCGGCATGCGCAATCAGCTCGTGAAAGCCATAGCCCATTGCCGCGCCATTCGGGCTGCCGAACCAGGTGCCATCGACCTCGACCGTCAGCGGCAGGTGGACTCGGCCGTCGCGCCAGGCGTCGCCCAGCGCGTCGGGCGTGACTGCGAACGGCGCAACGCTGCATGCCGGCTTGGCCTGCACCCAGCCAAAGCCGGTCTTCATCTCGGGAATCGCAATCGCGCGCAGCGACCAGTCGTTGATCAGCACGACCAGCCGCACATAGGCCAGCGCCGCGTCGGCCGAGCAGCCCATCGGCACGTCGCCGGTGATGACGCCGAACTCACCCTCGAAATCGATCCCATCGGCTTCGCTGGGCAGCGGCACGTCGGCGGTCGGCGCGATGAATTCGTGGCTCATCCCCTGATACATGAGTGGCAGGTCGGTTTCGATCGGCGCGTGGCCAAAGGCGAGCTGCATCAGCGCGCCATGGTTGGCGAAGGCCGATCCGTCGAGCCACTGCCATGCGCGCGGCAGCGGTGCGGCGAAGTCGTCCGGCTGGACCGCCTCACCGCTCTCCGCCGCTTCGACCGCAGCAGTCAGCGCGCCCTGTGCCGCATCCCAATCGTCGAGTACAGCCTGAAGCGTGGCATAGCCCGCGACCGGCGCGACGCGCGCGCCGTCGCGGCTGACCGCCACCAACGTCCCGTCGCGCCCGCCGCGCCGCAGCGTTGCGAGCCGCATCAGGACAGCTTCCCGCCCAGCGTGTCGGCGAACCAGTCGGCGATATAGTCGCGGCCAAAGCTCATATTGTCGGCACCGACATGCTCGACCCCGCCCTCGCGCTCGGTGAACAGCTTGAGTTCGCGGCGCGGCGAGTTGATCAGCTGGTCATAGCAATCCTGCGCATAATCCACGCTGATCTGCCGGTCCTTGGCGCCATGGGTGACGAGGAAGGGGACCTTCACGCCGCCCATATGGCCGTTGAGATTCATGTCCTCCGCCTTGGCGAGGAAGTCGTCCATGTCCTTCGCGCCAAACGCCCAGATCACGTGCGCCCAATAGTGCGGGACGGGATTCTCCCCTTCGCGCTTCAGGCGCTTTTGCTGCACCTCGGCCCAATTATGGTTCGCACCCCAGCACGCGCCGCTGGCGAAACGCGGTTCATAGGCGACTGCGCGCGGGGCGAAATGGCCGCCGAGCGAGATGCCGGTCATGCCGATCCGCTTGGGATCGACGTCGGGTTGGGTTTCGAGCCAGTCGATCGCCTTGCTCGCCCAGTTCTCGCTGTGGGGATCGACGGGCAGGTTCTGCAGGCGCAGCGCCTCACCAGTGCCCGGCTGATCGACGCACAGCGTGGAGATACCGCGCTTGGCCAAAGCCTCGGGCAGGTGCGACCAGTAGAGCAACTCCTTGCAGCTATCGAGGCCGTTGCAATAGACGACCACGGGATGCGGCCCCGGCCCTTCGGCGCGGGTGTAGAGCGCGGGCATGGTGCCGGTGCTGAGCGGGATTTCCACGCGCTCACGATTGATCGAGCCGAGGCGCGTCGAACGCGCGAAGGTGTCGAGTGCGCGGGCATAGGTTTCCTCGCGACCCGGATGGCCATGGCCCTGCATCCGCTCGGCAACGAGCAGGTAGAGCGAGGCGCGCTCGAGTTTGTCGGAGGCGGAGAAGCCGCGACCTGCGGCCTCATCTTCATCCGCCAGGCCGATCAGCTTGTCGCCCATCTCGACCCATTTGGCCATGAACTGCGGCGTGCCGGCGTCCGAACCCGACGCAGCGGCGTCCTTGATCGGCTGGCACATATCGACGATCTCGCCGATGCGTCCGCCGCTCTCCAGCGCGATCGCGACCGAGAGGTTCCAGATGTAGTTCGGGAAATATTCAAACAATGCCATGACTTAAGCCTCTGCTGCCTGGAACAGGCCGGCATCGGCCTCGGGATGCGGCATGGTCTGCGGGCCGCCGACGCCGACGCCCCACTGGTCCATTACCTGCGGTCCGGGAACATGGACCTGATCGACATGGTTCTCGAAATCGACCTCTTCCAGCTCCGACGTGTACTCGACCGCAAAGCCGCTCGGCGTGGTGAAGTAGCTGAAGGTGTTGTTGCCAGCCGTGTGCCGCCCCGGGCCCCAGCGGATGTCGGTGCCCTTTTTGCGCAGCCGGCTGATCCCGCGCATCATGTCGTCGACGGTCAGCATGTCATAGGCGACATGGTTGAGGCAGGCCGGTCCGGGCAGGAGCGCGATGCGGTGATGCGCGCTGTTGCAGCGCAGGAAGCACATGAAATCGCCCAGCCAGTCGCTGACGCGGAACCCCAGCACATCGACGAAGAACTTCACCATCGCCTGATGATCGGGCGAGTGCAGCACGATGTGGCTGATCTTCTGCGGCACGCCGTCCCAGCGGACCATCTCACGGCTCGGTCCGCGCGCGACATCGCTCGAAATCTCGAACGGGAGGCCGTCGGGCGAGAAGAAGCGGAAGCCGTAGCCGCCGCCCGGCGCGGTCAGGTCACGCGGGGCGTGGATGATCTGGCACCCGGCGTCCTGCACCTTGGTGTGGAGCGCGTCGACATCGGCGCGGTTATCCGCCGCCAGCGCGATTACGTCGATCCGCTTGGTGTCTGCCGCGCGCAGCCGGACGACATGATGCTCGTCATGCCCCTGTGCCTTGAAATAGACCATGCCGTCGTCCGACGGGACCGATTCCAGCCCCCAGACATCGGCGTAGAAGGCGCGTTCTTCTTCCAGCGCCGTGACCGCATATCCGACATAGCGGATTTCGCTTACCTTGCTCATTCATCCTGCTCCAGCATGTGTTGGGTCCGATCTAGGCGCGCGGGTCGCCATTGAAAAAGTGATTGTTTTGATCCATAAACATTCATGCAGCGAATGGATGGGCGATGCGCTTCAAGGGACTGGATCTGAACCTGATCGTCGCGTTCGAGGCGCTGATGAGCGACCGCAGCGTGTCGCGCGCGGCGGAGCGACTGAACCTCAGCCAGCCGGCGATGAGCAATGCGCTAGCCCGACTGCGTGCCTATTTCGGCGACGACCTGCTGATCGCGCGCAACAAGCGCATGTATCCGACGCCCTTCGCCGAAACGCTGTTGCCGCAGGTGCGACAGGCGCTGGAGACGATGGAGGGGGTGATCGCGACATCGCGCCATTTCGACCCGGCGACGACCAACCGGACGTTCCGGATCATGACGTCCGACTATATCGCGACATCGATCCTGTTCCCGATCGTCACCCGCCTCGCGGACACCGCGCCGGGCGTGCGGATCGAGCTGTTGCTACCCAGTCCGCGGCGGATCGAGCTGCTTGAAAGCGGCGGGATCGACCTGCTGATCACGCTACAGGAATATGTGACGCCCGAATTGCCGTCGGAACGATTGTTCGAGGACGCTTATTGCCTTGTCGGTCGTTCAGGCCATCCGGCGCTGACGGGCACGCCGACGCTGGCGGCGATGCTCGACCATGCTCATGTCCATGTCGCGATCGGGGACGAGCGGCTGCCGAGTTTTGGTGACGCCTATCTGGACCGCATGGGAATCCAGCGCCGCATTGCGATGATCGCGCCCAATTTCGGGATGCTGCCGTGGTTGCTTCAGGACACCGACTGGCTCGCGCTGATCCAGGGGCGGCTTGCGGCACAGCTGGCGCGCAACTTCCCGCTGGTCGCCGTCGCACCGCCGCTGCCGATCCCGCCGCTGGTGGAGATGGCGCAATATCATGTGACGCGCAGCAACGATCCGGGGCTGCGCTGGCTGATCGACCTGATCCGCAGTTCGGCCGCCTGAGCGCGTTTGCGTCGTGATCGCCCGCATCGCGCCCTAACCACGCGGTTTCCCTCTATAACGGATCATCTGGCCCCTTTGCCGTCATGCAGAGGAGCGAAGTCGCGATTGACTGGGCCATGCTGAAGTCGGTGCAGGTGGGCTTGGGATGACTTTTCGTCGATTGAGGAGACGGCTCCAAGGCCCGCGCAGTTCGCGGTCACTCGTGCTCGTCCAGTACAGCGCGCTGCGTGGCCAGGTTCCGTTCATGTATGCGCTGATGATCGTCAATGCGGCGTTTCTTGGCTTTGCGATCTTCAAACAGGTGCCGCTGGCGCTCAGCGTCGGCGCCCCCATTCTGCTGTCCTGCATGGCCATCGCCCGGGCGCTGGTGTGGCTGCGCCGCAAGCCGGGTTACCCGAAGATTGCGCGCATCCGCCGTTATCTGCGCGTGACCACCATGTTTGCCGCTGTGCTCAGTGCTGCCTTTGGCGGCTGGGGCCTGATCCTGCTCGAGTTTGCAAACCCGTCCCAGAGCTTTGCGATTGCGCTCTACATCTTCGTCGGAGCGATCGGCTGCTGCTACTGCCTGCAGACGCTGCCTGCCGCCGCGCGGATGATCTTGCTCGTGGGGGCGCTTCCGGTGACGGTCCGGCTGTTGGTCTCCGGCGACTGGTATCTTGTGGGAGTCGGTGCGAATTTCGCGTTTGTCTCCGCGCTGATCGGTCGGATGCTCAACCGCTATCATCAAAGCTTCATCGACGTCCTCAATTCCCGGTCCGAGATGCTGGTCGAGCAATCCCGCGCCCGGCAGGCCGAGCGTGATGCGCAACAGCTTGCCTATGCAGATGCGCTGACCGGCTTGCCCAACCGTCGGGCGCTCAGCGAGCATCTCGATAGTCTGCGCTTCCTTGGCTCCGACCGCGCAATGGCGCTCATCGCCATCGATCTGGACCTGTTCAAGGACGTCAACGACGTCCATGGCCATTTGACCGGAGATCGCCTGCTGGTCGCGGTGGCCGAATGCCTGACCCGGATCGTTGGCGGCTCAGGCACCGCGTATCGGCTGGGCGGTGACGAGTTCGCGATCACGCTGGAGATCGCGGGCGCGGATCCGACCGCGCCGCAAACCCTGGCCGGGCGAATCGTCGATGCGCTCGCCACTCCGTTCCGGATCGACGGGCTGGTTCACCATATCGGTGGCAGCGTCGGGATTTCGCTGTTCCCGTTCGATGCGATCGACAGCGAGACGCTGATGCGGCGCGCAGATATCGCGCTTTATCAGGCCAAGGCGCGTGGGCGGTCGCAATATCAGTTGTTTCAGCCGGCGATGGACGCGGAGATCGTGCGGCGCTCGGCGCTGGAGCAGGAGTTTCGGCGCGACCTGCTGGGTTGTGCCTTCCGTCCTTACTACCAGCCAATCGTCGACCTGCAGTCGCAGCAGATTACCGGGTTCGAGATGCTGGCGCGCTGGCACCGCGCCGATGGCCGTGATGTGGGCCCATGCGAGTTCATCCCGATCGCGGAAGAATGTGGGCTGGTGGGCGACCTGATGCTCATGCTGCTCGAGCAGGCGTGCGAGGATGCGCGGGCCTGGGGCAACGACCTGATCCTGTCGATCAACGTGTCGCCGACCCAGCTCAAGGATCGCTGGTTGAGCGAGAAGATCCTGAGCGTGCTGACGCGCGCCGGATTGCCGCCGCGCCGCCTGAAGCTGGAGATTACGGAGAACGCACTGATCTCCGAGCCGGAACACGCCAAAACGGTGGTCGAAAGCCTGAAGAATCAGGGCGTGTTGCTGGCGCTCGACGATTTCGGCACCGGCTATTCCTCGATCCAGCATCTGCGCATCCTGCCGTTCGACAATGTGAAGATCGATCGCTCGTTCATCACCGATCTGGAACATGACCCGGAGGTTCGGCGGATGGCGGTGTCGATGATCCAGCTGGCGTCGAACCTGGACCTGTCGGTGGTCGCCGAGGGCATCGAGAGCGAGGCGACGCTGGCGATCCTGCGCGAAGTCGGGTGTGCCGAAGGGCAGGGGTATCTGTTCGGTGAGCCGGTCGATAACGCAGGCGCACGGGCGCTGCTCGATCGGCAGGCGCAGCGATTTGCAGGACGGCCGCGGCGCGCAGGTAGAGCGTCGCCAGCGCGTTAACGCGGCATATCGACCAGCAGCGACCAGGGCGTCGGCAGATAATCGAGCGACATGTAGAAATAGAAGGCGCAGGAGCCATCCGGACGGAAGGTCGCGCCCTTGACGATGCCCAGCGCCGTGGTGCCGCTGAACACCGGTCCGCCGCTGTCGCCCTGTTTACAGGTCGGGCCTGACACCGCGACCCAGGTCGGCAGGCAGAAACCGCCGCACAATTCGCCCGCCGGGGCGAAGTCGAGCAGTGTCACTTCGGCGCAGCTATAGCCGGTCGATTCCCCGCGATGGCACACAAAGTCTCCGGCGCGCGTGCTCGACTTGCTGCGCTGGCCTTCGACCGGGCGCTGGATCGTGCGCGCGGTATCGGCGAAAAACAGCGGGCGTGCAGGGGCGGGACCGGCGTGGATCTGGACGTCGTGATAGCCCCAGCCCCATTGCCCGACAAAGCTGAGCGGGGTGGCGCGGCGCTGGGGGTCGAAATAGCTTAGATCGTCGAGGCAATGCGCCGCTGTCGTGATACCGGTGCGCGCGCCGTCGGTGACGAGAAAGCCGCTGGTGCAGCGGTAGCGCTTGCCGCTCGCCGGGTCGGTTCCGTCGAGCCTTCCACCGCCCTGCGGCCCGAGATTGCGGTCGACCTGATCGAGTGCGCGGACCTGAACCGGCACGCCGGTCAATTGCGTCAGCCGTGCATCAAGCGCCGCAGCGCCGCCCGCCTTGGCCACCGCGGTGCTGCCCGCGATCACGACCAGTTCGCCGGTGCGCGGATCGACGCCCATCGACGGATTGCTTTGCACCGCCGCCCGGATCGCCGCCTGATGGTTGGTCAGCGCCCACACCACGCGCTCGCGGCTGGCCTTTGCCCCGGTGCGAAACTGCACGGGGACCCGCATCCCCCCGGCTTCGACCCAGCGCAGCGGGACCGGGGCAGTGCCGGTCAGATAGACGATGAAGCGATAGTCGGGGCGATGCTGGATAGAAATGCCGGCGAGGCGATCGCGGTAGCGTTCCGCGATAGCGTCGATCGCCGCGACGCTGTCGTGCTGGGCGGCGAGGCGCCGGATCGCCTCGGTCAGGGGCACGCCATAAATGCGGGCATATTCCTGGGCATCCTGCGCCAGCGCTTCCCCGCGCGTCTGGACGGATTGCGCGACGGCGGCGGGCGCCACGGTCAGCAGCGCACACAGCATTGGCAGCCAAAGTCTGTTCAAGCTCATGGCTCCGCCTATCGGATCAAATGCGTCGCGAACATAGCCGGTCAAGCCAATGCCGGTGCCGCTTCCGGCCCGGGCTGGAGCGTCACGCCAAAGCGGCGCCGATACTCGGCTGGCGGGAGCCCCGTGACGCGGTTGAACAGCTTGCGGAATGCGGACGGGTCGCCATAACCGATTTCCCACGCGATCTGCTCGACCGGTCGGCGCGTCAGCTCAAGCGCCTCGCGCGCGCGGGCGATGCGGATCTGTTGCACATATTCGGTCGGGCGAAGTCCGGTCGCGGCCTTGAACCGCCGCAGAAAGGTGCGTTCTTCAAGGTTGGCGTGCGCGGCGAGGATCGTCACCGAACAATCCGCAGTGGCGTTGGCCTGAACCCAGTGCTGAACCGAGCGGATCGCGGCGTCGCCGTGATCGAGCTTTGGAATGAAGCTGCTATAGGGGCGCTGCGCCTGGCGCGGCGGATCGATCAGCAGGAAGCGCGCGGTCTTGAGCATCGCGCTGGCACCGAGCAGCCGCTGCACCAATGTCAGGCCAAGGTCGGTCCAGGCGAGGATCCCGCCGGCGGTGATGATATCTCCATCGTCGACGATGATGCGGTCGGCATTGACCGTGAGATCGGGAAAGCGGGCGCCGAGCGAGTCGGCGAATGCCCAGTGCGTCGTCACCTCCCGCCCTTCGAGCAGCCCGGTCTCGGCCAGCACGAAGGCGCCGGCGCAAACCGAGCACAGGATCGTCCCCTCGTCATGGCTGCGCGTCATCCACGTGGCCAGCGCGTGCATTGCCGGCAGGTCGTTTGGCATGATCAGGCTCGGTGGCGTGATGATGTAGGCGATGCGGTGCGGTGTGCCCGGGTGGCTGTCATAGGTGCAGGTGACGCCGTCGCCCGTCTCCTGCCAGTGGCTGACGCGGACCACCGGTGAATTGTGCTCGCCGGCCATCTCCGCCGCGGTGACGGCGAGGCGGAACAGATCGGTGAGGCCATAGATCGCGGAAAGCTGGCACTCGGGATAGATCGCCAGCGCGACCTCCGCGACGATCCGGCTCGACGCGCCTTTGTCGGTTTTGTCCCGCATTCTGTCGATTCCCCCAAGCGTGCCGAAGCCGCGACACCGGTAGCTTGCCTTCATCGCCGGCACCCCGCCGGATCGACGACGAACGGGAGACTATCATGACACGCACGATTCGGAACGTTGCACTCGGTGCCGCCGCGGCGATTGCGATCACTGGCACGGCCACCGCCCAAACTGTCCAGACCGCCGAGGCGCGCGAGGCCACGACCAGCGTCGTTCTGGTCCATGGCGCTTTCGCGGATGGATCGGGCTGGCGCGGTGTTTACGACCGGCTGACCGCCAAGGGCTATCGCGTCGCGATCGTCCAGAACCCGCTGACCTCGCTCAAGGACGATGTCGATGCGACCAAGCGGGTGATCGAGCGTCAGCCGGGGCGCGTCATTCTGGTCGGGCATAGCTGGGGTGGCACGGTCATCACCGAAGCCGGCAATCACCCCAAGGTGGCGGGGCTGGTCTATGTCTCGGCGCTGGCGCCCGACAGCGGCGAGACCACGGCCAAGCAATATGAGGGCTTCCCGACCGCGCCCGACTTCGTGCTCGATACCCGCAGCGACGGCTTCGGCTTCATCAGCGATGCGAAGTTCAAGGCCGCGTTCGCCGCCGACACCAGCGACCGGGACGCAGCGTTCATGCGCGACTCGCAGGTGCCGATCAGCATGGCGGCATTCTCCACCCCGGTGAGCATGGCCGCATGGCGGAGCAAGCCCAGCTGGGCGGTCATCGCGCGGGAGGACAGGGCGTTCGGCGACGGCATGCTGCTGCACATGGCGCGGCGGATGAAGGCGGACATCACGCAGGTACCCGGCAGCCACGCGCTGTTCGTGACGCAGGCACAGGCGGTGTCGGACGTGATCGTCCGCGCGGCGCAGGCGACCCGTCAGGGCGGCGAGCAGGCCAAGGCGAGCGGAAACTGAGCGGGTGGCCGGGCGCGATCCGCCGCGTCCGGCCCGTCGCTTGTCGGTTTTGACCTCAATTCTGTCACTTCCGCCAAGCGTGCCGCGACCCGGCATCGGTTAGAAGACATTCAGCAGCGGCGCTCCTGCCGCTTGAACCAGGGAGACTTATCATGGCGACGATCACCACGAAGGACGGCACCGAAATCTTCTACAAGGACTGGGGCAGCAAGGACGCGCAGCCGATCGTCTTCCATCACGGCTGGCCGCTGTCGGGCGACGACTGGGACAACCAGATGCTCTACTTCCTCGGCGAGGGCTATCGCGTGATCGCCCATGACCGGCGCGGGCATGGGCGCTCGAGCCAGACCGACAGCGGGAATGAGATGGACACCTATGCCGCCGATGTTGCAGAACTGGTGGCCGCGCTCGACCTCAAGGACGCGATCCATGTCGGTCACTCGACTGGCGGCGGTGAGGTTGCCCGCTACGTCGCCCGCGCCGAGCCGGGCCGGGTTGCCAAGGCGGTGCTGGTCGGCGCGGTGCCGCCAGTGATGGTGAAGTCGGACGCGCACCCGGACGGCGTTCCGGCCGAAGTGTTCGACGGCTTTCGCGCCCAGCTGATCGCCAATCGCGCGGAATTCTATCGCGGGATTGCGAGCGGGCCGTTCTTCGGCTTCAACCGCGATGGTGCCAAGGTCAGCCAGGGCCTGATCGACAACTGGTCGCGTCAGGGGCTGGCCGGCGCTGCGAAGGCACAATATGACTGCATTACCGCGTTTTCGGAAACGGACTTCACGGAAGATCTCAAGGCGATCGACGTGCCGGTTCTGGTGATGCACGGCCTGGATGATCAGATCGTGCCCTTCGCCAATCACGGACCCAAGGCGGTCGAGCTGCTGAAGCATGGCACGCTGAAGGCCTATGAGGGCCTGCCCCATGGCATGGCGCAGACGCATCCGGAGATCATCAACCCCGATCTGCTCGCCTTCTTCCGCAGCTAAATCTGCGCAGAGCCGCAACAACGGTATCCCGCGCGCCGCTCCGTCCTGTCAGCAGGACGGGGCGGCTTCGGCGTTTATGACGCGTGCCGGGCTAGGGGTGGAAGCGCGTGCTCAATCCGGGAGCAGCCGCTGCGGAAAGCGCAGGGTGAACATCGCGCCACCCTCGGCATGGTTGCGTGCGACCGCCGCGATCCCCATCGCCTCGGCAAAGCCCTTGACGATCGCCAGACCCAGCCCGCTGCCACCATGCCGGTCGCTGCCGCGACCTTGGGCAAAGGTCTCAAAGATGCGCGCCTCCTGACCATCGGCCAGCCCCGGCCCCTCGTCGCGCACCGACAGCTCGACCGCGTCGGGAGTACGGGTTCCCGCGATCGTGATCGTGCCCGTTTCGCCTCCATGCTGCGCGGCATTGGCCAGCAGGTTGATCAGGATATGGTGCAACAGCGTCGGATCGGCGGTGACGAAGGGCAAATTGGCCGGGACGCGCAGGTCGATATGGCGGCCGCGGAACAGGTCCTTGAGGTCATGAACCGCGCCGCCGATCGCGTCGGTCAGGTCGATCGGCTCCGGACGCAGCTCCAGCGCGCCAGCGTCGATCCGGACCATGTCGACAAGATTGTCGAGGAAACGGCGCAGCCGGGCGAGTTCCATCCGCGCGATCGGCAGGCTCGGCGCGCCGGGATGGTCGAGCGCGATGGCGTCGATCGCGGTGGCGACCGAAGTGAGCGGCGTGCGCAGATCATGCCCGATCGACGACAGCAGCGCCGCGCGCAGCCGGTCGCGTTCCTTGAGGATCGTGACCTCGCGGACCTCATCCTCCAGCTTCAGCCGTTCATGCGCCAGCGCGGCCTGACCCAGCAAGGTCTGGAGCAGCACCGCACGGTCGGCGCGCACCGGGTCGCGTCCGTCGGTGCGGGCAATGCCGATCACGGCGAGCACGCCGAGCGCGGTCTTGAGGGGATGGAACTGCCAGTCGGCAGCGTTGAGCGTGCCGGTGCCGACTCCCGCCGACTCGCCGCGATCCCATGACCAGTCGGCGGCGGCGGCGTTGACCGGCCCTAGTTCGCCTTCGGCTGTGGGGCAGCTGGCTACGGTGACGAGCGCGGCATCGCGGCGGTTGAGCAGCAGGACGTTGACGTCGAGCAGCTGCGAGACTTCTTCGCAGATGATCCGGCTGGTCGATTCCCAGTCCGAGGCGCGCGCCAGCGCCTGACCGAAGGCGGCGATGGCGGCATTTTCCTGCGCACCGCGTGCGCCCAGCGTCGCCCGAGCCTTGAGCTTGGCGGCGAGGTTCGCGGTGAATGCGGCGATGCCGATCAGCACGAACATCGTCAGCAGACTTTGCGGGTCGGCGATGGTGAAGGTGTGGAGCGGGGGCAGGAAAAAGAAATTATAGGCAAGACCCGCGAGCAGCCCGGTGACCAGCCCCGGTCGCAACCCGAACCGGCCCGACGCCACAATCACGGGCAACAGGAAGATCAGGTCGACCCCGCCGAGCCCGATCCAGGGTTCGACCAGCTTTCCGAACAGGGTGGTCGCGGCGACCATTGCGACGATCGCGGCATAGGCACCGGGATCTCCCCACAGCCCCTTGCGCGCCGTCCGCGCTGTCGCGCGTACGCCCGGCTCGGTCGCGGGGATGACATGCACCGCGAGGCCTGCGCTCGATCGCAGCATCGCATCGACCACCGACCCGTGGCGCAGCGCGAACCACCAGCTGCGCACCGACTTGCCGATCACCAGCTGGGTCGCGCGCATCCCCTGGACGTGCGTCGCCAGCCCCTCGATCACGCTGGCCGCAGGCACCGTCGCGATGGTCGCGCCAAGGCTTGCCGCGAGGCTGAGCGCGTCGGCGATGCGGCGCTTGTCGCTCTCGCTGAACTGCTCCGCGCGCGGCGTCTCGATGTACACCGCCTGCCATGGCGCGCGCAGCGCATCGGCGAGCCGCTTGGCGGCGCGGACCAGCGCGTCCGAACCGGGCAGCTCGCTGATCGCGACCAGCACCCGCTCACCCCCGGCAAAGGTGCCGGGCAGCGCGCTGGCGTCGAGATGCTCGATCAACGCCTGATCGACGCTCAGCGCGGCGCGGCGCAGCGCCATCTCGCGCAGCGCGGACAGGTTGGGCTTGGAGAAGAAATGGCCAAGCGCGCGGGAGGCTTCGGCGGGGATATAGACCTTGCCCTCCTTCAGCCGCTCGATCAGCTCATCGGGAGGCAGGTCGACGACCTCGATCTCGGCGCCGTCGAACACGCTGTCGGGCACCGTCTCACGCACGCGGACCTTGGTGAAGCTTGAGACGACGTCGTTGAGGCTTTCGACATGCTGGACGTTGAGCGTCGTGTAGACATCGATCCCCGCGTCGAGCAGCTCCATCACGTCCTGCCAGCGCTTGGGATGGCGGCTGCCCTCGACATTGGTGTGGGCGAACTCGTCCACCAAAGCGAGCTGCGGGCGTCGGGCCAGCACCGCGTCGAGGTCCATTTCTTCCAGTTCATGCCCGCGATAGGGCAGGGCGCGGCGGGCGATCACCTCGAACGGGGCGACCAGCGCCTGCGTTTCCGCGCGGCCATGGGTTTCGACTACCGCGACCACGACATCGCTTCCGGCGCGCAGCCGTTCGGCGCCCTCGCGCAGCATCTCGAACGTCTTGCCGACGCCGGGTGCGGCGCCGAGGAAGATTTTGAGGCGCCCGCGTTGTTCGCGCTTCGCGGCGCGCAACAGGGCGTCGGGGGAGGGGCGTGTCGAGTCAGTCATCGTCAACCAGATCGTCCGTTTGGGCTGAACCTGTCGAAGCCCCGTCCCACACAGTGTGTGGAACAGCCCTTCGACAGGCTCAGGGCAAACGGGGTTGGGGAAGCCGGGCCGAAAGTCCAGCGGCCATCGCAATCTATATGCTTTCTTAATGCCCCGCGCCCGCATTCACCGGCGAACCTTAATGGGGTTCGCGCCTAGTTGACCCTCCGAAACCATTCGGAGTCCGCCCCCCATGTCTTCCCTCATGTCTGACGTGATCTGGCTCGCCATTCTCGGCGGCCTGTTCCTCGCGACGCTCGCCTATCTGCGCCTGTGCGACGAGGCCTGAGATGAGCCTGCACCTGACCCTTGCCGGCATCACCGCGCTCGCGCTCCTCATCTACCTCGCCGCCGTGCTCGTCCGGCCCGAGAAGTTCTGAAAGTCTTGATCCTATGACCGTCCAGGGATGGGGGTTGATCCTCCTCTTCGTCGCGCTGGTCGCGGCGCTCGCCAAGCCGATCGGGCTGTGGCTCTTCGCACTCTATGAAGGCCGCCGCACGCCGCTGCACGCGGTGCTCGGGCCGGTCGAGCGCGGCTTCTACAAGCTCGCCGGGATCGACCCGACCGTCGAGCAGAGCTGGCGCCGCTACGCGCTGCACCTGCTGATCTTCAACCTCGCGCTGCTGCTGTTCACCTATGCGGTGCTGCGGCTTCAGGGCGTGTTGCCGATGAACCCGCGCGGGTTGGCCGGGATCAGCGCGGATGGCGCGTTCAACACCGCGATCAGCTTTACCACCAACACCAACTGGCAATGGTATTCGGGCGAGGTCGCGCTGTCGAACCTCAGCCAGATGCTGGGGCTGACGATCCACAACTTCCTGTCGGCAGCGACCGGCATCGCCATCGCCTTTGCACTGTTCCGCGGCTTTGCGCGGCGTCAGGTGAGCGGGCTCGGCAATTTCTGGGCCGATGTCACCCGCGTGACGCTCTACCTGCTGCTGCCGCTGTGCATCATCTATGCGCTGTTCCTTGTCGCCAATGGCGTGCCGCAGACCTTTGCCAGCCTGGTCGATGCGACGGGGCTGGAAGGCGTGAAGCAGTCGATCGCGCTTGGTCCGGTCGCCTCACAGGAGGCGATCAAGATGCTCGGCACCAATGGTGGCGGTTTCTTCAACGCCAACAGCGCGCATCCGTTCGAGAACCCCAATGCGCTGACCAATCTGGTCCAGATGCTGTCGATCTTCGCGATCGGCGCGGGGCTGACCTGGACCTTCGGCAAGGCCGTGGGCAACACGCGGCAGGGCTGGGCGATCCTCACCGCGATGCTGATCCTGTTCACGGTCGGCGCGGGCGTCACCTATTGGGCCGAAGCCGCCGGTAACCCCCATTTCCACGCGCTCGGCGTTCCGGGCGGCAATATGGAGGGCAAGGAAGTCCGCTTCGGCATCGCCGCGAGCGCGCTGTTCTCGGTGGTCACGACTGCGGCTTCGTGCGGCGCAGTCAATGCGATGCACGACAGCTTCACCCCGCTCGGCGGCATGATTCCTTTGTTCAATATGCAGCTGGGTGAGGTCGTGATCGGCGGCGTCGGTGCGGGGATCTATGGCTTCCTGCTGTTCGCCATCCTCGCCGTGTTCGTCGCCGGCCTGATGGTCGGGCGCACGCCCGAATATGTCGGCAAGAAGATCGAAAGCCGTGAGGTCAAGCTGGCGGTGCTCGCCATCGCGATCCTGCCGCTGTCGATCCTTGGCTTCTCCGCGCTCGCCGCAGTGCTGCCCGATGGGCTGGCGGGGCCGCTGAACAAAGGGCCGCATGGCTTTACGGAGATCGTCTACGCCTTCACCTCGGCGACCGGGAACAACGGCTCCGCCTTTGCCGGGATCACCTCGGGCACACCCTTCTACAACGCGCTGCTGGGCGTCGCGATGTGGCTTGGCCGGTTCTTCGTGATCGTGCCGGTGCTCGCGATCGCAGGCAGCCTCGCCGCCAAGAAATACACGCCGGAAACCGCGGGGTCGTTCCCGACCACCGGTGCGCTGTGGGTCGGCCTGCTCGTCGGGATCATCCTGATCCTGGGCGGCCTGACCTTCCTCCCCTCGCTCGCGCTTGGACCCATCGCCGATCATATCGCGATGGTCCACGGCCAGCTCTTCTGAGTGCCGAACGATGACCACCAAATCCATGTTCACCGCCGACCTGATCCTCCCTGCGATCGGCGATGCGTTCAAGAAGCTCGATCCGCGCCAGCTGATCCGCAACCCGGTGATGTTCGTGACGGCAGTGGTGGCGCTGCTGCTGACCGTGCTGCTCGGGATCGGGGGCGAGACTCTCGCCATCCCGTTTCAGATCCAGCTGATCGTGTGGCTGTGGCTGACCGTGTTGTTCGGCACCTTTGCCGAGGCGCTGGCCGAGGGGCGGGGGCGGGCGCAGGCCGCATCGCTCCGCGCGACCAAGGCCGAGCTTCAGGCCAAGCGCCTGATTGGCGTCGGTGACGCCTGGGGGCTGGTCGGCGCGTCGCTGCTGGCCAAGGGCGATCTGGTGCTGGTCGAGATGGGCGACCTGATCCCCGCCGATGGCGAGGTGGTCGAGGGGGTCGCATCGGTCAACGAAAGCGCGATCACCGGCGAAAGCGCGCCGGTGATCCGCGAGGCCGGCGGCGATCGCTCGGCGGTGACGGCGGGCACCCGCGTCATTTCGGACGCGATCAAGGTCCGCGTGACGCAAGAGCCGGGGGAGGGCTTTCTCGACCGCATGATTGCTTTGGTCGAGGGTGCCGAGCGGCAGAAGACTCCGAATGAGATCGCGTTGACGATCCTGCTGGTCGGCCTGACGATCATCTTCCTGATCGCGGTCGCGACGATCCCCGGCTTTGCGCGCTATGCGGGCGGGAGCATTCCGGTCACGATCCTCGCCGCGCTGCTGATCACGCTGATCCCGACCACCATCGCGGCATTGCTGTCGGCGATCGGCATTGCTGGCATGGACCGGCTGGTGCGGTTCAATGTGCTCGCCAAGTCGGGGCGTGCGGTCGAGGCGGCGGGCGATATCGACGTGCTGCTGCTCGACAAGACCGGGACGATCACCATCGGCGATCGTCAGGCGAGCGAGTTCCGCCCGCTCCCCGGCGTTGCGATCGAGGATCTCGCGCGCGCTGCCCTGCTCGCCAGCCTTGCCGACGAGACGCCCGAGGGCCGATCGGTCGTCGTCCTGGCGCGCGAGAAGTTTGGCGTGTCGGTGCCGAGCCTGCCCGCCGAAGCGGAGGTCATCCCGTTCACCGCGCAGACCCGCATTTCGGGTGTGAAGATCGCCGATGGCCTGATCCAGAAGGGGGCAGTGGATTCGGTCCTGCGCGCCAATCCCGGCCTTGGCGACACGCCTGCCGCCGCCGAACTGCGCAAGGCGACCGACGAGATCGCCCGCGCCGGCATGACCCCGCTTGCGGTGGCGAAGGACGGTCGCCTGCTCGGCGCGGTCGCGCTCAAGGATGTCATCAAGGCGGGGGTGCGTGAGCGCTTCGCCGAGCTGCGCCGGATGGGCATTCGTACGGTGATGATCACCGGCGACAACCCGCTCACCGCCGCCGCGATCGCCGCCGAAGCCGGAGTCGACGACTTCCTCGCCGAGGCGACGCCGGAGGACAAGCTGGCGCTGATCCGCAAGGAACAGGCGGGCGGCAAGCTGGTCGCGATGTGCGGCGACGGCACCAACGACGCGCCCGCACTCGCGCAGAGCGATGTCGGCGTGGCGATGAATACGGGCACGCAGGCCGCGCGCGAGGCGGGCAATATGGTCGATCTCGACAGCGATCCGACCAAGCTCATCGAGATTGTTGGCTTGGGCAAACAGCTGCTGATGACCCGCGGTGCGCTGACCACCTTCTCGGTCGCCAACGACGTCGCGAAGTATTTCGCGATCATCCCGGCGATGTTCGTCGCGCTCTATCCGGGGCTTGGCGTGCTCAACGTGATGGGGCTCGGCTCGCCCGAAAGCGCGATCCTGTCGGCGATCATCTTCAACGCGCTGATCATCCCGTGCCTCGTCCCGCTGGCGCTGAAAGGCGTGACCTACACGCCGATGGCGGCGGGGCCGCTGCTCGCCCGCAACCTCGCCGTCTATGGCCTCGGCGGTCTCGTCGCGCCGTTCATCGGCATCAAGCTCATCGACATGGCCGTCACCGGCCTCAACCTCGCCTGAGGATATTCCTATGCTCACCGACCTCAAAACCGCGCTGCGCCCCGCACTCGTGCTGACCCTGTTGTTCGCGCTGCTGCTCGGGCTCGCCTACCCCGCGCTGATCACCGGCGTGTCCCAGCTGATCTTCCCGCATCAGGCCAATGGCAGCCTGATCCGCGAGGGGGGCAAGGTCATCGGCTCTGAGCTGATCGGGCAGAAATTCAGCGGCGCGCGCTATTTCCACGGCCGCCCCTCCGCGGCCGGTGCCGATGGCTATGACGCGGCCGCGTCGGGCGGCTCGAACCTCGGCCCGACGTCGCAGGCTTTGGTCGATCGCGTGAAGGCCGATGCCGACGCCAACCGGACTTCACCAGGACAATCGGTCCCCGCCGATCTGGTGACGACCTCCGCTTCGGGGCTCGACCCCCATATCAGCCCCGAAGCGGCTTTGTTGCAGGTCGATCGTGTGGCGGCTGCACGTAATCTGCCGCCCGCGACGGTCGCCGCACTCGTGCGCCGTCAGGTCGAAACCCCGTTGCTCGGCGTGCTGGGAGAGGATCGGGTGAATGTCCTCGCACTCAACCGCGCCCTCGACCGGGCGGCACCGCAGCCCTAAACGGGTTTATGGCCTTGCCGACCAAGCTGCTCATCATCGAGGACGACGTCCATATCCGCCGCCTGCTCCGCGCCGCGATCCAGCGCGCGGGGCATGTCGCGGTTGAGGCGGGGACGGCGCGCGAGGGGCTTTCGCTGCTCGACATCGAAAAGCCCGACGCGGTGCTGCTCGACCTCGGCCTGCCCGACCGCGACGGGATCGAGCTGATCCAGCCGATCAAGGCGCGCTCGACCGCGACATTGCTGGTCGTGTCGGCGCGCGAGGATGTGGCGGAGAAGGTCGCCGCGCTCGATCTGGGCGCGGACGATTATCTGACCAAGCCGTTCGATACCGAGGAGCTGCTGGCGCGCATCCGTACCGCGCTGCGCCACCGGCTCGCCCACAGCGCCGATCAGGAGCGGGTGAGCGTCGGCGATATCGAGATCGACCTGTCCCACCGCCGCGTTCGCCGCGCGGGCGAGGAGGTCCACCTGTCGCCCAAGGAATATGAGGTGCTGGCCGAACTCGCCAAGCGCGCCGACCGGGTGATCAGCCACGCGCAATTGCTGCGCACCGTGTGGGGGCCAGCGCATGCGGGGCGGGTCGATTATCTGCGGATCGTCGTGCGCAATTTGCGGCAGAAGCTGGAGCAGGATGCCGCGCGGCCGGTGCTGATCCAGAACGAACCCGGGGTCGGCTACAGGCTGAGGGTCGAGCGCGCCGACGACCGATCGCACCACTGACGTTCGCCTGTTGTCGTGCGCGCTTGCGGTCGAGCGCGAACCCCCTTAGTTCATGACAATCGATTGCAGAACCCCGCGGTTCACGCAGGCTGCACCATGATGGGAGAGGCGCAATGATGGTCAGATCGCGGATCAGGAATGCCGCGTTGTTGTTTGGCATTGTCGCGCTTGCGCTCGGGTGGCCGGCACAGGCGAAGGACCGCTGGATCAGCGCGTGGGGCACTGCGCAGCAGCTTGCACCGATGCCGCCGCCGCGCATGCCGCCGCGTCCTGCGGGCGAGACGCGCCCCGCGCCGCCGCCGCCTTCCGGCCCGTCGCCCGTGCTGCCAACGCCTGAGCGGCTGAACGACCAGACCGTCCGGATGATCGTGCGCCCGACGATCGGCGGTAGCATGCTGCGCATCCAGTTCTCCAACGCGTCCGGAGGTGAGCCGGTGCGGATCGGGCGTGCGGGGATCGCAAAGAGCGCGGGCAAGTCCGCGATCGTCGCCGGCACATCGCGCGCGCTCAGCTTTTCAGGGCAGGGGGCCGTCACGATCCAGCCCGGTGCGGTCGCGATCAGCGATCCGGTTGCGCTCGATGTCGCGGCGTTCGAGCTGCTGGCGGTGTCGATCCATGTGCCCGACGACACGGCGGTCAACACGCTCCACCCGCTGGGCCTGCGTACCACCTATGTCGCGAAGGGCGAGCGCACCGGCGATGCAGCGCTGCCCGGCGCGGAGACCAACCGATCCTATTTCTGGCTGACCGGCGTCGCGGTGCACGCCGATGCCAAGGCCGGGACGATCGTCGCATTCGGCGATTCAATCACCGATGGCTATGGGACCACTCCCGACACGGGGCGCGCCTGGCCCGACCTGCTCGCCGATCGCTTGCAGAAGGACGCCAGCACCCGGAATCTGTCGGTCGTGAATATGGGCATTTCGGGCAATCGCGTGCGGCGCGACGGTGCGGGGCTGTCCGCACTCGCGCGGTTCGACCGCGATGTGCTGGCGCGGCCCGGGGTGCGCTGGGTGATCCTGCTCGAAGGGATCAACGACATCAATTTCGCGGCGATCCCGGGCATCCCGGCGAGCGAAGCAGTGACGGCGGAAGATCTGATCGCCGCCTATGTGCAGTTCATCGATCGCGCGCATCTGCATGGGATCAAGGTCATGGGCGCGACGATCGCGCCGACCGAGGGGACGTGGCTGTACAGCGAGAAGACCGAGGCACTGCGCCAGGCGGTCAATCGCTGGATCCGCACCAGCGGCAGGTTCGACGCGCTGGTCGATTTCGACGCGGCGCTGCGCGATCCGGCCCGCCCCGCGCGGCTCAACCCGCCATTTAACCCCGGCGATCATGTCCACCCGAATGATGCGGGCAATGCCGCGATGGCAGAGGTGATCGATATCGCGCGGTTTGCGCGGGACTAGTTTGCAACCGGGGACGGGCTTGTTGCAAAGGGGGCGTCGCGACCCTATCCCGATGGATGCGTTAGGGGGAGGCCGAATTTGGCGGGCAAGATCAAGACCATCTACGACCTCGCCGAACTGGCGGGCGTGTCGGCGGCGACCGTCTCGCGCGCGCTGGCGGGCAAGACGATGGTCAATAGCAAGACCTCCGAACGCATCCGCAAGCTCGCCGAAAAGCACGATTTCCGCCCCAGCGCGCTCGCCCGCAATCTGCGCACCAAGCAACGCGGCGCGATCGGGGTGGTCGTGCCGCTGGGCCATGATCGCGGCCAGCATCTGTCCGACCCGTTCTTCATGACGCTGATCGGCTATCTCGCCGACGAGCTGAGCGAGCGCGGGTTCGACCTGATGCTGTCGCGCGTCATTCCCAATCAGGACAATTGGCTATCCCGACTGATCGACGCCGACCGCGTCGACGGCTTCATCATCGTCGGCCAGTCGGACCAGTCGCAGGTGCTCGACCGGATCGCGGCCGATTATCTGCCGCTGGTGGCATGGGGCGGGTTCGTTCGGGGGCAGATCCATTGTTCGGTGGGCACCGACAATTTCCTTGGCGGGCGGATGGCGACGCAGCATCTGATCGACCGCGGATGCCGCAAGATCGCCTTCCTCGGCAACACCCAGGCGATCGAGCCATCGCTGCGGCTTGAAGGCGCGAAGGCCGCGATTGCGGCGCGGGACGATATCGTGCTGGTCGATGCGCCGACGCATTTCGCGTCGGAGGTCAGCGGGTCGGATATCGACGCGTTCCTCGATCAATCCGGCATCCTGCCCGATGGCATCTTTGCCGCGTCCGACCTGATCGCGCTGACCGCGATTCAGGTGCTGGCGACGCGCGGCCTGTCGGTGCCGGGGGACGTCAAGGTGATCGGCTATGACGACCTCTACCTGGCCCGCACCAGCGCGCCGCCGCTCTCGACAGTGCGCCAGAACCTCGCCGCTGGCGCCGCGCACCTGGTCGACAGCCTGATGAAGCGGATCGCAGGTGACCCGACCGGATCGACCATCCTCAACCCCGAACTGATCGTTCGCGACTCCAGCTAGCGGCGTTGCGAATCAGCCATCTACGACTTTGGTGGAGTTGACTTGCAATCGATTGCTAATAGGATGTCCCCATAACGGACCTGAGTCCGAAGTGAATGATAACGGGTTGGGAGAGTGTGATGCGCGCAAGGATTTCGGTATTTTGCGGAGCCGCGTTGCTCACCCTCGCCTGTGCGCCCGCCGCGTCGCTCGCGCAGCAGGGGCCGCCCCCGGTCCAGCTCACCGCCGAGGATGAAGCCAAGCTGGCACCGATCGCCCCGGAACTGCGCGCGGGCGCACGCATGGCGATCGGCTTTTCCAAGATGATGGGCACGATCGACGAAGCGATGGTGCTGGCGTCGCGCAAGCGCGGCGGCGGGCCGCCTGTGCCCCCGCGCCACGCCGACATTCCGGTCGAGGAAAAGATGATCCCTGGCCCGAATGGCGCGCCGCAGGTCAAGCTGTTCGTCATCAACGCCAGGGCGGGGACCAGCCGTCCCGGCATCCTCCACACCCATGGCGGCGGCTATATCATCGGCACCGCCGCGACCGATGTCCGGCGGCTGCAGGAAATGGCGCGCGAGCTGGATGCGGTCATCGTCAGCGTCGAATATCGCCTGGCTCCCGAAACGACCTTCGAAGGGTCGATCGAGGATAATTATGCCGGGCTGCGCTGGATGTACCAGAGCGCCGCCGAGCTGGGTCTCGACCGCAGCCGCATCGCGGTGACCGGGGAGAGTGCAGGCGGAGGCCATGCCGCGTTGCTCGCGATCACCGCGCGCGACCGCAAGGAGATACCGATCGCGTTCCAGGCGTTGGTCTATCCGATGCTCGACGACCGCACCGGTGGCGCGGTGAAGCTGCCCGCGCATATCGCCACGGTCGGGTGGAGCGGGTCGGAAAACCAGTATGGCTGGAAGGCGTTTCTGGGGCAGCAGCCGGGGACGGACAAGGTGCCCGCGCGCGCCGTGCCCGCG
Organism: Sphingomonas sp.; assembly: GCF_035998645.1. Taxonomy (GTDB): domain Bacteria; phylum Pseudomonadota; class Alphaproteobacteria; order Sphingomonadales; family Sphingomonadaceae; genus Sphingomonas. The sequence goes on from NZ_DASYHL010000005.1 coordinate 105,786, forward strand.
CGCACGCCGAACCTTGCCGGACTTCCGCCCGCCTTCATCCAGGTCGGCGGTGTCGATCTCTTCGTCAGCGAGGATATCGACTATGCCCGGCGGCTGAACGAGGCTGGGGTGCCGACGGAGCTACAGGTAATCCCGGGCGCCTATCACGGGTTCGACCAGTTATCGGCGGACTCGCCGCAGGCCAAGCAGTTCACGCGCGCGAAGATCGAGGCGCTGCGCCGCGCCTTTGCCCGCCCGGCACAATAAGGGGCGTCGGGTTCGCCCGGGCCGGGGCGGTCCTTGACGGGAAAAATCGGCCCATTTATGCAATCGATTGAAAAAATAACCGGGGAGAGGAAAATGAAGCGTTTTTGCACGACAGTTGCGTCCATCGCGGTCGCAAGCGTTCTGGGGTCGGCGCCCGCCTTTGCGCAGAGCGATACGGCCGGGCAGGAGGCTGAGCGGCCCGCCGCTTCCAGCACCGAAGAAGTCGTCGTTACCGCGCAGAAGGGCGGGGCGCAGGCACTTCAGGAAGTGGCGCTCGCCATTCAGGCGTTCGACGGCGAAGAGCTGAAGGAGCGCAACATCAGCACCATCGGCGACCTGGTGTCGAGCGTGCCGGGCGCGTTCGAGGGGTTCCGCCAGTCGAACGGATCGCGCTTCTACAATCTGCGCGGTAGCGTGACGCAGAATGGCGACTCGCCGATCGGCTATTATCTCGACGACGCGCCATTCATCGTCACCAATTTCGGCATCGCCCCGCCGGTGCGCTTCCTCGACATCGATCGGGTCGAAGTGCTGCGCGGGCCGCAAGGTACGCTGTACGGCCAGGGCTCATCGGGCGGCGTGTTCATCTTCCGCACGCGCGATCCGAACCTCAAGGATTTCGACTATGCGTTCGAGGCGGAGGCATCGCAGACGCGTGGCGCGGATGGCCTCAACTATGGCGTGGCCGGCGCATTGTCGGTGCCGATCATCAAGGACATGCTGGCGGTCCGCGTCAGCGGCGGCTTCTCGCGCGATGCGGGTTGGGCCGATGCCTATTATGGCCCGTTCGACGGTACGCCCGACGAAACCGGCGTCAATGTCGCGAAGAATGACGACATCCGCGTCGTCGCGCTGTTCCGTCCGGCGGACAACGTCAACATCCGCGCGCAATATTGGAAGTTCCGCCCGCGTCAGGGCTTCACCGGCTTCACCGCATCGGTCCAGCCACCCTATTTCCAGAATACCGCGGGGCAGGAAGGCTTCTCGAACGGCGACTTCACGCTGTACAGCCTGACCGCGACGGTCGATTTCGACGCCTTCTCGATCACCAGCGCGACCAGCCAGCTGGACGGCGTGTTCGGCATCAACATCCCGCTCTCGCCGGCGGGTTCCTTCTCCAGCCAGTTCCTGCCGAGCATGTTCTCGCAGGAATTGCGGTTGAATTCGAACGGCAGCGGGCCGTTCAAATGGGTCGTCGGTGCGTCCTACCAGAACGGGTCCGGGCCGCAGGAAAACACGCTGACCCTGCCGGTGGTGGTCATCAACGCCGACAACGATACGCTAACCGAGAATTACGCGGTCTTCGGCGAGGTCAGCTACGAACTGTTCGATGGCAAGCTGGTACCGCTGGTCGGGCTGCGTCAATATCATGACGATCGCGCCTTCGCGGACGCGACCGAAACGCTTCCGACCACGAAGGACGTCACCACCTGGCGGGCTAATCTGTCCTATCTGCCGACCGACGATCTGACGATGTTCATCTCGGCATCGACCGGGTTCCGTCCGGGCATCGTTCAGTCGCGGGTGCAGGTTCAGTCGGTGACCGGGGCTGGCGTGCCGACGGGGGTCGTGCTTGAGCCCGAATCCTCAACCAATTACGAATTCGGCCTGAAATGGCGCAGTGCCGACCGGTCGGTGAATATCGGCCTCAACCTCTATCAGCTCGAATACACCAACCTGCAGACCTCGGTCACCGGGTCGATCCAGGACGTCAACGGCTTTGCCAATTTCGGCGATGCGAAGACCAAGGGCGTTGACCTGGAGCTGCGCTGGAAGACCCCGCTCAAGGGCTTCGACCTCGGCTTTGTCGGCAATTTCAACGACAGCAAATATACCCGCGTCAATCCGATCGTCGCGGCGGCGCAGCCGCTGTTGCGGCCCGGCGCGCGGCTGACCAACACGCTGTCGAACAACTTCCGCGTCGATATGGGCTATAATGGCGATATCGCGGAAGGGGTGAACCTGTTCGGCAATTTGTCGCTCAGCCACAGCGGTGATCGCTTGCAGGGCAATGGCATCCTGGCGCCATCCTACAACGTCATGGCCCTGACTCTGGGCGTCCGGTATGGTGATTATGAGCTGGCGCTGATCGGCAACAACCTGACCGACGAGCGTGGACCGACCTTTGTCGGCACCACCGGGCCGTTGTCGGGATCGGGTCCGACGCCGCGCACGATCGGCCTTCGCTTCCGGGTCACGCCCTGACCGCAAGCGGAACTGCGGGAAGGGCGGGGGGCTATGCGCCTCCCGCCCTTTCCGTTCTTGCAGCCGATAATCTGATGGATTGGAGAGCGGAATGAACGATCAGGCGGGACGGGACGGCGCGGCGACGTTGCTCAAGGCACTGGTGTTCCTGATGTTCGCGATGTTCGCGATGACCACCGACTCGGTCGGCACGGTCATTCCCGAAGTGATCCGCGAGTTTCAGCTGGGCCTGACCGCCGGCGGCTCCTTCCAGTACGCTACGATGGCGGGGATCGGCATCTCCGCGATCGCGCTCGGTTTCCTGGCCGACCGGATCGGGCGCAAGGCTACGATCCTGATCGGGCTGGTCCTGTTCGGGGTCAGCTCCGCGCTGTTCGCCGCTGGCCACAGCTTCCTGTTCTTCACCAGCCTGTTGTTCATTTCGGGCATCGGTATCGGCATCTTCAAATCCGGCGCGCTGGCGCTGATCGGCGACCTGTCGCGCTCGACCGGCGAGCATGCGCGGACGATGAACCTGATCGAGGGATTTTTCGGGGTCGGCGCGATCATTGGGCCGGGCATCGTTGCCTATATGCTGCTCAACGGCGCGAGCTGGAAATGGGTGTACATTATCGCGGCGATGCTGTGCGCGCTGCTGGTGCTGGGATCGGCGGTTGCGCGCTTCCCGCGCCCGATCGTCACGCGGACCGAGCCGGTGCGCGCGAGCGAGGCGATCCGCATGGCCGGCGATCCGCCCGCGCGCTTCTTCGGCACCGCGCTGATGCTGTATGTCGGGGCCGAGGCGGCGATTTATGTCTGGGCGCCGACCTATCTTGCCGATTATTCGGGGTCGTGGCTGTGGCTGGCGGCCTATGTCGTGTCGATCTTCTTCGTGCTGCGCGCGGCGGGCCGGTTCCTGGGCGTGTGGCTATTGTCGCGGTTTGACTGGGCGAGCGTGATCTTCGTGTGCAGCGCGGCGATGGCGGCGTTGTTCTGGGTCGCCGTGATCGGCGGGCGGGAGGTCGCGATCTTTGCACTGCCCGCCACCGGGCTGTTCATGTCGGTGCTGTATCCGACGATCAATTCGACCGGGATCAGCTGCTATGACAAGGGGCGGCACGGGTCGATCGCCGGGCTGCTGCTGTTCTTCACCTGCATCAGCGCGGTGCTCGCGCCGCTGGCGATGGGTGCGCTGGGCGAGTGGCTGGCGGACAGCCGCTATGCGATCCTGCTCGGCGCGGTGTTTGCGACCTTGCTGACGTTGCTGTGCGCGTGGAACCGGTCGCGCGCGCCGTTCGCCGCGCTGCTCGCGCAGCGCGACGCCGACGACTATCGCGCCTAGGCCATATGCCGGTCGAGCCAGGCGGCGAACAGTGCGGGCCACTGCCCCGCCGGGGTCTCGGGTCGCCCGACGCCGAAGCCATGATTGCCCGCCTCGAACAGATGCAGCTCGACCGGCCGGTTCGCGGCCTGAAGCGCGCGCAGCATGATCATGCTGTTCTCGGCGGGCACGGCTTTGTCGTCGAGCGCGTGGACGAGGAAGACGGGCGGGGTCTGCGCGGTGACATGCAGCGCCGGGGAGCGCTTCGCGACCAACTCGGCGGAGGGTGCGTTGCCAAGCAGGCGCATCGCGGACTCGCCATGCGTCACCGGCGCGGTGACGCTGATGACGGGGTAGATCAGCGCCATCGCCGCGGGCCGGGCGTCGAGTGCGTCGGTGGCATCGCGCGGCGCATAGACCGGCTCGGCAAAGCCGGTCGCGAGCGTCGCGCCAAGGTGTCCGCCCGCCGAGAAGCCGACCGCGGCGACCTTGGCGGGATCGTAGCCGTAGCGCGCGGCATTGGCGCGGATCACGCGGATCGCCCGCTGGGCATCCTGCAGCGGCACATCTTCGCGGCTCGACCAGCCTTCGTCGGGCAGGCGGTGGGTCAGGACGAACACGGTGTAGCCGCGCGCGGTCATCGCGCGGGCGACATCGACGCCTTCGTTGAGGATCGACACAAAGGTGTAGGCACCGCCGGGGATCGACAGCAGCGCGCGGCCATTCGACTTTTCCGGGCGAAACACGCGCAGCATCGGTTTGTCGATGTTGCGGACCATGATGTCAGGCCAGTCGGCAGGCACCTCACGCGCGGTATAGCCGCCGCCCGGCGTGCCATTGGGCCACAGCGGGATTTGTTCGGCGTCGATCCATGCGCGCGGCATCGGCGGGAGCTTGGGGAATTGCGTCGCACCCGCCATGGTCGCGCCCGCACTCAGCGTCGCCAGCCCTGCGGCCCCGGCCAGAAATCCGCGCCGTCCGATCGGCCCCTGCTTCGCGTGCATCCATCCTCCTTGTCCGGGCAATCGTCGCTGATCCCGGTAGCGCGAATACAAGCGGTTCGGCCAGCGGGTTGCAAGCATGATTCACAATCGATTGCGAAATCAATCGAAACGCGGCAAGGATTCGGTGCAATCGATTGTGGATACGCACGCTCCGCGATAGGGTGCGCGCGCCTCGCGATAGAGAATGTTGCAGGACAAGGGAGGATGGAATTGAACCGGCGAATTGAGATGATCGGCCTGATTGGGTCTGCCGGTGATGCTCCAGATCCTTGCGGGCGAACGATGCGATGAGCGCGGTCGAACAATCGCCGATCGCGATTGCCGCGCGCGCCGGTGCGGCGGTGTCATGGACAGCGGATCATCTTCATGCGCTTGGGGCGACCCGGCATGACCGCGCGCCGCTGATCGGCGACGCGGATGTGGTGCGGATCGCGCCCGACCTCGACATCTGGGACGCCTGGCCGGTGCAGGATGCCGATGGCGCGCCCTCCGCGCTGCCGGGTGGACAGACATTGTGGATGGCGCTGGGTGCGCCGCGGTTCCCTGACCCCGATGCGCGCCACGGCCATGCCCGGATACACCTGATCCTGCGCGATGCCAGCGGCTGGCACCCGCTCGGCCCGGCGATGCCCGACGGATTTTCGCCGGGCAGCCGCGAATGGTCCGGTTCGGCGCTGCTTGCAGCCGACCGGCGGACGCTGACGCTGTTCTTCACCGCGACCGGACGGCGTGGCGAGGCGACGATGACCTTTGAGCAGCGCCTGTTCCGTGCCGATGCGACGCTGGCGGCGGGGGGTGGTGCATATCGCCTGACCGAATGGCGTAACCTGCGCGAATTCGTGGTCCGCGATCCGGCGCATTATATGGCGAGCGATGCCGGAAGCGGCGCGGTCGGCACGATCAAGGCGTTCCGCGATCCGGCCTATTTCCACGATCCGCGCGATGGGCGGCATCATGTGTTCTTCGCCACCTCGCTCGCCGGTTCGGCCTCGGCGTTCAACGGCGCGGTCGGCTGGGCGAGCGCGCGCGACGACACGCTGGCGCAGTGGGACATCCGCGCGCCATTGATCAGCGCTGATACGCTGAACAATGAGCTCGAGCGGCCGCATGTCGTGATGCACGGCGGGCTCTACTATCTTTTCTGGTCGACCCAGCGACACGTGTTCAATCCCGATGGCCCAACCGGTCCCACCGGTCTCTACGGCATGGTCTCCGACCGGATCGACGGTGGCTGGCGTCCGCTCAACGGCACTGGCCTCGTGTTCGCCAACCCTGACGCCGCGCCGAAACAGGCCTATAGCTGGCTGGTATTGCCCGACCTTCAGGTGACCAGCTTCATCGACGCCTGGGGGAGCGACGGCAGCGACGCGAACGCCCGCCGCTTCGGCGCAACCTTCGCGCCGATGCTGCGCTTGCGGTTGCAGGTCGATGAGGCGGGGCTGGAGACGGAGTGATGAACCGCTATGCGGGGATCGAGCTGGGCGGGACCAAGGCGATTGCCGTGCTGGCGGAGGGCGACGCGATCGTCGAGCGGCGCAGCATCGCGACCGGGGAGCCGATTGCGACGCTCACCGCATTGCGCGCGATCCTCGACGGATGGGCGGCGAGCGCGCCGCTGGCGGGGCTTGGCATCGCCAGCTTCGGGCCGATCCAGCTCGATCCGTCGCATCCTCAATTCGGCCAGATCCTCGCAACGCCCAAGCCCGGCTGGACCGGTGCGCCGGTCGCGGCGCTGCTGGGTGAGGGGCTGGCGTGCCCGATGGCGATCGACACCGACGTCAATGGCGCGGCGCTGGCCGAATATCGCTGGGGCGCGGCGGTGGGCTGCGACAGCCTCTGCTACCTCACCATCGGGACAGGATTGGGCGGTGGTCTGCTCATCGGCGGACAGCCGGTCCACGGCGCGATGCACCCGGAGATCGGGCATATCCGGCTGCGGCGCGTCGCAGGTGACACCTTCACCGGCAATTGCCCCTTTCACGGCGATTGTATCGAGGGGCTGGTGTCGGGACCGGCGCTCGCTGCGCGCTTCGGTATCGACCCGGCCACGGCATCCGACACCGATCCGATCTGGCGTCACGTCGCCGCCGATATCGCCGAGCTGTGCTGCGCGATCCTGCTCACCACCTCGGCGGGCCGCATCCTGTTCGGCGGCAGCGTAGCCCTGTCGCGCGCCTTCATCCTGCCCTGGGTCCGCGAGATCGTCGTCGCGCAGCTTGAGAGCTATTTGCCCTTTGTCACCAGTGATGCGGTCGGCGAGATCATTCAGCCCGCAGGCCTCGGCACCGATGCCGGCCCGCTCGGCGCCATCGCACTGGCGCAGGCCGCGTCGCGCTGAGCGACGCGGCCCCGCAGTTCACTTCGCGTCGACCTTCTCGATCAGGTCGAGCAGCCCATTGACGATCGCGCTCTCGGCGCATCCGGGCTTCAGCCGCGACGACACCACCTCGAACGTGTTGTAGGCGAACGCAGCGTCGTTCGGGATATAGCCCGACGGTGCCATGCCGTTGGTGATCGTCGTCATCATGCTGTGCTTGAACGGCGATTCGCGCTTGAAGCGTTGCGCGATGGTCGTGAACACCTCAGCATCGACCCCGCCAATCACCGTGTCGCCGATCTTGAGCAGGGTCAGCCGGATGCTGACCGGATCCGCATCCTCATAGGTGCCGGCATAGCCAGCGCGCCCTTTGTCCAGCCGCTTGCGGCCGGGGCAGGTAACGCTGGTCTGCGCGCCCTGAATGCGCGCCTCCGCTACGGGCCGCTCGAGGCTGGCGCGGCTGACGTGCAGCACTTCCTCGCCCAGCATCTGGCCCATCGATTTCACCATCTGCTTCTGCTGCTCCATCAGCATCGCGACGCGCGGATTCTTGCGGTCCATCCCGGTGCCGCCGGGCGGCATCGCGTTGCTGATATCTTCGCCCCGTGCGGCATAATCGGCGGTGCGGATCGCGCGCAGGTCATAGGTCTGGTTGAAATAGATCGGGTTCTGGTCGCCCGCAGCACCGTTCGAATAGACCGCGACGGCATCGCCGCCCAGCGACTGTTCGATGTAATTGGACGCAGCGCCTGGCAGGTCGGCGCTGACCAGATCGAGATTGCCGGTCAGCACGGCATGGACGCCATAGTTGAAATAGACCGCGATCGGCGCGCCCTGCAGTGTTTCGAAGCGCACCACCGCGACGGTCTTGTCCGACACGCCCTCATAATTCGGCCCCTCCCACCAGCGGCGGTTGGCGGGGTCGATAATGTTGCGGTTGACGTTGATGTAGGAGACGCCGGTGCCATAGGCCATGCGCGCGGGCCTGGCCGCCGCCGCCGCCTTGCGGATCGCGTCGAAAATCTGCGCCTCATAGGCCGCGCCCCGCATCCACGGCGCGCTGTGCGTGTGGCTCGCGGTCAGCAGCAGCTGGCTGGTCGGAATCTTGAGCTCGCGCTCGACCCGTGCGGCGACATTCGCCCACGTCTCGGTCATGATCGCCCCGGCATCGACCGTCACCATCGCCGCGCGCGTTTTGCCGTCATCGACCACGATCGCGCGGACGTTGAGCGGATCGAGCACGCCGAGCATGTTCTTGGGCATTTCCGCCGCGCTGGGGGTGATGTCGACCTTGGCCGCACCCACTTTGAGCTCCTGCGCCGAAGCGGGCAGGGCGACGCAGAACAGGGTGGCGGCACAGGCCGCGCGAAGCTCAATCTTCATGGCAAGACATCCCGTTGGAGCCGAGGACAGACGGCGGCAGATCGGCATGCACACGCATGTTCAGCATTCCTCTCCCCGCCCGGCGACCGCTTTATGCAATCGATTGCTGTCGTGATAAGCGGGGCGCTTGCGCAAGGCAACCCCAAAGGCGGAGGCTAACCCGCCTCGCCCAGCTTCAGCGCTTCTGCCACCAGCGGCGTGACCCGCCCGACGATCTTCGTCAGACCCTGAGGATTGGGGTGGATGCGATCGGGCAGCATCAGCGTCTGATCGGTCACCACCTGATCCAGGAAGAACGGATAGAGCACCGCATCATAGCGCTTCGCCAGATCGCCATAGATCGCGTTGAACGCATCGGCATAATCGCGGCCCATGTTCGGCGCGGCGATCATGCCGGTCAGCATGATCGGGATGCCGCGCTTGTTCAGCTCTTCGCAGATCGCGGTCAGGTTCGCGCGCGTCTCCGCCGGGTCGATCCCGCGCAGCATGTCGTTGCCGCCCAGATTGACCATCACGAGGTCCGGCTTGCGATCGAGCCCGTCGAGCGTGAAGCCAAGCCGACGCAGACCCGCCGAGCTGGTATCGCCCGAAACCCCGGCATTGCGCACGCTCGCGGCGATCCCGCGCGCCGCGAGTGCCTTCTCCAGCTGCGCCGGAAAGCTCTCCTGCGGCAGCACGCCATAACCGGCATAGAGGCTGTCCCCGAAGGCGACGACGAGGCGCGTGTCGGCCTTTTCCGCACCCGCGCTGGCAACCGCAGCCGGAGTCGGCGGGGACGCCAGCGACTGGTTCGCCGCATCATTTTCGCCCGAACAGGCGGTCAGCCCTTGGAGGAGCAGCACTGCGCCCGCATATGAGGCTAGCTTATTGGTCAAGGACGTCTTCTCCACACATGTCGATCGAACCGGTGGCGGATATCGCAATCCGCGCGCGTAATGTCACCCTGACGCTTGGAACGCGCGAAGCGCCGACCACGATCCTGAAGGGAATCGACCTCGACATCGCGCGCGGTGCCAGCGTCGCGATCCTTGGCCCGTCGGGTTCGGGCAAGTCGTCGCTGATGGCGATCCTGTCGGGGCTGGAGCAGGCGAGCGGTGGTAACGTGAGCGTCGCGGGCATCGCCTATGACACGCTCGACGAGGATGGATTGGCGCGTGCCCGGCGGGGCCGCGTAGGAATCGTGCTGCAGGCGTTTCACCTGCTCCCGACGATGACCGCGCTGGAGAATGTCGCAGTGCCGCTCGAGCTGGCGGGGGCCGACGACGCCTTTGCGCGCGCCGGGGCGGAGCTGGAGGCGGTCGGGCTCGGCCATCGCCTGACGCACTATCCGGTGCAGTTGTCGGGCGGCGAGCAGCAGCGTGTCGCCATCGCCCGCGCAGTGGCGGGGCGGCCAGAGATCATCTTTGCCGACGAACCCACCGGCAATCTCGACGGCACCACGAGCGGCGTGATCATCGACTTGCTGTTCGAGCGCCAGCGCGCGGCGGGGGCGACCTTGCTGATCATCACCCATGACCCTGCGCTTGCCAGCCGCTGTGACCGCGTGCTGACGATGCGTGACGGCGTGATCGTCGCGGACAGCGCTGCGTGAGGGCGCTCGGCTGGCGCGCGGCGTGGAGCATCGCGCGGCGTGACCTGCATGCCGGGTTTCGCGGGTTGCGGCTGCTGCTCGTCTGCCTGTTCCTTGGCGTGGCGACGCTGGCGACGATCGGCAGCCTGACCGCGTCGATCACCGGCGAGATTTCGGCGCGGGGTCAGGTGTTGCTCGGCGGCGATGTCGAGGTCGCGATGACCCAGCGCCAGGCATCGGCGCAGGAGCGCGCGGCGCTGACGCAACTCGGCACGGTCAGCGACACGATCCGCACCCGCGCAATGGCGCGGCGCGCGACGCCGACCACGGGCGCCCCCGATGCGGTGCTGACCGAACTCAAGGGCGTCGATGCCCGCTATCCGCTCTATGGCAGCCTGACCTTGGAGCAGGGGCGTTACGTCACGCTCGCGCCCGACGCGGTGCTGATCGGCAAGTCGCTGTCGGAGCGGCTGTTGCTCAAGACCGGCGACCGGGTGCGCTATGGCGACGCCGAGTTCCGCGTTGCCGGACTGATCGCCGACGAACCCGATCGCGTGGGGGAGGGGTTTACGCTCGGCCCGGTGGCGATCGTGTCGCTGGACGGGATGAAGCGCACCGGGTTGCTCCAGCCGGGCGCGCTCTACGAAACCAAATACCGCATCCGGTTGAACCCCGGCGTCGTGCCGGGCGACGCGGTCGACCAGCTCAAGGCGCGGTTCCCGACCGCCGGCTTCGAATATAAGGACCGCGACCGCGCGGCCCCCGGCGCGGTGCGCTTTTTCGAGCGGATGGGGCAGTTTCTCTCGCTGATCGGCCTTGCCGCATTGGTGATCGCCGGGATCGGGGTGAGCAACGGCGTCGCCTCCTATCTCGGGCAAAAGCGCGGCGGGATCGCGACGTTCAAGATCCTTGGCGCGACTTCGGCGGACATCAGCCGCATCTATCTGCTTCAGATCGGCGCGGCTGCGCTGATCGCGGTGCTGGCGGGGCTGGTGGTCGGCGCGGTGCTGCCGATCGCATTCGTCGCGCTGGCGGGCGACCTGCTGCCCGTCGCGCCGGGTTTCGGCATCCATCCGCTGCCGCTCGCGACGAGCGCGGCCTATGGCGTGCTGATCGCCTTTGCCTTCGCGATGCCGCCGCTGGCGCGCGCGCGCACCCATCCCGCCGCCGCGCAGTTGCGTAGCGGCGTGGAAGAGGGGACGCGCATCGACCGGCGCAGTACGCTGCTGGTCGCGCTGGCCGGGGCGCTGGTGGTGACGCTGGCGTTGGTAACCGCGCGCGAACCGATCTTCGCGGGGGCAGTGCTGGGCGCGGTAGCGCTGGTGCTGCTGATCCTGCTCGGCATCGGCGTGCTGATCCGCCGCGTGTCGGCAAAGCTCCCGCGCCCGCGCCGCCCGCTGCTGCGGCTGGCGCTCGCGAACCTGCACCGTCCCGGTGCGCAGACGGTCGCGCTGGTGATCGCGCTCGGCCTCGCGCTGACGCTGTTCGTCACGCTCGCCGCGATCCAGACCAGCCTCGACGCCGAGATCGAGCGCGCGGTGCCGCAACGCGCGCCGAGCCAGTTCGTGCTCGATATCCCGTCCGAGTCCCGCGACGCCTTCTCAACATTGGTGAAGCGCGAGGCGCCCGAGGCGAAGCTCAACATCGTCCCGGCGCTGCGCGGCACGATCACCGCTTATGGCAAGCAGCGCGTCGCCGACCTCAAGACCCTGCCCGAAGGTGCATGGTTCCTGCGTGGCGAGCGTGGCGTGACCTATTCCGACGTGTTGCCGCAGGGCAGCGAGCTGGTCGCCGGACAATGGTGGGCAAAGGACTATGCCGGGCCGCCGTTGGTGTCGCTCGACCGTGAGGCGGCGACTTTGCTCAACGTCGGTGTCGGCGACATGATGACGGTCAGCATCCTCGGACGCGAGATCGAGGCGCGGATCGCGTCGCTGCGGCAGGTCAATTGGGACACGATGGGGTTCAACTATATCCTCGTCTTCTCGCCCAACACGCTCGCCGCCGCGCCGCACAGCCTCACCGCGACGATCGACATGGAGCCGAAGAACGAGGGCAAGGTGTCGCGCGCGCTGCTCGGCGCGTTCCCCTCGGCCTCGATCATCGCGGTGAGCGAGGTGGTGGGACAGGTGCGCACGATCCTCGACCAGATGGCCACCGCGATCCTGTTGTCGGCGTCGGTGACGATCCTGGCCGGCATCGCTGTGCTGGTCGGCGCAATCGCCGCGTCGCGGCAGGCGCGCAGCTATGACAGCGTGATCCTCAAGACGCTGGGTGCGACCCGGCGACAGATCCTGGCGGCGCAGGCGCTGGAATATGCGCTGCTCGCGCTGACACTTGCGGCGCTAGCGCTCGGGCTGGGCGGGCTGGCGGCGTGGTATGTCATCACTGGCGTGTTCGAGTTTGGCTGGGCACCCGACTGGACCATCGTCGCTGCGACGCTGGGCCTCGGCGCGCTGCTGACGCTCGGGATCGGGCTGTTGGGGTCGTTGCCGGTGCTGTCGGTGCGTCCGTCGCAGGCGCTGCGGAGGCTGTAACCTAGCGCCGCTTCATATAGCCGTGCATCGCCATCCATTTGGCGAAGGCGTCGAACCAGCCGGTGCTGGTCGTCTCCTTGGGGTACATGCCAAAGCCGTGCCCGCCCTGTTCGTAGAGGTGGAACTCGACCGGCCGCTTGGCGGTGCGCCACGCGTTGACCAGGCCGTAGTCGATGTTGCCGAACAGCGGATCGTCGGCGGCCAGCGCGACGAACAGCGGCGGGGCGTCGGCGGGGATCGTCATCGCCGAGAGCGGTCCATAGATGTTGCCGATGAAGGCGGGCTTCGCATCCACGCCCGCGACCGTCGTCGCCATCGTCAGCATCGCGCCCGCGGAAAAGCCGACCATGCCGATGCGGTCGGGATCGACCTTCCACTCGCTGGCCCGCTTGCGCACCAGCGCGAAGGCGGCGCGTGCGTCGGCGATCTGCGGCGCGAGGCCCGCCAACTGCGCGTCTGGGGAGGGACGGGCGGGGCGAGCCGCGCCGGAGAACATCTGGCGCATCGATGCCTCAAACCCCGCCATATCCGCGGGTGTCTGGTTGAGCCGGTATTTCAGGACAAACGCGGCGACCCCGCGATCGGCCAGCGCGCGCGCCACCGCCCAGCCTTCATTCTCCATCGACAGCGTGCGGAAGCCACCGCCGGGCGCGACGATCACGGCGGTGCCGGTCGCCTTGGCAGGGTCGGGGAGGAAGGGCGTCAGCGTAGCCTGCGTCACGTTGCGCGCGAACACGCTGCCATATTGGCTGTGCCAGCTTTCCGGGTTGGTCGCGCCCGGGAGTGCGCCGGTGTCGAGCGGGATTGCGCCTGGCTGGGCGGGGATCGCGATCGGGGTCATCTGGTCGCTCTGCGCCTGCACTGGAAGCGCGGCGGTGAGCAGCATGGCGGCGGCAAAGGTGGTTGCGCGAAAGAACATGGCGGTTCTCCTACTGGGTCAGCGGGGCAGTCACGCCCGCATCGGTCTGGGTGACGGGCAGCATCAGGCCGTTTGCGTCGTAGCGCAGATGCTCGACCGTCACTGCGCGGCGGCCGAGTGCGCCTTGCTGATCGCCGATGGTGAGCGCGGCATTGTGCAGGAACAGATACCAGCTGCCCTTGAACTGCGCGATGCCGGGATGGATCGTGAAGCTGTTCTTGCCCGATCCCGTCAGCTCGCCGCGATAGGTCCATGGCCCCGTGATCGAGGGCGCGGTGGAGTAGGAGACACGCTCGTCGGTATGCGTCTTGCGGTCGAGCGAGGCGTAGGTGAGGTAATAGAGCTTGCCGCGTTTGTGCAGCCACGGACCTTCCTCGAAATGCGGCGGCGTAATCTCGGTGATCGCGCCGTCGATCTCGATCATGTTGGGTTTGAGCTTGGCGATATAGGCTTGACGATTGCCCCAGGCGATCCAGGTCGTTCCGTCGTCGTCGGTGAACACCGTGGGATCGATATCCTCCCAGCTATGCGTGCCCTTGGGCGTCATCTTGTTGGTGATCAGCGCGCTGCCCTTGGCATCGACGAATGGCCCGGTCGGCGTGTCCGACACCGCAACCGCAATCGCCTTGCCCGGATTGCTGTCGTCATGCTCGACCGCAGCATAGAACCAGAATTTGCCATTCTTCTGAATCGCCTGCGCCGCCCAGGCGTCCTTCTTCGTCCATTTGAAATCGGCGACATTCATGATCGGGCCATGATCGGTCCAGTTGCGCATGTCGGTGGTCGAATAGACCAGCCATTCGCGCATGTTGAACATCTCGTCGCCGCGCGCCTGATCATGCCCGACATAGAGGTACAGCCGGTCATCGACGATCAAAGGCGCGGCGTCGGCGGTGAACTTGTCGCGGATGATCGGATTCGACCCCGGCACGGGGGGCGTCTGGGTCAGCGCAAGGGCGGCAGCGAGGATGGTGGCGCGGATCATGCGGCGTCGCCCTCGGCCAGCGGCTTCGACCCCCACAGCGCGTACCAGAGCACATAGAGCTCACACACGGCGGTCAGCAGGAACGACATCTGCAACCCGAAGCTGTCGGCCAGCCAACCCTGCACCGCAACCAGCGCACCGCCGGCAATGGCCATGATCAGCAGCCCGGAGGCTTCCTCCGTGTAACGGCCCAGCCCCTTGATCCCGAGCGTGAAGATCGTCGGGAACATGATCGAGTGGAACAGCCCGACGAGGATTAGCGACCACATTGCGATCGGGCCATCGGCAAACACCGTCACCAGCATGACAATGAACGCCCCGACGCTGAAGCAGGCCAGCAGCGTTTCCGCCCTGATCCAGCGCATCGCAATGGCGCCCGCGAACCGCCCGACCATCATGCCGAGCCACATCAAGGTGAGATAGCGACCTGCCTGTTCGGTCGTCAGATTGACAATCTCGGGCTGCGCGACGAAGTTCACGAACAGGTTCGCGACGCCGATTTCGGCGATCAGATAGATGAAGATCGCCGGTACGCCCCAGACGAGGTTGCGGTGCCGCCACATCGGGTGCGTCACGAAGCGGCTCCAGGCAGTGCCGGCCTTCACGGCCCCATCGCTGATCCGCGCGGTCGCCTTGCCCATCGCGGGCAGCGGGAAGCGCCCGATGATCACCGCCAGCACCACCAGCACCAGCGCGACCAGTCCATAGGGCAGGATCACCGACTGCGCGTCGGCCAGCCGCTCCGCCTGTGTCAGCACCCGGCCCTGTTCGGCGGTGCCTCCGACCGATCGGCCCAGGATCAGATAGGCACCGAACAGCGGCGCGAGCACGGTGCCGAGCGAGTTGAACGCCTGCACCAGATTGAGCCGTGCCGACGATGTCTCCGCCGGGCCGATCACCGCGACATAGGGGTTCGCCGCGACCTGCAGCAGCGTGATGCCGCTGGCAATGACGAACAACATAGTCAGCGTGACGCCATAGGACGGGATGCTCGCCGCCAGCATCATGCCGAGCGACCCGGCCGCCATGATCAGCAGCCCGGTGACCAGCGATTTCTGATACCCGATCCGCTCGATCAGCTTGGCCGAAGGGATCGAAGCGACGAAATAGGCGATGAACCACACGCTCTCGATCAGCGTCGTTTCGGTATAGTTGAGGTCGAACACGCTGCGCAGATGCGGCAGTAGCGTGCCGTTGATGACGGTGATGAACCCCCACATGAAGAACAGGCTGGCGAGCAGGGTCAGCGCCGGATGGTAGCTGCGCGTCGGCGCCCCATCGCCAAGCGGAATCGTCGCGCCGACTGGTGAAACTGCCATCATCCCCTCCACGCCCGGCAATTTGCTTGCCCGTTATTTTGTCGGAGTATAAGCAAGCGCTGCGACCGTCAATCCTGCGGCGGCGAACGGGGAGTGGGATGATGAAGGCGATGATGATCGCGGCGTTGCTGTGCGCGTCGGCAACCCCTGCGCTTGCGGCGGATGCGGTGCGCAGTGAGGCGGGGAAGCTGGCGGACGGCACGCTGGTAGTGGCGGTGACGCTGAAGAATGATCGCGGCGTTTCGGCACGGATCCTTACCTATGGTGCGACGCTGCAATCGCTGGTCGCGCCGGACCGCGCGGGGAAGCCCGCCGAAGTCACGCTCGGCTATGACAGCGTCGCCGAATATGAGGCAAAGCCCGCCTATTTCGGCGTCACGGTCGGCCGCTTCGCCAACCGCATTGGTGGCGGGCGCTTCTCGCTCGATGGCCGCGCCTATCAGCTGACGCAGAACGACAAGGCTAATTCGCTGCACGGCGGGGTGCAGGGGTTCGACAAGCGTAACTGGCGGATATTGTCGGTGTCGAGCGGCCCCACCGCACGCGTCGTCATGGCGCTGACCAGCCCCGATGGCGATCAGGGCTATCCCGGCAAGCTGGAGGTTCAGGTGACCTATTCGCTGGACGACAAGGGCGACCTGACGATCCAGTTCGACGCGGCAACCGACAAGCCGACCATCGTCAACATGACCAATCACGCGCTGTTCAACATGGCCGGTGACGGCGCGCTCGAGGGCACGTCGCGCCAGCTGCTGACCATCCCCGCACGCGCCTATACCCCGGTCGATACGGCGCTGATCCCGACGGGTGAGCTGAAGCCCGTCGAGGGCGGAGTGTTCGATTTCCGGAAGCCCCGGCTGATCGCGGAGGGCCTGCGTGACGGACGCGATCCGCAGATCGTCGCGGGGCGCGGCTATGACCATAATTGGGCGCTCGACAAGGGCCAGACCGCAACGCCCCAGCTCGCCGCGCGGCTGGAAGATCCGGTTTCGGGCCGGGTGCTGGAAGTGCTGAGCACCGAGCCGGGGCTGCAATTCTACAGCGGCAATTTCCTCGATGGTACATCGGCGGGGCGCAGCGGGCGCATCTATCGCATGGGCGACGGGCTTGCGCTGGAGCCGCAAAAATTTCCCGATGCACCCAACAAGCCCGCCTTCGCCTCGGCGCGGGTCGATCCGGGCAAGCCCTATCGCCACGTCATGATCTACCGCCTGTCCACCCGCTGAGTTTCCGATGACCACCGACACACCCCTGCGCTCGCGCGCCTGGTTCGATAACCCCGACAATATCGACATGACCGCGCTCTATCTGGAGCGTTACCTCAACTTCGGCCTCAGCCTCGACGAACTGCGTTCGGGCAAGCCGATCATCGGCATCGCGCAGACCGGATCGGACCTCAGTCCGTGCAACCGCCACCATCTGGTGCTGGCGGAGCGGGTGCGGGAGGGGATCCGCGAGGCGGGCGGGATCGCGATCGAGTTTCCGGTCCATCCGATTCAGGAAACGGGCAAGCGCCCGACCGCGGGGCTCGACCGCAACCTTGCCTATCTCGCGCTGGTCGAAGTCCTGTACGGCTACCCGCTCGACGGGGTGGTTCTGACGATCGGCTGCGACAAGACGACGCCAGCGTGCCTGATGGCGGCGGCGACGGTCAACATCCCCGCCATCGCGCTTTCGGTCGGGCCGATGCTCAATGGCTGGCACAAGGGGGAGCGCACCGGATCGGGCACGATCGTGTGGAAGGCGCGCGAGATGATGGCGGCCGAGGAGATCGATGCGGACGAATTCATCCGCCTCGTCGCCTCCTCCGCCCCCTCGACCGGCTATTGCAACACGATGGGCACCGCGACGACGATGAACTCGCTCGCCGAGGCGCTCGGCATGTCGCTGCCCGGATCGGCGGCGATCCCCGCTCCCTATCGCGACCGACAGGAAGTGGCGTACCGCACCGGCCTGCGCATCGTCGAGATGGTGGCGGAGGACATGAAACCCTCCGATCTGTTGACGCGCCAGGCGTTCCACAATGCGATCCGGGTCAACACCGCGATCGGGGGATCGACCAACGCGCCGATCCATCTCGCAGCTATCGCGCGCCATATCGGCGTCGATCTGCCGATCGACGATTGGCAGACGGTTGGTCGCGACGTGCCGCTGCTGGTCAACCTTCAGCCCGCCGGGGAGTATCTGGGGGAGGATTACTACCGCGCGGGTGGGGTGCCTGCGGTGGTCGCACAGTTGATGCGCCATGGCCTGATCCATGAGGATGCACTGACCGCCAATGGCCGCACCATCGGCGAGAATTGCCGCGACGCGACGATCGAGGATAAGCGGGTGATCCGTCCGTTCGAGGATCCGATCCTGCGCGATGCCGGCTTCCTCGTGCTGCGCGGAAACCTGTTCGACTCGGCGATCATGAAAACCAGCGTGATCTCCGACGATTTCCGCGCGCGCTACCTTTCCAACCCCGACGATCCGGAGGCGTTCGAGGGGCCGGTGGTGGTGTTCGACGGGCCGGAGGATTATCACAAGCGGATCGATGATCCGGCCCTTGGCATCACGCCCGAGACGTTGCTGATCATGCGCGGGGCGGGGCCGATCGGTTATCCCGGCGCGGCGGAGGTCGTGAACATGCGACCGCCCGATTACCTGATCACCAACGGCATCCGCGCGCTGCCGTGCCTGGGCGATGGGCGGCAATCGGGGACGAGCGGAAGCCCGTCGATCCTGAACGCCTCTCCCGAGGCGGCGGCGCTGGGTGGCCTTGCGCTGCTGCGCGACGGGGATCGGGTACGGGTCGATCTGCGCGCTGGGACCGCCAATATCCTGATCCCCGATGCCGAGCTGGCGGAGCGCCGCCGCGCGCTCGAGGCAGCTGGCGGCTTCCCCTATCCGGCATCGCAGACCCCCTGGCAGGAAATCCAGCGCAATCTGGTCGGCCAGATGGAGGGCGGGGCGATCCTTGAGGGCAGCGAAGCCTATCAGCGCATCGCCCAGACCCGCGGCCTGCCGCGCGACAATCACTGACCGCACGCAGCGGAGGGAGAGGATGATGAAGCACTTCATGCTGGCAGGATCGCTCCTCGCCACGGCGATCCCGGCATTCGCGCAGCAAGCCGAGGCACCGGTCATGGTGACGGTGCAGGCGGACAAGGCCGGGCCGAAGATCAACCGCCATATCTTCGGCCAGTTCGCCGAGCATCTCGGCACCGGCATCTATGGCGGCGTGTGGGTCGGGGCGGACTCCAAAATCCCCAATGTACGCGGCATCCGCAGCGACGTGGTCGCGGCGCTGAAGCAGATCAGCGTTCCCAATGTCCGCTGGCCGGGCGGGTGCTTTGCCGATGAATATCACTGGCGCGACGGGATTGGCGATCCGGCCAAGCGGCGGGTGACGGTCAATTCCAACTGGGGCGGTGCGATCGAGAATAACGCGTTCGGAACGCACGAATTCTTCGACTTCATCGAACAGATCGGGGCCGAGGCGTTCGTGTCGATCAATGTCGGTTCGGGCAGCTACAAGGAGGCCGCCGACTGGGTCGCATACATGACCGCCGACACCCGCAACACGGCGGGGCAGGAGCGCGCGGCGAACGGGCGGAGCGAACCGTGGAAGATCCGCTTTCTGGGCATCGGCAACGAAAGCTGGGGCTGTGGCGGCAATATGCGGCCCGAATATTATGCCGATGAGCTGAAGCGCTACGCCCGCTTCGCGCGCAACTATAATCCGGCGCAACAGAGCTTTCCGAACCCCGCCAACCCGTCGGCGCCTTTGCCCAATCCCGACCAGATGCTGCGCGTCGCGGTCGGCCCGAGTGACGGCGATACCGCCTACACCGAAGGGGTGATGAAGGCGTGGAAGGGCCGCGACTGGAGCTGGAGCATTGAGGGGCTGTCGCTGCACAGCTACACGCTGGTGAAGTGGCCGCCGGTCTATGACTCGGTCAATTTCGCCGAGAAGGAATATGCCGAGCTGATCCAGTCCACCCTGCTGATCGACGAGCGCATTCGCACCCATTCGGCGATCATGGACAAGTATGATCCCGAGAAGAAAGTGCCGCTGATCGTCGATGAATGGGGCGTGTGGCTGGCCAAATTGCCAGGCACGCCCGAGGGCTTCCTGCAGCAGCAGAATTCGCTGCGCGACGCGATCATCGCCGCGCTCAACTTCAACATCTTCGCCCGCCACGCCGATCGCGTGCAGGGTGCCAATATCGCGCAGATGGTCAACGTGCTTCAGGCGCTGATCCTGACCGACGGGCCAAAGATGGTGCTGACCCCGACCTATCACATCCACAAGATGTACCGGCCGTTCCAGGACGCGACGCTGATCCCGGTGAGCTTCGATGCCGGGCAATATCGTCAGGGCGAGGTGACCTTGCCGCGCGTTGACGCGGTCGCGGTGCGCGCGGCGGACGGGAAATTGTGGCTGTCGCTGGTCAATCTCGATCCGACGAAGGCAGCGGACATCCGCGTCGCGATCCCCGGCGTCCGGGCGAAATCGGCGGCGGGGACGGTGCTGACCGCGGCAAAGGTCAACAGCATCAACAGCTTCGGCGCGCCCGATGTGGTGAAGCCGCTGCCAATCGCGGGCCGGGTCGCGGACGGCGCGGTGACCGTGCGCCTGCCGGGCAAGTCGGTGACGATGCTGGAGATTGTGGAATAGTCTGGCATCGGTCGTCGCTGAACGGGAGCGGCGGGTGCGGCTGAAACTGACGAAGTTACGGGCAATGCGCGCGATTTGTCAGCTTTGGGCGGGATGCGGGCTGCGCGACGGAAGATGGAGAAGGCGTCCGGGTTCGGCATCGGACCGTGCAGATATGCCGGATGGGGACTTGTAGGAAAGGGCTATTGTTAGGCCCATCTGTGTGTAGCGGGGGGCGGCGGGAATTGGGTGGTGAGCGGACATCAGAACCGTCGAGCCAACTCCGCGACTGCCGCGTCCAAATGGTAAAAGCGATCTTCCTCAGAGACCCGTTCTGCCGCTGAGTGCAGGAACGCAATTGTTCGCTCCTCTAACAGGAGTTGCGCAACCTCTCGGCGGGTATCTTCACTCACATCTTTCCAAAAGGAGCCTCGGACTTCTCCGTGCTGACGAAGATGCCTCGACTCAGAGATAATGAAGCGTGCCATATTCAAAGCAGCGTTGGCTGAGGTTGACGAGCGCCAGCGTTCGAACGGGGGAGCCACTGGCTGGCCCAAGTTCGCGATGCCACAGAACCACTCAGCAGCTTCTGAGGGCCATTCGTCTGGATGTCTCGCAATCATCGCGTCGAAGGCTGCATGGAAGAGTCGCAAAACTGCCGATTGCTGATCGGCTGGCCAAGCCCGCCATGTCGCCATTTCCAGCCTACTGGCCGTAACGGGCGGCTCCGTTCCAAGCCAAACGGGTTCGGTGACGGCAAGTTCGATTATGCGCGGCAGAAAGTGCCTGTAATCGCGGTCATTGCCAACTGTCGTGATTGCCCAGCCTGAATAAGGTCCGACTTGCTCGCCGCCTAACTCGCGCAAAGGTGCTGACGTGAGCGCTCGCAGGATCTCGTCCCCATTTCGCAGGTGCGACGTTTCGAGCTTGCGCGGACAGGGCATACCCGCGAACACCAAATAGCTATGTTCGATGGCGTCACGAAGTTCAGCTTCTGCCTCAGACATGCGTCGAACCTAGTGGTAGGACGAAGATCTGCAACGGATTCGTTTGCGGACGGTCTCCTTTCGAGCGGCGAACCCGCGCCGATCAATCCTCGAACGGGTCCGTCACGCAATGCCGCCCGCGCAGAAAGGCGTCGGCGACAAGCCGGAACGGTGCGGTGTCGAGGTCGCTCGCGCCCGCAGCGATCAGCCGGGCGAACTGCGCGTAGAGCGCGGGATATTCGCGATCCTCACCGCTGCGGGTGCCGTCGGGCAGGGTGAGTTCGGCCCCGCCGCGTGCCAGCCGCAGTG
Source organism: Sphingomonas sp. (assembly GCF_035998645.1). Lineage (GTDB taxonomy): Bacteria > Pseudomonadota > Alphaproteobacteria > Sphingomonadales > Sphingomonadaceae > Sphingomonas. The sequence goes on from NZ_DASYHL010000005.1 coordinate 127,508, forward strand.
TCCCGCCATCGGTCTCGATCTCGATGTCCCAGCTTTGCGGGCCGGTCTGGCGGAAGTCGAAATCGGCGGCGATTGGCGCGCCGCAGCCGGTTTCGAGCGTCAACCGCGCAGCGATCGGGGCGTGGCGGTTGCTCGGTACCTCCAGCTCGGCGTCGCGCAGCAGCAGCGTTCCGGGCAAGATTTCGGTGACAATCGACAGCGCGTTGATCCCTGGATCGAACACGCCGAGGCCGCCCGGCTGCCAGATCCATTGCTGGCCGGGGTGCCACACGCGCACATCCTCACGCCAGGTGATCGTGCCGCGCTCGATGGTGCGCGACGCGAGCCAATCGCGCGCCTCCGCCACCCCGGCGGCGCAGCGCGAGTGCCAGGCGGCGAACACCGTGACCTTGGCTTCTTCTGCCAGCGCGGTCAGTGCGGCTGCTTCGGTCAGGCTGGCGGCGGGGGGCTTTTCGAGCAGGACGTGCAGCCCGTGGCGCAGCGCAGTCGCCGCAACGCGGTGCCGCACCTGCGGCGGGGTGCACACCGCGACCGCATCGACCGCGATGCCGCTCGCCACCAATGCCTCGACGCTGTCGAAGCCGGGGACCCCGCCCAGCGTCGCGCCGTCCGCGCTCGCCGTCGCGACCAGCGTGAAGCCCGGGTGGGCGGCGATGGCGGGGAGGTGCTGGTCGTGCGCGATCTTGCCGAGGCCAATCAGCGCGATGCGGATCGTCATAGCGCGCGCACCGCCACCGCCTCAGGCTCCGCGCGCGCCAGCGGATTGCGCAGCGGGAGGGTGAACGGTGCGGCCTCGATCTCGAACACGTCTCCGGGCTGCGTCGCGATCCCGTCGCTGAACGACAAGGTCGCGGTGCCGAAGAAGTGGACATGGACATCGCCGGGGCGGCGGAAGCCGGCATATTTGAAGTGATGATGCTCCAGATTGGCGATGCTGTGCGACATGTTGGCCTCGCCCGTCAGGAACGGCTTTTCCCACAGCACCGCGCCGCCGCGCACGATCCGGCTGGACCCGCGCACATCGGCGGGTAGGTCGCCGACTAGCAATTCCGGCCCGAGCGCCGCCGGGCGCAATTTCGAATGCGCGAGCCAGAGATAATTGTGCCGCTCGGTCACATGGTCGCTGAACTCGTTGGCGAGGCAGAAGCCGATGCGGTGCGGCGTTCCGTCGGGGCCGATCAGGTAGATGCCGGCCAGCTCCGGCTCCTCGCCGCCATCCTGCGCGAAGGCGGGCATGGTCAGCGGCGCGCCGGTGCCGACCAGATGCGCGCCATCGCCCTTGTAAAACCATTCCGGCTGTTGCCCAACCGCGCCGGGCGCGGGCTTGCCGCCCTCCAGCCCTTCGAGGAACATGCGCATGGAATCGGTCAGCTTTTCGCCCGCAGCGGCGGCGCGGTGCATCTTGTCGCGCCCCTCCGCCGAGCCGAGATGGGTGAGGCCGGTGCCGGTCACCACCACGTGCGCGGGGTCGGGATGGTCGATCGGCGCGAGCAATTCGCCTGCCGCAGCCGCCGCGTTCAGATCCACGGCTTCGTCATAGCCTGCTTCCTCGACCAGCGCGGCTAGACCGACTCCCCGCGCAATCGCCGCCTCCGCTAGACCGCGCACATCGGCAAAGCCCCGGACGAAATGCGCCGCGCCGTCGGTTGCGGCGATAACCCGGCGCGCACCATCGGGCGCACGGTGCTGAAGCAAACGAACCATGTAACCTCTCCCTTTTGTCGATAATTAGTCCGACATAATCCGAAAGGGAAGTTCATCCTGCGCATTGCGGGGGCGAATGTTGGGGCCTAATCAGACCGCTCCGAGCAAAGAGGCGACAAGGATTGAAGCTGGACGATCCGTCCGAACCCGGTGAACCCAAGCGCGAGCGCAGCACCGGCCGCCGTCTGCGCGGCGCGGTTGCGCATTATCTGGGCCGTGCGATCGTCAGCGGCGCGATCGCGCCGGGCGAGCGGCTGACCGGGGAGGTCGCCAATGCCGAGGCGCTCGACGTGTCGCGCAGTGCCTATCGCGAGGCGATACAGGTGCTTACCGCCAAGGGGCTGGTCGAAAGCCGGACCAAGGCGGGCACGCGGGTGCAGCCGCGCAGTCGGTGGAATCTGCTCGATCCGGATATCGTCGCATGGGCCTTTTCGGGGGAGCCCGATCCGGGGTTTATCCGCGATCTGTTCGAACTGCGCGCGATCGTCGAGCCGGCTGCGGCGCGGCTCGCGGCGATCCGGCGCGACAAGGACGACATCGCCGCGCTCAAGGGCGCGCTGGGCGGCATGCGGCGGCACACGCTGGCGACCGACGCGGGGCGCGACGCCGACCGCGCGTTCCACGATGCGCTGTTGCAGGCGACGCATAACGATGCGTTGATCACGCTGAGCGCCAGCATCGGCGCGGCGGTCAACTGGACCACCCGGTTCAAGCAGCGGACCAAGGCACTCCCGCGCGACCCGGTGCCCGATCACGCGCGGGTGAGTGACGCGATCATCGCGGGCGATGCGGACGCGGCCGAGGCAGCGATGCGCGCGCTGGTTGATCTGGCGTTTGAGGATACGCGCGCCGTTCTCAGCGAGTCCTAGAACTCCTCGGTATCGATCTCCGCCTGCGTCGCCGCCGGATAGCGCGGCCCGGCGATCGCGTCCGGCGCGAAGATGCGGTCGAGTTCGGCGAGCACGTCGCCGGGCAGCGGTTCGACCGGCGTTGCGAAATTCTCGGCGAGATGGGCGGCCGAGGTCGTGCCGGGGATGGCGACGACATGCTCGCCCTGCGCGAACACCCATTGCAGGCAAAGCTGCGCCGGGGTGATGCCGCGCGTGGTCGCGATGGCGCGGAGTGAGTCGAGCAGCGTCAGGTTGCGCGCGAAATTGTCGGCGTTGAAACGCGGCATCATGCGGCGGATATCGCCCTGTTCCAGCGCATCGGGCGAAGCGAGTGCGCCAGCGAGGAATCCGCGCGCGACCGGGGAAAAGGCGACCAAGGTGGTGCCCAGTTCGGCGCAGGTCTCCAGCACGCCGAGCTCGACATTGCGCGACCATAGCGAATATTCATTCTGCACCGCCGCGATCGGATGCACGGCATGCGCCCGGCGCAGCGTGGCGGCGGAGACTTCGCTCAGGCCAATCGCGCCAATCTTGCCCGCCTCGATCAGCCGCGCGAGTTCGCCGACCGACTCCTCGATCGGCACGGATTTGTCCCAGCGATGGAGGTAGTAGAGGTCAACGCGGTCGGTGCGCAGCCGGGTCAATGACTCCTCGATCGTCGCGCGGATCGTCTCCAGCCGCCCGTCGATCACCCGTTTACCGTCCACGCCGGTCATCCCGCATTTGGAGGCGAGGAAGTACGCGTCGCGGCGATGCGCGACCGCTTCGCCGATCAGGCTCTCATTCGCGCCGAAGCCATACAGCGCGGCGGTGTCGAGATGGTCATAGCCGAGGTCGAGCGCCTGATTGAGCAACCGGATCGCATCCTCCCGCGCGGGCGGGGTGCCATAGGCGTGGCTGAGCGACATGCAGCCGAGGCCGACCGGGTTGACGGTGGAGGATGCAAGGCGGCGCTTCATGGGACTCTCCGGTACAGATTGCCGCCGTTCCCTGACCCGCCCGTTGCCCGCTGGCAACCCTCAGCCGCGCCGGGCGGCATAGGCGCTCACCGGCCCTTCGAGGAATGCGGCGATCTGGCGATCGACCGCGTCACCGTCGCTCGCCTCGCGGTTGTAGTTGTCGAGGTCCAGGCTCAGCACCGGCACTCCGGCGCGGCGCAGCGCGCGCAGCACGAACGGGTCGGCATCGCTCAGCGCCACCGCGCCGTCGACGGCGTGGCTCTGCGCCTCGCGGACGTGCCATGCCCCGGCCCAGGTCGGCATGCGCAGCTCGTCACCCATCGTCACGAAGCGGGCGGCGAGCGCGCGCAGTGGATCCTGCCCCGGCGCGGTGCGGCGGATATAGCCGTCGGCGGCGAGCGCGAGGTACATCGACCACACGAACACCGCGCCTTGGCTCTGCTCCCAGCGCTGGGTGAAACCCATGTCGCTCCACATCCCGCGCCCGACCCACATCAGGCGCAGCTTCTCGTTCGCGCAGGCGGCTTCGCCCGCTTCGTGCCGCGCCTTGACCTCATGGTAGAAGTCCCGCGCCGCGTCGCGCGCCCACTCCGTCCCGCGATGCCATTGCGGCACCATCGTCGCGGGCATGGTGTCGCTGATCGACACCGGTGCGGGGTGTGCGCCGGCGATCAGGTCGCGGGTCTTGCGGTAATAATCTTCCTGCTCGTTCACCAGATCCATGATCCGGGCGAAGCGGTCGGGGTCGAAGCGGCGGTCGGTGCTTGCCTCGATCCGCGCGATTACCGCGCGCAATTCGGTGGTCATCAGGTCGAGCCGTTCGGGCTCGATCGCGCTGTCCCAATCGTCGTGCAGCCGGTCCCACCAGTCGACCGGAAAGTCGATGCGGCTTTCGATGCTGCGCTCGAACAGGAACGGGTCCGCACCCGTTTCGCGCGCCCAGTGATCGAAGATGCGCGGCGTCGCGTCGGTGCCGAGCGGGGCCTGAACGAAGGCCGGGCGGGGCAGGCCGCCCCAGGGCGCCTGTTCGGGGTCCGTGTCGAACATCGCGGCGATGCCTTGGGCGCTATAGGCCTCGGCATCGCTGGGGTAGCCATGGTCGCGGAGCAGCTGGAAATAGCGCGGCGATTGCTGCTTGGCGGCGACGATCGATGCCCACCATTGGTTGACGACGAACGGCACATCCATCGCGCGCAGGATTTCCTGCGGCGAGTTGGCATTGACGATGGCGAGCGGCGCGCCCGCCGCAACCGCGTCGCGCACGCCCTTGAACCAGTCGCGCTGATAGGCGCCGAAGCTGGCGATCGAGGACAGCGACTTGCGGCTGCGGCGGCCATCCTGCGCGCGCGGTGCGGCGCGGGGGGCGCCGGTTGCGGGGGCAGGAGGCGGCGGCGCACCGATCCGCTCGACGGCGAGGCCGGCGGCTTCGAGCGTTCGCGCGAGATAGCCCGCATCCCATGCTGCGGCTTCGTCGCCGACGGACTCGACGATCACCGCACGGGTGATGCCCAGCACCGTCATGCGCGCAACCGCCGCCGTGCCGCGCTCGGTCGCTGGCATCAGCTTGCGCGGGACGAGCCGGGCGGGGTCGGACAGGCCGTCGAGTGCTTCCGGGCTATCGGCCCAGCCCGCGACCAGCGGGTCGCCCCAGTCCTGATCGTCCGCTTTTGCATCGAGGCTACGCGCGGCAAGGTCGCGCGCGCGGGCGGTCGAGAAATGCGGGGAGCCGAGGACGAACACTGGCTCGCCAGGGGCTTCGCCGGGAACCTGGCCTACCAGTTCCAGCCACTCGGTGGGCAGAAGCGCATGCGCCGCACCGATCGCCGCGATCCGCAGCATGCCGCTGAGGTGCTGCATCACCGCCGGACGCGCACGCTCTTCGGCGGCACATGCGGCGAGGTGATCCGCATCGACCCCGCCGAGCCAATCGACGAGCTGGGCAATCCGCGCCGCATTATAGGCTCGGCTGGACTCGCGCGGCTGGTGCCCGAAATCGAGCATATGAATCGGCCGCGCGGCGATATCGCCAGCGCGGATCAGGTCGCGGACGGTCGCGAACAGCTGCGGCAACTCGCTATCGGCATGGGTGAACAGCAGCGGCGTGCCGCTCGCATCGCCGACAATCTGCTGCAACAGCGACCGGCCGCGCTGCGACAGCGTGCCGTCGCCCGCTAGCGTATCGGCATCGGGCGTCGGGCCGGGGCGGGGGACCATGCGCACCGGCGCGCGGCCCGCAGCGCGGAGCAGCGCATAGGGCGCGTCCTGCCCCAGCACGCGGATCACCGCCTGCCCTTCGGACCGCAGCCGCTCGGCCACCGCGCCGGGATCGTCGCACGCCGCGATCAGCTGTGCCGCTGCATCCTGCATCAAATCACGCCCCGTTCGCGCAACGCGGCGATCCGCTCGGCGTCATAGCCCAGCGTCGTGGCCAGCACGCGGTCGTTATGCTCGCCGACCAGGATCGGGGTCACATCGTCAAAGCCGGTGTCCGCGCCGGAAAAGACGATCGGGATGCCGGCGGTGCGCAGATTGACCTGAGAGCTATAGCTGGGGTGCGCGACCGGCACCGCCTCATGCCGCGCGACCACGCGCGGGTCGTCCAGCGCGTCTTCCGGGTGCCGAACCGGAGCGACGGGCACGCCCTCCGCCTCCAGCACCGCGACGACATGCTCGACGCTGTGCTGGCGCGACCAGCCGTTGATCGTTTCCTCCAGCACCACTGCATTGGCAACGCGGCTGTCGCGATTGGCGAAGCGCGGGTCGTCCGACAGCTCGGGCCGCCCCATCGCGCGGAACAGGCCCTGTGCCAGCTTCTCATGCACCGCGACCACCGCGACATAGCCATCGGCGCATTCGAACACGCCGAATGGGGAGAGCCGCTGCACGGTCAGGCCGGTGCGCGCCTGCATCCCCGCCGCCGCCATTGCCGACCAATTCTCGATCGCGACAAAGCTGGTTAGCGCGCCGAGCATCGACACGTCGATATGCTGGCCAACCCCGGTGCGGTGGCGCTGCTCGAGCGCGGAAAGGATGCCGATCACCGAGAAAACCGGCGCGAGCATGTCCGCGATCGGGATGCCGATGCGCACCGGCGGCTCGCCCGGCCCGCCGCTGGCGTACATCGCCCCCGACAGCGCCTGGATAATGATGTCCATCGCCTTTCCCCCCTCCGGCGCGGTCGCGCCGAAGCCGGACAGCGAGCAATAGATGATGCGCGGATTGGCGGCCTTGGCGGCTTCGTAGCCGACGCCTAGCCGCTCGGCGGTGCCGGCGGTGAAATTCTCGACCACGATGTCGGCGGTGCGGACGAGGTCGAGGAACACCTCCTTGGCCTCGGGCGACTTGAGGTTGAGCGATACACCCAACTTGCCGCGCGCGCGGGTCAGATGGCTGATCGAGACATCGTCGTCATGCTTGCGCTCGACGGTGATGCCGTCGCGGCCGACATAGGGGCTGTTGTCGCGCGCGAGGTCGCCGCCCTTGGGGTCCTCGACCTTGATCACCTCGGCGCCTAGCCCGGCGAGCAACAGGGTCGCATAGGGTCCGGCAAGCGCGCGTGTCAGGTCGATGACGCGCAGCCCTTCAAGCGGGCGTTCGCGGGTGGCTTCGGTCACGGGAGTCGTCCTTCAAGTGCAGCGGCCTGCGCCGCGGTGTAGCCAAGGGTCGCCAGCACCTCCGCCGTATCGGCACCCGCTGGGCGGGCGACGGCAGCGGGGCTGGCGGGGGTGTCGGAAAGGCGGATCGGGCAGCCGGTGTGGCGCACCGTGCCGCCGCCGGGCGCGGGCAGATCGAGGATCATGCCGCGCGCGTGATTGTGCGGGTCTTCCATCGCCTGCGCGACGGTCAGGATCGGCGCAAACTGCGTACCGGCCGCGTCGAGGATGGCGAGCCATGCGTCGCGCGGTTTGGTCGCCATCACTTGCGCGATGCGATCCTTCATCGCGGGCCAGTTGGCGCGGTCCATCTGCTTGTCGGCCAGCTCGGGCAGGCCGATCGTCTCGACGAAGATGCGCCAGTAGCGCGGCTCCATGTCGGTCGTCACCAGCCACTCGCCATCGGCGCAGCGCCAGATGCCGCTATCGGCGCGGTGCATGCCCTTGGGCGGCGCCTTGGCGAGGTCCGGGTTGCGCGAGAGGATGTTGCCGATCAGCGCGAGCGACGCGTCGGACATGGCGATGTCGACCTGCTGCCCCTTGCCCGTCGTCGCGCGCGCGATAACGGCGGCGAGGATGCCGATGACCGCGTTTGATCCGCTCAGCAGGTCCGCGACCGGCACGCCGGGAAAGGCGGGTCGGTCCGGGTCTTCGCCGATCCGTGACAGCGCGCCGGCAATGGCGAGCGCGACCGGATCATGGCCGGGCTTGCGCGCATAGGGACCAGTCTGGCCGCACAAGGTGACCGAGCAATAGATCAACCGCGGGTTGCGCGCCGCCATCTCGGGCCAGCCATAGCCCATGCTCGCCATCACGCCGGGGCGGTAATCCTCGACCAAGATGTCGGCCTGATCGATCAGCTTGAGGATCGCCTCGCGGCCATCGTCGCTGCCGGGATCGATCAGCACGCTCTTCTTGCCCCGCGCGAGGATGTCGTGCGCGCGCAGCCGGGCATTGTCTTCGTCGCTGAGCTTGTCCCAGCCGAACACCTTGCGCTGCTTGGCCAGCTCGCGTGGGTTCTCGATGCGGACCACCTCGGCACCGAGGTCAGCGAGCAGCCAGGTGCAATAGGGGCCGGGAAGGAACTTGCTGAAGTCGACGACCTTGAGGCCCTGAAGTGCGGTCATTGGTCTTCCTCCAAGCGAGACCTTAGCCCCTCCCCTTCAGGGGAGGGGTTGGGGTGGGGCCTATCCTCTTGGCGAACGGTCTCGGTGAGACTGACAGGCCCCACCCCCAACCCCTCCCCTGAAGGGGAGGGGCTTAGTTGCTCCTCCAGCGACGACACCCACAGCCTGCCGGGCAGCTTCACGCCATCGACATCGCGCCACAGCCCGCGCGCGGCGAGATGCTCGCTCGCCAGCGCATCGGCCGGGGTGTCGATCCAAGACAGGCCGAGCCCGTTCGCCTGCGACATCGCGCCGAGCTCCGCGCGGGTGTGCTTGAGGAAGAAGGCCTCGACCACCGCCTCCCATTCGATCAGCGTCTCGCGCGGCATGTCGGCGACGAGGATCGCGTCCCAGTCAACGTCCGCCAGCGGCCCGGCGGCGTCGCCCATGACCTTGACCATGCCGCGCATCATCGGCTGGTTGTCGACCAATGCCCAGGTGACGAAGCCATCGGCGCAGGGCCAGATCTGCCGCACGCCGGACTTGCCGCGGATCAGCAGATTGCCGGTGCGATTGCCGACGCGCCCGGTCCATTGCCAGGTCAGCGGCTCGCGATAATTGGCGAGGACGGCGGACTGATAGGCGGACACTTCGACCAGCTGGCCCTTGCCGCTGGCGGCGCGGGCATGAAGTGCGGTGAGTGCGCCGATCACCGCCTGAATGCCGGCGAGCGCATAGGCCTGTTCGCCGGGCAGGGTCAGCGGCGCTCGGTCGGGGTCGCCGATGATCGTCATCAGGCCGGATCGCGCCATCAGCGTCAGGTCGGTTTCGGGGCGCCCGTCATTGGGGCCGCCGGGAAGGAACGGCGCGACGACCACGTCGATCAGCTTCGGGTTGGCGGCGGCGAGCGCGTCATGGTCACGGCCGGGATTGCGGAACAGGATATCGGCGGTGGCGAGCAGCGCTTCGGTGTCGCCGGTCCCCTTGCCATGGTCCCATGCCGCGTCGCCAGCTTCGGCCCGCACGACGCGCGCGCCGAGTTCTGCGAGCATCCGCCCGGCGAGTTCGCCAAGACTCTCGGTCAGGTCGATGATGGTGAGGTGGGCGAGCATCATGCGAGTGCTCCCGCGTCGGTAAGGTCGCGGACCTCGGCCTCGCTCATGCCGAGCAGGTCCACGAACACCGCATGGTTATGCTCGCCCAGATTGGGCGGAGGCCCGACGTGCATCGCGCTGTCGGAAAAGCGCAGCGGCGGGCCGGGGATTTCGGTGTCGCCGAGTTTGTTGTGTGTGACCGGGTGGTAATGGCTGCGTTCGATCAGTTCGGGGTCGGTGAACACGTCGCGACCGTCATTGACCGGCTCGGCGGGGATGCCGATTGCAGCGAGGCGGTCGGCAAGGACGCGCTTGTCCTGCCCGCGGGTCCAGCCTGACAGCGCGGCGTCGAGCTCGTCCTCATGTGCCTTGCGCCCGGCGAGCGTGACGAAGCGCGGATCGGCGATGCCTGCCGCCGCAGCCAGCGCGGCCCATTCGGCATCATCGCGCACTGCAATCGCGATCCACTGATCGACGCCGCGCGCCGGATAGGCACCCTGTGGTGCGCGGTGGGGCGAGCGATTGCCGGACTTGCCGCCGCTGCCGGTCTGTTCGGCGGCGAAGCGGTCGGCCATCACGTGGATCAGTGGTTCGGTCTGGCTGATGTCGATCAGCTGGCCTTCGCCGGTCTGGCGGCGATGTTCGAGCGCGGCGAGCGTCGCGACCGTGGCGAACATGGGGGCTACGACATCGCCATAGGCGAACGGCGCCATATGCGGATCGCGATCGGGCCAGCCCGACAGCGCCGCCATCCCCGACAGCGCGCCCGCCGAGTTGCCATAGCCGCGCATCGTGCCGAGCGGCCCCTTGCGCCCCGCGACGCTGACGCTGATCTGGATGATGGCGGGGTTGATCGCCCTCAGCGTGTCGAAGCTGAGGCCAATCCGATCCATATACCCATGGCTGAAATTCTCGACCACGATATCGGCCCAGGCGACCAGCTTCCTCGCAACCTCGATTCCCTTCGGATCATTCAGGTTGATCGTCACGCCCAGCTTGCTGGTGTTGGTGATCGCGAAGAAGGTCGAGGCATCGGGATCGCGACCGGGGGTCGCGAACGGTGGCGACAGGCGGCCGAGATCGAGCCGCTTGCGCGATTCGATCTTGATCACCGTCGCGCCCATGTCCGCCAGATCCTTGGTCGCGCGCGGCCCTGCACCGACCCAGGAGAAATCGGCGACCTTGACGCCTTCGAGGGGGAGCTTGCTCATCGTCCTGCCACCTTCGCGTCACACCGGATATCGCCCCCAGCGATCAACCGCTGCGCCTCTTCATAGATCGGCACTGCGTCGATCCCGATCTTGCCCAGCCGCTCGGCCTGAATCCGCGCATCCTTGTTGTAGAGCGCGTCGAACGCGCGCTGTTCCTGCGCGGGGATGGTGGAGAAGGTGATGCCTTCCTTGCGGCCATAATCGATCCCCGCCTGCTCGGCCTTGAGCAGCTGGCGATTGAGCGCTTCCTCCCACACCTTGCGCCCTTCGCTCAGGATCGCTTGCAGGTCGGGCGGCAATGTGCGCCAGGTCTTGTCCGACATCGCCCGCGCTGGGTACGCACCACGGCTGAAGCGGATCGTGGTGAAATGCTTCGCGACCTCGGCGAAATGCAGGCTGCGGATCGTGTCGGCGGGGGCGACGACGCCGTCGATCACGCCCTTGGCCAGCGCCGAATAGACCTCGCCCATCGGCATGTTGACCGGGTCCGCGCCCAGTTGCTTGAGGATATCGACCGCGTCGCTCTGCGCGCGCAGGCGCAGCCCCTTGAAGTCGGCGAGACTGCGGATCGGCCGGTCGCGTGTCAGCACGCCGGGAAAATTCCCGCCTTGCACCGCGAGGACATGCAAGCCGTGCAGCTCATTCTCGAAATGCGGGAAGCGGTCGGCCAGGCAGTCATACACCGCAACCTGATCGGTGATCGTCCTGATCCCACCATAATAGGCCGCCTGCCCACGCAGCAGATGCGCGCCGCCCTTGGAGTAAATGGGGGTGATCAGACCGATATCGGCGACGCCGTGGCGCACCTCCTCCATGCTCATATCCGACGAGATCAGCGCGCCGGACCAATAGGGCTTGAACGCGATGCGCCCGCCGCTCTTCGCCTCGACCCATTTCATCCATTCCTGATCAGCAAGGCCGAAGGGGTGGGTGGGGGTGTATGGGCTGGCATAGGTCAGCACATGCTCGGCGGTCGGCTGCGGCGCGACGCTGCATCCGGCGAGCGCGAGCGCGGCAAGGATCACTGGCAAGCGCATCGGTCAGGCCCCCATCACGCTGGGCAGCCACAGCGTCACCATCGGGAAGGCGATGATCATGGCAAGGTGGAAGAAATCGGCGATCAGGAACGGCACGATCCCGCGGAAAATCTGCCCGAGCGGAATGTCCTTGCCGATCGCCTGGATGACATAGACGTTGAGGCCGAGCGGCGGGTGGACGAACCCGATCTCCATCGTGCGGACAAGGAAGATGCCGAACCAGATCGGGCTGTAGCCCAGCTCCAGCACGATCGGCAGGAAGATCGGCGTGGTCAGCAGCATCAGCGCAAGGCCATCGAGGAACGACCCCAACACCAGCAGCATCAGTGCGATGACGATGACGACGACGATCGGGCTCGCATCCATCTCGCGCACGGTGGTCGACATCAGGTCGGCGATGCCGGTCACGCTGATAAAGGTCGCAAACAGGATCGCGCCGAAGATGATCAGGTAGATCATGCCGGTGGTGGACAGCGTCTTGGCGAAGCTGTCCGCAATGGCCGCGCGGTTGAACGCGCCACGGATGCCCATCAGGATGAAAGCGACGATGACGCCCACCGACGCGGCCTCGGTCGGGGTGAACCACCCGATCATCAACCCGCCGATCACGAACACCACCAGCACCAGGATGTCGAGAATGCCGAGCAGCCCGCGCATCCGGTCGCGCCAGCCGACGCGCGCCGAGGGCGGCCCCAGCTCGGGCTTGAACCAGCACAGCACCGCGATGGCGATCATGTAGAACAGCGCCTGGCTGAACCCCGGAATGATCGCGGCGGTGAACAGCCGGCCAATCGAGACCTCGGCGATGATGCCGAACACGATCAGCGCGCCCGATGGCGGGATCAGTGCGCCGAGTGTGCCGCCTGCGGCGAGCGCTCCGGCGGCGAAACCGGGATTGTATCCCGCGCGTCGCATCTCGGGCAGTGCGGCGGAGCCGACCGTGGCGACGGTGGCGAGGCTCGATCCGCTGATCGCGCCGAACCCGGCACAGCCGGCGATCGAGGCGAGGCCAAGGCCCCCACGTCGATGTCCGACGAAGCGTGCGGCGACATCGAAAAAGTCCCGGCTCGCCCCCGCGGCAAAGCACAGATGCGCCATCAGCAGGAAGAGGGGCAGGACGCCCAATTCATATTTGTTCGCAACCTCGAACACCACCACGCCCGCCTTCACCAGCGCGGCTTCGGGCGAGAGCATCACCATCAGCCCGACGACACCGGTGAGCGCCAGGCTGACGCCGATCGGCACGCCGACGGTGAGCAGGCCGAGCAGCGCGAGGATGCCGATCAGGCCGACCAGCTCAGGCGCCATGACCGGCCTCCGGAGTTTCACGGCTGAAGGCGTGGCGGACGAACAGGATGGCGACGAACACCAGCGCCGCGATCATCAGCAGCCGGAACCAGCGCAGCGGAATATGCAGGAGCTCCGACCGCTCATGCCCGTTCCACAGGTCGCCCAACAGGATCAGCGATCCCGCGGCGAGGAGCAGCACGGCGAGCGCGCCGAGCAAATTGGCGATCCGCGCCAGCATCGCGCGGCGGGCAGGGGAGAGGCGGTCGGTCAGGATATGCACCGCCGCATGGCCGCGCGACAGTGTCACCGCGACCATCGACGATGCGGCGATGAACACGATCGCCGCCTGCACGATCTCGATTGACCCGATCAGCGCGAAGCCGGTGTGGCGGCCCAGCACCGCAATCGAATCCGCCGCCGTCGCCAGCAACAGTCCCGCCGACCCGATATAGAAAGCGACCTTGCCTGCGATTCCCGTGACCGGGGCAGGGGGCGGCTCTTCGTCGTGCAGCGGCGCTGCTGCGTCGGTGATCGGGTCGGACACGCCTTGCCTCTCCTGATTGACAGCCTCTCGCTGGGGCGGTCTAACTGAATGGTAGGATCAAAACCGTAGATATTTTCAACCATCTGTCAATTGCACGAATGGCAAATGGCGACAAGGGGACACACGTGACGCAACTGCGCTCGAAAACGCCGGATGAAAACGCAGCCGAAAACGGGCTGAAGCTCGGCCGGTTGGGCGATTATGTCGGCTTTCGCATGCGCCGCGTCCAGAACCAGCTGTCGGCCGATTTCGCCGCCGCCAGCGCGCATTATGGCATCCGCGCGGGCCTGTTCTCCTCGCTCGCGCTGATCGAGGCCAATCCGGGGCTGTCGCAACAGGAATTGTCGAGCACCGTCGGCCTCGACAAATCGATCACCGTCCAGATCGTCGACGAGCTGGAAAAGCGCGGCTGGGCGAAGCGCGAGCGTTCGACCGTCGACCGCCGCCGCCACGCCCTGACCATCCAGCCTGAGGGTAAGAAGACACTCGATGACCTCTTCAACATCATGAAGGGGGTCGAGGCCGAGGTGCTGGCGCAGCTCAGCGCCGAAGAACGCCCGATTTTCGACGCCGCGCTCGACCGGATGTACGCCGTCTTCCATCGCTGAATACAGCCGTCCGGGGGCGGCGCAAACCGCCCCCGGGTCCCGCTTACATCCGGAAGCGCAACGACGCGGCGAGCACGCGCCCGATCGGGTTCGCCGCCGATGGATCATAGCCGCCACCGCCATTCAGACCCGGCGCCACGTTCACATAGGGTGGTTGGAGGTCGAACAGGTTGCGGACCTCAAGCCCCAGCTCGACCCCGCCGAACAGCGACTTCGCGCCCATCTCGCCCAGGTTCCAGCTGACCGCCAGATCAATCGGCGTATAGCTCTTGACCTTCTGGTTGGGGTTGATTGCGGTGTTGGTATAGCCACCGACATGGGTCGCGGTCAGCTGCACCCGCATCGGCTCATAATCCCACACCACGCTGCCGCGTGCCTTGAACTTGAGCGGGTTGTAGATCGTGTTGAGGCGGCTGCGCGGCGTGCCTGCGGGCGATACGGCGGTTTCATAGTGGAAGAGATAGGCGCCCGCCGCGTTGAAGTTGAACGTGCCGGCGGTCTCGGTCGGCACCCGCCAGTTCACCACGAAGTCCATGCCGCGCGTGGTCGACTGGCCCAGATTGTTGTTCCGGCCATCAACGAACAGCGTGACATTGTTGGGGTTGCCACCGGGGAAGGTGCCGCGCGCCAGCGTCACGCCCTGTGACAGCAACTCCAGCACGCGATCGCGCGCCGCCGTACCGCGCAGGATAATGCCGGTCCCGGCAAACTCGGATTCGCGCGACAGGATGGCGAGGTCGGCAAGGTAGCTGTCGACCTGATTGATGTATTTCACATCCCAATAGGTCGCGCTGACCCGCAAATTGGGGGTGACGTCCCAGTCGCCGCCGACCGACCAGGTGGTCGCCTCTTCCGGCGCAAGGTTGGTGTTCGGCCCCGAATAGGCAAAGCCGGTCAGCGGCGCGCCGCCCGCCGGGTTCTGGTAGCTCTGGCCGAACAAATTGTTGCTGTTGCCGTAAATCTGCGAAATCAGCGGCGCGCGGAACGACGTGCCATAGCTGCCGCGCAGCACCAGCCCGCGCACCGGCGACCAGTTGACCCCGAACTTGGGATTGGTGGTGTCGCCGACATCGGAATATTTGTCGTAACGCACCGCCGCATTGATCTCGAGCCGCTCGAACCCGGCGGTGGCGTTGCCCGATCCGAAGATCGGAACCAGCAACTCGGCATAGGCCGAATCGACCCGACGCGAGAACTGGCGGAAGGTGACCGCGGTACCCGCCGCGCCGCGCGCCGAACCCAGCCGCGTCTCGATCTCCTGACCCTCATAGCCCGCAGCGAGTTTCACGCTGCCGCCCGGCAGATCAACGATCGACCCGTTGATCCGCGCTTCATAGCCGTTGAAATCGTTCAGCGTCGGAGACAGCGTCAGGAAGTTGCTGATCGCCAGCAGCGTGGCGGCCGACGTGCGGCCAAGGCCGTAGGGGTCGAACGCCGTCGCCGGGTTGCTGCTTGCCAGAGCCGCGTTCAGCGCCCCTGCATTGAGTCCGCGCACCTGATCCGACTGGTCATTGCCGCGGCCATAGGTGAACAGCCCCTCCAGCTCCCAGTCGCCGGGCAGCTTGAAGCGAACGCCCGGCGTAACCTGCCAGTTCTCGGCAAAACCACGCGACACGTCGCGGGGCAGGTCGTTGCGGAAATTATAGTCGATCGTGTAGCTCGTTCCGGCAAAGCCGGTCGGGCGGACGAACCAGGCGTTGGTCTGTGGCACCGTCAGCGTCGAGCTGAAATAGGCCGGAAGCCGCTCATATTCGCGCTTGCTGTAAAAGCCGTCGGCAAACACCGTGAACCAGTCGGTGACTTCGAACGTCGCGGTGCCGTTGACCGAGTTATAGGTCTGCTTCGGGAACAGATCCTGCCCGACCAGATCGTCGCAGCTGTTGACCGTACCGGCAACCAGGCTCCCGACATTGGCCGGGGTCAGCTGTCCCGGCATCGCATAGGCAACACCGCCTGCGCGCAACGTGCCCGGCGCACAGCGCGTGACGCGATAGTCGTTGCCGCCGAACGCGCGCTGATCGGAGCGGAAGAAGGAGCGATCATCGCCGCTCAGGTTCGACCGGCGCGAATGTTCATAGGCCAGCATCACCTGACCGCGATCCCATACCTTACCGACCGCGACGCCGACCTGATACTCGTCGAAATCCGCGCCCCAGCCGCCGCGCGCGGTCGCTTCGATCCCGTCGAGCGTGCGGCGCGGGATCAGGTTGACGACGCCGGCAATCGCGTCGGAGCCGTAGATCGCCGATGCACCGTCCGCGACGACCTCGACCCGCTCAAGCCCGAGCGTCGGAATGACCGAAGGTTCGAATGCGCGGCTGTTGTTCACCGCGCGGTGCCCGTCGACCAGGATCAGCGTCGCATAGGGGCCGATGCCGCGCAGGTTGATCGTGTTGCCATAGGTGATGTTGCCGCTGCCGCCGCCCTGCGCACGCGAATTTTCGCTGACGCCAAGGTCGAGGACCTGCGGGATTTGTTGAATCAGGCGATCGGTGCTGATCGCGCCGGCCGCTTCGATATCGCCACGGCCCAGCGCGATGACGGTCGAGCCGACCGGTGCTGCGCCACGCAGGCGGCTGCCGGTGACGATGATTTCGGATGATGCCTCGGCATCGGCCTGCTGCGTCTCGGGCCCGGCGGGCGACGCCTCGCCGCCATCCTGCGCAAATGCGGGTACCTGTGTGCCCAGCATGATCGCCAAAACACTCCCGGCACAGCGCAACTGTCGTCCGAATCCAGCCATTGCATCCTCCCACCATGTATCGGTCGTTATCGACTCGAATAGATATGAACACAAACAATCCACATCGTCAACGTTATCGCTCTGGATGGATGCCCGCATTGACGAAGTGACTGAAATCGTGCTCACGCTTGGGCATGGCAGGGGAACAGGAACAGGTCGGCGCGCTCGGGCCGCTGGTCGGCTATCATTTGCGTCGCGCCTTTGGCGCCTTTGCGGCGGATTTCGCTGCGGCGATGGACGGGACGGGGATGCGCCAGGTGCTGGTCGGCATCCTTGCGGTCGTGTCGGGCAGCCCGGGGATCAATCAGGGCGCGGTCGGCCGCGTGCTCGGGATCAAGCGCGCCAACATGGTGTCGCTGATCAACGAGCTGGTCGACATGAAGCTGATCGCGCGGGTGGTGGACGCGTCCGACCGCCGCGCCTTTTCGCTGACCGTCACCGATGCGGGGCGCGCGATGCTGACCGAGTGCCTCGCGCGGATCGAGGCGCATGAGCGCGAGATGCTCGCCGGACTGAGCGAGGCGGAGCGCGCGACATTGCTCGACCTGCTCGGCCGCATCGAACGGCGCGATCCGGCGGCGGGGTAGCGTTCCGGGGGTGTCCTTCTTTCTCCCCTCCCGCTTGCTTTCTCCCCTCCCGCTTGCGGGAGGGGCAGGGGGAGGGCCTGTCAGATCGGGACCGTCGCCTGTGGACATCCCCTCCCCTAACCCCTCCCGCGAGCGGGAGGGGGATTTAATCCGCCAGGATCAGCGCATCGAGCGCGACCACGCCGTCGCCCTTGGGATACACCACCACCGGGTTGAGATCGATCTCACGGATCGACGGCGTGCCGGCCAGCACGCGACCCAGTCCCGCGATCAGCTTCGCCACCGCATCAACATCCAGCGCCGGCGACCCGCGATAGCCATCGAGCAGCGCGCCCTGCTTGAGCGCACGCAGCTCTGCGCAGATCGCGTCATGCGGCAGGTCGTGCGGGAGCAGGCGGACGTCGTGGAGCAACTCCGCGGTCACCCCGCCGAACCCGGCCAGGATCACCGGCCCCCATTCGGGGTCGTTGCGCGCACCGATGATCAGTTCAACCCCGCGCTTGCCCATTGCCTCGACCTGCGCGCCGTCGAGCGCGATTGCGGCGTCATAGGCTGCGACATTGCCGTACAGCCGTTCCCATGCCGCATCGAGCGCAGCATCGTCGGCGATGTTGAGGATCACCCCGCCCGCGTCGCTCTTGTGGCTCAATTCCGCCGACTGCGCCTTGATCGCGACCGGATAGCCGACCTTCGCGGCAATCGCCTTTGCCTCGTCCGCGCTCGCGGAAAAACCGCCGGCGGGGAAGGGGATACCGACCGGGCCGAGCAACTGCTTGGCGCGATATTCGGGAATCACGCCCGAGGGCAGGTCGAGCGCGACCGGCACCGCATCCGCCGTCGCGAAATCGCGCTCGGCGAGCTTGCCCAGATGCCGCAGCGCGCGGAACGCGCGGTCGGGTGAGGGGAAGTACGGCACACCGATCGCGCGCAGACCGGCGATATATTCGGCGGGCACCTCCGCACCATCGTCGATCCCGGCAAAAATCACCGGCTTGTGCGGGTTCAGCGCCGTCACCGCATCGATGATCGCCGGGAATTTGCGCGCGCAGGTCGCCGGGTCGGTCTGGATGATCCCGAACACCAACGCCGCGAAGTTATCATCCTCCAGCAACGGTATCAGCGTGCGGCGATACAGGTCGGGATCGACCAGCGCCTGCGCGGTCAGGTCCATCGGGTTCGATACGGGGATGAAATCGGGGATCGACGCGCGCATCGCCTCCGCCGTCGCGCCGTCCATCGCTGGCAGGTCGAGCCCGATCGTCTCGGCCAGGTCCAGCGTCAGCGCCTTGAACGCGCCACTCTCGGTCAGCACCGCAGTCCCGCCGCGCCGCACCGGCTTGGCACGCACCGCCAGCTCGACGACATCGCCCAGCGCTTCGAGGCTGTCGACCAGCACCACGCCGGCGCGCTCGACCTTGGCCTTCATCAACTGCCAGTCGCCGGCCATCGCCCCGGTATGCGTCGCCGCGCTCTCACGCGCTGCCGACGACGTGCCGGGGTGGAGCAGGACGATATGCTTGCCCGCCGCGCGTGCCTTCTCGGCCAGCGCGAGGAAGCGCGCAGGCTTGCGAAACTGCTCGACGATCATCGCGATTGCCGGGGTGGCGGGGTCGTTCAGCAGATGCTCGACATAATCCTCGACGCCCGACGCGGCTTCGTTGCCGGTCGACACCGACACGGTGATGCCGAGGCCCTTGGCTATCAGTGTCGTGCCCAGCACCACCGCCATCGCGCCCGACTGGCTGACGATGCCGACCGCGGGCTTGCCCGCCAGATCCAGCACCGGCGTCTCGACAAAGGTCAGCGGCACGCCGGCAGCGTAGTTGACCATGCCAAGGCAGTTCGGCCCCTCGACCACCATGCCATGCTCGGCCGCGATGCGCGCGACCTCGGCTTGCGCCGCCAGCCCTTCCTCGCCACCCTCGGCAAAGCCGGCCGAAAAGATGATCGCCGCGCCGACCCCGCGCGCCGCCAGCGCCTGCACGGCGCCCAGCACCGCCGGTCCGGGGATCGCCAGCACGGCTGCATCGACGCCGTGCGGCAAGTCGTCGATCGACTTCAGGCACGGCCGCCCGTCGATGTCGTCGCGCTTGGGATTGATCAGGTGAATGTCGCCCGCATAGCCATGCCGCTCAAGATTGCGCAGCACGGAGTTGCCCAGCGCACCGGGCGTCGGGGAAGCACCAACGATCACAACCGAACGCGGAGAGAGCAGGCGGGAAAGGTCGGGCATCACTACGCTATCCTAATTCCTCTCCTGAGCTTGTCTCAGGGGAGGGGGACCGCCCGCGAAGCGGGGGGTGGAGGGGCCGCCGCGCAGACGGCGGGTTGCCGGGAGAGGTTCCCCGCCGACGGTGTCGGCGGCCCCTCCGTCATCGCTTGCGCGATGCCACCTCCCCCAGCGAGCTGGGGGAGGAATGCGTTCAAACCTTCACGCGGTCCTTGTCGTACGCGCCCAGGCCGGGCTTGTAGCTCTTCTCGTCGATGAACTGGCGAATGCCTTCCTTGCGGCCTTCATTGTCGTACGAGTTCGCGGCTTCCTGCGCGCGGATCAGATAATCCTCGGCTTCGTCATAGGTCATCACGCCGACGCGGCGCACCGCGTCCTTGGTCGCCTTGAGCGCCACCGGGTTCTTGCCCAGCAGCACCTTGGCCACTTCGGTCACGCGGTCCTTGAGCGCGTCGAGCGGCAGCGCCTCGTTGACCAGGCCCCAGTCGGCGGCGGTCTTGCCGTCGATATTCTCGCCCATCATCGCATGGTACATCGCCTTGCGGAACGGGAGCAGCTCGGTCGCCACCTTGGTCGCACCGCCGCCGGGCAGGATGCCCCAGTTGATTTCCGACAGGCCGAACTTCGCCTCTTCCGCCGCAAAGGCCAGATCGCACGCGAACAACGGGCCATAGCCGCCGCCAAAGCACCAACCATTGACCATCGCGATCGTCGGCTTCTGGTACCAGCGCAGGCGGCGCCACCAGCCATAGCTTTCGCGCTGCGCCTTGCGCGTGCCCTTCAGGCCATCGGCTTCGGTCTCGCGGAAATATTCCTTGAGGTCCATGCCCGCGGTCCACGCCGGGCCTTCGCCCGACAGCACCAGCACGCCGACATCGTCGCGGAACTCGAGCGTGTCGAGCACTTCCATCATGTCGCGGTTGAGCGTCGGGCTCATCGCGTTGCGCTTGTCGGCACGGTTGAACCGCACCCAGGCAATGCCGTTCTCGACATCATAGGCGACGACGCCGTTGGCACTCAATTCGGTCATGGATAGTCCTTCGTTTCCTGGCGGCGGGCCGCAACCGACCCCCGCAACCCCTTCATCAGATCGGATAATGGCCCGGCTGGGTCTCGATCGTGATCCAGCGCAGCTCGGTAAAGCTGTCGATGCCCGCGCGGCCGCCAAAGCGGCCATAGCCCGAGGCCTTGACCCCGCCGAACGGCATCTGCGCCTCGTCATGCACGGTCGGGCCGTTGACGTGGCAGATGCCCGACTTGATCTGCTTGGCCACGTTCAGCCCGCGCGCGGTGTCGCGGGTGAACACCGATGCTGACAGGCCGTATTCGGTGTCATTGGCCAGTTCGATCGCATGCGCCTCATCGCGCGCGCGGATCACGCCGACGACCGGGCCAAAGCTCTCGTCGCGGAACAGCTTCATGTCCGGCGTCACCTTGTCGATGACATGCGCCGGCATCAGCACGCCATTGGCGTCGCCGCCATTGACCTGCACCGCGCCGTGCGAAACCGCGTCGGTGATCAGCGACTTGCAGTGATCGACGGTCTTCTGGTCGACTACCGCGCCGAGCGGGGTCTTGCCCTCACGCGGGTCGCCGACCGCCATTGTCCCGACCTTGGCCGCGAACTTCTCGACGAACGCATCGGCCACCGCGTCGACGACGATGATCCGCTCGGTCGACATGCAGATCTGGCCCTGGTTCATGAACGCGCCGAACGCCGCGGCTTTGACCGCCTCGTCGAGGTCCGCATCCTCCAGCACGATCAGCGGCGCCTTGCCGCCCAGTTCGAGCAGCACCGGCTTCAAATGCTCCGCCGCGCGCTTGGCGATGATCCGGCCAACCGCGGTCGATCCGGTGAAGTTGATGCGGCGGACGTGCGGGTTGTCGATCAGCGCGCCGACGATCTCGGGCGCATCGGCCGGGGCATTGGTAACGATGCTGACCGCGCCCTTGGGCAGCGCCTCGTCAAACGCTTCGGCAATCAGGCTGTGGGTGCGCGGGCATTGCTCGCTCGCCTTGAGCACCACGGTGTTGCCGCACGCCAGCGGCACCGCGACCGCGCGCACGCCCAGAATGATCGGCGCATTCCACGGTGCGATGCCCAGCATCACGCCGACCGGTTCACGCAGCGCCATCGCGATGCAGCCGGGTTTGTCGGACGGGATCACCTCACCGCTGATCTGCGTCGTCAGCGCCGCAGCCTCGCGTACCATGCCGACCGCCAGCATCAGGTTGAACCGCGCCCAGCCCTCGGTCGCACCAATCTCACCCATCATCGCGTCGACGAACTGATCGGCTTTCGCCGCCAGCGCATCGGCGGCCTTGCTCAGCGCGGCACGGCGGGCGTTGGGGCCAAGCGCCGACCAGGCGGGGAAGGCGGCAGCAGCAGCTTCGACTGCCGCATCGGCGTCCGCGACGCTGAACGCTTTCGCTTCAGTCGCGACCGCGCCGGTCACAGGGTTCAGACGGGTAAAGCTGACGCCGGGGGCCGGCGGTGCGATCGTAGCCATGATCCTCTCCTCTATATTGTTATGCTATATAACCTACACTTTTGCCGTGCAAGCTGCTTGATCGATCAGGGTGTGTGCTGGCTTTTCCGCTGGAAATCCAAGAATTTGAAGGGCCAGCGTTCGTGCCGCGGCGGGGGTAATCGGCTGCGCGGCATGGGCCGCACAATCGATGAATTTGGCGATCAGCGACTCATCGTCCATCGGCCGGTCGGGGTGTCCGGCGGCTTGCATCACCCGATGGGTGAGCATGGTGCCATCATCGAACGTGACCGTCAGCGATCCACTCGCCGCTTCGCTCCGCCCCCAGTCAGGATTGCGCCGCTCGACCACCTTGTGCGCCAGCGTCCGCGTCGCTGGATCGGCGATGCGCAATGCGGAAAAGCTGTCGAGCGTTACCGCGCCGTCGATCAGCGCTGCGGCGACGGTATAGGGGATCGAGAATTTTGCCTCGATCGCGCGGGTCGGCTCGGCTTTCACTGGCTGCGGGCGGATCAGCATTTCCTGGATCGGCCCGGTCTCCGCCCCGATCCGCACCACCCGCGCCGGATCGATCCGGTCGCGCAGCACCAGCGCCGCCTCGATATAGGGATGCGTCCCCCGGCACGCGGGCCACGGCTTGAAGCTGACCTGATCGCTGAGAAAGCTCTCGCCCAACCCGTCGAGCAGCGCGTCGCGCGGCGCACCCCCGGTATAGACGGCGAAGAACCCCGCACGCCCCTCCAGCGGCTCGGCAAAGGCGGTAGCACCGGCCTCCGCCAGCAACGCCGCCTCGACCGCCGCACGCGCGACCAGCCCCTCGCGCACGCCCCGGATGGGAGAGGACGGGTCGTATTTGATCTCGCTCGGAAAACTGCCCTGCAACAGCGCCAGCCCCATCGCATGGCGGATGCCGTCTGCATCCAACCCGATGAACTGGGCGCACGCCGCAGCCGTGGCGATCAGATTGACCAAAGGCGGCGGATACCAGCCGCCTTCCTCAAAGGGTCGCGGCGCAGCGATCGACAGCCGACAGGCAAGATCGCTCCCCGCCGCCATCGCGACCAGAAACTCCCCGAACGCCAACTCCGACCGCGCACCGGCGAGCGCGAGCAGGGCAGGGACCAGCGCCGCATTGGGATGCGCAGGCCCGGCATCGAACGTGTCCCCGAAATCCAGCTGATGCGCCAGCGCGCCATTGGCGAGCGCCGCAAGCGCCGGCGTGCTCAACCCGGAAAACCCGATCAGCCGCGAAGGGCCGGGAACGGCTTCGGCATGACGACGATAGGGCGCCGCATCCTCGCCCAGCCCGGTCGCGCCGAGCATGACCCCGACCGCATCCAGCAGCGCCCGCCGCGTCGCATGGAGCGTCGCCTCGGGCAGCGCATCGAGCGTCAGTTCCGCGAAATGCCTCGCGATCCTCGCCGAAATAGCTTTATCACAAAACATTCTATGCAAACGCTTTCATCGGCTTTATCGGAAACGCAAGCAAAAACGGGAGAGAGCGATGCGGACGGGCGCGATTGCGGCGGTAACGATGCTGGCGATGACGCTGCCGGGGTCGGCGGGACAGGAACAGACCCTGCCCGGCGGCGCACGCTGGTCGGCGGAGGTTCCCGCCAACTGGAACGGCACATTGCTGCTCTACAGCCGCGGTTATTCCCCCAGCGCCGGCAACCCCGACGCCGCGCCCAAACAGCACCGTCAGGCGCTGCTCGACGCGGGCTACGCCATCGCCGGGTCGGACTATGGCAGCGGCGGCTGGGCGCTCGAACAGGCGGTCCCCGCGCAACGCGCGACCCTCGCCGCCTTCGCCGCCAAGCACGGCAAGCCAAAGCGCGTCATCGCCTGGGGCAGCTCGATGGGCGGCCTCGTCAGCACCGCTTTGGCCGAGGCAAAGGGCAGCGGGATCGACGGCGCCGCCCCGATGTGCGCGTCAATCGGCGGGTCGCTCGGCATGATGAACATGGCGCTCGACGGCGCCTACGCGTTCCGCACCCTGATCGCTCCCGATGCGGGTATCCGCGTCACCGGAATCGATGACGACCGCGTCAACGGCAAGCGTGTCGCCGATGCGCTCGCTGAGGCGGCGAAGACTCCGCAAGGCCGCGCGCGCATCGCACTCGCTGGCGTCCTCGCCGGAATCCCCGACTGGACCAGCCGCGACAAGCCCCAGCCTGCCGCCACCGATTACACCGCGCAAGCCGCAGAGATCGCCAAATCCTTCGTGATGGGCGTCTACCTCCCGCGCACCGATCAGGAGGCGCGCGCAGGTGGGACGTTCAGCTGGAACACCGGAATCGACTATCGCACCCAGCTCGCCCGCTCGGGCCGCCGCGCGATGGTCGCGGCGCTGTATCGTGACGCGGGGCTGAAGCTCGACACCGACCTCGCCACGCTCAACGCGGGCCAGCGCATCGCCGCCGACCCCAAGGCGGTCGCCTATATGCGCGCCAACTACACCCCGAACGCGCGCCCGCTGGTGCCGCTGGTCGCGGTGCAGACGATCGGCGACGGCCTCACCGCGCCCGCCATGCAGCGCGGCTATGCGCAAGCGGCGCGCGGCGATGTGAAGAGCCTGTACGTCAACGCCGCGGGCCATTGCACCTTCGACACCGCGACGGTGCTCGCGACAATCCGCTATCTCGACACGCGCATCGCCACCGGAAAATGGCCGCAGACCCCCGCCGCCTTCGTGCCCCACCAGCCCGCCCCGATGCTGCGCCCGTGCTGGCGCGGGGGGACGTGTCGGTGACTTCTTTTTCCTCCCCTGAGCTTGTCTCAGGGGAGGGGGACCGCTCGCGCAGCGAGTGGTGGAGGGGCGGCCGCGCAGACGGCCGTGAACATCTCGGCAAAATTCCGCCCTCTACGGGGCGGCCCCTCCGTCATCGCTGCGCGATGCCACCTCCCCTGCCAGGCAGGGGAGGAACAGCCACACGCACCATCAAATCCCCTTACGCTCGATCTTCCACTTCGGATCGCTGCACAGCCCGCAATCGGCACCCTTGAACAGCTTCCCCGCCTCGGCATCGCCGCGCAGTTGCCAGTTGAGCCACGCGACCGAGAAGCGCCCGACATCGCCGCCATTGTCCTCGCGGAACGTCCCGCCATGGCCGACATCGCCATCGACCAGCGCAACCGGGATATGCGTAATCCGGGAATAGTCGTCGGTGCCGTTGGGCCACGCCACATCGCCCTTGCCACCCAGCACATAGAGCGTCGGGGTGTGCAGCGCCTTGAGCATCGTCTTGTCGACGGTCATCCCGGTGATCGCCTGCTTCCCGTCGTTGAAGACGCCACTATTGTGCACCAGCACGGTCTTGATCCGCTTGTCGGCACCCGCCGCGATCGCCTGCAACCCGCCACAGCTATGCCCGGCAACCGCGACCTGCGCCGGATCGATCAACCCCTTGTAGCGGCTGCCATCGCGGCCATTCTCCGCCAAAGCCCAATCGAGCCCCTTGAGCACGTCCGCCGACGTCGTCGGTGGCTGGGGCAGGCGGCCCGTGGCGGGATCCGGACCGCGCGCTGCGGCATCGGCCGGGCGGGGCAGGGCGCCGGGGCCGCTGTAAACCCTGCCCGGCGCGACCACCAGATAGCCATAGGACGCAATCTGCGCGAGGTGATGCCGCGCGCTCGCCCCATCGGCAGCGCAACCGCCATTGCCCCAGATCACCACGCCCAGCTTCTTGCCGCCCAGCTTCGACAGATCGGCGGGGCGATAGACCGTGTGGTCGGGCAAGCTGGGGTCAGCTTCCTTGATCGCGGAATAGGGGCCGGTGCCGGGCGAATCGGCGCGCTTGGTATCGGCGGCGCGCATTTCCGCCATCCGCCGCGCCGCTTCGGGATCGGGCTGCGGGGCAGTCTGCGCCAGCGCGGTGCCAGCCATCAGCGCCAGTCCAAGCGCCATCATTCCGATCCGCATCGTCACTCTCCCAATGTTGTTATGCGGGAAAGCTAACTCAGCGATGCGGCGATGCAAGCCCTTTCATGCGCTCTCGCGTGCAATCACCCGAAAGCCGACATCGATCCGCGTCTCGATCTCTTTCCCCGCCGCACGCGCGCGCAGCACGCGCATCACCTCGCGCGCGATCCGGGCGCCATCGACGTCCATCGAGGTGATCGTCGGCCGCATGTCGCCGGCCAGCCGCAGATTGCCAAAGCCGGTAACGGCGATCTGGTCAGGCACGCGAATCCCCGCCGCCTGCGCCTCAACGATCAGGCCCTGCGCGATCCAGTCCGATCCGCAAACCACCACATCGGGCTGCTCATCCAGATCGCTTAAGCCGCGATAGGCGAGTCGTCCCTGCCCGAAGTGGCTGGGAACATTGACCTCCAGCCGGGTCGGCTCCGGCCCGCCATCATGCACCCAGCGCGTGGCAAATCCATCGGCGCGCCGCTCCGAGCGGGGTGAGCGCGGCACCACGAGGTGCGGCCGGCGATAGCCGCGCTGGCGCAGGAAGCGCGCCATTTCCTCACCCGCCGCGCGGTGGGAAAAGCCGACCGCCACGTCGATCGGATCGTCGGGTAGGCCCCAGGTCTCGATCACCGTCGTCCCGGCCGAACGCAGCCGTTCGCGCAGCTCGGCGTCCGACACGATTCCGGTCAGGATGATCGCATCGACCCGCCTCCCCAGCGCCATGTTGATCTCGCGCGTCAGGCGGCGATTGTCGGCCCCGGTCAGCGCCAGCATCACGCTGTTCCCGTCGCTCGCCAGCTCGTCGATCATCGCTTCGACCGTGTCGTTGAAGATCGACTGGGCGATGTCGGGGACCAAGGCCGCGATCAACCGGCTGCGGCTGCCCGCCAGCGCGGTGGCCGCAAGATTCTGAACATAGCCGGTTTTTTCGATCGCCTCGCGGATGCGCGCGCCGGTCGCGGCGGCGACCACTTCGGGGCTGTTGAGATAGCGGGAGACGGTTGCGGCGGACACGCCCGCCATCGCCGCCACATCGTCCAGTCGGGGATTTCGCACTGCCATGGTGCCATTCCTACACCGGCACGACGAAAATGTGCAAAAGATGTTGCAAGCGCTTTCACTGTGGAATAACAGGATTGTTATGACGCATGACTTCGATCCGCTTAAGCCGGAGACGTTCGACAGCGCTAACGGAGAGTATGCCGAGCTTCGCGCTCGGTGCCCCGTTGCGCATAGCGACGCATGGGGTGGCTTTTGGGCCTTGATGAAACACAATGACGTCGCCGCCGCGGCGACCGATTGGCAAACCTTCATCACCTCGCAACAGAATGTCGTGCCCAAGGTCGCGTTTACCGGCCGGCGGCCGCCGCTGCACCTCGATCCACCCGAACACACCCCCTATCGCCGCGCGATCGCGCCCCTGCTGACCGAGCGCAAGGTCGCGCGGCTGGAGCCGGTCGTGCGGCGAATTTGTCGGGATTTGCTGGCCGATATGGTGGCGAAGGGTGGGGGCGACGTCGTCGCCGACTATTCCGCGCACATGCCGATCGCGGTGTTCGCCCACTGGATGAACCTGACCCCCGATGCAGTCGCCGAACTCACCCGGGTTGGCCAGCGCTACAATATCGCGGTCCAGTCCAACGACATGGATTCGACCAAGGAATCGAGCCTGCTGCTCTATGACATGGCGCGCGGCATCGTCGCCGACCGCAAGGCAAACCCGCTGCCGGTCGATGAGGACGTGACGAGCGCCTTGCTCGCCACCCGCGTCGATGGCGAGCCGCTGCCCGAAGAGATGATCGTCGGCACGATCCGCCAGGTGCTGGTTGTCGGCATCATCGCGCCGAGCGTGATGATCGGCTCGATCGCCGTGCATCTCGGCCGCGATCAGGCGTTGCAGGCAAAGCTGCGCGCCGATCCCGCGCTGGTCCCGGCTGCGGTG
Organism: Sphingomonas sp.; assembly: GCF_035998645.1. GTDB lineage: Bacteria > Pseudomonadota > Alphaproteobacteria > Sphingomonadales > Sphingomonadaceae > Sphingomonas. The sequence continues at coordinate 155,511 of NZ_DASYHL010000005.1, forward strand.
GAGGAGTTCCTCCGCCTCTACACCCCCTATCGCGGCTTTGCCCGCACCGCGCTCACCGATGTCACGATCCGCGGGCGCACGATTCCCGCCGGGGAGCCGATCGCGCTCGTCTATGCCTCCGCCAACCGCGACGAAGAGGTGTTCGAGGACGCCGACCAGTTCCGCATCGATCGCCCGAACATGAAGGATTCGCTGGCGTTCGGGCGCGGCACGCATTCGTGCGTCGGTGCGGCGCTGGCAACGCTGGAGCTCAATGTCGCGGTTGAGGAGTTGCTCGCCGCCGCGCCGGGCTTCACCCTCACCGGTGAGCCCAAGCCGACGCGCTTTCCCGAAATCGGCGCGCTCAGCGTGCCGGTCGCGTTCGAGCGCGCAGCATGACCCATGTCTTTCTCGCGGCCGGCGATCTCGCCCCCGATCGCGACCAGTATGACGAAAGCTATGTCGCGACCCGCGACGTGCTGCACGCGGCCGACATCGCCTTCGCGCAGCTTGAGACGAGCTTCGCGGAAAAGGGCGTCCGCCTGCCGCAGGCACGCCACGCGGTGCTCGCCCGTCCCGACGGCGCCGATGCGCTCGCGCGCGCCGGGTTCGACGTCATCTCGATGGCCGGCAACCATGTGCTCGACTGGGGCAATGACGCCTTTTTCGAGACCAAGGCGAACCTCGAACGCGCCGGTCTGAAAGTCGTCGGCGCGGGCGCGAACATCGCCGAGGCGCGCAAGCCGGTGAAGATCACGCTCGGGGATGGCACGCGCGTTGCGATCCTCGCTTATTGCACGATCCTCCCGCACAGCTATTGGGCGGAGGAGCACCGTCCCGGCTGCGCGCCGATGCGCGCCCACACGCTTTACGAACAGATCGAGCATGATCAGCCGGGCACGCCCTCGCGCATCCACACCTTCCCGCACCGCGAGGATCTCGCGGCGCTGGAGGCAGATATCCGCGCGGCCAAGGCGGACGCCGACCTCGTCTTCGTCTCGCTCCACTGGGGCATCCACTTCGTCCGCGCGAGCATCGCCGACTATCAGCGCGACGTCGCGCGTGCAGCCGTGGCCGCAGGCGCCGACGCGATCCTCGGCGGCCATCCGCACATCCTGAAGGGGTGCGAGGTCATCGACGGCGCACCGGTCTTCTACTCGCTGTGCAACTTCGCAACCGACCTGCGCATGGACCCGGTCCATGCCGCGTCGAAGAGTTTCAACGAAATCCGCGTCCTTGCTGAGGAGTGGGAGCCGGATTTCGACAGCCTCTACAATTTCCCGACGGCATCACGCATGTCGCTCGTCGCGCGGTTCGAGATCGCGAACGGACGCATCGTCCGCTCGGGCTTCCTGCCGCTGTACATCGACCGCGACGCGGTCCCGCGCTTCGTCGCGCCGGGCACCGAGCGCCATGCCGAAATCGTCGATTACATGGCGGCCGTGACCGCCGAAGCAGGGCTCAACGCCCGCTATCATGTGGAGAGTGAGATGGTCGTTCTGGAAGCCGCCGCATGAGCGACGGCAAACCCGCAACCGCATCGGGCTTTCCGCTGGAAGGCTATGTCTTCCTGTACCTGATCGCCTATCTGCCCAACGTCATCATCACGAAATTGGTGACGAGCACGGTGCATCCCGGCCTCGGCCGCCCGCTGACGGGCCTCGAGACGCTGCCCGCCTCGCTGATCATCAGCCTGGTGCTGACCTACATCTTCATCTGGTGGTCGGGCTGGCACAAGGACGCGCATGGCGTGATGTTCCTTGGCCGCCGCATCCCGGTGCCGACCAAATACACGATGTATTCGGGCCTCGGCACGGCGCTGGTGCTGTTCACCGTGCCACTGTCCTTCACCTTTGAAGGGGTGAGCATCCCGTTCATTCAGCTGCTGATGCGCGGCGACATCCTGCTGATCGCGCCGATCGTCGACCTGATCTTTGGCCGACGCGTGCGCTGGTGGAGCTGGATGGCGCTGGTGATGGTGCTGGTCGCGATGGTCATCACGCTGAAGGATCGTGGCGGGCTGTACCTCCCGCCGCTCGCGATCCTGACCGTGGTGCTCTACACGATCGGCTACTTCGTCCGCCTGATCGTGATGACCAAGGTGTCGAAGAGCGGCGATCCCGCCAGCGTCCGCCAGTATTTCGTCGAGGAAAAGGTCTTCGCGCTGCCGCTGTCGGTGGCGATCCTCGCGGCGATCTCCGCCTCGGGCATCGGCAGCCAGTCGGGCGCGCTCGGCTGGGGCTTTATCTCGGTCTGGACCGATCCGGTGATCCTGCCGCTGTTCGGCATCGGCGTCACGCTCACCATCGTCTCGGTCTTCGCGATCATCATCCTGCTCGACCCGCGCGAGAACGCCTATTGCGTGCCCCTGGAGCGCGCGGCGAGCCTGGTTGCCGGGGTCGGCGGCGCGCTAATTCTCGCCTGGGTCTGGGGCCTGCCGCATCCGCGCCCGGCCGAACTGATCGGCGCCGGAATCCTGATCGCCGCCATCGTGTTGCTTTCGCTTGCCCCGCGCTTTGCCGACCGGCCCGCCCGGGCGGCGCGTGCGGAAACCACCTGACAATCGCGTTTCTTCGACCCGCAGAGACAGGCGGGCTGAACATAAGGAGGGGAATGAAATGACCGACACCATTTGTCGCCCGTCGACCCTGTTGGGTCGCAGTGCATTGGGCGCACTCGCGCTCGCCATCGCCAACCCGGCATTCGCGCAGGAGGAGGCTCCGGCCACCGAAGCGCAGGCCGCCGAGCAGGACATCGTCGTCACCGGCAGCCGCATTCGTGGCATCGATCCCGTGGGCTCTGCCGTGATCGCGATCGACGCCGACCAGATCATGGAAGAGCCGGTCACCTCGACCAACGACATCCTGCGCCGGGTACCGCAGGTCGTGTCGCTGGGCGCGAACCGGGCGGGCGGCAACGCCCAGAACGGCGCGGCGAACGCAACGCGTGGCGCCGGTATCAACCTGCGCGGCCTGTCCACCAACGCCACGCTGCTGCTGTATGACGGCAAGCGCTTGCCCCCGCAGGGGACGCAGGGTCAGTTCACCGACCCCTCGGCCATCCCCTCGATCGCACTCGGCCGGATCGAGGTCGTCGCCGACGGCACCTCCGCCGTCTATGGCTCGGACGCTGTCGCAGGCGTGGTCAACCTGATCCTGCGCAAGGATTTCTCCGGCATCGAGGTGCGCGGGCGCTACGGCATCACCGAGGCGGACTATTATGAGGCGCAGGCAGCGGTGCTGCTCGGCCACAAATGGGATACCGGCTGGATCATGGCCGCCGGCGAATATGCCAAGAACAACAATCTGTTCGGGTCGGAACTCGACTTCTACACGTCCGATAACCGCAGCCGGGGTGGCCGCGATCTGCGCGGCACCAACTGCGCGCCCGGCACGATCGTCGCGAGCGGCGTCAACTACGCCATCCCCACCGGCGGCGTGACCAGCGCCAATGTCGGCAGCCTCGTCGCCGGCACCCGCAACCTCTGCGAATTCCGCGACATCGCGCAGGTCATCCCCGATCAGGAACGCTGGAGCGGCGTCGCGGCGGTGAGCCAGGAGATCACCGACGGCATCCGCATCTTCGCCGACGGCTTCTACTCGCGGCGCAGCGGCACCTTGCTGTTCAACCCCACCGCCAACGCGACGGTGCCGAGCACCAATCCGTTCTTCGTCTCCCCTGTCCCCGGCGCGACGTCGGTGACGGTACAGACGACCTTCCTCGGCGCGACGGGAGCGCTGCCCAACCCCTATTGGGCAAGCACCTGGAACGCATCGGCCGGGATCGAGGCTGACCTGTTCGGCGACTTCCAGGGCACCGTCTATTACGCCCAGGGCCGTTCGGAGGAGGTTGCCGACCGCCGCCGTTCGGGCATCAACGCCGGCGCGCTCAACGCCGCACTGGCCGACACCAACCCGGCGACCGCGCTCAACGTGTTCGGCGGGGCGAACAACCCGGCGACGCTCGCGCGCATCACCGACAACTATTTCGTGATCGAGGGCAAGGCCAAGCTCGAGGTCATCAACGCCCAGATGGACGGCTCGCTGTTCGCCATCCCCGGCGGCAATGTCCGCATCGCGATGGGCGCCGAGCATCGCGTCGAATACACCTACACCTCGCTGCTCACCGGACAGGCGGCAACGCAGGTCCGCACCGCCAGTGACGGCAGCCGCAATGTCGACGCGGTCTTCGCCGAGCTGTTCGTCCCGATCGTCGGCGCCGACAACGCCGCGCCGGGCCTGGAGCGCCTCAACCTCAGCCTCGCGCTGCGGCATGAGAATTACAGCGACTTCGGCAGCACCACCAACCCCAAGATCGGGGTGACCTACTCGCCCTGGACCGGGCTGGTGCTCAAGGGTACCTATGGCACCTCGTTCCGCGCGCCGACCTTCAGCGAGGTATCGACGATCGGCGGCGGTGCCGGCCTGTATTTCGACACGCTGCCCGGCCCCAGCGGCAACCAGATCGGCATCGGCATCGCCGGCGGCAATCCGGGGCTGAAGCCGGAACAGGCAACCACCTGGTCGTTTGGCGTCGATGTCGCGCCGCCGAGCATCCCGGGCTTCACCGCGTCGGTGAACTATTTCCGGATCGACTATACCGACCAGATTCAGGCGCTGCGCGGCACGCCCGGCCTGCTCACCAACCCGATCTACAGCCAGTTCGTGCAGTTCAACCCGACCCCGGCGCAGGTTGCCGCGCTGGTCAATTCGGGCCTGCCGATCAACGCCGCGATCAACCAGTCGCTGGTGACGTTCATCGCCGATGGCCGTCGCCAGAATCTCGGCACCTCGCTGTTCCGCGGGCTCGATTTCACCGCGGCGTATCGCTGGAACTGGGGCGGGGTTGACCTCGATGCCGGGTTCCAGGGCACCTATGTCCTCGACTATCTGTTCGAAGCGGTGCCGGGCGCGGGGCTGGTCGACGTGCTCGACACGATCGGCTTCACTCAGCAATTCCGCACGCAGGCGGACATCGGCGCGAAGGTAGGCGGGTTCAAGTCGCGCCTGACCTGGAACCACCTCAACGGCTACACCAACACCACCTCGACCGTGTTCCGTGAGGTGAGCAACTACGACACGTTCGACCTGCTGGTCGGGTACGACTTTACCGACCGGATCAACCTGTCGCTCGACGTGCGCAACCTGTTCGACGAGGATCCGCCCTTCGTCGACACAACCAACGGCTTCGACCCACAGGCGTCGAATCCGATCCCGCGCATGTTCGCGATCACGGCGAACGTGAAGTTCTGATGCCGGCACTGCTCGCCGCAGCCCTTGCCGGGTGCGCGTCCCTCACGGGCGCGCATCCGGGTGGGGTGACCGTCACCGCGGCGACGCCGATAACCCCCGCGCCCAGTTGGACGCCGCAGACCACCAGCTTCTATCGCGGCGGCCCGGTCAGCGTCCCGCTGTGCCGGGTCGAGGGGGTGATCGAGGGCAATATCGGCTTCGAACTCTGGCTCCCCGCGACATGGAACGGCCGCCTGCTCGGCGCAGGCGTCGGTGGCGATGCGGGGGTGTACAACTATACCGACATGAGCCGCCGGGTGGGCGAGGGCTTCGCCACGGTCACCACCGACAGCGGCCACAAGGCGACCCAGGCCCGCTGGATGGCGGACCCCAAAGCGCGCGTCGATTACGAGCATCGCGCGGTCCACCTCACCGCGCTCGCCGCCAAGGCGCTCGCCGCCAAATTCTATGGCCGCGCGGTGGAAAAGAGCTATTTCACCGGCTGCTCCGGCGGTGGGCGACAGGCGCTCAAGCAGATGCAGAATTATCCCGGCGACTATGACGGCGTGATCGCCGGCGCGCCGGGGCCGTATATGCCGCTGCAATCGGTGCGGATGCTATGGTTCGCGCTGCAACAGAAATGGACTCCGGCGGGTGCGCTGAGCGATGCCGACTGGGCGCTGTACGAGAGCAAGGCGACCGCAGCGTGCGACGCGCAGGATGGCGTCACGGACGGGGTGATCTCCAACCCGCTCGCCTGCAAGTTCAAGACCGCGACGTTGCTGTGCAAGCCCGGCCAGACCGAAGGCTGCCTGACCGCGCCCAAGCTCAAGATGCTCGACCAGATCCGCGCGCCGATGCGCGACGAGGCGGGCAGGGCGATGGACGGCGGGCTGTTCGCGGGCGTGCGCACGCGCCCCGGCCCGCCGTCGCCGCTGCTCCGCGCGATGTGGGCGGACGGCGTGTATGACGACGCCAATTGGAACGAAGACAGCTTCCAGCGCAGCCGCGACCTGCTCGCCGCCAACCGTAGAATGCCCGAACTGCGCGCCGACAAGGTCGGAATCGCGCCCTTCGTCAAGGCGGGCGGCAAGGCAATCCTCTACCAAGGCTGGGCCGACCCCTCGACCAATGCCGGCCCGACGATCGACTATTACGCCGCACTCGCCCGCGCCAATGGCGGCACGGCAACGCTCGCCGATAGTGTCCGCCTGTTCATGGCCCCCGGCGTCTATCACTGCGCGCGCGGCCCCGGCGCCGACCAGTTCGGCGCGTCGGGGCAACAGAGCTGGCCCGGCGATCCGTCACGCGATGTGCTGTGGTCGCTGATCCACTGGGTCGAGAAAGGGCAGGCGCCCGCACGGCTGACGGCGACCAAGGTGGAGGAGGGCAAAGAGACGTTCACCCGGACGCTCTGTCCCTATCCTCAGGCCGCGCGCTGGGACGGGAAAGGGCCGACCGAAGCCGCGTCCTCCTATCGTTGCGTGGTTGATCCGGCGCTGGTCAAATATATGGGTCGCAAGACGCTGGTCGGTTCCTAAACGGCACCCGCGCTGCTAGCCATCCGAGCGACGCAGCGGAGGATGCCATGGCAGCGGTTACGGTAGACCCGGACAAGGTTCGCGAATTTGCCGACGCGGCGAGCTTCTATGCCTGGCTGAGCGACAACCACGCCGTTGCCGACGAAATGTGGATCAAGATCCATAAGGTGAGTTCCGGCCTGCCGTCGATCACACCGAAAGAGGCGATCGACGTCGTGCTCTGTTGGGGCTGGATCGATGCCATCCGCAAGAGCTTCGACGCGCGAAGCTATCTGCAGCGCTACACCCCGCGCACCGCGAAGAGCATCTGGAGCCAGGTGAATGTCGAGAATATCGATCGCCTGATCGCGGAGGGCCGGATGACCCCGCACGGCCTCAAACAGGTCGAGGCGGCAAAGGCCGACGGGCGCTGGGATCGTGCCTATGGCGCGGGGAAGAACATGAAGATCGCCGATGACTTTCAGGCGGCAATCGATGCCGAGCCGCTGGCCAGGGCGATGCTGGCCCGACTGACCGAGCAGAACCGCTTCGCACTCGCTTTTCGCGTGCACAATATGAAGACCGAAGCGGGTCGGGCCAAAAAGATCGCGACCTTTGTCGAGATGCTCAAGTGCGGCGAAACGATCTATCCGCAGCGCGACCGCTAGCCGCCCTCCGGCACAATCCGCACATCCACCCGGCGCGGCTGCGGCCAGATCAGCCCGTCGAACGCCGCCGCCACATACGGCCCCGGCAGTGCCTTCACGATCTTGATCCGCTCCGGCGCAATCCCGCGCAGGATCAGCGCGCGCCGCACGACCTCCGCGCGCGTCCGTGCCAGCGCCTTGTCCTCCACGATCCGCCGCCCCGACACCGTCTCCGGCACGGTCTGCGCAACGCCGGCAATCTCGATCCGCGCCGGCTGAACATCCAGCGCATAGTTGATCGTCGCGTCGAGATAATAGTCGCTCAGCTGATAGGTGATGAAGCTGCTCGAAAAGCCGAACGGGATCGTGAACCGCCCCTCGGCGAACGGCTGCGCGGGTTTCTTGCGCGCCTCGTAGAGCGGGCGGACGTTGCGGGCGGGGAGGGCGAAGCGCCGCCCCTGATAACCCTCGGCGCGGATCATATGGCGGGTGCAGGGCTCGGCCAGCACCGACACCGTCGCCGGCTCGATCACCGTCCCGCCGCACGGATCGCCGCCATTCTTTGCGACGAACCCCTCGACCAGGATCGCGTGGTTCCAGTCCGGCTTGGTCGGCGCGGCGGTGACGTCGTAGCGGATGCCGGTCGCAGGATCGCTCGCCAGCCAGCACCCCGATTTTCGGCCATTGTCGGTGTCGCGATAGACCGGGCAGGCGATGAAGCGCACCGCCTGCTGCGCGTCCTGCGCCCCAGTCAGCAGCACTGCGCCAAGCAGCAACGCCGCCTTCATAGCGCCCGCATCAAATTCTCGAGGTCGCGCTTCTCCTGCTCGGCATAGCCGATGTTATAGCGCCGCTCATAATAGTCGATCACGGTGCGGATATCCTTCGCGCTGCCGTTCGAGAAGAACGGCGCGCGCGCCGACATGCCGCGCAGCGACTGCAGCGTGATCCGCCCGACATCGGCGCATTTGCCGGTGGTCAGCGCAAAGCCCGGATCACTGGTCAGGATCGTGCGCCCATAATGCGGATGCGGCTTGCCGGTGCAGGTGATGCGGAACAGCGGCAGATGCGGCGCGGGGTCCGCGAAGGGCTGGTTGGTCGTTCCCAAATCGACCTGCCCCGGTGCGACATCCATGCCCATATACGACATGTTGTGGCAAAAGACGCAGCTGTTGCGCACCGGGTTGCCAAAGCCGATCGGCGAGTTGATGCCCGCCGTGTCGGTGATCAGAAAGGTCTTGTCGCGGAACACCCGCGCGCCGCGCGCGACGGATTCGCGGAATGCGACGACTTCGGGCGACAGCTTCGCCTTCACCGCTGCGGGCATTTTCTCCCACGCCTCGAACTCGCTCCACACCGGAATCCCGCCATCGCTGCCCAGCCGCCCCGCCTGCGATACCTGCAGCGTTTTGGTCCCACCCATCGATCCGTCGCCGTCGAGCGGGCCGCCCGCGACATCGATTTGCTGCGCAGCATAGATGCGCCGTTCGAAGTCGAGGATGCGGGCGATGTCGCCCTTGTCGAGGTTCTTGAGAAAGCCGAGATGCGCCCCCGCCGCGTCGCGCATCTGCGCCTCCAGCGTTGGCACGCGCCCATCGGCCATCAGGTTTCCGCTGACCGGCTTGCCCGTCTCCGGATCGACCGGCAGCGGCATCCCCGCCTTGGGATCATAGGCGAACCCCATCGCCTCGATATATTTGAAGTTCGCCACCGGGCGGGGCCGCCGGAACACCGACACCATCCCCGCGCCCTTGAGGCCGTGTCTGGCGTCGAGATTGCAGGTCGATGGATCGCGCACGACTTCGATCGTGAAGTCCGGCTTCACATCCTTGGGCGGCCACGGCCGTGCGATGCGGATCAGGCCATGGTCGATCAGTAACGAATGCGACGCGCGCTCGCCTTGCGGCAGGCTCGGGCAGTTCGACCCGTCCGATGCGGCGAACAGCGGGTCCTTCGCGCCGTTGCGCTGCCACTGCCGCGCCGCCGACGCCGCCGACAGGCTCATCGCATCGGCGGGCTGGTGACAGGTGACGCACGCGCGCCCGTTCGGCCCGATCGCGGTGAAGAAGGGGTGGTCCTTCGTCTCCATCGGTCCATTGTCGAGCAACAGCCGCAGCGTGCCATTGGCGTTGCGGTAATCGAGCTGCGCCGGGAACACGCGTCCCTCATTCGGGTCCCACCATGGATCCTTCTCGTCCTGCGCGAACGCGACCGCCGCAGCAAAGGCGATCGTAGCAGCACCAAGGACGAGACCGCGGATCATGCCTTGCCCTCCCGCGCATTGCCGAGGCGACTAAGCGGCAGGATCAGCAGCGCGCCGAGCAGCATCAGCCCCGCCAGCACGAACACCGGCACCGTAATCTTGCCCGTCGTCGCGACGATCCAGCCGATGACCACCGGCATCACCGTGCTGCTGGCATTGCCGCACAGGTTGATCGTGGCGATCGCTCCCGGATTGCGCGCACCGACGAACTTGGTCGGGATCGTCCAGAACACCGACTGTGCGCCGCCCAATCCGAACCCGCCAATGACCAAAGCCGCGAGCGCCAGCGGCCCGTTATGCGTGAACATCGCCGCCACCCCGAACGCCGCCGCCGCGCCCAGCATCGGCCAGGCGAGGTGGCGGTAACGTTCGCCGCTGCGGTCCGAATGCCTCGCATTCCACACCATCCCCGCGCCAATCGCGACCCAGGGGAGGGCGGCGAGGATGCCGACCTCCAGCGGATCGTTGCGCCCCAGCGTCTTGATCGCGATCGGCAGCCAGAAGATGATCGCATTGGCGCCGGTGATCAGCACGAACCACACGCCCGCCGACACCCAAAGGATCGGGTCTTTCAGCGCATCGGACAGCTTCGCACTCGGCGCGCGCGCATCGCTCACCTCGGCGGCAATGGTGTCCTCAATCTGCTGGCGCTCGGCATCGGACAGCCAGCGCGCCTCGGCCGGGCGGTTCACGAACCAGAAGATCGCGACGATCCCCGCGATCACCGTCGCCAGCCCCTCGACCAGGAACATCACCCGCCACGACGCGATGCCGCCCGTGTCCATCGCCATCAGCGCGCCGCACAATGGCCCGCCAAAGATCACCGAAATCGGGATCGCCAGCATCGTCCCCGCAATCGCCCGTGCGCGATATTGCTGCGGCAACCACTGGCTGACATACCAAACCACGCCCGGCGCAAAGCCGCTTTCGAACAGGCCGAGCAGGAAGCGCAGGACATAGAAGTGCATCGGCGTCTGGATCGCCGCCATCGCCGTCGCGACCGCGCCCCAACCGATCACGCTCCCCGCAATCCACCAGCGCGGCCCGATCCGGCGCAGCACCGCTGCACTCGGCAGTTGGAACAGCAGGTAACCGACAAAGAAGATACCGACGCCAAAGCCATAGGCCTTTGGGTCCAGCCCCAAATCCGGGTTCATCTCGATCGCCGCGAAACTGACGTTCACGCGGTCGAGCGAACTCAGGATGATGAGGAAGGTCAGCGGCGCAACGACGCGCGCCATCACCTTGCGGTATGTGGTCGGTTCCAAGCCTCTCTCCTCTGCAAAAAGGCTATGCGATAAAGCATTTTTGTGTCAACGAGATTGTCAACAATCGTAGAGGAAGAGGGTGATGGACTCGCGCTGGACCGGCCAGGAATACGACCCGCACGCGCATGAGGATTTCGACACGCCGCATCAGGTGTTCGCCGATCTGCGCGCCAAATGCCCGGTCGCGCACAGCGACGCGTTCGGCGGCTTCTGGATCGCGACGCGGCATGCGGACATCAAGGCGATCCTCGACGACCCTGCCGAGTTCACCACCACCGTCCGCAACGTCGTCCCCGGCGCGTCGGCCACCGGCCGCCGCCCGCCGCTGCACCTCGACCCGCCCGAGCATACGCCATACCGCCGCGCGATCGACCGCGCACTCGGTGCCTCGCGCCTCGCCGCGATCGAGCCGGTGATCGAGCGCCATGTCGCAATGCTGCTCGACAGCTATATCGCGGCGGGCGGCGGCGATTTCGTCGAGGGCTTCGGCAGCCCGCTGCCTGCCTTGCTCTTCGCCGACTGGTTCCAGCTCAACCCCGACCAGACCGACCTGCTCTGGCGCACCGCCAAGGATTTCGTGAAAGCGTGGGAGGCGTTCGACGTCGCCGCGGTGTCGAAGGCGAGCGAGATCCTCTACGACCTCGCCCGCGACCTCATCGCCACCCGCCGCGCCGCGCCGCTCGACCCGGAGTTCGATCCGGTCAGCAGCCTGCTCGCGGCGACCGACGTCGACGGCAACCCGCTCCCGCACGAGATGCTGGTCGGCTGCGTCCGCCAGATCCTCGTCGTCGGCCTCGTCGCGCCACCGGTCTTCCTCGGCAGCGTCGCAGTCCACCTCGCACGCTATCCCGACCTCGCTGACCAGCTGCGCGCGGCACCGGACCAGATCGACGCGGCAGTCGAGGAATTCCTCCGCCTCTACACCCCCTATCGCGGCTTCGCGCGCACGACGCGCAACGGCGTCGAACTGGGTGGCCGCCGCATCGAACCGGGCGAGCCGATCGCGCTCGCCTATGCCTCCGCCAATCGCGACGAGGCCGTGTTCGAGGCCCCGGACGAATTCCGCCTCGACCGCGCGAACGTCCGCGACCATCTCGCCTTCGGCCGCGGCCCGCATCGCTGCGCCGGCATGGCGATGGCGCGGATGGAATTCCGCATCGCACTACGCGAACTCCTCGCCCGCACGCGCAGCATCGAACTCGCCGGCGACGTCCGGATGAGCGGCATGCCCGAAGTCGGCCCGGTCTATGTGCCACTCAAGGTAGCGGGCGCTTAGACGAACAAAAAGCCCCTCCCCTTTAGGGGAGGGGTTGGGGTGGGGCCTATCCCCTTGGCGAGCGGGCTCGATGAGACTGCACTGCCCCACCCCCAACCCCTCCCCTAAAGGGGAGGGGCTTCAACTCAGCTCAAAAACTAAACCGCACCGTCGCATAGATCTCGCGCGGCGCCGCCGGGATCGCGACATATTCGCCGGTCGGCGGCAGCGTGCCCTTGTAATAGGCATGGTCGGTCTCGGTCAGGTTGGTGCCCTCGACCGACAGCTCGATGCCGGGCAGGAAGCTCGGCTTGAACGCGACCCGCGCACCCAGCAGCGTATAGGCATCCTGGAACGACGTCGCATCGGCAGGCGTCAGGAACTGCGACCCCTTGTGGCTCAGATCGCCGCGCAGCGTCAGCTCACCCGCGCCGGTCTCAAAGCCATAGGAGATGCCGGCATTGATCGACCAGTCGGGGATCTGCGGCACGCGGTCGCCCAGCTTGAACCCGCTCGAAATCGCCGACGCCGCCAGCGTGTCGAACCGCGCATCGACATAGCCAACGCCCAGATTGAGATCGAGCCCGCGCGTCGGCCGCGCCGCGATCTCCAGCTCGAACCCCTTGATGTCCGAACCGCCCGCATTGCGCGTCGTGCGGATATTGGCGTTGGTCACCGGATCGACCGACTGGACCGTCAGCTGGATGTCGCGATATTCGGAATAGAAGCCCGCAACGTTGAACGTCAGGCGATTGTTGAACCAGCTCGTCTTGGCACCCAGCTCATAGCTGGTGAGCTTCTCGGGATCGTAACGCGGGGTCGGGGTCGATGCGACCGTTGACGCGCCGAAACCGCCCGATTTGAACCCCTTCGACCAGCTGGCATAGAGCAGCATGTCGGTGTTCGGCTTGTACTCCAGCGCAACGCGCGGGGTGAAGCTCTCCCACTCCGCCACCGCGCTCGACAGTGGCACCACGGTGGCGCCGTTCTGCGGCCGCACGACCGAGGTCGCATATTCCTTGCGATCCTTGTTGTACCGCGCGCCCAGCGTAACACCGAACTGGTCGGTCAGCTTCAGCGTCTCCTGCGTGAACAGCGCGTAGCTCGTCGCCTTCATATAAAAGGTGGTGAAGGTGTTGCCGACATCCGCCGCCGTCGGCGTGCCGCCCGCTGCAATGATCGCCTCATAGATACCCTCGAACGAGCGGGTGAAGACGGTGGAATCGCCCTCCTCGCGAAACGCATATGCGCCGATCAGGAAGTTGAGCTTGCCGTCCATCGCCGTCCCGCCCAGCTGCAGCTCCTGGCTCAGCTGATCCTGGTTCATCGTCGTGCGCGACTGCTGCAGCGGGTAGGGGGTCTGGTCGCCATCCACCTCGATCGTCGCGTCGATCGACCGCCATGCGCTGACCGACTTGAGGTAGATGTCGTCGCTCAGGTCGAAGGTGAACACGGCGGAGAGCCCGCCGATATCGGCATCATCCTGCTGCGCCTGTAGCGAATAGACATTGTATGGATCGGGCGATTCCCAGCGCGCATCATAGATCGAGCCGCTGGGCAGTCCGAGCCGCGGGTTCCAATAGGGCGCCGCAAACTGGTTGAACCGCGCGATCTTGGCGACCGTCGGCCCGGCCGGCACGAAATCGATCAGATAGCCCGAGGGCGGGTTCTGCCGCTGCCGCGTATAATCGCCCGCGACCTTCAGCGTCACCGCCTCGCCCAGCTGCGCCTTGATGGCGCCGCGCACGATGAAGCGGTTCTCGCTGGCATAATGCTGCCCGTCGAGGATGCGCGTGCCATAGCCTTCGCTGGTGAGATAGGAGGCCGAGAGTTTGAGCCCCAGCACATCCTCGACCAGCGGCGTGTTGATCAGCGCCGAAACGTCGGCGCGCTTGTAACTGCCCGCGCGCGCCTTGACGATGCCGGTTGCTCCACCCGACAGGCGCGGGTCGGTGGTGATGACGTTGATCGCGCCGCCGATCGTGTTGCGACCATAGAGCGTGCCCTGCGGCCCCTTCAGCACCTCGACCCGCTCGATATCCTCAAGGCTGAGCAGGCCACCCATCGACCGCGCGATATACACATCGTCGACATACAGGCCGATGCCGGGATCGGTCGGAAACTGGAAATCGCCGGTGCCGACGCCACGGATATAGCCCGCAAACGCCGAACCACCGCCCGCCGGACGGTTGGTGGGATGCAGCTCAAGGTTGGGCGCAAAATTGGAGATGTCGCCGAGATTGTCGATGCCGCGATCGGTCAGCGACTCCGCCGACAGCGCGGTCACGGACAGCGGCGCATCCTGCAACCGCTCCTCGCGGCGCTGCGCGGTGATGACGATCTCGCCCACGCCGACCTCTTCCTCCTGCGCGGCAGGAGCGGTTTGTGCAGCGGCGGGCGAAGCGGCCAGCAGAGCGGCAATCGACGCAGTGGTGGCGAGCGCGACGGTCGGACGAAAGCGCATGAAAGATCCTCCCCGGGACAGAATGTCGGGGGTCAGCGCCCCCTTGTGGCGCAATGGTTATGGATCAATACAAATATTGTCAACAATCTCGTCAGCAAAGCATTGAGCGCCAGTCCGCACCCATCCATTCTCAAGCCCCTCCCGCTCGCGGGAGGGGTTGGGGAGGGTCTTCTTCTTCCTCTTCTCCGTCTTTGTGCTCCTGCCGTTTCCCCACACCCATCGTCACCCCGGCCTTGTGCCGGGGTCCACCGGAAGGCAGGCGCGGAACAAGAGGCTGGATCGCTGTGCGCGCGGCCAAGTGGACCCCGGAACAAGTCCGGGGTGACCACAAGAATTGTGGGACGGCGAAGCTTCGCACGCCGCCTTCCGCGTCTTAAATGCCCATATTCTCGGTGAAGGTGCCGACGATGCCAGCCAGAACGGACAAGAATAACGTTCCGACCATCGCTCGCTGCACGCCGATTTCGGCCCCGAAGGCTGCATCAACGCCGATCAGTACCGGGAAAAGGACCCATCCAAGCAGGAAGTACAGCACTCCACGCTTTGGATTGTAGTCCCAAGCCTTCTCGGAAAAATTGCTGCGATCGTAAAAGGCGCACAACATTGCGGCGCACAATGCGACGACATAGGTGCCGCGCCAAAGCCAGTCGTCGTCCCACACCCCCACAAGGGTTCGAAGGCCAAAGCCCAGCAGAAAAAGCAGCCCAAACGCAACGGCACCGATCAACTTGCGGGACTTCAACGACTTCACTCCGACAACGCGCCACGTTTCAATGCCGCGCCCCCAAAATCAACGCGGAGGACACGCGGAGGGCAGCGCGCACCTACTGCGGCAGCACATCCTCCATCTCGATCACCGCGGCCAGCGCATCCTCGACATGCTTGCGCATCAGCCGCTCGGCCTCTGCTGCATCGCCCCGGACGATCGCGTCGGTGATCTGGCGGTGGTCGCAATTGGCGTCGTCGATCCGGTGCGGCTTGAAGAAGGCGGAGAAGAGCAGGCGATAGAGCGGCAGCCGCAGTCGCTCGACAAAGCCGCGGACATAGTCGTTGTCCGCGCCGTCGAGGATCAGCGCGTGCCACGCATCGTTGGCGCGGACGAAGGCGGGGTGGTCGCCGGTATTCTCGACCGCGTTCAGCCGCTCCTGCAACTCGACCAGCTGCGCCTTGCGTGCCGGGTCATCGGCCAAAGCGAAGTCGTGCGCCGCCAGCCCCTCCAGCACCATCCGCGCGCGATAAATCTGGCGGATCTCATCGCGGCCGAAGCGGCGCACCGACGCGCCGCGAAACTCCTCGATGACGATCAGCCCTTCGCTTTCCAGCCGCTGCAACGCCTCGCGCACGCGGCTGCGGGTCGCGCCGGTCTCGCGGATGATGTCCGCTTCGACCAGCCTTTGCCCCTGCACCGCGCGCCCGGTGCGGATGCGCTCGCGCAGCCAGGCGGCGACTTCGGCGGCGGAAAGGATGCGGTCGGGTTCGTCGGCCATGCCGCGACCCTCGCCGGGGCGCGGGGCGGCTGTCAACCGGCCGCGCCCTCGACCGGCTGCTTCCATCCGCGCATCGCCAGCAACGCGAGCGCCGCGACGATCGAGCCGATGCTCATCAGGATTGCCACCGTCGGCAGTCCGTAGCCCGCCGCGAACAGGAAGCCGGCAAGGGCAGGGGCCAGCGCCGATCCGCCGCGCCCGACGCCGATGACGAAGCCGGTCGCCGATGCGCGAACCCCGGTCGGGAACGACTGGGCGATCAGCGCATACAGGCCAACCACGCCGGCATTGGTGGCAAAGCCCGCTGCGGCTGCGACCATCGACAGCCCGGCCAGATCGCTCTGCCCCTGACCGAACAGGATGATGAGCGCGGTCGACAGCAGCATCGCCACGATGGTGAGCGCGAGCAGCCGGATCTTGCCGGTCAGCAGCCCCAGGATCAGCGATCCGGTCGCCCCGCCGATGCTCGCCCACACCAGCACGCCCGCGGCCTCAGGCGGCGGGAAGCCCATGTCGACGACGATCTTCGGGATCCATTTCAGGATGAAGTAAAAGGTCATGATGTGCGTCAGATAGGCGAGCGTCAGCAGGATTGTCGGCCGGATCAACCCGGGCGAGAACAGATTGACCAGCGGCGCCTTGCGCGACGTCACTACGTCCGGCTCGGGCAGCGCGTCGATCGGCGGATGGCCCATCCGCGCAAGGTTGGCGTTGATCCGCGCCAGCGCGTTCGGCGGGCGCCGATGCATCAGGAACGCGACCGATTCCGGCGCGCGCCAAAGCACCAATGGCACGAACAGCAGCGAACACACCGCGCCGAACACGAACACTGCGCGCCAGTCATACATCGACAGCAGCACGGCCGAAATCGACCCGCCGATGATCGTCCCGACCGGATAGCCCGCCGCCATCAGCACCACCGCGAGCGATCGGTGCTTGGCATTGGCCGCCTCCGCCACTGCCGCATTGGTCGCTGCAAGCATGCCGCCGATGCCAAGGCCGGTGAGGACGCGCCAGCACATCAGCGAATAGACGCCGCCCGCGCTCGCCGCGCCGAGCATGCCGACGGTCATGATGCCAAGGCACGACAGGATCGTCGCGCGCCGCCCGATCCGGTCGGCAATGCCGCCCAGGAACAGCGACCCGATCGCCATGCCGACCAGCTCCATCGACAGGACGATGCCGAGCTGGGCGCGATCGATGCCCCAGTCGGCGGCAATGCCGGGGGAGGCGAAGCTGATCGACAGCACGTCGAACCCGTCGAGCGCGTTGAGCCCGACCATCGTCGCGACCACGCCCCATTGGAACCGGGACATCGGTGCGCGGTCGATCACTGCACGCGGATCGGTAGCCATTTCCCCTCCATCGGCCGGTGTCCGGCCATTGTTATATCGGCAAACAAGTCAGCGATAGATGCGTGCGAGCATTTCCTCAAGCGTCGCGAGTTCGGCCGCGCTGAATCGTCCCTTCACCCACGCTTCATGCTCGACGATCGCGACCTTGGCCTTGGCCAGCAGCGCCTCGCCCGCGTCGGTCAGGCGGAACGCGATCCGCCGCCCATCGGTGCGCGACGGACTGCGCGACACCAGAGCGCGCTTCTCCAGCCCATGGACCAGCGCCATCGTCGTCGCGCGATCCATGTCGAGCGCGATTGCCAGGTCGGCCTGCGCCAGATCGGGGTGATCCCCGGTCAGCCACAGCACCGACACCTGTTTCTGCGTCAGGCCGAGGTCGGCGAAATGCTCGACGAAATGCCGCTGCACCGCGCCATGCGCCCGACGCAGGCGCAGGCCAAGGTTGCGGTCGAGATCGCCGCGCCCGATCGTCACGCGGTCTCCGCCTCCATCAGCTTGCGGATGATCGTCCGCGCCCGAACGCTGCCCTGATCGATCGAATAGCCGCGCAGCTTCATGTCGGGATTCGCGACGATGCTGCGCTGCTGCGCCTCCAGCACTTCGACATCTTCGTCGAACACCTGGCCCTGCTGCGCCTTGAACCGTGCGGTGAAGCCGGCATCGTCGATGTCAAAGTTGCGCGCCATGCCCCAGAAATAGTGAGTCGTCGTTTCGGTCTCCGGAGTCATGGCATCGACGACGAAGCCGCGCACCCCCGAATCGTGGCTCTCGATGGTATCGCCCGCATCGGCCGGCGAAACGCCGACATCGATCAGCACCGAAGAGGGCGGCAGGAAGTGGCACACCTGCCACCGATCGACCGGCCCGGCCGAACGCAGCGCGTCGCGCCAGAACGGCGGCGGCTCGATCCCCGGCATCCAGCGGCGGACAAACACCTCCTCGCCCTTCACCACAGTTTCGATCGGCGCCTCGGTAATCTCATGCTGCCCGATCGACCCCTGATGCACCCAGGTCTCGTGAGACAGGTCCATCAAATTGTCGATCACCAGCCGATAGTCGCAGCTGATATGGTTGTACCCGCCATCGAACGTCCAACCCGGCGTGCTGCACGGCCAGAAATCGGGGATCGTCGCCGGATCGGCCTTCGCCGCCTCGCCGATCCACACCCATACAAAGCGATGCTTCTCCACCACCGGATACAGCGTCGCGCACACCGCCTTGGGCACCGCTTCGGACTTGATCGGCATTTCGCTGGCACAGCCATCGGGTTCGATCAGCAGCCCGTGATAGCGGCACCGGATCGAATCCCCCTCCTTGAACCCCATCGACAGCGGCAACAGCCGGTGCGGACACGCATCGCGCATCGCCACCACGCTGCGGTCGAGCTTGCGGTACAGCATCACCGGTTCGCCACAGATGGTGCGCGCGATCGGCGTGCGGTCCACCTCCGAATCCCATGCGGCGACATACCAGCGGTTGGTGATCCAGGTCATTGCCTCGCTCCTCTTCCTGTCCTATCGATCGTTGCAGCATTTTGTATGTAACACTTACAAATATCGCAAGGAGAATCAGGATGTCCAAACCCCCGTTCCGCGCCGATCATGTCGGCAGCTTCCTCCGCCCCAAGGCGCTGATCGACGCCCGCGCCGCGTTCAAAGCGGGCGAAATCGACGCCGCCGCCCTGCGCGCAGTTGAAGACGAGGCGATTCGCGGCGTCGTGAAGTTACAGGAGGATCTGGGCCTTGAAGGGATCACCGACGGCGAGTTCCGTCGCACCTATTTCCACACCGACTTCCTGCTCCAGCTCGATGGCGTCGAAGAGGCCGGCGGCACCGCGGTCCATTTCCACCAGCATGGCGGCAAGGAACTGTCCTACGCCCCGCCGGTGATGAAGATCACGGGCAAGATCGAACATGCCCGCGACATTCAGCGCGCCGATTATGAATTCCTCGCCAGCTGCACCAGCCGCACTCCCAAGGTCACGATCCCGTCGCCGACCATGCTGCACTTCCGCGGCGGCCGCGATGCGATCGACGCTGCAGCATATCCCGACCTTGAGGACTTCTACACCGACCTCGCCGCCGCCTATCGCGCCGAGATCGCCAGCCTCGCCGACGCCGGCTGCCGCTACCTCCAGCTCGACGACACCAACCTCGCATACCTGTGCGACGACACGCAGCGCGAAAACGCCCGCAAGCGCGGCATGGACCCGGACGAGCTGCCGCGCCTCTATGCCCGCATCATCAACGACTCGATCCGCGACAAGCCCGACGACATGGTCGTCTGCGTCCACCTGTGCCGCGGCAATTTCCGCTCGAGCTGGGCAGCCGAAGGCGGTTACGAACCCGTCGCCGAAGTGCTGTTCAACGAATTGAAGATCGACGGTTATTTCCTCGAATATGACGATCCCCGCTCGGGCGATTTCGCTCCGCTGCGCTTCGTACCCAAGGGCAAGACCGTCGTGCTCGGCCTCGTCACCACCAAGCTCGGCGAGCTGGAGTCAAAGGACGACATCAAGCGCCGCATCGAAGAAGCCGCGCAGTTCGCGCCACTCGACCAGCTCGCACTGTCGCCGCAATGCGGCTTCTCCTCGACCGTCCACGGCAATGACATCGAGGTCGAGCAGCAGGCGGCAAAGATGCGCCTGGTGATCGACGTGGCGAAGGACGTTTGGGGCTGACGCGCCCAATTCCTCCCCTGAGCGCGCTCAGGGGAGGGGGACCGCCCGCGTAGCGGGTGGTGGAGGGGCCGCCCTCGCAGAGGGCGGAATTTGCCGAGCTGCCCACGGCCGTCTACGCGGCCGCCCCTCCGTCAGCGCTGCGCGCTGCCACCTCCCCTGCGGCGCAGGGGAGGAATTGAGCTAATCCAGCTTGCGACTCCCCCAAACCCGCAACCCCAAAGCCACCACCACCAGCACCCCGATCACCCCCAACTCCACCGCCGCCGACGGCGCCAGCCGCACCGCCAGCGTCGAGATCAACGCCGCACCCCCCATCTGCATCGTCCCGAACAGGCCCGTAGCCGCGCTCGCCCGCTCCCGCTGCTGCTCGATCGCTTCGGCGAGCAGGGCAGGGCCGGTCAGCCCAGCGCCAAACGCGATCAGGCTCATCGCCACGAACACCCCCGCCAGATGCGCCCCCGTCGCCGCGACCACCAAGATCACGACCGCGCCGCTGCCCAGTGCCACCGATCCCGCCGGCTTCAACCCGCGCGGCCAGCGGCGCAGCACGACGGGCACGCACAAGGTGCCCCCAATGATCGCGCACGCCACCGCCGAGTAGAACAGCCCCGCCTGCGCCGGCGTCGCCCCCGCCGCATCCAGCACGAACGGCGACGCCGCCAGAAAGGTAAAGAACCCCCCGCTGATCAGCGCATTGGACAGCGCGAGCGGCAGATAGCCGCGCTGGCGCAGCACCTGCCAATAGGTCGTCGCGATCCGCCGCGCGTGGACCGGCGCATGGTCGCCGGGTCGCGTCTCGGGCAGCATCCGCAACGCCAGCGCTCCGCCAATCAGCGTCAAACCGGCGAGGATCCAGAACAGCGCGCGCCACCCGCCCACGCTTGTCACCGCGCCGCCCAGCGCCGGGGCGAGGGCAGGGGAGATCAACGTCACGCTGGTCAGGATCGCGAGCGGCGCGGCGGCCTTGCCCACCGGCGCGGTGTCGGTCGCCATCGCGCGCCCCGCGACCAGCGACGACGACGCCCCGATCGCCTGCACCGCGCGACCGACCAGCATTGTCGCCAGATCACTCGCAACGGCGCACAACAGGGTGCCAACCAGAAAGACGACCAACCCGCCGATCAGCACCGGCCTGCGCCCATGATGATCGGCAACCGGCGCCCAGCCCAGCTGCCCCAGCGCCAGCCCGATCAGATAAAGCGAAATGACCAGCTGTCCGCCCGCCGGCGTTGCGCCGATCCCCTCGGCCAGCTGCGGCAAGGCGGGAACGATGATCTGGATCGCCAGCGATCCCAGCGCGATGATCCCGCCCAGCAGGATCAACCGCCCCTTCGCCGCCTCGGCGCGCCCCGCCGCGATGGTCAGGCTTCCTCGGGCCAGTAGAGCCGCATCGGGTTGGCGACGAGTAGCTTGTGCTGCAACGCTGCGGTCGGCGCGATCGCCGGGATCACATCGACCAGCGCGCCGTCATCGGGCAGCACGGTCTCCATGTTCGGATGCGGCCAGTCGGTGCCCCACAACACCCGATCGGGATAGGCTTCGACCAGCGGCCGCACTGCGTTCACAAAGTCCGCATAAGGCGGCCCGGCGGGATCGAGCCGGTCGGGGCAGGTGACCTTGGTCCAGATGTCATCGCGGCTATCGAGCAATGCTCGGAACGCGGTCATGTCCGCCCCGTCCGGTCCCTGCCGCACATCGGGCCGACCCATATGGTCGATCACGATCGGCACCGGAATCGCGGCGAGGAACGGCTTCATCTCCTCAAGGATATCCGCCTCGAAATAGACCACGACATGCCAGTTCAGCCGCGCGATCCGCTGTGCCACATCAAGGAACTTGTCCTTGGGCGCATCGTCCACCAGCCGCTTCAGAAAGTTGAACCGCACCCCGCGAATGCCGCCCGCATGCAGCGCATCCAGCTCGGCATCGCTGATCGCCGGATCGACTACCGCGACCCCGCGACACGTCCCGCCCGATACGGCAATGCCATTCAGCGTCGCGGCGTTGTCGGTCCCGTGACAGCTCGCCTGCACGATGACGTTGCGCGCAAAGCCCAGCCGCGCGCGCAGCGCGAACAGCGCATCCGGCCCGGCATCCTGCGGCAGATACTTGGCCTTGGCGCTGAACGGGAATTGCGCCTGCGGCCCGAACACATGGCAATGCGCATCGACCGCGCCCGGCGGCGGGGTAAAGCGCGGCTTCGACGGCTCCAGCGTCCAACTGCGAATGCGCCCGTCTGCGTCGGTCGTGCTCATGCGAAGACTTCCCCGTCCATCAATTTGCGCGCCGTCCGCAGCATCCCGGCCTCAACCGGCGCACCAGCATCATCCAGCGTCACGACACATTCGGTAACCCCGGTCGGATGCTCGACCCCCAGCGTCAGCGTCCGCCCCTCCGGCACCACCGCCAGCGCAGCCGCCGGGGATCCCTCGATCAGACACGCCGTCGCCACGCTCACCGCGCCCAGCACCCCGATCGACGCATGCACCCGGTGCGGGATCAGTGAGCGCACCGCAATCGCGCCGCCGTCACGCGGCGCGGCGACCAGCATCATCTTGGGCACCGACTTGTCGGTCACATCGCCCAGGTTCATCAGCGGCCCGGCCTTCAACCGGATCGCCTCGACCTTCGCCTTCATCGCCGCATCGGCGTCGAGCGTGTCGCGATCCTCGTAACCGGTAATGCCGACATCGCTCGCCGCGATCACGACGCACGGCATGCCATTGTCGATCATCGTCACGCGCACGCCGTCGATCTCATCGACGCCATTGCCGCTCGGCAGCAGCGCGCCGCACGACGACCCGGCGGTATCGCGAAAGGCCAGCGGGATTGGCGCAGCAGTCCCCGGCACGCCGCTGATGCTGGCCTCGCCGGTATAGGTTACCTGGCCACCCGGCGTCTGCACCGTCGCGACGGCAACCTGCCCGGTATTCTCCATGAAGATCGCAACCCGCGTCGCGCCATCCCGTGCAGCAACCAGCCCGCGCTCGATCGCGAACGGCCCGATGCCAGCCAGGATATTCCCGCAATTCTGCGCATCGGTGACGATCGCCTGATCGACGAACACCTGCAGGAACAGATAGTCGACATCGACGCCGTCCCGTGCGGACTTGCGCACCACGGCGACCTTGCTCGTCAGCGGATCGGCGCCGCCCATCCCGTCGATCTGCCGCGGATCGGGCGACCCCATCACCCGCAGCAAAAAGGCATCGCGCGCGCCGGTGTCGGCGGGCAGGTCGTCGGCAAGGAAATACCCGCCCTTCGACGTCCCACCCCGCATCCACATGCAGCGGACGCCGCTCACAAAATCCTCCCCGGAACGGGGAGGGGGACCGCCGAAGGCGGTGGAGGGGGCCCGAGGCAAGGGAGTCCCGTGACGCGGGCCCCCTCCGTCAGCGCTGCGCGCTGCCACCTCCCCGTTCCGGGGAGGATTTGAGCCTCACTCATACCGCAACCCCATCTCCTCAAGCCGAGGCCGCATGTCATAAATATCCAGCCCCAGCTCGCCCGCCGCCAGCCGCACCCGCTTGGCTTCTTCCGCAGCCTCACGCTTGCCCGCAGCCTCAAGCACCGCCGCCGCATCGCCACGCTTGACCACGCACACGCCGTCATCATCGGCGACGATCACATCGCCCGGCTCGATCGCCGCGCCCGCGCACACGATCGGCACATTGACCGACCCCAGCGTGTTCTTGACCGTCCCCTGCGCAAACACCGCCTTCGACCACACCGGAAAGCCCATCTGCGTCAGGTCGCGCACGTCGCGCACGCCTGCGTCAATCACCAGCCCCCGGCACCCGCGCGCCATCGCGCTGGTCGCGAGCAGGTCGCCGAAATAGCCATCGACGCAGGGGGAGGTCGGCGCGAGGACGAGGATGTCGCCCGCCTGCAGCTGCTCGATCGCGACATGCACCATCCAATTGTCGCCCGGTGGGGAGGAGATGGTGACCGCATTCCCCGCGATCCGCGCGCCGGAGTAAATCGGCCGCATATAATGCGCGAGCAGGCCAATCCGCCCCTGCGCCTCATGCACCGTCGCGACGCCGGCCTGCGCGAGGCCGTCGACGATGTCCATCGCGGTGCGCTCGATGTTTTGGACGACGCGTGCACTCATTGTTTTCTCCGGTGCGAAATGTCTAACCCGCCTTTGGGCCGATGCAGCCTTGTTGCGCGACATGTTCGCTTTTTTGAACAAATGCGCATTTCGGCCCGCGACGATGTTCGCTTTCCATGGCGGGGTATCTCCAACACACCATAATATGAATTCCGTTTATGTAATAAGATTTTCGGATATATCGGCGCGGCGATGCGGCCTTTCGATCTCAACCTCCGGCATCTGCGCGCGCTTGGGCAAGTGATCGCGCAGGGTAGCCTCAACCGTGCGGCGGAGGCTGCGGGGTTGTCGCAGCCGGCGTTGACCCAGGGGCTGGCCAAGCTGGAAAAGCAGCTCGGCGTCACGCTGTTCGACCGGCATTCGGACGGGGTGACACCCAGTCCGGCGGGGACTGCGTTGGCCGAACGGGTCGCCCGTGCCTTCGACCAACTCGCCGCCGCGACCCGCCGTTCCGCGCGCGGCGGAACGCGCGGATTTGCGCGGCCTGAGCTGCTGATGACCGCGACCCAGCTCGACGCATTTCTGCACTTCGCCGACGCGCAGGGCTTTGCCGGTGCGGCGGCGGCGAGTGGCATGTCGCAGCCTGCGGTGCATCGCTCGGTGCGTGAACTCGAACAGGTTTGCGCGACGCCGCTCGCCGAGCGGCGGGGGCGGGGGATGGCGCTGACGCCGGCAGGCCGCACGCTGGCGCGCGGCGTCCGGCTCGCCGCCGGTGAGATCGCCGCCGGGATCGCCGAAGCGCGCGGTGACGAAGGGGAGGGCGGGCGCATCGCGATCGGCGCGATGCCGCTCAGCCGTGCGCTGCTACTGCCACACAGCCTCGCCCAGTTCCTGCGTGAAGAGCCGCGGACGGTGGTCGATGTGGTGGAGGGATCGTGGCGCGAGCTGGTCGACCCGCTGCTCGACGGCATCATCGACATCATGGTCGGCGCGCTGCGCGATGACTGCCCGCCGGGCGTCGAACAGGTGCCGCTGTTCACCGACCGGCTCGCGATCTTCGGGCGGCGCGGGCATCCGCTGGCGCAGGGGCCGGTCGATCTCGACACGCTCGCCGCGCAATCCTGGGTCGTCGGCCCGATCGGCACGCCGCTGCGCACGCATTGGGAAGCGCTGTTCGCGGGCCGCGTGCTGCCGCCGGTGCCGATCGAGTGCGGGTCGGTGATGGTGATCCGCGGCCTGCTGGTGCAGAGCGACCTGCTCACCCTGCTGTCCCCCGATCAGGTCGCGCTGGAGGTGGGGGCGGGGATGCTCGAAAGCATCGGCCCGCAACTCGCCGGCGCCGTCCGCACGATCGGCATCAGCACGCGCGCAAGCTGGCGCCCGACCCGCGCCCAATCCCGCTTCATCGAACTGCTCCACCGCGCATCGCAAGAGACCAGAATTCAGGAAAACGGATAGCGCCGATCGCAATCCGATTAGAACATGTCGCGTAACAACGCTTCATAGGCCGCATGATCGAGTGGACATCCTTCGTGGGATTTGGCGAAGCCGGACAAGCCTTCGCCCAACCCGGCGCCGCGGCGTTCGACATCGCGACCGACAGCCCCGATACCCGCCCTGCCAAGATTTCTGATTTCGAATCCGCCCAAATCCGCTGGTCCGCAACCCCCGCCGGTGCGCTGGCGCGGGCCGATCTGGTGCTGTGCCTCATCACTGCGGACCAAGCGCTCGCGGCCGCGCAGCGCTGTGCGCCGTTGCTGCGACCGGGAACGCTGTGGCTCGACATGAATAGCGTTGCGCCCGGCACCAAGCGGGATGCCGCGCAGGTGATTGAGGCGGCGGGTGGGCGCTATGTCGATGTTGCGGTAATGGCGCCGGTGTTGCCCGCGCGGCTGGGCGTGCCGCTGCTGGTGGCGGGGCCGCATGCGGAGGACGCCGCCGATGCGTTGCGCGCCTATGGCTTTACCAAGGTCGCCGTGTCGGGAGCCAATGTCGGCGATGCGTCGGCGATCAAGATGATCCGGTCGGTGATGGTCAAGGGGTTGGAGGCGCTGACCGCTGAATGCGTGCTGGCCGCGGAACGCGCCGGGGTGCGCGAAGCGGTGCTCGCCTCGCTCGACGCAAGCTGGAAGGAACAGTCCTGGGCCACGCGCGCCGACTATAATCTCGACCGGATGCTCGCGCATGGCACGCGGCGCGCCGCCGAGATGGAGGAGGTCGCGAAGACGCTGAGCGATCTGGGCGTTGATCCGGCGATGACGCGCGGCACGATCCAGCGTCAGCGGGAGATGGGTGCGCTCGGCATGACGCCACCCGAAGGACTGACGGCGAAGCTGGTGGCGATTGAGGGGAGGGTGTCGTGATCGCCGCTCCCCTCCGTCGCCCCGGCCTTGAGCCGGGGCCGGGCTGCCTTTCTGGTCGCTCGAACAAGGAAAAAGCCCTGTCCCGGCTCAAGGCCGGGACGACGAAGGTTTTTGGAGGGAATGCGTGAGTCTCATCATCGACTGCCACGGCCATTACACCGTCCTGCCCAAGGCGCATGACGCCTGGCGCGAGGAACAGAAGGCTGCGTTCAAGGCGGGGACGCCGTGCCCGCCCTATCCTGAAATCAGCGATGACGAGATCCGCGAGACGATCGAGGCGAACCAGCTGCGCCTGATCAAGGAACGCGGTGCGGACCTGACGATCTTTTCCCCCCGCGCTTCGGCGATGGCACCGCATGTCGGGGATGAGGGCGTCGCGATCGAATGGGCGCGGCGCTGCAACGACCTGATCGCGCGCGTCGTCGGGCTGTTCCCCGAGACGTTCGTCGGCGTGTGCATGCTGCCGCAATCGCCCAAGGCCGATATGAGCGCGAGCATCGCCGAACTGGAGCGCTGCGTCACCGACCTCGGCTTTATCGGGTGCAACCTCAACCCCGATCCGGGCGGCGGGCATTTCACCCATCCGCCGCTGACCGACCGTTACTGGTACCCGTTCTACGAGAAGATGGTCGAGCTGGACGTGCCGGCGATGATCCACGTCTCGGGCAGCTGTAACCCGGCGATGCACGCGACCGGCGGCTATTACATCGCCGCCGACACGGTCGCGTTCATGCAGCTGCTGGAGGGTGATCTGTTCGCCGATTTCCCGACCTTGCGCTTCATCATCCCGCATGGTGGCGGCGCGGTGCCGTATCATTGGGGGCGCTATCGCGGCCTTGCCGACATGCTGAAGAAGCCGGCGCTCGATACGCATCTGATGAACAACATCTTCTTCGACACCTGTGTCTATCACCAGCCGGGCATCGACCTGCTCGCCGACGTGATCGACAACAAGAACATCCTGTTCGGATCGGAGATGGTCGGTGCGGTGCGCGGCATCGACCCGACCACCGGCCAGTATTTCGACGACACCAAGCGCTATGTCGACGCGCTGGAGATTTCGGACGCCGAGCGCTCCGCGATCTTTGCGGGCAATGCCCGACGCGTCTTCCCGCGCCTTGATGCAATTCTGAAGGAGCGCGGCCTGTGACCGACCACACCGACATCCACGCCTACCTCGCCGAGTTTGAAGACATCCCCGGCACCCGCGTGTTCACCGCCAAGCGCGCGCGCGCCGGTTACCATATCAACCAGTTCGCAATGAGCCTGATGACCGCTGAGAACCGTGCGCGGTTCAAGGCGGACGAGCGCGCCTATCTCGACGAATGGCCGATCAGCGAAGAGGCGAAACAGGCGCTGCTCGACCGCGATTACAACAAGTGTCTCGACCTGGGCGGCAACGTCTATTTCCTGGCCAAGCTGTTCTCGACCGACGGCATCCCCTTTGCCGAGGCGGTCAGCACGATGACCGACATGAGCTTCCCCGAATATCGCGAGATGATGATGCGCGGCGGGCGTTCGCCCATCGGCGTCCGCTCGATCAAAGAAGGACGATAAGAATGGCCCGCATTACCGCAGGTGTTGCATCGAGCCATGTCCCGCTGCTCGGCGTTGCCGTCGATCAGGGCAAGGACCGCGACGATTATTTCGGCCCGATCTTTGCCGGATATGACTGGACCCGCGAATGGGAGAAGGCCGAGAAGCCTGATGTCGTCATTCTGGTCTATAACGACCACGCATCGGCGTTCGACATGAAGATCATCCCGACCTTCGCGATCGGCTGTGGCGAGCGCTACACGTCGGCCGACGAGGGCTGGGGCCCGCGCCCGGTGCCGGATGTCGAGGGGCATCCCGACCTTGCCTGGCACATCGCGCAGAGCCTGGTCCTCGACGAATTCGACATGACGATCATCAACGAGATGCAGGTCGATCACGGCCTGACCGTCCCGCTGTCGATGATGTTCGGGACGCCCGATGCCTGGCCGTGCAAGGTGATCCCGCTGGCGGTCAATGTCGTCACCTACCCGCCGCCCTCGGGCAATCGCTGCTGGGCGCTGGGTGAGGCGATTGCGCGCGCGGTGGCGAGCTTCCCCGAGAATCTGAACGTTCAGGTGTGGGGCACCGGCGGCATGAGCCACCAGTTGCAGGGGCCGCGCGCGGGCCTGATCAATCGCGAATGGGACAATATGTTCCTCGACGGGCTGATCGGCGAGAGCGATCACCTGCGCCGCATTCCGCACATCGAATATCTGCGCGAAACCGGGTCCGAGGGGATCGAGATGGTCATGTGGCTGATCATGCGCGGCGCGATGGGCAAGCGCACCGCCGCGCTGCATCGGCATTACCACATCCCGTGCTCGAATACCGCGATCGGCCATCTCGTCCTGCGCCCTGACAATGGCGAGGGGCTGGATATGGCGGGCAGCGGGTTTGCGGAGGCGGCGGAGTAATCAAAGCCCTCTCCCCCTTTGGGAGAGGGTTGGGAGAGGGGCAGTCCTCTAGACTTTAGCGATGGGCCGGATTTGAGGGACTGCCCCTCTCCCCGGCCCTCTCCCCTGAAGGGGAGAGGGAGAATGTTATGAAAATCGCACTCGCAGGCGCCGGGGCTTTCGGCGAAAAGCATCTCGACGGGCTTCAGAAGATCGACGGGGTCGAGGTGATCTCGGTCGTCGGTCGCCGGCTCGAACCGACTCAGGCGGTCGCGGCGAAATATGGCATTGCGCACGCCACGACTGAACTCGCCGAAGCGCTGGAGCAGCCAGGCCTCGACGCGGTGATCCTGTGTACGCCCACCCAGATGCACGCGGCGCAGGCGATCCAGTGCATGGACGCGGGCAAGCATGTGCAGGTCGAGATTCCGCTGTGCGACAGCCTGGCGGATGGCGAGGCGGTGCTGGCCAAGGCGCAGGAGACCGGCCTGACCGCGATGGTCGGGCACACGCGGCGCTTCAACCCGAGCCATCAGTACATCCACCGCAAGATCGCGGCGGGCGAGTTGAACGTCCAGCAGATGGATGTGCAGACCTATTTCTTCCGCCGCCAGAACATGAATGCGAAGGGTGAGGCGCGCAGCTGGACCGATCACCTGCTGTGGCACCACGCCGCGCATACGGTGGACCTGTTCGCCTATCAGGCCGGGCCGATCGTTGCCGCCAATGCCATTCAGGGGCCGATTCATCCCGAGCTTGGCATCGCGATGGACATGTCGATTCAGCTGAAGGCGGAAAGCGGCGCAATCTGTACCCTCAGCCTGTCGTTCAATAATGACGGGCCGCTCGGCACCTTCTTCCGCTACATCTGCGACAACGGCACCTGGATCGCGCGCTACGACGATCTGGTGACCGGGCGCGAGGAGCCGGTCGACCTGTCCGGGGTGGCGGTGTCGAACAACGGCATCGAGCTGCAGGACCGCGAGTTCGTGGCGGCGATCCGCGAGGGGCGTGAGCCTAATTCCAGCGTTGCGCAGGTGCTGCCCTGCTACCGCGTGCTGCACCAGTTGGAGCAGCAACTGAACGCCGCGCGCTGAACGTCAATGGGCCGCGCGCGAGCGGCCGTGGGGGAATGACATGAAGACCCAGGTTGCGATCATTGGGGCAGGGCCATCCGGCCTGCTGCTCGGCCATCTGCTGCGTCAGGCGGGGGTGGATTGCGTTGTCGTCGAGCGCGCGTCGCCGGCCTATGTGCTCGGCCGCATCCGGGCGGGGGTGCTGGAGACGGTTACGACCGACCTGATGACGCGGCTTGGCCTCGATGCGCGGATGAAGCGGGAGGGGCTGGTCGAGGCGGGGTTCAACCTCGCCACCGATGATCGGTTGATCCGCATCGATATCGCTGCGCTGACTGGGCGCAACGTGATGGTTTATGGCCAGACCGAGCTGACCCGCGACCTGATGGACGCAGCGCCCGAGCGGGGGCTTGAGGTCATCTATGATGCGGGCGACGTCGCGCTGCATGAGATCGAGGGTGATGCGCCGTTTGTCACCTATGTGAAGGATGGCGAGACCCGGCGGATCGACTGTGCGTATATCGCTGGGTGCGACGGGTTCCACGGGCCATCGCGCAAGGCGATCCCGGTGAGCGCGGTGCGCGAGTTCGAGCGGGTCTATCCGTTCGGCTGGCTGGGCATCTTGGCGGACGTGCCGCCGTGCCATGATGAGCTGATCTACGCTAATGGGAAGGCGGGCTTTGCGCTGGCCTCGATGCGGTCGAAGACGCGCAGCCGCTATTATATCCAGGTGCCGCTGACCGATAAGGTCGAGGACTGGACCGAGGATCGCTTGTGGGACGAGCTGGCGGCGCGGTTCGATCCGATTAGTGAGCATAAGGTGACGCGTGGCCCCGCGCTGGAAATGTCGATCGCGCCGCTGCGGTCCTACGTGTTCGAGACGATGCGGCATGGGCGGCTGTTCCTGGCAGGGGACAGCGCGCATATCGTGCCGCCGACGGGGGCCAAGGGGCTGAATCTCGCCGCTTCGGATGTCGCCTATCTCTGCGACGCGCTGATTGGCGCGGTGAAGCAGAGCAATTCTGCGGGGCTGGACGGCTATCAGGCGCGCGCGCTGGCGCGGATCTGGAAGGCGGAGCGGTTCAGCTGGTACCTGACCAAGCTGATGCACCGCTTCCCCGAGGATGGCTCGTTCGAGCACCGGATGCAGGAGGCCGAGCTGGACTATGTCGCCAGTTCGACCGCGATGCAGACCGCGATTGCGGAGAATTATGTAGGGCTGCCGCTCTAACTGCCAACCAGCTGCGGCCGGTTGGCGAGCAGGTGATCGACCACCGACGGATCGGCAAGGGTCGAGGTGTCGCCAAGGTTGCTGACGTCATTCTCGCCGATCTTGCGCAGGATGCGGCGCATGATCTTGCCCGATCGGGTCTTGGGTAGCGCGGGGGCGAACTGGATCACGTCGGGCGTGGCGATCGGGCCGATTTCCTGGCGCACCCATTTGATCAGCTCGGCGCGCAGTGCGGCGTCGGGTTCGACCTCGGCGTTGGTGGTAACGAAGGCGTAGATGCCCTGACCTTTGATGTCGTGCGGCATGCCGACCACCGCCGCCTCCGCGACCTTATGGTGGGCGACGAGTGCGCTCTCGATTTCGGCGGTGCCCATGCGGTGGCCGGAGACGTTGATGACATCGTCGATGCGGCCGGTGATCCAGTAATAGCCGTCTTCGTCGCGGCGGCAGCCGTCGCCGGTGAAATAGCGGCCGGGGAAGGTGCTGAAATAGGTCTGGAAGAAGCGGTCATGGTCGCCCCACACGGTACGCATCTGGCCGGGCCAGCTGTCGGTAATGACGAGGCACCCATCGCCTGCGCCCTCGATCAGCTTGCCGTCATTGTCGAGCAATGCGGGCTGGACGCCGAAGAACGGCTTGGTCGCTGAACCGGGCTTGAGCGCGGTTGCGCCGGGAAGGGGGGTGATCATCGCGCCGCCGGTTTCGGTCTGCCACCAGGTGTCGACGATCGGGCAGCGGCCTTCACCGACGACGCGGTGATACCATTCCCATGCCTCGGGATTGATCGGTTCGCCGACGCTGCCGAGCAGGCGCAGGCTGCTGCGGCTGGTGCGCGTGACCCAGTCATCGCCCTCTCGCATCAAGGCGCGCAGTGCGGTCGGGGCGGCGTAGAAGATTTCGACCTGGAACTTGTCGACCACCTGCCAGAAGCGGCTGTGGTCGGGGAAGTTGGGGACGCCTTCAAACATCACGCTCGTCGCGCCGTTCATCAGCGGGCCGTAGACGACATAGCTGTGCCCGGTGACCCAGCCCACATCGGCGGCGCACCAGTAGATCTGGCCGGGGCGGTAATCGAAGACATATTCATGCGTCATCGACGTCCACACCGCATAGCCGCCGGTGGTGTGCAGCACGCCCTTGGGCTTGCCGGTCGAGCCGGAGGTGTAGAGGATGAACAGCGGGTCTTCCGCGCCCATCGCCTCGGGCGGGCAGTCGGCGGACTGGCTGGCGGAATCAACCCAGTCGATGTCGCGGCCCGCGACCATCGGGACGTCGGCACCCGTGCGGCGGAGCATGATGACGCGCTCGACCCCGGGGCAGCGCGCGAGGGCGGCATCGACATTGGCCTTGAGCGGGATGCGCTTGCCGCCACGCAGCCCTTCATCGGCGGTCAGGACGATGCGGCTGTCGCAATCCTGGATGCGACCGGCGAGCGCGTCGGGCGAGAAGCCGGCGAACACGATCGAATGGATCGCGCCGATCCGCGCGCAGGCGAGCATCGCCACCGCCGCCTCCGGCACCATCGGGAGATAGAGTGTCACCCGCTCGCCGCGCTTCACGCCCTGTGCCTTGAGCAGATTGGCGAAGCGGCAGACATCGGCGTGCAGTTCGCGATAGGTGATGACGCGGTGCGGCTCATCCGGGCTGTCCGGCTCCCACAGGATCGCGGTTGCGTCGCCGCGCTCGGCAAGGTGCCGGTCGAGCGCATTGGCGCTGATGTTGAGCGTGCCGTCGGCGAACCAGGCGATACCGAAATCGGCCTCGTCGAAGCTGGTTTCCTTGACCCGCGTGAACGGCGTGATCCAGTCGATCCGCTGCGCCGCCTCTCGCCAGAAGCCCTCGGGATCCTCGACCGAGCGGCGATACATCGCGTTATAGCCATCCGCATCTACCAGTGCGTTCGCCGCCCATTGCTCGGGTACCGGGAAGATTGTCTGGGCCATCTCACTCTCCTGTTCGCGCGGGGCGCCTGGTCACGCGTTAGCGCATCCCGAGCCGCAGGTCAGTGCGACTCTCGTCGTAGAACTGCGACCTTTGTCGGGATAGCTGCGCGCCCAAGTCGCGGGCATGACAGGCTGTCCGCGGCACCGCGCGCGGGGGATAACGACATAGGGGAGTGCGGCCGATGGCCACCGAAGCGG
Source organism: Sphingomonas sp. (assembly GCF_035998645.1). Taxonomy (GTDB): domain Bacteria; phylum Pseudomonadota; class Alphaproteobacteria; order Sphingomonadales; family Sphingomonadaceae; genus Sphingomonas. Next base: position 188,954 of record NZ_DASYHL010000005.1, read on the forward strand.
GCGACGTGCCCAAGCATCACAAGGCAACGCAAAGCGAAAAGCTGGTCATCACCGCTTCGTCGCTGGGCACGGTGTTCGAATGGTATGATTTCTACCTTTACGGGCTGTTGGCGACGATCATCTCGGCGCAGTTCTTCTCGGGCGTGAACGAGACGACCGGGTTCATCTTTGCCCTCGCAGCATTTGCGGCGGGCTTTGCGGTGCGGCCGTTTGGCGCACTGGTGTTCGGGCGTATCGGCGATCTGGTCGGGCGCAAGAATACGTTCCTCGTCACGATGGGCCTGATGGGCTTTGCGACCTTCGTCGTCGGCTTGCTGCCGTCCTATGCGACGATCGGCGTTGCGGCGCCGGTGCTGCTGATCCTGATGCGGTTGATCCAGGGCCTTGCGCTGGGCGGCGAATATGGCGGTGCGGCGACCTATGTCGCGGAGCATGCGCCGAACAACAGGCGCGGCCTGTACACCAGCTTCATTCAGACGACCGCGACGCTCGGCCTGTTCGCAGCGTTGCTCGTCGTGATCGGCACCCGCACCTTGGTCGGCGAAGAGGCGTTCCGCGACTGGGGCTGGCGCGTGCCGTTCCTCGTTTCGATCATCCTGCTCGGCGTGTCGCTGTGGATCCGGATGCAGCTCGAAGAGAGCCCAGTGTTCGCCAAGATGAAGGCCGAGGGCAAGACGTCGAAGGCGCCGCTGACCGAGGCGTTCGCCAAATGGGGCAACCTCAAACTGGTGCTGATCGCGCTGCTCGGCGCGGTCGCGGGGCAGGCGGTGGTCTGGTACACCGGCCAGTTCTACGCGATGTTCTTCCTTGAAAAGATGCTGATGGTCGATGGTGCGACCACCAACATCCTGATCGCCATCGCGCTCGCCATCGGCACGCCGTTCTTCATCTTCTTCGGCTGGCTGTCGGACAAGGTCGGGCGCAAGCCGATCATCATGGCCGGCTGCGCGCTCGCGGTGCTGACCTATTTCCCGGCGTTCCAGGCGCTGTCGTCGGCGGCCAATCCGGCGCTCGCCCGTGCCGCCGCGACCGCGCCGGTTACGGTGGTGACCAACGACGCGGATTGCTCGCTGCAGTTCGATCCGGTCGGCGGCAACAAGTTCGACAGCAAGAGCTGTGACATCGCCAAGGCGTTCCTTGCCAAGAATGCGATCAGCTACAGCTCGGTCGAGGCACCGGTCGGGGCGATCGCGCAGGTCAAGGTGGGTGAGGCGACCTTCACCGCACCCGATCCGGCGCAGGTCACCGCTGCCGAGCGCAAGGCTGCGATCACGGCGTTTCAGGGCGAGTTGAAGGCGGCGCTGACCAATGCCGGTTATCCGTCGAAGGCCGACCCCGCGCAGATCAACAAGCCGCTGGTGGTGGCGATCCTCACCTGGCTCGTGCTGCTGGTGACGATGGTCTATGGCCCGATCGCGGCGATGCTGGTCGAGCTGTTCCCGACCAAGATCCGCTATACGTCGATGTCGCTGCCCTATCATATCGGCAATGGATGGTTCGGCGGGTTCCTGCCGACGACAGCCTTCGCGATGGTCGCGGCGACCGGGGATATCTATTACGGTCTGTGGTATCCGATCGTGGTCGCCGGGTTGACCCTCGTGGTCGGGCTGCTGTTCCTGCCTGAGACGTTCCGGAAGAATATCGACGATTAGAGGACATGCAGAGCCGTCCCCTGAGCCTGGCGCAGGGGACGGCTCTGCTGGCGTAACAGATGGTCGGCGCGCGGTGGCTTCACCATTGCCGCGTCGCCATCGCGCCGCGAGGCCGCTCTCCCCGCCGTGGAGCGGGCGATTTTAACTGTGGAAAACGCGATCGGCCGCTTTGCCCTTGAGCGATCGCGGCCATATAACGGGCCATGCCCCATTCCGGCTTTGTCCCCCTCCGTATCTTCTCCGCCTACACGATGCTGGAGGGCGCGATCGAGCCCAAGGCGATTGCTTCGCGAGCGCGTGAGCTGGGGTTTCCGGCGGCGGGGCTGTGTGATCGCAACGGGCTCTATGCCGCGATGCCCTATTCCGACGCCGCCAAGAAGGCGGGGGTACAGCCGATCATCGGGTCGCTGCTCTGCGTCGAGCGGCCCGACATGCCCGATGGCGTTACCCCGCCGCTCGACTGGCTGGCGCTGTTGGCGCAGGATGCGACGGGCTACGAAAACCTCTGCCACCTTGTGTCGATGGCGCATCTTGACCGCCCGATCGAGAAGGACGCGCATGTCCCGTTCTCGGCGCTGGACGGGCGCACCGACGGGCTGATCGCGCTGACTGCCGGGCGCGAGGGCGGGCTGACGCGTCTGTTCGCCGAGGAGCAGGACGAGGCAGCGCTGGCCTATGCCGACCGGCTGCAGGGGCTGTTCGGCGACCGGCTGTATATCGAGATCGTCCGGCGACTGGACGAGGTCGAGGCGCGCGCCGAGCCGCGCTTGCTCGAGCTGGCCTATGCCCGTGGCATCCCGATCGTCGCGACCAACCCGGCCTGTTATTCGGTGCCCGATTTCCATCAGGCGCACGACGCGATGCTGTGCATTGCCGGTTCCGCCTATGTCGCGAGCGACGATCGCCAGCGCTCCTCGCCCGATGCGTGGATGAAGCCCGCGACCGAGATGAAGCGGCTGTTCGACGATCTGCCCGAGGCGATCGACAACACGCTGGTCGTGGCGCAGCGCTGTGCCTTTGCCGCGCCGAGGCGCAAGCCAATCCTTCCCAGCCTTGCCGGCGACATCGAGGGTGAGGCGACGCAGCTGCGCGACGACGCGCGCGCCGGGCTGGAGGCGCGGCTGGCCTATGCCGGGATTACCGATCCGGTGAAGCGGCAGGAATATTTCGACCGGCTGGCGTTCGAGACCGACATCATCGTCCAGATGGGGTTTCCGGGCTACTTCCTGATCGTTGCGGACTTTATCAAATGGGCCAAGGCGAACGGGATCCCGGTGGGACCGGGGCGCGGCTCGGGCGCGGGCAGCGTGGTGGCGTGGGCGCTGACGATCACCGACCTCGATCCGCTGGCGCTGGGGTTGCTGTTCGAGCGATTCCTCAACCCGGAACGCGTGTCGATGCCCGACTTCGACATCGACTTTTGCGAAACGCGGCGTGGCGAGGTGATCCGCTACGTTCAGGCGAAATATGGGCGCAATCAGGTCGCGCAGATCATCACATTCGGAACGATGAAGGCGCGCGCGGTGCTCAAGGACACCGGGCGCGTGCTGCAGATGAGCTATGGCCAGGTCGACCGCCTGGCCAAGCTGGTGCCGAACCATCCGACCGACCCATGGACGCTGTCGCGGTCGTTGAACGGGGTGAGCGAGTTCAAGGCCGAGTATGACGGCGCGACCGATGTCCGTCATCTGATCGACCTTGCCATGCGGCTGGAAGGGTTGCCGCGCCACTCGTCCACCCACGCGGCGGGCGTGGTGATCGGCGACCGGCCGCTGGCGGAGCTGGTGCCGCTGTATCGCGACCCGCGCTCCGACATGCCGGTGACGCAGTTCGACATGAAATATGTCGAGGGCGCCGGGCTGGTGAAGTTCGACTTCCTGGGCCTCAAGACGCTGTCGGTGCTGCAAAAGGCGGTCGACCTGCTCGCCGCGCGCAACATCAGCATCGATCTCGCGGCGCTCGGCTGGGACGATCCGGCGGTGTACGAACTGCTCCAGCGCGGTGAGACGGTGGGCGTGTTCCAGCTCGAATCCGAAGGCATGCGGCGCACGCTTACGGCGGTGCGGCCGACCAATTTCGGCGACATCGTCGCGCTCGTCTCGCTCTATCGGCCGGGTCCGATGGACAACATTCCGATGTTCGGCGCGCGCAAGGCCGGGCGCGAGCCGATCGAATATCCGCACCCGTTGCTGGAGGGCATCCTTCAGGAGACCTACGGGATCTTCGTCTATCAGGAACAGGTGATGCAGGCCGCGCAGATTCTGGCCGGCTATTCGCTGGGCGGCGCGGATTTGCTGCGCCGCGCGATGGGCAAGAAGATCAAGGCCGAGATGGACGCGCAGCGCGCGCTGTTCGTCGAGGGCTGTGCGAAGATGAACAATATCTCCGAGGCCAAGGCCAACGAGCTGTTCGACTTGATCGACAAGTTTGCGGGCTACGGCTTCAACAAGTCGCACGCGGCGGCCTATGCGCTGCTCGCCTATCACACGGCGTGGCTGAAGGCGCATTATCCGCACGAATTCTATGCCGCGTCGATGTGCTTCGAACTTGGCCAGACCGAGAAGCTGGCGGTGTTCGTCGAGGATATGAAGCGGCTGGGCACGCCGTGTCTGCCGCCCGACATCAATGCGAGCGAGGCGGAGTTTTCGGTCGCGGAGACGCAAGAGGGCTTCGCCGTCCGCTATGCGCTCGCGGGCCTGAAGGGCGTGGGCGAGAAGGCGATGGAGCTGCTGGTCGAGGAGCGGCAGGCCAAGGGGCGGTTCCAGAGCCTTGATGATTTCGCGCGGCGGGTCGATCCGCGCCTGCTCAACAAGCGGCAGGTCGAGGCGCTGGCCGGGGCGGGGGCGTTCGACAGCGTCGCGCCGGATCGCGCCAAGGTCCATGCCGCCGCCGAGACGATCATGGCGGTGGCACAGCGTACGCATGAAAACCGCACCAGCGGGCAGGGCGGGTTGTTCGGTGAGGCCGAGCCGGTGGGATCGGCGATCCAGTTGCCCAAGAGCGCGAACTGGACATTGGGCCAGCGGATCGAGGCGGAGAAGGAGGCGTTCGGCTTCTTTTTCTCGGCGCATCCGCTCGACCGCTACCAGCATCTCGCCAAGCTGCATTCGGCGCGCAGCATCGCCAGCCTCAACGAGATCGAGATCGCCGAGGGCGGCCGCGCGGGCGCGACGATCGCGGCGCTGATCGAGGATGCGCGTTGGCGCACCTCGGCGCGGGGCAAACGCTACATGATGGCGACGCTCTCGGATGCCAGCGGGACGGTGCCGTGCACCTGTTTCGAGGAGCATACGTCCAAGGAGATGGAGGATGCGGCGCGCATTGGCGGCTGCGGCATCCTGACCGTCGAACTCGACCGGCGGGCGGGTGAGGACAGCGCGCGGGTGACGGTGCGCAAGGTGCAGCCGTTCGAGGGCATGGCCAAGGACGTGCGGCTGACCCTGCGCATGGCGGTGCGCGAGCCCGGCACGCTGGCGGCGGTCGCCAAGTTGCTGGAAGATGCGCGCGGCGGGCGGTGCGAAGTGGTGGTCGATGCGCCGCTGCCTGATGGCGGTGAGGCGGAGCTGGTGCTGGGGCGCAATTTCCGGCTCGACGGCGAACTGGCGACGCGGATCGAGGGGCTGCCGGGGGTCGAGCGGGCTGAGCTCAAGCCGACCGCGCAACCGAGGCTGGCGCTCGCAAGCTGACGCTCCTCCCTTGCATCTGCGCTTTCGAACCCGCAGGATGGGTTTACGGACGCGGAAACCCGCGCGGAACAAGGAGAGTGTGATGCTGGGTGCGATGCAGGATTTCGAGCTTCGGGTACCTCGGGTGATCGAGCATGCCGAGCGCGAATATGGATCGCGCGAAATCATCAGCCGCTGGGCCGATGGCAGCGAGACGCGCACCGACTGGGCCGGGATCGCGCGGGATTCGCGCAAACTGGCGCAGGCGCTGGAGCGGCGGGGGATCAAGCCGGGCGATCGCGTCGCGACGCTGGCGATGAACCACAGCCGCCATCTGGTCGCGTGGCACGGGACGATCGGGATGGGCGGCGTGATCCACACGATCAACCCGCGGCTGTTCGAGGATCAGCTCGCCTATATCGCCAATCACGCCGAAGACCGCGTGCTGATCTATGACCGGATGTTCCAGCCGATCATCGACAAGCTGAAGCCGCAATGGACGACGATCGAGCATTATATCGTGTTCGATGGCGACGGCCCGGACAGTTTCGAGGCGGTGATCGGTGCCGAAGACGGCAATTACACCTGGGTCGAGGGCGGCGAGCGGGAGCCGTGCATGCTCTGCTACACCAGCGGCACGACCGGCAATCCGAAGGGGGTGCTGTACACCCACCGCTCGTCGATGATCCATGCGATGGCCGAGCTTCAGCCGGCGGTGTTCGACCTGTCGACCCAGTCGGTGGTGTTGCCGGTGGTGCCGATGTTCCACGCGGTGGGCTGGGGCCTGCCCTTTGCAGCGCCGATGGCGGGCGTGAAGCTGGTCATGTCGGCGGTGAATGACGGCAAGACACTATGCGACCTGATGAACCGCGAGCGCGTGACGCATACGGCAGGCGTGCCGACCGTGTGGTTCGCGATGTTCCAGCATATGGACGAGACCGGTGAAGCGCCGCAGCACCTGAAGGTCGTGACCATCGGCGGCTCAGCCGCGCCGCGCGCGATGATCGAGCGGATCATGAAGATGGGTGCGCGGGTCAACCATGCCTGGGGCATGACCGAAACCTCGCCGATCGGAACGATGGGCGCGCCGACGCATGACTGGGACGATCTGAGTTTCGAGGACAAGGTCGACAAGACCGTGTTCCAGGGCCGCGCACCGTTCGGCGTCGAGCTGCGCACGGTGGATGATGACGGCGCTGTGCTTCCGCGCGACGGGGTGAGTTCCGGGCGGCTGCAGATCCGCGGGCCGTGGATCATCAAACAGTATTTCCAGGACACGAATGGCCCGTGCCTGACGCAGGATGGCTGGTTCGATACTGGCGATGTCGCCGTGGTGCACCCCGACGGGATCATGCAGATCACCGACCGCGCCAAGGACGTGATCAAGTCCGGCGGCGAGTGGATCAGCTCGGTCGAGCTGGAAAATGCCGCCGTGGGTTGCCCCGGCGTGGCCGAGGCGGCGGCGATCGGCATCCATCATCCCAAATGGGATGAGCGGCCGCTGTTGCTGGTGATCCGCAAGCCGGGGAGCGAGGTCACGGTTGAACAGATCCAGGCGCATCTGGCGATGCAGGTCGCGAAATGGTGGCTGCCCGACGAGATCCACTTCGTTGAGTCATTGCCCCACACCGCGACGGGCAAGCTGCTCAAGATTGCGCTGCGCGAACAATATCGCGACTTCCAGTTCGCGGCGGCGTGACGGGACGGGTCGGTTTCCGGCCCGCCCCCTCGTTGTTCATTCGGCAGCGTGCGCTGGCATGAAACGCGGGTTACGGAGTAGCAGCGCGGCGACCAGTGCCACCAGTAGCCCGACCGGCAGCACTTCGGTCAGCGTGATCAGGATGCGGAACAGCGGGTTGGCGTAGAGCTCCTGCATCTGTGCCATCTGAGCCTGGAACGCAGCGAGTTCGGCTGGGGTCGCGCCCGCCGCGCGCTGCTCTTCCAGCATCTTCGCGCTCATCTGGGCGATATAGTCGCTGCCATTGATCGCCAGCACGGCTTCCCATGCGACGACGTAGAACAGGCTGCCGATCAGCGCGATGGCGACCCCCATGCCAAAGGCGGGCAGGAAGCGGATGACGCCGCCGCCATGATCGTCGCGATGCCGCTTCACCGCCACGAAGATCGCGGTGAAGGCGATCAGCATGATCAGATAGCCGATCGCCATGCCGATCCAGCCGGTTGGCGGGTTGTCCGCCATCAACGTGCCCATCAGGAATAACGGAATGGCGACGACGAAACCGGCGATCACGCCGTAGGCCAGGATGATGCGCTGCATATGAGTCCTCCCGTTCGGTTCAGGTTGCGCGAACTGGGCGTCGGGAACCGTGATGGGCAATCGCCCAAAGGGGTGATTTGCCCCCGATCACCCGAAAAGCGGTCAGGACAGCAGCCCCAGTTCGCGCGCCCGCGCGATCGCATCGGTGCGGCGGCGTGCACCGAGCTTTTCGAACATGCGTGCAACATGGGTCTTGATCGTGTTCGGCGACACGTCGAGCCGCCGGGCAATTTCCTTGTTCGAATGGCCCGCCGCAAGTTCGGTCAGCACCGCCATTTCACGCCCGCTAATGCCAAGCGACTCCTGCGCCTGTGGATTACCCGGCGCGCGCGCGGGTGGCGGGCGTCCAATCACGCGCGCTCCGACATAGAGGCCAAGCGCAAGGAAACCGACGCGACCAGCAAAAGGTAGAGTTCGGTCGAGTGCGTCCGTGCCAGCCAGCGATAGTCGAGCCACTGCAAGGTCGCGGCGCCGACGGCGAGCAATGCACCATAGAGCGCGGCATGCCGCCACCAATATAGTCCGGGCCAATACCGCTTCGCCATCCGTCGAACATCGCCCAGCATGCGTTGTGAGGCAAGTGAAGCTACGCACGCATCAATGTCTGTTCTTGCGCGAAACGAACATCCGGGCTAATGGCCCGCCAGCACAGGGGGCGTCCCTGTGCCTGATTGGAGACGATCATTGCTGGATCAATACCGAATAATGGGCTTTGCCCTGGGTATCGCCAGCACCCTTCCGTAACGCCTGCCCAGGCGAAGCGGGGGTGATGGCATCCCCGCGCAAATCCCGAAATCGATGACTTTGAACCGGGGCCATGGCGCGTGCCTTGCGCCCGGCTGGGATGGGCTATGTTGCATGAACATGATGTGGTCCGCGCCATGCTGGTGCGGGCCGGGCGGGACGTTCCCGCCACGTCGCCGCTTGCCAAGGCGGTGCTGGGCTGGGCGAAGGCGCATGCGCGCTGGTTGTTCGGCGCGCCGGTGCGCAAGCTGGGCTGGCGCGAGTTGAAATTGTTGGCGGCGGAGGCGGAAACTCCGGCGGTAGAATACGCACGCCCGATCGAGATGGCCGCGCGGCTGGGCGCGGCGCTCGGGCTCAGCGAAGCCGACATCCGCGCGCTGCTCGCGATTGTGGCGATCGAGCGCTGCGGTCATGCGCGGACGCTGTCGCGCCTGCTGCTTGATCAGGAAATGGACCTTGGGGAGGTCGTCGCAGGCATTGCGGGCGTCGATCCGCTCGCGGTGCGTCGGCTTGCGCCGGTACGGCTCGGGCTGGTCAGCCTGCACGACCGGCGCGGCGGTGGCGTCGATGTCGAGTGCAGCTGGACGCTCGAGCGCGTGCTCGAACGCGGCCCCGGCACGGATGACGAATTGCTCGAAGCGGTGATCGGGCCGCGCCAGCACGCGCGGCTGGTGCCGGGCGACTTTGCGCGGGTCGCGGGCGAGGTCGACTTCCTCATCCGGCTGCTGGCCTGCGCGATTGCCGCACGCGCTTCGGGCATCAACGTGCTGATCCATGGGCCGCCGGGCACGGGCAAGACCGAACTTGCCCGCACGCTGGCGGCGTCGGCGGGGGCGAGCCTGTTCAGCGTCGGCGAGAGCGATGAATATGGCGAGGAGCCGACGCGCAGCGAGCGGGTCTCGGCGCTCCGGCTAGCGCAGCGGATGCTCGCCGCGCGCGGCGGATCGGCCCTCCTGTTCGACGAGATGGAGGATCTGATCGGCGACGCCGACCCGGGCGATGGCGACTGGATGCGCGGGCGGCGCGGGTCGAAGCTGTGGGTCAACCGCCAGATCGAGACCAACGCCGTGCCGGTCATCTGGACCACCAATGCGGTCGGCAATATCGATCCGGCGATCCTGCGGCGGATGAGCTTCGTGCTGCGACTCGACCCGCCCGCGGGCAAGGGCGCGACGGCGATGATCGAGCGGATCGCGCAGGACGAGCAGCTGGTGTTGCCGGCGGAATTCGGCGCGCTTGCCGATGCCGCGCCCGAGACGGCCAGCATCACCCGCGTTGCGGCGCGGGCGGGGCAGCTGGCGGGTGGGACTGACGACGCGATGCTCGCGGCGCGGTCGCTTGTCGGGGCGTTGCGTAACGGGCGGATCGTGCGGTCGGCGGATCGGGCGATCGACCTCGACCTGTACGAGGGGGATTGCGACATCGCCGCACTGGTCGCTGCCATCGCCGCCCAGGATGCTCCAGCCGACGTCTCGCTGCTGCTCACCGGGCCGCCGGGGACGGGCAAGACTGAGCTTGCCGCGCATCTGGCACGCACGATGGAGCGGCCGCTGATCGTCAAGCGCGCGTCGGACCTGTTGTCCAAATGGGTCGGCGAGACCGAGGCGAACATTGCCGAGGCATTTGCCGAGGCGGAACGGCGTGAGGCGCTGTTGCTGTTCGACGAAGCGGAGTCGATCCTGTTCGACCGCAGCACCGCCAAGGCGAGCTGGGAGGTGACGCAGGTCAACGAGCTGCTGACGTGGCTCGACCGGCATCCGCTTCCGGTCGTTGCCGCGACCAATCATAAAGGGCGGCTCGACCCAGCGGCGTTGCGTCGGTTTGTGTTCAAGCTGGAATTGGGTCCGCTGGGTTGCGCGCGGGCCGCACGGGCGTTCGAGCGGTTCTTTGGGTTTCCCGCTCCGGCAGACCTGATTGAGGTTGCGGGGCTGACTCCGGGCGACTTTGCGGTGGTGCGGCGGCAGTTGCGGTTCGGAAAGGCCGATCCGGCCCGGCTGATCGACCTGTTGCGGGCCGAGGTGGCGGCGAAGCCGGGAGGGCAGGGGCGGATGGGCTTCTAAAACAACTCTCCCTGATCCCCCGCAGGCGGGCGGAACAGATCGCGGCGGAGCGGGGGAAAGGGCTGGTCGAGCCCGAACCGCTTCGCCGCGATCCTGAAACGAGTGCGCAGCAGGTCGGCCCAGGGGCCTTGCCCGCGGAAGCGCGTGTGGAAATTCGGGTCATTGTCGCGCCCGCCGCGCAGGGACTGGATCGTCGCCATCACCTTTGCCGCGCGGTCGGGGAAATGCTCATCGAGCCAGGCGCGGAACAGCGGTGCGACCTCGTGCGGCAGGCGGACGGGGAGGTAGAAGCAGCCCAGCGCCCCCGCCTGCGCCGCGCGCTCCATGATATGCTCGACCTCGTGATCGGTTATCTGGGGGATGATCGGGGAGAGCGAAACAAAGGTCGGAATGCCCGCCGCGCGCAGCTTTGTCACAGCGGCGAGGCGGCGTTCGGGGTGCGGTGCGCGCGGTTCGACGGTGCGCGCGACCATGGGATCAAGCGAGGTGATCGAGAGCATCACCGCCGCCAGCCCCTTTGCCGCCATCGGCCCGAGCAGGTCGATGTCGCGCGTCACCCGGTCGGATTTGGTGGTGATGGTGATCGGGTGGTCGCATTCCGCCAGCACCGCGATACAGCCGCGCGTGATCCGCCAGGTTGCTTCGATCGGCTGATAGGGATCGGTGTTGGTGCCGAACGCGATCGGCTGACAGTCATAGCCGCGCTTGCCCAGCGCCGCGCGGAGGAGGGCGGGGGCGTCGGGCTTGGCGAACAGCTTCGTCTCGAAATCGAGGCCGGGGGACAGGTCATGCCAGGCATGGGTTGGCCGCGCGAAGCAATAGATGCAGCCATGCTCGCACCCGCGATAGGGGTTCACCGACCGGTCGAAGGGGATGTCGGGCGACTGGTTGCGCGACAAAATCGTGCGGGAATGCTCGACCGTGACGGTGGTGCGGAGCGGTGGCGGCGCGCCGTCAATATCGCCGCGCGCGTCCAGCCAGTCACCGTCCGCTTCCCGCGTCGGGAGGGCGAAGCGGGTGCTTTCGCGATTGTGCGTCGCGCCGCGAACGGGGCGGGGGGCGGCCATGCTGCGAGTATAACTGATGCGCGAAACAAAACAAGAACGCTATGCGTGCCCCACACTTTCCCGGTGACCGGACTGGTCGAACCGCCACGAAAAGCCTAGCGGGGCGGCTTGAAGCCGTGGAGGGCCGGATGAAGCGTACAGGCTGGGTGATCTTCAGCGCTGCGGCGATCGTGACGATCGCAATGGGCGTGCGGCAGGCGTTCGGGCTGTTCCTGCCCGATATGAGCACTGACCTGAGCATCGGGCGATCGAGTTTCGGCCTGTCGCTGGCGCTTCAGAACCTGCTGTTCGGGCTGGCCCAACCCTTTGTCGGCGCGTTGGCGGACCGGCATGGCGCGGGGCGCGTGGTGGCGGGCGGGACGTTGCTCTACGCCGCCGGACTGATTGCCGCCTCATTCGCGGGGAGCGCGATCGGGTTGCATCTATCGTTCGGGCTGATGGTCGGGATGGCGTTGTCGGCGACCACGTTCGTCGTCGTGCTCGGCGCGGTCGGGCGTGTCGTGACGCCGGAGCGCCGCAGCATGGCGTTCGGCATCGTCACCGCCGGAGGATCGCTCGGGCAGTTTCTGGTGGTGCCAGCGGGACAGCTGCTGATCGGCGAGCTGGGCTGGCGGATGGCGCTGGTCGCGCTGGCGGGGCTGATCGCGGTGATGCTGGCGCTTGCGGTTGGTGTTTCGGGCAAGCCGCAGGCGGCGGGAGCGCAGGCCGGCGGCGAGGGGCAGACGTTGCGTCAGGCGCTGGGCGAGGCGGCGGGGCATCGTGGGTTCTGGCTGCTCAACGCCGGCTTCTTCGTCTGCGGGTTCCATGTCGCGTTCATCGCGACGCACTTCCCGGCCTATCTGACCGACAAGGGACTGGGGCTGGCGATCGGCGCCAATGCGCTGGCACTGGTCGGGCTGTTCAACATCTTCGGGTCCTATTTGTTCGGCGTGTGGGGCGGCAAGTGGAGCAAGAAAGGGTTACTCGCAGCGCTCTATGCCGCGCGGGGCGTGGTGATGATCGCCTTCCTCGCCGCGCCGCTGACCCCGATGAGCGCGTTGCTGTTCGCGGCGGCGATGGGGTTCCTGTGGCTCGGCACGGTGCCGCTGACCAGCGGACTGGTCGGCCAGATATTTGGCATGCGCTACCTCTCGACGCTCTACGGGATCGTGTTCCTGGGGCATCAGCTGGGCAGCTTTTGCGGCGCGTGGATCGCCGGGCTGATGTTCGACTTGACGGGGAGTTACGACAGCATCTGGGTTGCGTCGGTCGCGCTCGGTTTCATTGCGGCGCTGGTCCATCTGCCGATTTCCGAGCGGCCGGTCGCGCGGCTGCGTGAGGTGGCGGCGTGAAGGCGCTGGCGCTGATCGGCGTCGCCGCGCTGCTCGCAGGCGGATGGTGGCTGTGGCAGCGCGTGGGCGTCGATGTGGCGCTCGGCGCAGTCATCGCGTGGTGCGGCTGAGCGCTATTCCTCGCGCAGGCGCGGCATCAGTTCGACGAAATTGCAGGGGCGGTGGCGGATGTCGAGTTGGGTGGCGAGGATGTCGTCCCAGCCGTCCTTGACCGCGCCGGTGGAGCCGGGAAGCGCGAAGATATAGGTGCCGCGCGCGACGCAGGCGGTGGCGCGTGACTGGATGGTCGAGGTGCCGATCTTGGCATAGCTGAGGAATCGGAACAGCTCGCCAAAGCCCGGGATCATCTTGTCGGCGACGCGCTCTAATGCTTCGGGCGTGACGTCGCGGCCGGTGACGCCGGTGCCGCCGGTGGTGATGATGCAGTCGACCCGCGCGTCATCGATCCATGCATGGAGTTTGCCGACGATCAGGTCTGGGTCGTCGCGGACGATCGCACGGTCGGCCAGTTCATGGCCGACGCCGGTTAGCCGTTCGACCAGCGTGTCGCCCGAGCGGTCATCCGCGTGGGTCCGGGTATCGGAGACGGTGAGGACTGCGATCCGGACCGGCCGGAACGCGATGCTGTCGTCAATTGGCACCGGTCACACGATCGTCCTGCGGCACCGAAGCGGTCATGCGCACTGCCGCCGCGCCGTTGCTGCCCGGCACCTTGGGCCACAGCCCCTGGCTCATCGCGGCACGGCTGCCGCTCTCGCGCCCGGCATGTTTCTCATACATCCAGTAGTTGCGGAGCACGGTCATGACGTAGCCGCGCGTCTCCCAATAGGGGATGCTCTCGATGTAGAGCAGCGGATCGCCCTTGTCGCGGATCTGCACGTTCCAGTTGGTCACCGGGGTTGGCCCGGCATTGTAGGCGGCGATCACCTTAGGCAGCAGGCCGCCGGTAAAGGCCTGGTCGCGCAGCTGTTCGATATAGGATTGGCCGACCTCGATATTGGTCGAGGGGCGGGTGAGGTCGGCGCGACCGATGCTGACGCCGCGCTTGCGGGCGATGTCGGTGGCGGCGGCGGGCATGATCTGCATCAGGCCATATGCACCGGCCGGGCTCTGCACCTTGGCGTCGAAGCGCGATTCCTGAAGCGTGTGGGCGAACACCAGCGCCTTGTCGACGCGCCAGCCGCCATCGGGGGTCCAGTCGGGCGCGGGATAGCGCGCTTCCTCGACCGGGCGCGCGCCGACCGGGCAGTTATGCGTCAGCCACAGCTGCGTCGCGGGCAGGCCGAGCCGTCCGGCGAGGCGCGTGAGCGAGGCGTGTTCGCGCGCGTCGCCGATTTTCGACTGGTGCTTGATGACCTCGCTCGCGAGCGCATCCTCGCCGATCTCGGCCAGCGCCGCCGCAACGCGGACATTGGGGCGGCGGTCGAGCGCCTTCCAGTCGGTAGCGACGAACTTCTCGGCGCGGACGGGCGCTTCCTTCATGCCCAGCGCCTGACGCGCGAGCATGCCGTAAAAGGTCTCGTCATGCTGCGCCGCGCTTTTGAGGCGCGCGCTGACGAGGTCCGGGCGGCCGCATGCCATGTCGGCGCGCGAAGCCCAGTAAAGCCCGGCGGTGCGCTTTTCGGTATCCGCAGCGCGCTGCGCGACTGCAGTGAACGCGGCCTGCGCACCGACGCAGTCATTCTGACGCCATGCGGCAAGGCCCTGTACCCAGTCGGCGAGCGGAGCGAACTCACCGCTGCCGGTCTGAGCGAGCGCAGCGACGCGGCGCGCATCGGCGTCACGACCGATCGTGTAATACATCCACGCAACCCGCTGGCGCCATTCGGTCAGCGTTTCGGGGTCAAGATCGGCGGCGCGGGTGTCGATCAGCACCTCGGCCCCGGGGGCGTCGTCCAGCTTGACCAGCGGGGTCATCGCAGCGGCGACCTGCGCTGCGGCGGCATCCGACTTGGCTGAGCGGTAGCGTTTGCGGATCGGCGCGCCGGCATGCCAGATCATCCGCTGCGCGACGGGCAGTGCGGGCAACTCAGTCGCGCCGCGCAGCTTGGCGAGGCGGGCGATCTGATCGGCCTGCGGCAATTGCGGTCCTTCGCCCAGGACTTCCATCAATTGCGGTAGTTCGACCTTGGGCGATCCTTTGGCGAGGTAGAGTTCGGCGCGGGCGGTTGCGTGAAGCAGGCCGGGGCGCATCGCGGCGAGCTTGATCTGCGCGTCGGCCCAGCGCGCTTCACGGATCGCGGCGAAGACGGCGCGATATGCCTCGCGCTCTTCGCGCGACAGCTGAGCGGGGACGCCGTCGCTCGCTTCGCGCCGGTCGACGCTCGACGGGATACGCTCGTCCGAGGCGTGCGCCATCAGCGGCGCGATCAAGACGCAGGCGGCTAGCAGGATACGCGCAGTCACAGGCTCTGCCCCCCGATTAACAATTGCAGGTCTTTCCAGGCGTCGGCTTTCGCCGCCGGCTTGTTCAGCAGGAAGCGCGGGTGGCGAATGGCGACGACGTCCGATTTTCCGCCAGAATAGTTAAATGGCGTTAAACCTTCACGATTTTTGTCGGCGTCAGTCCCAAGAACGGCACGGCTCGTCGCCTGGCCGAGCAGAAGTAGACGTTGCGGGGCCGCAAGCGCGATGTGGTGTCGGAGGATTTCGCCAAGTTTTTCGTCGAGGTCGCGCGGCACCTGCCCCGTGATCGGTCGGGTGGCGCAGAGTGAGACCAGATAGATCGACTCGCGCGATTGGCCGATCGCCGCGAGAATCCGGTCGAACAGCTTGCCTGCCGCGCCATCCAGCAATGCAGGAGCGGCGCCGTCGAACTCCGGCAGGTCGGTGACGACCATCAGCGGCGCCGTGTGATCACCCTCTGCCGGGGCGAGCGGTTCGCCTGTCGCGGCTTCCGGAGCGCCCGAACCATAGCGCCAGTCGAGAAACGCCTCGATCGTCGCGGGCAGCGGGGCTTCGGGTTCCGGACCGGATGGGACCGGGCGGCCCGGCGTTTCGGGCTGTGCCGTAGGGGCAGGGCGCGCGGTCCAGTCGCGCGGATCGTCCTCGACCAGCACATCGACCCCCGCATCGCGCCACCAGTTGAGTGCGCTTGCGGCTTCGGCCCGCCAGTCCATGACCCCCTCAATACCCATAAACCCACAGAGTCATGCCTTGACGCCAGCGTCAATCTGCCTTCATCGGGGCAGGGACAGAATGCGCCGGACACACGACGAGATGTTACGCCGGTGTTCCGAGAGGAGACAGGAAGTGAGCGAACGCGAGTCGATGCCGTATGACGTGGTGATCGTGGGCGCGGGGCCGGCGGGCCTTGCGGCGGCGATCCGGCTGAAACAGCTGGCCAATGAAGCGGGCCGCGAGATCGCCGTGTGCGTGCTCGAAAAAGGGTCCGAGGTCGGCGCGCATATCCTGTCGGGTGCGGTGATCGATCCCAAGGCGCTCGACGAACTGCTTCCCGAATGGCGCGAGTCCGGCTGCCCGCTGGCGCAGGTGCCGGTAACCGACAATCAGCACTGGCTGCTGTCGAAAAAGGGCAAGTGGGCGATCCCGCACTTCATCACGCCCAAGTTCATGCACAATCAGGGCACCTATACCGGGAGCCTCGGTAGCCTGTGCCGCTGGCTGGCTGAACAGGCGGAGGGGCTGGGGGTCGAGATTTTCCCCGGCTTTGCCGCCGCCGAAATCCTCTACAATGACGACGGGTCGGTGAAGGGCGTCGCGACCGGCGACATGGGCGTGGCGCGTGACGGCACGCGCAAGCATGACTATCAGCCCGGGCTTGAGTTGCATGCGCGCTACACGCTGTTTGGCGAGGGCGTGCGTGGACATCTGTCGAAGCAGGTCCAGCGCCAGTTCGCGCTGTGCGAGGGTGTCGAGCCGCAAATCTATGGCCTTGGCGTCAAGGAATTGTGGGACATCGACCCCGCGCTGCATGAGCCGGGCCGGGTGATCCACACGCAGGGCTGGCCGCTCAACGAGACCGCCGGGTCGAATGGTGGCGGGTTCCTGTACCATCAGGCGAACGGGCAGGTGGCGTTGGGCTTCGTCACCTGGCTCAACTATTCCAACCCCTATCTCTCGCCGTTTCAGGAGATGCAGCGCTGGAAGACCCATCCGGCGATCGCGGAGCTGCTCAAGGGCGGCAAGCGCGTCAGCTATGGCGCGCGGGCGATCAGCGATGGCGGGTTGCAGTCGATCCCCAAGCTGGTGTTCCCGGGCGGCGCGCTGATCGGCGATAGCGCGGGCTTCCTCAACGTGCCGCGGATCAAGGGCACGCATGGCGCGATGAAGAGCGGGATGATGGCGGCCGAGGCAGCGTTCGCTGCGGTTGCGGCTGATCGTTCGGGCGACGAACTGACCGCCTATCCCGAAGCGTTCGCGGCGAGCTGGCTCTACAAGGAGCTGAGCATCGTCCGTAACGTGGTGCCGCTGGTCAAGAAGTTCGGCGATCTCGTCGGATCGGGCCTCGCCAACGTCACCATGTTCCTTGAGAGCTGGGGCATCAAAATGCCCTTCACGCTCGGTCACAAGCCGGACCATGAGAGCCTGTGGCGCAAGGATCTGGTCCAGCCGATCGACTATCCCAAGCCCGATGGCGTGCTGACCTTCGACCGTCTGTCGTCGGTGTTCCTGTCGAACACCAACCATGAGGAGGACCAGCCGGTCCACCTGACGCTGAAGGACCCGGACATCCCGGTCGCCTACGACCTGCCGATGTATGACGAGCCGGCGCAGCGTTATTGCCCGGCGGGCGTTTACGAGA
Organism: Sphingomonas sp.; assembly: GCF_035998645.1. GTDB lineage: Bacteria > Pseudomonadota > Alphaproteobacteria > Sphingomonadales > Sphingomonadaceae > Sphingomonas. Next base: position 206,516 of record NZ_DASYHL010000005.1, read on the forward strand.
TTGTCGGCGAGGAAACGGGCGACCCGAAGTTCGTGATCAACGCGCAGAATTGCGTCCACTGCAAGACCTGTGACATCAAGGATCCGACGCAGAACATCAACTGGGTCGTCCCCGAGGGCGGCGGAGGTCCGAACTATCCCAACATGTAAGCATCTCGTCCTGCCGATCGCGGTACTTGCTCTGGCGCTGCCCGGAACCGCCCGCGCGGACCTAGGCGAATATGTGAAGGCGCGTGCGGCGGCGGCGGACGGTGCGGTTGATGCTGCCGCGGCGGGTTATTCTGCGGCGCTGACGGCTGCACCGGGCGATGAGGTGGTGGCGATTCGTGCCTATCGCAACGCGCTGGCGGCGGGCGATCTGGTGCTGGCGCGGCGCGCGGCGGCAGTGCTCGTGCGATCGGACGTTGCGCCGCCGGATACCGCGATCCTCGCTTTTGCCGATGCGGTGCGCACGCGGGACAAGCTGGCCATCGATGATGCGCTCGGGCGGATTGGGGCGGGGCCGCTCGATTTCCTGACGCCAGTTCTGCGTGCATGGGTTGCATTTGATCGCGGTGGCGATCCGTTTCCGATCCTCGACGGTGCCAGCGAAAGCGGGCTGAGCCGCCGGTACATTGCCGAGCATCGCGCCTTGCTGCTGCTCGCGTCGAAGCGTCGCGACGAAGGAATTGCGGCGTTGCGCGCGGCGATGGGGACCGACCCCGGCAGCATCGACCTGCGCTGGAACGCGGCAAGCCTGCTCGCCGGCATTGGTGAGCGGCGGCTGGCGGGCGAGCTGCTGGCCGGCGACGATCCGACGATGGTGGGGCTGCGCAACGGGCTGGTTGGCGCGCGGCCCGGCACCGCGTTCGCGACGAGTCGCGTGCTGACCCGCCTCGCGGCCGACCTTGGCGGGCAGGAAACCCAGACGCTTGCAATCCTGCTGACGCGTGCAGCGCTGTCGCTCGATCCAAGCGACGATCGCGCGCGGCTGTTGCTTGCTGCGGCGCTGGGTGGGGAGGGCGCGTTCGACCGCGCGCAACTGGTGCTGGGATCGATCAGACCTACCAGCCCCTTTTACGGCGCGGCGCAGGCCGAGCGGATCGAGCTTCGCCGCAAGCAGGGCGATCCCGCGCAAGCGCTGGCGCTCGCGCAATCGCTTGCGACAGCGCGCGGGGCGAGCGAGCGTGACGTGCGGCGCTATGCCGATATCCTGTCCGATCAAGGGCGCGATGGCGAGGCGGCGCCGCTCTATGCCGACGCGCTCGAGCGGGCTGGCGCGGACGCGACCTGGATCCACCATTTGCAGCTCGGCGGCGCGCTTGAGCGATCGGGGAACTGGGCGGCGGCGCTGCCGCATCTTCGCAAGGCGGTGGAACTGGCGCCGGACGAGCCGGTGGCGCTCAATTATCTGGGCTATGCGCAGGTCGAGCGCGGCGAGAATCTGACGGAGGCGGTCGGGTTGCTTGAACTGGCAAACCGACTGCGGCCCGACGATCCCGCGATCACCGACTCGCTCGGCTGGGGTTATTATCGCAGCGGCGATATCGCCCGCGCGCTGCCGCTGCTGGAACAGGCAGCGCAGGGTCAGCCGGGGAGCGTGACAATCAACGAGCATCTTGGCGACGCCTATTGGCGTGCCGGGCGGCGGTTCGAGGCGCGCTATGCCTGGCGCGCGGCATCGATCTATGCCGATGGTGAACAGAAGGCGCGGCTGGCGACGAAGCTGGCTGATGGCGTCGTGCAGAGGATGGCGGCAAACTGATCCTGATCGAGCCCGCTCCGGCCAAGCTCAACCTGGCGCTGCACGTGCGGCGGCGGCGGGATGATGGCTATCACGAACTGGAGACGCTGTTCGCGTTCGTGCGCGACGGTGATGTCGTGCGGCTGGACCCGGACGGCGAGGGCTTTGCGGTCGAAGGGCCGTTCGGTGCGGCGCTCTCGGATGAGGGCGACAATCTGGTGACGCGCGCGCGCGACGCGTTCGGCGCTGCGTTCGGGGTGGCGACGCCGGGGCGGATCATCCTGGACAAGCGCCTGCCGGTCGCATCGGGACTAGGCGGCGGGTCGGCGGATGCTGCGGCGACGCTGCGGCTGTTGGCGCGGCGTGCGGGTGTGTCGATCGATGATCCTCGGTTGTTTGCTGTGGCCGATGGGCTGGGGTCGGACGTTCCAGCGTGCCTCTATGGGCGGACCGCAATCGGAACCGGGCGCGGCGAGCAACTGGAATGGATCGACGGCGCGCCGGGCGTGTCGGTGTTGCTGGTGAATCCGGGGGTGGCGGTTTCGACCGGGGCGGTGTTTCGCGCGTGGAACCAAGTGGATCGAGGGCCGATGCCGGACACTGGCTCGCTGCTTGAGCGCGCTGAAGCGGGCCGTAACGACCTGTATCCGCCCGCGTTGACGGTCGCTCCTTCAATCGCGGACACGGTCGCATGGCTCGCCGCTCAGCCGGGCGCGCAATTGTGCCGCATGTCCGGATCGGGCGCGACCTGCTTCACGACCTTTGCCGACGCAACTTCGTGCCGGGCCGCAGCCGACCGTTTGACGGACGAACATCCTGACTGGTGGTGTCTCGAAACGGTGCTGTCGTGACACTTTGCTGCTTCATAATGGGACGGGTCGAGCACCCCACCAGTGCCCACAGGAGGGGGCGGGCGACTGGCCCCGTTCTTGCTGAGCAGTCTTTGCGGGTCATGCGCCGGGAGCGAGACGCCCGTGGATGGCCCCCGTCTTCGGACGGGCGCCATCCTCGCCCCGCAGGGCACCGATGATCCGCGTTCAATTCGACGAAGCGACCGTGCTGCTCACCCTTGATCGCGCGGGCGCGCGCAACGCGCTGCCGATTGCGGCGTGGGACGCGATTGCCGAAGCTGCGGCGGCGGTTGCGGCGAGCGATGCGCGCGTCCTGATCCTGCAATCGGCGATGCCGGGCATGTTCTCAGCAGGCGCGGACCTCACCGAGTTTGCGGCGCTGGTCGCCGATCCCGCCATGCGCACCCGCTTCCGAACCGCGATGGCGGGTGGGATTGAGGCGTTGGCAGCGCTACCGATCCCGGTGATCGCTGCGGTTGATGGCGGGTGTTTTGGCGCCGCCGTCGCGCTGACGCTGGCGTGCGACATCGTCGTTGCGGGCGATGCGGCGGTGTTTGCGACCACTCCGGCAAAGCTCGGCATCGGCTATCCGGCGCGCGATGTGGCCCGGCTGCGTACGCGGGTGGGGGCGGGGCAGGCGGCGCGGATGTTGTTCACCGGCGACCGGATCGACGCGGATGAGGCCGCGCGCATCGGGCTGGCGCATCTCAGAGTGGCGGATGCGGGCGTGGAGGCACGAGCGATGGCCCAGCAGATTGCGGCCAACGATGCCGGTGCCGTGCGGATGCTGAAGGCCGTCCTTCGCGATTCCGATGCGCCCGGCCATGATCAGGCGTTCGAGGACGCATTCGGATCGCCCGCTTTCGCCCAGCGGCTCGATGCGTTTCTGGCGGGGAAACGATGAGTATCATCGAACGGATCGAGGGCGAGAGCGACGTGCTGATCCTGTGCGATCACGCGAGCAATCATGTTCCCCCCGATATCGATCTTGGCATCGACCCGGCCTTGCTCGACCGCCACATCGCGATCGATATCGGCGCGGCGGCGGTCAGCCGGGGGCTGGCGGCGCGCTTGGGGGCGCCAGCGATCCTTGCCACCGTTTCACGGCTTGTGATCGACCTCAATCGTGAGACTGATGCGCTCGGCCTAATCCCGCACGCTAGCGACGGCCATGCCATTCCCGGCAATGACGGGGCGGATCGCGTCGAGCGAATCGCGCGCTTCCATGCCCCCTATCATCGCGCCATCGCCGCGCAGGTGCGGTCGCAGCGTCCGGCGCTAATTATCTCGGTGCACAGCTTTACCCCTGCGCTGGAAAGCGGCATCGCCGCGCCCCGGCCGTGGGAAGCCGGCATTCTCTACAATCGCGATGCCCGCGCCGCGCGGCTGGCGGTGGACTGGCTGGCGGCGCAGGGCATCGTCACCGGCGACAATGAACCCTATTCGGGCCGCCTGCTCAACGCGACGATGAACCGGCACGCGGAGGCGACGGGAACGCCGTATCTGGGCATCGAGATTCGTAATGATCTTGTCTCCAGCGACGCTGGCGTGACGATGTGGTGCGAAATTCTTGGAAATTTAGTAACATTTGTGCGCAATCCGCTTGCGCAGGGGCGGTCTGCGGCGACATAGGCGCGCCATGACCAACCGTTTCGACAAATCCCGCCTGCCCTCGCGCCACGTCTCCGTCGGCCCCGAGCGCGCGCCGCACCGCAGCTATTACTACGCCATGGGCCTGAGCGAGGAAGAAATCGCGCGCCCGTTCGTCGCGCTCGCCAGCGCGGGCAATGATAGCGCGCCATGCAACACCACGCTCGACGCGCAGGCCGATGCCGCGCGCAAGGGCGTGAGCGACAATGGCGGGATGCCGCGCCGGTTCAACACGATCACCGTGACCGACGGCATCGCGATGGGGCATCAGGGGATGAAATCCTCGCTGGTCAGCCGCGAAGTCATCGCCGACTCGGTCGAACTGAGTGTGCGCGGCCATTGCTATGACGCGCTGGTGGGCTTTGCCGGGTGCGACAAGTCGCTGCCGGGGATGATGATGGCGATGCTGCGCCTCAATATTCCGTCGATCTTCGTCTATGGTGGATCGATCCTGCCGGGCCGCTTCCACGAAAAGGATATCACCGTCGTCGACGTGTTCGAAGTCGTCGGCCGTTTCGCTGCGGGCAACTGTCCGATCAGCGAGGTGCACGCGATGGAAAAGGTCGCATGTCCCGGCCATGGCGCGTGCGGCGGCCAGTTCACCGCCAACACCATGGCCTGTGTCGGCGAGACGATCGGCCTGTCGCTGCCCAACAGCAACATGGTCCCCGCGCCCTATAGCAGCCGTGAGCAGATCGCGATTGCTGCCGGGTATCAGGTGATGGACCTGATCGAGCGCAATTTGCGGCCGCGCGACATCTGTACGCGCGAAGCGTTCATCAATGCGGCGCGCGTTGTCGCGGCGACCGGTGGATCGACCAATGCCGCGCTGCACCTGCCGGCGATGGCGCATGAGGCGGGCATCGACTTCGACCTGTTCGATGTGGCAGATGCCTTTAAATCAACGCCTTACATCGCTGACCTCAAGCCGGGTGGGAAGTATGTCGCCAAGGACATGTACGAAGCCGGCGGCGTGTACATGCTCATGAAGACGATGCTGGCGAACGGCCTTCTGCATGGCAATTGCATGACGGTGACCGGCAAGACGCTGGGTGAGAATATCGATCAGGTGACGTGGAATCCGGACCAGAAGGTCATCTACGACGTCAAGACGCCGATCACCCCGACTGGGGGCGTCGTGGGCTTGCGCGGCAGCCTGGCCCCCGATGGCGCGATCGTGAAGGTGGCGGGGATGAGCCGCCTCGTTTTCGAAGGGCCGGCACGCTGTTTCGACTGTGAAGAGGATGCCTTTGCTGCGGTCGAGGCGCGATCCATCAACGAGGGCGAGGTGATCATCATTCGCTATGAAGGGCCGAAGGGTGGACCGGGCATGCGCGAGATGCTGTCGACCACTGCCGCGCTCTATGGGCTGGGGCTGGGCGAGAAGGTCGCACTGATCACCGATGGGCGATTCTCGGGTGGAACGCGCGGCTTCTGCATTGGTCATGTCGGGCCGGAGGCGGCCGAGGGCGGGCCGATCGCGCTGGTCGAGGATGGCGACGCGATCCGCATCGATGCGGAGGCGGGGACGATCGACCTGCTCGTTGCCGACGAAGTGCTGGCCGAGCGCCGCGCGCGCTGGCAGCCGCGCAGCAATGACTATCAATCAGGCGCGCTATGGCGCTATGCGCAGAATGTCGGACCTGCCTATAAGGGGGCGGTGACGCATCCGGGGGCGAAGTCCGAAACGCATGTCTTTGCGGATATCTAGTTATGTGGGCGCGGCTGCGCTGCTGACGCTCGCCGCCTGCGATCCGGGACCGGTCAAGACCAAGGCGGATCATGCGCAGGACGCGCGCGCGCAGCAGGCGCGTGACGCCGCGGAGGGGCGCATTCCGTGCGCGCTGGGTGGCGGCGATGACTTCACCACGCGCTGCACCATCGACCGCGCGCAGACGCAGGACGGGCTGATCCTGACGGTTCGCCACCCCGATGGCGGGTTCCACCGACTGCGGGTCACGCGCGACGGGCGCGGCGTGATCGCCGCCGATGGCGCCAGTGCAGCGACCGTGACGATCATCGACAAGGATGCGATCGAAGTGGCGATCGACGATGCGCGCTATCGCCTGCCCGCGACGGTGAAGGGCGCGGCGAAGAAGTGAACGCAACGGGGCGATGGGGCTGGGCGCTGTTCTGGCTGATCATCGCGGTCGCTGCAGCGTGGTTCCTAACCGACTCGTTCCGCTTTATCGCCACGCGCGAGGCTCCGACCGGCGAGACCTTCTGGGGGCGGCGCATCTGGTATTTCGCGCATGTCGCGCTTGCCATTCCCGTGCTGCTGATCGCGCCGATCCAGTTTGCGGCGTCGGTGCGTGGGCGCTGGCCATGGCTGCATCGTGGGCTGGGCCGGGTGTATCTTGCCGCATCGCTGCTTGGCGGGCTGTCTGCGCTGCATCTGGGCGGCACGATCGCCGCGCAGGAGACGCAGGTGCCGCTGACGCTGTTCGCGGCGGTGTGGATCGGCTTTGTCATGGTGGCGTGGCAGGCAGCGCGGCGGCGGCGGTTCGATTTGCATCATGCTTTTGTGATCCGCGCGACCGCAATTGCTCTGTCGTTCGTGTGGGTACGGATGATGGCCGCCGGGGATGGGGTGCTGTTGGGCTTCATCGAGAATGCCGAACTGCGCGCAGCAACGCGCGGCTGGCTGAGCTTCGTCCTGCCGCTGCTGGTCGTGGAGGCCTGGCTGTCGTGGGGGCCGGCCGCCAAACTGCTATTTGCACCACGCCAAGATTGAGCCTATCGCCGTCCGCGCCAGAGGGCCGGGCGGCCGCGTTGCATGCAAGTGCACCGAGGAAAGTCCGGGCTCCACGGAAAAACGGTGCCGGGTAACGCCCGGCGGTCCCGGTTCGCCGGGGTCAGGGAAAGTGCCACAGAGAGCAGACCGTCCACTGCCCCTCGGGGTAAGGACAAGGGTGAAAGGGTGCGGCAAGAGCGCACCGCGCGACCGGCAACGGAAGCGGCACGGCAAACCCCACCGGGAGCAAGATCGAATAGGGACCGCGCATGGGGAGTTCCGCCCCGCGGTCCGGGTTGATTGCTTGAGCCCCCATGCAAATGTGGGCCTAGAGGAATGGTCGCCTATCGCGCGCACCTCCCCTTGGGGAAAGGGCCGCGTGGACAGAACCCGGCTTACAGGCCCTCTGGCACCTGATTTCGTCTGAATTGCGGGGCTTGTCACCGCATCCCCCGCTGGGGGATAAGAGGGCGGAGGCAGGGCCGATGAGACGCAGCTTCGTCCTTTCTGCGGGCGTATCGATCGCCGCGATGATCCCCGGCCATGCTCAGGCAGGGCAGGAAGATCCGCGCAAGCCGTGCGCGCAGGAAGCGCGGCTGCCCACCCCCCATGACAAGACCGGCAAGCGGTTCGATGACCTTGTGCCCGACCGCGCGATCGAGCTGTGCCGCCGCGCGCTGGACGCTCATCCGGACGATGCGGCGACGATGGCCAATCTCGGTCGTGCGCTGAGCAAGGCGGGTGACGGCAAGGCGGCGCTGAGCCTAATCGAGCGTGCCGCTGCGGCGGGCAATCTGCAGGCGGTGAACACGCTCGCGTCGATGTATGAAACCGGCAATGGTGTCCCCAAGGACCCGGCGCGCGCCTTCGCGCTGGCGAAATCGGGGGAGAAGGGGCGCAACGCCTGGCTGCTCGGGCGTTTGGCCGATTATTATCTGAATGGCACCGGCACGCCGGTCAATGTCGATGCCGCGCTGGCAACCTATACCCGCGCGGCGGACGTTGGCCATGATGGTGCGGCGAACGCGATGGCGGACCACTACCGCTTCGGGTCCAAGGGGGTGCCGAAGGACTATGCGCTGGCCCGCAAATGGTATGGCCGCGCGATGGCGCTGGGCCATGCTGATGCCGTCGCGGCGCTCGCCTATATGACCGACAACGGGCTTGGCGGGGCCGCAGACCCGGCCGAGGCGCGCAACCTGTACAAGGTTGCGTCGGATCGCGGATCGGGATGGGGCGCGGAGAATCTCGGCTGGATGTTCCAGATCGGCCGGGGTGGACCGAAGGATCCTGCCGAGGCGGCGCGCTACATGCGGCTGGCGGTAGATCGTGGTCAGGCCAGTGCGATGCGGCGGCTGGGCCATTTTTACCGCGACGGGATTGGCCTTGAACGCGACATCCAGATGGCGATCGCCTGGTACCGCAAGGCGGCCGATGAGGACGATGACGACGCGATGATCGAACTGGGCGACCTCGCCGCCAACGGCAAGGGGATGCCGCGCGACGAGGCGGCGAGCCGTGACTGGTACCGCAAGGCAGCCGAGGCCGGGAATGCGCGCGGCATGCGCAAGCTCGCCTATGACCTCGCCTCGAGCGAGTTCACCGGAGTGCCGAGCGACAATCCCGCAGCGCTCAAATGGTACCACAAGCTCGGCGAAACGGATGATCCGAAGGACGCCGCCTTCGCCGCGGACGCGCTTGCCGAGGGCAAGGCGGTGCCGCTGGATCTCAAGGCTGCGCGGAAATATTATGAAAAGGCGCTCGCAGGCGGTGTCGAGGACAGCGCGCGGCCGCTGGTGGAAACGGTCCTGCGCGACAATCCGGGCGACGCCGAGCACGCCTATGCCCTGCGCATCCTGACCGAGCACGCTGGCAAGGGCGAGGGCTGGGCGCTCGCGGCGCTGGCGCATCCCGGACCAATGATCGAAGCGGCGGGACTGAGGATCGACAGCGCGACGTGGCGGGCAAAGATCGCGTCGCTGACCGACCCCAAGGTGCTGACCGACGTCGCCAAGGCGCTGCAGGCGGGCAAGCTGGCGAAGCAGCAATTCGGACTGGCGGTGCAATATGCCAAGGCGGCGAGCGACCCGTCGGTGGCGAAGGAATATCAGCTCAAGCTGATGCTCGACCTCAGGCTACAGGAAGCGGCGCTGCGCGAATTGGCGCGCTATGCCGAGGGGGATGAATTCAAGGCACTGCCGGAGGAGCGCAGGACCGCGTTGCTGGCGCAGTTCGACACGCCCTATGCGTTCAACTTCAACGGCGATGAGTCTTACATCCCGCTGTTCGAAGCGCTGGCGAAGCTGGGGATGCGTGAGGCGGCGGCCAAATATGCCTGGCGGCTGCTCGATGACGGTGCGGGCGACCCGACCGCAGCGTTGAAATGGTTCAAGATCGCCGCCGAACGCGGGTCGGCCGATGCGCAGCGCGCGATCGGGTATCTCCACCTCAAGGGCTTCGGGGTCGAGAAGAGCGCGGTCAAGGCGGTGCGCGCTTGGGAAGAAGCCTATCGCCGGGGCGAGACGAGCGCGGCGATGAGCCTTGCGCTCTATTACAAGGGCGATCTGGAGTTCAGCGACGCCGAGCGCGCGGGCGCGCCGCAGGTCGACCGCGCACAAGCGTTCGAATGGATGCAGCGCGCGGCGTCGTTCAGCTATGCCAACGCGGTTCTGCTTGCCCGCATGTACCTCGCTGGTGACGGGACCAAGGCCAATCCGAAGGAGGCGATCCGCCTGCTGCGCTGGGCGGTGCATTGCGGTGACTATAGCGCCCGGGTCGCGCTGGGTGAGGCGTACCTTCACGGTTCCGGTGTGGCGAAGGACCCGGAAATGGCGCTGCGCTGGTTCAAACACGCGGCCGGCACGGGATGGAGCGGCGGCGCGCTGGCGATGGTCCGCGCATCTGCCTTGGGCTGGGGCATGAAGGCCGATGCGAAGCAGGCCCGCTACTGGCTGGCCGAAGCGGTGCGGCGCCGCAGCGACGACGCGAAGAAATGGCAGGCGGCGTGCGGGGTGCAGGCGACGATCAAATGCCTGCTCAAGATCGAAGGCTTCACCCCGATCCCGATTGGTCCGGAAACCGAAGGTCTGGCGGTCGAGCCCGCGTTCGAGACGCGTGAGGCGGTGCTGCGCAAGGAGCTCGACACCGCGGTCGAGAATGGGTCGGAATTCGCGGTGTTCGAAGGGTTCCGCAGCCTTGAGGAACATTACCTCCTCTACGGCAAGATGGACCAGTATCTCGCGACCAAGGTCCGGTCGCTGGCGATCAAGGAAGCGGCGCTGACCAACCGTTTCGGGAGCCGCGACAATTACTTCGCGTTGATCGAAAGCTCCTGCCACTGGTCGAGCGCTGCGAAAGAGGCCGGTGGCGGCGGGCGGCGCGAGGCGGCGTTGTTCTTTGCCAAGGTCGCGGTCAACAAGTTGCAGGACGCGCGCAAGCGGATCTCCGACCTCGATCCGTCGATCCGCGAATGCTTCATCCGCGTGCATCAGGACCGCTACCGCTACCTCGCCGGCATCTTCATGGAGATGGGGCGGTTCGGCGAGGCCGAGCATGTGCTCGCGATGCTCAAGGATTTCGAAAGCTACAACTACACCCGCGACAAACGGCGTGAGGGCGAGGCGTTCGACCAGATGCCGCTCGATGCGAAGCAGACGCAGAGCATCGCCGCGTTCGATGCCGCAACCGCAGCGCTGGCACAGGCGGGGGCGGCGCGCGACCGGCTGGTCACGTTGCAGCGGCAGGGTGCGCTGACCGCCGAGCAACAGCAGGAACTGGCGGCCGCGACGACTGCGCTGGGGGCGGCGCAGACCGCGTTTCGCGGCGAACTGGGCGATCTGGCCAATGTCGTCGCCGGGCTCGATGCCGCGATGACCCCGGATCAGGAGGCGAAGGCGGATCGCGTTGCCGCGATCCAGCCGCGGCTCATTTCCACCGTGCGGCGGTTGGGCAAGGATGTCGCGGCGCTGCACGCGGTGGTGTTGCCTGACCGAATCCACTGGCTGATCACCACCGCCAACTACCAGAAATCGGTCGTCGTGCCGATCGAGATCACCGCGATGCGCAAGGATATCGGCCTGTACCGCCAGGCGATCAGCGACAAGGCGGTGTTCATTACCGACCCAGCCTCGAAGCTGTACCAGTCGGTGTTCGAGCCGGTGGACCGGGCGCTGCGTGCGGCGGGAATCCGGCAGGTGATGCAGTCGCTCGACGATGCGCTGCGCTATCTGCCGATGGCGGCGCTCCATGATGGCAAGCAGTGGCTTGCCGAGCGCTATGCCTTCAGCGCGTTTCGATCGATCGACGAGGTCCAGACGGGGCCATCGGACGCGACCGAATGGCGCGTGGCCGCGCTCGGGGCGAGCCAGGGCGGTGCGGGGCTGAGCCCATTGCCCGCGGTTCCGGCTGAACTGTCGGGGATTGTCCGTGCCGAAGGTGCAGCTACCGGGGTGTTCCCCGGCGTGGTCAGCCTCGACGGCGCGTTCGACCGGGCAGCGCTCGGGGCGGCGATGGCCGGGGGCTATCGCGTGATCCATATCGCCTCGCACTTCGCGCTCGACCCGACCAGCGCCGACAAATCGTTCCTGCTGCTCGGCACGGGCAAGGAACTGCCGCTGACTGAGTTCATCAAGGATGGCAGCTTCACGGCGATCGACGTCGATCTGCTCGCGCTCTCGGCTTGCCAGACCGGCGTGCCGGGGGGCAACCAGAACGGGTCGGAAGTCGATGCGAGCCTCGCCGAACTGGCGCAAAAGGCGGGGGCGTCCGCCGTGCTGGCCTCATTGTGGTCGGTGGCAGATGAATCCACTGCCGTGCTGATGCAGCGTTTCTACGCGATCCATTCCAAGGGCGGGACGAGCAAGGCCGAGGCGCTGCGCCAGGCACAGATCGCGTTGATGACCGCGCAGGGCGCCACCGGAGCCGATCGCGGCAAGGGCCGCGCGGCGCCGGGCGGGCCGACCGGCCCGGCGGTCACCGGCTATGCACATCCGTTCTACTGGGCGCCCTTCGTGCTGCTGGGGAATTGGCAATAGGCCGGTCTCACGCCGCCTTGCGCCGCTCCGCCATTTCCTCGTTGAGCATTTCGGCGAGCAGGAAAGCGAGTTCGATGCTCTGACCCGCGTTCAGGCGTGGGTCGCAATGGGTGTGGTAGCGGTCGGCGAGGTCGTGTTCGCTGACGTCGATCATGCCGCCGGTGCATTCGGTGACATTCTGTCCGGTCATTTCGGCATGGATGCCGCCTGCATAGGTGCCCTCGGCGCGGTGGACGGCGAAGAAGCCGCGTACTTCGGCAAGGATGCGATCGAACGGGCGGGTCTTGTAGCCGTTCGCGGCCTTGATGACGTTGCCGTGCATCGGGTCGCAGCTCCACACCACCGGATGCCCCTCGCGCTTCACCGCGCGGACCAGCTTGGGCAGTCCATCCTCGATCTTATCATGGCCATAGCGGGTGATCAGTGTCATCCGGCCTGGGGTGCGCGTCGGGTTGAGCGTGTCGAGCATGCGCAGCAGCGCGTCGGGCTCAAGGCTCGGCCCGCACTTCATTCCGATCGGGTTGCCGATCCCGCGCAGGAATTCGACATGCGCCGACCCGTCAAAGCGGGTGCGGTCGCCGATCCACAGGAAGTGCGCGCTGGTATCGTACCAGTCGCCGGTCAGGCTGTCCTGCCGGGTCAGCGCCTGCTCATAAGGGAGCAGCAGCGCTTCGTGGCTGGTGTAGAAATCGGTCCGCTTGAGCTGCGGGACGGTCTCGGGGTTGATCCCGCACGCTTCCATGAAGTCGAGCGACTCGCCGATGCGGTCGGCGACGTTGGCGAACTTGTCGGCCCATGGGCTGCGGCCCATGAAGTCGAGCGTCCATTTGTGGACCTGATGCAGATTGGCGTAACCGCCGCTGGCGAAGGCACGCAGCAGGTTCAGCGTCGCCGCCGACTGGGTGTAGCCGCGGATCATCCGCTGCGGATCGGGGATGCGCGCTTCGGGGGTGAAGGCGATGTCGTTGACGTTGTCGCCGCGATAGCTGGGCAGCTCAACGCCGTCGATCGTCTCGGTATCCGCGGAGCGCGGCTTCGCGAACTGTCCGGCCATACGGCCCAGCTTCACCGTCGGCAGCTTCGAGGCGAAGGTCAGCACCACGGCCATCTGAAGGATCACGCGGAACGTGTCGCGGATGTTGTTCGGGTGGAATTCAGCGAAGCTCTCGGCGCAGTCGCCGCCCTGCAACAGGAACGCCTCGCCGCGCGATACGCGGGCCAGTTCCTGCGTCAGCGCGCGCGCCTCGCCTGCGAACACCAGCGGGGGGAAATTGGACAGCGTATCGGTCGCAGCCGTGACTGCGGCGCTGTCGGGGTAAATCGGCAGCTGCCGTGCTTCGGCGCGGGTCCAGCTATCGGGGGTCCAGTCCATCGCCTGCTCCAAATTGCGGACATGGACGTACCAGTCCTGATGATGCGCGATACCATTCGCCGCGATCTGATTGAGAACTGCCGGGGACGCGCGCTTTCCGTCCTCTTCCCAGCCCTGCACGGTCGATCCGGGCGTGTCGAACCACGCGCCGAATGCGGCGCGGGACATGGAGCGTTCCTCACGGAAGCGGCGAATTTTGGATCCAGCTAACGTCGTCATGGCGCGGCCTTACCCGCGCTGGGTAAATGAATGCAAGCGCGAATTTCACCCGGCCGGGGTAAATGATGTTGCCGCTGTGCACTGCGGTTCAGCGAAGCTTAATCGGGCGGCATGCGATAGACGGGATGTAGCCGTGGAGACCTGTATGATCCGTCCCTTCCTGATCGCGTTGCTGGCCGCTTCCCCCGTGCTGGCGCAGGAAGGGGAGAGCGCAGACAGCAGCGCACCGCCACAGCGGGTTCGCAGCGTGCTGCTCTATGGCGAGGAAGCATGCCCGAAGCCCGACGGGCCGGACGAGGTCGTGATCTGCGCCAGGCCCGGTGACTCGCCGTTCCGCATTCCCAAGGCGCTGCGAAAGACCGAGCCGGGGCCGGAGGGGACGAGTTGGGTGCGTCGCGCCGAACTGGTCGATGAGGTCAACCGCGCGACGCTGCCCGGCAGTTGCAGCCCGATCGGCAGCTATGGCCAGAGCGGCTGCACGATCCGGATGCTGCAGCAGTGGAAGGCCGAGATGAAGGCGAAGAAGGACGAGGAAGCGGCGATGCCGCGCGGCTCCGAACTCGACGATTAGTTACTGGCCGAAGCCGGGCTCGGCTGCTCGGCTCACCGCTTCGCGTGCGGCGGCGAACAGTGCGCCGGCCTTTGCCTCGCATTCACGCTGTTCATAGACCGGGTCGCTGTCGGCGACGATGCCCGCGCCGGCGGTGACGTGCATCGTCCCGTCCTTCACGATCGCCGTGCGCAGGACGATGCAGCTGTCCATCGATCCGTCGGGTGAGAAATAGCCGACGCCGCCGGCATAGGGGCCGCGCTGGTCGCGTTCGAGTTCGGCGATAATCTCGCAGGCGCGGACCTTTGGCGCGCCGCTGACGGTTCCGGCGGGGAAGCCCGCGAATAGCGCGTCGAGCGCGTCGGCATCGGGGCGCAGCTTGCCCACCACGTTCGACACGATGTGCATGACATGGCTGTAGAATTCGACGGTATAGCTGTCGGTGACGTTTACCGATCCGGCCTCTGCGACCCGACCGACATCGTTGCGGCCGAGGTCGAGCAGCATCAGATGCTCGGCGCGTTCCTTGGCGTCGGCGAGCAGGCTGTCGCGGTTGGCCACGTCTTCGGCGGCATCCTTGCCGCGGGGGCGGGTGCCGGCGATCGGGCGGATCGTCACTTCGTCGTCGCGGACGCGGACGAGGATTTCCGGGCTCGATCCGGTCAGCGCAAAGCCGGGCAGGTCGAGGAAATAGAGGAAGGGCGACGGGTTCACCCGGCGCAGCGCGCGGTACAGCTCGATCGGGGGCAGGGCGAAGGGCGCAGTGAAGCGCTGGGCGAGGACCACCTGGAAGATGTCGCCGGCGGTGATGTAGTCCTTGGCGCGGGTGACCATCGCCGCATAGTCAGCCGCGGGCACCACCGGCTGCGGCACCACATCGGTCAGGTCGGCCGTGGCGCGCGGCGGGAGCGGGGCGGCGGACAGGCGCGCGGCGGTTGCCTCGATCCGCTCGGCGGCGGCTTCGATCTGCTGCTCCGGATCGCGCGCCGTATCGGGCCAGACCGGCGCGACGACGAACAGCGAATCCGCCAGCCGGTCGAAGATCAGGATCACCGTCGGGCGAACGAAGATCATGTCGGGAAGGCCTAGCGCGTCGTTCGCGGCGCGGGGCAGGGTTTCGACCAGCCCAATCGTCTCATAGCCGAAATAGCCGACCAGACAGGCCAGCGCCCTCGGCAGTTCGGCCGGGACATCGATGCGGCACGATTGGACCAGCGCCCGGAACGCATCCAGCGTCGGCGCATCCGCCGGGGCGAAGGCGTCGCGGTCGGTGAGCCAGTGCGCGTTTACCTCGGCCGCTTCGCCATCGGCGCGGAAGACGAGGTCGGGGGCGAGGCCGATCATGCTGTGGCGACCGCGAACCGCGCCGCCTTCAACCGATTCCAGCAGGAAATCGCCGCGGCCCGGCTCGATGAGCTTGAGCGCGGCGGCGACCGGGGTGTCGGTATCCGCCAGCTGTCGCCGCCAGATCAGCGCAGGCCGGCCAGCGGCAAGCGCCGCGCGGGCGGCATCGACCCCTTCAATCCCCCCGCGCATCGCTATCAATTGCCGCCCGTCGCCTGGCCGCTCAGCTGTGCCTTGAGCGCGGCGATGGCGGCTTCGTTGCGCTTGACCTTCACTGCCTTGCGGGCGGCGGCGGCGAACTGTTCGACATGTTCATTGCCGATCAGCTGAGCCAGCTGGCCGCGGGTCTGGCCGATCAGGTCGGCGTTGCCCTTGGCATTGCCTTCCTCGATGTCGTCGAGCTGGACGATCCAGTAACCGCCCTGCTCGGGCGCGGGGATGGTCTTGGCCTTCTTTTCGGCCATGCTGAACATCAGGCGGACCGGCGGGGGCAGCTGGTCGCCCATCTGGGCAAGCTGGCCGCGCGAGGCGTCGAGCGGCTGGATCGCGGGCAGGTTGAGGCCGCTTTCCTTCATCGCCTGAGCGATCGGCATGCCCTTGTTCAGCTTGGCGAGGATCGCGTTGGCGGCCTTGCGTGCGCCGTCGAGCTGACGGCTGCGGACCAGATCCTCGGCGACGCCGGGGCGGATTTCGGCGAGCGGGCGCGGCGCGGCGGCGATGATCCGGTCGGTCTTGACCAAAGCAAAGGCGCCTTCGCCACCCAGCGGGATCAGCTGGGGATCGTCGGTTGCCTCCATCGAGAAGCCAGCCTGAGCGATCTGCGCCAGCGTGGGGTCGGGCGCGGTGTCACCGGCGAGCGCGGCGCGACCATCGGGGAACAGCGGAGCGCTGGTTTCCGCCTTGAGCTTCGAGCCGGCAACCAGTTCGTCAAAGGTCGAATTCCCGGCAATCTCGCCGTCGATCTTGGCGCGCAGATCGGCGAGCGCGGTGGCGAGCTTGCTCTTGGCGATCGTGTCGGCGAGTTCGGCGCGGACCTGATCCAGCGACTTGCCGGCGACCTGTTCGATGCTCTCGACTTTGACGATGTGCCAGCCGAGCGGCGAGCGGAGCGGGCCGACGACTGCGCCCTGCGCACCGGCAAAGGCGGCGTCGGCGATCGCGGTGCTGCTGGCGCGGGCAAAGGCCGCCTTCTCGGCATTCTGCAGCGTCGATGCCTGAAGGCCAGCGGCCTTGGCGGCGTCGGCCATCGACGTGCCGGCATTCACCTTTGCCGCGATGCCCTTGGCGGCAGCTTCGTTCGCGACGATGATCTGCGCCAGATTGCGGCGGGTGGTCGCGGCATATTGCGCGGCGTTCTTCTTGTACTCGGCCGCGATTTCCGCGTCGGTCGCCTTGGCGCCAGCCTCGAACTGAGCCGGGGTGACGACGGCGTAGCGGACCACGCGGCGCTCGGGCAGCGTGTAGCGGCCCGAATTCTTGGTGTAATAAGCCTGGATCTCGGCATCGGTCGGCTGAGCGCCGGGGGCAATCGCGCCGATCGGGATATAGCCGACCGAACCCTTGCGCCGCTCCAGCATCAGCGAGGCATAGGGGGTCGCCAGCTCGGCCGGGACCGGGCCGGGGTTGGCGATCGGGGCCATCAGCCACTGGACCAGCGTTTCGCGGCGGATGTCGCTGCGCACCTGTTCGGCGGTCAGGCGCTGTTCGGCCAGAAGCTGGTCGAAGCGCTGCTGGCTGAACTTCCCGTCGAAGCCCTGAAAGGCGGGGATCGATGCGATCTGGCCATCGATCGCGGCGGGCGAGACGGCCATGCCCTGCTGGGCGGCATATTCCTCGAGCGCCATGCCGTCGATGACCTGGTTCAGCACCTGATCGAACCCGCCGGTGCGGACGAACTGGGCCATATCCAGCATCGGCTGTTGCTGGCGCACCCGCTCCAGCGCGTTGCGGAGGCGGTCCTGAAGCTCCTGCTCGGTCAGCTTTTTGTCGCCGACCTGAACCAACGCGCTGCTGGACGATACGCCGCCGCCGACACCGGTGATGTCGCCCATGCCGAATGCGACGGCGATGATGACGAGGATGATCAGGGCGATGATCTTGCCGGGGGTCGAGAAGATGGCGCGCCGGAGGTTGGTGAGCATGGATACCCGCTGAAGAGGGATGGATTGAGGTCGCTTTAGGGGCGGTGGGGACGGGCATCAAGCGACAACGGTAGTGGGGGTGGGCAAGGTGCTTGTGCGGCTGGTCGGTGCGGCCTATCGCGATTGTCCAATAGTGGACAGGACGGGGAAGCGGGATGCGGCGCAAGCTGGTGGCGGGCAATTGGAAGATGAACGGCGTCACCGATTCGCTCGGCGAAGTCGTGGCGATTGCCGAAGCGGCGGCCGCCAATCCCGGCGTCGATGTCGCTTTGTGCCCCCCGGCGACGCTGATCGCTCCGGCGGTTGCGGTCGCGGGCGGGATGCCGATCGGCGGGCAGGATTGCCATGAGAATGACAGCGGCGCGCATACCGGATGTATCTCTGCTCCCATGCTGAAGGATGCCGGCGCCACGCTGACCATCGTCGGGCATAGCGAGCGGCGGGCGGACCAGAACGAGACCAGCCACGACGCCTGGGCCAAGGCAGCGGCGGCGCATCGCCATGGCCTGAACGTCATCCTGTGCGTCGGTGAGACCGAGGCGGAGCGCAATGCCGGTCGCGCCGAGCGTGTGGTGCAGGCGCAGATCGAGAAATCGGTACCCGAGGATGCCGATGGCAGCTGGTTCACGCTGGCATATGAACCGCGCTGGGCGATCGGCACCGGGCGCACCCCGACGCTGGAGGAAATCGAGCTGATCCACGCCATCGCCCGCGCCAAGTTGGGCATGATGGTCGGCGCGGAGAAGGCCGAGGCGATCCGGATCCTGTATGGCGGATCGGTTACGGGCGCGAATTCGGCGAGCATCCTGGCGGTCGATAATGTCGACGGCGCGCTGGTCGGTGGTGCCAGCCTGACCGCCGAGAAGTTCGTGCCGATCATCGCGGCGGCGGCTTCGCTGTAGCCCGGATGGATGACCCGCGCCCCGATGTGCCGGAGACGCGGGCGCGGCGGATTGGGCGGTGGGCGCTGGCGCTGTTTTATGCGGCGGCTGGCGTGGCGCATTTCCTGTTCACCGACGCGATGATGCGGATCGTGCCGGCATGGGTGCCATGGGATGCGCGTGAGGTGGTGCTGACCACCGGCGCGGCCGAACTGATCTGTGTCGCCGCGCTGATGACCCGCAAGTGGCGGCTGGCGGCGGGCTGGGCGCTCGCGCTGTACGCGCTGTGCGTGTGGCCGGCCAACGTGAAGCACGCGATGATCGACCTGGCGTGGCTGGGCGGGAGTGGGACGGGGCTGTCCGCCTGGTACCATGTGCCGCGGTTGCTGGCGCAGCCGTTGCTGATCGCGTGGGCGCTGTGGGCGGTTGGCGCGGTGCGGGTGGAGCGGGGCGCGGGGGCGGCGGGAAACTGACGAAGTTCCGCGCAACGCGCTTCATTCTGTCAGCTTCGGACGACGCTGCGGCGGTTCGGGAGGCTCGGCCAGTGCCGCCATCGCCATGCGGAAATCGGGGCGGGTGATCGTACCGATCTGACGCCCGCGATAATAGCGCGGACGGGTGACGCCGTTGAGCGCGCGGTCCATCGCCATACTGAACATGCGGTCATAACCCATCATCAGCGCCGCATCCCATGCTCGGGCGAAGTCGGCCGCCTCAGGCCGCTCGCGCAATTTATAGGCGGTCTGGCGGCTCATCCCGACCGCTTTGCAGGCGCGGGTGACGGTGCCCATGACCGCGAGCGCGTGGATGAAGTCTGTTTGGCGGCGCGCGGTCCAGCCATCGGCGCGGCCACAGGTGGGGGCGGGCGTGAAGGCGAGGATGGCTTCGTCCTCGTTAGACGCGGCGGGCGGGGTGAGTGAGTCGTTCATCCACCAGTTTATGTGCTGGGATGGGGCTTGTAGGAAAGGGGTTTGTTTTTGGTTTGTTCTTTTCGGTTTCAAAAGGCTGCTGACCGCTGGCGACTGCCCAGTCTGAAACCATAGCGGCAGCGGGAGTCGAGTTCGTTTGAACCAGCCGCCTTCCGACATACCATCCCCCATCGCGCCAGACGCTACCCCGATGAAATCCCTCCGCCGCCTTTGACGCGGCGATCTTACCCTCTCTCCGCTTGCGGGGAGAGGGTGGCGCGCGGAGCGGCGCCGGGAGAGGGGGCTGGTTTGGTTCTGGGCGTTGTCGGGTTTGGATAGGTTCCTTGCCTCCGGGTGGGGTCTCTTGTGCTTTGGCGTTTTCCTGGTTGGACAGGCCCCTCTCCCCGGCCCTCTCCCCGCAAGCGGAGAGAGGGAGAAGAAGGGGGGCTATTTCCGCTTTTCGCTGATCGCGTTGGCGATTGTCGTCAGGACGGCGTCGAGGTTGGTCATCACGTCGCTGTTGGTGAAGCGCAGGACGTGGGAGCCTTCGCTTTCGAGGTAGCTTGTGCGGGTGGCGTCGTAGGCGTGTTGGGTCGCGTGGGTGTCGCCGTCGACTTCGATGGCGAGCATTGCGGTGCGGCTGGTGAAGTCGACGATGTAGGGTCCCTGGACAGTCTGGAAGCGGAATTTGGTGGCTTCGAAGCGTTTGGCGCGGAGATGATACCAGAGATGCGCTTCGGGCGGGGTCGGGTTCTGGCGCATGTGGCGGGCGCGGGCGAGGAGGGTGGGGTCTCTCATTTTTTGGCGTTCCCCTGTTTGGATAAGCCCCTCTCCCCGCAAGCGGAGAGAGGGGGAAGAAGATCGTTGTGGTTGGCGCGCTTGAACCGCGTCCCCTTCGAGCATATCCTCCCGGAATAGCGCCAGAGGTCATCCGATGGAATCCACCCGCCGCCTTGATATCGATCTACCCGAAGATCTGGCCGACGCCGTTGAGGCGCGGGTCAGTGCGGGGGAGTATGCGAGTGTGAGTGAAGTCGTGGAAGAGAGCCTTCGCGCACTGGCGACGCGCGACCACGATCCCGCGCGGGTGGCGTGGGAGCGGGAGGAACTGGCCGCCGCCTATGACGCGTGGAAGGCCGATCCCGGTGCTGTGATGACGGTCGATGAGGTGCGACGGAAGCTGGCGGACGCGCGGCGCCCGCGCGGATGAAGCGATACCGCGTCGTGTTCGCGCCGCGCGTTTGGCGGCAACTGGATGCGCTGCGGGTCTATGTGACGCAGGAGGCTTCGGCGGAGGTCGCCGATCTCCTTACAAACGATCTGATCGATCGATGCCTGACGCTGGCGGAGTTCGCGCATCGCGGGACGCCGCGCGACGATCTTCGGCCCGGATTGCGGACCATCCCGTTTCGGCGGCGCGCGACGATTGGTTATGTGGTGTCTGGTGACGATGTGGTGATCCTGACCATTGCCTATGCCGGGCAGGATTTGGCGGGGATGTTGCAGGGTGATTAGCGCGCTTCGCGTTGCCATGACTCCTCCACCCCAACCCCTCCCCTGAAGAGGAGGGGCATTTTTTTTTCAGGCATCGATGGTCACAAAACTATCCATCACCCGTTTCCGCCCGCTCGTCTCAAACTCGATCTCCAGCTTGTTGCCTTCGATCTCCACGATCTCGCCATAGCCGAACTTCTGGTGGAAGACGCGCATGCCGAGCGAGAGGTCGTCGCGGCCCTTGTTGCCGAGGCTCACCGCGCTGCCGCGGTTTTCGACCACGCGCTTGGGGGCGGTGGTGAAGGACGAAGAAGGGGCGGCGGCGCGTTGCCAGCCGGGGCCGCGGCCGGTGCCTCTCCCTACATGGGCGAAGGGGTCGGCGTGCTCGCTCCAGTTGGCGCGCCATAGCGACGCGCCGCCGGTCATGGTGCTCTCCTCCTCGATATGCGCCTTGGGCAGTTCGCCGACGAAGCGGCTGGGGATGCTGCTGGTCCATTGGCCGTAGATGCGGCGGTTGGAGGCGTGGAAGATGGTGGCGAGGCGGCGGGCGCGGGTGATCGCGACATAGGCGAGGCGGCGTTCCTCCTCGAGGCTGGCGAGGCCGCCTTCGTCGAGCGAGCGCTGGCTGGGGAAGACGCCTTCTTCCCATCCGACGAGGAAGACGGTGTCATATTCCAGGCCCTTGGCGGCGTGGATGGTCATGATCGTGACCTTGGGCTCGTCGGCGCTGGCGTCATTGTCCATGACGAGCGAGACGTGTTCGAGGAACGCGCCTAGCGTTTCATATTCCTCCATCGCGCGGACGAGTTCGGAGAGGTTTTCGAGGCGGCCGGCGGCTTCGGCGGTGCGGTCCGCCTGCCACATCGCGGTGTAGCCGCTTTCGTCGAGGATGATCTGGGCGAGTTCGGTGTGGGGAAGGTGGCCGATGCGGGTTTCGGGCATTGCCTCGCCATCGGGGACGGGGGCGCGGAGCATCAGGCTCCAGCGGGCGACGTCGCCGACGAAGCTGCCGAGCGCGCGGCGGGCCTGCGGGGTGAGTTCATCGGTGTCGAGGATGCGTGCGGCGGCAACGAGCAGCGGGATGCCCTCGGCACGGGCGAGCATGTGGATCTTGGCGATCGCCTTGTCGCCGAGACCCCGCTTGGGCACGTTGACGATGCGTTCGAAGGCGAGGTCGTCGGAGGGCTGCTGGACGAGGCGGAGATAGGCGAGCGCGTCGCGGATTTCGGCGCGTTCATAGAAGCGGAAGCCGCCGACGATGCGATAGGGCAGGCCGGTGGCGATGAAGCGGTCTTCGAACTCGCGCGTCTGGTGCTGGGCGCGGACGAGGATGGCGAAATCGTCGAGGCTCTTGCCCGTGCGGATGCGGGCGGATTCGATCTCCTCACTGACGCGGCGGGCTTCTTCGGGGCCGTCCCATACGCCGATGACGCGGACCTTTTCGCCCTCGTCGATTTCGGTCCAGAGTTCCTTGCCGAGGCGGCCGGAGTTGTTGGCGATCACCGCGCCGGCGGCGGCGAGGATGTGGGGGGTGGAGCGGTAATTCTGTTCGAGGCGGATGACTTTCGCGCCGGGGAAGTCCTTTTCGAACTTCAGGATGTTTTCGACCTGCGCGCCGCGCCAGCTGTAGATCGACTGATCGTCGTCGCCGACGCAGCAGATGTTCTTGCGCTCCTGCGCCAGCAGGCGGAGCCAGAGATACTGGACGCTGTTGGTGTCCTGATACTCGTCCACCATGATGTAGCGGAAGCGCTGTTGGTACTGCGCGAGCACGTCGCGGTGGGTGCGCAATATGGTGAGCATGTGCAGCAGCAGGTCGCCAAAGTCGCACGCGTTGAGCGCGCGCAGGCGGTCCTGGTACTGCTGGTAGAGCGCCTGGCCCCTGCCGTTGGCGAAATGCTCGGACTCACCCGCGTCGAGCATCGCGGGGGTCAGGCCCTTGTTCTTCCACCCGTCGATCAGGCCGCCGAGCTGGCGCGCGGGCCAGCGCTTTTCGTCGAGGTCGTTGGCGACGATCAACTGCTTGATCAGGCGGAGCTGGTCGTCGGTGTCGAGGATGGTGAAGTTGCTTTGCAGCCCAACCAGTTCGGCGTGGCGGCGCAGCATCTTCGCGCCGATCGCGTGGAACGTGCCGAGCCACGGCATCCCCTCAACCGCGTCGCCGACATGGTTGCGGACGCGTTCACGCATCTCGCGCGCCGCCTTGTTGGTGAAGGTGACGCTCAGGATCTCCGACGGATAGGCGCGGCGGGTCCAGAGCAGGTGCGCGAGGCGCGCGGTGAGCGCGGCGGTCTTGCCCGTTCCGGCGCCGGCGAGGACGAGCACGGGGCCGTCGACGGTGAGCACGGCTTCACGCTGTGGCGCATTGAGGCCGCGCAGATAGGGGGGATCGTCGGCGGAAGGCTGAGGTACGGACATTGTGAACAGGTAGGGAACGCGGCGAGTCGGGGCAAGCGCGATTGCCGTCTTGCTATCGTCATCAAGCTGCGAGACACTTTATCGTGTGTCCTCAAGGAGATCGGCAATGAACATCGGACGACGGCCATTGTTAATCGGGGCGGCTGCGGCGGCGCTGAGCGGCGCGACGCGTGTAGCGGCGGCGACGTCGTACAGCGTGCCGATTCGGCTGACCGAAGACCGGGTGCTGGTCGAGGCGTTGTTCGGCGGGGACCGCGCGTTCCTGCTGGCGCTCGATACCGGGGGGCAGATGGGGCTGATCAACACCGGGATCGCCGAAACGATGGGCCTGAAGAAGATCGGCAGCAAGCGGCTGAGGCTGGCCTGGGGGCATACCGACTATCCGGTGTTTCAGGCGAAGGACGTGATGCTGGGCGGGCGGGTGCGGCTCGAGACGCTCGAACTGGCCGGGATTGACCGCGATCTGGGCGATGGCGCGATCGGGTCGCTTCCGGCCTGGGTGCTGACGCTGGCCGATGGTGAGCTTGATTTCGATGCGGGGCTGTGGCGCGCCTATGAGGGCGGTTTGCCGACGCTTGCGGGCGCGACGCGGTTTGAGAAGGCGATCGTTCAGAAGGGCGCGACGGCGGACAAGCGCTTCCTGTTCGCCGATGCGGCGCTCAACGGGCGCAGCTTTCGCTTCGGGCTTGATACCGGCATGCCAACCGTCATGCGGATCTATCGCAAGACCGCCGAGGCGGCGGGGCTGTGGGATTCGCCGCGCTGGACCCCGGCGGCGCCACGCGGCGAGACGCGCGTGATCCGGCCCGATCGGCTCGAACTGGCCGGTGCGACGATCGCGCGGCCGGTGATCCAGATGCGCGACAAACCCGATTGGGACGAGTTCGACACCGGGATTATCGGCCTGCCGATCCTGCGCCAGTTCAACATCGCGACGAGCAACCGCGATGGCGCGGTGCTGCTGACCCGCAATCGCCAGGCTGCGCAGCCGGCGCGTTATAACCGCGCCGGGATGTGGCTCGATCGCGCGGGGCGGGGGACGGTGGTTGGCGTGGTTGGTGCGGGGAGCCCTGCGGAAAAGGCGGGGATCAAGGCGGGCGACCAGCTGTCGGGGATGCCGTTCGAGCGGCTGATCCGCGAGACATCGGGGCCGGTGGGGACCGTGCTGCCGCTGACGGTCGAGCGCGACGGGGCGAGCCGTTCGGTCGCGCTGACGCTGGAGGATTTCCTCTAACCCGGCCGGAGCGCGAACGGACGCGTTGCGCAGCGCCATCGCTTGAGGCAGGGATGCGCGATGTTCGAGAAATATCGCAAACGGTTCGACCGCCGCAGGCTGGTGCTGATCGCGGCGCTGGCGCTGGTGGGGCTGTATGTCGGGTGGCGTATGGGCGGGTTCGAGACGCAGCCCGAGCAGAAGCCATGCGTCGAGGGGCGCAAAGAGATCAAGGACAAGGACGGCAAGGTGGTGCAGGTGACGCGCACGACCTGTTATGAGGACGTGAAGAAGTAGGTGGCGCCGGGGGGCGCTTGCACTGGGAGGGCATCGATGGACGCTGACCGGACGCGGCGACGGCGCGCGCTGTGGGCGAGTTTCGTGGGGACGGGGATCGAGTTCTACGATTTCTATATCTACGCGACCGCTGCGGCATTGGTGTTCGGGCAGATCTTCTTTCCCAAGAGCGATGCCGGGGTTCAGCAGATGCTGAGCTTTGCCACGCTGGGCGTTGCGTTCTTTGCGCGACCGCTGGGTGCGGCGGTGTTCGGCCATTACGGCGACCGGATCGGGCGCAAGGCGACGTTGGTCGCGTCGCTGCTGACCATGGGGCTGTCGACGACGTTGGTCGCGTTCCTTCCGACTTATGAGATGGCGGGGATCGTCGCACCGTTGGCGCTGTGCGTGCTGCGTTTCGGGCAGGGCTTTGGTCTGGGCGGCGAATGGGGCGGGGCGGCATTGCTGGCGGTCGAAAATGCGCCGCCGGGATGGCGCGCGCGGTTCGGCAGCGCGCCGCAAATGGGAGCGCCGGCAGGTTTCATCGCCGCGAATGGCCTGTTCCTGATGCTGCTCAGCTGGATGAGCCCGGCTGAGTTCGCCGACTGGGGCTGGCGCATTCCGTTCGCGCTGTCGGCGGCATTGGTGCTGGTCGGGCTGTGGGTGCGGTTGAAGCTGGGCGAGACGCCAGAGTTCAGAGCTTCGCTCGCCGAAGCACCGCCGGCCAAGGTTCCGCTGGGCGAAGTCGTCGGGCGGCACGGCGCCGTACTGATCGGCGGGACGCTGGGCGCGGTGTGCTGTTTCGCGACCTATTATATCGCGACCGCGTTCCTGCTCGGCTGGGGGACCAAGACGTTGGGCTATCCGATGCAGGATTTCCTGGGCGTGCAGTTGGTCGCGATCCTGTTCATGGCGGCGGGCATCTACCTTGCCGCATGGGCGGCCGACGCGCGCTGGGATCCGCGGCGGGTGCTGGCTGGGGGATGCGTGATGGTCGCGCTGACGGGCTTCGTGATCGCGCCGCTGATGGCCGCCGGGCTGGGCGGGGTGTTCGCGTTCCTCGCGCTGCTGCTGTTCGCGATGGGGTTTGTCTATGGACCGCTGAGCGCGTGGCTGACCGATCTGTTTCCGGCGCGGGTACGCTATACCGGTGTGTCGATGGCGTTCAACGTCGCGGGGGTGATCGGCGGCGGGCTGACCCCGGTGATCGCGCAGAAGCTGGCGATGGACGCGGGGCTGGCGCCGGTCGGCTGGTATCTGAGCGGTGCGGCGGTGCTGAGCTTGATCGCCCTGCTCGCGCTGAAGGGGCGCGACGCCGCGTAATCGCACTGATCCACGTTAGTCGGTGGACCCTTGCCCGATGCTGCCCGTTGAGCGGGGAAGACATCACAAGGGGCTTCCCACATGGCAGACGAAACACAGTTCGACACCGACTTCGGCAACGGTGGCGAAACGCATCAGCGCATTCCGGCCAAGGGCGACCATGAAGGCGCCGATCACCTGACCACCAATCAGGGCATTCGCGTGTCGGACAATCAGAACCAGCTGAAAGCGGGCGCGCGCGGGCCGGTGCTGCTCGAAGATTTCGTGCTGCGCGAGAAGATTTTTCACTTCGACCATGAGCGGATTCCCGAGCGGATCGTGCATGCGCGCGGGTCGGCGGCGCATGGCTATTTCGAAAGCTATGAGGATTTGTCCGACCTGACCAAAGCCGGACTGTTCAGTGCGAAGGGCAAGAAGACGCCGGTGTTCACGCGCTTTTCGACCGTGGCGGGCGGCGCAGGGTCGGTCGATACGCCGCGCGACGTGCGTGGGTTCGCGGTCAAATTCTATACCGAAGAGGGCAATTGGGACCTGGTCGGCAACAACATCCCGGTGTTCTTCATCCAGGATGCGATCAAATTCCCCGACCTCGTCCACTCGGTGAAGATGGAGGCGGATCGCGGATATCCGCAGGCGGCGTCCGCGCATGATACGTTTTGGGACTTCATCAGCCTGATGCCCGAATCGATGCACATGATCATGTGGGCGATGAGCGACCGCACGATCCCGCGCTCGCTGCGCACGATGCAGGGGTTTGGCGTCCACACCTTCCGCATGGTCAATGCACAGGGCAAGTCGACCTTCGTCAAATTCCACTGGAAGCCCAAACAGGGCGTGCAATCGACCTGTTGGGACGAAGCGGTCAAGATCGCCGGTGCCGATCCCGATTTCCATCGCCGCGACCTGTTCGAGGCGATCGACATGGGCAATTTTCCCGAATGGGAATTGGGCATCCAGGCGTTCGACGAAGAGTTCGCCGACAGCCTGCCCTATGATGTGCTCGACCCGACCAAGATCATTCCCGAGGAAGTGCTGGCGGTGCGCCCGATCGGGCGGATGGTGCTGGATCGCTATCCCGACAATTTCTTCGCCGAGACCGAGCAGGTTGCGTTCTGCCCGGGGAACATCGTCCCGGGGTTGGACTTCACCAACGATCCGCTGCTGCAGGGGCGGTTATTCTCGTATCTCGATACGCAGAAGAGCCGACTGGGGACGGCCAATTTCCATCAGCTGCCGATCAATGCGCCGAAATGTCCGGTGATGAACTTCCAGCGTGACGGGCAGATGCAAATGAACGTGCCCAAGGGGCGCGCGAATTACGAGCCGAACAGCCTGGACATGGCGGGCGAAGTGGCCGGGCCGCGCGAATGCCCGGTGACGGGGTTCGAGACTCATCCCGGGCGCGATACCGAGCAGGAGCAGGGCGACAAGCTGCGGCTGCGGCCCGAGAGCTTTGCCGATCACTACAGCCAGGCGCGGATGTTCTATCGCTCGCTGGCCGAGGCGGAGCAGGCGCATGTCGCCTTCGCGCTGGTGTTCGAGCTGTCCAAGGTCGGGCTGGAGCATATCCGGGTGCGGACGGTGGCCAATCTGGTGAATGTCGATCCTGAGTTGGCGCAGCGCGTAGCGGATGGGATCGGGATGCCGGTGCCTGCTGCGTCGAAGGCGGCGGCGGAGGTGCAGGATTTCGACCTGTCGCCGGCGTTGCGGATCATCGACGGGCCGCTGGAGCCGCAGGATATTGTCGGCCGGTCGATCGCGATTTTGGTCGCGGACGGCTCCGACGCCGCTGCGGTCGCCAGGATGACCAAGGCGATCGAGGGTGCGGGTGCGCGCGCGGTGATCGTCGCGCCCAAGGTCGGTGGCGCCAAAATGTCGGACGGGTCGCTGCTGAAAGCGGACGCGCAGTTGGCGGGCTATCCGTCGGTGATGGCGGACGCGGTGGTGATCGCGTTGTCGCAGGAAGGCACCGCGATGCTGCTCAAGGAAGGCGCAGCGGTGCAGTTCGTGATGGATGCGTTCGCGCATTTGAAGGCGATCGCGGCGAGTGACGAAGCTCAGCCCTTGCTCGACAAGGCGGGTGTGGAGCCCGACGACGGTGTGATGGGTCTGGAGGACGGCTTCATCGCGGCCGCGGCGAAGCGGTATTGGGACCGGGAGCCGGGCGTGCGGATGCTTCCGTGATGATCAGGCGGCGGCTTCCCGATGGGGAGCCGCCGTCGCACGCCGGTGCTTTTCGATAATCGCGTCGATCCTCGCCATCACCTCTGCATGCGGGATGCGTGGCTTAGTCGACGCAAGTCCAGCCTCCACCTGTGCGCGAAACCAGGTGTCATAGGCTTGCGCCTCTTCCTCGGTTTCGAATTCCGAGTAGATCGGGTCGAGCTTTCCCATCTGCGCAGTATGCGCCGCTAGGTCGCCTGGCGCAAGATCGTCAGCATCGCCTTGCCGTGAACCCGCTCCGTATCGGTTACAAAGCCGTCGACCTCGACCTTTTCGCCCTTGGCGGTTTCGATGCTGATCCAGGTTGCGGGGCTGGTCCAGCCGAGGCGGGCGAGCTTGTCGAGTGCGACCGCGCCTGCGCCGGTGCCATAGGGCGGGTCCATCATGATCAGGTCGAGCGGTTTGGCCGCTGGGCCGAGCGACAGGACCGATCCGGCGCGGATGTCGGGGCGGATGCCGAGCTTGTCGGCGTTCGCCCGCAATGCGTCGAGCGCAGCGCGGTCCTGTTCGACGAACAGGCACGAGGCCGCGCCGCGCGACAGCGCCTCAAGCCCGAGCGCGCCGGAGCCGGCGAACAGGTCGGCGACGGCCAGCCCCTCGAAACTGCCGACGCGGCTGGTGAGCATCGAGAACAGTGCCTCGCGCGTGCGGTCGGCGGTGGGGCGGGTGGCTTCGCCCTTGGGCGCGACGAGCGGACGGCCGCGAAAGGTGCCGGCGATGATCCTCATTTGCGGGGGCCTCGTTTGGCTGGGCCGCCCTTGCCAGCGGGCGGACGGGGGCCCGCAGCGGTGCCGGGGCGGCGATCATTGGGGCGGAAGGCGCGCTTCGGACGGTCGAGCAGCGGGCCGGCATCGTCGTCATGCTGGGTATGTCGCGCGGATACCGGCTTGGTGAATGGCTTGCCCTTCTGTTGAGGGGGGCGGCGGGGCGAATCCTGACGCGGGGGGCGGGGGGATTTCGCGGCCGCGTCAGGCGTGGCGCCCCGCTTCGCGCGGTGCCGGTCCCCTTGCCCTTCTCCGAACGCGGTCGGGTTGGCTTGCCTTTCCGCCGCGGCCTGATGGCGGCGGCGTTGGGCGACGCCGAATTTCTCGGGGCCTTTCTTTTCGGCCTTGGGCCGTTGCGGACGCGCGGGTTTGTAGGCTTCGGGCTCGCTGGTTTGCGCGCCAACCTTGCGGCGTTCGGCGCGGTTGGCGGGGAGCGTGGCGGCGGGTTCTGTCGGTGCCGCTTCTGGATCGGCATCGACTGCCTTGGACTTGCCCGATAATTGCAGGTTCGACGCGGCCTTGCCGCCGCCGGGGCCGGTCAGCGCCTTGCGGAACACGATCAGGTCGTGCTGGCGGATCTCGTCCACCGCCGCGACGGGCATATCGCCGAGTTCGAACGGGCCATAGCGGGTGCGGATCAGGCGGCTGACCTTGAGGCCGAGATGTTCGAGGACGCGGCGGACCTCGCGGTTCTTGCCCTCGGTCAGCGTCAGTTCGATCCACACATTCGCGCCGGTGCGGCGTTCGAGATTGGCGTTGATCGAGCCGTAGCGGACGCCCTCAATTTCGACCCCGAGCATCAGCTCTTCCAGTTGCTCTTGGCTGACCTGACCGTAAGCGCGGGCGCGGTAGCTGCGTTCAACCCCGGTGGCGGGGAGTTCGAGCTGGCGTTTCAATTCGCCGTCGGTGGTCATCAGTAACAGCCCCTCGGTCGCGAGATCGAGGCGGCCGACGGGCATCAGGCGCGGAAGGCCATTGGGCAGGCGGCTGTAGATGGTCGGGCGACCGGCAGGATCGCGTTCGGTGGTCAGCAAACCGGCGGGCTTGTGGAAGCGGAACAGCCGGGCAGGCGTTGCCGCCGCGACCGTCTCGCCATCGACGGTGACGCCGTGGAGCGAGGTCAGGACCGTTGCGGGGGTGGTCAGGACCTGACCGTCGATCGCCACGCGACCCTCGGCGATCATGCGTTCGATTTCTCGCCGCGACGCGATTCCGGCACGGGCAAGCAGCTTGGCGATACGCTCGCCGGATCTGGCAGGTTGCCGTTCAGGTTCATTGGGGGATGAAGGGGACATTGGCGCGCGATACAGCGGGTTTGGCTTTCGCGCAAAAATCTTGTGCGCGGGCGAACCCGGAGGGCGCCTAACGCGTTGTTGGACCGTAACGTTCGGGTGGGTCATGGTGTTCGGGAAGAAGAAGCGGCGGATCGTTCGGGTGCTGATCGTGGAGGACGAGCCATTGGTGGCGTTCGACACCGAACATTTCCTGTCGGAAGAAGGGTTTACCGTCGTCGCCACGACCGATTCGGTGGGCGAGGCGATCGGGCATATCATTGCGGTTGAGAAGCCCGACATCGTGCTGGTCGACCTGGGTCTGCGCGATGGCAGTGGCAAAGATGTCGCCCATGCCGCCTGCGCGGAAAATATCCCGGTGCTGATCGTCACCGGGCGCAATCCCGACGAGGTTGAAGCGGTCGGCCTTGGCTGCCTGATGAAGCCTTACAAGCAGCGCGATTTGGTCGCCGCGATCGATATTTGCGAGGCGCTGAGCGAGGGGCGGATGCCGAAGCGCATTCCATCGGGCCTGCGGTTGTTCCAGCCCGTCGCGCAATAATCCTTCGCCGGGCTTTGCAGCCGCGTTTTTCCCGCTAGGGTCCGCGCGTCAGACAAAGGGGCGGGGATGAATCGGACGGAATATCGCAGCGGTATCGGCATGCTGATCGCGCAGGTCGCGCTGGTCGGCGCGCTGGCGAGCCTGATGCTGCCCTGGCTGTCGGTCGCCTTGCCCGGTGCCGAGCCGGTGATCGGGCGCGGGATCGATCTGGCGATGGGGGTGCGCGGTGAGGGCGTGTCGCTCGCCCCGTCGATGACGTTCAACATCGCCCTGCTGATCATCCTGGCAGCGCTCGGCCTGAGCGTCGCCTGGCGCAAGCGCGGCGGGGCTTCGATGCTGGTCGCGGGCAGTGTCGTCGCGCTCGCGCTGGTGCTGATCGCCGCGATCTACACCTTGTTCTCGCCGCCTAAGGCGCTGCGCGAGCTGGGCGTGGTGATGGTGCCCGCATGGGGGATGTTCGTCGGGTGCGGGTTGCTCGCGCTCGCATTCTTCGCCGCGCGCAGTGCCGCCCCCGCAAAGTGGCGCGAGGAACTGCCCGACAGCGTGCGCCCGTATTTCGAGACCGCGCCGCTCGCCGCGCTGGCGCTCGGCCTGTCGTCGGGTTTTCCCTATGCGATGATTGGCGCGACGTTGACCTCGCGGCTGGCGCAGGAGGGGATCACCAAGTCGACGATCACCGCGTTCACCCTCGCAATCCTGGTCTATAACCTCAAATGGCTGTGGGCGTGGGTCGTCGACGGGGTGCGCATTCCAGTGCTGAGCAAGCTGGGGCAGCGCGTGTCGTGGCTGATCGTATCGGCGGTGCTGGTGATGGCGGCGGTGACCAACCTCGCGCTGACCCCACCCGATGCTGCCAACATCATGCCGATGGTGATCGCGGCGGTGCTGGTCGGCATTGCCGGGGCGACCTATGACATCGTCATCGACGGATACCGTATCGAGATCCTCGAACCGCGCCAGCTGGGCGTCGGGTCGGGCATGTCGCAATATGGCTGGCGGATCGGATCGGCGGGCGCGGGCGCATTGGCGCTGGTGATCGCGGCGCGGATGGGGTGGGAGGCGGCGTATATCGCGTGCGGCCTGTTCGCGCTGCCCGCCGCCATTGCCGGGATCATCGTCGGCGAACCCAAGCGCCACCGCGAACCGGCCGAGCGGAAAGGGTTTGCCCAGGTCGCCAAGTCGATCTGGGGCCCGTTCGCGCAGTTCTTTACCCGCGAGGGCGCGCTGGTCGTGCTGCTGTTCATCCTTGTCCACAAGCTGGGCGATACGCTGAGCCAGCTGACCGTGCGGCTGTTGTTCGACGACCTTGGTTTCAGCAATGACGAGATCGCATTTTACGATGTCGGCCTTGGCTTTTTCGCGCTGATGATCGGGGTGTTCGTCGGTGGCGCGCTCTATGCGAAAATCGGGATGAAGCGATCGGTGCTGATCGCCCTGGTCCTGATGGCGGTGTCGAACTTCAGCTTTGCCGGACTTGCCGCGATCGGCCATTCGAACCTGGCGATGGCCGGCGCGATGGGATTCGAGAATTTCGCGAGCGGCCTGGGTGGTGTGGTCGTAGTCGCCTATTTCTCGGCGCTGACCGACCTGCGTTACACCGCCGCGCAATATGCGCTGATCTCGGCGGCGGCGAGCATCGTCGGGCGCTTCATCACCGGAACCACCGCAGGGTCGATGATCGAATCGATGGGCTATGTGAACTTCTACATCTTTACCGGGGTGATCGCGCTGCCGGGCGTCGCCATCTTCTGGTGGATGATGCGCACCGGGCTGGTCGACAAGTCGATCGGCAATGCCGGGACCGAAGGCGAGGGAGATGCCCGGGCGGAGGGGCAGCCGGGATGATCGCCTATCTCGCGGTGATCGCGGTTCAGGTCGCGCTGGTCGTGCATATGGTGAAGACGGGCCGGAACACGCTGTGGCTCGCGGCGCTGATCTTTCTGCCGGTGGTGGGCAGCATCGCTTATGTCATCGTCGAGATCTTGCCGGGGCTGTCGGGCAATCGGCATGTGCGGACGGTGCGAGCCAAGGCGGTTGCCGCGCTGGACCCCGAGCGCGAGTTGCGTGCGGCGCGCGATGCGCTCGACCTGGCCGACACGGTCGCGAACCGGGTGCGGCTGGGCGACGCCTGCGCCGAGCTCAAGCGGTGGAGCGAGGCCGAGGCGGCGTATCGCGACGCGCGCAAGGGTGCGCCCGGCGATGCCGCGATCGAGCGCAAGATCGCGCGCGTGGTGTTCGAACAGGGGCATGCCGCCGAGGCGCTGGCGCTGCTCGACGCGCTCGATCCACCTTCGATTCAGGGTGACCGCGATCGGCTGAACCTGTTGCGTGCGCGGATGCTCGAGCATCTCGGGCGTGGCGAGGAGGCGCTGGAGGTCTATGCCGATATCGTCACGCGCCTGCCCGGAGAGGAGGCGCGGTGTCGCTATGCCGCGCTGCTGCTGGCGCAGGGATGGGAGAACAAGGCGCGCAAGCAGCTGGAAGAGGTCGAGGCGCGGTCGCGGCGGCTCGACCGGCAGCAGCGTATGGCGGAGGCGGATATGTATCGCTGGGCCGCCGATACGCTGACGCAGTTGCGGGCGCGCGGTTAGAGCATTGCGCGTTAGACCCCACTCACACGGCCGTTTGTGCTGAGCTTGTCGAAGCACCGCATACTACACTTGTCGGGAGTGGCCCTTCGACAAGCTCAGGGCAAACGGCTGTAGAGCCACCCAAAGCTAAACCTCCACGGGCATTCCGGCATCGGCAAAGGCGTTGGCGAGCGCGTGGGCGGTGGCCAGCACGCTATCGACGCGGCGGATGCCGAGCAGGTCGCCGAGCAGGAGGCGGGCGCGTTCGCTGTCGCGTTCGACGCTGGCGACGACCTCGATCAGCGCACCTTCCGACGCGGTCATGCGCGCGCAGCACCATGGGGCGATCTGGATCGGGCCTGAGCTGGCCGCCGACATCTCCGCCATCAGCGTGCGCAACAGCAGCAGCGGGCGGCGGAAGTCCTTGCCGAATGCGGTGATGAAGGCGTGGGCGGTGGCCGCGTCATTGAGGCCGTGCGCGCCGAGCTGACGCACGCCGAACAGCAACAGGCGCGCGGCGGGGTCTTCGGGCTGGACGCGGGGCAGGGCGTTGCCGAGCGTTTCGGCGGTGAGGGGGCGGGGGGACGATTGGCGCAACGGGGCGACTCCTTGCTCAGGCGTGCCAGTCTGCCATTCTTCTAATGATAGTCAATCGCAATAAGCGCCAAGGTAAGAATCAGTCGGGGAGTTCGTCGTTTTCCCGGAGCACTTCGCCCGCAAGGTAGAGCGAGCCGAGGATGAGGACGAGCGGGGCGTCGGCGGTTTGCAGGCTGGTGAGCGCGGTCGGGACATCGGGCGCGATCCCGGTCGTGGCGATGCCGAGCGCGCGCGCGGTGGCGGCGAGGTCCGCCGGGTCGCGGTGCGCGTGGCCGGGAACCGGGACTGCGGTGAAGCTGGCGGCGAGCGGGGCGAAGGGGGCAAGCAGGCCGGTCGCGTCCTTGTTCGATAACATGCCGAGGATGAGGTGCGCGGGTCGGCCATTGGCGACCTGCGCCAGCGCGGCGCTGACCGACTGGGCGGCAGCCTCGTTGTGTCCGCCGTCGAGCCAGATTTCGGCCCCGGCGGGCAGGAGCGCGTGGAGCGGGCCGGGGGTCAGACGCTGCATCCGCGCGGGCCAGCGCGCGGCGATGGCGGCGCTGGCGAAGGCGCTGGCGGGGATGGTTAGCGCGCGCTGTTGCCGCAGCGTGGCGATGGCGAGCGCGAGATTGGCGGGCTGGTGCGGGCCGGCGAGGGTGGGGAGCGGGGTTGCGACCTCGCCCTGCGCGTCGCGGTAGAGCAGGCGATCGGGCGTGACAGTGAAGTCCCAGGCTGTGCCGCGCGCGTGGACCGGGGCGTTTGCGGCGGCGGCGACCTCCGCGATGCGCGCGGTGACGCTGTCGCCATAGGACATGGTGACGAGCGGGACGCCGGGCTTGGCGATGCCGGCCTTTTCCCCGGCAATGGCTTCGGCGGTGTCGCCGAGGAACGCCTGATGGTCGATGCCGAGCTGCGCGATGGCGCAGGCGGCGGGCGCGGGGATGACGTTGGTGGCGTCGAGACGGCCGCCCAGGCCAACCTCGATAATGCACGCGTCCGCCGGGGTGCGGGCGAAGGCGAGGAAGGCGACGGCGGTGGTAACCTCGAAAAAGCTCGCGCCGATGTCGCCGCCCGCGTCGAGCACCTGTTCGAGCAGGGCGGCGAGGGTGGCGTCGTCGATCACCTGGCCCGCGAGGCGGACGCGCTCGTTGAAGCGGACCAGATGCGGGCTGGAATAGACATGCGCGGTGAGGCCCGCAGCCTCGACCGCGGCGCGCAGGAAGGCGCAGGTCGAGCCCTTGCCGTTGGTCCCCGCGACATGAAGTACGGGCGGGAGGCTCAGGTGCGGATTGCCGATCCGGTCGAGCAGCGCGGTAATGCGGCTGAGCCCGAGGACATCGGCACCGGGGCCGAGCGCCCAGAGACGGTCGAGCTGGTGTTGGACGGCGGGGTGGGAGGAGGTCGCGTGGTCGGGCATCGCGGGGGTGTATAGCGGGTGTGGGGGCGGTGGGGAGGTCGATTGAGCACGTGACCCCAGAATTACACGCCGGCTCGGTTCGTTAAGCCGCCTCGGTAGCCTCTATCGCCTGCTTTTCCAGTTCCATTAACACGGTAATGGCATGAAAGAGATACTCAGCGATAATGAGCGCATTCATGCTGTGGCGAAGTGTATTGTAAGCCACATAGCCATGCACAGCAGCATGGCGGTTGGGCACCGGCTCCGCAGCGATGACTTCAACCCGCTCGGGCGTGGGCATGCTCACATAAAGGTGATCGACGAGTTTGTTATAGAGCCGCATTCCCGAAATCCCATCGCGAGCGATGTCGGACGGACAGAGGTTGCTGATCGCCTTCTGTAACTTCGGTTGGCTTGCGATCTTGTCCATCGCGCCTCCGTGGAGTTCCGCACGGGAGACTCGCTCGATTTCGGGGAACAAGGTTCTGGCAACACAGCGGTGTAGACCAGCCTCATGCGCAGCGAGCGCCTCTCCAAAGGTTGCCTTTGCTTCGGCGTCGATAGTGTATCCAGCGATTGCCTCGCTGATGCTGATTTTCACAGCACGCCAGTTTTCGCGGTAGTATGCTTCGATAGCCTTGTTCAGCTCCTCTCCGCAAAGATCTTCATCATCGAGCAAGTGCCAAGGAGATGCAGGATGGGGCAACCAACCTGCATCTTCTAGCCGCTCGCAGCGGGCTTCGTGTTTGGCCAATCGCTCGAACATCGGAGCGAACAAGCGGAACTGCTCTTGAATGCCCGCGAACATGGTCGTCCAGCGCGCGTCGAACTCGCGGAAAGCGTCCAGCGCTGGAAACATGTGTCGCGTATCAAACTGCGGGAGAATAGGCAGCTTGAAAGCAGGCAGAGTTGGGAGGGCAAGTGCGAGCTTACCCAGATTCGTCCCCGGCTCCGATTGCGCCAACAAATTCACGGTTTCCGCCTCCACCCGAAATACCTCAACATGATACTAGTTCGATAGCGAACATAACATGAAAATGAATTCCGGGTAGAGATTTCCGGGTACACAATACTCAATTCCCGAACAGCCAAGCGCGGCTTGGGCCAGAGCGTTGGCGGGTGGGGCGTGGTCGGGCAGCGGGGCGCTCTAAAGCCCCTACCCCTTAGGGGAGGGGGTGGGGAACTCTTGGCATCGTCAGTCCACCTGTCGGGAAGTGCCTCTAGCTTTGACAGGATCTCCTGGAGCGCGCCGTCGATGTTCTCCCGCACCTCGGCGTTGGTGAAGCGGAGTGTGGTGAAGCCGGAGCGGAGGAAGAAGATGTCGCGCGCCTCGTCGCGGTCGGCGCGGTGGGTGTCTCCGTCGAGTTCGACGACTAGGCCTTTGGCGGGGCAGAAGAAGTCGGCGATATAGGGTGCGAATTTGTGCTGGCGGCGGAATTTGTGGCCCGCGAGTTGGCGGTTGGAGAGGTGGCGTGGTCCATGATTCCCCTCCCGCTTGCGGGAGGGGCTAGGGGAGGGCCTGTCCTAACCCACGCAAGCGGAGGTGCCGGTGACAGGCCCTCCCCCGACCCCTCCCGCAAGCGGAAGGGGAGTTTTAGGTGTCCCTTCCGCAGGGGGGGGGGGGGGCAGATTACGCCGCCGCCTTTTCCTCCACCAGCAGGCCGATCAGGGCGCCGAGCTTGTCGCGCAGGTCCTTGCGGTGGACGACCATGTCGATCAGGCCGTGGTCGAGATAATATTCGCTGGTCTGGAAATCGTCGGGCAGCTTTTCGCGGATCGTGCTTTCGATCACGCGGCGGCCGGTGAAGGCGAGGGTTGCCTTGGGCTCGGCGATCTGGACGTCGCCGAGCATCGCGTAGGCGGCCATCACGCCGCCCGAGGTCGGGTCGGTCAGCACGACGATATAGGGCAGGCCGGCGTCGTGGAGCATTGAGATGGCGACGGTGGTGCGCGGCATCTGCATGAGGCTCAGGATGCCCTCCTGCATGCGCGCGCCGCCGCTGGCGGTGAAGACCACGTACGGCGCGCGGGCGCCGATCGCGGCTTCGACACCGGCGATGAAGGCTTCGCCGACCGCCTGGCCCATCGATCCGCCCATGAAGGCGAAATCCTGCACGCCGATCACCGCGCGCTGGCCGAGGATGGTGCCGCTGGCGTTGAGGAACGCGTCCTGCTCGCCGGTGCTGGCGCGGGCGGCCTTGATGCGGGCGGGGTACGGCTTTTGGTCGCGGAACTTGAGCGGGTCTTCGGCGACCTTGGGGTTGGCGAGCAACGTGTAGCCGGGGTCGAACAGCTGGTCGAAGCGCGCGCGCGCGCCGATGCGCTCATGATGGTCGCAGATCGGGCAGACCGACTGGTTTTCCTGGAGTTCCTTGACGAACACCATCTGCCCGCAGCCCTTGCACTTGTGCCAGAGATTATCGGGCGATTCCGCCTTGTTGGGGATGACGAGCGAGATCGCGTTGCGGACGCGGGTGAGCCAGCTCATGCGGCGGTTTCCTTGCGTGCTGCGGCCAGCGCGGCCGACAGGGATTGGATATAGGTGCGGACGGCGGCGGGGGCGTTGGCGCCCTCGGCCGCGATGATGTCGATGATCGCTGAGCCAACGACGACGCCATCGGCGACGCGGCCGATCGCGGCCGCCTGTTCGGGCGTGCGGACGCCGAAGCCGACTGCGACGGGCAGGTCGGTGGCGGCCTTGAGCCGGGCGACGGCGGCTTCGATGCTGTCCTGTGCCGCCTGTTGCTTGCCGGTGATGCCGGCGACCGAGACATAATAGAGAAAGCCGCTCGCGCCATCGAGCACGGCGGGCAGGCGCGCTGCGTCGGTGGTGGGGGTGGCGAGGCGGATGGTGGCGATGCCGTGCGGGGCGAAGGCGGCGATCTCGTCGGCTTCCTCCGCCGGGATATCGACGATGATCGCGCCGTCGACGCCTGCGTCCGCCGCCCGTTGCGCGAACGCTTCGGGCGTCGGGCGGGTCATGGTGTTGGCATAGCCCATCAGCACCAGCGGGGTTTCCGGGTGGCGCTGGCGGAAGGCGGCGGCGATGGCGAGCACGTCGGCGGTGCGCGTGCCGGCGGCAAGGCTGCGCAGGTTCGCGGCCTGAATCGCCGGGCCATCGGCCATCGGATCGGTGAACGGCATGCCAAGCTCGATCACGTCCGCCCCGCCCGCGACAAGCGCGTCGAGGATCGCGGCGGTGTCGCCGTCACCTGCTGTGACGAAGGTGACGAGCGCGGCGCGGTGGTCGCGCGCGGCGGCGGCGAAGGTGGTGGCGAGGCGGGTCATCGTTTACCCCAGCGGTATGTAAGCCCAGTGGCAAACACGGCAGGCAAGATCACTGCGGTTAGGCCCTCGAACAGCGACAACAGGGGTTCACCTTTCCAGATGTTATGCCCGATCCGCAGCCCAACGGCGATGATCGAGAAGATCACGAAGTACACCAGCCAGACGCGCAGGTTGGTCCACGTCTTGTACGTCATATCTCGACCCCCAGCGCCTCGGCGACGGTGAAGATGTCCTTGTCGCCGCGTCCGCAGAGGTTTGCGAGGATCACCTGATCTCGGCGCATTTCCCGTGCCTTGACCGCGACGGCTGCGATGGCGTGCGAAGGTTCCAGCGCGGGGATGATGCCTTCGGTGCGGCAGAGCAGCTGGAACGCGTCGAGCGCTTCGGTGTCGGTCACCGACGTATATTCGACGCGGCCGATATCCTTGAGCCAGGCATGTTCGGGGCCGATGCCGGGATAGTCGAGGCCCGCGCTGATCGAATGCGCTTCGGTGATCTGGCCGTCCTCGTCCTGCAACAGATAGGTCTTGTTGCCGTGGAGGATGCCGGGTTCGCCGCCCGCGAGGCTGGCGGCGTGCTTCTTGTTCAGACCTTCGCCCGCGGCTTCGACGCCGAGCATCGCGACATCAGCGTCGTCGAGGAACGGGTGGAACAGGCCGATCGCGTTGCTGCCCCCGCCGATCGCGGCGACGAGCAGGTCGGGCAGGCGGCCGGTGCGGGCGAGCATTTGCGCGCGCGCTTCCTTGCCGATCACGCTCTGGAAGTCGCGGACCAGCTCCGGATAGGGGTGCGGGCCGGCGGCGGTGCCGATGATGTAGAAGGTGTCGTGGACGTTCGCGACCCAGTCGCGCAGCGCCTCGTTCATCGCGTCCTTGAGCGTGCCTGCGCCGCTGGTGACCGGGCGGACTTCGGCGCCGAGCAGCTTCATGCGAAACACGTTGGGCTGCTGGCGCGAGGCATCCTTGGCGCCCATGAAGATGGTGCAGGGCAGGCCGAAGCGCGCACAGACGGTGGCGGTAGCGACGCCGTGCTGGCCAGCGCCGGTCTCGGCGATGATCCGCGTCTTGCCCATGCGGATCGCGAGCAGGATCTGGCCGATGCAATTGTTGATCTTGTGCGCGCCGGTGTGGTTGAGCTCGTCGCGCTTGAACCAGATTTCGGCGCCCATGCCGTCGGGCGCGTTTTCGCGCAGCGCGTCGGTCAGGCGCTCGGCGTAATAAAGCGGGCTGGGGCGGCCGACATAATGTTCGAGCAGGTCGTCGAACTGCGCCTTGAACGCGGGGTCGGCTTTCGCCGCCTTATACTCGCGCTCGAGGTCGAGGACGAGCGGCATCAGCGTTTCGGCGACATAGCGTCCGCCAAACTGGCCGAAATGGCCGCGGTCATCGGGCTGGGCGCGGAAGGAGTTGGGCTGGTTCATGATGAGGGGCGTTTAGGCGGGGATTGCCGCGACGCCAAGCATTGTTGGCGGAAGGAATTCTTGGGGCGCTGATCCTCCCCCGCCAGGAGGAGGTGGCGCCGAAGGCGACGGAGGGGGAGGACGGCGACGCGCTTTAGCTTCTTCTTGCCGGCGTGCTTCCTCCCCCTCCGTCAGCTGCGCTGACACCTCCCCCTTGCGGGGGAGGATTGAAGTTCGCTCAGCTCAACGCCGCCTTCACCGCTGCGCTGGCCTTGCTCATGTCGAGGCTGGCCGCGTGGCGAGCTTTCAACTCCGCCATGACGCGGCCCATGTCCTTCATGCCGGTTGCGCCGAGGTCGGCCTTGATCGCCTCGATCGCCGCTGCGGTTTCTTCCGCGCTCATCTGGGCAGGGAGGAAGCCTTCGATCACCGCGACTTCCGCCTTTTCCTTGTCGGCGAGTTCCTGGCGGTTGCCCTTTTCGAACATCTCGATCGATTCGCGGCGCTGCTTCACCATTTTCTGCAGCACTTCCACCACCAGCGCGTCGTCGTCGGCGACCGGGCTCTGCGTGCGCGCTTCGATATCGCGGTTCTTGATCGCGCTCTGGATCAGGCGGATGGCGCCGGTGCCGTCCTTGTCGCCGCCCTTCATCGCGGTGATCAGGGCTGCCTTGATGTCGTCGCGGATCATTAGCTTCATCTTTCAACTGAATCGGAATTTGCCCCAGATAGTCGCGACGGACGGTTGACGCGAGGGGGGTAGCGGTCTAGCGGGCAGCGCTTAGCGACATCGCCGGAAAAACTGACAGGAGCGACCTTCTCTGATGGCCGAAGCCACGCCTATTATCGTGCCTGAAGGAGCTACAGGCGTTCTGGTTCTCGCGAGCGGCGAGGTCATCTGGGGCCGTGGATTCGGGGCCGAGGGCGCGGCGGCGGGCGAGGTCTGCTTCCACACCGCGATGACCGGGTATCAGGAGATCATGACCGACCCGTCGTTCGCGGGCCAGATGATCTGCTTCACCTTCCCCCATATCGGCAATGTCGGCGCGAACCCCGATGACGTCGAGGCGGACAATCCGCATGCGCTCGGCATGATCGTGCGTGAGGACGTGACCGCGCCGTCCAACTTCCGCAGTGTCGAGCGGCTGGATGACTGGATGCGCAAGCATAACCGCATCGGCCTGTCGGGCATCGACACCCGCGCGCTGACGCGGCGCATTCGCGGCAATGGCGCACCCAATGGCGTGATCGCACATTCGGCGGACGGCAAGTTCGACATTCCCGCGCTGATCGAACAGGCAAAGGCCTGGCCGGGGCTGGAGGGCATGGACCTTGCCATCACCGTCACCACCGAAACGCATTTCGGGTGGGAAGGCGGCGTGTGGCGGCTGGGCTTTGGGTATGAGGTCGATGGCGATGGCGCGCGGCCGCATGTCGTGGCGATCGACTATGGGTCGAAGCACAATATCTTCCGCAATCTGGTGAAGGCCGGGGCGAAGGTGACGGTGCTGCCCGCGACCGCGACCGCCGAGCAGGTGTTGAGCTTCAACCCGGACGGCATTTTCCTGTCGAACGGGCCGGGCGATCCCGCCGCGACCGGCGCCTATGCGGTGCCGGTAATCCGCGAGCTGCTGGCGACGAAGAAGCCGCTGTTCGGCATCTGCCTTGGCCATCAGCTGCTGGCGCTGGCGGTGGGCGCGCAGACGACCAAGATGTTCCAGGGGCATCGCGGCGCGAACCATCCGGTCAAGCGGCTGAGCGACGGCGCGGTCGAGATCACGTCGATGAACCATGGCTTCGCAGTCGAGAGCGCGACGCTGCCCGCAGGCGTGGTCGAGACGCATGTGTCGCTGTTCGACGGCAGCAATTGCGGGATCGAGATCGACGGCGGGCGCGCGTTTTCGGTGCAGTACCACCCCGAGGCGTCGCCGGGGCCGCAGGATAGTTTCTATCTGTTTGAGCGGTTTGTGGGGATGCTTGGCGGAGGTCGTATATGAACTGGCCGAACATCGAGAATTTTTCGGTCGCTACGCGAGGGGTAACGACAAAAAGCGCAATGAATCCAGCATTGTGGCTATGTGCGCTTACGACGCCGCTAGCAACCGCAGGCTCTTTTTTTGCGCCAGAACCCATGAATTACATTC
Organism: Sphingomonas sp.; assembly: GCF_035998645.1. Classification (GTDB taxonomy): domain Bacteria; phylum Pseudomonadota; class Alphaproteobacteria; order Sphingomonadales; family Sphingomonadaceae; genus Sphingomonas. The sequence goes on from NZ_DASYHL010000005.1 coordinate 248,838, forward strand.
TGATTGCCTTCGCTTCATTGCCGGTTTTCAACGCGCTGTATTCCTACAATCATTTTATGAGAAAAGAGCCCGACCGCCTGCAATCAGAAAAGTACCTAATCGAACGTCAGGTGGTTTCTAAAATCGGAGATAATTATTCCGGATCAGAGATAATTCTTCGTCCGGCAGCGCCGGTTGATAATCCGTTACTTGACGACGGAGATGGGCGATGAAAAATTTTGCCCTATCTTGGGATATATCGCGCGCGGAAGCGTCTCATGATCAGATTATAGGATTTATATCTGAAAATAGGCATGTTCAACAGTGGCTAGCTCCGTTCCCAGGATTTATTCTTATTAAGACTGACTCCGACATACTGGAGCTTAGTCAGTCGATTACCCGATTTTTGACTAGAAGTTATTTTTTTCTCGCAATAGTTGATCCTGTCACGAGTGCAGGCGCTCTCACACCTGATATGTGGAATTGGTTCAACCGGGGCATATTGCCTGACTCGGAAGTTGAGCGGATCGCCAACATGCGAAAAGAAATAACGAAGAGCCGCGCAGAGACAAAAAAATAATGCCCAAACGCACTGACATCTCCTCCATCCTCGTCATCGGCGCTGGTCCCATTGTGATCGGTCAGGCGTGCGAGTTCGATTATTCGGGCACGCAGGCGATCAAGGCGCTCAAGGAAGAGGGCTATCGCATCGTCCTGGTCAATTCGAACCCGGCGACGATCATGACTGACCCCGAGCTGGCCGACGCGACCTATGTCGAGCCGATCACGCCCGCGGTGGTTGCCAAGATCATCGAGAAAGAGCGGCCCGATGCGGTGCTTCCGACGATGGGCGGGCAGACGGCGCTGAATACCGCGCTGGCGCTGGCCAATGACGGCACGCTGGAGAAGTTCGGCTGTATCATGATCGGCGCGGATGCCGAGGCGATCGACAAGGCCGAGGATCGGCTGAAGTTCAAGGACGCGATGACCAAGATCGGGCTGGAATCGGCCCGCTCGGCGATCGCGCACAGTGAGGCGGAGGCGCTGACGGCGCTCGACTATGTCGGGCTGCCCGCGATCATCCGTCCTAGCTTCACCATGGGCGGATCGGGTGGCGGCATCGCCTATAACCGCGAAGAGTTTATCGGCATCGTGCGCTCGGGCCTCGACCTGTCGCCGACGACCGAAGTGCTGATCGAGGAGTCTCTCCTCGGTTGGAAGGAATATGAGATGGAGGTCGTGCGGGATCGCAACGACAATTGCATCATCATCTGTTCGATCGAGAATGTCGATGCGATGGGCACCCACACGGGTGACTCGATCACGGTCGCGCCCGCGCTGACGCTGACCGACAAGGAATATCAGATCATGCGCAACGCCAGCATCGCGGTGCTGCGCGAGATCGGCGTCGAAACCGGGGGCTCGAACGTGCAGTTCGCGGTGAACCCGAAGGACGGGCGCCTGATCGTGATCGAGATGAACCCGCGCGTGTCGCGGTCCTCGGCGCTGGCGAGCAAGGCGACCGGCTTCCCGATCGCCAAGGTCGCGGCGAAGCTGGCGGTCGGATACACGCTGGACGAAATCACCAACGACATTACCGGCGCGACCCCGGCGAGCTTCGAGCCGACGATCGACTATGTCGTGACCAAGATCCCGCGCTTTGCGTTCGAGAAGTTCAAGGGCGCGGAAGCGACGCTGGGCACCGCGATGAAGTCGGTCGGCGAAGTGATGGCGATCGGCCGCAACATCCATGAATCGATGCAGAAGGCGCTGCGCGGGCTGGAGACCGGCCTGTCCGGCTTCAACAATGTCGAGCATCTGCAGGGTGCGCCGCGCGACGTGATCGAAGCCGCGCTGGCCGTCCGCTCGCCCGACCGGCTGCTGATCGCGGCGCAGGCGCTGCGTGAGGGCTTCACGGTGGCCGAGGTGCATGCGCTCGCGTCCTATGACCCGTGGTTCCTGGAGCGGATTGCCGAGATCATCGCGGCGGAAGAGGGCGTGTGCCGCAATGGCCTGCCACAGGACGCGGCGGGAATGCGGCGGCTCAAGTCGATGGGGTTCAGCGACAAGCGTCTCGCGTGGCTGGCGCTGCGCTCGGCAAACCTGCGCGAAGGCACCGACCAGATGGCGCGCTCGTCGGGCCTGATCGGTGAGGTCGTCAAGGCGATGACCGGCGGGGCGACCGAGGCGGATGTGCGCGCGCTGCGCCACAAGCTCGGCGTGCGTCCGGTGTTCAAGCGGATCGACACCTGTGCTGCCGAGTTCGCGGCGAAGACGCCGTACATGTACTCGACCTATGAGGCGCCGTCGTTTGGCGAGCCCGAGTGCGAGAGCGAACCGAGCACGCGGCGCAAGGTGGTGATCCTGGGTGGCGGGCCGAACCGGATCGGGCAGGGGATCGAGTTCGATTACTGCTGCTGCCACGCCTGTTTCGCGCTGGCCGATGCCGGGTTCGAGACGATCATGATCAACTGCAACCCGGAAACGGTGAGCACCGATTATGACACGTCGGATCGCCTGTATTTCGAGCCGCTGACCGCCGAGGACGTGCTGGAGATCCTTGAGGTCGAGAAGTCGCGCGGCGAGCTGGTCGGGGTCATCGTGCAGTTTGGCGGGCAGACGCCGCTCAATCTGGCGCGGGCGCTGGAGAGTGCGGGGATTCCGATCCTGGGCACCTCGCCCGACGCGATCGACCTGGCCGAGGATCGCGAGCAATTTGCCGATCTGGTGTCGAAGCTGGGGTTGAAGCAGCCGCAGAACGGCATTGCGCGCAGCCGCGAAGAGGCGATCGCGGTCGCCGAGCGGATCGGCTATCCGGTGCTGACGCGCCCCAGCTTTGTGCTGGGCGGGCGGGCGATGGAGATCGTCGATACGGTCGAGCAGCTCGATCACTATATCCAGACCGCGGTGCAGGTGTCGGGCGATGCCCCGGTGCTGATCGACCAGTATCTGCGCGACGCGATCGAGGTCGATGTCGACGCGATCAGCGATGGCGATGATGTCGTGGTCGCTGGCGTGCTGCAGCATATCGAGGAAGCCGGCGTCCATTCGGGCGACAGCGCCTGCTCGCTGCCCCCCTACAGCCTGCCCGACGCGATCATCGCCGAGATCGAACGGCAGACCGAGGCGCTGGCGCGTGCGCTGAGCGTCAAGGGTTTGATGAACATCCAGTTCGCGGTCAAGAATGGCGAGGTTTACCTCATCGAGGTCAATCCGCGTGCGTCGCGCACCGTTCCGTTCGTCGCCAAGGCAATCGGAACCCCCATCGCGAAGATCGCGAGCCGGGTGATGGCGGGCGAGAAGCTGAAGGACCTGCCGAAGATCGATCGCGACATTTCCTATGTCGCGGTGAAGGAAGCCGTGTTCCCGTGGGGCCGCTTCCCCGGCGTCGATCCGGTGCTGTCACCGGAAATGAAGTCGACCGGCGAAGTCATGGGAATCGATCGCGATTTCCCGATCGCCTTTGCCAAGGCGCAGCTGGGCGCGGGGACGGTGCTGCCGAGTGGCGGCAATGTCTTCGTCAGCGTCAAGGACAGCGACAAGCCGGTCATTCTGCCGGGCGTGCGGCTGCTGGTCGAGCAGGGCTTCACCATCGTCGCGACCGGTGGGACCGCGGACTATCTCGCCGAGCATGGCGTGCCGGTCGAGCGGGTCAACAAGGTCGCGCAGGGCCGTCCGCACATCGTCGATCGCATCCGCGACGGCGACATCGCGCTGATCTTCAACACCACCGAAGGGTGGCAGTCGTTGAAGGACAGCGAATCGATCCGCGCATCGGCGCTTTCGCTCAAGGTTCCGTACTTCACCACGGCACCCGCCAGCGTCGCCGCGTCACAGGCGATTGCCGCCCTGAGTGGCCAGTCCCTTGAAGTCCGCCCCTTGCAGGCTTACTATTCGCAATCGCACAATTGATCCCCCACAACGAAGGTTAGGGTGCGAGGCGGGCCAATTCGGGTCCGCCGGGGGAAGGGGTTTTGATTAAGGACGCGTAGAATGGCCACGGTCGAAAAGATGCCGATGCTTCCGGAAGGCTATGAGATGCTCAACGAGCAGCTCAAAGTCCTGAGGGCCGAGCGTCCGTTGATCGTCGACGCCATCGAAGAAGCGCGCGCGCATGGCGATCTGTCGGAAAATGCCGAATATCACGCCGCGAAGGAGCGGCAGGGTCAGGTCGAAGCGACGATCTCGGACATCGAGGACAAGCTGAGCCGGGCGCAGATCATCGACCCGCGCGAACTGTCGGGCGACCGCATCGTGTTCGGCGCGACCGTGACCTTGCTCGACGAGGCCGACAAGTCGGTGAAGTACCAGATCGTTGGTCAGGCCGAGGCGGACGCCAAGACCGGTCGGATCAGCTACAACTCGCCGCTGGGCCGCGCGTTGATCGGCAAGAGCGTGGGTGAGGAGGTCGAAGTGACCGTGCCGGCGGGTGATCGCTGGTATGAGGTCAGCAAGATCGAGTTTATCTGACTGAATTCCTCCCGCTTGCGGGAGGGGCTTGGGGAGGGCCTGTCGCCCTCCCATTGTCGGGGTGCCTGCTTGGACAGGCCCTCCCCCGACCCCTCCCGCACGCGGGAGGGGAGAGTTTGCTCGTTAAGCCTCCAGGTCCGGCTCGAGCAGGCGGTGGAGGTGGACCACCACATATTTCATCTCGGCATCGTCGACCGTGCGCTGCGCGGCGCCGCGCCATGCCTTTTCGGCGCTGGCATAGTCGGCGAAGATGCCGACGACGTCGAGCTTGGTCGGATCCTTGAAATCGAGCGTCATAGGGTCGTTTACGCGACCGCCGAAGACGAGATGCAGCTTGCTCATGATAGCTCCCGGGGAATGAGATTACCCGGTGAGCCTTAGCGCCGATGTTGCGCCGCACTCAATAGCGTGAAGCCCGCAAAGCAGCCGCCCGTTCGCCCTAGGCCTGTCGAAGGGCCTTTCCCGGACAGGGTGGGGCAGGTGCTTCGACAGGCTCAGCACAAACGGCGCGGGTTATTCCAATGTCACGCGTCGGCCTTGGTCGATGCGGCGTCCTTTGCGGCGGTGATCGCGGAGCCGATGATCTTGCCGATCTGTTCCTTGGCGGCGTCGCGCTGGGGCAGGATGGCGTCGATCTCGGCCTTGCCGGCTTCACGGGCTGCGGCAGCGGCGGCAGTCGCGCCCTCGGCGATGCGCTTGCCGACCGGAGCGAGCAGATCCTTTTCCTGCTGCGGGCGCGGGATCAGCGCGCCGATCACGGCGCCCAGTGCAACGCCGCCGGCGACGAGCGCGAGCGGGTTCTTGGCGATGCCCTCGGTGCTGGCGGGAGCCTTCGTCTTGCGGGGGGTGGTCATGCGGACGGTCCTTTCGTCGGGCGGGGCTTGGCCCTGGATTTGGGTGTTGCGCTACGCTTCTTCAAACTCGCTTTAGCCGCAGCGGTTGCACCGCCGACCAGCAGGCGCGCGAGTGGGCGGCGGGCGAGAAACAGCACTGCCGCACCGGCGACGGCGGCGACGGTGCGCGGGTTGGCGCGGACCGTTGCGACGGTATCGCGGGCGACGCCGATCGCGACATTTTCAACCGCATCCTGCGCGAGCGCCATGGGGTTGAGCTTGTGCTGCATCCGGCCGAGCGTGCCGAACAGCCGGTCACGCGCGTTGCGGCTGCGCGCCTCGGCTTCGGTGAGGTCAGGGGGGAGCAATTCGGTCATGGGGTGTTCCGGGGGCGGATTGCGCGGCGATAATGCTGAAATGCGGCGCGTGCAGCAAACGCTGCAGCGGTCAGCGCGGTCACCACGACGATCAGGGTCGCTGCGGCGGGGCCGACATGCGGGGAGAGGATCAGCACGAAGCCGACGATCAGCGCGATCGCGGCGGAATTGGCGAGCAGAAAAACGATCGCGCCAAGGATGAGCGCCGCGCGCGCATCGCCCAGCCGGGCGAGCGCGAGCGTCTTCCAATAAGCGATTTCGGCATCGGCAAAGGCGCGCGCATCGGCAACGGCCTGAGCCGCCAATGTGCCGATGCTGTCGTCGTCCCGATCATCCACGTATGCGCCCCCCGACCATGGTTACGCCTTGGGGCCGCTGTCGGGGCCACCCTGGTTCGGATCGCCCTTGTCGGCCAGATCGCCTGCGGCATCGAGGCCCGACTTGAGCAGGCGGGCAAGGATGAAGCCGACGCCCGCGGCGATGCCGACTGCGACTGCGGGGCTCTTCTTCACGAACTCGCGCGCGTCGTCCATCAGATCATCGACCTGCTTGCCGCGCAGCGAGTCGGCGAGGCCGGAAATCTGGTCGGCGGCGGAGCGGGCATATTGGCCATATTGCTCGCCGAGCTTTTCATCGACCGTACCGGCGGCGTCGCGCATCATGGTCGAGAATTCGTCAAGCGCACCTGTCGCCTTCTCCTTGCCGGTGTCGGCAAAGGAACGGGCCTTATCGCCAGCCTGGCCAGCCAGCTTGCCGGCTTCGTCGCGGACGAACGCGCCTGCGCCGCGCTTGCCCTCATCGGCGGAGGTGCCGGTGTCCTTGACCGGTCGCGCTGCCACCAGTGCATCGCTGGCGGGGTCCATGCTCTGGTCCTTGGGGAAAGTGTCGTCAGCCATCGCTCGAATCCCTTCATGCTTGTTCGTCCAGACAACCAAGCCGCGCGGTCGCGGTTCCCACGCACGCATGATTTGCCCGGCGGCGACGAACGGGATAGAGGCCCGCGCGACACCGTCTTGACCCAAGGTAGGGAGACCATTTCGTGACCGCAATCATCGACATCCATGCTCGTCAGATTCTCGACAGCCGAGGAAACCCTACGGTGGAGGTCGATGTGCTGCTCGAAGACGGCAGCTTCGGGCGTGCGGCGGTGCCATCGGGCGCGTCGACCGGCGCGCATGAGGCAGTCGAAAAGCGCGACGGCGACGCGTCGATGTATCTCGGCAAGGGCGTGCTCGAAGCGATCGAGGGCGTGAATGGCGAGATCGCGGAGGAGATCACCGGCCTCGACGCCGAAGATCAGGCCGAGATCGATTATGCGATGATCGAGCTGGACGGCACCGAGAATAAGGGCCGGCTGGGCGCGAACGCGATCCTGGGCGTCAGCCTTGCGGTCGCCAAGGCAGCAGCCGATGCGCGCGGCCTGCCGCTCTACCGCTATGTCGGCGGCGTGTCGGCGCATGTCCTGCCGGTGCCGATGATGAACATCATCAATGGCGGCGAACATGCCGACAATGCGATCGACTTCCAGGAGTTCATGATCGTGCCGCTCGGCGCGGAGTCGCTGGCTGAGGCGGTGCGCTGTGGCGCGGAGATTTTCCACACGCTCAAGAAGGGGCTGCACGACAAGGGCCTGTCGACCGCAGTCGGCGACGAGGGCGGCTTTGCTCCCAACATCGCATCGACCCGCGAGGCACTCGACTTCATCATGGCGAGCATCGAGAAGGCCGGATACAAGCCCGGCGACGACGTGATGCTGGCGCTCGATTGCGCCGCGACCGAATATTATCGCGACGGCGCGTACAAGATGGTGGGTGAGGGCAAGACGCTGTCGTCGGCGCAGAATGCCGATTTCCTTGCCGATCTGTGCGCGGGCTACCCGATCTTCTCGATCGAGGACGGCATGGCCGAGGACGATTGGGACGGGTGGAAGCTGCTGACCGAAAAGCTCGGCAGCAAGGTCCAGCTGGTCGGCGACGATCTGTTCGTGACCAACCCGAAGCGGCTGAAGCGCGGCATCGACGGTGGCTATGCCAACTCGCTGCTGGTCAAGGTCAACCAGATCGGCACGCTGACCGAAACGCTGGAGGCGGTGAGCCTGGCGCAGCGTTCGTCCTACACCGCGGTGATGTCGCACCGTTCGGGCGAGACCGAGGATTCGACCATCGCCGACCTCGCCGTCGCCACCAACTGCGGACAGATCAAGACCGGGTCGCTCGCGCGTTCGGACCGGCTTGCCAAGTACAACCAGTTGATCCGCATCGAGGAAGAACTGGGTGATGGGTCGGTTTATGCCGGTCGCGGCATTCTACGGGGTTGATCGGCGAATCGGTTTGCGCGACATTAACCTCATGAGCCGGTCCACTCCGTTCAATACGATCTTGCGCCGCGCGGGCTTGCCCGCGGTGGCGATCATCCTGATGGGCTTTTTCGCCTATTCGGCGGTGCTGGGTCCGAACGGGGTGCTGGTTTATGGCGATTACAAGCGCCAGCTTGAGGTCAAGAAGTCCGAACTCGCCAAGCTGGAGGCCCAGCGGGCACAGCTGCGCAACCGGGTGGCGCTGCTCAAGCAGAGCGGCGCCGATCCGGACATGGTGGATGAACTGACCCGCAAGAAGCTCAACGTCGTCCATCCCGACGAGGTTATCGTCACGCTCGATTGATGCGCGTCGGGGCTTTGCCCGGGCGGGCGTGCACGCTCCCGCCATAGCGTTAGACACGTTTGTTACTAGCAGCGCTTGCCATTGCGCCGGGTGCGATATCCGGCCTATAGGGCCGCTTCCATCTTTCCCCAGGATGAGGATCATCGTGGCAAAATCACCGGCCAAAGGCCGCACTAACGAACCAGCTCCGTCGAACCGCGAGCGCCCAAACGAACCAAAACGGTACGAGGCCTCGAAGGAGGAACTGCTCGAATTCTACCGCCAGATGCTGCTCATCCGCCGTTTCGAGGAGAAGGCGGGCCAGCTTTATGGTCTCGGTTTCATCGGCGGCTTCTGTCACCTCTATATCGGCCAGGAAGCGGTCGCTGTCGGGCTGCAGTCGGCGCTGGACGGCGAGAAGGATTCGGTGATCACCGGATATCGCGACCATGGCCATATGCTGGCCTATGGCATCGATCCCAAGGAGATCATGGCTGAGCTGACCGGTCGTGCTGCGGGCATCAGCCGCGGCAAGGGCGGATCGATGCACATGTTCTCGACCGAGAAGAAGTTCTACGGCGGGCATGGCATCGTCGGCGCGCAGGTCTCGCTCGGCGCGGGCCTTGCCTTTGCGCACAAGTATCGCGGTGACGGTGGCGTCGCCATGTCCTATTTCGGCGACGGCGCCGCGAACCAGGGCCAGGTGTACGAGACGTTCAACATGGCCGAGCTGTGGAAGCTCCCGATCATCTTCGTGATCGAGAACAACCAGTACGCCATGGGCACCAGCGTCAACCGCGCCTCGTCCGAGGACCAGCTGTACAAGCGTGGCGAAAGCTTCCGCATTCCCGGCATCCAGGTCGACGGCATGGACGTGCTGGCGTGCCGTGGTGCTGCGGAAGAAGCGCTGGCCTGGGTCCGCGCGGGCAAGGGGCCGATCATCCTCGAGATGAAGACCTATCGCTATCGCGGCCACTCGATGTCCGACCCGGCCAAGTATCGCTCACGCGACGAGGTCCAGTCGGTGCGCGAGAAGAGCGATCCGATCGACGGCGTGAAGAAGGAACTCGAAGCGATCGGCGTCAAGGAAGATGAGCTGAAGGCGATCGAGGCCGAGATCCGCAAGGCGGTGAACGAGTCGGCTGACTTTGCCGAGCAGGCACCCGAGCCGGATCCGGCCGAGCTGTATACCGACGTTCTGGTGGAGACGTACTGAAATGGCGATCGAGCTGAAAATGCCCGCGCTCTCGCCCACGATGGAAGAGGGAACCCTCGCCAAGTGGCTGGTGAAGGAAGGCGATACGATCAAGTCGGGCGACATCATCGCCGAGATCGAGACCGACAAGGCGACGATGGAATTCGAAGCCGTCGATGAAGGCACGATCGCCTCGATCCTGGTCGCCGAGGGCACCGATGGGGTTAAGGTCGGCACCGTGATCGCGACGATCGCGGCCGAGGGCGAGGATGCTTCGGCTCCTGCGCCTGCCGCAGCACCGGCCCCCGCGCCGGAAGCGCCCAAGGCGTCGGAAGAGCCGAAGAAGGCCGATAGCGGCACCAAGCAGCTGGCGAGCGATAAGGCGGCGAGCGTTGCCGACCCCGAGCTTCCCGCCGGCACCGAGATGGTCAAGACGACCGTCCGCGACGCACTGCGCGATGCGATGGCCGAGGAAATGCGCGCCGACGACCGTGTGTTCGTGATGGGCGAAGAAGTCGCGGAGTATCAGGGTGCCTACAAGGTGACCCAGGGCTTGCTCGACGAATTCGGTCCGCGCCGCGTGATCGACACGCCGATTACCGAGTACGGCTTTGCCGGCATCGGGTCGGGCGCGGCGATGGGTGGCCTCAAGCCGATCGTCGAGTTCATGACGTTCAACTTCGCGATGCAGGCGATCGACCACATCATCAACTCGGCCGCGAAGACCAACTATATGTCGGGCGGCCAGATGCGCTGCCCGATCGTGTTCCGCGGTCCCAACGGTGCCGCGAGCCGCGTCGGCGCGCAGCACAGCCAGAACTATGGCCCGTGGTATGCGAGCGTTCCGGGCCTGATCGTGATCGCGCCCTATGACGCAGCGGATGCCAAGGGGCTGCTCAAGGCGGCGATCCGGTCGGAAGACCCGGTCGTGTTTCTTGAGAATGAGCTGATGTACGGGCGCAGCTTCGACGTTCCAAAGCTGGACGACTGGGTGCTGCCGATCGGCAAGGCGCGCATCGTGCGTGAGGGCAAGGACGTGACGCTGGTCAGCTATTCGATCGGCGTCGGCGTTGCGCTCGAAGCCGCCGAGAAGCTGGCGGCCGAGGGCATCGACGCCGAGGTGATCGACCTGCGCACGCTGCGCCCGCTCGACACCGACACGGTGCTCAAGAGCCTGAAGAAGACCAACCGCATGGTGGTGGTCGAGGAAGGCTGGCCGGTCTGTTCGATCGCGTCGGAGATTATCGCGGTGTGCATGGAGCAGGGCTTCGACGACCTCGACGCCCCGGTGATCCGCGTGACCAACGAAGACGTGCCGCTGCCCTATGCCGCGAACCTGGAGAAGCTCGCGCTGATCACCGCTGATAAGGTGGTTGCCGGGGTAAAGAAGGTTACGTACCGCTGAAAAACGCTTGGCCCCTCTCCTGACGGGGAGGGGTCAACGTGCGATCAGCAGTTCGACGCGGTGACGCCGCTTTGCTGAAAAATACCATCGACCCCGCCAGAAGTGTTGCGGGCGTCGCGGACCATCATCGACGCAATTTCATTGATCTCGCTCGTCGGGGACAGCGAGGTTCGAACCAGTGGCTGATAGGTGTAGCGGACCTCCACGAACATCGCGACGCCGCTTGGCGGTGCGATTACCTGGCGGCCGGTCGGTCCTACACCCGTGACGCTGGTCGCCGTCGTGGGGGTGCCATAGCTCGATGTCCAGCTCGTCCTGCTGCCTCCGCAGCGTTGCCAGCGGATCCGGTAACGGTTTGCCGTGCTCGCATGCGGCTCCACGCTCGAGATGATCACGCGGCCGTTGGCAAACAGATTGAGTTCACCAGCCTGGAAATTGGCGCCAGTCAGCAGGTCGTTGATGTCGCTCTCATAGATTTTCTTGGACTCGAGCTGGCTGCCTGATCCGATCCGCGCCGCGTTATCGGCCAGCTGAAGCGCAATCTGGCTGATCCGCATCTTCGCGATGATGTAGTTGGTCAGCTCAGCGCCGGTGAGGCTCACCGTCAGCAGGATCGGCAGCGCGAGGGCAAATTCGAGCAACGCGAGACCGCTGGTGTTGCGGCCGAGACGGCGGCTGGTGCCGCGGATGAGAATGAGGGCGTTCACGCGCAATTCCTGACTGTAGGCACGCCCTGATCACCATAGGGCTGGTTACGCAGGATCGTCGAAGCGGTCACCGTGGTGGTGCGTGATCCGCCGGCCAGATTGTAGATCGGGAAGAAGCGTGGATAGCTGATTGATGCCGTGTAAAGCACCGCGTCCTTCGCGCCGCCCTGGCTCAAATTGCCGCCCGTGCTGTCCCACTGGCTGTTTCCGTTGGAGTCTTCGTACGGCTCGCCCGGCGTACTGCCCTGTGGGGGGTCGCAGGTGCCGTTGTTGTTGGTGTCGGTAAAGGGTTCGAACGTCGACGCCGCGGCATGCTCGTACGAGCGATACCACTTCCGCGTGATCGAGACCGTCCCGTTGTTGGCAAGCGCCCGCACTTGGGTCCGCACCTTAGTGTCGAGCGTCGCCTGGGTCGTTGCGTCCAGGCCGGATTCGAGAGTCAGGTCGCGCGCGGCCTTTTGCACGACGCCTTGCAGCGCTGCGCGCATATACAGCGTATGCGCGACGTCGAATGCGCCGAGCAGCAGCAACCCCAGAACTGGTGCAACGATCGCGAACTCGACGACGGTCGCGCCGCGCTTGTCGCGGGCAATTGTGAGCGCAGAGCAGACCATCCGCATCATTTGGTGAGCCGCAGCTGCGAGATCTGATCGGCGATCGACTTGAAGGTCGCCTGAAGCGCGGCAGAGTCGGCCGCCGAGAAATAACGCCCCGTCGATGCGCATTGCTGCAAGCGATCCTGCGTGGCCTGACTCTGACCTTCGCCGAAATTGATTACCCACAGCGTGATGTTTTTGTTGCGGACCCAGTTGCAGACCGCGAGAAAACGCAGGTTCACCTGCTCGTCCAGCTGCGCCTTGGTCGGGTTCTCCGGCGTCTGGCGATGGTCGAAAAAGGGCAAGCCGTAGGCCGCGTAGTCTCCAGCGTTCGCGTTGGTGTCACCGTCGGTCATGAAGATCATGTGCCGCTCGATTTCGCCGCCGGTCGGCGTCGCCGCGTTTTCGCTACTGAATATTCCGGTAGGCGACATGAGACGCGCCCCCCAGATCATGCCGATATCGTGATAGGTATTGCCGTTGGGATCGAGCGAGTTGACATAAGTCTGGAAGGCTGACGGATCGCTCCAGCTTTGCAGCTTGCGCGCCTCAGTTGGACAATAGAAGGTCGATCGATTGTTGTAGTCGGTGCTCGTGGTGAGTGCCGCTGTGCTCCAGCCACTGGTGTTGCCGCTGGTCCAGCTGTTGCCGTCATAGTTGGTACCGTTGGTGTTACCGCGGGTGAATACGAGACGCGGCAACGCGGGCTTCCAGCGCGATTCATCGCTGTTCGGAACCATGTCGATGTCCAGGTCGAGCGCGTCCGTCGGGATCGGATCATAGTCCGTTGTCGCCTCGGTCTGGCGTTCCTCGATACAGCCGGCCCAGGTGATTGTGGCGTTGGTCACATCGTTGCCGATGCTGGTGTCGCCGACTGGCCAGGTGAAACTGTTGTTCCAGCTACTGCCACCAGCTTTCAGACCGCTTACCGTGACGGGAAGCTGGTTGTACGTCCAGCTCGCGAACTTCTCCGCATAGAAGGTGGTGGTATCGGTGCGACGGCGGCGGCAACTCCTCTCGGTCCCGCTGCGGTCGGATGCGCCGGACCAGCCCCATTCTCCGCTGTTGCTGCTGGTCGCCGCGCCATCGTGCGGAAAGCTCGAAACGATGGTCGGCTCTGGCGCTGGGCCGCCGGAGTCGGTCGGCGAGGGCGTAAAGCTACCAAATGCCTCATTCTTCATAAAATTGAGGCAATTGGCTTGCGTGACCGAGCCGCCGCCATAGGTTTCCCAATATGTATTGGTGCTCTGCGGCGGCACGGCCAAATTCGCCTTGCGCGTCTGGTACTCCCATTCGTCGACGATATACTCGTTAGGCAGCAGCTTGCCCACGTTTACGTTGGTCGAATAAGGTACGAAGCCGAAGCGGATCTGTACCTGGTTGCCGGTGCCCCCGCTGGGCTCGTCCCCTTCGCAATCGGCGTCGGCGACATCGAGGCGCGCGACGATTTGATAGAAGCACTTCACCGCGATTCGCAGCGCGGCAATGCGCGAGTTCGCATTGCCATTGCAGCTCGTATCCCCGTTCGGGCAGAAATCCATCGATCCGGTAGTGTCGAGCACGAACATCACGTCGGTGTTGGGGAGCCGCATTTCCGCGTCGCAGGTAACCGTGAGCGTTTCGGTCTGCTTGCCGAGTATGCGCATCAACGTCATCGGCACTACGGCACGCCCGGTGCCGGTCACCTTGCCCGCGCTTTCGGTGAAGCTGCGGCGCGTTGTGGCGGATTCGGAAGTGGTGCCGTACGCGTCGGGATTGAAATTGGCGTCGAAGAAGCGCTCGGCCTGAGTCCGCGCGGCATAGTTGTTCGCCGACCAACCGCCGCCGCCCATCTGCTTGCGCCCGGCGAGCGCGCCAGCGTCACAGGCATGTTGCAGCCGCGTCTTGACGATGTACATGCGGCTCAAGTCGACACCGCCGCCGACCATCCCGGCGAGCGGGATCAACGATGCGGCGACGATAGCGAGCGTGTTGCCGCGCTTGTCACGGGCAAGCGCAGCCATCGTGGCGCGAGCGCTGGTCACGGTGGTTGGGCGCAACGGCATGGTAAGGGATCCCCGGTTCCTGCATCCGCTATGCGCGAAGTTGGGCTAACGGGGATTGAATGCGCATGGTTAACGAAATGATTAAGGCCAAGTGGTGCGGAGGTTTCGGGTGATCGAAGCCGAACGCCGTCTGGTGCTGACCTATGCGCCGAGCGTTGAGGCGAGGGCGGCGCTCGCGGCGCTGTTTGCGCTCGACGACAAGCTCGCCGAGACGCTGCGCACAACCAGCGAGCCCATGCTCGGGCAGATTCGGATGCAATGGTGGCATGACGCGCTCAACCGGCTCGACAGCGCGCCGCCGCCGGCTGAACCGGTGCTGCAGGGGATTGCGCGCGATGTGCTGCGGGAGGGAATTAGCGGCGCATCGGTCGCGGGGGTGGTCGATGGGTGGCAAATGCTCCTCCAGACCGAGCTGGATGATGCGGCGCTGCACGAATACGCCGAGCGGGGGCGGCGGCTGTTCGAGGTCGCCGGGCTGGCGGCGGGTGTGGATGGGGCCGATCTGGTGGCGAAGGCGGGCGAGGGTTGGGCGCTGGCCGATCTGTCGGGGAAGCTGAGCGATCCCGGCGAAGCGGCGGCGGCGCGGCGGATTGCCGAGGGTTTGCTGGTCGAGGCCTGTTCTGCGCGGTGGAGCCGGACGGGGCGGGCGCTGGGGGCGATGGTGCATCTGGCGCGACTGGAGCTTGACGGGGTGCCTGTCGGATCACCCAAGCGGACGTTGCGGGCGCTGTGGCATCGGATGACCGGGCGGTGACGTCTTGCTGCCGCTGCTGAAGGCGCTAGCCTGTCGGTTCGACAGGGGAGAGTCGGCATGTGGCGATATCTGGCGGGCGGGGTGGCGGCGTTGCTGATGGCGGGGGCAGGGGTGTTTCTGTTCCAGAGCAAGGCGACGCCTGAGCCGTTGCCATCTGCCCCCGCCGCCCAGACTGCGCAGGGCGCGGCGCCGGCCGAGGAGCTGGCGGAGGTGCCGGAGGCTCCGGATCGGACCAGAGAGGAAAAGCGGTTCGATCGCAACGACAAGGACAAGAACAGCCTGATTTCGCTGGCCGAATTGCAACAGCCGCGGCGCAAGGCGTTTGCCAAGCTGGACAAGAATGGCGACGGCCGGCTGTCGTTCGAGGAATGGGCGGTGCGGACCAGCGACAAATTCGCCGCCGCTGACAAGGACAAGTCGGGGACGCTGACCCGCGCCGAATTCGCCACCACCGCGCCGAAACGTAAGCCCAAGACGACCCCGCGCTGCGACTGCCGGGCCGAGGTCGCCAAGGCGCTGGCTGAAGCCGAAGAATAGCCTAGGCCGCCTTGACCCATTCCGCGAAGGCGGTGCGGGCGCGGGCGGTGTAGAGCAATTTGCGGTCGGCCTTTTTGGTCCGCCCCTCGATCGGCGGCATCAGGCCGAAATTGACGTTCATCGGCTGATAGGTCTCGACCTCAGCACCGCCGGTGATGTGGCCGAGCAGCGCGCCGAGCGCGGTTTCGACCGGAGGCGGGGGCAACTCGCGACCGAGGATTTCCGCGGCGGCGAAGCGCC
This sequence comes from Sphingomonas sp., assembly GCF_035998645.1. Classification (GTDB taxonomy): domain Bacteria; phylum Pseudomonadota; class Alphaproteobacteria; order Sphingomonadales; family Sphingomonadaceae; genus Sphingomonas. The sequence goes on from NZ_DASYHL010000005.1 coordinate 264,615, forward strand.
CTGCCATCAGCCCGATCGCGCTGCTTTCGACATAGCCCTCGCACCCCGTCACCTGCCCGGCAAAGCGGATATGCGGGCGGCTTTTGAGGCGCAGCGTCGGATCGAGCAGCTCGGGCGAGCGGATGAAAGTGTTGCGGTGGAGGCCGCCCAGCCGGGCGAACTCGGCATTTTCGAGGCCGGGGATGGTGCGGAACAGGCGGATTTGCTCGGCATATTTGAGCTTGGTCTGGAAGCCGACCATGTTCCACAGCGTGCCGGTGGCATTGTCCTGCCGCAGCTGGACCACGGCATAGGGCCAGCGGCCGTTGGGAAATTCGTCGCACGCGGTCCGCGGATCGTCGAGACCGACGCCCTTCATCGGGCCGTAGCGCAACGTATCGACGCCGCGTTCGGCCATCACCTCGATTGGCATGCAGCCTTCGAAATAGGGGACATTCTCCCACTCCTTGAACTCGGTCTTTTCGCCGTCGAGCAGGGCCTGATGAAAGGCCAGATACTGGTCCTTGGTCATCGGGCAGTTGATGTAATCCTTGCCGTTCCCGCCAGGACCAACCTTGTCCCAGCGCGACTGGAACCACGCCTTGTCCATGTCGATGCTCTCGAAATGGACGATCGGGGCGATGGCGTCGAAAAAGGCGAGCGCGTCGCTGCCGGTGGCGGCACCGATGCTGTCGGCAAGGCCGGGGGCGGTGAGCGGCCCGGTGGCGACGATGGTCAGCCCCTCGTCCGGAAGCTGGTCGATGCGTTCGCGCACGATGGTGATGTTGGGGTGCGCCGCCAGCGCGGCGGTGACGCCTTCGGAGAACAGGTCGCGGTCCACGGCGAGCGCGGAGCCGGCCGGAACCTTGTGCTCATCGCCCTTGGCCATGATCAGCGAGCCGAGGTCGCGCATTTCCCGATGCAACAGGCCGACCGCATTGCGTTCGGCATCGTCGGAGCGGAAGCTGTTCGAACAGACGAGTTCGGCCAGGCCATCGGTGTGGTGTGCGGGGGTCATGGTGCCCGATCCGCGCATTTCGGAGAGCTTCACGCGGATGCCGGCATTGGCGAGCTGCCACGCGGCTTCGGACCCGGCGAGGCCGCCGCCGATGATATGGACTTGATGGCTATTCATGACGATCGAGCCTGACACCCTTTGGTGGGGAAACTGACGAAAAATGCGGGTTGTCATGCGCGTGCTTGACAGCTGTCCGACAGTGCCGGACCCCTGCGATGCCCTTACGCCAAGGGGAGGCTTGTAGGAAAGGGGAAGCGATGGGGTGGCTGTTCGGGGCGGCGGTGGTCGCGGGGGCGAGCTATTGCCTGGAGGCATGGGGACTGGTTGAGCCGGGCGTCTGGGGGCCGACGTGGAAGACCAGCGGCGTCGCGTTGCTTGCCGTGTGGGCGGCGACGCGTGCGCGGTGCGCGGACGGGTGGTTGCTGACCGGGGCGCTGGCGCTGGGGGCGCTGGGTGATCTGTTGCTGGAGACGCATGGGTTGGTGGTCGGCGGTGCTGCGTTTGCGGCGGGGCATGTGGTGGCGTGCGTGCTGTATCTGCGCAATCGGCGGGCGGTGTTGACGGTGAGCCAGAAGGCGTTCGGGTGGCTGCTTGCCCCGGCGACGATCGGGATCGCGGCGCTGTTCGCGGCTCCGGCTGGCGGGGCGGTGCAGGCGGGGGCCTATTCGGCGTTCCTGGGTGTGATGGCGGCGCTGGCGTGGACCAGCCGCTTTCCGCGCTACCGCGTCGGGCTGGGCGCGGTGTTGTTCGTCGTGTCGGACTTGCTGATCTTTTCGCGCTTTGGGCCGCTGGAAGGGTCGGTGCTGCCGGAGCTGTTGGTCTGGCCGACTTATTTTGCGGCGCAGGCGTTGATTGCTTGGGGGGTGAGTCAGGTGCTCACTGACGATCAGGGCAGGCGCTGATTCGGCCGCTCCGACTTCTGCTGGATCACCGCCAGCACGTTGCTCGACACGTCGCCAACCAGCAGCTGGCCCCATAGACGCGCATACCAGTTGACCGGAGTCTCCACCCAATAGTTGGTCTTGAGCGTCAGGCGGGTCCGACCGTCGCCGAGTGGCTCGAGAACATAGCCGCCATCGGTGATACGATAATGCGGGCTGTCGGGCAGGAGGTGGCGATCCTGCATCGCCCACGCGTCCATGTCGGTCTCGTCGAATTGGAAGTTCCACCAAAGGCGCCGGGCGGGTTGCCAGTCGGTGACGACTTCCTTGAAGCGGATCCCGTCCTGCCATTCGACACGTCGCGTTGCACCGAACCCGTCGCGGTCGAGACGCGCGCCAATCGGGCGCGGCAGGCCGATGATATCCTGGGAGATGTTCCACCTACCGTCGTCCGATGCGATCTGGTGGACGCCGCGGGCATGGTGCCAGACAGTGGCGGGATCGGCGTTGATGACGACGCTGCGCGTGATGCTTCCGGTGTCGCGAGGTAGCGGGATCATCGGTTCGACCTGCATCGCCACCAGCGGGATGAGCAGCAGCGTCGAGGCGCGGAAGACGTTCTCCTCCGGCTCTTGCCGGTTGCGCAGTCGCCAGTTGATGTACCCGCCAAGCGCGCTGAGTCCGAGCCAGAACGGGGCGAGCATCAGGATGCAGATGACGCCTTCGCGCAGGAACCCGATCGAGGCGACCACCACCGCACCGAACAGGCTGAAGGGCACGCTGGTCGTGTAGAAGCTGCGGCCGCGCAGTGCGTGGGGGTCGCCGACATAGGTCACGAATGCGGTGACAGCAGCAGGGAGGATGAGGAGGAAGGTGAAACTGATCAGGCCAGCCGGATTCACCGCTTCGATCAGCAGATAGACGCCGAGCGCAAAGGTCAGCCCGAAAATCGTCACCGCGGCAATTCGGACCGCAGCGCCTGTACGGCGTGTACGAAGCTGATCCATGTGTCCGTCCTTATTATCTGACATTTCGGTAAATACAGAAATTATGCGACGAGATTGTGCTGGTCGGGGGAGGAGACTGGCTTGTGTCAGTCCTTCTTCGAAGAGCCGGGAATGAACCGCGCCACTTTGCCACCCAGCTTCATCAGAGTGACCAGCGTCGGTTTGGGCAGGACGCGGACCTGATCGTACCAGCCGCCGAGCGTGCCGATGAATTCATGCATCCGGGTGACGCGTTCGCGGAGCTGCGGCGGGGCGCTCTTGTCGGCCGCGAGGCGCTGGGCGAGTTCGCCGAGCAACTGGACGGTGGGGTCGATCTCGCGCCGCTTGCGCTCGGCGACGATGCGCATGAGCATTTCCCACAGGTCGGTTTCCGCCACGAAATGATCGCGGCGATCACCCTCGACATGGACGCGGCGGACGATGCTGTACCCTTGCAGCTCCTTGAGGCCGGTCGAGACGTTGGAGCGGGCGAGGCCGAGCGTTTCGACGATCTCGTCGGCGTGGAGCGGGCGGTCGGCGAGGTAGAGCAGCGCGTGAATCTGCGCGACGGAGCGGTTGACGCCCCAATGCGTTCCCATCTCACCCCAGTGGAGGATGAAGGCCTTTGCGTCGGGATGTTCTGCGAAACGGGTCATGATGTAATTTCTGTAATTACAGAAATAAGGAGAGTCAACGATGATCGATCATATGGGTGTGGCGGTCGCCGATGCGGGGCGGTCCAAGGCGTTTTACGAGGCGGCGTTGAAGCCGCTGGGCATGAAGTGCCTGACCGAAGTGCCAGCAGATGAGAGCGGCTCAGGCGGTGCCGCCTATGGCTTTGGCGTCGAGGGCGGCGGCGAGTTCTGGGTCGGCGACAATGAGGCGGTGGGCGAGGGAACGCATGTGGCGTTTCGCGCCGAGACGCGCGCGCAGGTCGATGCCTTTTACGAAGCGGCGATTGGAGCGGGCGGGCGCGACCATGGCGCGCCGGGGCTGCGGCCGAACTATGGGCCGAACTATTATGCGGCGTTCGTCTTTGATCCCGACGGCATCAATCTGGAAGCCGTGTGCTACGCGGAGGAATGAGTGAAGGTCTTCACCATCGGATATGAGGGGGCGACGGTCGCGTCGTTCCTCGCGGCGTTGGAACGCGCCGGGGTACGCCGGGTGATCGATGTGCGGCAGTTGCCGCTATCGCGTCGTCCGGGCTTTTCGAAATCGTCGCTGGCGGCGGCGCTGGCCGAGCGGGGCATTGGTTATGTGCATTTGAAGGCATTGGGGACCCCCAAGCCGGGTCGCGACGCGGCGAAGAAGGGTGACCGCGCGACGCTGGAGGCAATCTATGCCGGGCAGCTTCAGTTACCGGAAGCGCAGGCGGCGGCGGCGCGGATGCGTGACCTGATCGCAGAGACGCCGAGCGCATTGCTGTGTTTCGAGCGCGATCCATGTGTCTGCCACCGGACGTTGTTGTTGGAGGCGGAGGGCGAGGGCGTTGAGGTGGTGGATTTGTTTGCCTGACAAGCCCTCCCCCGGGCCCTCCCGCAAGCGGGAGGGGGGAGATTGCCGAGCGTTTAGCCTGTGACGGGCAGCGCGACCGCGCCGTCTTCGGTCCGCTCAAGCGGGGAATAGGCCACCACCGTCTCCAGCGTCAGCGCGCCATAGAGGTGCGGGAACTCCGCGCCGCCGCGCGAGACTTCCCATTTGATCGCATCGCCAAGTGCTTCGAGATCGACGGCGGCGACCCACAGATCGGCCTGGTCGGCGAAATGCTTGTCGACGGTCTCGGTCAGCTGGGCGGCGGTGGAGAGGTGGATGTAGCCGTCCTGGATGTCGATCGGTGCGCCTTCAAAGCTGCCCGCTTCAAGGTCGCCCATCTGGGGGGCGGTCAGGACCTTGTAGGCGGTGGTGGGGCGAGACATTGCAATTCCTTCAGCTTCCGGCGAGCGTCGCGAGATAGCGCGCGGCGTGGTGCGTATTCAACCGCACCCATAACGGCTTGTGATCCGAAATCTGCCAGGTGCGCCAGTCGTCGGTGTAGTATTTTGCGAGGTCGGTCGTCTTCTTCCCCTCGCTCGTGGTCGCGGCGGTCGCTTGATAATCGGGCAGGTCTTCGGGGCGGAAGATGCTGTCGAACATCTCGAAAATGCCGGCGTTGCGCGCCGATGCCGGGCCGCTGTCGATATAGTCGATCACCGACGGGTCAGCGATGAACGCGATCTGGTCGTAATATTTGGTGCGGTCGAGATTACTGGGCGCGTCGAGGCGTTTGGGGGTCTTGAAGCCATGCGCCTTGAGCGCTTTCATCGTCTCATGCTCGGGGTGGACGATGTTGAAGTCGCCGAGCAGGATCGTCGCGCGGCCGCTGTCCTTGGCGATGTCGGCGAGGTTGGCGAGATATTTCGCGACGCGGTCGATTTCCTGGATGCGCTCCTGCAACTCCGCGCCGCGTTCCGAACCATAATAGAGGTGGACGGTACAGATATCGAATTTGAACCAGCCAGACTGGAACCGCGCCATGAACGGGGTGCGGCGGAATTGCTTGCCCTGGGCGAGCTTGTCGGTGCTGTCGCCGGTGGTGGCGGAGACGAGCATGTCGGCGGGGAGGACGATTTCGCCCGCGATCTTCTGGAACCACACTTTGCGCTTGTCGAAGGCGTAGAGCAGGCGTTCACCATTGCCGCCGAGTTTGCGGTGGGTGACGTCGGTGGCGATGAAGTCCCAATCGGGGCCGAGGATCGCCATGATGTCGTACCACGGGCCAAGCTCGTTCACCTCTTGCACCGCGACGAAATCGAAGCGGGAGATGATCTCGGCGATGTAGAACAGGCTTTCGGGCAGGCGGTTGCCATGGCCCCAGCCTTTGCCCGCCTTGCCCAGATCGCGGATGTTCCAGGTCGCGAGCAGCAGGTTACGCTCGCTGTCCTTGTCCGGGATGTCGCGGTCGAGCTGGGCGATCAGCCGCTGGAGATGCGCGACGACGCGCGGGCGATCGGCGGCGGGAATGCGGTGCTTGAGCAGGCTGTATTGCATGGGACGGCTCCCCCGAATGCAGATCGGGGGAGCTTAACCCATTTCGGTTACGGTACGAAGTCTATTCGCCGCCCTCCGGCCCGGCGGCGAGATCGTCGCCGGGGGTCGCGTCGGGGAGGGGAGCGGTTTCGACCTCGTTGTCGGCCAGATCGACCTCGGCGTCCTCCTCGCTTTCCTCGATCCGGGCGGCGGAGACGACATGTTCGTTCGGCGCGACATGGAACAGGCGCACGCCGGCCGAACCGCGGCCGATGACGCGCAGCGAGGTGAGGGGCAGGCGGATCATCTTGGCCTGATCGGTGACGAGCATCAGCTGGTCCGACTGGGTGGTCGGGAAGCTGGCCAGCACCGGGCCGTTGCGGGCGATATTGTCGATGTTGGTGATGCCCTGACCCCCGCGACCGGTGCGGCGATATTCATAGGCCGAGCTCATCTTGCCATAGCCATTGGCGCAGACGGTGAGGATGAACTGCTCCTTGGCGCGTAGCTCCTCGTACCGCTCGGGCGTCAGGTCGGGTTCGCCCTCCTTCTCCGCCTTCCATGGGGCGAAGCGGAGATATGCCTCACGCTCATCGGCGTCGGTGCCGACGCGGTGGAGGATCGACAGCGAGATCACCTGATCGTCGCCGAGCAGGCGCATGCCGCGCACGCCGGTCGAGTTGCGGCTCTGGAATTCGCGCACTTCGTCGCCGGCGAAGCGGATCGCCTTGCCCGCGCGGCTGGCGAGCAGGACGTCATCGCCTTCGTCGAGCAGGGCGACGCCGATCAGGCGATCGTCCTCGTCCTCGCCCTCGAACTTCATCGCGATCTTGCCGTTGCTCGGCACGTTGGTGAAGGAGTCCATGCTGTTGCGGCGGACATTGCCCTTCGCAGTCGCGAACATCACGTGGAGCTTGCCCCACTCGCTCTCATCCTCCGGCAGCGGGAGGACGGTCGAGATCGTCTCGCCCGCCGCGAGCGGGAGCAGGTTGATCATCGGGCGGCCGCGCGTGTTCGCCCCGCCTTCGGGCAGGCGCCACACCTTCATGCGATAGACGCGGCCGAGCGTGGAGAAGAACAGCACCGGCGTGTGGGTCGAGGTGACGAACAGTTCGGTGACGACATCCTCGTCCTTGGTCGCCATGCCGGCGCGGCCCTTGCCGCCGCGCGCCTGGGCGCGGAACGTGTCGAGGCTGGTGCGCTTGATATAGCCCTGCACCGTGACGGTGACGACCATGTCTTCGCGCTCGATCAGGTCTTCGTCCTCGATCCCGTCGGCGGCGGCGGCGATTTCGGTACGGCGCGGGGTGGCGTAGAGGTCGCGCACGGCGACCAGCTCGCCACGCAGCACTTCATAGAGCTTGGCGCGGTTGGCGAGGATTTCGAGCAGCTCGGCGATCGAATCGGCGAGTTCCTTGAGCTCGTCGCCAATCTCGTCGCGACCGAGCGCGGTAAGACGATGCAGGCGCAGGTCTAGGATCGCGCGAACCTGAACGTCCGACAGGCGATAGACATCGCCGGTCACCTCGGTCTCGACCGCTTCGACGAGGCGGATGTACGGCGCAATCTCCGCGATCGGCCATTCGCGGATCAGTAGCGCTTCGCGCGCCGCGGTCGGGCTGGACGAGCCGCGGATGATGCGGACGACTTCATCGAGGTTGGTGACCGCGATGACGAGGCCGAGCAAGATGTGCGCACGGTCGCGCGCCTTGGCCAGTTCGAACTTCGAGCGGCGCGTGATGACCTGCTCGCGGAACTTGACGAACGCCTCGATGATGTCGCGCAGGTTGAGCAGCTCGGGCCGCCCGCCGCGGATCGCGAGCATGTTGGCCGGGAAGCTCGATTGCGCCGGGGTGTTGCGCCACAGCTGGTTGAGCACGACTTCCGGCGTCGCGTCGCGCTTGAGGTCGATGACGATGCGCACGCCTTCGCGGTTCGATTCGTCGCGAATGTCGCTGACGCCCTCGATCCGCTTTTCCTTCGCCGCTTCGGCGATCAGCTCGACCAGGCGGTTCTTGCCCTGCTGGTAGGGGATTTCGGTGAGGACGATCGAGCGCCGCTCGCCGCGCTGTTCGGTGGTGTGGCGGCTGCGCACCATGATCGAGCCGCGCCCGGTCTGATATGCGTTGCGGCAACCGGTGCGGCCGAGGATGATGCCGCCGGTCGGAAAATCGGGGCCGGGGACGATCTCGATCAGCTCGTCATTGGTGATCGCGCCATTGTCGATATAGGCGAGGCAGGCATCGACCACTTCGCCCAGATTGTGCGGCGGGATGTTGGTCGCCATGCCGACCGCGATGCCGCCCGCGCCGTTGACGAGCAGGTTGGGATAGCGCGCGGGGAGGACCGTCGGCTCGCTTTCGGAGCCGTCATAGTTATCCTGAAAGTCGACCGTATCCTTGTCGATATCGTCGAGCAGCGACATCGCGACCTTGGCCAGACGCGCTTCGGTGTAGCGCATCGCGGCGGGGGGATCGGGATCCATCGAACCGAAATTGCCCTGACCGTCAATCAACGGCACCCGCATGGCCCAATCCTGGGCCATGCGTGCCATCGCATCATAGATCGAGCTGTCGCCGTGCGGGTGATATTTACCCATCACGTCACCGACCAGGCGGGCAGACTTGCGATAGGCGCGACCGGGGAGGTAGCCGCCCTCCTGCGCCGCGTAGAGGATGCGCCGATGAACCGGCTTCAGCCCGTCGCGCACGTCAGGAAGCGCGCGCGCCACGATCACGCTCATCGCGTAATCGAGGTAGCTGGTCTTCATCTCGTCAACGATCGAGATGGGGGTGATATCGGAGCGGTCCGCGAGGACGGTCTCGTCGGTCAAGTTGCAATGCTTTCGAAGGGTTGTTTCAGTGTTGTGACCGCTCTAGCGGCGCAGCGGCTACCTGCCAAGCCCGCGCACCCGCTCGTGCACGCGCGCGCACGCACGCGAGAGATTTTGGCCGTGCGCGAAATTTCTGGAGCCGGAGCGTTCAAAATGCGTTCAGGCAGCGGATGCGAAGGCGCGAACGCATAGACTCCGCCTTGACCGGGCGGAGCGGATTACTAGAGCGGTCGCGTCAACCGCTACGCAAATCGCGTGAGGAGAGTTCCGGATGAAGTCTGTTTCCAAGGCTGCGCTTGCTGCGGCAGTTCTGTTTGCTGCGCCCTATGCCGTGTCGGCACCTGCGGCCGCGCAGAAAAAGCAGAAGGAAGAGGCACCCAAGATCAAGGTCAGCGAACCGTTCCGCAAGGCGGCGGTCGAGGTCGAAGCGCTGCTCAACGCCAAGGATTTCCAAGGTGCGGCGGGGAAGATGGACGCGCTCGACGCGCTGGCGACCAATGAGGACGAGAAATTCTACGTCGCCAATTTTCGCCTGCAGACCGCGCTCGGGATCAAGGACAACGTCGCGATCATCCGTGCGCTCGACGTGCTGATCGCCAACCCAAAGACTGCGCCAGACCGGCTTCCGCAATATTATTTCGTGCGGGGTGACCTGACGCTTGGTCAGAAGAAGCATGCCGAGGCGATCCCGTTCCTGCTCAAGGCACGCGAGCTTGGCTATGCATCCAACGGCACGAACCTGAACTTGCTGATCGCTCAGGCACAGCTTGATTCGGGTCAGCTTGATGCGGGCGTCGCCAATATCGATGCTGCGATCAAGGGCGAGGAAGCTGCAGGCCGCAAGGCGCCGGAGACCTGGTACAAGTTTGCGGTCGACCGGCTCTATCGTGGTGGCAAGAAGGCCGCGGCGAGCGACTGGCTGGGCCGTCAGATGGCCGCGTACCCGAGCGCGCAGGGCTGGCGCAGCACGTTGCTGATCTACATGGAGCAGGCGCGCGAGAAGGGTGTGGCAATGGACGCCGACCTGCAGCTCGACCTGTTCCGGCTGATGCGCGCCGCCAAGGCGATGGGTGGTGAGGCCGATTATATCGAACTGGCCGATCTGGCGCAGCGCCGTGGCCTGCCCTGGGAAGCCAAGGCAGTGATCGAGGAAGGGCGCGCGGCCGGCAAGATCCAGGCAACCAACACCGCGGCGAACGAGCTCCATCGTTCGGCGGTCACGCGCGAAAAGGCCGAAGGGCCGCTGGCAGCCGAAGAGAAGGGTGCGAGCGCAGCGGCGAACGGCACTGCGGCGAAGAATCTCGGCGACGCGTATCTTGGCAGCCGCAACTATCCCAAGGCGGTCGAGCTGTATCGCCTCGCGCTGCAAAAGGGCGGGGTGGACGCGAACCTGGTCAACACCCGGCTTGGCATTGCGCTCGCGATGCAGGGCCAGAAGGCCGAAGCCAAGGCCGCGTTTCAGGCGGTGAGTGCTGCTCCGCGCGGTGAGATTGCGCGCTTCTGGGCGACTTGGGTCGATCAGGCACCGGCCGCCTGAACTAGGGTCTCAGCGAAAAATGAAGGGGCGGCCGTTGTGCCGCCCCTTTTTTGTTCAGTCCACCGGGACGCCGGGATGCGACTTCGACGTGCGGATGGTCAGCGACGTGCGGACATGCGCGACGTTGGGCGCAGTCGTCAGCCGGGTCGTTAGGAATTGCTGGAACCCGGCCAGATCGCGCGCGACGATCTTGAGGATGAAGTCGATATCGCCGTTGAGCATATAGCATTCGCGAATCTCGGGGATCGCGGCGACATGCGCCTCGAACGCTTCGAGATCGGATTCGGCCTGGCTCTTGAGGCTGACCATCGCGAAGACGGTGATCGAATAGCCGAGCCAGGTGGGGTCGAGATCGGCATGATAGCCCCGGATCGCACCTTTTTCTTCCAACGCGCGGACGCGGCGCAGGCACGGAGGGGCGGTCAAGCCGACGCGATCGGCCAGCTCGACATTGGTCATGCGCCCATCATCCTGCAGATGCGCCATGATTTGCCGGTCGATATCGTCGAAAGCCATAGATGATTCCCCTGCGCCACATGATTCGGTCGCATTGTGCGAGTTAGACATAATATAATTACTGGCAAGCGCAATTGTCCCACTATGCTACGGCACGCTTTCGGGACGAATTCTCCTGCTTCCACGGGGGGTTCGGGCGGGTTAAAGAATCCTTACCGGCCGATTTCCGGCCCGACTGGGCAGACCGTTTTTTGCGTTACGACGACACCCTGGAAACCGTGCTGGCCGGCGATGTTTCGACATCTTTCGGCAAGGCATCGGCGTGGCGTCAGATCGTCGACCTGATCGGCCGGCGTCGGGTAGCGGCGGATGCGCGCGCGTTCAACCTGCTTCGCCGGATTCGCGACGAGGTGCCGATCGGCGTGCGCGCGGCGAGCGCCCGCGCGCTGGAGCACGCCAATCCGCCCGCGCCGCTGGTCGCATTGTGCGTGCTCGACGAGATTTCGGTGGCGGCCCCGCTGCTGCGTTCGGCGCGGCTGGCGTCGGGCGAGTGGATCGAACTGCTGCCGCGCATGTCGTCGGCGGCGCGATCGGTGCTGCGCGGACGCCGCGACCTTCCGCCGGGGATCGAGCGGGCGCTGGAGGCGTTCGGGCCGGTCGATTTCGTTGTGGCTGGTGTATGGACGGAGGATTTTCAGACGGTCGCCGCGGAGGCGGCCGTGCTGGATTCGCCGGTGTCCGACGCTTCTCCGGTCATAGCCGAGGAGGCTCCTGCGCTTGAGCACGCTGAGGCCACGCCAGTCGAAGCGGTTGCCGAAGTGCCTGCCATGGCCGAGGCGGAGCCCGTCGCGCCGGTTGACGTCGCCGATGCCGACGCGCTAGCGCTGGTCGCGCTTCCGGTGATCCGCGCGGATGAGGAGGCCGAGCCGATTGCGATCGGGGAAGCGGACTCGGTGCTGGATGCGGTAGCGAAGATCGAATCGCGGATCCGTATGCGGTTGCGTCCCGTGCTCGATCCGGTCGTGCTGCCGCCGGTTGAGGTCGCGCCGGAGCCTGAGCTTGAACCTGAGCACGAGGCCGAGGCCAGTGCGGTGCCCGCCAACATCTCTCCCTTCGTGTCGCTGGCAACGGCGGCGCTCGGCATCCCCGTGGTCGCGCGGGCGCTTGAGGCAGGTCAGGACGAAGATCGCCTTGTCACGGCCCAAAGCGGGACCGATGCTGAGCCGTCCGTCGCATTGCCACTTGCGGCGGAGACCGACGACGGGCAGGCGTCGGATATGGATGATTCCTTCATTCTGGGTAATGTGGAAAGCGATGCGGTCGAGACCGACGACGCGGTCGCCGAGCCCGCTGGCCCGTTCGAGATTGCCGAGGTCGTCGCGCGGATCGACGCCTTCTACACGCTTCAGCAGGAGCGCGCCGCGCACACGCCGATGCCGGTGCGCGTCGATGGCTTCCGCTTCGAGACCGACGAGCAGGGCGTGATCCGCTGGGTCGAGGGCGTGTCGCGTGCGCCGCTGATCGGCCTGTCGCTTGAACTCAACGCATCGAGCGGGGCGTCGCGCGCCGATGGCGTGGCGGCTGGGGCGCTGCGCCAGCGTGCGGTGTTCAGCGATGCGCGGCTGATGGTGGTCGGCGAATCGGATGCTGCCGGGGAATGGCGGATTTCGGGTGCGCCCGCGTTCGACCGCGCGACCGGTCGCTTCTCGGGCTATCGTGGCACCGCGCGTCGGCCACGGCGTGAAGAGAGCGCGGTGGTGACCACGCCGCCGCCGCCCAACCCGGCCGCGGATTCGCTGCGCCAGCTGATGCATGAGCTGCGCACCCCGACCAATGCGATTGCGGGCTTTGCCGAGATGATCGAGCGCGAGATGCTGGGCGACGCGCCGCCGGTCTATCGTGAGCGTGCCGGGACGATCCGCATGCATGCGCGCGCGCTGCTGGCCGCGATCGACGATCTCGACATTGCGGCGCGGATCGATGCGTCGGCGCTGAAGCTCGCATCGAGCGAGGTGACGTTGCGTCCGTTGCTCTCGCGGATCGCCGATGACCTGGCCGCGCTGGCCGAGATGCGGGGTGCGTGGATTTCGCTGCCGATCGACGATCCGGTGGTGCGCGGCGATGCGCGCGCGATCGAGCGGATGATGGCGCGTTTGCTGGCCACCCTGCTGTCCGCCGCGCGCGACGGCGAGCGGGTGGGGGTGCAGATCAACGCGGATGCTGGCCGGGTTGCGATCGCGTTCGACCGGCCCGAAGCGCTCGCCGCCTATACCGGCGATACGCTGTTCGACCTGGACGACGAGCATGAGGATACGGCGCTGCTCGGCACCGGCTTCGCGCTGCGGCTGGTCCGCAACATTGCGCGCGAGCTGGGCGGCTCGCTGGCGATCACGCCCGAAGCGGTGACGGTCGAGCTTCCCGCGATGGTAACCAAGTCTTTGGAACAGGTGCGCTAAACCAGCGCCTGTGAACAGCGCAGCGCAACCCCAGCCCGAACCGGGCGGCTATCGGCCGTCTGCACCGCCAACGGACGCGGCCGTGCAGTGGCCGGACAGTTTCGGCACGCGCTTTGCCGTGTTTGTCGATACCGAGGAAGAGTTCGACTGGTCGCAGCCGCTGGCGCGCGAAAACCGGGGCACGCAGGCGATGGACGCCTTGCCCGGCATCCATGCGCTGTTTGCCGATCATGGCGTTCCCGCGACCTATATGATCGACGATCCGATCGTGCGCTGCGATCGCTCGGTCGATATACTCAAGGCGCTGATGGCCGATGGCGGGTCGGCGATCGGGTCGCAGTTGCACCCATGGGTCAACCCGCCGCATGACGAGGTGGTGAGCCCGCGCAACAGCTTCCTCGGCAACCTTCCGCGCGATTTGCAGGCGGCGAAGATCGCGGCGCTGACCGATGGGATTGCCGACGCATTCGGGCGGCGACCGGTGATGATGCGGACCGGGCGCTATGGCCTAGGCCCCGACACGCTCGGCCTGCTGGCGGCGGCGGGGTATCGCGTCGATAGCTCGATGCGATCGGGCTACAGCTATGCCGCAGAGGGCGGGCCGGACTATCGCGCGATCCCCAACCATGCCTTTGCGACGGGGGAGGGCGATCTGATCGAGATCCCGCTGACCACCATTTACACCGGCGCACTCCGGCGCGGCGGGATCGGGTTGCATGAGGCGCTGGGCCGGGTGCCGCGCGGGCGCGGGATCGCCTCACGGCTGAAGCTGTCGTCGCGCGTCGCGCTCACGCCCGAGGACATGCCGATCGACCTGGCGCTCGACGCGATTCGCGTGGCGGCCGATTCGGACGTGCGGCTGCTGATGTTCTCCTACCACTCGCCGTCCGCAGCGCCGGGCTACACCCCCTATGTCCGCGACGCGGGCGAACTGGCCGGGTTTCGCCGCTGGTGGGAGCGGGCGTTCGCGCTGCTCGACCGGCTGGGCATCGCGCCCGCATCGCACGACCAGATCCTCGCGGCGCTTGCCGAGGGCGCTGATCGCCCTTAATCGGCGGGTCGCGCTGGCGGGGCCTGTAGCTCAATTGGTTAGAGCTGGCCGCTCATAACGGCTAGGTTGCGGGTTCAAGTCCTGCCGGGCCCACCAGCGCATTGCCTTTATCGTCAGACCCGTATAGGCGACCCCCTCGCGTCGGGGAGTGGCGCAGTCTGGTAGCGCGCCTGCTTTGGGAGCAGGATGTCGCAGGTTCGAATCCTGTCTCCCCGACCAACCCTGTTTTCTCAGAGCCGTTCAGTCAGGCTAAGCTCACCGAAGCCAGGCTTCTTGCATGGTGCCGCTGGCCCAGCGGCTTCACTTATTCGCTCGCAATGCGATATCTGGCCGGGTTCTGTTGCAGAACTGGCACCTTCCCATCGAGAACCAGACGGTAGTTTTCGAGTTGCGGATCGAGCGTCCGCTGCATTTCCTCTAGCATGAGCCGCTTCATCCGCGCCGCGATCTCGCTATGTGCGGCATCGTCGATCAGGTTTACGCGCTGACCGGGATCGGCCTTGAGATCGTAGAGCGCGAGCAGTCTGCCATGTATATATTGGTGAACGCGCCGTGCGATTTCCGCATTGGTTTCTGCGGCCTTGGCCATGGCTGGGTAGGTCAGGCCCCACATGCTCTCCAGGTTGAGCTTCGTCTTGCCATCGGCCCACGCCATGAAGTGCAAGGCATAGCGGCGATCCTGCAACGAGCGTGACGGATATTGCCATCCGCTTGAGGTGTAATCGACATAGGACATCACATATTGCCGCTGCTCAACGTCCCCGGCCCCCTTCATCAATGGCACCCATGACCGGCCATCGAGATTGGCGGGACGCGCGATGTCGAGCAGCTCCAGCAGCGTCGGTAGAATGTCGAGGTTGGACGCGAGAGAGTCGAAGCGGCGCGGCGCGGTCTGGCCGGGGGCGTGCAGCACGACTGGCGTCCTGATCCCGTGATCGTAGCATGTCGCCTTGGCGAACGGCATCGGCATGCCGTGGTCGGACACGAACAGGACGATCGTGTCGTCCATCGCGCCACTCTCTTCCAGCACTGTCAGGATATTTCCGACTGCGATGTCGAGGCGTTGGGTGGAGTTCCAATATTGGGCGATCTCCTCGCGGATCTGGGGCAGATCTTCCAGATTGGCGGGAATGGTAACGTCGTCCGGACCGATCGGATTGGGGATGCGATAGGGGCCGGTCTGGCCGTGATCCAGCTCCTCGGCCTCCGCGCTGCCGTAAAAGGGGCGGTGCGGGTCGTTGATGTTGCAGTTGATGAAGAAGGGTTTGTACTGCGCGCGGGCCTCGATAATCGCCAGCTGCGCCAGATGGGCATGCACCATCGGGTGCCGGATCTTGCCTTCCTGCATCATATCCCACGGGAAGGACGTCGCGGGCTGCATATGCCCGATCTTGTGACTGGCGGCGCAATAATAGCCTTCCGACTTCAGCATCGAGCACAGCGTCGGCGTTCCCTCATGCATCGGGAAGAAGCCGTTGCCGCCGTTGCGATGCGGCAACAGGCCGCTCATGAACGCCTGACGCGAGGGCATGCAGATCGGGGCTGCGGTGCGCACCTGTTCAAAGACATGGCTTCGTTCCGCCAGCCGATCGAGGTTCGGGGTGAGATCACGCCGCCCGGTCATGAACCCGAGTGCCGACCAGTCGACATCGTCGGCCGTGATAAGAACCAGATTCATCCGCTTGCGCAGATCGTGTTTCACATAGCTGCGTTTCTGCGCGGACACGGGCAGGGCCATGAGGGCGGCTGACGCGATGCCCGCCATCAGAAGCTGCCGTTTTGAGAAGCTGATCACGATGTCACCCTATTAATAAACGAATTCGGTCTTTCGGCCGCCGATGATCATCTCTCGCGTGGATTTCAGCGGCCATAGCGGCTTGGGCAGGGAGGCGTCGAAGCGGTCGACTTTGTCCTTCATCGCGCGAACCCGATCCGGCATCGCAGCGGACAGATCGTTGGTTTCCCACGGATCGGCTTCGATGTCGTACAAGCGTGTCTGCGCCCAGTCGTCGGAGTGCCACAGCTTGTAGCGGCCTTCGCGAATGGCC
This sequence comes from Sphingomonas sp., assembly GCF_035998645.1. Lineage (GTDB taxonomy): Bacteria > Pseudomonadota > Alphaproteobacteria > Sphingomonadales > Sphingomonadaceae > Sphingomonas. The sequence goes on from NZ_DASYHL010000005.1 coordinate 280,869, forward strand.
CGCACGGGTCGCTGGCTCCATATCAGGGTGCGCTCGGCAGTCGCGGGCTTGGCCACGGTGGCGACGAGATCCTGCCCCTCCAGTTCCTTGTCCAATGGCTGGTCAGGCGCGACGGCCCTGAGGATAGTGGGCAGGATGTCCATCGAACTGACGGGCGCGGCGATCGTGCCGCGATGCTTGAGGCCATTGGGCCAGGACATCAGGAAGGGGACACGGGTTCCGCCCTCGAGATAGGTGAATTTGCCCGCACCCCAAGGGTGCGATTCCGGGCAGAAGCCGAACTGGACGGGGCAACCATTGTCGGACAGGAAGATGACGATCGTGTCGTCGCGTACGCCGGTATCGCTCAACGCCTTCAGGATTTGCCCGACCCCGACATCGAGCGCATCGACCATCGCCACATAGGTACGGCGAACCGGGTCGGCGATCTCGCTGCGGCGATCATAATAGGGTTTTGGCACCTGCAGCGGCCAGTGCGGGGCGTTGTAGGCGACATAGCCGAAGAAAGGCTCGCCCGACGCGGCGCTGCGCCGGATGAAGTCCACCGAACGCTCGGTGATGGTTTCCGTCAGATACTGGTTCGGTTGCTCGACGATCCGCATCTCCGGCCCCTCGAACAGACGGCCGCCGCCTTCCCGCGCTTTAGGCTCGTAGCGATCCGCTTTGGTCGGTGTGGTGACCAGGCCCGGCGTATCCGGGTCGGCATAAATCGTCTCACCTGCCAGAAATCCGAAAAACTCGTCGAAGCCGCGCCGGGTCGGGTAGAATTTCGGATCTGCCCCCTGGTGCCATTTGCCGAACACGGCGGTCCGGTAGCCCATCGGTTTGAGGTGTTCGGCGATGGTCGGCACATCGGTCGGCAGGCCGGCCCCGGCATCGAGGTTGCCGCGATCGTTGATGTTGTACATGAAGCCATAGCGCGCCGGCGTCCGTCCGGTCAGCAGCGCGGCGCGCGAAACGGCGCAGACCGACGCGGCGACATAGCCTGCGGTAAAATTGACGCCTTGCTCGCCGATACGGTCGATATTGGGCGTGCTGACGGTGCTCGCCTTGTTGATCGACACGTCCGTCCAGGGAAGGTCATCGACGAGGATGACGATCAGGTTGGGCTTCTTCTTTTCCTGCGGGGCCTGTCCTGCGCTCATCGGGACGACGGGCAACACCGGCGCGGCGGCGCAGCCCGCGATCCCAAACATGCTGGCGGCGACCAAAAGTTTCGTCAGCGTCTTCATGATCAACCTTCGCTTCTGGATTGCTTGCCTAGCCGGTCGATGTCGAACACCGGCATGGAGGGTCGGTAGCGACCGGTGAGTCTCGCCTCGAGATAGATGGCGCAGCTTCTGACGAACAAATATCGATCGTCTTTTGCTGCCGAGATTGTCGGGCGCGCGGCCCGTGCATGATCGGGCGCGACATACGTCAGCCCGTTGATCGCCTGGAGGCGGACGGCGTCGGGCTGATCCGCGGCGAGCAGACCGGCCAGCACCCGCACGCCAGCGTCCGCCATGCCGAGATGGGTCGCGGCTTCGGCGGCGACGATGCGGACCTGGGGGCAGGGGTCCGACTCCATCGCGGTGCGAAGGTTCACGGCAGCGGGACGCGCAGCCGGACCCATGACTAGCAGCCCGGTCGCTGCCCAATAGCGCATCACGGCATTGGGGTGCGAAAGGAGGTCGCCGAAACGTTGCGCCTGCGCCGGGTCGCCGCGCGCCGCGTCCTCGGCCAGCACCATGATGTCTTCAAGCGGATAAGCCGCCGTCGAGCGACTGGCCTGATACCCCTCGATCGACAGGCCCTCCGGGATAAACCCGTTGTCGCGGATCGCGAGCATGTGCGCGTCGAGCGCGCGGCGCATCGCGGACAGGCGTTTGTGCTGTTCGGGGCGCGTGGCCAGATTGTCGATCTGGTCCGGGTCGGTCTTCAGGTCGTAAAATTCTTCAACCGGACGGCGCTCAAAGAAGCGGCGTTGCTGGCTGGTGCATTGGCCAGCGAGGAATGCCCGTTCATAGGACTGATAGCCCTGTGCCAGCCAGGCAAAGGCCTGATGTTGGCCGCACGGGCGGTGCGGCGCATAGTTGCGGATGTAGCGATAACGACCGTCGGTGACTGTGCGGACGAAATCATAACGCTCGTCCATCCGGTTGCGCATGCCAAAGGCGTAGCGTTTTGGCGGCGACCGGCGATTGCCCAGAAACGCGCTGCCCTGCATCGTCGCGGGCGCGCGTTGCCCGGCCAGCGACAGCAGGGTCGGGGCAAGGTCGATCAAACTGACCGGCGTTTCCACCACGCTGGCCGGCGGGTGAGGGGAGAGGTGGGCGAATTTGGGCGGTACCCGCACGACCAGGGCGCAGCGCAGCCCCTCATCATGACAGTAGCGCTTCGAGCGGGGGAGCGAGCCGCCATTGTCGGAATAGTAGAAAACGATCGTATCGTCGGCGAGGCCCGAAGCCTCCAGCTCATCGAGCAGGCCGGCGACCTGGCCATCCATCTGCTCCATGAGGTTGTAGTAGCTGGCATAGTCCTGTCGGATCTCGGGCGTGTCGGGCAAGTGCGCCGGGACATCGATATCCGACGAGGCGACGCGGCCGCTCACCGGTTTGAACAGGCGGGATTCATGCGTCGTCATCAGGTTGACGACGGACAGGAACGGGGTGCCGGGGGGACGATCGCGCCAATGGGCTTTCGCTCCGTGGGCGCTCCAGATCGCGTCGGGATTGACGTCGCAATTATAGTCGGTCTTGGCGTTGTTGGTGCAATAATATCCAGCGGTGCGCATCAGTTCGGGATAGGTGCGGATAAACGCAGGCAGATGCGCATTGGCGCGCATATGATGGGCCGGGCCGCAGCTTTCGGGATAAACGCCCGTCAGGATGCCAAAGCGTGACGGCGCACAGACCGGCGCGGTGGAATAGACGTTGCGGTAGAGGATGCCCTGGCTCGCCAAGCGATCGATTGCGGGGGTGCGCGCCAGAGGGTCGCCATAGGCACCGATAAAGGGGCAGTTATCCTCGCTAACGATCCACAGAATATTCGGGAGCGCGCGGTTCGCCGCTGCCGCTGTCGGAAGACCGCGGGTTGCCAGTGCCGCGACCGTGCCTGCCATGACTTGCCGCCGGGTGGTGCGAGCACCGGTCATCCGACGCGCCGTGATGCACAGGCAATCGTCATCGCAGCCGACCCTCTCCCAACATACAAATTGCGTGCCCTTAGTCGACGCAGTCGTTTGATTTACCGCTAAATGATATAGTCCGGCGCGGCCTTGTCAATCGGTGCGCAAACCGCATAGGGAATTGCCATGACGAAAGGTCCCGGTCGCCGTAGCAAGAATGTTGTGACGATGGCGGATGTCGCAAAGGTCGCCGGCGTCTCGACGATGACGGTGTCCAACGTTCTGAACAACAAGCCCAGCGTGCTGCCTGAACGGCGGCAGGCGGTGCTGGATGCGATGGAACAGCTGAACTATCGTCCCAATGTCGCGGCCCGCGCGCTCGCGAGCGCCGGATCGATCCGGATCGGGCTGCTGTACCGCGATGTCGAGAACGCCATTGTGGGCGCCATGTTGATGGGCGCGCTGAAGGCGTCGGTGCGCCTTGGATTTCAGCTGATCATCCGAAGCTATGACGAGGCAAAGCCGCTTGATGATGTCGCGGCGTTTGCCGTCAGCGGGATCGACGGCCTGCTTGTTCCGCCGCCGCTGTGCGAACTGGTGAGTTTCAGCGGGATGTCGGCCAAGCTCAGCATCCCGATGATCGGCCTCGCGCCCGGCACCAATTTGCCGGATATGCCCTCGGTTCGGATCGACGACGAACTGGCGGCCTATGAGGTCACCCGGCTGCTGCTGGAAAAGGGGCATCGCCGGATCGGCTTTGTGAAGCTGCCCGGAGCCATGGTGGGGCAGACGCGACTGGCGGGGGTCAAACGCGCGCTTTCCGAGCAAGGTGTGGCCCTTGACGAGCGGTTCATCTGGGAGGCGCGGCCGATCTATGAGGCGGGCCTCGCTCTGGCCGAAAGGATCTGCAACATGGAGGACCGGCCAAGCGTCATCCTGGCCGGCAGCGACGATATCGCCGCCGCCATCGTCAATGTGATGCACCGCTGTGGCCTGCGCGTGCCGGAAGATATGTCGATTGTCGGGTTCGACGACACACCGATCGCGGTGAAGATTTGGCCGACGCTGACCACGGTTCGCCAGCCGCTCTCGCGCATTGCCGAACAGGCGACGGAACGGCTAATTCAGGAGCTGCACAATCCGAAGCAGCGCGCGAATGACGTGATCTACATCCCCCATGAAATCGTGCAGCGCGCGTCGGTGTGCGACTATCCCGTTCGCGACTGACGCGAAAAAGGGCGGTGGATCGCTCCACCGCCCTTCGTCGTAGACGCTATGTCGTAGCGTGTCAGAATTTCAGCGATGCGCGCACGCCAAAGTGGCGCTCGCCGTCACGCAGAACCTGTTGATATAGCCGTCCGCCGTTGAAGGTGGAGTTGAACAGGTTACCCGTGAAGTTCTTGTCGAACAGGTTCTTGACGAACACTGAGATCGAGTAGTTGCCGTCCTTGGACTCCAGTCCGAAAGCGCCGTTGACGACCGCATAGCCGCCCTGAACCGTCAACGGGTCCTGATCCAGGCTGTACTGCACCTTGGTCTGGTACACGATGTTCGTCTGGACGAAGCCGTCGATTGGCGCGCTGTCGCCGAACGGCACCTTCTGGCGGATATAGAGCGTACCGCGGAAGTCCGGAGCGTTGGGCAGGACGCCACCGCTCAGATCCTGAGAGCCGCCCACGCAGCCCTGCGCCGCAGTCTGGCCGACATAGCAGGGGCCGATCGGGAAGCTGTCGATATGCGCATCCGACAGCGTACCGCCGAGTGAGATATCGAGAAGGCTGGTCGGCTTCAGCGTCGCTTCAACCTCAACTCCGCGCGTTGAAACGGTGCCAGCGTTCAACAGGTAGAACGAAATGTCCCCGGGCAAGCGCGCCTGCGACTGATAGCCCCGATACTTGGTGTAGAACAACGCGGCATTGACCGACAATTTGCGGTCGAGCGTCTGGAATTTTGCGCCGACCTCAAACGCATCCGACGTTTCCGGGTTCACGGGCTGGTCCGATGGTTGGGTTGCAAAGATCAGGTTGAAGCCCTTGCCCTTGTACCCGCGCGCGTAGCTTGCATAGACATTGCCGAGGTCGCCCATATTCTGGCGAATACCGATCTTTCCGACCAACGCGGTATCGTCGGTGGAGTTCGAGAAATTGGCTGCCGTGCCGGTAGCCCCGGTCAGCGGTTGATCGCCCATAACCAGCACGTCGGCAGGACTGCGGACCGCGCTCCAGTCCAGCGTCTCGTGGAGCAGGCGCAGGCCGCCGAACAGCTGCGTCGTCGAGGTCAGATCGATGTTCGTGCTGACGAATGCCGCGATGTTCGAGCTGGACGTGCTGCCCGAAAACTGTCCGCTGCGCGGCCCCGCAAGGAATACCTGGCGACGCTGGAACGTGGTGTCGATGTCGACCTTGGAGGCAAAGGCACCCAGCAACAGATCGAAGCCGCCCAGGTCACCCGAAACAAGCCGGATTTCCTGCGTAAGCTGCTGGAGCGTCGTGGTGCCGCTGTTGACGTCCCACAAATTCACACCGGCGACGGGCGCCGTCAGCGACGTATAGTCGGTGTCGCCGCGGCCGATGAAATCCCAGTTCCGGATCGCGCTGATCGATACCAGTTCGAAATTGTCGCTGAGGCGCGCGCGTATGCGTGCGGAAATGCCCCACTGCTCGCTGTCATTGGTGTTGTCGGCGTTCAGATTGACCTGCCGGTTTTCAGCCGACGGAATGACCGGTGCAACGGCATTGGCATAGGCAGCGGTGCCCAGCGCGCGCAGCGTAGGAACCGTGGTGTCGCTGCCCTTGCTATAGTCGCCGATCAGCGTGACCTCGAAGTCGCTGGTCGGTTCGAACTGCAACTTCGCCCGCGTGCCCCAAACATTATATCCCGAGAGCTTGCGGTCGCCGACGCCCGAGACGTTCTCGACGAAGCCGTCAAAGTCCTTGAAAAAGCCGCTCAGGCTGAAACCGAGCTTGTCGGTGAGAGGGCCGGAAATCGACCCGCGAAGCTGCAGTTCGCCGCCCTCGGCAAGCATGGCGTCGAAATTGCCCGAGAGCGTGCTGCTCGGCGCCTTGGTCGTGACCGATACCAGACCCGCAGAGGCATTCTTGCCGAACAGGGTTGATTGCGGACCGCGCAGGACTTCTACCCGCTGAACATCGATCAGGTCCTGGAAGCCCTGACCCGACCGGGCCGTGGGAACATCATCGACGATTACCGACACGGCGGGTTCGGTTGCCGCCGAAAACACGGTGGTGCCGATGCCGCGGATGCTCAGCGAGCTGTTGGACTGGTTGCTGCCCTTGGTGAACGTGAGCGACGGCGCGGCGTTTGCAACCGACTCGACCGAGGATGCGCCGATCGCGTCCAGCCGTTCGCCACTCACTACAGAGACGGCGACCGGCACCTCCTGCAGCGTCTGCTCGCGCAATGTCGCGGTGATGACGATTTCATCGGAGTCGGGCTGCTCGCCTTCCTGAGTCGCGGCAGTGTCCGACTGGGCGCTGTTCGCGGCGGCGGCGTGCGGCAGGATGAGGGCGAGCGCGCTGATGTTGCATAGCGCAAGGGTTTTGAAACGGTACGTCATAATCCTCCCCAAAATTCGTTATTGTCGATATAATGTAGCGCTACATATTCCTCTTACATATGGTCGTCAACCGTGGGCGGGGGTGGCGGCGCTGGCTAAAAAACGGTGGTCAGGAAGTCCGAATCACTGGTTCTGGTCCGGCAATCGGCGGTGTCCGAAGCCTTTGACCTGACCCTTTGATATCAGGCGCGTTATTCCTTCATCGCGAGCGCCGGATCGGTGCGATCGCGACCGCGCCAAGCAGGGCGAAGATGGTGCCGGCGATGAAGATCGCGGCGTAATTGTCGCCACTCGCACTTCCCCAAAAGATGATCGCGGGCGCAAGGGCGGGAGCGAGCGACTGGGGGAGCGAGTTCGCGATTTGGAACACGCCCATATCCTTGGCGCGCTCTTCCTCATTCGGCAGGATCGCCGCGAGCAGAGCGAGATCGACGGCGAAATAGAGCCCTTTGCCCAGCCCCGCGAGGGCAACGCCGACCAGGAACTGTGGCACCGACGGGGCCAGCGCCACCAGCAGGAAGCCCGCCGCTTCGATGACCGCGGCGAGTGCGACGAACGGTTTGCGCCGCCCGGACCAGTCGGAAATGAAGCCGCCGAGGATCGATATGCTGATGGTGGCAACGGCGATAATCGCCATCGATCGCACCATGACCTGGGTCGCTTCGAGCTTTTCGAGCGAAAGCTGATCGGTGAGGAAGAACAGCTGGTAGGTCAGCAGGAACGACCAAGCCATCATGATCAGGAAGCGGCTGATAAATGCCCAGCTGAAATCATGATCCAGAAATGGTTTGATCAGCGCGCGCGGGATCGCGGACAGGCTGGTGCGCGCACTGTTCTCATTGGCGGGTATCCGATCGGGCAGGATCAGGACGAGCGCGAGGACACCGATCACGGTGATGCCGAACGGAGCCAGGAACATCAGCAGCGTCGATGTCTGGGTAAACTGCGTGATCCAGCTTCCTGCGAAGGTCGCTGCGGTTGAGGTCATGCCGAGCAAGCCGGCCACCCGCCCTTGCAGGCGGAAGGGGATCACGTCGGGGAGGATCGGCAGGCAAGCCGACTGCATGGCGTTGAAACCGGCCTGACAGATGATCCAGCCAAGACCGAGCAGCAACAGGCTGGGTGCCGTCGCCAGGACGAGCAGCCCGATGCCGCTGACCACCAGTCCGCCCAGCAACCACGGACGACGACGGCCAAAGCGGCTGCGGGTTCGGTCGGACAGTGCGCCGCAGACGGGCGCGGAGACGAGCGCCACGAATGCCCCGGTGGCAAGAATGACGCCCAGCCACTTCCCCTTTTCCGCCTCGGTCGCGATTTCGCCGACGCGCAGCGCGATCGTCAGGATCACCGGGGTGAGCAGGGCGATCCAGATGCCGAACTGGGCGAGGACATAGATCGCGATGAAGCCGGTTGAAACCGGGCGTGTCTCCCCGGTCGCGACGTCGTGAACGGGGGTCATTTCGGCTCTCCGGGCGACGTGGCGGGGCCTTCGGGACGGCGCGGGCGGTAGAAGCGTCTTTGCTTTTCGGCTTCCTGCTTCTCGGAATTGTCGGGGAACAGGCCGTTCATCTTGGAGGGCAGGTTCGGCTCGACATACCAGCCATCGGGGAAATCGGCCGCGCGCGACCCGTCGATCTTGCGGTGGACGAGCCCGGCGCTGGTCTTTTCGCTGAACGGCACGACATGCTGGCCCTTGTTGTTGGCAAGCTGTTCGTAGAGCGCCTTGCGCAGCGTAATCTTGGTCTCCAGCCAGGCCGGGTCGTTGATCAGGTTCTTGCGCTCGTCGGGGTCGGTCTTGAGGTCGTACAGCTCTTCGATATCCCAGACGCCGTGATACTGGATATATTTCACGCGATCGCGCTGGATTGCAAAGGTCGTGGGCGTCTGCGGGAAGCTCCATTCCCAATAATATTCGTAGATGAAGTCGCCGGCGTTCCATGCCTTTTCATCGACCTTCCCCTCCGCCACCGGCAGCAGGCTCTTGCCCTCCATCTGCGCCGGCTTGCCGAGCCGCGCGACATCCAGGAACGTGGGGGCGAGGTCGAGATTGCGCACCACCGCCGGATTGGTCACGCCCTTGGGCAGCATCCCGGGCGCCCAGACGACCATCGGCACCCGGACCGAGGGTTCATAGGCATTGCGCTTGTCGATCAGCCCATGCTCGCCGATCAGGAAGCCATTGTCGGAATAAAAGACGACCATGGTGTTCTGGTCGAGCTTGTTCTTGCGCAGATAGGCCATGATCCGGCCCAGACTGTCGTCGACCGGACTGAGCGTGCGATAATAGTCGCGCACCTGCTCCGTCATCGACCGGTCGGTGTGATAGGGGAAGTCGGCCCCGTGCCAGCTATTGCGCTGATTGCGGACCCACATCGGCTTGCCGGCATTGTTTTCCGGCGTGTTGGCCATCGTGTCGGGCAGCTCGATCTTCAGATCCGAATATTGCGTCTTGTAGCGCTCCGGCGGGGCGGGGTCCGAATGGACGGCCTTGTGGCTGAGGTACAGGAAGAATGGCTTGCTCCGGTCGCGGTCCTTCTCAAGCCAGGTCATCGCATAATCGGTCAGTTCGTCGGTGATATAACCGGTCTGCTTGACCTTTTTGCCATCGACATTGAGCAGCTGACGCTCGCCAGCGGCAATGCGTTCCGGCGACAGCAGGTCGGTCGGGAAATAGGTGCCCTGTCCCTTGAAGCTGACCCAGCGATCGAAACCGGGGCGGGGGGCGTCGGTGTCCGCGCCCATATGCCATTTGCCGAAGAAGCCGGTCTGATACCCCGCCTGCTGGAGATAGGCCGGGAAGAAGGTCAGATGGGCTTCGGATGAATCATGATTGTCGACGACGCCGTGATTGCGCGTGCTCTGACCGGTCAGGATCGTCGCGCGGCTCGGCGAACAGAGCGAGGAGGTGACCACGGCGTTGGGGAAATACACACCTTCCTTGGCCAAGCGGTCGATGTTCGGGGTCTTCAGACCGGGCTTGAGGAAACCCATCGCGTCATAGCGCAGGTCGTCGACCAGCACGAAAACGATGTTCATCGGCTTGCCCGCGCGCGCGCCGGCCTGGGGTGCCTGACGGTCGTCAAGGCGCGGCGCAGGCGGGCTGCCTGCCCATGCAGCGGTGGTGAGCAGGACGCATGCCGCGAAGGCAGCGGTGCGAAGGGTGGAGCGGGGGCGGGTCATGATGGCATGTCCTCCTGATTGTCCCGGATGATGCAGCGGAATCCGATATGGCTGGTCGAGCTGTCCACCGACTGCGGGTGGCGTGCGGCTGGCCGGTAGCGCTGGCAGTAATTGGGGGCGCAGAGATGCGATCCGCCTTTGACCACCTTGCGGCCGATCGGCACGTGCGGGGTGCATGGATCGAGGCTTCCGCGCTCGCTGCCGCCGCGCGGATTGGACGGCACGCAGCAGGCACCGGCGGGCTTTTGCTCCGGCTGGTGCAGCGCATACCAGTCTGCCGTCCATTCCCAGACATTGCCGATCATGTCGAACAGACCATAGCCATTGGGCGGATAGGTGCAGACCGGAGAGGTGCGCAGAAAGCCGTCGGTCAGCAGGTTCTGATGCGGAAACGCGCCCTGCCAGAAATTGGCGAGCATCGCGCCCTGCGGGGCCAGTTCGTCGCCCCAGGCGAAGTCGCTGCGATCGAGCCCGCCGCGCGCGGCGAATTCCCACTCGGCCTCGGTCGGCAGCGCCTTGCCCGCCCAGTCGGCATAGGCCTGAGCGTCCTCATAGGCGATATGCACCACGGGATGATCCCACAGGTCGTCCAGCGTGCTGTCTGGTCCGTGCGGATGCCGCCAGTCGGTGCCGAAGCTGAATTGCCACCAGCGCGTAAAGTCGCGCAAATCCACCGGGCCGCTGGTCGGCATGAACAACAGCGAACCGGGCTTTGCGAGTTCGGGGGGCATGCCGGGGTAATCGGCCGGATCCGGGGCGATTTCGGCGAGCGTGCGGTGTCCCGTTGCATCGACGAACTTGGCAAAATCGCGGTTGGTGACGGGGGTTTCGTCGATCCAGAACCCATCGACGCGCACCTGCCGTACGGGGTGCTCCTCAGGATAGAATTTGTCTGATCCCATGGCGAAGACGCCGCCGCGAATATGCCGCATGGCTTGGGTCGAAGGGGCGGTGATCTCATTCATCGCATGCTGGTCCGCTTCTGGTGACAGCAGTCGCCGGCTGCTGACGGGGACTGCTGGCTCTGCTTACCACGCGAGCTGCTCCAGTCCGCAAAAGGGATCGACAGGGCTGTCCCCGATAAACGGGCGCTGGCCGAACAGGCGCAGGGCCAGTTCCTGCTGAACACCGGGTAATGCGCTGTAGGCATTGACGTAGGTCGACATGTTCGGCGCGTCGTAGAGATAGTAGGGCTGTCCGAACGAGACGAGCAGGGTCGGGATTTCGCAATTGAACTGGACCATGGCGAGGCGTGACCCGCCATGCAGCTTCGTGAAATCGAGGTAGATGTGGCTGATTGCCGGTGTCGCCTCCTGCCCGACGAGATAGAGCAGCAAGTCGCAATCGTCGGATGTCGGCAGGTTTTCGGAGTCGAAGGGCCGGACCTCGTGCCCGTTTGCCGTCAACGCATCGAGCAGCGGGTCGAAGCTGCGTGGCGCGGCGCCGGACACGAAGTTCCAGCCCTCATCGGCAATCACGACGATGCGCCGATGGCGCTGGGTATCCAAAGGGAGCAGCGCCTGTGTGTCTTTCACCAGCGTGATGCTTTTGCCCGCGGCCTGGCGTGCCGTCTCGCGGTGATCGTCAGTGGCAAGCCGCGCCTTTAGCGCGTCAAGCGGTGGCAGCCGCTCTTCCGGGCTTGCGCGATGGAGCCCGAGCGCGGCTTTGAGCGACAACATTCGGGTGACGGCTTCCTCGAGCCGCGCCTCCGAAAGACGACCTTCCCGCAAGCCATTGAGCATGCGGTTCATGTCTTCGCGGGGCTCCCGACTGAACAGGAACACGTCGCACCCGTTCTCGATCACCGCCGGGACGGCTGCGTCGCGGTCCATCCAGCTGGTCAGGCCGCCCATCACCGTGGCGTCCGAGACGATGACGCCGCCAAACCCCAGCTCTTCGCGGAGCAGTTCCTGGTTCAGCAGCCGGGACACAGCGGCGGGCGCAAAGGCTTCGCGCCCCGAATTGGGGAAGCGCGCCCGCACAAAGGCGGGCAGGGCGATGTGCCCGGTCATGATGGTCATCACCCCGGTGGCGATCATGGAGCGGAAGATGCGCCCGAAACTATCCGCCCATTTGTCCATCGACAGGGAGTTGACGGACGTGCTCAGGTGCTGGTCGCGATCGTCGATCCCGTCACCCGGCCAGTGCTTTGCGCACGCCGCCAACCCCTCGGCCTGGAGCGCCCGGATATAGGTCTTGGCATGGCGAATGATCCGGTCCGGGTCGGAACCATAGGAGCGCGTTCCGACCACGGCGTTGCGGAACGCGCGGTTGATGTCGACAACCGGCGTGAAGGACCAGTTATAGCCAAGCGCGCGGCTTTCCTTCCCGACAATCCGGGCGAGCCGCTCGGTGAGGTCAGGATCATCGCAGGCGGCGATGCCCATCTGGTTGGGGATCGGGGTCGCGAACGGAGCGCTCAGCATCCCGCCCTCAATGTCCCCCGACAGGATCAGCGGCACTTCCGATCGATCGAGCTGCGCGCGGGTCGCGGCCCAGGCCGCGGTGAGGTCATGCGTCGGAAAACGGTGGACGCCGCCCGGTGCAAAGCCGGCCAGCCAGTCGACTTCCTCGATCGTGTCATGCCGCGAAGAGAGCACGAACAGCTGCGCGATCTTTTGTTCGGCGGTCAGGCCGTCACGCACCCGTTCCACCCATGAGAGATCTTGCTCCGAGAGTGCGAAGATGGGCGTTGCGGATGCGCAGAGGCTGGTCATTGATACCCGAATTCGATGGAGGGATGTCGGCCGGAGGGGCGTTGTTGAGGGCGGGATGGAAGCGGCCTTGGCGCGCCCGAGCGACGCGCGCTCACAGCATCTGAGATCGCAACCGTCAGCGGCAAATCCGCCTGCAGCGGAATTACGGCAATTGGCGAGGGTTTAAGGATGCGGGCCATAAAGTTGAACGCCTTCACCCTCTCACCTGAACGTGCTTTCGATGCGCCAGCACCGGTTGCACTCAATTATCTATTCGTGATGTAGCGCTACATATCGAAGCGTTGACGATAGTCAACCGGGCTCGACCGTTGGGGCGTGGGCTCTATCCCGGCAGAAATGACTGCATCGCAGCGCTCGCCCGAAGTAGCAGCACCCGGTCGCTAGAAGCGACCCTCGACGAGCACTGAGATAGCAACGGAAAGCTTCGGAGGTTGAGCAGGCGGTCGGTGGAACGGCAAGACCGCCGCGAGCGACATCCTCAATCGACGCCCTAACCACCCACTTGTTGACAGTCTTCGCCCAGCGAAGGCTGCTTGAACGACGACGTGCGGCTTTGGGCCACGTCTCGCCAGGACCGGACATTCAACTCGATCGAACCGCACGACACGTACCCGCGCCTGTATCGTTCCGCCGCGTCTGACCTGAATCATTCCTCGTTGGGTGGCACGACTGCGTCGTACGCCTCAAGATCCCCTGCGATGCGGGAGGCGAGGCTCAACGCTTCCAGCGCGAAGGGCGCGACCCACAGGGATTGACCGACGACGCGCATTCCGCGCGACGTTCGCGCCGCGACCTCCGCGACGCTCGGCAGCGATTCGATGCCTGCACGGATCGCGGTTAGATCGAAGATGGTTGTGAGCGTGGGATTCTGGAGGGCGCGCAACCGATCGACCAGCTCGAGGAACGTTTCGCGATGCTCGGCATAAAGGCGGAACCGGTGGTCGAACAGGCCGACCTTGCTTGTCGAGAGGCGTACCCGCTCGGGCAGGATGCCCTTCATGGCGCGCCGGAACGGTTGCCGCGCATACCCGTCGGCGAGAAACAAATGGACGGGTAGCGACAGGATGAAATCCACGACCCGGCGGTCCAGCATTGGAAAGCTGACCGCCAGTCCGTGCCGGGCAGCGAGGACTGAGTAATAGGTACAGCGCGACGGGATATGATGGTCGGCAAACGCGCGCACCCGGTCTGCGGGGCGATTGCTGGACAACACAGGGGTCAGACGCCCGTGTTCCACCTGCGCTGCCATTGCCGGAGCCAGAAACCGGATCGCGCCATGTTGCTTATCCATCACGCCGCGTCCCGTCCGACGGGCTGCGGCGAGCAACGGGGTAGCCAACCGACCGCGCACCTCCCGCATGACCGATACCTGATCGACCTTCGCGCGCGCCGACAATTCGCGAACCAGCGTCGGTAGTCGCCCGGCCCGCAGTGCGGCGAGATAGAGATTGGCACCGTTATAGGTCGCGCCCTCATCCCCGCCGACCCCGCTCAGCAGGAGATCGGCTCCGAAAGCGGCGGCATCGGCCATGATCTGGTCGTCGCTTCCGCCGACAATGCTCCCCGGCCAGTCCGAATCTTGTGTGAGGCCCGGCATGAAGGGAACATCGCGGATGACGCGATAGGTGATGTCCGGTTCCTGATCGAGCACGGCGGCGATCATCGGACGCTCGTCGAGGTCGGCGGGGCCATCGGCCTCAGAGCCTATACCGAGCGCGATCAGCGCGTTTCCCGCCAACCGCGCGTGGCGTGCCGCGAGCACCGTGATCGACGAACTGTCGAGCCCGCCGGTGAGGTGGCACGCGACCGGTCGCGCTTGCGGCATTCGTACCGACACGGCATCTTCGATCAGATCGCGCAACCGCGCTGCCGCCTGCTGCGGCGTTCCCCGCCATTGCCCGACTTGAGCAGCGTCGGGGCGGTATGCGCGATGGACGCGGGGTGGCGCGTCATCCCCGGCGCGTATGCGCAGGCTGTGCCCGGCCTCCAGGTAGCGAATCTCGGCATAGCCGCTATCCGCCCCCGAGAAATAGGTCTGGATTACCTTCCGGGCGAGCGCGACATGGTCGAGTGCCGATGCGGCGATCCCCGAACCGTGCAGCCCCTTGGGCAGGCTCGCAAACGCCAGGTAGCGGCCGGCCTTCCAACTCCATGCGAGCGGTCGGGCACCGATAAAATCACGTCCCAGCCACAGTTCGCGGCGCTGGCGATCCCACAGCGCGACGCCGAAATCTCCGTCCAGTCGATCGGGAAAGTCGCGGCCGTGGCGCGCGACCGCGTGCAGCAGATCGGCTTCCGGCTCGCCAATCGGGCGGTCGAGCCGGGCATCGGCAGCGATGATCCAGCCGTCGCGATCGACCAACGGCGCCGCAGCGCCTGAAAAATCCAGCACAAGCAATCCGGCTGGTCCGTCCAGTCTGGTTGCCAGCGTTGGATGCAGTCCGGGCGGCGTCATCGCGGCGGCCATCCGCGACAGGCTCGATTGCGCGGCTGACCCGCCATCGAGTTGCACGATACCCGCGATCAGCCGCATCGGTCAGGTCTCGTCAATCAGCCCGCGCGCACGCAGCGCGGCGAGGAAGTCCGTCACTTCACGCGCGCACTGCTCGGGCGTTACCGCGAATTCTGCGAGAAGTTGCGAGACAAGCGCCGTCTCGTCGGTCGGATCGGCCAGCAATTCCCATATTCGGGAAGCGACCGGACTCAGGCCGTGGTAACTCCCGGTTTCAGCGTTCAACAACAGGATTGTGCCATCCACCGGTGCCGTAAACACATCGTCATTTCGGCGAATCTTTTGAGTCATCCAAATTTCCTGATTTCGATTCCGCGCGCGTTTCCCGCGCTCGTGAGCGCTCTGATCCCGGCTAGGTGTAACCATTTGCGACCATGATCGGGCCAAAGCAGTCTTCAATGACACGCGCCTGGCGTTGGGTCAGTACGTCGCGCCAACCGCCCGCTTTGCCGGCCCGAAAGAAGTGTTGCTGACCCGGCTGACTCTCGCTGAATCCCTGGCGCGCCTCCTGGCGTTGCAACTCCTTGAAGCTTGCGTTCGTCACCGCCTGGGACAGCGCCGCATCGCTCGCCTTGCCACCGATGAAGTCGATGATCGCGCGCAGGGTTCCGATCGTGTCGGCGTGCATGGTTTCATATCTGACGACCATCGTCTCGGTGACCCGCTGTTCGGTCCAACCGGCAACGTGCTCCGCCCAATTCCCCACGCGATAGATCAGTTGCGCCGACCCCGACGAGCGGGTGCTCGTATCCGTCATCTGGGCGATCGCCCCGTCGATCGACAGGCTCGCATGATGGCTCAGCGAGACGGCGACATCGCGGGGATCGCGGACAATATAGAGCGCCTTTCGCGCCATCGTGCCCAGCGTCGGTTGATCCGGCGCCACCCAGAAGCGGTCATGCGTCTTGCAGAAGAATGGGGTAGCGCATGTACGCGCGACAAAATCGCATTGAACTGGCCGCATCGCCGCCAATTCGGCTTCGCTCAACAGGTCCGCATCGACGAGCATATCGTCCGCGAACCGCCAGCGGCTGATCAGCGTTTTGGGTTCGGACAGCTTGTTGATGTCGACGGGCTGTGTAGCGCCGGACAGCAGATTGGCGAGCAGGATCCGCATCCAGGTATTGCCCGATTTGGGATAGGAGGCGAGCCAGATCAGGCCCGCAGGGATCTCAACCATCGCCCGCCAACAGTTGCTCTGCCCAATGGGCGTGAACCATTGCAACGCTTTCGCTGAGCAAATCGAAATCGCGCGGGCGCCGAAAATGGTACACGGGCACGCGGCTGAGCAATGTCGCGACGGCCGTCGCGAGGCAGCTCTGGCTTGAATAGGCGAGCGCAAGCCGTCGGCGATAGGTTTCGTGCAACAATGCCTGCGCCGCCATCAACGAGGGCATTCGTGCGATCCCGGGTGGCAAACTCGCATTCGAGTTGCCGAGGATGAAGATTGCCCCCAGCGGCGCGGTGTCTGTCGCCGATCTGCCCTGCTGATCAATCGCGACATGAAACTTGTCGAGCCGTTGCCGCACGCGCTGGCCGACGCTGCCATGCAGGCCGACATGGTCGATACTGTCGCGATAGAGCCGAAGGCAGCGGCCATCGGCGCGCACGCGCACATGGTCCGCAGTCTGTTCGATTGCACAGACATCATCGGCCAGAAACGCCGCGCCCGCCTCAACAAGTGCGCCCGCCAGGGTGGATTTCCCCGTCCCGCTCGGGGCGCAAAAGACGTACGCGCGATCGTGATAGACCACGGCCGATCCATGCAACAGCAACGCACCGCGCTGATACAGGATAGCCGCGAAGGCCGTTCCCGTCACGAACACCAGGATATCGTCGAGCGGAACGCCGGGCGCGGGTGAAACGGTCAGGCACTTCCCACCCTCGGCGAGGAAGCGGCCGATTCCTGGCAGTTCCAGCAGGCAAGTCTGAGCATTCGCGGTCCAGCTCGCGCCGCGATGGGTCACTTCATCCAGGCCAGGGGGGATGTCTCCCAAGCGGAATATGACGTCGGGGGTACCGGCCTCTTCGTCCGCGACCAGTGATCGCATGGGCAGCGCGAATGGCGATGCCACGCACAGCCCGGACAAACGATAACGATAAAGCTGCGGTGCGTTCAGGTCTGACATCGGTCGACGCATGTGAGGCGCTGTTCGGAAATACAAGCGCTCCCTGGCGAACATTTTCCACGTCAGCCCGTTTTGATTTGATGCGGCACGGCGAGGCCGATAGGACGGATGCCGTCGAATGGCGCGATAGGGAATTTACGATGAACGACCCCAAGAACAACGATGCACCGCTTCCGCAGTCGGACGACGCGCGCAAGGCCTGGTCCGCGCCGGTGATCGAGGATGCCGATATCAGTGCAATCACCAGCGGCACTGGCACGTCGGGCATGGAAGGAAGCGCGTTTCTCAAGCCCGGTTCGTAATCAGCGGCCGGGGGGGGCGTTGGACGGCCCCCTGGCTGATCCGTCAGCCCCACTTGGCGGCCGCTTGAATTGTGAAGCGTGACGAGAATTTTGCGTGCCAAGCGCGCTCCGGTGCCTGACTGGCATGCCGCTGCGACCGCTGCGGTAAGCGCCTCAAATTCCGGGGCGAGGACCTAGGTGCGGCAATGATCAAGCGATACTGGCGCGAACTGCCATGGGATGGGGAAGGCTGGGCGCGCCCGGACGACCCCGCGCTGGCCGATCTTCGTCGTTGGGCCGCAGCGCAGTGGCGCAGCAAGCACGCGCCGATACCGTCCGGAATCATCTGGCTCGCCAGCCGCTTGCTGTGGCCCTTGGCCGTTGCGGGCCAGGTGGCGGGACTTGCCCGCAGGTTGCCGACCCTCGCACGGTGGACCGTTTATGCCGATTGCGTACGCACGGGCGCCTCTCCCTTGGAAGCGCATGTCTGGCGGTCGCTGCATGCAACGCCCCACCCGCTGCCAGCGAAGGCGTCTGCCCTCCTCATTTCGCGGCTTGGTGCCGGTGAAGACCAGCGTCTGCTGACCGACAAGCTGGCGGCTGCTGCCGCGCTTTCCGCGGTGGGACCGGTGTTTCCGAAACTTGTCCAGCTCATACGATCCGAAGAGCCAATCGCGCTTGCCGCTGAACTGTGTGCAGGCACGGCGCTTTTCGCAAAACCCCGACATGGGCATGGTGGCCGGGGCGGATTCGCACTCGACTACGTCGAGTCCGAGTGGCGCATGGATGGACGCCCGGTTTCAGAGCCTGATCTGCTCGCGCGAATTGCGCGATCGGTGCGTCATGACGATTTGTTGATTCAGGAACGCGTGCGCGCGCACCCCGCGCTGGAAAATCTCTCCCAAGGGGGGCGGGCACCCGTCCTGCGCTTGGTCACGGCGCAATATCCCGGAGCCCAGCCATTCCTGCATTCGGCACTGATGGCGATCGGCGTTCCTGGGCAGAATCCTGCAAACTTCCTGGAGGGAACGGTCTTTGCACCGGTCGATAGCGCAACGGGCACCATGGCGCAGGGGCTGCTGCTGGCGCGGCCGCGCGATCGGCTCAGGGTGTTGCCATGGAATGGAGTCGCACTGGAAAATAGAAAAGTCGCCGATTTCAATGAGGCCGTGCGTGCAGCATTGAGCGCAATGACCGCTCTCCCGGGTCTGCCAGTCGTGCATTGGGACGTGATCGTCTCCAGCGACGGCCCGGTCATGCTGGAGGGAAATGTCGGCGGCAATTGGATTCTGGCCAGCTTACCAGAGCGCGCGGGTCTCGCCGTTTGCGACCTTGCGCATGTACTCAGCGCATGGAAGCCAGCGTGCGCAAATGCGCGCCCGTTGCACTTGGTTGCACGTGCGGCCTTAGCGAGGTTCTTCTAAGTACGCAGACGATACAGGCGAAGAGTGCGCAACCGTCGGCAGGCCCGAAAGAAGTTCGACCTTGTGTTGCTTTGTCAGAAAGACGCCCTGTAAACGCCAGCACGCGGCGCGCGTCGAAGCCGCTTGGATAAGGGTTTTTTGTGGTTGGTACGGCGCGTGATTATTCTCTGTGTGGCTGGCGCGTGCGGAGCGAGTGGGCGCTGCCCGAGCTTGTCGCGTGGAGCGGCGATGACCGGGCACCCGACATCGCGATCCGCATCGGTGAAGTGCCAGCAGAGCTTGACGGGATAACAGGCCGGACCCCGCTGGTTCAGGTGAATGCGCAGGGGTGGCTGCGCTACACCGTCCGAGGCGTCGCGACTTATCTGGTGCGTGACGGGAACGCGGTGATCATCGATACCCCGCATCCGCCGGACACCGCAGACGTGGCGCTGTTCCTGTTGGGCTCGGTCCTCGGATTTCTCTGTCACCAGCGCGGGCTGTTGCCGCTGCATGCGAGCTGCGTCGTTCTGGACGGCAAGGTGTTCGCGATGGCGGGGCATTCGGGTGCCGGAAAATCGACACTGGCGGCACTGTTGCTGGCGCAGGGCGCGTGGCTGCTGTCCGACGATGTCACGGTGATCGATATCCGGGCCGAAGGCGGTCCGCGCGTGCTGCCGACTTATCCCCGTCAAAAGATGTGGCGCGACACGCTCGATACGCTCGGCATCGCGCCGGGCCGCTATCTGCGCAGTACCGTCCATCTTGAGAAGTTCGACCGCCAGGTCGCCGACCGGTTCGAATCCGCGCCGATGCGGCTCGACGGGGTGTGCCAGATCAACCTGCAGATGCGTGAGAACAGCCTGCGCATTGTACCGCTGGACGGACTGGCGGCGGTGCGGATGCTGTACGAGAATGTGTATCGTCGTACCGCTGCCGGATTGCTCGGCCGGTCGGATCAGGTGTTCGCGGACTGTGCGGCGCTGTCGGCGCAATTGCCCCACCGCGCGCTGGTGCTGCCCAACGGCATCAAGCGTCTTGCGCAGCACGGGGGTGAGCTGGCGACGTTGCTGGCGCAGCTGCGATGACCTGCGCCGCGCCGCGCGCGCATGTCTGGCTGGCGTCCTATCCCAAGTCGGGGAATACCTGGATGCGGATCGCGCTGGCGGCACTGCGCAAGGGCGAGGCCAGGTTCGATCTGGCGCGCATGACCAACAATGTCGGCATCTTTCTGGCGATGCGCCATCGCTTCGACATGGCGCTCGACATCGATTCTTCCGACCTCTCGGTGGAGGAGGCGGATCTCCTCCGCCCAAAAATCTACAGCCTGATCGATACCCAGGGGCGCGACACAACGATCTGGAAGGTCCATGACTGCTGGTCGCGCACCAGCGATGGTGAAGCGCTGTTCCCGGCAGAGATTACCGCCGCCACCCTCTATCTGGTGCGTGATCCACGTGACGTGGCAGCGTCGTTTGCGCATCATTTCGAGATGGATGTCGACCGCGCGATCGCGGTGATGGCCGACCCCGAATATCGCGTCGCCGCCAAGACCGACTCGGCGCATTTCCACCTGCCGCAGCATTATTCGGGCTGGAGCCAGCATGTGCTGAGCTGGCTCGACGAATCCGGCCATGCGCCCCTTGTTCTGCGCTATGAGGATATGGTCGCGGATTTCGCGTCGACGCTCGAACGGGTCAGCGCGGCGCTCGGCTGGGCGAGCAGCGAAGCAGCGATTGCGGCGGCGGTGGCGGCGACGCGGTTCGACCGGCTGCGCGCCGAGGAATCGGCGGGCAATTTCCCAGAAAGCCTGCACGGCGACCGCCCCTTTTTCCGTCGCGGCATTGCCGGCGGTTGGCGCGATACGCTCAGCCCCGCCCAGGCGGCACGGATTGAGCGCGACCATGGCACCGTGATGGCGCGGCTCGGTTATCTCTAACCGTTCGATCCCTCGACCCAGCGGATGAACCGGCCATAGTGAATGCCGCGACCGAACAGGTCGAGCATGTCCGTGGCGCGCGCCATCGCCGCATCCGCATCGGCTGGCCAATCCTCGGCCACCGCGCGCAGGCGGGGAAGGTCGATCATCGCGCGCGCCGCGGGGGACGCTTCCAGCCGCTCCAATTCGGCCATGAAGGCCGGGCGCAGCGTGTTTAGCCTGTGGAACCAGTCGCCATTCTGATAGCCGCGCTTATGTTCGGTCACCACTTGTTGCGGCACCCGATCGCTTAGCACCGCGCGGGCGAAAGCGCGCGGCTGGCCATCGCGCTGCCACAGCTCGGGCGGGAGCGCGAGGCAGAAGTCGACCATCCTGCGGTCCCCCAGTGGGTCGCGCAGGTCGCACCCGCTGACATAGGGCGTCGCCGCCAGCCACTGGTTCTGCGACCAGTTCTTCTCCAGGAACGCGAGCCGCAGGCGGCGGTCGCGATCACGGCCGCTCGGGACGCCGAGCGTCATATCAGTGATTGCGTGGGCATCGACGCTGGCCGCGAGCGCATCGGATGCAGAGGCGCGCGCCTGCCAGTCATCCTGCGTGCCACGCCACCGCCGGATCGCGCTGTGCAGCGGGTCCGGGACAGCGTAGCCGATCAGGTTGCGGCGAATCTGTGATCGGACGCGATAGCCGTGACGGCGCAGCCCGCGCAGCTGCCGGGTCAGTTCCACCAGCCGCCCCGATCGTGCGAGATCGGCGAGCAGCGCCTCGCTCTGCCATGACAGGGTGTAATTGCCCGACGTCCCGGTCAGCACCACCGATGCACCGCTTTCGCGCGCCCGGGCATACAGCGGTGCCCACGCCCCGAAATTCATGAAGTTGCGCACCGGAAGGCCGAATTCCCAGAACAGCCGGGTGGCGTCCTCTTCGCCCAGGGTCAGGTCACCCGCAGGGACGAACGCCGCGTCGATGTTCGGATAGAGCGCAGCCGTGGCACGGGCGAGCGCGGACTCGTCGAAGAATGCGCGCGGTCGCTCGGACGGCATCGCGACCGATGTGTCGGGGATCGCGGTGAGCGTGTGCAGGCGGGCGGGGTCGAGCAGGCGGGCGGCGGTCGCCGCGACGCCCGCGGAATCGAGCCCCCCCGACAATTGGCACGCGACCGGGCCAGCCGCTCGCAGGCTCGCCGCCACCACGCGGTCCAGCATCTCGCGGCCAGCCTCGACATAGTCGCGTGGATCGCGGTAGCGGATTCGGCGCGCAAAATCGGGCTGCCAGTAGCGGCGGATGGCGTAGCGGCCTGCATGCCATTCGAGCAGCCCGGCGGGGGGCAGACGAAAAACCCCGTGGAACGGTGTCGCACCTGCGGGCATCGCCCGCGCGAGCAGCAGATGCGCCATTGCCGCTTCGTCGATGCGCCGATCAACCCCCGGAAAGGCGAGCACCGCCGACGGCCGCGTCGCAAACGCCAGCCTGTGGCCGTCGTCATGCGCAAAGATCGCCCGCCCGCCAGTGGCATCGACCGCCAGCACGAGCCGACGATCGCGCTCATTCCACCACGCCAGGGCAAAGGCACCGATCAAGCGCTGGCAGGCATCGGTGCCCCAGCGTTCGAGGGCAACCATCACCAATGCGGCGTCACCCAGCCGGGCGGCGTCGGCCTCAGGCAGGTTCAGCGATGCGATCAGGTCGCCGCGATTGTCGAGCCGTCCGTCGAACACCAGCTGCGACGCCCCGCCCATGAAGGCGGCAGGGAGGCGATCCAGCGCGTCTTCCGGAGTGAACGCACGCGGCGTCAGGACCAGCGCGGCGGTGTCGCCACGCCAGACCCGGCCCTTGCCGCCGCCATGGGTGACGGCGATACTGTCCAGCCGATCCGTGTCCCGCCGTTCAACCGGGCCTGCGCAGGCAAGGCCAGCAAAAAACGACATGGATGCGGAAGATCAGCTTCCGGTCGGCGACGGGGAGAAGGTGCCGTCGCCGGGGGCGACGAGGCCATTGTTCGCGGTCTCGCGGACGGCCAGCGTCTCGAAGTCCGGCGTCTGCCACGGCTGCTTGGTCACAGGCGTATCCGCAGCCAGATTCTTGCTCTTGATGTCGCTCATGTGCTGCCCCTTTATATGTGTTGACCGGGTTGGCGCCCGTGTCGCTGAGATCGGCTCTGCCCTAACAGGCGCCGTCGATCAACCTGGCATGATCATGCAAAAAGCGGCATGGAGGCCGCCCGACGGCGCGGCAGCCAAAGACAACGAGGACGATGAACGCAGTGAGCGACGCGACGAACCCGATCTATCGGCGGCGACCGAATGTCATGAGTGCGGTGGTCAATGCCGAACTGGTGATGATGAGCGTCGAGACCGGCCAGTATTTCAACCTGAATCCGGTCGGAGCCCATATCTGGCGCCTGCTCGAATCCGCGCAGAGCCTGGACGCGATCGTGGCGGCGCTGATTGATAGCTATGATGCGCCCGAAACGGTGATCCGTCAGGAGGCGCTGGCGTTTCTTGCGCGGCTGGAAGCTCAGGACATGGTCACGTCGGGGGTTGAAGCCGCCGCCTGATGCCCGGTCCGCTCAGGCGGATTCGCGGAGATACCAGCAATTGATCGCGAAACGCGACTGAGCAAAGCCGCCATCCGGACACGAGGTGGGGCGAACCTCATGCGGCACCCAGGCGGGGAACAGCACCAATCGATCGTTCTGCGGTTCGACATCGACATGGCTGCCGCCCTGTTCGGGACCATGCAGCGAATGGAGCCGCAATTCCCCCCCGCTGAACGGGCGGGGTATGGCGTGGAAGTAATAGACGCCGGTCAGCACGCGATCGGCACCGGACATCGTGCCGGCGACGAACGTGTCGATATGCCGGTGGTAGAAATCGCCGTCTCCATGCGCGGCCAACTCCATCGACAGGCCAGTCAGCGAAAAGGGGGCCATCCTCAATCGTGACAGCGCAGCGGGCAGCACATCGCGAAACCGGTTTTCCAACGTTTCGCGTAACGCTCCAAAATCCTGCATAGTACGGGAACTTCGGATGGTCTTGCGAACCGTCCTGGCAGCGTTCTTGCCCACCATCGCTTCGGTGAAGGCCGTTTCCCGTTCCAGCACGAACTCCACGAGCTGTGCAGCCAGATCGGCGCCGAATGCGGCATCAATGACCCAATATGGGGGTAGCGCGGAAAAAGCCGAGAGCGCGCTGGTTTTCATGTCGTGAGCATCACATTCAAATTCATTCGAGGACTGATAGTCCGGTCGGATGCCGCTCATCAACGCCCAAGCGCCGCCGCTGTCTCGTGAAGCGTTTACGGCTACCGGTAAGCGATGCTTGGGTGTCCGCAAAAGCCACCCGCCTGACGAAACCGGCCATTCCGCAAATGGCCCAAATTTTGCCATTCAAGCGAGTTCAATTCAGCGAAGGCAGCACCTGCACATCTCGTCGATTTGGCCCATGAGGTCCCCAAAACGCCCACTGCAGCCCGACATTCTTGGGGTCAATTTATTGTGATTCCGAGCTCATTTCGACGTAATGGCTACGTATTTCAGCTACTTATTGCGCAGTCGAGACTCGTGTCTCGCCGACCATCCCACCAGAATCCGCTGCGTTCCAAGACGCCCGACGGATCGCGACCAAGTCCGGTGTTACATGGCTCCTTAGACGAACCGAATGAACCGAGCCGTTACGATCCTACTAGGCAATGCAAGTTCAATCGTCGCCGCGACATTAGACTAAACCGCGGCGGCCGAGGAACGGCGCCGCTCTTGTGCGTCTGGGCAATGGCCGCGGGCAGCGCGATCACGCTGTTCTCTGTCGTGGACGGCGCCCTTGGTTCTACGCGAGCCTCGCCCGTCGAGCACAACAGGCTGCTGAGCCGACCAACCGCGAAATCGCTTGATCCATCCCTTGTCAATTTGCCGGCAGCGAATGGCGGCACTCAGCAGCGTCTCAATCAAATCTGCGCCAAGGCGTCGATCGACATCGCCAATAATTTTTTACCAGCGAGACAATTTCGCAGTTCACCCTTCAGCGTGAGACAAACTGCTATTGGCGACGCGAAGAGGCCAGTTTCGGTGACACGGTCGCGCTGCAGGGTGGCCGCGCCACACCCATCGGGCCGTGTCCGCACGGGCAGCGGGTTTTGGCTGGTCGGTTACCGAGATCGCCCAGCGGCTTGACGATGTCCGGCGCGCTTCTGGCTAGACGATCGCGTTCAGACGCGACCGAACGACACAGGCGCGCGCGCGCCGCGCCTGTGTCGCGCGGGTTGATCGGGGTGAATGTCCGGTCTTGGCGAGACGCGGCCCAAAGCCGCGCGTCGTCTTTCAAGCACCCTTCGCTGCGCGAAGACTGGCAACAAGTGGGTGGATAGCGGAAAGACTGCTACTCGCTCGCGCTCAGCGTTCCGTCAGCGGTCCAATAGCGCCACGCACCCGTTTCAACGCCTTTAACATATTCGCCCTCTGCGGCGATCTGTCCGCTGTCATGATAGTCACGCCACAGGCCATGTTCTTGTCCATCGACGTAGTTACCCTGTGAGGCGATGATGCCGTTAGGATGGAAGGCCTGAAAGAGACCTTCCCGTATCCAGCGAGTCCCGTCCGCCGACATTTTGCGCGCATATCGATACTGAATGCCGCCATCCTCGAACGGTATCTCGGCAATGTGAAGTTCGCTCATGTTTATCAACTTGAGCGCTATGCTAAACGTCCGCAATGGGGTCGGAACGTGAACGGCGGCTTTGTCCGTGCCTCCGTGATTTCCTGCAATTCACAGTGCGACCCCGAGGACGTGCAGCCGGCATTGGCGCTGAATTTCAGCTGGACTGCGCAAGCACTCAATCCGCCAGGCAGGTTTCGCGCATTAGCCGGCCAGCAGTTCCACCGTATCTGCTTCGACCCAGCCGGATTCACACGGGCCGATATAGTCGACATCCACTTTGACCGGCGCGCTTACCTCGCAATCGGTGTCGGGGAAGTTGGCGTAGATAATGCCCAACATATCGCCGTCGATGCTGGTCTCGCACACCCATATCGCCGTGCCGCCAGCGACGTATTCGGTGATTTCCAGCTCCATGCTGGGGCCGGGAAATACGCCCACGGCGCCTTCCGGCCCCTGATCCGCGATAACGCCAGCGCTGCACGGATCGGTGCCTGTCGCGCTGAGGGTGACAGGCTCGTTGCCGCCCGAATATCGCGGCTGTGCCGACACGGGCGCAGCAACCAGGCTTGCCATCAATAGCAGTGACGCGTTCTTGCGCATGAAAGATTCCCCAAATGCTTGGAGCAGCCGCCCCGCTCATTCACGCCGACAGAGCGGCATGTCAGTCGGGTTCGGCTGTCCTGGCCTCTTCAGTTCAGTGTGCCGATTTCGGTGCGGGCAGGTCGAGGGTGAAGCTGAACGAACCAGACTTCGGAGCGGCGGTGCTAGCTGCACCGATCGCCGCGACCGTGTAGCTGACCCGGTATCGCCCGGGTGCGGTCAAGGATTCGGACAAGGTGAACGCAAACATCTCGCTTCTCTTCTTAAAAAAAGCCGTCGCCGCGTTGTAGATTTCGGTCTCTGTCGCATCGGGATGGACGATTTTCACAGAGACGAGATCGACAGTGTCCTCAAATCCGATTTGAACAAACTGGACCTCCTCACGCTCGATGCCGTCGGCTTTCGGGTGGGAATAGTTCAGATCTGTCTTCGCAGCCTGACTAACGGCGGGTGTCGCGCAAAGCAGGGGCACGATCGTCAGCAAAGATATCGGAAGTCTCATGGGTTCTCTCTCCAGCCATGTTGGTGCCTGACCAGCGCAAGCGCTGGCCAGACACGGGAACAGGTTCAGCAGCCGCTCTTTTTCTTCTTCTTGCCCAGCCCGCCCAGCGCGCCGCCGAGGGCCGCGCCGGTGCGGCCGCCAAGCACGCCGCCGACAGCGGCACCCACGTCCGATCCGGAGATGCATTCGTCGGCCTTGGTGGCGGCCGGCTGGCTGGCCGAAGACGATCCAGCGGGCGATGCGCCCGAAGTCTTGTCTGCGCCCTTGAAGAAGGCGGCGGCGTCGGCTGACAACGAACTGTCGGGAATGGACTTGTAGTCGAGCGAATAGTTCATCGCGTTGGCGTAGATCGTATTGAAGTCCCTGGTCCCAGCGAGATCAACTTCAGCATAAGACAGGTGCTTGTAATTCGATGTGCACCAGATGCCCCAATCGTCCAGCTCACCCGGCGCACACGGCTTGCCATTCTTCAAACGCGGAACGGGCGCGTTTTTGATTTCCGTGAAGCATTGCTTGTTGTTGGTCGATGCGCGCCAGCCGGTGGGGCAGCGGGTGAGAATGCCCGCTCTGTTGATGCCCCCGGATACGTCTGCGAAGCGCCTGGTCATCATGTCAACTGAGGTGCACACCAGATCATTGACTGTATCGACAAAATAGCCCTGAGCGCACGCAGTACTCTTGTTCGCTCGGACATAAACCGCTGGCATTGGGTTGACGACTGTAGATGGCACACAAAAAGTGTCAGTCTCACGATTCCATCCATAAGGGCACCGGC
Source organism: Sphingomonas sp. (assembly GCF_035998645.1). Lineage (GTDB taxonomy): Bacteria > Pseudomonadota > Alphaproteobacteria > Sphingomonadales > Sphingomonadaceae > Sphingomonas. Next base: position 308,242 of record NZ_DASYHL010000005.1, read on the forward strand.
CCTTTTCCCTCGGCAGTTCCAGACGCCCCGTTGTGCGTCCCTGTGCCTGAGCTGAAGGGGCAGTCGCCAGCGAACCGACGGTGAAAAGCATAAAACCAGCGGCGGCAAGCATGGTCGTGGATGAAAGTGAACGCATCGAATATTCCCCTGAATTGAATATGGTCACAGCCCGATCCCGTGCTCCCGAGATCGCGCCGGTTGTCTGGTTGGTGTAGGGAGCGCCGCGTCGCGGCAGCTCCGCCGCTGCGGGCGCCGGATCACTACTTCTTCGTCGAACACCACACGCGGTAAACCTCGAAATAGCCGTCCGCGCAGCTGTCCTTTGCGTTCTTCGCGTAGATCTTGGGCGACGTGCTGCCCATCGGTTCGCACAGCGCGGTGTTGCCATTCGGCGTGCGCCATCCCGAGGGGCAGGCGACCGCACGGCTCGGCTTTTCGACGATGTTCTTGTTCTGCCCTTGCGCGCTGGCAGGAACGCCCAGTCCGGCCGCCGCGAGGCTGGCGACCAGCGCAATGGTGGCAAGGCTGAGCGCGCCGGCGACAGTCACGCGGCGGCGGCTTTCACTAAGGGATACGGTTCACTCTCCTTGTTGCGATCGGATTTGCTGGCTGCAACCCTTGACGATGGCGGTCTATCTGGGCGCGGTGGCGGTGATCGCCTGGCATATTTATCGTGTGCCGATGCCCGAAGGCTTCATTGTGCCGGCGATCATCTGGATCTGGTATCTGGGCATATTGGCGGTGGCGGTGGTTGCGCGGCTCGCCTGGCATTTTGCCACGCACGCCGAGGACCGCCTGCTCGAAAGCGCCCTGATGACGGTGAGCGCTGCAGCATTGCTGATGGATGCGGCATCGGAGTGGTTTCCCGAACTGCAGTTGCAGAGGGACAATCTCGGCAATTCCGCCGTCTTCCTGCTGCTGGCGATGACAGCGGCGTTCCTCACCCGCAATTTCCGCCTGTTCCAGTCGCAAGGGGCATTGAACGCAATGCTGCGGGAAAAAGTCACACTGCGCGAAGCCGAACTGGCCGAGGCGGCGGTGCGCGAACAGGCGCTGGTGCGCGCACAGGCGCATGACGAGGAACGCCGGCGGATCATGCGCGACCTGCACGATGGCCTTGGCAGCCAGCTGATGACGATGATGCTGAGCGCAAGGCTGGGCGAGAGCGATCCGCCCAAGGTTGCCGAAGGTTTGCAGAGCGTGATCGACGAGATGCGGCTGATGGTCGATTCGATGGATTCGGTGGGCGAATCGCTTGAAGCGGCGCTCGCCACCTTCCGGGCGCGCATCCAACCGCGCATTGAGGCGGCGGGCTTTGCATTTTGCTGGAGCCAGACCGCCGCGCTCAATGCCCCCGATCTTGGTCCGCGCGACGTGCTGCAAATCTTCCGGATCATGCAGGAAGCCGTCACCAATGCGCTCAAACATTCGGGCGGGAGCGAGATTGCGGTCGAAATATCGGCAACCGTCCATGGTGCGGTTGCGATCTCCATTGCCGATAATGGCTCAGGCGGCGCGGAAGCGGGCGATGCGGGCCGCGGCCTTGCCAATATGCGTGCCCGCGCACGGGCGGTGGGGGCCGATTATGCGGTGCAATCCGAACCTGGCTCCGGCACGCGCATCACGCTTGCCCTGCTCCAGCCTGCCTGATGCACGCATACCATATCTTTGCCGCTGGCATGGGGTGGGCGCGGATGCGGGCGGGCGATAGATCTTTGGCATGACCACCGCCTCGCCCTCCGCACCCGTCCGCATCGCAATCATCGAGGATGAGCCGGCGGTGCGCCGCTATTTCATGCAGATCATGGGAACGGCTGAAGGACATGATGTGATCGCGATGGCGCCCGATCTTGCCACCGGCCGTGGGCTCATCAGCCTGGCGCCCGATCTGTTCCTGATGGATATCGGCCTGCCCGACGGCAATGGCTATGATCTGGTGCCTGAAATCAAAGCGGCATGTGCGGCCAAGGTGCTGATCATCAGTTCGTTCGGGGACCGCGACACGGTGGTGAAGGCCCTTTCTGCGGGCGCGGACGGCTACCTGCTAAAGGACAGCTCGCCCAAACAAATCCTCGATGGCATCGCAATCACGCTGGATGGCGGTGCGCCGGTCAGTCCCGCGGCCGCGGTCTACCTGCTCGATCTGCTGCGCGCGCCTGCGCGCTCATCGCACGCCGTACCCTCTGCGGAGGCTGACGGTCGGCTCACCCAGCGCGAGACCGAACTGCTGCGCGTCTTTGCCGAGGGAAAGAGCTACAAGGAAGCCGCCCGCGCGCTGAGCATATCGCCCCATACCGTCGGCACCCACGTCAAGGCGATCTACCGCAAGCTCGAGGTCAACTCACGCAGCGATGCGATCCGGCAGGGCTTCCGCAGCTGAACCCGAACAGTTGTTGTTGGGCGCGCAGCCGTTGCCGGCCTCTTCGCGCTGATCAATTCCGGGACAGGTATCTCGGGTTCGAATCCGGCCTGCTCGACCAGTGGTTTTCCGCACGGTGCCCCGGAAACACGCCCGACCCCAGCACCTTATCGATGCGTGTGGAGCTCGCTTCGGACGATCAGCGTGAGCAGATAGGGCGCGTAGCTCTGGTCAGCGATCAGCAGGTAGTCCGGTGCGTCGCTTGTGCGGGCGACGAACACGCCGAAATCGCCGAACCGCGTGCGCACCGCCGATCCGGTGGGCATGGCCGCATCGCGCAGGTCCAGTGCGGTATAGGCAGCAAGGCACGCCGTCGCCGACGCCCCAGTCAGGCGCAGCGCGACCACGCCGGGGGTCACGTCAAGAATCAGCGCAGTTTCTCCGCACAGCGCCGCTTCGATGCCGCTGGCGGTCAGTTCCGCGTTGGCATCGCTGCTGAGCAGCAGCCACTCGCCGGGCGCCATGGCCGCCAGAATGTGCGTGTCGGTCATGGCGAAGCGGCACGGCGCGGGCGCCGCGACACCGAGCAGTGCGGCTAGCCGCTGCGCCGCATCGGGAGCGGCGCGAAGTTGGATCTTGGTGATCCGCAAATCCCGGTCGATCCGGCACCAGGGGGGCAGCGCGGTTTCCTCACGCATCGAGCCGCGCTCCTTCGGGGTCATAGCTGCGGACGGGAGCGATGCGCGCCTCCCGCCACTGGTCGAGATCCCAGACACGAACGCGCTCGCCGATCCGCGCCTGTCCCCGCGCGACCATTGCCAGGGCTAGCGGCTCGGCCAGCGTTGGCGACCAGACGCTCGACGTCACCCAGCCCTCGCCGGGCTGCGCTCGCGTCGTCCCGGCGGGAAGCACATGCGCGCCGATCGGGAGGGGGGTCGGGTCCCCGTCGGTCACTGCCAGACCGACCAGGCTGCGGCGATCGTCGCGTAATCCGTCCGGGCGAAGGGCGGAGCGGCGACCGACGAAATCCATCGGCTTTTTCCGGATGATCTCGCCCAACCCGATGTCCTGAGGCAGCGTCGTGCCGTCGGTGTCAGCGCCGATGTGGAGATAGCCTTTTTCGACCCGCATCGTCATCAGCGCCTCGACCCCGAACGGGGCGATCCCCTCGGCGGCGCCGGCGCTCATCAGCGCGTGCCACAGCGCCTCCGCCGCGCCCCATGGCACGGCCACCTCGAACGACAATTCGCCGGTAAAGCTGACCCGCGCGATCCGCGCCGCAATGCCCGCAACGGCACCCTGCTTCGCGGCCATATGGGGAAAGCTGTCGCGCGACACATCCATGTCGCTCGCCAGCCGCTCCAGCACCGCGCGCGACCGGGGGCCGACGATGTTGGCGACCGCCCAGCAGGCTGTGACATCCTCGACCAGCACCCGCAAACTCGTCCACTCGCACTGCAGCCATTCGCGGAATAGCTCGGTAACGGCGGCGGCATGACCGCTGGTGGTGCCGACGAGGAAATGGTCCTCAGCGATCCGGGTCACCACGCCATCGTCGAACACCACGCCATTCTCGGTCAGCAGGATCGCGTAGCGGCAGCGCCCGGGTTTCAGCGTGCCGATCCGGTTGACATACATGCGGTCGAGAAACTCGGCGGCGTCGGGGCCTTTGACCTCGATCTTGCCGAGCGGCGATGCTTCGAACAGGCCCACGCCGTTGCGCACGTGCGTCACCTCGCGGTGGACCGCATCGGCTTCGCTTTCGCCGGGGCGGGGATAGGCTGCAGGGCGCATCCAGCCGCCATACTCCTCGAACGCTGCGCCCTGCGCCGCATGCCAGCGATCCATCGCCAGGTACCGGCGCGGACGCAGCCCGTCGCCGATGCGATGGCCTGCGAATACGCCGAATGGGACCGGGTCATAGGGCGGGCGGAATTTGGTGGTGCCGATCGCCTCCATCGGCCTACCGAGCACGGCGCCGAGGATACCGATGCCATTGACGTTGGAAGTCTTGCCCTGATCCGACGCCATGCCGAGCGTCGTGTAGCGTTTGAGATGTTCGACCGACCGGAAATTCTCGCGCGCGGCGAGCGCGATGTCGGCTGCGGTCACGTCATTCTGGAAATCGACCCAGGCGTCGTCGTTGAGGGTATCGCCTTCCGAGATTGACCACACGGGCGGGTGAGGGGCCTCGCGGCTGCGTTCGGCCTGTCTGTCGCGCGCGGCCGCGAGCGTCGCGTCGGTCCGGAACTCTCCCGCCGCGCCGCCGATGCTGTGCTGGGGGCTGGCGGGTTCGGGCATGAAGCTGTGCAGGCCGGGGTCGAGCTTCAACCGACCGCCGCCCTGCGAATGAAGATGCACCGCCGGGCTCCAGCCGCCGGACATGAGCAGCAGGTCGCACGACAAGGTCCGGGTCTCGCCGACGATGCGCCCGCCGGGGAAGACCCGCCCGACCCGCACGGCGCGGAGTGCCGTCCGCTTCATCGCCTCGACCGGAGCGGTGCGCAGGTGGACGGCGATGCCAAGCGCTTCGGCGCGCGCGATCAGCGTGTTGGCGGGACTGGGGCGGGTATCGAGGATGGCGGCGACGTTCGCTCCGGCCTCGGCCAGATCGAATGCGGCGTGCCAGGCGCTGTCGTTGGTGGTCGCGACGACGATCTCGCGCCCCGCGACAACCGCGTTGCGATGGAGATAGCCACGCGCTGCGCCCGCCAGCATAACGCCGGGGCGGTCATTGCCGCGGAACACCAAAGGCCGCTCGATCGCGCCGGTTGCAAAAATCAGCTTGTCGGCGCGGACCCGCCACAACCGTTGGCGCGGGCCGGTGCGTTCGGCGATCGGGAGATGATCGGTCAGCCGCTCGCACAGCGAAACCAGCCCGTGATCATAATGCCCGGTCGCCAGCGTTCGGTTCATCAGCGTGACATTGGGCAGCGCTGCGAGCGTGCCGAGCGCCTCTTTGATCCATTGCCGCGCCGGTTTCCCTTCGACGACCTCGCAGGTGCCGGCCAGCCGGCCGCCCCACTGCGCTCCGCCCGTGACCAGCATCACCGACTGGCCCGATGCCGCCGCATGCTGCGCAGCCGCAAGACCCGCAATTCCCCCGCCGATGATCAGTACATCGATATGCGCGCTCGTCTGCGCATAGCTGTCGGGATCGGGGAGTCGCGGCGACGCGCCGAGACCCGCGGCCTTGCGGATCAACGGTTCGAACAGACGCCAGCTCGGCCACATGAAGGTCTTGTAATAGAAGGCTGCAGGGATGAAGCGCTTGAACGCGCCATTCACCGCCATCAGGTCGAAACGCAGGCTGGGCCAGGCGTTGACCGGGGCGGCGGTCAGCCCGTCGTACAGCTCGATATAGGGCGCCTTGAGGTTCGGGCTGGCATGCGCGCCCGTTTCGAGCTGAACGATGAAGTTGGGTTCGTCGAGCCCGGCGGCGATCAGCCCGCGCGGGCGGTGATATTTGAAGCTGCGCCCGATCATGCGCGCGCCCGATGCCAGCAAAGCAGAGGCGAGCGTGTCGCCGGCATAGCCGCTGTACGTTCGGCCCTCCCATTTGAAGGTCAGCGGGCGACTACGGTCGATCGCTCCGCCTTCTGCCAGGCGATAGCCGCTCATCGCTGCCCCTCCGGCGCGGGGCGGGGGTCGGTGATGCCGTATACGGCGGTGATGCGATGCGTCACCGTGTCGCGCGCGACGTTGAACCACAGGCCGCAGCCGAAGCGATGGTGCCAGCGCTCAAAGCTCGCGCCCTGCGCATTATCGCGGTGGAACAGATACTCGGCCCAAGCGGCGTCGTCGGTCGCCTGCGGATCGGGCGGGCGCACGATCGGGCTCTCGCCGCCGCAGCGAAATTCCAGTTCCGCGCGCGGGCCGCACCAGGGACAGTCGATCAGCAGCATGAAGACCTCAATGGGCGATGCCGGAGGCGGCGGATTCGTCGATCAGCGCCCCGGTCCGAAAGCGATCGAGCGCGAAGGTCGCGGCCAGCGGATGCGCGGTGCCGGTGGCCATGTGATGCGCGAGGCAATATCCGCCGCCGGGGATCGCCTTGAACCCGCCGGTGCCCCAGCCGCAGTTGAGGTACAGTCCCTTTACCGGGCTTTCGCCGAGGATCGGGGTGGAGTCCGGCGTCACATCGACGATGCCCGCCCATTGGCGGAGCAGGCGGACGCGCGAGAATTGCGGGAACAGGTCGATCAGGCCCGCTGCGGTATCCTCCAGCACGGGCAGGCTGCCGCGCTGGGCATAGGACGGGAACAGGTCCAGCGCGCTGCCGATCACCAGCTCGCCCTTGTCAGACTGGCTGAGATAGGTGCCGGTAGATGGCGCGAGCACCACCGTGTCGAGCACGGGCTTCAGCGGCTCCGACACGAATGCCTGAAGCGCGTAGGAGACGATCGGCAGGCGGAACCCGGCGCGCTTGGCCATCACGCTGCTATGCCCCGCCACCGCCATGCCGACGCAATCGGTCGCGATGTCGCCGCGGCTGGTGCGCAGGCCGGTGATCCGGCCATCGCATTGGTCGAAGCCGGTCACTTCGCAATTCTGGATGATGTCGACCCCCAGCGCATCGGCGGCGCGGGCATAGCCCCAGGCGACGGCGTCGTGGCGCGCGGTGCCGCCGCGCGGCTGGAACAGGCCGGCGACGATCGGAAAGCGTGGGGACGGGTTCAGGCCGGGGATGCGGCGCTGGACCTCCTCACCGCAATGAAACTCGGCGTCGACCCCGTTGAGCCGCATCGCATTGACGGAGCGGCGCAGCATCTCGATGCCATGCCGGTCATGCGCAAAGCTCCACATGCCGCGCTGTGAGAACATGATGTTGTAGTTGAGCGCGCGCGACAGCCCTTCGTACAGGGTCAGCGAGAAGTCGTAGAAGCGCGCGCTTTCCGGGAAGAAATAGTTCGACCGGATCACCGTCGTGTTGCGCCCGGTGTTGCCGCCGCCGATCCACCCGCGCTCCAGCACCGCGACATCGCGAATGCCGTGATGCGCGGCGAGATAATAAGCGGTCGCCAGGCCATGTCCGCCGCCGCCGATGATGACTGCCTGATAGCGTTTGCGGGGCTCGGCATCGCGCCAGGCAGGCGACCAGTTGCGTTGCCCGGTAAGGCCCGCGCGCAGAAGTGACCACGCCGAATATCGTGTCACGTGCGCCGCTCCCCCCCCCTGCTTCCTGCGAAACACGATGCATAAATACACAAGTGTATTTGCGCAATGGCCGAATGGCGATTTTCAGGCTGGAGTAGGCTGCGTGGTGGCGAGCCGCCGCGCGACCAGTGGCATGCACAGCGGAATGGTGAGGACACAGGACAGGAAGCCGAGAATCCCCAGCATCGAATAGGAGCCGAAATCGGCGACCAGGCCGCCGATCGGTGCGCCGATGGCAAAGGCGAAGCGTTCCCATCCGCCGCCCATCGTCCCGGCGCGACCCGACGGGTCGATCGCCGCCGCGACACCCAGGAACACCGAATATTGGTACATGTAGAAGATCCAGTAGGTCAGCACGCCGATCGCGAACATGACTGCCCCGGTCGCAAACCCCATCAACAGGCATGAGACACCTGTGCCGATCAGCCCGAAGATCATCGACGCGACCCGCGGCGCGCGTCCGCCGAGCCAGGCGGCGACGACCGTCCCGGCAATGCCGCACAGTGCGCTGAGCGACAGGATCGTCGCGGTGGTGGTGGGCGCGATCTCCAGCCCCTTGGCGATCCGCTCGGCAAAGCTCCACAGCGCCCCGGTGCCGAGCGAATAGCCCGCCCACATCAGCATCAGCGCCAGGATCGCGGGCTGACGCAGCAGCCCGCCCGCATGGATCGCCGGCAACTCCGTCCGCGCGCGAAAGGCGAGCATCATCGGCATGGTGATGAAGATCGCGAGCGCGACGGCGAGGAAGGCACCCATCCGGCCGAGATGGATGCTCGCCAGCGGCATCACGAACATCAGCGCGACGACATAGGCGACCGCGCCGCCATTGCCGATCGCATAGACCCGGTCGGGGTTCGCTGCAGTGGATCCGCCGGTGATCGTGGCAGCGAAAACCAGCCCATATCCGGTGCCGGCCAGCGCCGCGAAGACCAGCAGCAGCGCGAACGACCCCGGCATGAAATACATCAGCATGTGCGCGCCCAACGCCAGCGTGGCCCCGATCATTGCAACCGTGACCGACCGTGCGCGGTGGATGAACGGGGCGAGCGCGATCATCGACAGCGCCAGTGCGCCGATCTGGAAAAAGCCGAACAACCCTGCCTCACGGCCGTTGAGACCGAGGTCCATCAGCGCGCCGACCTGAAGCGGCATGGTCGAAGTGCCGATATGCGCGATGCCGTTGCCGATCACGACGGCGGCGATCAATGCGAGGCTGTCGGTTCTGCGTGCCACCCTGTTCTCCCCGATCTCACGGCGCGGCAGGCTGCCCGTGTCGATTTCCGTCAAGAAATACATCTATGTATTGACATGTCTAGCCTCTCCCGACAGCGGCATCGCGCACCAGTAGCGGCGATTGACCCCGCGCGTGGTTATCCGGCAATGAGGCACTATGGCTGAGAATAAAGCGACAGCGACCAAGACGGGGAAGGGTGCTGGCAAGACGGGCCGAACATGGCGCCGTACTCCGCCGCCCGACCATACGCCCTCGACTCAGGAATGGATCGACATCGCGCGCCGCACCTTGATTGAGGACGGCATCGTCGGCGTGAAGATCGACCGGCTCGCCAAGACGGTGGGTGTGACGCGCGGCGGTTTTTACTGGCGGTTCAAGGACCATACCGAACTGCTCGACGCGCTGCTCAAGGACTGGCGGGCGAGCAATACCCAGCCGATGCTGGACGTGCTTGCCGCATCCGGCACGGTCGAGGAGCGGCTGTCGCGGTTGGCGCACCTGTACATTTCCGAACAGGGGTTCAGCCCGGCCTATGACCGCGCGGTGCGTGCCTGGGCCAATCTCTCGGCAGAGGTCGAGGCGGTGGTGCAGGAGGTCGATGCGGTCCGCATCGATGCCATCCAGGCCGTGTTCGCCGAGGGCGGGTACAGCGAAGACGACGCGATGATCCGCGCCCGCATCGTCTATTTCCACCAGGTCGGCTATTACGCGACCGGCCTTAAGGAATCGCTCGAACAACGGCAGGACCTCATCCATCGCTATGTGAAGGTGTTTACCGGCCGCGATTGAGCGGACCGGTTCACGCCGCCTTGACTCCGACCATCTAACCGCTGAAACAATACACATCTGTATTGCTATGGTGGGATGGCGGAATGCTCCAGTCGGAACTGCGCGGCCTGTATCCGGAGATCGAACCCTATGCGAGCGGGATGCTCGATATGGGGGACGGGCATCAGCTCTATTATGAGCGGGTCGGGACGCCCGGCGCCAAGCCTGCGATCTTCCTGCACGGCGGGCCGGGCGGTGGCTTTGCTCCGTCGCACCGTCGCCTGTTCGACCCGACACGTTACGATGTCCTGCTGTTCGATCAGCGCGGTTGCGGGCGGTCGACGCCGCATGCGGGCCTTGAGGACAACACCACCTGGCATCTGGTCGCCGATATGGAGCGGCTGCGCGAGCTGCTCGGGGCGGAGCAGTGGCTGGTGTTTGGCGGATCATGGGGATCGACGCTCGGCCTTGCCTATGCGCAGACCCATCCGGATCGCGTCAGCGCGTTGGTCCTGCGCGGAATTTTTACCGTGTCGCGCGCCGAGATCGACTGGTTCTACCGCTTCGGCGTGTCGGAAGTGTTTCCCGAAAAATATGCGCGCCTTCAGGCACCGATTCCGGAGGCGGAGCGGGGCGATCTGGTCGCCGCCTATCGCCGCCGCCTGGCCGGTGACGACGCGGCGGCGCAGATCGAGGCGGCACAGGCGTGGACGCGCTGGGAGTGCGAAACCTCGACGCTGTTGCCCAATGCGGCGCTCGACGCGCTGTGGCGGGACGAACGCTATGCGCTTGCCTTTGCCCGGATCGAAAATCACTATTTCACCCATGGCGCGTGGCTGGAGGACGGCCAGTTGCTGCGCGACGCGGACCGGTTGCGCGATATCCCCGGCGTGATCGTCCATGGCCGCTACGACCTGCCATGCCCGGCGACCTATGCCTATGCGCTGCACGGCGTCTGGCCGGAGGCGGAGTTTCACCTGATCGATGGGGCAGGGCACGCCTATTCCGAGCCGGGAATCCTCGACCAGCTGATCCGCGCGACCGACCGCTTCGCCGATGCGGACGCGCCGGTTTGGACGGAGATCTGACGGGTGGCGGAGACAACGCACGTTCGGGCGCGCGATACGCTCTGGGGTCATCCCAAGGGGCTCGCTTATCTGGCATTTGCCGAGGCGTGGGAGCGGTTTTCCTTTTACGGCATGTCGGCGTTGCTGCTGCTCTACATGCTCCAGCATATCCTGACGCCGGGAGTCGCGGAGGGTGTGCTGGGCTTTGCCGGGCTGCGCGCTGGACTGGAGGGGCTGACCGGCCCGCTGTCCAATCAGGCGTTCGCCAGTCAAGTGTTCAGCCTCTACACGGGCCTTGTCTATTTCACCCCGATCTTTGGCGGGTTGCTGGCCGATCGCTGGCTGGGGCAGCGGCGCACGGTCCTGCTGGGCGCTGTGCTGATGGCGATCGGCCATTTCCTGATGGCGTTTGAGGGCAGCTTCCTGTTCGCCATCGCGTTCCTGATCGCGGGGACCGGTTGCCTGAAGGGCAATATCTCGGTCCAGGTTGGCTTCCTCTACGGCGCCGACGAAGCCGGGCAGCGGACCCGCGCATTCGCGATCTTCTCGGCGGCGATCAATGTCGGCGCATTGCTCGGTCCGCTGCTGTGCGGGGTATTGGCGCAGCTTTATGGCTGGCATGTCGGCTTTGGTGCTGCGGGCGTGCTGATGCTGATCGCGCTGGCGACCTATCTCAGCGGCTGGAAGCATCTTCCCGCCGACCGCAGGCGTCAGCGGAATGGGGCGGCGCGTCAGCCGCTTAGCCAAGACGATTGGCGGCGTGTTGCGGCACTATTGTTCCTCGGTGCGATCAGCATCCCGGCTTGTGCGGCTTACTTTCAGGAGATGAATGCGGGCCTGTTGTTCATCGACGCATCGGTGGAGCGGGGCCTGTTCGGATGGACCGTGCCGACTGCATCGTTCAATTCACTCGACGGGCTGTTCTGCATCCTCGCGGTGCCGGTGCTGATCGCGCTGTGGCGCTGGCAGGCGCGGCGCGGTCGTGAGGCGGGTGAGATGGCGAAGCTCACCATCGGCTATTTGATCATCGCGGTTGCGAATGTGATGATGGTCGTGCCCGCCGGCTGGGCCGACCGGGGCGAGAGTGTCGGGGCGATCTGGCCCGTCCTGCTCTACGCGCTGAACGCGCTCGGCTTCACCTTCTACTGGCCGACGCTGCTTGCATTGTTCTCGCGTGCAGCTCCGGCGCAGATCAACTCGACGATGATGGGTACGGTGTTCCTGTCGGTGTTCCTCGGCAATTTGCTCGTCGGTCACGTCGCGACCCTGTGGGAGACGATGGCGCACGCCCGGTTCTTCGCGCTGAACGCCGCATTCGCGGGCGGTGCGTGCCTCGTCATGCTGATCGTCGCGCGGCCGGTTTCGCGGCTGCTGGTCGCAAGAAGCTCCGTCGTGACTCCGTGAAATTTCGATGACGGTTTATTGACAATACATTGATGTATTGTAGAACGACTCAGGTGGGGAGTTGAGCGGGCTTAAGAGGCGGCGGGGACCGTCAGGCCATAGCGTTCCAGCCGCGCGGACACCGTTCGCGCGGGCGGGACGATGCAGCTCAAGCGTCATCAGTTCCGTTGCGTCGCAGCGGCGTGTTCCGGCTCAAATAAAGAGGAGGATAGTGTGGCACTAAGGGGGGTAATTGCGACCTTGGTCGCGGGCGTATCGACGCTCGGCTTCAGTTCGGCGGCTGCCGCACAGGACGCTCCGGCTGCGGCGAGTGACGTCGAGGAAGTCGTCGTCACGGCGCGCTTCCGTCAGGAATCGGTGCAGGACATCGGCGGCAGCGTTACGGCTCTCGGCGGCGACGATCTGCAGAGATCCGGCATCGTCGATTTCGAGGATCTGGCGAACCGCGTTGCGGGTGTCGAGATGCTCGATCGCGGCCCGAACACCAACGAGATCAACATTCGCGGCGTGACCAACAGCACCCAGGTGTCGGGCAATGCGCTGCAGCCGCTGGTTTCGATCCTGGTCGATGATATCTCGGTCGCATCCTCCTCGGCGTCGCAGCGCGACTTCAACTTCTTCGACTTCGATCGCGTCGAAATCCTGCGCGGGCCGCAGCCGACCTATTTCGGTGAAGGTGCGATGGGCGGCGTGATCCGCTATTTCGCGGCCGACCCTGATCTTGATGGCAAGACCTTCACCGGCACGTGGAGCGGCGGCGCCAGTGTCACCGATCATGGCGGCTTCAACTATCGCGTTGAGAATGCGTCGAGCCTGATTCTGTTTCCCGGAAAGCTGGGGATCCGCGCGGTCGGCTTCTACCGCAAGGACGACGGCTATATCGACAATCTGGGTCTCAACCAGAAGGACATGAACGACTTCGAATCCTATGGCGGTCGCGCGATCATTCTGGCGAAGCCGACGGACAATCTGACCATCCGCCTCGCCGCGCATGTCGGTCGCGACGATATCGGCGAATTGAGCTTCATCGAGCCGACCACGATCGGCAACAGTGTCGGCATCGAAGACCTGATCGCGCCATCGCTCAGCCTGATCGACGGACTCAACCAGGATGACTTCGAGCTCTACAGCGGCAAGCTCTCGTACCATTCCGGCCCGATCACGGTTGAATCGATCACCGGGCTCTACAAGCGCCGGCGTCAGGCGGAAACGTTCAGTTCGGCCTATACTTATGGGTTTCAGGGGTTCTTCAACGCCTTTCCGCCGTTCGACACGGCGAGCAACCTGCTCTCGTCCGACCTGACCGCGATCGCCCAGGTCCAGAGCAAGGAGCGCGCGGTTTCGCAGGAATTCCGCTTCGTCACCGACTTCGACTCGCCGCTCAACATCGTCGCTGGCGCATATTTTCAGGATACCAAATCGACCTCGACCGCGCTGGTTTCGGGTGATGGCTATGCCAATATCACCGACACCGGATCGACCGAGATCGAGCGCAGCACGACCCAGACCGACACGCGCCAATTCTCGGGCTTCGTCGAGCTGAGCTATGCGGCGACCGATCGGCTGCGGCTGTTCGCCGGTGCGCGCTACGTCAATGAGAAGGTGACCTCGACGCTGGTCGAGTCCTACGTCATCGGCATCTTCTCGCCGATCTTCACCAATCCGGCGGACATCTTCGCGCCGATCTACTTCCCGGTGCCAAATGACGTCGACGCGCTGAACGCGCCGGGTGGTCCGGGCACCAGTTTCGATTTCAAGCTCAACACCTTCCTGCCGCGCATTGCGATCGAATATGACGTCAATGACGACGTCATGGTCTATGGCACGCTCGCCCGTGGCGTCCGCAATGGCGGGTTGAACAGCCCCTTCTCGGCGCTCGGCTTCGGCCCGGTCGGGTCGCAGGCGTTCAACGACGCGTTGACCTATGACCAGGACGATGTCGTCACCGGCGAAATCGGCGTGAAGTCGCGCCTGATGAACGGTGCGCTGACGCTCAATGTCGCGGCGTTCTATTCCGACTTCGACGATCCGCAGATCGGGATCAGCAATCCCGGAGCACTCACCGCGAACGGGCCGCAGCTGCGGATCTACGGGATCGAGGTCGAGAGCAGCTACAAGGCGAGCAGCAACCTTTCGCTGTTCTTCAGCGGGAACCTGACCGAGGCCGGCTATAGCGAGGGCATGTCGGTGTTCGCGGTCGCCGGTGCGCCTGCGGACTATCAGGATCTCGCCAAGGGCAACCGCCCGCCCAACGTGCCCAAGGTGTCGTTCTCGACCGGCGCCGACTTCAACTATCCGCTGGGCAGCGACGATCTGGAGCTGACCGGGCAGGTGGCGTTCCAGTATATCGGCGAGCGCGAAACCTTCCCGCAGAACTTCGCGACGGGCAAGCTGGGGAGCATGGAAATGCTCAACCTGCGCGTCGGGCTTGAGCGGAAATGGTGGTCGATGACCGCCTATGTCACCAATGTGCTCAACGATCTGGAGCTGCAGGCGACGACCATCCCGACCAGCTCGGCGCGGCTGGTCAACGGCGTGCTCGACGGCCCGCTGTCCTCCGCCTTTATCAATCGTCCGCGTACGGCTGGCCTAACCTTCACCGTGCGCTACTAAGGAAGCTCCTAACGGCGGCGGCTCGCGCATGACGCGGGTCGCCGCTCCTTGTGACAGCCTGGGGATTGTATCGATGCTGTTCGTTGTCGGGCGTATTCTGGTGGCCATGTCGATCGCGGGCGGCCTTGCCTTGGCCCCGCCAGCGGCAGCGCAGAGCGACGCCCCCGTGACCGTCGCGGATATCGAGCGAGCGTCCACCTTCTATCCCGCGAATGTCCGCAAGCTGGTGCGCAACGCTGCCCCGGTGCCTAACTGGATCGGGGCGAGCGACTATTTCTGGTATCGGCACGAGGGGGAGGGCGGCGTCCGCTTCGTCACCGTCAACGCCGCGACCGGCAAGGCCGAACCGGCGTTCGATCACGCGCGCGTGGCGGCGATGCTGTCACGGGAATTGGGGCGCGCAGTCGTGCCGGGCCAGCTGCCGTTCGGGTCGATCCGCTATTCGGCCGACCTCAAGACGATATCCTTCACGGTCGCTAAGCAGACCTTCGCGTGCAACCGCGCAGCGACCAATTGCCGCACCGAAGCCGCCGCCGCGCCCGACCCGGCGTCGGTCGCATCGCCGGACGGACGCCAAGTCCTGTTCGAGCGCGACCATAATCTGTGGCTGCGCGAGACCGCGACCGGCGCGGAACGCGCGCTGACCCGCGATGGCAGCGCGGACTTCCCCTATCGCTACACTGCGTTCAAGACGACCTATGTCGAGGAACGGCGGGGCGAGGCCGTGCCGGTCTATCCCGGCGCGACCTGGTCGCCGGATGGGCGCTACATCCTCGCGATCCGCACCGATGATCGCGGGGTGAAGACCGCGCCCTATGTGACCGAGTTCCTCCCGCCGGACGCGCCGCGCCCGATCGCGCACCAGATGCCGATGCCGACCCCTGCCGACGCGCCGGAGAAGCGCTATGCGCTGGTGCTGATCGACCTTCAGGATGGCGGCAGCGTCACGGTCGATGGCGGGGCATTGGGGATCAACGATTATGCCCCCTATTGGGCGCTGGTCGGCGAGCCGGGCTGGGATATGGCGGACAATGCGCTCTACCTCGCCACCTCGACCCGCGATTCCCGCGCGCTCGGGCTGGTCGCGATCGACCTCGACACCGGAAAGAGCCGGACGGTTGTGGAGGAGCGTGACGCGCAGTTCCTCAACCTCAACCCGTTCGACTATCACGTCCCCAATGTCCGCCTGCTGGCCAAGCGCGGCGAGATCCTGTGGTGGTCGCAGCGCAGCGGCTGGGGGCATCTCTACCGCTATGACGCCAAGACGGGCGCGCTGAAGAATGCGGTGACGACCGGCGACTGGTCGGTGTTCGACATTGTCCGCGTCGATGAGGCGGCCGGGCTGGTGTATTTCACCGCTGGCGGGCGCGAGGCGGGGCGTAATCCCTATTATCGCCACCTCTACCGCGTTGCGCTCGACGGCGGCGCGCCGCAATTGCTGACGCCCGAGGATGCCGATCACAGCTTCACCAACTATCCCGCGCGCGGCCTGAACGGGCATTGGGACACGCCTGCGTCGCGCGTCTCGCCGAGCGGGCGCTACCTCGTCGACACCTATTCGACGATCGCGACGCCCCCGGTGACCGTGATCCGCGCTGCTGATGGCCGGCTCGTCGCCAAGCTGGTCGAAGCCGATGCCAGCGCGTTGCGCGCGACCGGCTGGACGCCGCCCGAGCGGCTCGTTGCGAAGAGCGCCGATGGCAAGCACGACATCTATGGCGTGCTGCTCAAGCCGACCAATTTCGACCCAGCAAGACGCTATCCGGTAATTGAGCAAATCTATGCCGGCCCGCAGGTGTCGTTCGCGCCACAGGGCTTTACCGACGCATTGGCCGGGCGTGCCGCCTATATGCAGGCGCTCGCCGAACTCGGCTTCGTGATCGTCGTGCAGGACGGGCGGGGCACGCCGCGGCGGTCGCGTGATTTCCACATGTCGCCGATGGCGGATGAGGATTCGATCGCGCTGTCCGATCATGTCGCGGGCATCCGCGCCGCTGCGCGCAGCCGCCCCTATATGGACCTCGACCGGGTCGGGATCACCGGCATTTCGTTCGGCGGCTATGCCTCGGCGCGCGCGATGTTCCTGTTCCCGGACTTCTACAAGGCGGCGGTGTCGATCGCCGGGCCGCACGATTACCGCACGATGATCTCGTCAATCTCGCTCGAGCGTTTCTTCGGCGTGCCGGGGGAGGCGGGCGACACTTACACGCGGGTCGACAATCTACACCTCGCCGGCCGGCTTCAGGGGAAGCTGATGCTGGTCACCGGCGATATCGACCAGAATGTGCCGCTCAACCAGACCGTCGCTTTGTCCGACGCGCTGATCAAGGCGGGCAAGGAGTTCGATCTGGTGCTGGTGCCCAATGCCGCGCACGATGTCGGCTATCACCCCTATGTCGCGCGGCGGCTGGCGGGATATTTCCTGCGGCACCTCAAGGGTCAGGAGCCGCTGGTGCCGTTCGCGCAACCGTCGAAATAGATCTGGCTGGAGATTGAACCGTGACGACTGACCTGAACCGCCGCGGCATGATGAAACTCGCCGGCGGGGGGCTGTTCGCTGCCGCGACGGGGGCCGCCACATCGGGCTCCGCGACGCAGCCCGCCGCTGCGCCCGCGACCCCGCCGATCGTCGTGGATGGGTGCAGCCCGTCTGCACCGACCGCCAATTACCTCTCGCTGCTGCGCAAGGGCGGGGTGGATAGCTGGAGCATCTCCATGCTCCCGACCCTGCTGCAGATGTCGGCGCTGCACGAATTTGTCGACCAGCATTCCAAGGAGGTCGGGATCGCCAAGACCGCCGGCGACATCCGCCGGTTGAAGGCGGAGGGCAAGATCTCGCTCACGATCGGCTGGCAGGAGGCGGACCTGTTCGCGATGAAGGGCGAGAGCGACTGGTGGTCGAAGCCGCCAAAGACGACGATGCGGCTGTTCTACGAAGCCGGGCTGCGCGTCGTCGGCCTGATCTACAACCTCACCAATCAGTTCGCCGGAGGCTGCCTCGATCCGCATATCGGCCTGACCAAGGCAGGGCGGGTGATGGTCGCCGAGATGCAGAAGCTCGGAATCCTGGTCGATGTCGGCGGGCATATGGGCGAGCAGTCGAGCCTCGACGTTATCGCGATGGCCGAGCGTCCGGTGGTGTGCACCCATTCCAACCTTGCCGCACTTAACCCCAATCCGCGCAACACGTCGAACCGGGTGATCGAGGGGATTGCGAAATCGGGCGGCCTGTTCGGCGTCAGCGCGATCGACCCGTTCATGAGCTGGAGCAGCGCGGATGCGGGCAAGCGCACCCAACCCAAGGCCCGCGCCAATGTGAAGCGCTATGTCGACGAGCTGGACTATCTCAAGGCGCTGGTCGGGGTCGATCATATCGGCATCGGCGGCGACTTTACCGTGGGCTCGACCTCGAAAATTGTCCCCGACGAGTCCTTCGCCTTCCCGCCCGAAATGACCTACGTCCAGGACCCGATCCAATATGCACAGGGGTTTGAGGATATCTCGAAACTGCCTGCGGTGCGCGCCGAAATGGTCGCGCGCGGCTGGCGCAAGGACGAGATCGACAAGGTCATGGGCGAGAACTGGATGCGCGTCTATGCGGCGACCATCGGCGCCTGATCCCTGCCGATGCGCCGCCCGATCGACCGGCTCGACGTCAAGATCATGGCGGCGCTCGAACACGACGGGCGGATGACCAAGGCGGAGCTGTCGGCGGTGGTGTCCCTGTCGCCGACGCCGTGCGGCGCGCGGGTCGCCAAGCTTGAGGCGGCGGGGTTCATCAAGGGTTATCACGCCGACATCGCGGTCGAACGGATCACGGGGCTGACGCGCTTTACCGTGGTCGTCAGCATCCGGGAATGGACGCCGGACGCCGCGCGTCGGTTTGAGGAAATGGTCGCGACCATCCCGCAGATTGCCGAGTGCGATGCGGTGTTCGGGTCGGTCGATTTCGTGATGACCGTCTATGCTGCAGATGAAGGCCATTGCCGCGCGGTGCTCGCGCCGCTGGACGCGATCGGGCTCGACTGCGCGCTGTTGCCGGTCGCGCGGTCGGTGCGTGCGCCGCATGACGTTCCGCTGATGGGGCTGCTGGGTTGAGCGTCGTGACCGATAGTGAAAGCTGCTGTTTGGGCGGGTCAATTCAGACGCAATTCCGGTGCGCTTTGCACTAGCTGAATCGGCGCAACTTCTAGTCGAGGGATGACATGATCGAACTGCGCAAACCCTATGTCCTGTTCGTCGGCGATGTCGCCAAGCCGCTCCATGCCAAGACCGGCTTTGGCATCCGCGACTGGGCGCGCGACGCTTGTCTCGGCCAGTTTCGGCTGAGCGATCAGGCGGCAGACTTGGGCTTGCCCGATGTGGATGTCGCGACCGCGGTCCGACAGGGCGCGGGGTCGCTGGTCGTCGCGGTCGCGCCGGTCGGTGGGCAGATTCCTGCGGCGTGGCACGCGGCCCTGATGGCGGCGGCACGCGGCGGGCTCGACATCGTCAGCGGGATGCACACGCGGCTCGCGGACGTTCCCGGCCTCGCGGATGCTGCCAAGGCGGCAGGCGCGCGGCTGATCGACGTGCGGGTTCCGCCGCAGGACATCAAGGCCGCGACCGGTCGCAAGCGCACCGGCAAGCGCGTGCTGACCGTCGGCACCGATTGCGCGCTCGGCAAGAAATACACTGCGCTTGCACTGACCCGGGCGCTGCGCGATGCGGGTGCCGACGTCGATTTCCGCGCGACCGGCCAGACCGGAATCATCATCGCGGGTGCGGGAATCCCGATGGACGCCGTCGTATCCGATTTCATCGCTGGTGCCGCCGAAGCACTCTCGCCCGATGCTGCCGAGGAGCATTGGGACGTGATCGAGGGGCAGGGGGCGATCCATCACCCCGCTTTTGCCGGGGTGACGCTGGGCATCATCCATGGATCGCAGCCCGATGTGCTGGTGCTGTGCCACGAACCGGGCCGCACGCATTTCCACTCGATGACCGGATTCCCGCTGCGTTCGCTGACGGAGGTCGCCGAGACTTGCCTCGCCGCCGCGCGGGTGACCAATCCGGCGGCGCGGCTGGGTGCTGTCAGCCTAAACACCGCGCAACTGGACGATGCCGCCTGCGCCGAGGCACTCGCGCGCGCCAGCGAGGAGATGGGGGTTCCCGCGTTCGACCCGATGCGCACATCGATGGACCGCGCGGTCGCGTCGATCCTGGGGCGGCCCCATGACTGAGCGGCGCTGCACACTGCATATCGCGGTCGAGAGCTTTCCCTTTGTCGAGCCGTTCCGCATCGCGGGCTATGTCTTTGATGGGCAGGACGTTGTGGTCGTCACCCTCACCGACGGCGAGCATGTCGGTCGTGGTGAAGCGTCGGGCGTCTATTATCTCGACGAAACCCCGGAACGGATGATCGCGCAGATCCAGGCGCAGCGCGACCTGATCGAGCGCGGGGTGAGCCGCGACGCGCTGCGCGCGGCGATGCCGCCGGGCGGCGCGCGCAATGCGGTCGACGCGGCGCTGTGGGATCTGGAGGCGAAGCGTAGCGGGCAACCCGTATGGCAGCTTGCTGGCGTCCCCACGCCCCGGCCGCTCGCCACCACCTTCACGTTGAGTGCCGACGAGCCCGACGCCATGGCTGCCCGCGCGGCATCCTATGCCGATGTCCGGCATATCAAGATCAAGCTGACCGGCGACCTGCCGCTCGATAGCGCGCGGGTGCGTGCGATCCGCGCCGCGCGGGCCGATGCCTGGCTCGGCGTCGATGGCAATCAGGGGTTCGCCCGGGACGATCTGGTCCCGCTCATCAGCATGCTGGTCGAGGAGCGCGTGTCGTTACTGGAACAGCCGGTGCGGCGCGGACGCGAGGGCGATCTGGACGGCATCAAATGCCCGATCCCAGTTGCGGCGGATGAAAGCGTGCTGACGATCGGCGACATCCCGCGCCTCGTCGGTCGGTTTAGCGTCGTCAATATCAAGCTCGACAAATGCGGCGGCCTGACCGAGGCGCTGGCGATGGCGGACGCGGCGCGGCTGCACGGCCTCGACGTGATGGTCGGCAATATGGTCGGGTCGAGCCTCGCCATGGCCCCCGCATTCGTGCTGGGGCAGCTTTGCGACATTGTCGATCTCGACGGTCCGATTTTCCTGGAGCGCGACCGCGAGCCGTCGGTCAGCTACGTCAATGGCCTGGCGTCGTGCCCGCCCGCGCTGTGGGGCTGGCCGGCATGAGGTGGCGGCAGCTCGCAGCGGGTGGCGCGGCAATGCTCCTGCTCGGGGCGGCACCGGCTCCGGCCTATGATATCGTCATCCGCGGCGGCCGCGTGCTCGACGGAGCGGGCAATCCGTGGGTCCGTGCCGACATCGGCATCAAGGATGGCCGGATCGCGAAGATCGGGCGCATCACCGCGCGCGGTGCGAAGGAGATCGACGCGACCGGTCGCTACGTCGCCCCCGGCTTTATCGACATGATGGACCAGTCGGGCAGCGTGCTGCTCGCGCACGGCGCGGCTGAGAACAAGCTGCGTATGGGCGTGACCACGCTGATCGGCGGGGAAGGGGGCACACCGGTCGCGGCGGACGCGATCCCGCGTTATTTCGCCGACCTTGCAACGCGCGGTATCGCGGTCAATTTCGGCACCTACTACAGCGCGACGCAGGCGCGGGTCGCGGTGATGGGCGACGGTGCGGGAGCACCAACCCCTGCCCAGCTCGACGCGATGCGCGGGCTGGTCGACCGCGCGATGCAAGCGGGCGCGTTCGGGATCAGCACCGCGTTGATGTACCCGCCAGACCGCTTCCACGCGACCGAAGACCTGATTGCACTCTCCAAGGTCGCTGCGCGTTGCGGCGGCTTCTACGCGACCCATATGCGCGACGAGAGCGCGCGCCTGCTGGACAGCGTCGATGAGGCGATCCGGATCGGTGAGGAAAGCGGCGCCAAGGTCGAGATTTTTCACTTGAAGGCCGCCTATGCCCCCGGCTGGGGCACGCTGATGCCACAGGCGATCGCCCGCATCGCAGCGGCGCGCGAGCGCGGAGTGGACGTTGCCGCCGACCTCTATTCCTATACCGCCGCCGGAACCGGACTTGAGGGGACGGTGCCGGGGCATGTGTTCGCGCAGGGATTCGAGGCGGGCCTTGCCAAGCTGCGCGACCCGGCCTTGCGCGCTGCGTTGAAGCGTGACGCCGCCGCTGGCTCGGTCCCCGGATGGTCGAGTCTGCTCGAGGCGGCGGGTGGCTGGCAGAACATCGTTCTCGCCAATTCGCACCAGCCGGACATGGTGCGGTTCCACGGCAAGAATTTCGTCGAGATCGGCGCGGCGCTGAACAAGGACCCCGCCGATGCCGCATGGGACATGCTGCTTGGCGCGCTGCCGGAACGCGCCTTCGCCCTCTATTTCGTGATGGACGAACGCGACATCGACGCCGCGATCCGCCAGCCCTGGATCAGCATCGGCAGCGACGGCGCGGCGGTTGCGGTGCTGGGCGAACTCGATGGCATGGGCCTGCCGCATCCACGCTCCTACGGCACCTTTGCTCGCGTGCTCGCCGCCTATGTGCGCGAGCGGGGCGTGCTGTCGCTGGAGGATGCGGTTCGCAAGATGACGTCATGGCCTGCCCAGCGCATGGGGCTCAGCGACCGGGGACTGCTCCGCGAAGGGCTGCGCGCCGATGTGGTCGTCTTCGACGCGGCGACGGTCGAGGATCATGCGAGCTGGACCGCGCCGATGCGGCCCGCGACCGGCATCGCCGATGTGATCGTCAACGGCGTGCTGACGCTGGATCAGGGCCGACATACCGGAGCGCGGGCGGGGATGGTGCTGCGCCATCGATGCGGGAGATGATCTGCGCGCCGCTCGACGCGATCGACCTTCGGATCCTCGCGGCGCTGGCGCGCGATGGGCGGATCAGCAAGGTCAGGCTCTCCCGGATCGTCGGCCTGTCGCCGACCCCCTGCGCGATGCGGATCGAGCGGTTGGAGCGTGCCGGCTACATACGCGGCTATCATGCCGACATCGATATCGAACGGCTCGGCAATCTCAGCCAGTTCATCGTGCTGGCCCGAATCCGGGACTACTCGACCGAGACGGTCCGCCAGTTCGAGGCGATCGTCGCGGCGACCGCGAGCATCGTCCTATGCGACGCCGTGTCCGGGTCGAGCAACTATGCGATGCGGATCTTCGCACGTAACGTCCGCCACTATCACGAAACGATGGCGCCGTTTCTGGTGATGGAGATCGACTATACGACCTATCCGGTATCAAAGACGGTGAAGGACCGCAGCGCGCAGACGTGCCCTGCGGTGATCGCCGCGTGATCATGTCAGCGTGAGATAGAGCTCCGCCTCGATCAACCACTCCGCGCCGACCTGCCGCCACTTTGCGGTGTAGATCCCGCTCGCCAGCATCGCGCCGCTTGCCAGCGTGCCGTGCCACTTCCCCTGTTCAAACGCGATCGGGGCGATTGGCGACAAGGTGATCGTGTCGGGCGTGCGCAGATAGATCGTCCGGTCGGACGAGGCGAACTCCCGCTTCCACGCGAGCAGCTGCGCTTTGCGGCCGGACAGCAGCGCACTGTCGGTGCCCGCGACGAGCACGACATCGTTCGTGAGCAGCGGGCTGATCGCTGAGAGCTCCGCATTTGCCAGAGCCTGGTTGAAGCGGGCGCGTTGCAGGCGGATCGCGAGTTCGGGCGGTGTGTCCATCGCCGATCGCTACACCAGGCGGCGCGCTCTGCCGAGTGCCCTGGTGTGATGGGCGGCAGTGGCGGCGCGAAACCACTTTTCAGCGGCGGGGACGATCCCCTATCGCTGCGTCAGATCATTGGCGGGACGAGGGGGATCGATGCCGACGCTGCGCTGGCTTGCCGGGGATGACGATGTTGATGCAGCGCAGGCCGCTTCCTGTCGGCTGACTGCGCGCTTTCGCGCATGACGGTCCAGAACGCCTTGCTGTTCCTAGCGACCGCGCGGCGGGATGCGGCGCTGCGTACCGAGCTTGACGCGCAGCGGGACGATAGCGGGGCGCTGTGCCGGCTGGGTCGTGCGCGGGGGCTGGAGTTTGACCCAGGCGCGCTGCAGCAGGCGTTTCGGCATGAATGGGCGCTGCGGGCACTGCGCGAGGGTAAAGGCGGCGGCTAACGCTCGAACTGTCTGAGCGCGGTCAGCACGGTTGCGGTCGTGAAGCAGCGGCGATTGTCGATCGCCTGCACGATATCCCCCTGCCGGTTCGGGATCGCCAGCGCCGCCGACGCGGCCCAGGAACCGTCTTTGCGCTGGGTGGTGAGGAGCAGCTCGGCCAGCTGCGCACGATGCCCCGCTTCGTCGGTGGTCCCCAGCGACAAAATGCGCAGCGCCCATGCCGCCTCGAACGGGATTTGCGCCAGCGCTTCGGCGCGGCCCGCTTGATCGAGCCAGTCGCGGGTTCCCGCGACGGCGCGCTGCACTCGGCTCACGTCTTCGGAATTCCCGCTGGCGGCGAGTGCTTCTGCCGCCAGCGCAGTGGTGTAACGGTCGCTCTGCCACCAATAGCCGCGCCATGTGCCGTCTGCCTGCTGCACATGCCGCAGATAGGCGAGCGGCGCTGGCCCCAGCGCGCCCACATGCGCCGCCGCCGCCGTGACGCAGGCGTGCGCGTCATACCAGGCCGGGTTCACCGCCTTGCCATCCGACCAGTGCGCGTAGATCGCGCGGCGATAGGTGGCGATGCCGCCATCTGCGTCGAGATGCTGCCGGAGAAATACTGCCCCGGTCAGCGCTTCATGCGTTTGGCTGTGACCCAGCGCCGCGGCGAGGCGCAGGCCCCAGATCGTGCTGTCGGCGTCGGCCGGCTGGAGGAAATTCCACCCCCAGCCGGAGCGCGCACGCGCCTTCAGCAGGTGCCAACCCCGCACCGCTGCATCGCGCGCGCCGGCGCGGTCGCTGTCGTGCAGCGCATGGGCGACATAGGCGCTCACCCATTCATCCGCTGGCCCTTCCGAGAACCCGTCATAGTCCAGCCACCAGCCGGCCTGAGTCCGCGCGCCGATCAGGAAATCGGTGGCCGCGTTTATCGCCGCCGCCACATCCAAGACTCCCGTGCGGGCTTGCGGTGTTGGATCGGCCGCTGGCGGGTTTTGCACCTCGATAAAGCCGAAATACCCCTTTGCCCGGGGAGGCTGGCCGGGTGTCAGCGTCACCTTGGCATGGCTGATCCGGCAATCGAGCCAGCGAACGCCGGGATCGGTGCGCAACAGCGCGTCGGTGATGAGCGTCTCCGGCCAATGCTGCGCGGACAGCGGCGTCAGTACTGCGGGCCAGGCAAGCAGTTGGTCACGGCGGGCGGGGGTGCACAGCCCGTCCTCCACCAGCAAGTCGAACAGACAGCGCCAGCGCGGGTCGTTCGCGCCGGGATCGCCGACAAAACACTCCAGCCCGATATCGGGGGTCAGCGTGTCGGCGAGCGTGAAGGCAAGGCGTATGCGGTCGGCATGGACGAACAGCCGGTCGATCCACTCCGCGGCGCTGTCGATCGGCCCCGGCCAGCCGGATTGTTCGATCAGGGCGCAGGCGTCCTGCGGCGCCACGCCCTCAATGATCAGCCGCAGCGGCGCGCCGGCGCGGCCGAGCATCAGCCCGAGATAGGACAGGCGCGCACCCGGTCCACATGCGGCGAGGCAACGCGCAAGTGCCGCCTGCCGAGACGGATCGAGCTTCATGTCGAATGCCGCCAACGCGCGGGCGATGGCAGGGGCTCCAGGGTCGCGTAGCCGCGCGAACACGGACAGCGGCGCTTCGTCCGAACCTTCCGCAGCGTCGAGTTCGAGCCAGAGTTCGTCGACATCGTCCGCGATCGGGTCGAGCGCAGCGGTCAGACGCTGCCACGCCGCGCCGTTGGGCGTGGTCCGGGCCAGCCAGCGCGTCAGCCGGGCGATTTCGTCTTCGCTCTGGACGCGTTGTTGCAGGTCGATGGCGCCCTCCGACCCCAGCGACACTTCCAGCCCGGCAGTCGCAACGGCAGGCAGCTGCGTCGCCAGATGCGCCAGCCGGCCGGGACACGGCCACCCGCGTTCGTCCAGCACGAAGCGCAGGATCGGCGCCAGGCTCTGCACGGTCATCCGCCCAGCGCAGCGATCAGCTGGGGCAGAATGTCCCAACGGCGGGGATAGGAGAGGTCGAACATCGGCACCCGCTCCGCAATCGCGCGCAGCGAATCGAACCGGGACTGAGTCAGCATCGGGGTGAAGCCCTGCGGATACCAGCTGTCGACGAGGCGGGGCAGCGCGCGGGCGGACGCGATCGGGGCGCTGATCGTCACGCCGTGCTCGTCCGCCGCCGGGCCGAGCAGATACAGCGCATCGAGGCGGGGGGCGGGCCGGTGCGCGGCGCTGGTGTTCCCGGATACGTCCCACATCAGCTTGTCGATCCATGGGACCGTCGCCAGCTGGTCGGTACCGACGATCCTGGCGCTCGCCGCAGCGCCGAGCCGGACATTGGCACAGCCCCATGCGACAGTGAACCCGTCTCCGTCCGGACGCAACGCAGCGATGTCATCAGAGACCAGCGTCCCGTCATGCGCCACCAGCGCTGCCGCTGCGGTCGACTTGCCCGTGCCGCTATCGCCGAGTAGCGCAAAGGTGCGACCGTTCAGCGCGATCACTGATCCGTGCAGGCAGACGATGCCGCGCCGATGCAGCAACAGCCCCAGCCCGATGCCGACCAGCACGGTCGGCGCGAATTCCAGCTTGGCGCGGGTGCACACCACGGTGATGCGATCATGCGACGCCGCGAGGATCAGTTGCAATTCGCGGCGCCACGCGATGCTCAGGTCGCCATCAGCAGTTTCGCCGACATGCGGCGCGTCCGGGTCGTGCGGCGGGATTTGCTGGGTATCGGCCACGTCGCGCCATGCGGTCTCGGGCTCCCAGACGATGGTGACGTCAGCCGTCGATGCGGTCGCAAGCGGATGCGCGCCGGGCAGCGGAAACGGGCTTGCGATGGTGAGGCCGTAGAGGCGGCATAGATGAAGGGTCATGGGCGCTGGCCCCGCTGTCGGACATGCCAGTCGATGAACTTCGCGAACCGCCCGCCGGTCAGCACGATTGAGAACATCTCGCGTTGCCACCCGCTGCGATCGCTGGGCCGGATCGCGTCGAGCGCGGCGAGGAAGCGGGTGCGATCGACATAGTCCCAGCATTCCGGTGCAGCATGCTCCGCCCAATGCTGCAATGCCGGCCGGGCAGTCGCGCAGTGGGCGGCCAGCGCCGGGTCGAATGCGGGGCCCTTGTCTGGTCGCAGGCGCACCAATTCGGGGAGAATGCCGACCGTTGCGCGGCGCATGATGCTGCGGGTCTGGCCGTCGCGATGCAGTTCGGTTTCGGGCAAGTTGCGGATCAGGGTGATCAGGCGCGCGTCGAGCAGCGGGAAGCGCAGATCCTGCCCATAGCATTGCGCGAGGATCTGGCGCATCCCTGGCAGCACCCGCTCCAAATGCCCCGGGACGAGCAGGTGCTCCATTTCCTGATGCGGGAGCGGACGGACCTTCGCTACCGATGCAGCCGGCCGTCGCCCTTCGCGCTTCGTCACCCGGCTGAGCAGCGCCGAAGTGGCACAATTTTCCGGGGTATTTTGAAACACGAAGCGCCACCGCGCCAAAGGCCGCACGACATTGTCGCGCAGCAGGCGCCACCAGCCAGTGCCATGCACGCGGTGTTGCCGCCGCAACTCGGCCAGCGCAGCGCCGAACCGTCCGCGGCGCAGATGCAGTTCCGCGGTCGGGATGCCGTGCGCCGACGCAAAGAAATCGCCGCCGAAGCCGCTCAGCACGACATCGACGCCATGCGCGCGCCCGACACTGCCCAGCACCTCTTCGGCATGAGTGACGGTGCTGAAATGCGGTTCGCCCAGGCAGTCGAACCAGCGTGGCAATGCGCCGAGCGGGTCCGCCTCTTTCGGGAGCGTGATCCAGACGGGATCGATCGTATCCTCTTGCGCGAGTACCGCCTCGATAAAGCGCCGCTCATCGGTTTCCGGGCCGACATGGTCCTGCGGGAGCACCGAGCAGAGCGCGATCAGGCGGCGGCCCTGCTGCTTCAGTCGCCGGGCGGCGATGCACGCGATGGTCGCCGAATCCAGCCCGCCGCTCAGTTGAACGGCGATCGTCTTCCCATCGTCCAGCCGGCTTTCGACCGCCGCGATGAGCAGCGCGCGCAGGGTTTCGGCGGGGTCTTCCGGCTCGCCCGGTACTGGTCCGACATCCCAGGGGGCGGGCAGGGGGGTGAGCGCCAGCGCGCCTGCGTCCAGCGTCAGGGCGTGGCCGCCGGGTACGCGTCGGATATCGGCATAATAGGTATCGTTCGCGGGGCCGGTGCCATCGAGGCACAACGCGCGCGCGATCGCGCCTTCATCGAGCGTGCGCGACACGCCGGGTAGTGCGAGCAATGCCGGCAATGTCGACGCGAAGGCGAAAAAACCGCCCTGCGCGACATAGAAGATCGATCGGGTGCCGAGATGCGACCGGGACATGACCAGCCGTCGCGTGGCGTGCGTCCAGTGCGCGCGGGCTACATCTTCCGGGTGAGGCGGGGCAGATGCGTCGTGCGACACGATGGACACCGGGCCGCCGTCGCCCTCGCAAAGGCTGATCGTGCCAGCGTCATGCCCGCGCGACGCTTCGGCATCGAACACGAACACGGCGTCGGCGCCAAAGCGGACGGTTTCCACCGCGCGCCCAGACGCATCTGCCAGCGCAGAAATCCAGTCATCGGGAATTATCAGGGAATCGTGTCGAACGATCCCTGCGATGAAGCTCATCCGGCCGGGTGAGCCGCGGTGCCGGCGGCTTCGGGCTGTTCGGTGACGACATGCGTCGCGACCAGCTTGTCGAGAAACGCGCGGACGTCGCGCGCGCATTGCTCGCGCTCGACCTGATAGCGGTTGAGGACCGCCTCGACGATGTCCGCTTCGGACTGCGGCGTCTCCAGCATTTGCCAGATCACGCCGCCGATACCCGCCATCTCGTAATAGGAGCCGTTCTCGATGTTCATCAGCATGAACTGGCCATCAAGCTCGGTCCACAGCGCGCTTGGGCTTCGTACGAACATCGGGGCTCCTGGGAAACGCGTCACAAAATTTGGGCTGAACTGGCTAGAGTGCCGCAAGCCGGAGGAACACCTCACGGTCAGGGCGTCGCGCAATCCAGCGAAAGCATTTTTCGGTGGGGCGTCCCGCACTGCGTCGAGAGCGCCCCGCCAGAACTAACGTCGGATCAGGAGTACCCGCCGTCGCCGCCGCCGTTGTTGCCGTTGCTGAGCGTGACGTCAGCGATCTTGCCCGCTTCGACCAGATCAGGCGTCGCATAGGCCAGCTTGGCTTCGTTTGCGGTTTCCCGAACGTCGTCAATCACATCGCGCATGATACATCCTTCCAGGACCCTGTGCCCCTGTACGCCGGGCGCTAGCATCGGAGCAGTAGCAAGACAAGCGCGCCCGGCGCAGGGGGACGTCAGAGATCTGCGAAAAGGAACACGAGCGCGCGGCGCGCAAGCGTTTCGACCGCGGAATGGGTGTCCTGGCCCGGCAGGCTGTCGGCAAGTTGCTGCACCGTCAGGGAATCCTCCGCGAGTAGCAGCGCAAGCACCGCCCGCTCCGCATCGGAAAGCGCACCATGCCGTGCCTCCAGCGCCGCTATCGGGACCCTGCGGCGCAGTGCTGGCTGGACGCGCGTGTCGTGGCTGATCGCCTGGGAAAGTCCAAGCGAAAACGGGCGGCACGGTGCGCGGTCGCGGTCCGCTTCGGCAAGGAAGGCGTCGATGTCGAACGTCTCGACCAGTTGGTGGAACGCCGCACGCAGCGCGGCCTGATGCGCAGCGTGGTCGGTAGCATCGCCGAGGACCGGCAGATAGGCCCGGCCGATCTCCTCATGCAGCAGCTTCTGGCCCAGCCGGGTCAGGACATCGGCGCCGGTTGGCGGGGTCATCGTGACGGTGAGGTGCAGCGACTGCGGCCCTTCCACCATCGCGCGATGGACATCGCCGCGCGGGATATAGAGCATGTCGCCCGGCTCCAGCACGCCCTCCCATTCTGGCGGCGGCAGGTCGTCGAGCGTGGAGAAGGTCTGCCCCTTCAGCGGAAACCGCACCTTCTGCCCGTAACACCACCAGCGCTTGCGGCCCTGAAGCTGGAGGATCAGCACGTTATGCCCGTCGAAATGCGCCTTGAACGCGCTTTCGCGGTTGAAGCTGGCATAGGCGTTGGTGTGGGTGTCGCAGCGCAGATAACGTTCGACTATCGCGTTCATCGCGGCGATGGCCGGCACCTGCTTGTCGACATGGTCCAGCACGAGGCTCGCGCCCTGATCGCACAGCGCCTGCACGGCCTCTGGTGCCAGTCCATTGGCGCCGACGCCAACCATTTCCAGCGGCAGCGGACGGCCCTGACGGGCGATGGTGACTTGCCCTTTGCGCAGCGCGTCGGCGGTGATCAGCGTGCCGAGCGTTGCCCAGGGCAACAGCCGCGCAAAGGCCGATGCGCGTTCGGTTGTTCCGACCAGCCGGCGCGTCTCCGCGACCGCAGCGGCGATCTCGGCGGGATCGATCGGGTGAAAAAAATCTCGCAGAGCGGCGCTGGCATCCATCGGGTCGATCTATCGCCAAAGCGGGTCGAGCGCCAGCGGCAGGCCGGTGCGAACATCGCGGGGGAATGCTTGCCGATCCGACGAATTCTCCTATTGCGGACGCTTTCCGGTGGGAGCGCAGCGCGTCGATGGCATCGTCCAAACCCGTTTATGTCCTGGGCGTCGGCCTGTCGCACAATGGCGCGGCATGCCTGCTGAAGGATGGCCGCATCGCAGTGGCGATCGAGAAGGAACGGCTGACCAAGGTCAAGAATGACGGCGGCAACGATGCGCTCGCGATTGCCTATTGCATGAATGCGGCGGGAATCGGCTGGGACGATGTTGCGCTGGTGGTTCAGAACGCCAATTTCGGCAGATTCGCATATGGCGATCGCTGGTATCGTGGCGAGCGCACGATCCCCGAGGGCGTGCGGGTCGAGACGATCTCCCACCATCTCGCGCATGCGTGCAGCGCGTTCTTCCTCAGCCCGTTCGATGACGCGGCGGTGCTGACGGTGGACGGGTGCGGCAACGCCTTTGAGGATTGCATGGACCTGGACGGCGCGATCCTGCCCGAGCGGCCGGAGGGCGAGATGGCGGCGCTCTATTTCGAAAAGGACAGCTATTACGCCGCATCGGGCAGCGAAATGCGGGCGGTTTTCAAGGACTTTTCGCCGCTGGGCCGGTTCCAGACCGACTATCCGATGCACCCCGACACCACGCGTCATTCGATCGGCGGGGTCTATGCCGGTGCCAGCCGTTATGTGCTGGGAAGCATGAGCGATCTCGGCAAGTTGATGGGGCTCGCGCCCTATGGTCAGCCGGGCGCGTTTCGCCATCGGATCTTCGACATTCGCGACGGGCGCGTGTTCGTCGATTATGGCTGGATGGCCGAGTTTCGCGAGCGGATGCGCTCGGCGGCGGACTTCAAGGCGCGGTTCCAGTATTTCGCCGATGTCGCGCGGATGGTGCAGGGCGAGGTCGAGCGCGCGCTGGTCGAACTGGCGCGTGCCCGACATGCGCTGCATCCCAGCCCCAATCTGTGCTTTGCCGGCGGCGTAGCGCTCAACGCCGTCGCCAATACCCGGATCCTGAACGAGACGCCGTTCGAGCGCATGTTCGTGCCGCCTGCCGCCGATGACTCCGGCTTGGCGATCGGCTGTGCCTATCATGGCTGGCGCACGATCCTGGCGGGCGAGGCGGTGCGCGATGGGGGATCGCCATTCCTCGGGCGCAGCTATGATGCAGACGCCGCACAGATTGAGCGCGCGTTGCAGGCGGTCGGCGACAATGTCACGGTCGACCGCCCCGACGATCTGATGGCGGCGATGGCGGACACGCTTGCCGACGGCAAGACGCTGGCATGGCATCGCGGCGGCGCTGAGTTCGGCCCGCGCGCGCTGGGCCATCGCAGTATCCTCGCCGATCCGCGCCGCGCCGACCTGCGCGACTACATCAACGCGCAGGTGAAGTTCCGCGAGGATTTCCGCCCGTTCGCGCCCGCCGTGCTGGCCGAAGACGCCGCGACCTATTTCGATCTCGATCGCGACAGCCCCTATATGCTCTTCGTCGTGCCGGTGCGGGAAGAGTGGCGGAGCCTGATCGGCGCAGTCGTGCATGTCGATGGCACCGCGCGGGTGCAGACGGTGCGGCGGGAAGCGGACGCGGCCTTCCACGCGCTGCTGACTGCGTTCAAGGCGCATAGCGGCATCGGCATGCTGCTCAACACCTCGCTCAATCGCCGCGGACAGCCGATCGTGGAAACGCCGGTGGAGGCCGCGACGCTGTTCCGTGACACCGGGCTGCACGCGCTGGTGGTCGGCCCGTATCTGGTGCGCAAACAGGCATGAGCGCCGCCGCGCTACCGTTCGGCCTCGACCCGCCCGGGATCGAGTATGCCCGCAATCCCTATCCCGCGCTCGCTCGCCTGCGGGACATTGCACCGGTGCACTACGCCCAGGAGCGTGACGGCTGGTTCATTTCCGAGCGCGCCGACATTGCAGCCCTGCTGCGCGACGATCGGCTGGATATTACCCCGGGCAGCTCCTTTGTGGACCGGTCCGATCCGTTTCGCGCCACGGTGGTGCGACGGCTGCGGGGGTGGTTTGCGTCTTCCGAGGCGTTGCTGACGGATACCGTCCCCGTCGCGACCAAGGCATGCATGGCGGCGCTGATCGAGCAGGGCGAAGGTGACCTTGCCCCGATGGTGGCGCACGCCATTCCGGTTCGCGTGATGGCGTCGCTGCTGGGAGTGCCGGCCAGCGACATACCGGCGCTTCAGCACACCGCAGAGGGCTTGCTGCTGGGCTATGACCTCAAATGGACCGGGCGACCGACCGCGTCGGCGCCAGCATCGCGGGTGCTCGACCTGTATTTCCATAGCCATTGGCGCAAAGCCCCTGCGACAGAGCTTATGGATCTGCTTCGCACCACCCAGGCGGAGTTCGCGCTGCCGGATGCCAGCATGGTCGATACGTGCAGCAAGTTGTTCAGCGCAGGGACCACCACCACCGGTGCCGCCATCGCCAATATTCTGGCGCGGCTGCTGAACGCGGGTGCGGACTCGGATGCATTGCGGCCGCCCTATCAGGTCGATGATTTGCTGCGGCTCGACACGCCCGTGCTCGGGATCAAGCGCGTCGCGCGGGCTGAGGTGCAATTGGGCGCGGCGGTGATCCGGCCCGGACAGAGCGTGTGCCTGCTGATCGGTGGGTCGAACCGCATGCCCGTCGGCGCACCGCACGCACCGCCGCTGACCTTTGGACTGGGGCGCTATTATTGCCTGGGCGCGATGCTGGCCCGGCTCGAAATTGGGGCAGTGCTTGACGCCTTTCAACCGATCGCGCCAAAGCTGCGGCTGTCCGGGCCCGTGCGATGGCGGGAGGCCTGGTTGTTACACGAAGCGCGATCCTTACCGGTACAGCTTCACGGAGTATTTGATGCCGACTGAATATCAGCAGACCCTGACCGGATCCTATGATCGCTTTTTCCGGAAAGGGGTTCTCTATGTCGGCGACCGGGCTGAGTCCGGCTACGCCAATATGGGGTTGTTCCTGCCCGACACCGCTGACTTCAGCGAGGCGTGCGACAATATGATGGCGAAGGTTGCCGGCAAGTTTCGTCGACACCAGGGACCGTTGCTGGATGTCGGCTGCGGGTTGGGCGGCACCACCGAATATCTGGCGCGCTCTTTCCCGGTGGATGGCGTGTACGGCATCAACGTCTCCGACTATCAGATCGAACAATGCCGCGCGCGCGTGCCCGAGGCGCATTTCGAGGTGATGCCGGCCGAGAATATGCGCTTCCCAGATGCGATGTTCGATGCGCTCGTCAGCGTCGAGGCGGCATTGCACTTCAAGGGGCGGCGGGAGTTTCTGAACGAGGCCCGGCGCGTGCTGAAGCCCGGTGGCGAAATCGTCGTCGCCGACATGGTGTTTCAGGGCGAGCCTAGGGCATTTCCCAAGGTGCTGTCCGGGCAGGAATGCTATCCTGACCTCGCCACCTATCGCGCGCTGTGGGAATCGTGCGGGTTCGCGGATATCGAAATCGAGGATATCACCGACGCCAGCTGGCGCGCCTATGTCGCGCATTTCAAGAGCAAGGCGCTGGCCGAATTGCTGGCGCAGCGGATCGACGCGGCGACGTTCAACCGGCTGCTGCTGTTCGTCCGCAATATCGAGGAATTGCCGGTGCTGTCCTATGTGGTGGTGAGCGCGCGGACGCCCGAATGAGCGCTCCGCCGCTTCTGCTGACCCGCTATCGCGATGTCCGCGATGCGCTGAACGATGCGCGGCTGGTGATCCACAAGCCGCTCGCCGTCGGCGACGCGGCAACGCACGTTGCGCAGGCCATTGCCGGGGAGCGATCGCACCGCGTTCGCCCGCTGTGGCAGCGGCTGGCGCAACAGCTTCGGCCCGAAAAAGTGGTGACGCTGAACGCGTTCGTCGAAGCCAGTATCGACCGGATCGCGGGCGAAGCGCGGGCGCGGGGCGGTATGGAGGTGGTGAGCGAACTGGCCTTTCCGTTGCCGGTGGCGGTCATGGCCGAACTGCTTGGCCTGCCGGATTCGGATCACGGCCAGCTGCGGCCGCTGTTCGAAGCGATCACGCGCGGTCATGACATCGGATCGACCGAGCCCGAGCGGCAGCAAGCGCGCTTTGCCCAGGCGGCCGTTTCGCGCTGGATCGGGACGCGGATGGCGCAGGCGCGCGCCACGCCGATGGTGGACGCGATCCGGGCGGTCGCCGAGGAAGAGGGGATCGAGCCGTCGCTCGTCGCCTATTGGGGCACGATGCTGCTCTACGCCGGCAGCGCCACCACCCGCGATCTGATCGCCAATGCGATCGCGTTGCTGATCGACCATCCGGAGGTGGCGCAGCAATTGGCCGAC
The DNA here is from genome assembly GCF_035998645.1 of Sphingomonas sp. Taxonomy (GTDB): domain Bacteria; phylum Pseudomonadota; class Alphaproteobacteria; order Sphingomonadales; family Sphingomonadaceae; genus Sphingomonas. The sequence goes on from NZ_DASYHL010000005.1 coordinate 342,814, forward strand.
GGAACGGTGTCGGTCGATGCGGTGATCGACGAGGTGCTCCGGCTGGAAGGGCCAGTGCGGGGCATCGGGCGTGTGGCGACCGCGGATGTGGTGATCGGCGATCATCGGATTGCGTCGGGCGATCTCGTCTACCTGATGCTCGCCGATGCCAATCGCGATCCCGATCGGTTCGCGGACCCCGACCGTTTCGATCCCGCGCGTACGGCGGGCGGGCATCTGGCGTTCGGATCGGGGGTGACGCACTGCCTTGGTGCGCATCTGGCGCGGCTGGAGGCGCGCATCGTGCTCGACCGGCTGCGCCCGCTGCTCGACGGCGCCACCCGGGCTCCGTCAGATGACTGGAGCCCGGTACGGCTTTTGCGCCAGCGCAACAGCCTGCAAATCGCCTTCTGATACTGCGCGGTTGATCCGGTCAGCGCTCGGCACGGATCATTGCGATGCGGCGTGCGAACTCGGCTTTCACTTCCGGGGATGCACGCGACGCCTGAACCAGCGGCACCAGTCGGGTCGATCGCTGGTCGAACTCGGCGATCAGCGTGGCTAGGCGCTCCGGCTCATAGTCGACCAGCTGGCCGAACTGCCCTGCTAGCGAGACATCGTCGGGCAGCGGTTCGGGCGCGGGCCAGTGGTCCTTGAGCCACGCAACCGCCGCGGCGGTACGCTTCATGCGATATGCGAGGCCCTCGATGCGGGTGTCCGGGGCAAATTCGACTTGTACGTTCAACTGCGCGTCGGCGGCGATTGCGGGAACGACGATGCGGGCGGTGAGCGCGTTGCCAACATAGTGCCAGCTCCCTTCGCTCGGCTGGTCGGATCGCGAATAGCTGGCACCGTTCACCGTGACGCGGGTGGGCAGCGTTGCAGCAGGGAACTCGATCGTGATCTGCCGCGCCGCCGCCATGCCCGGATAGCGCCCTTCGCGCGGGTGGACGGTGAGCTGTGCCTGCCCGGTGTCGCGCGCGCTGGTGATCGGGGTGAAGCTGTAGGCGTCGCCCCGATAGCCCTCGCTGTCGCCGGCATCTTCGTAGAGGCGCGTGCGTGCGGACCCGCCGGGGAGGACGCGCAGGACGAGCTTGCTCCCGTCGACCTGTTGCAGGTTCTGCATCGACGGCGGGTTCATCGGGATGACCGCGCCGGCGCGCACGAACAGCGGGATTTCGTTCAGCAGATAGTCGCGCACGATGGTGCGGCCGCCCGACAGGGTCTCGCCACGGTTGCTGTCATACCATTGGCCGGGTGGCAGCCAGATCGAGGTCTGGGTCACGCCATCCTTCCCGGCCTTGGTCACCGGAGCCAGCAGCATGTCGTCGCCGAACATATACTGCCCGCGCTCGGCATAGGCCTGCGCCTGATCCGGCCATGCATAGTAAAGCGGGCGCAGGATCGAGACGCCGGTGTCATAGGCCTGGCGCGAGGCAGTGTAGATATAGGGCGCCAGCTGGTAGCGCAGCGCCACCGTGTCGCGCAGCGTCGAAAGCACCTCGGGCGAGAAGCGCCATGGCTCCTTGCGCAGGTTGCCGTCCTTCGCCGAATGGGTGCGCAGGATCGGGCTGAACGCGCCGAATTGCATCCAGCGGACATAGAGCTCGGGATCGATCTTGCGCTGCTCGGGGGCCAGGCCGTCGGCGAACATGTGGCCGCCGATGTCGTGGCTCCAATAGCCGTACAGCACATTCGACGCGGTCGCGGTGAAATAGGGCTGATAGGCGAGCGAGTCCCAGGTGATCACCGCATCGCCCGAAAAGCCGATCTGATAGCGGTGATTTCCAAGGCCGCCCCAGCGGTGATAGATCAGCGCGCGATTGGCATCGGCCTGCTGCATCCGGGTGTAGAACAGGTGGTTGAGCCACCAGGTGTTCGACAGGCCGGGCATCACTTTCGATTCTGGCCATTGCTGCCAGTCGAGCCACCAGAAATCGACGCCCTGCGCGGTCAGCGGGTCGAGCGTCAGCTTGAACCAATTGTCGACGAAACGGCGGTCGGCGCCTTCGAACGGAACCGCCTTGCCATCGGTGACGCCCATCGCCTTGGCGAATGCCGCATAGGTCTCCTCGCGCGGGGGGATGCCCGAGGCGGGGTGTAGGTTCAGCGTCGCCTTGACCTTGCGCTGCTCAAGCCAGCTCAGGAAGCGCTTGGGATCGGGGAACAGGCTGCGGTTCCAGCTATAGCCGGTCCAGCCAACACCTTCGCCGACCTCGTCCTTGACGACATAGCGGGGGTCCCAGCTCAAATCGTCGGTGCGATGCCAGTCCATGTCGATGACCAGCACGTCGAGCGGGAAGCCGGTGCGGTCGAGGTCGCCGACCAGATCGCGCAGCTCGCGGTCGGAATAATTCCAGTAGCGCGACCACCAGTAACCGAACGCAAAGCGCGGCGGCATCGGCTGGCGGCCGGCAACCTTGGCGTAATCGCCGAGGGCGGTGGTGTAGTCGTGACCATAGCCGAAGAAATACAGGTCCTGGCAATCGCCACAGTCGCGCTTCTGCACCCACGGGGCTTCCCGGTCACCGTCGAACACGAACGAACTGCTGTCGTCGACGACATGCCAGCCATCGCGCGAGATCAGGCCCTGGCCGAGGTCGAGCCGGGAGCCGTTGTCGATCTGTCGGTCGCCCGAATAGCGGTCGAGCGTGCGGGCGGTGCCGTGGAGATTGCCTGTCGCGGCAGTGCCGGGGCGCCAGCTGAATGCGGGCTTCAGCGTGCGCGACCGGACGCTGAGATTGGCGGCGGTGAAGCGTCCGCTGTCGAGAATGTAGGACATTTCGAGAGCGTCGGTGCGGATCACCAGCCTGCCGTTCTCGACCGTCGTGGTGAAGCGCGGAACCGGCTGCTCGCGGTCGATGAACACCTGTGACGGCGCATCGACGAAGCGGGCGGTGGGCGACCATTCCATCCGGATCAGCCCCGATGTCAGCACGGTGAACCGCGCCTGGCCGCGCGTCACGGTGGCGGCAGCGGCGGCGCGGCCCTCCATGTCGAGCGACTTGGCCGCGACGGGCGTCGCCAGCGCCAGTGCCACTGCGCTCAAGCCGAACGCGGCCCACGCTTTCCCTTTGCTCAAAACGGCCTCTCCTTGATCTTGCTGTATGGTTTTCAGGCTGGCTCGACGCCGAAGCGCCATGCGATCTGGTTGCGATAGACCTGACCCGGCTCCAGCCGCACCGATCCGAACTCGGGGCGATTGACGGTGTCGGGGAATTGCTGTGGCTCGAGCGCGATGGCGTCGCCCATGCGAAGCATCCGCCCGCTTTTGTTGACCGAGCTGCCGTCGAGGAAATTGCCCGAATAGAATTGCAGGCCCGGCTGGGTGGAATGGACCTCCATCACTCGGCCCGAGACGGGGTCGAGGACGTGCGCCATCAGCCGCAGCTGATCGGCAATGTCGTGCGCGACGACCCAATTGTGATCATAGCCGCGCCCGATGCGCAGCTGCGCTTCGCCTGCATCGCGGACGCGCGCAGCGATCGGCGTGGGCGCGCGGAAGTCGAAGGCGGTGCACTCCACCGGGCGCAGTTCGCCGGTCGGGATCGCGGTGGCATCGGTGGGGAGGTATTGGCCGGCGGGGATGGTCAGGATATGGCCGAGTGCGCTCCTGCCGCTGTCTTCGCCGGCGAGGTTCCAATATGCGTGGTTCGACAGCGCGACGACCGTGACCGTATCGCTGACCGCGCGATAATCGACATGCAGCGTATTGGCAGCGTCGAGCGCGTAACGTGCGGTGACGTTCAGCGTGCCGGGATAGCCCTGATCGCCATCCGGGCTGACATGGCCCAGCGTGACCGACGCCGCGTCGTCGGTGTCCAGCGCGAGCACTTGCCAGTTGGCCTTGTCGAAGCCCTGATCGCTGCCATGGAGAGAGTTGGGGCCGTTGTTGGTCGGCACGCGGTATTCGGTACCATCCAGCATGAAGCGCCCGCCCGCGACACGGTTGGCAAGGCGACCGACAGTCGATCCCATGAACTGCGGCTGGTCGACATATTCGACGAGCGTCGCATGGCCGAGCGCCACGTCGCCGAGATGCCCGTCACGATCGGGGACGCGCACCGAGTGGATCGACGCGCCATAGGTCAGGATCGTGGCCTCAACCGCGCCGTTGCTCAACCGGATCAGTTCGACTCGCGCGCCGTTCAGCATGCCGAAATCGGCGCGGTTCACAGTGAAATTCATATGCGGCTCCCGACCGCGATAAACGGTCTTTCCTCTTGAGCTGATTTATATGATAAAAGACGGGAAAGGTCGAGTGGGCGTTTTGACCCGACCGGCCAGGATGATGGAGCCAAGGGAGTTAGGCATGGCAAAATACGGGTTTCTGGCAGTGTTGGCGCTGACCTGCACCGCGTTCGCACCGGCGAAGGACGATGCGCCGTTTGCACCGGTACTGGAGGAGGATTTCGCCGATCCGTTCGTGATGCTGCACGACGGCACTTTCTATGCCTATGCGACCAACCCTCCGGGCAATGTCGCGAATGTGCAGATGGCGACTTCGACCAATCTGGCCGACTGGGCGCTGGTCAAGACCGGCGGCAAGATCCACGACGCGATGCCGACGCTGCCGGTGTGGGCGCGCGAGGGCTTTACCTGGGCGCCGGAGGTGCAGCGCGTCGCCAATGGCTTCGTAATCTACATCACCGCACGCGAGAAGGAGAGCGGGCTCCAATGCGTCGGCGCGGCGTTCGCCAGCGACCCCAAGGGTCCATTCGTGTCGACCGAGACCGAACCGATGATCTGCCAGCGCGATCTGGGCGGCACGATCGACGCCGCGCCGTTCCGCGATACCGATGGCACGCTGTACCTCTACTACAAGAATGACGGCAACAACCCGAAGTTTGGCAATCCGACCGATATCTATGCGCAGAAGATGAGTCCCGATGGGCTGAAGCTGGAAGGCCCGGCCGTCGCGCTGCTGCGCAACGACAAGCCGTGGGAGGCGCATGTGATCGAGGCGCCGACGATGGTGAAGACGCCGACCGGCTATGCCATGTTCTATTCGTCCAACCATTATGGCTGGGAGACGCATCAGCGGCTGTCGCCCTATGCGATGGGCTGGGCGAAGTGCGACGGACCGATGGGGCCGTGCACCGATGCACCTGAGAACCCGATCCTCTACAGCTACAACAAGCGCGACGTGGGGTGCCTGAGCGGGCCGGGGCATCAGAGCATCTTCAATGTCGGTGCGCGTCAGTTCGTGTCGTTCCACGCCTGGGCCGCGACCCCGGGGTGCCGCAAGCTCGACAACAAGCGCTATCTGTATGTCGCGCCGTTGCTGTGGAAGGACGGCAAGCCCGCTGTCGGTGTCAGCATCCGACCCACCGCCAAGAAGTGATCGCGCTCAGCCCGCCCGCAACCGCGAGAGCAGTTGCGGGTAGGGCGGCACGTTCTCCGTCGCCTGTGCGAGACGGGAGGCGAGCGCATCCATTGCGTGGGCAGCGCGTGCCGGGTGGATCGAGGCGGTGAGTGGGTCGATTGCATCCGGCGTCAGGCCAAGACCGATCAGCGACGCGAGCCATGCGTCTGCCTCGAACGGCTCGCCCTCGAACGGGGGAAGGCGACCGCGGCGTTGGAACTGTTCAAGCGTGCGGGCGAGTCCTTCGGGAAGCGGGGCGGTCATCGTCCCGACGCGCAGATGGTGGAGCGCGTGGAAATCGCGCATCCGCGTCGAAACCGCCCGGCTGCGGCGGTTATATTCGGCGATCTCTGCTTGGCCGAAGTCGCGCCCGGGCAACAGGTCCAGCGCCAGCAGGATGGCATCGTGGGTAAGGTGGAGTGCGGTGCCGAACAGCGGGTCGATCGCGGTTGCGGCATCGCCGATCGCCAGAACGTTGCCGATCCCCGGCGTGCGGCGGCCGAAGCGCACGGCGACTCCGCCAGGCTCGTCGTTGAGTTCGATTACCCGCGTCCGGTCCCCGAGCGGCGAACGCCAGCGCCAACCGTCTGCGGTTGTCTCGGCGCGGTCGAGCGGATCGACGGCATCGCCCGGCACATCGCGCACTGCCATTGAGCGGCCCGGAAGCCACGCATCCCATGGCTCGAACTCGGCGTCATCGGGGAAGCGCAGCAACGCCTGCGGCCCCGAGCAGTCGAGGTACAGGTCGGCGGTGACACGACTGCCATCGGCTGTACCCACGGCAGCGATCGCACCATCCTCGCCGCGCTCCACGGAGGCGAACGGCGCGTGGCGTGGTAGCGGGGCTGTCAGCGTGTCGAGCCGCGCGCGATAGCGGGGTGGATCGATGCGCAGCGCGTAGAGAAATCCGCCGAGCGGGGAGGCGGGGTCGGGGCTGGGATGGGCGTACTTCCCCGCCGCGCCGAGCAATGCCGCCGCGCCGTAGCGCCAATAGGGTGCCGCCGCTCCCGCCTGAAACGCACGATGCCACAGCGTGTGGAACGGGATGTCGCCCGCCTTCAGGCCATGTTCGCCGAAGCCATGGACCCAATCCTGCCCCACTTGTGGCCAGTTGCCGAACTGTGCGCCGAGCAGATGCGTCGCGATGCCGTCGCGTACCAGCTCCCGCTCATCGAGGCCGATCGCGGCGTGAAAGCGGTGGATGCTCGGCCAGGTCGCGCACTGGATCTCCGCGACTGCTGCCGGGTCTGGCGTGGCCGGTACGATCGTCACGGCGACCTGCGGCAAAGCGCGGGCGAAGGCCGCCGCCGCCGACAGGCCGACGATCCCGTCGCCGACCACGCAGACCGAGCGGATCGCGCGCGCGCTCATGCGACCCGGCCCAACGCTGCGTCATGGCTGGGCATGTCGCGCACAGCTGCAGCGACCTGTGCGCGCAACTGGTCCAGCGCACCGCCGAGTTGCGCCGGGTCGATCGAATCGACGCGTTGGTCCCACTGGCGCGGCGTGATTCCCTGGCCGAGATAGACCGCGAGCCAGCTCGGTTCGAAGAACAGCCCCTGCGTGTAGTGCGCGACGCGGCCGGATTCGCGGAACAGTTCCATCTTCTCCGCCAGGCTGTCGGGGATGCGCATCGTCCGCATGTCGTTCCAGAACGGCGAGTCATCGCGCGTCGTCGCGTGATAGTGCAGGATCAGGAAATCGCGAATCCGGTCATATTCAAGGTCGACCATGCGATTGAACTCGTCGCGATCGGCATCGGCAATGCGCCCGTCGATCGGGAACAGCGCGATCAGCTGCTCGACCGCGCCCTGCGCCAGATAGATGCTGGTGGATTCGAGAGGCTCGAGAAAGCCAGAGGCGAGGCCGACCGACACGACGTTGCGGTCCCAGCTGCGCGCGCGGCGCCCGGCGCGGAAGCGCAGGATGCGCGGGTCGGCGAGCGGCGGGTTCTCAAGCGCGGAAACGAGGGCCGTGCTGGCCACATCCTCATCAAGGTGCGCGGACGAGAAGACATAGCCATTGCCGACCCGGTGCCGCAGCGGAATGCGCCAGCGCCAGCCCGCCGACATTGCGGCGGCGCGGGTATAGGGCTCGATCGGCCCCTCGGGGGACGGGCAGGGGGCTGCGACCGCGCGGTCGCACGGCAGCCAGCGCGACCAATCCTCCCACGCCGACCCGATCGCCCCGCCGATCAGCAGCGCGCGAAAACCCGAGCAATCGACGAACAGGTCGCCCTCGACCCGCTCACCGCTAGCGAGGGTCAGCGTGGATACATCCCCCGACATCGGGTCGAGCGACACATCGACGACACGCCCTTCGGTCCGATCGACGCCGCGCGCGAAGGCATAATCGCGCAGATAAGGCGCGAACAAAGTCGCATCGAACTGATAGGCATAGCCGTAGCTCGAGCGCAGCGACGCGGCGTCGTTGGTCGGCGGGGCGAACCTGCGCTGCGCCGCCATCTGGTTGCACAGCGAATAGTCGAACAGCGTGTCCTGCCGGCCCTGTGCGCGCATCCGCAGCCAGTAATGGTGGAAGGGGACTCCGTTCAGCGGTCGGCCGAAATTGCCGAACGGGTGAAGATAGGCGTCGCCGATCTTGCCAAAGTCGCGAAATTCGATGCCGAGCTTATAGGTCGCCTGTGTCACGCCCATGAACTCGGCCTCGTCGATCCCGAGCATCGAGACGAACGCGCGCAGATGGGGGAGGGTCGCCTCGCCAACGCCGACGATGCCGATATCCTCGGACTCGATCAGCCGCACGCTGCAGGCATGGGGGAGCCGGCGGATCAACGCCGCTGCCGCCATCCACCCCGCGGTGCCGCCGCCGACAATGACGACCCGCGTGCGTGGCCGGTCGTCGCGGGGGGCTTTGCTGCTCATCCCATGATCCTCAAACGACAGGAGCCGAAGAGCAAGGCTCTCCGGCTCCCATGTTGATGCCAACCGCTCCGATCAGAGGCGGAAGCGGATGCCCACGGTGAGGGTCGATTCCTCGTAGCGGACGACGCGCGGATAGGTGGCAGTGAATGCCCCGGCGGCGGGCAGGGCATTGCCGACCGTGTTGGTCCGCGTCAGCGTCGAGCTGAACGGATCGCCGAGGATATTCGTCCAGTCGCCGAACACCGTGACCGCGGGCATGACGTCGTAGCTGACCGAGAGATCGAGCCGCTTAACGGGATCTGCCTCTTCGGTGTACAGGTGGTCGCCGCGCCGCTGATAGGTCAGCGGGAACGCACTGCGCCAGTTGTAGGCAAGCCGCGCATACAGGCCATTGGCTTCGTAGAAGGCAGCCGCGTTGAGCGACCAGTCCGACACGAACAGCAGCTCACGGTTGACCGTTCGGATCAGCGGCGAGCCGTTGAGTTGGGCGTCGTCATAGCTGAAGTCGGAACGGGCATCGAGGTTGGTGACGTTGCCCTGAAGACCGAACTGCGGCAGGCCAATGAAATCGAGGAACGTCGAGCCCTGGATTTCAAAGCCGCGGATGCGGCCTTTGCCGGCGTTGATCGGGGAGCCCAGGCGCAATGGGGTGCCGTCCGGAAGCGTACCCGTAAAGGTATTCCCTTCGATGAAGCCCTCCATGTCGCGGTGGAAGACGCTGACCGAAACGAAGCCGTTGCGCGAGAAATAATATTCAAGCGCGGCGTCATAGTTGCGCGACGTGAGCGGGTTCAGGAACGGGTTGCCCCCATTGCCCGTGCGATAGCATCCATCAGGGATCGGGGTTTCCGACAAACAACCATTGGTATTTGGCCGGTCGAGCGTGGCAGAGGCGCGAAGGTCGATGAAATTCGGGCGCGTTTGGGTCTCGGTAAAGGCCAGACGTGCCTGAATCTGCGGCGTGAAACGGATGCGCGCGTTGATGTTGGGCAACCAGGCTTCGAACTTGCGCTCAACGGCCGTTGGCGTCTGCACGCCAGGAGCGTCGCCTGCGGGCAGCAAGAGGCGCGTGCCCGACAGGTCAAGATCGCTTCGTGCATAGCGCAAGCCGATCGTACCATCGATGCTGGCTTCACCGCCCAGCGGAATCTCATAGCGCAACTGGGCGTAGGCGGCGAAGTGCTTCTCGTTCGCCTCCCAGGTCTGCTGCGGATCCGCCGGAGGCGCGCCAGTCAGGCCGGGCTGATTGAACTCCCGCAACTGCGCCAGATTCGCGCGAATGCTGTCATAGGTCGGCGAGAGCCAGGTCACGATACCCGGCTGTGGGTCGGCACCGCGGAACCCCGCGTCGAACAACTCATAGGTCAGCGGCACAGCCGAGAACGGGCGACGGTCGCCTTCACGATCAAAATAGCGGTTCCCAAACTCGCGACGCGCGTCGCGGTCGGTGTAGCGGATACCGGCTTCGAACGCCTTCACCCACGGCATTTCGGTTTCATAGGTGACGTCGACGCGGGCCTGCCAATCCTTGCCCTTCGCCTGCTGCGCTTCCTCGTAGAAGCCGCGATAGACATAGTTGGCGGGGTTGCTCGCGTCGAAACCGGGGATCGAGAAGACCGCGCCGCCATCGCCGCTATCGGCATTGGTATCGAACACGATCGTCTGCGGGCCAGCGAAGGCATAGTCGACGCTGGCGGTCGATCCGGTGAAGGTGGAATCGGTTCGCGCGACGTCCGCGGTGATCTTGAGGCCGCCGGTCTCGAAGCTGCCACCGACTGCGAACTGGTAGGTATCGGTCGTGTTGTAGGTGCCGCCCTGATAGCCCTGCACGCGGCGCGGATTGGTAACCGTCGCGCTCTCTAGCAGATCGGGTCGATCCGGCACGGTTACGGCGTTGGAGAAGCCTGACCCGCCCCACAGTGCCGCTTCCATCTCACGCGACGACAGCTTGTTGCGGAAGCCCTGATACAGACCCTCGACATAGAATTCGAGGCCGGGGCTCGGGCGCCATTGGATCGCGCCGTTGACCGAAGGACGCTCGCGATCGCCTTCGTCATAGGTCACGCGCTGAATGTCGGGAAACTGCGTGCCGCCCGGTCCGCCGCCAGCGACGAAATCGGTGTTGGACCGCGTCGAATCCCGATAGTGCATGCTGGTGTAGGACAGGCCGAGCAACGCGCCGATCTCACCGCCACCGACGTCCCAGCGATCCGAGACCATGATGTTGGCGTTCGGGTTATAGTCGCGCGCTTGATAGGTGTAGGTCATCCATGCCGACCCGGCGACGTGGAAGTCGGCGAAGTCGAACGGACGGCGCGAGCGCACGTTGATGAGGCCGGCAAGGCCCGGCTCGACCAGATTGGCGGTCGAGGTCTTGTACACCTCGATCGCGCCGATGGCGCCCGAGGGGAAATCCTGCAGCGCGACCGAGCGCGTTTCGGCGGTGAAGATCTCACGGCCATTATAGGTGGTGACGAAGTCGGGAAGACCGCGGACAAGCACGCGTCCGGCTTCGCCGCCACCGCGCTCCACCTGCACACCCGGGATGCGGGCGGCGGTGTCGGAAACGGTGATGTCCGGGAGCTTGCCGATATCCTCGGCAACGATCGCGTCGACAATCTGGGTCGAGTTGCGACGGATATTCTGCTGCGACTCAAGCGACTGGCGGTAGCCGCTGATGACGATCTCGTCGCCTTCTGCGGCCGGTGTCTGCTGCGCTTCCGGCGCTGGCGTCCCGCCTTCCTGCGCCCATGCGGGTGCGGCGGCTAGCATGATTGCGGCGGCAGAGCCGGAACAGCGGATCAAGGTTCTCAAACGCATCGATGTCCTCCCCTTCGATAATTCACAGCACGCCGGTCGCTTGGTCAGCGACTCTTCTTGTGGTCGCTATAGAAGCGCGCTCCCGGCGCTGACAAGGTAATTATAAGATTTATCGGATAATGGTGTCGCGTCTTGGGTCACCACTCCGCGAAGCTGCCGTCTGCCTGTCGCCAGATCGGGTTGCGCCAGCGGAATTTCTCGGCATGCGCCTTGCGCACTGCGGCCTCGTCGATCTCGACGCCCAAGCCCGGCCCGGTCGGGATCGGCAGGAAGCCATCGACCGGCGAGAGCACGTCGGGATTGGTGCAGAAATGCAGCAAATCGTGGCCCTCATTGTAGTGGATGCCCAGCGACATCTCCTGCAGCACCACGTTGGGCGTACACCCGGCGAGCTGCAGGCAGGCGGCGAGCGCGAGCGGGCCGAGCGGGCAATGCGGGGCGACCGCGACGTCATAGGCCTCGGCCATCGCGGCGATCCGGCGGCATTCGCTCAATCCGCCGGCATGGCTGAGATCGGGCTGGATGATGTCGACCGCGCCGCTGGCGAGGAACGGCTTGAAATCCCAGCGCGAATAGAGCCGCTCGCCGAGCGCGATCGGGGTGCTGATCTGGCTCGAAATCTGCGCAAGCACCTCGGGGTTTTCCGACAGGATCGGCTCTTCGATGAACAACAGCCCAAGCGGCTCGAGCTGCTTGGCGAGCTGCTTGGCCATCGCGCGGTGCGCGCGACCGTGGAAGTCGAGCCCGACATCCATGCCGACTGCCTGTGCGGCGAGAACCCGCTCGAGCACATCGTCGAACCGGGGTGCGGTGAGATAGTCGAGTTCGGAGGTCGCGTTCATCTTGACCGCCGAGAAGCCCTGCGCCTTGCGCGCCGCAGCAGCTTCGCCGACATCGTCGGGGCGGTCGCCGCCGATCCAGGCATAGGCGCGGACCTTGTCGCGGACCTGCCCGCCCAGCATCTCCCAGGCGGGGAGGCCGTAATGGCGCCCCTTGAGATCCCACAGCGCCTGATCGAGCCCGGCGAGCGCCGACATCAGCACCGCGCCGCCGCGATAAAAGCCACCGCGATAGGCGACCTGCCAGACATCCTCGATCCGGCGCGGGTCGCTGCCGATGAAGCGATCGCGCAGCGATTCGAACGCGCCATCGACTGCTTCGCTATGCCCTTCCAGGCTCGCTTCGCCCCATCCGAAACAGCCATCCTCCGCCTCAACGCGGACGAACAGCCAACGGGGCGGAACGTGAAACGTCTCGATACGCGCAATCTTCATGGTCACCTCAAAACCCCACCCGGGCATTAAACCTATTTATCCGATAAATTATATCTAGCAAGGCCGGGACGCGCCTGTATGATCCGCAGCGATGGGAACGAGACGCAAAGCGAGCCGCCGATGAGCTGGCGCGAGGGGTATGTCGCGGTCGATTGGGGCTCGACCAATCGCCGAGCCTATTCGGTGGATGCCGATGGCCGGGTGATCGCCAAACTGGAGGATGCCAAGGGCGTCCTGTCGGTCGGGCCGGGCGGATTCGAGTGTGCTGCTGCCGAAATCCGGGACGCCTTGGGCGACTGCGCGATGCTGATCGCGGGGATGGCCGGGTCGAACCGCGGCTGGCGCGAGGCGCCTTATGTCGACTGCCCCGCGGATGCGCAGGCGCTCGCACACGCGATCTGCTGGATCGAAGCCGGGCGGGTCGGCATCGTACCGGGCGTGTGTCAGCGCGGTCCGGGCGCGGACGTGATGCGGGGCGAGGAAGTGCAGGCGCTGGGCGCTGTAACCGCCGGGCTGGTGCCGGGTGACGGGCTGATCTGCCATCCAGGCACCCATGCCAAATGGATCGCGATGCGCGGCGGGCGGATCGACGCGTTCCGAACGATGATGACCGGCGAACTGTTTGCCGTGCTGCGCGATCATTCGATCCTGTCGGCGCAATTGACCGGCGATGTCGGCCCCGACGCAGCCTTTGCTGCGGGCGTTGCCGATGCGCTGGGTGGCGCCGACCTGCTCGCATCGCTGTTCGGCATTCGTGCACGGCACTTGCTCGGGGGCGGGCGGAGCGACGCGGGCTATGCCAGCGGCCTGCTGATCGGCAGCGATGTGCGGACCGCGCTCGCGGGCCGGGCACCGGGCGCCACTGTCGCACTCGTCGGCGCGCCCGCGCTGTGCGCGCTGTATTCCGCCGCCCTCGGCCAGGCTGGGACGGTCGGCAAAGTAATCGATGGCGAGGCCGCGTTTCTGGCCGGCATTCGCCGCATCACGGAGTTTCTATGACTGGTTCGCTTGACGCCTTCACCACCCACTTCGCCGCTTGCCCGCTAATCGCGATCATCCGCGGCGTCACGCCGGACGCGGTCGAGGCGATTGGTGACGTACTGGTTGAGGCGGGCATCCGCATCATCGAGGTGCCGCTGAATTCTCCCGATCCGTTGGTGAGTATCGAGCGGCTGGCGCGCCGTCTGGGCGATGCGGCGCTGATCGGCGCGGGCACGGTGCTGACGGTGGATCAGGTGACGCAGGTCGCGGATGCGGGGGGGCGGATCATCGTATCGCCCTGCGTCAATACGACGGTGATCGCCGCCACCGCTGCGGCGGGGTTGGTCTCTGCGCCGGGCTATTTCACTCCCAGCGAAGCCTTCGCCGCGCTCGATGCAGGCGCGCACGCGCTCAAGCTGTTTCCCGCTGAGGTCGCATCGCCCGCCGTCGTGAAGGCGCACCGTGCGGTGCTTCCGCTCGAGGTGCCGCTCGTCGTTGTGGGCGGAATTACCCCCGATGCGATGGCGCCCTATTTCGCGGCAGGTGCCGACGGGTTCGGGCTGGGTGGCGCGCTGTATCGGCCGGGACAGACCAGCGCCGAGGTCGCCGCGCAGGCGCGCGCGTTCGTCGCGGCGATCGGAGCACGGTGAGGTGATCCGCGTCGCCATCATCGGGTTCGGCAAGATTGCCGCTGACCAGCATCTCCCCGCCATCGCCGCCGATCCGCGCTTCGAACTGGTTGCGGTTGCTACGCCAGCTGGCGATCCGGGCGTCGGCGTGCCCTGGTACAGCGACGCTGCGGAACTGCTGGCCGCGATGGACGGGGCGGCGGACGCGATTGCGATCTGCACGCCGCCCAGCGCGCGCCATGACTTCGCCCGTGATGCCTTGCTCGCCGGGTTCGACGTGCTGCTCGAAAAGCCGCCGACGACGACGTTGGGCGAACTCGATGCGCTCGAAGCGCTGGCGCGGGAGGGGGGCAGGGTGCTCTACACCGCGTGGCACTCGCAATTTGCGCCAGGGGTTGCCCCGGCTGCTGCGCTGCTGGCGGATGCAGCGATCGACTCGCTGCACATTTCGTGGCGCGAAGACGTGCGAAAATGGCATCCGGGGCAGGAGTGGATCTGGAATGCCGGTGGGTTCGGCGTGTTCGATACCGGGATCAACGCGCTGTCGATCCTGTCGCGGGTCGCGACGATGCCGCTGCTGGTCCGCTCGGCCACGCTGTCGGTACCGCACAACCGGCAGGCACCGATTGCAGCCACGATCGATTTCATCGGTGGCGACTGGCGCGCCGAGTTCGACTGGCGGTTCGATGCGGGGGAGGAATGGATCATCCATATCGTCACGCGCGACGGGCGGGGGATCGAATTGCGCGATGGTGGCGCGCGGCTGACGGTCGACGGGATCGATCAGGCGCTGGACGAAGACAGCGAATATCCGCAGATTTACGACCGGTTCGCGACGCTGATCGACGCGCGCGCAAGCGAGGTCGATCGCGAGCCGCTGCGCATCGCTGCCGACGCTTTCATGGTTGCCCGCCGCGAAAGCGTTGCAGCATTCGACTGACCCGCGTTACTAACGCCAATGATGCTCATGACTGCCATAGTTCGATCGGCGCACCCGCGCCGCGCCCGGAACGGAGCCTGACCGCATGGAGGCTGACTCGCCGATGCTGAGTTCCCCCGCAACCGGCGGGCGGAACCTGACCTACGGACTGCTCGATTCGCTCGGGCGCGCGATCGTCACCGGCCATTACGATGCGCACGTCTTCCCAACCGAGGCGGATCTGGCCAAGCAGCATGGCGTGAGCCGATCGGTGACGCGTGAAGCGGTCAAGATGCTGACCGCCAAGGGGCTGCTCACCGCTCGCCCGCGCAAGGGCACGACGGTGCAGCGTCCGGCGCACTGGAATCTGTTCGATGCCGATGTGCTGCGCTGGCTGCTGGAACGCACCTTCTCGCTCGAGCTGCTGCGCCAGTTTACCGAGCTGCGCATCGCGATCGAACCAGCCGCAGCCGCGCTCGCCGCCCGCGCCGCCGATGCAGCCGGCCTCGCGCTGATCCAGGCCGGCTATCGCCGCATGGAAGCCGCCGAGGTTGGCGAGGACGATCCGCTCGAGGCTGACATCGCGTTTCACGTCGCGATCCTCGCGGCGTCGGCCAACCCGTTTTACGCGCAGTTCCGCGACGTCGTCGAAACCGCGCTGCGCACCTCGATCCGCTTTACCAACCGGTTCAAGGGACGCACCGCCAGCCTGCCGCAGCACCGCGAAGTGCTGAGCGCGATCGAGGCACGCGATCCCGACGCGGCGCGCGACGGGATGATCGCGCTGATTACGGACGTGATGACGCTGATCGACGAGGCGGGGAAGACGGGCTGACCACCGGAAGCTCGGCGAGCAGTTCGTTGACGCGACGTTCGCCGTCGGCCAGCGCCTGATCGACGGTCTTCTGCCCCGTGATCGCGGCACCGACCTCTTCGCCGACAAGCCGTTCGATCGCCGACTGCCGCTGGACATAGCCGGGCAGCGGATGGCCGATGGTCGCCAGCGGCGCGATCTCGGCGCGATGCGGCATCGCCTTGAACGCGGCCGACTCGATGACGTTGCGGACCGCCGGGAGATGCCCGGTGCGCGCCCAGTCGAGATTATGCGCGGTCATGAATTTGAAGAAGCGCGCGATCATCGCGCGCTGCGCCGGGGTCCGCTCCCGCTTCGGGACGACCCAGACATGGCCGCTGACGAACTCGGCATGTTTTCCCCATAGGCGCGGATAGGGATAGACCGCATAGCTTCCGTGCAGCGGACGGCCGGGCGTCATCGCGTCCTGCTGGAACTGGTCGATCATCCACGTGCCAGTCGGATAGATGCCGCCTTCGCCGCTCAGGAACGCCGCGATCGCCGCGGGGGTGTCCTGATCGAGCGTGCCCAGCCCCTCCTGCGTCAGCGCCTTGAAATAATTGACGACGCGCCGTGCCTCTGGCGTCTGCAGCTTGATGTGCAGAGGGTCGGGGAAGATCACCGCGTCCTGCGCCATCAGATAGGTGTAGAGCGTCCGCGTCTGCGCCGCCGTGTCGGCGACAAGGCTTTGCAGCAGGTATGGTTTGCCGGTGCTCGCCTTGAACTGGCGGGCATGGGCGAGCAGTTCTTCGGCCGATCGCGGCAGCATCGGCTTGCCGTCGCGCATCAATCCCGCCTGCGCGAACAGCTTGGTGTTGATGTGATAGAGGCCGCCATGCGTGTCCCAGGGCAGGCCGTAAAGCCGGTTGTCGACCGTCGCGGCCATGCGGCTGGCATCGGTGAACTGGTCGGGCTTCAGCCCGGCGGCCTCGAGATAGGGCTCGACAGGCTCGAGCAGACCGCGCGCGGCATAGTCGGAGATCACCCCGCCATGCATGCTGACGATGTCGGGCGGGTCGCCGGCCGCGAACTGCGCGCTCAGCTGCGGATAGCCGGGCCAGGCGACGACGTTGCTGCTGACCGGCGCACCGGCGTTCTCGGCGTTGAACTTGTTGATCATCGAGGTGATGATCCCGCATTCGCCCTTCGCCGCGGCGACATCGGTCGCGGTGCCATAGGCCGCACCGCATTCGCCGAAGAAGCGCTGCAGATAGATTTTGCCATCGTCGGCGCCGCTGCTGCTGCCGCAGCCGGTGGCGAGCAGCGCGAGGCCAAGTGCCAGGGCGATCCTCATCGCGCCGTCCCCGCCATCGACTGGACGATGTGCTTCTGGAACAGGACATAGACGATGAAGATCGGCACCGACGCGAACACCGCCTGCGCCATCAGAAAGCCGAGGCCGCTGGTCTGGGCATAGTTCATCTGGGCCGAGGCGAGCCCGACGGTCAGCGTATACATGTCGCTGCGCGTCGCCGAGATCAGCGGCCACCAATAGCTGTTCCAGCTGGCAAGGAAGGTGAACACGCCGAGCGTCGCCTGAGCGGGCAGGGTCAGCGGCAGGAGCACACTCCAGAAGATGCGCAGCCGCGACGCGCCGTCGAGCATCGCCGCCTCATCCAGATCCCGCGGGATCGCACGAAAATACTGGGTCATGAAAAACACGCCAAAGGGTCCGGCCAGGCCGGGCAGGATCAGCCCGGGATAGCTGTTGTGAAGGTGGAACGCGGCGAACAGCTGATGCTGGGGCAGGATCACCGCCTGTTCGGGAATCGCAAGGCCAAGCAGGACGAACACGAACAGCGTCCGGCGGAAGGGGAATTCGAGCCGTGCAAAGCCGTATCCGGCGAGGCTGCACAGCGCGAGCACGCCGATCGTCGTGCCGACCGACACGATCAGGCTGTTGAACAGCCAGCGAAACACCTGATCCCCCGACAGGATCGCCCAGTAATTTTCGAGCGTGTAGGGAAATTCGAGCGCCGCGCCGCTGTTGCCGACCAGCGCCTGGTTGGACTTGAGCGACAACAGGATCGTCCAGATCAACGGGGCCAGCATCACCGCCGCGGCGAGCAGCAGCGCGATCAGCGTCGCGGGACGGACCCTGCCCTCGCCCGGTCGGAACGCGGGTGTGGTGCGATCAGCGGCCATTGCCAGCCTCCGACGTCCGCATCGTGAACCAATATTGCGCCAGCGTCAGCGCGACGATCAGCAGGAACAGGATCTCTGCCGCAGCAGCGGCATAGCCAAGTTCCCAGCGCCAGAACGCGGTCTCGAAAATGAACAGGACCATCGTCCGCGTCGCGCCATTGGGGCCGCCGGCGGTGAGCAACTGCGACTGGCCGAACAGCTGAAGCTGCGCTGCGGTCTGGAGCATGACCACCAGCACCAGCGTACGGCGGAGCGAGGGCAGGGTGATCCGCCACAGGATCGTCCAGCGGCTCGCGCGGTCGAGTGCAGCCGCCTCATAGATGTCACCCGGGATCTGCTGCAGCCCGGCGAGGAACAGCATCATCGGCAGTCCGATCGACCACCAGATCGTGGTGATCGCCAGCGCCCACAGCGCCAGCGTTGGGTCGCTCAAGAACGGCAGCGGCGGTGTCCCCAGCGCCTGCGCCACTTCACCCAGCAGCCCGGCGTCGGGGGCGAGCACGAAGCGCCAGATCAGGGTTACGATCGTCACCGACAGGACCGATGAGGAAAAGAAGATGCCGCGAAACACCGCCGCGTCGCGGGTCGGGCGGTTCAGTGCGAGCGCGAGCATCAGCGACAGCACCGTCAGGATCGGCACGATCATCGCCGCGAGCAGCAACGTCTGGAAGATCGCGGCATGGAACACCGGATCACCCGCCAGCCGCACATAGTTTTCGAACCCGACGAAGCTGCCCCCGCCGAACAGATCGACGCGGGTCATGCTGAGCCCGATTCCTGCCAGCAGCGGATAGATCAGGATCAGCAGGTAGATCGCGAGGAACGGCGCGACGAAGCCGAAACTGGCGAGACGATCACCGCGCCTCATGCTGCGGCGTCCGTGACCTGCGCATGATGGCCGTCGCCATTGCAGTCGAACAGATGCGCCGCCGCGCCATCGATGCGCAGGCGAACCCGGTCGCCCAGCTTGACCGCGCTCAGGCCCGCATCCTCGGCGGTGATCTCCTGCCCGTCGCTCAGCTTGGCATAGACGAGCGTGCGATCGCCGAGCCGCTCGACCAGCAGAACTTCGGCATCGCACGCACCTTCGCCCGCCGCTGCAACGCGCACATGTTCGGGGCGCAGGCCGAGTTCGACCGAGCCGGAGGGCAGGGCGGCGCGATCGATCCGGGTCGTCACCTCGGTCCCGTTGCCCAGCCGCACGCGCGCAGGGCCGTCACCCGGCACCAGCGATGCGGGGAGCAGGGTCATTGCCGGCGAGCCGACAAAGCGCGCGACGAAGCTGTTCGCCGGACGGGTATAGATGTCCATCGGCGCGCCGATCTGCTGGATGCGGCGGTCGTTCATCACCACGATCCGGTCCGCCAGCGTCATCGCTTCGGCTTGGTCATGCGTCACCATGATGATCGACGCATCGACGCGACGGCGCAGCTGGGCGAGTTCGACCCGCGTCCGCGTGCGCAGCGCGGCGTCGAGGTTCGAGAGTGGTTCGTCGAACAGGAACAGCTTGGGATGCTTGACGATCGCACGCCCGATCGCGACGCGCTGGCGCTGGCCGCCCGACATCTGCGCCGGTTTCTTGTCGAGCTGGCTCTCGATCTCAAGGACCGCTGCCGCTTGTGCGATGCGGGCGTCGATCTCGGCTTGGGGCACGCGCGCGTTGCGCAGGCCGAACGCCATATTCTCGCGCACAGTCATATGCGGGTACAGCGCATAGGCCTGGAACACCATTGCCACGTCGCGCGCGCCGGGATGGAGCTGGTCGATGCGCTTGCCATCGAGAACCACCTCGCCCGCATCGGCGGTTTCGAGACCGGCGATGATCCGGAGCAGCGTCGACTTGCCGCTGCCCGATGGCCCCAGAAATGCGATGAACTCACGGTCGGCCATGCTCAACGACACGTCGTCGAGGACCGGCGTTTCTCCATAGGCCTTACGGACGTTACGAAGCTCGAGGCTCACTGCGGCATCCCATATTATCTTATTTATCGCACTTTTTAACAAAAGCGGGCCGGACGTCAATCCGCGCTGCGCAGATCGCGGCGGGGAGCATGCCCAAAATCCGTCGCTGAAACCACACTCGCATTTATCTTATAATTGTGGTTTAGCGATCCCGAACCGCCTGTGGGACCCGTAACCGACCATGACCATCCAGTTCGAAGCCATCGCCGCGGCACAAGCGCCGCACAGCCAGATCACCGTCCGCCGCGGCGACGCCGAACGCACCTATCAACTCGCCTCGGGCGAGCATCCTGCCTATGTCGATTTCTTCAACCGGGTGGCCGACGATTTCGGTTCGCGCCGCCCGCATGTGCTGAGCGGTCCCGCGCCCAGCGACCTGCCCGCACCGGACTGGCAGCCGCTGCTCACCACCAACGCCAGCCCGCGAATCACTTGCGGCTATGGCGATCCAGCCGTGCTGAAGACCGATCAGGGCTATGTCCTCGTCGCGACCTCCAACGATGCGCCGGATGCGTTTCCGATCCTGCAGTCGGACGACCTTCAGACCTGGACGCACAAGGGCTTCGTCTTCGCCGAGGGGGAGGCGCCGGAGTGGACCGCGCATGGTCGGCATGTCGGCGACTTCTGGGCGCCGGAAATGGCGCGGGTCGGGGACGAATATTGGCTGGTCTATACCGCGCGCCAGAAATCGAACGCGCTCGCCATCGGGCTGGCCAAGAGCGACAGTCCGTTCGGTCCATGGCGCGATCTGGGTCATCCGCTGGTGACGGCGCATGCGGTCAACACGACTGGTATCGCTGCCGATCCCGCCCAGCCAGTGATGAGCGGAGGGGTGATCGATTCGCACATCTTCATCGACGACGATGGCGAGCGTTATCTGTTGTGGAAGCGCGACACGAACGGCGTGTGGCCGCGCCCGCTCGCAGGTCTGTTCCGCCAGCGGCCCGAGTTGATCGATCAGGTCTTCACCGTCGAAGCCGATCGCCGCACCGCGTCGCTCGCTGCCGCACTCCAGCCTTGGGCCAACTCACAGCGGCCGATGGAACGCTTCTTCCTGATGCAGCCGCTGATCGAGGCGGTGCTCGACAATTGGCAGCAGGTGAAGGCCGCGCTGGCGGACATCCCGGAGGGCGAAGCGATCCTCGAGGCGATGAGCACGCCGATTTACGCACAACGGCTGACCGAAACCGGTGAGCGGGTGGGCGAAGAGCATCTGGTGCTGACCAACGACCTCGAGTGGGAGGGGCATCTGATCGAGGGGCCGTGGGTCACGAAGCAGCAGGGCCGCTATTGGATGTTCTATGCCGGCAATGACTTCGGAACGCCGGCCTATGGCATCGGTGTCGCGGTCGCCGATCATATCTTCGGCCCCTACGTCAAACAGGGCGATCCGCTGCTCAAGTCGACCACGACCTGGTGGGCGCCGGGCCATGCCTCGGTCGCGCCGGGGCTGGATGATGAGCCGCAGTTGTTCTTCCACGCCTTCTTCCCCGGCACCGGCGGTTACAACGAATTCCGCGCGCTGCTGACGACCCGGCTTGGCTTCGGGCCGGACGGGGTGACGACCGGCTAGGGCCGGACGGCGGGCGCTGGTTGCGCGCCGGTCGACGGACCGTCGCCTGCGATGCGCGGCCAGCCGTCCTGCCACTCGATCCGGTCGAGCAGCATGATGCGGCGCGTGTTGACGTCGTCGCCCGGCTTAGCGCGCGGACGCTTGGCATCGACCGCGTGGTACAGCATCCAGTGATCGCCACCCGCGTCGGCGATCACTGCATTATGGCCCGGTGCGACCCACTGGTCGCGCTGGGCGAGGATCACGCTGGCGGGCGCGCCGGTCGCGTCGCGCAGCGTTTCGAACGGGCCGGTTGCGCTGCGCGACCGCGCGACCATCACGGCATAATGCGCCTTGGGCCCGCAGCAATTGTCGCCTGAGTAAAAGAGATAATACCAACCCTCGCGTCGCAGCACCCAGGCGCCCTCGATCAGGCGCTGGTAGTTTGCGGGATCGTCGGTCTTGTCGACCTCGACCAGCGGCTTTGCGGCGCTTCCTGCTGCGAAGGAGATGCGGTCAGGGGCGAGTTCGCGCACCTTGATGGGCCCGAACCCCGATCCCCAATAGAGCAGCCGCTTGCCGGTTGCCGGATCATCGAACGACATCGGGTCGATATTGACGAAGCCCTCGCCGCATTCGAGCGGGCGGCCGCTGTCGGCAAACGGCCCCTCCGGCCGGTCCGCGACCGCCACCGCGAGGCACAGGCCGCGCGTCGTGTCCTTCAGCGCGGCGTCGGGCTTGGCGGAGTAATAGAGATAGTAGCGGCCGTCATGCTGCGCGACGTGCGGCGCCCAGAAATCCTGCGTCGCGCTCGCCCAGCCCGGCTTTTGCGGAAGCGCGTCGCCGAGATGCTCCCAGCGAACCAGATCGCGCGAGCGGGCGACCTGGATATTGTTCATCCGCCCGGGTTCGCCGCCCTGCGTCGCATAGACATAGTAATAGCCGTCCGGGGCGAGCAATGCCGCCGGATCGGCGAACTCGCGGTCGAATACCGGATTGGCGTAGGTCGTCGGCGCGTCGCGTGGGACAGTGGCGCAGGCGGAGACGGCCAGCAGCGCGGCGAGCAGGGATGGGGTTCGCATCGCGCCGGTGTAGCGCACCGGCTTCAGCGATGACAGCGCCGGCTAGCCCGCAAAGCGTTGAGGGGACAAGCCTTTGACGCCGGGATCGACCTCGAACAGGCAGCCGCCATGCGGTTCGTCGATGCCGTCGGCGGCGGAAGTGATGAACATCCGGTCGAATGATCCCCCGGCAAAGGTCATGCTGGTGATCTGGCTCGCGGGCACGTGGATCGCGCGCTCGACCTTGCCGTGCGGATCAAACCGGCTGACCCGCGACCCGCCCCAATGCGCGATCCACAGCCCGCCTTCGGCATCGAAGGTCATGCCGTCTGGATGGCCCCATTCGGGCTCGAACTGCAGCCACAGTTCGCGCGGGCCGAGCGTCGCGCCGTCGAGCGGGAAGCGATAGATCTGACCCAGCACCGTGTTGGTGTGGAACAGCCAGCGTCCGTCGGGGCTGATCGCGGGGCCGTTGGCGACGTGATAACCGTCATCCATCCGCGTGATCGATCGATCGGCTTCGACGCGGTAGAAGGAGCCGGTCGGGACGTCACACGTCACCGGCATGGTCCCGGCCCAGATCCGCCCGTCGCGATCGGCCTTGGCATCGTTCATCCGGTTGATCGCCGGCTCGCCGGCAGGAAGGTCGACCAAAGCCTCGATCGACACCGGCACTGACGAGGCGGGGTCGAGGATCACCGCCTTCACCCCGCTGCGGAACCCGGCGACCAGACCCGGTGCATCGCGCCGCTCGATCACCCAACCGACCATCTCGGGCATCACCCAACTCGCCACCGCGCCATCGGCCAGCGACAGGCGGTGGATCCGCTGTTCGATGATATCGACCCAATAGACCGACCCGTCGCGCGCGGCGAGCGGCCCTTCGCCAAGCTGGTCGCGGCGGTCACGTGGAATGATGCGGTAATCGTTCAGGCTCATCGGTGGCCCCATCGCGGCGCGAGAGTGCGCGGCGATGGGGCCTATAGGGCGCTTTGGATCGCTCCGGAAGGGCCGCAGGCCCTTGCGTCAGCGATGGGTTTCCGAACCCATTCCTAAAAATCGAAGCGGAGCGATCCCGAGATCGTGCGTCCATTGGCGGTCCGGGCAAAGCCGATGCCGTTGGCGGGCACGCTGGCCTGGTTTACCTCAAAGATGCCGAGCTGATCGAACGCATTGTTCACATTCAATGCGAGGCTGCCGCCCTTGAACAGCTTGACCTGAGCAAACAGGTCGACCGTGGTGAAGCCGGGCATGACCAGCAAGTTCGAATCCTGCGCAAAGCTCTTGGTAATGGTCACCACGCTGGCACCGACAGTCGCCCGGGCGAGGTCCACGGCGGAGGTGGCGGTCAGCGTCCAGTCGGGTTGGTGGCGCGGCACCTTGCCGGTCAGGGTGGGAACAAGCAGATCCTGCGTGATCTTGGCCTTGGTATAGGTCGCGCCCGCCATCAGGCTGAACGGTCCGCGCTGGATGCCGCCTTCCATCTCGACGCCAGTGGCGCGATAGGTGCGGTCGGTGCGGTTGGCGGCACCGTTCAGCACATTGTGGTCAGCGGCGGTGACGCGGAACGCGGTAGCGTTGAACGTGAAGCCGTCCTTGCGGAACTTGAAGCCGCCTTCCAGCTGTTTGACCTCATCCTGCTTGTCGCGCTCGCTGCGGATATCGCCGGTGGCGTTGTCGATCAGCGGTGTGAACAGCACCTTGTCGGCATTGGCGCGCGCGCCCTTGCTGTAGCGGGCGAAGACCGAGAACGGCTCGGCGACGCGATAATTCACACCCGCCGAATAGCTGAGATAGCCGTAATCATAGTTGACCGCCCCCGGCTGAGTGAAGGGCAGGAAGGCGACGCGGTTTTCGGCCGGATTGATTAGGCCGTCGCGGTTGATGTCCTGCGTGATCAGGCCAACGCTGCCGTTGTTGAGGTCAGCGCCAACCAGCGTGCCGCGCACCTTGCCCTTGTCATACCGCAGGCTGCCGCCGATCGCGAGCTTGCCGACATGGAAGTTGACCGATCCATAGGGCGCGAACACCTTGTAATTCACGTCGAACGCGCGGCGGAACAGGCTGCTGGCGCGGGCAAAGGCGTAATAGCCGTTCAACGTCTGCGGAGCACCGCCCGCGTTGAAGATATCGACCATCGCGGTGCCATTGTCGCCGTTGACGTCGACGTTCATCGCGGTGTGCAGCCAGGTGGTGTTGAGATCCTGCGACGCGAAATAGGCGCCGAGGGTCGTGGTCAGCTTGCCGCCGGACAGGTCCCACACCTTCGACCCGCGAATGTCGTTGGTGAAGTTGTCGAGCGAGCGGGCGCGGACGAACGACACGAAGTAGAGCGAGAGAAGGCCGTTGCCGTTGATGTTGGCCGTCGGGCTGATCGGCTGTCCGGCAAGCGGGCCACTGGCGTAGCGCGCGGTTGCTCCGACGCCGCCTTGCCCTGCGGCAAAGGCCGATACGGTGTTCGCGCTGTTGGGGAAGGCGCGGCTGAAATCGCCGCGATTGACCGAGTAGCGCATGCGTTCGGTGATCGTCCAACCGGCGATCTCGAACTGACCCTCAAAGCCGATCGACCGCGATTCCGCGCTCTGCCCGGTGGCCATCGGCAGGGCGGCGGGCTGGTTGTTCTGGTCCAGCGTCACGACCGGCCCGAGGTACGAGGAGAGCACCGAATCCCGCCGCAGGTCGAACCCCGCGAAGCTGCGGATATTCGGATTGTCGTTGGTGCCGGTGATGTTGGCGAAATAGGGCGCGAAGGTCGGCGAGCGATCGTCGAGTACCTTCAGGTACATCCGCACATAGCCGCCGGTGAACTGGTGGGTGATGTTGGCCTTGATCTGGCCACCCTTCCACCCGTCGAAGCCGATGTTGCGCGGGCCTTCGCCCGAACGATAAAATCCGCCGATGTGAAATCGGGTGTTCTCGCCGAGCTTGGCGCCATAGCTGAAATCGACGCGCTTCTCGTCATAGTCGAGGCCGGTCGAGAGCTGGATCGAACCGCCTTCGACATCGCCGGTGCGCGACAGGATGTTGATCAGACCACCGGGGGAGTTGGAGGCGAAGGTCGAGGCTGAACCGCCGCGGATCGATTCGATCGCAGCGACGCTGAGGTCGTTGCGCAGATAAACGTCGGCCCCGACGTTGAAGAGGTCGGCAAACTCCAGCACGGGCAGGCCATCTTCCTGGATCTGCATGTATTTGGAACCACCTGCCGCGAGCGGAAGACCGCGGACGGTGTAGTTATTGTTGCCCTCACCAATGCCGGTCGCGACGCGCAGGCCCGCCATCGTGCGCAGGACTTCGCCGAGCGGACGCGGCCCGAGTTTCTGCACATCGGCACCGCGCAGGGCACTGGTCGACGTAGCGCTGTCGAGCCGGTCGCGCCCCTTGGCGACGCCGGTCGAGAAGACCTCCTGCGCCTGGGCGGCGGGCTTATCCTTGCCCTGATCCTCCGTTTCGGTCGCACTGTCATTGGGTGCAGCAGGATCCGTCACGGCGAGCGCCGGACTGGATAGTGCCAGAGACGAAGCGAACAAGAGGAGTGCCGTTTTAGCCATGATCGATTATCCTCACCCTACCCATTTTGAAGTCGCGGGGCATGTGAGCGATGCACTCACCGCGCCCCGTCAATGCACTTGTATAGGAAGGGCAGGAGGCAGCCGGTTGCCGGGCACATTTATCTGGCACCGGCCCGCGACATGATCGCGAATAATCAGCAACTTGTCAGTTATGAACATCGCTGTATGCTCAGCTTTACTGAGCAAATACGGTGCTCGCCTGTTCGACGACAAACATGAAACGACGGGTTATGTTTTGCGACTCAGTTCCCGCATCGCATCATCCAGACCCGCCAATGTAAGCGGATACATGCGGTCGTTCATCAACTCCCGGATGATCCGCACCGACTGCGAATAGCCCCATTGTTCTTCGGGGATGGGATTGAGCCAGACGGTCGCGGGATAGGTATTCGTGACGCGCTGCATCCAGGCGGCGCCGGCTTCCTCGTTGAAATGCTCGACCGATCCGCCCGGATGGCTGATTTCATAGGGCGACATCGATGCGTCCCCGACGAAGATCACCTTATAGTCGTGGCCGAACTTGTGGAGCACGTCCCAGGTCGGGGTGCGCTCCTGAAAGCGGCGACGATTGTCCTTCCACACGCCTTCATACAGGCAATTGTGGAAGTAGAAGAATTCGAGATTCTTGAACTCGGCGGTCGCCGCGCTGAACAGTTCCTCGCACAGCTTGACCCATGGGTCCATCGAGCCGCCGACGTCGAGGAATAGCAGCAATTTGACCGCATTGTGCCGCTCGGGCCGCATGCGGATGTCGAGCCAGCCCTGCCGCGCGGTACCGTCGATCGTCGCGTCAATATCCAGTTCGTCCGCAGCGCCTTCGCGGGCAAAGCGGCGCAGGCGGCGCATCGCGACCTTGATGTTGCGGGTCCCGAGCTCGCGGGTGCTGTCGAGGTTCTTGAACTCGCGGCCTTCCCAGACCTTCAGCGCGCGCTTGTGCGTGCTTTCGCCGCCGATGCGCACGCCCTCCGGGTTATAGCCCGAATTGCCATAAGGTGAGGTGCCGCCGGTCCCGACCCATTTGTTGCCGCCCTGATGGCGCTCATGCTGTTCCTCGAGCCGCTTCTTGAGCGTCTCCATGATCTCTTCCCACGAGCCGAGCGACTTGATCGCCGCCATCTCTTCGGGCGTCAGATATTTCTCGGCGATTGCCTTGAGCCACTCCTCCGGAATCTCGGCGGTCTGGACGCCGTAGGTGGAGGCTATGCCCTTGAAGACTTTCGCGAACACCTGGTCAAAGCGGTCGAGCAGCCCCTCGTCCTTCACGAAGGTCGCGCGGGCGAGATAGTAAAATGCCTCGGGCGTGCGGTCGATCACGTCGCGGTCGAGCGCTTCGAGGAGCACGAGATGCTCCTTCATGCTGGCGGGGATGCCTGCGGCGCGGAGCTCATCGACGAAGGAGAAGAACATGGGGGAAGTGTGGCGAGAGTCGCTCCGCCGGTCCAGATACTTCGTCACCCCGGACTTGATCCGGGGCGGGGCTGCCTTTCACGCGGTCAAGAAAGCCCTGTCCCGGGTCAAGCCCGGGACGACGAGAGGTCAGCGCGCGTAGGCGTCGATCAGCGATCCGACATAGTCCGGGCGCTCGCCGGTCAGTTCGGGGGCGGGGCGGGCCTTTGCCACCTTGGCTCCACTGGTCGGGCGGCCATAGATGAAGCCGTGGACCGGGTAGATGGTCGATCCAAGGCCGCGATTGTCGCGGTACCAGACCTTGACCTGTGTCCAGTCGCCTTCCGGCGACACGTCGAACAACGTCACGTCCTGCTCGACCTGTCCGCGCTTGCCGTCAAAGCGTGACCAGTTGGCATGGGTGACCATCACGACGCGCGGCTCGATCACCCGGCTCACCACCGAGACATGGCCGAGGGGGAGGGCGCCCGACTTGGCAAATGCGACCACCGCGCCGACCTCCGGTGCCTGTCCGCGCTGATATTTGCTCGCGGCCTGGCTCCACCAGGTCCAGGCATCGCCCCAGATCTGGATGCCCGACGCGGCGCGCGCGAATGGCACGCATTCGCCGACATAGTTGAGGATCGATGCCGAAGCGGGCGCCGCGACCAGTGCCGCGGCGCCGAGGATCGACAGCATGATCCGGCGGGGGGTCCGGTTCGACTGCATGGGGGAAGGATAGGGGTGCCGCGCTTCGGAATGGTTTGCGGGTGGGGTTAAGCGCGCGGTGACCATGCTGGCGCGAGGAATCCCCCATGCGGGAAATGGTTCCGGACAAAGGGCGCGATGGCTTTACACCCACGCCGCAGCTTCCTATCGGCTCGCCATGACACAGCCCGGCGAATCCATCCTTATCGTTGATTTCGGCAGCCAGGTGACCCAGCTGATCGCACGCCGCGTGCGCGAAGCGGGCGTCTACAGCGAAATCGCCCCCTTCAATGCCGCCGCAGAGGCGTTCGAGCGGATGAAGCCGGGTGGCGTGATCCTCTCGGGATCGCCCGCATCGGTGCTGGAAGAAGGGTCGCCGCGCGTTCCCGACGCGATCTTCGAAAGCGGCATTCCGGTGCTCGGCATCTGTTACGGCCAGCAGGTGATGATGCACCAGCTGGGCGGGCGGGTGCAGCTGGGCGACAGCGGCGAGTTCGGCCGCGCCTTTATCGACATCGCCGATGGCTGCGCTCTGTTTGACGGCTTGTGGAGCGAGGGCGAAACGCATCAGGTGTGGATGAGCCATGGCGACAAGGTCACCGACCTCGCCCCCGGCTTCCGCCCGGTCGCGGCCAGCCCCGGCGCGCCGTTCGCGGTGATCGCCGATGACAGCCGGCGCTACTATGCGATGCAGTTTCACCCTGAGGTCGTGCATACGCCCGATGGCGGCAAGCTGCTCGCCAATTTCGTGCGGCATGTCTGCGGGCTCAAGGGCGACTGGACGATGGCGGAGTTCCGCCAGACCAAGATCGCCGAGATCCGCAAGCAGGTCGGTAGCGGCAAGGTCATTTGCGGCCTGTCCGGCGGCGTCGACAGCGCGGTCGCGGCGGTGCTGATCCATGAAGCGATCGGCGAGCAGCTGACTTGTGTGTTCGTCGACCACGGCCTGATGCGCAGCGGCGAGGCCGATCAGGTCGTCAGCCTGTTCCGCGGCCATTACAACATCCCGCTGGTCCATGTGAACGCGGAAACGCTGTTCATGAATGGCCTCGCCGGTGTCACCGACCCGGAGGCGAAGCGGAAGTTCATCGGCAAGACCTTCATCGATGTGTTTGAAGCCGAAGCGAAAAAGATCGGCGGCGCGGAGTTTCTGGCACAGGGGACGCTCTATCCCGATGTGATCGAAAGCGTGAGCTTCACCGGCGGGCCGTCGGTCACGATCAAGAGCCACCACAATGTCGGCGGCCTGCCTGAGCGGATGAACATGCAGCTGGTCGAGCCGTTGCGCGAACTGTTCAAGGACGAGGTCCGTGCGCTCGGCCGCGAGCTGGGCCTGCCCGACGTGTTCGTCGGCCGCCATCCGTTCCCCGGACCCGGCCTTGCGATCCGTATCCCCGGCGAAGTGACCAAGGAACGTTGCGACATCCTGCGCAAGGCGGACGCGGTGTATCTGGAGGAAATCCGCAACGCTGGCTTGTACGACGCGATCTGGCAGGCGTTCGCCGTGCTGCTGCCGGTCAAGACCGTCGGCGTGATGGGCGACGGGCGCACCTATGACAGCGTGTGCGGCCTGCGCGCGGTGACCAGCACCGATGGTATGACCGCCGATGTCTATCCGTTCGACGCCAGCTTCCTGACCCGCGTCGCAACGCGGATCGTCAACGAGGTGAAGGGCGTCAACCGCGTGGTGTACGACTATACCTCGAAGCCGCCGGGCACGATCGAGTGGGAATAAGTGGACGGTTTCGGAGACAGATGATGCAGCTTCCTTCCGCCAGCAACTATGCCTGGCCGACCACCCTGTTCCTGTTCGTGCTGGCCGCGACCCCGATCTTCGGTTGCGTGACGCCGTTCGTCGCGGCAGCGGCTGCGGCAGCTGGGACGATGGAGCGGCGCGCGGGCGCGCTGACCGTGCTGGCTTGCTGGGCGGCGAATCAGGCGATGGGCTTTGGTTTCATGGGCTATCCGGTCGATGGCTATGCGATCGGCTGGGGCACGGCGATTGCGGGCGGCGCGATGCTCGCCTGGGTCGCGGCGCGGATGGTCGCGCGCAAGGGCGCGACGCTGGTACAGGTCGCGGGCGGCGCGGCGTTCGGCTT
The DNA here is from genome assembly GCF_035998645.1 of Sphingomonas sp. Lineage (GTDB taxonomy): Bacteria > Pseudomonadota > Alphaproteobacteria > Sphingomonadales > Sphingomonadaceae > Sphingomonas. Next base: position 373,004 of record NZ_DASYHL010000005.1, read on the forward strand.
CATCGCCTATGAAGGGTCGCTGTATTTGGTCGCGCTGGCCTTTGGTGGCATTGGCACCTTCACGCCGAAGATCGTGCTGACCATCCTCGCCAATGATGCGCTGTGGCTGGCAGTGCTGATGGCCGCCTATGGCGTGTTGAGCAGCAGCGCGCCGCAGCTGTTCGGACGCCGGCTGCGCCTCGCCTGATGTCGGACCTGCGGATCGTTTCGCTGCTGCCCAGCGCCACCGAGATCGCGGTCGCGCTGGGACTGGGCGATGCGCTGGTCGGGCGCAGCCATGAGTGTGACTGGCCGCCCCGCGTCGAGGGGCTGCCGGTGCTCACGCGGAGCAAGCTCGCCAAGGGGCTGAATTCCGGCGAGATCGAGGATCGTGTGCGTGCGATCGTTGGTGCCGGGCTGTCGGTCTATGAAGTCGATGCCGATGGCCTGCGCGCGCTGAACCCCGATGTTGTGCTGACGCAGACGCAATGCGCGGTGTGCGCGGTGACGCCGGACGATCTGAGCGCCGCACTCAACGACTGGACCGGAACCGCGCCGGTGTTGATCAGTACCGCGCCGGATACGCTCGGCGATGTGTGGGGCGATTTCGCGGCAGTAGCGGCGGCGACGGGGACGGATGCCGGGCCGGTCGTGGCGCAGCTCAAGGCGCGAATGGACGCCGTGCGCGCGGCGGTTGCCGGTCGGCCCCGACCGCGCGTCGCCGCGATCGAATGGCTCGATCCGCTGATGATGGCGGGCAACTGGGTGCCGGAACTGATCGAGATTGCAGGCGGCGACAGCCTGCTCGCGGCGCATGGTCAGCATTCACCCTATGTCGGGATCGAGGCGCTGGCCGAGGCTGATCCCGACGCGATCGTGCTGATGCCATGCGGGTTCCGCATTCCCCAGACGCTGGACGAACTGCCCGCGCTCGCCGCGCATCCGTTGTGGCAGTCGCTGCGCGCCGTGCGCGAAGGGCGGGTGGCGGCGACCGATGGCCAGTATTTCTTCAACCGCCCCGGTCCGCGCCTCGTCGAATCGGCGGAGATCCTCGCGGAAATCCTGCATCCGGGAGTCGATTTCGGGCATCGCGGCGCCAATTGGATCGCGGTTGGCGCGGAGGTGATGGCATGAGCATCGAAGTCTACGGCATCCCCAATTGCGACACGGTCAAGAAGGCGCGGACCTGGCTCGACGCCAATGGCATCGCCTACGCCTTCCACGACTATAAGAAGGAAGGCGCGGACCCTGCGCGCCTCGCGAAATGGGCCGAGGCGGTGGGGTGGGAGCCGTTGCTCAACCGCGCCGGCACGACCTTTCGCAAGCTCGATGAAGCCGACAGGGCCGACATCGACGCGCCCAAGGCACTGGCGCTGATGGCGGCGCACCCCTCGCTGATCAAGCGCCCGGTGGTCGAGTATCGCGGCGGGCTGCTGGTCGGGTTCAAGCCCGAGCTATGGGCCGCCGCGTTGCTGTAAGGGGGCAGGGAGATCACTCCCCCGCCCACTGGAACACCTCCTCCAGCGGCTTTTCGAACGCGCGGGCGATGCGGAATGCGGTTTCGAGCGTCGGGGAATATTTTCCCTGCTCGATCGCCGCGATCGTCTGGCGGGTGACGCCCACGCGGTCGCCCAGATCGGCCTGCGTCATCTCACCCGCCATGAAGCGCAACGTGCGGATCTGATTGCTGATCGGGGGATTAGCCATGCCAGCCCCGCCGATAGCTGATCACCACCATGATATCGCGCACGATTTCGGCGATGATGATCGCGGCCAGCGCAGAATTGGCGACCGCCCAGCCGCTGTCGGTCAGCGGTAGCACGACGCCGACCCACAGCATCAGGCCCATCAGGACATAATAGCCGGTGCTCGCCCCGCGCCGCGCGATCGAACGGTCGCGTTCATCGGGCTTTGCCCGCGCCTCGCTCCCCATCCGGGCACGCAGGAACAGCCAACCGCAGCCGAGGATCAGCAGCCGGATCACGCTCGCCGCCCCGAACAGCGCGACATAGGTCAGCGTCTCCAGTCGGCCTGGCGCAGGGTCGACGATGCCGACCGCTATGAAATAGCCGCCATAGGCGATCACCATCCCGATCAGTTCGAGCCAGGCGAGCTTTTCACGATAAGCCATTGTCAGACTCCCTTGCGATAGCCGAGCGCGGTGGCGCCGAACCGCACCGCTTCGGCGAGGATGAAGGCGCCTGCCAGCGCGAAGATCGTGTCCGGCCCGTGCAGCCCGAAGTGCAGCCAGACGATCACCGCGACCACGCCAAGGATCAGGGTGAGGTAGGCAAATCCCGTCGCGCGTCGCCCGACCGCGCGGTCGCGTTCGTCAGCCGGGGCGTTGGCCTCCTTGGGCGCGCCGATCGCCCAGATCGATGCCGCCGCGATCATCACTGCGGCCTGTGCCACCGTCGCGACGATGAACGGGCCGAGCATCGCCAGCCCGCGCACGCCGTGCGGCGTCAGGGCAAGGATGATGAAGAACGCACCCCAGATCAGCACCGTGCTGAGGAACGACACCCACGCAATCTTCTCTCGAAACGCCATGCGCTTCCTCCCATGTAAGCTCTATGCGACTCAATGTTATATATATCGAACATCGAGTCAAGATAGGCATACATGTCGAATGAGGTCGCTGGCGTGCTCGCGTTGGCCCCGCTAGAGCGCGACCCATGTCCACGACCTTCACGATCGACACCTCCACCAGCCGCGCGACGCCGACTCCGGCGCCGATGAAGCGGCTGACTGTGCCCGCGATACAGGCGCGCAAGGGCAAGGAGCCGGTGGTGATGCTGACCGCCTACACCGCGCGCATGGCGCAGCTGCTCGACCCGCATTGCGACATGCTGCTGGTCGGCGACAGCCTCGGGCAGGTCATCTATGGCTTGCCTTCGACGCTGGCGGTGACGCTCGACATGATGTGCGCGCATGGCGCGGCGGTGGTGCGGGGCAGCTATCATTCGGTCGTCATCATCGACATGCCGTTCGGCAGCTATGAAGCGAGCCCGCAAAAAGCGTTCGAATCGGCCGCGCGGATCATGGCGGAGACCGGCGCCGCTGGCGTGAAGCTGGAGGGCGGGGAGGCGATGGCGGAGACGGTCGCGTTCCTCACCAGCCGTGGCATTCCGGTAATGGGCCATATCGGCCTGACGCCGCAGGCGGTGAACGCACTGGGCGGCTATGGCGCGCGTGGACGCGGCAATGCCGAGTTCGCCAAGATCATCGGTGACGCGCGCGCCGTGGCGGAGGCCGGTGCCTTTGCCATCGTCGCCGAGGGTGTGGTCGAGACGCTGGCGAACGAGATCGTCGCTGCGGTGTCCTGTCCGGTGATCGGCATCGGCGCGTCGGCGCAGTGCGACGGCCAGGTTCTGGTGACCGAGGATATGCTCGGCCTGTTCGAGCGCACCCCGCGCTTCGTGAAGAAGTTCGACGACATGGCTGGCCGCATTTCCGCCGCGGTCGAGAGCTATGCAGGGGCCGTGCGCGATCGGAGTTTTCCGGGCGACGAACAAGTCTATAAGCCCAAGGACTGACGCTTTCGTTTCCCGTTCGGCGCGGCTAAGGTCCGCGCCCGCACCCCCCTAGTTTTCCCGATGGAGTTTCCCCTTGGCGCTGAGCCCGCAAAGCAACGATGCCTTTCTGCGTGAGGTCGATGAAGAGCTCCGCAAGGATCAGGCGTTGCACATCTGGCAGAATTACGGACGCTGGATCATCGTCGCGGTGATCGCCGCGCTCGTCGCGTTCGGCGGCTTCCTCTACTGGCAGAGCCATAATGAAGGGCAGCGTGCGGCCGAGGGCGACAAATATGCCGCGGTGTTCAAGGCGCTGGGTGAGAACAAGCCGCAACTGGCCGAGGCGTCGCTGAAGGAGCTTGCTGGCTCCGGTACCGCCGGTTTCAGCGCGAGCGCGCGCTTCACTCAAGCGACGCTGCTGCTGCAGAAGAACGATCTCAAGGGCGCGGCCGCGCTGATGGGTGCGATCGCCGCGGACACGAAAGTCCCGCAGGAATTTCGCGACCTCGCGCTGATTCGTCAGACCATGGTCGAATATGACACGATGAAGCCCGATGCGGTCGTCGCACGCCTGCGTCCGCTCGCGGTCAAGGACAGCCCCTGGTATGGCAGCGCGGGCGAAATGCTCGCCGGTGCCTATCTGCGCCAGGGCAAGCGCGCCGATGCGGGCAAGCTATACGGCGAAATCGCCAAGGACGAGGGCGTTCCGCGCTCGATCCGTCAACGCGCGGTTCAGATGGCCGGCGTACTGGGTGTCGACGCGATCGTCGACGAGGGTGAGGACAAGAAAGCACAATGATGAAGTCGGTTCGTATCCCCGTCGCGCTCGCGGCGCTGGTCGCATTGAGCGCTTGCGGCATCTTCAAGGGCGGCGGCAGCAAGACCCCGGTCCTCGGGCAGCGCGTGCCGATCCTCGCGGGCGAGTCCGGCATCACCGCCGACAAGACGATCGCGGAAGTTCAGGTCGTACTGCCGATGGCCGCGGTCAACCCGGGCTGGACCCAGCCGGGTGGCAACGCGTCCAAGGCGATGGGCCATCTCGCGCTCGGCCAAACGCCGGCGCGCGTGTGGTCGGCGAAGATCGCCGGGACTACGGGCCGCGTGCGGCTCGCCGCCACGCCGGTCGTGTCGGACGGCAAGCTGTTCGTCGTCGATACCGATGCGGTCGTCCATGCGTTTGACGCCAACACCGGCGGCAAGCTCTGGTCGCTCGCGACGTCCGCCGACAAGGAAAACCGCAACGCGGCGTTCGGCGGCGGTGTGAGCGTCGAGGGCGGGCGCGTGTTCGCGACCAACGGGATCGGCGATGTCGTCGCGATCGATGCGGCGGCGGGCACCGAAGTCTGGCGCAAGAAGCCGGGCGGCCCGCTGCGCGGCGCACCGACGCTGTTCCTCGGCAACGCCTATGTCGTGTCGCAGGACAATCAGCTGTTCGCACTGGCGCAGGCCGATGGCGCGGTGGTGTGGACCCAGTCAGGCACCCCGGAAACCCAGGGCGTGTTCGGCGTGGCGGCCCCCGCGGCGGGACAAGGCACGATCGTCGCCGGCTTCTCGTCGGGTGAGCTCAACGCCTATCGCTACGAAAACGGCCGGTCGCTGTGGACCGACACGTTGTCGCGTTCGACCATTTCGACCTCGGTCTCCAGCCTGGTCGATATCGATGCCGAGCCGGTGATCGATCAGGGCCGCGTCTATGCGGTCGGGCAGGGCGAGCGCATGGCTGCGGTCGAACTCAATTCGGGCACGCGGCTGTGGGAACAGAATTTCGCCGGCATCTCGACCCCGTGGGTCGCGGGCGAATGGATCTTCGTCATGACCGACGATGCGCGCCTCGTCTGCATCGCACGCGGCAGCGGCAAGGTCCGCTGGATCAGCCAGATGCGCGCGTGGCGCGATGAGAAGGACAAGAAGGGCCCGATCAACTGGGTCGGCCCGGTTCTCGCCGGCGACCGCCTGTGGCTCGCCAATTCGCGCGGCGAGCTGGTCTCGGCATCGCCCGCCGACGGCAGCATGGGTTCGACGATCGAGGTTGGTGGCAAGCTGAGCCTCGCCCCGATCGTGGCGAACAACATGCTGTACGTCCTTACCGACAAGGGTGAGATCACCGCCTATCGCTAAGGCAGGAGTTGCGGTAGGAGGCGCGGATGCGTCTTCCTACCGTAGCAATCATCGGCCGCCCCAATGTGGGCAAATCGACCCTGTTCAACCGGCTGGTCGGCAAGCGCCTTGCGCTTGTCGACGATCAGCCCGGGGTCACCCGCGACCGTCGCGAAGGCGATGGCGACCTGCTCGGATGCAAGTTCCGGCTGACCGACACTGCGGGGTTCGAGGAAGAAGACCCGGCGAGCCTGCCGGGCCGGATGCGCGCGCAGACCGAGGCGGCGGTGCGCGAATCGGACGTAGCCCTGTTCATGATCGATGCACGCGCCGGGATCACCCCGCTCGATGCCGAGGTCGCGCGCTGGCTGCGCAGTTCTGGCACCCCGATCGTTCTGCTCGCCAACAAGGCCGAGGGTCGCGCGGCTGAACCCGGCATCCATGAGGCGATGGCGCTGGGGCTGGGCGATCCGGTTCCGTTCTCGGCCGAACATGGCGAGGGCATCGCCGACCTGTTCGAGGCGCTCCAGCCCTATATCGACCGCGAAGTGGACGAGTTCGCCGAGGAGGATGAGGAATCCCCCGACGCGCCGCTCAAGCTCGCCGTGGTCGGACGCCCCAATGCCGGCAAATCGACGCTGATCAACAAGCTGCTCGGGCAGGACCGCCTGATCACCGGGCCAGAGGCGGGGATCACCCGCGATTCGATCGCGATCGAATGGATGTGGACCGACGAGCAGGGCAATCAACGCCCGGTGCGCCTGATCGACACTGCGGGGATGCGCAAGCGCGCCAAGGTGCAGGAGAAGCTGGAAAAGCTCTCGGTATTCGATGCGCTGCGTGCGGTCGATTTCGCCGAGGTCGTCGTGCTGCTGCTCGATGCGACCAAGGGGCTGGAGGTCCAGGACCTCAAGATCGCCGACAAGGTGCTGCAAGAGGGCCGCGCGCTCGTCATCGCGCTCAACAAATGGGATGTGGCCGAGAATCAGTCGAGCCTGTTCAACGGCGTGAAGGGTGCACTCGACGAGGGCTTGGCGCAGGTGAAGGGCGTACCGCTGCTCACCGTTTCCGGCGCGACCGGCAAGGGGCTCGATACGCTGATCAAGGTCGCGTTCGAAACGCGTGAGGCTTGGTCGCGGCGTATCACCACGGGCCAGCTTAATCGTTGGTTTGAGCGCGCGATCGAGGCGAACCCGCCGCCCGCACCCGGCGGCAAGCGGATCAAGCCGCGCTATGTCACCCAGGCCAAGTCGCGGCCGCCGAGCTTCATCCTGTTCGGCACGCGCGTCGACCTGCTGCCCAAAAGCTATGAGCGCTATCTGGTCAACAGCATGCGCAAGGAGTTTGATTTCGGCGCAGTGCCGGTGCGGCTGACGATGCGGCCGTCGAAGAACCCGTTCGATCGTGAGTGACGGCGCAACGCCGCTGCGCATCGACGCACGCGGCCTGCGTTGCCCCTGGCCCGCGCTCCGACTGGCTCGAGCTTTGCGATCGGGCGCGCAACGCGTCGACATCCTCGCCGATGACCCGGCGGCCGAACGCGAGATCGGCGCGCTCGCCAGCGCGCATGGGCTAACCCTGCAGCATGTCGAAATCGACGGCGTGGGCGGTTTTCGGATCGGATAAGCGTTTCACGTCAACCTCACGTTTACCGGCTTACCCATATCTGTGATCTGGATGTAACGCGTGTGCTGGAGGCTGATGTGGCGACGCTCGATGGTGACCGGCTGGTAGACTGGACGGCGTTCGCGCAGGCCCGGACGCAGCTTGGCGCCAATTTCGTCCGCATTCTCGGCTATTTCCAGGAGGACGGCGTCAAGTCGGTCGCGCTGATCGAAGAGGCGATGCGATCAGCCAATGCTGCTGCGATGGTGCTGCCCGCCCACACGCTGAAAGGGGAATCGCGCCAGTTCGGTGCCGAGCCGCTGGCTGAATGTGCCGCCGCGATTGAGGATATCGCCCGCCATTGCGTCGAGAATCGCTATGAGCCGAGCGAGGCGCTCAAGCATGTCGTCGAATTGCGCCCCCTGTTTCAGGCGACGCTGACGCTGTTGGAGCGCGAGGCCAATCCGCTGGTCGAGCGGCGCCCGATGTTCGGACGCCGCCCCGCCGCGTAATTCTTACTCCGCCTGTTCAGGCTTGGCGTTGAGCTGGATGTAATTCTGGATGCCCATCCGCTCGATCATCTCGAACTGGGTTTCGAGCGTGTCGACATGCTCTTCTTCGCTGTCGAGGATGCGCTGGAACAGGTCGCGGCTGCCATAGTCGCGGACCTTTTCGCAATGTTCGATCGCGTCCTTGAGCAGCGCGACCGCTTCATATTCCAGATCCAGATCGGCCTTGAGCGCCTCTTCGACACTCTCGCCGATGCGCAGCCGCCCGAGCAGCTGGAAATTGGGCAGGCCATCGAGGAACAGGATGCGCTCGGCGAGCATGTCGGCATGCTTCATTTCGTCGATCGATTCGTGACGCTCGAACTCTGCGAGCTTCTTGACGCCCCAATGGTCGAACAGGCGATAGTGCAGCCAATATTGGTTGATCGCGGTCAGCTCGCCCTTGAGCACCTCGTTCAGAAAATCGATGACCTTGGGGTCGCCCTTCATGTCGCACCTTTCGCGTTCGGAATTCGGACGCGAGTATAGCGCGGGCAGGGCGTTTCAGACAGTCAGAAAATGGCGGATTTCTGCGGGTTAGCGCAGGTGCGAACGCTACGCAGCAGCGCGTTCGGCGTCGATAATGGCTCGCGCAAACGGGACACACTGACCGCACTTCGGCTGACGACCGAGCGCGCGATAGGCCTGACACGCGCTGATCGCTCCGTCACGCGCCGCAGCGCGGACGTCTTTTTCCCGAATGGCATTGCAGACGCAGACGACCATGGAACCCTCTCAATCGCCTAGCCAAGCTAAGGCGAGTGAGAGTGATTCGCAACAGTTATTGCGTGGCGTTCGCAGTTTATCGCGCGAGTACGCCACCCGCCATCGCCTGTGCGCGACCCCGCGCCAGGCTGCGCCACAGCCATTCGAGCGGGCCATAAGCGAATCGCTCGAGCCAGGGCTTGGACCACAGCAGGATCAGCGCCCACACGCCGAGCACGACCAGATAGACCTCCGCCCGCGACAATGCGCCGTACCAGCCCAGGCCATAGCCGTAGAAGAGGGTGGTGCAGATCAGGCTGGTGCCAAGATAGTTGGTGAACGCCATGCGTCCCGCAGCAGCAAGGCGGTCGGTCAGGAACCCGCCCGGACGCATCAGCAGCACGATCAGCGCGGCCCAGCCCATGATCATCAGCGGGCGGATCGGCGTGGTCAGCACCATCGTCGCAGATGTCACCTCGACCAGTCCGAAATCCGATCGGATCATCCACAGCGCGAGCGCGGCATAGACCGGGATGCCGATCCCGAAACCGATCGCGACCCAGCGCCAGTAGCGCCGCCGCTCCCACTGCCCGGTCAGCATGCCGTTACGATAGGCGGCCATGCCGAACAGCATGTAAGCGAGCGTTTCCCAGCCATATTGGATCAGCCCGGCGAGCGGCAGCCACTTGGCTTCGCTGAACCGCTCGACAGCGATGGCCCACCAGCCGCCACGATGCAGCGCGACGTCCTCCGTCAGCCACTCGGTCGAGGGCTGGCCAAAGCCTTGCTTGAGCCCCTCAAACGCCTCAGCCATGCCGGGCTTGCCCGGATTCACCTGAGCGATCGCGGCGAGCATCGGGATGAACGCGCTCACGATGAACTGCACCACCAGCAGGATGCAGCCCACGATCAGCAACGTCTTCACGCGCGCATTGCGAAACAGGAAGGCGATCATCCCGATCAGCGCATAGTGATTGAGGATATCGCCCCACCAGATCGCCCAGAGGTGGAGCAGGCCAAAGACCAGCAGCCAGATCATCCGCGCATAATGGACCTTGGCGGCGCTCTCACCCTTTGCGGTCGCGCGCTCGATCACCAGCAGCGTCGACGCACCGAACAGGAAGGAGAAGAGGCCGCGCATCTTGCCGTCGAACAGAACGAAATTGCCGAACCATACGCCCAGATCGATCCCCTCGGCGCCGCCATAGGCCGCCGGGTTGAAATAGGCCGCTGGCGGCATCGAAAAGGCGATGATGTTGAGCAGCAAAATGCCCAGCACCGCGACCCCGCGAACGGTGTCGAGCGTGAGATGGCGGTCACCCGCCATGGTCGTCGCCATGAAATGTCTCCCCCCGTGTTGCCCGAGGAATACACTTACTCGTCGGCGGGCGCCAGTCGTGTCAGAGCCAGGACGCCGTCTCCTCGAGCGGTTTTCTCTGCAGCGCGTGAACCGGAATCGTCGCATCGGGCGCGGCGTGGCCAACCGCGACGATCATTACCGGCTTCTCGGCGTCCGGTCGCGCGCAGACAGTTTTGAGGAACTTCATCGGATTGGGGGTGTGGGTGAGCGTCGCCAGCCCCGCCGCGTGGAGTGCGGTCAGGAGCAGGCCGGTCGCGATGCCGACGCTCTCGGTCACATAGTAGTTCTGAAAGTCGTCGCCCGACTTGAGACCGCCCCGCCGCTGACCGAAGATAACGATCAGCCAGGGCGCGATCTCGAGATAGGATTTGTCGGCATCGGTGCCGAGCGGGGCAAGCGCGCGAAGCCACTCCGTACCTGCCTTGCCCGCGTAGAATTCGCGTTCCTCCGCCTCTGCCCCTGAACGGATCGCGGCCTTGCCCGCCGCGCTTGCGACCACTGCAAAGTGCCATGGCTGATGGTTGGCGCCGCTGGGGGCGGTTCCTGCGGCGCGGATCGCCCATTCGATCGCTTCGCGCGGGACCGGCGTATCGGCGAAGGCGCGACACGAGCGGCGGGTGATCATCGCGTCGTGAAACGCGCGGGCGGCGGCGATGCGCTGTGCGTCGTCGAGGTCGGGATAGGGGCGCCAAGCGATTGCAGGGACGTCAGGCATCGACGCGCAGCTCCTTGCGGATCATCAGCTTCAGGCCCGACCAGACGTCATCCACTGCGCACACTTTCACATCGACCAGCCCGAGGGGCAGCGCGACTTCGCGGATCGTGTCCTCGGTGATGTCGGTTTCCACCTTTGCCGCCTTTTTTGGCCAGGAGACCCAGACGAACCCGCTGGGCGCGATGAGCTGGCGCAGTGCGCCGAGTTCGCGGGCCAGCGTCGCGCGCTCGGTGACGAAGATATGCGCCGCGTCGATCCCGGTGCAGGGTGCTGCGAGCACCTCAAGGCCGAGATCATCGACCTGCGCCTCGGCCCGGACGCTGGCGGGCATATCGGCGATGAACAGCCGCATCCCGGGCTTGAAGCCGAGCTTGTCGGCGAGCGGGGTGGTCGAATAGCCGGCGGTCATGGGTCCCTCCTGCGGGTCGAAGCGGTGAGAAGGTGCCAGATTGGGGGCGCGGAGGAAATGGGGCGCAATGAGGTTGTCGAACGCCATGTCATTCGCAAGAATGCCGACATGTCGATCCTGCTCCTAGTCGCTCCGGCGCTCGCTCACGCCATGTCGCCATATGCATCGGCGCAGGAGGCGAACGAGAGGGCCGATGATCTGATCCACGCCGATCTTCCGCTCTTCCTTCACGACGACGAGAAATACCCAAAATATGTTTCGGATGGGGAGGGCGACAATTGGTCTTTTGGGTGCGCTACACGTGTCCGTTGGGGCGACTGGAAGTTCAGCGATCCTCAGGATGCCGAAGCCGAACACTGGTACCGCTTCACCAACTACGGTGTCTTCCACTGTTATGCGATGACTACCGATGCCCATGAACGTACCGAACTGAAAGAAGGTCTGGTCGAATATTCCTTCTTTGTGCCGATCGGGACAACGCGGGTTGGCGAGCGCATGGTCGAACTATGGGCGATCCAGTCCGGTAGCCGACCCGGAAGCAGCTACCGACTCCTCGCGCGCGAGCCCGACGGCAAGATGATCACGCGATTCACGATGCTTCAGCAAAATTGCCCGGGCCACGCGGTGCGCGAGGCCGGGAATCTCGACATTTCGGGCACGCGATACTGCGCAATCAATTCGCGACTTGAGCTGTTCAACCTTGCCGAAGCGATGGCGCAATTGCCACCGCTCGGCATGATCGAGCATGTCGGCGGCCCGATTGACCCCGCCGACTGACGGCGTGCGTCACGCCATCGCGGCGTCGGGACCCATCAGCGCAGGGAAAAAGCCTTCGTGCGCCGTGCGCAGATCGTCGATCGTCACGCACCAGTCGCCTTCGTCGAGCTCGAAGATCAGCCGGTCCTTGATCGTGCGGCCCATCGGGTCGGCGGGAACGTCGGCGGCGGCGGCGGCGCTGAGGAATTCGGTCAGCGCCTCATCCGGCACGGTGACGATGTAGAGGCCCTGATCCTCGCCGAAGAAGCTGCCGGCGATGCCGAAGGGCTGGGCCTGGTCGATCGTCGCGCCGATGCCGCTGGCGAGCGCCATTTCGGCGAGCGTCACCGCCACGCCGCCGTCCGAAACGTCATGGACCGCGTTGACGAAGCCGCGCGTGATCATGTCGCGGACGAAGTCGCCAGTGCGCTTTTCGGCCTTCAGATCGACCGGCGGGGGCGGGCCTTCTTCGCGACCGTGGATTTCGCGCAGCCAGATCGACTGGCCGAGATGGCCTATTCGCTCACCAACTGCGATGATTGCGTCGCCGGTTTCCTTGAAAGCGATCGTCATCGACTTGGACCAGTCGGCGAGGATGCCGACGCCGCCGATTGCGGGGGTGGGGAGGATCGCCGAGCCGCCGCCGGTCGCCTTGCTCTCATTGTAGAGCGAGACGTTGCCCGAAACGATCGGGAAGTCGAGCGCGCGGCAGGCGTCGCCCATGCCCTCGAGGCAGCCGACGATCTGGCCCATGATCTCGGGCCGCTGCGGATTGGCGAAGTTGAGGCAGTTGGTGACCGCGAGCGGGGTTGCGCCGACGCTGGTGAGGTTGCGCCATGCCTCGGCAATCGCCTGCTTCCCGCCCTCGACCGGATCGGCGAAGCAATAGCGCGGGGTGCAGTCGGTGGTCATCGCCAGCGCCTTGTCGGTGCCGTGCACGCGGACCACGGCAGCGTCGCCGCCGGGGCGCTGGACGGTGTCGGCGCCGACCATGTGGTCATATTGCTCCCAGATCCAGCGCCGCGAAGCGATGTCGGGCGAGCCCATCAGCTTGATGAGGTCAGCGGCGATGTCGGTCGACTCCGGCTCGTCCGACAGGTCGGCGGGCTTGGGGGTCGCGACGTGCGGGCGATCGTAGAGCGGCGCGTCATCGGCGAGCGGGGCGAGCGGGATGTCGGCTACGACATCACCCTTCCACTTCAGCACCATGCGGCCGGTATCGGTGACGGTACCGATGACCGCGAAGTCGAGTTCCCATTTGCGGAAGATCGCCTCGGCGAAATCCTCGCGGCCGGGCTTGAGCACCATGAGCATCCGCTCCTGGCTCTCCGACAGCATCATCTCATACGGCGTCATGCCGGTTTCGCGCTGGGGGACATTGTCCATCACCAGCTCGATCCCGACGCCGCCCTTCGACGCCATCTCGACGCTGGACGAAGTGAGGCCCGCCGCGCCCATATCCTGGATCGCGACGATCGCATCCGACGCCATCAGCTCAAGGCACGCCTCGATCAGCAGCTTTTCGGTGAAGGGGTCGCCGACCTGGACGGTCGGGCGCTTCTCATCGCTATGCTCGTCAAAGTCCGCCGAGGCCATGGTCGCGCCATGGATGCCGTCGCGACCGGTCTTGGAGCCGACATAGACCACCGGATTGCCGATGCCTGCGGCCGCGCTGTAGAAAATCTTGTCGGTTGCGGCGACGCCCACGGTCATCGCATTGACCAGAATGTTGCCGTCATAGGCCTTGTGGAAGTTCACTTCCCCGCCGACGGTCGGCACGCCGACGCAATTGCCGTAGCCGCCGATGCCGTGAACCACACCGGAGATGAGGTGCTTCATCTTCGGATGATCGGGGCGGCCAAAGCGCAGCGCATTCATGTTGGCGATCGGACGCGCGCCCATGGTGAACACGTCGCGCAAAATGCCGCCGACGCCGGTCGCTGCGCCCTGATAGGGTTCGATGTAGGATGGGTGGTTATGGCTCTCCATCTTGAAGATCGCCGCCTGCCCGTCGCCGATGTCGATCACACCCGCATTCTCACCGGGACCACAGATCACCCAGGGGGCCTCGGTCGGTAGCTTCTTCAGATGGATGCGGCTCGATTTGTAGCTGCAATGCTCGGACCACATCACCGAAAAGATGCCGAGTTCGGTCAGGTTCGGCTCGCGCCCCATCGCGTGCAGGACGCGCTCATATTCCTCGGGCGACAGGCCGTGCTCGGCGACGATTTCGGGCGTGATCTGAGTCATGGTCGCGCGCATAGCGGGGCCGCGCGGGTTCGTCATCCCCTTGCGGCCAGCGATCGTTCAGGCGGCTCGTGCGTTTTGGGGGCCATGGCTACGATCCTGTCCCAACCGCGAGAGCGCGCAGGCGGTGCGGCAGCAGCGGCCGCGCTGACCGTCGCACTTGGCGCGCTGCTGGTCGCGGGGCTGGCGGTGCGCGCGCAGGTGGGGGAGGAAGGGGACGGAATGGCGCTGTTCCGCGTCGCCCCCGATCCACCGCCGCCGCCGACGGTGATCCGAGCGCCGCAGCGCGACACGCGACCCGAGGGGGAGGCGGCTCCGCCCAATCTAACGTCTCGGGCCACGCCGATTGTCGCCCCGAAGCCCGTGGTGGCGTTACCCGTGCCTCCACCCCCGCTGCCGGTCGCAGAGAAGCCTGCGGACAGCAATCAAGCGACCAGCGGGGCAGCGGACGTGCCGGGACCGGGGAGTGGCGCTGGTGGGCGAGGCGATGGCTTCGGCGCGGGCGGTCGGGGAGACGGGCGCGGTGCCGGCGATCCCGACACCACCCCACCGCGCTGGATACGCGGCAGCATCCGCGATTCGGACTATCCCGACGATCTCGCCGATGCCGGCATCGGGGGCCGGGTAACCGTGCTCTATCTGGTCGAAGCGAACGGTCGGGTCAGCGATTGCGATGTGGTGGGGTCGAGTGGGGTCGGCCGCCTGGATGCGCTGACCTGCCGCCTCATCCGAGAACGCTTCCGCTTCCGCCCGTCGCGTGATGGCGCGGGCAAGCCGGTGCCGGCGCTGATCCGGGAGAGCCATGAGTGGGTGTTCGAACGGCTGCCGCCTGAGGAATGAGCGTTGCTGACGGCCCCGAACGATCGGCGATCAACGTTTGCGGCCCAGCCTTCGCAATAGCCCACCCTTAGTCATCGCTTCCATCGGCGATTCATCCCCCGCGTCGAGAATCTGGTTCTCCGCCAGCCACTCCTCGACCGCGCTGAGGTCGGGAACCTCATAGGGTCGCAGCGAGCGGCCGGTGCCGCGCAGTCCGTCGACCGCGGCAACCAGCGAGCCCTTGTCCGCAATCGCCGCCGCCACGGTCAGCGAATCGGTGCCGAGATGCTCGGCGAGCAACCCGTCGCGGATTGCGGCGATGCGGGCCGCTTCCTCCGGCGTCCCCGCCGCAAGCGCGACGTCGCATTCGGTGTCGAGGCCGAGCGAGCGGTTGTTGAAGTTGGACGAGCCGATGCGCAGGAACCGGTCGTCGACCACCAGCACCTTGGCGTGAACATAGATCGCCTCACCCGCGGTTGTGTACGGATGGTAGATGCGCAGCCGCCCGTGCGGGTCGCGCTGTTTAAGCGCCTGGAACAGCCGCGCGCGGGCGGTGTCCATCGCGCTCTGCTCCAGCCAGCCATCGGCGCGGCGCGGATTGACGATCACGAATTCCGGGCCGTCAGGCTCGGCAAGGCGCTTGGCAAGCGCCTCGGCAATGCGGCGCGATGCGAAATACTGGCTCTCGGCATAGATGAAGCGGCGCGCCGTGCCGATCAGGTCGAGGTAGAGCTTCTCGATCTCCTGCACCGGTGCCTCGCCGTTCAACTCGGGCTGAGTGCGCGCGACCGCGACGCGGATATCGGTGAAGTCGGGGGTCAGCTTGTCGGGCCAGCATTCATGCTCGACCTGCGGGCGGTCGAGGCGATGCCCGCCCGCGCGGTGCCAGCGTTCGCGGCACAGGTCGCCGAGCATGGCGGCGGCGGGCCCCTGAATCGCCGTCGTCGCGTCGTGCCAGGGCATATAGCGATCGCCACCCGGATTGACCCGGCCATCGTCACCGTCGGCGTGCGCGCGCGTGTCCCAACGGCCCAATGTCATGTCGATCCCTCCGCAAAAGGCGAGGCAGTCATCGATCACGACGATCTTCTGGTGATGCGAGGCGCCGGTGGGATGGGTCGCGTCGAGTTTCAGATGGATCCGCTTGGCGAGCTTCCACTTGATCAGCGTCTGCAGCGTGCGTCCGCGCAGGATCGAGGCGATGGCACCGACATCCCAGCGCAGGATATGGACGTTCAGCTCGGGCTTGCGCCGCACCAGCCAGGTGATGAAGGCGCCGACTTCGCGCGGCGCCTCGGGATGATCGGGCGGATCGTCATGCGTCAGCAGGATGCGCGCATCAAAGTCCCAGCCGATCAGCATGATCTGCTTTTCTGCGCGCAACATCGCGGCGCGGGCGGTGCGGAAATAATCCTCGGCGTCGACGATGACCGACAGTCGCGACGCCTGCGCGGTGCGCCAGCAATTGTGGCCAGGCTCAAGGAGCAGCGAGTCGTCTGAGCCGGCGGACATGGAGGGATCGATACCTTCACATGCGCGAAAGGTCACGCGTTCACTGGACTTTAGCGAAGCGCTTGGTAACCAGACGCCATGGACACGAATCCGGTTTCAAGCCCCCAGCGATTGATGCCGATCCAGGCCCGCTGGCAGTGTGACCTCAGCGACGACTCGCTCAGCTGGAGCGACGGCGTCTATGACCTGTTCGGCCTTCAACGCGGCGCGCCTGTGACGCGCGAGGCGGTGGTCGCGATGTATTCAGCCGAGTCGCGAGAAGAACTGCGACGGCTGCGCGAAGTGGCGATTGCCGAACGTGGCAGCTTCACCTTCGAGGCGAAGATCCGCCGTCCCGATGGCCAATTGCGGTGGATGCGGGTGACGGCGGATGTGGCGGTCGAGGACGGCGTTCCGCGCTACCTCTATGGCACCAAGATCGACGTGACCGACGAGATCATCGCGTCGTCGCGCATGTGCGCCTGACGCAGTCCGCCACTTAGCCGTCGGAAGCCGCGCTTGAGCCGCTAGCCGACGTCCCTGGGTCCGGCAGCATCTCGACCAGATTGGTCTGAATCCACTCGACAAGATCCTCCGCACGGCGCGCCGTTTCGATGCCCAGCGGGGTCAGGCTGTATTCGACATGCGGCGGAACCACGGGCAGGCTGCGCCGCGCGACCAGCCGGTGCGCCTCAAGCTGCTGTAGCGTCTGTGCGAGCATGCGTTCGCTGATCCCCCGAATCCGCCGGCGTAGCGCGCTGAATCGCAAGGTCCCCGGCTGTAGCGCGACCAGCACGAGTAGCCCCCAGCTGCTGGTGATCTGGCGCAGGATCATGCGGCTCGGGCATTCGGGCGCGAACACGTCCCCCCGGGCAAGCATATCGGCCATGCGGAGAGGATCGGACATTTTTACACTAACCTTTTCGTGCGTACTTACGTTGGGTAAGTGCTCGATTAGATGGGTGCGGTCAACATTCCATATGAAAGGAAAGACGGATGTTCGCCGTAACCGGAGCCTCTGGCCAATTGGGCCGCCTGGTCATCGATGCCCTGCTCGACCGGGTTGCACCGACCGAAATCGTCGCGCTGGTGCGTTCGCCCGATAGCGTGAGCGATCTTGCGGCCAAGGGCATTCAGGTCCGCGCATTCGATTATGACGCGCCGGAAACCCTAGCGCCTTCACTGGCCGGCGTTACGCGGCTGCTGCTGATTTCGGGCAACGCGGTCGGTAGCCGCGTTCCCCAGCATGACGCCGTGATCGCTGCGGCAAAGGCTGCGAGCGTGGCGCTGATCGCCTATACCAGCCTCCTCAACGCGGATCGCTCGCCGATGCTGCTCGCGGCGGAGCACAAGGCGACCGAAGAGATGCTGGCGGCAAGCGGGGTCGACCATGCGCTGCTGCGCAATGGCTGGTACACCGAAAACTATCTGATGGGTGCGGGCGCGGCGATTGCGCATGGCCTGCTGCTGGGCAGTTCCGGTGACGGCATCGCATCGGTTGCGGCGCGGGCCGACTATGCCGAGGCTGCGGCGGAGGTGCTGCTGCGCGGGCTGACCGGGACGTTCGAGCTGGCGGGAGATACCGGGTTCACGCAAGCTGAACTTGCCGCCGCGCTGGCCGAGATTTCGGGGAAGCCGGTCGTGTATCAGAACCTGCCGCAAGCGGACTATGCGGCTGCGCTGGAGCAGGCGGGCCTTCCCGGTCCGTTCGCGGCGGTCCTTGCCGACAGCGATGCGCGGGCAGGGGAGGGCGCGTTGTTCGACGATTCGGGCACGTTGAGCCAGTTGATCGGGCGCTCGACGACGCCGTGGCGCGAGACGATCGCGAAGGGTCTGGTGGCCTGAATTTGAACGCGCCGGGTCGGGCGGGGAGTTAGAGGATTTCCCGCACCCGCTCCGGCGGTCGGCCCAGCCGCACGCCCTTGTCGGTTTCGACCAGCGGGCGTTCGATCAGGATCGGGTCGGCGGCCATCGCAGCGAGGATCGCGTCGTCCGACGCGTCCTTGAGCGGCTTCGCCCCGGCCTCCGCCTTGCGCAGCCCGTCGCGCGGGGACATGCCGCCCTTGGCATAGAGCCGCGCCAGTTCGTCGCGCGTGGGCGGGGTCTTGAGATACTCGACCACCGTCACGTCGGCACCGGCGTCCTGAAGGATCGCCAGCGCCTCACGCGACTTGGAACAGCGCGGGTTGTGCAGGATGGTGGCGTTCACGCCTCGTCCTGCTTCGCCAGCCACTCCTCAAGCCACTTGATCGTATAGTCGCCCTGCTGGAATTCCGGCACGTCGAGCAGCGCCTGATGCAGCGGGATGGTCGTCTTCATCCCGTCGCCTTCGATCACGAACTCTTCGAGCGCCCGGCGCAGGCGGCGCAGGGCGCCCTGACGGGTCGTGCCATACACGATCAGCTTGGCGATCATGCTGTCGTAGTATGGCGGGATGCGATAGCCCGAATACAGCCCGCTATCGACGCGGACGTTCATGCCGCCCGGCGCGTGGAACTGCTTCACCAGTCCCGGCGAGGGCGCGAAGGTGCGCGGATCTTCGGCATTGATGCGGCATTCGATCGCGTGGCCGCGGAACTGCACGTCTTCCTGACGCAGCGTCAGGCCATGGCCCTCGGCAACGCGGATCTGTTCGCGGACGAGATCGAGGCCGGTGATCGCCTCGGTCACCGGATGCTCGACCTGAAGGCGGGTGTTCATCTCGATGAAGTAGAACTCGCCATTCTCCCACAGGAACTCGATCGTCCCTGCGCCGCGATAGCCCATATCGGCCATTGCCTTGGCGCAGATGTTGCCGATCCGCTCGCGATCGGCCTGGCCGAGCACGGGGGAGGGGGCTTCCTCGAGCACCTTCTGGTGGCGACGCTGCAGCGAGCAGTCGCGCTCGCCCAGATGGATGGCGTTGCCATTGCCGTCGCCGAACACCTGGATTTCGATGTGGCGCGGATTGCCGAGATATTTTTCGAGATAGACGGTGGCGTCGCCGAACGCGGCCTTCGCCTCGCGGCCGGCCTGCTGCATCAGCGTCTCGAGCTCGTCCTCGGACGTGCAGACCTTCATGCCGCGACCACCGCCGCCCGATGCGGCCTTGATGATCACGGGATAGCCCGCCTTGGCGGCAATCGCCTTGGCTTCCTCAAGGTCGCTGATCGCGCCGTCCGACCCGGGGACGAGCGGCAAGCCGAGCGCGCCAGCGGTGCGCTTCGCCTCGATCTTGTCGCCCATGGTGCGGATATGTTCGGGCTTCGGCCCGACGAAGATCAGGTTATGCAGCTCGACGATCTCGGCGAACTTGGCATTCTCACTGAGAAAGCCATAGCCAGGGTGGATCGCGTCGGCGCCGCTGATCTCGGCGGCCGAGATGATGTTGGGGATGTTGAGATAGCTCTCCGCCGCAGCCGGCGGGCCGATGCAGATCGCCTCATCCGCCAGACGCACATGCATCGCGTCGGCATCCGCAGTGGAGTGCACCGCGACGGTCTTGATCCCCATCTCATGGCACGCGCGATGGATGCGGAGGGCAATCTCGCCGCGATTGGCGATCAGAAGTTTCTTGATCTCGGGCAAGGCGCGTTACTCGACGACGACGAGCGGCTGGTCGAACTCGACCGGCTGGCCGTTATCGACCAGGATCGCCTTGACGGTGCCGCCATGCGGCGCAGCGATCGGGTTCATCACCTTCATCGCCTCAACAATCAACAGCGTGTCGCCGGCCTTGACCGCCTGTCCGACTGACACGAAGGCCTTCGCGCCCGGTTCGGCGGAGAGGTACACCGTGCCGACCATCGGCGACTTGACGGCATTTTCATGCGCCGGGGTGATCGAAGCAGGGTCGGACGGCATAGAGGCTGGAGCAGCAGATGCGGCCGATGCTGCCATCGGCGCAGGCGCGGCATAGGCGACCGGTGCGGCGCTGACCTTGCGCGCGACGCGGACCTTGCGATCGCCGTCCTCGACTTCGATCTCGGTCAGGTTGGTGTCGTCGAGCACGGCAGCAAGCTGGCGCACCAGCTCGATATCAACGTGCATCCCCTTTTTGTGTTCTTCGCTCATGCGACCTCGAATAACTTGACGCGCGCCCTTTCCCCAAGGGCGCGCAGGAAAACGCGGCTAATAGTCAAGATGGACCGGCTTGCAAACCGGTCCTGGGTCAAAGGCGGGCCGCAGCCTCGAGCGCCAGCAGATAGGAAACGGCGCCGAAGCCCGCGATGGTCCCCTTTGCCGCGCGTCCGACATAGCTCAGATGCCGGAATTCCTCGCGCGCATGGGGGTTGGACAAATGCACCTCGATCACCGGGGTGCGGATCGATTTGATGCAATCGTACAGCGCGATGCTGGTGTGGGTGAACGCACCGGCATTGAGCAGTACCGCCTTTGCCCCGCGCGCCTGTGCCTCGTGCATCCAGTCAACCAGATGCCCCTCATGATTCGACTGACGCAGATCGACGGTCAGGTCCAGGTCGCGGGCGCGATCCTCCAGCATCTCGGCAATGTCGTCGAGCGTGTCGGAGCCGTAGATGTCCGGCTCGCGCGTGCCGAGCAGGTTCAGGTTTGGGCCGTTGAGGACAAAGATGGTGTCGGCCAATTCGCTTCCCCCAGGAATTTGCGGCCCGCATTTGAGCCTTGCGCCGAACTCCCTATATCGCGGCGCAGCGAAAGGACCAGCATGACTCACACCGACGGGACGATCACGATCACGGTCAATGGCGAGCATCGCCGCGTTGCAGCCGGGATCAGCCTTGCCGATCTGGCGAACGAGCTGGGGCTGGTGCCCGAGAAGGTGGCAGTGGAGCGCAATCTCGAGGTCGTCCCGCGTTCGACGCTGGATCAGGTCGTGGTCGAGGATGGCGACGAGATCGAGATCGTCCATTTCGTCGGCGGCGGCGATCATGACGATAGCTGGACCGTTGCCGGGCGGACGTTCAACTCGCGGCTGATCGTCGGGACCGGAAAGTACAAGGATTTCGCGCAGAATGCGGCGGCGGTCGAGGCTTCGGGGGCGGAGATCGTCACCGTTGCGGTGCGGCGCGTCAACGTCAGCGACCGCAATGCGCCGATGCTGACCGACTTCATCGATCCCAAGAAGATCACCTACCTGCCCAACACTGCCGGCTGTTTCGATGCCGAAAGCGCGATCCGCACGCTGCGGCTGGCGCGTGAGGCGGGCGGATGGGATCTGGTCAAGCTGGAGGTGCTGGGCGAGGCGAAGACGCTCTACCCCGACATGGTTGAAACGCTGCGCGCGACCGAGGTGCTGGCCAAGGAAGGGTTCCTTCCGATGGTCTATTGCGTCGACGATCCGATCGCGGCGAAGCGGCTGGAGGATGTCGGCGCGGTGGCGATCATGCCGCTGGGCGCGCCGATCGGCTCGGGGCTGGGCATCCAGAACCGCGTGACGATCCGCCTGATCGTCGAGGGCGCGAAGGTGCCGGTGCTGGTCGATGCCGGGGTCGGAACGGCGAGCGACGCGGCGGTGGCGATGGAGTTGGGCTGCGACGGCGTGCTGATGAACACTGCGATCGCCGAGGCGAAAGACCCGATCATGATGGCGCGCGCGATGAAACTGGCGGTCGAGAGCGGGCGGCTCGCCTATCGCAGCGGGCGGATGGGGCAGCGGCGCTATGCCGATCCGTCGAGCCCGCTGGCGGGGTTGATCTAAGGCCCAGGGTTCCCCCCTCAAATACGCCGTTTGTGCTGAGCTTGTCGAAGCACCATTCCCGCGCTCTGTGAGGATGGTGCTACGCTCTTCGACAAGCTCAGGGCAAACGGGGAGAGACTGATCCAGCGCGGTGCCAAGCGCTCACATCTTCCCCACCAGCCACACGGTGAACCCACCACAGCTCGCATCCTCGCTGACGTGATTCACGACAGTCAGCCCGCTTTCGGCAAGGATCGCGCGATATTCGGCGGGGGACAGGCTGGCGTGGTAGAGGTCTTCGCCCTCGAACTCGCCCATCGCGACGCCGTTGGCCGGGCCGGTGTTGAACAGCGCGACGCCGCCCTTGCGCAACCATACGCTCATCCGGCGGATCAGCTTTTCCTGCCGCTCGACCTCAAGATGGAACAGGCTGCACCAGGCGACGATGCCGTCATAGGCCGCGCTGTCGCCGCCGAAGCGCATCATGTCCGCCTCAATCCATGTGTGGCGTGAAAAGCGCGTGCGGGCGAGGTGGATCAGCGTGGTCGAGGTATCGACCCCGGTGAGGTGGTGCCCCTGATCAACCAGAAAGCGCCCAACCGGCTCGCCGCCGCCACAGCCGAGGTCGAGCAGTTCGGCCCGGCGCGGCAGCATGCGCTCGAAGCGTTCAAGCCACGTCCGCTCGGGAAAACTGTCCCGTCGCGCAGCGTCGAACGCCGCAGCGTGGCGCTGATAAAGCTCGACAATCCGGTGCGGCATCGTCCGAACCTCCGGGAGAATGGCCGAAATTTCGGAACTCTTCACACGGTCCGACGGTTGATCAGGAAATCCCAACCCCGAGCCAGTGGAGACTATCATGGGCGAACTCGTCGACAAGATCAAAGGCAACGTCAACGAAGCGATCGGCAAGGCCAAGCAGCAGAGCAATGACCCCGAGACGCGCGCCGAGGGTGCCGCTCAGGAAGGCAAGGGCAAGGCCCAGCAGTTCGGCGGCAAGGTCAAGGGCGCGCTGGGCGACGACATCTGATCGATCGAATCCAACGTTTAACCGATTTGGGGCCGTTTTCTTCGGGAAACGGCCCTTTTTCGTGGGCGAATCGAATCGACTCCTGTGACGATTCGAGTCATCACATCGTTCCGGGCCGGGACTAACCCCGGCATTGTCAGCCAGCCGGGGGGCTCGACGCCAATGAACGCCGTTACTCAGCAGCCTGTTCTGCCTTTTGCCAGGGGTGACTGGCGGATCGAACCGCGTGGCAGCGTGGGTAACGCGCTGGCCGACGCGCGCCGCCGCTGTGCTCTGTCGATCGAGGACATTGCCGCGCAGACGCGCGTGCCGATCCGTTACCTCGCCGCGATTGAGGCGGAGCGGTTCGACGAGATTCCCGGCGTGATCTACATCAAGGGGTTTGTGAAAGCGTTCGCCCGCGCGGTGGGGCTATGCGAGCGCTGGGCGGTCGACGCGGTTAGCGCCTTGCTGGCGGCTGGCCTGAAGGCCACCCGCGCCTGATCGCTACCCCCGAATTGCCGTGATCGTGGTCGCTGGGCTGATGACCTCCACATCGGTCTTCAGATGCAGCAGGCGAACCCCGCGCTCAGCCAGCGCACGGTCGAGCGCCGGGGCGAACTCTTCGGTGCGCTCGACCGTGTCGGCCCAGCAACCATAAGCACGGGCAAGCGCCGCGAAATCGGGATTGTGCAGCGTGGTGCCCGACAGGCGCGCCGGGAACTCTCGCTCCTGATGCATGCGGATCGTGCCATAGGCGCCATTGTCGATCACCAGCACCAGCATGTCCGCGCCATGCTGGACCGCAGTTGCCAGCTCCTGCCCATTCATCAGAAAGTCGCCGTCGCCCGCGAGCGCAACCGCCAGCTTGTCCTTGCGCCGCAGCGCGGCGGCGACGGCGGCGGGGGTGCCATAGCCCATCGCGCCAGCGGTCGGGGCGAGCTGCGATGGCTGCGCGCCATAGCGCCAGTAACGGTGCCACCAGCCGGAGAAATTGCCCGCGCCATTGCACACGATCGCATGGTCCGCGTCGATCCGCTCTCGCATCGCCGCAACGCACTGGCCGAGGTCTAGCGCAACGCCGTCGCGCGGCTTTGGCGTGGACCAGTCCTGCCACTCGGCATGTGCGTCGGCACAGGCGGGGCGGGGAGTTGAGGGCGCATCGGCGGCCGCCAGCATCGCGGCAAATTCGAATACCGGCGCTGCGATGCCGAGGTCGGCGCGATAGACGCGGTTGAGTTCGCCAGCGTCGGGGTGGACATGGATCAGCGTCTGGCCGGGATGGTCCGGGGTCACCAGCGTATAGCCATCGGTGGTCGCCTCACCCAACCGAGCGCCAACGACCAGCAGCAGGTCGGCCGCCTTGATCCTCGCGACGAGCTTGGGATTGGGACCGTAGCCGAGATTGCCCGCCCAGGCCGGCGAGCTGTTGGGGATCGCGTCCTGCCGCCGGAACGCGCCGGCGACCGGGATGCCCCAGCTGCGCGCGAAGCTGTCGAACGCTGCGCCGGTGGCGATATCCCAGCCCGCGCCGCCGACGATCGCCACCGGGCGCTCGGCAGTGCGCAGCAGGTCGAGGACGTCGGTGAAATCCTCCGGGTCGAGGCCGGCGCTGTGGCGGGTCAGGCGCGGACGGTCGAGCGTCTCCGCCACATCGAGCAGCATGTCTTCGGGCAGGGCGACGACGACCGGGCCGGGACGACCGCTGATCGCGACATTCCACGCGCGCGCGACATATTCGGGGATGCGCGCAGCGTCCTCGATCCGCGTCGCCCATTTGGCGAGCGGGCCGAAAAACGCGGGGAAATCGACCTCCTGAAACCCTTCGCGGTCGCGCATCCCTCGGTCGACATCGCCGATGAACAGGATCATCGGGATCGAATCCTGCATCGCGACATGCACGCCGATGCTGGCATTGGTCGCGCCGGGGCCGCGGGTCACGAAGCAGATGCCGGGCTTCCCCGTCATCGCCCCGTCGGCGCACGCCATGAACGCCGTGCCGCCCTCTTGCCGACAGGTGACCAGATCGACCTGCGGCACGTCGTGCAGCGCGTCGAGCACCGCGAGGAAGCTCTCTCCGGGCACGTGGAAGATGCGGTCGCAGCCCTGGGCCACGAGGTTATCGACCAGGATGCGGCCGCCGTTGCGCGTGTTCGTCATCGTCGCACCTTGCCGCCGCGACAACGCGAAGTCGAGCCGGTTACGGCTTGTCGGCGTAGCGCGCCTTCAGCATCGCCCAGGTTGCACGCAGCCCCATCGCATCGCCGCCCTTGGGTCGCCCCGGCTTGCCAACGGGCCGCCATGCAAACAGGTCGAGATGCGCCCAGGCGATGTCCTTAGGCACGAAGCGGCGAAGGAACAGCGCGGCGGTGATCGGCCCGGCGAACGGGCCGTCGGGGGCGTTGACCATGTCGGCGATGTCCGACTTCAGCATCTCGTCATAGCCGTCCCACAAGGGAAGCCGCCAGAGCGGGTCTCTCACGCCATCGCCTGCGTCGAGCATCGTGCCCGCCAGCGCATCGTCATTGGCGAACAGGGCAGGGAGATCGGGGCCGAGCGCGACCCGCGCCGCGCCGGTCAGCGTCGCGAAATCGAGGATCAGGCCGGGCTTGCCCTCGACTGCCTTGGTCAACGCATCACCCAGGATCAGGCGCCCCTCGGCATCGGTGTTGGTGTTCTCGACCGTTAGGCCCTTGCGGGTGCTCAGCACATCGCCGGGGCGGAAGGCGTTGCCCGCTACCGAATTCTCGACCGCCGCGACGAGCAGATGCAGCCGCACCGGCAGCCGCTGCGCCATGACAAGGCCCGCCAGCGCGATGGCGTGTGCCGCGCCGCCCATGTCCTTCTTCATCAGCCGCATGCCGGCGCTGGGCTTGATGTCCAGCCCGCCGGTGTCGAAACACACGCCCTTGCCGACCAGCGCCAGCCGGGGATGCTTCGGATCGCCCCATTCCAGTTCGATCAGCCGCGGCTCGCGCCCGCGCGCGGCCGCCATGCCGACGGTGTGGATCATCGGATAGCCCTGCTCGAGCGCATCGCCGCGCGTGACGGTCAGCGTCGCGCCATTAGCTTTGGCCAGCGCATCGACCTCGGCCTCAAGCTCCGCCGGCCCCATGTCTGAGGCGGGGGTATTGACCAGATCGCGGACCTTGAAGGTCGCGGCGGCGAGGCGCAGCGTTTCCTCGATCCGCCCCGGCTCACCGGTCAGCAGGACGCGGGGGCCCTGCGCAGCGTCATCCTTGCGGTAGCGGTCGAAGCGATATTGCGCGAGCACCCAGCCGAGCATCGCTGCGCCGGGTTCGCCGGTCGCAAGGCGATAGGTGCCCTCTGGCAATTGCTCGCCGAGCGAGGCGATGCGGAATGGCGAGCTCTCCGCCTCGTCGCACACCAGCAGCATCGCCCAATCCTCCGGCCCCTCGCCGGGAAGCACGGCGCGGTTGCCCGCCTTGCCGGTCAGCTTGTGCGCGCTGATCGCGGTGCGGATGCGCGGCGGCTGTCCCTTGAGCCAGTCCTGCCACTGGTCGGGGTGGACAACATGAATGGTGCGGGCGGTCTGGCCGCGATCGGGCTGAAGCAGCATGGAGAGATCGGTCATCACCGCTGATCTAGGACGGTGATCGGGGGACGGCAACTAGCGGGCGAGCCGCGTCGTTGGCGCGGTGCAGCGCTCCATCGCTCGATCGATCATCGCGACCAGCCGGTTGCGGCTTTCCGCAAGGCGGGCGGGGTCGAGCCCGCGCTCCTGCGTCTCAAAATTCACATAGGGCAGGCCGCGCAGCAGCGCATAGTTGGACAGCGATCCGTCGCTGACACTCACCCGCTCAAACACGACGTTGAAATCGGCCAGCGCCAGCGCCTTGCCGCACCACGCCGAATAGGGCGAGCGGCCCGAGCGATAGGCGACATAGGCGAGGCTGTCGTCGTCATCGAACGGCCATGCCCGGCCCTGTGACGCGTGCGGCTGCATGACGTCGTCGCAGAAGCGGATCGACACCTCGCCACGTCCCGGCGGGTCGGACTGGTTGCAACGCGAATTGCGCGTGTCGAAGCCGGGCGAGTTGGTGTGCAGCGCGATGATCGGCAGCGCCCCGCGCCGCACATCGGCGAGGATGGTGTTGGCGTAGAGCGGCGTGCCGTCACGGAAATTGCGATTGGGGTCAATCGGCCCGCCACGATCGACTGCCGCGTTCCGGCGACGGCCATCCTCGGCAATCCCCGAATCGACGACGATCATCACCCCGCCATAGGCGCGCACCCCGGCCAGCCCCGCCTCGAACCCGGCATTTTCGTTGTCATGCGGCACGAACCACAATGGCCCGCGCGGCTTGTTGACATTGACGATGCGGAAAAGCCGCCAAGTCCCTCTTTCTTCTTGAAATTCGATCTTCGTGACCGACAGCCCGCGCCACGTCGCGGGGTCGCCGTGACGGGCGAAATCGTCGTCGTTCAGCGTCAGCGGATCGACCGCCTCGCCGCGCACACCCGAGTCCGGCGCGATCCCGGTGAGGGCAAGCCAGACCGGAAGGGCAAGGAGTAGGCGCCTCATTCAGGCAATCGGCGCGCCGTAGAGGTCGTGCTCGTCGGCGTCCTCGATCTCGACGCGGACGATATCGCCCTGCTTGAGATGTCCGGCGTCGCGCAGGAACACCGTGCCGTCGATCTCGGGCGCGTCAGCCTGTGACCGCGCATTCGCGCCGGCGCCGTCGACCTCGTCGACGATCACCTCAAGCGTGCGTCCGACCTTTGCCTGCAGCTTGGCGGCACTGATCGCGGCGGTCTTGGCCATGATGCGGGCGTAGCGTTCTTCCTTGACCTCTTCCGGCACCGCGCCGGGCAGGTCGTTGGCGGCGGCACCCTCGACCGGTTCGAAGCGGAACGCGCCGACGCGGTCGAGTTGCGCCTCGTCCAGCCAGTCGAGCAGATACTGGAAGTCTGCCTCGGTTTCACCGGGGAAGCCGACGACGAAGGTCGACCGGATCGTGATGTCCGGGGCGATCTCACGCCATTTGTGGATGCGCTCCAGCACCTTTGCCTCGTTCGCCGGGCGGCGCATCGTGCGCAACACGCTGGGTGCGGCATGCTGGAACGGGATGTCGAGATAGGGGAGGATCAGCCCCTCGGCCATCAGCGGGATGACCTGGTCGACATGCGGGTAAGGGTAGACATAGTGCAACCGCACCCATGGTGCGATCCTGCCCAACTCGCGGGCGAGGTCGGTCATGTGCGGCACGACCTCCGCGCCCTTCCACATCCGCGGTTCCTTGCGGATGTCGACGCCATAGGCCGAGGTGTCCTGGCTGATCACCAGCAGTTCCTTGGTCCCCGCCTCGACCAGCTTCTCCGCCTCACGCAGGATCGCGTCGGGCCGACGGCTGACCAGATCGCCGCGCAGCGCCGGGATGATGCAGAAGGAACAGCGGTGGTTACAGCCCTCGCTGATCTTCAGATAGCTGTAATGGCGCGGCGTGAGTTTCAGCCCGCCTTCGGGAACCAGGTTGAGAAACGCGTTGGGCGGCATCGGCGCGGCATCGTGGACGGCACCGACCACTTCTTCATATTGATGCGCACCTGTCACCGCCAACACATTGGGAAAGCGGGCGCGGATGACTTCGGCTTCCTTGCCCATGCACCCGGTGACGATGACGCGGCCATTCTCCGCAATCGCCTCGCCGATCGCTTCGAGCGACTCTTCCTTGGCGCTGTCGAGAAAACCGCAGGTGTTGACCAGCACCACGTCGGCACCGGCATAGTCGGCGGACATGGCATAGCCATCGGAACGGAGCTTGGTCAGGATACGCTCGGAGTCGACCAGATTCTTGGGACAGCCGAGCGACACCATGCCCACCTTCGGGGCTTCGGGGAGTCGCGTTGCCATGATCGGTCGGCGACATAGGCGATTTTGCGAAAAAAGATAGGGGCGGGGGTGATCGCCCAGCTTCGCGGTGTCGGAACTTGTCAGTTGTTGTCCGGGCAGGGAGCGGTCAGACTTTCCCGGCCTTGTAAGTGCGTGTCTTTTAATCTCGGGGCTGCGGCCCCGCGCATTGGACGCAAATGCCATGATCCGGATCGGGC
Source organism: Sphingomonas sp. (assembly GCF_035998645.1). Taxonomy (GTDB): domain Bacteria; phylum Pseudomonadota; class Alphaproteobacteria; order Sphingomonadales; family Sphingomonadaceae; genus Sphingomonas. The sequence goes on from NZ_DASYHL010000005.1 coordinate 401,966, forward strand.
AGTACGGGAATTGGGCAGCAGGTGCGCTGGTCGGCATCGCGGCGTTGCTTGCGCACCCCGCCGCAGCGCAGGGCAACGGTCGCGTTCCCGTTCCGCCGGATGGCGTCGCCGCCTTCGAAGCGGGCGAATATGGCAAGGCAGCGGGGATCATCATCCCGGCGTTTGAAGCCTGTCGCGCCGCACAGTCCCACGGCGCAGCCTGTACGGACCTTGCCAAGGCGGTCGCGTTGCTGGTCGCGGTGGCGGGAAATGCGAAGACCGAACCGACCATTCTGACGGCGCAGGACTATATCGATACGCGCGTGGGGCGGGAGACCGAGGATGCTCTCGGAATGCTCGCCATGCTGTCGAGCTATTATGACCGCGTGCTGGACATGGCCAAGTTTGGTGCGGTCGCCGAGCGCCGCTATGCGCTCGCCCGCAAGCTTCATGGGCCAGTCGCGCGCTCGACGGTGCTGGCGGCCGTCTCGCTTTGCGTTGTTCAGTGGAATCTCGGCAAGGGGCAGGCCGCGGTCGAATTGATGACCCCGCTGCACGGCAAGCTACCCGAAAAGACGCCCGAGGAGATGGAGCTTGCCGGTCGCGTCTATGACTGCACCGGCACCGCCTATTATTCTATGGATCAGAATCGCGAGGCCGAGATCGCATTCCGGCGGGCGCTAGCGTTGTTCGAACGCGCGGAGGGGCAGCAAGGCGGCAAGGCGATCGACGTGATGGCGAGCCTTGCCAACACCCTGAGACGGCTTCGCCGTGACGGCGAGGCCCTCGCGCTGGCCAAGCGGGTAGAGGGCCTTGCCAAGCCCGGATCGGAAGTCCTGTCCCATATCGACTGGGCACGTGCGCCGACGAGCGATCCGCTAGAAGCTGCGCGTGCCGAGTTTGCGCAGGCGGAGGCGCGCTACGGCGCGAAGTCCCCGGTGACCGATATGGCGGGCGCAAGTTTCGGGATCGCGCTGATCGAAGCAGGGCGGTTCGCTGAGGCCGAACCCTATATCGCGCGGCTCGACGCGGCGGCCGGCAATCCCGCCATTCCGGCGTCGGTTCGGATCAAATTGCTGATCGGGCGGATCGCGATGATCACCACGCAGGACAAAGGCCGGTTCGATCGTGCGTTACCGGTGATCGAGCAACTGGTGGCGGTCGCCAAGCGCTCCGAGGCGGGCAGCGACAAGTTGTTGATCGACTTCCAGATGTACGCCGGCGCATTGCTGAACGCGCAGGCGCAGCCTGCACGTGCCTATCCCTATCTCTCCGACGCCGGGCGGCTGCTGCTCGAACGGATTGCGAGTTATCGCGATTTCGATGCGGCTGCACAGCGCGAAACCCGCGAATACGCACCCGTCTTCAAGTTCAAGGTCGCGACTGCGTGGCGGCTGGCGCAGCGGTGATGACGTCTCTGGTCTTTGCCGAATCACCGCCCTAACATGGTTACAGAAAGGTACCCATTTGAATGGGGCTGGTGGGGCGGGTGCAGGCACCGAACATCATGCTGACGATCCTTCGTCAGCCAGCCGCGCGGATCGTGACGATCACGGGCACGCTGTTCATCATCGTCGCTTGGGTGACGGTGATCTGGCAGATCATGGAGGATCGCGCCGCTGCGGCTGAGGCGGCGGTACGCGAAAACCGGGGGCGAGTGGTCGCATTCGGTCAATATGTGAGCAAGACGCTGGAGGCCGCGGAACTTGCCACGGTATATCTTGATCAACGCTATGGGGAACAGGCGCGCGCACAGGAAGCTGCGAGCCCGCGCCAGATCGTCCTACCGCGTTACTTTGATCCGGCGATTGTCGGTGCGCAAATTGCCGACGCGGATGGCAATGTTCGCTTCAGCGCCGGGGACGGCGAGCCCCCAGATTTGAGAAGGCTTCGCGTCTTTCGTGACTTACGTGACACGCCGGGGCGCGAGCGTGCCATTTCAGATCCCATTCTGCGACGCCAAACCGGCGAAACCGTGCTGCTGATCGCCCGGTCGCTTCGCGATGAGCATGGGAAGTTCCGGGGCATCGCGGCGGTGGAGATTCCTGCGCAACGCTTGGTCGATTTCAACGTCGGGCTCAATTATCGGGCGGCAGACCTCATCTCGATCATCTCGCTGAAGGGCATGACCTTGGCCCGACGCGAAGGCAGCAGGGTGACCTGGGGGCAGAACGTGCAGTTTACTCTGGTCATGCAGCGCCAGCTGGCGAACCCGATGGGGGATTATTGGGGGCCGAGCGTGCTCGACGGTGAGCGGAGGCTGTTCAGCCATCAGCGGCTTTCCAACTACCCCATATTTGTCACATCTGGCGTAGGTGAGGCGGATGTGCTTGCCCCGGCTGCGCGCCGGGCGGGCTGGTTCCTGAGCTTCGCCACCGCGTTGACCTTGGTGGTCGGCGCGCTGCTCGTGCTCTACTTCCGGCACATCATCAATCAGGAACAGGCACAGCGCCGGATCGATATGATGCGCAACGAATTCGCACATTCCGCGCGCGTGTCGTCGCTGAGCGAGATGGCGGCGGGGTTGGCGCATGAGCTCAATCAACCACTGACCGCGGCGTCGAACTATCTGGCGGTGGGCGAACTGATGATCCGGGGTGACGGGACGCGCGAAGGGGTTGCGTCGCAGCTCCATCAGGTACGCGGCCAGATCGCCCGCGCGGGCGACATCATCCGGCGCATTCGCGACTATCTGTCGAAGGGGAGTGCGGAGTTGCGCGTCGAGCTGCTCGATCCGGTTATCTACGACGCGATCGAACTGGCCCGTGGCGGCAATGCCGGGCCGCGCGCGCGCATCCTCTATTCCGGTGGCTATGGGCAGACCCGCGTGCTGATGGACCGGATCCAGATCCAGCAAGTTCTGGTCAATCTGATCCGCAACGCCGAAGAGGCGCTGGCCCCGTTGCCGGCCGATCGGCGGGAGATCCGGATATCATGCGACATCCTTCCCAATGATATGCTCGAAATCCGGGTGGAGGATGACGGCCCGGGCTTTCCCGACAGCGTGCTCGAGCAGTTCAATCTGCCATTCATCTCGACCAAGGCCGAGCACGGGCTGGGCATTGGCCTGTCGATTTGCCGACGAATCATCGAGGTGCATGGCGGCGAGTTGAAAGCGTGGAACCGCGGGCAGGGCGCGACGATCAGCATCACCGTGAAACGTGAAAGCGCGCTTCCGACGCTGGATTGACGGACCTGCTAGCTGGACGCGACGCCCGTCGGGATAATCTCGACGATCACATCGTCTTCGCACAACGCCTGTGCTTCCGGCTCGAAGAACCCGTGCGGCACCCCGTCGCGATAGATGCGCACGCCTAGGCCCGTGGTGATCGTCGACAGCGGCTTACCAACCTCCGCCGTCGTGACGCGGCGCTCCGACAAATGCACGCGCCCGTCGACCGAGGCGAGGTCGAGCATATAGTCAGCGACATGCGTCCCTTCGACCGATCCGGCGAGCAGCAGGCCGGCGAAGCTGACCGGGTTGATCACGGTGTTCGCCCCGGCTGCGCGCGCCGGAAACTCATTATCGTCCGCCTTGATGATGATCGAAATCGGCACCTTGGGGGCGAGGTGGCGGGCGGTCAGGGTGACGAGGATCGAGGTATCGTCGCGCCCGGTGGCGACGATCAGCGTCTTTGCCTCACCGATGCGCACGTCCTGCAACGTCTGGTCGCGGGTCGCATCGCCCACCAGCACGTTGCACCCCGCCTCTTCGGCACGGGCCAGCGCGTGCTCGCTGCCGTCAATAACGACGATACAGGCGGGGTCGATGCCGCGCGCGACCAGCTCGTTGACCGCGTCGGACCCGGTCTTGCCGTATCCGGCGACGACGATGTGGTCGGTGAGCATCTTTTGGATCTGGGCCATGCGCCAACTGTCCCATGTGCGTTTGAGGATGAATTGGTAGGTCGTGCCGATGAAGATCAGAATGACGAAGATGCGGATCGGCGTCACCACCAGCGCGTCGAACATCCGCGCGCCGGGCGAGATCGGGACGATGTCACCATAGCCGGTCGTGGTGATCGAGATCATCGTGAAATAGATGATATCGAGAAAGCTGATATGCTCGTCGAAATTGTCGCGCAGCCCCTCGCGGTCGAACCAGTGGAAGGCCACCGCGAAGGCATAGAGGCCCAGTACCGCCCCGACCCGCCACGCGATCGACACCCACGGCGAAATGCGCGACTTGCGCCGGAGCGCCGCATGGGTCGGGATGCGATTGCGGCTCAACGGCTGGGCAGTCTCGGTAGCGGATCGACCGGGTTGCGGCCCTCTCGCAGTTCGAAATGCAATTGCGGGCGGTTCGTTCCGCTGTCGCCGGACAGGGCGATCATCTGACCGCGCTTCACGCTCTGCCCGCGCTGGACGAGCAACTGGCCGGCATGGCCGTAGACGCTGGTCCAGCCGCTGCCATGCTGAAGGATCACGAGGCCACCGAGCGAAGGAATCTCGCTGCCGACATAGGCGACGGTACCGTCGGCGGCGGCGAGGATCGGGGTGTCGAGCGGCACCGCGATCTTGATCCCGTCACTGCGCTCGCCGCTCGCGATCGGGCCAAAGCGGCGAATGATCGTGCCGCGCGCGGGCCAGGCAAAGCCACCGCGTAGCGTTGCCGGTGCCGCAACGGCGGCGTCCGGGGGAAGAATGCGCGCGGAGGATGCAGTGGGGCGTGTGGGACGTGCACGCTCGGCAATCGCGGGCTGACCACCGGTGACGATGTCGTCGATGTCGAGCCGGAACGCGGCGGCGCGCTCTTCGATCGTCATCGTCCGCGGATCGCCCGGGATCAGCAGGCGCATGCCGGTGCGCAGGATATAGGGTTCGGCCAGGTCGTTCTCGGTCACGATCCGGCCCCATTCGACGCCATAGGCGCGGGCGATGGCGATGCCGGTCTCGCTCGAACGAACAAGGTGATAGCGCCCGCCGGGGATCGACAGCCGCTGGCCGATGCGGATCGTATAGGGCGGGGGCAGGTTGTTGGCGCGCGCGATCGCCTCCGACCCTGCGCCGGTCCGGTCCGCGATTCGGCGCAGCGTATCGCCGGGAACGACGACATATTCCGACGCCGCGATCGCGCGGGCATCGGCGGTGACGCGGCGGGCCTCCCATGCCGAGACCGGCGCGGGCAATGCCGAAACATCGGCCTCACGGCGCGGGGCGGTGGTGGGATCAGCTTGCCGGGGTTCGGGAGCGGGACGGGCGGCGGGCGCCGCTCCCGGCGGAATGCACCCGGCCGTCAGCGGTGCCAGCACCAGCGCCGCAATCAATCCCGCCCTGTTGCTGTTCCCCCGCATATCCCGCCCGGCTTAGCCAAATGTCCGGTTAAGCATAACAAGCGATTCACGATGCGTCAGGTCCAGATGCAGGGGCGTAACGGTAATCCAGCCCTGCTCGATCGCCTCAAGGTCGGTATCGGCGACCGGCGAGTGCGGCACGCGGCCAAGGCCGAACCAATAATAGTCGAACCCGCGCGGGTCGGTGCGCTTGTCGAGTCGGAGCCGTCCGTAGTCGCGCAGGCCCTGTCCGACCGGCTTGATTCCAGCCACATCGCTGGCCGGGATCGGCGGGAAGTTGACGTTCATCAGCGTGCGCGGTGCCCAGTCCGCCGCGATCAGCGGGCGCAGCACACGCTCGCCCCATAACTCCGCCGCCTCGAAACTCACCCGCTCGCCCGGCGCGAGCGCGGCGTAGCGCTGGCTCAATGCGATCGAGCGGATACCCGCGAGCGCGCCCTCCATCGCCGCCGACACGGTGCCGGAATAGCTGACATCCTCACCCAGATTCGCGCCGCGATTGACGCCGGACAGGATCAGGTCGGGTGGACCGTCCTTCATGATCTCGGCCAGCGCCATCATCACCGCATCGGTTGGCGTGCCGGTGACGGCAAAGCGACGATCGCCGAAGCGGCGCAGACGCACGGGATCGGTCAGGCTGAGCGAGCGGCCCTTGCCCGATTGCTCCTCCAGTGGCGCGACGATGGTGATGTCGTCGGATAGAGTGCGGGCGAGGCGCTCGAGCACCTCAAGGCCATGGGCATGGACGCCGTCATCATTGGTGAGAAGGATCCTCACCCGCGCGGCTCAAGCCGGTTCACGCCGCGCAGATAGGGCTGGAGCACCTCAGGCACCGCCACCGCGCCATCCTCCTGCTGATAATTCTCCAGTACCGCCACCAACGTGCGGCCGACCGCGAGGCCCGATCCGTTGAGCGTATGGACAAACGCCGGTTTGCCCTCAGCATTGCGGTAGCGCGCGTTCATCCGGCGCGCCTGGAAGTCGCCGCAGGTCGAACAGGACGAAATCTCGCGATAGCGCGCCTGGCCCGGCAGCCACACCTCAAGGTCATAGGTCCGCGTCGCGCTGAACCCCATATCGCCTGCGCACAGCAGCATGCGGCGGAAGGACAGGCCGAGCCGGGTCAGGATATCCTCAGCGCACGCGGTCATGCGCTCATGCTCCGCCTCCGACTGTTCGGGCGTCGTGATCGACACCATCTCGACCTTTTCGAACTGGTGCTGACGGATGAAGCCGCGCGTGTCTCGGCCAGCTGCGCCCGCTTCGGAGCGGAAACAGGGGGTCAGCGCCGTGAGCCGCAGCGGGAGTTCCTCGCCGCTCAAAATCTGCTCGCGCACGCTGTTGGTCAGACTGACTTCCGATGTCGGGATCAGCCAGCGGCCATCGGTGGTGCGGAACGAATCCTCGGCGAACTTCGGCAACTGGCCGGTCCCGAACATGATCTCGTCGCGCACCAGCACCGGCGGCACGCACTCGTCATAGCCATGATCGCCGGTCAGCGTGTCGAGCATGAACTGGCCGAGCGCGCGGTGCAGCTTCGCCGCCGGGCCGCGCAGCAGGGTGAAGCGCGATCCGCCGAGCATCGCGCCGGTGTCGAAATCGAGGCCGAGCGCCGGGCCGAACTCGTGATGTTCGCGCGGGCCGAAGATAAAGGCCGGCTGCGTACCGATCGTGTGGACGAGCTGGTTGTCGTCCTCGTTCGCACCTTCCGGAACATCGGCGGCGGGCAGGTTGGGGATCGCGGCGAGCGCGGTCCGCAGCGCTTCGTCCGCCGCACCCTGCGCGAGATTGAGGTCCTCCAGCGTCTGCTTGAGTCCCGCGACTTCCGCCATCAGCGCCTGTGCGCGCGCCTCGTCCTTTGCTGCCTTGGCCTGGCCGACCTGCTTCGACAGGTCGTTGCGGCGCGTCTGCGCCTCCTGCTGCTGCGTGGTCAGCGCGCGGCGGGCTTCGTCGAGAGCGACCAGCATTTCGGCCTGCGGCTCGGCGCCACGGCGGGCAAGGGCGGCGTCGAACGCCTCGGGGTTCTCTCGGATGGCGCGGATGTCGTGCATGGGCGCAGGCTATGGCGAGCCGCGCGGGGCTAGGCAACCCGGCGCGCACGGCGTGCGTTCATCCTGCACAACATAACCAGGAGAAACACCGATGCAGGTTCCCCATAACGCAATGGTCGTGGTCGCCGATGGCCGCAAGATGCTGTTCCTGAGGAACGAGGGCGATGCGGTGCATCTCAATCTGCAGGTCGAGCGCAAGCGGGTTCAGGATAATCCGCCGGATCGCGAGCAGGGCACCGACACCCCGGGTCGCACGCATTCAAGCGTCGGGACGGGCCGCAGTGCCTATGAAGAGACCGACTTCCACCAGCTTGAGGAAGACCGGTTCGCGGCGGAAACGGCGGAATTGCTCAAAAAGCGCGCGCTGAACAACGATTTCGAATCGCTGATCATCATCGCGCCGCCCCGTACTTTGGGCGAACTGCGCAAACATTATCACAAGGAAGTCAGCGAGCGGCTGACGGGTGAAATCGACAAGACGCTGACCGGCCATCCGATTCCGGACATCGAACAGGCGCTGATGAACGCCGACTAAGCCGGGTCGCCGCGGCGCTTATTCAGCCGCCGCGGCGTCCTTTGCCTTGCGGTTCTGGAACCGTTTGCGCACCACTAGCGCCGCTGCGGCCGCGCCGAACAGCAACACCATCGGCGGCGCGGGAACCGGATCGGGGCCGCCCGACGAACTGCTGGTCCCGCTCGACGTACCCGAAGACGTGCTGCTCGAAGTCGAGGTGCTCCAGCCGCTCGACGTGCTCCAGCCGCTGGACGTCGACGACGATACGTCGCCCGAAGACGAGGCCGAGGTCGATGACGCGGACGAGGTGGACGAGGAGGTCGAGACGTCCCCCGATGACGATGCCGAGGTTGACGACGAGACATCACCCGACGACGAGGCGGACGACGACACGTCCCCGCTCGATGCCGATGACACGTTCCCCGAAGAGCCGCCCGAAGCCGACGAGACATTGCCCGAAGAGCCGCCCGAGGCCGAACTGGTCGAGGACCCGCCAGTCGATGACGTGCTGGTGCTCGACAGGCCGCCGGTCGATGTGGACGATCCGCCGGACGAAGTCGAAGTCGATCCGCCCGAGGTTGAGGTCGAGCCACCGCTGGTGCTGCTGGTCGAGGAGATGACAATACCGCCGCTGCCCGATGCGCCACTGCCGCCGCTCGATCCGCCGAAGAAGCCGCCCGCAAAGAAGCCACCGACAAAGCCGCCGCCGCCGCCGCCGGTCACGGCCGCCGCGGCGCCACCACCGCCGCCGCCGACGACCGGCATCTCGCCGCTCGATCCATAGGTGGGCGGGGGCAGGGGGATTGCGGTTCCCTGCGTGGTAACGGTTACGACCTGGGGCTGGCACTGCGCGGTGGTTGTCACGGTGCGGCGGACGACGCGCTTGCGCAGTGGGCGCTTGACGACGCGGCGCTGAACGACACCCTGCTTCACCGACTGGCGCTGCTGCTGATAGCTGCGCTCTGCGCGGGTTTCGGCGACATGCACCGCTCCGCCACCAACTACGGCGCCGCCGCATGCGCAGGCGCACAGTTTTGCCAAGGCCATCCGAACCGACATTGTGCTTCTCTCTTGTCCCAAGCCGCCGATTGGTGCGCGCTGCACCGGTTTGGCGGACCATTGCGGTAAAAGTGCAGAAGAAAGTATTAAGTGCAATGTCGTTAACCAAAATTTCGACGCTATCCACACCAATATTTGCAGAGACCAAGGGTCATCTATGGTTAATGTGTCTTAAAGGGACGGAATGGACGTTTGCGGCTACTCAATGCTTTAACCAAGGTTCGAAGTTTGTTGGGAGAAAACTGCACGTTGGTTCAGCGCGGCGTAATTTCCCGCGTGCCAAGAACGGCTTGGCGCACGAATCTGTGGATTCGGTAGCTTGTGATACCCAATTTGCCCGGATATAGGGCGCGCGGGGATAAGGGGATTGCGATCGGCCCAGCCATCCGATCCCGTTGTGGAGTGTGGGATGGCGACCGTTTTCGATCACCGCGACGATCCTGAAAAGCCTGTCGCTGCGAACGATTTGCCTGACGGCTATCGTCCGACTGCCGACGAACCGTTCATGAACGCGCGCCAGCAGCAATATTTTCGTGAGAAACTGCTCGCCTGGAAGGATGCGATCCATCGTGAGGCGGCGGGGACGCTCAACCAGCTTCAGGTCGACTCGCTCCGTGAAGCGGACCTGACCGATCGCGCGTCGAGCGAGACCGACTGGTCGATCGAGCTGCGCACCCGCGACCGCCAGCGCAAGCTGATCTCAAAGATCGACGCGGCGCTGCGGCGGATCGAAGAGGGCGAATATGGCTATTGCGAGGTGAGCGGCGAGCCGATCAGTCTCGCCCGGCTCGAAGCCCGTCCGATCGCGACGATGACTGTCGATGCGCAGGAGCGCCACGAGCGGAATGAAAAGGTGTCGCGCGAGGAGTGAGCGCGGCGTTTTCCTCCGCGGGTTAACGGTTTCGATAGTCATTGTTGCTCTAAACTACGCGCGTAACACGTGAACACGAGCGGCAGATGGACCAGTTCTCTTCCGACCCATTGAGCGGACGCTTCAGCGACGATCCGGCAAGCCAGCGCAATGCGGTGCGCGACAGCCTGTTTCTCGCTGCAACGCTGCGCATCGAACAGGTCGAGGTTCCGGTTCGCGTGCGCAACCTCTCGGCGGGCGGGTTGATGGCTGAGTATAGCGACCCTGTTGATTCAGGAACGCCGGTGGAGATTAATGTGCGCGGCGTCGGCTGGACCCGCGGCTATATCGCATGGAACGCGGAGGGCCGGATCGGGATTGCGTTCGACCGTCCGATTGATCCGCTATTGGCACGCAAGCCGGTCGGGCATGCACAGGGCACGCCGCACTACGCAAAGCCGCAGATTTTTCGGGGTTAAACCGCGTCGGTGCGCTTGATGTGGCGCGGGCGTCGGTCGGATATTTCGGGCTTCATTGCGCCGACAAACCGGCACCGATGGGCCGCCCCGCATAAGCGGGGCAACCCGGTGAGCCGCGTCAGCTAAACGCGATTTCTTCCTTCAGCTTGAGCTTGCGACGCTTCAGGTCGGCGATGACGATCTGATCGGGCGCCGGCCGCTGCGACTCGGCGACAATCCGCCGGTCGAGTGATGCATGCTTGGCCTCAAGTGCCGAGAGATGCGCGTTCTGCATGGAAGCAATCCTCCTGCTCTGGTTGGGGGAATATCGAGTAGATCACGATTCGCAGGGCTTGTCGCCCCTTGCAAAACTACCCATCGACAGGGCAACGGCGACATGCGACGGGTTGAGTCCGGGGATAGGCGAGTGATGGACGAAAGCGAGATTTTACGGCGGCTTGAGCTGCTTCGCGTCGACCATCGCGATCTCGATGTCGCGATCGATGCGCTCATCACCACGACGATGCCCGATCAGCTCCAGATCGCACGCCTGAAAAAGCGCAAATTGCTGCTGCGTGACGAGATCGCGATGCTTGAGGATCAGCTGATCCCCGACATCATCGCCTGATCCCGCGTCGCTTTGGGACATGGGGGCCGTGCAAATCCCTATTTCGTTAATGAGCTCTTTCTGTCAGCGTTTATGTCCATGACCGGTGAAGTGGAAACCATGCGCGTTCAGCGCGCACTGATCGACTCGCTCTATACCGAGTCGATGCTGCTCGCCGATGAGGCGCGTGCCTATTTCGACGTGGTGGGGCGCGAACAGCGCGACATGTTGGGTGCAATGGACCGCGTCGTCTTCTCATGCGAGTCGCTCAAGGTCACCACACGGCTGATGCACAGCATCGCGTGGCTGCTGACCCAGCGCGCGGTCGCGGCGGGGGAGATCGCACCGGGCGACGCACGCGACCCGTCGCGCCGGCTCGGTGAGGCGCCGGTGACCGACGCAGCCGCGCTCGAGGCAATGCCGGTCGGCGCCCAGCATCTGATCGCCGCCAGCATCGACCTGCACCGCCGCATCGCCCGGCTCGACGCCGCGCAGGACGAGGTTGCCGGGATTCCGATCAGCCCCGCACGCTCGATGCTCGACCGGCTCGCCCACGCCTTCTAATTCCCGCAGTTCGATTAACCCTGTAACCCGACACGCGTTCGGGCTATGTTCCGTCGTGTACGGAACCGAAGGGAAGATGCGTGTCGATTGAAGTCGTGTTGGCGTTGCTGGTGACGCTGGTGGTCGGGGCGTTGCTCGGCTGGTTTGCGGGGAGCCGCGCGGCGGCGACGCTGCGCGCCGAACGCGACCGGCGTGAGGGGGACTTCAAGGCAGCAATCGCCGATCTCGCCGCCGCCGAGGAGCGCGCGAAGGAAATCCCGGAACTGCGCGACCAGCTCGACACGATCCGTGACCAGCGCGACGCGGCGCGGATCGAGCTGGCGGAGCTGCGGGTCAAAGCCGACGGGCTGGAGGAAAGGCTGACCGGCCAGTTCCGCGAAGTGGCGGGGACGATGCTCGCGGAGACCCAGGCCGCCTTCCTCAAGCGTGCTGAGGACCGGTTCAAGGAATCGGAAGGCGTCGCGGGCCAGAACCTCAAGGCGCTGCTTCAGCCAGTGACCGAGCGGCTGCAGCGCTATGAAGAAGGTGTCGCCAAGGTCGAGGCGGAGCGCCGCGACGCGTTCGGCGAGCTCAAGGGCCAGATCGAACAGATGCGGATCGGGCAGGAGCGGGTGAGCAGCGAGGCGGCGAAGCTCGTCAACTCGCTGCGCAACGCCCCCAAGTCGCGCGGGCGCTGGGGCGAGCAGCAGTTGAAGAATGTGCTGGAAACGTGCGGGTTGGCCGAACACACCGATTTCAACCTGGAGGTGAACGTCGCGGGTGAGGATGGCGGGCGGTTACGCCCCGATGCGATCGTGCGGGTGCCGGGGGGCAAGTCGCTGGTGATCGATGCAAAGGTATCGCTCAACGCCTATCAGGATGCGTTCGGGGCGGTGGATGAAAGCGAGCGCAATATCGGCCTCGCCGCGCACGCCGCATCGATGAAGACCCATATCAACGCGCTGGGCAACAAGGCCTATTGGAACCAGTTCGACGATGCACCCGACTATGTGATCATGTTCGTGCCCGGCGAGCATTTCCTGTCAGCTGCGCTGGAACATGACTCGGCGCTGTGGGACTTTGCGTTCGAGAAGCGCGTGCTGCTGGCGACGCCGACCAATTTGATCGCGATCGCGCGGACGGTGGCGGCGGTGTGGCGGCAGGAGATGCTGGCCAAGGATGCGCGCGAGATCGGTGCGCTGGGCAAGGAACTCTACGACCGCCTTGCCAAGGCGCTGGGCGACCTGCGTACAGTCGGCAGCGGGCTCAACACTGCGGTCAAGAATTTCAACGCCTTCGCCAGCTCGCTCGAAAGCCGCGCGCTCGTGTCGGCGCGCAAGCTCAGAGACTATAATATCGAAACCGGCGCGCGGGAGATCGAGAGCGTGCCGCCGGTCGAACTGCTCGCCAGCCATGCCACGGCGGCGGAGCCGGATGCCGAGAAGACGCTCAAGGCTGCGGAGTAAGCGCCAGCGACTGCGGGCACAGCGCGCGCGGGGCAGGGCGGTGCGACACCAGGATCAGGCCGGTGCCGGTCTGCGTCAGCCACGCATCCAGCCGCGCGACCAGTTCGGCCTCGGTCGCCGGGTCGAGCCCTTCGCTGGGCTCGTCCGCGATCAGCCAGGGGCGGTTCGCCAGCAAAGCGCGGGCGAGCGACAGGCGCTTCTGTTCGCCGCCTGACAGCGTTCCGCCGCCCTCACCGATCGGGCAGTCGAGGCCGCCGGGCATGGTGCGCACGCGGTCGGCGAGGCGAACGACGTCCAGCGCGGCCCACATCGCGGCTTCATCGACTCCCGGCCGCGCAAGGCGGAGATTGTCGCCGATCGTGCCGGCGATCAGCTGCGCTGATTGCGGGGCGAGCGCGAATTGCGCCGCAAGAGTTGAGGCTTCGGCCTGTGCCACCGGCGCCGCGCCGACGCTGAGCGGGAGCGGTGCGGAACGCAGCCCGGCAAGCGTCTCGACCAGTGTGGTCTTGCCGCTGCCAGAGTCGCCCGTGACAACGAGCCGCGCTCCCGGTTCAAGGTCGATGTCCCCGATCCGGAGTGGAAGGGCGGCAGCGCCCGGCTCCGGCGCGGGCTGAGGCGCGATGGCCGCCAGCGCCCCCACACGCGCCAGTCCTTCACCCACCACCGCCTCCCGCAACGCACTGCGTACCCGGATTGCGAGCGCCTCGCTTCCGGCAAAGGCGGCAAGCGCTGCCAACGCTGCCAGCGCGGGACCGTTGTCGGCGACCAGCAAGATCACGACTGCCAGCAGCGCGCTCCATAGCGCGACAAGCCCGTTCAGCGCCGCTTCGCCCCGCGCGAGTGACCGCCGCGCCGCGTCGAGCGCGGCGAGATCATCGGACAGCGCTGCCTCCACGCGATCGGCCAGCCCATAGGCGATGATCTCGGGCCGGGCCGCAGCCAGTTCGACATAGCGATCCCGCACCCGACCGCGCGCTTGCGCTGCGGCCCGGGCGGGGCCGGCGCTCACTCGCCGCGCCAGCGCTGCACCGACGATCAGGCCGATCCCCGCAAGCACGACGAACGCAACCGCCGCGCGCCACCCGGACAACGCGATACAGCCCGTCGCGACCACCCCGCCAACCAGTGCGCCGGGCAGCGCCGAGCGGCGCACGACCAGATCCTCGATCGCCTCGATATCGTCGATCAGCCGCGCGCTGGCCTCACCGCTGGCAAGATCCGGAGCACTCCGTGGGTCAGCGGCGGCGAGCGTGCCGAACAGCCGCGTGCGCAGCCCCGCCATCGCCGTCAGCGCGGCACTATGGCTGGTCAGCCGCTCGCCATAACGGGCCGCAGTGCGCGCGATGGCGAGCGCGCGGATCGCGGCACTGGGCAGCAAATAGTTGAACGCGGTCACCGCCGCCAATCCGCCCGCTCCAGCGATTGCCGAACCGGTCAGGAACCAGCCCGAAATGCCGAGCAGCGCCACCGATGCCGCCGCCGCGATCCCGGCCAGCAGCAACGGCCAGCCAAGGCCGACGCGACGCCCGATCCCCAATTGCGCCGCGATGTGGTCCATTGCTCTCACAGCCGCACCTCCGTCTGCGCATGCGCGGTGAGCGCCATATCGTGGGTCACGACCAGAATCGCATGGGTCTTGGCGAGTTCCTTGAGCAACGCCGTGATCTGCGCGGCGCTGGCGGCATCGAGATCGGCGGTCGGCTCGTCACACAACAGCAGTGGTCGGTGCGACAGCAGCGCGCGGGCGAGGCCAAGCCTGCGCAGCTCGCCCCCCGACAATCCCGCCGCGCGGTGATCGAGTGGCAGGTCCAGCCCGCCGCGCGCCGCGAGCAGCGGGTCGAGCCCGACGCGGTGGCATACCTCCAGAATTTCGGCATCGCGCGCATCGGGCCGGGCAAGCGCGAGGTTGTCGCGCAGCGTGCCCGGCACCACCAGCGGGCGCTGTGCCGCCCAGGCGATGTCAGGCCCGGCGATGGCCGACACGGAGCCCTCCGACGCGGCGACCTGTCCTGCGCAGGCGGCGAGCACGCTGGTCTTACCGCTGCCCGTCGGGCCGGTGAGCGCGACCATGCCGGTCTTACCAAGGCTGAACGACACCGGGCCAATGCGCGCGCCGGGCCATGCGATGACCAGGCCCGCGACCTCGATCCCGGAAAACGAAGCGGGCGTGCCAGCTAATGCCGGCAGCGGCGCGCAGAGCGGATCGACCACCGCATGTGCGGCCTCGCCCAACTGCTTTTCATGATAGGCGGCGGCAAGCCTGCGCATCGGCAGGTAGAATTCGGGCGCCAGCGCCAGCGCGAACAGCGCCTCGCGAAAGGTCAGCGTCTCCGGGACAGGGAAGGGCAGGATGCCGAGCAGGCTGAACCCGCAATAGACCGCAACCAAAGCGACCGAGAGCGCCGCGAAAAACTCGAGCACCGCGCTGGAGAGAAACGCGATTCGCAGCACCGCGAGCGTGCGTGTCGCGACGCCGGATGTCGCGGCACCGATCTGCCGCGTGATCCGCTCGCCTGCGCCGAAATGCCGGATCATCGCCAGGCTGCGCAGCCGTTCGACGAACAACTCGGACAGCTGCTCCAGCGCGCGGAGCTGGGCGTCGGCGGCGCGGCGCGCCATCGTGCCCGCCAGGATCATGCCAAGGATGAACGGGATCAGCGTCCCGATCAGGATCGCGGCTGCAATCGGGCTGGCGAGCGCGACGCAACCCGCGACCAGCAGCGGCCCCATCGCCGCCGCATACCGGACGGGCAGGAATCGCGCGGCATGCGCCTCGATCCGGTCGACATGGTCGATTGCGATCGCGGCACTTTCGCCGATCGGGATGGCGCGGGGAAGCGGCTCGCCGAGCAGGCGGCGATGCAGCCGCGCGCGCAACGGCGCGACGCTGCGCTGCGCCTCACGAATCGCGAGCGACTGGGCGGCAAAGCCCGACAGCGCACGGATCCCGCCGCCGCCCAGCATTGCAAGAATGCCGGTCAGCGGCGTCGATCCGTCGGTCAACGCGGAAACGGCCGCCGCCAGCCCCCAGGCAAAGGCCGCAGCGCCACCAATATCGAGAAGCCAGAAGCCTCCGGCGCGACTGCCTTTTCGCATGGGTGGTCCTTCCGCCTAATCGGATGCCGGGTCGAGTCCGTACTATTCCCGATGTCGGCATGCCAGCGCGCCACCTAGGGCAGCGCGGTACACGTCCCGCAAAAGGGGGGAAATGACGATGATAGATATGGCAGTTGTCGAGCTGTCGCGGCTCCAGTTCGCGCTCACGGCAATGTATCACTTCCTGTTCGTGCCGCTGACGCTCGGCCTCGCCTTCATGCTGGTGATCATGGAGACGGTTTATGTGATCACCGACCGCCCGATCTGGCGCGATATCACGCGTTTTTGGGGAAAAGTGTTCGGAATCAACTTCGCGATCGGCGTTGCCACCGGCATCACGATGGAATTCGAGTTCGGCATGAACTGGGCCTATTACTCGCATTATGTCGGCGACGTGTTCGGCGCGCCGCTCGCGATCGAAGGGCTGATGGCGTTTTTCCTTGAGGCAACCTTTATCGGCCTGATGATCTTCGGTTGGGACAAATTGTCCAAGCGGCAACATCTGCTGACGACCTTCATGGTCGCGCTTGGCACGAACCTGTCGGCGGTGTGGATCCTCGTCGCCAATGGCTGGATGCAGAACCCGATTGGCTCGCGCTTCAATCCCGAAACGATGCGGATGGAAGTCGTCGACTTCATGGCGGTGGTGTTCAACCCCGTCGCACAGGCGAAGTTCGTCCACACCGTCAGCGCCGGCTATGTCCTCGCGTCCGTCTTCGTGCTCGGCATCTCGTCCTGGTATCTGCTCAAGGGTCGCCACGTCGAATTCGCCAAGCGCAGCTTCGCGGTGGCGGCAGCGTTTGGCCTGGCCTCTTCGCTGTCGGTCGTCGTGCTGGGTGACGAGAGCGGCTATGCGCTCACCGACAACCAGAAGATGAAGCTCGCCGCGATCGAAGGCGCCTGGCACACCGAACCTGCACCAGCCGGCCTGTCGATCTTCGGCATCCCGTCGAATGAGGGGCGCGAGACCAAGTACGAGGTCAAGATCCCCTATGTTCTGGGCCTCATTTCCACCCGCAGCCTGACCGGCGAGGTCGCCGGCATCACGCCGCTGGTCGAACAGGCCCGCGTCCGCATCATTCGCGGCATCGACGCCTATGACGCGGTGGAAAAGCTCAAGGTCGACCGCACCAATCTCGCCGCGCGCGAGCAGTTCGAGCGGAACAAGGCCGATCTTGGCTACGCGATGCTGCTCAAGCGCTATGTCGCCGATCCGCGTCAGGCCGATGCGGCCGCGATCGACAAGGCGGCATGGTCGACCGTTCCGAACGTGCCGGTGCTGTTCTGGCTGTTCCGCGGCATGGCGGGGCTCGGCTTCTTCTTCATCGCCTTCTTCGGTGCCGCGCTCTACTTCGCCAATAGCCGCAAGTTCGACCGGAAATGGTTCCTGCGCACCGCAGTCTGGGTGATCCCGCTGCCATGGGTTGCGATCCAGGCCGGCTGGCTGATCGCAGAGATCGGGCGTCAGCCCTGGGCGGTCGAAGGCGTGCTGCCGACCTTCCTCGCCGCATCCAGCCTGACCGTGGGGCAGGTGTGGACGACGATCATCGGCTTCACTCTGATCTATGGCGTGCTCGCGGTAATCGAGGTGCGGCTGATGCTCGGCGCGATCAAGCATGGCCCGGAGCATGGCGCTCCCGAAGCCGAGCCGATCGTCCTCGCCGGCGCGCCCAACCCCTTCCAGACCGTCGCGGCCGAATGAGCCGCGCGGGACAAGGAGACCAATCATGACCCTACCGCTCGATTACGAGACGCTCCGCGTCATCTGGTGGCTGCTGATGGGCGTGCTGCTGATCGGATTTGCCCTCACCGACGGGTTCGACCTCGGCGTCGCATCGTTGCTGCCCTGGATTGCCAAGACCGATGAAGAACGCCGCATGGTGATCAACACCGTCGGCGCGACCTGGGAGGGGAACCAAGTGTGGTTCATCCTCGGCGGCGGCGCGATCTTTGCCGCCTGGCCGTTCGTCTACGCCGTCAGCTTCTCCGGCTTCTACCTTGCGATGTTCCTCGTCCTCGCCGCGCTGATCCTGCGGCCGGTCGGGTTCAAGTACCGCTCGAAGCGGCCGGACCCGAAGTGGCGGTCGCGCTGGGACTGGGCGCTGTTCGTCGGCGGTTTTGTGCCAGCGTTGGTGTTCGGCGTCGCGGTTGGCAACGTCCTGCTCGGGCTGCCCTTCCGCCTCGATAGCGACTTGCGCTCCTTCTATGACGGCACGCTGCTGGGCCTGTTCACGCCGTTCAGCCTGCTCGCCGGGCTGCTCTCGGTCGCGATGCTGGTGCTCCACGGCGCGGGCTGGCTGTCGCTCAAGGCAGAGCAGGGGCCGGTGCTCGATCGGGCGCGGGTGATCGGGCAGGTCGCGGCGGTCGCTGCGGTCGTTCTGTTCCTCGCTGGCGGCCTCTATGTCGCCTGGGGCGGCCTTGGCTTCCGGGTCGAAGGCGTGATCGACACCGCCGGCCCGCCCAACCCGCGCCTTGCCGGAGCGGTCGCGGCGCCGGGCGCCTGGCTCGACAATTATGCGGCCTATCCGTGGATGATCGCCGCGCCTTTGATCGGGCTCGTCGGTCCGCTGGTGGCGCTGGCAGGGATCCGCGCGCGCCGCGACGTGCTGGTGTTCGCTGGCTCTTCGCTCGCCAATGTCGGGATCATCGGGACCGTCGGTCTATCGATGTTCCCATTCATCCTGCCCAGCGCGATCGATCCGACCTCAAGCCTGACCGTGTGGAACGCATCGTCCAGCCACACCACGCTGTTCATCATGCTGGGCGTCACGCTCGTCTTTCTGCCGATCATCCTGCTCTACACCGCGTGGGTCTATCGCGTGCTGTTCGGTCGAGTGACGATCGAACAGGTCCGCACCAACCCCGATTTCTATTGATCGAAAGGAAGCCGCCATGTGGTATTTCGCCTGGATCCTCGGCGTGACGCTGGCCGTCGCCGTCGCCGTGCTCAACGGCATCTGGCACGAGTTCCATTCGCCGCCGTCCGAAGACCAGATCGTCGAAGGCTGAACCGGTGACCCACCGTTACCTGCCCGCGCTCGCCGCCCGTGCGGTGCCCCGCTACACCAGCTACCCCACCGCTGCCGAGTTCGGACCGGCGGTGGGGGCGCGGGATCAGGCCGCCGCGCTCGACGCCATTGCGCCGGGCACGCCGGTCTCGCTCTACCTCCACATCCCCTATTGCGAGCAGATCTGCTGGTATTGCGGGTGCAACACGGGGGCGGTGGGGAGGCCGCAGCGGCTCGCCGTCTATCGGGCCGCGATCGAGGCGGAGATCGCCACGGTTTCGGCGCGGATGCGGGGCCGGGTGACGGCGGTGCATTTCGGCGGGGGCAGCCCCAATGCGCTGAGCCCAACAGCTTTAGCCGAAATCTGCGGAACGCTGCGTCAGCGCTTCGACATCGCGCCGGACGCCGACTGGGCAGCGGAAATCGACCCGCGCTTCTTTGGTCGCGCCCATGCCTATGCGTTCGCACGGGCCGGGATCGGGCGGATCAGCGTCGGCGCGCAGACCTTTGCGCCGTTGGTGCAGGCCGCGATTGGTCGCATCCAGCCCTTCGCCAAGGTCGCCTCAGCCATCGCCGAGGCGCGCAGCGCCGGGATCGAGCGCATCAACCTCGATCTGATGTACGGCCTACCCGGTCAGACGCTCGACGACATCGCCGCGACGGTCGCTGCCGCACGACGGCTGGCGCCTGACCGCGTCGCGATGTTCGGCTATGCGCACCTTCCCGCAATGCTTCCGCGCCAGCGGCAGATCGACGCGACCAAATTGCCCGGCGCAGAGGCGCGCTTCTGGCAGCGCGCGCTGGCCCATGATCTGTGGGTCGAGGCAGGATATGACGCGATCGGCTTCGACCATTTCGCCCGGCGCGATGACAGTCTCGCCGTCGCAGCACGGGCAGAGGCACTCCGCCGCAATTTTCAGGGCTTCACCGACGATCGCGCCACGAAGCTGATCGGCCTTGGCGCATCGGCGATCAGCCAGTTCGATGGTGCGATCGTGCAGAATGAAAAGCATGTCGGTCGCTATCGCATGGCGGTGCTGGCCGGCGAGCTGGCGGGCGTTCGCGGCGTGGTGCGCGATGCCCATGATGCCGCGGCGGGCGACGCGATCGAACGCCTGCTCTGCGACGGGCGGATCGATGTCGCGGCGATCGCGGCGCGGCACAGCACCACCGCGGAGCAGCTCTGCCACGACCCGGCGCTGCTCGACGAACTGGAAGAGCAGGGCGTGATCCTTCGCGATGGGTGGAGCATCGCAGTCACACCAACCGGCGCGCCCTATGCCCGCCTCGCCGCCGCCGCGTTCGACCGCTATCGCGCGGTCAGTCGCGGCCAGTTCAGCGCGGCGGTCTGATCCGTCTACGTATCACTCCTCATAGTGACCCCCGCCCACGGGGCCTAGCCTTGCTCCCATGAAACTCGGGAGACGGGCTGTGAAGAATGTTGCCGTACTGATTCACGCCGATGCCGGCCAGGAGTCGCGGCTTCAGGCCGCGCTCGACCTGGTACGCGGGCTCCATGGGCACCTCATCGCGATCGACGTGACCGCAATGCCCCCGATCGCGGAGGACCCGGTCATCGGGCCGACGACGCTCGCCAGCTACATCAGCGAAGAACTCGCGGTGCAGGACGATAACCGCGCCCGGATCAAGGCGCGGCTGTTGATCGAGGATGCCCCCTGGACCCTTGCCGAGTGCATGGGCGACGTTGCCTCCTGTCTCGCCAGCCATACCGCGCTGACCGATCTTGTCGTCATCAACACCGTGTTCGACGGATTTCCCGGCGGCGACATGGATGGCGTGGTCGCGTCGATGCTCCGCCTCAACCGCCCGGTGCTGGCGGTGCCGAGCGCCACGCGCGGGATCGCGCTTCAGGGAACCGCGCTGGTGGCGTGGGATGGATCGGACGAATCCGACGCGGCGCTGCGTGCCGCCATCCCGATCCTCGCGCTCGCTCGCGAAGTGCGGATTCTCAGCATCGATCGCGGGTCGATCAAGCACCCGCCCGAACTGGCGGCGAGCTACCTCTCGCGCCACGGCATCCGCCCGGAAATCATGGCCGTACAGGCCGAATCCGGTCGCATCGGCCAGCAGATCCTAGCCCAGGCGTTGCGGATCGAGCCTGCGCTGATCGTGATGGGCGGCTTTGGCCATTCGCGTCTGATCGAGACGCTGTTCGGCGGGGTCACACGCGACCTGCTGCACAACAGCCCCTATCCCGTCTTCCTCGCGCAGTGAAGGAGCAGCGCCGATGACCGAGCCTCGCGATCCCGCAAGCCTGCGCCACCTGGTCGTCCTTGGACATCCCGGCCTCGACAGCTTCAATCACGCGATCGTCCGCGCCTATCGGCAAGAGGTCGAAAGCCTGCATCAGGTGGTCGAGGTCGACGACCTTTACGCGCGCAACTTCGATCCGCTGCTCCGCCGCGACGAACTGCCCGGACCCGGCTTCAAACCGCGCCCCGATGTCGCAACTTCGCTCGCGCAAATCGAAGGCGCCAGCGCGATCGTCCTCGTCTATCCGATCTGGTTCGGCATGCCGCCGGCGATGATCAAGGGCTATGTCGATCGGGTGATGGGCGCGGATTTCTCGCCCGAGGAGCTGAAGGCGCATCTGCCCAACCCGGTGCTGCGCGGCAAGCGCCTGATCATCTTCTCGACCTCGGCAGCGACGCGGCCCTGGCTGGAGGAGCGGGGACAGTGGCTCGCGCTCAAACAGGCGTTCGACACCTATCTGACCCGCGCTTTCGGCCTTGCCGATTGCCACCATGTCCATTTCGATGCGGTGGTGCCGGGGCTCGACGCGCGGTTCGTCGCGGAGCATCTGTCGATCGTCCGCCAAACCGCGCGCGAGCGGGCGACGGTGCTGCGCTATGGCGATCTTCCGCCCAAGCTGCTGCTTGAACCCAATGTTTAGGTCCGGATCAATAGAATAGAAAAGGGCGGCAAACCAACCGGTTCGCCGCCCTTTCTTGCATTAGAAGCGAAAGCCGACGCCGACGCCGGCAACGATTGGATCGATGCTGACCCGCGCGGTGTTGGTCACCGCGCCGGTGCGCAGCCGCGCGGTGGTGTCCATGTCGATATATTTGACGTCGAGGTTGAGGAACATCTTGTCATTGAGGTCGATGTCGATCCCGGCTTGAAGCGCATAGCCGAAGCTGTCGTCCAACTCGACATCGGTAGCGCCGATTGCGGTCACCAGCGCGTCACTCGCCTTGGTCGAATAGAAGATGGTGTAGTTCACCCCTGCGCCGACATAGGGGCGGACCTTCGCTTCGGGCGCAAAATGATATTGCAGCGTCAGCGTCGGCGGCAGCACCCAGGTGCTGGCCAGTTCGTCAAAGCCCGACAGCGTGCCGCGGCCCTGCGCGTCATGCTTGGTCGTCGCCAGGATCAGCTCCGCGCCGATATTGTCGGTCAGCATATAGGTGAAATCGACTTCCGGCATCACGCTGTTGCTGACACCGACTTCGCTGCCAGGGAAGCCGGGGGTCACCGGGCCGGAGCTTTCGGTCGGGGCGACGAGGATGGCGCGACCGCGTACAAGGAAATCGCCTTCCTTGGCGATTGCAGGCTGCACACCGGCCGCACAGGCCAGCACACCGATGAGGACATGGGTGGTTTTCATGGGTAGTTCCCCGATACGATCTGCGCGATGGGTGCGCGGCGGCGGCATCGGATATTGCGGCGCGCGACTGCATTGGTAGTTTTCCCAATGGGTTTTGCCCGGATGCCGGGGGCATAGGCGGGGAATGGAAATGAGCGGCGACAATGTCGAGAAGCTAGCCGCGCGGTTCATCGCGAGCGACCTCGATCGCGCGCAGTTTCTGGTCGATCCGGACGGGACTATCCGCAGCTGGAATCCCGGCGCGCAGATCCTGCTCGGCTATCCCGCCAGCGCTGCGGTCGGGCAATCGGTCGCGATGCTCTATTCACAGGCCGACGCCGCGGCCGGCAAGCCGCGCGACGATCTCGACCGCGCCGTGACCTATGGTCGCTATGCCGAGGAAGGGTGGCGGCGGCGGCAGGATGCGACCGAGTTCGCCGCGGATGCCCGGATCATCGCACTGCGCGACGACGATGGCACATTGCTCGGCTTTGGCGGGACGATCGAGGACATTACCGACCGCAAGGCCGCCGAAGCCGCGGTCGCGCGGAGCGAGTTGCACCTCCGCTCGATCCTGGCGACCGTGCCCGATGCGATGATCGTGATCGACGAGCGCGGCCAGATGCTGTCGTTCAGCGCGGCGGCGGAACGGCTGTTCGGCTATGCTGAGGCGGAGGTCGTCGGCAGGAACATCGCGATGATGATGCCCGATGGCGATCGTCTGCGGCACGACGACTATATCGACCATTATTGCCGGACCGGAGAGCGGCGGATCATCGGCATCGGTCGCATCGTGGTCGGCAAGCGGCGCGATGGCAGCGAGTTTCCGATGGAGCTCGCGGTCGGCGAAGCCCGCAGCGCCGGGCACCGCATCTTCACCGGCTTCATCCGCGACCTGTCCGAACGCCAGCGCGCCGAGCTGCAGATGAAGGAGCTGCAATCCGAACTCGTCCATGTCTCGCGCGTGTCGGCGATGGGCACGATGGCATCGACGCTGGCGCATGAGCTCAACCAGCCGCTGACCGCGATTGCGAACTATATGGAAGCGACGCGAGACCTGATCGCGGCGGGCGAGCCGGACCTTGAGTTGCTGGGCGAGGCGGTTTCCGAATCGGCAAATGAGGCGCTGCGGGCAGGCAATATCGTGCGCCGCCTGCGCGAGTTCGTCGCGCGTGGCGAGGTCGAGAAGCGCGTCGAATCGCTGCCCCAGATGGTCGAAGACGCGACCCGGCTCGCGATGACCGGGGCGCGGGAGCGGGGGGTGAGGGGCCTCAAGGACCTCGACCCCGATGCCCGCCTCGCGCTGGTCGATCGGGTCCAGATCCAGCAGGTACTGGTCAATCTGATCCGAAACGCGGTCGAGGCGCTGGCGGACATGCCGGTGCGCGACGTCACTATTGCCACCCGCGTCCAGCCCGACGGCATGATCCGGGTCGAGGTCAGCGATACCGGCCCCGGCATCGACCCGGCGATCCGCCCGCGCCTGTTCGACGCTTTTAACACCAGCAAGCCCGACGGCCTTGGCCTTGGCCTGTCCATCTGCCGCACGATCGTCGAGGCACATGGCGGGCGCATCGCCGCCGATCCACGTCCCGGTGGCGGCACGATCCTGTGGTTCACCATTCCCAGTGCGGAGACCCAAGAATGAGCGACAAGCCGCTGATCCACCTGATCGACGACGAGGATGCCGTGCGGCGTTCGGCGAGCTTCCTGCTCAAGACCTCGGGCTATGACGTCCGTGCCTATTCCTCGGGTGTGGAATTCCTCCGGGAGGCGCGGCATCCCGACCCCGGGTGCATCCTGCTGGATATCCGCATGCCGGAGATGGACGGGCTGGAGGTCCAGCGCGAACTGAACGCGCGCGGCATCGCGCTCCCGGTGATCGTGCTGACCGGCCATGGCGACGTCGTAACCGCCGTGACCGCGATGAAGCAGGGCGCGCTCGACTTCCTCGAAAAGCCGTTTGAAAAGTCACTTTTGCTCGCGGCGCTTGATCGCGGGTTTGAACGGCTCGGCCGCGCCGGCAATGCCGAGGTGGAAGGGCAGGAGGCCGCGGTGCGAATCGCTGCGCTGACCGCTCGCGAGCGTGACGTGCTGCGCGGGCTGGTCGCCGGCAATCCGAACAAGACGATCGCCTATGACCTGGGCATCTCGCCGCGCACGGTCGAGGTGCATCGCGCCAACCTGATGACCAAGCTGGAGGTGCGGAGCCTGTCCGAAGCGCTGCGCATCGCCTTTGCGGCGGGGCTCAGCGTCGACAACTAAGGATATTTCCGGAAGGCGAAGCGCGGGCGGGCGCGGCATGTTGCGTCCAAATGGATCAGCCTGCCCCCAATCCCTCTGCTGGACATGAAGTCGACGCCGCACTGGCGATCGCGCTGGTCGATCCGGACGATGTGTCGCGCCGGGCGCTGTATCTGATGCTGTCGGGGCAGCGCCATCGGGTCCGCTCCTATGACAGCGCCGCGACGCTGGCCGAGGATCCCAAGGCGGTTGAGGCGGACTGGCTGATCATATCGGTGCGCGCGGGCGTCGAGAGCCTGGCTGCGGTCGGGCGGCTGCGGTTTCGCGGGTGGCGCGGGCGGCTCGCGGTGATCGCCGATGCGGCCGCCGTGCCCGAGCGTGACGGGTTGATGATCGGCCCCCGCGACCTGATCCTGGCCCATCCGGTCGCGCCGCACGCGTGGCGGATTGGCCTTTCGGGGCCGGTTTAGCGGGGTTTCGACCCGGCTTTTGCGGGATTCTGCACCATAAACGGCATCGCCCTTGCCCCCGGCACCTGCATTGCTATAGACGCGCCCGACCTGCGGTGTCCTGAATGCGGGCGTGGCGGAACTGGTAGACGCGCTGGTTTTAGGTACCAGTATCGAAAGATGTGGGGGTTCGAGTCCCTTCGCCCGCACCAGTTTCCGCCCGGCGCGCATGGTGGATGCCGCGATACCGATTCCACTTCCAGAGCAGGAAGCCCGTTAGAATGCAGACCGTTGAGACGTTGAACGAAGGCCTCAAGCGCGCCTACACCCTGAAAATCACCGCCAAGGATATCGACAGCCGCGTCGATGCCGAAGTGAAGCGCGTGGCCCCGCAGATTCGCATGCCCGGCTTCCGCCCCGGCAAGGTGCCGACCAACCTGGTCCGCAAGATGCACGGTGAGGCGCTGACCCAGGACGCGCTGAACACGACGATTCAGGAAGGCGTGCAGAAGCTGATCGCCGAGCACAAGCTGCGTCCTGCGATGCAGCCGTCGGTGAGCCTCGAGGGCGAATTCGCTCCGGGCAGCGACGCCGAGGTGAAGGTCGAGCTGGAAGTCCTGCCCGACGTTCCCACCCCGTCGATCGACGGCCTGAAGCTTGAGCGTCTGATCGTCCCGGTCAGCGACGAAGCGGTCGATGCGCAGATCATGCAGATCGCCGGTCAGCAAAAGTCATGGGAAGACGCCAAGGCTAGCTATAAGGCGAAGCAGGGCGACCAGGTCACGATGGATTTCGTCGGCAAGGTCGACGGCGTCGCATTTGATGGCGGCACCGGCGAGGGCATGGCGATCGAAATCGGCTCGGGCCGTCTGATCCCGGGCTTCGAGGACCAAATCGTCGGCGTGAAGGCTGGCGATGAAAAGCAGATCGAAGTGAACTTCCCCGAGGATTACGGCGTCGACACGCTGGCCGGCAAGCCGGCGACGTTCGACCTCAAGATCACCGCGGTGAAGGTTTCGGGCGAAGTGAAGGTCGACGAAGACCTTGCCAAGAATCTCGGCCTTGAGAGCCTCGATCAGCTGCGCGGCATCCTGCGCGGCCAGATGGAGAATGAGACCGGCGGCCTCACGCGCACGTACATGAAGCGCAAGCTGCTCGATCAGCTCGCCGCTGGCCATGACTTCCCGGTCCCGCCGTCGATGGTCGAAGCCGAGTTCCAGCAGATCTGGGCGCAGCTTCAGCACGAAGCCGGCCATGAGGAAGATCCCGAAGCGGCGAAGGCCGATCTCGAAAAGGAAGTCGGCGATTACCGCGCTATTGCCGAGCGCCGCGTGCGCCTTGGCCTGTTGCTGTCGGAAATCGGCCAGGCGAATGGCGTTGAAGTGACCCAGGCGGAAATGAACCGCCTGATCGCTCAGGCGGCACAGCAGTATCGCCCGGAAGACCAGCAGCGCTTCTTCCAGTATATCCAGCAGGAGCCGATGGCCGCCGCCCAGCTGCGCGCCCCGCTCTATGAGGACAAGGTCGTCGACTTCCTGTTCGGCACCGCCGAAATCAGCGAGCGCGAAGTGACCCGCGAGGAGCTGGAAGCTGCGATCGAGAGCGAGGAAGGCGCGGTGCCGCACGTCCATGGCCCGGACTGCAACCACGACCATGATCACGACCACAAGCCCGCGAAGAAGGCCAAGGCGAAGAAGGCCGACGAGCCCGCCGCTGAGCCCGCTGCCGAAGACGTGAAGCCGGCGAAGAAGGCGAAGGCCAAGGCGGAAGAGGCTCCGGCCGAGGACGCCGAAGCGCCTGCGAAGAAGGCCCCGGCCAAGAAGGCCGCCAAGGCTGACGACGCGGAGGCTGAAGCGCCGAAGAAGAAGGCTCCTGCGAAGAAGAAGGCGGATTGAATCCGCTGACTCATCGGGACCCCGGCCCGCCCTTAACGGGTTGTGCCGGGGTCCACGGTGCCGCACACTGAGCGCTAGAGGCTCTCGCGATCCGCTCAGCCTCCCGGTGGACCCCGGAACAAGTCCGGGGTGACGTAGTGGGGAATGGCGTGACCGAGCCGCGCATCGCAGTAATCCTGCCCTGCTATAACGAGGAAGCCGCGATCGCGCAGACGGTCGCGGGTTTCCGCGCGGCGCTCCCTGTTGCCGCGATCTATGTCTATGACAACAACAGCGCCGACCGGACGGTCGAAGTCGCGCGTGCGGCGGGGGCGATCGTCCGTACCGAGCGGATGCAAGGCAAGGGCAATGTCGTGCGTCGCATGTTCGCCGATGTCGATGCCGACATCTATGTCATGGCCGATGGCGACGCGACCTATGACGCAACCGCCGCGCCGGCGATGATCGCGAAGATGCTAGGCGAGGGGCTCGACATGGTCGTTGGTACCCGCATCCATGAAGCCGCCGACGCCTATCGCCGCGGCCATGTGCTCGGCAATCGCGCGATGACCGGGCTGCTCGCGCGGTTGTTCGGGCGCAGCTTTACCGACATTTTCTCGGGCTATCGGGTGTTTTCACGGCGCTTCGTGAAGAGCTTCCCGGTGCTGTCCGCCGGGTTCGAGATCGAGACCGAGATCAGCGTCCACGCGCTCGAACTCAAGATGCCGGTGGGGGAGGTGGAGACCCGCTATCTCGCACGACCCGAGGGCTCGGCGTCGAAGCTGTCGACCTATCGCGACGGCGCGCGGATCGCGCGGACCATTTTGACGCTGTACCGGATCGAAAAGCCGATCCTGTTCTTTGGCATCGTCGCGGTGGCGCTGTCGGCGCTGGCGGTGTTGCTCGCCGTGCCGCTGGTGGTGACCTATATGGAAACCGGGCTGGTCCCGCGCTTCCCGACCGCGATCCTCGCGACTGGCCTCGTGATTCTGGCGGCGCTCAGCAGCTTTGCGGGGTTGATCCTCGATACCGTGGTGCGTGGCCGGCGGGAAATGCGGCGGCTGGCGTATCTGGCGCAGCCATCCCCGGCGAACCTCTAGCGGAACGTCACGCCGCCAGCTTTTCCAGCGCGATGCCCAGTTCGTCGATCAGGAATTCCTCGACCGCCGCCTCGATCATCGCGCGCGTTTCGCGGTTCGGCGCTTCGACCCAGCCAGCGATCCGCAGCGCACCGACGACGGGCGCGACCTTCCAGCGGACCTCCCCCTCGCTAACGCTGATCTGACCATCTGTGAACTGGTGCGCGATATCGAGCGCATGCAGGCGACGCGACAGCCGGGCAACTGCCTCGGACGACTCGATTCCGTTCCACGCGGCAAAGGCGAAGTCGAAATGATCGCGCTCGGGTGCCGGCTCAGCCGCGCGCCGCGCCACTTCGGGGGCGGCGACACGCCCGCGGCGTGCGCGGAGGAAGATGTGGGAGAACATCGTCAGGACGATGGCGGTAAAGGGAAACAATGCGATGGCAATGACCAGCGCGATGCCAAACGTCGCATCGTTGAACCCACCCGCACCGAACAGCGGCCCGAGCCCCACGGCAGCGAATGCCGCGTAGAGCAGGGCAAAAACGATCATGGTGCGCATATCCTGGCGCATCGGCGCCCCTTTCGACTCCCGGTTCGGATCGACCGTGACAGACAAGGGTTCAGAAATGGTTGCTGCGCCCCCCACGCTCCCCCGTTCACCCTCTTCCCCCCTTGCGCCGCGCGATGCGAGCGCCGATGTAGTCGCTGGGCAAAAACAGATTTGACGAGAACATCCCACATGCACCCCCTTGCCGGTAACCTGACCCCCGACGGCTTTACGCGCGACCCCATCACCAATGCGCTGGTGCCGATTGTCATTGAACAGTCGAGCCGTGGCGAGCGCAGCTTCGACATCTTCTCGCGCCTGCTGCGCGAGCGGATCATCTTCATCACCGGCGGGGTTGAGGACCATATGGCCTCGCTGATCACCGCCCAGCTGCTCTTCCTCGAGTCCGAGAACCCGAAGAAGGACATCTGGATGTACATCAACTCGCCGGGTGGCGTGGTGACCGCCGGCATGGCGATCCACGACACCATGCAGTATATCCGTCCGCGCGTCGGCACGGTGTGCATCGGCCAGGCCGCGTCGATGGGCAGCTTCCTGCTCGCCGCGGGTGAGCCGGGGCTGCGCGTCGCGCTGACCAACGCACGCATCATGATCCACCAGCCTTCGGGCGGGGCGCAGGGCATGGCATCTGACATCCAGATCCAGGCCAAGGAAATCCAGCGCATCAAGGATCGGATGAACGGCCTGTACGTCAAGTACACCGGCCAGCCGCTGGAGCGGATCGAATCGGCGATGGATCGCGACACCTTCCTTGAGGCCGATGAGGCCAAGGCGTTCGGCCTGGTCGATGAAGTGTACGAAAAGCGCCCGCAACCGGCTGACACCGACGGCGCGGCGTCTTAAGCTGACGCTCACCCTTGCCGGGGTAACAGGCGAAATTGGATTGCCGGGAACTGTCCCGGGTGTAGGATGCCGGGCTGCGTAATCGGCCCGGCACGCAAAGGAAGACTGAATGACGAAGCTCAGCGGCGGCGATTCGAAAAGCACGCTCTACTGCTCGTTCTGCGGCAAGTCGCAGCACGAAGTGCGCAAGCTGATCGCTGGCCCCACCGTGTTCATCTGCGACGAGTGCGTTGAACTCTGCAACGATATCATTCGTGAAGAGACCAAGTCGGCACTGGTCAGCAAGAAGGACGGTGGCGTCCCGACCCCGCAGGAAATCTGCGACGTGCTGGACGATTATGTCATCGGGCAGAAGCGGGCGAAGCGCGTCCTCTCGGTGGCGGTGCACAACCACTACAAGCGGCTCAACCACGGTGCCAAGGGTGCCGATGTCGAGCTGAGCAAGTCCAACATCCTGCTCGTCGGCCCGACCGGCTGCGGCAAGACGTTGCTTGCCCAGACGCTCGCACGCATCCTCGACGTGCCGTTCACGATGGCTGACGCGACCACGCTGACCGAAGCTGGCTATGTCGGCGAGGATGTCGAGAACATCATCCTCAAGCTGCTCCAGGCGTCGGATTACAACGTCGAGCGGGCACAGCGCGGCATCGTCTATATCGACGAGATCGACAAGATCAGCCGCAAGGCGGAGAACCCGTCGATCACCCGCGACGTGTCCGGTGAGGGCGTTCAGCAGGCGCTGCTCAAGCTGATGGAAGGCACCACCGCGTCGGTTCCTCCGCAGGGCGGCCGCAAGCATCCGCAGCAGGAGTTCCTGCAGGTCGACACGACCAACATCCTGTTCATCTGCGGGGGTGCGTTCAGCGGGCTTGAGAAGATTATCGGTGACCGCCTTCAGGGCAAGTCGATCGGCTTCGGCGCCTATGTCGCCGCGCCGGAGGAGCGCCGCACGGGTGAGACGCTGCGCCAGACCGAGCCGGAAGATCTGCTCAAGTTCGGCCTGATCCCCGAATTCGTCGGCCGCCTTCCGGTGGTTGCGACGCTCGAGGATCTCGACGTCGATGCGCTGATCAAGATCCTGACCGAGCCGAAGAACGCGCTGGTGAAACAGTATCAGAAGCTGTTCGAGATGGAGAATGTGAAGCTCTCCTTCACCGACGATGCGCTGGTTTCGGTCTCCAAAAAGGCGATCGAGCGCAAGACCGGCGCACGCGGCCTCCGCTCGATCCTTGAGGGCATTCTGCTCGACACCATGTTCGACCTGCCCGGCATGGACGGGGTGGACGAAGTGATGATCGACAAGGACGTGGTCGCGGGGTCGAAGGATCCGGTGCGCGTCTATGCCGCCGAAAAGAAGAAGGCGGGCGGCGCCGCCTGATCAGCGACCCTGCACGCGAATGATACGGGCGCCGGGCAACCGGCGCCCGTTTTCGTTCAGCTGCTCTTGAGGACGAACACCGGGCCAAGGTCGATGGTGTGCGCGGCGCCGCCCAGCGTCAGCGCGACATTCGCCGCCCCGGCCGGATAGTCGCCCGCAGCAACGCCCTCGATATGCACCAGCTTCCATTCGGCGGTCAGTTCGACCGATCCGGTGACGATCGCGCCATAGGGCGCCGACGCCTGTTGGATCGTTCCGGAGATCGTCGTCCGGCCCTCCGCGCCGCCCTCGGCAAGCCGCGCCCAGAATGCGAGGACCAGCCGGTCGCCCTTGGCGATGGCCCCCTTGATCGGCGATGAGGCGCCGATGTCCCATGGGTTGGTCGGCTTGGCCGGGATGGTCACCCGCATCGCGCCGCCGCCCTGCACGGCCGCATCCTTGCGCCCCTTATGCGTCTGTCCCGGCCCATGGACGGCCCAGTTGGCGCTCGGTTCGTTGAGCACCACAGGCTCCTTGGCGGATTGCCCCGCCATCACGGGCGTCGCTGCACTGAGCAGCAATAGTGCGATCATGGTCCTCATCCGCTCCCCCTCTCGATCCTGAGATTGCATCATTCATCATTACATCTACAGAATCAATATAGGACCAATAACCGGGGAGCAGCCGCATGTCCTTTCACCCAACCCGAACCGTATCGCTGATGGCCGCGCTGGTCGCACTCTCGGGACAGGCCGAACCTGCCGCGCCCCGCTATCAGCTCGTCTGGGCGGACGAGTTCGACCGCGACGGGTTGCCGGACGCGACGAAATGGAGCTGGGACACCCACGCGAACAAGGCCGGCTGGTATAATAACGAACTGCAATATTACGCGGCCGATCGGGCGGAGAATGCGCGGGTCGAGAATGGCCGCCTCATCATCACCGCGCGCCGCGAGTCCCTCACCGACCGCCCCGACCATGGCGGACAGCGCTACACATCCGCGCGCCTGATCACCAAGGGTAAGGCGGAATGGACCTATGGGATGATCGAGGTGCGCGCGAAGCTGCCGTGCGGCAAGGGTAGCTGGCCCGCCATCTGGATGCTGGGTGCCACCGCCAACTGGCCCGATGGGGGGGAGATCGACATCATGGAGCATGTCGGCAAGACGCCGGGCGACGTGTTCGGAACGATCCACACCCGTTCGACCGCCGGCACCTATGGCAATGGCGGCAAGATCCGGGTCGAGGACACCTGCACCGCATTTCACGATTATCAGATCGTCTGGACGCCCGATGCGATCAGCTTCGCGGTCGATGGCAAGGCTTATCATCGCTATCGCAATGCCGGGAGCGGCGCGGCGCAATGGCCGTTCGATCAGCCGCAATATCTGCTGCTCAACCTGGCGATCGGCGGGGCGATGGGTGGTGAGGTCGACGACGCGATCTTTCCGATCCGGTTCGAGATCGACCATGTCCGCGTCTATCAGCGCAAATGACCGAAACCCGCATAATCCACAGCTTTAACCAATTTCGTTTTCAACTGCTTAACCCGGCCTAACGCTTTCCTCTTGCTCCCGGGGCGGGTGTCAGGAGGAAATCTTGCGGTTTTACAATGCGACGCGGTTCCTGTTCCCCTCCAGCCTGCGGCTGCGGATGTTCACCATCTGCTTCATCGGCACGCACATCCCGCTGCTGACCTTTGCCGGCTGGCAATTCACCAGCGGCATGATCGACTGGCCCGACCTCGGCGTTGTCCTCGGCGCGACGTTGATCGGGACGGTCTTCACCCTGATCGGGATCGACGGGCTGCTCGCCCCGGTGCGCACGGCGACGGACGCCGTGCAGTCGCTGGAACGCGAACAGGCCGAGGCGCTGGAAGCGGTCAGCGATGGCGACATGCTGACCGAACTCCTCGCCGGGGTGACCCGCGCGAGCGAGGCGACCAAGGTCCGGGTGGCTGCACTCGACATGGCCGCGCATCGTGATCCGCTGACCGGCCTGCTCAACCGACGCGGCTTTCTTGCGCGGGCAGAGGCGGCGGGCGAGGGCGCGATCGCGCTGCTCGACCTCGATAAGTTCAAGTCGATCAACGACCAGTTCGGCCATGATGCGGGCGATGCAATCCTACAGGATTTCGCCGCCTACCTCGCCCGCGGCGTGCGCAAGGCGGATTGCGTCGGGCGCTGGGGTGGGGAGGAGTTTGCGGTGTTCTTCCCCGCCACCGAAGAGGGTGAGGCTGCCGCGATCCTTCAGCGCATCGCCCGTCGACTCGGCAACGGCCTGATCGAACGGCCCGATGGCGCGGCAGTGACCTGTTCGGGCGGCGTCGTCGCGATCGAGGGCGAACCGCTTTCGCTGGCGATGGCACGTGCCGATGCGGCGCTCTACGCCGCGAAGCGCTCGGGCCGGAACCAGCTGCGCGTCGGTGACGCGCATTTGCTGGTGGAATAGTCCCTAACGCGGCGCCTGCATCGCCTCGATCGCGGGGCTGCGGCGCAGGAGGCGGGCCATCGGGTCGATCACAACATGGGCGCTGGCCGGGACCGCGATGGTTGCGCGTCCAGCGTCCATCGCGACCCGCTGGACCACGCCGTCGATCTGAACCTCGACCGGGAGCGGGAAGGGGCCTGCGCCCGGCACCTTCCACTCCAGCGTCAGCCGGTCGCCATCACGCGTTTCCACCAGCTCCGGCAACGCCGCCGAGCGGAGATAGACGCGGTAAAACCATCCAAGGTCGCGCCCTGCGGCGGCGTTCATCAACGTCTCGAACTCCGGCGTCGTCGCAAAGCGCGGCTTGAAATTGCCCGGCTTCGGGTCAGACCGACCATAGACCAGCCGCCGCGTCGCATCGAAAAACGCCGCGTCGCCGATCAGGTAGCGCAGCGTGTGCAGTACCCACGCGCCCTTGTAGTAGATATCCGTGCCCGGGCCGCCCTTTTCGAGCTGATACACCTCGTCCGAGGTGCGCAACCGGCCCGACACCAAAGGCTGGCGATTGAGGATGCCCTTGCGCTGCTCCGCCATCATCGCGGCATAGCGCGCCTCCCCCTCGCGCCACTGGCCGTATAGCGGCTGCATGTACTGGCCATAGCCCTCGTGCAGCCAGAAATCGTCCCAATCGGCGGCGGTCATCTGGTTGCCGAACCATTCATGCGCCAGCTCGTGGTGGAACAGCCAGTCGAACCCGGTCGCGTCCTTGCGATAGTCGTTGCCATAGGCGTTAACCGTCTGATGCTCCATGCCCAGATGCGGCGTCTCGACCACGCCCAGCTTCTCATGCGCGAACGGGAAGGGGCCGATCATCGCTTCGTAGAAATCGAGCGTCGGCGCGAATTCGGCAAACAGCCCGGCGGCCTGCTTGTCCTTCCCCGTCAGGTGCCACAGGTGCAGCGGCACGCTGTTCCCGAACTTGCTGGCGTAGCCGCCCTTGATCTCGCGATACGGGCCGATGTTGATCGCAACGAGATAGGGGTTGATGGTCTTCGCTTCCCAGTTCCAGCGGCGCACGCCCCCCTTCATCGGGTCGATCGAGCGCAGAACGCCGTTGGAGATCGCGGACACCCCGTCGGGCGCGATGATCCCGATCCGCATTGACGGAACTTCGCCAGCCGGGAAATCGAGGCACGGCCAGAACAGGTCGCAGCCATAGCCCTGTGCCGTGGTCGCCACCCACGGCTTGCCCTGCCAGCTCGACCAGACGAAACCGTCGTCCCACGGTGCGTTCACCGCCTCGTGCGGTCGCCCGGCATAGGCGATGCGCGCGATGACCTTGCCGCCCGCCGCAACGGGCGTTGGAAGGTCGATGGTCAAACGCCCCTCGGGATTGCGCCATGCACCTTTGGCAAGCGGCTTTCCGTCGATCGCCACCGCAGAGACATGGAAATTCTTGTCGAGATCGATCAGCAGCCGCGTCTGTCGCATGCTGGTGCTCAGCGTCAGTGTCGCGGTCCCCGCCAGATATTTGCGTGCCGCGTCCACCTCCAGGTCGAGATCGACATGCTCCAACCGCAACGCCGCCCGCTCGGGCTCGATCTCGCCGCCGGATCGCTCGGTCAGCGCGGTGATCGGCGGCTCGCCCTTTTGCGCCAGCGCCGGCGCGGGGAGGGCGATCAGCGCAAGCGCGGCAAACACTGCATTGATGCGATGCGCGCGATCCCCATATAGTTGGACGAATCTGTCCCCTGTGGGCAGCACCGGAGTGTTCATGAAGTCTTCCTATCCAGTCCTGCCGCTGCGCGACATCGTCGTGTTCCCGCATATGATCGTGCCGCTGTTCGTCGGGCGCGACAAGTCGGTCGCTGCCCTTGAGGCGGCGATGGCCGACGACAAGGAAATTTTCCTCGTCGCCCAGCTCGATCCGGCCAATGACGATCCCGGCCGCGACGACCTGTACGACACCGGCGTGTCGGCCGAGGTGATGCAGCTGCTCAAGCTGCCCGATGGCACCGTGCGCGTGCTGGTCGCGGGCAAGGAGCGCGGCAAGCTCGAGACGATGGCGGAGAAGGACGGCTATCTCACCGCCACCGTGACCCCGGTTGAGCAGAAGCCGGCCGAAGGGACGCAGGTTCAGGCGCTGATGCGCTCGGTCGTCGAGCAGTTCGAGAATTACGCCAAGCTCAACCGCAAGCTGCCCGCTGAAACCGCCGTCCAGCTCGGCGAGATCGAAGAAGCCTCGCGCCTCGCCGATGCGGTCGCGGGCAACATCGCGGTCAAGGTCGCCGACAAGCAGAGCCTGCTGGTCGAGGACGATCCCCAGAAGCGCCTCGAAATGGTGTTCGCCTTCATGGAGGGCGAACTGGGTGTGCTGCAGGTCGAAAAGAAGATCCGCTCGCGCGTGAAGCGCCAGATGGAGAAGACCCAACGCGAATATTATCTCAACGAACAGCTCAAGGCGATCCAGCGCGAGCTGGGTAATGAGGGCGAGGAAGGCGAGGGTGACGAGGTCGCCGAGCTGACCCAGAAGATCGCCACGCTCAAGCTGTCCAAGGAAGCGCGCGGCAAGGCGCAGGCTGAGCTCAAGAAGCTCAAGACCATGGCGCCGATGAGCGCAGAGGCGACCGTCGTGCGCAACTATCTCGATGTGCTGCTGGGCTTGCCCTGGGGCAAGAAGTCGAAGCTGAAAAAGGATCTGGTCGAGGCCGAAGGGGTGCTCGACGCGGATCATTATGGCTTGGAAAAGGTCAAGGACCGGATCATCGAGTATCTTGCGGTGCAGGCGCGCACCAACAAGCTCAAGGGACCGATCCTGTGCCTCGTCGGCCCTCCCGGCGTCGGTAAGACCAGCCTCGGCAAGTCGATCGCCAAGGCGACCGGGCGCGAGTTCATCCGCCAATCGCTCGGCGGTGTGCGCGACGAGGCCGAGATTCGCGGCCACCGCCGCACCTATATCGGCTCGCTGCCGGGCAAGATCGTCACCAACCTCAAAAAGGCCGGCACCAGCAACCCGCTGTTCCTGCTCGATGAGATCGACAAGCTCGGTCAGGATTTCCGCGGCGATCCCGCTTCGGCGCTGCTCGAGGTGCTCGACCCGGAGCAGAACGGCAAGTTCCAGGATCATTATCTCGAGATCGATGTCGACCTGTCAGACATCATGTTCGTGACCACGGCGAACTCGCTGAACCTGCCCCAGCCGTTGCTCGACCGCATGGAGATCATCCGGCTCGAGGGTTACACCGAGGATGAAAAGGTCGAGATCGCCAAGGGCCATCTGATCGCCAAGCAGATCGACGCGCACGGCCTTAAGGACGGCGAGTTCGAACTGACCGAGGGCGGGCTGCGCGACCTGATCCGCTATTACACGCGTGAGGCGGGCGTGCGTACGCTGGAGCGTGAGATCGCCAAGCTCGCGCGCAAGGCGCTGCGCCGCATCCTTGAGGGCAAGGTCGAGAGCGTCATCGTGACGCCCGAAAACCTCCATGAGTTCGCGGGCGTGCGGAAGTATCGCTTTGGCATCGGCGAAGAGGAGCATCAGATCGGCGCCGTCACCGGGCTGGCCTGGACCGAAGTCGGCGGCGAATTGCTGACGATCGAAAGCGTCACCGTGCCTGGCAAGGGTGCGATCAAGACGACCGGCAAGATCGGCGACGTGATGAAGGAGAGCGTCGAGGCGGCGTTCAGCTTCATCCGCGCGCGCAGTCCCAGCTACGGCATCAAGCCGAGCATCTTCGCGCGCAAGGACATCCACGTCCATCTGCCCGAAGGCGCAGTGCCCAAGGACGGACCGTCGGCGGGCATCGGTCTGGTCACCTCGATCGTCTCGACCCTGACTGGCGTGCCGGTGCGCAAGGATGTGGCGATGACGGGTGAAGTCACGCTGCGCGGCCGCGTGCTGCCGATCGGCGGCCTCAAGGAAAAGCTGCTCGCTGCGCTGCGTGGCGGGATCACCACGGTGCTGATCCCGGCGGAGAATGAGAAGGATCTGGCAGAGATTCCCGCGAATATCCGTGAGGGCCTGACGATCATTCCGGTCGCGCATGTCGATGAGGTGCTCAAGCTCGCGCTGACTGAGCCGTTGACCGCGATCGAATGGACCGAGGCTGAGGATCTGGCGGTGTTGCCGCCGGCAGCGACGCCTGATCCGCTGCGTCACTGATGGTTGAGCGCGGATAGAGTCACTTTTTCCGCGCTTTGCCCGTCATTGCACCGCTTTCCGCTTTACAGCGAGGCGCGGACGCGTTTTGCTGTCCCACCGGCGCTTTGCCGCCGAGCGATTTTCAAAACACGCCTAACAATAAAAGCAGGGGTTCAAAGGGCATGAACAAACAGGAACTGATCGCCACGGTCGCTGACACCGCTGGCCTCGGCAAGGGGGACGCCAGCAAGGCTGTCGAGGCCGTGTTCGACGCGGTCACCGCGGCGCTTAAGAAGGGCGACGAAGTCCGCCTCGTCGGGTTCGGCACGTTCTCGGTGTCGAAGCGCAAGGCGTCGACCGGCCGCAACCCGCGCACCGGCGAGCCGATGACGATCAAGGCGTCGTCACAGCCGAAGTTCAAGGCCGGCAAAGGCCTCAAGGACGCAGTCAACTAAAAGGGGCGCGACGGGGCTGGACAAGCCGGTTCCGTCCCCTTAGAGGCTCCGCTCCCCGGACCGTTTCGGGGAGTTCCGATCCGTCGGAGCCGCTGGAAAAGCCTTTCGGGGCGATCCGGTATCGGGCGCGTAGCTCAGTGGTAGAGCACTGTGTTCACACCGCAGGGGTCGCTGGTTCAATCCCAGCCGCGCCCACCATTCCCAAAGGCCCGTCGGCATTGCCGGCGGGCCTTTTGCGTTTCGGTGCTGGGTGGTCCCTGATCGGCCGAGTCACGCTGGGCGGGCTGTTGCGACGCAGCAACATTCGGATGCCCCTCGTGCTAGCCAGCCGTGGTCACCGCCACACCTCGCGCTTCGCGACCGCAGGCACTAACCGTTATAGATCAATTACTTGAGTGAGTAAGGTGCCCGTATTTGTCACGCATCTGTAACGCGGGTCACAAAAGCGTCATCGCACAGTCACCGAAGTTTCTTGCGAATCCCATCCCACCGTCACGGACGCAGCCTAGCGCGAGCCTCGTGATCGGCAGGGGGCATGTTCCGAGTCGATCCAGGGCGCTCGCCCATCATCCTGCAAACCGGGATCGACCGGAACGGAGAAATTCATGGCCGACTTCAAGCGTATCAGCCTCATCCTGATGACCAGCGTCGCGGGCGCCACGCTCGCCGCTTGCGACGGCGCATCCAGCGTTGCCTCGCCCGGCGAAGGCGTGATCGTCGTCCCCGCGCCGGCTCCTGCGCCGGCTCCGTCGCCGACCCCGTCGCCGACGCCTGCGCCCGGTACACCGGCTGCAAGCTGCCCCACCGGCACCACCGATGCCGGCGTCGTCGGCAGCTTCCGCGGTTGCCGCCTGCCGGCGCTGATCACCAGCCTGACGCTGCAGAAGCTCCCGGGCGTTGCCTATGAGATCAACGGCCGCGTCGATGTGGGTGTGGATCGCGGTGGCGCGGGCACTGCGGGCACCGCCGGCAACCTGACCATTCAGCCGGGCGTGATCGTCTATGCGAACACGACCAACTCGGACAACGACTTCCTCGTCGTCAATCGCGGCTCGACCATCGCGGCCGAAGGTACGGCGAGCCAGCCGATCATCTTCACCGCGCAGCAGAACCTGACCGGCGGCGTGACCGACGAATCGCAGGGCCTGTGGGGCGGCATCATCCTCGCCGGCCGCGCGCCGATCTCGAACTGCAACCTGTCGGGCGTGACCGGCGGTTCGGCCAACTGCGAGAACGTCGTCGAAGGCACCGGCAACGCACTGTACGGCGGCGCGACCCCGGGCGACAATTCGGGCGTGATGCGCTACGTTCAGGTCCGTTATTCGGGCACGGTGATCAGCCCGGCCAACGAGCTTCAGGGTGTCACCACCGGCGGCGTCGGCAGCGGCACGCGCCTTGAGTATATCCAGATCCACAACAGCTCGGACGACGGCATCGAAATCTTCGGCGGCACGCACAATGGCCGTTACTGGGTTGTCACCGGCGCCGATGACGACAGCATCGATACGGATGTGGGTTGGAAGGGCTTCATTCAGTTCGCGATCGCGATCCAGAAGCCGGGCAACGCCACCAGCGACAACTATGTGATGGAGATCGACTCCAACAACAACGAAGACGCGACCCCGCGTCAGAATGGCCGCATCGCGAACTTCACCTTCGTGCACACCAGCACCGGCACCAACGCCGGTCTGCGCCTGCG
Organism: Sphingomonas sp.; assembly: GCF_035998645.1. Taxonomy (GTDB): domain Bacteria; phylum Pseudomonadota; class Alphaproteobacteria; order Sphingomonadales; family Sphingomonadaceae; genus Sphingomonas. Next base: position 441,642 of record NZ_DASYHL010000005.1, read on the forward strand.
CGGCGGTGCGGACTTCACCTTCGTCAACGGCATCTTCGTGTCGGGCCGTCCGTGCCTCAACGTCCTTGCCGGCACCACCGACAATGGCGGCAAATCGACGATCCGCGCTGCCAACGCGGCGATCGACGAGCAGGGTCCTCCGGTGTTCCGTTCGAACTACTTCGCCTGCACCGGGGCCCTGTCGGCCGAAACTGCGGTCAACAGCATCACCGTGACCAACGCCGAGCAGGAAGCACTGGTCGATGCGGGTACCAACAACGTCAAGACCGGCACTGCGGCCAACGCGCTGACCTCGGGCTATCTGCCCGGCACCGGCGCAGCGGGCGTGACCGCGTTCAACGCGTCGACGCTCAACCCGTCGGGCACCTCGTTCCTGGTTAACACCAGCTATATCGGCGCGATCAGCGGGCCGAGCGACACCTGGTACCAGGGTTGGACCTGCAACTCGAACCGCGCGAACTTCGGCGCGGCGGGCAGCGCCTGCACCACCGTTCCGATCAGCTGATCGCAGCGTGATCGACTACCGGAACCGGCGGAAAAGGGGCCGCCGGTTCCGGTTTTCCTTGGCGGGACCTCTGCAAACGCCAGCCTCTGAAAACGGACGTCACCAGATGAAAAAGAGCACCGCATTCGGGAGTCTGCTGCTTCTGACCTCGCAACTCGTCGCACCGCATGCACTTGCGCAAGCTGCGCAGGATGCGACCGCAGAGGCCGCGCCGCAGGAGGCCGGAGCCCCGCAGACCGACGAGGAAGAGGTCGAAATCTCCGCTCCCGGCGCTGGCGACACCAGCGATGAAATCGTGGTCATCGGCCGCAACATCCCCAATGTCATCAAGGCGACCCCGCAGGTCGTGTCGGTGCTGTCGAGCGCGGATATCGCGCGCTCGGGCGAAGGCGATATCGCCGGCGCCCTCACCCGCGTCACCGGCCTCAGCGTCGTCGGTAACGGTTTCGTCTTCGTGCGCGGCCTTGGCGATCGCTATTCCTCATCGCTGCTCAACGGCCTGCCGCTTCCCAGCCCGGAACCGCTGCGCCGCGTGGTGCCGCTCGACCTGTTCCCGACGAACATCGTCGGGTCGGCGCTGGTCCAGAAAAGCTACTCGGCCAACTATCCCGGCGAGTTCGGCGGCGGCGCGATCAATATCACCACCCGTGTTGCCCCGCGTGACGGCTTTTTCGAGGTCGAGGGCTCGATCGGCTTTGACGCCGCGACCACCAGCGAGCTTGGCTATACCTATGACGGCGGCAGCCATGACGTGTTCGGCTATGACGACGGCGAACGCAGCGTTCCCAGCTTCATTAGCGCGGCCGGCGCCAACGGCACCTCGGTCACCGATGCAGCCCAGCTGATGCAGCTGTCGAACGCACCGACCACCGTGGTGTTCGAAAACAACCATATCCCCGCCAACTGGTCGGTCGGCACCAGCTTTGCCAAGACGATTGATGCAGGCAATGTTCGCATCGGCCTGATCGGTTCGGGCGGCTTGTCGAACAGCTGGCAGACGCGGGCGCAGACGCAGCAGGTTGCGATCGGCGCCGATGGCGGTCTCGCCAGCGATGGCCGTCAGGTGACCACCGACAACCGCGTCATCGCGAACGGCCTGCTCGGCATCGGCCTTGAGAGCGGCGAGCATCTGGTCCGCTTCACCAACGTCTATATTCACGACACGCTGAAGCAGGCGATCATCGGCCAGTTCGACGAAGAGAATTTCGGTATCCCCGGGTCATTCGGCGTCCCGACCTTCGCGACGCAGAATACCAACTGGTTCGAACGCCAGCTGTTCACCAGCCAGGTCGTTGCCGAGCTGGACTTTGGTGCGATCGACGTCGACCTGCGCGGCGCTTATGCCAACACCAAGCGCAAGGCGCCTTATGAGCGCGCGTTCCGCTATATCTATAGCGACGCGTTCGATGACTATATCAACACGCTGAACAGCCCGAGCGGCGCAACCATCGCGTTCAGCGACCTCAATGAAGATCTGTGGACCGGTGCTGCGGACATTGCCTATGAGTTCGATAGCGCGCGTCCGATCACGCTGTCCGCCGGCTATGCCTATTCGGACACGGCCCGCCAGTCCTACCGCTATTTCTTCCGCTTCATCGGCCCAAACAACGGTCCGGTGAACCAGACGGTGGCGCAGCAGCGTCCCGACTATCTGCTGTCGGACTACAACATCCAGACCTACGGCATCACCCTGCGCAACGAATCGACGGGCACCGGTGCGGCGGCGTATGACGCCTCGCTCAAGGTCCATGCTGGCTACGTGCAGGGCGAGGCCGAACTGCTTGACGGTCTGCGCGCGTCGCTTGGCGTCCGCTACGAAACCGCCAAGCAGCAGGTACTGCCGACCGGGGCGATCGCGGGGACGAGCCTCGACAACGACTATTGGCTGCCGGCAGCCACGGTCACCTGGAACTTCGCGCCCGACATGCAGCTGCGCGTCCACGGGTCGAAGACTATCGCGCGCCCGCAGTTCCGCGAGCTCGCACCGCAGCTCTATCAGGATTTCGAGAGCAGCCGCCAGTTCATCGGCAACCCGCTGCTGATCGACTCGCAGCTGTACAACGCCGAAGCACGTTACGAATGGTTCTTCGCGCGTGACCAGCGGATCACGCTGGCGGGCTTCTTCAAGAAGATCGACAATCCGATCGAAGCGGTGGCGTTCGTCGCCGGCGGTTCGACCTCGCTCCAGACCGGCTTCTCGAACGCACCGAGCGCCAAGCTGTACGGCGCGGAGATCGAGGCGCAGAAGCATATCGCGCTCGACACGCTGGGCGGCGGCTTCTTTGCCACCAAGCGGCTCGTGCTGATCGGCAACTACACCTACACCAAGTCTGAGATCGACTCGGGCAACCAGCTGGTGCCGAGCCCGATCCTCGGCGCTCCGGCGGTCGAATCGTCGCTGTTGTTCGACGACGGCGCACCGCTGGTCGGCCAGTCGGACCATCTGGTGAATTTCCAGATCGGCTTTGAGGACACAGCTTCGCTGTCGCAGCTGACCGTGCTGTTCAACTATGCCAGCGAGCGTGTCACCAACCGCGGCCCGGTGGTCGAGGGCGTTCGCCTGCCCGACATCATCGAAAAGCCCGGCCTGACCATCGACCTCGTCGCGCGCCAGGGCTTTGAGCTGGCGGGCGCGGACTTCGAGCTGAAATTCCAGGCGCGCAACCTGACCAAGACGCGCTATCAGGAATATCAGACGTTCCCGAATGATGTCCGCGTCGACACCAACACCTATGATGTCGGCCGGAAATTCTCGCTGAGCCTCAGCGCGAAGTTCTGATCGTTACAAGCGCAATGAAGAAAGGGCCGTCCCGGTGGGGCGGCCCTTTTTGCATCACCCCCAGGGCCGCTCGCGAAACCACTTCGTGATCACATACTTCGTCCCGGCACGCACCTTCATCGCATGGTGCAGCGTCGCGGGGTTGGGCGTGCCGTTGGGCCGCAAATTGCTCCACGCGAGCAGCTTCCCCGGCTCGGGCTGCACCAGCTTGTCGATCGCCTTGAACCGCGTCGCGCCGCCCGCCTCTACCGCGTTGAGATAGATCATCACCGTCCAGGTCCGCTGTCCGGACACCGCGCAGAACTTCTCGAAATCGACCCCGGTAGGCTCGAAATAGTCGGTATGCGCCTTGAACTCCTGCCCCACCGCATAGCGCTGGCCCTGCAGTGGCTCGCCATGCGCGGGATCGAGGCCGATAAAGTCGCAGATAATCGCGTCGAGCCGCTGTGCCGCCGCGTCATCCACCGCCAGGTCACAGGTCTCACTCGTGCGGAACACGTCGTCGCCATTATAGTCGGAGACAAGCGAGGGCCGCCGGTCGCGATCGATCATCGCCATCAACTCGCCAGAGAAATCCGCGTCGAGAAACCCCTTGCGCATGAACAGCGTCAGCTTCGGCGTCGGCACCTTCTGGATGCCCGGCCGAGCGCTCAGGCGCGCGATCACGGGTTCGATCGGAAATCCGGCGGCGGGCGAGGGTGCGATCATCGCGCGCTTCTGCCAGAAGCGATTGCCCGCATCCAGAGGCGCTGCACGACTTAAAAACGTCACCAAAGCGCAGGCGAAATGTCACATTGACGCCATAGCGCAGCAACATGCGCGACGCCGACACGCTCGACCAACTGGTACAGGCCGCGATCGATGCGGGCATCCCCGCATTGCATCTGGTGCGCGAGGGGGAGGGCGTCCGTGTCCTCGTCCGCACCGTCTCCGGACTGGCGCCGGTGCGCAGTGTCGTTGCGCGCGCCGACTGGATCGACGCCGCGCAGGCGCTTCCGAATGCAACGCGGCGCGGCGACCGCGTCGTGATCGACCTGATCCATCGCAGCGCAGTGGTCGGCGGCTTTGCCGACCTCGGCATGCCCGGCTCAATGCGCGCGGCGATCGAGCGCGAGACACTGGCCGCAGGCGGCGTGATCCTGATCGCGTCTGACGATCCCGCAACCTTGGCCACCGCGATGGCGGCTGCCGTCCACGCGCCCGGTGAGCGCCATGTCGTGCAGGTCGATGCCGACCGCGCCGATCTCGACACGGCCGCGCGCATGGATTGCGACGCGATCCTGCTGCGCGCCGATGGCGACCGCGCGGTGCTGTCGGCTGCGTTCGACCACGCCCAGCGCGGCGTCCGCATCGTGCTGGGCGTCGATGCGCCCGATGTCATGGCGGCAATCGCCCGCCTCCGCGCTGCGCGCGTCGAACGCCATCTGCTCGCCTTTGCGCTGCGGGTCGCGATTGCGGCGCGTGAGGAGCGGGGACTTTGTCCGACCTGCCGCCGCCCGACTCAGGCGGCGGGCTCCGAATCAGCTCTGCTCGGGGTCGATCCGGGGACGGTCATCTACCGCGCTGCGGGCTGTGGCGCGTGCGACGGCACCGGCTTTGCCGGACCCGTGATGCTGTTTGAGACCGTCGCGGTCGACCCCGGCCTGCGCCGCTTGCTGGCTGAGGGCGGCGACATCGCGATTCTCGCGCGCCATGCCTTTGTCGGCACCCCGACCCTCGCCGGATCGGCCCGCGCGCTGGCGCGGGAGGGCCGAATCACCGCCGAGGCCGCCATCCGGATCGCCCGCGCGGCCGGGTCGGGGCCGGTTGCGGCCTCGGTACACCCGCATCTGTTGATGGCATGATCACAGGCGCTTGACGCTCGTTGGAGGCGCCGCTAAGCGCGCCCCTTCACGGCGATCGTAGTTCAATTGGTTAGAGCACCGGCTTGTGATGCCGGAAGTTGCGGGTTCAAGTCCCGTCGGTCGCCCCATTTTCCTACCCCTGATATTTTGGGCTGGCGCTCGCCGGTGCGGAAGAATATTACGCGCCCTCGAAATATTCTTAGTCGACTGGAAGCGCCATGACCGCCGTGTGGGACCTGCCTGATTTCGATGCGCATGAGGGGGTTCACCTCATCACCGACCCTGCGAGCGGCCTGCGCGCGGTGATCGCGGTCCACTCGACCAATCTCGGCCCCGCAGCGGGCGGCGTGCGCTTCTGGCACTATGCCGATGGCAATGCCGCGATCACCGATGCGCTGCGGCTGTCGCGGGGCATGAGCTTCAAGAACGCCATGGCCAGCCTGCCTTTGGGTGGCGGAAAGGGCGTCGTGCTCGCCCCCGAATCCGGCGCGACGATCACCGAAGCGCAACTGATTGCATTCGGTGAAGCGGTCGAATCGCTCGGTGGTCGTTATGTGACCGCCGAAGATGTCGGCATGTCCGAAGATCGGATGAAGGTCATCGCGACCCGCACCCGCCACGTCTCCGGCCTGCCCGTCGCGGGCGGCAGCGCGGGCGGCGATCCCGGCCCGTTCACCGCGCTCGGCATCTATCTCGGCGTCAAGGCGGCGGCGAAGCGCGCGCTCGGCGCCGATTCGATGGCCGGCGTGCATGTCGCGGTACAGGGCGTGGGCAGCGTCGGCGGCGGTCTCGCCCGCCGTCTCGCCGCTGACGGCGCCAAACTGACCCTCGCCGACGTCAACGCCGACAAGGCACAGACGCTCGCAGCCGAACTGGGCGCGGACGTCGTTGCCGCAGACGCGATCACGACGATCGAAGCCGAAATCTTCAGCCCGAACGCCTTGGGCGCAATCCTGACCGAAGCCAGCATCGCCGCGCTCCAGTGCAAGGTCGTCGCCGGCGGCGCGAACAACCAGCTCGCCAAGCAAGGCGACGGCGCCCGCATCCACGCGCGCGGTATCCTCTATGCCCCCGATTACGTCATCAACGCGGGCGGCATCATCAATGTCGGCCTCGAATATCTCGGCCAAGGCGACCGCGCCGAGGTCGAAGCCCGCATCGCCCGCATCCCCGATCGCCTCACCGAAGTTTGGGACGAAAGCGACCGCACCGGCGACCCGGCAAGCGAAGTCGCCGACCGGATCGCGATGCGGCTGATCGGGCGAGGCTAAATCCGGATGCGCACTGTCTTCGGCACCGCGAGCGTGCGCCTCTACCATCTTAGCGAGCAGGATGCCGCCGCTGAGACGTTGTTCTATGGGCCGCTCAGCGAAGCACTGGCGATCGCGAGCCAGCAATCGGAAGACATCCAGGCCGGGCTCTGGCTCGCGACCGAGAACGACGTGGTTCCCTATCTCGATATGAGCGACGACTAGCCTGTCGGAAAAATTGGCGGAGAGAGTGGAATTCGAACCCCCTGTTTCATGACGTTTCGTCGAAGCCCGTGAAGTTCCATATTTCCATTGGTTTCCAGTGCTTTGGCGATTTCTGCGTCCGAAGGCTTTCCTCGACATTTCGCTTCATCTAACCTACAAAGTGGGACCGAAAGTGGGACCCAAAAGGTTCGGCGGAGACATCGAGATGGCAGCGCGCACACTCAACAAGCTGACCGCGGTTCAGGCCGCAAAGCTCACTGCGCCGGGCCGACATTCGGATGGCGGCGGGCTCTACCTGTTCATCGACGACGCCAAGCGGCGGCGCTGGATTTTCATGTACACCCGGCGCGGAAAGCGCACCGAGCTCGGCCTTGGAGGCGGGCGCGACATGTCGCTCGCAGCCGCCAGGACCGAGGCCGCCGCGCTGCGTGCCATCCTCGCCGCTGGCGGCGATCCCAAGGCCGAGCGCGACAAGCTCAAGGGTGTCCCGAGCTTCGGGGACTTCGCCGACGCCTATGTCGAGGCGATGACGCCCTCCTGGCGCAATCCCAAGCATGCCGCACAGTGGAAGATGACGCTGACCAAATATGCAGCACCTCTGCGACACCGCCCGATCGACGAGATTGGCACGCACGAGATCCTTGGGGTGCTGGAGCCGCTGTGGAAGCGCACGCCGGAAACCGCCGAGCGGCTTCGTGGACGGATCGAGAATGTGCTGAGCGCCGCCAAGGCCAAAGGCTATAGGTCCGGCGAGAACCCGGCGCTCTGGCGTGGTCACCTCGACCAGCTTCTGCCCAAGCGCCAGCGGCTGTCACGCGGCCATCATGCCGCGTTGCCCTATGCTGCGGCACCTGCGTTCATGGAGGATTTGCGGGGGCGCAGCGCGATTGCCGCACGCGCCCTGGAGTTCACCATCCTTACGGCAGCACGGTCGGGCGAGGTGCTCGGCGCGCGCTGGAACGAGATCGATCTGCAGAACAAGCTGTGGACGGTGCCGGCTGTGCGGATGAAGGCGGGACGCGAACACCGTGTGCCACTGTCGCCACGCGCGATCGAGATCGTTGCGGCGATAGCGGAATCAGGCACCGAGGGGTTTGTTTTTGCAGGCCCCAAGCCGGGAACGCCGCATTCCTCGATGGCGATGGCGATGCTGCTCCGTCGCATGAAGATCGACGTCACCGTTCACGGCTTTCGCTCGACGTTCCGGGACTGGGCATCGGAGGTGACCAGCTTCCCGCATGAGGTGTGCGAGATCGCGCTTGCCCATACCATCGCCAACAAGGCCGAGGCTGCCTATCGGCGCGGCGATCTGTTCGAGAAGCGGCGTAAGCTCATGGATGCGTGGAGCAGTTATTGCGGGGCGGCCAAAACGCCGAAGGTCGTTCCGATCCGACGGAGGGCCTAGTTGTCAAAAAGGCAAGCGCCGTCGCCCTGCTTGGAACTGGTGCGGTCGCCGAGGGTCGGCTTCGCATTCGTACAAGATCAAAGGCGAACGTCGGCCACGCTCACGGGGCAGCAAAATGTGCAATAGGGTTGTGCGAATAAATTCATCATTGATTCCGGGTGCTGACGGTCGCGCGTTAAAGCGGGGGCATTGGATACGGCGTTATTCTCGCTATACTCCGCAAACGCTGACGTGGGATGATCGCAATGTCGGGAATGCTTGGCGATATCGTTGCTACGCTCATCCTCGCGGTCGTCGCGTTCTTTGTTCCAATGGGACCGCGGACGCCTGCGTCGACGTTAGCGCGGACTATATTCGTACTAATTCCGGTCACGATTTTAGTATATTCCCAGTACCTCTGGGCGACGACCGGGTCGGGATTACTGGAGCGCGGAACTTGTGCTATCGCTCCAACTGCAAAATCGTGCCTGCCTCCTGCAGAAAAACGGGCAGCGAATTTCAATCAAATTTGCCCAGCAATACTATCGGGCGCACAAGAGTTGGATTGGGTACCCTACGTTGCGACTCTTCCCACGCTAAACCCGCAGCCGAAGGCGGATCGGCATTATACCTGTCGAGCAGAGGGTCGGGGGATCACATATTTCATAACTGCCCAAATTCGTTGTGCCGATATAAGCGACCACAATTGCCTGTATATACAAAGAGTAGAGAAGGACGACGGGGAATTAATATGGAACTCCCTATAGTCAATCTATTTAATAATTTTCCACTTAAGTTTATAATATCCCATTCGGTCAATTGACGTCGTAGTCATTTGAACAGGCGTCTTGTAGTTGCACCTCCACGTTGAGGCTAAGCCGATCGTCAGACTCTTCGATATGTAGTTGCTGTCTGGACGCTCGCGACAAAATTGCTCGAATGCCTCAAAGCGCTGTCGGTCAATTGGTTCGGTGCGCGCACACGCGGCACCCGACGCGCCCATAGAGCAAACTAGCACCTTTCCCCCCATACAACGCCACGCTAGTGGCCCCACGCCTGATCGTTTCACGTCTAGGGGGAGCGTGTCCTGATCTTGCTCGATCTCGGCGATAGTGTCCCCCCGCTGAGCACAAAATGCGCGCGCATTTTGTGGCCGGGGTGCTTGTAAAGCGGGCGACGTGGCGGGAACTGTAGACCAGATTGTGGTGGCTACGATGATATAGAGCGTCATTTTTCGTCTCCACCAGTGCGTTAGGCGTTGAGAATGCCGTTGAAAAGCGCGCCTGTCCCTTTGGCATTCCGACTTAGACTAATTCACGATTTCCTCGAACGGCCATAGCGCGCAGGGTTTGATAACCATGCATTCACGGCAGATTCGCGCCAGCCTATGCATCGCTCACTGATTGCTATCTGTTTGGGGAACGTTCCCTGGTTGATTTTGCGATACAGCGTCGAGCGGCTGAGGCCGGTGGCTTTGAGCACCGATGGAAGACGGATGATTCGGTCAACGACTTCAGTCATTGTTGGCTCCTTGCAAGTAGGGTGCGGTGACGACGCGCGCCCTGGCAGGAAAGCGCAAGACCGGAGTTGTGCGATCAAATAGCCGGTTAGGAATACCGGCTCTGGCGTAGGCTGATGGTTGGCCGATTGCGTCCTGGCGTCCCGCGCTGTCGCGCGGCCGCGCTCTACGGCGCATGCGCGCCGCCGAGACGCTGTGCGTCTCGGCCCATGCGGGTTGCGATCGCTGACGCGTCGGCGGTGCCGGGTGATTGAACGCGGGCTTGGATGAGCGTGCGCTGGCGGACTTCTGCGAAGCCGCCAGGGTCCGCAGCGTCTTTGCTTGCCGCGTGGCTCACTCGATCCGGGCGGAGGGCGCGGCGGCGGCTGGCGCACAGCTGCGCGCGCACGCCGCCGCGACGGCCGTCCGGATTCGAGAGTGCGTTCTGATTGGGCTCCGTTGGAGCCGTGCGCTGGCGCGCAGGATCTGCGGACGCCGCGCGTTGCGCGACGGCGCTATTTGCGGCCCCGGCAAAGGGGCTGGGCGGTCGCTGCCCTTAGTCCCGCCGCAGCGTGCCGCAACCCGGCTGGGCCGGGTCCTCCGCTGCGCTGCGGCCCGTTGGGTGCGGCCCGCCTCGATCGGCGGGACTGCGGTGCGCTCCTTGCCGCCCACCCCCTTTCCCGGGGCCGATGCGGTTTGAGGAAGGAGGCAGGACGATGCGGTGGAGGTTCTGGCAGCAGGCGTCCGGCGTTGATGTGGAGCTGGACCGGTTGGAGCGTCGGGTGCGGCGCATGGACGCAATGACGCGGGCGGTGTTCCTGATGCATCGGCTGGATAGCCTTGGCTATGCCGAGATCGCCCAGCGTCTCGGGATTGCGGTTGGCGAGGTCGAGCGGCGCATTGCGGAGGCGATGGTGGTGCTGATTCAGGCCGATGCCGAGCACTGAAATAGCGCGGACGCGATAGGCCTTGCCTTCGGGTCCGCGCATGCCACAGGTTCAGGACATGTTGCGGACGTCTCTCGACCATCTTCCAGCCTCCCGGCAGCGCGAGCTTGCCCATGTGACGCGCGTGCTGTGCGAGGAGTTCGAGGCCGCGCATGCGATCGGCACCAAGGACTGGAAGAAGGCCCGGCGCATCTTCAAGATCGTGCTCTACGGATCGTTCGCGCGCGGTGACTGGGTGGACGATCCGGTCGGGGGCTATCAATCCGACTATGACATCCTTGTTGTCGTCAATGACGAGCGGTTGACCGAGTTTGAATATTGGTCGGCAGCCGAGGACCGGCTGATGCGCGATACGACCATCACCAAGGCGCTGAGCGCACCGGTCAATTTCATCGTCCATTCGCTGACCGACGTGAACGCCCAGCTTGAGAAGGGGCGGCCGTTCTTTGTCGACATCGTGAGCCAAGGGATTGCGTTGTGCGAGGCCGAGGGCTTTCCGTTTGCGCAGCCGCGCGATCTGCCGCCGGAGGAAGCTCGCGCGGAGGCTCAGAAGCATTTCGACAAGTGGTTCCCGAGCGCCGAGGCGTTTCTTCGAATGGCCGAGGGCGCGCGAGCCGCAGGCGACACGAACGAATCTGCGTTCGCGTTGCACCAGTCAGCCGAGCGCTTCTACCACTGCACGCTGTTGGTGCTGACCCTCTACAGCCCGAAGTCTCACAAGCTGAATTTCCTGCGCTCGCACGCCGAGGAAATCGCGCCCGAGCTGATCGCCGCTTGGCCCCGCGCGGACAAATTCAGCCGCCGCTGTTTCGAGCTGCTGCGTCAGGCATATGTGAACGCCCGCTACTCGCCCCACTACGAAATCAGTGACGAGGAACTGCGCTGGCTGGCCGAGCGTGTCGCTAACCTGCAGACCCTCGTGAAGGCCGTTTGCGAGCGTCGGTTGGACGCCGACTAGGCCGGCTGTTCGTTTCAGGAAGAACCGGTCGTTTGCCGCCTTGGGTACGATCGGGCCTATCGCAAGATAAAAGCACCGCCGTCGGCTGGGGTGCAAATGGTTGTTTCGGAAGATGAATTTGCGCCGTCGCCGCCAAGGCCCTGCCATCGCGCGCACGATTTTCCCGAAAGTTTTCAACGCTTCAAGCGCTGGCACGCCCGCCAATGTCGGCAGCGTAAGCCCATCGCGTGCCCATTGCAGTTGTTCCCAGGCGATAGCGACGACTCATAACGGCGCCGCTTGCGCGGCTCGTTGCGGTTCTCGGAGTATTCACGCGTCAGGGTTGAGTTGGCCCTCTTGCGCGCCTAGCCAGTGCATGATGGTGGGAGAAACTTCTCGGTGATACTTCGGCGCATGCAAGTGGAAGGCGGTTTCCTTGACGGGCTCGATCTGCGTTTCCACGACGGACTCAATGTTCTGATTGGCGGGCGTGGTACCGGCAAATCGTCCGTGATCGAGCTGATCCGCTACTGTCTGGATGTACGTGGCTCCTCTAGCGAAGAGGATGCTAAGCATGCCCTGGAACAGGCGCTGTCTGTTTTGCAGGATGGTCAGGTCACGTTGACGGTCGATGACGGCGGAAGCATAATGATGATCACGCGATCAGCTAATGCCGAGCCCGAAGGCATGGAATCGCGGCACTGGCTGCCGCTCATTTTGTCGCAAAAGGATGTGGAATCGATTGGCCTCAGCGGCAGGGGCAGGCGCAATATCGTCGATTTCTTTTGGGGTGGTTCCGCGCAGAAGGGTAACGAACAGCGGCTAGTCGCTCAGGTAAGGTCGCTGACGACCGAAATTCGCGACATGGTCATTGAAAGCGATGCGTTGTCGGAGCGGATCGCTGGCGCCGAGACAATTCGCACGGAGCTTAGTCGCGCCGAAGCTCGCTCGGCCGAGATTTCGAAAAGCTCGGCGCAGCTCGACGCGAAGCAGAAGGAACTCGAAGCGCTGTCCGCGCGAAGTTCGGGGCTCATGGTCCGGCTCGACGCGCTGCGGCGTGCCAAGGAGACGACCGCGGCTAACCGCGAAACTTTGCTATCGGCAAATCTTCTGGGCTTCGGCCTGGATGAATGGCCCCAGAGAGGAGAACCCGACCCGCTGTCAGCGGTGCGTGAAAAGCTTGCCCGTGCGGATCAGCATTCGGCGGAAGCGGCCAGACTGCTCGAAGAGGCGATTGCCGATATCGACGTCGCAATCCGCACGGTCGAGAGAGACCGGGCTCCAATCGAGGAGCAAGCGCGCGTCATTCGCCGCGAAATCGAGTCGCTCAGGGAGGGCGCAGGCGCGGCCGCGCGGCAGCTTGCCGGATTGCGCGAGCAGGCGAGCCAGCTCGAGGCACTTGCAGCATTGCGTGTGCAACGGCTTGAACGGATCGGCAGGGTGCAGGCGCAGCGCGGGACCATTCTCGACCGACTCGACGCCTTGCGCGACGCCACTTTTAACGAGCGGAAAAAGGTGGCTGCGAACCTTTCCAGCAAACTGATGCCTTCAATCCGCGTCAAGGTATACCAGGCCGCGCAACTCACCGAATATATCGGGGCAATCACAAACGCCCTTCGCGGGAGCGGTTTGCGCTACAACGAGCTCGCCCAAGCGCTCGCGGAATCGATGACACCGCGCGAATTGGTCGAGGCTGCCGAGAATTCTGACATTAAGTTCATTAGCAAATCGGCAAAGATCACGGCAGATCGTGCCGAGCGCGTGGCTTCTCAGATCAGGGCGTCCGGTAGCGAAGCGCTTGCCGGCATGGCGTTAGAAGATACCGCCGATTTCGAGCTGCTCGATGGTGCGACCTTCAAGCTTATGAATGAGCTGTCGGTCGGCCAGCGCTGCACCGTTGTCTTGTCGATCCTCCTCCAACATCCCGACCGCGTGCTGATCGTCGACCAACCAGAGGACCATCTCGACAATGCTTTCATTGTGGAGACCCTGATCGGCGCCATCCGACATCGGTCGCAGCGGAGCCAACTGATCTTTTCCACTCACAACGCCAACATCCCCGTGCTTGGCGAGGCGACGAACGTGATTCGGCTGAATTCTAACGGAAAGCGCGGTTTTGTCGTGCATGCCGAACCGCTCAACGACCCGAAATCGGTAGAAGCGATCACAACATTGATGGAAGGCGGCGACGAGGCGTTTCGGAAGCGCGCCGCGTTTTACAGCCAGACGCCGCATTAATGACACCCGACCAGGCCCTCGCGATGATCAGTTCAAAACGTTCGGCCGACCGCCGGCTGGCGGGACGAGAGGTCGCGGCCAACCCCACGCTTGTCGATCGCGCCGTCATCGAAGCGGCATTTCATCATGAAACCGTTCCGCAGATTCGGCAGCAGTTCGGCGCAGCACTGAAGGCGTTGAACGCCGTCGGCCCCAAGGTGGCCGAGCCTGATGAGGATCAGGCAAAGGCTATCTATGAGGAAGCCTTGTTGCGAGCGACGCGAACAGTTACCGAACGGATTCTGCATCAGCTGAACCCTTTGATCGGCGATATCGAGCAGGCCGCGCAAGCTGAAATCGGTGACTATGAAGGGAGCAAAACCCAGATCGCGGTCGGCCAAATCCAGCTCCAAGCTTTGGCGATCGTCAAACTGTATAATGCGGCCAAGCCGGCAAGTTTCGAGGAATTCGACCTTGCTGCGACCATCCGCAATTGCTTGCCCCACGATCTCGAACACCAGCGCTGCCGGGTCAGCTTCGCGGGTGCCCAGCCGACGATGGTCCACGGCGATCCCTCGCTAGTCACTATGGCCGTGACCAACACCTTGCGGAACGCAATCGAGGCATCGTTGCCTATCGCTACCGACGACCATAAGCCCCCGATCATCATCAATTGGGGGATGACCGACCGGGAAAACTGGATCTCGATCATCGATGAAGGGGTCGGATTCGGTGGCAATATTGCTGGCGCGTTCGAGATCGGCAGCAGTACCAAGGGGCATAGTGGCCACGGACTTCCCGGGGCGAAAGCGGCAATGCTGTCGCTATCTGGAAAGATCGAGATGATTCCACAGGAAGACAAAGGCTGCGCGATAAACCTGTCCTGGCCAATCCTGGGGACGGGTAACTGAATGCGCTGCCTCCTAGTCGAAGACGAGAAGCCCCGAATCGACGCAATCTTCGGAAAGCTTGAGGCAGCGTTCGGAGTCGGCGCGGTCGATGTGGCCGAGGACCGCGACAGTGCGATCGACTTAATCTCCGCACGGCCTTATGACTTGGTCGTTCTCGACCAGCGAATTCCTAGCGGGCCCGGGCAGCTTAACGCAGATGTCGACCATGGTCGCGCCGTCCTCGAATATATTCGAGGCGAAGCGCCTCATACCGTCGTCTATTTTTTGACCGCGTTACCCATGGACGATGAGTATGTAGATATCATCGTCGCCCAGGGCGAGAAGCTGGATATCTATGGCGACCGCAAGCCGGTCCCGCTCGTACTGCGATTCCGCAAAGCCCAGCTCGACCCTTTCTTCGCGGCGGTTGAAAGCCTCGTTGGCACCGCGCGGGTCACTCACCATATCGAGATCAACACCAAGGGTAAGGATTTAGGACTCAACGAGGAGGAAGCGCGGCTCATCCGCTGCTTCGGCCGTCTGCAGGACGGGATCTGCGTGGATGTCGAGCCGATAAATGACGGCTTGTCCGGGGCACGCGTAGTCAAAGCGGATGTTAAGGCTAGCGACGGGCAAATTCGGATGTGGGCGGTCGGCAAGCTTGGAAAGCATGCCGATATCGCCAGCGAAATGCTTCGATATGAAAAAGAGGTCATGCGCCTGCCGTCCGGCAGTTATGCGCCTCTGCTAATTCCAGGCCAAGCGCGGGTGCTCGGGCGCATGGCAGCGTTCTACCGCCTACTAGCAGGCTATGATCGGACGATCTTCGATGTTCTCCGAGCTTCAGATCCGGACGCCGCAGCCTGCGTGAAAGTCTTGCAGGAAGCAGAGGAGGCTTGGGCGAAACAGCCGATTGTACGCAAGGACACGGTGTTTGAGCATGCGAAGCGCCTGATCTGGGAGGATCGTTTTCCGGCGATCCATTCGTTGATTCCGGAAATCGATTGTGCCGGCTACGAAGCCAAAGCCGTTTCGGTCAACCTCTGCACGCGCCATGGCGATTTACATGGCGAAAATGCGCGAGTCGATGCCAAGCTTCGCGTCATGATGCTCGACTATGGTTCCGTAGATCTGCTGCCAAGCGCAATTGACGCCATCACAATGGAATTGAGCCCATTTTTTCACCCACATGGCCATCGCGATCTTTTGAAATGGAAGCCGGAGGACGGCCCCATCGATTGGTTCGACGTCGAGGCCTTTGCCGCTCTGACGGCGGTTCCGGAATATGTGAAAGCCTGCCGGGTCTGGGCACACAAGGATGCATTCGGAAATCGTGAAGTGCTCGTCTGCGCCTACACCTACGTGATGCGCCAACTCCAATATCCCGGCGCCGATGTCGCGCTTGCGAGGGCCATATTGCCTAGCATTATTGCTAGAGGAATGGCGGCGTAGTCATTGCGGGTTTCCCCTACGCTGGGCTCATCCTGTGAGCCAGTAGGAGGCAGGTTTGCTCGGCCCAAGTGCAGCGAATCGCATCATGCGAATGGCAGCGGAAGCAAGGATTTTCAGGTGGCGTGCGAGGAAGCGCTAGCTCTTGTCAATGCAGCCACCCGAAAACGTGCGTGCGGATCTGAGCTTACCGTCCGAAACGGCGCAATTCAGCCATTTCCCGCTTGACGATGGTGACCCCAATGATCGCAAGTAGCGATAATAGGGGTCACCTGGTCAACAATCTCGGTGACTGAAAGATCGCATGGTGGGGAGCGCGCGTTGCGACAAATTTCTCGTGGCTTAGTCGGACTTTCCGGGGACGCCCGTGAAGTGGAGCTCCGTCAATGGTCGCTGTGGTTGGCGCGCGTCCCGGCGATCAGGCGTAGCTTCATTAAGTGGTCGGAGGACTTTGATCCACTACGTTATAATGAGGCCGCAAGCGTTGCGCTGCTTGCCAATGCAGCATCTAAGGTCGGCTATCTGGCCCTGACCGAATATGTTGCGATAAAGCGCCGAAAGACCCGGGGTCGCCCATTCCGGAAGGGCCGATGCGACCTATGGATCGCAGATGGAAAAACGGAGCGGTCATGGGCTTTCGAGTTCAAGCAACATTTTTGCTTCAGCAATGTTCGCGCGGAGACGCTCCATCAGAAGTTGGATGAGGCCGTCGGCGACGCAGACGAAGTGGATCGAAGCGAGGGCGATAAGCGGTTCGGTTGTCTAATCGTGGGAGCGCGCAACGATGTGAAGCCGACGCGATCCTTCATTGAGCGCATGGATAGGCTGATGTCGGAAATGCCGATGGCGTTCCGAATTAATGGCGGCTGCGGTCCAGTCTGGCTTGGCTTCAAGGAGGCAGGATAACGCCATGTCACTTGAGCGCCTTTCGTCTTGCTCGCCAAATCCGCAGGTATTCCGCTCTCGATGCGGTCAGACGGGCTCGTCGATCCCGCGTACGAGCATGAGGAGCCGCTTGAACTCCTCAATCTCGGTATCCCGCTTCCAGAAATTGACGAACTGGCAGACGATTTGAAGGTTTCCGGCGGCATAATGACCGCTGCTATCGATCCGGTCAGGAGAGGGCAGCAAATGCCTGTCGGCATCGGGCCCGTGAAAATGAAACGGAATGCCTGTGAGTGCGCAGCGATTGTCCTGCAGCTCAAGCAAGGTGGCGAGGAGCTTCTCCAGCTCCTGTGGGCTCATTAGCAACTCCTTGTTCTTGAGCGTCCGCTCTACGATTTGCCCATTCGCAGTGCGCGCCGTGTTCATAATCGAGTAGCGCATTGCAATGATCGACTTCTCGCGTCCTCCGATGACGCGGCCGGCCTCCTGCCGCCATTTTCCGCCCCCTGCGTCCTGCACTGGCAGTTTGACTAGCAGCCAGCAGAACGAATGGGCGTCGATCAAACGGGTCGAGCCGAGACCGTCGACCTCAGCTAGCGCCTCGCGAACCTCGCCGAGCGCGGCGTTGAAGCGCTGATAATTCTCCCAGGAGCAGTTGCGCAGAGTGACCAAGTCCACGTCCAGCGCCCGGAAGGCTTGATCGAAGCCGGTCGGCTGGATCGGTGTGAACCGATCCATATCCTTCAGAAAGAACAGATAGGCGAGCAATGGATACTTCCCGCCGGTTAGCTCGCTCAGCGCATCGAACACCTGACCTTCGTCAGCGTCGCTGCGGTAGAGTGTGAACAGCAATTCCTCTAGACCGCGACGGAGTTGGGGGTTTGATCGCGCTTCGAGGAAAGCCCGATGATCGCGGTTCGCGTGTCCGAACCGGTTCTGCCAAAATACTAGGTTGTTGACGACGTTGAAGCGTTGGTCCTGAACTTCGATTGCGGCAATCGCATGCTCCAGAATCGTACCATTCCCGACTTGCTCCGCCGACCAACTTTGTGGTGCCAGCAACTCGCGCGCGATTTCCCGCAGTCGCGGCTTGTAGCCTTCCCATGCGGCGGCCACGCCTTCCTGAAAATTGCGGAACGGCCCACCCTCGCGCGCCAAGATTGACCGCTGAAATTCGGCGAACGCCTTCTCAAATGGCAAACGGCTGAGCATTCGGTCGGTATGCGTATGCGCGGAGGCTAGCGAGTAGTCCTGACCGATAGTGGCCTTGATTGCGGAAGCAGCGGCGCTCAAGGCCATACGATCGGCTGCATATTGATCCCAAACCGCTTGTTCACCTTTGCTGCCGCGACCAAGCCCGACCTTCCCCTGCGATTGAAATGCCGGATCAAGGCGGCGGAAGTTCATCATTTTCATATAAACGCCGTTCGCGTTTCGGAACTTGTCCGTCATCGCAACACCGTTTTGCTTGCCAAGGCGGTTGAGAAAGACCGACAGCTCAGCGACAGCCTTGCTTCCCTTACCGGGCGGCGACGCAGGGTTGGTCATGTAAAGGTCGAGCGCGAGCACATGCTCATCCCACGACCAGTCGGCATTCTGGTCAGGATCGGTAACCGTGAAGCCAAGACCAAGCAACAACTTGGCGGCGTCATTCCGCCCACCACTTAGCTCAAGCGCAGTCAGAGCACGCCCATCGCCTCCCGGTGCCCACTTATGTGCGACCGCCGCAATCGCCTTTGAATCGTAACGCCTGCCTTCGTGGACGAGAAAATAGTCGCGCGCACCATTGAAGCCGTAGCGATCGAGAAACGTAGCCCTTCCGAGCGCATCGAACTCGGCGATGGCGTTCAGCACGCCTTCTGCAGTAATGGGTGCTCGCACCATATCTCCCCTCTGAACTGATAGTTAGTTCAGCTCTGCAAGCCAGTCCACCGCCGCACATCCAGACGAAAGCAAGCCGTTGGCTCGAACACAGTCTGGAAAAATGCTCCCTTGGGATGAGGATCGCGCAATCCACGCGTAAGCAAAGGGTCGAGGGCTCCCCGGCCAACTTGCGCATTGAGAGCGCTCGATAATGGGACCGAAAGTGGGACCAAAATCGGAGACCCGAGAAATTTTCAGTCAAATCAGCGATTTAGAATGAAAACTGGCGGAGAGAGTGGGATTCGAACCCACGGTGGGCTTCCACCCACGGCGGTTTTCAAGACCGCTGCCTTAAACCACTCGGCCATCTCTCCGCGCGGCTTGCGCCTTAAGCCGTTGGACGTGTTTTCCGCAAGAGGGCGTGTTTTCACTGCCTAAGGGGGTTCATGCCCGCCGCGCCCTGTGGCAGAGACAGCTCATGCGTAGCTTCAAGTCTTCGATGCGGCGGTTCGTCCTGGTTGGAACGGCAGTCCTGGCGGTCGCCATTGGCGGCGCTCCTGCGGTCGCGCAGGATGAGGCGGGGTTCCAGAGCTATATCAACGGCCCGCTGCGCGAGCAGGCGCTGCGCGAGGGCGTCAGCGCGCGGACGCTCGATGCGGTGCTGCCTTCGCTGACCTACAACCCGCGCGTAATCGAGCTCGACCGCGATCAGCCAGGCAGCTCGACTGCGGCGATCCCGGCGTTCGCCCCCTACAAGGCGCGCCATGTCGATGCCGCGCGGATCAATCGCGGGCGTGAGACCTATCGCCGGCTGCGTTCGAAGCTGGAGCGGGTCGAGCGTGAGACCGGCGTGCCCGAATCTATCATGGTCGCGATCTTTGGGCATGAGACCAATTACGGCAGCTACACCGGCGGGTTCGACCTGCCGCGCAGCCTCGCCACGCTCGCCTATGAAGGTCGTCGCCGCAATCTGTTCGCGGGCGAGTTCATCGCGACAATGAAGATGGTCGACCGTGGCGTGCCGCGCGAGTCGCTCAAGGGCAGCTGGGCGGGCGCGTTCGGCTATCCGCAGTTCCTGCCCTCGGTCTATCTCCGCCTCGCGCGCGATGGCGATGGCGATGGTGTCGCGAACATCTGGTCGAACGAAGCCGATACGCTGGCGTCGATCGCGAACTATTTTGTCGCATCGGGCTGGCGTCCGGGTCAGCCCTGGGGGGTCGCCGTCAACGTCCCGTCCAACCTGAACCGCACGGCGCTGGTCAACCGCACGGTGCCGACGCGCTGCACCCGCGTGTTCGAACGGCATTCGCAGTGGCGGAGCATGGCCGAATGGCGCGCACTGGGCATCGTACCGCAATCGGGCAGCTGGCCGGCCGATCACATTCAGGCGACGCTGCTTGAGCCTGACGGGCCGGGCAAGACCGCCTATCTGCTCACCGGCAATTACCGCGTGATCCTCGATTATAATTGCTCCAATTTCTATGCGCTTTCGGTGGGGTTGCTGGCCGATGAAGTCGAACATTAATGCCATCGCCGCCGCCGCGTTGCTCGCGGGATGCGGTGGGGGCGGGGGCCTGGAAGAACTGCCACCGGCACCTGCCGCGCCGCAGGAGGCTGCGCCATCCGGCCCCGGCGCCGGCTATGGCGCACCGTCCGGACCCGAAGGCGGCCCCGACACGAGCGAAGGCCCGCAGGGCAGCTCGCGCCTGCGCCCCGGTGAGGAACGCTATGACCGTGTCGGCTATGCCGGTTATGCGGGCGCGGGGGAGGGCGTGTTCGCGCTCAGCGGCGTGCTGCCACAGGGCACCCATGCCGAGGTTACCGCACTCGACACCGGCAAGACGATCCTCGTCCTGATCCGCGGACCGGGGAATGGCTTGATCGAGCTGTCCGGCGGCGCCGCGCGTCAGCTGGGCGTCACCGGCAACCCGCCGGTCCGCGTGCGGCGCGTCAGCGTCACCGGACAGGATGCGACAGCACTCGCCGCTGGCCAGCCCGCGCCGATGCGCGCCGATGCGCCGCCAGCGCTGCTCGCCGGCCTCCGCCGTCGCTTGGGCGACACCCCGCGCGAGACTGCATCGACACCGCCGCCGCGCCCGGCGACCCGGCCTACGCCGCGCCCGACCCAGACAGCCACCGCCACGCGCGGCCTGTTCGTTCAGGTCGCCGCACTCTCCAGCGCCGCCCGCGCGCGCGCGCTCGCCGATACGCTGGGCGGCATCGTCCGCCCCGGCGGCGGGGTGTATCGCGTGCAACTCGGCCCCTATCCCAACAGCGGCGCCGCCGAGCGCGCGCGTGCCGATGTCGCACGCCGCGGCTACGCCGACTCGCGCATCGTTTCGATCCCCTGACCCTCAAGCCCTGGACCGACAAAGCCCCATGAAGAAGTTCCTGCTCGCCGCCACCGCCTTCTCGCTCGTGCTCGCGCCCGCCTCCGCGCAGACGCCGCCGTTCGAGACGGCGGCCCCGGTCGCCTATCTTGAGGATCTGTCGTCGGGCGCGGTGCTCTATGCCAAGGATGCCGACCGCCAGATGCCGCCAGCGTCGATGGCGAAGATGATGACCGCCTATGTCGCGTTCGACCTGATCAAGCAGGGTAAGCTGAAGCTCAGCGACATGGCCGATGTGCGTCCGGAAACGTGGCGGAAATGGCATGGTCCGTCAGCGGGTTCGACCATGTTCCTGTCGCCGGGTTCGAAGGTCAGCGTCGAAAATCTGCTCAACGGCATCGTCGTTGTGTCCGGCAATGACGCCTGCGTCGTGCTGGCCGAGCATCTCGCCGGGACCGAGGAAGCGTTCGTCAATCTGATGAACCAGAAGGCCAAGGAAATCGGCCTCACCAACAGCCGCTTCGGCACCTCCAACGGCTGGCCGGATGCGGGCCGCACGATGGTGACCGCGCGCGACCTGGCGAAGCTCGCCAAGGCGACGATCAGCAACCATCCCGAACTCTACAAGCGCTTCTATTCCAAGGAGAGCTTCACTTTCGGCACCACCATGGGCGGCGCGCCGATCACACAGGCGAACCGCGACCCGCTGCTCGGCCGCGTGCGCGGGTCTGACGGCCTCAAGACCGGCCATACCGAAGAGGCTGGCTATGGCTTTACCGGCTCTGCGGAGCAGAATGGCCGCCGCCTCGTCATGGTCGTCGCTGGGCTTAACAGCTTCAATTCGCGTATCGAAGAATCGGTCAAGTTCATGGACTGGGGCTTCCGCGCCTGGTCCTCGCGCAAGCTGGTGACCAAGGGCCGCACGGTCGAGCAGGCCGATGTCCAGCTCGGCGACGCGGCGCAGGTCGGTCTGGTCGCCCCGCGCGACCTCGCCATCGCGATTCCCTCGGGCGCCAACCCCAATCTGCGCGCGACTGTCGTCTATCAAGGCCCGATCAAGGCGCCGATCAAGGCCGGCCAGCATATCGCCGACCTCGTCGTCACCTCGCCGGGCCTGCCCGAACAGCGCCTGCCGCTGGTCGCCGCCGCCGATGTCGGGGAAGCCGGCTTCTTCGGCCGCATGTGGGCGGGCCTCATGTCGCTGTTCGGCGCGTGAGGGGCGTCTTCCTCAGCCTCGAAGGCGGGGAGGGCGCGGGCAAGTCGACCCAGGCAAAGCGGCTCGCCGCCGCGCTTGCGGCACGCGGAATCCATGTCGTGCTCACCCGCGAGCCCGGCGGGACCGAGGGCGCAGAGGCGATCCGCGGCCTGTTGATGCAGGGCGCGGTCACCCGCTGGAGCGCACACACCGAAACCCTGCTGTTTGCCGCCGCGCGCGCGGATCACGTCGAAAAGCTGATCCGCCCGGCGGTCGAGGCGGGCAGCTGGGTCGTTTGCGACCGTTACGTCGACTCGACCCGTGCCTATCAGGGCGCGCAGGACATCGACGACGCCGCGATCCTCGCGCTCCACGGTTTCGGGTCGAAGGGGCTGTTGCCCGACCGCACGCTCGTGCTCGACCTGCCCGACGGGGCGGGGCACGCCCGCTCGATCGAGCGCGACGGCGGTGCGGCGGATCGCTTCGGCGCGCGCGGGCCGGACTTCCACGCCGCCGTCGCCGCGCAGTTCCGCCGCATCGCCGCGGCCGAGCCGGATCGCGTGAAGCTGATCGACGCATCGGGCAGCATGGATGACGTCACGACGTCCCTGATGGGCGCGCTCGCCGACCTGCTGCCATGACGTCAACCGGCCCCCATGCTGCGGCAAAGGCCGCGTTTCGCGCCGCCATGTCGAGCGGACAGCTGCATCACGCGTGGTTGATCGCGGGCGCGGAAGGGCTGGGCAAGGCGACCTTCGCCCGCGCCGCCGCCGCACGGCTGCTGGCCGAAGGGGCGGGGCAGGTCCCGCCATCGGACAACTTCGACCTTCCCGAGGATAACCCGACCCGCAAGCTGATCGAGTCCGGCGCACATCCCGATTATCGCGCTCTCATGCGCCTGCCCAAGGATCCCGACAAGCCGGGCGAGAATATCGCGCGATCGATCAACATCGCCCAGATCCGCGCGCTCAACCCGATGTTCGCAACCAAGCCGAGCATGTCGAGCCGCCGCGTCATCGTGATCGACGCGATCGACGATGTCGAACGTCCGGGCGCGGCCAACGCACTGCTCAAGAACCTCGAAGAGCCGCCGGCCGGCACGATCTTCCTGCTGGTCAGCCATTCGCCGGGGCGGCTACTTCCAACGATCCGCTCGCGCTGCCGCGTGCTGCGTTTCGATCCGCTGCCCGATAGCGATGTGGCGTCAGCAGTTCGCGCCGCAATGCCCGAGGCAAGCGCAGCGGAAGTCGAGGCGCTGGTCCGCGCGGGGCAGGGCTCGCCCGGTCGCGCGCTGAGCTTCGCTGGCCTCGATCTCGCATCGATCGACAGCGAGATGGCCGCCATCGCGGCGCGCGGCGACCCCGACAACGCGATCCGCGCGCGTCTTGCCCGGACGCTAGGGTCGAAGGCGGCACAACCGCGCTATGAAGCCTTCCTCGCCCGCGTCCCCGCCTTCGCGCTCGCCGAAGCACGCAGCCGACAGGGTGCGGCGCTCGCCGAGGCGATTGCGGTCTATGAGGCCGCATCGCAACTCGGCCCGGTCGCACTCGCCCAGTCGCTCGATGCGCAGGCGACCGTGTTCGAAATGGGCGGCATCCTCGCGCGGCTGGCGAAGCGGTAACCAACGTCCGTTTGCCCTGAGCTTGTCGAAGGGCCGCAAGCGCAGGCTTCGGTGCTTCGACAAGCTCAGCACGAACGGGGTTTCGGATACTTCCGAACCGCCCCGCATTGTTC
The DNA here is from genome assembly GCF_035998645.1 of Sphingomonas sp. Lineage (GTDB taxonomy): Bacteria > Pseudomonadota > Alphaproteobacteria > Sphingomonadales > Sphingomonadaceae > Sphingomonas. The sequence continues at coordinate 465,574 of NZ_DASYHL010000005.1, forward strand.
TAGAGCGCCCCCATGTCCGAACCTTACTACATCACCACCGCGATCCATTATCCCAACGGCAAGCCGCATATCGGCCACGCCTATGAGATGATCGCCGCCGACGCGATTGCGCGGTTTCAGCGTCAGGCCGGGCGCGACGTGCGCTTCCAGACCGGCACCGACGAACATGGCTTGAAGATAGCCCAGACCGCCCGCGCCCGCGACCTGACCCCGCGTCAGCTTGCTGATGAAATGTCATCTTATTTCAGCGATATGGCGCGCGAACTGAATGTTTCGTGCGATCGCTTCATCCGCACCGTCGATCCCGATCATTATGCCGCCAGCCAGGCAATCTGGGCCGCGATGGAGGCCAAGGGCGATCTGTATCTCGACCGCTACGAAGGCTGGTATTCGGTCCGCGACGAAGCGTTTTACGAGGAAAAGGAGCTCACCGAAGGGGAGGGCGGCGTCAAGCTGTCGCCACAGGGCACGCCAGTCGAATGGACCGCCGAGGAAACCTGGTTCTTCCGCCTGTCCAAATATCAGCAGCCTTTGCTCGACCTGTACGCCGCGCAGCCCGACTTCATCCGCCCGGAGCGCTCGCGCAACGAGGTCGTGAAGTTCGTCGAGGGCGGGCTGATCGACCTGTCGGTGTCGCGCACCAGCTTTGACTGGGGCGTGCCGGTGCCGAACTCGCCCGGCCATGTCATGTATGTCTGGGTCGACGCGCTGACCAACTACCTCACCGGCACAGGCTATCCGGACAAAGCCAGCGATCTGGCGCGTTACTGGCCGGCCAATCTGCACTTGATCGGCAAGGACATCACCCGCTTCCACGCGGTCTATTGGCCCGCTTTCCTGATGTCCGCCGACCTGCCGCTGCCGCAGCAGGTGTTCGCGCACGGCTTCATCCTCAACCGCGGCGAGAAGATGTCGAAATCGACCGGCAATGTCGCCGATCCGATGGAGCTGACGCGGCTCTATGGCGTCGATGCGCTGCGCTATTTCCTGCTGCGCGAGGTCGCGTTCGGCAATGACGGCAGCTTCAGCGACGAGGCGATCGTGACCCGCGCCAATGCCGATCTGGCGAACAGCTTCGGCAATCTGGCACAGCGGACGCTGTCGTTCATCGCCAAGAACCTCGAAGGCGCGCTGCCCGAGCCCGGGCGCAGCGACCCGACCGATGCCGAGCTGCTCGCGTCGATCGACGATGCCAGCCGCGAGTTCCGCACCGCGTTCGACAGCCTCGCGCTCAATCAGGGGCTTGAGGCGTGGATGCGCGCCGTATTCGCCTGCAACCAGTATATCGACGTTCAGGCCCCCTGGGCGCTGCGCAAGACTGACCCGGAGCGGATGCATGCCGTCCTCGGCACACTGGTCCGCGCGATCCGCGACCTCGCGATCCTGGTCCTGCCGGTAATCCCCGAATCCGCCGGCAAGATCCTCGACCAGCTCGGGCAGGATGGTCGCGACCACGCCGCGCTCGACTACAAGGGCTGGTATGAAGACGCCGTGGCGTCAGGCTTCCGGCTGGATCCGCCGACCGGCGTGTTCCCGCGCCTCGTGCTGGCAGAGGAAGCAACTACATGAGGCTCGCCGACAGCCACTGCCACCTAAACTATAAGGGCCTCGGCGAACAGCAGCCCGAAGTTCTGGCGCGCGCCCGCGAGAGCGGCGTGGTGGCGATGCTCAACATCGCGACGCGCGAACGCGAATGGGACGAGGTGCTGGCGACCGCCGAGCGCGAAAGCGACGTGTGGGCGACGGTCGGCATCCACCCGCATGAGGCGGACGAACATCCGCATATCGACACCGCCAAGCTGCTGTCCCGCGCCACGCATCCGCGCGTTGTCGGCATCGGCGAGACCGGGCTCGACTATTATTACGACCATAGCGACCGCGCCCAGCAGCAGAAGAGCTTCCGCTCCCACATCGCCGCCAGCCGCGAAACCGGCCTGCCGCTGATCGTCCACACTCGCGATGCGGAGGAGGATACGGCCAACATCCTCGCCGAGGAAATGGGGAAGGGGGCCTATCCCGGGGTCATCCACTGCTTTACAGCGAGTGGAGAGTTTGCCGACAAGGCGCTGGAATTGGGCTTTTATATCTCGATATCAGGCATCGTGACGTTCAAGAACGCCCGCGACCTTCAGGAAACCGCCGCACGGCTGCCGCTCGACCGGCTGCTGATCGAAACCGACGCCCCCTTCCTCGCCCCCGTCCCGCATCGCGGCAAGACCGGCGAGCCGGCCTTCGTCGCCGACACCTGCCGTTTCCTCGCGCAACTGCGCGGCATGGACGCCGAGGAATTGGCCGAGGCGACCCGCGAAAACTTCCACCGGCTGTTCGCAAAGACACTGACGACCCCGTGAAGGTCCGCATCCTCGGCTCTGGCACGTCTTCAGGCGTCCCCCGCATCGGCAACGACTGGGGCAGCTGCGACCCGACCGACCCGCGCAACCGCCGCACGCGCGCTTCGATCCTGGTTGAGGCGGGCGCCACCCGCATCCTCGTCGACACCAGCCCGGACCTGCGCGAACAGTTGATCGCCGCCAATGTCGCGGATGTAGACGCGGTGATCTGGACCCATGATCACGCCGATCACTGCCACGGCATCGATGATCTGCGCCAGCTGATGCATCTGCGCGGTGCCCCGGTGCGCGGCCTCGCCGACTGGAAGACGCAGGAACGGCTGCGCGACCGCTTCCGCTATGTGTTCGAAGGGGGAGGGCCATACCGTCCGACCGCGACGATCGAGCCGTTGCGCGACGGCATGGCGATCGGCGACATCGTCGTGCGCACCGTCAATCAGCCGCATGGCGGCATCACCAGCGCAGGCCTGCGCTTTGAACATGCTGGAAAGTCAGTCGGCTATGCCACTGATTTCAATATATTCACCAACGAGATGGCCACGCTCTACAGCGATCTCAACCTGTGGGTCGCCGATGCGCTGCGCCGTGAGCCGCACCCGACACATCCGCATCTCGCGCAAACGCTGACCTGGGCGCAGCAATGTCGTGCGCCCCGCACGGTTCTCGTTCATATGGATCACTCGATGGACTATATGACCTTGAAGGCCGAGCTGCCCGCCGGGGTCGAGCCGGGCCATGACGGCATGGAGTTGCACGTTTGACCGAAACCCAAATCATCCAGTTGGTGTCGCTGGTCGGCTTTCTCGTCCTGGTGCTGGGCTCGCTCAGCATCCGCAACATGCAATTCAGCTTTATCGTAAAGACGGTGATCGGCTGGGCGGTGATCGCCGGCCTGATCACTCTTGTCGTCATCAACAAGGATCGCATCTTCGACCAGCTTCAGGTGATCGGTGCCAGCAGCGGCCTGGCCGACCCGGCGCCCGTCACCGGCGCGGGATCGGTCAGCATCCGCCTGTCGCCCGACGGCCATTTCTGGGCACGCGCGACGATCAATGGTGTCGAACGCCGCATGCTGATCGACAGCGGAGCGACGGTGACCGCGATCAGCGAGAGCACGGCGCGCGCGGCCGGGATCGACTTTACGGACGGAACGCCGGTTCAGGTGTCGACCGCGAACGGCGTCGTCAACGCACGCCGCGCCAATGCCGGGCGGGTGGCGGTGGGCGCACTCAGCACCGAAGACCTGACCGTATTCGTCGCGCCCAGCTTCGGCGATCTCGACGTGTTGGGGATGAACTTCCTGTCACGCCTCAAATCCTGGCGGGTGGAGGGGAACGTGCTGATCCTCGAACCCAACCCAAGCTAAATTTAACATAATGTATATTATCGGACTTAAGCCATGAGCGAGCAGGCGGTCTCCCCCGCGCCGAACGGCACCCAGATCGAGTCCCCCGGCATCGAACGCCTGATGGCGATCATGGCGCGGCTGCGCGATCCGGTCACCGGCTGCGAATGGGATACCGTCCAGACCTTCGCCACGATCGCGCCCTACACGATCGAGGAAGCCTATGAGGTCGCCGACGCCATCGCGCGCGACGACCTGACCGACCTCAAGGATGAACTCGGCGACCTGTTGCTCCAGGTCATCTTCCACAGCCGCATGGCGCAGGAACTCGGCGCGTTCGACCTGTCCGACGTCATCACCGGCATCTGCGACAAGATGGAACGCCGCCACCCGCACATCTTCCGCGGCGCTGAAAACGGCGGCCATCACCTGTGGGAACAAATCAAGGCCGAAGAGCGGGGGAGCAAGGGGACGAGCGGGGCACTCGACGGCGTTGCGATCGGCCTCCCCGCCCTCACCCGCGCCGAAAAGCTGCAAAAGCGCGCCGCGCGCACTGGATTTGACTGGGCCGACCCGGCCGATGCCCGCGCCAAGATCGACGAGGAACTGGCCGAAGTCGAAACCGCGACCAGCGATGACCACCGCGCCGAGGAAATCGGCGACCTGCTGTTCGCCACGGTCAACTGGTCGCGCAAGCTCGGCATCGATCCCGAAGCGGCCCTGCGCGCCGCCAACGCCAAGTTCGAACGCCGTTTCCGCGCGATGGAGGCCCAGGCGGGCGACGCGTTCAACGGCTTGTCGCTGGATGACAAGGAAGACCTCTGGGTCGCCGTCAAAGCAGCGGAGTGACCGTCCCGACCGTCCGTTTGTGCTGAGCTTGTCGAAGCACCGCAGCCCGGCCTCGCGACGAACCCTGACTCAGATCGCCCTTCGACAAGCTCAGGGCAAACGGGGTTCGGTCAGAACGCCGGCGCGGCCTGCGGCTCCACCACCATCAGCGTGGTCCCGTCATATTTCTCGGATTCCGGCAAAAACAACCGGCTGATCGCGAAATCGCGCTCGGTCAGTGCCAGGTTCTTGAGGCCGTCCACCTTGAACGTCCCGAACTTCTCTTCCCGCGGGATCACGAAGTCGCGCGAAATCACCTGCGCGTCGACATACAGCGACCCGCCACGGGTGTAGAGAATGTGCGGCGCCAGCACCATGCGCGTGCGGTTATAGATCGCGTTCATGCATTTCTGCCTGACGATCCCCTCCAGCACGATCGGCGTTGGGTTTGGCGGAGACTCCGCCCCCTTCTCGGTATCCATCATGACAATATGGCAACGATGCTGCATCGCAGCAAGTCAGGACACACCGCTTAGGTGAAAATACGGACGTTTCGTCCTAATCCTTGCGCCACGGCAGGTTGATCAACCAGGGCTTGGGCCGCCCGGTCGGCTTTGCGGTCCCGTCGATCCGCTCGGCGCGCAGGATCCTCACCCGCTGCAGGATCATCTGCCCGCGCATCTCCTCGCGCCCGCCGCCGGTCGGCAGCGCCAGGATCTTGCGCACCACATCCATGCCGCCGACGACGCGCCCGAACGCGGCATAGCCGAGCTTCCCCGGCCGCGCGTCCAGCGTCGGATTATCGCCGACCATGATCGAAAAATTGGCATGCGCCGAGTTCGGGTTCACCGCTCGCGCCATCGAAATCGTGCCGCTCAGATGCTTGATGCCGGTCTTGCTGGTCGGCTCCAGCGCCACGGACGGCAGGATCCGCCGTGCATCGGTGCCGATCCCGCCCTGAATAAATCCGTTCGCCGGGTCGCCCTTGCGCCGCGCCGCGCGATAGAAATGCGTGCCCTCGAGCCGGCCGTCATCGACATAGCGCAGGAAGTTGGCGACCGTCAGCGGCGCCCGCCGCGCATCCAGCGCCAGCGTCACGGTCCCCGCGCTGGTCACCAGCCGCACCCGCACGACCGGCGGTTCCGACGCCGGCCCTGCCGAGACGAGCAGCATCGCCGCCAACCCCAGCACCACCCCGCGCCGTGGCGTCATCCGTTGCGCACCTCGAACCGCTCATGGTCCTTGGGCGCCATCCGCACGTCGTAGATCGCGGTCTCGCCGTCGATCCAGTGATCGATCACCTCGCCATGCTGGTGTAGCCACGCCGCCCCAGCCCCATCACCGGCGGCAAGCGTGACCTGATAGCGCCGATGCCCATGCGTCAGCCGCGCCGCGACCTTGGCGATCAGGGCATCGACCCCCTCCCCGCCCAGCGCCGACACCGCGAGCACATCGTCGCGCTTCGCCGCATCGCCCAGCACGTCCTCACGCGCTTCGCCATCGAGCAGGTCGAGCTTGTTCCACGCCTCGAACCGCGGCGTTTCCGGAGCAACGCCAATGTCCTTGAGCACCGATTCGACATCATCGCGCTGCGCCTCGCTGTCCGGATGCGCAATGTCGCGGACATGGATCAGCAGATCGGCCGACACCACTTCCTCCAGCGTCGCCTTGAATGCAGCGACCAGCTGGGTCGGCAGCTCCGACACGAACCCCACCGTGTCCGACAGGATCGCCTTGTCGATCCCCGGCAGCGAAATCTGGCGCAAAGTCGGGTCCAGCGTCGCGAACAGCAGATTTTCCGCCATGACGTCAGCGCCGGTCAAGCGATTGAACAGCGTGGACTTTCCGGCATTGGTATAGCCGACCAGCGCGATCACCGGCCACGGCGCACGCTGCCGCCGCTCGCGGTGCAGCCCGCGCGTCCTGCTCACCGACTCGAGTTCACGCTTCAACCGCGCCATGCGGTCGCGGATCAGGCGGCGATCCGCCTCGATCTGCGTTTCGCCGGGACCACCAAGGAAGCCGAAGCCACCGCGCTGGCGCTCAAGATGGGTCCAACTGCGCACCAGCCGCCCGGCCTGATAATCAAGATGCGCGAGCTCAACCTGCAACCGCCCTTCGGCCGTCCGCGCGCGCTCGCCAAAGATTTCGAGGATCAGGCCGGTCCGGTCGATCACCTTACAGCCGAGCGCGGTTTCGAGGTTGCGCTGCTGCACCGGGGTCAGCCCGGCGTCGAATACGGCGAGCGTGAGGTCGCGGTCGCGGACCGTTTCGGCCAGCGCCTCGACCTGTCCCGACCCGATCAGCGTCCCCGGCTTGGCCGCGCGGATGCGCATCGCGACCCGCTCGACCACCTCGACCCCGATCGCGACCGCAAGGCCCGCGGTCTCCTCGAGACGCGCCTCGGCGTCGCGCGTTGATCCGCCAAGGTCGGGATAGACAACCACTGCCCGCGCGCCCCGCGTAAACTCATCGGGGTCGCGTTCGAAACCGGTACTCATAAATCTGCTTTCAAGGCGATCAGGCTTCCTCACCGTGATCGGTCAGGTCCAGCGGATGCGCCGGCTGAATGGTCGACACCGCATGCTTGTACACCAGCTGGTACGCACCATCGCGCTGGAGCAGCATACAGAACAGGTCGAACGCCGCGATCCCGCCCTGCAGCATCACGCCATTGACCAGGAACATGGTGACATTCTCCTGCTGACGCTTGACCGCGCCCAAGAAAATTTCCTGCAAAACCGGGTTCTTGGACTGGGTATCTGGCACCGCATCGACGATCGACGCGACATCGACTGCGCCCGACGGCATGATCGTCGAAATCGCGTGCTTGTAGATCAGCTGCGACTGGCCGTCGCGGCGGAGCAGCACCGAAAAATTGTCGAACCAGGTGACGATGCCCTGCAATTTGACGCCCTTGACCAGAAACATGGTCACCGGGGTCTTGGACTTGCGAAGCGCGTTGAGGAAAAGATCCTGAAGGGATGTCTGCTTGTCGGCCATGATGCAGCTCACTGTTCTTGGCGGGATTTTCCCGCAATCGCGCCGTTTCCCGGCGTCGGATGCGCGCCACCCAGCGGCGCGTTTGGAGCAATGTAGGTATTGCCCCCTGCAACGTCCATAGGGCGGCGTCGTGGCATCGACGCCGCCAACCGCAACTCACTCCTCGTCGCGCGCCTCATGGATGCCGAGCAGCTTCAACTTGCGGTGCAGCGCCGACCGTTCCATCCCGATGAAGTGCGCGGTGCGGGAAATATTGCCCGAAAAGCGCTTGATCTGGACCCGCAGATATTCGCGCTCGAAACTCTCACGCGCTTCCTTGAGCGGCGCGCCCATGATCGTTGCAGAGCCCATCCCGCCTTCCTCGCGGCGGCCCAGCACCTCGGTCGGCAGCATGTCGATGTCGATCCGCCCAATCCGGTCGCCCGGCGCCAGGATCACCGTCGCCTCGACCACATTGCGCAACTGGCGGACATTGCCCGGCCATTCATAGCTTTGCAGCGCGACCAGCGCCTCGCCCGCGACCTCCGGCGTCGGCACGCGCCGCTCGGTCGCATAATGCGCGACGAAATGCTCGACCAGCGCCGGAATATCCTCGCGCCGCTCGGTCAGCGGCGGGATCGGCACCGGCACGACGTTGAGGCGGTAGAACAGGTCCTCGCGGAACCGCCCCTCGGCAATCTCCGTCGTCAGATCGCGACCCGTCGCCGAAACGACGCGAACATCGACCTTGACCTGCCGTTGACCGCCGACCCGGTTGAACTTCTGTTCGGTCAGCACGCGCAGGATCCGCCCCTGCGTCGTCAGTGGCATGTCGGCAATTTCGTCCAGGAACAACGTCCCGCCATGCGCCTGTTCCAGCAGGCCGGGATGGACCAGATCGCCATCCTCGACCCCGAACAATTCCTCCTCGACCCGCTCGGGCGTCATCCGCGCCGCGTTGACGATCACGAACGGGCCGTTCGCACGGTTGCTCCATTCATGCAGCAGGCGTGCGGCGACTTCCTTGCCGGTGCCGGGGGCGCCGGTGATCATCACCCGACTCCCCGTCGCCGCGACCCGCTTCAGCGTCGCGCGCACCGTATTGATCGCGCCCGAAGTACCATGCAGGTCATTGCTGCGCCCCACGCTCGCGCGCAGCGAAGCGACTTCGCGCCGCAACCGCTCGGTCTCAGTCGCGCGTTCGACCAGCAGCATCAGCCGCTCGGCCTCGAACGGCTTTTCGATAAAGTCCGACGCCCCGCGCCGGATCGCGGCCACCGCGGTGTCGAGATTGCCATGCCCTGAAAACACCAGCACCGGGATCGACGCATCGCGCCGCTTGATCTCGTCGAGCAGGTCCAGCCCGTCGAGCCGCGACCCCTGAAGCCACACATCGAGCAGGACCAGGCTCGGCCGCCGCTCGGCAATCGCCTCCAGCGCCGCATCGCTGTCGGCGGCGCTGCGCGTCTCATAGCCCTCATCCTCCAGGACGCCCGCGACCAGCTCGCGGATATCGGCCTCGTCATCGACGACCAGGATATCGAGTTTCATCATGTGTTTCCGTTCATCGTCGGGGTCAGCGCGGCAAAGCCCGCTCCACCCGGTTCCGTGTCGTCCGTTCCCCCGGTTCCCACCAGTCGCTCAAGCGTCGCGGTGTCGAAGCACAGGGTGACCACCGTCCCCCCGCCCGCGCGATCGGCAAACGCCATCGTGCCGAAATGCTCCTCGACGATCTTCTTGACGATCGCGAGGCCAAGGCCGGTGCCGCGCGCGCGCGTCGTCATGTACGGCTCGACGATCCGCTCGCGCTCGGCGGGCAGGCCGATGCCATTGTCGGTGATCTCGATGATCAGCTGCGCATCGGCGGCCTCGCGCACCTCCATACTGATCTCGCCCGGCACGTCGGTCTCGCCCTCGCCCGTGCGCGCCTCGATCGCCTCGACCGCATTCTTGACCAGATTGGTCAGCGCCTGCCCCAGCTGGCGGCGGTCGCACACCAAAGGCGGCAGGCCATCGGGTGCGTCGAAGCTGAAGCGGATATCGGGCTTGGCCACTTCGTGCAGGAACAGCGTCTGCCGCGCGACGTCGATGATCGATTCCTCGCGGAAGATCGGCTTGGGCATCCGCGCGAAGGACGAGAACTCGTCAACCATCCGCCGCAGATCGCCGACCTGCCGCACGATCGTGTCGGTCAGCTTGGCAAAGGTGCCGTCATCGCCCTCGATCTTCTTGCCATAGCGGCGCTGCAGCCGCTCGGCGGCGAGCTGGATCGGAGTCAGCGGGTTCTTGATCTCATGCGCGATGCGCCGCGCGACGTCTGACCAGGCCGCGCGCCGCTGGTCGAGCAACTGCTGGGTAATGTCGTCGAACGTCAGCACCTGCCCCGCCTCATCGCGGGTGATCTTGACGGCAAGTGTCCGCGCCTCGCCCGCGCTGGTAAGCTGCACGATATCCTCACGCGTCTCCCCGCCCAGCACCGCGTCCAGCTCCGGCGCCACCTCGGCGAGCAGCTTGCCCACCGGCGCATCCCCCGGCTGCAACAGCGCCACGGCCGAACTATTGATCAGCCGAATGCGCCGCTCGGCATCGATCGACAGCACGCCCGCCGTCACCCCCGACATCACCGCCTCGATCAGCGCTCGGCGGCCTTCCGATTCAGCATTGGCATCGACCAGCGCATTGGTCTGTTCCTGCAACCGGTCGGTCATCCGGTTGAACGCGGTGGCAAGCGTGCCGATCTCGTCATCCGCGCGCGGCGTCGGAACGCGGGTGCCCAGATCCCCCTCTGCAACATCGCGCGCCGCCTTCACCAGATCGCCCACTGGGCGGACGAGGCGGTCGGCAATTTCCAGGGCTGCCCATACCGCAAGGCCTACGATCAGAAGCGAGAGAACCAGCAATGCGACGTTGAACTGGAGCTGCAGTGAACGCGAGCGGTCAGTTAGCGTCTTGTAGTCCGTCACCACGGAGTCAGCGCGCGTCTTGCGATCAAGCAGAGCCTGATCGACGACGCGCGCAGCATAAAGATAGGTGTCCGGTGCCGTGGCAAAGCGGGTAATCGCGCGAATTCGCCCGCCCGCATCTTCCACGACCACCTGCTTCGCACCCGTTTTCAGCTGACTGATCGCGCCGGCGCTGATCTGCTCTTCGATCAACCGGTCGTAAGGATTGAGGATCGCCAGTACGATGATCTCTCCGGATGCGGTCTGGCGAACGATCGCGGCCTCGGACAATTCACGCTGCGTCGTTTGAACGAGAAGGTAGTCAAGAAAGGTCTGGCTATCGATCGGAACGCCACTAACCAAAGCTCCGGCAAGGTCGTTGGACATCGCCTCGGTATTCGCGGCGACGCGCTGCTGCAGGTCAGCTAGTGTCGCCGCCGCCACTGACGACGCATTCTCCAGCATCCCGCGCGCGCGATCCGAAAACCAAAACTCAACGCCATACTGAAACAACAACGAAGCTACGATCGACACGAAGATCGTCGGCACGCTCGCCAGGATCGAAAAGATCGCCACCAGCCGCACATGCAACCGCGCGCGCCCACCCAGCGGCGACCGCGCCGCGCGCCGCATCGCCACCCGCCGCCCGACCAGCACGATCAGCGCCACCAGCGGAATGAGGTTGCCGACCAGCAACAGCGCGACCAGCGGCGGGGTCAGCAAGCGCTGCGACCCCGTATTCCCGCTCACCACGAAATAGCTGGCGATCAGCACCGCCAGCGCGATGCCCAGCACCAGCACTTCGACAAATGGGGTAATGCTCAGCCGCCAGCGGGGCGAACCCGCATCCGTCAGTGGCTTGGCGGCAACATCCATCGTGACATGGCTACAACATCATTGTTGCCATGAAAACACACTTGTCGCTCAACCTGTCGCTAAGCGGGATCGTCTAGCCTTCCGCCGACATCGATCCCCAGCGTGTCCAGCCGCTTCCGCAACGTATTCCGGTTGATCCCCAGCGCCCGCGCCGCGCGCAGCTGGTTGTGCCCATGCCGCGCCAGCATCGCCTCGATCAGCGGTCGCTCGACCTCGCCGATGATGCGGTCATACAGCGTGCCGTCCTCCAGCACCGCCGGCTCCTCCGCCGCCAGCCGGGTCAGTCGCGCAATCACCGCCGCCTCGATCCCGGCATCGCGCGTCGGGGCGGCAAGCCCGCTCCCCTCGCCCAGCATCGCGCGCACCGCATCGCCGTCGATCCATTCGTCGCGATGCAGCGCGGCCATGCGCCGCATCAGATTCTCCAGCTCGCGCACATTGCCCGGCCAGTCATGCGCCTCAAGCACCGCAATCGCATCGTCGCCGACATGCTTGCGCGGCAGCCCATCCTCGACCGCGCGATCGAGGAAATGCCGCGCCAGCAACCGGATATCCTGCCGCCGCTCGCGCAACGCCGGCAGCGCGATTGGCACGACGTTGAGGCGGTAGAACAGATCCTCACGGAACTGCCCCGACACCACCTGGTTCATCAGATCCTTGTTGGTCGCCGCGACAATGCGCACATCTGCCCGGATCGCCCGCGCCCCGCCGACCGTGGTGAACTCACCCGACTGCAACACGCGCAGCAGCCGCGTCTGCGCCTCCATCGGCATGTCGCCAATCTCGTCTAGGAACAGCGTGCCCCCGCTCGCCTGCTCGAACTTGCCCGCGACCCGCGCCGCAGCACCCGTAAACGCGCCCTTCTCATGCCCGAACAGCTCGGCCTCGATCAGCTCGCGCGGGATCGCCGCCATGTTGATCGCGACAAACGGCGCGCGCCGCCGTGGCCCGAGATCATGGATCGCCTGCGCCACCAGCTCCTTGCCGGTCCCGCTCTCACCGGTGATCAGCACGGTCAGCTCGTTCGACACCACCCGCGCGATCACGCGATACACGTCCTGCATCGCCGGCGACCGCCCGATCAGCGCTACCGCCTGCTCCTCCGACGCGGGCAGGTCATCCACCAGCCGCCGCCCCCGCGCCAGCGCGCTCGCCACCGTCGCGGTCAGCGCATCCAGGTCGAACGGCTTGGGCAGATAGTCGAACGCCCCCGCCTCGGTCGCGCGCACCGCGGTCGACAGCGTATTCTGCGCCGACAGCACGATCACCGGCACATCGGGCATCTCACCGGTAAAGGTCGCCACGAAATCCAGCCCATTGCCATCGGGCAGCACGACATCGGTCACCAGCACATCGGGCCGCGCCGCCGCCAGCTCGCGCCGCAACTCGCCCAGCGACGCCGCCGCCGTCACGCGATGCCCCGCGCGCCGCAGCGCCTGCGTCACCACCATGCGGATCGCGGCATCATCGTCGCAGATGAGGATCGAAGCGCTCACCCGTCCGCCCTCGGCAAATTCACCCGAAACACCGTCATCTCCGGATCACCCGCGCGGGCATATTCGACCACCCCGCCCATATCGCGCACCAGCTTCTCCACCAGCGGTAGCCCCAGCCCCTTGCCCTCGGGCTTGCCCGACACGAACGGCTCGAAGAGGTGGCTGGCGATATCCGCCGGCGCGCCCGGGCCATTATCGGTCACCGAAAATTCGATCGGCAGCCACCGACGCGGCTGATCCGGCCCCGGCCGCATCGCGACGCCATGGCGGTATTGCGTGGACAGGATGATCTTCGGCTCGGGCGTATCGCGCAGTGCCTCCGCCGCATTCTTCAGCAAGTTCATCGCTACCTGCAGGAACGCGTCCTTGTCCATCATCACCGGGGGCAGCGACGGGTCGAAGCGCTCCTCGATCACCATGCCCCGCGCAAACCCCGCCAGCGCCACGCGGCGGGCATGGTCCAAAAGCGGATAGATATTGTGCGGCGCCAGCTTGGGCGGGCGCGTATCAGTGAAATCCTGCATCCGGTCGATCAGCGCGGCGATGCGATCGACCTCGGTCGTGATCAGCTGGGTCAGCTCCGCCCGCGTTTCGGCATCATCATCCCCCGCCAGCAGCTGCGCTGCGCCGCGAATGCCCGACAGCGGGTTCTTGATCTCATGCGCCAGCATCGCCGCCGCACCCACCGCCGCGCGCGCGCCCGCGCTGCGGTCCGCCCCCACCGACAGGCGGCGTGAGGTCGGCGCCTGATGCAGCGTCACGATGCGCCAGCCGGGATGCTCGGTAATCGGCTGCTCGATGAAATCGACGCGCGTGCGGGGCGAGCGCGTCGGCTCGATCTCGACATCGAACGCGGCAAAACCATGCCCGTCGCGCCGCCCGGCATAGCCCTCGGGCAGCGCGAAGATGCGATCCAGCCGCTGCCCCAGCATCGCTTTCTCGCTATGATTGAGCAGATGCTCGCACGCCATATTGGCGCGGGTCACGCGATCCTGCGGGTCGAGCACCAATGCGGCGCACGGCAGCCCGCCGAAAATCTCGGTCAGGTCCGGCTCACCCGGCTGCGGCGGCGGCCTCAGGCCGCTTCGCGTGACGGCCATGATCCCAAAGCAGGCATGCCACGGAACGGCGTATAGAATTCGTCGAGCATGCCCAGCACGGTCGCCGCCTTCGGCTCCTGGTTCACCATGTTGCGGAACTCCGCCGATCCGGGCAGCCCCTTGGTGTACCACCCGATATGCTTGCGCATCAGATTGACGCCGGTCATCTCACCATAATGATCGAGCATCATGGCGTAATGCTCTGCGATCAGGGCATATTGCTCGTCAATGTCGGGGTCCGCCCGCTCGCCCGCGCCGGACAGCGCGTCCATCACCTGCCGCAGCACCCATGGCTTGCCGTAAGCGCCACGCCCGATCATGACGCCATCCGCGCCCGATTGCACCAGCGCGGTGCGCGCATCCTCAACCGTGCAGATGTCGCCATTGACGATGACCGGGATCGACACCGCGTCCTTGACCTTGCGCACAAACGCCCAGTCGGCGCTGCCCTTGTACATCTGGTTGCGGGTGCGGCCATGCACCGTCACCATCTTCGCACCCAGCTCTTCGGCAACGCGCGCCAGTTCGGGGGCGTTCAGGCTGTCATGGCACCAGCCCATACGCATCTTGACCGTGACCGGCACCGACACCGCCTTGACGCACGCCTCGATCAGCTTGGCCGCCAGATCCGGCACCCGCATCAACGCCGAGCCAGCATCGCCATTGGTCACCTTGCGCACCGGACAGCCCATGTTGATGTCGATGATCGCCGCGCCGCGATCCTCGTTCAGCTTCGCCGCCTCCCCCATTTCATAGGGGGTACAGCCGACCAGCTGCATCGACACCGGCTCCTCGATCGGATCCCACGCCGCCTTCTGCACCGACTGCCGCGTCTCCCGGATCGCCGCCTGGCTCGCGATCATCTCGGTCACGTTGAGCCCCGACCCATAGCGCCGCACCAGCCGCCGGAACGGCAGATCGGTGACGCCCGTCATCGGCGCCAGAATCACCGGCGTCTCGACCGTCACCGGCCCGACCTGGATGGGTTTCAACATGCTCATCTGTGCCCGAAAAATAGGCACGAGCGCCTACAGCGGCAAGGGCGGGGATGCAAGGGTGGGCGTCCCTCGACCGACACTCCGGCGTCAAGTCTGAGACCAGCGCCTTCATTGGCGGCGCGCACGTGATCGCACATCGCGGTGCGCGATTACGTCTCGCTTCCCCGGATCGACGCTAGTAGCAAAATGTTCGAGCAAAAGGGGAAGCGCGAATGTTCGGTTGGTTCAAGAGACTGTTTAACCGGGGCATTTCGACGCCACATACACATGTCGCGGAGTCGCAAACGGCGGACCGAGGCCCGATGGAAATGCCCTTCGTTGCGTTTCAACCGCATAACGACATCGAACAAGCTCTGATGGATGCTGCTGTCAATCCTGATGCCAGAGCCGCCTTTCATCGTGCGTTGCTGGACGCTGACCTGTATGCGGCAACCCCCGAGGCACCCGCGTTTGCTGAAAACCGCATCGCTCAGGAAGGCGAGCGCCTTTCGCTGCTGAACGTTCAAGGTCCCGATGGTGCCCCAGTGGCTGCAATCTTTACCGCACAGGAGCGCATCGTTGAAGTTTTTGGGATGGATGTCGGGTTTGTGGCCATCCGTGGGGAGGAACTCCTTTCGCTGGTTGCCAATCAAGGTGCGTGGCTAAACCCCGGCTTCCCCTACAGCGTTTATTGGACACCCTCAGAGCTGTCGGCAGTTTTGGGCAAGGGCATGCAACGAACCATCTAGAAAGAAACGAGCGTGATGCTCGGCGTCCCCGCCGATCCGCCAACAGCGCTGGTGGCCGCGTTGCAAAGAGTCTTGGGGAATGACACCCGGATCACCGAAGCGTGGTTAGCGCTCGCGCATTGGCCGGAGGAAGGCACTGCCTCTTGGTATCTGGATGTGCGCACGAATCTCGCGGCTGCGACGGTCGGTGATCTTCTAGCCGAAACGTTCAGACGCGCGGATTACGCGGGCAAACCCCTCGACATGGTGGTGAACATCCCAGGCGGGGCAGAGGGGGTCGGCATTCGGGTCGCTCCATCGCAGACCCACTAGCACCTTCACCGGTTGGGACGGGCTGGGCTGCCGTGCCTCATGGCCTCCCGCTCCTTAAGCCCCTCCCGCTTGCGGGAAGTGTTGGGGAGAGTCTTCTTCTGCTTTCGCCAGCTCGGGCACTAAATATGCCGTTCCGTATCCTGCCTCACATGCAGAACGCGAACGACATCAATCATATCATCCGTCTCACGGAAGTAGATCATGTGCGACCCCGTCGCCAGTTTGAGATACCCCGGTCGAACCTCGACCGCCCTGCCCCGCTTCACGCGCGATGCCAGCGCCCGACACGCATCCCTGATCTCATCGGTATAGCGATCGGCCTGATCCGGGCCCCAATGTATCGCGCTATAGTCCCAGATATCGTCCAGATCGGCCTGAGCCGCTGGCGAAAGGACAAGCGCCTTCAGTGGCCGCGGAAGGCAGCGCGCTTCCGCGCCTTGAAGGCTTCAAAATCAAACGGTTTGGACTCGCCCGACTGCTCGCCCGCGATCAGCGCGTCCTGCAACGCCCGCACCTTCGCCTCATGCTCTTCCAGAAGGCGAAGGCCAGCGCGCACAACATCGCTCGCCGACCCATAGCGCCCTGCCCGCACCTGCTCACCGATAAAGTCGGAGAAATGGTCGCCGATCGTGACGGAGGTGTTGCGCGGCATGATATGGTCCTGATGCTACCGAACGGCCTCAGCTATACCAATAAGTATTACACTTCAATCTGGCGCGTTGGGGTTTGATCTCTCTACCGTTTACCGAACCCGGTCAGCCTTCCCGAAATCACTATCCAGGCGCATCACCAGCTTCTTCAACGCGCCATTGATCGCCGCCTCCGGCTTTGCGCCTCGGTCGGTCACCGCAACCGGTTGACCTCCAGCAGGTCGCGCCTCGATCGCCGCCTCGACACCCTCGGCACCGTTCGTCGTCCCGTCGATATCCCGAACATGCACCTCGACCCGCGTCAGCCGATCCTCAAACCGCGCCAGCCGCTCGCGCGTCCGCGCCTCCGCCTGCTCCGCCATGGCGTCAGTGCCGTCGATCCGATTGTCGCTGTTGAACTGGAAATCCATGCATACCTCTCTGGTTGGTGGGTTACATGATGGACGCTTCAGCGCCGGAGATCGTTCCCGGCCGATCGGGGGGCTGGCCCCGTCACCGATTTCGTTCCACAGCGTTCGACACCGCGCGTTGATGACGGCATGATCCGATCATGCGTATCCGACGTTCGAGTCTTGCCCTGTTTGCGATGGCATTGCTGATCGTCGGCATCGCCATCGGGCTCGCGATTCCGCGTGCGGCGCACCTCGGGCTGCCGGGTAGCCGCAATACCGGGGAAGACAACGCATGGTCGCCATCGCCCGGGCGAAACGTCTATTCCGCAGATATCCGGAACGACGACCATGTCCGCCGCGAACAGCGGAAACTGGTCGAAATGCTGGAGCAGCAATGTCGGAACACCCGCCAAAACTGCGACCTGGCAAAGGCCTCGCGCAAGGCGCTGACCGCCGATTGAGCTCGGCAGATGTCAACATCGCAACAAGCAAACTTTCCTACACGCAGCTCCCTCGTTAGGCAGGTTGTATGCACCTCCCATCGACCATCCGCCGTCCAAACGGACCTGTTCCGCGCAAGTCGCGTTGCCGCTGCCTGATCGTCGCACGCGGTGCGGTATCCGTCGCGCAGTTGTCGCGGCGCGGTCGCACCGGCGTCGCCAACCCGTCCAAACCCGTAGCTTCGCTGTCGCGTAGCAGTCGCATGGCTGTCGCGTCATGACCACCGCCGTCATCATCGTCGCCGCCGGAAAAGGCATCCGCGCGGGCGGAAGCATCCCCAAACAGTTCGCCGCCCTCTGCGGAAAACCTATGCTCGCGCATAGCGTTACCGCACTATCCTCCCACCCGATGACAACCCAAATCATCATCGTCATCGGCGAAGGACAGCAGGAACACGCCCGCGATATACCCCTCGAAAATGTCAGCTTCGTCGAAGGCGGGGCCGAGCGCCGCGACTCGGTCCGCGCCGGGCTGGAGGCACTTGAAGGCAAGGGCGTCACCCGCGTCCTGATCCACGACGCCGCCCGCCCGTTCATCCCAACCACGGTGATCGACGCCCTGCTCGCCGCGCTCGACCACGGCCCCGGTGCCGTCCCCGCGCTCCCCGTCGCCGACACCCTCGCCAAAGGCACCGAAATCCTCGGCGACAATGTCCCCCGCGCCGGCCTGAACCGCATTCAGACGCCGCAAGCCTTCCACTTCGACGCCATCCTCGCCGCCCACCGCGCCTGGCCGGACGGCGAAGAAGCCACCGACGACGCCCAGATGCTCCGCCGCGCGGGCCATGACGTCGCCCTCGTCCCCGGAGACGCAATGCTCGAAAAAATCACCCACCCCGCCGATTTCGCCGCTGCCGAGGCGCGTCATGCCGCCAACCTCATCTCCCGCAGCGCGATCGGCTATGACGTCCACCGCCTCGCTGCTGGCGAGGAACTCTGGCTCGGCGGCGTGCTGATCCCGCATGACAAGGGGCTGGCCGGGCACAGCGACGCCGATGTCGCGCTCCATGCGATCACCGACGCGCTGCTCGGCACGATCTGCGCGGGCGATATCGGCATGCACTTCCCCCCTAGCGACCCGCAATGGCGCGGCGCGGCGTCCGACCGCTTCCTCGACCACGCCGCGACCCTTGTCCGCGACCAGGGCGGGATCATCGACTTCATCGACCTCACCCTGATCTGTGAGGAACCCAAGATCGGCCCGCACCGCGAAACGATCCGCGCCCGCATCGCCGAAATCCTGAACCTCCCGCTCGGCAAGGTCAGCCTAAAGGCCACCACCACCGAACGCCTCGGCTTCACCGGCCGCAGCGAAGGCATAGCGGCACAGGCCATCGCGACCATTCGGCTACCGGAGACGACCGAATAAAGCGGACCGGTTCAGGCTTTGCACTGCGTGCCCCTGCTACAAGTCCCTGATAGGGCCGCCCGCTATGGCCAATGACGGAGTAAGTCGATGCGTATCCGCCACCTCGCCGCCACAGCACTGTTCTGGACCGGCCTCGCCGCGTCCAGCGTTCAGGCCCAGCCGCGCCCCTGCCTCACCGATAGCGAGGCCGAAGCGCTGTTCCAGGTGCTGTTGCCCGACATGGTGGGCGAGATGGGCCGCGTCTGCACCGCCCTCCCGGCCTCCGCCTTCCTCCGCCGTCCCAACCCTGCCTTCGCCGCCCGCCTTCAGTCCGGCGTCGCCCCGGCGCTTCCGGCGGCACGCAGCGGCATCGCCAAGCTGCTCGGCCCCGATATGCAGGCGATCGCCGGATCGATGTTCGTCCTGCCCGCGATCAAGGTGATCGTCGTTCCCCTCGCCGGACAGATGATCGAACCCGCCGATTGCCCGAAACTCGACAAGATCGTCGCCAACCTCGCGCCCTTGCCCCCGAAGAATCTGGCGGGTGTGTTCGTCGGAATGGCACAGCTCGATGCCGACCGTCGAAAAGGCGGGCCAAAGCTTCCGCTTTGCCCTATGCCCCGCCCCAAATGATGGACACGATTCTCCCCAAAGAGCTGGTCGACGCCGCGCGGCGCGTTGTCGAAACCAACCGCGCCGCCGGCCGCACGGTCGCCGTCGCGGAAAGCTGCACCGGCGGCCTGGTCTGCGCTGCAATCACTGAAATCCCCGGTTCGTCCGAGATCCTGATCGCCGGGTTCGTCACCTATTCCAACGGAGCCAAGATCCGCGAGCTGAAGGTCAGCCGCGACGTGCTTGAGACCTTCGGCGCTGTCTCCGTCGCCACCGCATGGAGCATGGCCCAGGGCGCGCTTGAGCAGAGCGGCGCGGATGTCGCGGTCGCGATCACCGGCGTCGCTGGCCCCGGCGGCGGCAGCGACAAGAAGCCGGTGGGCCATGTCGTCTTCGCCCGTGCAGAAAAAGCTGCTGATCCGGACTTGATCGTCGCCGACACCCGCGAATTCGGCGATATCGGCCGTGGCGGCGTGCGCCTTCAGGCGGCGTTGTGCGCGCTCGAACTGCTGCTGCCCGCCGAACCGGAAGCCGAGTCTCCGTAAAGCACCGCCGCCCTCTGCTCGAACGCACCGATCATCATCCGCAGCGCGCGGTCGAACACCTGCCCGGCAAGCATTTCGAACACCCGATTCTTGAACGAGAAATCGACCTCGAAATCGACCAGCACCCCGCCCTCGCCATCCGGCCGGAACTTCCAGTCATTGTGCAGGTGCTTGAGCGGCCCCTCGAGATAGTCGACCCGGATATGCCCCGGCCGCTGCTTCCCGACCCGGCTGGTAAAGGTCTCGCGCAGTCCCTTGAACCCGACCATCAGATCCGCGACCATCTCGGTCTCACTGTTCGAGCGGACCCGCACCGCGCTGACCCAAGGCAAGAACTCGCCATAGCGGCCGACATCGGCGACCAGATCGAACATCTGTTCCGGCGTGTAGGGCAGCCGCCGGGTCTCGGCATGACGGGGCATCAGACCGCGACCACTGCCTTTGCCAGCTTGGCATCGCGGGCCGCCTTCATCTTCGCAAAGTCATCGCCGGCATGGTAGCTCGACCGCGTCAGCGGCGAGGATGCGACCAGCAGGAAGCCCTTTGCCCGCGCGATCGCCGCATAGGCGTCGAACGCCGCCGGGGTCACGAAATCCTGCACCTTGGCATGGCGCGGGGTCGGCTGAAGATACTGGCCCATCGTCAGGAAATCGATATCGGCGCTGCGCATATCGTCCATCACCTGATGGACCTCCAGCCGCTCTTCACCCAGCCCCAGCATGATGCCCGATTTGGTGAAGATCGACGGATCGAGCTTCTTGACCTGCTCCAGCAGCCGGATCGACGCGTAATAGCGCGCACCCGGGCGGATCGTCGGATAGAGGCGCGGCACCGTCTCGAGATTGTGGTTATAGACGTCCGGCCGCGCCGCGACGATCATCTCGACCGCGGCCTCATGCTTGTTGCGGAAGTCCGGGGTCAGGATCTCGATCGTCGTGGTCGGCGACGCCTTGCGGATCGCCTCGATCACCTTGACGAACTGCTTTGCGCCACCGTCGGGCAGGTCGTCGCGATCAACCGACGTGATCACGATGTGCTGGAGCCCCATCTGCACCGCGGCATCGGCGACGTTGTTCGGCTCCATCGGATCGACCGCGCGCGGCATGCCGGTCTTGACGTTGCAGAAGGCGCAGGCGCGGGTGCAGGTGTCGCCCAGAATCATCACCGTCGCGTGCTTTTTGCTCCAGCACTCGCCGATGTTCGGGCACGCCGCTTCCTCGCACACCGTCGTCAGGCTTTTCGAGCGCATCAGCGCGCGCGTCGCGGCAAAGCCTGCGGACGTCGGCGCTTTCACGCGGATCCAGTCAGGCTTGCGCTGGCGAGCAGCGGGTTCGGCGGGCCGGGCGACGGGAGTCGGATCGTTCATGTCGCGCAGATAGCGACCCGCGCCGCATTTTCCAACCGGGGCGTTGCCGCCTTGCTCTTCGCGACCCTCCCCGTTAACGCCACCGCTCGATGAGCCTCGTCGAACCCTTTCTCAGCCCGGTCATCCTGTTCTTCCTGCTCGGCGCACTCGCCGCGCTAGCACGATCCGATCTTACGATCCCCGAACCGATCGCCAAGGCGATGTCGCTCTATTTGATGGCCGCGATCGGGCTGAAGGGCGGGGTCAGTGTCGCCGCTCACGGCTTCGAAGCCGGCCTGATCTGGGCGGCACTCGCCGCGGTCATACTCAGCTTCCTCATCCCCCTACCCGTCTTCGGGCTGCTGCGGGGCTTTGGTCGGCTCGACGCCACCAATGCCGGCGCGGTCGCCGCGCATTATGGGTCGGTCAGCGTCGTCACCTATGTCACCGCGACGGAGATGCTGCGGATCGCCGGCACCCCGCCCGCGGGCTATATGGTCGCGGCGCTCGCGCTGATGGAAACCCCTGCGATCGTCTCGGGCCTGCTCCTCGCCCGGCGCGCCAGCGCCAGCAAGCCGCGACCCGAAGAAAAAAGCGGACTGTGGCATGAAGTGCTGCTCAACGGCGCGGTCGTGCTGCTGGTCGGCAGCTTCATCATCGGCATGATCGCGGGGCCAGAGCGCTTCGCTCCGGTCGCGCCGGTGTTTGAGGGCGGGTTTCGCGGGATTCTGTGCCTGTTCCTGCTCGATATGGGGCTGATCGCCGTGCGGCGGCTGCGCGATGCACGCTCGCTGACGATGCGGCTAGCGACCCTCGCCATCGCCATGCCGGTGGCAAACGGCATGATCGGGGTCGCCATCGGCACGGCAATCGGGCTGGATGTGGGGTCGGCAGCCGCTCTAGGCGTGCTCGCTGCCAGCGCGTCCTACATCGCGGTGCCGGCGGCGATGCGGCTTGCCCTGCCCGCCGCCGATCCGGGCTTGTACCTCGCCATGTCGCTCGGCATTACCTTCCCCTTCAACGTGGTGGTCGGCATTCCGCTGATCGCCACCGCCGCGAGGATGCTGGGCGCATGACCGACACCGTCGAGCGGGTCCGGGTCGAAATTCTGGTCGATCAACCGCTGTTGCGGCGCGTCGAACAGATCGCGGTAGATGCGGGTGTCAGCGGCTACACGCTCGTCCCGTTGTTCGGCGGACGCGGCGCATCGGGGGCGTGGCGCGACGATCAGCTGAGCGGTGCGCAGGCGAAAATTCTTTTTCTGACCATCACTTCCCGAACCCGGGCGGACCAGCTAACCGACGCCCTCGCCGACCTGCTCGACAGCCATGGGCTGTTGCTCGTGATCAGCCGGGTCGAAGTGGTAAGAGGCGCGAAGTTCGATTGACTGAAACCAGATTTTCCAACCTCGTCGCCGGCTATCACCGATTTCGGGAAGGCGGCTGGCGCCAGCAGCGCGATCGTTGGGCCGATTTATCCGAGGGGCAGAGCCCGCGCGTGATGGTCATCGCCTGTTCGGACAGCAGGGTCGAACCCGCGCAGATCTTCGACACGCTGCCCGGTGAAATCTTCGTTGTCCGCAACGTCGCCAATCTGGTCCCTCCGTTCGAGAATGACGGAGGTCGCCACGGCGTCTCCGCCGCGCTCGAGTTCGCGGTGACCAAGTTAGAGGTCGAGGAGGTCGTGGTCCTGGGTCACGGCATGTGCGGCGGCGCGCACGCAGCGCTGACCGAGATGTTTCAGGACTCAGCTCCGGGTGACGGCGGCTTCGTCCATGCCTGGGTCAGCCTGCTCGACGACGCCCGCGAACGGGTGAAGGCGAAGTTCGGCGAAGGGCCAGAGGCATCGCGGGAGATGGAACTGGAAACCGTCCGCACGTCCATTGCCAACTTGCGGACCTTCCCCTTCATTCCCACCCGCGAAGCCGCGGGCAAGCTGACGATCCATGGCGCCTATTTCGCGATCAGCGATGGCATCCTGCACCTGATGGACGAGAGCGGCGCGTTCAATCCTGCCTGAGCGCGGCAAGTTCACCGGATCTGGCGGACGAAGCGGACTCTTCCCCGATCAGCGCTTCGCGGCGCATCAGGCGAAAGCTGATCCGCGCGCCGCGCTCAGCCGACGGGTCCAGCACCATCTCGCTGTCGTGCGCCGCCAGGATCCGCTTGACGACCGACAGCCCCACCCCGCTTCCCCCGGTCGTCGAGATACCGGGTTCGGGCAGCATGCCGGCCGCGAATCCACGGCCATTGTCCTCGACAGCGATGTCGATCCAGTCCCCCGCCGCCCGCGCATGCATCGTAATCACCGGGTCGGAAGCGCCCTGGGCCGCCTCGATGCTGTTCCGCAACAGGTTCGCGATCACCTGAACCAGCTGAATGCGGTCGCCCAGGATGTCGCCTACCCCCTCACCGATATCCAGCGACACGACCGATCCGGCGTCGGGGCGCGCTGCCAGCACCATCTGCAGCGCATCCTCGAACAACACCCGCACTGAGGCGAACTCGGCGTTGATCTCCCCGCTCTGCAGCAACCTGCGCATGCGCGACACGATTTGAGAGCAGCGATCGATTTCGGCCCGCGCCTGCGACAGTTCGGTCAGCCCTTCCGCCCCGCCCAGCCCTTCCAGCGCCCGCTGCACGACGACGATGTAGTTCGACGCCGCCGACAGCGGCTGCGCGATTTCATGGGCGATCATGCTGAGGTCCGAGCTTGCCGGTTGCGCCGACAGTCGCTCGATCAGGTGGGCCTGTTCGGCGGCCAGCGTCTCATGCGCCTGAATCGTCGCCATCATCTCCGCCTGCACATCAAGGCGGTTTCGCGCGACGGCGACATAGCTGCAGATCGTGCGCAGGAACTGCAACTCGACGTCGCAAAACGGCTCGGACGCGCGCCGTCCGAAGCCGAGCGTGCCGATCAGCGTCTCGCCATGGATCAACGGGGTACAGGCATAGCTGTCGAGCCCGACCGCCCGGATGAACGCCGTCATCGGATCGGTGCTGGCGAGCACATTTTCGGCAAGGCACGGCACCCGGTCACGCGCGACGACGCCACAGACCGCCTGCCCGAACTCCAGACGTTGGCCCAGTTCGATCTGTTCGGGCGTCAGCCCTCCGCTCCCCTCAAGCCGCAGTCCTCCGGACCCGTCGACCAGATAGTGAAAATAGGCATCAATGCTCAGCTCTTCGCGCACGCGGTCGAACAGATAGTCGATCATCTGACGCGGATCGGATGCGGCCAGCATCTTGGCGGCGCATTCAGCGAGCAATTGCAGCAATCGGCTGTTTCTCTGCTCCATGCAGACCTCTCCATCCCGCTATCGCCGGCTATAGCATCCGTTCGACACGCCCCAACATCGGATCGGTGGCACGCGGTCGATCCGCAATACTCCGTAAATCTGCGCCTGCCGAGAGCCGCTTTGCGCCAATTAGGAGCATCCTTGGTCAATCTCTGCCATAAAGCGCGCCGAAGCGCCCTTTGTCTGCGCCGGGGAGGACTGTGCGCGCGGCCCTGCTCCGGACTATGGATTCCCCGTGCGCAGCGTGGGCGCATGAGTAAGCGGGGATTATCAGGAATGACGGCGCAGCGTTTGCTGATCGAAGGGCGCGTCCAGCGCGTCGGATATCGCGACTGGGCAGTGCGCACCGCACGCCAGCTGGGGGTGACCGGCTGGGTCCGGAACCTTCAGGACGGGCGAGTCGAAATTCTGGCGGACGGCGAGGATGTCGCGCTCGACACCTTTGTCGATCGCTGTCGTGAAGGTCCGAACATGGCCAATGTCGAGCGGGTCGATGCGCACCCGGCTGAACTTGGCAATGTGAAGGGGTTCACCAAACGGTTTACCGCCTGAAACGGGCGGTCAGTCCTCGACCAGCTTCATCAGCCGGCGTTCGACCGGGGCGAGCACCGGTCCGAGTTCGTGGCCACGTTTCAGCACCGCGCCGGCCTCGTTGACCAGCGCCCACATGCCCTGGCGATTGCGCAGCGCTGGCCGCTTTTCGACCCGAAACTCCGGTCGCTCGGCGGTTCGCCTGAACGCGGCGAACACCGCCGCGTCACGGCCAAGGTCGATCGCATAGTCCTTCCAGTGACCGGCTGCGACCATTCGACCGTAGAGATCGAGGATGCGGGTCAGCTCGCTGCGGTCGAACCCGACCTGTGACGGCGCTCCGCGCGACGGAAATGGGGTGATGTTCGCGCTCACGCCCGGTCGCGCTGCTCCGGCCGGCCTTCGGCGGCGCGCTCATCGAGCAACTGATCCAGCCGCTTGCGCATCGTCTCTAGCTCGCATCGCATGATCTCCAGCTTCTGCGTCGCCGGATCGTACAGCTCGCTGCACGGCGTTCCGTAGGGCACGAACTCCTTCTTCCACGCCCCGGCCTCGACCAGGGTGGGCTTCGCGGGAATGCCGACCATGACCGCACCCTCGGGGACATCCTTGGTCACCACCGCATTGGCCCCGACCCGTGCGCGCGGGCCAACCGTGATCGGTCCCAGCACCTGCGCGCCCGATCCGATGATCACGCCATCGGACAAGGTCGGGTGCCGCTTGCCCGCCACGCCATTGTCGGGGCTAGTGCCTCCCAGCGTGACGCACTGGTAGATCGTGACATTGTCCCCGATCTGCGCGGTCTCGCCGATCACGACGAAGCCATGGTCGATAAAGAAATTGCGGCCGATCGTCGCGCCGGGGTGAATGTCGATCGCGGTCAGCCAGCGCGACAGGTGGTTCACGGCGCGCGCGAGGAAAAACAGCCGTGCGCGGAACAGCCGGTGCGCAACCCGGTGCCAGAACAGCGCCCAAACGCCGGGATAAAGCAGGATCTCGGCCCGACTGCGCGGGGCGGGATCGCGTGCGCGAATGGAATCGAGATAGGCTGAAAGACCGCCGAACATTACCAGGCCCCTTTTCGTCTGGGCATGATATTTAGGCGGTCCCCGCTCCCATTTCCAGCGCATGACGTTTATGCCTTGAGACGGCTAAACACTATGTATCTTGTGGGGATTGTTTCCGGCCTCCAAACCATGCGGCCAATGGGGCTGCGAAGGGTGCGTGAATGTTTGAAGGGATCGACTTCCAGGCCCTGCTCCCGTTCATCGCAGTCGGCTTTGCCGCGCAGATCGTCGACGGTGCGCTCGGCATGGCATTCGGGGTTATCTCGAGCACGCTGCTGGTCAGCGTACTCGGCGTCCCGCCGGCGACCGCGTCGGCCGGCGTCCACCTCGCAGAATGTTTCACCACCGGCGTGTCCGGCATCAGCCACGCGCTCCACAAGAATGTGAACTGGAAGCTGTTCTTCCGCCTCCTCGTCCCCGGCGTGATCGGCGGCGTGACCGGCGCCTATCTGCTGAGCACGCTCGATGCCTCGGTGACGCGACCCTATGTGATGACCTATCTCGCGGCGATTGGTATTTATTTGCTGTGGCGCGGCATCAGCTTTCCGACCCGCCACCATCGCGAGCCGAAGATCGTAGAGCCGCTCGGCCTCGCCGGGGGCTTTCTCGACGCTGCGGGCGGTGGCGGCTGGGGTCCGGTGGTCACCAGTAATTTGCTGATTCAGGGGACTCAGCCACGCTACACCATCGGCACCGTCAACTGCGTCGAGTTCTTCCTGACCCTGTCCGTATCGATCACCTTCATTTTTCACTTGGGTTTTTCGGCGTTTACCGAGGCTGTAGTCGGCCTGTTGATCGGTGGCGTAATCGCCGCGCCGTTCGGCGCGATCCTCGCCAAGCGCGTTCCGACCAAGACCCTGTTGATCCTCGTTGGCGTGGTTCTCACCCTGACGAGCAGCTACAGCGTCTATCGCGCGATCATCTGACAATCGATCAGTTCCGCCCGATTGAGTGATTTGATCGATCACCGCTAGCGACTCTTCCAATTTGGATGCGCGGCAACGCACCCTATATGCCGCATTGCACAAGCTGCACTGCACCATCCAAAGGAGAACAAAAAATGGCGCTCATCGGAAGCGAGCTGAAGCCGTTCACGGCAACCGCATTCAAGGAAGGCAAGTTCGTCGAGGTTACCGACGCGGACGTGCGCGGCAAGTGGGCGGTGTTCTTCTTCTACCCGGCCGACTTCACCTTCGTCTGCCCGACCGAACTGGAAGACCTGGCCGACATCTACCCGACCCTGCAGAAGATGGGCGTTGAGGTCTATTCGGTGTCGACCGACACCCATTTCAGCCACAAGGCATGGCACGACACCTCGCCCGCGATCGGCAAGATCAACTATTACATGCTGGGCGACCAGAACCACAATCTGTCGAAGAACTTCGACGTGCTGCGTGAAGGCCAGGGCCTCGCAGACCGTGGTACCTTCGTGATCGATCCCGAAGGCGTGATCCAGCTGGTCGAGATCACCAGCGAGGGCGTCGGCCGCAATGCGACCGAGCTGCTCCGCAAGATCAAGGCAGCGCAGTACATCGCGGCGCATCCGGGCGAAGTCTGCCCGGCCAAGTGGGAAGAGGGCGAAACCACCCTGGCCCCGTCGCTCGACCTCGTCGGCAAGATCTAAGCCACGCGGTTCTTCGCACCCGCCCCTCCCCCAGTTTGGCAGGTGCGAACACGGCCCGGGGCAGTCCTCACCGATGCCCTGGGCCGTTCTATTTTCAGTTCAAGGAGTTTCCCGATGCTCGACGCGCATCTCAAGCAGCAGCTCGAAGCCTATCTCGTCCATATCCGCGAATCGGTGGAGCTGGTCGCGAGCCTTGGTGAAGATGCCAAGTCGCGTGAGCTCGAAACCCTGCTGACCGAAATCGCCGATCTTTCCGGCAAGATCACGCTCGTCCGCAAGGATGACGACAAGCGCACCCCCAGCTTCATGATCCGTCGCGCGGGCACCGATATCGGCGTGCGCTTCGCCGGCATCCCGATGGGGCATGAATTCACCAGCCTCGTCCTCGCCCTGCTCCAGGTCGGCGGCCATCCGTCCAAGGCGGCGCAGGACGTGATCGAAGCGGTCAAGGGCCTCGAAGGCGAGCTCCACTTCGAAACCTATTTCTCGCTCAGCTGCCAGAACTGCCCCGACGTGGTTCAGGCGCTCAACCTGATGGCGGTGCTCAACCCCCGGATCAGCCACGTCGCGATCGACGGTGCACTGTTCAAGGAAGAGGTCGATGCACGTCAGGTGCTCGCCGTCCCCACCGTCTATCTGAACGGCGAGCTGTTCGGATCGGGCCGGATGGAGCTGGAGCAGATCGTCGCCAAGCTCGACAGCGGCGCAGAGGCCAAGGCTGCCGAAAAGCTCGCCGCCAAGGAGCCGTTCGACGTCCTGATCGTCGGCGGCGGCCCGGCGGGCGCGGCGTCGGCCATCTACACCGCGCGCAAGGGTCTGCGCGTCGGCGTCGCAGCCGAGCGCTTCGGCGGCCAGGTGCTCGACACGATGGGCATCGAGAATTTCATCTCGATCCCCTACACCGAAGGCCCCAAGCTCGCCGCCCAGCTCGAAGGTCACGTCAAGGAAAATGGCGTCGACATCATGAACCTGCAGCGCGCCGAAAAGCTGATCCCGGCTGCGCGTGAAGGCGGGCTGCATGAGGTCGTGCTGGCGAACGGGGCGAGCCTGAAGGCCAAGACGCTCATCCTCTCAACCGGTGCCCGCTGGCGCCAGATGGGCGTCCTCGGCGAGGACGAATATCGCAACAAGGGCGTGGCCTACTGCCCACACTGCGATGGCCCGCTGTTCAAGGGCAAGCGCGTCGCGGTGATCGGCGGCGGCAATTCGGGTGTCGAGGCGGCGATCGACCTTGCCGGCATCGTCGGCCATGTCACGCTGATCGAATATGACAGCCAGTTGCGCGCCGACGCGGTGCTCCAGCGCAAGCTCGGCAGCCTGCCGAATGTTCAGGTGATCACCTCGGCGCTGACGACCCGCGTCAACGGTGCCGACAAGGTGACCGGCCTGACCTACAAGGATCGCAACACCGGCGTCGAGCACGACATCGCGCTCGAAGGCATCTTCGTCCAGATCGGCCTCGTCCCCAACACCGAATGGCTCAAGGACGCGATCGCGCTCACCCCGCGCGGTGAGATCGAGATCGACGCGCGCGGCGAAACCAGCCAGCCAGGCATCTTCGCCGCCGGTGACGCCACCACCATTCCATACAAGCAGATCGTGATCGCGATGGGCGCAGGCTCGACTGCGGCCTTGTCGGCCTTCGATTATCTCATCCGGCTCCCAGCCGAAGAGATCGAGGCCGCGGCAGCCTGAACCCGGATGGCGCCGCCCTCGTAGAATGCGGGGGTGGCGTTATCGCGCTGCTCACTTATATCGGCGCCATCAATCGTTTGGACCGATCAATGGCGCAGACCTACCTCCCGACGCTCAAGCAGCTTCAATATCTCGTCGCGCTCAAGGATCACGGCCATTTCGGTCGCGCGGCCGAGGCGAGCTTTGTCACCCAGTCCACCCTATCCGCAGGACTGCGCGAGCTGGAGACGCTGATCGGCGTCGTGCTGGTCGAGCGGACGCGCCGCGTCGTGCGCTTCACCCCGCTGGGTGAGCGGATCGTCGACAAGGCGCGGCGCGTGCTGCGTGAGGCGGATGAGCTGGCCGACCTCGCCCGCGCGGCCGGGCGGCCACTGTCCGGCGAAATGCGCATGAGCGTCATACCGACCATCGCACCCTTCCTGCTGCCCCGCATCCTCCCCCGGCTGCGCAAAGGCTATCCTGACCTCAAGCTGTTCCTGCGCGAAGAGCCGAGCGGCGCAGCGTGCGAAAGCCTGCACACCGGCCGCACCGACTGCGTGCTGCTCGCACTGCCTTATGCCTGTGGTGATGTCGAAACCGCGCCGTTGTTCGATGACCGTCTGTTCGTGGCGTTTCCAGAGGGCGAGTATGAGCCCGACCATGCCAGCATCAGCGCAAGCGAGATCGACGAAACACGGCTGCTGCTGCTCGAAGACGGCCATTGCCTCAAGGATCATGCACTCGCCGCGTGCAACCGCCCGGAGCTTCGGGCCGAGGCGACGATGCTTGGCACCTCGCTGCACACGATGGTGCAGATGGTCGACAATGGCTTGGGGGTGACGATGCTGCCCGAAATGGCAATCGAAGCCGGCATCCTCGACCACACCCACATCACCGCCCGCCCGCTTCGTGCGGACAACCCGACGCGCCGCATCGCGCTTGTCTGGCGCAAGGCGAGCCCGCGGGAACGCGATTTCAGGTTGCTGGCAGAGGTGCTGGCTCAGTCGGGAACCGCCGGCTAGCCTTCGAACGCCTGCTGGACATGGGCGATCTGATGCATGCGCTCGTGCAGGATGGCAACGATGCCCACCTCTCCGCTGCTCAGGATACGCCAGTAAATGAAATGGCGTTCATAGCGGCAGAAGAAGCCAACCACGCCGAACTCAGCCGGGACGGCTCGCCACGGAACCTGTCGCGAGGCGATCTCGATAAATTTAGCAACCATTCCCTGGAAGTATCTTATCGCTTGCGCCTCGCCCCAATGATCGCGCGTGAAATCGATAATCTCGTCGAGCGGGTGTTCGGCGTCATCCAGCAGATAATAGTTGCTCACCCCCGCCACCGATCACGCGCACGTTGGAGGAACGCGTCGGGATCGAACGGCTTGTAATCGCTCTCGGGTGCTGAAAACGCGCGCTGCAACTCCGCTTTCAGCGTCGCGAACCGCTCCGCCTCCACCCGCTCACGGTCCCGCCGGATCAGATCTCGCACATATTCGCTGGCATTCTCGTACGAGCCATTCGCGCCAATATTCTCGCTGACAAAGTCTTCAAGCGGTCCGGTGATGCGGACATTCAAGGTCGTGGCCATGCGAAGCTCCTTCTGTCACGATATAGCGGAATATCGTGGACACTTCAAAGCCAGCGGTCCGCCGCCTCCACGTCGCTCTCGCGCGCATCGACCCAAGTGGTGCGCTCCCCGCGCTGCTCGCGCTTCCAGAACGGTGCCTCGGTCTTCAGCCGATCGATCAGGAACGCACATGCCTCCAGCGCGGCACCGCGATGCGCCGCCGCCGTCGCGACCAGCACGATCCGCTCGCCTGGCTCCATCGGCCCGACGCGGTGAACAATCACGGCCGACATCAATGCCCAGCGCGTCATCGCCTGTTCGGCCAGGTCGCACAGCACCGCCTCGGTCATCCCGGGATAATGTTCGAGCTCAAGGCAGGTGACCCCATCATCGCCGCGCACCACGCCGATAAAGCTCGCAATCCCGCCGGCCCCGCTCTCCTCGATGCCAGCCAGTTCAACGCCGACATCGATCGGTGCGGGATCGACCGAAACGCGGATCATCCGCCCGTCACCGGCGGAAAGATCGCGACTTCGCGTGCTGGTCCTAGATCGCTGTCGAGCGGCACGAACTTCTGATCGACCGCAGCGCGCAACCGTTTGAGGTCCGCCAACGCCAGCGCATGCCCCTCGCTTCGCCGGCTCAGCCAATCGACTAGGTCCGACACCGTGCGCACCGCCTCCGGCGGCTGGACGTCTTCCTCGCCGACCCCGATCGTCTCGCGAACCCAGGCGAAGTACAACAGCCGCATCAGCTGTCCATGTGCTTAAGGCCGACGCGCAGATAGTCCCATCCGGTAATCAGCGTCAGCGCCGCCGCCGCCCACAGCATGGCGAGGCTGACGTCATGCACCCACCCCCAGCCCGGCAGCGCGCCAGCAAGGATCAGCCCGCCCAGCGAGGTCAGCTGCAGCGCGGTCTTCCACTTGGACAGCGCAGAGACCGGCACCGACACCTGAATACCACCCAGAAACTCGCGCAACCCCGACACCGCGATCTCGCGCAGCAGGATCACCAGCGCCGCGATCATGTGCACGCCGGGGATCAGCTCCTTGGCGCACAGGATCAGGATTACCGCCGCGACCATGATCTTGTCGGCAATCGGATCGAGGAACACGCCCAGCTTCGACACCGTCCCGCGCGACCGCGCAAGATAGCCGTCGAAATAGTCGGTGAACCCCATCAGGCAGTAGGTGGCGAATCCGAGCGCATAGCCCGCCTGCCACTCGGGCCACCACAGGAAGAAGACCAGCAGGGGAACCGTGACGATTCGCGACAGCGTCAGAATGTTGGGCAGCGTCAGCATGGTCCCGCTCTAGCACCACCCGGGGCGGTGATCATCCCCCGTTGCACGCGATAGCGGTTGCCGCGTCATGTGCGCCCCGGCTATGCGTGCGCCAGTTTCGACGGACGAGGGCCCGCCACGCATATGAACAACGCGCTCGGACTGCTCATGGAGCGCCGGTTTCTCCCCCTGTTCGTCACGCAGTTCCTGGGGGCGTTCAACGACAATCTGTTCAAGACCGCGATGGTCCTGTTCGCCACCTATCAGGTGCTGAACGACCCGGAGACCGAGTTTGTCTTCAACGCGCTTGCCACCGGCGTGGCGTTGCTCCCGTTCGTCCTGCTCTCGGCATTGTCGGGCCAGCTCGCCGATACCTATGACAAGGCGCAGATCATCCGCATCGTGAAGACGGCGGAGATCGGCATCATGATGTTCGGGGGCTGCGGAATCATCGTCGCACATTTCGGTTATCCGATGATCGGCGTCGGCATGATGCTGGGCGCGGTGCTGATGCTCGGCACCCATTCGACCTTTTTCGGCCCGATCAAATACGCGATCCTGCCCCAGCACCTCAAGGAGGACGAGGTGCTCGGCGGCACCGGCATGGTCGAGGCTGCGACCTATCTCTCGATCCTGCTTGGCACCGTGATCGCCGGTTGGGTTTCGATCGAGACGGCCGGCTGGCTGACGCTGATCGTCGCCATTATCGGCTGGTTCACCGGTCGGATGGTCCCGACCGCCCCGCGCCAGGGCGCGCAGCTCAAGCTCAACTTCAACCCCTTCACCGCGTCGTGGCGGCTGATCGGCAACACGATGCACATCCCCCGCCTGTTCTGGGCGATCTGCGCGATCAGCTTCTTCTGGACGATGGGCTCGGTGCTGATCGTGATCTTCACCCCGCTCGCCAAGAATGTGCTGACGTCCGACGAGCGCGTGGCCAGTTTGATGATCGCAACCTTCTCGGTCGGCGTCGCAATCGGATCGGTGATCATCAACGCGATGCTGAAGGGACAGATTTCCGCGAAGTTCTCGCCGATCTCGGTGATCGCGATGGCGGTGTTCGTCGTCGCCTTCTCGTTCGAATCGAAGCTCTGGGTTCGTGCGCCCGATGGCGGGCTCTACGATATGATGAGCTTCATCGTGATGCCCCAGGCGTGGATCGTGCTGGCAACCCTGATGGCGATCGCGATCGCCGGGGGCATGTTCGTGGTCCCGCTCTACGCCTTCCTCACCACGACGGTGACCAAGGACCAGACTGCGCGAACCGTCGCCGCGAACAACATCGTCAACGCCTTCGGCATGGTGCTGGGCGCGCTGATGGTGATGGGAATCACTGCGCTGGGCGTCACGCCCGCGAATCAGCTTCTGTTCGTCGCGGGCATGGCGATCATCTCGGCATGGATCGCCCAGAAGCTGCACCGCATCTGCGACTAGGCTCGTTTTCAGCTACGCTGAATCGGCACCGGCCCGCTCCCCCACCCGGCCACCCATAGAATACACTGCCGTTGGGTGGCCGGGTGGGGGAGCGGGCCGATGCCGCGCAACTGGGCTGCGCCTTCAGAAAATGAAGGTGTAGATACACACAAAGAACGCGGTGAAGCTCAGCGCGAAGAGCTTCAGATCGCCCGCATCCTCACGGCGGCGGACTTCGGCGCGCACCTGCGGCAGGCTGGCGCGGAAGGGGTGGCTGCGGCTGGCGCCGGTCAGGATGAGTTCGCGTCGCATGGCCGGAAGTTAACGCGCCGTTTACGCTTTCGGCCATCCCTAAAGGATCGTTAACGACTGTACCGATGCGGGACGGGCGTGACGGCGACGACACAGGTACGCGAGGCAAAGAAACGGCCGGATGCGCAATGCGCTCCGGCCGTTTCTTGGAAGGGATGGTGGAGCCGAGGGGGATCGAACCCCTGACCTCTGCAATGCCATTGCAGCGCTCTCCCAGCTGAGCTACGGCCCCATCCGTTCCGGGAAGGCGATGGCCTTTAGCAGCCACCGCGCGGTGTGCAACCGGTTTTTCTCAAGTTTCTTCGTTTGCATCCCCGGTATCGACGCCCAGGTCGTCGTCACCGCCCAGATCGACGTCGTCGTCGGGCGAACCCTCGGCGTCCTCATCGATGTCCAGATCTTCGTCACCCAGATCGGTGTCGTCCTTCTTCACCTTCTCGATGTCAGCCTTCACCGCCTCGAACGGCAGCGGCTGCTTGGATTTCAGGATCGGCTCCGGCTCCCACGCATAGCCGCAGCTGATGCAGGTTACCGGTTCATCCTTGGTCAGATCGTAAAAGCGGGTCGCGCATTTCGGGCAGCTCCGCTTCGTGCCCCATTCCGGCTTCACCATGTGGCGTTCCATGCCTTTTTGTTCGAAATTACTGGGATGACGGGAAACTAGTCCCCGTTGAAGTGGCGCGCGCCTTGCCATAGCGCAAGCCCCCTGTCAAAGCCGCCGCCGATGAGCGCACATTCTCCCCTTCCCCTCGCCATTTCCGCCCGCGGGCCATTGCGCGGTATCGTCACCGTTCCCGGCGACAAATCGATCAGCCACCGTTCGCTGATGTTTGCGGGCCTGGCGGTCGGCGAAAGCCGCATCGAAGGGCTATTGGAAGGTGAGGACGTGCTCGCCACCGCGGCGGCAATGCGGGCGATGGGCGCGCAGATCGAACGCGACACGCACGGCGTGTGGCATGTCGCGGGCGTCGGCGTCGGCGGGCTGCTTCAGCCGCAGACGGCGCTGGAAATGGGCAATTCGGGCACCTCGACCCGCTTGCTGATGGGCCTCGTCGCCAGCCATCCGATCACTGCCACCTTCACCGGCGATGCGTCGCTGTCGAAACGCCCGATGGGCCGTGTGATCGACCCGCTCTCGGCCATGGGCGCCGAGTTCACCCCAAGCCCCGGCGGGCGCCTGCCGCTCACCATGCGCGGCCTCTGCCCCGCCGTGCCAATCGATTACACGCTTCCCGTCGCCTCGGCTCAGGTCAAGTCGGCGGTGCTGCTCGCCGGGCTCAACACACCCGGCATCACCCGCGTGATCGAACCCGTACCGACCCGCGACCATAGCGAGCGGATGCTGCGCGGCTTTGGCGCCGACCTCACCGTCGAGGAAACGCCGCAGGGCCGCGTCATCGCGATTCGCGGCGAGGCAGAGCTTCAGCCACAGCAGATCGCGGTGCCCGGCGACCCCTCCTCCGCCGCCTTCTGGATGGTCGCTGCGTCGATCGTCCCCGGCTCCGACATCGTCATCACCAACGTCGGCATGAACCCGACCCGCACCGGCATCATCACCGCGCTCAAGATGATGGGCGCGGATATCACCGAACTGAAGCCCCGCATCGTCGGCGGCGAGCCGGTGGCCGACCTTCAGGTCCGCCACGCCCCGCTTTCGGCGATCGAGGTACCGCCCGATCTCGCGCCGAGCATGATCGACGAATATCCCGTGCTGTTCGTCGCCGCCGCCTTTGCCAGCGGCCGCACCGTCGCGCGCGGTGCGGAGGAGTTGCGGGTCAAGGAGTCGGATCGAATCGCAGCGATGGTCGCTGCGCTCGCCCCCAATGGCGTGCGGCTTGAAGAATTCGAGGATGGCCTCGCCATCCACGGCAATGGCGGCGAGCTGCTCCCCGGCGGCGCACAGATCGCCTCGAATCTCGATCATCGTATCGCGATGAGCATGGCGGTGGCTGGACTCGGCGCGCGCGACGCGGTGACGATCGACGATGCCAGCCCGGTGGCGACCAGCTATCCGGGCTTTTTCCCCACCCTCGATCAACTGACCGACCACCAGCCATGATCATTGCCGTCGACGGACCCGCTGCTTCCGGTAAGGGCACCATCGCCCGCGCACTCGCGCGCCACTTCGCCCTTCCGCATCTCGACACCGGCCTGCTCTATCGTGCGGTTGCCGCGACGGTGCTGCGCGACGAGCTCGACCCGACGCAAGAGGCCGACGCGGTCGCCGCGACCAGTTTCGATGATCTGCTGCTCGCCGACGAATGGCTGCGCACCGATGAGGTCGGCAAGGCTGCCTCGATCGTCTCCGCCCATCCGCTGGTCCGCGCCGCGCTGCTTCAGCGGCAAAAGCGCTTCGCCGCCCAGCCGGCCGGCGCGATTCTCGACGGGCGCGACATCGGCACCGTGATTGCGCCCGACGCCGACGCCAAGCTATTCGTGAAGGCGACCCCGATGATTCGTGCACGCCGCCGCCACGCCGAATTGCGTAAGGGCGGTTCGAGCGTCAGCCTCGACCGCGTCCTCACCGACATCCGCACTCGGGACGAACGCGACAGCAAGCGCACCGAAGCACCGTTGGTCGCGGCCCCAGACGCGGCGGTGCTGGACACCAGCTTCCTCTCGATCGAAGCGGCGGTGCAAAAGGCGATTCAGCTGGTCGATGCCCAGCTGGCGCCAAAGGCCGCCGCGCGCTGAGTACTACTGCGCCGGTGCCTGCGCTGCCTGCGCCCGCATCGCCGCCAGCATCCGGATCTGGATCAACGCGCGGGCTATGTCGGCACGGTACGCCGCACCCTCGGGCGTAAGCTGCCACGCCCGCTGCAACAACGGGATCGCCGCATCGGGTTGCCCCGCGCGGGCCTGTGCCATACCGTAGAAGAAGAACGGTCCCGGATGCTTCGGCGCCAACGCAGTCGCACGGCGAAAGGCGAGCCCGGCGGCGGGCGACATCGTCCCCTGATCCGCCTCGACCAGCGTCATGCCGAGCCAGGTCCACAGCGCCGCATTCTGCGGCTCCTGCCGCACCGCGCCCAGCATCATGCGCGCCGCACTATCGGGGTTACCCGTGCGGATCAGCGCGTCAGCGGGGAAGAATGCGGTGTCGAGCGAGGTGAAGCGTCCGAACATCGCTCCGCGCAGCTCACGCATCCGCGCGACGCCCTCATCATCTACCGCTACAGCCTTGCTCGCCGCCGGTGCGCCAGCCAGCCCCGGCTTGGCCTGAAGCGCATAGCCGGTCGCGCCGAGCATCAGCGCAGCAGCGCCGAAGCTCCACAAGGCGCGCGGTGCCCCGAACAGCGCCAACAGGCCGAACGCGGCGGCACCGACCAGCGCCAGCATCACCCAACCCATCAGCTGCGCCTCCACCGGAAACTACCGCGCGCGACCCACAGCCCGAGCGCCAGCAACAGCAGCGGCGCGAGCCACAAGGGCGCGGTCGCCCAGCTCAGCGGCGGGTCATAGGTCACATAGCTGCCATAGCGTTCGATCAGCCAGGCACGCACAGCTTCGGGCTTCTCGCCCGCCGCGATCTTCTGCCGCACCACGCGGCGCATGTCCGCCGCCATCGACACGTCGCTGTCGGCGATCGACTGGCCCTGACACACCAGACAGCGCAGCTCGAACATCAGTTCCGCCGCCGCTTCCTCCTGCCGCGCATCGGGCAGCTGGGTATAGCCAAGATCGGCGGGCGCGCCGGCGGCAAGCGCAATGGCCAGGATCAGGCTCATCGTACAGCCTCCAGCGCGGCGAGCAGCTTGGGCACGTCATCCTCACGGATATCGCCGATATGCTGCATCGCGATCCGCCCCTGCCCGTCGATCACGAACGTTTCGGGCACGCCCGCTGAACCAAGGCCGATCTGCACCACGCGCTGCCGATCATCGCCGATGCGGGCATAGGGGTCGCCGTGGCGTGCCAAGAACGCCGCAACCGCCTCGGGCGTATCGGCGATGGCCACCGCGTCGATCTGTGCGCCAGCGGCCTTGAGCTGCATCAGCTGCGGTGCCTCGGCGATGCACGGCACGCACCAGCTGGCAAAGACGTTGAGCAGGCGCGGCTTCCCGGTGGCAAGGTCGGCGCGGGTCAAGCCCGGCTTGCCCTGCACCATCGCGGGCAGCGTGAACTCCGGCAGCGGCTTGCCGACCAGTGCCGACTTCACCACCGCCTCGCCCGTCCCGCGCAGTCCATAGACCGCCACGGCCACCAGACTGACAAAGCCGATCAGCGGCAGCCACAGCTTCCAGCGGCTCATTCCGCCTCCTCCCGCCGTCGCGCATTGCGGCGCGTGCGGAACAGCCGCCCGAACAGCGACAGCGCGCCGCCCAGCGCGATCAGCCCGCCGCCGAACCAGATCAGCGTCACGAACGGCTTCCACCACATCCGCAGCTGCCAGCGCCCCTGCGCATCCTGCTCGCCCAGTACGGCATAGAGCTGGCCATCCCATCGCGTCGCGATCGCGGCTTCGGCGGTATCGGTTGGCGGCGAGGCATAGAAGCGACGCTGCGGGCGCAGCAGGATTGCCGCGCGTTCGTCACGCCGCGCCGTCACCCGCCCCTCGACTGCCGACCAGTTATCGCCGATCGCCGGACCGATCCCATCCAGCACCACGCGCCACGGCCCGACCTGATAAGGCTGGCCATAGACCGCCGAGACCAGCCGCTCCTTGGTAAAGGCGCTGTCCGCCGCCATCCCGGCCAGGCTCACTGCCACACCGAAATGCGCAACCACCATGCCCCAGGTGAACAACGGCGTGCGCAGCAGATTGCGCTTCCACAGCGGCGCAAAGCTCGCGATGGTCAGCCCCGCCGCGAGGCCGAGTGCGACGATCTCCATCCACCCCGTGCCCGGTGCGAGCACGAAGGTCGCCGCCATCGCCAGCATCGCCACCGCGACCGGCACGGTCAGCTTCGTGAGCAGCGCATTGGCATCGTCACGCCGCCACTTGAGCAGCGGCCCCGCCGCCATCGCCGCGACCAGAATCAGCGCAACCGGCCCTGCCGTCTTGTTGAAGAAGGGCGGCCCCACCGACAATTGCTCACCCATCGCCTGCGCGACGATCGGATACAGCGTGCCGATCAGCACGATGCCAAGAATGACGGTCAGCAGCAGGTTATTCAGCACCAACCCGCCCTCACGGCTCAGCGGATCGAAGCCCTGCCCCGCTCTCACGGTCCCCGCACGCAGCGCGAACAGCAGCAGCGCGCCGCCGATATAGAGCGCAAGCAGCACCAGAATGAACGACCCGCGCGTCGGATCGACCGCGAACGCATGCACGCTGGTCAGGATACCCGACCGCACAAGGAACGTGCCGAGCATGGACATCGAGAAGGCGACCACCGCCAGCATCAGCGTCCACGCCCGCAGCCCGTCACGCGCAGCCAGCACATTGACCGAATGAAGCAGCGCCGTCGCGGCGAGCCACGGCATCAGCGAGGCGTTCTCGACCGGGTCCCAGAACCACCAGCCGCCCCAGCCCAGCTCATAATAAGCCCAATAGCTGCCCGCGGTGATGCCGATCGTCAGGAACACCCACGCCGCCAGCACCCATGGCCGCATCGCGCGCGCAAAGGCGGGGCCGACCACGCCTGTCACCATCGCACCGACGGCGAACGAGAACGCGACCGACAGCCCGACATAACCAAAATACAGGGTCGGCGGATGGAAGGCGAGGCCCGGGTCCTGCAACAACGGGTTGAGGCCCAGCCCGTCCATCGCCGGCGGATCGAGCCGGACAAACGGGCTCGAAGCGATCAGCAGAAAGGCATAGAAACCCAGCGCAATCGCCGCCTGCGCACCCAGCGTCGCGGTCAACGTCGCACGATCCAGCTGCCGCTCCAGCAACGCAATCGCCCCACCCGACAGCGCCAGCACGGTCACCCACAGCAGCATCGAGCCTTCATGGTTCCCCCATGCGCCCGCGATCTTGTACAGCATCGGCTTGGCCGAATGGCTGTTCTGCGCGACCAACAGCACCGACATGTCCGACTGGACGAACAGCGTGATCAGCAAGGCAAACGACAGGGCCGCAAGCAGCCCCTGAACGATCGCGACCGGGCGCACCGCCGCGATCAGATCATTCCCCGACGCGCTCGCCTGCAGCCGCAGCCCCAGCGCCGCCGCGACCAGCTGGAGCAATGCCAGCGCCGCTGCAAACCATAAGGCGGCAAGGCCCGCTTCGGCGATCATCGCGTGCTCGCTTCCGGCGGCGGCATCTTGTCGGCGATCTCGGGCGGCATGTAACGCTCGTCATGCTTGGCGAGCAGATTGTCCGCGGTGAAGCTGCCATCGGGCATGAACTTGCCTTCCGCGACCACGCCCGACCCTTCCTTGAACAGGTCCGGCGCAACTCCGGTGAAGCGCACCGGGACCGTCCCGCCATTGTCCGCGACGACGAACGTGATGGTGATCCCGTCGGCCAGCTTCTTGATACTGCCCGTCTGTACCATCCCACCGAGCCGCACGGCCTTGCCCGGCTCGGGCGTCTTGGTCGCCAGATCGCTCGGCGTGTAAAAGAACGCCGCCTGATCGCGCAGCGCCGACAGCGCCAGCCCGCTCGCGCCGCCGATCGCGGCAAGGGCGAGCAGCCCGAGCATCAGCCGCTGGTGCTTCGCCTTCATCGCCGGTCCCTCAATGCGTCGGATGCCGCTTCCGCCCGGCGCATCGCGCGCCAGCTCGCGAGCGACAGCCCGCCAATCCCCAGCGTCACGACCGCATAGGCGGCGATGATGAACGGCCAATGGTTCATGTGGTTGTCACCCTTGGGCCATCCGCCGAATCCGCGCCTCGACCCGCTGCTCCGCCAAAACCGCCCGCATCCGCATCAGCACGATCCCGCCGAACAGCAGCGAGAACCCGCCAAGCGTCAGCAGCAGCGGCCACAGCATCGAATCATGGATCGTCGATTTGGTCAGCGTCAGGCTCTGCCCCTGATGCAGCGTGTTCCACCACACCACCGAATAGCGGATCACCGGCAGCAGCACGGTTCCCGCAATCCCGAACAGCGCCGGAATCCGCCCGTCCCCGCCCCGCTCGCGATCGGCGCGCTCCAGCGCGATCCATGCAATATAGATGAAGAACAGCAGCAACATCGACGTCAGCCGCCCGTCCCATTGCCACCACGTGCCCCAGGTCGGCCGCCCCCAGATCGATCCGGTAATCAGGCACAGCGCCGCAAACATCGCCCCCACCGGCGCCGTCGCGCGCGCCGCCACCACCGCCAGCGGATGCCGCCACACCAGATAGGCAAAGCACGCAATCGCCAGCGCACTCCATCCCCCCATCCCCAGCCACGCGCTCGGGACATGGATGTAGAGGATGCGAACGCTTTCTTTTTGCAGATAGTCGGGCGGCGTCTGCGTCAACCCGCCCCATGCGCCGACAAGCGTCAGCAGCAGCCCGCTCCAGAAGAGGATGGGCGTCAACGGGCGCGCGATCTTCAGGAAGCGCGTGGGGTTGGCGAGAGCATGGATCACGGCGTTTCGCCGCTCTTAAGCGGATTCGCCGGCAAGTCCAAACAGGATGTGCGTTGACGCGCGCCCGATCAGGCGGCGAGTATCTCGAACTCGTCCTCGCTCAGCGGGATCTGGAATTCGAGGCCGGCTTCGAAGTCGTTCGACCACACCACGCGCGCGGCCCAGTGGCCGACATGCGGCAGCGTCAGCCAGATGATCGAATCGCGGCGGATTGCCGAATAGGTCTCGATCTTCGCGCCATGCGTCGACAGGTCGACGACCTTGCATAGCGCCCGATCAAGTCCACCCCGCCCGACCTTGGCATCGAGCGACACCGGTGCGCGCGGCGCGCGACGACGCCCAAGCACTGCCGGTTCGAATTCTGCGGTAAAGCTGCGTCTGCCCGTGGAAATCATGCGGCCAGCCTAGGCCGCGATGGCTAAAGCCGCGTTAACGGCTTGCCGAAACGCAAACGACCCGCCCCGGGATGCGGGACGGGCCGTTTTATCGGGTTCGATCGGGCTAAACGCCCGCCTCGCTCACTTCTTGGAGAGCGAGAGACCACCGAAACGCTTGTTGAAGCGCGCAACCTGGCCGCCGCTGTCGAGCATCTGGCCACGGCCACCGGTCCATGCCGGATGCGCCAGCGGATCGATTTCCAGCTGCATCAGATCCCCTTCCTTGCCCCACGTCGAACGCGTCTCATAGACGGTGCCGTCGGTCATCTGGACCTTGATCATGTGATAATCGGGGTGCGTATCGGGCTTCACGGATCTATTCCTTGAATTGAGCGCCGGTTTCCGACCGGCAACAAGAAGGCGCGGCCCCTAACAGAGCCGCGCGCTTCATGCAATGGACTTCGGTGCCAGCCGCTACGCGCTCGGCGGATCGGCGATCATCGCGGTAAACTCGCACTCGGTCGCCAGATCATCGCCCAGATAGGCCTTGCCCGCAAACTTGCAGATCCGCGACCGCTTCTGAACGAACTCAACCTCGAGCCGCAGCAACACACCCGGCTCAACCGGCTTGCGGAACTTCACGCCATCGATCGACATGAAATAGACCAGCTTGCCGGTGCCCGCGAGGCCAAGGCTCTCGACCGCAAGCACGCCCGCCGCCTGCGCCAGCGCCTCCACCTGGAGGACGCCGGGCATGATCGGCCGTCCAGGGAAATGCCCCTGGAAGAACTCCTCGTTGATCGACACCGCCTTGATCGCGACGATTCGTTCGTCGGGGATCAGCTGCTCGACCCGATCGACGAGCAGCATCGGGTAACGGTGCGGAAGCGCCGCCATCACCCGCGTCACATCGAGCGGGCCGATGGCGGCCTTTCCTTCGGCGGCGTCGCTCACCGGCCGGTGGGTGCCGGCTGGGTCGGCGCCGGTGCGGGCTGCTGCGACTGCTGCGGCGGCGGTGCGACGGTCTGTACGCTGGGCAGCTGCTGGTTGAGCGCGGCGAGCACCGGATCGGTGATGTCAGCGGAGGTTGCCGAGAACAGCAGCGTATTCTTGGACACCGCGATCGTGGCACCGCGCTGGTTGGCAACCTGCTCGATCACCGGGGCGAGGCGCTCGGCGACCTGCTGGTCGACATATTGCGCGTTGCGGCGCAGCGTCTGCTCACGCTCGGAGATCGCGCGCTGGATCGGCTCCGCACGACGCTGGAA
The DNA here is from genome assembly GCF_035998645.1 of Sphingomonas sp. GTDB lineage: Bacteria > Pseudomonadota > Alphaproteobacteria > Sphingomonadales > Sphingomonadaceae > Sphingomonas. Next base: position 508,813 of record NZ_DASYHL010000005.1, read on the forward strand.
CGCCTGAACGCGCTGATCGAGCGCTGCGTCGGGCTTTCCGTTCGCAGCACGCAGCGCGGCCTCGATCGCGGTGCGCTCAGTCTGCAGCGGCGCCGTCTGCTGCTGGGCATATTGCTGCAGCTGGGTCTGCTGAGTCTGAAGCTGGCCGCGCGCGGCGACGCACGCGACGCAGGTGCTCATGACCCGCTCGACATCGACAACGGCTACCTTGGCGTCGGCCAGCGTCTGTGCAACCGCAGCGCCGGTACCGAACGTGGCACCCGCGACCGCAATCGCGGCGAGAATGGTTTTGGTGTTACCCATTAGAATGAAGTCCCTACGTTGAATGTGAAGAGTTTGGTGTCGTCACCCTTCTGGGTGAGGAAGGCATGCGCGAGATCGAGCCGCAACGGACCGAACGGCGAGTTCCAGTTCACGCCGATGCCAACCGACAGGCGCGGCTTTGGCGAGTTGCCGAGGAAGCGCTCAAGGAACGGATCGGTCTGGACATTGTAGATCCCGTTTACCGAGGTGCCAGCGCACGCACCGCCAGCAGTGGTCGAGTAGCCGATGCTACACGTCGTAAGCTGTCCCGGGGCCACCGGGTCCGAAAGTGGCACGGCATAAAGCGGCACTGTCTGTCCGTTGACGGTGGTCGTCTGCGGCGTCTGGATCGGCAACAGCGACGGCGAACCGTCGGCGTTCGTCAACAACGAAGCTCCGGCCCAGGCCGGGTTATTGGGATCCGTCAGGATCGTCCTGTTCCCGCTACCGTCCGTGATAAAGCGCGCCTGGGTGAACTCAGCCGTCTTGTTCGGCTCACGCACACCCCAGTTGGCGCCCGCCATCAGGAAGATCGACGGACGGATGCCCATCTCGCGCGCACCAGCGCCCAGCGGAATTTCGAGTTCGAGCTTGCCCAGATAATAGGCACGGCCACCGATCGCATCGTCGAAGATCTGGTCCTCGTCAGTGATCAGCGTCTGGGTACCGGCGGCTACGCTGCCGGTATAGCTGACGCGCTGGATGCGCGGGCCGACGCCGCGAATGTCGAAGCCGCGGAATTGCGGCTCACCCAGGAAGAAGCGGTCGGTAATACGGACCGGATCGACGCCTGCGGCCGAATCCTCAAGGCTGTGAATATACCCGCCTTCGACGCCGGCAGAGAAGATGAATCCGCTTCCGACATTCCAGTATTTGTCGCCGTCAAAGCGACCGCGCAGATATTTCACATCGCCGCCCAGACCGGCAACGTCAGTGCCGAGCACCAGCCGCTGCCCGCGCGTCGGGCGCAGACGGCTGTTGAGGCTGTCATAGATCAGCGACAGGCCGACGGCCGAGGTCCAGCGATTGCCCAGCGCCTCGCAGAGATAGCGACCGGCCTTGAGCGGATCGCAGACCCCGTTGGTGAAGAAGCTGTTCTCGTCGAGCGACACCGAATCATGCGTCAGCGAGTAGCGCCCGGACAGCGTCCAGAACTCGGTCAGCGGCACGCCCAGCACGACCTGGCCGCCGGTCGAAACCTGCTCATAGGTCGTCCGGCGATCGGTGCCGAGGTAGTTGAACGAGTTATAATCGCGGCGGAACAACGTACCGCCCAGCGCGACATTCTGGTCGAACAGATAGGGTTCGGTAAAGCCGAGCTCGACCGACTTCGAATAGCTCGAATAATCGGCCGACAGGCGCAGATCCTGGCCCTTGCCGCGGAAGTTGCGCTGGCGGATCGATCCCTGGAAGATGAACCGCTCAAGGCTGGAGAAGCCTGCCGAAAGCGTCAGTTCGCCGGTCGACTTCTCCTCGACATTCGCGGTCAGGATGACGCGATCGGGCGCCGATCCTTCCTTCTGCTCGATCTCGAACTTCTCGTTGAAATAGCCGAGCGAGTTGATGCGATCCTGCGACCGCTTGACCAGGAAGGTGTTGAACGCGTCACCCTCGGCGAGGCGCAGCTCTCGGCGGATCACCTTGTCCTGCGTCTGCGTGTTGCCGTTGATGTCGATCCGCTCGACATAGGTGCGGCGCGCTTCGGCGATGTTGAAGTTGATCGACATCGTCAACTTCTCGCGATCACGCTGGAAGTCGGGGCTGACATTGGCAAAGGCGTAGCCGAACGCACCCGCCGTCTCCGACAGCTGGTCGATCGTGTCCTCGACCATTTTGGCGTTGTACCAGTCGCCCTCCTTCATCGCGAGGCCCTTGGCGAGCGCCTCATCGTCGAAGTCGCGGATGTTGCTGTCGACCTTGACCGGCCCGAACTTGTAGCGCGGCCCTTCCTCGATCACATAAGTGATGATGAAGTCGCGCTTGTCCGGGGTCAGCTCGGCGACTGCCGACACCACGCGGAAATCGGCATAGCCTTCGGTCAGATAAAACTGGCGCAGCTTCTGCTGGTCATAGGCCAGACGATCCTGATCATAGCTCGTATTCGAGCTCATGATGCTGGTCAGGCGGGCCTGCTTGGTCGCCATCTCACCGCGCAGCTTGCCGTCGGGAAACTGCTCGTTGCCGATGATGTTGATCTGGCGGACCTTGGACTTGGGTCCTTCGCGCACTTCAAACACGACATCGACGCGGTTCTGGTCGAGGCTGACCATCTTTGGCTCGACCGTCGCGGCAAAGCGGCCCTGACGGCGATACAGCTCGACGATCCGCGCAACGTCCGCGCGCACTGCGGTGCGCGTGAACATCTGGCGCGGAGCGAGCTTGATTTCCTTGACGATCTTGTCGTCCTTCAGGCGCTTGTTGCCCTCAAGGATGACGCGGTTGATCACCGGATTCTCACGCACGCGCAGCACGATATCACCCGACTCGACGCCCTCGATCGTCACGTCTGCGAGCAGCTCGCTCGCCAGCACGTCGCGGATCGCCTGATCTAGGCTCTCGGTCGTGTAGGTCTGGCCGACGCGCAGGCGCGTGTAGGACAGCACCGTCTCGGGCTCGAGCCGCTGCGTACCCTCGACCCGCAGCGTGCGGATCGTACGTACCTCCAACGCCTCTGGCAGTGGGGCCGGCTGTTGCGCGACCGGAGCGGGGGCTGGCGCCTGCTGAGCCTGCGCGGCGGTGGCGAGCGCGAACAATGTCGTGCCGGCCAACAGGACCGCAGAGGCGCGCGCGCCGAATTTTGTAACCTTGATAGCCGTCACCATCCCACCCCAGTCGGATCTAAGAGATTTTGGTCGGAAGCTTGCGCTCGTTCGCACGCCCTGCCCCAACCGGTTCAGCCGATCAACCCGGCCAGGCTTCTCCAAACGCCAAAGGCGCCCAGATCGTTGAATGTTACCAGCAGCATCAACGCGAGTATCGCCACCATCCCGCCGCGAAATGCCCATTCCATCACCTCAGGCTCGACGGGTTTCCGGCGGACCGCTTCAACCGCATAGAACAGAAGATGGCCGCCATCCAGCACCGGGACTGGCAGCAGGTTAATGAACCCCAGATTTATCGAGATGAGCGCGGCCATGATAATGAACTGCTCGGCCCCGAGCGACAGCATCTCCCCGGAAACCTTGGCGATTCGCAACGGCCCGCCCAATTCGCTGACCGGCACCCGCCCCATGATCAGCTGGCCCAGGCCATCGATCATCGTCCCGACCAGAGACACGGTGCGGTTGAGGCCGACAACGGGCGCTTGCCACCACGCGACGGGGGTACGCACCACCTGCTCGCTCGGCGCAATCCCCAGAATTCCGCGGCTCGTCTCGTTTCCGAAGCGATCCTTCTCGACCCGGCGGCCGATCACCGCCTCGGTACGCGCCGGCTGTCCGTCGCGCACATAATCGATCTGCACCTTCATCCCCGCGCGAAGCGAGGTGAAGCGCATCATGTCCTCGAATGTTTCGACCTGCCGCCCGCCAATCGCGACAAACCGATCGCCCGGCTTCAGCCCGGCCGCCGCAGCAGGCGTGCCCGGCTGGATCTGCCCGGCTACCGCCGGCATCTTCGCCTCGCCATAGGCCACCGAAAAAGCGCCGAGAATCGCAATCGCGACCAGAAAATTGGTAATCGGCCCCGCCGCAACCACAATCGCGCGTTGCCACAAGGGCTTGGCCTGAAAGGTCTGGGCCCGCTCCGCCGCCGGCAGCGCAAGCCATTCGGGGCTCGGCTGCCCTGCCGGATTCATGTCGCCCGCGAACTTGACGTAACCACCAAGCGGCAGCCACCCGAACTTCCACCGCGTCCCGCGCTTGTCGGTAAACCCCGCCACCTCGCGTCCAAACCCGATCGAGAACGCCTCAGCCTTGATCCCGAAATAGCGACCGGCAGCGTAATGACCCAGCTCGTGCACGAAGACGAGCGGCCCGATGATCAGGAAGAATGCGATCAGGTAAAGGAAGAAACCCGGGGTTTCAGTCAAGCTACGCAGTCCTTCACACGCTCGCCCGCCAAAATCCGCGCCTCCGCATCGATCGCCAAAACCTGATCGAGCGTTTCCGGCGCGGCCGGGTCGTAGCGATTGAGGGTATCCGCGACGATTGCGGCAATTTCAAGAAAGCCGATCTGCCGCGCCAGGAACGACGCGACCGCCACTTCGTTCGCCGCATTCAGGATCGCCGGACGCGCCCCGCCCGCCGCCAGCGCCTCACGCGCCAGCTTCAGGCACGGGAAGCGGACATAGTCCGGCGCCTCGAAATCCAGTCGGCCGATGGTGGCGAGATCAAGGCGCTGGCACGGCGTCTCCATCCGCCGCGGCCACGCCAGCGCATGCGCGATCGGCACGCGCATATCGGGCGAGCCGAGCTGCGCCAGCACCGACCCGTCGACATATTCGACCATCGAATGGATCACCGACTGGCGGTGAACGATCACGTCGAGCTGATCGGGCGTCACCGGGAACAGGTGATACGCCTCGATCAGTTCCAGCCCCTTGTTCATCATCGTCGCCGAATCGACGCTGATCTTCGCCCCCATCGACCAGTTGGGATGCGCCACCGCCTGTTCGGGCGTGATCGCGTGCATCTCGGCCAGCGTCCGCTCGCGGAACGGCCCGCCGCTCGCGGTCAGGATGATGCGTGAGATGCGGTCTGTATTCTGCGTCTCAAGGCACTGGAATACCGCATTATGTTCCGAATCGACCGGCAACAGCGTCGCGCCGGTCGCCGCTGCGGCCTGCATCACCACATCGCCTGCGGAGACCAGCGACTCCTTGTTGGCGAGCGCCACCGCCTGCCCGCCCTCAAGCGCGGCCAGCACCGGCTTCAGCCCGGCCGTCCCGACGATCGCGGCCATCGTCCAGTCAGCGCCCATCCGCGCCGCGTCGCACACCGCCTCAGGACCCGAGGCGACCTCGACCCCCGTCCCCGCCAGCGCGTCGGTCAATGCCTGATGGCATGTCGGATCGGCGACAACTGCACGTTTCGCCCGCACCCGATTCGCCGCCGCGGCCAGCCGCTCGACATCGCAATTGGCGGTCAGTGCGACCACCTCGAACGCCGCAGGGTCGCGCTCGATCAGATCGAGCGTCGACGTCCCCACCGATCCGGTCGCGCCAAGGATGGTAACCGTTTTCATCAAAATCCCTGGATCAATACGAGGAGCGCGGCGACCGGCGCCACCGGAACCAGCCCGTCGAGACGGTCGAGCACGCCGCCATGCCCGGGCAGCACCGACCCCGAATCCTTGACGCCAGCACGGCGCTTGAGATGGCTTTCATACAGGTCGCCTGCCTGCGCCAGAACCGCGAGCACCGGCGTGGCCAGCGCCAGCAACATCGGCAGACCCCACATGGTCAGGACCAATCCGAAAACCGCCGCAGCGCTCACGCCACCGAACAACCCCGCCCAGGTCTTATTCGGACTAACCGCCGGCATCAGTTTCGGCCCGCCAATCGTGCGCCCGGCGAAATAGGCTCCGATATCGCACGCCCACACCAGCGCCATCGCCCAAAAGGCGAGCAACAGCCCACCCTGCCAGTCGCGCAGCATCAACAATGCCAGCACCGGCAGCCCGACATAGACCGCCCCCGCTCCCAACGCCCCGTTGCGCGTGACGATCGCAATGAAAAAGCCAGCGCCGAGAACTAGCCCGAACGCCAGGAAGCTCGGCCCCGCCGCCCAGGGCGACATAATCGCGAGCGGCACCATCAGCGCATATTGCGCCAGCTTCTTCTGCTGCGGCGTCGCGCCATGCAGCCCGCCCCATTCGTGAACCATCACCAGCGCCGCGACCGTCACCAGCAACCAAAAGGCAAAATCGCCAAACCACAAGGCCGCCGCCGCAATCACAATCAACGCCATGCCGACCACCGCTCGGGTGCCAAGATCGGCGTTCTTGCGAGGCGGAACTGTTGTCACAGGCCCCCGAACCGACGCTGCCGCCGCCCGAACTGCGCCACCGCATCGGCCAGCGCCGCGCCGTCGAAATCGGGCCACAACGTCTCGACGAACAGCAATTCGGCATAGGCCGCCTGCCATAGCAGGAAGTTCGACAGCCTTTGCTCACCCGAGGTACGGATCAGCAGGTCGAGCGGGGGCAGGTCATGCGTGGTCAGCGCATCGCTGAACATCGCCTCGTCGATCGCCTCCGGTTCGACCTCGCCCGCCTTCGCCGCGCTCGCCAGCCGCCGCGCCGCCGCAACGATCTCCGCCTGCGCGCCATAGTTGAGCGCGATCACCAGCGTCGCCCCGGTGTTGACTGATGTCCGGGCAATCGCCTCGTCGATCATCGCCACCAGATCGCCCGACAGCGCATGATAGTCGCCGATCACGCGCAACCGCACATTCTCGGCGACCAGATCCTTCAGCTCATTCTTCAGGAAATGGCGCAGCAACCCCATCAGGTCGCGCACTTCCTCCTCCGGACGTCGCCAATTTTCTGACGAGAAAGCGTAGAGCGTCAGCACCTCGATGCCCTGCTCGCGCGCCGCCTTGGACACGCGACGCACCGCTTCGACGCCCTGCTTGTGCCCGGCAAGACGCGGCAGCCGCCGGGCCTTCGCCCAGCGACCATTGCCGTCCATGATGATGGCGACATGACGGGGAATCGGCGCTGCCTCGGCGGTAGGTGCGGGGTTCGAGGCCATGCTAGCCCCTCCCCTTCAGGGGAGGGGTTGGGGTGGGGCCTGTCAGTCTCACCGAGACTGGCGGGAGCGAGGATAGGCCCCACCCCAACCCCTCCCCTAAAGGAGAGGGGCTTAGAGAATGACCACCAGTCACTTCCCCAGAATTTCCTTTTCCTTCGCGCTCGACGCAGCGTCGATTTCGGCGATGGTCGCATCGGTCATCTTCTGGACGTCGGCCTCATGCCGCTTGCGGTCATCCTCGCCGAACTCGCCCTTTTTCTCGTCGGTCTTCAGGCTGTCCATGCCGTCGCGGCGCACGTTGCGCACGGCGATGCGCGCAGCCTCGGCATATTTGCTGGCGAGCTTGGCCAGTTCCTTGCGACGCTCCTCGGTCAAATCCGGGATCGGCAGCCGCAGATTCTGCCCGTCAACGATCGGGTTGAGGCCCAGGCCGGCCGAACGGATCGCCTTGTCGACCGGGCCGACATTCGACTTGTCCCACACCTGCACCGACAGCATCCGCGGCTCGGGCGCCGACACCGTCGCGACCTGGTTGAGCGGCATGTGCGACCCATAGACCTCGACCGTCACCGGCTCGAGCAGCGTGGTGCTCGCACGCCCGGTGCGCAGCCCGCCCAGGTCATGCTTCAGCGATTCGACCGCGCCGTTCATCCGGCGCTCCAGATCGGCCTTGTCATATGCGGCCATAGCTCAGGTTCCTCTTATTCTGTCTTAACTTAAGCGGTTACGGGCTGGTTGCGGACGATGGTCGAGGTACCCTCACCACGCAAGACCGCTTCCAAAGTGCCCTCGTCGCGGATGTTGAACACCACGATCGGAATGTCATTGTCGCGGCACAGTGCCACCGCAGTCGCGTCCATCACCTTGAGGTTGTCGACCAGCACGCGATCGAAGGTCAGTTCCTCATAGCGGGTCGCGCTCGCCACCTTCTTTGGATCGGCATTGTACACGCCATCGACGCTGGTGCCTTTGAACAGCGCATCACAATTCATCTCGGCGGCACGCAGCGCGGCGGTGGTGTCGGTGGTAAAGAACGGAAGGCCCGTGCCAGCGGCAAAGATCACCACCCGGCCCTTCTCCATATGCCGCATCGCCTTGCGCCGGATATAGGGTTCGGACACGCTCGCCATCGGGATCGCCGACTGCACGCGGGTATCGACACCAAGCCGCTCCAGCGTGTTCTGCATCGCCAGCGCGTTCATCACCGTGGCGAGCATGCCCATATAATCGGCGCTCGCCCGCTCGAACCCCTGCGCCGCACCGGCGAGGCCACGGAAGATATTCCCGCCGCCAACGACCATACAAATCTCGAACCCCGCCTCGGTCGCCGCCTTCACCTCGCGCGCGACGCGCTCACAGGTGGCAGGATCGATCCCGAACTGCCCCTGCCCCATCAGCACTTCGCCGGAGAGTTTGAGGAGGATGCGTTTGAAGCGTGGCGCGGTCATCTGGCCCTATGGTCTGTCGGGGGTTGGGAGCGGCGCGGACCTTAGGCGCGGGCGCGTGGGAAGCCAAGCGGGGAAACCGGTTCGAACGAGGCGCGTAAGACCAGTCAGGGCTTGGGGACGATGACCAGCTTGTATGGGATATAGAGCATCACATCGGCTGGCCCAGCCCGGGTCCACAGCACGGGCATGTTGAGCCCCTCGATCGTCACGGCATATCCAGCGCCCATCCGGTCGGACAGCACGCGCGCGTCAGCCATGACGCTCTCTGCAATCTGCAGCCGATATTGATCCGGGCCGACGATCGACAGCGACGAATCACCGCTGATGTCCATCTGTGCCCGTCCGACCTCTGGGACGGCATCGACATAGGCCTCGATGCGCTTTTCGGCGCTCGCACCACTTTCCTTGCCGCCAAGCGGCGCCTTGACCAGAAACTCGACCTTCTGGCTGTCGGGGCGATTGTCATTCGACAGAGTCACCTCGTCCAGATTGGCTGCAGTCAGCGGCGTCAGGATATAATCGCCGAACGCCAGTTGGACGCCATGCTTGCCCGCCATCTCGACCGCGCGCGCCAGCATCTGCCGGATTTCGGTCCCGCGCAGCTTCGGGTCGCGGGTATCGCCGCGAATCACGACCTCCTGGACGAGAAAGTCTGCCGTGCGCCGCAGGCCAACGGCAGGCATGTCGCGCTCATAGCTGTCCTGCTCGACCCGGCTTCCCGTGACGACGACCTCCTGCGAGGCAAGGTCCTGCGCCGCCACCGGGAGCGCAAGGCCCAGCGCGGCAATCACCAGAACAGCCTTCATCATAGCCCCCTCCCCGATCTATATTATTCGGGAGCTTCTGCCCCGCCCCGTTCCAAGTCAATCGAAGTTCACCGCGACGAAACCACAAACAAAAAGGGCGCGGCCATCGCTGGCCGCGCCCTCCTTGTTCGCTCATTGTCGCGCGATCAGCCAGCAGCTGCCGCAGCCACTTCCGCTGCGAAGTCGCTCTCTTCCTTCTCGATGCCTTCACCGAGCTGGAAGCGGACATAGTCGACCAGCGTGATCGTCGTGCCGGCGTCCTTGCCCGCCTTTGCGATCACGTCGCCGACCGGGGTCTTGCCGTCCATGACGAACGCCTGGGTGAGCAGCGCGTTCTCTTTCTTGAACTTCTCGACCGGGCCGTTGAGGATCTTCGCGGCGACCTCGTCGGACTTGCCGACGATCTTGTCGGCGTTCTTCTCGCGCAGGATCGCGGCTTCGCGCTCGACGACCTCGGGGTCGAGATCTTCGACCGACAGCGCCAGCGGGAAGGCAGCGGCGATGTGCATCGCGATCTGCTTGCCCAGCGGCTCGAGCACGTCAGCGCCCGCGTCCGATTCGAGCGCGACGAGCACGCCGATCTTGCCAAGGCCCGGGGCCGCGGCGTTGTGGACGTACGGGATCACCGCGCCGTTGGTCACTGCGACCTTCTTCGCGCGACGCAGCACCTGATTCTCGCCGATCGTGGCGATGTTCGCGACCAGCACGTCTTCGATCGTGCCGCCGGTGATCGACTGCGCCTTCAGCGCCTCGACATCATCGATACCCTGCTCAAGCGCAACGGCGGTCGCTTCGCGGACAAAGCCCTGGAAGATTTCGTTCTTTGCAACGAAGTCGGTCTGCGAGTTGACCTCGACAGCCACGCCCTTGGTGCCCGCGACGGCAACGCCGACGAGGCCTTCAGCGGCGGTGCGGCTCGACTTCTTGGCGGCGGCGGCAAGGCCCTTCGAACGCAGCCAGTCGCTGGCCGCTTCGATGTCGCCATTGGTTTCGGTCAGCGCCTTCTTGCAGTCCATCATGCCGGCGCCGCTCTTCTCGCGCAGTTCCTTCACGGCTGCTGCAGTGATCTCGGCCATGTTCTTGTTCCTCGTGCTTAAGCGGTTAGCTTCAAATATGGTGCGGGCGGGACAAAGCTGAAACGCCCTGCCCCGCCCCCATTACGGTTCGATGACCAGAGCGCTTACGCGTCGATCTGGCGCTCGCCCTCAGCAGCCGTTTCCGGCTCGGTCGAAGCGGCCGGAGCTTCCGGCTCAGCTGCGACGGCAGGAGCCGGCTCAGCAAGCGCTGCTTCGACCGGCGGCACTTCGGCAGCACCGAAATCGCCGCTGCTCATCTGCGCCTGGTTGTTGCCGCGGGTCGCCGCGATCGCGACGGCTTCGCAGTACAGGCGGATCGCGCGGCTGGCGTCGTCATTCGCCGGAACCGGGAATGCGATGCCGTCGGGCGAGACGTTCGAGTCGAGGATCGCGACGACCGGGATGCCGAGCGTGTTGGCTTCCTTGATCGCCAGCTCTTCCTTGTTCGCGTCGATCACGAACATGATGTCGGGAACGCCGCCCATGTCGCGGATGCCGCCGAGCGAAAGCTCCAGCTTGTCCTTCTCACGGGTCAGGTTCAGCACTTCCTTCTTGGTCAGGCCGTGCGTGTCACCCGACAGCTGCTCTTCGAGCGTCTTCAGGCGCTTGATCGAGTTGCTGATGGTCTTCCAGTTGGTGAGCATGCCGCCCAGCCAGCGATGGTTGACGAAATGCTGGTTCGACTTGCGCGCCGCGTCGGCAATCGCTTCCTGCGCCTGACGCTTGGTGCCGACGAACAGCACCTTGCCGCCCGACGAAACCGTCGAGCTGATGAAGTCCAGCGCGCGCGCGAACAGCGGCACGGTCTGCGACAGGTCGATGATGTGAACGCCGTTGCGGTCGCCGAAGATATACGGCTTCATCTTCGGGTTCCAGCGGTGGGTCTGGTGACCGAAGTGTGCGCCCGATTCGAGCAGCTGCTGCATGGAGACGACTGGTGCCGCCATAGGGATAACTCCTTCCGGTTGAGCCTCTGGGAAGCGAGTGACCGAAGGCCGTGACGGCCCGCAGCACCGGGTTATGTTGCTTCCCATGCGGTGTTGAGGGGGCGCGCTTAGTCGAGAATGCGACGGGGCGCAAGAGAACAAAAGCGGATTGCACCGCTTGACACACGGAACGTTAATGGAACATAAAGGGTTCACACGGCGGACAGGGAACCTTGGCCGCGCTTGAGCGTCGCGAATCTTCAGGATTCCAGTCGCTTAGAAAGAATCCGGGAGGCCAAAGATGGTTGCTGTTCTTGCCACGCTGCTGTTCACCACTGCGTTCACCGTGTCGATCTGGGCTATGTTCACCACGATCGCACCGCGCCTCGACTATATGCGCGCACTGCTGCGTGGCGAAGTCGTGCCCGCCCTGACGCCGGCCCACGCCGCGCGGGTCCGCGTCAGCCCGCGGGCGGCACCGCGCCGGGCTTCGCCGATCCTGCGGGCGGCGGCATAGTCCGACGATACGCCCGTATGCTGAACGGAAGTGTCGCGAGATAGCCGAGACAGATTGCCGTAAGCGTCTGCCACGGAGCACTAACGAGCGCAGCGGCGAGCACGACGACCACGACCAGCGCCTCGAACCGGACATTACGCCGCAACCGCAGCGACTTCCACGAATAGGTGGCAAGGCTCGACACCATCAGCAGGCCGATGAACGCGACCCACGGGGTAACGATCCACGGCGAGCGGGCGAGTTCCTCACCGCTCCACAGCCAGATGTAGAGCGGAAGCATTGCCAGTCCAGCGCCAGCAGGCGCAGGTATGCCGGTGAAAAAGCCGGCCAGTTTTCGCGGCTGGGCATCGCTGTCGATCTGAGCATTGAACCGGGCGAGCCGCAGCGCGCAGAACACGGCATAGAGCAACGCGACGATCCACCCGACCTTGGGCGCATACATCAACGCCCAGAGATAGAGGATCAGCGCGGGTGCAACGCCGAACGAGATCGCGTCGGACAGACTGTCCAGCTCCGCGCCGAACTTGCTCTCGCCCCGCACCATGCGCGCCACCTGGCCATCGATCCCGTCGAGCAGCGCCGCGATCAGGATCATGAGAACCGCGCGTTCCCAATTCTCGCTGATCGCATAGCGGACGCCGGTCAGGCCCGAGCACAGTGCGAGAGCGGTGATCGCGTTGGGGGCGATCGTGCGTAGCGGGATTCCACGGCGCAGGGGACGCGGGCGCAGGCTCATGGGGCAAAGCTCACTGGGCAATACCCTCCGCCGCACGAGCACCCTTCAGGCCAACGATGGTTTCGCCAGCGAGGCAGCGCTGGCCGAGCGCCACCTGCGGCGCATAATCGTCGGGCAGAAATACATCGAGGCGGCTGCCGAAGCGGATCAGGCCAAAGCGCTGCCCTGCCGCGACGATGTCGCCGGGCTTGACGAACGTCACGATGCGGCGCGCGACCAGTCCCGCGATCTGCGTAAAGCCGACGCGGGTACCGTCGTGCGACTCCATCACGAAATGCTGGCGCTCATTCTCTTCGCTCGCCTTGTCGAGATCGGCGTTGAGGAACTTGCCCGCGATGTACACGACCTGACGGATCGTGCCGGCCATCGGGGTGCGGTTAATATGGACGTCGAATACGGACATAAAGATCGAAACGCGCACACGCGTCGCTTCGTTCAATCCTTCCGGTCCGGCGATCTCGCGCGGCACCGGCACACGCTCGATCATCGTCACCAATCCGTCAGCGGGAGAGATGATCATCCCCGCCCCCTGCGGCGTCACGCGGATCGGATCGCGGAAAAAGGCGGCAACCCAGATCGTCACGCCGATCAGCGCAAAGCCGAGCTCGTCCCAGATCGCAAAAAGGAACAGGATCGTGATCGCCGCGGAGATCAGCACATATTTACGCCCCTCCGGATGAACCGAGGGGAAGCGCCACTTAACGGTGTTCGTGACGGCGGGCGGGGTTTCGAGTGAAGGCATGGCCGGGGGTCTAGCTGTGTCATCCGCGCAACACAATCCTGCGTGGCGCTGACCGATACCGGTGTCTGCCATAGCTTGATCGCGCGCGCGCTTGCTCCTAGACGCACGGCCAAACCCTATCCTCCCGATACGAACAGGAAAGCGAGCATGGCGAAGATCAAGGTCAAGAACCCGGTCGTCGAGATCGACGGCGACGAAATGACGCGGATCATCTGGGAATGGATCCGCGAACGCCTGATCAAGCCCTATCTCGACATCGACCTCAAATATTACGACCTGAGCGTCGAGAAGCGCGACGAGACCAACGACCAGATCACGGTCGACGCCGCGAACGCGATCAGGGAATATGGCGTCGGCGTGAAGTGCGCGACGATCACCCCGGACGAGCAGCGCGTCGAGGAATTCAACCTCAAGGAAATGTGGAAGTCGCCCAACGGCACGATCCGCAACATCCTTGGCGGCGTCGTGTTCCGCGAGCCGATCGTGATCAGTAACGTTCCGCGCCTGATCCCCGGCTGGACCAAGCCGATCGTCGTCGGCCGCCACGCGTTCGGTGACCAGTATCGCGCGACCGACTTCAAGGTGCCCGGTGCCGGCAAGCTGCGCCTCGTGTTCGAAGGTGAAGATGGTCAGGTCATCGACCGCGAAGTGTTCAACTTCCCGGGTTCGGGCGTCGCGATGGCGATGTACAACCTCGACGATTCGATCCGCGATTTTGCGCGCGCATCGTTCAACTACGGCCTCAACCTGAAGTGGCCGGTGTACCTGTCGACCAAGAACACGATCCTCAAGGCCTATGATGGCCGCTTCAAGGACCTGTTCCAGGAAGTGTTCGAGACCGAGGGCTTCGACGCGAAGTTCAAGGAAGCGGGCATCGTCTATGAGCACCGCCTGATCGACGACATGGTCGCATCGGCGCTCAAGTGGAGCGGCGAGTTCGTGTGGGCGTGCAAGAACTATGACGGCGACGTCCAGTCGGATCAGGTCGCACAGGGCTTTGGCTCGCTCGGCCTGATGACCTCGGTCCTGCTGTCGCCCGACGGCAAGACGGTCGAGGCCGAAGCGGCGCACGGCACCGTCACGCGCCACTATCGCCAGCACCAGCAGGGCAAGGCGACGTCGACCAACCCGATCGCGTCGATCTTCGCCTGGACCGGCGGCCTCAAGTTCCGCGGCAAGTTCGACGACACGCCGGAAGTCACCAAGTTCGCCGAGACGCTGGAGCGCGTGTGCATCGAGACCGTCGAAAGCGGCAAGATGACCAAGGATCTCGCGCTGCTGATTGGTCCGGACCAGCCCTGGATGACCACCGAGCAGTTCTTTGAGGCGATCCGCCAGAACCTCGAGACCGAAATGGCCAGCTGGGCGTAAGCCTCGCTGCCACCGGCAAGAGAATGGGCCGCGTTCCGATCGGGGACGCGGCCTTTTTCTTACGCTGCGTCAGTGGCTCTGTACCCACGCATATGCGAGAGGAAGCAGTGGTTCCGACACTTCATTCAAAAACCGTTCCGACATCCGCTTCGGGCATGCTGCGCGATACTGCGGCCGCGCGTAGCGCTTGAAAATAGAGCGCGAAGATAATCCAGTAGGCGATAAATGGCGCGTGCGCAGCATCACGATACGGCATCTGGGTGATCATCCACAGGCTTCCAATGCTCCCGGCAAAGGCGAGAGCCGCAAGAACCGCCGTAAGAAACCCCTTGCCAAACGAAGGCCTCAGCTTTGCGCCTCCGCGGTATCCGACTAGGAATAGCGCTACAAAGCTCGCCCATACGGCACCCCATATAGGGAGGCTGCGAAGCATCGATCCCAACACTTCGGTGGTATCTTCGGCCTGTCCGCGCAGCATCGAAAGATAGCCGCTATACGCCGTCAGCACAAAGATGCCGGCTGCCAATGCAGCGGCCATGGACCACAGCATGATCGGGCGAACCCAAAAACGATCGTCAGTCACGCATACCCCCTAAGTTGCCAAGCCCGGAGCCGTTGGCCCGAAATCTTCCCGTTGGAATGGAATTGATATCAATCTTGTCCCTAAAATGGGTAGCGGGATTAATTTGGCGCCGTCGACGCCGGTGGCATGACAAAAGCTCCTCCGCCCCGCTAGAGTACGTGCATGGCCTTAGACCTGTCCAACAACAGCTTCAGCGACGCGCTCGTCATTCTCGGCGCCGCGGGACTGGTCATTCCCGCCTTCGCACGGTTCCGGATCAGCCCGGTGATCGGCTTCATCCTGGTTGGCGCACTGGTCGGTCCGGCGGGGCTAGGCCAGCTCGTGCCTTACATACCGTGGCTCTATTATTTCACGATCAGCGACCCCCTTTCGATCGAGCCCTTTGCCGAATTCGGCATCATCCTGCTGCTGTTTACGATCGGGCTCGAGCTATCGTTCAAACGACTATGGACGATGCGCGGGCTGGTGTTCGGAGTCGGGGCGGCGGAGTTGCTGGGGGCCGCGCTGCTAATCGGTTTGGCCCTCTACACTTTGGGACAGACCTGGGCAGGCGCACTTGGCCTCGGACTTGCGCTCGCCCTCTCCTCCACCGCACTGGTCCTGCCGATCGCCGGAACGACGAGTGCGGTCGGGCGGGCAGCGTTCGCGATGCTGTTGTTCGAAGATCTCGCGCTGGTTCCGATCATCTTCCTGCTCGGCGCACTCGCCCCCGCGGCGGCCGATGCGGGCTGGGCACAGCTCGCCGCGACACTGGGCAAGAGTGCGCTCGTCGTAGCGGCACTGTTCATCGGCGGACGCTTCATCCTGCCACGGATGTTCGGACAAGCGGCGCGCACCAAGTCGCCCGAGCTGTTCCTCGCCGCTAGCCTGCTGGTGGTGATCGTCGCAAGCATGGCCACCACCGCAGTCGGCCTGTCACCGATCGTCGGGGCTCTGCTCGCCGGGCTGTTGATCGCGGAAACCGAATATCACAGCGAGGTCGAGGTCATCACCGCCCCGTTCAAGGGCCTGGCACTCGGCGTGTTCCTGATCACAGTCGGAATGCGGCTCGACCTGCGCATGGTGGCGCAGGATTGGGCGATGCTGCTCGGCGCGATCCTGGGGGTGATGGCGATCAAGGTCGGCGTGACGATCGCCCTGCTCAAGCTGTCGGGCGCACGCACCGGCACGGCGGCGGAAACCGGCGTATTGATGGCGAGCCCATCCGAGACCACGCTGATCGTATTGGGCGTCGCGACCACGGCGGGGCTGATCCAGCCGTCTACTGCTACCTTCTGGACCACGGTCACCGCGATCGGCCTGACGATCACGCCGCTGCTGGCCAAGGCCGGACAGTTCGCCTCGCGCCGGATCGAGGCGCGGGACCACCGCGCTGTGATCGTCGATCCCGCCGACATCGTCGTGGGTGGCACCGTCATCATCGGCTTTGGCCGCGTCGGACGGACCGTTGCCGATATGCTGCGCGCGCATGACAAGCCCTATCTTGCTGTGGATGCAGACATCGACGGCGTCGCGGCGGCGCGGCGCGAAGGCTATACCGTCATGTTCGGCGACGTGTCGCGCAGCGAGCTCGTCGACCGGCTCGGCCTTGGCCATGCCAAGGCGCTGATCCTGACGATGGACGATCCCGTCCTGACCGTCCGCCTCACCCGCCGGGTGCGCAATTGGGTGCCCCACATCCCAATCATCGCGCGCGCCCGCGACGCTGCGCACGCCGCCGAACTCTACAAGGCCGGCGCGACCGATGCGGTACCCGAGACGCTCGAAAGCTCGCTGCAGCTGTCCGAGGCTGTACTGGTCGATCTTGGCGTTGCGGTCGGACCGGTGATCGCTTCGATCCACGAGAAGCGCGACGAGATGCGCAAGGCGATCAAGGAAGCCGCCGGGCTGGAGCGCGAACCGCGTATCCGGCGGGTGCGGACGGAAGAGGCCGGGACCTAGCCCCTAGCCCATCCGCGCCCGTACGACGCGCTTCAGCACGTCGAGCGGCATCGCGCCCTTGCGCAGCACCTCGTGGAACTGGCGCGGGTCCCATTTGTCGCCGCCTTTCGCCTTCGCCTCATCGCGCAGCTGCACCCACACGGTGTGCCCGATCTTGTAGCTGCACGCCTGGCCCGGCCAGACGGTGTAGCGGTCGATCTCGGCCTGGCTCCGGCCACGCGCGATGCCGGTGGTCGCGATGAAGTAATCGGTCGCCTGCTCGCGGCTCCAGCGCTTGGCGTGCATGCCACTATCGACCACCAGTCGCGTCGCGCGGAACAGCAGCGACTGGAGATAGCCGACCTGCCCAAGCGGATCGCCGTCATACATGCCCATCTCATCCGCCAACTGCTCGGTATAGAGCGCCCAGCCCTCGCTATAGCCGCTGAACCCGCCGCGACGGCGGATCAGCGGAATATCCTGCGATTCGAGCGCGAGCATGACCTGAAGGTGATGGCCCGGTACCGCCTCGTGATAGCTGAGCGTCGCAAGGCCGAACTTCGGCCGGTCAAACGTGTCGCGCAAATTGATGAAATAGATGCCGGGCCGCGAGCCATCGAGCGTCGCGGCCTGATAATAGCCCCCCGGCGCACCCGCCTGAATCGCGGGCGGCACGCGGCGGACCTCGACCGGGGCCTTTGGCAGTGTCGCAAATTGTTCGGGCAGGCGCTTTTCCATCGCCCGGACCTGTCCGCGCAGTGTTTCCAGCAACGCCTCACGACCGGGATCGGTATTCGGGAAGAGTTGATCGGGCCGCTCATTGAGCGCGACCAGCCGCGCACCGACCGTCCCGCTCCTCATCCCCTGCGCCTTGAGGACCGTGTCGATCCGGCCGCTGATCTCGGCCACCTGCTCCAGCCCGATCCGATGGATTTCCTCGCCGCTAAGCCGCGTGGTCGTCGCAGCCTCCGCTGCGGCGGTGTAATAGGCCTCGCCATCGGGCAGCCGCCATACGCCAGCGTCATGCGTCGCGCGGGCCCGCAACTCCGTGACTAGCGCGCGCTGGCGGTCGAGCGCGGGGAACACCTTGTCGGAGATGATCTTCTCGGCCTGTGCCACGCGCTCAGACGGCAGCTTCGCACCTTCCAGCTTCGCCTTGAACGACGCGACCAGTCCGGTCTCGCCGGGCGCCTTGTCGCGCAGTGCCGCGAACTGCTTCAACGTGGTGTCGAGGACATAATCCGGCGCAAACACCCTGCGCGCGGAATCGGCGCGCTGGCGCTCGCTTTCCTGATCGAGCACGACCGCAAACGCCTCGAGGCGGGCAAGATAGGCGTCGGCATCGACCGCATCGCGCACGCGGTGCTGGGCATCGAGGAAATCGGGAACGTCCTGATAGGCGCCGGTCAGCTGGCTCAGGCGATAGGGCGCATAACGCCCGCCGGCGGCGCCATAGGTGAAGGTCTCGCGCCCCGCGATGCTCTTTTCGAGCTGGTAGGTGACGATGTCGTAATCGAGCCGGGCATTGTCGCCGAGTGTCGCCGGGTCGAGTGCCTTGATCGCGGAGAGCTCGCTTTTGGCGCGGGCCAGATCGCGCGCGGCGTCCGCCGCGCTACGCCCAGAGAGCTGTGACCGGAGCGCCGAATTCTTGCCGGTGTCGAGCCCCAGCGCGGTGGCGCTCTCCGGGCTTTGCGTCAGCCGGTCGTTAAAGATCCGGTCGAGGAGCGCGCGCAGCGCTGCATCGCCGGTCCCCGCTTGGGCCTGCCCCGCCGCACGGGCCGCGGCGGGGACACTAGTGGCAAGCGCTGCTGCGCCGATGGACTGGACGAACGAACGGCGGCGCAGGGTCATAGGGGTTGGCTTCTCCGGGTCAGTTATCGAGTGCGGGCACCCTCGCCACGCAGGCGGCGAGTGCGGCGGTCGCCTCGCCGTCCTGCGCGCGCAAGCGTGCCTCGCGCTGCGCCGACTGGGCCGCGACTTCAGCATCCACCTTCTTGCCGTTCTTGCCCACTGCGCGCCCGGAATCAGCCGCCGCCATGCCCCAATAAATGAGCTGGTCGAACAGCTGCGACTCCTGCGGCGTACCCTTGCCGATCTTCAGCGCGGCATGGGTCAGCGCGGCGCAGTTCAACGCCTCGGGGTAAGGGGGCAATTTGCCCTGCGCCGTGGCGGCGGGGGCGGCGATGAGGGCCGCAGCAATTGCGGCGGCCGTCCAAACATGATCACGCAGCTTCTGTCTCCTCGGCAAGCGCTTGCCTGACGGCGTCGAGCGCGGACTGGGCGTTGCCGCCCTCGGGTCCGCCACCCTGCGCCATGTCCGGCCGCCCGCCGCCGCCCTGCCCGCCCAGCGCGGCAACGCCACGCTTGACCAGCTCGACGGCACTGAAGGTGCCGGTCAGGTCGTCGGTGACACCCACCGCGATCGCTGCACGTCCTTCATTTACCGCGACAAAAGCTACCACAGCTGAACCGATCCGCGCTTTCGCCTCATCCACCGCGCCACGCAGCGCCTTTGGATCGAGCCCGTCGAGGATCTGGCCGACGAAATTGACGCCAGCAATCTGCTCGGGTCCGGCCGGAGCCGCAGCACCGCCGCCGCCCATCGCCAGCGCCTTCTTGGCCTCCGCCAGTTCGCGCTCCAGCTTGCGCCGCTCTTCGACCAGCGCCGCAACGCGCGCGCCGACCTCATCGGGCGAGGTCTTGAGCGTCGCCGCCACCTCGCGCAGTTTGGCGTCGCGATCGCCCAGCCACGCGCGCGCGGCCTCGCCGGTCAGCGCCTCAATCCGGCGCACGCCGCTCGACACCGCGCTCTCACCGATGATCTTGAAGATCGCGATATCGCCCGTCGCGTTGACGTGAGTCCCGCCGCACAGCTCGACCGAATAGCGCTTCTCGGTCTGCCGACCCATCGACAGCACGCGCACTTCGTCGCCGTACTTCTCGCCGAACAGCGCCAGCGCACCCGCCGCGACCGCATCGTCCGGCGTCATCAGCCGCGTGCCGACCGTCTCGTTGGCGCGGATCTCGGCATTCACCTCGGCCTCGATATCCGCAATCTCCGCGGCGCTCAGCGCCGACGGGTGCGAGAAGTCGAATCGCAGCCGATCCGGCGCGACCAGCGAACCCTTTTGCGAGACATGCCCGCCCAGCCGGTTGCGCAGAGCCGCGTGCAGCAAATGGGTCGCCGAGTGATTGGCGCGAATCGCGTCGCGACGCGTCACGTCGATCCCCAACTTTACCGTGTCGCCAACCTTGATCTCGCCGCGCGCCAGTGTCGCCTGATGCGCGTGCAGCCGACCGAGCGGCTTGGCGGTATCGCTGACGATCGCCTCAGCCATATCATTGCCGATGGTGCCCGCGTCGCCCATCTGCCCACCGCTTTCGCCATAGAAGGGCGTCTGGTTGGTGAGGATCGTCACTTCATCGCCCGCACCGGCGCGGTCGACGCGCACGCCGTCCTTGACCAAGGCGACGACCTGCCCCTCGCCCTCGGTCGAGCTATAGCCGGTGAATTCCGTGCTCCCATGCTCCTCGGCGATGTCGAACCACACATCGTCGCTGGCCTTGGCGCCCGAACCCTTCCACGCGGCGCGCGCGGCATCCTTCTGGCGCTTCATCGCCGCGTCGAACCCGTCGCGGTCGACCTTCATCCCCTGCGGACGCAGCGCATCCTCGGTCAGATCATAGGGGAAGCCATAGGTGTCATAGAGCTTGAACGCGGTCTCGCCGGGCAGGGTATCGCCCTCGCCCATCGACCCCGTCGCCTCGTCCAGCAGCTTGAGGCCATTCGCCAGCGTCTGGCGGAAGCGGGTTTCCTCCTGCAACAACGTCGCCTCGATCAGCGGCTGGGCGCGGACCAGTTCTGGGAAAGCACCGCCCATTTCGGCCACCAGCGCCGGCACCATGCGGTGCATCAACGGGTCCTTCGCGCCCAGGATATGCGCATGGCGCATCGCCCGGCGCATGATCCGACGCAGCACATAGCCGCGCCCTTCATTCGCCGGCAGCACGCCATCGGCGACAAGGAAGCCGGACGTGCGGATATGGTCGGCGATCACGCGATGGCTCGCCTGATTGTCGCCGGTCGTCGCCGATTGCGTCAGCGCGCCGCTCTCCGCGATCAGCGCCTTGAACGTGTCGGTATCATAATTGTCGTGCACGCCCTGCAGCACCGCCGCGATGCGCTCCAGCCCCATGCCGGTGTCGATGCTCGGCTTGGGCAGGTCGCCGACGATCTGGTCCGCCTCCTGCACATGCTGCATGAAGACGAGGTTCCAGATTTCGACAAAGCGGTCGCCATCCTCTTCCGGGCTTCCCGGAGGGCCGCCCCAGATATGGTCGCCATGGTCGTAGAAGATTTCCGAACACGGCCCGCACGGACCATCCGACCCCATCGCCCAGAAATTGTCCTTGGTCGCGATGCGGATGATGCGCTCTTCGGGGAGCCCTGCGATCTTCTTCCACAGCCCGAACGCCTGATCGTCGGTGTGATAAACGGTCGCGGTCAGCTTGTCGGCGGGCAGGCCCCATTCCTTGGTCAGCAGCGTCCAGGCATGCAGGATCGCCTGCTCCTTGAAATAATCGCCGAACGAGAAATTTCCGAGCATTTCAAAGAAGGTATGATGCCGCGCGGTATAGCCGACATTGTCGAGGTCGTTATGCTTGCCGCCCGCGCGCACGCACTTCTGGCTCGACGCCGCGGTGGTGTAGGGCCGCGTTTCAAGGCCGGTGAACACGTTCTTGAACGGCACCATGCCCGCGTTGACGAACATCAGCGTCGGATCGTTATGCGGCACCAGCGGAGCGGACTGGACGCGTGCATGGCCCTGGCCCTCGAAATAGTCGAGGAAGCTGCGGCGGATATCGTTGGTCGAGGTCATTTTCGCGACTTAAGCGCGACGAGGCGTTCGCTCAAGCGAAACGGTTCGATCAGGGTGATTGGGGATCGTCTAGCGCCCGTTGCAACGGGCCTTCACGCGCCATTTCCGATCCCGCTCCTTGACTACACTGGCTGGGATCGGGAACTCGATCACCGAGCACCCACCATCGCTGATTGCGGGAAGATCATCGCTGCTTTTCAGCCAGATGCGCTCACCCGCTTTCAAAGACGGGTAGGACAAATCGCGCTCTTCACAAGGAACGACACCCTTGCCAAGCTCCTCACACTGAGCGTCTGGCGACGCTTCCGGAAGCGGCAAGGTAAAGACAACGCGGATCGATCCATCGCGTTCGTACGCATAGTACCTTGCATATTGATCAAGCGTTCTAGCTTCACTGGGCATTACGATCCCAGCCTCAATCTTATTCATCAACGCTTCGGCAGGATCAGTTGGCTGCGCACAGCCGACGAGTAGAATCGAGACCAAAGCTAAAAATCTCACCCAATCGGCTCCTCGATCGACCTCGGCGGCACGCTGAACCACTTCGGCCCCGCTTCGATCATATGGAAGCAATCCTCCAGCCGCACGCCGAACTTGCCCGGCAGATACAGGCCGGGTTCGTTCGAGAAGCACATGCCCGACGCGAGCTTCGTCATTTCGCCGCGCACCAAGTTGATCGGCTCATGCCCGTCCATGCCGATGCCATGGCCGGTGCGGTGCGACAGGCCGGGGAGCTTATAGTCGGGGCCATAGCCAAGCATCGCATACCAGCCGCGCACCGCATCATCGACGCGGCCCGCCGGAACCCCAATCTGCGCGGCTGCGAATGCGCGTTGCTGCCCGGCGCGGACATGCTCCCAAACCTTGCGCTGCTCCGCATTCGCCGTGCCATGGACGAAGGTGCGGCTGATATCGCTTTCATAGCCGTGGACCCGCGCGCCACAGTCCATCAGCACGACCTCGCCCTTCACCACCCGCTGCGGCTTGCCGGTGCCGTGCGGATAGGCCGATGCCTCGCCCAGCAGGATCAGGTTGAACGCCACCTGCCCGCCCAGCTTCACCGTCGCCGCAGTCATCAGCGCGGCGATGTCGGCGGGCGTCATCCCCGCCTCGATTCGCGGATAGGTCCAGCGATAGGCGGCAAGCGTCACATCCGCCGCCTTCTGCATCAGTGCGATCTCGGCCGGCGTCTTGAACATGCGGCACCCGCGCACGACCGGGTTGGCCGACACGATCTTCACGCCCGCAAGCGCGCGCCACATGCCATCGACCGCAAAGAAGCGCGCAGTTTCCTCGATCCCCAGCGGGCGCCCGAGCAGTTTCTTCTCGCGCAGGAACCCCGCGACCACCGCGAACGGATCCTCATGCTCCTGCCACACCCGGATTTCCGCCGGGATGCCGAGCGATTCGCGGACCGACGGCTCCTCGAAAAACGGCGTGACGATGATCGGATCGCCCTCGACCGGGATCACCGCCGCCGTCAGGCGCTCGCTGCGGCCCCAGCGCACGCCGGTGAAATAGAGCAGGCTCGCCCCCGGTTCGATCAGCACCGCGCCGATGCCATTCGCCTTCATCAGCGTCTGCGCGCGGGTGAGCCGCGCGGCGCGCTCCTCCCGCCCGATCGGCACCGCGTCGCCGGTGATCGGCTGTAGCGCCGTCAGGTCGGGCTGCGCGGCCCGCGCGACCGCGGAAAACCCGATCGGCGCGAGCGCTCCCGCCGCGATCAACCCGCGCCGGGTCAGCCTCATGCCACAGGCTCCGGCGTCTCCTTCTCGCCCGCCGACACGATCGTCGCGAGCACCAGATCGCCGATGACGTTGAGCACGGTGCGGCACATGTCGAGGAACCGGTCGACGCCCAGCACCAGCCCGATGCCTGCAGGCGGGACCCCGACCATGCCCAGGATCAGCGCGATCACTGGCAGCGACCCCGCCGGGACGCCCGCCGTGCCAATACCGCCGAGGATGCACACCAGCATCACCGTGATCTGCTGGGTCAGCGTCAGGTCGACGCCAAAGAACTGCGCGAGGAAGATCACCGTCACGCCCTCGAACATCGCGGTGCCGTTCTGGTTGGCGGTCGCCCCGATCGTCAGCACGAAGCGCGACACCTTGGGCGGCAGCTTGAGCTTATTCTCCGCGACGCGCAGCGCGGTCGGCAGCGTCGCGTTGGACGATGCGGTGGAGAAGGCCATCACCGCCGCCTCCTGCGTCTGGCGGAAGAATGCGAGCGGGCTTTTGCGGGCGAGCAGCAGCAACAGGATCGGGAAGACGATGAACATCTGCGTGCCGAGCGCCGCCAGCACCACGCCGACGAATGCAAGCAGCCGCACCAGCAGCTCCCAGCCGAACAGCGCGGCGAGGTTGAACATGAAGCAGAACACCGCGATCGGCGCGAGGCGGATGACGAGGCCGATCAGCCGCATCGACACCTCGAACACGCCCTCGATCCCGCGCTTGAGCGTCTGGACGTGCGGTTTGTCGAGGGTCAGCAGGATGCCGATGCCAAAGAACAGCGCGAAGAACATGATCGCGAGGATGTCGTTCGCGGTCATCGCCGCGACGACATTGGTGGGCACGATGTTGAGGATTGCATCTACGCCGGTTGGCGTGGTGGCGGTGCGGTCTAGGATCGCGCCGGCGCTGTCGCCCGATGCGGCGAGCAGCGCCTGTGCTTCGGCGCGATCCACCCCGGCGCCGGGCTGAAGCAGGTTCACCAGCAACAGGCTGACGATCACGGCGATGGTCGAAACGCAGATGGTGAGCACCAGCGTGCGCAGGCCGACGCGCTTGAGCGCGGCGATCTCGCCCATTTCGGCGATGCCGACGACAAGTGCCGAGAAGAGCAGCGGGATCACCAGCATGAACAGCAGGCGCAGGAACACCTGGCCGATCGGGCCGGTGACATAGGTTGTCACGGTCTTGACCCATGCCGCGTCGGCGGAGGTGAAGTGGACGAACAGGCCAAGGGCTAGGCCGAGCACGAACCCGCCCAACATCTGCCATTGCAGCGTCGATTCGCGCCGCACCTCCGTAATCGCCTCTGCCCCCGACATGCTCACCCCTTAGATTGTTGCGCGATCAGGCATAGGCATAGGGGCCGCCTTTGGCGAGGGCCGTCTGATAGGCGGGGCGCGCATGAACCTTGTCCAGCCACGCAATCGTCGCGGGACGCGATGCGTTGAGCCCGCCGCGCGACCGCGCCGCCTCAAGCGGAAAGCTCATCATCACATCCGCCGCGGTCATCGCGTCGCCCGCGAACCAGGGACGGCTGGCCAGTTCGGTCTCAACGAAATCGAGATGGACGTCGATCATCGGCTGGATCTTCTTCTGCGCCGCCTTGCCGAAGATCGGAACGCGCATCAGCACCAGTTTGACGAGCAGCGGGGGCATCAGCGAGCCCTCGGCGTAGTGCATGAAATGGCGGTAGTGCAGCGCCGATTCACGGTGCGCAGGGGCGCCGAGCCGACCATCGGCCTTCTCGACCAGATATTCGATAATCGCGCCGGTCTCCGCAACGGTGCGCGGCGTGTCGCTCTCGGGGTCTGCGTCAACAATCACCGGCGACTTCCCCAGCGGATGCACCGCGCGCAGCTCGGGCGGGGCAAGCATGGTCTTGGGATTGCGCGCATAGCGGCGGATTTCATAAGGAAGTCCGAGTTCTTCGAGCAGCCAAAGGACGCGTTGCGAGCGTGAATTTTCGAGGTGGTGGACGGTGATCATCGCTGGTCGCTCCATAGCCGGTCCCATACGGGTTCACGCATTTGTGGGCGGATGCAGCGAAAATGGGAAGAGGCGCCAACGCCCCGCCCCCGCAGCGCGCGTCGCCACCGGCTGACAAAGCAGCGCGTCCGCGACAGGTTTTCCAGACAACCCAAAACAGGAAAGGCCCGGCGCACGCCACGCCGGGCCTTCCAATGGGAGACTGGTCCCTTGACCGCCACCGACCTGTCGATCCGGTACGGCCCGCAACAGACATTGCTGCCCGAAACTGGTTAACGGCGGCTTTGTCGCCGCTATTGTGGAATCAGAGGTCGTCGTCCGCGTCCGGCCCCGTCATCATCTCTTCGGCGACCTTTTCGGTCCGGCTGCGGATCGCAGCTTCCAGCCGCGCACAGACATCGCCATTTTCCTTGAGGAAGGTCTTGGCGTTCTCACGCCCCTGACCGATGCGGATGCTGTCATAGCTGAACCAGGCGCCGGCCTTCTCGACCAGCCCGGCCTTGACGCCCAGATCAAGGATCTCGCCGATCTTGGAAATACCCTCGCCATACATGATGTCGAACTCGACCTGCTTGAACGGCGGGGCGACCTTGTTCTTCACCACCTTCACACGGGTAGCGTTGCCGACGATGTCGTCGCGGTCCTTGATCTGGCCGGTGCGGCGGATGTCGAGCCGGACCGAGGCGTAGAATTTGAGCGCGTTGCCGCCGGTCGTGGTCTCGGGATTGCCGTACATCACGCCGATCTTCATGCGCAGCTGGTTGATGAAGATCACCATGCAGCGCGAGCGGCTGATCGAACCGGTCAGCTTGCGCAGCGATTGCGACATCAGGCGCGCCTGAAGGCCGACATGGCTGTCGCCCATCTCGCCCTCGATCTCCGCGCGCGGCACCAGCGCTGCGACCGAGTCGACCACCAGCACATCGATCGCGTTCGACCGCACCAACGTGTCGACGATCTCGAGCGCCTGCTCGCCAGTATCCGGCTGCGACACGATCAGTTCGTCGATGTTGACGCCCAGCTTCTTGGCATAGACCGGGTCGAGCGCGTGCTCGGCATCGACAAATGCCGCGACCCCGCCACCCTTCTGCGCCTCGGCGATGACATGCAGCGCCAGCGTGGTCTTGCCCGAGCTTTCAGGGCCATAGACCTCGATCACGCGGCCGCGCGGCAGGCCGCCGACGCCGAGTGCGATGTCGAGGCCAAGCGAGCCGGTCGAGATCGCCTCAACCTGCATCGTCTCCTTCGAGCCGAGCTTCATCGCGCTGCCCTTGCCGAACGCGCGGTCGATCTGTGCCAGCGCTGCATCGAGCGCCTTCTGCTTGTCAGGAGAAATGCCCATCTTTCCTTCGATCACCTTGAGGGAAGCTGCCATGAGAGGTCTCCGTCGCTAAAGGCTTTGCGGCCTGCATTCAACCATTGCCTGAAGCGCGTCGTACAACATATGTTCCACAGGAACAAGTGCGGAACGATCTTTTTTTGTTCCTCTCGATCGCGTCAACGTCCAAACGTCTTGCCCTGCCAAGGCAATCGCGCGATCTTGAAACGATGACCGCCGCATCCGACTTCATCACCGGCCTGCCCAAGGCCGAACTTCATCTTCATATTGAGGGAAGCCTCGAACCCGAGCTGATGTTCGCGCTGGCGAAGCGCAATCGCGTCGCGATCCCGTTCGACAGCGTCGAGGCAGTCCGCGCTGCGTACAGCTTCTCCAACCTCCAAGATTTCCTCGACATCTATTATGCGGGCGCCGATGTGCTCCGTGTCGAGCAGGATTTCTACGACCTCGCCGACGCCTATTTCGAACGCGCTGCGGCGGACGGAGTCGCTCACGCCGAAATGTTCTTCGATCCCCAGACGCACACCGATCGCGGCATCCCGTTTCAGGTAGTCGCCGATGGCCTGTTATCCGCGATGCACGCGGCTGAGAGCCGGCACGGGGTCTCTTCGAAGCTGATCCTGTGCTTCTTGCGGCATCTCGATGAGGACGCGGCATTCGCCACGCTCAAGGCAGCCGATCCGTGGCTCGACCGGATCGCAGGCGTCGGGCTCGATTCGTCCGAACTTGGCCACCCGCCCGGGAAGTTCGCGCGCGTGTTCGCTGCGGCGGGCGAGATGGGCCTCAAGCGCGTCGCCCATGCCGGGGAGGAGGGGCCGCCCGACTATGTCTGGCAGGCGCTCGACCTGCTCAAGATCGACCGGCTGGACCATGGCAATCGTAGCCTGGAGGATCCGGTGCTGGTCCGGCGGCTCGCCGAGTCGGGGATGACACTCACGGTCTGCCCGCTCTCCAACCTCAAACTCTGCGTGGTCGATGACCTGACGAACCACCCGCTCGACCGCATGCTCGAACAAGGACTCCATGCCACGGTCAATTCGGACGATCCGGCTTATTTCGGCGGCTATGTCGCGGACAATTACCGCGCGGTCGCCGCCGCGCGCGGGCTCGATAAGGCCCAGCTCGCCCAACTGGCACGCAACAGCTTCACCGGGTCGTTTCTGGGTGAAGCCGAGAAGGCCGCGCATCTCGCCCGGCTCGATGCCTATGTGGCGGCCAACTGATGCCGGCCTTCGCCCCGATTTCGCATGAGCAGTTCGTGGCCGACGTGCTGGCGCTGGCCGATGCAGTGCGCGCGGATGCCGACTGGCAGCCCGATTATCTGATCGGCATCGGACGCGGCGGGCTGATCCCGGCGGTGTATCTCAGCCACGCGATCGTCGGCCCGATGCTGTCGGTGGATTACAGCGCCCGCAACGAAGACCTCGCCGCGCCTGCACTCGCGCGGCTGGCCCTGCGGACGCGCGAGGGTGCGCGGCTGTTGTTCATCGATGACATCAACGACAGCGGGGCGACGATCGGTCGGCTGCGCGACGGGCTGGCTGCGGCTGGCGCGGCCCCCGCGAACGTGCGCTTTGCAACACTGCTCGACAATGTGACGTCGCACCAGCGGGTCGAGTATGCCGCGCGGACCATCGACCGATCGGTGACGAAGGACTGGTTCGTGTTCCCGTGGGAAGCGGTCGCACCGGATGCTGCGATCGAAGCCGACGCGGCGGAGCTACCCGACCGGATCGCGTAGGATTGAATTCAGCTTCGCTGAAACCAAATCAAAGCGCCGCTAACGCCTGTTCGACCGCGTCCATCGTGAACGGCTTGGCCAGAACCGGCCGGTCGCGATACGCCTCGGCCACCATGTCGCCGCTGCCGCCGGTCGCTAGGACGAACGGCAACCCCTTCGCCGCGAGCGCGTCGGCAATCGGCCAGCTCTGCTCGCCACCCGACAGGTTGACGTCGAGGATCGCGGCGTCGACGCCGCCCGCTGCGACGATCTCCAGCGCGCCGGCCACGCTTTCGGCGGTGCCGGCATGGCCTTTGCCCAGCATGTCGAGGAAATCCTCGATCATCATGGCAATCAGGGGTTCGTCCTCGACCACGAGGATGCGTTGCGGTGCGCTCATCGCGCCAGCATGTGCCCGACTATCGTTCCGCGGTCGAGTGCTATTTCGCGGTCATCACCGACCGGGCAAGCTCCGCAAGTTGCTGGACTGAAAAGGGTTTCGGGAGAAACGCGACATTGTCGAGGTCGATCGACTTGCGCAGCTGTTCCTCGGCATAGCCGGACATGAAGATGATCTTAAGGTCCGGATATTTCTTGCGCGCCTGGCGCACCATCGTCGGGCCGTCCATCGTCGGCATCACCACATCGCTGATCAGCAGATCGGGCTTGCCGCTTTTCTCCAGCAATTCCAGCGCCGCTTCGCCATTCTCGGCCGTCAGCACGGTATAGCCCTGCCGCGCCAGCGCACGCTCCGCGACCGCGCGCACCATCGCCTCGTCCTCAACCAGCAGAATCGTACCGGTACCCCACAGATCGCCCTGCACAGCCTTGGCGGTCGGCAGCTGCGCGGTCGGCTCGGGGGCGGTGTGGACGGGCAGATAGATGGTGAACACCGCGCCCTTGCCCGGCTCGCTCTCGGCAAAGATGAACCCGCCCGACTGTTTGATGATGCCATAGACGGTCGACAGGCCGAGGCCCGTCCCCTTCCCCACTTCCTTTGTGGTGAAGAACGGCTCCCAGATATGCGCGAGCACGTCCGCCGGAATGCCCGATCCGGTGTCGGACACGCGCAGTGCGGTATAGTCGCCGACCGGCAGGACATCCTCGTCCATCGCGCGCACCTCATGGGCCGCGACGCTCAGCGTCTCGATCGTCAGCGTGCCGCCGCCATTGGGGTTCTTCGCCAGCATCGCGTCGCGCGCATTAACGGCCAGGTTGACGACGACCTGTTCCAGCTGCCCCGGATCGGCGCGCACCGGGCCAAGGTTGCGGCCGTGATTGACCACCAGCTCAACCGTCTCGCCCAGCAGGCGTTTGAGCAGGTTCGACACTTCGGAAATGATGTCGGGCAGCTGCAACAGCTGTGGCCGCAGCGTCTGCTGCCGCGAAAAGGCGAGCAGCTGGCGGGTCAATGCAGCAGCGCGGTTCGAGTTGAGCAGGATCTGCTGGATGTCGTCATAATCGCTGTCGCCGGGCGCATGGCGCATCAGCATCAGGTCGCAATGGCCGATGATCGCGGTCAGGATGTTGTTGAAGTCGTGCGCGACGCCACCGGCCAGCTGGCCGACCGCCTGCATCTTGGTCGCCTGCGCCACCTGCCGCTTGAGCTGCCCTTCCTCGCCCGCATCGCGCAGGCTGAGCAGAACGGCTGCGTCGCCAAGGCCACGCGCTGACGCGATCGACAGCGACACCGCCTCGTCCGGTGCCTGGGCAAAGCGGACGGTGAGGTCGATCGGATGCACCGCACCCGCCGCAAAGCGCCGCACCGCGTCGGCCAGCGTGCTCTTGTCCTCGCGCACCACCAGGTCGCCCGGATAGAGCGGCGGCGCGTCGCCATTGACATGCGCCGCGCGGACAAAGGCGTCGTTCATGAAGGCAAAGCGGCCATCTGCCCCGACCAGCGCGATGCCGGTGGGCAGCAGCGCGATCAGCGACCGGACATGCGCGGTCGATTCTGCGCCCATCTCCTGCGCCGGGGCGTATTCTTCGTCGAGCAGCGCCACCAGCATCGGCGTCGCATCGCCATCGAGAAAGGGGATTTCCAGTACGCGGATCGGCGTCCCCGACAGTCCTTCGCGCTCGAACCGCACCGTGCCGCGATTGTCGGTAATGAGGAAGCGGGTGATGTCCCGCCCCTCGATCATCGCCAGCTCGTCACCGACAGCGCGCAGCCGCAACACGCGATTGGCGGCACGCACCCGGCCATCGGCCCCGATCAGCGCCATCATTATCCCGGCCTGTCCCAGCCGGTCGCCCGACTTGCCCGCGACCAGCGCCTGTGCCTGCTTGGTCAGGTCAACCGCATCGGCACCGGCAAAGCGCCACACCAGCAGCGAATCCCCGACGCGTGCGACATGGGCGGTCAGCTTGGCCCCGGCGGCGTCGAACGATCCGCTCGACGCCTGCCCGTCGCGCCACGCCGCACGCCCGGCGCTGCCCAGCTGTGACGCCGCCCAGTCGCCGATGACCACTGCGGGGGGCGCCGGATAGCCGGGGAATAGCGTCCCGAACCGCTCGTTCGCACACACCAGCCGCCCGGCACGATCGGTCACCGCGATCGCATCGTTGCTCATCGAAGCCAGCATATTGGCCAGCGACCAGTCGATCTCGCTCGCGTCCGACGTCGCCTCCGCCGCGACGGTCGGTCGCCGCACCAACGTCACCGCGAGCGCGATCAGCACCGCCGTCGCGAAGAACCCGGCCGCCACCGGCAGCGAGTCGATCGCCCACAGCACCGCGCCGCCCGCCACCGCGCCCGCCGCGATGGCGACGATCAGCGGGCCGGTGATGCCGGGGGAGTCGTCAGTCGGGGCGGAAGTTGCGGGCATGGCCCCCTTTCCCGCCCCGCTGGCATAGCGTCAAGCGCTCACCAGACGCGGACGCGCTTTGCCGGGTCCAGATACAGCTTCTCGCCCGGCTTCGCGCCGAATGCGCCGTACCAGGGGTCGAGGTTCCGGACGACCCAGGCGCGCTGGATCGACGGGCTGTGCGGGTCGGTCAGCAGGCGCTGACGCAGGTTCGCCTCGCGATAGTTCCGCCGCCACACCTGCGCCCAACCAAGGTAGAAACGCTGGTCGCCGGTGAACCCGTCAATCACCGGCGCTTCCTTGCCGCCCAGTGCGTGCTTGTAGGCGTCGTACGCGATGGTGAGGCCGGCGAGATCGCCGATATTCTCGCCCAGCGTAAACTCGCCCTTCACATGCTCACCCGGAAGCGGTTCATAGGCGTCATACTGCGCGATCAGCGCCTTGCCCGCCGCCTCGAATGCCTTGACGTCTGCGGGCGTCCACCAGTCGGACAATTCGCCCTTCTCGTTATACTTCGCGCCCTGATCGTCGAAATGGTGGCTGATCTCATGCCCGATCACCGCGCCGATGCCGCCATAGTTGATCGCGGGATCAGCCTTGGGGTCGAAGAAGGGCGGCTGCAGGATCGCGGCGGGGAAGACGACTTCCATCATGCCGAAATTGGCATAGGCGTTCACCGTCTGGGGCAGCATGCCCCATTCCCACCGCCGCACCGGCCCGCCCAGCTTGTCGAGCATATAGGCATAGTCGAAGCGGTTGGAGCGGACGGCGTTGCCGAACAGGTCATCGGCCTTGACCTCGAGGCCCGCATAGCTGCGCCACTGATCAGGATAGCCGACCTTGACGGTGAAGTTCTTGAGCTTCGCCTTGGCGCGCGCCTTGGTCTGCGGCTGCATCCAGTCGAGCGAGTCGATCCGGCGGCCCATCGCGTCGAGGACATTGGCGACGAGCTTGTTCATCTCCGCCTTGTACTCAGCCGGGAAGTAGCGCGCGGCATATTCCTTGCCGAGTTCCTCGCCCAGCGTACCCTCGGTAAAGCTCACGCCGCGCTTCCAGCGCGCCTCACGCTGCGGCGTTCCCTGCAGCGTCGTGCCATAGAAAGCGAAGTTGGTGTCGGCGACCGCATCGGGCAGATAATCGGCCATCGCACCCAGGCTGCGCACCAGCATCTGGTCCTTCACCACCGCCAGCGGCGCATCGTCGATGATCTTGGCGATGCCGGTCACCGCGCTCGGCTGGCCCACTAGCACTTCGGTGATCTTCGGGCTCAGCGCCTTCAGGATCGCCGGCATGTCGAGCGTCTTGGACGACAGCTTGGCCGTCTCTGCCAGCGTGAACTTGTTATAGGTCTTGGTCGCGTCGCCCGAATCCTCGCGGGTCCACTGCACCTTGGCGATGCTGGTCTCAAGGTCGAGGATCGCCTTGGCCCGCGCCTCGGCATCGCCCTCACCCGCCAGCGTCAGCATCTTCGTCAGATAGCCGAGATAGCCGGTGCGGATCGCCGCCATCTTCGGGTTGTCGAGCAGATACATGTCGCGATCGGGCAGGCCCGTACCGCCCTGATAGATCGAGAAGATATACTGGGTCGGGATCTTGTCGTCCTGGCCGACATAGCCGCCGAACGGGCCGGGAATGCCCATCTTTGCGCCTTCGACAACCAACGCGGCATAGCCCGCCTTGCTGTCGAGCGCCTTGATCTTGCCGAGCCACGGCTGGATTGGCGCAAGCCCGCGTGCCTCGACCGTCGCCGTGTCGAGATAGCTGGTATAGGCGCGACCGACCATGCTGGCCTGATCGTCCTTCACCTCATCCAGGATGCCGCGCACGCGCTCCTTCGACAGGTCGTCGAGCGCGGTGAACATGCCATAGTTGGACTTGTCGGCGGGGATCGGCGTGTTCTTCGCCCAGCTCCCGTTGGAGAAGGCGTAGAAGTCCTCGCCTGCGGCCACGCTGCGATCCATCCCGGCAACGTCGAAACCGAAGCTTCCAAGTTGCGGCTTGGCTGCGGGAGCCGGCGCCGGGGCAGCCGCCGGCGCTTCAGCGCTGGTCGACGGCGTGCAGCCGCTTGCCAGCGCGGTTCCGGCGAGGAGGACGGGGATCAGGAGAAGACGCATCGGGCACCCTTCGGGACATTAGAAAACGCCCGTGTCTTACGCCGATGATACGCCCGATCAAGTCTCGGAAGAAACTTTATTGCGGAGCGCGACGCGCTTGCGCCACTTGCGCGCAACCCAGGCGCGCCACAGCAGAATGGACATGCCGTACCCGGCCACCGCCGACGCGACCGAAATGACCAGCAGCCCGATCAACAGCGCCGGAGCCGCCTGAGAAAACAGCCAGCTCATCCATTCGCCGACGCCCGCATGATGCTCGACCAGCGCCATGAACCCCGACACATCGGCGCTGCGCCCCAGCATCACATTGCCGGTGTACACCGATCCATAGAGGATGAACGGCGTCGTCGCAGGATTGCTGAGGAACGTCATTGCTGCTGCGATCGGCACATTGGCACGGAACGGGAGCGCCAGCATCGCAGCACCCGCGATCTGAAGCCCGGGGATCAGAAGGAAGATGCCGACCAGCAGCCCCAGCGCGACGCCACGCGGCACCGAACGACGGGTGAAGCGCCACAATTCCGGCGCCAGAACGCGATGGGCGACGGGACGCAGCCAGCGGATCTGCTCGATCGACTCGCGGGTCGGCATGTTGCGATGCCACCAAGCGCTGAGACGACTCGGTTTCATGTCACCCGCGATCGCGGAGGATCCGCCCCTGTTCACGCTTCCAGTCCCGTTCCTTGATCGACTCGCGCTTGTCGTGAGTCTTCTTGCCCTTCGCCAGCGCCAGCTCGACCTTCGCGCGACCGCGACTGTTGAAGTAGATCGACATCGGGATCAGCGTCATGCCCTCCCGCGCGACCGCGCCCTGCAGCTTTTCTACCTGACGTTCGTGAAGGAGCAATTTACGGGGACGCTTCGGTTCGTGATTGAAGCGGTTTCCGTGCGAAAATTCGGGGATGTTGGCATTGACCAGCCACGCCTGCCCATCGCGCACCTCGGCATAGCTCTCCGCAATCGACCCCTCGCCGAAACGCAGCGATTTTACTTCGGTCCCCTGCAGCGCGATGCCGGCCTCGAAAAACTCCTCGAGGAAATATTCGTACCTCGCCTTGCGGTTCTCCGCGACGATCTTCTTCTTGTCGAATTCAAGGGGACGAGGGCGTGCCATGGGACGCGCGATGTAGGCGTGCGGGGGGAGAAAGGAAAGCGGACGGCGTCAGATAATCCCCGCCGCCGCCATTGCCGCATCGACCGCCGCCTTGCTCGCGTCGCTCGGCGCAACCATCGGCAGGCGCAGCTCGGCGGAAATCTCGGGACGCAGCTTGTTCACGGCGTACTTCACCGGACCCGGCGAGGCGTCGGTGAACAGCGCGAGGTGCAGCGCGAACAGCCGGTCGTGCAGCGCGAGCGCGACCGCCGTGTCGCCCTCGGCCCATGCCCCCTGAAACTGCGCACAAAGCTTCGGCGCGACGTTCGCCGCGACTGAAATACACCCGACCCCGCCCATCGCGT
Organism: Sphingomonas sp.; assembly: GCF_035998645.1. GTDB lineage: Bacteria > Pseudomonadota > Alphaproteobacteria > Sphingomonadales > Sphingomonadaceae > Sphingomonas. The sequence goes on from NZ_DASYHL010000005.1 coordinate 543,975, forward strand.
TGAAGGCCAGCGCGGTTTCGTCGTTGCCGGACAGCTGGGCAAGGCCGCTACGCAGCGCGGCGCGGTGCTTCGAGACGCGGGTCAGGTCGCCGCTCGCATCCTTGATCGCCACGAACTTGTCGGGAAACGCCTCGACGATGCGGATCACCGTTTCGGGCTGGATGTCGGTCACGGTGCGGCCGGGGACGTTGTAGAGGATGATCGGCAAATCGCATTCGCCCGCCACCGCCGCGAAGTGCTGGAAGATGCCTTCCTGGCTCGGGCGGTTATAGTAAGGCGGGACCATCAGCACCGCATCGGCGCCCGCATCCTTCGCGGCCTGAACGTTGCCGATCGCAACGCGGGTGTCGTTCGACCCGGCACCCGCGATCACCGGCACCCGCCCGCGCACCTGTTCGGCGCAGACGCGCACCACCTCGAAATGCTCGTCCTTGGACAGCGTCGCCGCCTCGCCGGTGGTGCCCACCGGGACCAGAGCCGACGATCCTTCGGCGATCTGCCACTCCACGAAATCGCGGAAAACATCCTCGGCAAAGCTGCCGTTACGGAATGGTGTGATGAGCGCGGGGATCGAGCCGGAAAACATATGCGTCAAAATGCCCCAATCGTCGGAAATTCGGGGTGGCCAATAGGGTGCGTTCGCGTATCATGTCCAGCATGCTTGCTTCTGTTTTCAAGAGCGGGCTTCTGCTCGCCGGCGTATCGGGTGTCGCGGTCTCCTCACAGGTCGTGCAGGATGGAGCCCAATGGTATCGCGCGCAGTTCGCTGCGGTCGCGGCGCAGGTACTGCCTGCCGCCCCGCCCCCATCGGCGTCCAGCCTGCAGTACACGATCGACCAGTGGAAGCGGCTGCAACAGTCCGATCGCTGGCCGTTCAGCGACTATGCGAACTTCATGCTCGCCCATCCCGGCTGGCCGGGGGAGACGAGCCGCCGCGCTGCCGCCGAGGCTTCGCTGGGGGCAGGCACCGACGCGCCGTCGCTCGCCGTCCGTTTTTTCGAGCGTTTCCCGCCGCTGACCGCCGCAGGCCGCATCCGCTTTGCCGAGGCGCTGGCGATCACTGGCCGCCGCGCTGAAGCGGACGAACACGCCCGCCGCGCCTGGCGCAGCGGTATCCTTCGTCCGACCGACGAGAGCGCGGTGCTGGGCGCCTTTGCCAGCGCCCTCTCCCCCGCCGACCATGATGCGCGGATGGACGCGCTGCTGTGGCAGGACGCCCGCACAGTCGCCGCGCGCCACATCGGCTATACCTCGCCGCAGAAGCGCGCGTTGTTCGAAGCGCGGCTCGCGCTCCATTCCAACGCCCCCGACGCGCAGGACCGCGCGGCTGCGGTCGAGGCATTCGGCCTCCGCGATCCCGGCTTCATCGCCGACCGCGCAAGCTGGTATCGCAGCAATGGCGCGAGCGGGTCGGCGCGCTCGCTGCTCGCCCGCCCCCGCACGCTCGACAGCCGCCCCGGCAATGTCGAGGAATGGTATGAGGTGCTGCTGACCAACGCCCGCGCGGCGGAGTCCGACCGGCAATATGCGCTCGCCTATGCCATCGCGAGCCAGGTCGACGACGCGGTCGCGCCGGGGACCGACGTCTCCGATCTCGGGCTCGGCATCCGCGACGATTATACCAGCCTCGTCTGGCTCGCCGGCACTGTCGCGATGCACAAGCTCGGGCGCCCCGCCGACGCGATCGGCATGTTCGACCGCTATTCGCGCGGGTCGCGCACCCCAACCACCCAGTCGAAGGGCATCTATTGGGCCGGCCGCGCCGCCGAGGCCGCCGGGCAAGCCGCCGCCGCCCGCGCCTATTACGAGCGCGCCGCCGCTTACTCCGACCTGTTCTATGGCCAACTCGCCGCCGAACGGCTGAGCCGCGACCTCAAGGCACCGCCGCCCGTCGATTTCCGCAAGGTCAGCCCCGCGGCGCGCACCGCCTTCTACAACCGCGAAGTCGTCCGCGCCGCGCAGATGCTCGGCACTTTGGGCCGCACCGAGGATCAGGGATATTTCCTGCGCCAGATCGCCGCGGACGCGACGAGCGCGGAGGATCATGTGCTGGCGACCGAGCTGTCGCGCACGATCGGTCGCCCCGACCTGGGCGTCATGGTCGGGCGCAGTGCATTGCTCAACGGCCTCACCGACTACACCGTCGCGGGCTACCCGTCCGTCCCGGTCCCGCTGGGACAGGAAAGCAACTTCACCATCATCCACGCCATCGCGCGGCAGGAAAGTCAGTTCGACAAGGCAGCGATCAGCCATGCCGGAGCGCGCGGGATCATGCAGTTGATGCCGGGGACGGCGCGCGAAGTCGCGGGGCAGCTTGGCCTCAGCTACAACCGCGACGCGCTGACCGTCGATACCGATTACAATATCCGCCTCGGCTCCAGCTATATTCAGCGGATGCTCAACTATTATGGCGGGAGCTACCCGCTCGCCGTCGCCGCCTACAATGCCGGGCCGGGCAATGTGAACAAGTGGATCCGCGCCAATGGCGATCCGCGCCTTCCCGGCGTCGATATGCTCGTCTGGATCGAGAATATCCCGATCTTCGAGACCAAGAACTATGTCCACCGGGTGCTGGAAAATGCGGTGGTGTACGACCTGCTCCACCCCCAGCGCGCGCGTTCGCGCGGGCCGTATCGGACTAGCTGGTACCTGGGGAAGAACCGTCCCGGGTGATCGTGATCCTGCCCTATGCCGAGGCGCAGTTCGCGGAAGTGGAGGCGTTGTGGCGAGCCGTCTTTCCCGAAGACCCACCGCACAGCCACGCCGCAGTGGCGATCCCGCAAAAGCTGGCGGTGCAGCGCAACCTGATGCTGGTCGCGCAGGAGGACGGTCACGTCCTCGGCACCATCTTGGCTGGCTATGACGGCCATCGCGGCTGGCTCTACAAGCTGGCGGTACATCCCAAGGCGCGCGGCTGCGGCATCGCCCGCGCGCTGATCCGCGCTGCCGAACAGGGGCTGGCAGAGCTTGGCTGCACCAAGGTCAACCTACAGGTCCGCGACACCAACCGCGACGCCGCCGCCTTCTGGGCGCATATGGGCTACGCGGTCGAGCCGCGAATCAGCATGGGCCGCACGCTTTGATCGACCGTCCGAACTACATCACGCCGGCCGGTTATTCGGCGCTCAAGGCCGAGTATGACACGCTATTCGGCACCGAGCGCCCGGCGTTGGTCGAGACGATCGCCTGGGCCGCAGGCAATGGCGACCGCTCGGAAAACGGCGATTACATCTACGGGCGCAAGCGGCTGCGTGAGATCGACCGGCGGCTCGGCTGGCTGGCAAAGCGGATGAAGGCGGCCAAGGTCATCGATCCGGCACGGCAGGAGGATCGCTCGAAAGTCTGGTTCGGCGCGACCGTCACCATCGCCGACGAGGATGACAACCACCGCACCCTGACGCTGACCGGGGATGACGAGGCGGATGCGGGCGCAGGTCGGATCGGCTGGAACTCGCCGCTCGCCCGCGCGCTGCGCGGTGCCGCCGTGGGCGATCTGCGCAAGGTGGTGCTGCCCGCCGGGGAAAAGGATTATGAGGTGATGACGATCACCTATCCCGGCTGAGCGCCGCCCCGCACACGCTCTACCCCAACCCGGTTGGTCAGCGCCCGCCCAGCTTCGGCATCGCTGATGCTCGACAAGGTGGTCTCCGCAATCGCGGCCAGCGCCTCTTCGGTGAGGAACGCCTGGTGCCCGGTGACGAGGACGTTGGGGAAGGTCAGCAGCCGCTGGAACACATCGTCATCGACGATCTCGTTGGACAGGTCCTCAAAGAACAGGTCCGCCTCCTGCTCGTACACATCGAGCGCGACGGCACCGATCTTCCGCGATTTAAGGCCAGCGATCAGCGCGGCGGTGTCGATCAGCGCGCCGCGACTGGTATTGACGATCACCAGTCCGTCGCGCGCGCGATCGATGGCGGCGGCATCGATCAGATGACGGGTATCGGGCGTCAGTGGGCAATGCAGCGTCACCACCTCCGCCTCCGCCAGCAACGCCTCCCGCGCCACATAACGAACCCCGATCGCCTCCAGCGCAGGGTCGACCACCGGATCGCTCGCCAGCACATCGCACCCGAAACCGGCCTTGAGCGTCCGGGCAACCAGCGCCCCGATCTGGCCGGTTCCGATCACGCCCACCGTCCGGCCATGCAGATTGCGCCCGATCAGCCCGTCGAGCGCGAAGTTATTCTCCCGCACCCGCGCCCATGCGCGCGGGATCTGCCGGTCGACCGCCAGCAGCAGGCCAATCGTGAACTCGGCCACGGCATGGGGCGAATAGGCGGGCACCCGCACCACATCCACGCCCAGCCGCGCGGCGGCGGGCAGATCGACATTGTTGAACCCGGCACAGCGCAGCGCGACCAGCCTCACTCCCGCCTCGGCCAGAGCCGCCAGCACATCAGCATCGACGCGGTCATTGACGAACACGCACACCGCGCGCGACCCCTTCGCCAGCGGCGCGGTGGTAAGCTCGAGCCGGGGCTCGAGAAACACCAGCTCATGCCCATGCGCGGCATTGGCCTCGCTCAGAAAGCGGCGGTCATAGCCCTTGGTGCCGAAAATCGTGACGCGCATGGATTGCTCCCATAAAGCAGGAGCCTAGCAGGCAGGGGATCAACAGGCGACGACGTTGACCGCCAGCCCGCCCTGCGCCGTCTCCTTGTATTTCGAGCGCATGTCCTCGCCGGTCTGGCGCATCGTTTCGATCACCGCGTCCAGGCTGACGATGTGGCTGCCATCGCCGTGCATCGCGAGATAGGCAGCGTTGATCGCCTTGATCGCGCCCATCGTGTTGCGCTCGATGCACGGGATCTGCACTAGCCCGCCGATCGGGTCGCAGGTGAGGCCGAGATTATGCTCCATTCCGATCTCGGCGGCATTCTCGATCTGCGCATTGGTCGCGCCCAGCGCCGCCGCCAGCCCCGCCGCCGCCATCGAACAAGCGACGCCGACTTCGCCCTGACAGCCCATCTCCGCCGCGCTGATCGACGCGCGTTTCTTGTAGAGAAAACCGATCGCCGCCGCGGTGAGCAGGAAGGTCCGCGACCCCGCCGGGGTCGGGATGGCGCAGAAGGTCTCGTAATAGCGCAGCACCGCCGGGATCACCCCGGCCGCACCATTGGTCGGCGCGGTAACGACGCGGCCGCCCGCGGCATTCTCCTCATTCACCGCGAGCGCCCACAGGCTGACCCAATCGAACACCAATGACGGGTCTGATCGCGGCCCGCGTGCGATCAGCCGGGCGTGCAGGTCGCGCGCGCGGCGCTTGACCTTGAGGCCGCCGGGCAATTCCCCCTCGCCCCGCATGCCGCGTTCGATACATGCCGACATCGCGCCGCGCAGCGAATCGATAAAGGCGTCGGTCTCCGCATCGTCACGCCACGCCGCCTCGTTGGCGCGGACGATATCGGCAACGCTCTTGCCCTCCGCCTCGCCCACCGCCAGCAATTCCGCGCCGGACGAGAAGGCGAAGGGCAGCCTCACATTCGATTGCGGCAACTCGCACCCGCCCTCGACCACCGCGCCGCCGCCGATCGAATACCAAAAGGTCTCGTAGGGCTCGCCATCGGCATAATGCGCGACGAAACGCATGCCGTTGGGGTGCGCGGGGAGGAAGCGGTCGCCGCAAAAGACAAGGTGCGTGCCCTCGATGAACGGTACCGGGACATGTCCGCCCAACTTTAGCTGTGCCTCCGCCCGGATCGTGTCGACGATGGTCGGGACCGCATCGGGATCGACGCTCTCTGGCTGACAGCCCGCAAGCCCCAGCATCACCGCCACATCGGTCGCATGCCCCTTGCCGGTCAGCGCGAGCGACCCGAACAACTCGCACGACACCGACACCGGCACGCCCCGGTCGAGTGTCGCTTCAGCAAAGGCAAACGCCGCGCGCATCGGGCCGACGGTATGCGAGGATGACGGCCCGATCCCGATGGTGAACAGGTCGGCGATGCCAATCGTCGCCTGCGCGCGGTCGTGCGTTGCCGCGGATTGTGGGTCAGGCATCGCTCTCCGGTCCATTCGTAACCTTTGATACCGCCTAGAGCCGTGACACCACGCCGTCCACCGCTTCAGTCGATCACGCCCGCCTTGCGCGCCGCTGCCTCCACCGCCGGATCGAGCGCGGGCGGGTCCATCGGTACGCGCGCCTCCAGCGCATCGGCGATCGCGGTCAGCGCGGCGATCCGTGCCGCCTTCTTGTCATTGCCGTCGATCACGACCCAAGGTGCCGCGTCGGTGCTGGTCCGCGCGAACATCTCGTGCATCGCATCGAGATAGTCCGCCCGCCGCGCGCGGTTGCGATAATCGTCGAGCCCGGTCTTCCACCGCTTCCACGGTGTCTCGATCCGCTCGCGCAGGCGCTTGTCTTGGGTTTTCTGCGTCACATGGACGAAGATCTTGATCAGCGTCGCGCCAGTCTCCGCCTGCTGCGCCTCGAAGTCATTGATCTCGGCATAGCCGCGCTTCCACTCGGCCTCGCGCGCAAAGCCCTCGACCCGTTCGACCAGCACGCGGCCGTACCAGCTGCGGTCGAACACCGCGATATTGTGCTGCGCTGGCAAGCGCCGCCAGAAGCGCCAGAGGAAATGGTGCGACAGCTCCTCCGGCGTCGGCGCGGAGATCGGCCAGACCTCGAAATAGCGCGGGTCCCAGTCGGCGGTCAGCCGCCGGATGATCCCGCCCTTCCCGGCTGCATCCCAGCCCTCGAACACGATGATCGCGCGGCGCTTATGAATGATGTGCGCAGTCTGGATATGGCTCAGCCGCTCCTGCAGCGCGGTCAGGCGGTCGTGATAGTCGTCGACCTTTCCGCCCTCTTCATAGTCGGAAAGATCGATCGACTTGGTCATGAATCAGCCCTTGTTGTCCATCGCTTGCGGCGCGAGGCGAATGTTGAGTTCCTTGAGCTGCTTCTCGCTCACCGCCGACGGGGCCTGCATCATCAGATCCTCCGCTTTCTGGTTCATCGGGAAGACGATGACCTCGCGGATGTTCGGCTGGTCGGCGAGGAGCATGACGATGCGATCGACGCCCGGGGCCGAGCCACCGTGCGGCGGTGCGCCGAACTTGAACGCGTTGATCATCCCGCTGAAGTTCGCGTCGACCTGTTCCTGCGAGTAGCCGGCGATCTCGAACGCCTTGTACATGATCTCCGGACGGTGGTTCCGGATCGCGCCCGACGACAGCTCGATGCCGTTGCACACGATGTCATACTGCCAGGCGAGGATATCGAGCGGGTCCTTGGTCTCCAGCGCCTCCAGCTCGCCCTGCGGCATGCTGAACGGGTTGTGGCTGAAGTCGATCTTCTTCGCGTCCTCGTCATATTCGAACATCGGGAAATCGACGATCCAGCAGAATTCGAACCGGCTCTTGTCGATCAGCTCGAGGCTCTCGCCCACGCGGGTGCGCGCGAGGCCGGCGAGCTTGGCGGCCTGAGCCTCCTTGCCCGCGGCGAAGAAGATGCCGTCATCCGGGCCAAGGCCGAGCGCGTCAGCCATCGCCGACATCTTGTCCTCGCCATGGTTCTTGGCGATCGGGCCGCCCCATTCGCCGCCCTTGCGCGTTGCATAGCCAAGGCCGGCAAAGCCCTCGGATTGCGCCCAGGCGTTCATAACGTCGAAGAATTTGCGGCTCTTGTCGGCAGTGCCCGGCGCCGGGATCGCACGGACCACATCGCCTGCTTCGACGATCGAGGCAAAGCGCCCGAATCCCGAGCCTTCGAAATGCGTGCTGACATCCGAAATAAGGATCGGGTTGCGCAGGTCGGGCTTGTCGTTGCCGTATTTCAGCATCGATTCGCGGTAGGGGATGCGCTTGAACGGCAGCGGGCTGACCGTGCGCCCCTTGCCCTGCCAGTTTGCGAACTCCTCGAACACGCCATGCAGCACCGGCTCGATCGCCGCGAACACATCGTCCTGCGTGACATAGCTCATCTCGAAATCGAGCTGGTAGAACTCGCCCGGGCTGCGATCTGCACGCGCATCCTCGTCGCGGAAGCACGGTGCGATCTGAAAGTAACGGTCGAAGCCCGCGACCATCAGCAGCTGCTTGAACATCTGCGGCGCCTGCGGGAGCGCGTAGAACTTGCCCGGATGCACGCGGCTCGGCACCAGATAGTCGCGCGCACCTTCGGGGCTGCTCGCGGTCAGGATCGGGGTCTGGAACTCGGTAAAGCCCTGATCGATCATCCGGCGGCGCAGCGACGCAATGACATGGCTGCGCAGCATGATGTTGGCGTGCAGCCCCTCGCGGCGCAGGTCGAGGAAGCGGTTCCGCAGACGGATTTCTTCGGGATACTCGGCATCGCCAAAAACCGGCAGGGGCAATTTTTCGGCAGCGGACTGGACGATGACCTCGCTGGGGAAAATTTCGATCTCGCCAGTGGGGATCTTCGAATTGAGCGTCTCGGCCGATCGCGCCGAAACCTTGCCAGTCACCGTCAGCACCGATTCCGGGCCAACCGCGTCAACGATCTTGAACAGGTCCGAGCCGGTTTCGATCACCACCTGCGTCACACCATAATGGTCGCGCAGATCGATGAAGAGGACATTCGAATGCTCACGCGTGCGATGGATCCAACCTGACAGGCGAACGGTCTCGCCGACCTGATCGGCGGTCAGTTGGCCGCATGTGTGCGTGCGATAGGCGTGCATGGTCCGGTCTCTTCTCTCGACTATGCCCCGCAAATCTCCCCTCCCGCTTGCGGGAGGGGTCGGGGGGAGGGCCTGTCCATCAGCACGAACGCTGTGGTGACAGCCCCTCCCCTAGCCCCTCCCGCGCGCGGGAGGGGGACTTTGGGGCTGGAATTTACTGCTCGCGCGCTTCCCCTTCACACGCCCCTTTGTCAACCCGCGCGGGCGCGGCTATGGGCCTGCGATGCATATTCACGGCCTGATTCAAGACTCGGCGACGCTCGCCAACCTCTGCACCCGCCTCGCGCAGCAACCGTTCATCACGGTGGATACCGAGTTCATGCGGGAAAACACCTTCTACCCCGAGCTGTGCCTGATCCAGATCGCGGACACGAACGAGGCGGCGGCGATTGATCCGATGGCACCGGGGCTCGACCTGACCCCGCTGCTCGACCTGCTCGTCAACAATGAGGATGTGCTCAAGGTTTTCCACGCCGGAGGGCAGGATCTTGAGATCGTCTATAACCTCACCGGCAAGACCCCCTATCCACTGTTCGACACCCAGATCGCGGCGATGGCGCTGGGTCAGGGTGAACAGATCGGCTATTCCAACCTCGTTGAAACCTATCTCGGCATCACGGTCGACAAGGGCGCACGCTTCACCGACTGGTCGCGCCGCCCGCTCGACAAGCGCCAGATCGATTACGCGATCTGCGACGTGACTTACCTCTCCGAAATCTTCCCCAAAATGCTGGCCAAGCTCAAGAAGACCGGCCGTGGCGACTGGCTGGACGAGGAGATGGAGCGGATCGGCGATCCCGAAAACTATCGCAGCGACCCGGAAAAGGCGTGGCAGCGAATCCGCATTTCCAGCCGCAAGCCCGAAGTGCTGGGCCGCCTCAAGGCGCTGGCGGCATGGCGCGAGCGTGAGGCACAGGGCAAGGATCTGCCGCGCGGCCGCATCGTCAAGGATGAGACGATCGCCGATCTCGCCGGCAACCCGCCGCGTAAACAGGCCGACCTGACCAAGGTGCGCGGCCTGTCGGCGACCTGGGGCGGCAATGATATCGGCGGTCGCCTGATGGCGGCACTCGAACATGCCGAGCCGATGTCGGCCGACGAAATGCCCCCGCGCGACGACCGCAAGCTCCCGCTGGGCAAGGAAGGCGCGCTGGTCGCCGATCTGCTCAAGCTGCTGCTCAAGATCCGCTCGCGCGACATCAACGTCGCCTCGCGCCTGCTCGCCCGCTCCGACGATCTCGAGGCGCTCGCCGCGGGTCAGCGCGACGGGCTGTCGATTCTGCGCGGCTGGCGCTTTGAACAATTCGGCCGCGACGCGCTCGCGCTGGTCGAGGGTCAGCTTGGGTTCACCGTGCGCAATGGTAAGCTCAAGATGACGCGTACCGAGGAGCCGAACCCATGAAAGCCGTTGCCCTGATCGCCCTGCCGCTGAGCCTCGCCGCGTGCAGCTATGAGCGGCCTGCGCCCGGCACCGGAATCCGCGAATGCAACGCTGACCGCGTCCAGCCTCTGGTCGGTCGCGAAGCCAGGCCGCAGGTGATCGAGCGCGCCAAGCAGCGCTCGGGCGCGCGGACCGTGCGGGTGATCAAGCCCGGCATGGCGGTGACTATGGACTATCGGTCCGACCGGCTGAACGTCGAACTGGATGACGTGAACACGATCAAGGAGCTGCGCTGCGGGTGAAACGAATAATCCTCCCCCGCCAGGGGGAGGTGGCGCCGAAGGCGACGGAGGGGGAGGAAGGGATTAACCTCAACCTCAGTGCTTCCGCCCCCTCCGTCAGCTATGCTGACACCTCCCCCTGGCGGGGGAGGATTTTGTAGATTCAAGCTCAGCCCACCTCAACACTCGCCGTCAGCCCCAGCGCCCCGGCAAGCGCACGATGTCGCTTCTCCACCGCTTCGCCATAGAGCGCCGCGTCATCCTCGCGCAGATAGAGCTGGAGCAGTTCACCCTCGACCGCCACCCGCGATCGGCGCAGCGGCCCGGCGACACCGCCCGACAGCCGCTGACCCAGCCTCATCGCCAGCCCCCACAGGCGCGCGCGCTCCAGCGCTTCGGGCGGGGCGAGTTGCCCCACCGGCGCAGGCGATTCGAGCCCGCCCCCGAGCGATGTGAACAGCGCCTGGGCGAGCAAGGCCCGCCCGCGCGCGTCGATCCCGACCCAATTGCCGTGCAGCGCGATCTCCATCCCGCGCTCGGCGCGAAATTCGGGGTTCGCGCGCCAGCCCACATCGGCGAGCAGGCAGGCGGCATGGCGCAGCCGGGTCAGCGACTCATCCTCGTCGCCGAACAACGGCGCGATCCAGGCGTCGAGCAAATCGCCATGTTCGGGGAAGCGCCCCGAGCGCCGCGCCTCATCGCGCGTCGCTACGATCAGCGGGTCTGCACGCCGCTCGTCCATGCTCAGTTCGCCGTACAGCAGCCCTTCGCGCAGGCCGAACGCGGACGCGACCGTCTCGCTGCTACCCAGATGCTTGATCAGCGCGCCGAGCAATGCCGAGGCATGTTCCAGCGTCGCGACGCGGCCCGATGACAGGTTCGGCACCGATCGGATGCGGCTCTTGCCCATCTGCGCGATCGTTCGCTGCAACCGGGTGATGGTCGATGCGGGCATCGCATATTCGTGGATCACCGGCAGCGGATAGCCCGTCAGATGCATGTCGAGCCGCGCCAGCGCGCGCCACGATCCACCGACAAGGTAGAAGGGCAGCCCCTCCCCGCGCCGGCTCCAACCGGCCTGCTCCAGCAGCTTGGCCACCGTCTTGTCGAGCGTCCCCTTGCCCTGCGACCGGATCGCTTCGAGCCGCAGCACGCCAAGCGGGAAGGACACGCGATCGGTCACCGTCCCGGCGACCACGCGGACCAGCTCAAGCGATCCGCCACCAAGATCGCCTACGATGCCGTCGGCATCGGGAATGCCCGACAGCACGCCATAGCCGGCGGCCAGTGCCTCGGCCTCGCCCGACAGCAATTCGACCTTCAGACCGAGCGCGCGGGCGATGTCGAGCAGGCGCGCGCCGTTGCTGGCGTCGCGCACCGCTGCGGTCGCCACCGTGCGCAGCGAATCGACCTCCATCTCGCGCGCCAGGCTGGAGAAGCGCGCCAGCGCCGTCGTCGCCAGCACCAGCGCATCCTCCGTGATCGCCCCGGTCGCGGCAAGCGAACGGCCAAGGCCCGCCATCACCTTTTCATTGAACAGGATTGCGGGAAGGCGCGCCGACCCGTCATAGACCACCAGACGGATCGAGTTAGACCCGATGTCGATGATCGCGGTGCGCTGTGCCAGTGGCACCGCCTGCGTGCGCGGCTTGCGTTGCGCGAGCGAGGTGACGCTCACGCCCCCCGCTCCGCGCGCCAGCGGCGCAGCGACAGCTTGGGCACCGCCTCGCTCGACTCGAGCGCCGCGCCACGGCCGGACAGCGACGGGTTGGTCATGAAATAGCGATGGAGGTTGAACGGCTTGGTGCCGGGATCGTCACGGACATAGCGGCCATCGGGCTGCAGCTCCCAGCTTTGTTCGGTGTCGATCAGGTTCGCGACCATCACCTGGTCCAGCACCTGATCGTGCACCGTGGTGTTGGTGATCGGAAGCATGAACTCCACGCGCCGGTCGAAGTTGCGCGGCATCCAGTCGGCCGACGAGATATACAGCTGCGCGCCGTCATTGGGCAGCGCCTTGCCATTGCCGAACGCCCAGATGCGGCTGTGCTCCAGAAAGCGGCCGACCACCGACTTGACGCGAATATGCTCGGACATGCCCGGCATGCCGGGGCGCAGACAGCAAATGCCACGGATGATCAGGTCGATCTGAACCCCCGCATTGCTCGCCTCGTACAATTTCTCGATCATCACCGGATCGACCAAGCTGTTCATCTTGGCCCAAATTGCCGCCGGTTTGCCCGCCAGCGCATTGGCAATCTCCTGATCCGCCAGCTCAATCAGCCGCTCGCGCAGATGGCGGGGCGACACCGACATCAACTCCAGCCCCTGCGGCTCGACATAGCCGGTGACGTAGTTGAAGATCTTCGCCGCATCGCGCCCGACCCGGGGATCGGCAGTAAAGAAGCTGAGGTCAGTGTAGATCCGCGCAGTGACCGGATGATAGTTTCCGGTCCCGAAATGGCAGTAAGTGCGGAACTCATCGCCCTCGCGCCGCACCACCATCGACACCTTGGCGTGGGTTTTCCAGTTGGTGAAGCCATAAATGACCTGCACGCCCGCACGTTCGAGCGCGCTGGCCCAGAGCAGATTCTGCTCCTCATCGAACCGAGCCTTGATCTCGACCACTGCGGTCACCGACTTGCCAGCCTCGGCCGCAGCGATCAGCGCCTGAATCACCGCCGACTGCTTGCCCGCGCGATACAGCGTCTGCTTGATCGCGATCACATCGGGGTCGCTGGCGGCTTGCTTGAGGAAGGCGAGCACCACGTCGAACGATTCATAGGGGTGGTGGACGACGATGTCCTTGGCCTTGATCGCCGCGAAACAATCGCCGTCATATTCGCGGATCCGCTCCGGAAAGCGCGCGACGAAGGGCGGAAATTTGAGGTCGGGGCGATCCTCGTCAACGATCAGCGCCAGGTCGCCATTGCCCAAGAACCCGCCGGTCTCGGTCAGCAACGCCTCGCTGCCGCCGAGCTCCTCCTTCAGCACCGCCTCAAGACCGGGGTCGATCCCCTCCTCCATTTCGAGGCGGATCACGCGGCCACGGCGGCGGCGCTTGATCGCGGTGCGGAAGTAGAGGACGAGATCCTCGGCTTCCTCTTCCAGCTCGATATCGCTGTCGCGCAGCACGCGGAACGTGGCGGACTTGCGGTTCTCGAACCCGGGAAACAGGATCGGCGCGAACCGCTTCACCAGCGTCTCGACCGCGATGTAGCGCGCAGTCTCGCCCGGCACGCGCACAAAACGCGGGGTCGCGGCCGGCAAAAGCACCAGCTCGCGCACCGCCTCCTTGTCGCTGGTGCGGACAAGGTCGAAAATGATGCTCAGCCCCTTGTTCGGGATGAACGGGAACGGATGCGACGGATCGAGCGCCTGCGGGGTCAGGATCGGGAAGATCTGAAGGCGGAAATGCTCTTCCAGCCAGGTCGCGGTGTCGCCGGTCACTTCTTCGGCGTCGAGCACCTCGATCCCCCGTCCGATCAGCTCAGCGCGGATGTCCTGCCACACCGACTGCTGGCTATCGACCAGATCGGCGGCATCGGACACGATCGCCGCCAGCTGCTGAGCCGGGGTCAGGCCATCGGTGGAATGCGCCTCCACCTCTTGCATCTGCTGCCCCTTGAGGCCGGCGACGCGGACCATGAAGAACTCGTCGAGATTTGAGCCCGAGATCGACAGGAAGCGCAGCCGTTCGAGTAACGGATGCGCGGTGTTGCGCGCCTCCTCCATCACCCGGCGGTTGAACGCCAGCCACGACAGCTCACGGTTGAAATAGCGCGCGTCGGCGGATGTCGCTGCGGACGGAACCTCGCCACCCTCTGCTCGGGTCAGATCGGCTTTGGTGCGCGCGCGGGTCATCGGGCCTCGTTTCAGGATTGGGCGTCGGGCTCGCGGAGCAGCCCCGCCGCAGTCAATGTGGCGCGCGCCGTCGGAATCGACAAGCGCCGGTTGCCGCGGCGGCTCGCATCTTCCTCCAGCGCTTCGGCGGTGCGTAGGATCGCAAGGTGCGTCCGTTCGATCCGCCGCAGGATCCACGCCACTATATCAGGCTGGGCGACAAGTTCGTGACGGTCGATCAATTGCGCCAGTAGATCATGCGCCAGCACATCGTCAGGGGCCTCGATCCGCGCGATCACGCTGGCGCCCAGCCGGGAGCGCAGATCGGGCAGCCGCACCGCCCAGCCCGGCGGCGCGCGCTCGGCGACCAGAAATAGAGGCCGGTGTTCGGCCTGCGCGGTGTTCCAGGCGTGGAACAGCGCCACTTCGTCCGCGCGGTCGGCGTCGTCGACCATCGTGCCGCCACTGCGCGCGACCATCGTCCGCGCGAGCAAGCTGCGGCCCGATTTGCGTGGCCCGACGATCATCCCGGTCATCACCGGCCAGGTCGCCCAGCGTTCGAGCAGTTGCACCGCCTGCGCATTCGACTCGCCGATCAGGAACCTGTCCTCGCGCGCACCGGCTGGCCGGGCGAGCGGCAGGGAAAGCTGGCTCATTCGCTGCTGCTGTTCCCCGTTTCGGGGATCGGCGCGGAGGGTTGTGCGGGTGCGGGCGATCCACCGCCCCGGCGAATGCGCAGCACGCCCGCCCCTTCCTGAACCTGCCAGCCGCGCGCTTCCAGCGCCGCGCGCAACGAGGACTGGCTGCCGTCATACGTAACCCGCATCAGCGACACGCCACCGAGCGCAGTGCTGGTGGTGGTCGCCGAGCTGACACCCGGAACAACGCGCACCGACGCTTCCGCGCCGGTCAGCGCGCCAACGGTCGGCGTATCGAACTGGATGGTGATCACCGCGCCGGTAGCCACTGCGGGAGTCTCGCCGGTGTCGATCAGGTCTTCCTCGCCCGTCTCTTCGAGCGGGACTTCGGGGCGTGGCGGCTCTGTCACCAGCAAGCGGTCGGGCTTGAGGATGCCGGAGCGCAACGCGTCCTGATACGCCTTGTCGATCCGCGCGATGCCGGCGTCGATCAGCGCGGGGATCGCGTTGCCGTCATTCACACGCAGCACGAATTGCGCCAGCTGGCGGTTGTCCGGGCCGTGGCCCGCGGTGAAAATACCGGTGACCGGCCCGCCCGGATAGCTGCGCCGCAGCTCGACGGTAGGCACCAGAATGTCGGTCGCGCCATATTGATCGAGGATCGCGCGCCACCAGCCACGCCCGCGCCGCGCCACCTGCCCCGCATTCATCAGCAGCCGGTCAGGGCCGGAGCCGTTGGGCCGGACGTAATCGATGCTGCTGTTGCCAGTCCGGAACCGCGCCCAGCCCTCGGCAAAGGCGCTACTGCCCTCGAACACGCGATGCGTGCCGCCCGACACCTGCACCGGCACGAGCAGCATCGGCGGCGAGCGCATCAGCGTGCCGCCGACTCCCAGGATCGATGCGGCGCGGTTGCGGTCGAACAACACGCCCAGCCGCGCGACATACCGATTGGGGCCAATCTGCTCATTCTCGACGACGATGCCGGTGACCAGTCCGTCGAGCGCCGAATCGGACAGGGTCGAGGGCGATCCAGTCAGCTGTCGCGCCAGCATCGACCAGCCCTTGCGCTGCGCCAGGCGCCAGCCGCCCAGCCGCGCGGCCTCGGCGCTCTTGCCGCGCACATCGACATCGACGCCGCTGACCTCGAAACTGCCCGAACTGTTGCCGGCGTCCGCGCTCGCATCGGTCTTGACCGCGCCCTTGCCGGACTGCGCGACGGCGAATCCGGCTGACGCAAGCAGGGCTGCAATGCCGATTGCGGCGATGGCGGGGGAAGGACGAACTGACATTCCGCGCCCTTTTGGCGAAGAGGGCGTGGAAATCCAAGCGCTATCCTCCTCCAATCGTCGTCCCGGGCTTGACCCGGGACAGGGCTTTTCTTGGCCGTCGTGAGAGGAAGAAGCCCCGGCCCGGGTCAAGCCCGGGCAGACGAGAAGGGTTGGCGCGCGGTTTCTACACGATCCATGGTTTCGCTTTGGACGCCCCGGCGCTAAGCGCAGCCACATGACCGATCCCAAGTCCTATACCTACGCCCAGGCGGGCGTTTCGATCGACGCCGGCAATGCGCTGGTCCGTGCCATCGCCCCGCTCGCCCGTTCCACCCGCCGTCCGGGCGCCGACGCCGATCTTGGCGGGTTCGGCGGCCTGTTCGACCTCAAGGCGGCGGGGTTCACCGATCCGCTGCTGGTCGCGGCGAATGACGGGGTGGGCACCAAGCTCAAGCTGGCGATCGACCATGAGTCGCACGACGGCGTTGGGATCGATCTGGTCGCGATGTGCGCCAACGATTTGGTCGTCCAGGGTGCCGAGCCGCTGTTCTTCCTCGACTATTTCGCAACCGGCAAGCTGGTGAACGGCGTCGCCGAGCGCGTGATCGAGGGGATTGCCGAGGGCTGCAAACAGGCCGGCTGCGCGCTGATCGGTGGCGAGACCGCCGAAATGCCCGGCATGTACGCCGATGGTGATTATGACCTTGCCGGCTTTTGCGTCGGTGCGGTCGAGCGCGACCAGCTGCTCGATGGCAAGAAGATCGCGCCGGGCGACGTCATCCTCGGCCTCGGTTCGACCGGCGTCCACAGCAACGGCTATTCGCTCGTCCGCCGCCTCGCCGCCGACAAGGGGTGGAAGCTCAACCGTCCGGCACTGTTCGATCCCGAAGTGATCCTGCTCGACGCGCTGATGGCGCCGACCCGCATCTATGTCCGCAGCCTGCTGCCGCAGCTGCGCAAGGGCACCATCCACGGCCTCGCCCATATCACCGGTGGCGGCCTGCTCGAGAATATTCCGCGCGTCCTGCCCGAAGGCTGCCACGCCCGCGTCGATGCCGATAGCTGGGCGCAGCCCCGCCTGATGGCGTTCCTGCAGGCGCAGGGAAATATCGAACCGCAGGAAATGGCGCGCACCTTCAACTGCGGCGTCGGCATGATCGCCGTGGTCGCGGCCGATCAGGCGGACGCCGTCGCGGCTGAACTCGAGGCAGCAGGCGAGACCGTCCACCGCATCGGCACGATCGAGGCCGGCCAGCGCGGCTGCACCGTTTCGGGCAGCGTCGAGACTTGGAGCGCGCGCGAAGCGTGGGAAGCGACGCATCATGCATAATCTCCCCTCCCGCTTGCGGGAGGTGTCGGGGGAGGGCCTGTTACTACAGGCCGCCCCTTGTGAGGACAGGCCCTCCCCTAGCCCCTCCCACACGCGGGAGGGGAACGGATGAGACGAAAGCTCGGCATCCTGATCTCTGGCCGTGGGTCGAACATGCAGGCGCTGGTCGAGGGATCGCGCTCGGCTGACTGGCCCTACAGCGTCGCGCTCGTCGCTTCCGACAAGCCGGAAGCTGCCGGCCTCGCCTGGGCCGCTGAACAGGGGATCACTACCTTCGCCCAATCGCCCAAGGGCATGGCCAAGGCGGACTACGAAGCCGCGATGGACACGGCCCTGCGCAACGCCGGCGTCGAAGCCATCGCCCTCGCCGGTTACATGCGCCTGCTCTCCGACGATTTCGTCGCGCGCTGGCGGGGCCGTATCGTCAACATCCACCCCTCGCTGCTCCCGCTCTACAAGGGCCTCGACACCCACGCCCGCGCGATCGAAGCGGGTGACAGCCATGGCGGCTGCTCGGTCCATGTCGTGACCGAGGAACTCGATGGCGGGGAGGTTCTGGGACAGGCGCGCGTCCCGATCCTGCCCGGCGACACCTCCGATGCACTGGCCGAACGGGTGCTGGCCGAGGAACACAAACTCTACCCCCGCATTGTCGCACAATGGCTAAGCCGATGACCTCTCAGGCGAGCGCAGCGCTGGACAAGCTCCGCGCCATCGCGCTCGCCCTGCCCGAGGCCAACGAAAAACTCTCGCACGGCATGCCCGCCTTCTTCATCACCAAAGGCAGAATGTTCGCCTTTTTCTGGCACGCGCACCATGGCGACGATGTCACCGCCGCGATCGTCAAGACCAGCGGGCCGGAGGAACAGGCGATGCTGATCGAGATGGAGCCCGACCTCTATTACCGTCCACCCTATTTCGGCCCGTCGGGCTGGGTCGGCATGCATCTCGACCGCCCCGACATCGACTGGGACCGCGTCGGCGACCGTGTCGCAATCAGTTGGGAGCTTGTCGCGCCGCGCCGCCTGCTCGAAGCTGGCGGACGCTGACCCAAAACGCGACAAAAGCCCCACAAATCGCGGGATATTTTGCCGAGACGGCGCGTTTGGCGCGGTTAACGTGAGTAACAGGGAAAGTCAGGGCGATGCACGGTCAGGGACGCGAACCTCATCAAAAGTCCGGCGTTGCCAGCGCGGAAGCAGGCCTCGTCCTGCTTGATGGCCCCGACGGGGTCGCGATTGCCATGACTCCCGACGCCGCTGACGCGACCGCACGCAGCCTTCAGGAGGCCGCCGCCGAAGCGCGCAACCAGCCGCCGATGGCCATTCCCCCGGTCACCCCCTGATCCTGCGCTTGCTTCGCGCCGCCGCGCCGCCCAAACAGGGCCGATGCTGAAAGTAGCCAGCTATAATATGCGCAAGGCGATCGGCACCGATCGCCGCCGCCGCCCCGAGCGTACGCTGGAGGTGCTGCGCGAGATCGATGCCGATGTCATCGCGCTGCAGGAATGCGACCGCCGCTTTGGCCAGCGCCAGGGGGTGATCTCGCCGCACATGCTCGACGAACACAGTCCGTGGAAGGCGGTATCGTTCGGTGTCCGCTCGGGATCGATGGGCTGGCACGGCAATGCGATTCTGGTGCGCAAGGAGGCGCAGGTGCTCGATTGCGAGATCATCCATCTGCCCGCGCTCGAACCGCGCGGCGCGGTGATGGCGGATCTGCGCATCGGCGGCGAAATGCTGCGCGTCGTCGGGATGCACCTCGATCTATCGGGCCTTTGGCGGCGGCGTCAGGCGCATGCGATCCTGACCCATCTGGCGAGCAGCGAGCGCGCCATGCCGACCGTGATGATGGGCGACCTCAACGACTGGAGCGCGCAATCGGGGTGCCTGCGCGACTTCGGCAAGGAGTTCGCCTTCGCACCGACCGGCCGGTCATTCCACGCCCGCCGCCCGATCGCCCGGCTCGACCGGATCATGGTATCGAGCGACCTCAGCATCGGTGAGTGCGGGGTCAATGACAGCGCCGCCGCGCGCACCGCATCCGATCACCTGCCCGTCTGGGCCGAAGTCCGGCGCGGCTGAGCGTGCAAGATAAGGAACTCCGCCTCGCGCTGGTCTGTTATGGCGGGATCAGCCTCGCGATCTACATGCACGGCATCACCAAGGAAATCTGGCACCTGGCCCGCGCCAGCCGTGCGCATCGCGATTTCGAGCCCGCAGCCGGGGCGAGCGAGCGGGTCTATTACGCGCTGCTCGAATCGATCGGGGACGAGGCTGGCCTGAACCTGCGCGTCATGGTCGATATCGTCGCAGGAGCCAGCGCCGGTGGCATCAACGGCGTGTTCCTCGCCCAGGCGGTGACCAGCGGCCAGTCGCTCGACCCGCTGACCGATTTGTGGCTCGAAATCGCGGATGTCGAGGCGCTGCTCAACCCCGAGCATGGCCCCTCCCACCGCTTCGCGAAGATGTGGGCGATGCCGATCGCGTGGATGCTCGCCGGTCGCGATTCGGCGGTCAATGCGACGGTCGAACCCGCTGCCCGGGCCGAGGTGCGCGCCAAGCTCGAACGTTTCGTCCGCTCGCGCTGGTTCGAACCGCCCTTTGGCGGCAAGCAGTTGATGAACATGCTGCTCGATGCGCTGGAGGCGATGCGCGACGCGCCCGCCGGCCCGCGCCTGCTGCCCGAAGGACAGCCGCTCGACCTGTTCGTCACCGTCACTGATTTTCGCGGCCATCCCGAACGGCTGCGGCTGAACTCACCGCCCGAGGTGGTGGAGACCGAACATCGCCTGGTCTTCTCGTTCAGCGATCACGGCAGTGATGGCGGGGCGCTCGGCCATGCTGCAGAGCTCGCCTTCGCCGCGCGCGCCACGTCCAGCTTTCCCGGTGCCTTCCCGCCCGCCACCGTCGCCGAAGTCGATGCAGTGCTGGCCGAACGCGGTACCGACTGGCCCGGCCGCGCCTCTTTCCTGGAACACGCGCTGCCGCGTCAATTTGCCGCAGGCGTCGCCGATACCGCCCCGCTGATCGACGGGTCGGTGCTCGCCAATGCGCCGTTCCGTCCCGCAATCGACGCGCTGCGTGAGCGCCCGGCTCGGCGCCAGATCGATCGCCGGTTCGTCTTCATCGACCCGACGCCGGGCTATCGCATCGCCAGCCCCGGTCCCGGTCCGCAGGAAGGTCCCGGCTTTTTCCGTACGATCATCGGCGCGCTGTCCGAACTCCCCCGCCAGCAGCCGATCCGCGACAATCTCGAATCGCTCGACCAGCGCTCGGCGCAGATCGAGCGGATGCTCACGATCATCGAACGCATCCGGTCGGAGGTGGAGGGACAGGTCGAATCGCTGTTCGGCTACACGCTGTTTCTCGACTACCCGACGCCCAAGCGCCTCGCCGCGTGGCGCGCCCGCGCGCAACAGGCCGCAGCCTCCCGCGCCGGTTACGGCCACGCCGCCTATGGCCTGCTCAAGGTCGAGGGCGTTGCCGACCGCATCGCGACCCACCTCAATCAGATCGCCGACCTGCATGGCTCGGATCGTTGGCGGCGGATGCGCACCGCGATCGGGGCGGAGATCGTCCGCCGTGGCGCGGACGATTTCAGCACCAGCCACACGGCGTCGGCGAACCCCGCGACGCTCGACCTGCTGCGCGCACACGATCTGGGCTTCCGCATCCGCCGCCTGCGCCTGCTCGCCCGCCGCGCGACCGAACTGGATCAGGACAATAGCCGCGCGGAGCTGGCGCCGATCCGCACCGCCATCTACGAATCGCTCGCTGGCTATCTCGAATGCCAGCGCTCCGACCCGTTCCTCGGCATGCGTGAATCGATCCGCGCGACCGATTGCAACGCCGCCGCGCTGATGGACGAGCTCGCCGCGCGGATGGACCTGCGCACGCTCGATGACGAGACCGACGCGCGCCTCTCCGAAGGGCTTAGTCAACTGCCCCGCGACCTGCGCCGACCGATGCTGCTCGCCTATCTCGGCTTCCCGTTTTTCGACATCGCGACCCTACCGCTGTTGCGGGGCGAGGGGCTCAACGAGTTCGATCCGATCCGCGTTGACCGCATCTCCCCCGACGACGCGACAGCAATCCGAAGCGGCGGCGCGGCGGCGACGCTCAAGGGCATTCAGTTCAACAATTTCGGCGCCTTTTTTAGCCGCGCCTATCGTGAGAACGACTATCTCTGGGGCCGCCTCCACGGTGCGGACCGGCTGGTCGATATCATCCTCTCGACCCTTCCCCCGGGCGCGCGTCTCGCGGCAGGACGCATCGCGACGATCAAGCGCGAATTGTTCCTCGCCATCCTTGATGAGGAGGAACCCCGGCTGAAAGCGGTGCCCGGCCTGTTTGATCAGCTGCGCGCCGAGATCGGCTGAGGCTGGCCAAGCGGGCGGTCCGGGCCTAAGCTGCCCGCACATACAACAGGGTGATCGCAGCGGATGCAGTTTCTGAAGGCTTTGTTCTGGTTCCTGATCCTGGGTCTCGCGGCCGCGTTCGCCGTGACCAACTGGCATCCGGTCGAAATCCATCTGTGGAGCGGCCTGATCGCCGATGTGAACCTCCCCTTCCTGCTATTCGTCGTCTATCTCGGCGGCCTGGTGCCGATGCTGGCGATCTACCACACCGTGCGCTGGCGGATGCGCAGCCGGATCGCGATGCTGGAGCGGACCGTCGACGACCTGCGCCCCGCCCCTGCCGTCGTGCCTGCGCCGGTCGTAGCGAGCGATCCCGGCGATCTCGACACCCCTGCCGAAACGCCTTCTGCACCGCCGCTGGTCACGCCATGAGCCCGATCTACGTCGCCCTCGACACGCCGGACATCGAACGCGCCAAGGCGATCGCCACCCGCGTCCGCCACCATGTCGGCGGGATCAAGCTGGGCCTTGAGTTCTTCATGGCGAACGGCCGCCACGGCGTGCACGAGATGGCGGATATCGGCCTGCCGATCTTCCTCGACCTCAAGTTCCACGACATTCCCAACACGGTGGGCAAGGCGGTGCAGGCGCTCCGCCCGCTCGAGCCCGCGATCATCACGGTCCACGCCTCGGGCGGTCGCGCGATGCTCGAGGATGCCAAGGCCGCCGCCCCAACGGGCACCAAGGTCGTCGCGGTGACCATGCTCACCAGCCTCGACGCCAATGACCTGACCTCCATCGGCCTTTCGCCCGACCCGCACGAACAGGTCGTCCGCCTCGCCGAACTCGCCAAGTCGGCCGGCGTCGACGGTATCGTCTGCTCGGGCGAGGAAGTGAAGGCCGCGCACGCGGCGTGGAAGGATGGCTTCTTCGTCGTCCCCGGCGTCCGCCCGCTGAGCGCGACAAGCGGCGACCAGAAGCGCGTCGTCACCCCCCGCGCCGCACTCGACGCCGGCGCGTCGATCCTCGTGATCGGCCGCCCGATCACGCAGGCCGCAGACCCCGACCTCGCCGCGCGCGAGATCGAGGCGACGCTGTAAGGCGGGCCATTGTTCGCATTACTGTATCTGCCGGTGGCGTTTATTGCAGGCTTAGCCCTGTCATTTGTGCCCAACCGCGCACTGCGATTCACCCTTTTGGGAGTTTTGGCGGTTCTCCCGTTCGCGGAGTTGGCGCTCGGCTTGCTAGCGTCTGGCTGTGCTTTTTCCTCCAGTCCTGGCGACGGTTGCGGTCTGGCTTTGGTCATCGCGCCCTTCCTCTTGGTTTTCTATTTGCCAGCGTGGATGGCTCTCGCGCTTCTAGGCCTTGGCGCGGCTTGGCTGGTCCGAAGAATTCGCGGCGACCACTAGCCTTCCTCAACCCTTTCCTTGCAGCCGAAGAATTTGGGCGGCATTCGGCTGATCAATGCCCACCATCCGCCCCGCCACCCCCACCGACCTCCCCCGCCTCCACCCCGTAGTCGAGCGCGCCTATCGCGGCGATTCCGCGCGGCAGGGCTGGACGCATGAGGCGGACCTGCTCAGCGATACCCGCACCGATCTCGCCACACTCGCGACG
Organism: Sphingomonas sp.; assembly: GCF_035998645.1. Classification (GTDB taxonomy): domain Bacteria; phylum Pseudomonadota; class Alphaproteobacteria; order Sphingomonadales; family Sphingomonadaceae; genus Sphingomonas. Next base: position 567,350 of record NZ_DASYHL010000005.1, read on the forward strand.
CTGATCGATGGCGACAGCCGGTTGCTGATCGCGCTCGACGGCGACACCATCCTCGGCTGCGTCAACGTCGCCAATCGCGGCGAAGGCCTCGCCTATCTCGGCCTGCTCTGCGTCGATCCGCAACTTCAGGCCGGCGGCATCGGCAAGCAGCTGATCGCCGCCGCCGAAGCCACCGCGCGCGACACCTTCGCCGCCACCCGCATCGAGATGACGGTGATCGACCGCCGCGTCGAGTTGATCGCCTGGTATGAGCGCCACGGCTACACCCGCTCGGGCGAGACCCGCCCCTTCCCCGTTCCGGTCGATCCCCCGCTGACCATGGCCGTGCTGGTCAAACCGTTGTTCGACCAACAGCAATTGCCCTGACCCGCCGCGCTGGTTACGGATGTGACGATATCACAACGTCCAGGGAGTTGATGCCGATGCGTGTCCTGTTGCTTGCCGCCACGATTCTAGCCACCGCCCCGGCTCTCGCCCAATCCGAACGGGTCGCCATCGGCACCGGGGTCAGCGCCAGCGAGCGCCCGAACAGCGCCGAACGCCCGATCCGCTTCGCCGCCACCGCCCCCAGCGATGGCGTCCTCGTGATCCCGATGGCGGGCGCAACCGACCTTTCCCACGTCCCCGCCGCCCTCCGCGCCGCCGTGACCAGCGCCGTGCAGACCGCGGGGTTCAAGGCCGCCGCCGACAAGACGCTCTCGCTCTACGGCGTCGGCGGCTATCACCGCGTCGTCCTGATCGGCGTTCCCGCAGGCCAGCTCGACTCCGCAGCGCTCGCCGATTTCGGTGGCCGCGCCGCGCAGGAAACGCGCGACAACCGTCAGCCGGTCGCGATTCTCGCCGGAACCCTGTCCAGCGCCGCCAGCGACCCCGCCGCGCATGTCGCGCTCGGTGCCAGCCTCGGCCAGTATCGCTTCGACAAGCTCAAGAGCGGCGTCGATGCCCCCGCCGTTCAGCCCCTGACCATCGTCGCCCCGACCGGCGAGGCGACGTTCGCGCGCGACCATGCCGGTGTCGCCGACGGCGCGCGCATGGCCCGCGACCTGATCACGCTGCCCTCCAACGCCAAGACCCCCGACAGCTTCGTCGCCACCGTTCGCGCCCAGTTCGCTGGCGTCCCCAATGTCCGCATCACCATCCTCGACGAAGCCGAAATGCGCCGCCGCAACATGGGGGCGATCCTTTCGGTCTCCGCCGGATCGCGGCACCCCGCGCGGATGATGATCGTCGAATATACCGGCGCCGGGAACGCCGCCCCGCTCGCGCTCGTGGGCAAGGGCATCACCTTCGACAGCGGCGGCATCAGCCTGAAGCCCGGCGCGGGCATGGGTGATATGAAGGGCGACATGGCCGGAGCGGCCGCCGTCATGGGCGGCGTCTATGCCGCGGCCAAGCGCGGGGCGAAGGCCAACGTCGTCGGCATCGCCGCGCTGGCGGAGAATATGCCCGGCGGCAACGCCTCGCGTCCCGGCGACGTGGTGCGCACGATGAACGGCCAGACGATCGAGATCATCAGCACCGACGCCGAGGGCCGCATGGTGCTGGCCGACGCCAACCAATATGCGATCGAGCGGTTCAAGCCCGCCGCCCTCGTCAACATCGCAACGCTGACCGGCGCAGTCATCACCGCGCTCGGCGACGATTATGCCGGCCTGTTCGCGCGTGACGAGGCGCTGGCGGTACACGTCCAGTCCGCCGCCACGGCATCGGGCGAGTCGGTGTGGCGGCTCCCGCTCCACCCGAGCTACGCCAAGGACATGGAGTCGCCGATCGCGGACATTGCCAACGGCACCACCAAGTCCGGCCCCGGTGCCGGGCGCGGCGCGCATTTCATCGGGTTCCTGACGCCCCAGCCGACGCCATGGGCGCATATCGACATGGCCGGGGTCGATGGCGCCGACGAATCGCTCCCGACCATGCCCAAGGGTGCGCGCGGCTATGGCGTCCGCCTGTTCGACGCGCTGGTCCGCGAATTCGAGAAATAGGACCGGCATGCTTGGCGGCGCGGTGGATCATGTCCACCGCGCCCCAACTTCCGCTTGCCAAACCGCCACCCGGGGCCGATTGCCAGCCGCGATGCCCGTCACAGCCAAGATTTGCGGCCTGTCCACCGCCGCGACGCTCGACGCCGCGGTCGCGGGCGGGGCGAGCCATATCGGTTTCGTCTTCTTCCCCCCCTCCCCCCGCCACGTCACCTTCGACCAGTCCGCAGCACTCGCTGCGCAGGTGCCCGGCCATGTCGAGCGAGTCGGCGTGTTCGTCGACCCGGAGGATGCGCTGCTCGACCAGGCGATTCGCTCCGCCCGGCTCGATGCGATCCAGCTCCATCGCGCGACACCGGAACGCGCCGCAGAGATCGGAACGCGCACGCGCCTGCCGGTGTGGATCGCGGTCGCGGTCAAGACCCGCGCCGATCTCGACGCCGCCCACGCCTTTCGCGGCGCGGCGCAACGCATCCTCTACGACGCAAAGACCCCGGAGGATGCCAAGCTCCCCGGCGGAATGGGCCTGCGCTTCGACTGGACGCTGCTCCGCGGCTTCGACCATCCCCTGCCCTGGGCGCTGTCCGGCGGCCTCGACGCGGACAATGTGAGCGAGGCGGTCGCGACCAGCGGCGCACGGCTGGTCGATGTCTCCTCCGGCGTCGAAAGCGCGCCGGGGGTCAAGGACAAGGCACGGATCGCCGCCTTCCTCAAAACCGTCGCGACGCTCTGACCCCGACCAGCCGCTTGCGGGCCGGGCAAGGGTTGGGCATGTCCGACTCAGCCCCATGAGCCTCACGCCCGCCTTTCTCGACGAGCTGCGCGCCCGCACCACGCTGTCCGCCCTGATCGGTCGCAGCGTGAAAATCACGCGCGCGGGCCGCGAGTATAAGGCGTGCTGCCCCTTCCATAACGAGAAGACGCCGTCGTTCACGATCAACGACGACAAGGGCTTCTATCACTGCCTGGCCGCCGAAACGCCCGTCGTCACGCGCGCGGGGCGCCGACCGATCGGATCGCTCGCCGGGCAACAAGCGACGGTACTGACCCGCGGCGGAAAATGGGTCGACGCCCGATTCGACGATTATGGCCAGCAGCGGCTTTGGCGGATCGATCTCTCCCGCAACGGGTTGAGCAAGACGCTTTGGGCGACCGACGGCCACCGCTGGTTCGTCAAGGGCCGGAAGTCGGAGGTCCGCACGGACCAGCTACGTCCGGGGCATGCGCTCGAAAGCGTGCTGCCCGAACCCCGCACCGACTGGGAACTCGATCCAGAGGGTGTTCGGCACGGGATCGTGTTTGGCGACGGGACGATGTTCAAGGACGTCTACGGGACGGTCAACCTGCACGGCGACAAGGATGCCGAACTCGCACGGTGGTTCTCTGATCAGGAGCATCACACCCACGCGCGCGCCAACGGCCAGACCTATCTTCGGATATACGGCGGCCGCGCGTTCGAGGGGTTCAAGGCGCTCCCGTCGCTCGACCGATCCGACGCCTATCTCCTCGGCTTCCTCGCCGGTTACATCGCTGCAGATGGTCACGTCTCAAAGGACGGAACCGCGATGTTGAACTCGGCCGATCCCGCCGCGCTGGAACACGTGCGTGACATCGCGCTCAAGCTGGGCATCGCTACCTATGGCCGCACCACCCTGATGCGGAGAGGCTTTGGGGATAGCCCCAGCGCGCTGCACCGCATTCACTTCGTTCCGTCCTCGCTCGACCCGGCGCTGTTCCTGCTGTCGCGCGCACGCGATCGGTTCGCGACCCACGCCAAGCGCTTCGACCGGCTGCGTTGGGTCGTGCGGGCGGTCGCGCCGTCCGACCGGATCGAAACCGTCTATTGCGCATCCGTCCCGGAAACCTACGCCTTCGCGCTCGAAGACAATATCCTGACCGGCAACTGTTTCGGTTGCGGCGCGCATGGCGATGCGATCCGCTGGATGACCGAGCATGACGGGCTGCCGTTTATCGACGCGGTCAAGGAACTGGCACAGGCGGCGGGGCTCGACATGCCCGCCGACGATCCCCGCGCCGCGCAACGGGCCGAGCGCGCCAAGGGGCTGCATGAGGTCATGGCGGACGCCGCCAAATTCTATTCCGACCAGCTCCACGGCATCGCCGGCGCCGACGCGCGGGCATTGCTGGAGCGCCGCCGCGTCACGGCGGAAACCGCGCGCACGTTCGGCATGGGCTATGCGCCCGACTCCCGCACGAAGCTGCGTGAAGCGTTGAAAAGCTATGGCGACGCGATGCTGGTCGAGGCGGGGTTGCTGATCCAGGTCGATGGCAAGGAGCCCTATGACCGCTTCCGCGGACGCCTGATGATCCCGATCAAGGATGCGCGTGGTCGCATCATCGGTTTTGGCGGGCGGATCATCGGTGAGGGCGAGCCGAAATATCTCAACTCCCCCGAAACCCCGCTCTTCGACAAGGGCCGCACCCTCTACAATCTCGACCGCGCCTCCGCCGCGTCGCGCAAGGCCGGGCGCGTGATCGCGGTAGAGGGCTATCTGGACGTGATCGCGCTGGCGCAGGCCGGGTTTGGCGAAGCGGTCGCCCCGCTCGGCACCGCGATGACCGAGACCCAGCTGGAGCGGCTGTGGCGGCTGGCCGACATCCCCTACCTCTCCTTTGACGGCGACAATGCGGGCCAGAAAGCGGCGATCCGCGCCGCGCACCGCGCCCTCCCGTTGCTCCAACCGGGCCGCAGCCTGGCCTTCGTCACGCTGCCCCCAGGGCAAGACCCCGACGACCTCGTCCGCGCGTCGGGACCGCAGGCGTTCGAGGCGCTGCTGGCGTCGGCCCAGCCGCTCGCCGATCGCCTGTGGACCCACGAACTCGCCGCCGAGCCGGTCGACACGCCTGAGGCGCGCGCGGGCCTCAAGCGTCGCCTGTCCGATCTCGCCGCGACGATCCAGGACGGCAATGTCCGCCACGAATATGTCAACGAGTTCCGCCGCCGCGTCGACGAACACTTCGCCCCGCCCCCGCGCACCTTCACGCCCCGGAACCAGAGCCGCGGCCCGTTCAAGCCCGGCCAGCGCTGGCAACCACCCGAACCGCCCCCCAGCCCGGCGGCGCACGCGGTGGGCACGGGCGGGATCGACCGGGTGCTGGCCAAGGCTGTGCTCGCCGGCCTGATCCGCCACCCTGCCGAAATCACACGTCATGTCGAAACGCTGACCAGCCTTGCCCATGCCGATGGCGCGCTCGGGCGGCTGTTCGAGGCGGTGGTCGATGTCGCGCTGGAGGACCGGGCGCTTGATAGCGCGCGCCTGCGTACCATATTGGCGACGTCCGGTTTCGATTCACAAGCAGCTGAGTTGCTGCGCGCCGACCAGCTTCCCTTCACCTTCACGCAGAAGGAATGGGATGCGGGGCGGGCCGCGCTCGACCTTGGCGAGGCGATCGCGGTGCTGGCGGCGCGACCTCAGGTCGAGGCGGCGCTGGCAGAGGCAACTGCGGCGGTGCAGGCGCGTTTCAGTGACGAGGCATTCGAGCGCCAAGTCGCGCTGGTACGGCGAAAGGCAGAGCTGGAAATGCGGCTCGCTAATCTGATGCTTGCGGACGAGACGTAATTAGGTGATTAGGGCGGCGTATAATTGCCGCCATATGATTTCAAAGGCAGTCGATGGCTAAGGCAAATATGGCAGACGATGGGGATTCGACCGAGACGGGCGACGCGCCCCTGATCGATCTCAACGAAGGTTCCATCAAGAAGCTGGTCGCTCGCGCGAAAAAGCGCGGCTACATCACCGTCGACCAGCTCAACGAAATGCTCCCGCAGGATCAGTTCACGACTGACCAGATCGAAGACGTCATGTCTGCGCTCAGCGACATGGGCGTCAACGTCGTCGAGAATGAGGATGTCGGCGAGGACGATCAGCCCGAAGACGACACGCCCGACGAGGTCGATGCCGAGGGTAAGGACGACGAACCCGCCTTTGAAATCGCGAAGAAGAAGGAGATCGTCGATCGCACCGACGATCCCGTTCGCATGTATCTGCGCGAGATGGGCGCGGTCGAGCTGCTCAGCCGCGAGGGTGAGATCGCGATCGCCAAGCGGATCGAGGCCGGCCGGGACACGATGATCCTGGGCCTGTGCGAATCGCCGATCACGTTCAACGCGATCATCGGCTGGTCCGACGCGCTCAACGAAGGCACGATGCAGCTGCGCGAGATCCTCGATCTCGACGCGATGCTGTCCAAGGGACCGTCGGCCGAGCAGGTCGAGGGTGCCGAGGCCGACGATAATGGCGAGATCAGCGAGAAGACCGCCGGCGCCAGCTTCAAGGAAGAGGAAGAGCCCGAAGAGGCTCCTGCCGATGAAGACGATGAGCTGACCGAACGTCGTGCTCCGCGCATTTCGGACGAGGAAGAAGAGGACAACACCCTCTCGCTCGCCCAGATGGAAGAAACGCTCAAGCCGCAGGCACTCGAGCGCTTCGCGAACATCACGGCGATCTACAAGAAGTTCAGCAAGGTTCAGCAGAACCGGCTCGACGCGATGGCGGCGGGTGGCGAGCTGAGCGCGTCGGACGAGAAAAAATACCACAAGCTGCGCGAAGAGCTGACCGCAGAGGTCGAAAGCGTCCAGTTCCACAACGCCAAGATCGAGTATCTGGTCGATCAGCTGTACAGCTACAACCGGCGCCTGACCGCGCTGGGCGGCCAGATGCTGCGTCTTGCCGAGCGCCACAAGGTAAGCCGCAAGGACTTCCTCGATCGCTATGTCGATCACGAGATGGACGAAAACTGGCTGGAATCGGTCGCCAAGCTCGACAAGAAGTGGGCCGCGTTCGTCACGAATGAGGCCGCCGCCGTCGATCGCATCCGCGTCGAAGTCTCGGAAATCAGCCAGCAGACCGGCATGGCGCTCGGCGAATTCCGCCGCATCGTCAACATGGTCCAAAAGGGCGAGCGCGAGGCACGCATCGCAAAGAAGGAGATGGTCGAGGCCAATCTCCGCCTCGTGATCTCGATCGCCAAGAAATACACCAACCGCGGCCTGCAGTTCCTGGATCTCATTCAGGAGGGCAATATCGGCCTGATGAAGGCGGTCGATAAGTTCGAATATCGCCGCGGCTACAAGTTCAGCACCTATGCGACCTGGTGGATCCGTCAGGCGATCACGCGTTCGATCGCGGATCAGGCGCGCACGATCCGCATCCCGGTCCATATGATCGAGACGATCAACAAGCTGGTCCGCACGAGCCGCCAGTTCCTGCACGAGCAGGGCCGCGAGCCGACGCCGGAAGAGATGGCCGAGCGCCTCTCGATGCCGCTCGAAAAGGTGCGCAAGGTGATGAAAATCGCCAAGGAGCCGATCAGCCTCGAAACGCCGATCGGCGACGAGGAAGATTCGCACCTCGGCGACTTCATCGAGGACAAGAACGCGATCATTCCGGTGGACGCCGCGATCCAGGCGAACCTCAAGGAAACGGTCACCCGCGTCCTCGCCAGCCTCACCCCGCGTGAGGAGCGCGTGCTGCGCATGCGCTTTGGCATCGGCATGAACACCGACCACACGCTCGAAGAGGTTGGCCAGCAGTTCAGCGTGACCCGCGAACGCATCCGCCAGATCGAGGCGAAGGCGCTGCGCAAGCTCAAACACCCGAGCCGCAGCCGCAAAATGCGCAGCTTCCTCGACCAGTAAGGTCACATCGCCAGCCGCATGGGGACAGGTTCGCTGTCCCCATGCAGCGGCGAGGTGGGTATGTCCGGTTCGGATAACCCCTTGCGTCGGCTCCCGATTTGGCCTTCACTCGGGGCAGACGGTTAAGCGGCGGCGGCTGACCGACGTTGGCGAACACCGCATCGCGGCGACGATGAGTTTGACTTGCTCCGCGCAAGCGTAACGCGTCGAGCGGCAAGAGGGGGCGATGGCGCATGCAAGCATCTGAACTTGAGCTTCCGCTCGAACGCGACGTGTTTTCGCGGACGTTGATCCGCGAGCTCGCCGGAACGCTACAGGACGTGGTCGGCCTCGACGACGCGTCGGGCTATATCAGCGTCGTCGGCGTCGCGGTCGGCGAACAGATCGACCACCAGTATCGCAGTGCGCTCGCCGTCGATCGGCTGACTCGGGCGCAGGTCACCGACGTGCTGATCGACCTCAAGCGGCGCATCCAGGGTGATTTCTTCGTGATCGAAGAGACCGAGGATCGGATCGTCCTTGGCAATCGCGCCTGCCCGTTCGGCGAACTGGTGCGCGACCGTCCGTCGCTGTGCATGATGACCTCCAACGTGTTCGGCCATATCGCCGCACAGAATCTGGGCTACGCCGCCGTCGATCTGGAACGCACGATCGCCGAGGGCCATCCCGATTGTCGCGTGACCGTCTATCTGCGCGCGAGCGATGACCTTCCACTGACCGCGCGCGCCTATCACGGACGGTGAGCACGCTGCTGTCTCAGGATGCAAAGGCCCTGCTCGACGGGCTGGCGGAAGCGACGCTGATCGTGTCCGCGGACGGAACCGTGCTCGGCCTGAACCGGGCTGCCCAACAGCGCCTCGGCAGCGATCTTCCGGGTCGCTCCTTGCTCGACCGCCTCGCGGGAGACGGGCAGGACGCACTGCGCTTCATCCAGCGCTGTTTCGGCTCGTCTGCGCCGCTGGTCGGCGCGCTGATCGTGTCCGACGCGCGCGGCAGCGAGCGCCTGAAATGCCGTGGCAACCGCATCGCCCTGTCAGACGGCCCGGCAGTCCTGCTGCGCATGCTCGAAACCGACGAGGATCGGTTCGGCGCCCTCTCGCGCAAGGTGCATGAGCTTCATACCGAGATCACTCAACGCAAACATGCCGAGGCGGTGCTTCAGGAATCGCTGCGGGAACGCGAGCTGTTGCTGCGCGAATTGCAGCACCGGGTGAAGAACAACATGCAGATGCTCGCCGGAATGCTGCTCGGCGCCGCGCGTGAGGCGACGAGCAACGAGGCGCATCTCGCCTTGCGCGATGCCGCCAATCGCTTTTCAGCGGTCAGCGCAGTGCAACAGCTGCTCTATGGTTCGGGACGACTGGATACGATCGGGTCCGAGGCGCTGGTGAACAGCCTGATCGCAAGTCTCGCTGGCATGACCCGCGCACCGCTCGAAACCGCGAAGCATGTCGATCCGGTCGATCTCCCGATCGAGCCCGCCACGCCGATCGCGCTCGTGCTCAACGAACTGCTCGTCAATGCCGTCAAATATGGCGTGCCTGCGCAGGGCAATCAGCAGATCGCCGTCGAATTCCGGCACGATGCGGGGCACATCACGATGATTGTTCACGACAATGGCCCGGGCTTTACCGGACCCGACGCCCAGCGCCGGGCCTCCGGACTTGGCCTCGTCCGGGCCCTGCTCCGCCAGCTTGGCGGCAGGCTCGATATCGAAAATCAGGGCGGCGCGCGCTGTATGGCGCGGTTTGCGCTGCCGACCCCACGCGCGGGAGAGTCGCAATGATCGGCCTCGACACTGCCATGATCTGGACGATGGCCGGTCCGCCCCCCGGCGAAACGCCGGAATCGGACCCGCGCTTAGGGACCGAACCCTCGGCGGATCGCGCCCGGATTCTGGTCGTGGAAGACAATTACTTCGTCGCGCTCAGCGTCGAGTCGGCGTTGCTGGACGCTGGCTATGAAGTCCTCGCGGTCGTCGATAGCGGTGAGGAGGCGCTGCAAAGCGTGGCCGACGCCGCCCCGGACCTGGTCCTGATGGACATCCGACTCGCGGGAGAGTTGGACGGCATCGACACCGCCGTCGCGCTGCACGGCATGAACATCGCCAGCCTGTTCGCCAGCGCGCATTGCGACGACGCGATCCGGGCGCGTGGCGCGGCGGCCGACCCGCGCGGCTGGCTGGTCAAGCCGTTCACCGACTCACAGATGCTGGCCGCCGTCCGCCTCGCGCTCGAGACGCCACAGAAAGGGCACTGACCCCGCCCGCCGCACGGCCGCGACCATTCCCCTTGCCCTTCCCCATTTCCCCGCTAGCCTCTGCTCACAACAGAAAAGGACCGGGCATGCGGCATATCGCGGTGATCGGATCGGGGCCGGCGGGCTATTACACCGCAGAGGCATGCCAGAAACAGTTCGGGGAGGATGTCCGGGTCGACATCATCGACCGGCTACCCGTCCCGTTCGGCCTGATCCGCAGCGGCGTCGCGCCCGACCACCAGTCGATCAAAAGCGTATCGCGGCGGTATGAGGCAGTCGCGCTGACCGACACGGTCCGCTTCGTCGGCAATGTCACGGTCGGCAAGGACGTGACGATCCCCGAACTGATGAGCCTGTACGACGCGGTGGTGCTCGCGACCGGCGCGCCGTTCGATCGTCCGCTGGAGATTCCCGGCGCAGACCTGCCGGGCGTCACCGGATCGGCCGCGTTCGTCGGCTGGTATAACGGCCATCCCGACTTCGCCGCGCTGAGCCCGCCGCTCGGTGGCCCCGGCGCAGTGGTGATCGGCAATGGCAATGTCGCGCTCGACGTCGCCCGCATCCTCGCCAAGACGCGCGGTGAGTTCGCCGGATCGGACATCGTCAGCCCTGCGCTCAATGCACTGGTCGGCTCGGGGATCGAGACGATCACGCTGCTCGGCCGCCGTGGTCCGCACCAGATCGCGATGACGCCAAAGGAACTTGGCGAGCTCGCGAATCTGACGCGCGCCGCCCCGGTGGTCGATCCCGCTGACTTCCCGCCGAATCTGGACGACGCGCTGCTCGAGCCGGGCCATCGCAAGGCGGTGACGCATCTGCGCAACTTCGCCGCGGCCAGCGTCGAGAAGCCGGTCCATATCATCTTCGACTTCTACGCCATGCCGGTGCGGATCGAGGGCGACGGCCGCGCCGAACGGGTCATCGTGGAGCGCACGCGACTCGACGAACGCGGCGCGGCGATCGGCACGGGCGAAACCTATGCGATCCCCGCCGGTCTCGTCGTCTCGTGCATCGGCTACCGCACCCCGAAGATCGAAGGCGTGCCCTATGACGATCGCGCGGGTCGCTTCGCCAATGACGAAGGCCGTGTAGTGCCCGGCCTCTACGCGGTCGGCTGGGCGCGGCGCGGACCGACCGGCACGATCGGCACCAACCGCCCGGATGGCTTCGCCATCGCCGAGAAGATCGCCGAAGACGCACCGGGCGGCAGCGGCAAGCAAGGTCGTCCGGGGCTCGACGCCCTCCTCGCCTCGCGCAACGTCGACGTTGTCACGTTTCGCGACTGGCAAAAGATCGACGCCGCCGAGATCGCCGCCGCGCGCAGCGATTCTCCCCGGGAAAAGTTCACCAGCGTCGCCGGAATGCTCGACGCGCGCGGCGACTGAAAAAAGGCGCTCGGGGCGCTTGCAAGGCAAGATAGCGGCGGTTATAGGCGCGCCTCCAAGCGACGCGGTCTGCCCACCCGGGGCCTTTGACAAGGACTTCGCCGCTCAGTCGGGGAATAGCTCAGCCTGGTAGAGCACTGCCTTCGGGAGGCAGGGGCCGGAGGTTCGAATCCTCTTTCCCCGACCATTTTCTGATCTCGGCCGGCGCAGTGAGCCAGATCAAAGCCCCTCGCCGCCGACCCAATGCGCGTTGGACAGCCGCCGGGCGACATCCCAGGTCTGGCGCCGGATATCCGGCACCGCGACGATTTCCCAGAACGCCCCGCGCGTCATCGGGCCGAGCGCGAAGAGGCGCGGATTGGCGCGGCCATCAGCGCCGATCACCTCACCCGCGCCGTTGACGTCGATCCCCAGATGCGCCGCATCGGGCCGGATCGCACCGCACTCGCGCAGCGCGACCAACAGGGGGTCGGTGGTGCGGCCCAGATCGCCCAGCGGCCCGGTGCAATTGACCACGCGCCGGACCTGCAGCGTCTGCGCCGTATCCGTACCGCGCGGCCGCCAGTGAAGCGAGACGCCCCCATCCGCCGCAGCAAAGCCCAACGTCTTGCCCGCGACCACCTCAAGCTGCCCCCGCGCCGCCATTGCGTCGAGCCGGTCAGCCACCTGCGGAGCCAAACGATGGCGATGCACGTCCCACCACGGTCGCAGATGTCGGAGGAACCGTCCCCGCTCAGCCACGCTCGCGTTGGCCCACATCGGCTGGGTAAAGGGGCGCAGTTCGTCCACCGCGTTGCGCCAGCCGATGTCCGCTGCCCGCATGCGGACCTTTCGCACCAAATCCGACGCCACGGTCGCGGGCCGCTCATCGATCCGCGCCCACGAAGCACCCGCCTCATGCCGCCGGGGCAGCAACCCGCGCCGCGACAGCGCGACGACCCGCCCGCCAAAGCCGCGCGCCTCCAGCATCAGCGCAACGTCGATCATGGTGAGGCCCGTGCCGATCACCAGCACCGTGTCGCTGTCGTTCAGGCCGTCGGCAATATCCCCGGCCCAGGGATCGCCCTTGTAGAGATCGTCCGGCAGCGCCGCCGGGTCGAGGCCCGGCGGGTCGTGCGGCGGCAGATTACCGATCGCGAGCACCGCCGCGTCGGCGCCGATTGTACTCCCGTCCGCCATCGCCAGCGAAACGCCGTCCTCCTGCTGGTCGAGACCCAACACCGCGCCGCGCACAACGGCCAGCCGCCCGCCGCTCCCCGCCACCGCCGCGTCGAGCAATTCGCGCAGATACGCGCCATAGGTCACGCGCGCGGCAAAGGCGTTGGCGGCATCCGCCACCCCGCGCGCCGCCAGCCACTCCGCAAAATGCCCCGGCTGGTCAGGAAAGGCGCTCATATTGCCCGCACGGACGTTCAGCACATGACTGGGATGCGCCGCGCCGTAGGCGAGGCCAAGCCCCGGAGTCGCGGACCGCTCGATCAGCGTCGCGCGCGGGCCCTTATGGCGCAGCAGGTTGATCGCCTGCAACGTGCCCGAAAAGCCTGCCCCAACGATCGCGACATGCTCGATCCGCATACCCCTAAATTTCGTAGTCGAGCTGCCACTCCGGCGCGGCGAAGGCGGGCGGCTCCTTGGCAAAGGCCGGCTGACGCGCCTTCATCGTCGCGTAGAGCGACTTCACCGTATCGCTCGCCGTCCGCACGAACAGCACGGGCACGACCGCATGGACGATGCACGCCAGCCCGCCGCCAACCATCCGTACCCCAAAGCCCGCCGCCGTCGCGAAATGCTCGCCATAGCTTTCGCCGACATCGCGCGGATGGTCCAGGAACAGGCGGTTGAACATGTGCGTCTCCATGCATGCCGCTAGCCGCGCGGCGTGAAATCCTCGACCAGCTGGTAATGCTCGCCCGGAAAGATCTGTCGCGCGAACGTCACCGGCGCCTTGCCGCGCCAGGTCCAGCGTTCGACCTGCAGGCACGGCGCGCCCTCGGTCAGCTTCAATCGCCCCGCCGCTTCGGCGCTCGCTCCCACTGCCGCAATGCGATGCCGAGCATCGGTCCACGGGATGTTGGCCAGCAGCCAGCTGCCCGGCGCGGTCGCGGAGAAATCCGCATCCGCCGCGCCCGGCGCAGCGGCGAGGTCGAGCCAGCGCTCCTCCCACCCGAACGGCGGCAATCCGGCATGATGCACCCCGGTCAGCACCAGCCAGCCGCTGCCCGATCCCCGTACCGGGAAGCCAGCGGGCGCGCGGCGGTGCAGGTTCACCGTCAGCAAGTCCCAGCGATACGCCTCACCGCGATCAGCGATCAGCGCAGCGATGTCCGGCACACCGACCACCGGGGTGCGGATCGCGGGCCGCGCGACAAAGCTCCCCGCGCGCCGCTTGCGCTCGATCAGCCCCTCGCTCGCGAGCCGGCTCAGCGCCTTGTTCGCCGTCGCCCGGGCGCAGCGATAGGCGTCCATCAGCTCATATTCGGTGGGCACGCGCGTTCCCGGCCCCCATTCGCCCGAGCGGATGCGCCCCTCGATCTCGCCCCGGATGCGCGCCTCGATGCTCATGCCAGCAGCTCGCGGAGCACGGTGCGATAGCGCGCCTCGATCGCGTCGCGATACCGGTGCCGTCCGCCCGCAACCTGCTTGACTCCGCCACGCCACACGCAGTCGATCGGGCGGCGGCTGGCGAAGATCCAGCTGTCGATCAGCGCGTCGCCGCTGCGTTCGGCAAAGGCGGGGTCGGACCGGTCAAGCGAGATGATGTCGGCAGGACGTCCCGCGGCCAGGCCGGTTTCGAGGCCCAGCGACTGGCCACCACCGCGCACCGCCGCATCGAACAACCGCGCGCCGGTCGATGGCTGCACATCGCTCGCCAGCTGATTGCGACCGCGCAGCGTCAGCCGCTGGCCATATTCGAGCACCCTTAACTCCTCCGCCGCATCGATCCGCACGTTCGAATCGCTCCCAACCCCAATCGGGCCGCCGCTATCGAGAAATGCGCCTGCGGGAAACAGCCCGTCGCCCAGATTGGCTTCGGTGATCGGGCACAGTCCGGCCACAGCCCCGCGCGCGGCCATCTCTGCGACCTCAGCGGCATCGACATGCGTCGCATGGACCAAAGTCCAGCGCGCATCGACCGGCACCGCGTCGAGCAGCCAGCGCACCGGGCGCCGCCCGCTCCAGGCGATGCAGTCCTCCACCTCCTTCACCTGCTCGGCGATATGGATATGCACCGGCCCGTCCTTGGCGATCGGCAGCAATGCGCCCAATTCATCCGGCGTCACGGCGCGCAGACTGTGCGGCGCGATGCCGATCACCCCGTCATCGGGCAGCACCGCCGCCGCGCGCTCGACCAGCGCCGCAAAGCCATCGACATCGTGGATAAACCGCGTCTGCGCCACCCCGGGCGCCTGACCGCCGAATCCGCCATGTGCGTAGAACACCGGCAGCAGCGTCAAACCGATCCCCGCCATCTCCGCCGCCGCCGCGATCCGCCCGCTCATCTCAGCGACATCCGCATAAGGCGATCCGTCGGGGCTATGGTGGAGATAGTGAAACTCGCCGACCCGCGTGAACCCGCTCTCCAGCATTTCGGCATAGGCGAGCGCCGCGATCGCCTCGCACTGCTCCGGCCCGATCCGCGCCACGAACCGGTACATCAGCTCACGCCACGACCAGAAATCGTCATCCGACGCGCCGCGCGCCTCGGTCAGCCCCGCCATCGCCCGCTGAAAGGCATGGCTGTGGAGATTGGGCAGGCCCGGCAGCGCCGCGAAATGCCGCTCATCTGACCGGTCAGGTTCAACCCCGACCTCGACCCGCTCGATCCGCCCGCCCGCCAGCGTCAGCCGGACCCGGTCGGTCCAGCCATGGTCCAGCAACGCAGTTTCAAACCAGAGCGCCATGCGAATATGTCTAGACATAATGGCCGCGCTGTCCAACACTAAACGCATGGCGACTCCCGCGGACAAGCTCTGGCGCAACGCCCGTCTCGCGACGATGACCGGGGACGGGCTGGGCGTGATCGAGCTTGGCGCGGTGGCAGCGGTCGGCGACACGATCAGCTATGTCGGCCCCGACGCCGAAGCCCCGGACGCCGCCCAAATCATCGACTGCGAAGGCCGCTGGATCACCCCCGGTTTGATCGACTGCCACACCCACCTTGTCCACGCCGGCAAGCGCGCGAAGGAGTTCGAGGCGCGGCTGGAGGGCGCGACCTATGAGGAAATCGCCCGCGCCGGCGGCGGCATCCTCTCCACCGTCACCGCCACCCGCGCGGCGAGTGAGGACGAGCTGGTTGCGAGCGCTCTGCCCCGTCTCGACCAGTTGATCGGCGAAGGCGTCACCACGGTCGAGATCAAGTCCGGTTACGGCCTCACGGTCGACGACGAGCTCAAGATGCTCCGCGCCGCCCGCCGCCTCGGCGAGGTCCGCACCATCCGCGTCCGCACCACATTGCTAGCTGCCCACGCCGTCCCGCCCGAGTATCGGGGAAACCCAGATGGCTATGTCGATCTGGTCTGCAACGAGATCATCCCAGCAGCAATCGGCCTTGCCGATGCTGTGGACGCCTTTTGCGAAGGTATCGGCTACACTCCGGAACAGACCGACCGCATCTTCACCGCCGCCACCACCCACGGCCTGCCGGTCAAGCTCCACGCCGAGCAGCTCTCCAACCTCAACGGCGCAGCCCTCGCCGCCCGCCACGGCGCGCTGTCCGCCGATCACCTCGAACATCTCGACGCCGCCGGCATTGCCGCCATGGCCGCCAACGGCACCGTTGCCACGCTCCTCCCCGGTGCCTTCTACTTCACGCGCGAAGAACGCCGCCCGCCAGTTCAGGCCTTGCGCGACGCGCGCGTCCCGATCGCCATCGCCACAGACTGCAACCCCGGCACCTCGCCGATGGCGTCGATCCTGCTGGCGATGAACATGGGCGCGACCTTCTTTCGCCTGACCGTCGCCGAATCCCTGCGAGGGGTAACGGTCAACGCGGCCCGCGCGCTGGGCATTGACGGCGGCACGCTGGCACCCGGCCAATCCGCCGACCTCGCCATCTGGAACATCTCCGACCCCGCCGAGCTCGTCTACCGCATCGCCGCCAATCCCCTCCATGCACGAGTTTTCGCAGGCTTATGATCGTCCCCGGCAACACCCCGCTCAGCACGTGGAACGCCATCTATCGCGGCGAGCCCGCCCCGCTCGACCCGGCGTGCCATGAAAAGGTCGCAGCCAGCGCCGACGCGGTGCAAGCGATCCTCGCCCGGCACAAACCGGTCTATGGCATCAACACCGGCTTCGGTAAGCTCGCCAGCGTCCGCATCGGCGACGAAGACCTCGAAACGCTCCAGCGCAACATCGTGCTCAGCCACGCCGCCGGCGTCGGCGACCCGATGCCCGCCCCGGTCGTGCGCCTGATGATCGCGCTCAAGCTCGCCAGCCTCGCCCAGGGGCATAGCGGCGTGAAGCCCGAAACGATCGCGATGCTTCAGGACATGCTCGAACGCGGCATCACCCCCATCATCCCGTCACAGGGATCGGTCGGTGCGAGCGGCGACCTCGCCCCGCTAGCCCATCTCGCCGCCGCGATGATCGGCGTCGGCGAAGTCGAAATGGGCCCGCGCCGCCTGCCTGCGAGCACGATGCTCGGTGGCCTGACGCTCGGCCCAAAGGAAGGGCTGGCCCTGCTCAACGGCACCCAGTTCAGCACCGCCTATGCCCTCGCCGCACTGTTCGAGACCGAAAAGCTGTTCCGCGCCGCGCTCGTCACCGGCGCGCTGTCGACCGAGGCGGCCAAAGGCTCCGACACCCCGTTCGATCCCCGCATCCACGCCGTGCGCGGCCATCGCGGGCAGATCGAGGTGGCGCAGGCGCTGGCCGGTCTTATGGAAGGCTCCGCGATCCGCGCCTCGCACCGCGACGGCGACGAGCGGGTGCAGGACCCCTATTGCCTGCGCTGCCAGCCCCAGGTGATGGGCGCCTGTCTCGACCTGATCCGCCAAGCCGCCGCGACGCTCGCGATCGAGGCGAATGGCGTCACCGACAACCCCCTCATCTTCACCGATACGAGCGAGGCCCTGTCCGGCGGCAATTTCCACGCCGAGCCGGTCGCCTTCGCCGCCGACATGCTGGCGCTGGCCATCTGCGAAATCGGCAGCCTCGCCGAACGCCGCATCGCCATGCTGGTCGACCCTGCGCTTTCCGGCCTCCCCGCCTTCCTCACCCCGCGACCGGGCCTCAACTCCGGTTTCATGATCCCGCAGGTCACCGCCGCCGCACTGGTCAGCGAGAACAAGCAGCGCGCCCATCCCGCGAGCGTCGATTCGATCCCGACCAGCGCCAATCAGGAGGATCATGTCTCGATGGCCGGCCATGGCGCACGCCGCCTGCTCGCGATGACCGCCAACCTCGCGCACATCATCGGTATCGAATATCTCGCGGCGGCGCAGGGCTGCGATTTCCACGCCCCGCTGACCTCCAGCGCCCCGCTCGAAGCCGCCCGCACCCTGCTGCGTGAGTCGGTGCCGACGCTGGAAGATGACCGCCACTTCGCGCCCGACATGGCCCTAGCCACGGCGCTGGTGACCAGCGGCGCGCTGGGCGACGGACTGCCGGGGGTGGAGGCATGATCGTCACCGTCCGCGGCGAAGGCCCCCTGATCGTCAGCATCCCGCACTCCGGCCTCGAAATCCCGCCCGACATCGCGCCCAACCTCGTTTCGCTGAGCCGCGCGCGCTATGACGCCGATCTGTACATCGACCAGCTCTACGCCTTCGCGTTTCAGCTCGGCGCGACAATCGTCCGCACCACAACCTCCCGCACCGTGATCGACGTCAACCGCGACCCCAGCGGCGCCACGCTCTATCCCGGCCAGTTTACCACCGGCCTGTGCCCGACCGAAACCTTCGACGGCGACCCGCTCTACCACCCCGGCAAGGAACCGGACGCAGCCGAAATCGCCCGCCGCCGCGCAGCCTATTTCGCGCCCTATCACGCCGCCCTGCGCGCCGAGATCGAACGCCTCCGCGCCCTTCACCCCGCAATCGTCCTCTACGAAGCGCATTCGATCCGCAGCGTGGTGCCAAAGCTGTTCGACGGCCGCCTGCCCGAATTCAACATCGGCACCAACAGCGGTCAATCCTGCGCGCCCGAACTCGCCCAATCGATCGCCGCGATCTGCGCGAAGCAACAGCGCAGCCATGTCATCGACGGCCGCTTCAAGGGCGGCTGGACCACACGCCATTACGGCGAACCCGACAAGGGCGTCCACGCCATCCAGATGGAACTGGCGATGCGCACTTATGTCACCGAAGTACCCCCCGCCAACTGGCCCCCGCGCTGGGACGATATCCACGCCGCGCAGGCGCACGCCACCCTCCGCCCGCTCCTCACCGCCGCCATCGACTTCGCGAAAGCCCAAGCATGACGACCCGCACCGACAATAGCCGCCGCATCAAGGCGCCCACCGGCACCACGCTCTCCGCCAAAAACTGGCAGGCCGAGGCGGCGTTGCGGATGCTGATGAACAATCTCGATCCCGATGTCGCCGAAGCGCCCGAGAGCCTGGTCGTCTATGGCGGGATCGGCCGTGCCGCGCGCAACTGGGAAGCCTATGACAAGATCGTCGAGACGCTCCGCCGCCTTGACGCCGATCAGACTCTGCTGGTCCAGTCGGGCAAGCCAGTCGGCGTGTTCCGCACCCACCCCGACGCCCCGCGCGTGCTGATCGCTAACTCCAACCTCGTGCCGCATTGGGCGACCTGGGAGCATTTCCACGAACTCGACCGCAAGGGGCTGGCGATGTACGGCCAGATGACCGCCGGATCGTGGATCTACATCGGCACCCAGGGCATCGTTCAGGGTACCTACGAGACGTTCGTCGAAGCCGGGCGGCAGCATTATGGCGGCGACCTGTCGGGCCGCTGGATCCTCACCGCCGGCCTTGGCGGCATGGGCGGCGCACAGCCGCTCGCCGCGACGATGGCGGGCGCGTCGTGCCTCGCCATCGAATGCCAGCCGAGCCGCATCGAAATGCGCCTGCGCACCCGCTACCTCGATCGCGCTGCGAACAGCATCGATGAAGCACTTAAAATCATTCGCACCTCCGACACACCCGTCTCGGTCGGCCTGCTCGGCAACGCCGCCGAAATCCTCCCCGAACTGGCCCGGCGCGGCGTCCGCCCCGACATGGTGACCGACCAGACCAGCGCGCATGATCCGATCAACGGCTACCTCCCCGCCGGCTGGACGCTCGACCAATGGTTCGCCAAGCGCGAAACCGCGCCGCATGAGGTCGAGGCCGCCGCCCGCGCCTCGATGGCCACCCATGTCCGCGCGATGCTGGCGTTCGAGGAAATGGGCGTCCCCACTTTCGATTATGGCAACAATATCCGTCAGGTCGCCAAGGACGCGGGCGTCGCCAACGCCTTCGCCTTCCCCGGCTTCGTCCCCGCCTATATCCGCCCGCTGTTCTGTCGCGGCATCGGCCCGTTCCGCTGGGCCGCGCTGTCGGGCAATCCGGAGGACATCTGGAAGACCGACGCCAAGGTGAAGGAGTTGCTCCCCGGCAACCACCACCTCCACCACTGGCTCGACATGGCGCGCGATCGGATCGCGTTCCAGGGCCTGCCCGCGCGCATCTGCTGGGTGGGCCTGGGCGACCGCCACCGCCTCGCCCTCGCCTTCAACGAGATGGTCGCGAACGGCGAACTCGAAACCCCCATCGTCATCGGCCGCGATCACCTCGACAGCGGATCGGTCGCCAGCCCCAACCGCGAAACCGAAGCGATGATGGACGGCTCGGATGCAGTCAGCGACTGGCCCCTCCTCAATGCCCTGCTCAACACTGCGTCGGGCGCAACCTGGGTCTCGCTCCATCACGGCGGCGGCGTCGGCATGGGCTACTCCCAGCACAGCGGCATGGTCATCGTCGCCGACGGCACGCAGGACGCGGCCAAGCGCCTCGAACGCGTCCTATGGAACGACCCCGCCACCGGCGTGATGCGCCATGCCGATGCTGGGTACGAGATCGCCAAGACCTGCGCCGGGGAAATGGGACTGGATCTGCCAGCAATCCTCTAACCCCTCGTCGCCCCGGGCTTGACCCGGGGCTGGGCTTCTTCGCGGAGCGGAAGACAGCCCTGTCCCGGCTCAAGGCCGGGACGACGAGGGGAGCTAAACCACCCGCCCCCGCCAATTCGCCACATGCGCCCCGGCCAGCAACAGGCTCCCCGCCACCGTCACCCCCGTCTCGACCGCAACCCACTCCTCGAACGCCAGCCCTGCCGCCAGCAGCACCAACCCCACCGCGCCAACGAACAACGGCGTCAGCCCGCGATGCCGCCGCCATCCCTCACCCAACGCAACCGCGCTGACCGGCAGCGCAAACGCCAGCACAGCAAGGTGAAACCCCTCGCCCAGATCGAGCCGCGCGGCCAGCGCGGGCAATGCGGCGATCAGGATTGGCAGCGCCAAACAGTGGATCAGGCACAGCACGGACGCGCCCACTGCCAACCCGTCGAACCAACTCACCAACCGCGCCCGCATCGCCACCACTCCATCACTGAGTGGCGCAAATGATATAGTGTATCCTTCATTACAAGGGGCGGACCCATTCGCGCTTGCAATGTTGGATTTCAAATGATCCAATGATCTCAGGCGGCGTAACGCCCCGCGCTCTTTGACCCCGCCGACCAAAGCCCACCCGGCACCGCGCCCCCAACACGGGGCTCAGCCAAAACCGCCGATAGTGTAAAGCCAGTGTAAACTTCCGTCACCCGCCGGCCAGCGCCGGAGCCTCGGGCGGCAGCGCAGCATTGCGCCAGCGCGCCACCGGCACCGTCGTCACCGCACCCTGCGCCGTCCGCCGCCGCTGGATCAGCGTCGCGCCCTGCTGCGTCGTGTCGCCGATCTTCGCCCGCACCCGCACCCAATAGGTGTTCGAGCTGAACGCCGTCCCCGGGGGCTGGCTGACCTTGAGATCGGACAGGTCGCGCAAAGTGATCTGCCCATTGCGCTTGCGGATCGCCACGATCCGCTGCGCCGCGAGCGGATCGCCGATCAGGAACGCCAGCAATTCCTCGTCCGCCGCATTCAGGTTGATCGTCGTCTTGCCGGGCAGCGCCGTCACCATCCGCTCCAGCCGCGCAATCGCCGCCGGGTCTGCGCCGGGGATCAGCCGGATCGGGCGGATGTCGCTGACCGGCCCTTGCGTGCGGATATAGGCGATCGCCTCCACCGTCTGCTGCTCGTCCAGCCCCGCGATCCGCGCCAGCTTCTGGAACAGGATCACCGGCACCGCGTCGCCACTGCGCAGCATGTTCACGTTGAACCGCCCCTCGGCATCGCTGACGGCCAGGTCGAACGTGCCACCATCGATCGCAGCGCCATTCGCCCCGATCGCCGCCCACGCTTCACCCGCATGATCGACCTGCGGCGTAGCCAGCGCATCACGCTGGAGCGCGGCAACCGCCGACAGCTCGCCCCCGCGCACCACAGCCGCCGCCCGCGCAGCTTCCCGGCTACGCAGCGCCCGGTCCAGCGCCAGTTCTTCGCGCCCAATCATCAGCAGCACCAGCCCGCTGGCAATGGCGACGAACATCAGCACATTGACCAGAATCATGCCCTGTTCGTCGTCCCGCCGGATCATTGCGCCTCGTCCTGCGGCTTGACCGGCAGCGCCACCACACGGCGCAACGTTCCCTGCGGCCCGCGCTCGCCCGCCAACTGCATCTCGACCTGCACCGCGCGCGGCCACGCGTCCTTGCGCTCCGCATTCGGTGGCCAGCGATCGACCCAGTTTTGTCCGTCGAGAAAGCGCCATCGCACCCCGCTCACCCCCGTCAGCAACAACTGCGGCTGCGGCGCGGCACGGACCAATGCGCCGCCAGTCGCGGCATAGCGCAGCGGCACCGGCGGCCCGCCCATCCCGGCAGCGACGCGGGTAAAGGCGATGTTGCTGCCCCCGCCGCTGACCGCACCACGCGTAATCTGATCAAGGTCGCTCTGTAGTACAAACATCGTCCGCTGGATCGCAGCGGTCCGGTCGAGTCGCCCCTCGGTCCGCTCCTGCGTCGTCATCACGCTGTTGAGCAGCGTCAGCCCGGCCACCGCGATCAGCGCGAACAGGCCCAGCGAAATGATGAGTTCGAGCAGGGTAAATCCCTCCTCGCCAGCTCCATCGTTCACGCCCCCAGGCTCACCGCCACCGGCTCATACCCCTGCGCCCCGGCGACGAGGATCGAGAGTTCGCGCGCGACACTCCCATCGCTGCGGAACCGCGCATTGCCGGTGACGCAGCTGTAATTTGTCTCCGCCAGCAGTGCCGCCTCGTCGAGCGCGCCCTTCGCGCGCAACGTCTTGACCACCCCGCCGGCATCATAGGCCAGCGCCGCCAACGCCCCCGGCGTGCCGCCATGGCGCGACCGAAACTCCCCCGCAAACCGCCCGAACGCCGAAGGATCGGGGCTCGCGATCCACGCGCCCTCCAGCGTTTCCAGCGCCGCCGGACGATGATCGAGCGCCTGCACGGTGCCGAGCAGCTGCACCCCGGTCCCCTTCAGGTTGCGCGCCGCCGCCAACACCGTCTCGCTGCTACCCGGCAACAATACCGCATCGGGCGCATCCCCGGCAGCTGGCAAGGGCTGGCCCTCAACGACTGTCAGCACGCGAATGTCGAGACCGACCTCGCCCTGCGCCTTGCCCGCCGCCAGCGCGGCCGCGACGCTCCAGGGCGATCCGTCATCGACCACCACCACATTGCGCACCCCGCGCGACCGCGCATAGCGCAGCACCGCGCTGGTCACCTGTGCCGGCGTAATCCCGAACACGAAACTGCCCGGGCCGCGCGCAACGGCGTTGTTGGTAAAGGCGATCACCGGCACCCGCCGCGCAACCTCCGCCGTCACCGCGTTCAGCTCTTCGGCGGTCACCGGCCCCAAGATCATCGCAGCTTTAGCCTTGAGCGCATTGCGCGCCGCCAGCGCCGCGCCTTCGACCGTCCCGCCGGTATCATAAGCCGTGATTTCCGGCCCAGAATCAGCGAGCAACACGCCCTGACGCATGCTAAGGCCCAGC
The DNA here is from genome assembly GCF_035998645.1 of Sphingomonas sp. GTDB lineage: Bacteria > Pseudomonadota > Alphaproteobacteria > Sphingomonadales > Sphingomonadaceae > Sphingomonas. The sequence continues at coordinate 590,707 of NZ_DASYHL010000005.1, forward strand.
GCGGCGCGCGGCCCGCTCAGCGGCAGCAGCAACGCCACCGGCCGCTTGTCACGCTTGACCTTGTCGGCCGCGAAGACAGAGGGACTTGCGAGCAATGCCGATGGCAATACCAGCCCTGATCCCAGAGCAGTCAACAGTGCTCGGCGGCGAATCGGCAGCATTTTCACGGGCATCCTGGTCGGCTCGGCGGCGTCTTACCGTCTTCGTGGTGCTGGGCATAGCTGCTTATGCCCTCGCCATGGTCGCGACGATGCCAGCCAGCGTGTTCGTGAAGAACCAGCCATGGCGCACCGGTGTCGCCGGAACCGTGTGGAATGGCGAAGTCGGCGTCGCCGGCGGCAGCAAGTTCGAATGGCATTGGGCACCGCTGCGCTCGCTCACCAGCCTTGCCTTCGCCACCGACTGGACCGCGACCGGCCCCGACACCGATATGGGCGGTCGCGCGCTGGCGGGCTTCAGCAGCACCGTGCTCGACAAGGTCAGCGGCAGCACCCACGCCGCGCTGCTTCAGGCGCTGCAGCCCAACCTCCCCTTCACCTGCGACATGGTGATGCAGCTCGAGTTCGACCGGATCGCGGTCGGCGGGTCGAGCCAGGGCATCGACGGCCGCCTGACCACCGACGCCGGCACCTGCACGCCCAAGGGCGGCGGCGCGCCGGTCGCGGTCCCCGCGCTGCTGCTGACCTCCGAAAAGATCGGCACCACCACCCAGATCCGCCTCACCCCCCGCGCGCAACGCCGTCAGCTGCTGATGACCGCGACGCTCAGCGAGGATGGTCAGCTGACGATCCGCATGACGCCGGAGGGTGCGCGTATCCTGCCCTTTGCAGGATTGCCCGCCGGGGCGAGCATTGCCGGGGAATTGTAGCAAAAATCCTCCCCGGAACGGGGAGGTGGCAGCGCGCAGCGCTGACGGAGGGGGCCCGAGGCAAGGGAATCCGTTGCCTCGGGCCCCCTCCACCAGCTTCGCTGGTCCCCCTCCCCGTTCCGGGGAGGACTGCCACCCCTACAACGTCACCAGATCGTTCAGATTGATGATCGGCAGCAGGATCGCGAGCACCATCATCAGCACCATCCCGCCCATCAGCAACAGCACCATCGGCTCGACCAAAGCGACCAGTGCGCTGGTCACCGCATCCAGCTCGCGGTCCAACTCATCGGCGGCGCGCGACAAAGCCGGGCCGAGCTTGCCCGATGCCTCGCCCGAAGCGACGATCGCGGTCAGCATTAGCGGGAACACCCCTGCCTCACCCATTGCCGCACGCAGGCTGATCCCCTCACGCACCCGCGCCGCGACGTGCATCGCCCGCGCCCGCACCCACAGGTTCGGCGTCACCGCCGCCGCCGCGTGCAGCGCATCGACCAACGGCACCGCGCTCTCGACCAACGTCGCCAGGCTCCCCGCAAATCGCGCGGCGTTATGCTGGCGGGAAAAGCGCTTGAACGGCCAGCGTTCCGTGAAGCCGCGATGGACCTTCAACCGGTTCGCCGGGACCGCCGCCCAACGATTGAACACGAAATACGCCGCGAGCCCGGCAATCAAGAGGTACAGTCCCCAAGCCTGCAGGAACCCCGACACCGCAATCAGGATGCGAGTCAGCAGCGGCAGGTCGGTCCCGCGCGACACGAACACATTGACGATGTCCGGGATGACATAGACCAGCAGGAGCACGATGACGCCAAGCGACACCGTCGCCAGCAGCCCGGGATAGAGCAACGCGAGCTGCAATTTCTGCGCATTCGCCTGCCGGTTCTCGACGAAATGCGCGAGGTGGCCGAGCACTTGCGTGAGCTTCCCCGACGCCTCCCCCGCCGCGACCGATGCGCGGTAGAATTCGGGGAAGGTCTTGGGATGGGTCGACAGCGCGCTGGCAAAGCTGCGCCCGTCGAGGATCGCGCCGCGCACCTCCATCAGGATGCCCGAGACCCGCTGCGTCTCCGACTGGTTCGCCGCGAGCCGCAGCGCCTCCTCGACCGGAATATCCGAACCGACGAGCGTCGAAATCTGCCGCGTCGCCGTCGCCAGCTCGCGCGCGCTCATCCCCGAGCGACCGAGCTTGGGCAGTTGGATCGACCCGATCGACCGCCGCTCGCCCGCCGCTTCCACTGCCAGCGGGAGCAGCCCCTGATCGCGCAGCATCGCCCGCGCGGCTGCGGCACTGGAGGCTTCGACGGTGCCCTTTTTCTGGACGCCCGTGCGATCAGCGGCGCGATAGGTAAATGCGGGCATCTAGCACCTGCTCCCCGCCACCAGCGTCACGCCTCGTCCCTCACGACCCGCGCGACTTCCTCGACCGTAGTGACGCCCGCGCGCACCTTGTCCACGCCGTCATCGAGCAGCGACGGGTTGCTCCGCCGCGCATGCGCCTCGATCTCGGCCTCGGCCGCACCTTCATGGATCATCGCCTGGATTTTGTCATCGACCGCAACGACCTCATACAGCCCCGCGCGCCCGCGATACCCGTCGCCATGGCAGTCATCGCATCCAGCCGCGCGCCACAGCGTCTCGCCGACACGGATGCCGCCACCGATCAGCAGCACATCGCCCTCGTTCGCCACATCCTGCCGCCGACAACTCGGACACAGCCGCCGCACCAGCCGCTGCGCCGCCACGCCGACCAGCATCGGCGCGAGCAGATAGCGCTCGACCCCCATGTCGATCAGGCGCGTCACCGATCCGACCGCGCTGTTGGTGTGCAGCGTCGAGAGCACGAAATGCCCGGTCATCGCCGATCGAACCGCGACCTCCGCCGTCTCCTGATCGCGGATTTCGCCGACCATGATGACATCGGGGTCCTGCCGCAAAATCGCGCGAAGCCCGCGGGCGAACGTCATGCCGGTGCGCGCATTCACCTGAGTCTGCGCGACCCCAGCAAGTTCATACTCGATGGGATCTTCCACCGTCATGATGTTGCGCTTGCGGTCGTTCAGGCGATGAAGCGCTGCGTAGAGGCTGGTCGTCTTGCCCGAACCGGTCGGCCCGGTGACCAGCAGCATCCCGTGCGGCCGTTCGAGCAGCCGCGCGAACACATCGCGATCGCGCGCGCTCATGCCCAGCGCCTCCATGTCAAGGCTGAGCGAGCCCTTCTCCAGCAAGCGCATCACCACCCGCTCGCCATGTTGGGTCGGGATGGTCGACACGCGCGCGTCGACGTCATGCCCGCCAATGCGCAGTGTCACGCGTCCGTCCTGCGGCACGCGCTTTTCGGCGATATCGAGCTTTGCCATCACCTTGATGCGGCTGACCAGCAGTGGCGCAAGCTCGCGGCGCGGCTCCAGCTTGTCGCGCAGCACTCCGTCGATTCGGAAACGGACCACGACGCGCTTTTCCTGCGTCTCGACATGCACGTCCGACGCACCTTCCTTCACCGCCTCCAGCAACAGCGCGTTGATCAGTCGGATGACGGGAGAATCATCGCGCGAGTCGAGCAGATCATCAACCGCCGCAGCGCTGTCGGCCAATGCGGCAAGGTCCATCCCGCCCAGGTCAAACTCCGCCGCCGCACCCGCGCTGCCCGAATAGCTTGCCGCCAGCGCCTGATCGAACTCCGCAACCGAAACCGCCACGAACCGGGCGCCCGGCGCCACCCGCTGCACTTCCAGCAGCGCGTCGAGCGCAGCATCTGGCCGATGCACGCACTCAACCCCGCCAGCGCCCACGCGCAGCACGACGCCATGGTTGCGCGCGTAGCCATAGGGCAGGCTCGGCAAATCCATCGTCACCGCATTCACTGGCCGAACTCCACGCTCGCGCTCACCCGGCCCGGCGCGCCAGCTTTGGTCAGCTCGACCCGGCGCGCGCGCAACACCGTGGTGCGCTCGACCGCCGCGATCCAGCCGACCACGGCTTCATAGCTCGCCTCGGCAACCTGCCCGGTCGCACCGGCCCCGCCCGGGGTCAGCGTCACGGTCAGCCCGGCTGCGCTCGCCGCCGCCTGAGCAGCCTCGATTGGTGGACCGTCGCTGAGCTTCGGCTGTGTGCCCGGCGCGACTAGCGTCCCCGCCGCACGCACCCGCGCGGCCAGCGTTTCGTGGCTGCGGATATCGGCGAGGGCATCAGCACGCGCCCCCTGCAGCGGCTTGACGATCCCGAACACCAGGATCAGCGCCGCCAGGATCGCACCCAGCGTCCCGACCAGCACCCGTTCGCGCGGGCTAAGGCCACGCCACCACAGCTGGAACCGCAGCACCGCCGCGTCAATGGTCGGCGAACGTTCGATCTTCATGCCGTCACCGTCACGCGAATTGCACCATCCGCCCCTGCCCCAATCTGCGCCGGAACCCCCGCCGCACGGAACGCCGCGCGGATGCGCTCGGGCAAATCAGGAGGACCAGGCTCGATATCGAGCACCAGTGCATTCCCCTCAAACCGCATCGCCCGCGCGGTCACTGCGCTCGACAACGGTGCCAGCGCCCGCGACGCAGCGGTCACGGCGGGCACAAAGCGCCCCGGCGGCGGGCCAGCCATGGGCAGCATCCCGACCACCGACGCCTCAAGATCGCCCGATAGATTGGCCCCCGGCGCCGCCTGCGCCACGGCCGACCGCACATCCTCGGCGCGCCGCTCCGCAATCACGCGCAGCATCACCACGTCCGCCGCCGCGATCACGACATGCGCCGCAATGCCCGCAGCCGCGATCCATGCCAGACGCCGCTTCCAGCTGCTCCCATTCGCCCCGCGCCGGGCATAAACACCCTGCCGCAGGTCGATCGCCGGGTTCGTCAGCCGCTCGGCCAGCCCCCCACCGCCGCCAGTCCACGGCGTTTGCGGCAACTCACCGATCGCCATCGGCCCGCAGTTCCAGATGCGCGGGTTCCCGGCGCGCTCCCAAGCTGGCCCGACCAAAGCTATGGGCAACGCAAATCCGGTCCCGTCACCACTACGCACCAGCACCCGGCCATCCCGCGCCTCGGCACACCACTCGCCCGGCCCCGGCGCAGGCAAAGCGAGCGCATCCGGCACCAGCGCCGCATGACCCAGCCCGCCAAGTTCCGCCGCCTCGACCCAGCTCGTCATTTGCGCATGCCGCACCACCGCGACCAGATAGGTCCGCGGCGCGACCTCCGCGCCCAGCGCGATATGCACCGATTCGATCGGGTCAGCGATCCGGTCCTCGATCGCAAAAGGCAGCGCCTCGATCCGCTTCGCCCGGCTCGCCAGCGGCAGCTCGACTCGCAGCAGCGACACCGATTCGCTCGGGACGAGGATGGTTGCAGGGCCATCAGGCTCGGCTATGATCGCCTGCCCGCCCGCCAGCGTCCACACGCCGCCGGACGCGGCGTTCGCGGACTCCGAAAAGGGTTTGCCAGTCATTCTTTGAGAGGTCCCGGCTGTAACATGGCTTTCACGATGAACACGCATGGGGCTGCGATGCGCATAGTTTTGAAACAATTCGATGACACCGTGGCAGTCGAGGCCACGAAGGGCAAGCGCCGGACGGTGCCAAATGGCGAGGTGGGGCTTACCCTGCTCGAGATGATCGTGGTTCTCGTCATCATCGCGATCGTCGCCGGACTGGTGACGATGAACGTCGTTGGGCGCCCCGATCAGGCCCGCGTGACCACGACCAAAACCAACCTTGTCACCCTATCGAGCGCGCTCACCACCTATCGCCTCGACAATGGCCAGTATCCGACCACCGAACAGGGGCTGAAGGCGCTGGTCGAAAAGCCGACCACCCCGCCGCTGCCCACCGCCTGGCCCGATGGGGGCTATGTGAAATCCGCACCAGTCGACGCCTGGGGCAATCCCTACACCTATGTCTCGACCGGCAGCAGCTTCGAGCTGAAGTCATTGGGTCGTGACGGTAAGCCCGGCGGAACCGAACTCGACGCCGACCTCGATTCGCGCGATGCGGCCCAGACGCCCGCCAAGGGCGGATAAGCAACATGCGGGGGGCGACCATCCGCAGCGGTGAGCGTGGCATGACGCTCATCGAAATGCTGATCGTGCTCGTCATCATCGGCGTCGCGGCGGGCGGAGTCGCGCTCGGCATCGGCTCGGCCACCCGCGCACCTTCGGTCGAAACCGAAGCGCGCCGCCTTGCCCTGCGGCTTCAGGCTGCCGCCGACGACGCAATGATCGGCGACCGCATTATCGCGTTCACGGTGGAGAAGGACGGTTACGGTTTTGCCGCAGTCGGCCGCGACGGGTCGATGGCGCCGCTGTCCGATGGCCTCGCCTTTCACCGCCTGCCCGGAGGCATCGCGGTCGAACTCGATGTGACGCCCCCGGTGATGATGGGCGTGGATGGCGCGGGCAAGCCGCTCAACGCGACGATCAGCAATGGCGAGCAGATTTGGGTCGTGCGCTATGACGGCATGACCGCCACCGCCAGCCGGGCCGAAGCCTCGTGAAGCACGACGACGGCTTCTCGCTGATCGAGGCGCTGGTCGCGCTCGCGGTGCTTGCCATCGCGACCGTTGGCCTTGTCCGCGCGGTCGAGAGCCATGTCGATTCGACCCGCGGCCTCGAACGCCGCGCCGCCGCGATGTGGGTGGCGGAAAACCGCCTAGCGGAACTCCAGCTGTCCGACCCCGCCGCCGCGCAGAAGCAGGTCGAGCTGCTCGGCCAGCAATGGCTGGTCGATGTCGCCCGCACCCGCACCGAAGACCCCGCGATCGACAAAGTGCGCATTCAGGTGATTCCGGAGGGTGAACGTTCGCCGCTTGCATCGCTCGACGGCTTCGTGGAGGGCGCTCGGACATGATCCGCTTCCTCGATCTTTCGCCGCGTCAGGCGCGCACGACACTCGATATCGTCGCAGCCGCCGTGATCGTATCGGTCGCGGTCGCACTCGCCGGCCTCACTTGGCGGATCGCGGGCCATGCCAGTACCGGCGCGGTCACGATCCCGTCAGGCGCGCGACCGGTTGCGGTTGCCGCCGATGTCACCCCCGCCCTCGCCTTCGCACCGTTCGGCAAGGGCGCGGCAACGGATGCGACTCAGGCGACCGCGCTGCCGCTCAAGCTCAAGGGCGTGTTCGCCGCCAGCCCCGCCGCGCTTTCGGTTGCCTATATCGAGGTCGGCGGCGAAGCGGCGAAGCCCTTCCGCATCGGCGAAGCCCCCGGCGGCGGCACGATCGAGGGCATCCTGCGCGACCGCGTGATCCTGCGCGTGGCTGGCCGCATCGAATATCTCGCCTTCCCCGATCCCTCGCTGACCGCAGAGCAACAGACGGCGGCAGCGGCACCTCCCGCAGCGCCCGCCGCCCCGGCACAGTCAGCAGCGGCCCCCGCGACCGCAGCGGCCGGCGTCCTTGCCGCAATGACCCCGGCCCCCGGCGGCGGGATGCAGGTCGGCGCGAACGCCCCGCCCGGCCTTCAGACCGGCGACGTCATCACCTCGATCGGCGGCACCCCGCTGACCAGCCCCGCCAGCGCCGCCTCCGCCATTGCCGCCGCGCAAGGCCGCGGCTCCGTCCAAGTTCAGATCACCCGCGATGGAAAGCCCGTGACGCTGACCATCCCGACCCGCTAGGTAACCCACCGTGCCGCACATGATCCGCAAGACCGCTCTCATCTTCGCGCTCGCCGCCATGACCGCTCAGCCGGTATTGGCCACGCAGACCGACGGCGCGGACATCGTCGTCAACATGCGCGGGGTCGAGATCGCCGATGTCGCGGACCAGATCTCGCGCCTCACCGGCCGGACCCTGATCCTCGACCCGGCGGTCAAGGGCAGCGTCACCGTGACCTCCGCCACCCCGCTGACCTCGGCAGGGGTGTGGGAGCTGTTCCTGTCGGTCCTGCGCGCCAATGGCTTTGCCGCAGTCCGCTCGGGCCGCGCGTGGCGGATCGTGCCTGCCGGTAACGCCGTGCGCGACGGCGGCGTGTCCTCGCGCTCGGCATCGGGACAGGAACTGGTCACGCGGATGATCCGCCTGTCCAACGTCCCCAGCGCCGAAGCCGCGCGCGTCGTCCGCCCGCTGGTCGCCAGCTTCGGCAGCGTCGAACCGCTCGCCCAGCCCAACGCCGTCGTCGTCACCGATTATGCCGACAATGTCCGCCGGGTGGAGGCGATCCTGCGCTCGCTCGACGGCACCGGCAGCGGCATGACCTTCGCCACCATCACGTTGCGCAACGGCAGCGCCCCGGAAGTTGCACAGGCGCTGCAGACCGTGCTCGGCGACGCCGCATCGGGCGGCGCCCGCGTCGCGGCGGATGCACGCAGCAACACGATCATCGTGCGCGGATCGCCCTCCGCCGTCGCCGATGCGCGCCGCATGATCGCCTCGCTCGACGCCCCCGGCGGCGCGACGCCGATGACCCGCGTGTTCCGCCTGAACTATGCCGACGCCGAGGCGGTAACCGAAGTGCTGCGCGGCATTCTCGGACAGGAATCGACCACCACCAACCCGGTCGCGCGCAGCCTGTCGGGTTCGCGCAGCAGCACGCGTAGCCCAACCGGCGTGCTCGGTGGCCTGATCGCCTCGGGCGGCACCAGCACCGCCGAAACCGCCGCCGCGGCAGCAGCAGCCGCGACCGCACAATCGGCGCAGCTCGGCCAGCAGTCGGAAGCAACGCCGCAAGGCTTCTCGACTCCCGAAATCACCGTCCAGCCCTCGCCCGACATCAATGCGGTCGTCGTGCGCGGCACCCCCAGCGCCATCGCCGCGATTGAGGCGATCATCACCGACCTCGACGTTCGCCGTCCGCAGGTATTGATCGAAGCCGCCATCGCCGAAATCACCGGCGAGGAGGCCGAGGCACTCGCCGTCCAACTTGGCACCAGCGGCGCAGCGCTCAATCGGGTCGAGGGTGCGGGAACTTCGTTCAGCACCGTCGGACCGTCGCTGGGCGCGATCCTGAGTACGCTCGGTGTTCCGGCGGGCGCGCTGCTGGGACAAAGCCAAGGGCTGATCGGCAACGTGTCGATCGGTAACGAATTTTCGATCCTCGTCCAGGCACTCGGCACCTCGACCAAGTCGAACCTGCTCTCGACGCCACAGATCACCACGCTCGACAACAAGGTCGGCGAGTTCGTGGTGGCGCAGGAAGTGCCGTTCGTCACCGGATCGATCTTGACCGACTCCAGCGATGTGCGCCCGTACACCTCGATCGAGCGCAAGGATGTCGGCATCACGCTGAAGGTGCTCCCGCGCATCAATGCCGGCGACACGATCCGGCTTGAGGTGGTACAGGAAGCCTCGTCGATCGCCGCGACCCAGCTGAGCCAGGCAACCGACCTCATCACCAATCGCCGTGCGATCAACACCACGGTGCTCGCCGATAACGGCCAGACGATCGTGCTCGGAGGCCTCACCTCCGACGATTACGGGCAGGTGAAAAGCCAGGTGCCGATCCTCGGCGACATCCCGATCCTGGGCGAGCTGTTCAAGGCACGCCGCGAAACCCGGCAAAAGCGCACCCTGTTCATCTTCCTCAAGCCGACGATCCTGCGCAATGGCGAGGATGCAGCGGCCATCGCCAAGGCCAAATATGCCCGGCTGCGGTCGGAGGAACTGGACCTCAATTCGCCGAGCAACCTGCTGCTCAAGCCGCTCCAGCCGCGCCTGACGCTCGAGATCGACGGGATTTACTGACCGTCCCGCATCACCGCGCAATCGCCAGAATTCATTTGATGAAGTCCGCGCTTGGAATAGGGTGGAACATCAGCGCATTGTTCGGCGATGCTTGTGGGGATGGTCGTATGCGTTTGCTGATACCGGGGTTGATCGCGTCACTTCTGCCCGTAACGGCGGCGGCGCAGAATAATCAGTCCGGCGGGCAAGGCGAGGTCAAGGTGCTGCTCGAGCAGGTACGTGCGCCGATGTACACCGCAGCGGGCGCGACGTTACCGGACAAGACCGCGACCTATTCCGTGTCCGGCGCAGGCTGCGCGACAAAGATCGAAGTCAGCTTTCCCTCGCATCAGATCAACGGCACCACCCATCCGGCGCGCACCGATACACACACGATTGCATGGAATCGCGTGCGCGAAACGCGCCTGTCGAACGCCGATACCTATGTCGTGATCGTCGCGCCCGACCAGCCGGCGCGGGGCCGTTTTCTCTATGCCGGCCGCACCGCCGCCATGTTGAAATCTGCGATCGACCGGCTCGTTCGCGCATGTGGCGGGACGACGAGCGCACAGGCGGCGGGAGCGGCGGTGGCACCACCTGTCCCCCCGGCACCGCCGCCACTGCCTGTGATCAAGATCGAAACCGTCCCCGGCAAAGGTTACGCCGCCATCGTCGAGACCTTTCCGGTCGCGCAACTCACCCCGGTCAGCAATCGTATCAGTGCGCTGGCCAAACAGCGCTGTGGCCGTCTGTCGGCGCGCATGGGCCGCTACAAATATTTCACCAGCACCGATGCGCGCGGCCGAGCGGCCCTCACCAACTATCGTGCCAGCTTCACCTGCTACGACCCCGCAACCGATCCCTATCAGCGCGCGCCGGCTGACTGGAAGCCAAGCGCGCAGGACCAGGCCGATCTCACGGCCTTCGCCCAGCGCTATATGGGCCTGCTCGACCGCAGCGATTACCTCGCTGGTATGCCGATGATGGAGTCGATCCTTGAGATCGAGAAGGACGAATGGCTCAGCGTCCCCAACATGCTCAAGCAGCATTCGGGCGGACAGGGACGCTGGACGCTGCAGACGCTGGGCTGGGTGAACAATCCGGAGGGCGCGGCGCATCCCGGCCGCTATGCGTTCGTTAAGGTGACCGCGACCTATCCAAAGATCGCCGCCTATTGCGGCACGCTGGTGATCTACCGCCAGCGCCCGGGATCGTATCTGATCACTCAGCAGAATTTGAGCGTGATCCCGGAGAGCTGGATCGCGAGCGGACGCACGACCCGTGCAGAGGCGCTCAAGACCTGCGCCCAATAGTTACTCGCCGGGCGGCGGTTCGCTTGACATCGCCACCCGCACCCGCTCACGGCCGCGGGTGAAGAAGGCAGCGTCGATCGCCAGGCTCTCCAGCCGCCACCCATCGACGCTTTCGCCCACGGCCAGCGTTCGCGCGGTGCCATCGGCGATCCGCACCAGCGCCACTGCGTCACGGTTGAGACGCCCAGCGATGCCCGTCAGCACGGGCGCGTCGGCGGGGGCAGCGTCGCTTTCTGCCGCCGCGAACAATGCTCGTTCAAATACCCGCGCGGGCGCCGGTAAGGGCGGCGGCACCAGCGTCGCGACCGCTGGCCCAGCGCCGAGATGTGGCTCTCGCGCATAGGGATAGAGCGCGATCACCGGCAGGATCGCCGATGCGAGTCCCGCCGCGATCAGTACGCGGCGTTCGGTCCGGCTCATTGCCATGCCGCCACCATTTCCCCCTCAACCCGCACCCCGCCATCGGCGAGCGCTGTCACGCGCCAGCTGCGGAAACGGGTCAGCGGCGTCCCGCGTTCGATCCCGTCAATCATCGCGACCACCGCCTTTTCGGGGCCGGACAGGCGAACGCGCAGCGTAACGATATCGGCTTGTGACGGCACAGGCGAAAGCGTCTCGACCAGCAAACCCGCCGACGCCGCGCTCGCCCGGATTCGCCCTGCAAGGCTCAGCGCGGCGGACGCGCGATCCGCTGCGGCGATTGCCAGACCGGGGGCTACCAGCGGACGAACCGGCGAGGGCGGCGCAGCGAGGGTCGCCGTGAGGTCCGCGCGGGTCTGGCGCGCGGACCATAGCTCCACCAGCGCATCGGCCACCGGGAACGCCAGCAGCGCAGCGGCAACCAGCCCGCCGCCCAGCCCCATCGCGAGACTCCCCCGCCTCATGCGCGGGTCCGCAGCGTCACGACGACGCGCGCGTCCTGCGTCCGCCGCTGTCCACTCTCGCGCATCGCGGCGAGCAACGGATCGCGCCGCAGTGCCCCGCGCAGCAGATCGGGGTCGCTCGCCGAAATCTCGACCTGCACATGGCCATCTGCGCCACGTGCCGCCGACACCAGCCGCGCATCGTCGGGCAACGCCCGCGCCAGCCGGTCCAGCGTCGCAGCGAGCGCCGGTTGGCGCACCGAATCGCGCAGCACCGCCGCCGCCGCACTCCGCGCAAGCTGGGGGGCAGTTCGGCTCCGCAACTGGCTCTCCAGCGCGCGATTGTCCGCCTCCACCCCGCCGCGCAACACCTGCGCACCAACAATCGTCAGCAACGGCCCCAGCGCCACGACTCCGGCGAGCGCCAGCACCAGCCGGATGTCGGGCACAGCCAGCGCCGGTCGCGCCCGCGCCGCGCGCGCGGCGCGTCGGGCAAGCCGATCGGTCAGGCTGTCGCGCGGTTCGCTCATCGCCCCGCCTCTAGCGAAGCCGCTGGCCCCTGCCAAACGTCATCAAAATGACGCCAGATCGCAACGCGTTCGTCCACAAACCTGCATCACGCCGTAAAGCGCCGCGCCCACAGGCCATCTGCACCCAGTCCAAACGGGACACGGGGTCAGGGGACACAGACATGACCGAACTCACTGCGCACGGCTTCGCGTATAGCGATGGCGACGTCGATACGAACACCAGCAGCAATCCCAGCCTCAACGCGATGATCGAACAGCGCTATTCGCGGCGTCAGGCGCTGCGCTCGGGCGCGATCGCGGCGTCGGCGGCAGTGTTCGGCGGCGCGGTGCTCGCAGGCTGCGACAGCGCCGCGACTGGCACGGACCCCTTCCCCACCATCGTCTCGGTCGGATCGTCGGGCGCCAGCAAATCGGGTCGGGTCGTCACCCTCACCGGCAACGCCACCGACAATGGCCCGACTGCTTCGGTCTGGATTCAGACTCAAGGGCCTGCGGTAACGCTCAGCAACCCGAACGCTGCAACCACATCGTTCATTGCGCCGTCGGTCGCGGGTGGCACCACGCTGCGCTTCGACTATCGCGCCGTCGACAGCGCCGGCCAAGTCTCCACCCAGAGCGTCACGGTCGCGATCGAAGCCGCCGAACTGGGCTTCACCTCGATCGCCAAGAACCGCAACGACATCGTCAGCGTGCCGGCGGGCTATTCCGTGAGCGTCCTGACCCGCCTCGGCGACCCGATCGCTTCGGGCGTCCCGGCGTACAAGAATGACGGCACCGACACCGATTTCGCCAACCGCATCGGCGATCATGGCGACGCGCTCTATTGGTATGGCCTGTCGGCGGCGGGTGCGCGCGACGACAACAGCTCGGTGCGCGGGCTGATGGTCCAGAACCACGAAAATCTCAGCGTCCAGTATCTCCACCCCGCCGGCCCGACCACGCCCGGCGGCGTGCGTCCGGAGGCCGAAGCGCTCAAGGAGATCGAGGCGCACGGCGTGTCGGTGACCGAAGTCGTCGAAGGCGCCGGGCGCGCCTGGACCTATGTCCAAAACTCGACGTTCAATCGCCGCATCACCCCGAGCACGCCGATGGTGTTCAACGGCCCGGTGCGCGGCGCGACGCTGCTGCGTACCCCGTTCTCGACCGACGGCACCGCCGGTCGCGGCACGATCAACAATTGCGCCAACGGCCATACCCTGTGGGGCACCAACATCACCTGCGAGGAAAACTGGGCCGGCTATTTCCGCCGCAGCGGCGACGACGCCCAGCGCACTCCACGCGAACTCGTTGCACTGCGCCGCTATGGCGTCACCAGCAGCAGCGGCAGCTATGGCTGGTCGACCGTGACCCCGGCCGATACCAACAACACGCTGTTCCGCCGCTGGGACGCGCGTGCGACTGCGGGCGGCACCGCCACCACCGATTGGCGCAACGAACCGAACCAGTTCGGCTGGGTGGTCGAGATCGACCCCTATGACAAGACCAAGGCACCACGGAAGCGCACCGCGCTCGGCCGCATGGGGCATGAAGGCGCATGGCTCAGCAACGCCACGCCCGGCAAGAAGCTCGCCGTGTATCTCGGCGACGACTCGCGCGGCGAATATTTCTACAAGTTCGTCTCCAATGCGACCTGGACCGCGAGTGATGCACAGGCGGCTGACCGCCTCGCAATCGGCGACAAATATCTCGACGCTGGCACGCTCTATGTCGCGCGCTTCAACGCGGACGGATCGGGCACCTGGCTCCCGCTGGTGTTCGGTCAGGTTCCGAACCGTCCGGCGGTGAACGCGGATCCGGAATATGTCTTCGCTGATCAGGCCGACATCCTGACCAACGCCCGCCTCGCCGCCGACGCGGTCGGTGCGACGAGGATGGACCGTCCGGAATGGACCGCGACCAACCCGGTGACCGGTGAGATCTACCTCACCCTCACCAACAACAACGCGTCGCTGCGCCCGATCACCGGCACCAACGCCGCCAACCCGCGCCACTATAACGACCCCAAGGGTGCGTCGAACCAATATGGCAATCCCAATGGCCACATCCTGCGCCTGCGCGAAACTGGCGACGATCCTGCCGCGATTGCCTTCGCCTGGGACATCTACCTGTTCGGCGCTGACTCGGCCGAGGCGAACAGCGACGTCAACATTTCGGGCCTGACCGCGGCGAACGACTTCTCCAGCCCCGACGGCCTGTGGTTCTCGCGTCCGACCAACGCGGGTGGTCTCGTGAAGCCGCTGCTGTGGATCCAGACCGATGACGGTGCCTTCACCGATCGCACCAACAACCAGATGCTGGTCGCGATGCCCGGCGTCACCGGCGATGGCGCGAACGTGACGATCACCAACCGCGGCAGTGGCGGCACCACCGGCACGCAGGCGACCCGGCGCGGCGCGCTGGCGACCGACGCAACGCTCAAGCGCTTCCTGGTCGGTCCGATCGGCTGCGAGATCACCGGCGTCGACTCGACGCCGGACGGCCGCACCCTGTTCGTCGGCATCCAGCATCCAGGTGAGGACGGCACCGCCGCCGCCCCGGACAGCGGCTGGCCCGCGACCCAGGCGACCGGCACCGCACCGGCGGGCACGCGCCCGCGCTCGGCGGTAGTCGTCATCACCAAGAATGATGGCGGCGTCGTCGGCCTCTAACCAGTTACCCCAACTAAAAGGGGGCGGTCTTGCGACCGCCCCCTTCTTTGTAGCTGTGCCGGGTCCGGATCAGGGACGGCTGCGAATCTGCGCCGTGCCGTCCGGGGTGATCTCAACCACATAAGGCTGAGTATTGTCGCACACGACCCGCCAGCGGATGCGGTCGGCACGCGTATCGACACGCGTCAGTTCGGTGACCTGCTGACAGTTCAGCCCGGCGTCGCGGATCGCGCGCAGCATCACGCCATCCTGCAACCGCTTGGGCAGCGCGACGACCCGCTTTTGAAGGTCGCTCAATGCCGCCGGGGTCTTCGAGGCCGCAGGATCCGGCACGCTCTCGTCTGCGCCGCCACCGCAGCCCGCCAGCAGCACCGCACCCGCAACAATTGCCATTATGGTTCGCATCGTTCGCACCTCCATTGCGGTGATAACGCCGATCGTCACGGCTTCGATCCGATCATTTTGAGAAACAGCCGCGTCGCCCGCTCGACCCGTGCCCGGATCGCCTCGGGCGATGGCAGCGGCTCCAGCCCCAGCTTCAGGCCCATGTCCGCCGCGCCCTTCCACAGTCCGCACAGATCCTGCGCGGCCAGATTGGGATCATCGACCTCCACCTCGCCTCGCGCCTGCGCCTCGGCCAGCACCTCCGCCAGACGCCCGAAACACACCCCCGGCCCGGCCTCGTAGAAGCGGCGCGCCAACGTCGGGATCTGCGAGATCTCGTTCAGCAGCACCCGATCGATCGCGACATGATCCTCGCTGAACATGAAGGTGAGCAGCGACACGCCATAGGCATTAAGCTGGTCCTCCAGCGACCGCTGGTCGGCAACCCCGGCGTCGAACACCTCAGCCATCCGCGTGCTTTCGACGCGGATCACTTCTTCGAACAACGTCTCCTTGTCGCCGAAGCGGCTATAGACGGTGACCTTCGACACGCCGGCGGCCTGCGCGATCTCCTCGATCGTCGCAGCGTGGAAGCCGCGCGAAAAGAACGCCTGACGCGCCGCCTCGATGATCGCCGCATATTTGGCGGGATCACGCGGGCGGCCCGCACGGCGCGGCTCATCGCCCGCGCAGGCCGTGTGAAAGGGGACGCTCAGCGTTCGTACGCCTTGGGCAGTGCGCCTTCCTTCGGATCGAAGTAGCGCTTGCGCAGCTGGTCCTGACGCGTTTCGATCGGCTGTTCGACGCCGTCGATGAACAGCTTCACCACCGCAGTCCCGATCTCCAGCGGATCGCCGTCCCACACCACCACGTCGCCGCGACGACCGGGGCGCAGCGAGCCATAGTCGCCACCCATGCCCATCGCCTCGGCGGGCTTGGAGCTGATCGTCGCAAACGCCTGCCCCCAGTCGAGCCCGGACGCACCCGGAATTTTGGTCAGCGCCACCAGATTGCCGGCATATTGCTTGATCAGCCGCGCCTGACGCGCCTCATCGTCGTTGATCATGCCGATGCCCACCGTGACGCCGGCAGCCTGCATCCGCCCAATATTCGACTGGGTTGCCGCCAGCTGCTCGAACGATGCCGGAAGGTCCGACAGCGCCGATGCCAGCACCGGCACCTTCGCCGCCGCAATCTGGCGCGCGACGGTCCAGCCCTCATTGACGCCGACGAGCACCAGCTTGAGCGCCGGTACCTCGCGCTTGAGGTCGAGCACGACAAGGATGTCCGACGCACGCTCGACATGGACCAGCAACGGAACCTGCCCCGTCACCACCGGCACCAGCGCCTGCGCATCGGCGCGGGTCAACAGCGCGTCCTTGCCGCGATCGGCAAAGCTGGCGGGTGCGCGGGCATAATCGCGCACTTCGAACAGGATGTTCTTGAGCATCGCGATCGCGGCGGGGCGGCTGCCCCCGGCGCGGCGTCCGCCCTCTTCGCCATAGACCATGAACTGGAACGCGCGCGGCTTGCTCACCGCATCCATGTCCACGCCCAGATCGATGATCGCGCCCTGTCCGGCAAAGATCGAGCCGCGCGCCTCGGGCGCAACCACGGCGCGGGTAATCCCCTCGGCGCGGTTGACCGTGACGGCGCTGGTCTTGGGGTTGACCGCCGGCGACACGTCGATCGCGGCGTTGAACGGCGAGTTGCCTGCCGCAGAGTCATCGGTCTCGCTGACCCCGTCGACTTCGACGATGCCCATTCGGGTAAAGCCCGCGAACAGGCCCGGCGTCACCCAGCGGCCACCGGCGTCGACGACCGGAACGCCCGCAGGAACAGCGACCCCAGCGCCCGCAACGACGACACGGCCGTCACGCACGACCACCGTGCCATTCTCGACCGGGGCGGAGCCATCGCCAATGACGAGACGCGCGTTGGTCACCGCAACCGTCTGCGCGGCTGCGGGGAAAGCGGCGCCCATCGCCGCGGCTGCAATCAGGAGCTTCTTCACTTCACATCTCCCGATCCGGGCTGGCCCAGCTCGAAGTCGGACACCGGCCGCAATTTGGGGTTGTGCATGTCGAACAGCAATGCGCCGTCGACCCAGACTTTCTCGGGGCGGGTGTAAACGCTGAACGGATTGCCGTTCCACAGCACGACATCGGCCATCTTGCCCGCCTTCAGGCTGCCGGTGACCTTGTCGATGCCCAGCGCCTTGGCCGGCGTGATCGCCGCCCATTTCCACGCAATCTCTTCAGAGATCACGAAGCCAGCGCGCTTGGCGGCGGCGCGGACCTTGGCGATTTCCTGATTGAGCCGCTGAATGCCGTTGGCATCGTCCGAATGGATCATGCCGCACGCACCCTCGCGCTCCAGCACGGCGAGGTTTTCGGAGATGGCGTCATAGGATTCCATCTTGAACCCCCACCAGTCCGCCCAGACCGCGGCGCAGGTGCCATTGGCCTTGAGCAGGTCGGCGATCTTGTACGCCTCGACCGCGTGGTGGAACGTGCCGACCTTGTAGCCGAACTCCTTGGCCATATCGAGCACGATGGCCATTTCATCGGCGCGGTAGCAGTGGTTGTGGACGATGATCTCGCCCGCCAGCACCCCGCGCAGCGTATCCATCGCCATGTCGCGCGACGGCGCTTCGCCGCCATTTTCCTCATAGCGGTCCCAGCGCTTCTTATAGTCCTGCGCCCGCGCCCAGGTCTGGCGATCCACCGCGATATTGCCCATGCGGGTCGAGGGCATCCGTCCCTTGCCGCCATAGACGCGCTTGGGGTTCTCGCCGCACGCCATCTTGAGGCCATAGGGCGCGCCGGGGAACTTCATCCCCTGCATCGTGCGCGCATAGACATTCTTGAGCGTCACGCCGCGCCCGCCGAACAGGTTCGCTGACCCTGGCAGAATTTGCAGCGTCGTCACGCCACCATTGGCGAGCGCGCGCGAAAAGCCGGGATCCTGCGGCCACACGCTATGCTCGGCCCAAACCTCGGCGGTAACCGGCCCGGTCGCTTCGTTGCCATCCGAATGCGCCGACACGCCGGGGCTGGGATAGTCGCCCAGATGGCTGTGCACGTCGATCACGCCGGGAGTCACATATTTGCCGGCGCCGTCGATCACCGTCGCGCCTTCGGGCGCTGCGATGGTCTGGCCGACCTCGACGATCTTGCCGTCGCGGAACAGCACCGCGCCACGCTCGATCTTTCCGCCCTCGCCGTCCAGAATCGTGACATTGGTCAACAGCGTCGGCACGCCGGGATACGCCTTGTAGGTCGAAGGATAGGGATTGTGATCATATCCCTTGTTCTTGCCCGGCCCCTTTTTCGCGGGAGCCTCCGACGACGCACTCTGGGCCTTGCCCCCTGCGGTCGCGCTACAGGCCGCCAACGTCGCCGCCGCAGCCGTGCCGATGATGATCCGGATCAACGCCTACTTCTCCCTGTCCGATGCCGCGCGGTCGATCCGCCGCGCCGTTCTGGCGACGTTAGGGATGAAAAGCGTTGCGCGCAATTTGCCGATTTGCTCCAAGGGGATGAAGCAGTTGCGGGGGGCACAGGCGAATGACGGCACCAGGCGCAAGCGCCGCCGCGCGCGATGGCGCGGCCGCCGGCACCGCCACGACGTCGTTCGGCGATCCGGCAGCCGCCGATGCCGCGCATCAAACGCTCAAGGGCGATGCGAGCATCCAGTTCGACTTTCCGTGGTTCATCCCCGAACAGCGCGAAATGCCGCAATGGCTTAAGGATGTCTTCGGCGCGCTCGGCCGCTTCATCGAATGGGTTGGCGGTGGCTGGGCGGTTTTGATGTGGGTCGCGGTCGCGCTGGTCGTGGTCGCGCTCGCCTTCGCGATTTTCCCCCCGCTCCGCGCCTGGCTCGCCAACCGCATCGCCGCGCGCGGGGGTGTCGTCGCGACGCCGGGCTGGGCTCCCGAAGCATCGGTCGCCCGCGCGCTGTTGGTTGAGGCCGACCAACTCGCCGCCACCGGTCGCTATGACGAAGCCGTCCGCCTGCTGCTCCACCGCAGCGTCGAGGATATCGAACGCTGGCGCGGCGATCCGCTCCGCCCGTCCTGGACCAGCCGCGACATCGCCCGGATCGAGGCGCTGCCCGACGCCGCGCGCACCGTCTTCGGCCGCATCGTCGCCGATGTGGAGCGCAGCCTGTTCGCCGGCCATCCGCTGGGCGAGGCCGACTGGACCCGCGCCCGCGCCGATTATGCCGGATTCGCGCTCGGCCGATGACCCAAAGCACCGCCAGCCCCTTTCGCACCCGCACGGTGCTGATCCTCGTCGCGGCGGGGTTTATCCTCGCGCTCGGCTTCCTGCTGGTCAGCGCCTATGGCGACCGCTTCGATCGCCAGCGCGGCAACATCCCGAGCCCGTCGTCGCGCTTTGCCACAGGCTTTTACGGCCTGACCAAGCTGGTCGAACTGTCCGGCGGCACCGTATCGCTGTCGAGCGATGCGGAAGAGCGGCCGGAAAGTGGCATCCTAGTCCTGACCCCCAATGTCGGGACCAGTTCCGATGAGATTCGGCAGGCGATGGGCGGGCACGAAGGTCCGACTCTCGTGATCCTGCCCAAATGGGTGGCCGCCCCGATCCAGAATCGTCCCAACCGCGAGCAGCGGCTGACGACAGTGTCCCCGGAGCGTTTGGTCGCGATGCTCGCGCAGACCGTCACTGTCGCCCCGCACACGGAGAAGTCCGGAACTCGGCTGCGTTATAGCTCCGGGCTGCCGGGCTCTCCGTTTCGCATCGACGGCGAGATTCAGGCGGTGGAAAGCGACAAGCTGGTCCCGCTGATCGTCGCGCCGGATGGTGCGTCGGTGCTTTCCCAGGTCGGCGCTTCCGGCACCTACATCCTCGCCGATCCCGATCTGCTCAACAATCATGGTCTGGCGTACAGGCAGAATGCCCGTGCCGCGATGGCCCTGCTTGCTGCGCTCGACCCCGACACGCCCGGCACCGTCATCTTCGACACGATGGTCCCGTATGGCAGCGGCGGGCGCAACCTGCTCCAGCTCGCGTTCGAACCGCCCTTTGCCGGGGTCAGCATCGCGCTGCTGATCGCGGCATTGCTTGCGGGGATCGCGACGCTCGTAAGGTTCGGCCCAGTCCGCCGCGAACAGCGCGCGGTGCCGTTCGGCAAGGCCGCGCTGATCGAGAATATCGTCAGCCTCGCCCGCCGCGCGCGGCGCACCCGCGAAGGGGGCAGCGCCTATGCCGACGCGATCCGCGACTGGGCTGCGCGCCGGCTCGCGCTGCCGCGCACGCTACAGGGCGAGGCGCTCGACGCGCAGCTCGACGCGATCCCGACAACGACCTCGTACACCGCCGCGACCGAACGGGTCCGCGGCGCGACCACAGAAACCGAACTGCTCCACGCCGCACAGGCGCTCGATGATTGGCGAAAGGAAGTGAAGGCATGACACTCGACGACGTCCGCAACCTCGGTGCGGCGATCGAAGCCCAGGTCGCCAAGGCCGTGGTGGGTCAGGGGCGCGCGACGCGCCTCCTCACCATTGCATTGCTCTCGGGCGGCCATGTCCTGCTCGAAGGCGCGCCGGGCACGGCCAAGACGCTGCTGGCGCAGAGCTTCGCGCGCACGCTCGGGCTCGACTTCGGTCGCATCCAGTTCACCCCCGACCTGATGCCCGGCGACATCGTCGGCGCCAGCCTGTTCAACTTCCAGAGTTCGTCGTTCGAACTGCGGCGCGGCCCGGTGTTCACCGAATTGCTGCTGGCCGACGAAATCAACCGCACGCCGCCCAAGACCCAGGCCGCTTTGCTCGAAGCGATGCAGGAGCGTGCGGTGACGATCGACGGCTCGACCGAGAAGCTCTCCGACCGCTTCACCGTCGTCGCCACCCAGAATCCGATCGAGCAGCAGGGCGTCTATCCGCTGCCCGAGGCTCAGCTCGACCGCTTCCTGTTCAAACTCGCGATCGACTATCCCGATGCTGAGGCCGAACGCGCGATCGTCGCGCAATATGGCACCCGCACCGGGTCGCCGCGCCCGGAGGATAGCGGCGTCGAACAGGTCGCAACCCCCGATGCGCTCAAGGCCGCCAGCGACACGGTGTTAACCGTGCGGCTGGCTGACGAGATCATCGCCTATGTCGTCGACCTGATCCGCGCGACCCGCGATCACGCTGACCTGTCGCACGGCGCATCGCCACGTGCCGCCTCCGCGCTCGCCGCTGCGGCCCGCGCCGCCGCCGCGCTGGAGGGCCGCGACTATGTCATCCCCGATGACGTCAAGCTGCTCGCCCAGCCGTTGCTGCGCCACCGCGTCGTCCTGTCGCCCGCCGCCGAGATCGACGGCCGCCGCACCGACGACATTGTCGCGCAACTGATCGACCGGGTCGAGGCACCGCGTTGATCGTTCCGACCCAGCGTGCGGTCGCGCTGACGCTGGTGGCGGCGCCGATGGCGCTGCTGCTCGGCGTCGTGCGTCCGGACGGCTGGCTCCTCGCCGTCGCCTGGGCGCTCGGCGTCGCACTGCTTGTCCTGCTCGACGGCCTCATGGCTCCACGCATCCGGGCAGGCGATCTCAGGGTCGAGGGACCAGGCGCAGTGGATGTCGGCGGAACGGTTGCACTTGCAGGCGCAACTCCGGGCCTCGCATATGCCGCTGACATCTCGCCGCCCTTGGAACCTCTTCCCTCCCGCAAGCAGGAGGGGGATAAGCTCAACTTCACCGCCACCCGGCGCGGCACCGCAAAGCTCTCGCGCATCTGGGCACGTGCCTCCGGTCCGCTCGGCCTCGCCTATCGCCAGCGTAGCATCACGACCGACGACAGCATCCGCATCCTCCCCGACCTGCGCCCCGTCCGCGAACAGGGGATGCGCCAATTCCTGCGCAGCCGCCAGTTCGGCGCGCGCATCCGTCCCGAGAGCGGCGACGGTACCGAGTTTCAGTCGCTCACCGATTTCCAGCCCGGCATGGAGCGCCGCGCGATCGACTGGAAGGCGACCGCGCGCCACCTCTCGCTGCTCGCCCGCGAGTATCGCACGGAGCGCGACAACAGCGTCGTGTTCGCGGTCGATTGCGGGCGGACGATGAGCGAACCGGTCGCCGGAATGCCGCGCATCGACCGCGCCGTCTCCGCCGCCCTGCTCGCCGCCTTCGTCGCGCTTAAGTCGGGCGACACCGTCCGCCTGTTCGGGTTCGCCGGACGCCCGACCGCGGATTCAGGCAGCATCACCGGCGCGCGCGGCTTCGCGACGCTCCATCGCACCGCCGCCGAACTCGATTACGGCGCGCAGGAGAGCAACTTCACCCTCTCGCTCGTCTCGCTCGACCAGCGGCTGCAGCGCCGCAGCCTGATCATCCTGTTCAGCGAATTCACCGATCCGACCAGCGCCGAACTGATGCTCACCGCCGCCGCGCGGATGCGCAAGCGGCACCGCCTGTTGTTCGTCCTGTTCCGCGATATCGAGCTGGAGGCGTTTCTTGAGGCGCGTCCCGAAACCCCCGACGACGTCACCCGCGCCAACGTCGCCCATGCGCTGCTGCGCGAGCGGCGGATCGTCATCGAACGGTTGAAGCGGCTCGGCATCGACGTGCTCGAAGCCGAACCCGACGACCTCGCCCTCGCGCTCGCTGAGCGCTATGTCCGGGACCGCGAACGCCCATGAGCAGCACCGTCTTTGGCGTCAGCCAGTTCCGCGCCGAACGCGAAGCCGACTGGAAGCGGCTTGAGGCGATGCTCGACCTGATCGAGAAGAAATCGCCCCGGCGGCTATCCAGCGAAGATCTGTTCGAACTCCCGCGCCTCTATCGCTCGACACTCTCCGCGCTATCGATCGCGCGCGAAACGTCGCTCGACGGGTCGATGATCGCCTATCTGGAGAGCCTGTCGACCCGCGCCTATTTCATCCTCTACGGCTGCCGCGAATCCTTCTGGAAGCAGATTGGCAGCTTCTTCGCGCAAGGCTGGCCCACCGCTGTACGCGGCGTCGTCCCGGAAATCCTGATCATCGCCGCGCTGTTCCTGGGCAGCGGGCTCGCGGGCTATTTCCTCGTGCTCGCCGATCCCGGCTGGTTCGGCGCGATCGTCCCCGGCGAACTCGCGGGCGGGCGCAACATGCAGGCGAGCGTCGAAACCTTGCGCGAATCGATCTACGGCCCGCCGAGGCAGGGCGGCCTCGAAATCTTCGCCACCTCGCTGTTCACGCATAACAGCCAGGTGTCGATCATGGCCTTCGCGCTCGGCTTCGCCTTCGGCATCCCGACATTGTTCCTGATCGCCAGCAACGGCGTGCTGCTCGGCGCCTTCTATGCCGCGTTCATGTCCAAGGGGCTGGGAGTCGGCTTCACCGGCTGGCTGATGATCCACGGATCGACCGAACTCAGCGCAATCATCCTCGCCGGTGCCGCCGGGCTGCATATCGGCCGCGCAGTCGCCTTTCCCGGGGAGCGCAGCCGCCTTGCCGCCGCAGGCGAAGCGGGGCGCCGTGGGGCGCTGGTCATGATCGGGGTCGTCATCATGCTGCTCGCCGCAGGCCTGCTCGAAGGGTTCGCGCGCCAGCTGATCACCGCCGACGCGGCGCGGTTCGCGATCGCCGCGACGATGTTCGCGATCTGGGTGGTCTATTTCACGCTGGGCGGACGCCGCCGCCATGGCTGAGCGCAAGGATCGGCTGGTCCGCGAACTGGTCACGCCCGAGGGCGCGGTGCTGCACCTGCGCCTCGCCAACGCAGGGTCGCGTGCCGCGGCGTTCACGATCGATGCCGCGATCATGCTCGCCGCGCTGATCGGGCTGACGCTCGCCGCAGTCGGCCTGCTGACCAATCAGCAATCGTCGAGCGTCGCGGCGATCCTGTGGCTGCTCGGCTTTTTTCTGCTCCGCAATTTCTACTTCACCCTGTTCGAGAGCGGCGGGCGCGCGGCGACACTGGGCAAGCGCGCGCTCAAGCTGCGCGTCGTCGCCCGCGACGGCGGCCGGCTCACCGGCGGCGCGGTCCTCGCGCGCAACCTGACGCGTGAGATCGAGGTGTTCCTGCCCCTGCTGTTCCTGCTCTCGGCACAGGCCGAGGGGTTCAGCAGCCGCTGGCTGACCCTTTTCGGCTTTGGCTGGACCGCGATCTTCATGCTGTTCCCGCTGTTCAACCGCGACCGGCTGCGCGCGGGCGACCTGATCGCGGGCACCTGGGTGGTCGAAAATGAGCGGCCCAAGATCGCGCCCGACCTGCTCGCCGATGCAGAGCCCGAGCGGATCGAACGCTACGCCTTCACGCCCGAGGAACTCGAAACCTATGGCCAGATGGAGGTGCAGCGCCTCGCCGACATCCTCCATCGTGACGAGGCGGATACGATCGTCACCGTCGCCGGCGTGATCCGGCGCAAGCTCGGCCGCCCCGACAATGGCAGCCATGTCGGCGAGGATCGCGCCTTCCTCGACGCCTATTACGCCGCCGCGCGCCGCCATCTCGAACGCCGCCTGTTGTTCGGCAAGCGAAAGCGCGACAAGTTCGATTCGGAAGGTTAGGAACGCCCCATGACCGACACGAAACCCGACATTCCGGGCGTCATCGCCCCGCCGCCGCTGATCTTCCTTGGCTATCTGATCGCCGGGATCGCGCTGGAGTATCTGGTGGTCCGCACTCAGGGGCTGGATATGCCCGGCTCACTGCGCTGGACGGTCGTCGCGCTGTTCCTGCTGGCTGGCGGTGGCCTGATCGCCGCCGCGCTCGGCCGGTTCAAGGCAGCAGGAACCCCCGCCCCGCCGTGGCAGCCAACCACCGCCTTCGTCGTGCAGGGCGTGTATCGCTGGACCCGCAACCCGATGTATCTCGGCATGACGCTCGCCTATCTCGGCCTCACCGTCGCCGCGAATGCGCCCGTCGCATTATGGCTGGTCGTCCCGCTGATCATGACGATCCACTATGGCGTGATCGCGCGCGAGGAACGCTACATGGCGGACAAATTCGGCGTCCCCTACATCAACTACGCCCACAACGTCCCGCGTTGGCTGTAGCTTCGAGGCTCTAACCCTCACGCTTCCCAAAGAAATGCTCGACGATATGCTCGGCGATCCGCGCCGGGCGCAGCGTTGTTGCATCCACGCAGCACCAGCGTGACTTGACCTCGGCCAGCACATCGTCGCCGCGGCGGATGATGGTTTCGTAGAACGCGCTGACGCCCTGCACCTTCTCCAGCAGCACCGTCGCGACCACCTCGTCATCGAGGAAGGCGGGCTTGCGATAGGTGATCTCGTGCTTGAGCGCGACCCAAAGGTGTTTCGCCACCTCTTCGGCCGGTGCCAGCTTCTGCCAATGCGCCAGCACCGCCTCCTGCACCCATTTCAGGTAGCTCGCGTTATTGACGTGCCCCATGAAGTCGATGTCGGCGGGATCGACGGGGATGGGCACTTCGAACGGGATGGCTGCGCGCGTCATGGGTTCACCTTAACGTAAACCAGCCGCAGATGCGAGGGGGCAATCGCGACCCCGCGCAAATCCGTAAAGCCCCATTGATCCCGCTTTCGAATTCACGGTATGCCCGGTTCAAACGATAAAGGAGGATGCAATGACCCACCCGATCCCGGCCCAGGCCAAGCAGATGCTGTCGACCGTCACCGAAGATGGCGGCCTTGAACTCACCCTGCGCGACGTGCCGGTGCCCCAGCCCAGCGGAGACGAGGTGCTGATCCGGGTCGAGGCGACCCCGATCAACCCGTCCGACCTCGCGGTGATGCTGAGCGTCGCCGACTCGAACGCCTTCGCGCCGCTCGGCTATGGCGCGCGTGCCGAAATCCCCGAAGCACTCCGCCGCCATGTCGCGGTGCGCGCGGGCAAGCCGCTGCCGATCGGCAATGAAGGCGCCGGTACGGTCGTCGCCGCCGGAGACGATCCCGCGGCACAGGCGCTGATCGGCAAGAGTGTCGCCGCGGCAGGCGGTGGTTTTTACAGCCAGTATCGCCTGCTCCGCGCGCGCGACTGCCTCGTCTTCCCCGATGGCATCGCGGCCGAGGAAGCCGCCTCGTCCTTCGTCAACCCGATGACCGCGCTTGGCATGGTCGGAACGATGCGGCGTGAAGGCTATAAGGGCCTCGTCCACACCGCCGCTGCATCGAACCTTGGCCAGATGCTGGTCAAGCTGACCCTATCCGAAGGCGTGCCGCTGGTGAACATCGTGCGCAGCCAGACGCAGGCGCTGCTGCTCCGCGATCTCGGCGCGACCCATGTCGTCGACAGCAGCGCGCCCGACTTCATGGCCCAGCTCACCGACGCGATCGCCGAGACGCAAGCCTTCCTCGCCTTCGACGCGATCGGCGGCGGCAAACTCGCCGGCCAGATCCTGACGGCGATGGAGGCGGCGGCGGTCCGCACCAACCCGGCGAACGGCCCCTATGGCTCCTCGACGATGAAGCAGGTCTATATCTATGGCGGCCTCAGCACCGCGCCGACCGAGCTGAATCGCGGTTTCGGTATGATCTGGGGCGTCGGCGGCTGGCTGCTCACCCCATATCTGATGAAGGCGGGAATGGAGGAAGTGGCGCGGATGCGCGCCAAGGTTACGGCCGAAATACGCACCACCTTCGCCAGCAGCTACAGCAACCGCATCAGTCTGGAAGACGCGGTCCAACCCGGCTGCATCGCCGCATACAACCGCCGCGCGACGGGCGAGAAATATCTGATCCTGCCGCAGCTTTGATCGCAGTTCGGGAAACCATGCGTTCCCGTTTCGCCATTTGAACAAGTCGGGGGTGTCGCGCATTGTCGTGGCGCCCCCGTAACGCAATCCGGAGACCGAACCCATGCGCCTCGTACTCGCGACCCTGCTCGCCGCCACCGCCATCGCCACGCCCATCGTCGCCCAGCAGATGCCGGGTACGAAGGACAAGGCCGCCATCACCGGCGGCACCTATACCGTCGATGCCAACCACACGCTGGTGAAGTGGGAGGTCAACCATTTCGGCTTCTCGCCGCTCTGGGGTCTGTTCGGCCAGGTCACCGGCACGATGCAGCTCGACCCCAAGAACCCCGGCGCGTCCAAGGTCGACGTGACCATCCCCGTATCGAAGATGGTGACTGGCGTCCCCGGCTTCACCGCACACCTGCTGCGCGACGGCAAGGATGGCGGCAAGCCTGACTTCTTCGGCTCGGCACCCGCTGACGCCAAGTTCGTGTCGACGCATGTCATGGTCGATGAAGACGGCGACGAGGCCAAGGTCCATGGCAACCTGACGCTCAACGGCATCACCAAGCCGGTAACGCTCGACGTCGATTTCTACGGCGCGGGCAAGGCGCCGGCGCAGATGGGCGGCAAGGAGAATGTCGGGTTCGAGGCTGAGGCGAAGATCAAGCGCAGCGACTTCGGTCTCGGTTATGCCGTGCCGCTGGTCAGCGACGAGGTCGAACTGACCATCGCCGCCGCGTTCCAGAAGTAAGGGTTCAGGCCGCGCGCCGGATCTTCGCAAAGCCCTCAAAGGTGGCGCGAACATTCGGTGACGCGGCCTCGAGTCGCTCGGCAATCTGTTCCATCAGCGCGTCGGAATCGCCACCGGGCATGCGGTGCGCCATCGCCCATTCACCGAACTCACGCGCCTCGGTCGCGCGGCGGGAAAGCGTCACGACCGCGCGATGGCGCGGGTCGCCTCCGATCCGGACAAAGGCGCGCTCGACCGCCTCTTCCGGCCCCTCCAGCACTTGCAGGAACCGCCGCCCGTCTGCGTAGAGAAAGCCGGTGATACCATCGCGCGCGTTATTACGCCGCGAAACCGTCAAAATCTGTGCAACGTCGATCGGGGCGCAGTTGGAGGCGCTGCTGATGTACATGATTTGAAGCATTTTTCGTCCTGTCCGGCCCCCATCTCATCCTATGCCGCTCAAATCTTTATAGAATGATATCGCTAGGCCGGTGGCCGGGCGGAGGAATCCGTACTGGACATTTGTTGCGCGTCCGGGCTAAGCGCCCCGCATAATGTTGCACGGTGCCAACCTTCCCCTGCTTCGACTTATCCGCCCTTAGGGCGTGGATTCGCGCGGGCATCGCCTGCGCACACGGCCTAAGGGCAGAGCAACCCCTCCCCCGACCGTCCGTTTCGAAGCGAGAAGTCCCATGTTGCGCGACCCCAGCGTCAAATACCGCCCCTTCCCCCAGGTCGATCTGCCCGATCGCCAATGGCCCAGCCGCACGATCACCAAAGCGCCGCGCTGGCTCTCCACCGACCTGCGCGACGGCAATCAGGCGCTGATCGACCCGATGGATGCGGAGAAGAAGACCCGCTTCTTCGACCTGATCTGCCGTGTCGGGATCAAGGAGATCGAGGTCGGCTTCCCCAGCGCTGGCGCAACCGAATTCGACTTCATCTCCGGCCTCGTCCGCGATGGGCGCATCCCCGATGATGTGACGGTGCAGGTGCTGACCCAAGCCCGCCGCGACCTGATCGAGACCAGTTTCGAGAGCCTGCGCGGCGCGAAACAGGCGATCGTGCACGTCTATAACGCAGTCAGCCCGGCATGGCGGCGGATCGTGTTCGGCATGGACCGCGCGCAGGTAAAGGGCATCGCCATCGACGCCGCCCGGATGCTGCGCGATGGTGCGGCGGCCCAGCCGGACACTGATTGGCATTTCCAATATTCGCCCGAAACCTTCTCGACCGCCGAGCTGGATTTCTCGGTCGAGGTCTGCGCCGCCGTGATGGAGGTGCTCCAGCCCACCCCCGATCGCCCGCTGATCCTCAACCTGCCCGCGACGGTCGAGGCGGCGACGGCCAACATCTATGCCGACCAGATCGAATATTTCTGCCGCCACATCCCCAACCGCGACAGCGTGGTGATCTCGCTGCACACCCATAACGACCGCGGCACCGGCGTCGCGGCGGCGGAGCTTGGCCTGATGGCGGGCGCCGATCGCGTCGAGGGCTGCCTGCTCGGCAATGGCGAGCGCACCGGCAATTGCGACCTCGTGACCGTCGCGATGAACCTGTACACGCAGGGCGTCGATCCCAAGCTGGCGTTCGACGACATCGACGAGGTGGTGAAAACGGTCGAATATTGCACCAACATCCCGGTCCATCCGCGTACGCCGTACGCCGGCGACCTGGTGTTCACCGCCTTTTCGGGCAGCCATCAGGACGCGATCAAAAAGGGCTTTGCCGCGCAGGAAGCGCGCAACGACGATCTGTGGGAAGTCCCCTATCTCCCGATCGACCCCGCCGATCTCGGCCGCAGCTATGAAGCGGTGATCCGCGTCAATTCGCAATCGGGCAAGGGCGGCGTCGCCTGGGTGCTGGAACAGGACAAGGGGCTGAAGCTCCCCAAGCGCCTCCAGGCCGA
The DNA here is from genome assembly GCF_035998645.1 of Sphingomonas sp. GTDB lineage: Bacteria > Pseudomonadota > Alphaproteobacteria > Sphingomonadales > Sphingomonadaceae > Sphingomonas. The sequence continues at coordinate 620,267 of NZ_DASYHL010000005.1, forward strand.
TTTCAGCCGCCACGTCCAGCGCATGGCCGACGAAACCAGCCGCGAACTCAATGCGCAGGACATCTGGGCGACCTTCCAGAGCGCCTATCGCCTCGAGACGCCGCAGCGGTTCACGCTCGGCGCCTATGACGAGACCCGCGCCGCGAACGGCGAACGCATCTTCGCCGGATCGATCGAAGTCGACGGCGTGTCCAAATCGGTCAGCGGGCGCGGCAACGGCCTGATCTCCAGCGTCGTCGCCGCGATCCGCGAAGGCTTCGGCGTCGAACTCGACATCGCCGACTATGCCGAACACGCGATCGGCCATGGCTCGACCGCGCAGGCCGCCGCCTATGTCGAATGCCGCACCGCCGACGGCCAGACCATCTGGGGCGTCGGCATCGACGAAGACGTCGCCACCGCCAGCGTCCGCGCCGTGCTCAGCGCCGCGAGCGCGCTGGCTTAAGTTACCGTCGCCCCGGCGCAGGCCGGGGCCGCCAAGTTTGTTAGGGAACAGACATGACCCGCTCCCCCCTCGCCCCCGCCGCCTTCCCGTCACTCGCCGCAATCCCCGGCGTCACGCTCCGCATCGCCCGCGCGCAGTATAAGCAATGGGACCGCTGCGACCTGACTTTCGTGACGCTGGACGAGGGCACCGCAGTCGCGGGCGTCACCACGACCAGCAAATGCCCCTCGCCCGAAGTCGAATGGTGCCGCGACGCGCTCCCGCTCGGCCGCGCGCGGGCGCTGGTGGTCAATGCCGGCAACAGCAACGCCTTCACCGGCAATCGCGGCCGCGCGGCGGTTGAGGCGATTGCCGCGCGGGTCGCGGGCCATCTCGCCTGCCAGCCCTCCGACGTGTTCGTCTCCTCAACCGGCGTGATCGGCGTGCCACTTCCCATCGACAAAGCCGAGGCCGGCTTGGATGCCGCCTTCACCGCCGAACCCTGCGGCTGGGAGGACGCCGCGAACACGATCGGCACCACCGACACCTTCGCCAAGGGCGCGATGACCTCCGCCATCGTCGATGGACGCAGCGTCAATCTGGTCGGGATAATCAAGGGGTCGGGGATGATCGCCCCTGACATGGCAACGATGCTGGGCTACGTCTTCACCGACGCCGCAGTCGATCCAGCCTTCCTTCAGCGCGCATTGTCCGACGCCAACCGCAAGAGCTTCTCCTGCATCACTGTCGACAGCGACACCTCGACCAGCGACACCGTCCTCGCCTTCGCCACCGGCGCGGCGGGCAACGCAGTGCTGAGCGATGACGACAGCGACGGCGCCGACGCCTTCCGCGCCGCGCTCGCCGACCTCTGCCTCCAGCTCGCCCATCTCGTCGTGCGCGACGGCGAGGGCGCATCGAAGTTCATCCGCATCGATGTCGAAGGCGCGGAGAGCGACGCCAGCGCGCACCGCATCGCGCTCAGCATCGCCAACTCGCCACTGTTAAAGACCGCCATCGCCGGCGAGGATGCAAACTGGGGCCGCATCGTCATGGCCGTCGGCAAGGCCGGTGAACCCGCCGACCGCGACACGCTCGCCATCACCTTCGGCGGCGTGCAGGTCGCGTCAGGAGGCCTCGCGGTCGAAGGCTATGACGAAACCCCCGTCGCTGCGCATCTCAAGGGCCAGGACATCGAAATCGGCGTCGATCTCGGCTTGGGCGAGGGCCGCGCCACGGTGTGGACCTGCGACCTGACCCACGGCTACATCTCGATCAACGCGGACTATCGGAGCTAATTCACCCCTCCCTGAAAGCGAGGGGACGGGGGTGGGTGCGCGTGTCTGCGCGCTCCAAAAGACTCGATTGGCGCCACGAAACAAAGCGGCAGGGGAGGCATCGAGCCTCCCCCGCCGCTAGAACCCACCCCTGCCCCCTTACCTTTCAGGGAGGGGAAATCAACGGGCGACCAAAATCACACCACGCTCTCGATCCACGCCTTCAGCTTGGACTTGGTGTTGATCTCCTGGATCCCCACCTGCTGCGCAACCTTCTGCCCATCCTTGTAGACGAACAACGTCGGGATGCCGCGGATGCCCAGGCTACCCGGCGTGTCGGGATTTTCCTCGATATTCAGCTTGGTGATCGTAACCTTGTCGGCCAGCTCCTCGGCCAGCTCTTCCAGGCTCGGTCCGATGATCTTGCACGGGCCGCACCATTCGGCCCAAAAATCGACCAGCACGGGCTTGTCGGATTGCAGCACGTCGGTTGCAAAGCTCTCGTCGGTAACGGCCTTCGCCATGTCTCAAATCTCCTGTGTGTTGCCACCTAACTAGGGTCGGCAGCCGCGCGTCTCAAGCATCGAGTGCCAAGCTTTGTTCGCTCGCCGCGAAGCCCGGCTTGTGCGCCGCGACCAGATCGGCGGGCAGTTCGAACAGCACCGGCCCCGCTGTATAGAGCAGCCCCGCGGCCACCTCGCGCCCCGGAAAGATCACCTCCAGCGCCGCGACATAGGCGGCCATCTGCCGAACATGATAGGGCGGCACATCGCCGAGCGCCCCCGGCGCGCGCCGCCCGGTCTTGAAGTCCACCACCAGCACGCGGCTGTCGGTCACCAGCAGCCGGTCCGCCGTTCCCGAAACGACATGCCCGCCGCCCACCACCGCAGCGACCGGCGCCTCGGCCAGCGCGTCCGGCCCGAACAAATCGGCAAAGCGCGGCTCGGCCAGCACCCCCAGCGCCGCCCGCGCCAGCTCGGCGCGCTCGCCCGCATCCTCAACGCCACCCGCGCCCGCCAGCCAGCGCTCCGCCACCTCCGCGCGCCGCTCGGCAGCCACCACCGGCAGCCGCTCCAGCAAAGCATGGATCAACCGCCCCCGCTCCGCCGCCGCGCGCAACGCCGCAGCAGGCGGGGGATCGGCCACCAGATCCTCACCCAACGAAGACGGCGCCAGTGGCCGCGGCGGTCGCGCCTCGACCGGAGCCGCCCGCCGCGCCCAATCGGGCACCGCACCCGCCGCCTCACCGGCATCCGCAACAACCACCCTGCGCGACACCGCACGGGTCGGTGCCAGCCCGGCAAAGCTCCGCTCCCCCTCGCCCTCCGGCACGCCCAGCGCGTCCAGCCCCGCCGCAGCAGCCGTGTACCAGCTCAACTCCGGCGGCTCGCCCTTCGCCTTCGGCCCCAGCGACCCCGCAATCACCAGCCGCTCCTCGGCCCGCGTCGCCGCGACATAGAATAGCCGCCAATGCTCCTCCAGCTCGCGCGCTTCCGCCGCGCTCACCGCCGCATCAACCGGCCCGCCACGCTCGGCCTTGCCCGGACGGAAGACGGGGAGCTTGAACCCCTCGCCCTCCGGCTCCCACTCCACAAAATCCCCGCGATTGCCCGCGACCGGGTCTGCCGTCGCATCGGCCAGGATCACCAACGGCGCCTGCAACCCCTTCGCGCCATGCGCGGTCATCACCCGCACCGCCGCCTGCGGTTGCGCCGCGTCGCGCACAATCTCGACATCCCCCCGGTCGAACCAGTCGAGGAAGCGTTGCAGTGTCGGCGTCGCCACCCCCTCGAACCCCAAGGCCGCCGTCAGCAACTCCTCGATCGGATCGAGCGCCTCGGCCCCCAGCCGGTGGAGCAGCTTGCGCCGCCCGTCCATCGGCCCGGTCAGGATCGCCTCCAGAAACCGGTGCGGCGTCATGAAGTCGGCCCGCGCCAGCAACCCGAACAGCGGCTCCAGCCGCTCCGGCGTCTGCGTCGCGCGCAAATGCCGCCACAGGCTCCCGCGCTCGCGCGTCGCCGCGACCATCAGCTCATCCTGCGTCCACCCGATCAGCGGGGACACCAGCAACGCCGCCAGCGACAGATCATCGTCCGGCTGCAACGCGAACCGCACCGCCGCGAGCAAATCCTGCACCGCCAGCGGCGCATTCAGCCGCAGCCGGTCCACCCCCGCCACCGACACCCCCTCGGCATAAAGCCGCGCGACGATCAGCCCCGCCAGCTCGCCGCGCCGCCGCACCAGGATCATCACATCCTCGGGCCGCAGCACCCGCCCCTTGCTCTCCAGCTCCAGCGTGCCGATCCACTCGCGGATCTGTCGCGCGATCCGGTTGGCCAGTTCGCGCGTCGCATCGTCGATCCAGCCTTCCTCATCCTCGGGGTCGCCGCCCGTTACCACCGGCGGCCACAGCGTCACCGTCCCCGGCCCTTCGACCCGGCTGGCATGCGGCTCGGGCTCGGCAAATGCGCCCATCCCCGGCGGGGGCAGCGCGTCGATCGCGGCATCGACAAACTCCAGCACCGGCGCGGTTGAGCGGAAGCTGTGCACCAGCGACAGCGTATCCAGCGCCCCCGCCGCGCGTGTATCGAAATGCTGCTGCGCCGCGCGGAAATTGACCGGGTCGGTGCCCTGAAAGCCAAAGATCGCCTGCTTGTAATCCCCGACCGCAAAGATCGTCCGCACCTCCTCGCCATGCGCGCCCTCGCCGGCAAAGAACTCGTCGGCCAGCGCGCGCACGATCCGCCACTGCGCGACATTGGTGTCCTGCGCCTCGTCGATCAGGACATGGCTGGTCGCCTGATCCAGCTTGTAGCGGATCCAGTCGCCCATCCCGTCCTGCTCCAGCAGCGCCACCGCCTTGCCGATCAGATCGTCGAAATCGACCGCCCCCGCGCGCCGCTTCGCCGCGGTATAGGTCGCGGCATACTCCCGCCCCGCCGCCAGTCCTTGCGCCAGACAATCGACATAGCCCGCCCGCGCCACCATCCCCTGAACGGCGATACACGCCTCGCCCAGCGCGATCAGCAGCGATTCATAGTCCGGGTCGATCCCCGCCAGCTTCGCCGACACCTTGCGCGGCTCATCCTTGCCGGTCAGCGCCAACTTGCGCAGATCACTCAGCCCCGCCACCCGCGCCACCGGGTCCGCCGCCAGCCAAGCCCGCGCGACGCCGGCATCGCGCGTCCCCGTCGCCGTCCCCCAAGCGTCATTGGCATCGGCAATCCGCGCCAGCCCGTCCACGTCGAACGCATCGTCGCTGCACCACTCCGCCGCAGCCGCTGCGACATCCCCCGACGGCAGCCCGAACGCGCGCCGCAACCATGGCTGGATCCCGCTCGGCATCGCCGCCATCGCCTCGGGAGCGCGCGCACACGCGCTCAGAAACGCCTCGGCCTTGCCCTCGCCCAGCCGCAAGCTCAACGCGCCCACCGCATCGATCACCCAGCCGCGCCCCTCGCGCTCGGCGGTCACCAGCATCTCCGCCAGCGCCTCGCGCGCCAGCGCCGACTCCTCGCGCGCCTCCAGTGGCCGGAACCCCGGAGTCAGCCCCGCCTCGACCGGAAACGCCGACAGCAAGGCCTGGCAAAAGCTGTGGATCGTCTGGATGCGCAATCCTCCGCCCGGCGCATCCAGCACCCTGGCGAACAAGGTCCGCGCCAGCGCAATCTGCGCGTCATCGGCCGGCTCGCCCAGCGCTTCCAGATCGGCAAACAGCTCGGTCCGCTTCGCCCGCACCCAATAGGCGAGCCGCCCGCTCACCCGCGCCGCCATCTCCGCCGCGCCCGCCTTGGTAAAGGTCAGGCACAGGATCGCACCCGGATCGACCCCGCGCAGCAACAGCCGGAACACGCGGGCGGCAAGCACCTGAGTCTTCCCCGTCCCCGCGCTGGCCGACAGCCACACGCTCGCCTCCGGCTGCGACGCCGCGCCCTGGCTCCCGGCGAGCGGGGGGAGTGCCGAGATGTTAGCCGACGACATGCGCGACTCCCCGGCTTTGGTTCACGCGAAGGCGCAAAGGCGCGAAGGCTTTTTGTTCACGCAGAGACGCAGAGAGCGCAGAGACGCTAGGCCCTGCGCGAAGCGCATGCATGTTGCGCCCAGCGGCCCCGCTGAGAATATGGAAACCGCTAACGCGGCGGGCCATCATCTCTGCGCTCTCTGCGTCTCTGCGTGAAAGAATCACTTCTTCTTCGCGCCTTCGCGCCTTCGCGTGAACCAAAACCCCGCTCAAGACCGCCGCTCCCGCCCATACCATTCGTCCCGGCGCATCAGCTGGTCATAATCCGAATAGGGCGCATATTCCGGATGCAGCTTGGCAGTGAACGCCTCGCCCCCGGTCAGATACCGCCCCGCCGTATCGGCGAAATTCTCCGCCGCCGTCGGCACGAACTCCTCCGGCTTCATCCGCCCATATTTCTCCGCCGGATCGACCGGCGTCGCGACATAGCCGAACTCGCCATTCTTGCGCGCCAGCGACCAATATTCGAAGCAACTCGCCCGCCCCGAAATCCCCGCAAACCCGCCCCGCTCGGCGATCAGGCCGAGCAGGCCCAGCTGCAAACTATACCCCGCGCGCACCGCCCGCGTACTGGGAGGCTGGCCGGTCTTGTAATCGACAATCCCGATCGTCTCGTCGCCCATCGCGTCGATCCGGTCGAACTTGCCGGTCAGCCGCACCCCGGCAATGTCGATCCCGCCCTCCTGCTCCACCGCCAGGATGCGCCGCGCCGGATGCGCCGCCGTCTCGCGCACGATCCAGCGCACCGCCTCGATCAACCTTGGCTGCCACAGCGCGCGCATCATCGGGTGCGCCGCGCGCAGCATCTCCAGCACGCGCGGCTCCAGCGCGTCGGGGTCACAGCCATCGTGCCGCGCCCATTGCTCCAGCGCGTCATGCACCGCCGTCCCGCGCCACGCCGCGCTCGGATCGGCATCGACCGGATCGAGCGGGCGCAGCCGCAGCATCCGCTTGGCGTAAAAGGCATAGGGGTCGGCCTTCAGCCGATCGACATCGGTGACGGGAATCGATCGCGGCCGGATCGCCACCGGCGGGCACGGCTCGGGCCGCGTCACCGGTTCATGCACCCCCGGCACATCGATCGCCCGCGCCCAGGCCTCCAGCTCGCTCGCCCGCTCCAGCCCCCCCGACAGCGCCTCCAGCCGCAACCAGAAGCGCGACGCGATCGTCGGTGCCCCCGCATCGCGCTTGGCCCGCGTCAGCAGCACCGCGCGCGCACCCAGCCCCTGCGCCAGATCATGCGCCGCGAGGCCAATCCGCCGCTCCAGCCCCGGAAGGCCAAGCTCGCTGCGAATACGCGGCGCCAGCCACGGGTCGGGCGCAGGCAGCCCCGGCCACACCCCCTCATTCAGCCCACCCAGCACCACCAGATCGGCAGCATGCAACCGCGCCTCGATCACGCCGAGAATCGCGAGCCGAGGATGCCCGCCCTGCGGCGGCCGCACCGCCACCTCGTCCATCAACGTGCGCAGCAATGCGGGCAGGCTCGCCGGCGCAATCAGCGCGGGCCCATGCACCGCCTCACGCTCCAGATCGTCGAGCAACGCCGCCGCCGCACGCCCATCGACGCCCGCCCACAACCGCTCGCCGCACAGCCGCTCGGCCCCTTCGCGCAACTGCGCCAGCAGCGTAGCAGGCGGCACCATCTCCGCCGCAAACGCCGCCTCAATCGGCTCCAGCAGCGCCGCAATCTCCGCCCATGGCTCGATCGCCCGCCCCCGCGTCCGCGCATCATAGCCCTCGGGATCGGCCAGATGCGCCGCTACTCCCGCGAGCCCGGCAGGCGGCCTCGGCCCGCGCAACGCCAGATCGAGCGACCGCACCTGCTCCAGCCACCCGATCCGCGCCTCCCCCGCGCGCACCAGCGGATGTTTGAGCAGCGCCAGCAACGCCATCGGCGCAAACCCCTGCGCCGCCGCCTCGGCCAGCGCCAGCAACAGCGTCCCCGGCGGCAGGATCGCCAGCGCCGACCCGGCGGAATCGTCGATCGCGATGCCCCAACGCGCGCAATGCGCCGCCACCCGCTTGGCCAGCGCGCGATCCGGCGTCACCAGCGCCGCCGTCCGCCCCGGCTCCTCCAGCGCCTGCCGCAACGCCAGCGCAATCCCCTGTGCCTCCTCCGCCGGGGTCGCGACCTCCAGCACGCGCACCCCCGCCAGCCGCCGTTCGCCAGCGGGCAGGTCGCTCCACAAGGTCGTGCGCTCGGCGGGCATCATCGCGCTCGCAATCGCCTTGCTGCGCGCGGGCGGCGCGTCCAGCTCGGTCGCGACGCGCCAGCTCTCGAACTCGCCGCGCTGCACCCCCATCCGGTCGATCAGCAGCTTCAGATGGAATTGCGGATGCGTCTCCAGGCTGCGCTTGCGCCGTCCGCTGACCGGGTCAGCCGGGAACGGCCCCAGCATCGCCCATTCTTCGTCCGCCATCGCCAGATCGACGCCCGGCAGCACCACCTGCCCCTGCGGCAATCCCGCAACCACGCGCAGCAGCCGCGCAATCGCGGGCGCGCTCGTGGTAATCCCCGCCGCGCAGACAAAGCGCTCGGGCGGCTCCGCCCGCCACCGCGCCGCCACCCGGTCGAGCAAGCGGTTGCGCCGCTCGGCCAGGTCGATCCGACCAAGCCGTTCAAGCGCTTGCGGCCACTTCTCGAGAATGATTTCGAATAGGTCGAGCGCGCGCTGCCAATGCACAGTCAGGTGATCGAGCAGCACCACGTCGCGCAGCGCGCTCGGCGCGATCTCCTCGACCAGCATCTGGTCGAGCGTCCGCCCCAGATCCCCCGCCAGCCGCACCGCCTCCGCCGCATCGACGCTGCGGTCATGCGCCTCGATCAGCCGCGCCAGAATCATCCGCCGCTGCAACGGATCGACCGCGGGCGGGATCGGCGCGTCATCGTCGGCGGGATCGAGAAACGGACCCGCCGCCTCATCCAGCTCGGGATCGCCAATCGCCACCATGCGCGGCAACAACAACCCACCCCCGCTCGCCCGCACGAACGCATCGGTGATCGTCCGCTTGGCGCGATTGGTCGGCACCAGCACCACCCCCCGCGCCAGCCGCAACGGATCGCCCCCATGCCGCCGGATCAACCCCTGCGCGAGCGCATCGGCAAAGGCCCGATGCGGCGGGATGGTGTAGAAGTTGAGGCGGGTGGTCATCCGCCAATGCGTAGCCGCCATGCGCCGTCCTCGCCAAGGCGATTATGGGCGGGCGGGCATATTCGATAGCGTCCATGCAGCACGCACCCGCCCGGTGAACACCGGCTGGTAGTCCCTCAGTTCGATCTGCGCTTCACGGTCGAAACTCGAATAGGTGGCGAGGCGGTCAAAGATGCCAGCCTGCGCGGCACGATACAGCGAACGAACCTCGGGCCACGAACGATCGTGATCGCGAAGATACCCCGCCAATGACCGGTAGCCGAAAATCCGTCTGGGGTGGGCTGCTGGCAGCGTTGCCCGGGCACGAAGCGATCGCCGATAGAACTGCTCGGCTTCCTCGTCGCGATCCTGTCCCTCCAGGTTGAAGGCACGACTGTCGTAGAGATCCGCCATCGCTGGCGAATCCTCCGGCGTCACGGCGGCGTATGCCGCAATCGCTTTAAGGTGCAGCGGCTCGGCCTCAACGTACCGCGCCTGCAGATCCAGGTTGGTCGCCAGCATCGATTGACCAGCAGCAATCGTAAGGTGGCCAGCGGGCCAGTGTGCCTCCTGAATTTCCAATGAGTTCCGGCGCAGCGCCTCGGCTTCACGAAGATCACCGCGATTTTCCAGGAGCATAGCGAGATTGTCGTAGCTCCACGCGACGATATACTCCTCTGCCCCGAACGTCTTGATGCGAATGTCGATGACACGTCGCAACAGCGGCTCGGCTTCGTCGGCGCGGGACATGTTGATCAACGCCCGCCCCAATCCTTCGTAGCTCGCGGCGAGTGCGGATGGATTGGACGGCGACAATTGCTCCCGCAGCACCATTGCCTTGCGATAAAATGGCTCCGCATCGACGTAACGGGCCTGACTCGCAAGATTGTCTGCGAGGTTGTTGTAGCTCATCGCGATCAACAAATGCCCCGGCGGCCGATGGCGCTCATGCAGCAGCAGCATACGCCGAAGAAATACCTCTGCCTCGCTATGGCGGCTCAGCCGATCCAGAACGCCGGCCAGCTGATTATAACCGTCTGCAACCCGCAAATCGGCTTCGGGCAAAGTCTGCTCGAGCAGCGCCAGCGCCGCGCGTCGGGGCGCCTCCGCTTCAACGAACCGGCCTTGTGTGCCGAGCGTCAAAGCCAAGAAGTCCAGCGCATGCGCGCGATCAGGATAGGACTTGCCGTCGGGTGGGGCAGACAGCGTGACGGCCCTTCGCGCAAGCCGTTCAGCCGCCTGATAATCGAACTGGAACGTCTCGGACCCCGCCCACATCAACAGCAGCGCGCAGCGGGATGGCTCGCCCACTTCGCATTGTTTCAGCTCGGCAAGGATCGTCGCCGCTGCCTGACGGTGGTCGTTGCGCTCGGATGCTTCCCGGGCGGCCACCGGCACAGGCCATTGCTGCGCGTTCGCAGGCGAAACGACCGCGAGCGCCAATGCCATCAGCAGGGTTTTACGGACAGCCATCGCCCCATCATGCGGAAAAGCAGCGCGATTGTCGTCTGTCAGAAATGGATGTTCAGGCTCTTCGTGCCCTCACCCATCCGCCAACACCGCCTCGGTCGCCGCAATCGCCGGCGGACTGCCGACATCGAACCACAGCCCCTGATGGACCACGCCAAACGCCCGTCCGGCCTCCATCGCGCGCTGCCAGAACAGGTTCGTCGAGAACGCCCCCTCCGGCCAGTCGCGGATCACGCGCGGTGAGAGGATCTGCACCCCGGTATAGACGAACGGCGCCAACCGCCCCGGCTTGCGCCGTCCGACGATCTTGCCGAACGGGTCGAGGTGAAAGTCCCCCTGCCCGCCATGGCAATGCGCGCGGGCGAGCGGAACGAGCAGCAGCAGCGCGTCCATCCGGTCATCGTCCCACGCCGCCGCCAGCTGGCGGATCGCGTCGATCGGGCCGTCGATCCACAGATTGTCGCTGTTGACGCAGACAAAGGGGTCATCGCCCAGCATGTCGCGCGCCTGCACCAGCCCGCCGCCGGTCTCCATCAGCTGCTTGCGCTCGTCGGACACCAGCACCTCGATATCCTTCACCCGATGGGTGACATGCGCCTCCAGCGCATCGGCAAGATAATGGACATTGACCACCGCGCGTTCGACGCCCGCGCTGCGCAGCCGGTCGAACACATGGTCGATCAACGGCTTGCCCGCGACCTCGACCAACGGCTTGGGCCGTGTCGCGGTCAGCGGGCGCATGCGCTTACCCAGCCCCGCGGCCATCACCATCGCGGTGCGCGGCACGGCACCGGCCGGGATCGGCCGGATCGCCAGCGTTTTCTTCGCGCTCACGCCTGCACCACCACCATCGGGTCGCCGCGCAGATGCGCAGGGATGTTCGCGTCGAACCACGCCTTCACCGGGGCGAGCGCCGGATGCTGAAGGTCGCGCTCCAGATAGCCCCACACGCGCGGACACAGCCCGGGATAACGCGGCTTGCCGTCGCGCTGCCACAGCCGGGTGAAGATGCCGATGATCTTCGCATTCCGCTGCGCGCCGAGCACATGATAGGCATCGACGAACGCCTGATCCGCCCCGGTAATCCGGCGATAACGGTCGAGCATCGCCGCCTCCAGATCGGGATGCACATCGCGCCGCGCGTCCTGCAGCAGCGAGACAAGGTCATAAGCCGGATGCCCCGCCAGCGCGTCCTGGAAATCGAGCAGGCCGAGCGTCTCGCTGCCCTCGATCAGCATCAGGTTTTCGGCATGATAGTCGCGCAGCACCGTCACCCGCTGGCCCTGCAGCGTCGGGGCCAGCACCGCATCCCACGCCGCGCGATAGCCTTCGACATCCGCCTCGACCCCGATCGCCGGGCAATACCAGTCCGTCAGCAACGCCGCCTCACGTTGGCAGGTGTCGACGTCATAGGGGTCGATGGCCGCCGCTTCATGCCCGCGCAGCCGGATCAGTACGTCGATCGCGGCCTCGTACAGCCGCAACTCGCTCTCGGGCGCGGCATCGACGGTCTCGCGCAACCGCGCGTCGCCGAAATCCTCGATCAGCACCAGTCCCGTGTCGAGATCCTCGCCATAGATCGTCGGCGCAGCAAAGCCGCGATCGGTCAGCCAGCGCGCGATCGAGATGAACGGGCGCGGGTCCTCATGCGGCGGCGGTGCGTCCATCAGGATCGCGCTGCGCCCCGGTGCCTGCACCCGGAAGTAACGCCGGAACGACGCGTCCCCCGCCAGCGGCAGGATCTCGCCATCCCCCCAGCCGATCTCGGCCAGGAAATGCGGAGCCCGTGCGGGCGGGTTCATGTCGGGGGGCGAAATCACGCCATCGCTTGCAGGGGCCATCGGTCCTTCCATGCCGCCGGTACCCGCGCTGTCAAGCCACGCGACCCATCGGCTTCGATCGTCAGTGTCAGCCACAGGGCATCCGCCCACCAGGCATCGGGCAGCCGCTCGGGCCATTCGACCAGCAGCAGCGAATCGCCGCGCGCATCCTCCAGCCCCAGTTCCTCGGCCTCGTCCGGATCGTCGATGCGATAGAGGTCCACATGCAGCACCGGAAACGCGACCTCGGGCGGGTCATAGGGCTGGACGATTGCATAGCTCGGCGACGGCGCTTCACCCTCCAGCCCCAGCGCCGCGAGCAGCCCGCGCGCGATGCTGGTCTTGCCCGCGCCCAGCTGCCCCGACAGCGCCACGACATCGCCCGGCCGCACTTGCGCCGCGAGCGCGCGCCCAAACGCCTGCGTCGCGGCAGCATCGGCCAGCGTGATCATGCGCGCGGCAGCTCCGCGACCACCATCGTCCCCTGCCCCGGCTCCGACACCAGCTCGATCGTACCGCGATGCGCCTCGACGAACTGCTTGGCGAGCGGCAGGCCAAGTTGCAGCGCGCGCTCGCCATTGCGACTGATCCCGGCCTGCGCGAAGCGGTCGAACGCCTTGGCCGCAACCGCCTCCGCCATGCCGGGGCCGTCATCCGACACGACGATCCGCGCCCGCGTGTCCGACCCGTCGATGTGCAGCAGCACCCGACCGCCCTCGCCGGTCCCGCTCACCGCATGGCGTAGCAGATTCTCGACAATCTGGCGGATGCGGCGCGGATCGCCCTGGATGCTGCCCGCGCTGCCCTGAATCTCGACCACCAGCTCGATCTTCTTCGCCTTGATCGACGGCTGGACATTCTCGACCGCCGCGCCCGCGACCAGTTCGAGATCGACCACCTCCCGCGCCAGCGCCCCGCCATCGCGGGTCAGGTCGAGCACATCGTCGACCAGGTCGCCGAGCCGCCCGACCGACTCCAGAATCGCGCCCGAATACTCCACCGCCGTCTCCGGAAGTGCCCCGGCATAGCCGTTGTAGAGCATCTCGGCGAAGCCCTTGATCGACGTCAGCGGGGTGCGCAGCTCATAGCTCATGCTGGCAACGAACGCGGTCTTGATCCGGTCCGCCGCCTCCAGCGCGTCGTTGCGCTCACGCAGCGCATTCTCGATCCGCCGCCGGTCCGAAATGTCCAGCATCGTGAACAGCGCGTTGCCATCGGGCAGCGGCACCGCCGCGACCTCGAAAATCCGACCGTCGGCAAAGTCGATCGACCCGCCGCGCTGCTGCCGCTCGACCGTCGCCGCACGCACCAGATCGCCGATCAGCGCCGCGCGACCCGGCTTGGCAAGCTTGCCTGCTGCTTCCTTGGCCAGCGCATCGACCCGCGGATGCCCGGTGATGAACGCGTCGTCGAACCCCCAGGCCTGTTTGAACCGGTTGTTCCACAGCTGCAGCCGCCCATCGGCGGAGAAGACGCCCAACCCCTCGAACAGATTGTCGAACGTCGCGGTGCACACCCGCAACAGCGTGTCTCGCGCGCTCGCCAGCTGCACCTGCTCGGTCAGATCCTCGAAAATCGTCAGCAACCCGCCCTCGGGCAAAGGCTGGGCAACGACGCGCAAATGGGTACCGCCGGGCAGCGTCCAGTTTTCCTCGCGCGCGCTCTCCGCCGCCAGGAACCATTCGCGCCGCTCATTCTTCCACCCGGGAAAGTCGCGCACCACCGGCAAGCGGTTGGCCTCGCGCATCCGCTCGAGGATGCGGTCGAACTCGGGCCGGTCGGCCAGCCACTCGTTCTTCAGCTCGAAAATGCGCCGGAACGGCTGGTTGCAGAACACCAGCGCGCGATCCGGCCCGAACTGCGCCACGCCTGCCGACAGCCGGTCGAACATCGCGCGCTGCGCCTCGGCCGCGCGCTTGATCCCGCCGCGCGCCTGTTCCAATTCCTCGACATCCACGGCAAAGCCCGCGACCCCACCGGTCGGCAGCGGCACGTCATGGATGTGCAGCGTGCGCCGCTTGCCCCCGATCGTCGCCGGCAGCTTGACCATCTGCGGCGCACCCACCTCGCGCGCATGCGCCGCGCTGGCGAGCGGCCCGCCGGGCGCAGAGGCATCGACCAGTTCAACGCCCGAGGCGACGACCTGCTCGGCATCCTTGCCCTCGACCGCCTCGACATAGGCGTTGTTGACCATCGCGATGCGCAGCTCGGGATCGCGATACCACATCGGCATCGGCGCGGATTGAATGAGGCCGGTCAGCGCATCGAACGCGACGCGATAGCGATCCGCCTCCGCCGCAAAGCGCGCCACTTCCTCGCTCGGCTCGGTCGCATCGAGGAACCAAAGCACCGCCCCGCCCGGCGCGCGCACCGCATCGGGCGCGCGGACGCCGGTCGCGAGCAGCGTCCGGCTCGCCCCGCGCACCGGCACGATCATCCGGAACGGCTTGCCCGCCCGCTGCGCCGCGCTCACCTCCTGATCCAGCGCCCGCGCGTCTTCAGGCGCCAGCACCGCGTCATTATCGATCAGGTCGGAAAAATGGGCCGGCACCGCGTCGAACCCGAACAAATTGGCGAGCGCGATCGACAATTCGATCCGTCCATCCGCCCGCACGATCATCGCCAACGCCGGCGACCCCGCCGCCAGCGCAAGCAGCCGCGCGTTCGCGTCGCTCAACTGCCCCGCCCGCGACCGCGCGCGCAGGCCGGCGAACAACATACCCGCAGCACCCGCGACCAGCACCGCCAGACCGGCGCCGGCCAGCGTCGCCGCACTTTGGGAAATCTCGATCAACGGCGGCCACCATGCTGCATAGGACGGCTCTTAAGACATGGTGCGGCTGCGGAAAACCCGCACCCATCCACATAATCCCCAAAGCGCATAAAAAAGGGGCGCTCCCGATCCCGGAAGCGCCCCCTTTCTGTTTAGGACTGACCGCCGCTTAGTAGCGGTAGTGATCCGGCTTGTACGGACCCTCGACCGGAACGCCGATGTAATCGGCCTGCTTCTGGCTCAGCTTGGTCAGCTTGACGCCCAGCTTCTCCAGATGGAGCGCAGCGACCTTCTCGTCGAGATGCTTGGGCAGGACGTACACGTCGTTCTTGTACTTGTCCGCGCCGGTCCACAGCTCGATCTGTGCCAGCACCTGGTTGGTGAACGACGTCGACATCACGAACGACGGGTGGCCGGTCGCGTTGCCCAGGTTCACCAAACGGCCCTTGGACAGGATGATGATCTTCTTGCCATCGGGGAACTCGACCTCGTCGACCTGCGGCTTGATCTCGGTCCACTTCATGTTGTTGAGGCCAGCGATCTCGATCTCGCTGTCGAAGTGACCGATGTTCGACACGATCGCCATGTTCTTCATCGCGCGCATGTGATCGACGGTCAGCACGCCTTCGTTGCCGGTCGCGGTGACGAAGATGTCGGCGCGGGTCGCGGCCTCTTCCATCGTCACGACTTCAAAGCCTTCCATCGCCGCCTGCAGTGCGCAGATCGGATCGACCTCGGTGACCAGCACGCGCGCGCCGCCATTGCGGAGCGACTGCGCCGAACCCTTGCCGACATCGCCGAAGCCGGCGACGCAGGCGACCTTGCCGGCCAGCATGACGTCGGTCGCGCGACGGATCGCGTCGACCAGCGATTCCTTACAACCATAGAGGTTGTCGAACTTCGACTTGGTCACGCTGTCGTTGACGTTGATCGCCGGGAACGGGAGCTTGCCCTTCTTCGACAGCTCATACAGGCGATGCACGCCGGTGGTGGTCTCTTCCGACACGCCCTTGATCGCGGCGACGGTCTTGGTCAGGTAGCCCGGGCGATCGGCCAGGAAGCGCTTGAGCGTCGCGACGAAGATTTCCTCTTCCTCGTTCGACGGCGTGAACAGCTCTTCACCCGCCTCAACGCGCGCGCCCCACAGCGCGAACATGGTGGCGTCGCCGCCATCGTCGAGGATCAGGTTGCAGGTCTGGTCCTGACCCCAGTCGAAGATGCGGATCACGTAGTCCCAATATTCCTCAAGCGTCTCGCCCTTGATGGCGAACACCGGGATGCCGGCGGCGGCAATCGCGGCGGCGGCATGGTCCTGGGTCGAATAGATGTTGCAGGTCGCCCAGCGCACATCGGCGCCCAGCTCGACCAGCGTCTCGATCAGCACGGCGGTCTGGATCGTCATGTGCAGCGAGCCGGTGATGCGCGCACCCTTGAGCGGCTTGCTCGCGCCGAATTCCTCGCGCAGCGCCATCAGGCCCGGCATTTCGGTTTCGGCGATGTCGATTTCCTTGCGACCGAAATCGGCGAGGCTGAGGTCCTGAATGACGTAATCGGTCTTGTCGAGCGCGGTGGCCACGATCTTTCTCCGGCTAATGAACGGTGTCGCCGCAGCATGCCCGCGGCTCTGCGCGCGCCCCTAGCCGATCAGCGTGCGATGTGCAAATGAAACATAAAGATATCTTTATATGTCCTTTACGAAGTTATGGCGCATCGCGTACCAATATGGGTGCGCGGATCTCCGTCCGGATGCGGAATCCCATCGCTTCATAGAGCGCGACAGTGCGGATGTTGCTGGCATAACAGTGCAGGAATGGCGTCTCGCCCCGCGCCAATATTGCTTGAGCAACATGCCGCGTCAGATGCCCGGCCAGCCCGCGACCGCGCCAGTCGGGATCGGTGCACACGGCGCTGATCTCGGCATAGCCCGGCATCCGCATCCGCTCGCCCGCCATCGCGACCAGCTGTCCATCGACACGCACGCCGACAAAGCCGCCGAGGCGATGGCTGTGGCGGACATATGGCCCCGGTTCGGTGCGCATCGCCAGCGCGAACATCGCATCACCATCGGCTTCGCCCAGCGGCGCGATCACCGGCGGCGTGCGGTCGGCGGTGACCAGGGTGTCGAGCACCATCTGCACCGCCAGCCCCTCCCGCGCCACCCGCGTTCCCTGTGGCGCAGGGGCAGGCTCACGCTCAACCAGCCACAACTCGCCATCCTCGGGCACAAGGTCGGCGAGCGCGGCAAGGCTTTCGGGCGAGTCATCCGCCGCCGCACCGAACAGGCCAACCGCTCGGTCAATCCGCCACGCGGCGGGGCTGCCTTCGGCGAGATGAGTCCAGCCGCTCGTCAGCGCGGACCAGATCGGGCGGTCGAGGGGGTGGTTCATGCCCCGCTCCTGCCCCGTCTCGCGTCCGCTGTCAGCCCGATAGGTGCGCGCAATGCGATCAGGCCGTCCCCGCGCCGCTCGACAACAGCCGTGGATCGATGCCGGCGCGGGCGAAGCTGCGTTCCCAGCGGCGATCGGCAGTGTTGTCGTACAGAAGCGCCGCGTCGCCCGGAACGTTGAACCATCCGTGCCGCGTCATCTCTTCGTCGAGCTGCCCCTCGGCCCAACCGGCATAGCCGAGCGCGACGATCCAGCGCGACGGGCCGGTCCCGTCGGCAATGGCGCGCAGCACGTCGACGGTCCCGGACAGCGCCCAGCGCCCGGCGACATCGATCGTGTCCTGTCCGCCCCAGTCGGTCGAATGCACCACGAATCCGCGTCGCGGCTCGACCGGGCCGCCATAGTGGACCGGTGCATCCGGCGCGACACCCGGATCGATCTCGAATTGCCCGAGCAGTTCGTGAAAGCTCAGCCCTTCGATCTCATGGCCAATCCCCACGCCCAGCGCGCCCTGATCGTCATGCGCGCACATCGCAATCACCGCGCGCTCGAACCGCGGATCGCCTATACCCGGCAAAGCGAGCAGGATCTGCCCGGTCAGAAAGCTGCTATCGTCCATCGCGCGTCAACATAGGCGCATGGCTTGCACTCCGCCACGCTTGAAAATCCCGACAACCATGCCACTTGGACGGCAAGCCGCAGTTCCGCGGAGAGAGAGGAAACCCAGATGACGATCCAGATCGGCGAGCGCATTCCCAGCACCACCTTCGTCAAGGCGACCGAAAGCGGGCCTGAGCAGGTCAGCTCGGACGAGTATTTCGCGGGCCGCAAGGTCGCGCTGTTCTCGGTCCCCGGCGCGTTCACCCCGACCTGCTCGGCGCGCCACCTGCCCGGCTATGTCGAGAAGGCCGAGGAGCTGAAGGCCAAGGGCGTGGACGAAATCGCATGCACTGCGGTCAATGACGCGTTCGTGATGGGCGCGTGGGCGAAGGGCGCCGATGCCGGCGACATCGCCATGCTGTCGGACGGCAATGGTGCCTTTGCCAAGGCGGTCGGCCTCGAGTTCGATGGCAGCAAGTTCGGCATGGGCACGCGCGGCCAGCGTTATTCGATGCTGATCAACGACGGCGTGGTCGAACAGCTCCACGTCGAAGCACCGGGCGAGTTCAAGGTCAGCTCGGCCGAGCATCTGCTCGAGAATCTCTGACGCCATGGGGTCTTGCCCGGATTGACGATCAACCGGGATCGGAAGACTAACCGTTTCAGTCGCGCGCCGGTTTACCGTTGACGGTGGAACCGGTGTGCGGCGAAGCTGTTGTCACTGTGGAAGGGAGACCCCGAAATGACCACCGAGACCAAGCCCGCCGCCACTCCGGCGACGACCGAAACCGCCAGCGAGGACACGCTGTTCAGCCAGGCCAAGGAAGCACTTTCCGACGCCGGTGAGACGATCGGCGATGTTGTCGACGATCTGGTGGAAGCGGCCAAGAAGAACCCGGTCGCGACCGCCGCGATTGCTGCAGGCGCGGCCGCCGCAGTTGCGGGTGCCGCATTCGGCATCAGCAAGCTGCTCGACAAGGACGACGACGCGAAGTGACGCTTTGCGGCACGTCGATCCCCGCGATCGGCGTGCCGCGAAAGCGACATCGCCTCCTTCGTCGACTGCCCCATCGACGCTTGCCAATGTCATCGCGGCAAATTAGCCGTTGAAGATGACACAAGCAGAAACAATCGTCGCCGAACTGGATCGGCTGCACACCGCCTCCGTCACCCGCCTGCGTGAGGCCCTCGATCTCTATCTGACCCAGGGGATCGCCCCGGATCCGCAGCACCGTCACGACGGCAGCTTCGCCTATCCCGAAATCCGCGTCCGCTACCGCAACGAGGTCGATCGCCCGACCCCTGCCCGCAGCTTTGGCCGCCTCGTCGAGCCCGGCGACTATGCAATCAGCGTCACTCGCCCCGCGATGTTCGCCGATTATCTGATCGAGCAGTTGACGCTGCTGATCGAGGATTATGACGTCGAGGTCACCGCGACCACCGGACGACAGGAAATCCCCTTCCCCTACGTCATCGACCCCAGCCATGTGCTGAAGATGGATCAGGTGTCGGTGCTCGAACTCGCGCGGCATTTCCCCGCGACCGAGCTGGCGCATATCGGCGACGAGATCGCCGACGGCAGCTGGATCAGCCAGGATGGCACCCGCCCGCTCGCGCTGTTCGACGCACTGCGCACCGATTTCAGCCTCGCGCGGTTGCGCCACTATACCGGCACGCCGACCGAGCATGTGCAGCAGTACATCCTGTTCACCAACTATCATCGCTATGTCGATGAATTCGTCAGCTGGGCGGCGGAGCAGGTTGGCGAAGGCAGCCGCTTTACCGGCGTGTCCGGCCCGGGCGGCATGATTTTCAAGGCTGGCGACGATCCCGAAATGCTGCTGACCGACAGCGCGTGGCGGCGTCACCAGATGCCGGCATGGCATTTGATGGCCGAGGACGGCAGCGGCATCACGCTGGTGAACATCGGCGTCGGCCCGTCCAACGCCAAGACGATCACCGACCACCTCGCTGTGCTGCGCCCGGAGGCATGGTTGATGATCGGCCATTGCGGTGGCCTGCGCCCGAGCCAGCGCATCGGCGACTATGTCCTCGCCCATGCCTATCTGCGCGACGACCATGTGCTCGACGAGGTGCTCCCGCCGGAAATCCCGATCCCTGCCATCGCCGAAGTGCAGCAGGCGCTCGCCCGCGCGGCGGAGACGGTATCGGGCCAGTCGGGCGACGAGCTCAAGCGCCGCCTGCGCACCGGGACGATCGTCACTACCGACGACCGCAACTGGGAACTGCGCTTCTCGCGCTCGGCTCTGCGTTTCTCGCTCAGCCGCGCGGTCGGGGTGGACATGGAGAGCGCGACGCTCGCCGCACAAGGCTATCGCTTCCGCGTTCCCTACGGCACGCTGCTGTGCGTGTCGGACAAGCCGCTGCATGGCGAACTCAAGTTGCCCGGCCAGGCCAACCGCTTCTACGAGCGCGCGATCGCCGAGCATCTCAAGATCGGCATCGAAACCTGCGAAGAATTGCGGCGCGAGGGCGCAAAGCTCCACAGTCGCAAGCTGCGCGCGTTCAATGAGCCGCCCTTCCGGTAAGTTCGGGCCGAACACGCGCTTTTCATTGACGCGGGAAACCGATTTGCCTCAGGTTGGTTACAGACACGAAACCACTGGAGTTGCGTGATGGCGAAAGCCCCGACCACATCGAACGACGCCGACACCCCGACCGAAGCCAAGGCCGCTGCCAAGCCACGCAAGGCGGCAGCGAAGCCTGCGGCTAAGGCGGGGGAAGCGAAGGAAGCCGTCCCGGCCAAGGCGCCAGCGAAGGCCAAGGCTCCCGCCAAGCCCAAGGCTCCGGCAAAGCCCAAGGTCGCGCCCAAGCCAGCCGCTGAGGCGCCCGTCGCGATCGAAAAGCCCTCTACGCCGGCCACGGCACCCGCGCGCAAGCCTGCTACCGCCAAGGCTCCGGCCGCCGCTGACAAGGCACCGCCCCCACGCCGCTCCGCCGCGACGCGCAAGCCGGCCGCGAGCGCCAAGCCACGCGCATCGACGCGCAAGACTGCAACCAGCAGCCGCCCGCGCGCCGCGGTCGAGGCGGCCGCAGCCAAGGTCTCGTCGGCAGCCCAGAGCGCCGCGCAAACCGTCACCGAATCCGCCCCCGTGCAGTTCGTTGCCGAGACGCGTGAGAAGATGGGCGACCGCAACTTCTTCGCGACCGTGATCGGCGGAGTCGCCGCGATCGGCGCAGCCGTCGCCGGCATCTTTTACGCGGTGCAAAAGGGTCAGGGCGGCCCCAGCGACGCCGACAAGTCGAAGGACAAGCCGGGCAAGTAACCCCCGCGCTCTCGCCATCGAAAATGGGCCGCCGCGAGATCCTCGCGGCGGCCCTTTTCGTTACCAGCCGGTCGGCTTGCCCTTGTTCTGCTCGTCGAGCCACGTCTTCAACGGCGCGAAATATTCGACCATCGCCGCGCCCGACATCTCGCGGCTGCCGGTGAACGCCTCAAGCGCGTCGGGCCAGGGCTTCGAAGCGCCCATCTCCAGCATCGCGTTCAGCTTCGCGCCGACCTCCTTATTGTCATAGAAGGAACAGCGGTGGAGCGGCCCGGTCCACCCGGCTTGATCGCACGCCGCCTTGTAGAACTGGAACTGCAGCAGTCGCGCGAGGAAGTAGCGGGTGTACGGCACGTTCGCCGGGATGTGATATTTCGCACCCGGATCGAACTTGGTCTCATCGCGCTTCACCGGCGGGGTGATGCCCTGATATTGCAGACGCAGCGCATCCCACGCGCCCTGATAGCCGGTGGCCGGGATCCCGCCGGAGAACACACCCCAGCGCCATTTGTCGATCAGCAGGCCGAACGGCAGGAACGCGACCTTGTCCATCGCCTGACGCAGCAACAGCCCGGTGTCCTTGTCCGCGCTCGGCACCTTGCTCTCATCGAGCAGGCCGATCGAGACGAGGTAATCCGGCGTGATCGACAGCGCGACGAAATCGCCGATCGCCTCGTGGAAGCCGTCATTGGCGCCGTTGCGGTACAGCAGCGGCTTCTTGTTATAGGCGCGCTGGTAGTAATTGTGACCCAGCTCATGGTGGATCGTGACGAAATCGTCGCCATTCACCTTGATGCACATCTTGATGCGAAGATCATCGACATTGTCGAGATTCCACGCCGACGCATGGCACTGCACCTCGCGGTCGGCCGGCTTCACGAACTGCGAGCGCTTCCAGAACGTCTCCGGCATCGGCTCAAGCCCGAGCGAGGAGTAGAAGCCCTCGCCAGTCCTGACCATCTTGATCGCGTCATAATCCTTGGCGACGAGCAGCTCGCCTACATCAAAGCCGAGATCGCCCGACCCCGCCGGCGCGACGACGTCATAGATATTGCCCCATTCCTGCGCCCACATATTGCCGAGCAGGTCGGCACGGATCGGCCCGGTCTTCGACTGGACCGCGTCGCCATATTTCTCGTGCAGCTTCCACCGCACATAGGTGTGCAGCGACTCATAGAGCGGCTTCACCTCGTTCCACAATTTGTCGGTGAGCTTCGCGAACTCCTCCGGCGGCATGTCGTAATTCGACCGCCACATCGCGCCGACATCCTTGAAGCCCAGCTCGCGCGCGCCTTCGTTCAGCAGCCCGGCGGAGCGCTGATAATCCTGACGCTGCGGCGCGCCGACAGTGTCGTGCCAGCTGGTCCACATTTCCTTCAGCTCATCGGGGTTGCGGCTGGTGCCCATCGCCGCCTCGATGTCGCTGCCGTTCAGCGGCTTGCCGTTCAGCGTGCCCTTGCCGGTGCCATAGACCGTCTGCATGTCGGTCTGCAGCTTGGCGAGCGCCGACGCCGCACCGTCACGCGTCGGCGCGGGCGAGGTGATCGCGCTGCGCAGGATGTCGAGCTGGCGCTTGGTGTCAGGCGACAGGCCCTTCGCCTTGTCATATTTCGCCGCTTCCAGCGCAAACTTCACCGCCAGTTCGGTACCCTTGGCACCGCTCTTGGCCACCAGCGCCGACGTGTCGTCGTTGATATAGGTCGCATACAGCCACTGGATGCGCGCATCGTCGATCGAGAATTCCTCGAACTCCTTGGTCGCACGCGCCACGAATGCGTCGGCTTCGGCCGCCGTCGGGGTCGCCGCCTTCTGGCTCTGCGCAAAGGCCGGGGCCGCCAGCAACACGGCAAGCGCGATCGTCGAAATTCCGGTGCGGATCATCAATCCCTCGATTGGTTGAATGTGAATGGGGGAAGAGTGCGCCTGCCCTCCGATGGGGTCAAGCAGTCAGAAATGTTACGATCGCGTCGCCAAGCTCGGGCCGCGTCACCGCGCTCATGTGATTGCCCGGTATTTCGACGAAGCGCGCATCGGGGAGCATCGCGGTGAGGCCGGTGAACGAGCCCACTTCGTCATCCTCTGCCCCCGCCACAACGAGCACCGGCACGTCGAGCATCGCCACCGCTTCGGGCGGCGTATCGACAAAAGTGTCGAGGATGCCGAGCAGCGCCTTGGGATCGCCGCCGGTGGTCTTCAGGAACGCCTGCGCCATGAACTCCCGGTCCCCGCGCACGAAACTGCCAAAGCCGGTCAGCACGCTGCGGAAATGGCCGACGCGGCGCCCGGTATCGGTCACGCCCTCATCGCCCAGCCCGGACAGCACCACACGGCGCGGCGCGGGTGCAATCCCGCGCGCCAGCACGCGAACAATCGTCCGCGCGCCGAGCGAATAGCCGCCGAGATCATAGTCGGTTAGCCCCAGATGCGCGATCAGCGCCTCCGCGTCGCTCGCAAGCGCGTCGGGCGGATAGGCCGCAGGATCGTGCGGCTTCGCACTCTCCCCGTGCGCGCGCAGGTCCGGCATGATGACCCTAAAGCCCGCGGCGACCAGCTTCTCGGCGGTGCCATATTTGATCCAGTTGGTGTCCGCGTCAGAGAAAAAGCCGTGGATTAGCAACACCGCCCGCCCCTCGCCCATCTCGCGCCAGGCCAGCCGCTGGCCATCGAACGTCTCAAAAGTCTCGGTCATGCCAACCCTGATGCACCGAATTGGCCCCGCGCGAAACCCGCGCCGGTTGCGTTGCGTGCAATCGCATAGGTCGCAGATCGCAACCTATAGCGCTGGCTTTCTATAAGCATGCTTATTATATCGCCGCTTATGACCGACTCACTCGGATTTTTGATCAGCGACGTGTCCCGCCTGCTCCGCAAGCGCTTCGACGAACGCGCACGGCTCATCGGCGTCACCCGCCAGCAATGGCGGACGCTCAGCGTGCTCAAACGGCATGAGGGCAGCAATCAGGGCATGCTCGCCGAATTGCTCGAAGTTGAACCGATCACGCTCGGCCGGATGATCGACCGGCTCGAAGAAGCCGGCTGGGTCGAGCGCCGCCGCGATCCGGGCGACCGCCGCGTGTGGCGCATCCACCTGACCGAAGCTGCCCAGCCGATCCTGCTCCAGCTCAAGACCATCGCCGACGCGCTGTTCGTCGATGCCGCCGTGGGGATCAGCCCCGACGATCAGGTCCAGCTCCACGCGCTGCTCGAACAGCTCCGCGCCAACCTCAACCCCGACCAGTCCAACGAGGCCGCGAATGGCTGAAGCCGATCCCCGCATCGAAACCGCCGCCGAGCCCGCACTCGCGGAAAAGCCGCGCCGCAACCTGCTGCGCCCGCTGCTGATGTTCGGCGTGCCGCTGCTGGTGATCATTGCCGCAGCGATCGGCTGGGCAATGTCGGGCGGCACCGTCTCGACCGACAATGCCTATGTCCAGCAGGACAAGGTGTCGGTGGCGAGCGACGTCGCCGGGCGGATCGTCGAGGTGGCGGTGAAGGAGAACCAGACCGTCAAGGCCGGCGACCTGTTGTTCCGCATCGACCCCGAACCCTATCGCATCGCACTGGCGCAGGCGGACGCCGCGATCGCCAATGCGCAGGTTCAGGTGACGACGATGCAGGCCAGCTATGTCGGCACCGGCGCCGATATTCAGGCCGCCCGCGACCGCATCGCCTCTGCGCAGGAGGATTATAATCGGCAAAAGGCGCTGATGGACCGCGGCTTCACCACCCGCGCGCGCTTCGAACAGGCGCAGCATTCGGTCGAACAGGCGCGCGCAAGCTATCAAAGCGCAGTTGCCGAAGCCGACGAGGCGCGCGCCAAGCTGTCGAGCGGCAGCGCGGTACCCGGCGTCAATCCAGCCATCGCGGCGGCACGCGCGCAGCGGGCCAAGGCGCTGCTCGACCTCGAACGCACCGCGCGCCGCGCGCCGGTCGATGGCGTGGTCAGCCAGGCGGACCGGCTCCAGGTCGGGCAGATGATGATGTCGGGCCTCCCCGCCGTCACTTTGGTCCGCTCGAGCGGATCGTGGATCGAGGCGAATTTCAAGGAAACCGACCTCGCCGACATGCGCGTCGGCCAGCCCGCCGAAGTCCGCTTCGACGCCTATCCGGGCCTGAAACTGAGAGGCCATGTCGCGTCGATCGGGTCGCAGACCGGCTCGGAAACCTCGGTGCTTCCCGCCCAGAACGCCAACGGCAACTGGGTCAAGGTCACCCAGCGCGTCCCCGTCCGCATCGCGATCGACGAAAAGAGCCAGCGCCAGCTGATCGCCGGCCTCTCCGCCGAAGTGACCGTGGACACGAGCAAGTAATCTGCGCCCGATGGCCAGCGCCGCATCCCCCGCCGCCGTCCCTGCCCCGCCACCGGCGGGTCAGGCAGCGCTGCCCGTGCGCAACAAGGGGCTGCTGACGTTTGGCGTGATGCTGGCGACGATCATGCAGATCCTCGACACCACCATCGCCAACGTCGCGCTGCCGCATATGCAGACCTCGCTCGGCGCGACGGCGGATACGATCACCTGGGTGCTGACCAGCTATATCGTCGCCTCGGCCATCGCGATCCCGATCACCGGCTGGGTCTCCGACCGGATCGGCTCGCGCAACCTGTTCCTGATCTCCACCATCGGCTTCATCATCGCCTCTGCGCTGTGCGGTGCGGCGCAGAGCCTTGAGCAGATGGTGCTGTTCCGCGTGCTTCAGGGCATCGCGGCGGCGTTCATGAATCCGCTCTCCCAGACCGTGATGCTCGACATCAACCGCCCGCAGGATCAGCAAAAGGCGATGGCGGTGTGGGGCATGGGCATCATGATCGGCCCGATCCTCGGCCCCGTGCTCGGCGGCTGGCTGACCGAGAATTTCAACTGGCGCTGGGTATTCTACGTCAATCTGCCGCTTGGGCTGATCTGCCTCGTCATCCTGTGGTGGCTGTTGCCCAGCCGTCCGGTGCGCAAGCGCGCGTTCGACCTGTTCGGCTTCTCGCTGCTTGCGGTCGGTATCGGCGCGCTTCAGCTGATGCTCGATCGTGGCCAGCATGCTGACTGGTTCTCATCCCCCGAAATCTGGATCGAGACGCTGGTCGCGGGCACCGCGCTGTGGATGTTCATCGTCCATATGACGACCGGCAAGAACCCGATGTTCGAGCGCAGCCTGTGGAAGAACCGCAACCTCGTCACCGCGCTCGCCTTCATGCTGGTGGTCGGCGTGGTGATGATGGCGACGATGGCGCTGCTCCCGCCGATGCTCCAGACGCTCTATGGCTATCCGGTGGTCGACACCGGCCTGTTGCTGATGCCGCGCGGCGTCGGCGTACTGATCACCATGGGGCTGTCGGCGCGGCTGGTCGCGCGCGGGGTCGATCCGCGACTGCTGGTCGGCACCGGCTTTGCGCTCGCCGCCTGGTCGCTGTGGGACATGACGACCTGGACGCTGCAGATGGGGTCGACGCCGTTCATCGTCTCGGGCTTGGTTCAGGGGCTGGGCATGGGGATGATCTTCATGCCGCTCAACGGCATGGCCTTCGCCACCCTCCCCGCGCACCAGCGGACCGAAGCGGCGAGCCTGACCAACCTCTCGCGCAACATCGGCGCGTCGATCGGCATCTCGCTGGTCACCACGATCCTCGCGCGCGGGACCCAGGTCAGCCACGCCGACCTCGCCCCGCACATCACCGCCGAGCGGCTGCAGACACTCGACCCCGGCCTGCTCGCCAATCTCGGCGGCCAGACCGACACGCTGCTGGCGATGGCGAATGCGGAAGTGACACGACAGGCGGCGATGATCGCCTATCTCAACGACTTCCACGCGATGATGATCGTCACCGCAGCGTCAATCCCGCTGGTGCTGTTCCTCAAGCGGCCCAAGGCCCCGATCGCAAATGATCCGGCGGCGGCTGGCCACTGACGACCGGATGCCCGGCGACCGTTCTATAGTTGACCGAACCAGATCGATTTTTGCCAAGGTCCAGCTATGCTCAGCCGTCTCAAGCTCGCGACAAAGATCACCCTTCTATCCTGTCTCGCGATGCTTGCGCTCGCCGCCTCGCTGGTGGTCACGACCCAATGGGCGCTCAATCAGGACATGCAGACGCGGGCGACCGAGCGGCAAGAGACGAACATGGGCGTCGCGCAGGAGGTGCTGAGCCGCTACGGCAAGCGCTTCTCGGTCGATGGCGACCGCATGCTGCTCGACGGACGCCCGCTCAACGGGTTCAACGATCCGGTCGACAAGGTGAAGAAGCTGGTCGGCTGCACCGCGACGATCTTCCTTGGCGACACCCGCATCGCGACCAATGTGGTCAAGGACGATGGCAGCCGCGCGGTCGGCACCAAACTCGCCCCCGGCCCGGTGTTCGACGCGGTGCTGCGCGACGGCAAGCCCTATCGCGGTCAGGCCGAGATTCTCGGCAAGGAATACTACACCGCCTATGATCCCATCCGCGACGCATCGGGCAAGACGATCGGCATCCTGTATGTCGGCATCCCGGTCGAGGATGTCGCGGGGAGCGCGTCCGGGCTAATCATGATGCTTGAGGAAATCGGCCTCGCTGCGCTGCTGATCGGCTGCGCGCTGCAATTCTATATCTGCCGCCGCCTGTTTGCGCCGATCACCGCGATGATCGCCTCGATGCGTCGCCTCGCCGAGGGCGATACCAACACCGAGATCGCCGGCGCTCACCGCCAGGACGAACTCGGCGACATGGCGCGTGCCCTCGCCATCCTGCAGGAAGCATCCGCCGCCCGCGCCGCTGCCGAGGCGGAAATCGCGCGCAACAAGGAGGCGCTCGACAAGGTCGTCCGCGCGCTGGGCGACGGGCTGAAGCGCGTGGCGCAGGGCAAGCTGACCCACGGCATCGACGCCGAATTCGACCCGCAATATGCCGCGCTGCGCACCGACTTCAATTCGGCCGTTGTCGCGCTGCAGGGGCTGGTCGGTGCGGTGATCGAATCGACCGTGGCGATCAAGGCCGGCACCGGCGAAATCTCCTTCGCGGCCGATGATCTTGCCCGCCGCTCCGAGAGCAACGCTGCCAGCATCGAAGAAACCACCGCCGCGATCGCGCAGATCAATGGCCGGCTCGAGCTGATGGCGCGCGCCGCGCAAGACGTGGTGTCGCGCGCGCAAGAGGCCGGCAGCGTCGTCGAGGAAGGCCGCACCACGGCGGAACGCGCGGTCGCGACGATGGGCCGCGTCAGCGAAAGCGCGCGCGGGATCGATGATGTCATCGAGGGCCTCGACAAAATCGCCTTCCAGACCCGCGTCCTCGCCATGAACGCCGCCGTCGAAGCGGGTCGTGCGGGCGAGGCAGGCCGCGGCTTCGCGGTGGTTGCCGACCTCGTCTCCGCCCTCGCGATGCGCGCCGAGGAAGAGGCGAAGCGCGCCCGCGAACAGCTGACCCTGACCCAGGATGAAGTCGCCGTCGCGGTCGATGCCGTGCGCAGCGTCGATGGCGCGCTGGCGCGGATCGTCGACACGGTCGGCACCGTCACCGGACTGGTCGCGACGATGGCGACCGACAACAGCTCCCAGTCCGCCGCGATGATCCAGATCGCCGCTGCCGTCGGCACGATGGACCAGTCGACCCAGCAGAACGCAGCGATGGTCGAGGAAACCTCCGCCGCCGCGCGCGGCCTGCTCGCTCAGGTCAACGCGCTGTCGGATCAGGCATCGCAGTTCGACGCGGGGCAACAGGCGGCCAGCACCTCAGCACGTCCCAAGCCCGTCGCGCCGCCAGCTCCTGCGCCGGCACCCGCCGCGATTGCGCAACCCGCCCAGCAGCCTCCCGCACGCCCCAAGCCGGTGCGCGCAACGGTTGCAGCGAAGCCCAAGGCCGCGCCGCTGGTCCGCCCGAAGCTGCCGATCACGACCAACGGCTCCGGTGCCGCTGCTGCAGCGGCGATCGACGACTGGGACGAGTTCTGACGCTAGGGTAGCGCCACTCAGGCGGGCGGAGACGGAGCCGCGTTTGTGCGCGGCCCCGTGAGCCCGGCGGCAAGCGCCACGAGCGCGCCCAACAGCGCCAGCGCCATGTCCTTGGGCGCGTCGAACATGTCGCCCTGCTGCCCATTATACTGGTCCGCCGCCTCCGGGCTGAGGCCCAGCGTCAGCATCCATTCGAAAATCTCGTAGAGCGCGCCGATCGCCAGCACCGCGAGCAGCATGAACACCATAGCCATCCGCCGCGTCAGCCCGGCATGGCGCATCCCGATCTCGACCAGCGGCAGCGCGAAGCACAGGCCGGATGCGAAATGCACCAGCCGGTCGAACATGTTGCGCTGAAACCCGAACATGGCATCGATGCTGAAGCCGAATGCTGCCTGCCCCCAGGCGTCGTAAGGCACGCTGCTATAGGTCCAGCGCGCCGCGAACAGGTGGAGCAGCACGAAGACGCAGGCCCAGCCCACGCTGGCGGTGCTCATCGGCCAGCGCCGCAATGCCCACCACGCCAGCGGCACGCCGGCCACCACCGGCCCGACCTGCAACCAGGTATTGGGCGGATAGGCCGCCCCCACCGCGCTCAACGGCACGCCCGCAAGGCATGCGAGCAGCCACCAGCGTTGCGCGGCGGGGAGGCCCATCGGGCTCGGCTCAGCCCTTCTTCAGATGGCGACGACCGAGCAGCTCGGCGATCTGCACCGCGTTCAGCGCCGCGCCCTTGCGCAGATTGTCGCTGACGCACCAGAAAGCGAGGCCGTTCTCGACGGTCGAATCCTCGCGCACCCGGCTGACGAAGGTCGCATAGTCGCCGACGCACTCGACCGGGGTGATATAGCCGCCATCCTCGCGCTTATCGATCAGCATGATCCCCGGTGCCTCGCGCAGGATGCTCTGCGCGTCCTCCGCCGACAGCTCGCGCTCCAGCTCGACATGCACCGCCTCGGAATGGCCGACGAACACCGGCACGCGCACACAGGTCGCGATCACCTTGACCTTGGGATCGAGGATCTTCTTGGTCTCGACCACCATCTTCCACTCTTCCTTGGTCGATCCATCGTCCAGGAAGCTGTCGATATGCGGGATCACGTTGAACGCGATCTGCTTGGTGAACTTCTTCGCTTCCGCGCTGTCGCCGACAAAGATGTTGCGCGACTGCTCGAACAGCTCGTCCATTCCCTCTTTGCCCGCGCCCGACACCGACTGATAGGTCGCGACGACCACGCGCTTGACCGTCGCGGCATCGTGCAGCGGCTTGAGCGCAACCACCATCTGCGCGGTCGAGCAGTTCGGGTTGGCGATGATGTTCTTGGCCTTATAGCCGTCGATCGCCTCCGGGTTCACTTCCGGCACGATCAGCGGCACATCGGGGTCCATGCGATAGAGCGAGCTGTTGTCGATCACCGTACAGCCGGCCTTGGCGAAACGCGGGGCGTGCAGCTTCGTCGCCTCGCTCCCGATCGCGAACAGCGCCATGTCCCAGCCGGTGGGATCGAAATTCTCGATATTTTGGATCTTATACTGTTTCCCGGTCTCGCCGAAATCGACCATATCGCCGGTCGAGCGCGAGGACGCGAGCACGGCTAGTTCGTCGATCGGAAATTCGCGCTCGGCCAGAATAGCGAGCATCTCGCGCCCGACATTGCCGGTGGCGCCTGCGACTACGACACGGTAACCCATCAATAGACCCTTTCATGCGGTCGACCCGCCCGGAACATGGGCAGGCACATAGTCATTCTTCGGTGGGAAGTCAGCGGGCCGTTCACGGCGCGCCGATGGAAATGTCTCGCGGCGGATACCCGAACCCGCGCGACCGGCCTTCAGCGGCGGGTCGCGGTCCGGGTGGTGATAATGGGCCGTTTTCGAAACATGCCGCGCCGTTAGCATCACTGTTGCGCGCGCGACAGCGAAATTCTTCTTTAGTTGCGGCAAAGCTCGGGTTGCGCGGGTGGACGGCGCGCGGTTGCCTCGCCTATGACCCGGCACATCAGAGGAGACCCGATCTTGGCCGACCATTTCGTCCGTCCCGACACCCGCGCCTTTCTCGACATGCTCGCCGCGATGCCGGAAATGCCGTGGCCGCCGCAGCCCGCCGCCTATCGCGCGCAATATCTGGCGATGAAGGATCTGGTCGATCTGCCGCAGGGCGAGCTGGCGACGGTCAAGGATCTGACCATCCCCGGCCCCGCCGGCCCGATCCCCGCCCGCCTGTTCGACGTGCGCGAAAGTCGCGAGCCGGGACCGGTCGTGCTGTTTTTCCACGGCGGCGGCTTCGTCATCGGCAATATCGACAGCCATGCGAGCTTCACTGCGGAAATGAGCCGCATGCTCGACCTGCCCGTCGTGTCGATCGACTACCGCCTCGCCCCCGAAAGCCCCTGGCCCGCCGCATCCGACGATTGCGAGGCAGCGGCACGCTGGGTCGCGTCCAACCCGGCGGAACTGGGCCGCGCAGTCACCGCGATCGCACTCGCCGGCGACAGCGCGGGCGGCCAGATCGCTGCGGTCGCCGCGATCGACCTGCGCGACGCTCCTGCCGCCGTGCCGGTGATCGGCCAGCTGCTGATCTACCCCGCCGCCGATTTCGATGGCGACTATGCCTCCGCCGATCATTTCGCGGAGGGCTATCTGCTCACGGCCAAGGGCATGGAGTGGTTCAACGAATGCTACGGCCCCGACTTCGATCACCCGCGCGCTTCGCCGATGCGCCATGCGACGCTGGAGGGGCTGCCCCCCGCGCTGGTGCTCACCGCCAGCCTCGACCCGATCCGCGATCAGGGCCGCGCCTATGCTGGCGCGCTGGCGGCCGCCGGCGTCCCCGTCATCTTCCGCGAGGCGGTCGGCACCATCCACGGTTTCATCACTTTGCGTCGCGCGATCCCGTCCGCCCAGGGTGACGTTGCCGGCATGCTCGTCGCGTTCCGCGCGCTACTGACCGAGGCTGAGGCGAACCGCGTCATGGCGCAGGCGGCGGCATGACCAGCTTCGCCCATCTTCCCTACCGCCCCTGCGCAGGCGTGATGCTGCTCAACACCGAGGGTCAGGTGTTCGTCGGCCAGCGGCTCGATTCGACGCTGGAGGCATGGCAGATGCCACAAGGCGGGATCGACCCGGGCGAAGACCCCCTCGACGCCGCCTATCGCGAGCTGTGGGAGGAAACCGGGGTCGTTCGCGACCATGTCGAACTGCTCGCCGCGCCCGAGATTGAGCTCGAATATGACCTGCCCGACGACCTTGTCGGCAAGGTATGGAAGGGCAAATGGCGCGGGCAGCGTCAGCGCTGGTTCCTGTTCCGCCTGAACGCGGGTGACGACGTGATCGACATCGCCACCGCCGAGCCCGAATTCCGCGCGTGGCGCTGGATCGACCCGCGCGAGCTTCCGCACGTGATCGTGCCGTTCAAGCGCACGCTCTATATCGACATCCTGCGCATATTCGCCGAGCCGCTCGGCATCGCAGAAGCGGGAGAGGCATGATGCTGCACCGCACTCGATCTTTGGCAGAAAATCGGGTAGTAACCGGTTACATGCGTAGCTCCCTGCTCCTTATCCTCGCGGCCCCGCTGCTGCTCGCCAACGCCGATGTGACGGCTTCGACTGCACCGGAAGCGCCTCCGCCGCCCAACCAGTCGGTCGAGCGCTCGTCGGAGGTCAAGGCGATGCTCGACGCCGCGATGAAGGCGGGCGACGAGGGCGCGGTCAACGCGATCGTCAAATATGCCAAGGCCGCCGACAAGGAACGCGCCGCACAGTTCGAATCCACCGCCAGCGCGTGGAAGCGCGCGCGTCGCGAGGCCGCCGAACGCCGCCTGCGCGAGGCCAAGTTCCTCGATCTGGTCAAGGGCCGGGCCGAACTCGGCGGCTATTTTACCACCGGCAACACCGAAACGCTGGGCCTGACCGGCATTCTCGACGTCAAGCGTGAGGCATTGCGCTGGCGGCACAAGCTGCGCGTGCAGGCCGACTATCAGGAAAGCCTCGGCCAGACGGTGCGCGAACGCTACCTCGCCGCCTATGAGCCGAACTGGAAGATCGACGACCGCGCCTATGTCTATGGCGCGGCGCAGTTCGAGAGCGACCGCTTCCTCGGCTTCGACGAACGCTACGCCATCTCGGCCGGGGCCGGCTATTCGGCGGTCAAATCGCCCGCGCTGACCCTCGACCTCGAAATCGGCCCTGCGTTTCGCTACACCGACTTCGTGACAGCCCCGACCGAGCGCCAGATCGCCGCGCGCGGCAAACTCGACCTCGACTGGAAGCTGAGCAAGGGCGTGACCTTCAGCCAGGACGCCTCGGCATTCGTCGAGCAACAGAACAGCACGATCACCGGCAAAACCGCGCTGCGTGTCAAGCTGTTCGGCCCCTTCTCGACCCAGATGTCCTATGCCGTGAACTATGAAAGCGCGCCGCCCAACGGCCGCAAGTCGACCGACACAACGACCCGCGCGTCGCTGCTGGTGGATTTCTAGGGCTACCTTCTGTTTCGCGGCACCGGCCCGCTCCCCCAACCCGGCCACCCAGCGCGAGCATGATATGGGTGGCCGGGTGGGGGAGCGGGCCGGTGCCGCTTCAGCGAAGCTGAACACAGCAAACAACTGTCACAGTAACTTCACACGATTGTAACATTCGGCGAAATCGGGCATCGGGCCGCAACCCGGAGCCACAGCCATTCGCCAGATCGCCGCATTACCGTATCGCACCGAAGGGACCGCCATCGATGCCCCCGTGCGCGTGATGCTCGTCACGTCGCGCGGCACTGGCCGCTGGGTGATCCCCAAGGGCAACGTCGCCAGCGGCATGCCCCCGCACCTCGCCGCGGCCGAAGAGGCCGAGGAGGAGGCCGGTGTCATCGGCGCGGCCTGCCCCACCCCGATCGGCGCCTATCGCTATCGCAAGCGGCGCGGCAACGGCGCCTATCTGATGGCCGATGTCGAGGTATTCCCGCTCGCCGTCACCGCCGAACTCGCCCGCTGGAAGGAACAGGACCAGCGCGAGCGCCGCTGGTTCACGCTCGAAGAAGCCGCCGACGCGGTCGACGAACCCGACCTCAGCGACCTGATCCGCAGCTTCGGCCCGACCGAATTCAATGCCGCCGCGCGGCGCACGAGCATGTTCGCCGTCGTCGCCCAGAAATCGAAAGCTCATCACATGTTCGCGTGGTTTCAGCGCCTTCTGCCCAAGACCGGAAATTTCTTCGAGCTGTTCGAGGCGCATGCGGTGACCATCACCGCCGCTGCAGACGCGCTGGCGCGCCTGTTCCAGGGCAATGGTCCGACGCAGGACCATATCCGTGAGATCATCGAGCGTGAGCATGACGCCGACGGGATCATCCGTGAGGTGCTGCAGACCGTCCGCAAGACCTTCCTCACCCCGTTCGACCGAAGCGCGATCACCAGCCTGATCGGCGCGATGGACGATGCGATCGACGAGATGCAGGCCGCCGCCGCCGCCGTCGACCTGTACGAGGTGAACACGTTCGAGCCCGAGATGCGCGACATCGTCGCCATCATCGTCGATGCCGCGCGGCTGACTGCCGAGGCGATGCCGCTGCTGCGCGATGTCGCGAAGAATGGCGTGCGGCTGCACGAGCTGACCGAGCGTCTGGTGCGGATGGAGGGGCATGCCGACGACATCCACGACGCCGGCGTGCGCCGCGCGTTCAAGGCCTATGGCGACGATGCGATGAAGTTCATGGTCGCGCGCGAGATCTACAAGCATCTCGAACGAATCACCGACGCGCTGGAGGATGTCGCGAACGAGATCGACGGCATCGTCATCGACCACGCCTGATCCGATCCGATGCACGAACTCGCCTTTCCGCTGCTCGTCGGCCTTATCATCCTCGCGCTGGCGTTCGATTTCCTCAACGGCCTGCACGACGCCGCCAATTCGATCGCGACCGTCGTCGCGACGCGGCTGCTCGGCCCGGTGCAGGCGGTCGGTTTCGCCGCCTTCTTCAACTTCGCGGCCTATTTCCTCACCCTCGCCTGGCCCGAACTGCACAAGGTTGCCGAGACGATCGGCAAGGGGCTGATCGACAAGGATCTGGTCACGCCTTCGGTCGTGTTCGGCGCGCTGGTCGGTGCGATGTTCTGGAACATCGTCACCTGGTGGAAGGGCATCCCCTCCTCCTCCAGCCACGCGCTGGTCGGCGGGATCGTCGGCGCGGGCGTCGCGCATGCCGGCTTCACCGGCATCCAGTGGAGCGGCCTCAACAAGACCCTCATCGCGATCGTCCTCTCACCGCTGCTCGGCATGTTGCTGGCGATGCTGGTGATGCTGCTGTCGAGCTGGGCGCTGCATCGCGTGAGCAACCGCAACGCCGAAAAGAGCTTCCGCTGGCTCCACCTCGCCTCGTCCGCCGCCTATTCGACCGCGCACGGCCTCAACGACGCACAAAAGACGATGGGGATCATCACCGTGCTGCTCTATTCGACCGGCTATCTGTCGGGCGAGTTCCACGTCCCGCACTGGGTCGCCATCTCCTGCTACATCGCGATCGCGATGGGCACGTTGTCCGGCGGGTGGAAGATCATCGAGACGATGGGCACCCGCATTACCAAGCTGTCGCAGCATCAGGGGTTCAGCGCCTCGACCGGTGGATCGATCATGGTCTTCACCGCCTCGCTGCTCGGCATCCCGGTCTCGACCACCCACACCATCACCGGCAGCATCATCGGCGCAGGCACCGCCCGGCGTGCGAGCGCGGTGCGCTGGGGCGTCGCGCAGAATGTCATCGCGGCATGGGTGATCACCATTCCCGCATCGGCGGCGGTCGGCGCGCTGTTCTACATGCTCACCCGGCTATTCTAACTCGTAACGCCTGATACTTTTACCGAGACGGGGGGTTCACCCGCCGCGGATCAGCCGATACACCCGGTGCATGGGGCTGAATGCAACCGAAGCCGTCGCCGTCGAAGCGGCCCGCGCCGCGCCGATGCTGGCGCAGGTCGAACGCTGGGTCGCGGTCAATAGCGGCACGCGCAACCTGACCGGACTGGCCACGATGGCGGGCCTGCTCGCCGACGCCTTTTCGGCGTTGCCCGGCGACCTGACGCTGGTCGAATCCGCGCCGGTCGAGATGGTCGACACCAGCGGCACCGTCCAGTCGCTCGCGCATGGCCGCCACCTGCACCTGCGCGTACGGCCGCGAGCGCCGGTGCAGATGCTGTTCACTGGCCATATGGACACGGTCTTCCCCGCCGATCACCCGTTCCAGACCGCAACCTGGCTGCCCGACGGCATCCTCAACGCTCCGGGCGCGGCGGACATGAAGGGCGGGCTGTCGCTGATGCTCGCCGCGCTGCGCGCGGTCGAGGCAACCCCGGCGGCCGCACGCTTCGGCTATGAAGTCGTGATCAACTCGGACGAGGAAACCGGCTCCTTCGCCTCCGCCGCGCTGATCGCACAGGCCGCGCAGGGCAAGGTCGCGGCGCTCACCTACGAACCCGCGCTCCCCGACGGCACACTCGCGGGCGCGCGCGGCGGGACCGGCAATTTCTCGATCGTCGTGCGCGGGCGCAGCGCGCACGCCGGTCGCAACCCGCGCGACGGCCGCAACGCGCTGGTCGCCGCCGCCGATCTCGCGCTGCGCCTGTCGCAGCTGATGACCGACGATTTGTCGGTCAACCCGGCGCGGATCGAGGGCGGCGGGCCGAACAATGTCGTGCCCGATCTCGCCATCCTGCGCGTCAATTTCCGCCCCGCCTCGCCCGACGCTATCCAGCGCGCTGGCGTGGCCGTCCACGCCCTCGCCGACGCCATTGCCGCCGAACATGATGTCTCGGTCCATGTCCATGGCGGCTTCAACCGCCCGCCCAAACCGCTCGACCCGGGCGCGGAGCGCCTGTTTGGTCTGGTCAAACAGGCCGGTGCCGATCTCGACATCCCCGTCGCCTGGAAAGCCACCGGCGGGGTGTGTGACGGCAACAACATCGCCGCCTGTGGCGTCCCCGTCGTCGACACGATGGGCGCGCGCGGCGGCGCCATTCATTCGCAGGAGGAATTTCTGATCCCCGACAGCCTGCCCGAACGTGCCGCCCTCTCGGCGCTCACCATCCTGCGCATCATCGAAAAGGGCCGCGTATGACCTTCATCATCCGCCCCGCCCGTGCCGACGACCTGCAGCATCTCTACGAGATGGCCAAGCTGACCGGCGGCGGCTTCACCAACCTGCCCCCCGAAAAACCCGCGCTCAAGACCAAGCTCGAGCGCAGCGCGGAAGCGTTCGCCCGCACCGATGATGCGAAGAAGGACGAACTGTTCGTCCTCGTCCTCGAGAACACCGCGACGCAGGAAGTACGCGGCACCTGCCAGATCTTCACCCAGGTCGGCCAGCGCTGGCCCTTCTACTCCTATCGCATGGGCACGGTGACCAAGCATAGCGAGGCACTCAACCGCACCTTCCGCGCCGAAATTCTCAATCTCGTCAACGATCTGGAGGGGGCGAGCGAGGTCGGCGGGCTGTTCCTCCACCCGGGCGAGCGCGCCGGGGGCCTCGGCATGCTGCTCGCGCGCAGCCGCTATCTGTTCATCGCGATGCACCGCGCGCGCTTCGCCGACCGCATTCTGGCCGAATTGCGCGGTGTGATCGACGAGGCCGGCGGATCGCCATTCTGGGACGGAGTCGCGGGCCGCTTCTTCGGGATGAGCTTCCAGCAGGCGGACGAGTTCAACGCGATCCACGGCAACCAGTTCATCGCCGACCTGATGCCCCGCCACCCGGTCTACACCGCGATGCTCACCGAACATGCCCGCAGCGTCATCGGCGTCCCCCACCCGTCCGGCCGCGCGGCGATGCGGATGCTGGAGCATGAAGGGTTCGCGTTCGAGAATTACATCGACATCTTCGACGGCGGCCCAACCATGACCGCGCGGACCGACCATGTCGTGACGATCCGCGACTGCCGGACCCAGCCAGTGGCGGACATCGCGCCGGGCGGCGACGCGAGCATCATCGCGCGCGGCACGCTCGCCGAGTTCCGCGCGTGTCATGGCCGGATCACGCGCGGAGCGGAGGGCGTGACGCTCGACCCCGCCGCCGCCGCTTTGCTCGACGTCGCGGCGGGACAGGACGTGTGCCATGCCCCGCGTTGAGATCAACTTCGACGGCATCATTGGCCCCAGCCACAATTATGCCGGCCTCAGCCACGGCAACCTCGCCGCCACCCGCAATCAGGGCGCAGTGTCGCAACCCCGCGCCGCCGCACTGCAGGGGATCGCGAAGATGCGCGCCAACCTGGCGCTCGGACTGACGCAGGGCATTCTCCTCCCCCATGCCCGCCCCGACCATCGCTGGCTGGACACGCTGGCAACGACCTACGCCGAAGCAGCGCCGCACCTTCAGGCACAGGCGCTGTCGGCCTCGGCGATGTGGGCCGCCAACGCCGCTACCGTCTCCCCCGCCCCCGACACCGCCGATGGCCGCTGCCACCTCAGCGTCGCCAACCTCGTGACGATGCCGCATCGCAGCCATGAATGGCCCGAGACGCTCGCCCAGCTGCGCCTTGCCTTCGCGCACGACGCCTTCCGCGTCCACGGCCCCGTCCCCGCCCCGTTCGGCGACGAGGGCGCGGCCAACCACATGCGCCTCGCCCCCGAGCATGATGCGCCCGGCGTCGAAGTCTTCGTCTATGGCATCAGCGGCGGCCCCTTCCCCGCG
The DNA here is from genome assembly GCF_035998645.1 of Sphingomonas sp. Taxonomy (GTDB): domain Bacteria; phylum Pseudomonadota; class Alphaproteobacteria; order Sphingomonadales; family Sphingomonadaceae; genus Sphingomonas. Next base: position 659,049 of record NZ_DASYHL010000005.1, read on the forward strand.
CGCCAGCATCGCGAGGCGAGCGCAGCCGTCGCCCGCCGCCACGGCCTCGACCCCGAACGCACCCTGTTCGTGCAGCAGTCCGAAGAGGCGATCGCCGCCGGCGCCTTCCACAATGACGTCGTCGCGGTCGCCAACGCAAACGTCCTCTTCGCGCACGAACTCGCCTTCGCCGACAAGGACGCCTTCTACGCCGACCTGCGCCGCCTGATGCCCCGCGTCGAGATCGTCGAGGTGCCCGCCGCCGAAGTCAGCCTCGCCGACGCGATCAGCTCCTATCTGTTCAACGCCCAGCTGGTGACGCTGCCGGGCGGCGAGACCGGCCTCATCCTCCCCACCGAAGCCTGCGATACCCCAAGCGTGTGGAGCTGGCTCCAGCGCCATGTCGCGGGCAACGGCCCGATCCGCCATCTCGAGGTGGTCGATGTGCGCGAGTCGATGGCCAATGGCGGCGGCCCCGCCTGTCTGCGCCTGCGCGTCGTCGCCGACCCCGCGACGGTCGACCCCCGCTTCCTGGTCGACCCCGCCAAACTCGATCGCATCGCCGCAGTGATCGAAGCGCACTGGCCCGAACGGATCGCACAGGATGAGATCGCCGACCCCGCGCTCATCGCACGCATTGCCACCGCGCGAACCGCGTTGCTCGACCTGCTCGGCATCGACCCCGCCGCCCTGTCGGGTTAATTGACAGGTAACCATATTCGTTAACGCGAAATCGGCGATTTCCGCGCTTGGCCCGGGCCTTGCTTAACGACTACCATGTTGTCGCGCGTCAAACGTCTCTTCACCATCAAGACCAGATTCGAGGCATTTGCCGTGATCTATGGCCTTGGCGTCGGGGCGGTCGATCGCGGAATCCACTATCTTGAGCAATATCCCGGGATCGGCGGCTGGCTGCTGTTCGCGGTCTGCCCAATCGCCGTCTTCATGGCGGGTGGACGGATTCTCGACTCGCTTGATGCGGGGATCGAATAGCGTCCTTGGGCTCGCCGCGCGCGCGTCTGGGCCACGGCGCGCATCGCTACGCCTCGGCCCTGACCGCCACCACCCTCATTCGAACTCCAGGATCGCCGCGTCCACCGCCAGGCTGTCGCCAGCGGCAAAGTTGATCGCCTTGACCACGCCCGCCTTCTCGGCGCGCAGGATGTTCTCCATCTTCATCGCCTCGACCACCGCGAGCGGCTGACCCGCCTCGACCTTCTCGCCCTCGCCCACTTCGATCCGCGTCAGCAACCCCGGCATCGGCGCGAGCAGGAAGCGGCTCATGTCCGGCGGGATCTTCGCGATCATGTGGCGGGCAAGCTCAGCCACGCGCGGTGCATAGACCTTCACATCGTGCGACGCACCGCGTGCGCGCAGCATCCAGCCCGCCCGCGTGTGCTTGACGCCTGCGCTCAGCAATTCCTCACCATCGATACGGAATTGCGCCAGCCGCTGTCCCGGCTGCCAGCCGGTGGCAATGTCGAGCGGCGCTTCATTTGGATCGAAATTGACCAGCAGGCCACCGTCATAGCCATCGACAATGATATCAAACCGCTCGTCCCCAATCAGCACGACACGCGCGCTCGACAGGGTCGGCGTGGCGAGCTGCCCGGAAATCTCGACCGCCCGCGCAGCCTGAATCAGGTCCAGCACCGTCGCCACCGCCGCCAGCTTGCGCAGCAGCGCCGCATCGGCAGGCGCGCCCGCGAACCCCTCGGGATATTCCTCCGCGATAAAGCCCGTGGTCAGCGCCCCCGAACGAAAGCGCGGATGCTGCATCAGCGCCGACAGAAAATCGATATTGTTGCCCAGCCCCTCCAGCTCGAAGCGATCGAGCGCCGCGACCTGCAAATCCGCTGCCTCCTCACGCGTCGGCGCCCAGGTGATCAGCTTGGCGATCATCGGGTCATAGAACATGCTGACCTCGCCCCCCTCGGCGACGCCATCATCGACGCGGATATAACCCTTCTGCTCTTGCTCCCCTCCCGCTTGGGGGAGGGCCTGTTCGAAGGGCAAGCCTTCTGACCGCTTCCGCGCCCGGAAGGGCTCCTGCCGCGCCTGCGCCTCAGGCGGCCGATACCGCACCAGCCGCCCCGTGCTCGGCAAAAACCCGCGATACGGATCCTCGGCATAGACGCGGTTCTCGATCGCCCAGCCGGTCAGCGTCACCTCATCCTGCGTGAACGCAAGGCGTTCACCCGCCGCGACCCGGATCATCTGCTCGACCAGATCGAGCCCGGTAATCGCCTCGGTCACCGGATGCTCGACCTGCAGCCGCGTGTTCATCTCGAGGAAGTAGAACCCCTCCCCGGTCTTGTCCGCGCCCGAAACGATCAACTCGACCGTCCCGGCGCTGTAATACCCAACGGCCCGCGCCAGCGCGACCGCCTGTTCGCCCATCTTGCGGCGCATCTCGGGCGTGACGAAGGGCGACGGCGCTTCCTCGACCACCTTCTGGTGCCGCCGCTGGATCGAACATTCGCGCTCGCCCAGATAGAGGATGTTGCCATGCTGATCGCCGATCAGCTGGATCTCGATATGGCGCGGCTGTTCGATGAACTTCTCAATGAACACGCGGTCGTCGCCGAACGACGCCAGCCCCTCGCGCTTGGTCGCCTCAAAGCCCTCGCGGACGTCCTGCTCGCTCCACGCCAGCCGCATCCCCTTGCCGCCGCCGCCGGCCGAGGCCTTCATCATCACCGGATAGCCGATGTCCGACGCGATCTTCACCGCCTCATCGGTATCGGCGATCTCGCCCAGATAGCCGGGGACGACATTGACCCCCGCCGCCTTGGCGAGCTTCTTGGACTCGATCTTGTCCCCCATCGCCGCGATCGCATTGGCCGGCGGCCCGACAAAGGCGATCCCCGCCTCCGCACACGCCTTGGCAAAGCTCTCCCGCTCCGAGAGGAACCCGTATCCCGGATGGATCGCATCCGCGCCGGTGGCCTTCGCCGCGGCCAGGATCAGCTCAGCCTTGAGATAGCTCTCCGCCGCCGGCGCCGGCCCCAGCCGCACCGCCTCGTCGGCCATCAACACATGCGGCGCGCGCGCATCAGCGTCGGAATAGACCGCGACGGTGGCGATCCCCATCCGCTTGGCGGTGCGGAACACACGGCACGCAATCTCACCACGATTGGCGACCAGGATTTTCTTGAACATTATCGCGTCTTTCGATTGCGGAAGTATAGCCAGCCGGCGGCGAGCCAGAGCGACGCCCCGATTATCGCGCCAACCGTCGCGAATGTTCTGACGGATGCCACGCAAGGTTCGAACGGCGTCGGCTCCAGCCGATCCATGCAGTCGAACCCCGCCATGCGGTAATCGAACCAGCAAAATGCAAGCCAGAGGAGCACGATGACGGTCGCGGTCACATACGCTGCGGTGCTGGCCCGAGCCGTCACTCCGCGGCCTCCAGCTCCGTCTTCACCTCGCCCGCCATCGCCCGCATCCCCAGCCGCGCAAACAGCGCCGCGTCCTTGTCGTCGCCGGCATTCCCCGTGGTCAGCAGCTTGTCTCCAGTGAAGATCGAATTCGCCCCCGCCATGAAGCAGAGCGCCTGCGTCTCATCGCTCATGCTCTCGCGCCCGGCGGACAGCCGCACCATCGACTCCGGCATCGTGATCCGCGCCACCGCGACCGTTCGGACGAACTCGACCTGGTCGATCTTCGCCAGCGGCGTGTCGTGGAGCATGTCACCCAGCACCGTGCCCTTGACCGGCACCAGCGCGTTCACCGGCACGCTCTCGGGGTGCTTGGGCAGCGTCGCCAGCGCATGGATAAATCCGACGCGGTCGCCGCGCGTCTCGCCCATCCCGACGATCCCGCCGCAACACACGTTGATCCCCGCCTCACGCACATGGTCCAGCGTTTCCAGCCGGTCCTCGAACGTCCGCGTGGTGATCACCTCGGCATAGCGCTCCGGCGACGTGTCGATATTGTGGTTGTAATAATCCAGTCCGGCATCGGCGAGTTGCGCCGCCTGCCCCTCGGTCAGCATGCCCAGCGTCATGCAGGTTTCCATGCCCATCTGGCGCACGCCCTTCACCATCTCGACGATGGCGGGCATGTCGCGGTCCTTGGGGTTGCGCCACGCCGCGCCCATGCAGAAGCGCGACGAGCCATTATCCTTCGCCTGCGCAGCCGCCTGCAGCACCGCGCGCACGTCCATCAGCTTGGTCGCCTTCAGCCCTGTCTCGGCATGGGTGGATTGATTGCAGTACCCGCAATCCTCCGGGCACCCCCCGGTCTTGATGCTGAGCAGCGTCGACAGCTGCACCTCATCCGCGGCGAACTGCGCGCGGTGGACGGTGGCGGCCTGATAGACCAGCTCCATGAACGGCAGGTCGAACAGCGCGGCGATCTCGTCGCGGGTCCAGTCGGTACGCAGCATCAGAACAGGCTCCGGGTGAAAAGATAAGTGAACATGCCCAGACCAACGGCCAGCAGCAGAGGGGCGACGGCAGCATAACGGGTCGCAGCGGGCCGAACGGGTACGCCCTTTGACCGGGCATTCACCATTTCGCCAACGCCAGTGAACGCTAAAAGCCCGGCAAGGCACAGGACGCCAAGCGCGGCGACCAGCAACTCCTTGCCTCGCCCATCCGCGGGCACGCGATCGGCCAGCGCCAGTACGCCCCCCAGCGAAAGAACACAGAGCGACGTGAGGTATTTGAAATAATCGTAGAGCATCGCGCTGCCATCGGTGTCCGAGGCTGAAACGCGGCTTTCGTCATCATCGATCATTCGGCGGCCTCCTCGCGCGGTGGCATATTGTGGCCGAGCAGGGTCAGCACTTCCTCAGCAGCATTAACCAGATTGGTCCCCGGCCCAAAGATCGCCTGAACCCCCGCGTCGCGCAGGATCTGATAGTCCTGCGCCGGGATCACCCCGCCCGCGATCACCTTGATATCGCTCCGCCCGGCATCGCGCAGATGCCCGATAAGCTGCGGGATCAGCGTCTTGTGCCCCGCCGCAAGGCTGGAGACGCCGACCACATCGACATCCTCGGCCAGCGCCAGCTCGGCTGCTTCCTGCGGCGTCTGGAACAACGGGCCGGGAACCACCTTGAACCCCAGATCGCCAAACGCCGACGACACGAGGTTCGCCCCGCGATCATGCCCGTCCTGGCCCATTTTGGCGACCAGCATGCGCGGCGCGCGGCCCAGCCGCCGCTCCGTCGCGGCAACGCCGTCCTTCAGCCGCTCCCAGCTTTGGTCCGCATCATAAGCGCCGCCATAGACGCCCTTGACCGGCGTCGGCACGGTCCCGTGCCGCCCGAACACATCCTCCATCGCCAGGCTGATCTCGCCCAGCGTCGCGCGATGCCGCGCCGCCACAACCGCCAGCTCCAGCAGATTACCATCGCCCCGCGCGCCCTCACGCAGCGCATCCAGCGCCGCCCGGCACGCCGCATCGTCCCGCTCCGCCTTCACGCGCGCGATCCGCGCCACCTGCGCCTCGCGCACGGCGTGGTTATCGATGTCGAGCGTCTCGATCGGGTCTTCCTCGGCCTTGCGGTATTTATTGACCCCGACGATCACCTGCTCGCCCCGGTCGATCCGCGCGGCAGTGGCGGCGGCGGCTTCCTCGATCATCGCCTTGGGCCAGCCGGCGGCGACCGCCTTGGCCATCCCGCCCTCGCCCTCGACCCGCTCGATGATCGCCCACGCCTTGTCGACCAGCTCCTGTGTCAGCGCCTCGACATAATAGCTGCCGCCGAGCGGATCGACGACATTGGTCATCCCCGTCTCTTCCTGGATCACCAGCTGGGTATTGCGGGCAATGCGCGCGGAGAAATCCGTCGGCAGCGCAATGGCTTCGTCGAGCGCATTGGTGTGCAGGCTCTGCGTCCCGCCCAGCATCGCCGCCATCGCCTCGATCGTCGTGCGGATGACGTTGTTGTACGGATCCTGCTCGGTCAGCGACACACCGCTGGTCTGGCAGTGCGTCCGCAGCATCTTGCTGCGCTCATCCTGCGCGCCCAGCTGCGTCATCACGCGGTGCCACAGCACGCGCGCCGCCCGCAATTTAGCGACTTCCATGAAGAAGTTCATACCGATTGCGAAGAAGAAGCTCAGCCGCCCGGCAAATTTGTCGATGTCGAGGCCGCTGGCGACCCCGTATTTCACATAGTCCATGCCGTCGGCGATGGTGAAGGCCAGCTCCTGCACCTGCGTCGCCCCGGCCTCCTGCATATGATAGCCGGAAATCGAAATACTGTTGAATTTCGGCATCTTGGCCGAGGTATATGCAAAGATATCTGAAATGATCCGCATCGACGGCTCGGGCGGATAGATGTACGTGTTGCGGACCATGAACTCCTTCAGAATGTCGTTCTGAATGGTCCCGTCGAGCAGGCTCTGGTCGACCCCCTGCTCCTCCCCCGCGACAATGAAGAAGGCGAGGATCGGGATCACCGCGCCATTCATCGTCATGCTGACCGACATCTGGTCGAGCGGAATCCCGTCGAACAGGATCTTCATGTCCTCGACGCTGTCGATCGCGACGCCAGCCTTGCCGACATCGCCCGTCACGCGCGGATGGTCGCTGTCATAGCCGCGATGCGTCGCCAGATCGAACGCGACCGACAGCCCCTTCTGCCCCGCCGCCAGATTGCGGCGATAAAAGGCGTTGGATTCCTCGGCGGTCGAAAACCCCGCATATTGCCGGATCGTCCACGGCCGCCCGGCATACATCGACGCGCGCACCCCGCGCGCGAACGGCGCAAAGCCGGGCATCCCCGGATCGGCAGTGACATCCTCCGCGGTGTACAGCGGCTTGACGTCAATCCCCTCCGGCGTGCGCCACGTCAGGTCGCGGCCCTTCACTTCCTTGTCGGCCAGCGCCTTCCAGGCTTCGGGGGTCGGCTTCTCACTCATCTACTTACCCTTGAACTCCGGCGCGCGCTTGCCGAGAAACGCCATCACGCCTTCGCGGAAATCCTCGGTCTTGCCCGCAATGCGCTGATGCGCCGCCTCGACGCTCAGCGTCTCCGACAGCGTGTTGTTGAGCGCCGCCTTGATCTGCGCACGGATCAGGCCGAGCGCGATCGTCGGCTTGGCGGCGAGCGTCGCCGCGAGCTTGCCCGCCTCAGCCATCAGCGCGTCGTCCTCGACCACGCGCGCGACCAGCCCTGCATCCTTGGCGTCATCGGCGAACATCTTCTCGCCCAGCAACGCCATTTCCAGCGCCTTGGCCCGTCCCGCCGACTTGGCGACCAGCCAGGTCGCGCCGCAATCGGGCACCAGCCCGATATTGCTGAAGGCGAGCAGCAGATACGCGCTCTTCGCCATCACCACGATGTCTCCGCCCAGCGCGATGCCGACACCAGCACCCGCCGCCGGCCCGTTGATCGCGGTGACGATCGGGATCGGCAGCTTCGATAGCGTCTCGGCCAGCGGGTTGTAATGAAACTCTAGGCTCTCCGCCGGATCGACCGGCCCGCGATCCATCCGCCCGGCCAGATCCGCGCCCGAACAGAATGCCCGCCCCTCCCCGGTGAGCAGCACCGCCCGCGCGCCCTCATTCACCGCGCGCAACAGCGATGCTCGGATCAGGTCGAGCATGTCGAACGTCACCGCATTTAGCCGCTCGGGCCGGTTCAGCCGGATCGTCGCGACGCCATTATCGAGGCTGTAAAGGACGGTCTCGTCGGTCAATGCGCCTCTCCCTTCGGCGTTTCCATGATCTCGGTCAGCACCCCGCCCATGTCGCGCGGATGGACGAAGAAGATCAACGTCCCATGCGCCCCGATACGCGGCTCGCCCAGCACCCGCGCGCCCTTGTCCTCGAACCACGCCTTGGCCGCGTGAATATCCGGGACTTCGTAGCACAGGTGATGCTGCCCGCCCGCCGGGTTCTTCGCCAGAAACCCGTGAATTGGCGAGTCCGCGCCCAGCGGCTCGATCAGCTCGATCTGGGTGTTCGGCGTATCGACGAAGCACACCTTCACCCCCTGCGCCGGCAGGTCGAAGGGTTCATGGATCGTCTCCGCCCCCATCACAGCGCGATAAAAGGTGATCGAGTCCGCGATCGACGGCGTCGCAACGCCGATATGGTTGAGCCGGCCGAGTTTCACGTCTTCTCCCCTCCCGCTTGCGGGAGGGGCCGGGGGAGGGCCTGTCCGCACGCGGTGTAGCTGACGGAAAGGGACACGCCCTCCCCTAACCCCTCCCGCAAGCGGGAGGGGGACTGAAGGCCGATGTCCGCAAGCGCCAGCCCGTTCAACATGACAGCCGCGACTCCTTTTCCAGCGGCACGAACTTCCCATCGCGATATTCATAGCGTTCGACGAACTTCGCCGTACCGGTCGCCTGCACCGCGAACGACTTGCCCTTCACGATATCGGTGATCTTGCCCTCAAGCCGGATCAGCGGTTCGCCGCCAAAGGTCTTGCCGGTCGTATCATCGACCGCGCCCTCGTTCGACGACGACAGCCACACCCGTTCCGACTGCACCGGCCCCTCGGGCTTCAACTCGGTGATCGACGCCCCGCCGCACGAATAGCCCTGCGCCGCGTCACCGCTCTCGACATAAATCGCGGGGCGATCGGTAAACTCTTCGGTGACCCGCCATTCGGGCACCGCACCCCAGCCAGAGCCGCGCACCAGCGTCGGCCATTTGCCCGTAACCTCAAACCCGTCACCCTGCGGCTTCAGATAAGCAATCGCCAGCGCCCCCGAACAGGCATGGCAATCGGACTCATTCGCCCCGGGGCTCAGCAGCACCGCAGTATCGCCGATCCACAACAGCTGGCGCGGCTTCACATTGATGACACCGGCATCGTCTTCCTGCACCTGCGCCGCCCCATCCTTGCCATAGGTCGTGCGGAAGGCGAGCTTGAGCTGCTCGGTCTCGGGCAGTGCGCGCACGCCGGTCGGCGTCGGGGTCGCAGACGGCACCGGCGCGGTCGTGTTGCCGGTTTCGGGTGCTTGCTGGCAACCGCTGAGCAGCACAAGCGCGCCCGCAAGCGCAGCGCCGCCATGATTGAGAAATCCCAGTTTCATGGTTGAATAACCTTCACTGCCACGACCGCTATCATCGCAAGCGAAAGAGCCCAAACCGCCCAGCCCCAGCGCATTACACGTCCCCACGAACCCGGAGGGTCGGCGGTCAACATCGTAAAATGAGGGCTCTGCTTCAGCGCAATCATCGTCAACATCATCGTCGACCCAAAAAGCGCAATGATCGCCACCTGCGCTAACATCAGAAGCGTATTTTCACTCACAGCGGAATATTGTCATGCTTCTTCCACGGATTCTCGAGGCTTTTGTTCCTCAGCTTCCGCAGCCCCAGCGCGATCCGCCGCCGGGTTGAATGCGGCATGATCACCTCGTCCACAAACCCCTTGCTCGCCGCGACGAACGGGTTAGCGAACCGCGCCTCATATTCCGCAGTCTTCTCGGCGATCTCTTCCGGGGTGCGCCCGCGAAAGATGATCTCCACCGCGCCCTTCGCGCCCATCACAGCGATCTCCGCCGTCGGCCAGGCATAGTTCAAATCACCGCGCAGGTGCTTCGACGCCATCACGTCATACGCCCCGCCATAGGCCTTGCGCGTGATCACGGTGATCTTGGGCACCGTCGCCTCAGCGTAGGCGAACAGCAGCTTCGCGCCATGCTTGATGATGCCGCTATGCTCCTGCCCGACGCCCGGCAGGAAGCCCGGCACGTCGACAAAGGTCACGATCGGAATCTCGAACGCATCGCAAAAGCGCACGAACCGCGCCGCCTTCTTGGACGAGTTGATGTCGAGCACGCCCGCCAGCACCATCGGCTGGTTGGCGACGATGCCGACGGTACGCCCCTCGATCCGGCCAAAACCGATCAGGATGTTGCCGGCATGCGTCGGCTGGACCTCAAAGAAATCGCCCTCGTCGACCGTATTCCGGATCAGCTCATGCATGTCGTACGGCTGGTTGGCGCTCGGCGGGATCAGCGTGTCGAGGCTGTGCTCGAGGCGATCCCACGGGTCACTGCACGGACGCTCCGGCACAGGTTCGCGGTTGCTCGCGGGAAGGAAGTCCACGAAGTCGCGCGCCGCCAGCAGCGCCTCGATATCATTTTCGAACGCCACATCGGCAACGCCCGACTTCGTGGTATGCGTCACAGCTCCGCCCAGTTCCTCCTGCGTGACGATCTCGTTGGTAACGGTCTTCACTACATCCGGGCCGGTGACGAACATGTACGATGAATCCTTCACCATGAAGATGAAGTCGGTCATCGCGGGAGAATAGACCGCACCACCAGCGCACGGCCCCATGATCAGCGAAATCTGCGGCACCACACCTGACGCCAGCACGTTGCGCTGGAACACCTCGGCATAGCCTGCCAGCGACGCGACGCCCTCCTGAATCCGCGCGCCGCCGCTGTCGTTCAGGCCGATCACGGGCGCGCCGACCTTCATCGCCATGTCCATGATCTTGCAGATCTTCTGCGCGTGTCGTTCCGACAGCGATCCGCCGAACACGGTGAAATCCTGGCTGAACACGAACACGAGGCGACCGTTGATCGTGCCCGATCCGGTGACGACGCCGTCGCCCGGCACGATCTGCTCCGGCATCCCGAAATCGACGCAGTTATGCTCGACATACATGTCCAGCTCTTCGAACGATCCCTCATCGAGCAGTACCTCCAGCCGCTCGCGCGCGGTCAGCTTGCCCTTGGCATGCTGCGCGTCGATCCGCTTCTGGCCCCCGCCCAGCCGGGCCGCAGCGCGGCGGCGTTCGAGTTCCTCGATCGTCGAAGACATGGCGTACTCCCTTGGCCAGCCCCTGCACAGGACACGGGCGCACACGCAAATGCAATGTTGCGAAGTTGCATTGTTCATATCTGCGGATATTGTGAGGCCATGGAACAGCGCCGCCGTCTCTTCGCCGGAAACCGCGTCCGCGATCTGCGCAAGCGGCTCGCTTTGCCCCAGGCCGCGCTCGCCACCCGGCTGGGCGTTTCGGTCAGCTACCTCTCACAGATCGAGAATGAGGAACGTCCGCTCACTCCGCCGGTGCTGATCGCGCTCAGCCGCGAGTTTCCCGATTTATGGGGTGAGGTCGGCAGCGACGACAGCACCGCCGAACTGGTCCGTGCGATCGAGGCGGCGACCGACACCAGCATCCCCACCGCAACGCTGGACGAAGCCGCCGTCCAGCGCGGCGTCGAGAAACACCCCGCCCTCACCCGCCGCATGGTCGCGCTCCACGACGCCTGGCGCCGCAGTCAGGCGCAGCTGCACGTGCTCGACGACAAGGTCGAAAGCGGCGCAGGTCGCGGCGGCGCCTTGCCGTGGGAGGCGGTGCGCGACTGGTATCAGGCCGAGGGCAATTACATCGACCCGCTCGACCGCGCGGCCGAGGCGCTGGCCGACGGCTTCGACCATCCCCGCGCGATCGAGGATCGGCTGCACCGCTGGCACGGCATCGCGATCGAGGAGGCCCGCGACGACGATCTGCGCCTCTCGCGCTTCGACCCCGAATATCGGCGGCTGATCATCAGTGGCGTGCTCCCGCCCGAAAGCCGCGCCTTCCTCCTCGCCCAGCGCCTCGCGAGCCTTGAGTTCACGAACGAGATGCGCGCGGTCGCCGAAGCCAGCGGCCTCGCCTCACCCGAAGCGCGCGAGTTGCTCGGACTCGGCCTCGCCAACTACGCCGCCGGGGCGCTGCTGATGCCCTATGCGCGCTTCCGCGAATCGGCGCGCGACCTGCGCCACGATATCGACCGGCTGCGCCAGCGCTTCGGCACCAGCTTCGAACAGGCCTGCCACCGGCTCTCGACGCTCCAGCGCCCCGGCGCGCAGGGCATCCCCTTTTTCTTCTGTCGCGTCGATATGGCCGGGAACATCACCAAGCGGCACTCGGCCACGCGGCTGGAGTTCGCCCGCTTCGGCGGCGCCTGCCCGTTATGGGTGGTGCATGAGGCAGTGGCGATTCCCGACCGCATCCTGACCCAGCTTGCCGAGACGCCGGACGGCGCGCGCTACGTGATCATGGCCAAGGGGCTGGTAAAGCCGTCCGCCAGCTACGACCGCCCCCCGCGCCGCTACGCCGTAGCGCTGGGCTGCGAAGAGACACACGCCGCAGAGTTCGTCTATGCCGACAGCCTGCGTCCGGGTGGCGTTGCGACACCGATCGGCACCAGCTGCCGCATCTGCCCACGCAGCGATTGCGACCAGCGCGCCTTCCCCCCGGCGGCGAGCGAGATTCGCATCGACCCCGATATCCGCGCGGCCGTTCCCTACAGCTTTTAGTGGTCCTGCGACTCGCGATCCGCAGCCGGCCCATACGGGTCCAACTCACGACGCTTGCACCGCATGCAGGTGCGATAGCCCTCACGCGAGCGGCTATGGGTCCATCTATGGCCGCGAATCAGGCACGTGATGACGCTGAGTATTCCCATGGCCGCTTTCTAGCACATAGAATGCTCAAAACGCTAGAAATCTAGAGGCTTGTTACGGACTCATAACAAGCTGCCCGAGCCACGCGACGGGCCGGAAGCCCCTGCTTCTGGTCGCCCTGGCCCAGATGCAACAAAGCCCCGCCGGGCAATTGCCTGGCGGGGCTTTGAATGGCGCACCCGGAACGATTCGAACGTCCGACCCTCAGATTCGTAGTCTGATGCTCTATCCAGCTGAGCTACGGGTGCGCAGTGGAGGGGCGCTGATAGAAGCGGTTTTCGGGAAACGCAAGCCCGTTGCGCAGAGTTTCTTCGCGGCATACACCCGCCGCGATGCGACATCCCATTCTCCTCGCGCTCCCGCTGGCGCTGTGTGCGTGCAGCACCACCGGCGACGGCTACCCCTCGTTGCTGCCACGGCCGATCGAATCGCGTGATGAGGGAGAGGTGGAGCGCCCCGATCCGGTCGCCACGCCCGATGCAGCGCTTGATTCGCGCATCACCGAACAGGTCGCCGCGGCGGAAAAGATCGCGACTCGCTTCCGCTCGCTCGCGATGGAAACCGAATCGAAGGTCGCCGTGGCGCGCGGCGTGCCGCCCGGCAGCGACAGCTGGATCGCGGCACAGGTCGCGCTCGCCGACCTCAACCGCGCGCGCGGCGAGTTGGTCGAAATCGTCACCAGCCTCGAAGAAACCGCCGCCGAGCGCCTTCGCGCCGGCACCGCCCCCTACCCCGCACTCGATTCGGCGCTCGCCAGCCTGTCCCGCACCGCTGCCGAGCAGGCCGAAAAGGTCCGCGCGCTCGAGGATGCGCTGAGCAGCTGAATCATGTTGCTTGTCCTCCCCCTTGCGGGGGAGGATTGGAAGCCCCCTACGGCAGATCCTTGTTCAGGCTGCGCAGCACCGGCAGGATCGTGGCATAATCGTCGGTCCATGGCGTAAAGCCCGGCCGCCCTTCCACCGGCCGCCACCCCTGCGCCCGCGCCGTCAGCTGCTTCAGCTTCTCCGGCGACCGCGACAGCGCGATCCAGTCCGACGTCGCCGCCTCGTTCAATTCCTCGAGCAACGGCGGGTAATAGGTCAGCTGCGCCGCCGACCAGCCACCTAGCGCCGCCGCCCGCTCGACCACTGGCTCCAGCGCCAGGAACCGGTTGGAAATATGGACGAGCAGCAACCCGTCCTTCGCCAGCACACGATCATAGGCCGCAAACGCCTCCAGCGTCATCAGATGCATCGGCACCGCGTCAGACGAGAAGGCGTCGAGCACCAGCAGGTCGAGGCTCTGCGCCGGCTCCTCGACCAGCCGCACCCGCGCATCGCCCAGCACCACCTTCGCATCGGGCAAACACTGCTCAAGGAAGCGGAATGGCCCGCGCGCCAACTGAACCACCGCCGGGTCGATCTCGTAGAAGCGCCACGACTGGCCGGGCTTCGCATAACAAGCGAGCGTCCCGGTCCCAAGGCCAACCACACCGACCCGCGCATTGGGGCCGTATAGCGGAGGCAAGGCCTGCATCGCCTGCCCCACGCCCGATCCGGGAACATAATAGGTGGTCGGCAGCTTCAGCCGCTCGGGCGTCCCCTCCAGCTGCACCCCGTGCAGCGTCGTGCCATGCGCCAGCCGCTTTTGGTCGGCGAGATCGGTGATCGTATAGACCCCGAAATAGCTCCGCGTCCGCAAATCACCCTGCCAGCTCATCGCGATCGATCGGAACCCGCCGAACAGGAACAGCGATCCCGCCAGCACGATCATGAACGGCACCCGCATCCCCACGGTGAACAGCCCGATCGCGGCGAGCGTCAGATAGATGATTCCCGCCTGCCTCTGGCCAAGGATATCCGACCCCTGCGACACGCCGAACCACACGATCAGCGCGACGATCAGCGCAATGGCGAGGGTCCGCACCCGCCGCCCCTGCCCGGGCTCACCCCAGAGTCGCCGGAAAAACGGCAGCAGCCACTCCTGCGGCACCAACAGCCCGGCGGCGAGGATCAGGATCGGATATTCATAGGTCCAGTCGAAAACCAACGGTGCCACCAGCGCCGCGAACACCCCGCCCAGCGCACCACCCACCGACATGGCAAGGTAAAAGCCGGTCAGCCGGTCCGGCTCGGGACGCAAGTCGTACATATGCGTGTGCAGCGCCACCGCGACCATGAACAGCAGGGCGAGCGCCATCAGTGCATTCAGCTCGGGATTGGCATTATGCCCGGCGATCATCAGCCCGCCGAACAACAGGATCGTGATCGGCGCAAAGCGGGTCAGCGTCACCGCGACCGCCCGCCGCGTCGCAAACGCAATCGTGAAGCTCAGCAGATACAGCCCCAGCGGCAGCACCCACAGCATCGGCACCGCGACGATATCAGTCGTCAGGAAGCTCGACGTCGCCAGCATCAGGCCCGAAGGGACAAACGCAAGCGCGATCCAGTGTCCCACGCGTCGCTTCGACGGCGGGGCACTCATGGCATGGACATGCGGCTCATTCGCCGCCTTGCGCGGCAACAGCAGCGCGCACGCCGCGACCGCGATGAACACCAACGCATAGCCGCCGGTCCACAGCCAGCTTTGCGCGTGCAGCGCCATCCCCGGCTCGACCAGCAGCGGATAGGCGATCAACCCGCCAAAGCTGCCGACATTCGACGCCGCATAGAGCGCATAAGGATCGCGCCCGCCCGACGCCGACGCAAACCAGCGCTGCAGCAACGGCGCCTGCGCCGAAATCGCAAAGAACAACGGCCCGATCGACGCCGCGAGCAGCCATGGCACCCACACTGCCGGCTCGGCATCGGCAGGCATCTGCATCGCCATCAGCCCGATCGGCAGCCACAGGGCCGCGACGGCGAGCACGCCGAGATGGATCATCGCCTGCCGCCGCACCGGCACCCGGCCCAGCCAGTGCGCATAGGCATAGCCGCCCAGCAACAGCGCCTGATAGATCAGCATCGCGCTGTTCCACACCGCCGGCGCACCGCCCAACCGCGGCAGCGCCATCCGCGCGATCATCGGCTGGACGAGGAACAGCAGGAAGCTGCCGAGCAGGATCGTGATGACGAACAGCGGGCCGCTCGCGCCCTTCAGCCATCCGGGCGCACCCGGCTGTGGTTCGGCGACTGCTTCGGCGCTCATCGCCTCCCCTTCTCTCACGCTATACTGACGGGGCGATTGATGCGGTAGGTAACGATATGGCGCAAGGGGTCATCCGCCGCAAAGGCATGGTGATCGAAGTCGCCGCCCGCGACATAGGCCATGCCCAGCCGCTCCATCATCGCCCGGCTCGCGGCGTTGCGCGCTGCGGTGATCGCCACGATGTGCGGCACGTCGTGATTGGCCCAGCCCCAGTCGAGCACCGCACGCATCGCCTCCAGCGCATAGCCGCGCCGCCAATAGGCCTGGCCGAGCATCCACCCGGCCTCGACCTGCCCCGCGATCGGGTTGGGCGGATCGCCGCGCTTGAGCCCGCAAAAGCCCAGCACCGCGCCATCCTCCTTGCGAAGGACGCTCAGAAACCCCAGCCCATCGGCGCGATAGCCGTCATGCCGCACCAGCGTCGCCGCGCTCGCCGCCTCGTCCTTGACCGGTCCCAGATCGGCCATCACCACCGGGTCCGCCCACATCGCGTAGAGCGCCGGAGAGTCCGCCGCGACCGGCGGTCTCAGCAATAACCGTTCGGTTTCGATCATCCGCCCATCAGCCGCGCGGCATGAAGCGCGTGATAGCTCAGCACCCCGCTGCATCCCGCACGCTTGAACGCCATCAATGTTTCGAGAACAAGCGCGTCGCGGTCTCCGGCGCCCGCCGCCGCCGCCGCCTCGATCATCGCATACTCGCCGCTGACCTGATAAGCGAACACCGGCACCTCGAACCGCTCCTTCACCCGACGCACAATGTCGAGATAGGGCAGGCCGGGCTTCACCATCACGCTGTCCGCCCCCTCGTCGAGGTCGAGCGCGACTTCGCGCAATGCCTCTTCGGCATTGGCCGGGTCCATCTGGTAGGTCTTCTTGTCGCCCTTGAGCAGCCCGCGCGATCCCACCGCGTCGCGGAACGGGCCATAGAATGCCGAGGCATATTTAGCGGCATAGGCCATGATCTGGACGTTGACGAAGCCCTCATCCTCCAGCGCCGCGCGGATCAGGCCGACGCGCCCGTCCATCATGTCGCTCGGCGCGATCACATCCGCCCCCGCGCGCGCCTGATTGAGCGCTTGCCCGACCAGCACCTCCGCCGTTTCGTCATTGAGCACATAGCCCGCCGCATCGACCAGCCCGTCATGCCCATGCGCGGTATAGGGGTCGAGCGCGACATCGGTCAGCACGCCGATTTCCGGCACCGCATCCTTGATCGCCCGGATCGCCCGGCACATCAGATTATCGGGATTGAGCGCCTCACCGCCATCCTCGGTGCGCAGCGCCGGCGGCGTATTGGGAAACAGCGCCAGACACGGAATCCCCGCCGCCGCCGCCTCACGCGCCTTGGCCACGACCCCATCAACCGACCAGCGCGACACGCCGGGAAGTGAGGAGATCGGCTCTTCAACGCCGTCCCCCTCGGTCACGAACAGCGGCCAGATCAGGTCAGCCGGGGTCAGCAAGGTCTCGGCATGAAGCCGACGGCTCCATGCCGAACTACGGGTGCGACGAAGGCGAAGCGCGGGATAATGGGACATGCCCGGCTTTTGGGCCAAGTCCCGCGCGCTCGCAAGCGGTGCGGGAATAGCGGCGGACTCCACCCCCTCCCCCGTCGCCCCGGGCTTGACCCGGGGCTGGGCTGCCTTGAGACGGGGAAGAAGCCCTGCCCCGGCTCAAGGCCGGGGCGACGGTGGAGGCTGCTTACCCCAACCGTCCCAGCGCAGCCCCCAACCGCGCCGCTTCAGCCGACTTCTCGGCATGGTCCGCCCGCGCCTTTTCCACCGCCTCGGGCTTGGCCTTCTCGGCAAAGGCGGGGTTGGATAGGCGCGCATTCAGGCTGTCGCGTTCCTTCTCCGCCGCCGCGATCGCCTTGGTCAGACGCGCGCGTTCGGCGTCGAGGTCGATCACGCCTTCGAGCGGAAGGACATAGGTCGCCTCATCCACCACGATCTGCAGCGCACCGCCCGCCGGGGCCTCACCCGCGGCACGGTCGACGCGCGCCAGACGGGCGAGCGCCGCATTCTGGCGCGTCAGCCGCTCCAGCGTCTCGCCATGCGCATCGCGGACGTGCAGCGCCAGCCGCGCGCCCGGCGGCACGTTCAGCTCGGTCCGCGCCGCGCGCAACTCGCTCACCAACCGGATCAGCCAGTCGATCTCCTGCGCCGCCTCGGGATCGAGCGCGCGCGCATCCGCCATCGGCCACTTCGCGGTGATGATCGGATAAGCGGGCCGGTCGCCCATCTTCGACCACAGCTCTTCGGTGATGAAGGGCATGAACGGATGCAGCATCACCAGGATCTGGTCGAGGACCCAGCCCGCAACCTGCCGCGTCTCCTCGGCACCCTCAGCGCCTTCGGTTTGCAGCACCGGCTTGATCAGCTCCAGATACCAGTCGCAGAAGCGGCTCCAGGTGAACTGGTAGATCGTATTCGCCGCGCCATCGAAACGATGGTCGGCAAAGGCGATGTCCATCGCCTGCACCGTGGAAACTGTCTCCGCGACAATCCACTTGTTCACGGCAAGCGTGGCGCGAGGAGCGTCGACATGTTCGCTTGCGCGAATCCCGTTCGACTGGGCAAATCGCGCCGCATTCCACAGCTTGGTCGCAAAGTTGCGATACCCCTCGACCCGCTTTTCATCCATCTTCACGTCACGGCCCTGGCTCTCCATCGCCGCCATGAAGAAGCGCAGCGCATCCGCGCCATATTGATCGATCAGACCGAGTGGATCGACGACATTGCCCTTGGACTTGGACATCTTCGCGCCGTCGGCGGCGCGGACAAGTCCGTGCAGATACAGGGTCTTGAACGGCACTTCTTTCATGAAGTGCAACCCCTGCATCATCATCCGCGCATCCCAGAAGAACAGGATGTCGAACCCGGAAATCAGCACGTCATTGGGGTAGCGTCCGCCCAGCGTCGGGTCGCTGTCGTCGGGCCAGCCCAGCGTCGCGAACGGCCACAGCGCGGAGGAGAACCAGGTGTCGAGGACATCCTCGTCCTGCGTCAGGGCAACGCCCTCACCCGCCTGGGCCTGAGCTTCCGCTTCGCTTTCAGCGACATAGACGCTGCCATCCTCGGCGAACCAAGCCGGAATCCGATGCCCCCACCACAGCTGACGCGACACGCACCACGGCTGGATATTCTCCATCCAGTTGAAATACGTCTTTTCCCAGCTCTTCGGCACAACCTTGGTCGCGCCCGACCGCACCGCCTCGATCGCGGGCTTCGCCAGCGTCGCGGCGTCGACATACCATTGGTCGGTCAGCCACGGTTCGATCACCACGCCCGACCGGTCGCCGAACGGCGTCTGGATCTTGCGCGGCTCGGCATCGTGCTCGGTGCCGTCCTTGTCGGTCCAGGGAAGGAGGAAGCCCTCGTCCTTCAGCCGCGCCACGACCTTCTCACGCGCATCGAAGCGGTCGAGGCCGATCAGCTCGGCCGGGATCAACCCGTCCGAGGTCTGGCAAATCATCGCCTTGGCATCGAGCATGTTGAGCATGTCACGCGCCTCGATCCCGGCGCGGCGGCCGACCTCGAAGTCGTTGAAATCATGCCCCGGCGTGATCTTGACCGCGCCCGAACCCAGTTCAGGATCGGCATGTTCGTCGGCGACGATCGGGATCAGGCGACCGGTGATCGGCAGCCGCACCTGCTTGCCCACCAGCGCAGCATAGCGCTCATCGGTCGGATGCACCGCGACCGCCATATCCGCCAGCATCGTTTCCGGTCGCGTCGTCGCGACATGGATGAAGCCGCTGCCATCGGCGAGCGGATAGCGTAGGTGCCAGAACTTGCCGTTCACTTCGCGCGTCTCGACCTCAAGGTCGCTGATCGCGGTGCCAAGGCCCGGATCCCAGTTCACCAGACGCTTGTCGCGGTAGAGCAGCCCCTGCTTGTGCAGCTCGACAAAGACCTTGAGCACGGCCTTCGAAAAGCCCTCGTCCATCGTGAAGCGTTCGTCGGACCAGTCCATCGAACAGCCGAGGCGACGCAGCTGGCCGGTGATCGCGCCGCCGCTCTCCGCCTTCCACTCCCACACCTTCGCGATGAATTCCTCGCGGGTGAAGTCGGTGCGCTTCTGCTGGCGCGCGTTGAGCTGGCGTTCGACCACCATCTGAGTCGCGATGCCGGCATGGTCCATCCCGACCACCCAGCGCGCGTCCATGCCCTTCAGCCGCGCATGGCGGACGAGGATATCCTGCAGCGTATTGTCGAGCGCATGGCCGATATGCAGCGAACCCGTCACGTTCGGTGGCGGGTTGACGATGGTCCAGGGCTGCGCGCCCGGACGCTCGGGCCGGAACAGCCCGTTGCTTTCCCAATGCGCGTACCAGCGCTGCTCGATCTCGGCGGGGTCGAAGGTCTTTGGAAGTTCGCTCATGCCCCGCCCTCTAACGGGCGGGACGGCTTAGGCAAGACTCAGTCCCGCCCTGCAGCGATCCGCGAAATCTCACGCTGAACCATTTCCTCGACCATGCGCGGCAGATTGGCGTCGAGCCAGTCGCGCAGCATCGGGCGGATCATCTCGCGCACCATGCCTTCCAGCGAGGTTTCGCCGACCGGCGGCGCGGCCGGAGCTGCCTCAGGCTTCACCACCATGCGCGACAGCGCCTCGAGCGGGCCACGGGTCGCCTCGGCAGTGGTCTGCGACAGGATCGAATCGGCAGGAGCCGGCTGCGGCACGGCTTCCGGGGTCACATCGCGCAGATCGACTCGCGGTGTTTCGCGCTGGACCGGCTGCGGCGCGCGCCGCGGCTCGGGTCGCAGCGCCTCGCTCGGAGCAGGTTCGTTCAGCTCGAGAATCTCGTCGTCGTCGGAGGGAACCGCAGCAGTCGCAGCCGCACGCGCCGGACGACGCGGACGATTCGCGGCCGCTGCATCGCCCTCTTCGGCGATGATGCGTTTGATGGAAGAGAGAATATCCTCCATCGACGGCTCGTTGCTCACGTCCCCCATAGTCATTCCTTAACCAGGAATCGCAGACGCCGCCACCTGTGAGATTTACAGTGGTCCTGTCAACCGTTCAGCGTGGCTGCGGATCGACCGGGCCGACGACATTGGGGGTTTGCGCCGGCGTGTTGACCGTCCGCGTCGCTTCGGCTTCGGGTGCTGGATTGTCGCGCCAGTCGGACAGGCTGCCCCGCACGCGATCGTAATTCGCGACCGGATCATAGAGCGGCCCGCCGTCGAGCCCCAGATCCGATGCCTCCGCACGCCCCATCGCCGCCAGCACCGCAAAGCCAGCGACATAGGCGTCGCGCTCGGCCGTCACGAGCTGGACCTGGCTGTTGAGCAGTTCCTGTTCGGCGTTGAGGATGTCGAGGATGGTGCGCGTGCCGACGCTGTTCTCGGCGCGGACGCCCTCGAGGCTCAGCTGGTTCGCCTGCACCGCGACGCGGCTGCTCTCGATCACGCGCAGCGCCGACTGATAGACCGCATAGGCCGAACGCGCCTGCGCGATCACGCCGCGCTCGGTCGCAGTGACCTGCTCGATCGACGCCGATTCGCGCGCCTGCGCCTGGCGGACCTGCGCTGCAGGGCGACCGCCCTGGAACAGCGGCAGGCTCAGGCTGACGCCTGCCGAGGTCGCAAAGCCGTCATTCTGAAGGCCGGCGGTACGGCCGGGCCCGGGGACCGATCCGAAGCGGTTGTAATAATCGCCACCCACGCCGACGCTCACCGTCGGCAGGCGGCCGGCACGCGCGACGCGAACGTCATAGCCGCTCGCCTCACGCGCCTTGCGCGCACCTTCGAGCGCGGGGTTGTCGGCCAGCGCGACCTCGACCGCCTGATCCGGATTGGCAGGCAGGCCCGGCAGTGCCGGCGGCTGTGCGAGCACGCCCGGCGCGGTACCGACGATGCGGATATAATTCTCGCGGCTGGAGATCAGTCGCGCTTCGGCACCCTGCAGCTGGCTCTGGGCAAGCGCGAGCCGTGCTTCGGATTGGGCGACGTCGGTGCGGGTCAGGTCACCGACCTCAAACCGGTCGCGCGTCGCCTGAAGATTGACGTCGAGTGCGCGGACATTCTGCTGGTTGAGCCGCACCGTCGCCTCGTCGCGGATCACGTCCATGTAGACGGCGACGACATCGGTGAAGAGCGCGGATTCGACGCTGCGTAGCCCGGCGCGACCTGCTTCCACGCGGGTTTCGGCGGCACGCACCGAATTGCGGACCGAGCCGCCCGAGAAGACCGGGACGCTCAGATCAAGGCCGAGCGAGCCCTGACGCGGGACCGACGTCACACTCGAATCGGTGTTCGACAGGCTTTCGCTATAGGCGCCGGTCGACGACACGCCCGGCAGGCCGCGCGAGCGGGCGATCGGCACATTCTCATCCGTCGCGCGCAGATTGGCGCGCTCGGCGGTCAGGTCGGGGTTGGTGCGATACGCCTTGACCATCGCCTCGCGCAGCGTCTCGTTCGGCCGGGCGACTGGCGCCTGCCCCGCCGGCGGCGTGGTTTGCGCCAGCGCGGGAAGCGTCAGGCCGACAGCGCTCACGCCGGCAAGGATCAGGCTCAATCGCATCACGTTCGCTTTCCTCAGAACTGGAACCCGCGCGGCTTTGCGAAGCCGGGCAAGGGGGCACATTCACTATCGACGATGCTGGCGAGGCCGACGCCCGATCCGGTGCGCACGCCGGATGCGATGCGGGTGACGCCACGATCGATCAGGCCGGTGACGACGCGGCCGCCATCACGCAGCTGGGCCGCGAGCGCGTCCGGGATTTCCTCGACAGCACCATCGATCAGCAACACGTCATACGGCGCACCATCAGGAGCACCGGCGGGCAGCGGCCCCTCGACCAGCGTCACGCCATTGCGAAGGGCAGTGCGGGCGAGCGCGGCAAGCTCGGTATCCTGCTCGACCATCGTCACGCTGGCGCCGAGCTGCGCCGCGATCGCGGCGGCATAACCGCCCGCTGCGCCGATCATCAGGATCTTCTCCCCCGCCTCGATCCGCGCTTCGGTCAGCAGCAGGCCGGTGGCGAGTGGCGGGTTCTGCATCCGACCATTGCCCAGCGGCAGCGAGCGGTCACGATAGGCGAAGGTCCGCTGCGATTCGGGCAGGAAATCCTCGCGTGCCACCCCGGCCATCGCCGCGACGACACGGGAATCGCTGACGCCGCTGGTACGCAGCTGGCTCGCCACCATCGCAGCGCGGGCGGCCTGATGGCCCAAGGGTTCGGTGGTCGTCGTCATCATCGCTCCAGCCCTGTTCGCACAACTGTTATAGTCATGCAATACACTTGTTCGCTCGCGCGCTTGTATCGCGTGCCGCGCTCCACGCCAAGCAAGGTCAGGCGCAAAATTCGCAACAGCGGTTGACATGACGCCCGCCCCCGCGCACATCGCGCCCTCGCTGTCGAGGCCCGATGGCGGAGTGGTTACGCAGAGGACTGCAAATCCTTGCACGCCGGTTCGATTCCGGCTCGGGCCTCCAGCCTTTCTTCAGGCAAGTTCTTTGAGCGGCACGCTCGCATCGGCGAGCGCTGCCGGGTCGGGCGACAGCCGCTCGACCACCAGCTTGCGCCCCTGCACGAAATCCTTGGTCGCGTTGACGCAATCGAGCGCGATTACCCGGCCCTCTTTCAGATAGACGACCGAAAAGCTGCGATTGGCCGGATCGCCACGCAGGATCGCCGCGTCGTGACCGGTCGACAGCCCGACGGTCTGGAGCTTGAGGTCATATTGGTTCGACCAGAACCACGGGACCGCGTCATAGGCCAGTTCCTGCCCCATGATCGTCTTTGCGACCAACGTCGCCTGATCATTGGCGTTCTGCACCGATTCGAGCCGGATCGGCATGTCGTCGGCGAAGTGGTTGGCATGCAGCGCACAGTCGCCGATCGCGAACACATCGGGCAGCGACGTGCGGCACTGATGGTCGACCGCGACGCCATTGCCGCCCTCCGCGCCCGCCGCGATCAGCGGCTCGACGGCGGGCACGATGCCAATGCCGACGATCACCATCTGCGCCGGGATCACCGTGCCGTCCTGCATCCGCACGCCGCTCACCCGGTCATCACCCTCGATACAGTCGACCGCCGCCCCCAGCCGCACATCGACGCCATGCGCGCGATGCTCTGCCTCGTAGAAGCGCGACAGCGGTTCACCCGCGACGCGCGCCAGCACGCGGTCGAGCGCCTCGAGCAGCACCACCTTCTTCCCGAACTTGGCGAGCACCGCCGCCGCCTCCAGCCCGATATAGCCGCCGCCGATCACCACCGCCTGTTCGACGCCGTCCAGCTCGGCGAGCATCCGGTCGGCATCGGCGCGGGTGCGGACGGTGTGGACGCCGATCAGGTCATTGCCCGCGCAACCGATCCGCCGCGGGCTGCCCCCGGTAGCCCAGATCAGCTGACCATAGCCGATCGTCGCGCCATCGGCGGTGGTCACGCTGTGCGCGACCGGATCGACCGCAACCACGCGCCGGTTCAGCAGCATCTCGACCTTGCGTTCGGCCCAGAAGGCGGCGGGGCGGATCAGGATGCGCTCGAACGCCTTCTCCCCCGAAAAATACTCCTTCGACAGCGGCGGGCGTTCATAGGGCAGCTCGGGCTCGTCGCCGATGATCGCGATCGTCCCCTCGAACTTGGCCTGGCGCAGCGCGATCGCCGCCTGTGCCCCGCCATGCCCTGCGCCCACGATCACGATATCGAACTGCATAAGTCGCTCCCGTATTTTGGGCTCGGCTAGCAGCGAGCGCAGCGATGGCCAACACAAAGCGGCTGTGGCGAGAAAAAGCCGCGCTTGACGACAACTGCGCCGCGTTAGGCCATCGCCATCAGGCTCGCATTGCCGCCCGCCGCGGTGGTGTTGATCGAGGTCGAGACTTCCTCAACCAGCCAGTCCAATCGCGGCGTCCCGGCTTGCGCCAGCACGATCGGGCCGGGCAGGTCGGCGATGTCGGCCAACGCGGCCAGCCGGGCCGTCGCATCACCCTCGATCAGCGCCCCGCTATAGGGTCCCGCCGAGCGCCAGTCCGCCACCCAGTCGATCAGCTGCAGGACACGCTCAGGCGCACCGTTCAGCTCCGCGCGCAGCGCCGCGTTGCTAATCACCGCACGGTTGCCCGTCGCCAGCACCGCGCACAGCTGAGCGATCAGCCCCTCACGCGTCTGTGCCAGCAGCAGCACCCGCCCGCGCGGGTGGATGGTGTAGAGGTTGGTTTCGCCCACCGGGCCGGGCAGTTCGAGCTGCGCTCCGAGCAGCGACGCCTCGCCCGCATCGCGCGCGGAATCGCCGCCCTCACCGAGCCACAGTGCAAAATCGCGCAGCGCCGGATCAGATGCTGCCGAGGCGAGGTCCGCCGGCACCGTCGCCGCCTTGACCAGCCGCCCGAGATAGAGCGGCCCGCCCGCCTTGGGCCCGGTGCCCGACAGACCGCGCCCGCCGAACGGCTGCACGCCCACGACTGCGCCGATAATGTTGCGGTTGATGTAGAGATTGCCCGCCTCGACCCGCTGCGTGACGTGTTCGACCGTCTCGTCCAGTCGCGTGTGCAGGCCGAACGTAAGGCCATAGCCGGTGGCGTTGATCGCATCGATCACGCGGTCAAGGTCGCGCCGCTGATAGCGCATCACGTGCAGCACCGGGCCGAACACCTCGCGCTGCAGATCGGCGAGCGCATCGATTTCGATGATCGTCGGGGGCACGAACGTCCCCTGCCCCGTCTCACCCGCCAGTTCGATCTGTTCAACGCGGCGACCCAACCGGCGCATCTTCTCGATATGGCTGTTGATGTTGATCTGCGCCTCAACGCTGATCACCGGGCCGATATCGGTCGACAGCCGGTCGGTGCGGCCAATCGTCAGCTCATGCAGCGCGCCGCGCAGCATCGTCAGGATGCGGTCGGCCACATCCTCCTGCAGGCACAGCACGCGCAGCGCCGAACAGCGCTGACCCGCGCTGTCGAACGCCGACGCGATGACGTCGGCGACGACCTGTTCGGCCAGCGCCGAGCTGTCGACGATCATCGCATTCTGCCCGCCGGTTTCGGCGATGAACGGGATCGGCGTGCCGTCGTTGGCAAGGCGTTTGGCAAGCTGCCGCTGGATGATCCGCGCGACCTCGGTCGAACCGGTGAACATCACCCCCTGCGTGCCCGCCGCGCCAACCAGCGCCGCGCCGATCTGACCATCGCCGGGAACCAGCTGCACCACATCAGCCGGAACCCCCGCCGCATGGAGCAATGCAATACCCTGCGCGGCAATCAGCGGGGTTTCCTCCGCAGGTTTCGCGAGCACCGGGTTGCCCGTCACCAGCGCCGCCGCAACCTGACCGATGAAGATCGCCAGCGGGAAGTTCCACGGGCTGATGCACGTCACCGGCCCCAGCGGCACGTGCGCGGCACCCAGCGTCGCGCGCGCCTGCTGCGCATAATAGCGCAGGAAATCCACGGCCTCACGCACCTCGGCAATCGCATTGGGCGCAGACTTGCCCGCCTCACGCATGATCAGCCCCACCAGCAACTGCATCCGCGAGTCCATCAGGTCCGCCGCACGATCGAGGCAGGCGGCGCGCTCGGCGACCGGCACGGCGGCCCAACTTGCGACGGCGGCAACAGCGGTTTCGACCGCGCGGGCAGCGGCGGCTTCATCCATTTCGACCACCGTCCCGACGATATCGAGCGCGTCAGCCGGGTTCGCCACCGGGCGAGACTTGCCCTCACCGCTGGCAGGCTGGGCGAGCCAGCCAATCTCCGCGCTCTCCCGCAACGCATCGCCGAGCGCGGCCAGCGCAGTCTCGTCCGACAGGTCGATCCCCGCCGAATTGACCCGCGCGCCATACAGATCACGGGGCAGCGCGATGATCGGGTGCTTGCTCCCCGGCACATCCATCGCGGTCACCACCTCGACCGGGTCGGTCACCAGCTCAGCGATCGACACTTCGGGATTGGCGATGCGGTTGACGAAGCTCGAATTCGCGCCGTTCTCGAGCAGGCGGCGGACGAGATAGGCCAGCAACGTCTCGTGCGTCCCCACCGGCGCATAGATACGGCACGGCCGGTTCAGCTTATCGCTACCTACCACCTCGTCATACAGCGGCTCGCCCATGCCATGCAGGCACTGGAACTCGTAATCGCCAATCGCAAAGTCCGGCCCCGCGAGCTGATAGATCGTCGCCAGCGACTGCGCATTATGCGTCGCGAATTGCGGGAAAACGTGGTGCTTGGCTGCCAGCAGCTTCCGCGCACAGGCGATATACGCGACATCGGTATGCACCTTGCGCGTGTAGACCGGGAAATCGGCCAGACCATCGACCTGCGCGCGCTTGATCTCCGCATCCCAGTACGCGCCCTTGACGAGCCGCACCATGATCCGCCGCCCCGCACGCTGGGCCAGGTCGATGATCCAGTCGATCACAAACGGGCAGCGCTTGCCATAAGCCTGCACGACGAAGCCAAGGCCGTCCCAGCCGGCCAGATCGGGGTCGAGCGCGAGGCTTTCGAGCAGGTCGAGCGACAGCTCCAGCCGGTCGGCCTCTTCGGCATCGATATTGAACCCGATGTCATGCGACTTCGCCAACACCGCCAGCGCCTTCACCCGCGGCAGCAACTCCGCCATCACCCGCCCGGCCTGCGCACGGGCATAGCGGGGGTGCAGCGCCGACAGCTTGATCGAGATGCCCGGCCCGCCGACCACGCCACGTCCCGCCGACGCTGCGCCGATCGCGTTCACCGCAGTCTCGTAATCGCGAAAATAGCGGTCGGCATCGGCCATCGTCGTCGCCGCTTCGCCCAGCATGTCATAGCTGTACTGGAACCCGCGCGCCTCCAGCGGGCGGGCGCGCTTCAGCGCCTCGGCGATCGTCTCGCCGGTCACGAACTGCTCGCCCATCATCCGCATCGCCATGTCGACGCCGCGCCGGATCACCGGCTCGCCCGCGCGCGCGATCAGGCGGGTCAGTGCAGCGGCCAGCCCCGCATCATTGACGCTACCAGTCAGCTTGCCGGTAACCACCAGCCCCCAGGTCGCGGCATTGACGAACAGCGAGCGGCCATCGCCAATGTGCGACTTCCAGTCCCCGTCCGAAATCTTGTCGCGGATCAGCGCGTTGCGCGTCGCCGCATCGGGGATGCGCAGCAACGCCTCGGCCAGGCACATCAGCGCCACGCCCTCCTGACTCGACAGCGCATATTCCTGCACCAGCCCCTCGACCCCGGTGCCCTTATGCTTGGCGCGCAGCGCGGTGATCAGCCCGGTCGCGGTCGCCCGCGCCGCCGCGCGCACATCGCTCGGCACCGTCGCCGCTTCGATCAGCGAAGCAAGGCATTCGGGCTCCGGGCGGCGATAGGCGGCGGTGATCGCGGCGCGCAGTGGGGTGGCAGGGCGAACGGGCGGGGCGAAGTCGGCGAATGGCTGGGTCATCCCGCCATCCTACCAAATACCGGCGCGGCAGATGGACTTTTGAGACGCGCCATGCTTTGCGCTTTGCCTTCATTTTGACGGATTGGCAGACGAAATGCGCGCCCACACCCTCGAACACAGCGATCTCGACCCGTTTGACCGCAAGATCGTCGAAATCCTCCGCGTCGATGGCCGCATCTCGATCACCGATCTCGCCGCCCGCGTCGGCCTCTCGAAAACGCCCTGCCAGGTACGGGTCAAACGCCTGCTCGCCAGCGGCGTCATCCGCGGCTTCCGCGCGATCGTGGACCCCGCCCGCCTCGGCCTCGACCATATCGCCTTCACCGAGGTCAAGCTGTCCGACACGCGCGAGGATGCGCTGGAGGCGTTCCGCCAGGCCGTCCTCAAAATCCCGGAGGTCGAGGAATGCCACATGATCGCCAGCAGCTTCGACTATCTGCTCAAGGTCCGCACCGCCGACATCCGCCGCTATCGCGAAGTGCTGGGCGAGCGCATCTCCAGCCTCCCCCATGTCGCGAGCACATCCACCTTTGTCGCGATGGAGACCATCCGGGACGCCGGGGGATAGCCCCGGTCAGGCGGCGATCGGGCCGGCACTCACGCGCGCCGCGCCGTGTGCCGCCATCGCGCGCAGGTCCAGTACCGGACACGCGGCCCCACCGGTAACGATGGTGTTCCGCAGCAGGTCAAGTTCTTCGCCCGGCGGCTTGGCGCTCAGCGACTGCATCGGCAGGCGCTCGACCGAATCGAGCCGATCGACCAGGATCGCCGCCATGGCCCCGTGCTGCATGGTCAGGATCGCGAAGCCGCCCTCGCCCGCTCCGATCAGGCCTAGCCGGTCGCGGATGTCGAGCAGCGGAACAGCGCCACCACGGTGCGCGATCAGGCCAAGAATGCCGTCACCCGCATCCTCCGTCCGCACCAGCCGGTCGGGAGTACGGATAATCTCCTCGACCTGTTCGAGCGGCGCGGCAAACACCCGGTCCGACAGCACGAACTTCAGATACGGCTTGCGCGGGCCGCCCTCGCCGATCGTCCCGGCGGTATCGTGCGTCGTTTCGAGCTTGCCGACCTCGATCAGTCGGGGGTCAGCCTGCAGCGCCGCCGCGTCGAGGATCAGGCTCTCGCCATCGCCCTTGTAGAGCCCCCGAAAGAGCTCGCGGTTCATCCCGGTCATCGCCCCCATCGGGCCGACCGCCGCATCGTCGAGCCGGACCATATCCTCAACCGCGTCGATGCGCAGCGCGACCGCCCCGCCGGTGTCGAGCCTCAGGATGATCGATCCCGCCCGGGCATCGCGCGGATAGGCGCCAACGCCCAACAGGCCCAGCGTATCGAGCAACGGCACGCGCTTGCCGACATGGCGGACGAAACCGTACCATAGCGAGGCAGCGAGCGGTCCGGGCTGGACTGCGCTGTCGGGGACCGTCGCGACCACGGCGCGGGCGTCGATGCCCAGCTTCATTCCGCCCGCACGGAACAGGATCGCGGGGTGGCCACGCGTCACCGTCGCCCGTGTCTCGCCGCGATCGGCGGCCACAGGGATCGATTGGCGTTGCGCCAGTGCGGCAGGGTCGAGGATCACACCCTGCCGATCACCATAAGTGAAGCCCGCGACGATGGTCTCCAGTTCGCTGCCGTCAGTACTGGACCTGCCGAACGGCGTGATCTGCGAAGCCTCGATCGACCACACGCCATGGACCCGCTCGACAGTAATCCCGGCAATCCCGCTCCCCATTCGGAGAACAAGCACATGCCCGGCCGGTCGCGCCTCCGCCAACCCCAGCGTCTGTGCGGCGTCGAGCACCGGAACGATTGCGCCGCGCAACTGCATCGCGCCGATCACATCTGCGCACGGCGATGGGAAGGGCAGCAGCACCAGCGGTCGCGGCGTGACCTCGCGCACGAAATCGAGCGGAATGGCGTGAAGCAAACCGCCGATCTCAACGATGCCATGCGGCCCCGCGACCACCCCTGCAGGGCGTGACCGCGCGCGGCCGCTGCCGGTCTGGCGCCCGGACACGGGCCGGCCCCATCGCGCCGCCATCGTCAGGCCGCGCGGCTGGTCGCGTTGGACAATTCGCGGATCAGATCGACCACCCGCTGCGACGCTACGCTTTGCGACGTCGTCAGGCTGGCGATCCCGTCGATCGACTCCCCGGTCTGGATCACGGATTCGACGATCTGGGAGAAGGCATCGTTCGCGTTGCGCGACGATTCCGACCCGGCGGCGATGCGCTGCTGGCTCTCGTCGATCAGGCGACTGATGTCGCGCGCCGCGACCGCGCTGCGCTCGGCGAGCTTGCGCACTTCGCCAGCCACGATCGAGAAGCCGATCCCGTTTTCGCCAGCCCGCGCCGCCTCGATCTCGGCGTTGAATGCCAGCAAATTGGTCTGGCCGGCCAGTTCGCCGATCGTCGCGACGATCTCCGAAATGCCCGACGCCGACTTCTGGATCAGCTGGATCGCCTCGAGCGCATTGGTCAGCGATCCGCTGCCCACCTGCGCACCGCCGCGCGTCCGCTCGGCGAGGCGGGTTGCGGTCTGGGTCGCATCGGCAATCGATCGGATCGATGTCGCGAGCGCCTCGACCTCCGCGCTCATCGCCGACGAACAGCCCTTGATCCGCTGCTCCAGTTCGACTCGCTCGGTAATGTCGGTCGCGTATTTGATTACGCGTACCGGGCATCCGCGACCGTCGAACACGGGATTATAGGTCGCAAAGATCCAGATATCGCGATCATATTTGCCGACGCGATGGAACCGCCCGGCCTGCACCTCGCCGCGATTGAGGCTGAGCCAGAAATCGCGATAGTCCACACTGCGGATATGATCGGCCGAACAGAGCGTCGAATGATGCTGGCCGATGATCTCGCGTCCCGAATATCCGGTGACGCGCAGGAAGTTTTCGTTGGCGCGCAGAATGTTGCCGTCCAGATCGAACTCCACCACAGCCTGCGATCGATCCATCGCATCCACCTTGGCCTGAAACTCCATCGCGGCCAGCTTCTGCTGGGTGACGTCGAGCGCGAACTTCACGACCTTGATCGGCTTGCCGTCGAGCCCAAAAATCGGGTTATAAGTCGCCTGAATCCAGATATCGGTACCGCCCTTGGTGAGGCGTTTGTACTGGCCCGCGTCATATTCGCCGCGCCCAAGCTTGCCCCAGAATGCGCCATAGGCGTCCGACTGTGCGGTTTCCGGATCACAGAAGATCCGGTGGTGGCGATCCTTGATCTCGTCCAGCGTATAGCCGGTCAGCTTCAGGAAATTGTCGTTGGCATTGAGGATCGTGCCGTCCATCGCGAACTCGATCACGCCCTGGGCACGATCGATCGCGCGCGCGCGCCCTTCGAACTCGGCGTCGCGGCGCTTCTGCTCGGTGATGTCCTCGGCGAACTTGACCACCTTGCGCGGCCTGCCATCGAGGTCGAGAATCGGGTTGTAGGTCGCCCGGATCCACACCTCGCGCTCACCGCGGCCAAGCCGCTTGAACGTGTCGGTGACATAGTCCCCGGCGCGCAGCCGGGTCCACAAATCGGAGTATTCCGGCGAGGCGACATAGGCCGGCTCACAGAACATCTGGTGCGACTGGCCGACGATGTCCTCGCGCG
Source organism: Sphingomonas sp. (assembly GCF_035998645.1). GTDB lineage: Bacteria > Pseudomonadota > Alphaproteobacteria > Sphingomonadales > Sphingomonadaceae > Sphingomonas. The sequence continues at coordinate 690,533 of NZ_DASYHL010000005.1, forward strand.
TATATCCCATGACGCGCAGGAAATTGTCGTTGGCGTCAAGCACCTTGCCGGACATATCGAACTCGATCACTGCCGACGCGCGGTCGATCGCGGCGGACCGACCCGAGAATTCGAGCGTGTCGAGCCGCTGGCTGGTCACATCCATCGCGACCTTGATGATGCGTTCCGGCTCGCCATCCAGACCGAGGATCGGGTTGTAGCTGGCCTGAATCCACACATCGCCGCCGCCCTTGCGCAACCGACGATATTCGCCTTGGTCGAATTCACCGCGTCCCAGCTTCTTCCAGAACTGGCGATAGGCGGGGCTGGTGGCGAACTCCTTGTCACAGAACATGCTGTGATTCTGCCCGACCACCTCGTCGCGCGTGTACCCCATGAGGGTCAGGAAATTGTCGTTGGCCGAAATGACCTTGCCCATCAGGTCGAACTCGATCAGCGCGAATCCGCGATCGATCGCATGGACCTTGCCGCGATCATTGAGCTTCTCGCGCTCGTTCGCGGTCACGTCGAGCGCATAGCTGAGCACCGAGATCGGCGCGCCATCGTCGCCAAGCGTGGGCACGAACACCTCACGCAGCCACACCGAACTTCCGTCTTCGCGGCAATGGCGGCGCAGGACTTCGCGATGCTGCCCCTGCACGATCGACGGCCAGAATGCCGGGTCGCGGTCCTCTGCGTTCCAGAATGCATCGAACGGCTTGCCGACCAGCGCGTCGCGCGACCGCGCAACCAGCCCGAAGAAGCGATCATTGCCATCGCGAAGCTGGCCATCCGGCGTGTACTGGCTGATCGCCAGCGCGTGGTTCAGCGCCGCGAAGCGATGCTGGAGCAAGGATTCGGCGGGATGCTCGGTTATCATCGATCCGGTGACGCTGAACCCGGTCGCTGGTTCAGGAAGGGCTGACAGCATCCCGGCGATTCGCAGCGGCGTGCCGTCTGCGCCGGTCACCGTGGATGAGACAAAGGCCATTGCGCGCGCGCCGCTTGCGACCGCCTCCCACGCCGCCGCGCCAGCGGCACCGAACAGCTGATCGAAGCGGACCCCATCGTCCCCCATCATCAGGCCGATCCCGGCGTCCTGCGCGTCGCAGAGCACCCCCGCCGCGTCGAAGGTCAGAACCAGTTGCGTCTCGGTCGAGGTCCCGACGTCGCCAGCCTCGGGAAACTGAAACGGCATATTCAAGGCTTTTTCCCTCTCGTTTCCTCCCCTTGTAGGCAGCGAGAGGCCGGAGAGGTCGTTGGGCGGCGGGAAAATCTGGGCCGCACCGGCGCATGATTGACCGGGTGCGGCATGGCTACCGTCAAGTCCACACGCGCCAGAAGCTGTACGATCGCAGTACTTTACCCCTGCCCGCAGCGGGCGGTCAGGCGCGCGGTGCCTTTTGGGCAATCGACCTGAGGTCCTCGCGCGGCCGCACCCTCGAGCATCGCGCGCCAGACCGAAGAGACATTGTTGATCGACGATGGCTGTCCGCCCGACCGATATGATGCGCAACCAAGCCTCCCGCCAAAACACTCGGCCCCGGCGTTCGCAAATGCGAACAGCGCCCGTCTTGCTTTTCAACAAGCGAAGGGGGTCACGCCATGAACACCGGGAATCTGAAGAAACTTGTCCTGCTCGCCACGGCAGCGAGCGGATTGTCGGTCATCACCGCGCCCGCACGCGCCCAGTCGAGCGGCGAAGCCGATCCGCAGCCCGAAGCGGCAGCGGCCAGCGATGACACGATCGTCGTCACCGGATCGCGCATTGACCGCGCCGGGTTCGATGCGCCGACCCCGACGACGGTGCTGAGCGGCGATGCGCTGCTGCATGGTAACCGCCCGAGCATCGCGCAGGTCCTCAACGACCTCCCACAATTCCGGGCGTCGACCACGCCCGTCACCAACTTCTCCGGCACCGCGTCCGGCTCGTCGCCCGCCGATCTTCGCGGCCTTGGCACGACGCGCACGCTGACCCTGCTTAATGGTCGCCGCTTCACCGGTTCGGGCGACCTCAACACCGTCCCGCAAGGGTTGATCAGCCGGGTCGAGGTCGTCACCGGCGGCGCGTCGGCGGCATGGGGATCAGGCGCCGTCGGCGGCGTCGTCAACATCCTGCTGGACGAATCGCTCACCGGCCTGACGGTCGGCGCACAGAGCGGATTTCGTCGCGCGCGGACCTGTTCCGCTATGGCGTCGACGCGACGTTCGGCACCCGCTTTGCCGATGGCGCGGGCCATTTCATGATCGGCGCGCAATATTTCAACGATGAAGGCGTGCTCGACCGCGATTCCCGGCCCAACCTTGGCAGCACCACGCTGTACACCAACCCCACCGGTTCGGCCCACGCCTTCGTCATCGCGCGCGACGTCAACTATTCCAACGCCAGCATCGGCGGCCTGATCACCACCGGCGTCCTCGCCGGCCAGACCTTCGAGCGTAACGGCACGCTGCGCCCGTTCGTCTATGGCAGCCCGCGCGGGAGCGCGGTGATGGTCGGCGGCGAAGGCACCAGCCTGCGCGACGAGACCGCGCTGTCCGCCCCCTACGAACGCGTCAACGCGTATGCGCGCGCCAGTTTCGAGCTGGGCGATGCCAAATTATGGGTCGATGGCAGCTATTCGCGGATGTGGGCGGAATATCCCTTCTACGCCGAAAGCAACCGCGACAACATCACCGTGTCGCGCGACAACCCGTTTCTGCCCCAGGCGGTACGCGATCGCATGATCGCGGCTGGCCAGACGAGTTTCCGCCTGGGCCGCGTGTTCGAGGACTATGGCTATCGCACCTTCAGCTATGTCCGTGAAACGATCGACGCCGCGATCGGCATCGACGGCGCGTTCGGCGACGGCAAGTGGCGGTACAGCGCCTATTATGGCCACGGCCAGCTTTCGGACGATCGCGGCTATCTCAATCAGAAGGTCACCACCAACTTCAACCGCGCGATCGATGTCGTGGCCGGCCCTGGCGGCGTCCCGATCTGTCGCATCGCGCTGACCGATCCGACCACCGCGTGCCGCCCGCTCAACATCTTTGGCGAGGGCAACGCCGATCCGGCAGCAGTCGCTTACGCCTTCTCTTCGGCTGCACATGTCCGCAACACGACCAAGCTCGACACGGCGGCGGTCAGCCTGCGCGGCGACCCGTTCTCGCTGTGGGCAGGGCCAGTGTCGATCGCGGTCGGCGCCGAGGCGCGCTGGGAATCGATCGGGTCGAGCGGGCTTGATCCGATCTCTGCCGCGCAGGGGTTCACGACGTTCAACTTTTCCGCGATCAATGGCGGCTTCAACGTCAAGGAGGGCTTCGCCGAGGTCGCGCTACCGCTGCTCGATCAGGATTTCAGCAAGCTCGAGTTCAGCGCTGCCGGCCGCTACAGCCACTATAGCAGCACCGGCAGCGTAAATTCGTGGAAGCTCGGCCTCACCAACCGTGTCTATGATCACCTGCTGCTGCGTGTCTCGCGCTCGCGCGATATCCGTTCGGGCAGCCTGAGCGAATTGTTCAACACCCGGTCGACCACCCAGTCGAACATCGCCGATCCCGTGACCAAGACGACCTATCAGATCGTCACCTATGGCGGCGGCAACCCCAATCTCGACCCCGAAATCGGCCAGACGACGACGATCGGTGCATCCTGGTCGCCGCCCTTCATCCCCCGGTTCAACCTGTCGATCGACTATTTCGACATTCGCATCAAAGGCGCGATCGAGGATTTGCTGCGCACCGCCCGCGACGCCGGCAACACCGGCCCGATCAACCTCGCCGACTTCGACCCAAAGCACGGGGTAACCGTCGCCCTCACCCGCGACGATCGCGGCATCATGGCGATCACATTCCGCCGGGGGAAGCGATGACCCGCGTCACCATCGGCCCCGCCACCCTCCACCTGGGCGACGCCTACACCCTGCGCCCCACGCTCGGCTTCCACGACGCCGACGTGACCGATCCGCCCTATAAATTCTGCGCGACCGGCGGCGGACGCTACCGCAAGAAGCGCAAGGTTTTTGATCAGATCGTGGCGGAGCAGCTGCACGCCGATTTCGACATGGCCGTTATCGATCCCATGCTGTGCGGCGGGGCGATCGTCTTCTCCCATAACGACCAGCTTCCGGCGCTGCTGCCCCGCCTAAACGGTCATTTTCACCGCACCGCCGTGTGCGTTTGGCAAAAGCCGAATCCGCAGCCCGTCGCGAACAAGCACTACCGGCCCGAAATCGAATTCTACGTCCATGCGTGGAACCGCGGCTATCACCCGGCGGGCAATATGGCCGAGCTGTTGCGGGTCAGCCGCATCGGCGCGCCGCGCGGCCCCGCGCGCTTCGGCCACGCCATCACCAAGCCCGACGCCCTGATGACCAAGATCCTCACCAACGTGCGCGGGGAAACCGTCTGTGATCCCTTCATGGGCACGGGCAGCACCGGCGTCGCCGCGATCCGCGCTGGCAAGCGCTTCACCGGGATCGAGCACAACCCCGCCCACTTCGAAACCGCCGTCGCCCGCATCACCGCTGCAGTCGCCGAGCTCGGACGCGCCGACGCCGCATGACCCCCGCCTCTATCCTCGATCTCGCGGCCATGCTTGCCGAAGACCTCGCGGACGAGGATGCTGCGCGCGATGAGTCGCGCGAGGATCAAATCAATGACAACGCCCCGGCCACGCGCCGCGATCTACGCCCGCTTCTCAACCGATCTGCAAAGCGCCCGCTCGGCCGAGGATCAGGCCCGCGTCTGTCGCGACTTCGCTGACCGGCACGGTTACGATGTGGCGGAGGTTCACTCCGACCTCGCAATCTCCGGCACCACCAACCAACGCCCCGGCCTCAACGCCCTGCTCGCGCGGGCTGATGCCGGGGCCTTCGAAATTGTAATCGCCGAGGCGCTGGATCGCGTCGCCCGCGACCAGGCCGACACCGCGACCATATTCAAACGGCTGCAGTTCGCCGGCGTCGAGCTGCGGACAGTCAGTGAGGGGGAAATCGGCGAGCTTCATGTCGGGCTGCTCGGCACGATGAACGCACTCTTCGTCAAAGAGCTGGGCAACAAGATCAGACGCGGCGCGAAGGGTGCGGTATCGCGCGGGCTCGTGCCCGGTGGTCTGTGCTACGGCTATGAACCCGCCCCGATTCTGCTGCCCGACGGCACGCTCGAGCGCGGCCATCGCCGGATCGTCGAAGCCGCAGTGATCCGCCGCATCTTCGCCGCGTACCTCGCGGGCGAAGGCCCCAAGGCAATCGCCCATGCGCTCAACCGCGAAGGTATCCCGGCACCGCGCGGCACCGAATGGCGCGCCAGCACGATCGTCGGCGCGCGCGGTCGCCAGAACGGGATCCTCGGCAACCCGGCCTATGATGGTCGCATCGTCTACGGCCGCGTCCGCATGAAGAAGAACCCCGACACGCGAAAGCGTGTTTCCCGGGTCACTGATGCGGCGGAGCAGGTCGAGGAAGCGGTCGAGCATCTGCGCATTGTCGATCGCGCCACCTGGGCAGCCGTGCAGGCTCAGCGGGACGCGCGCGCGGCAACCCCATTTCAGAAACAGGTGCGGCCCCGCCATCTGCTGTCGGGGCTGGTCCGCTGCGGATCCTGCGGCGCCAGCTATACCGTAGTCAGCAAAGATCGCTGGGCGTGCGCGCGCCACCGCGAATCGGGCACCTGTGAAAATGCACGCCGGATCGGCACTGCCGCACTCGAAGCGCGCGTCTTTGGCGGACTGCAGGAAAAGCTGCTGTCACCCGACGCGGTAAGCGCGGCCGTCAAAGCCTATCACGATCGCCGCGCATCGCATCGCCATCAGATGGCCGCCGGCCTGCGCCAGGCCGAAGCTCGCGTCGAAGAGCTGAAGGCGGAAATCCAGCGCCTGGTCGATGCCCTCGCCGCTGGCGCTGGCTTCGATGAGGTCAAGGATGCGATCGCCCAGCGCAAAGAGCTGCTCGCCATCGCCCAGGCACAGCTCGCCGAACACGCCGCGCTGCCCACAATCGTGCTCCACCCCCATATCGTAGACTCATACCGTCGCCGCGTGAAGATGCTCGGCGCCGCGATCGTAACCGGCGACCGCGCGAAGCGCTTCCTCCCGATCATCCGAAGCCTGATTGAAAGCGTCAACGTAACCGATGACCCGGCCTCCCCCGACCGCGCCCGCATCGAAGTGACCGGAAGCCTGAACACCGTCCTAGCCATCGCAGCCGGAGAAACGATCCCCGCGCCACAAAACCGGACTGTCCAAGTGGTAGCGGAGGAGGGACTTGAACCCCCGACCCCAGGATTATGATTCCCGTGCTCTAACCAACTGAGCTACTCCGCCCTACCAAGGCGGCCCGCCGCCGGTCCGGCGCGGGCGAGGGGCGCACATAGGCAGCGATTCCGACGCGGTCAAGCGAACATGTGACGCGAAATCTGCTCCCAGGGGCCGCCACGGTAATAGTAAGCCGCGAGACCCGCGATCTCGACCTCACGCGCGCGGAAATCCTTGCTCAGCGCGCCCAGCAACAGCCTGGCCATCGACGGCGCGACCTTGTTCTGGATCGTCACATGCGGGCGCCAGCCACCCGCATCCTGCGGGGTCAGCAGGCCGGCAAAGGCTTCGCTCAGATCGCGGCGGATCGCGGTCAGTCCGGGCGATTCGATCTTCACCGCGACGCCCCGGCCCAGCGACATGAACCCCACCGCCCGCGCGGTCGGCGCACGCACGCCACGGGTGGCGGCGTTGAGGCGGTGCTTGAGCTCATCCAGCGCCGACGGCGGCAAGTGATGGAACAGCGTCAGATGCGCGGGCAGGACATTGCGCTCGGGCGGGAAATGCTCCCGCCGCAACGCATCGAACCCGGCCTGATCCTGCCGCCCGAACAGCGCGGAGACGATGATCGGGGCGGGAGTCGCCTTCAGGCCACCCTCACTCAAATCTCGACCTGGCTCCCCAGCTCGACCACACGGTTGGTGGGCAGGCGGAAGAACTCCATCGCGCTTTCGGCGTTGCGCAGCATCCACGCGAACAGCTTCTCGCGCCAGATCCGCATCCCCGGCGATTCCGACGGCAACAACGTCTGGCGCGACAGGAAGAAGCTGGTGTCCATCATGTTGAACGCGCCGCCGCAGGTGCTGCACGATTGCAGCGCGGCAGGCACATCCGCCTCCTGCATGAAGCCGTAGAGGATCTTCATGCGGTGGAACCCCTGCCCCAGATCGTCCAGCGTGACGCGGTCCTTGTCGTCGACATAGGGCTGGTCGGCGATCTTGACGGTCAGCAGCACCACCCGCTCGTGCAGCACCTTGTTGTGCTTGAGATTGTGGAGCAGCGCGTGGGGCACGCCCTCGGGCGTCGAGGTCATGAACACCGCAGTACCCTTGACCCGCGTCGCCGAGCTGGCGGCGGACTGGATGAACACCTTGATCGGCATCGCCGCCTCACGCATCCGCTCGACCATCAGGCGACGGCCCTTGGCCCAGGTGGTCAGCAGCGTGAAGATCACCACGCCAACCAGCAGCGGGAACCAGCCGCCATCGGGCACCTTGGTCATGTTCGCCGTGAAATAGGCAAGATCGACGACGAAGAAGAGCGCGAGCAGCGGCACCGCATAGCGCTTCTTCCACTTCCACAGCCCGAACAGCACGACCGCGATCAGGAAGTTGTCGATCAGCATCGCCCCGGTCACCGCGATACCATAAGCGGCGGTGAGGTTGGACGAGGTCTGGAAGGTCAGCACGAGCAGAATGATCGCGATCATCAGCGCCCAGTTGATCAGCGGGATGTAGATCTGCCCCGCCGTATCCGCGCTGGTATGGCTGATCCGCAGGCGCGGGATAAAGCCGAGCTGGATACCCTGCTGCGTGACGGAGAAGGCACCAGTGATCACCGCCTGCGACGCGATGATCGCAGCCATCGTCGCAATGCCGACCAGCGGCAGGCGCAGATATTCCGGCGCAAGCATGTAGAACGGGCTCTGCAACGCGCTCGCGTCGCGCATCAGCAGCGCGCCCTGCCCCATATAGTTGAGCATCAGCGCCGGCAGCACGAACCACAGCCACGACACGCGGATCGGACGCCGCCCGAAATGGCCCATATCGGCATAGAGTGCCTCCGCGCCGGTCACGGCGAGAACCACCGATCCGAGCGCGAGGAACGCGGCAAAGCCGTCGATGACGAAGAAATGCACCGCATAGCTGGGCAGCAGCGCCCACAGCACTTCGGGCGTCTTGATCACGCTGAGCGTACCCAGCGTCGCGATCGTCGCGAAATAGCCAAGCATGATCGGGCCGAACATCGCCCCGACCCGCGCCGTGCCGGTCCGCTGGATCGAGAACAGCGCGACTAGGATCGCCACCGCGATCGGCAGGATCCAGCCCGAGAAAGTCGGCGCGGCGACCGCGATTCCTTCAACCGCTGATAACACCGACACCGCGGGGGTGATCATCGAATCGCCATAGAACAGCGCGGTCGCGAATACGCCGAGCAGGACAATCCCGGCGGTCCATTTCTTCTGCCCGCTCGATCGATTGATCAACGCCAGCAGCGCGAGGCTGCCGCCCTCTCCCTTGTTGTCGGCGCGCATGATGACGCTGACATACTTAAGCGTCACCACCGCCATCATCGACCAGAACATCAGGCTGATGACGCCCATGATGTGTTCCTGGTCCAGCGCGAGGGGATGATGCCCCGCAAAGGTTTCCTTGAACGCGTAGAGCGGGCTGGTGCCGATGTCGCCGAACACGATACCGATCGCACCGACCGCGAGCTTCCACAGCGCGGCCTCGCGGCCATGCGTCTGATGCTGGTCGATGGGGTTCGAGTCGGCCGCCGGTGCGGGGCTTCCGTTGGGCTCGCTCACGGGAGAAACTTGCGTGCCGTGGCGAGGGAGCGAGAGGTCATGCGACCGTTGCCTGTCCGTTGAAACAGCGCGGGCGGTTAGCACGTGCAGCATGGCGCGGCAACGGGTTGCGGGCCTTGCCCAGCCTGACCGCCACTTGCAGAAGCGAGACGGGTGGCGAGAACCGCCCTGTGACGCAGGCCCTGTTCTTTCTTCCCGCGCTTGTGTTTCTCTGGGTCTTTATCGACGCGATCCGAACTGGGGAGGGCCACAGATGGTCCTCGATCAACCCGAAACGCCGCGATCAGCCCGTGTTTTTCTGGATCTTTGCAACCAACTGGGGCCTTTTATCGGCTTTGTCCTTCCTGGCTGCCGCTGACATTCCCGCCACATGGCTGAACGCATTTTAGGCTAAGCGCCATTGCCGCCCGCTCTTGTGGCTACCGTCCGCCGACAAACAGCGCATCCGCCTCGCTCCGCGTCGGCACCGGGCGCAGCACGAAACTGGAACTGATCTTCACGACGCCGGGCAAACGGCCCATTTTTTCGCGGTGCAGGCGCTCATAATCGTCGAGATCACGGCACAGCACCTTGAGCCGATAGTCATAGCCGCCGGATACCAGCGCGCATTCGACGATGCCGTCGATCTGGCCGACCGCCGCCTCGAACCGGGCAAGGTCCTCGTCCACCTCGGTCCCCAGCGTGATGTCGACAAAGGCGGTCACGCTATACCCCAGCCGCCGCAGCCCCAGCCGTGCGGCATAGCCCTGAATATGCCCCGACGCCTCAAGCGCCTGGATGCGCCGGGTGCACGCTGACGGCGATAGCCCGACCTCTCCCGCAATCTGATTCACGGGCGCGCGCGCGTTCTGCGCGAGCAGTTTCAGGATTGCTCCGTCGATTCGATCCATTTTGCACGAAATCCCCGTTAATGCGCCCAGAGCAGCATAAACGTGCGCCGACGAGTTGAACAGCGCATCACTTTGCAGGGATTTACGGTCGTATCCTGCGCTACGATCCGGTCAAATCAGATCAGTCCGGAGAGTCAGCATGCGCGTCGGTGTCCCCAAGGAAATCAAGAACCACGAATATCGCGTGGGCCTGACCCCGCCGCTGGTCGCGGAGCTGGCTGCTGCCGGGCATGAGGTCGTGGTTCAGACCAATGCCGGCATGGGCATCGACTTCAGCGACGCCGACTACATCGCCGCCGGCGCGCGGATCGTCGCGACCCCGGCGGAAGTGTTCGCGCAGAGCGACATGATCGTGAAGGTCAAGGAGCCGCAGCCGAGCGAGATCGCCCTGCTCGAGCCGCGCCACACGCTGTTCACCTATCTCCACCTCGCCGCCGACAAGCCGCAGGCCGAGGGGCTGATGAAGTCGGGCGCGACCTGCATCGCCTATGAAACCGTAACCGCGAGCGACCGCAGCCTGCCGCTGCTCAAGCCGATGAGTGAAGTCGCCGGCCGCATGTCGGTGCAGGTCGGCGCGCACTATCTGGAAAAGGAACAGGGCGGCCGCGGCGTCCTGCTCGGCGGCGTTCCCGGCGTTGCGCCGGCGCGGGTCGCGATCCTCGGCGGCGGCGTATCGGGCATCAACGCGGCTCAGATGGCGACCGGGCTGCGCGCCGACGTCACCATCTATGACATCAACAACACCCGCCTCGCCGAACTCGACATGCATTTCGGCAGCACGATCAAGACCGCCTATGCCAGCAAGGCGGCGATCGCGGCGGCGGTGGCGAATGCGCATCTGGTAATCGGCGCGGTGCTGGTCCCCGGCGCAGCGGCACCGAAGCTGGTGACGCGCGAGATGCTCAAGACGATGAAGCGCGGCAGCGTGCTGGTCGATATCGCGATCGATCAGGGAGGCTGTTTCGAGACCAGCCATGCCACGACGCATGAGAACCCGGTCTATGAGGTCGACGGCGTGATCCACTATTGCGTCGCCAACATGCCCGGCGCGGTCGCACGCACCAGCACCTTCGCGCTCAACAACGCGACGCTGCCGTTCGTGATGAAGCTCGCCAATCTCGGCGCGGAAAAGGCGATGGCCGCCGATCCGCATCTGGCGAACGGCCTCAACGTCTATCAGGGCAAGATCGCGTTCAAGGCGGTGGCCGACGATCTCGACCTGCCGTTCCAGGCTTGGAGCGCCTGACATTCTCTATTCCTCCCCTGCGCCGCAGGGGAGGTGGCAGCGCGCGGCGCTGACGGAGGGGCGGCCGCGCAGACGGCCGAAACGGCTCGACAATATTCTGCCCTCTGCGGGGCAGCCCCTCCACCACCCGCTGCGCGGGCGGTCCCCCTCCCCTGAGCAAGCTCAGGGGAGGATTTAATTGACTCAAACCTCCGCGGTCACCCAGATCTCGGCCGCATTGGGCGACACGAAGATATTCTGATACTCGACCAGCGTGCGGCGCAGCTGCATCTTGAGCAGGCTGGATTCGACGATCAGCGCAATCCGGTCGCCGGCGCGGTAGAGCCGCAGATTGCCCGCGCGCATCCGGTCCGCCGCCTCCTGCGTGCGGATCGGCGCGTTGCGCAGGTCGGCGAGGACGCGGACACGACCATGGCAGGCGCGCATGTCAGCGATGATGGGTTCGAGGATGGCGAGGTAGCGATCGACCTCTTCGCCCAGGCGCAGGCCCGTACAACTGATCCGGATGACACCGAGCCGATCGTCGCGGACGATCTCATATTGCCCCGGTATCGACGCCACGACGCGCCCCTGCACGCCCGCAGCCGGCACTGTTACCGTTACCATACGCCCTCTCCCCCACAGGATGTACTGGGTCGGCATGATGCAGGCGCGCGGTAAACAAAGCGTAAGCGGCGGCGCGGGCGCTGGATCGATGGATTTTCTTGCCTTTGGGGACATCCCCGTCTATGGCGCGCCCGTCCTGCGAGCGGTGCTTGTGGAGGGAAGCGCAGAGCATTGATGCTCACGCGCTGTTTTCGCTTTTCCAGAAAGAGCGTCTGCCCCCTTCCCTGCGGCCGTCTGCGGGATGCCGCGACCGGCATTCGGCCGCCGCGGCGTTTCGGCCTAAAAGACCGCTGGATCCAACCAGCCGGCCGGAAAAACGATAGTTAGGACTGACTCCTTTATGGCCTCAACGGCAAACCCCACGCGCGACGATTTCGCCGCGCTTCTCGATCTTACGCTCGGCGGCGCAGAAAGCTTTGAAGGCCGCGTCGTCATCGGCACCGTCACCGGCATCGAAAACGACCTCGCCGTCATCGACGTTGGCCTCAAGAGCGAAGGCCGCGTGCCGCTGCGCGAATTCGCAGCGCCGGGCCAGAAGGCTGACCTGAAGGTCGGCGACGAAGTTCAGGTCTATGTCGACCGCGTCGAGAATGCGAACGGCGAAGCAATGCTCAGCCGTGACCGCGCCCGCCGCGAAGCCGCATGGGACACGCTGGAGCTCGAATTCTCGCAGGGCAACCGCGTCGAAGGCGTCATCTTCGGCCGCGTCAAGGGCGGCTTCACCGTCGACCTGTCGGGCGCCGTGGCGTTCCTGCCCGGTTCGCAGGTCGATATCCGTCCGGTTCGCGACGTGCAGCCGCTGATGGACCTGCCGCAGCCGTTCCAGATCCTGAAGATGGACCGCAAGCGCGGCAACATCGTCGTGTCGCGCCGCGCCGTTCTCGAAGAGAACCGTGCAGAGCAGCGTTCGGGCCTGATCCTGAGCCTGGCCGAAGGTCAGGTGATCGACGGCGTCGTGAAGAACATCACCGACTACGGTGCGTTCGTGGACCTGGGCGGCATCGACGGCCTGCTGCACGTCACCGACCTCAGCTACAAGCGCGTCAACCACCCGTCGGAAGTCCTGAACATCGGCGACACCGTCAAGGTTCAGATCATCCGCATCAACCGCGACACGCAGCGTATCTCGCTCGGCATGAAGCAGCTTGAGAGCGATCCGTGGGATGGTGCCGGTTCGAAGTATCCGGTCGGCGCGAAGCTGACCGGCCGCGTCACCAACATCACCGAATATGGCGCCTTCGTCGAGCTGGAAGCCGGCATCGAAGGTCTTGTCCACGTGTCGGAGATGAGCTGGACCAAGAAGAACGTCCATCCGGGCAAGATCGTGTCGACCTCGCAGGAAGTCGATGTGATGGTGCTCGAGGTCGATCAGGAAAAGCGCCGCATCTCGCTCGGCCTCAAGCAGGCTCAGCAGAATCCGTGGGAAGCCTTCGCGGCTGCCCATCCGGTCGGCACCGAAGTCGAGGGCGAAGTCAAGAACGCCACCGAATTCGGCCTGTTCATCGGTCTGGACAACGACGTCGACGGCATGGTCCACATGTCCGACATCGCCTGGGGCATTTCGGGCGAGGACGCGCTGGCGCTTCACCGCAAGGGCGAGATGGTCAAGGCCGTCGTGCTGGCGATCGAAGCCGACAAGGAGCGCATCAGCCTCGGCATGAAGCAGCTTGAGCGTGGCGGCGTGCCGACCCCGGCAGCTGGCGGTGCGGGTTCGCGCGTCAACAAGAACGAAGTCGTCACGGTCACCGTTCTCGAAGTCCGCGACGCGGGCCTCGAAGTCCAGGTGGGCGACGATGGCGTGACCGGCTTCATCAAGCGCACCGACCTTGGCCGCGACCGCGACGAGCAGCGTCCGGAGCGGTTCCAGGTTGGCCAGAAGTTCGACGCGATGGTCACCGGCCTCGACCGTTCGAAGAAGCCGACCTTCTCGGTCAAGGCGATGCAGATCGCCGAAGAGAAGCAGGCGGTTGCGCAGTATGGCTCGTCCGATTCGGGCGCGTCGCTGGGCGACATTCTCGGCGAAGCGCTCAAGGCGCGCGAAGAGAAGAAGTAATTGGACAGCGGGCGGGCGCATTCAGCGCCCGCCCGTTTCCAATCATTTCAACGGCTTCGGCCATTTGTTTCAAATTTCGGCCGCGTAGAGCAAGATTCCGTTGCCGCAGCCCGCTAACCCCGCGTAAAACCCCGGTTAATGGAGCCGCCTGGCGCTACGCCGCTGCTCGAACATGGGGACGCACATGATCCGGTCTGAACTCGTACAGATGCTGGCGACGGACAATCCCGACCTGTCCGCGCGAGAGATCGAGCGGATTGTGGACATCTTCTTTGACGAGATCACATCGCGCCTGGCCGAGGATGGCCGCGTCGAACTACGCGGCTTCGGCGCCTTCTCCACCCGCGCGCGTGAGGCGCGCACCGGCCGCAACCCGCGTACCGGCGAGTCCGTCGATGTCGACGCCAAGCGCGTCCCCTATTTCAAGCCGGGCAAGGAAATGCGCCAGCGCCTGAACGTTTAACGCCAGCGCCGCGCACCTAATTGCTTGGCACACCGGCACGCGGCGGATAGAGCCGACCGCGCTTGCGGGCGTGGCGGAATGGTAGACGCACCGGACTTAAAATCCGTTGGGCCGCAGGGCCCGTGGGGGTTCAAGTCCCCCCGCCCGTACCAGCAACCTCCCCACAGTCGCACGACGCGCGATCATCAACCGGAACAAGCCGCTAGCGACGTCGGCGAAACTCCACCGCCGCCAGCCCCGCGCGCTTCATCTTGTCGTAAAAGGTCTTGCGTGGGATGCCGAGCAGTTCGATCGCGCGGGCGACATTGCCGCGGGTCGTCTCCAGCGCCTCGCGCAGCAACATTGCCTCATAGGCGGAAACGCGCTCCGGCAAGCTCTGCTGCGCAGCAGCGGGGATCGCACCGTCGAGCAGGTTCAGCACTGCGCTGAAGGCAAAATTACGCAGCTCGCGGACATTGCCCGGCCAGTCATGGTCGAGCAGATGGCGGCGGATCGCGTCGGTCATGCGGAATCCCCCCTGCCCGGTCTGCGCCACCGCCTCGGCCACGAAAGCCGCGAACAACTGGCCGATATCGGCGCGCCGCTCGCGCAGCGGCGGGATCGACAGACGCACGACGTTGAGCCGGAAATACAGGTCGCTGCGGAACGCCCCCTGCTGCGCCAGCGCCAGCAGGTCACGCTTGGCCGAAGTGATGACGCGCAAGTCCAGCGGTACCGGACGCTCGGCACCAACGGGCAGAACCTCCCGCTCCTCCAGCACGCGCAGCAGGCGGGGCTGAACATCCACCGGCATGCCGTCAATGTCGTCCAGGAACAGCGTCCCCCGGCTCGACGCCTCAATCCGCCCGGTGCGCGCAAAGCGGCCATGCGGCACCGCATCGGCGGCATGACCGAACAGTTCGATCTCGGCATGCGCGTCGGGCAAGGCGGCGCAGTTGACCGCGACGAAGGCGCGGGCGGCGCGGGGCGACGCGCGGTGCAGCATCGCCGCAACCAGCTCCTTGCCCGTCCCCGTCTCCCCGTCGATGAGGACGTCCACTTCAGCGCGTGCGACGTGCGCGACGCTCTCCCGCAGCCGCACCATCGCCGGGCTGTCGCCGATCAACGGGCTGTCGGGCGGGCTGTCCGCCGCCGCACGCAGCGCGCGATTGTCGAGGATCAGCCGGCGATGCGCGAGCGCGCGGCGGACTGCGGCGACGAGATGGTCGGCGGCGAACGGCTTGGACAGAAAGTCGAACGCGCCATCACGCAGCGCACCGACCGCCATCGGCACATCGGCATGGCCGGTAATCAGGATGACCGGCAGCTCCGCATCCAGTGCGCGCAGCCGCGCGAACAGCTGCAGCCCGTCCATCCCCAGCATGCGAATGTCGCTGACCACCACGCCATCGAAGTTCGGCCCGATCGCGGCAAGCAGCGACGCTGCATCGGCAAAGGCGCGAACCGGCAGCCCCGCGAGATCAAGCGTCTGGACATTCGCGTCGCGCAGCTGCGCGTCGTCGTCCACGAAGAACACGGTCTGATCGGCCTCGGCGATCATGCGCGCAGCAGCGTCAGCTCAAACCGCGCGCCCTCCCCGCTTTCGGCCAGGGTCAGTTCACCGCCAAAATCGCGGGCGATATCGCGTGAGATGGCAAGGCCAAGGCCCAGCCCCTCCTCCCGCCCGGTGACAAAGGGGGTGAAGAGCTGGTCGCGCAGCTGGGAGGGCACACCCGGACCAGTATCGCTGACCCGGATACAGGCGCGCTCGCCCTGCCCCTCGACCGCGATGACGATGCGCGGATCGGCCTGTCCGGCCAGCGCGTCGAGTGCATTCTGGACGAGGTTGATCAGCACCTGCTCCAGCCGCACGCGATCCGCGACGACGCGGATCTGCGGGTCGCCCGCGCGCTCCAGCGTGACCCCGGCCGCGCGCACCCGGTCGCCGATCAACAGCATGACGGATTCGATCGCCGACCCGATTTCAACCGCGCCGATATCGGGCGTCCGCTTGCGCGCGAAACTGCGCAGCTCGCCGGTGATCGCGCCGATCCGCTCGGTCAGCGCGCTGATCCGGCCGAGATTGTCCGTCGCGCGTGCCGTGTCGCCACGGTCGATCAACTGGCGAGCATTCACCCGCGCTGCAACCGCCGCTGACGGGGCTTCGAGCAGCGTCGGCACATCGGGATATTCGGTCAGCACGAGTGGGAGCAGGCGGAATTTCTGCAGCTCGCTGGTGAGCAGCCCGGCATTTGCACGCGCCAGTTCCGCCGCTGCCGCATCGGTGGCAGCCACCGCCTGCCCCCGCGCTCAGCGCGATCGCCGCGACCAGCGCTAGGCGGCGCGATAACCGACTCGTCCCCATCTCCATTCGCGCGGGATATCACACATTCTGCAAAATTCGTGCGCGGAAATACGCACACATTTCCGGCCAGCCATTTGGCTAGCGATTACCAAATAACTGACATGACACGAATTGTTGCGCGACTTCATCAACCCCACTGTCGCACGCATACTCACAGCAACTATAGCCAGACGCGCCAATGAAGGCGCGCATGAGGGGATGGTTGATGGCGGTTGCACTCGAATACGCGGCGGAGCCCGCAAAGCCCGGACGCTGGTACACCCAGCTGTACGTCCAGGTGCTGATCGCGATCGCCGCGGGCATTGCTGTCGGCTTCTTCTGGCCGGGCGTGGGCGAGGCGCTCAAGCCGCTTGGTGACGCCTTTATCAAACTGGTGAAGATGATCATCGCCCCGGTGATCTTCCTGACGCTCGTCACCGGTATCGCCGGCATGACTGAGCTGCGCTCGGTCGGGCGCGTCGCGGGCAAAGCGTTTGCCTATTTCCTGTTCTTCTCGACCCTCGCCCTGATCGTCGGCCTGATCGTCGCCAATACCATCCAGCCCGGCGCCGGGATGAATGTCGACCCCGCAACGCTCAATACCGGCGCGGTCGAAGGTTATGTCGCCAAGGCGCATGACAGCGGCATTGTCGAATTCCTGATGGCGATCATCCCGACCACATTGGTGTCGGCGCTGACCGGCGATCAGCTGCTGCCAGTCCTGCTCGTCGCGGTTCTGTTCGGCATCGCGCTGTCGATGGTCGGAGAGCCCGCCGCGCCGGTACGCGACATGCTCGAGCGCGTCGGCCTCGTGGTGTTCAAGCTGGTCGGCATATTGATGCGCGCGGCACCGGTCGGCGCGTTCGGCGCGATGGCCTTTACGATCGGGAAATATGGCATCGAATCGCTCGCCAATCTGGCGGGGCTGGTCGCCACCTTCTACCTCACCTCGCTGATCTTCGTGGTCGTCGTCCTCGGCATCGTCGCGCGGCTGGCCGGCTTCTCGATCTTCAAGCTGATCCGCTACCTCAAGGCCGAATTGCTGCTGGTGCTCGGCACGTCCTCGTCCGAAAGCGCGCTGCCCAGCCTGATGGACAAGATGGAGCGGGCGGGCTGCGAAAAGTCCGTGGTCGGGCTGGTCGTGCCCACCGGCTATTCGTTCAACCTCGACGGCACCAATATCTACATGACGCTGGCGGCGCTGTTCATCGCGCAGGCGTGCAATGTCGACCTGACGCTCGGCGACCAGATCGCGCTGCTGCTGATCGCGATGATTTCGTCCAAGGGCGCGGCTGGGGTTACCGGCGCGGGTTTCATCACGCTCGCCGCGACGTTGTCGATCGTGCCGTCGGTCCCGGTCGCGGGCATGGCGCTGATCCTGGGCATCGACCGCTTCATGAGCGAGTGCCGCAGCCTCACCAATTTCATCGGCAACGCGGTCGCGACGGTGGTCGTCGCGCGCTGGGACAATGCGCTCGACAAGGACGCGCTCGACCGCGCGCTGTCGGGCGCCGCGCCTGCGGGGCCGGCGCGGCCAGCCACGGAAACCGATCCGGACTGATCGAAGACATTGGGGAAAGGGCGGACGTCGAAGCCCCCTTCCCGTCTCGGTGATCGATCGCGCCCAGATTGACGCAACCCGCGCGCTGTCGGGCGACGACCTGATCCGGTCGATCCCGCAGGCGGGTGATGTCACCTTCAACGAAGCGAACAATCCGCAGACCAGCAACGCGGCGCGCGGCGACGTCAATTCGATCAACCTGCGCAACCTGGGCGACGGCAACGTCCCCGTGCTCGGCTAAAATTCCAACGCGCTGCCCGTCGCCGGGATCGAGCGGCTGGAGATCCTGCGCGACGGTGCAGCCGCCATCTACGGCGCGGACGCGGTCGCGGGCGTGGTCAACACCGTCACGCTCGGCGACTTTGACGGCGCGCGGCTCGACCCGCGCTATGGCTATGCCGAAGGGACGCACCGCAAGGAGTTCGAGAGCACCGGCCTGATCGGGCACAATTTCGCCGGCGGTCGCGACAATTTCTCGCTGTTCGTCAACTATGTCCGCCGCGCCGCGCAGCTGGCGGAGGACCAGCCCTATACCGCGACCGACAACCTCCTGTCGCTGTTCGCAAACGACCCGGCCTATGCCCGCGGACGGGCGCCTGTCCACCTATCGCTTCCCCCGCGCTCGGCGACTGTTCGCCCGCCAGCGCGGCGACGATCGACGCGATCAGCTTCAACCTCGTCCGCAAGTCCAAGACGACCCTGCTGCTCGGCGATTTCGAACTGTCCAATTCCAGCCTGTTCGACCTGCCCGGCGGCGGCGTCGCATTCGGCGTCGAGGGCCGGCAAGCCCGGCGACCCAGTCGCGGCATGGCCACGCCTGTTGGCGAGCTGGGCAACAGCCAATGGCTTGCTGCCCGCGAAGAAGGCGGCTGACACTGCCGAATAGGCCTTCCCCCTTTCACGGAGGTGGCGAGAGAAACGACGGAATGATCGCTAAAGGAGCTTCTCGATATCCGCCGCAATATCCTCAGGCTTGGTCTGCGGGGCGTAGCGCTCGACGACGTTCCCCTCGCGGTCGATCAGGAACTTGGTGAAGTTCCACTTGATCCCCTCGGTCCCGAACAGCCCCGGTGCCTGTTTCTTGAGCCAGCGATACAGCGGTGCGGCATCGGCCCCATTGACATCGACCTTGCCAAACACCGGAAAGGTCACGTCATAGGTCAGCGAACAAAAATTCGCGATCTCCGCCGCATCCCCCGGCTCCTGCGCGCCGAACTGGTTGCACGGAAATCCCAGCACTTCGAAGCCCCGCGTGCCATAGCGGCGGTGCAACTCCTCAAGTCCGGTATATTGCGGCGTAAACCCGCATTTCGACGCAACATTGACGACCAGCAGAACGTCGCCGGCATAGGATGACAGGTCGATCTCCTCGCCACTGGCTGCAGTTACGGGGATTTCAGTGAGCGCGGTCACATTCGCCTCCTAATTTCTGTTCAAACTGTCTGGCCGCACGATCCCATAGATGTCGGCAAACGCAACCATCCCGCTTCCGCCCCTCGGCCCAGCCGGAAATCTGCTGTCCGCGGCATTGTCGCGGTTGTCGCCCAACACGAAAAGGCGCCCGGGCGGGACGGTGACTTCCGCCATTTCGTCACCAGCCGTCAGGCCGGAATCCAGCACGGGATACGAGGTGCGCGAATCCGAAAGCTGCTCGGTCAAGATTCGGGCATGCGCACCCTCGATCGCCATGAAACCGGCATCCGATTGCGGGAGGGCCGTCCCGTTCAGCACGACCCGCCCGTCACGCATCGCAATGCGGTCGCCCGGAAGTCCGATCACGCGCATCACCCATTTATTGTCCTCGACCGCGAACACCGCAACGTCACCACGGCGAAGCGCCTCAGCCGGAGTCTTGTACGCCATGATCGTGGTTTCTGGTCGCAGCGTCGGCGCCATGCTTTCCGACACGACCCGCAGCCTTTGAAAGGGCAGCCCGCCATATTGGATCAGGGTCACCGCGCCATAGCCCGCCAGGGCGAGCGCCCCCGCGCCGAGTGCCAACAGCAGCCCAGTGCCGAGCTTCACTCCAGCAACCCCTCGTGCAACCGCACCACGCGGTCCATCTTTGCCGCCAGCCGCTCGTTATGCGTCGCGATCAGCGCCGCCGCGCCCTCGCCGCGCACCAGCCGCAACAGTTCAGCGAACACCACATCGGCGGTCTTCTCGTCCAGATTGCCGGTCGGCTCATCCGCCAGCACCAGCATCGGCCGATTGGCGAGCGCGCGGGCGACCGCGACGCGCTGTTGCTCGCCGCCCGACAACTGGCTTGGCCGATGCGTGAGTCGCGCGCCAAGGCCCAGCGCCGTCAGCAGCGCCTCCGACCGCGCCCGCGCTTCGGCATGGGTCGCGTTCTGGATGAGTTGCGGAAGCTCGACATTCTCGACCGCGTTGAAATCGGGCAGCAGATGGTGGAACTGATAGACGAAGCCGAGCTTGTCGCGCCGCGTCACCGTCCGCTCATGGCTCTCCAGCTTGGCGACCTCGATCCCGGCGATCCGGATCGATCCTTCGAACCCGCCTTCGAGCAGCCCTACCGCCTGCAGCAGCGTCGATTTGCCCGAGCCGGATGGCCCCAACAGCGCGACGATCTCTCCCGGCGCGACGGTCAGGTCGATGCCGCGCAACACCTCGATCGTCGCATCGCCCTGGACAAAGACGCGGCGCAGGCCGCGGGTTTCAAGGACAGCTTCACTCATAGCGCAACACCTGAACCGGATCGGTGCTCGCCGCCTTGAACGCGGGATACAGCGTCGCGAGGAAGCTGAACCCCAGCGCCATCAGCGCGATGCTGGCGACCTCCACCGGGTCGGTCTTGGCGGGCAATTCGGTCAAGTAACGCATCGACGGGTCCCAGATCTCCTGTCCGGTGATAAAGCCGAGGAAGCTGAGCACTCCCTGGCGGAAATAGAGCAGGATAAAGCCGAGGATCAGGCCCGCGACGATTCCCAGCCCGCCAATCGCCGTTCCGACCGTCACGAAAATCTTGATCAGACCGCTGCGCGTCGCCCCCATCGTCCGCAGGATCGCGATGTCGCGGGTCTTGGCGCGCACCAGCATGATCAGCGACGACAGGATGTTGAACACCGCGACCAGGATCAGGATCGACAACACCGTGAACGTCACCAGCCGGTCGACCGCCAGCGCCTCGAACAAAGTCGCGTTGAGCGTGCGCCAGTCGCTCAGCTGCGCGCTCTGCACCACCTTCTGCGCCAGCGGGGCGAGGATCTCGCCGACCCGGTCGGGATCTTCGGTGTCGATCTCGACCATGCTGACCGCATCGCCCATCAGCAACAGCGTCTGGGCAGTTTCCATCGGCATCACCACGAACGCCTTGTCGTAATCATAGACCCCGACCTCAAAGATCGCGGCGACGCGATAGGACACGATTCGCGGCACGGTGCCGAACGGCGTCGATGGTCCCTGCGGGCTGATCAGCTGCACGCTGCTGCCCAGCGACGCGCCGAGCGTGCTCGCCAGCCGCGACCCGATCGCGATGCATTCGCAATCCGCGGTCAGCTCGGCCATCCGGCCCATCACCACATTGCGGTTGAGCGTCGGGTTGGCGCGCAGATCGGCAACGGTCATGCCGCGGACCAGCACGCCTTCGACCCGCCCCTGAAAGCTCGCCATCAACGGCTGTTCGATGAGCGGAGTCGCAGTCGTCACCCCCGGCGTCTTCCGCGCCTCGGCCACCACCTCACGCCAGTCGCGCAGCTGACCACCATAGCCCTGAATTACGGCATGGCCATTCAGGCCGGTGATCTTGTCGAACAACTCGGCGCGGAACCCATTCATCACGCTCATCACGATGACCAGAGCGGCAACGCCCAGCATCACCGCAACCAGACTGATCGACGCGACCAGCGCGATAAAGGCCTCGCCCCGGCCCGGCAGCAGGTACCGGCGCGCGATCATGCGTTCATATCGGGAAAGGAACATGGGTCGGGTGTTAGGGGGTGCCGGAGGCACAAGCAATCACGCTGTTGCCAAATCAACACAGGGTTGTCGCAAAGAGTCACGACGCGCCCATCGCCCCGTGACAACCGCCACATGCCATCCTAGCAAAGCGCCACGAAGCAATGGCAACGGCCGTGGTTCGGGGAGGCTCTTCAGCCCCGCCTTGAAAAGGGCGCGCGGGCAGAAGTGGCCACTTAAGGGGGCTGACGAGGCATCGTCACGCAGGGGCCCGGGTCGGAAACGGCCCGGGCCTTTGGCATTTCAGGACCAGTTGATCTGATCTTCCACCGTCGCCCCGGCCTTGAGCCGGGGCTGGGCTTCTTAACCGCACCAAGGAAAGGCAGCCCTGCCCCGGATCAAGTCTAGGGCGACGAGATCAATGCGTCTTCGGTCGGCGCGCAAGTTCGGGGAGGAAGCCTTGGGAGCCATCCCGGCCCCCTCCCCTGTCCGGTCGTGCGATCCCGCGTGCATGGGACTCGCACCGCGCCGGAGTGGCGATCAGAAGTTGAACTTGACGGTTCCACCGAACGTCTGCGGATCCCCAACCTGCGCCGCGATCAGGCCGGTGTTGCCGCCGGTGCCCGCGAGGTAGAGGTCGATATAATCCTTGTCGAAGGCGTTGCGCGCCCACAGGAACGCGTCGAACCGCTCGGTGCGAAAGCCGCCACGGAAGTTGTGCAGCGCATATCCGTCGACCCAGGTATAGATCGAGGGCGAAGGGTTGGACGACCAGCGCGAGCGCGAGCTGGCATCATAACCGAGGTAGAATTGCCCATCCTGCCCGAACAACCTGCTCGGGACATTGCCCTCGGCACCCCAGGAAAACGCCCACTTCGACACGCCCGGCAGCACGGATCCAGATGCGTCATAGATTGGCGGGCTGACCGCCCCCGGCGTGCCCGGCGCGCCGACGGTTCCGGTGAAAGTGCACTTCCCCGTCTGGACGATCCCGGTCGTCGCGCCGCCGGCGAGTTCCGGCGGCGGCGGCGCGTCGCAGAATTCGTCGAATTTGGCGTCGGTGTACGCGCCACTGACATAGGCGTTGAAGCGTTCGCTCGGACGGATCGAGAAATCGGCCTCGACACCCTTGCTGCTCACCTTGTCCGCATTCGCCAGATAGCCGCGCACGGTGACGAGCTGACCATTGCTCACGCTGGCTTGGAAGTCCTTGATCTTGGTCCAGAAGCCGGTGACGTTGAACGTCGCCTTGCGATCCCAGAACTGGGTTTTGAGCCCCACTTCGAAATGATCGACCTTTTCCGGCTTGATCGTGAAGTCGGCCGCGTTGGGGACGCCATTCGCGTCGGCGCGGACGCCGTTCAGGTTGATGCCGCCGGTCTTGAACGAGCGCGCATAGGTCGCATAGGCGTTGATATCGTCGGTCAGCTCATAGCGCAGGTTGAGGTCATAGGAGAGGTTCCACGCGCTGAATTCAGGCTCGAAAAACTGCGATGCCTGAATGCCGCGCTGTGCCGTGATCCAGGGGTCGGAATAGTAAGGCGAACCCGGGACGGGTGACACTTCGCGCCGCGTGCCGTCCGACGCGGTCCCGGTCACCACCGAGTTATACAGCCCATCCTTCTTGTCATAATTGATGCGGATGCCGGGCGAGACGGTGAAGCGCTCGCCAACCTTGAGGTTCAGCTTGCCGTAGAGCGCGAGGCTGGTGTTATCGAGCCGGATGTCGTTGATCGCGACCAGGTTGTTCAGCACCGCCGGGTTGTTCGACAGCGCGCTGGTCGGGTTGAGCAACCAGCGGCTGGCATCGCGGCCGGACTCCTGAATGCCGCTGGTGCGGATCTTCTGGTGGAACGCGAATGCGCCGAGCACCAAATCGAACCCGTTCCCTTCGTGATTGAACCGGAATTCCTGCGAATACTGGCTCTGCTCGGTCGGGTTGTTGACCTTGGTGTAGACCTGCAGGCCGGTGTAATCGCGGTCGTTCGCCGGCGTCCAATCCCAAAAGCGCCACGCGGTGATCGAGGTCAGGCTATTGCCCTCGCTCACGTCCCACACCGCCCGGATCGATGCGCCACCAATCTCGTTGCGTGCCGACAGCTGCGCATCGACATCGGTCACCCGGTCATAGGGGTTGGTGCTGGGCGACGCATAGCCGGGGAATGCGGCGATCAGCGCGGGATATTGCCGGTTCGCGGCGCGCTGCGTCGGGCCGTAACCGCCATAGGTGAAGGCGCAGCAGATCGGATCCTGCAGGTTCCAGTCACCGGCAAAGGTGATGCTCAGATCCTCGCTCGGCTTCCACAGCACCGACCCGCGGATCCCGACGCTGTCCTTCGACTGAATCCAGCCTTTCGAATAGGTGTTCCACAGCGTGCCGCGGCGATGCGTCGTGGTGACGCTCAGCCGAGCGGCGAGAGTGTCCGACAGCGGGCCGGAGATCGACGCCTTGCCCTGCTTGAAATTGAGGTTGCCCACCGAAATCTCACCGCGCCCCTCGAACTCGAAGCTCGGCGCGCGGGTGGTGATGTTGATGGCGCCAGCGGTGGTATTCTTGCCGTACAGGGTCCCCTGCGGTCCGCGGAGCGTCACGATCTGCTCGACATCCACGAAATCGAGCGTGGCTGACGCGATGCGGTTGTAGAACACATCGTCGATATAGACGCCGACGCCCTGCTCGAACCCGTCATTGGTCAGCCCGAATGGCGCGCCGATCCCGCGGATGTTGATGAAGGTGTTGCGCGGGTTCTGAGAGTAGAATTGCAGCGTTGGCTGAAGCTGGGTCAGCCCGGTGATATTGTAGGTGCCGCGCGCCTCCAGTGTATCGGAATCGACCACCGAAATGGCGACCGGGACCCCCTGCACATTCTCCGCCCGGCGACGCGCGGTCACGACGATCGTGTTCGAATCCTGCGCTTCGGTCTCTTCCGCTGCCTCGATGACTGAAGTGGCGGCGGGCTTTGGTTCGTCTGCCAGCGCAGATGCCGAGGCGCTGCTCAACAACAGGATGGAAAGGCTCGTCAGGCTCACAGGGGGTCCCCTTTGATGATGTCCCGATTAAACTCCATCAATTGAGTAGGGTTTAGCGACAAAGCAATTCTATTCCCACCTCATCAGTAGGCTTTATATCGTTCGAACGGCACGCTCTGCCGCTCTTGAAAGCGCGCGCGCAGTTCCCAAATCACGATTGTTCGGTGCCTCAGGGGCCGGACGGACTTGGCATCGCGGGTGAACCGGATGCCGCAAGACGTTGAAATTGCTCATTGGAGGATTACGCTATGCGTCAGATTGATTTGACCCCCTTCCGCCGCTCGACGATCGGCTTCGACCGGCTCTTCGACATGCTCGAAGCCACCGCGCGCCAGTCCAGCAGCGAGAATTACCCCCCCTTCAACCTCGAGCGCGTGTCTGACGATCGCTATCGGATCACGCTCGCCGTCGCCGGCTTTAAGGCAGACGAGATCGAGATCGTCGCCCAGCAGAACTTGTTGCAGGTGACGGGCAAGAAGGGCGAGACCCAGGACAACAACCCCGCGCAGATGCTGCATCTCGGCATCGCCAATCGCGGGTTCGAGCGCCGCTTCGAGCTGGCCGATTTCGTGCGCGTCGAGAGCGCGGACCTCACCGATGGCCTGCTCGTGATCGAGCTGGTGCGGGAGGTTCCCGAGGCGATGAAGCCGAAGAAGATCGCCATCGGCGGCGGCACCGGCGAAGCGACCCCGATCGAGCATCGCGACGTCGCCTGACACCCACCCCCCGGCGGCGCGCTGACCCCTTGCGCACCGCCAACAAAGAGGGCGTCCGAACTGCGGTTCGGACGCCCTTTTTAATGCGCTGAGGAAACTAGGTTCAAACCAGTCGCGACTGCCGCACTGCCGCTTCGATGAAGCTGGCGAACAGCGGGTGCGGATCGAACGGCTTGGACTTCAGCTCCGGATGGAACTGCACGCCGACGAACCACGGATGGTCGGGCCGCTCGACGATCTCGGGCAGCATCCCGTCCGGCGACAGGCCAGAGAAGACCAGCCCACCGGCCTCCAGCCGCTCGCGATAGCCGGTGTTGACCTCATAGCGGTGCCGATGGCGCTCGCTGATGTCATCGCTGCCATAGATCGACGCGACCACCGAATTGCCATCGAGCTTCGCGGGATACGCGCCAAGGCGCATCGTACCACCAAGGTCGCCGCCCTCTTCGCGCTTTTCGATCCCGTCGGCGCTCATCCATTCGGTGATGATGCCCACCACCGGCTCCTGCGTCGCGCCGAATTCGGTCGACGAAGCCCCCTCAATCCCGGCTAGGTTCCGCGCACCTTCGACGCACGCCATCTGCATGCCGAAGCAGATGCCGAAATAGGGCACCTTGCGCTCGCGCGCGAAGCGGACGCTGGCGATCTTGCCCTCCGCACCGCGCGATCCGAACGCGCCGGGCACGAGGATGGCGTGGCATGGCTCAAGATTCGCCGCGACCTCCGCATCGTCGCCCTTCTCGAACAGTTCGGCGTCGATCCAGCGGATGTTGACCTTCACCTTGTTGGCGATGCCACCATGGACCAGCGCTTCGTTGAGCGACTTGTATGCGTCCGGCAGGCCGACATATTTGCCGACCACGCCGACCGTCACTTCACCCTCAGGGTTGAACAGGCGATCGGTGATCTGCGTCCAGCGCGACAGGTCCGGCGCAGCGCCCGGCTCGATGCCGAATGCGCGCAGCACTTCGCTGTCCAGCCCCTCGGCATGATATTGCAGCGGCACGGCATAGATGCTCGCCGCGTCGAGCGCAGGGATGACGGCGCTGGCGGGGACGTTGCAGAATTGCGCGATCTTGGCGCGCTCGCCGGCAGGTAGCGGCTGTTCGCACCGGCACACCAGCACATCGGGCTGCACGCCCAGCGACGCCAGTTCACGCACGCTATGCTGGGTCGGCTTGGTCTTCAGTTCGCCTGCCGCCTTGATGTAGGGCACCAGCGTGACATGGACGCTGATCGACTGGCCCCGGCCCAGCTCGTTCTTGAGCTGGCGGATCGCCTCGATGAACGGCAGCGACTCGATGTCGCCCACGGTGCCGCCGATCTCGCACAGCACGAAATCCAGATCCTCGGTCTCCGCCTGGGCGAAGTCCTTGATCGCGTCGGTGACGTGCGGGATCACCTGGACGGTCGCGCCCAGATAGTCACCGCGTCGCTCACGCTCGATGATCGTCTTGTAGATCCGGCCCGAGGTGATGTTGTCCGACTGGCGGCTCGCGACACCCGTAAACCGCTCATAATGGCCAAGATCCAGGTCGGTCTCGGCCCCGTCGTCGGTCACATAGACTTCGCCATGCTGATAGGGCGACATCGTGCCCGGATCGACGTTGAGATACGGATCGAACTTGCGAATGCGGACCTTGTAGCCGCGCGCCTGAAGCAGCGCAGCGAGGCTCGCGGCCATCAGGCCCTTGCCAAGCGAGGAGACCACGCCGCCGGTGATGAAAATATACCGCGTCATGGGAGTCACCGCTTATCCTTCAAGCACGAGTGGGGGCAAGCGCCCGACTCCGGACGCCGCCAAATAAAGTTTCGAAAATGCCGTTTAGTTGGCGAGCGGGACCGCGCTGTTGTCCGCGGGAGCCACTGGAGCAGGCTGGGTCGCCGGCGCACTCTGCGTGGCAGGGGTCGCCGCACGGCTGGTGTCGATCGCGGTATCGCCGCGGGTTGCCGCCAGAACCGCCAGCGTGATGCTCATCACCACGAATGCGCCTGCCAGCACCGCAGTCGCGCGGGTGAGGAAATTGGCCGCGCCGCGCGCCGACATCAGGCCCGAGGGGCTGCCGCCCGAGGTCAGGCCGCCGCCTTCCGACTTCTGCATCAGGATGATCGTCACCAGCAGAAATGCGATGACGGCATGAACGACGAGGAGGAAGGTGAACAGCATGGCGGTCTTTCTCGGGAAAGCGGCCACATAGGGAACAGCGCGGCGCGGATCAACCGCGTATCGCCCGCGCGCGCTACTTCGGGGATTGTCACCGAAACGGAACATTTCGTCATCGACCTGAAACCCGTTGGGGATCGGGGCGTTAATGAACCCGAATGTCCGGTTTCTTCCGGCACTGTAACAGAGTGATGAGTAGCGCGATGAACGCCATGAGCGACCCTTCGCTGGATCAGTGGAAATCGACCTTGATCGATTATGTCCGGTCCGGTGAGCCCGATCTGACCAACCGCCAGATGGCGTTGATGCTGCTTGTCTACCTCGATCCGGGCCCGCACACGGTCCGCGGACTGGCGCGCGCACTCAACGTGTCGAAGCCCGTAGTGACACGCGCCTTGAACAGGCTGGGCGCACTAAGCTATCTGCGCCGCCAGCGCGATGAAACCGACAAGCGGAACATCTTCGTCGCGCGCACACCTGAAGGGGCGGAGTTTCTTGCAGAATTCGGACAATTCGTCACCGGCGACGGCGTCGCCAGCAACGGCAAACAGCCCGCCTCCGCGTAACCGATTCGCGCTGACGGGCCGCTCGGTCCAGATCGACCCGCGGCGTGAGGCCGCGCGCCGCGATCTGGCCGATGTCCGTCTCGCCGACCGCGTCTTCGCGCCGCATTACGCTGCGCCACTGATTCAGATCGCCGCGCGCCCGACGGCACTTCGCCTCGCCCGCGATGCCGACTCCGAAGTGCTGGCCACGCTCGGTTCCGGCGACGTATTCGAAGTGCTTGAGCTGTCCGGTGGTCTCGCATGGGGCAGCGCGCCCGGCCATAAGCTGGTCGGCTATGTCCCGACGACCGATCTGGGACTCCCGGCATGACTATCTCGGTCTTCATCGACGGTGCGGCGGGAACGACCGGGCTCGAGATTCGCGAACGCCTGTCGGGTCGAAACGAGATCGAACTGATCGCGCTCGCCGATGCCGATCGCAAGGATGCGGGCAAGCGCTCAGAAGCGCTGAACAGCGCCGATTTCGTGATCCTCTGCCTTCCTGACGATGCCGCGCGTGAAGCGGTCGCGCTGATCGAAAATCCGCGCACCCGCGTGATCGACGCATCGACTGCCCACCGCGTCGCCGATGGCTGGACCTATGGGTTCGCCGAACTCGAGCCGTCACAGACGCAGGCGATCGCCGATGCGTCGCGCGTGTCCAACCCCGGCTGCTGGCCGACCGGATATCTTGCACTCGTACGCCCGCTGGTGCGCGCCGGCCTGATCCCCGCCGACTGGCAGCTTAGCGCTGGTGGCGCATCGGGTTACTCGGGCGGTGGCAAAGCGATGATCGCGGAGTTCGAGGACGGGTCGGAGCCGACCGGCTTCCGCGCCTATGGCCTCGACCTCGACCACAAGCATCTGCCCGAGATGCAGAAGCATGCCCGGATGGAGCATCCGCCGATCTTCATGCCGGCTGTGGCGCACGCCTATCGCGGCATGCTGGTCGAAGTGCCGCTGGCGCTTGCCGCCCTGCCCCGCAAGCCATCGCCCACCCAGATCTTGCATACGCTCGCCGACGCCTATCGCGACTCGCCGATCGTCCGCGTGATCGAGGAGAATGACGCTACGCTCGTCCGGCTCGAGGACGATGCGGGCACTGATCGCCTGACCATCCGCGTATTCGGCAACGCCGATCGCGGCCAGGCACGGCTGATCGCGACGCTCGATAATCTCGGCAAGGGTG
This sequence comes from Sphingomonas sp., assembly GCF_035998645.1. Classification (GTDB taxonomy): domain Bacteria; phylum Pseudomonadota; class Alphaproteobacteria; order Sphingomonadales; family Sphingomonadaceae; genus Sphingomonas. The sequence goes on from NZ_DASYHL010000005.1 coordinate 720,038, forward strand.
CTGGCGGCGCAGCGGTCCAGAACCTCAACATCATGGCCGGCTTCAACTCGACCGCCGGTCTGGTGCTCTGATTGCGATCAGGCCGGCGTCGAAACCGGCCTAACTTTAGCACCGAATAGGTATGCGCGGCTTCGCAAGCCGTGCATCCGCTGCTAGGGCGGCGGCGACGACACATTGGGAGGATCGATGCGACAGCCATTCGGCAAGCTGCTGCTGTTCGGAGCCACGGGTGACCTGGCCCAGCGCATGCTGATTCCTTCGCTTTACGGCCTTCACGCGGATCATCTTCTGCCCGAAGGGCTGACGATCACGGGCACCGCGCGGTCAACGCTGTCAGATGCCGAATATCGCGACTTCTGCGCCAAGGCGCTGGAAACCTATCTCCCCGAAGACCGCAAGGACGCGAAGGCGATCACGGCATTCCTCGCCCGCGTCCAGTATCAGCCGCTCGATGTCTCGACACTCGAAGGCTATGACGCGCTGGCCACCAAGCTCGGCGACATTTCCGACGGCCTCGCTATCTTCCTGTCCACCGCGCCCAAGTTTTTCGAGCCGACGATCAAGGGCCTCGCCTCCGCCGGTCTCGCCGGCGACAATGTCCGCATCGGCCTCGAAAAGCCGCTCGGCACCGACCTGCCCTCGAGCCGTGAGATCAACGACGCCGTCGCATCGGTCTTCCCCGAGGACCGCACCTTCCGCATCGACCATTATCTGGGCAAGGAAACCGTCCAGAACATCCTCGCGCTGCGCTTTGGCAATTCGCTGTTCGAGCCGGTGTGGAACGCCGCGGGCATCGACCATGTCCAGATCACGGTCAGCGAGACCGTCGGGCTGGAAGGGCGCGCGGGCTATTATGACGATGTCGGCGCGCTGCGCGACATGGTCCAGAACCATATCCTTCAGCTGCTCGCGCTGATCGCGATGGAGCCCCCCGCCCGCTTCAACGGCACCGCGATCCGCGATGAAAAGGTCAAGGTACTGCGCTCGCTCCGCCCGATCGTCGGGCAGGACGCTGCGCACCTGACCGTCACCGGCCAGTACACCGGCGGCGCATCGACCGGAAAGATCGTCGGCGGCTATGCCGAGGAGCTGGAAAAGCCGTCAAAGACTGAGACGTTCGTCGCGATCAAGGCACATGTCGATAACTGGCGTTGGCAGGGTGTCCCCTTCTACCTGCGCACCGGCAAGCGGATGACCGAGCGGCGCAGCGAGATCGTCGTCCAGTTCAAGCCGGTCCCGCATTCGATCTTCGCCGAGCGCGGCGGCGTGCTGCAATCGAACACGCTGATCATCCGCATCCAGCCGGAGGAATATGTCCGCCTGCTGGTGATGGCGAAGGAACCGGGTCTCGACCGCGACGGCGTTCGCCTGCGCGAAGTGCCGCTGAACCTCAGCCTCGATACCGAATTCGCCGGCACCCGCCGTCGTATCGCCTATGAACGGCTGTTGCTTGACCTGATCGAGGGCGACCCCACCTTGTTCGTGCGCCGCGACGAGGTCGAGGCGCAATGGGCCTGGATCGACGCGATCCGCGCCGGATGGGACATGGCCGACGTCAAGCCAAAGCCCTATGCTTCAGGCACCTGGGGTCCCTCCGCCGCCATCGCGCTGACCGAACGCGACGGGGTGACGTGGAACGAGTAGTTTCCTCCAAAATTCCTCCCCGGTACGGGGAGGTGGCATCGCGAAGCGATGACGGAGGGGCCGCCGCGCAGACGGCGGTAGTGAGGCAAGCGACACCGCCCTCTGCGGGGCGGCCCCTCCACCGCCTTCGGCGGTCCCCCTCCCCGTTCCGGGGAGGAATTGAATTCTACTGGAGTAGTTGAAATGGCCGAAGAAATCGAATGGTGGGAGTATGAGGAAGCGGGCGAATGGGCAGACGCCCTTGCCGGCGACATCGCCTTCATCATCGAAAGCGCGATCGACGCGCGCGGCGGCGCGGTGATCGCGCTGGCGGGCGGCAAGACCCCCGCCCCGGTCTATGAAAAGCTCGCTGCGACAAAGCTCGACTGGAAGCGCGTGACGATCGTCCCGACCGACGACCGACTGGTCCCGCTCGGCGACCCGCTGTCCAACGTCACCGGCCTTGGCAAGGTGTTCATCCCCAAGGGCGCGCGCGTCGTGCCGCTGGTGAGCGAAAAGGCCGATGACTATAAGGCTGCCGGCCGCGCCGCCGATGCGCGCCTCGCCGATCATCACTTCCCGCTCGACCTCGTCCTGCTCGGCATGGGCACCGACGGCCACACCGCCTCGATCTTCCCCGGCCCCGATTTTGACGAAGCGCTGAACGGGCCGCAGGAACGCCGCGCGCTCGGCGTCATGCCCGACCCGCTGCCGCCCGAGGCTCCCGTCGCGCGCGTGACGCTGTCGTCAGCCGCCATCGCCAACGCCAAGTCGCTGATGATCGCGATCACCGGCGCTGAAAAGCGCAAGGTGCTCGAGACCGCAATCAAGCAGGGCGCGTCGGGCAATTATCCGATCGGTCGCGTGCTGGCCGAGACCGAACTGCCGGTCGACGTACACTGGCTGGAGTGATCCCGATGCCGACCCTGCATTCCGAAATCGCCGCCGTCACCGACCGCGTCATCACCCGGTCGAAGGACCGCCGCGCCGCCTATCGCGACCTGATGACGCAGCAGCGCGAGGGCGGCGTGAGCCGCCGTGGCCTGGGCTGCGCCAACCTCGCCCATGCCTATGCCGGGACGGACGAGCAGCGTGAAGCTATGAAGCCGGGCAACCGGATGAACATCGGCATCGTCACGGCGTATAACGACATGCTGTCGGCGCACGCGCCCTATTACCGCTATCCCGAACAGATGAAGATCTGGGCGCTGGAGGCCGGCGCCACGGCGCAGGTCGCGGGCGGCGTCCCCGCCATGTGCGACGGCGTGACGCAGGGCTATTCGGGTATGGAGCTGTCGCTCTTCAGCCGCGACACGATCGCGCTGTCGACCGCAGTCGCGCTCAGCCACAATACGTTTGAGGGCGCCGCGCTGCTCGGCATCTGCGACAAGATCGTTCCGGGTCTGCTGATGGGCGCGCTGCGCTTTGGCCACCTCCCGATGATCATGATCCCCGCCGGCCCGATGCGCACCGGCATCGCCAACAAGGAAAAGGCGCGGGTCCGTGAGCTTTATGCCGAGGGCAAGGCGAGCCGCGAGGAACTGCTCGAATCCGAAATCGCCGCCTATCATGGCAAGGGCACCTGCACCTTCTACGGCACCGCCAACTCGAACCAGATGATGATGGAGGCGATGGGCCTCCACGTGCCCGGCGCGTCGTTCATCAATCCGGGCACGAAGCTGCGGCAGGAACTGACCAAGGCGGCGGTGCAACGCCTGCCCCAGATCGGCTGGGACGGCGACGATTACCGCCCGATCGGAGAGGTCGTGGACGAACGCGCGATCGTCAACGCGGCGATCGTCCTGCTCGCCACCGGCGGGTCGACCAACCACCTGATCCACCTGCCCGCTATCGCGCGCGCGGCGGGCATTCTGATCGACTGGGAGGATTTCGACCGCCTCTCGCGCAGCGTCCCCCTCCTCGCCCGCGTCTATCCCAATGGCTCGGCCGACGTGAACGGGTTCGAGGATGCCGGCGGCCCAACCTTCGTGATCCGCGAACTGCTCAAGGGCGGGCTGCTCCACGGTGACACGCTGACCACCTTCGGTGACGGCCTCGACGCCTATGGCAAGAAGCCGGTGCTCGACGGTGAAGCGCTCGCCTGGGCCGATCACGAAGCGGTCAGTGGCGATGAGACCATCGTCCGCACCATCGACGCCCCCTTTTCGGAAGAAGGCGGCTTTCGCATCCTCTCCGGCAATCTCGGCCGCGCCTGCATCAAGGTCAGCGCCGTCGACCGCGATCGCTGGACGATCGAGGCGCCGTGCCGCGTGTTTGAGACGCAACAGGCGGTGCAGGACGCGTTCAAGGCCGGCGAACTCGACCGCAACGTCGTGGTCGTCGTCCGCTTTCAGGGCCCACGTGCCAACGGTATGCCCGAGTTGCACAAGCTCACCCCGCCGCTCGGCGTCCTCCAGAACCGCGGTTTCCGCGTCGCGCTGGTCACCGATGGGCGCATGTCGGGCGCTAGCGGCAAGGTGCCGGCCGCGATCCATCTGTCGCCCGAGGCATTGGGTGGCGGCCCGATCGGCAAGCTGCGCGACGGCGACGTTGTCCGCGTCTGTGCCGAACAAGGCATTCTGCAGGCGCTCGTTGACGTAGCTGAGTGGGACGCGCGCGACCTCGCCGCCGCGCCCCCGCCCGACCTGGGCAGCGGGCGCGAGTTGTTCGCGATGATGCGTCAGGGCGCCAGCAAGGCCGAAGCCGGCGGATCGGCGATGCTCGCCGCAGCCGGCCTCTAAGAAAAGAACAGGGAGAAGACGTTTGGAAGTCGTAGCGGTCGATATCGGCGGGACCCATGCCCGCTTCGCCATTGCCGAGGTTGAGAATGGCCGCGTCGTCTCGCTGGGCGATCCGGTCACGCAAAAGACCGCCGATCACGCCAGCTTCCAGCTCGCCTGGCAGGCTTCGGCGCGCGAATTCGGCCGTCCGATGCCGCGTGCCGCCGCCATCGGCATCGCTTCGCCGATCAACGACCAGCTGATCAAGCTGACCAACAATCCGTGGATCATCCGCCCGCCGCTGATCCACGAACGCCTCGATGTCGACAGCTACAGCCTGATCAACGATTTCGGTGCGATCGGCCATGCCGTCGCCCAGCTTCCCGACAGCGATTTCGTCCACTTGTGCGGCCCGGTGACAGCGTTGCCGGAGCGCGGTTCGATCACCGTGTGTGGGCCAGGCACCGGCCTTGGCGTCGCGCAGGTCTTCCGTCCCCCCAGCGGCGGCTATCACGTCATCGCGACCGAAGGCGGGCATATGGATTTCGCCCCGCTCGACAGCATCGAGGACGCCTATGTCCGCCGCCTGCGCTCGACCTACACCCGTGTCTCGGCGGAGCGGATCGTGTCCGGCCCCGGCATCGTGCCGATCTACGAAACGCTGGCGCAGATCGAGGGCAAGGCCGTGCACAGCCTGTCCGACAAGGAAATCTGGACGCTGGCGCTCGAGGGTAAGGACAGCCTCGCCGTCGCCGCGCTCGACCGCTTCTGCCTCAGCCTCGGCGCGGTCGCGGGCGACCTCGCGCTTGCGCACGGCCCCAGCGGAGTCGTGATCGCGGGCGGCCTCGGCTTCCGCCTCAAGGATCACCTGCTCGGCTCTGGATTTGCACAGCGTTTCGTCGCAAAGGGGCGCTTCCAGGGGTTGATGTCCTCAATCCCCGTCAAGCTGATCACCCACCCCCAGCCCGGCCTTTACGGCGCGGCGGCGGCCTATGCGCAGGAGCATACGCAATGAGCATCGAAACCATCATGCGGACCAGCGCGGTGATCCCCGTCCTCGTCATCGACGACGCGGCGACCGCCCGCCCGCTCGCCGAGGCGCTGGTCGCCGGTGGCCTCAAGGTGCTCGAAGTCACGATGCGCACCCCCGCCGCACTCGACGCGATCCGCGAGATGAAGAAGGTCGAGGGCGCGATCGTCGGCGCCGGTACCGTCGTCAACACCGACCAGTTCGCGCGCGTGATGGACGCCGGTGCCGAATTCATCGTCTCGCCGGGCCTCACCGATCGCCTCGGCCAGGTGATCGTCGAGAGCGGCGTCCCCTTCCTGCCCGGTATCGCCAATGCCGGCGACATCATGCGCGGCTATGACCTTGGCCTGCGCCACTTCAAGTTCTTCCCGGCGGAAACCAGCGGCGGACTGAAGGCGCTCAAGGCACTCGCCGCGCCCTTCTACGAAGCGAAGTTCTGCCCCACCGGCGGCATCAGCGCCACGACGGCTCCCGACTGGCTCGGCTTCGACCCGGTCCTGTGCGTCGGCGGCAGCTGGATCACGCCCAAGGGCGCGAGCATGGCCGAGGTCGAAGCGCTGGCGCGGGAGGCGAACGGCCTGCGGGGATAAAGAGCCTTTTCAGTTAGACGGCACCGGCCCGCTCCCCCACCCGGCCACCCATCGAATATACTGTCGTTGGGCGGCCGGGTGGGGGAGCGGGCCGGTGCCGGTTCAGCGAAGCTGAACACAAACTAGACATAGCTGGCACGGCGGCAAACGTCGGCCAGCATCAGGAGGGGGATAGCATGAACGATGCGGTTTCGCCGCAGGCGACGCTTGCGAAGATCAGCCGGCGGCTGATGCCGTTGCTCTGCACCATGTACCTCCTCGCCTATATCGACCGGCAGAACGTCTCCTATGCCAAGCTGGAGATGGTCGACGCGCTCGGTATGTCCGAAGCGGCATACGGCCTCGGCGCCAGCCTGTTCTTCCTCGGCTATTTCCTGTTCGAGGCACCGGCGAACATGGTCCTCGCCCGCGTTGGCGCGCGCGTGTGGTTCACCCGGATCATGCTCACCTGGGGCCTGATCACCATCGCGCTCGGCTATACCCAGAGCCCGACGATGTTCTACGTCCTGCGCTTCCTGCTCGGCGTCGCCGAGGCGGGCTTCTTCCCCGGCGTCCTCTACCTCCTCACCCTCTGGTATCCGCAGGCACATCGCGCGCGGATGGTCGGGCTGTTCATGATCGCCAGTGCCTTCGCCAATGCAGTGGGGTCGCTGATCGGCGGTGCATTGCTGGAGCTGGACGGGGTGGCGGGACTCGCCGGGTGGCAATGGGTGTTCGTCGCCACCGGTCTGCCCCCGGTGCTGCTCGCGCCGGTGGTGCTGTGGAAGCTGCCGAGCACGCCCGGCGAAGCGAAATGGCTGAGCACAGGCGAGAAGAAATGGCTCGCCGACACCCTCGCCGCCGAAGCCCCCGCCGGGGACGCAGGCTCGGCCTGGCGCGCGCTCACCGATCCGCGGGTGCTGTTGCTCGCGCTGCTCTATTTCGCAATGCCGCTCGGTGCCTATGGCCTTAGCTACTGGCTCCCGACCATCGTCAAAAGCTTCGGCGCGTCGAACATTCAGAACGGCATCATCAACGTCATCCCGTGGATCCTTGTCGCCGTCGCGCTGTGGGCAGTCCCCCGCCACGCCGCGCGGCATGGCACCAGCCGCTGGCACGTGGCCGGCCCGATGCTGGTCGCAGCCGCCTTCTTCCTCGCCAGCGTCGTCCTGCCCGGTGCAGCGGTCAAATTCGCGTGCCTCTGCATCGCCGCCGCCGCGATCTTCTCCGCCCAGCCGGTATTCTGGAGCATCCCCCAGGGCCTGCTGCGCGGTGCCCACGCCGCCGCCGGACTCGCGGTGATCAACTCGGTCGGCAATCTCGGCGGGTTCGCCGCGCAGAACGCAGTGCCGATGGTCCGCGACTATACCGGCAGCACGCTCGCGCCGATGGCGATGCTGGCGGGGGTATTGGCGGTAGGAGGGCTGGCCTTCCTGATCGTGTTGCCGCGGTTGGGGGTTGGTCGCACCAAGGAGTAGGGCCAACCTCCGTTTGTGCTGAGCTTGTCGAAGCACGATTCCTGCGCTCGGCGAATACAGTAGGTCGCCCTTCGACAAGCTCAGGGCAAACGGCGGTAAGGAGCAGCGCTCGAAGCGAGGGCTGTTTACATCTCCCCTCGCGCCCGGCGAAGCGCATACCATTTCTGGACGTTCGCGTTGTGCTGTTCCAGCGTGTCGGCGAAGATGTGCCCGCCGGTTCCGTCCGCGACGAAATACAGCGCGTTGGTCGTTTCAGGGTCGAGCACCGCATCAATGCTCGCGCGGCCCGGGTTGGCGATCGGCCCGATCGGCAGCCCGGCGCTGGCATAGGTGTTGTAGCCGTTCTTGTCCTGCAGTTCGGAGCGCAGGATGCGCCGGCCCAGCGGCTTGCCCTTGGTCACCGGGTAGATGACGGTCGGATCAGCCTGTAGCGGCATCCCGCGCTTGAGCCGGTTCGAGTACACCCCCGCGACCATCCGCCGCTCTTCGGACTTGCCCGTCTCCTTCTCGACGATCGATGCGAGGATCAGCGCTTCCTGCGGCGTGCTGACCGCGATGTTCGGCTTGCGACGCTCCCATGCCTCGGCGAGATATTTGTCCATCGCGCTCTGCATGCGATCCAGCACCTGCTGCCGCGTGTCGCCGCGATTATAGGCATAGCTGTCGGGCAACACTGTGCCCTCGACCGGCACATCGACCTCGCCCTCCAGCTGCTCGGCTGCCATCAGCCGTTCATGGACGAGGATCGAGGGCATCCCCTCCGGAATCATCACGAACCGCTGGAGCGTACGCCCGCCCTGCAGCATCTTGAGCAGGTCGGACTGGCTGATCTTCGCGGGCACGCGGTATTCGCCAGCCTGGATCGGCGTGTCGTCGCCGAACACCCGCGCCATCCACAAGAACAGGTCCGCATCGCGGATCGCGCCCTGTTTCTGCAGCTCGCGCGCGGCGGTGGTCAGGGTCGATCCTTGCGCCACCATCAACGACACGTTGCGCGTCCCCGGGCCGGCCCCGCCCCACAGCTGCGCCGCCCAGAATGCCGCGCCGACCAGCGCGAGGATCAGGAGAACGCCGAAACAGCCGAACTTGCGCAACGCGAATCTCCGTCCCGGAAAATCTCCCCTCCCGCTTGCGGGAGGGGAACGAAGAAGTGTCAGACCGCCTTCATCACCAGCGAAGCATTGGTGCCACCAAAGCCGAACGAGTTGTTCAGCACCGCGCGCACCTTCCGCTCCTTGGCCTTGTGCGGCACCAGATCGACGCCCGCGCAATTCTCGCTGGGGTCGTCCAGGTTCAGCGTCGGCGGCACGATGCCATCGCGCATCGCGAGGATGCAGAAGATGCTTTCCACCGCGCCCGCGCCGCCCAGCAGATGGCCGATCGCCGACTTGGTCGAACTCATCGACAGGTCGCCGATCGCATCGCCGAACAGGCGACGCACCGCGCCCAGCTCGAGCTCGTCACCCAGCGGGGTCGAGGTGCCGTGCGCGTTGATATAGTCGATGTCCGACAGCGAGAGGCCCGACTTCTTCATCGCCATCTGCATCGACCGGAACGCACCCGATCCTTCAGGATGCGGCGCGGTGACGTGATAGGCGTCGCCCGACAGGCCATAGCCCAGCACTTCGGCGTAAATCTTCGCGCCGCGCGCCTTGGCCCGCTCATATTCTTCGAGCACGACGATGCCAGCGCCCTCGCCCATCACGAAGCCGTCGCGACCCTGATCCCAGGGACGGCTCGCCCGCCACGGCTCGTCGCGGAAGCCCGTCGACAGCGCACGTGCCTGACCAAAGCCGGCAATGCCGATCGGGCAGATCGTGCTTTCCGCACCGCCCGCGAGCATCACATCAGCGTCATCCATCGCGATCATCCGCGCGGCGTCACCGATCGAATGCGCGCCAGTCGAACAGGCGGTGACGACCGCATGGTTCGGCCCCATCAGCCCGTACTTGATCGACACCTGACCCGAGATCAGGTTGATCAGGCGGCCATGAACGAAGTGCGGCGACACCCGCTTCGGCCCCTTTTCGGCCAGCACCAGCGATTCGCTTTCGATCCCCGGAAGGCCGCCAATGCCCGACCCGATCGAACAGCCGGCGCGATAGCGCTCCTCCTCGGTCATATCGAGCAGGCCGGCATCCTCGATCGCCTGTCCGGCGGCGTCGATGCCATAGATAATGAACGGATCGACCTGGCGCTGGATCTTGTGATCCACCCGCTTGCCCGGATCAAAGCCATATTCGTGATCCGCGGGCTTCACTTCGCAAGCGTAGTTGGTGTGATAGTCGGTTGCGTCGAACCGGGTGATCATCCCCGCGCCCGATTTGGCGGCGAGGATGTTCTTCCACGCGGTTTCGACATCCGCCCCCAATGGGGTCACGAGGCCAAGGCCAGTCACGACGACGCGCCGCATAATCAGTCTCCGTAATCGAGCATCGCGCTACCGACGATGCGACAACAAACTTGCTTCAAAAACGAAACGGCTCCCCACCCCTTTCCGGGACCGGAAGCCGTTCGTCAAATCCTGCCCGTGCGGGCGGCCATGCGATAGCGTCGCTTAGCCCTGATTTTCGTCGATATAGGTGATCGCGTCCTTGACGGTCGTGATCTTCTCGGCCGCGTCGTCGGGGATTTCGACACCGAATTCCTCTTCGAACGCCATCACCAGCTCGACGATGTCGAGGCTGTCCGCGCCCAGGTCGTCGATGAAGCTTGCATCTTCGGTCACCTTTTCGGCTTCGACGCCGAGGTGCTCGACGACGATCTTCTTCACGCGATCGGCGGTCTCGCTCATGCCCTGTTCCTTCTTGATTGGGTCGTTAAAAGTTCAAAATCCTGAACGCACCTAGAACGCCACCCGCCCCCGCGCAAGAGGGTCGCGAACGGCGCTGCGGTCGATCACAACATCGCCATGCCACCGTTGACATGCAAGGTCTGGCCCGTGACGTACCCCGCCTCCTTCGAGGCCAGATAGACGACCGCTGCGCCAATATCCTCGCCGCTGCCCAGATCGCCGGCCGGAATCCGGGTCAACAGCGCAGTCTTCTGCGCTTCGGGCAGCACATCGGTCATCGCCGAGCGGATGAAACCGGGCGCGACGCAGTTGACGGTGATGTTGCGGCTGGCCAGTTCCTGCGCCATCGCCTTGGACATGCCGACCAAACCAGCCTTGGACGCAGCATAATTGGCCTGCCCGGGATTGCCGGTCGCACCGACGACCGAGGTGATCGAGATCATGCGGCCGAACCGCGCCTTCATCATCGGCTTGGCCGCAGCGCGCATCAGGCGGAACGCCGCCTCCAGATTGACGCGGATCACCTGATCCCATTCCTCGTCCTTCATCCGCATGGCGAGGTTGTCGCGTGTCACGCCGGCATTGTTGACGAGGATGTCGAGCTTGCCGAGCGCTTCCACCGCCTGTGGCACCAGCGCATCGACCGCGGCCGCATCGGAGAGGTTGCACGCCAGCGCGACATGGTCGCCGCCCAGCTCGGCGCGAAACGCTTCCAGCTTCTCGGCATTGGACCCCGAAACCGCCAGCCGCGCACCCTGCGCCGCCAGCGCCTTGGCGATCGCAGACCCGATCCCACCCGATGCGCCAGTCACCAGCGCGGTCATGCCTGTAAGGTCGAACATGTTCATTCTCCTCAGAGCGCTTTCTCGAGCGCTTCGATATCATCCATCGTCACAACGCTGGTGACGGTTGCGTCGGGTGCGATCCGTTTGACCATCGCGCCCAGCACCTTGCCGCCGAGCTCGACATAGTCGTGCACCCCGGCGTCGAACATCGCCGACACCGACTCGCGCCACCGCACCATGCCCGTCACCTGCTCCACCAGCAGCGCGCGGATCGCATCGGGATCGCTCACCGGCGCGGCGGTGACATTGGCGTAGACCGGCACCAGCGGCGCGCGGATCGCGACATCGGCAAGCGCCTTGGCCATCGCGTCGGCGGCGGGCTGCATCATCGGGCAATGGAATGGCGCGGAAACGGGCAGCAGCACCGCGCGCTTGGCACCATGATCCTTGGCAATCGCCACGGCGCGGTCGATCGCGCCCTTGGCGCCGGAGATCACCACCTGCGACGGGTCATTGTCGTTGGCGACAGTGCAGACCTCGCCCTCCGCCGCAGCATCGGCAATCGCCTGCGCCTTGACCAGATCGGCACCGAGCAGCGCCGCCATCGCCCCCTGCCCCACCGGCACCGCCGCCTGCATCGCCTGCCCGCGCAGCTTCAACAGCTTCGCGGTCGTCGACAGGTCCAGCGCGCCCGCAGCGCACAGGGCGGTATACTCGCCGAGCGAATGCCCCGCGACGAAATCCGCCTTGTCGGCGAGGCGGATGCCGCCTTCCTTTTCCAGCACGCGCAGCACCGCAATGGCATGCGCCATGATCGCCGGCTGGGCATTTTCGGTCAGCAGCAGGTCGGTCTCCGGCCCCTGCGTCATCAGCGCGAACAGCTTCTGGCCGAGCGCTTCGTCCACTTCCTGAAACACCTCGCGCGCCACCGCGCTCGCCTGCGCCAGCGCCAGGCCCATGCCGACGGATTGGCTCCCCTGCCCGGGAAAGATGAAGGCTCGCATTGTTCTGGCTCCTAGAAATCAGGCCACGCGCCCTATGCCGATGGGGCCGATCCCGCAAGATGAACGAAGCTGAACGGGTTGCGACACAAGGCGACCATTTACCCCATCCGCCGCGAAACCCCTGCGACACGCGGCCCCCAAATTGCACTTGTCGCCCGATACCGGGCTCGAACGCAGGAGACACAAGATGAAGAAGTTTGTTCTCGCCATCGTCGCCGCATCGGTTGCGGTCGGCCCGATCCTCGCCGCCGCGCCCGCCGCTGCCGCCCCCGCGCAGCAGACCCGCACGGTCGTGAAGCACAAGCCGAACGGCAATGTCGTGGTCCGTCACAAGGCGGTGAAGAAGGCAACCCCGCAGCGCTATCGCAAGTGGCAGCGCGGTCAGCGGTTCGACCACCGCCAGGCCCAGAATTACCGCCAGATCGACTATCGCCAGTATAACCGCCAGTATCGCGGCAACCTGAACGCCCCGCCGCGCGGCTACCGCTACGTCCAGTCGGGCAATGATATTGTGCTGGTCAGCATCGCCAGCGGCATCATCGGCGCCATCTTCGGCAACATGATCCGCTAACGGATCCTCCGGGCGGCGGGGTGAGCGATCACCCCGCCGCTTGCATTTCATGGAGAGCGCGCGTAAGGGCGCATCGTTGAGCGGCGGCTTCGGCTAGCCGCTTTTCGTATTTTGGAACGACAGCCGGAGGGGCGACCGCATGGGGCGGCGTCAGCGATCGGCCAACAGTGAGAAGAAACGCATGGCTCTGTACGAGCATGTGTTCCTTGCGCGCCAGGATCTGGCACAGGCGCAAGTGGACGCACTGGCGGAAAACGCCACCAAGATCGTCGAGGATAATCAGGGCAAGGTCGTCAAGACCGAAACCTGGGGTCTTCGTTCGCTCGCCTACAAGATCGCGAAGAACCGCAAGGCGCACTACGTGATGCTCGAAATCGACGCCCCCGCAGGTGTCGTCGCCGAGCTCGAGCGCCAGACGCAGATCAACGAAGACGTGATCCGCTACATGACCGTCCGCGTGGATGGCCATGAAGAAGGTCCGACCGTGATGATGCGCAAGGGTGACCGCGAGCGCCGCGGTCGTCGCGACCGTGATGGCGACGAAGGCCGGGGAGAATAAGACATGGCACGACCCTTTTTCCGCCGCCGCAAGAGCTGCCCCTTCTCCGCGAAGGACGCGCCCCGGATCGACTATAAGGACGTCCGGCTGCTGCAGGGCTTCGTTTCCGAGCGTGGCAAGATCGTCCCCTCGCGCATCACTTCGGTGAGCGCGAAGAAGCAGCGCGAGCTGGCAATCGCCATCAAGCGTGCACGCCATCTGGGCCTGCTGCCCTTCATCGTTAAGTAAGGAGCGGACCCATGCAAATCATTCTGCTCGAGCGGGTCGAGAAGCTCGGCCATATCGGCGACGTGGTGACGGTGAAGGACGGGTTCGCCCGCAACTTCCTGCTCCCGAACAAGAAGGCGCTGCGCGCCAACGAAGCCAACCGCAAGGTGTTCGAGGCGAACCGCGAGCGCATCGTCGCCGAGAACGCCGCCAAGCGCACCGAGGCCGAGAAGGAATCGAAGACGCTTGAGGGCGTTTCGGTCACCCTGATCCGTCAGGCGTCGAACACCGGCCAGCTGTACGGCTCGGTCGCGGTTCGCGACATCATCGATTCGCTCAACGCCGATGGCCACAAGGTCACCAAGGCGCAGGTCGTGCTCGACAAGCCGATCAAGGCGATCGGCCTGTACGAAGTGAAGGTCTCGCTGCACGCTGAGGTTGGCGTGACCGTCAAGGTCAACGTCGCCCGCTCGCCTGAAGAGGCCGAGATGCAGGCACAGGGCGTCAACGTGATGGAGGCGATGTTCGAAAAGGACGAAGCCGGATTCGTTGAAGCCTATGACCCGAACGCCGAACCGGGCGAAATCGCCGTCGAGGCGACCGAGGAGCAGGCCGAGGGCTGATCCAGCCTCTCCCACACGGGAGGGGTTCCAGCCTCTCCCCTCCCGCTTGCGGGAGGGGTCGGGGGAGGGCCTGTCAAATCAGGCCGCACTCCCGAAGGACAGGCCCTCCCCTGGCCCCTCCCGCAAGCGGGAGGGGGACAAAGCAAAAGAGAAGGCCGCCCGGACGGGAAGTCCGGGCGGCCTCTTTTTTTCGCTTGGGAGCGAAACCTTTGGATTACGGCGCGACGACCATCGCGCCCAGCACCGCAACCAGCGGGATGGCGGCCAAGGCCACCGACATCAACTTACCCATCGTATCTTCACCTGAAGCGTCGTTCAGGGTTGACAATGCGTAGTGGCGGGGAAGGTTGCATCGGTTGCGATCAGACGCCCACTCTCACTTCCGGCCAAACAGCATCTCAACATACCCATCAGCCAGTTTCACAACGGTGGCTGCTCACTCCGGCTCTTCAACTCCAGTTCAACTCGCTGTGCAAACATCAAATACGAAACTTCTGAAGGCGAAACCGAGAAGCTCCCACGCCGCATATTCAGCTTAGCGCACTTCCAAAGCGACATATGAAATGCCCAGATTTCTAGTTCGATGCGATCTTTCTCATCGCCAAGCCGAGACTCGACAGCCGCGAGGAGGTCGCTCATCAGAGTAAATGCCATGCCCGGCCTCGCCCCGTTAACCGTCACGGCAACGTCGAGACTAATCTTCTCCGGCCAAAAGCGACGCACTCGCTCAAACAAATGATACAGGTCTGCCATCGTTCATGCTCGAATGCGAAGTAGGTAAGACGCTCTAGACGTTACGACGTCATGCCTCGCGGAGTAATGCCTACTTCCGCCCGAACAGCTTTTCGATGTCGCCATGCGCCAGCTTCACCCAGGTCGGGCGGCCGTGGTTGCATTGGCCCGAATGCGGCGTCACCTCCATCTCGCGGAGCAGCGCGTTCATCTCGGCGACCGAGAGGACGCGGCCCGCGCGCACCGATCCGTGGCACGCCATCGTCGCGGCGACATGGTCGAGCTTTTCCTTGAGGCTCAGCGCAGAATCGAACGCGGCCAGCTCGTCGGCAATGTCCGTGACCAGTCCGATCACATCGCCCTTGCCCAGCAGTGCCGGGGTCGCGCGGACCAGCATTGCGCGCGGGCCAAAGCGTTCGAGCTCTAGCCCGAACTCGGCCAGCTCGCCCGCCCGCGCCTCCAGCCGGTCGCATGCCGGTTCATCCAGTTCGACCACCTCCGGCAGCAGCAATGCCTGGCTCGCGACGCCGCCACTGCTCACCGCGCGGCGCATGCGTTCGAGGACGAGCCGTTCGTGCGCGGCATGCTGGTCGACCAGCACCAGCCCGTCCTCCGCCTCCGCGACGATATAGGTGCGCGCCACCTGCCCCCGCGCGACGCCGAGCGGGTAGCTGATCGCCGCCGGAACCGGCTCGGCGGCGGGTTCGGCGCGCGCCAGGGGTGGCGCGATGAACGAGGGGCGGCGGTCGTGAACACTACCCGTCACCCCCGCGAAAGCGGGGGCCCAGCTCCTTTGCGCGTCAAGCAGTGATGCGGGTGCGGGAGATGGGCCCCCGCTTTCGCGGGGGTGACGGTCTACGTCAGAAGTCCACAACCCCATCACCGCCGCATCGGGCCGCCGCACACTGCGATGCCCGGCCCCGTCCAGCGCCCGCCGCAGCCCGCTGACGATCAGCCCGCGCGCCAGTTGCGGATCGCGGAACCGCACCTCGGTCTTCGCAGGGTGGACGTTCACATCGACCTGATCGGGCGGCACATCGAGGAACAGCGCCACCACCGGGTGCCGGTCGCGCGCCAGCATCTCGGCATAGGCGCCGCGCACCGCGCCGGTCAGCAACCGGTCCTTCACCGGGCGGCCGTTGACGAACAGATATTGATGATCCGCCACGCCACGGTTGAACGTGGGCAGCCCTGCGACGCCGCCGAGCACGATCCCCTCGCGCTCGAAATCGATGCCGACGCTGTTGGCGGCAAGGTCGCGGTTGGTCAGCGCGGCGACGCGCGCGATCCGGTCCATCCCCTCCTGCACGCTCAGCACCCGCCGCCCGTCATGTTCGACCGAAAAGCCGATTTCGGGCCGCGCCATCGCCAGCCGCTTCACCACGTCGAGGCATGCGGCATATTCCGACCGGGTCGAGCGCAGGAATTTGCGCCGCGCCGGTACCTTCTCGAACAGCCCTTCGACCCGCACCCGCGTGCCCGGCGGCAGTGCAGCCGGCCCTTCCGCCGCCAATGCGCCATTGTCCACCGTCCGAGACCAGCCATCCGCGCCGCGCGGGCGGCTCTCGACGGTGAAACGCGACACGCTGGCAATCGACGGCAACGCCTCGCCGCGAAACCCCAAGGTGGTGACGGCATCGATCGCGTCATCGGGCAGTTTCGACGTCGCGTGCCGCTCCAGCGCGAGCGCCATTTCGGCGGGAGTCATCCCGCATCCGTCGTCCGTAACCTCGATCAGTTCGATCCCGCCGCCGCCCAGCCGGACGGTGATCCGGGTCGCACCCGAATCGACAGCGTTTTCCACGAGTTCCTTGAGCGCGCTGGCAGGGCGTTCCACCACCTCACCCGCTGCAATCCGGTTGACAAGATGCTCCGGCAAGCGGCGTATTGACATGCAGGTTGGTGTAGCCCAAGCGACGCCATCCTGCGAGCTGTATCCGCCAGATTTCCCAATTCGGAGCTGACCTGCTCCGGACGGGTCAAGTGTAACTCAAATGCGAATCGCGCCGCCCGTCAAGCGCGAAGGACGGAACCATAGATGGCGTTTTTTTCCCGCTTTTTCAAATTCATGTCCCACGACCTTGCGATCGATTTGGGGACCGCGAACACGGTCGTCTATCTGCGCGGCCGCGGCGTTGTGCTGAATGAACCGTCGGTTGTGGCGGTAGAAACACTGAACGGCATCAAGCGGGTCAAGGCCGTCGGCGACGACGCCAAGCTGATGATGGGCAAGACGCCCGGCAGCATCGAGGCGATTCGCCCGCTGCGCGATGGCGTCATCGCGGACATCGATGTCGCCGAAGAGATGATCAAGCACTTCATCCGCAAGGTGCATGGCGGCCGCAAGTTCATGCGCTGGCCCCAGATCGTGATCTGCGTGCCCTCTGGTTCGACCAGCGTCGAGCGCCGCGCGATCCGCGACGCCGCGTCCAACGCCGGCGCGTCGCAGGTCTTCCTGATCGAAGAGCCGATGGCCGCTGCGATCGGCGCCGATATGCCGGTGACCGAACCGATCGGGTCGATGGTCGTCGACATCGGCGGCGGCACCACCGAAGTCGCCGTGCTTTCGTTGCGCGGCCTCGCCTATTCGACCTCGGTCCGCGTCGGCGGCGACAAGATGGACGAAGCGATCGTCTCCTATGTCCGCCGCAACCATAACCTGCTGATCGGCGAAGCCACAGCAGAGCGGATTAAGCAGGAAGTCGGCGTTGCCAAGCCGCCTGCGGACGGCATCGGCAAGACGATCCACATCAAGGGCCGCGATCTGGTCAACGGCGTTCCCAAGGAAATCCAGATCAACCAGGGCCAGATCGCCGAAGCGCTGAGCGAGCCGGTCGGCACGATCGTTGAAGGCGTGCGCATCGCACTCGAAAACACGGCGCCCGAACTGGCGGCGGACATCGTTGATCAGGGCATCGTCCTGACCGGCGGCGGCGCGCTGCTCGAGGGGATTGACGAAGTCCTTCGCGATGAAACGGGTCTGCCCGTTACCGTCGCCGAAGACCCCCTGACCTGTGTGGCGCTGGGCACTGGACGTGCGCTAGAAGATCCTGTGTTTCGTGGTGTTCTGATTCAGGTCTGAGGAAGCGGGGGCTATGGCGCCGCCACATAATCGGCGCTCCGGCTTTTCGCGACGGGCGCAATACGGACTGTTCATCGGTTATGTGGTCGCGGCCGGCGGTGCACTGGTCGCGGTTGCTTTGCTGTTGCTGTCGACCCTAAATCCGCCCGCCTTTGCGGGCGTGCGCGGGGCGTTTTCTGAGCTGGTTACCCCAATCGCTTCGGGTGCGGACTGGATGCGGCGCGGGATTTCCGGCGGGCCATCTTGGGTCGGCAGCTTCTTTGGCGTACGTGAGGAAAATGCCCGACTGCGCGCCGAACTCGAAGCGAACAAGAAGCTGATCGAGCATGCCCGCGTCGTCACCCGGGACAACCGCCGCCTGCGCGCACTGGCCAAGCTACGCGACCGCGTCGCCGACCCAGTGGTCGCCGCCCGTATCGTCTATGCCAGCGGTTCCAGCACGCGGCGCTTCGCAACGCTCAACGCCGGCAGCTGGCAGGGCGTTCGCGCAGGCCAGCCCGTGCGCGGTCCCGACGGGCTGATCGGCCGCGTGGTCGAAGTCAGCCCCAACACCGCGCGCATCCTGCTCGTGCTCGATCCTGAAAGCGTCGTGCCCGTCCGCCGCATCCGCGATGGCCTACCCGCCATCGCCGCCGGGCGCGGCGACGGCCAGCTCGAAATCCGCTCGGCCGGTGAAGCGCAGGTGCTGTTCGAACCCGGCGACACCTTCGTCACCTCGGGCACTGGCGGCCTGTTCCCGCCGAACATCGCGGTCGCAGTGGCGCTCGAACGCGGGCGCGACACCACCAAGGCCAGGGCTACCGCCAGCCCCGACATGCTCGACTATGCCCTGGTCCAGCGCGCTTTCTTCCCCGAAGCGTCCGATGTGCGCGCGCGGGAAGCAGCCCCGCGGTGACCGGCACTCCCTTCGCGGGCCTTGGCCAGCCCACCCTGTCATCGCGTGCGCGCTGGCTCGCCCCGCTGTCGATCGTCATCGGTTCGCTGATCACCCTGATCCCGCTCAAGGCGACCGTCCCGCTGCTCCCGCCATTCGGGCTGATGATGCTGCTCGCGTGGAGGCTCCACCGGCCCGATCTGCTCAAGCCATGGGCGCCGCTGCTGCTCGGCTTTGTCGATGACATGGTCAGCGGCCAGCCGCTCGGCAACGCGATGTTTTTCTGGACCGTGTCGTTTATCGCCATCGATGTGCTAGACACGCGGATCGTGTGGCGTGACTTTCTTCAGGACTGGCTGCTGGCTGCGGGCGCGATCGGCTTTTGCTTGATCGGCGGGCGGCTGGTCGCGACGCGGCTCGACGCGCATGTCGATACGGTGCTGCTGATCCAGATCCTGATTTCGATCGCGCTGTTCCCCGTCCTGGCACGCCTCGTTTCACGCCTCGATCGCCGAAAGAAATGGCAATGAGCGGCCCGGTGCGCATGATTTCCGACGCGCAGCAGAGCTACAGCTTCTCGCGCCGCGCCATGCTGCTCGGTGGCATTCAGGCGACGCTCGGACTCGTGCTGGCCGGGCGCATGACCTGGCTGTCGGTCTATGAGAATGACAAGTACAAGCTGTTGTCCGAGAGCAACCGCGTCAATCTGACGCTGACACCCCCGCGCCGCGGCTGGATCGTCGACCGGCGCGGCGTGCCGATCGCCAACAATCGCACCGACTTCCGCGTCGACATCATCCCCGACCGGCTCGAGAACAAGGGTCAGGTGCTCGCGACGCTGCGCGATATTCTTGCACTCACGCCCGAAGACATCGCGCAGATCGAGGAGGATCTGAAGGGAGCCGCCGGGTTCAGGCCCGTGCAGGTTGCCGAAAATCTTGATTACGAGCGCTACGCCGCGGTCAATGTCCGACTTCCCGACCTGCCCGGCGTTGCCCCGGCCCGCGGCTTTGCCCGCAACTACCCCGCCGGCGCCGCAATCGGTCATCTCGTCGGTTACGTCGGTACCGCGACTTCGGAGCAGTTCAAGGAAACCAAGGATCCCCTGCTGCTCACACCGGGCTTCAAGATCGGCAAGGACGGTCTCGAAAAGACGCTTGAGGGTCGGCTGCGCGGCACTCCCGGCGCCAAGCGCTCCGAGGTGACCGCACGCGGTAAGCTCGTGCGTGAACTTGCGACCAGGCCTGACGAACCGGGACAGAATGTTCGCCTGACGATCGATGCCGGCCTTCAGGAGTTTACCGCGCGCCGCCTCGGCAACGAATCCGGGTCGGTGACGGTGTTCGACATCACCAATGGCGACATTCTCGCGATGGTGTCGATGCCGTCCTACGATCCCAATGCGTTTTCGGACGGGATCAGCCGCACCGAGTGGAAGATGCTGTCGGAGGACGATCATCTCCCGCTGATGAACAAGACGCTGCAAGGCCTGTATCCGCCCGGATCGACGTTCAAGCCAGCGACTGCGCTCGCGATCCTGGGCGCGGGGGTGGACCCGAAGCGCGTGGTGTACTGCAATGGCGGCTATCAGCTCGGCAATCGCCGCTTCGGCTGTCTCGGCCGGCACGGGCCGATGACGATGCACACCGCGATCGCGCGCAGCTGCAACACCTATTTCTACACGATCGGGCGAGAGATCGGAATCGATCCGATTGCTGTGGCCGCCCGTAAACTGGGCTTTGGCGCGGAGTTCGACCTGCCCCTGCCCTCGCAACGCTATGGCACGATGCCGGATACGGCGTGGAAGATGCGCCGCTACAAACAGGAATGGACCCAGGCGGATACGCTTAACGCATCGATCGGACAGGGTTACGTGCTGGTCAGCCCATTCCAGCTTGCCGTTGCGACCGCGCGGATCGCGTCCAGCCGCGCGCTGCTGCCCTCGCTCATCATCGATACGCCGAAGCCGCCGCTGCGCCTCGACTTTCCCGAAGAGCATCTCGCGATTGTCCGCGCAGGGATGGACGAGGTGGTCAACGGAGCGGGCACCGCCGGCGCCTCGCGCTTGCCCTTCGACAACATCCGCATGGCCGGAAAAACCGGCACCGCGCAGGTTCGCCGGATCATGGACCGCAATCGCGGTCAGGGTGGCGAGTGGAAGTATCGCGACCACGGCCTGTTCATCTGCTTCGCCCCCATCGACAACCCGCGCTACGCCGCGTCGGTCGTGATCGAACATGGCATGGGCGGATCGCGCGCTGCGGCTCCGGTGGCAAAGGACGTGCTGACCTGGCTGTTCGATCGGCAAAAGGCGATTGACTCGCTTGCCGTGCTCGAAGCCGGCTGGGGCGGCGACATCCGCACGCGCATGGCGGCCAAGGAAGCCGCCTTCCGCACCGCGCAGGGGCTTCCTCAGCGTGCCGGGCAAGCGCCGGCGCCGGTACCCAACCCGGCCGCCTCGCCAACCCCTGCTGCAATCCCGACAGCATCGCCCGCGGCCGCATCAGCACCCGCCCCTGCCCCCACCGCCAGCGCGACCCCGACACCAGAGGCCCCGGAATGAGCACGATCGGATCCGGCTTCGTCCCCGCCCCTGTGCTGCGCCTGCCCTGGGGCGCGCTTCTGCTGGTTGCCGGAATCGGGCTGTTCGGCACGGCGATGCTCTATTCCGCGGCCGGGGGTAGCCTGACGCCCTGGGCGCTTAGCCATGGCATGCGCTTCTGCGTCTTTCTCGCCATCGCCCTCGCGATGTCGCGTATCCCGGTCGACTGGTATCGCCATCTCGCCTTTCCGGTCTACGGCGTCTGCATCGTCCTGATCATCCTGACCGAGCTGATCGGCCACGTCGCGGGCGGCGCGCAGAGCTGGCTCGACCTGGGATTCATGCGGCTCCAGCCGTCCGAGCTGACCAAACTCGCGCTCGTCCTCGCGCTCGCCCGGTTCTACGAGATGCTTCCGGCGGGTGAGACACGCAAGTTCGGCGCAATCTGGCCGGCCGTCGTCATTACGATGATCCCTGCCGGCCTGGTGCTGATCCAGCCGGACCTGGGCACCGCGATGATGATCATCGCCGGGGGCGCCGCGATGATGTTCCTGGCCGGGGTACCGCTGCGCCTGTTCATCGCGGGCGGCATGGCGGCGGCGGTCGCGATCCCGCTGATGATCAACTATGGCATGCAGGAATATCAACAAAAGCGCGTGCTGATCTTCCTCAATCCCGAAGAGGATCCGCTGGGTGCGGGCTATCATATCACCCAGTCGAAGATCGCGATCGGATCCGGCGGGCTGTTCGGCAAGGGCTTTGGCAACGGCACCCAGGTCCACCTGAACTACCTGCCCGAAGGCCATACCGACTTCGTCTTTGCACTGGTCGCAGAAGAGCTGGGGCTTGTCGGCGGCGTCGCGCTGATTGCCGCATTCGTCGGCTTGTGCCTGTGGGCGATCGGTGTCTCCACCCGCGCTGGCAGCAAGTTCGAACGGCTGACGGCAGCTGCGATCGCGGCGATGATCTTCTTCTACGTCGCGATCAACCTGCTGATGGTGATGGGCATGGCGCCAGTGACCGGAATCCCGCTCCCGCTGGTCAGCCACGGCGGCTCATCGATGATGACGGTGATGTTCGCGATCGGCATCCTGTTCGCGATCGACCGCCAGAATCGGCACCAGGCAAACACCGCGCGTTGGTAACGCGCATTTTTTGGCAAAAAGCCTGTTGCATTCCGCAAAAGCCCCCGCTATCCGCGCCACTCCCGAACGCGGCAAGCGGCTTCCCAGCCCCTTCCCTCCGCCCGGAATGGACGCATAGCTCAGTTGGTAGAGCAGCTGACTCTTAATCAGCGGGTCCTTGGTTCGAGCCCAAGTGCGTCCACCATTTCTTTTCAATCACTTAGCACCTTGCTTTCCAGCAGTTGGAGCCTCGAGAAGCTCCCGCTGTGGGTGTTTTTGTGCCGTAGGCAGGGCCGATCTCCGAGGGGGATTGGTGTGGCGTGTTTTACCCTCAAAAATCAGCTGGTCGGCATAGGGCGCCAGATGCTTCACCGACATGTGCGCGTACCGACGCACCATCGACTCCGACTTCCAGCCTCCCAGCTCCTGAAGCACCCAGGTGGGCACATCGTTTTGCCGGAGCCAGCTCGCCCAGGTGTGCCGAAGATCATGCCAACGAAAGTCGGTGATCCCGGCGCGCTGGAGCGCATCCCGCCATGTTTTCGTGTTCACCTGCCCCAAAGGCTTGCCCTTGTAGGTGAACACATAGGGACTCTGCTCTCCCATCCGCCGTTCAAGCACCGAGACGGCGAGATCGTTGAGCGGAACGCCCAAGGCCTCGTCGTTCTTGGTATCGCCATGCCCGATCGTGACGATGCGGCGGGTGAGATCGACCTGGTCCCAGGCCAGTCTCTTGATATTTCCCTGCCGCAGGCCCGTCGCGAGCGCGAACAGCATCAGGTCCTGCTGGTGAGGCGGTAGTTCCTGCAGGAGACGATCGACCTGTGCTTGGGTCAACCAACGCACACGCGGCCGCTCATTCTTCCCATAGGTCCTGAACGCTGGAATTTGCTCGAGCCACTCCCACTCGCGCATCGCCTTCCGGAACATGGCGCGGATCAGCGCCACATAGAGATCCTTCGTGCGATCCTTGCGGCGGGCGAGATGGCGCGAGATGATCCCGTCGATCATGTCCCGGCTCACCTGGTCCAGCATCTTGCCGCGCAAATGCTTCGTGAACCAACGGATTCGGCTCACATCGTCCCGATAGGACTTCTTGTGCGCCATCTCCTTTAGCCACCGAAGCGCCGCTTCGTCCCAGCTGCGCCGGGGCTTTCGCTTCAAGCGGGCAAGATCCCACAGCTCGGCCTTCAGCTTGTCGTGATATTCCTCGGCCTTCTGCCTGTCGGACGTGCCAGTAGATCGTCTAATGCGCGTTCCGTCAGGTGCTGTGAACTCGACGTAGTAAATGCCTGTACGGTTCCAGAGTGCCATCGCTCTGCCTCCTTATCGTCGGCACTCAGCTGCATCCGTACGCGACCAGGATATCCCGCTCGAATCGCTGCAACAAGGTCTTCATCGAGAAAGCGCCATTCCCGACCGAATTTGGTTGCTGGCACCGCGCCGCTGTTGGCGTAGCTGCGCATCGTATTGGGATGCACCTTGAGGAACGCCGCAGCCTCCTTGAGTGTGAGCAGGCGCATCGCCCGGTCATCCCGCCCTGTCCGTGCCCAAGCCCTTCCTTGCCTTGGCGAAGGCGCGATCACTCTCCAGGAACGTGGAGAGCATCGCCGGGATGAGTTCGGCCACAGGTTCGCTGTGGCCATAGGTCTTCTCGTAGATCGCGGCATAGTCGGCGAGCGCCGCAGCGAGATCGGGCGATACGCTGATCGCGATCTTGACCGGGGTGCGCTCGGGCAGCCTCGCAAGCTTGAGGTCCATGCTCATCGCTCCGCCATCCGCCAGGGCCGCAGCACGATATCCTTGTGCACCACGACACGAAGCGGCCAGCCGGGCCGCACACGGATGGTCGGTTGGATGTCGAGGTTGCGACCGACAAGCTGGTCCCCTGCTCGCGCTCCGCTCTGCTGGGCGGATTCGCGAATCGCTTCGACGAGGTCGCTCTCGCCGGTGAAGCTCAGCTCGGTGCCGACGCCGAGCAGGGTCGAGAGCGCGACGCCCTTCAACAGCTGCCAGGTGTGGCGATCGACCCGATCGGCAAGGCCAGCATAGCCCTGGGTATCGGTGGCCGGCACATTGTCGATACGCATCGATGCGCCGTCGGGCAGGAGGATGCGCTGCCAGACCACCAGCGCCCGGCTTTGGCCGAACGCGACGACGCTGTCATAGCGTCCGATCAGGCGCGATCCTTGCGGGATCAGCACGGTTTGCCCCGTGACGCTGTCATGAACATTCTGCGTCACCTGCGCAGTCACGAGGCCCGGCAGATCGGAATTCAGACCGGTGATCAGGCTCGCAGCGATGATGCTGCCGGCGTGGAGGGTCCAGGGCGATACCGGATCTGCCAACGCGTGTGGATTGATACTATCCTCGCCGCTGGAACGACCGACCAGCGCAGTCTTGCGCTGCTGGCCATAGGGATCGCTTCCACGATCGGGCGCGACGCCTTCCAGCGGCGCTCCCGCACTAGCCCCGCTGCGCTCGATCCGCGCCGCTGCCGGGGCTGTAGTTTCCCGGGCTCCACCCAGTTGCAGCATCACCCCCGATTCGCGCGCTGCCCTTTGTTCGGCCGCAAGACGCTGCCGCTCAGCTTGCACCGCGTCGAACGCCGGGTCAGCACCCCCTTGCAAGGGCGAGGCGCCAAGCTGCTCCTGTCGTCGCAGGATCGGTCTTCCAAGGTCACCCGGCAGCGGCGGGCCGAGCTTTGGGACATCATCGTAGCTCTTCGGGGCGCCGGCCAGAGCATCATCAGGCGTCCGGTTGGCAATTTCCGTGCTGTCGTCAGCGCTGAGCGAAGCCTGGAAGCTCACAGGCTGCAGCGCCATCCAGGTGAGCCCCGCAACCGCGCTGGTGCTCGCTGCAGCGATTGCGATGATCGCGCCGCGCCGAAAGCGGACGATCCGGCGCGGATGCCCGCGCAGCACCAGCGTTTCGGGATCGGCCTTGGGTGGCAGCTCGGGCGTGGGGGCAGCATCGCTCATGATGCTTTCCCCTGGCGGCGGCGCGGTGACTCCGAGCCCGTGCGGATGATGCGGACCACGGCCTGTTTCTTGCCACCAAGCCGCAATTCCGCGCTGTCGAACAGGCGGTCGACGACATAGAAGCGGCCCGCGACGCGATAATTGACGAGCTCGATATCGCCCTGCGCGCCGACCACGAACAGCGGTGGCGCTTCGCCGACAGCAATGTCTGCCGGAAACTCGATAAAGGTCTGCCGCCCATCGTCAAACGCACGGCTGGGCCGCCAGGCAGGCCGGTCGCCGCTGATCGCATAGCCAAAGTTGAGCCGCTCCACCGCGAGCGCGGCGGCGACGGGCTTTGCCGCCTCGGCTGTCGCTTCCTGCCGACGGATCGCGATCAGCTCGTCCTGCGGATAGGTCCACGACAGCGCGGCCATGGCAGTCGATGCCGTGCTCTCAAGCTGGAGACGATAGGCGCGGCGATCGGTGGTGATGACAAGATTGGTGGAGAGGCCCGCGGCGAACGGTTTGACCAGAATATGCACGCGCTTGGTCTCGCCGCTGCCGCTGGTCGTGTCGCCAACCGTCCAGCGCGCCGTATCGCCCGCCGCGACCGAGACGACCGTCTCGCCGGGCTGCAGCGTGATGTCGGTCACCCGCTCGGGTGCAGCGAACAGGCGATAGAGAACCCCCTCGTTGAAGGGATAGACCTGCACCGCATGAATGAAGCCACGCGCAGCGGGCTCGCGCGTCGCGTCGCGATTGGCGGTGCGCACCCGCAGTTCGGCGCGTGAGGGCGGCACGCGCTTTTTCCCGGTCGGCGGCAGCGGCGTGACAGTCGGCACCGAAGGGCCCGCGGTTGGTCGCCCCCCGGGCATCGTGGTGGAAGACTGGACCGGCGATGGCGCCGACGGCAACGCTGATTGCGCAAGGGCGGGCATGACGGCAAGGACGCTTGCCGCGACGAGGACATGCTTCATGGCTGGGTCTCCAATTGGGGCTGGGATTGCAGGCCGAGGGTCGGGTCGAGCGGCGAACCGAGCGGGAGGTGCGCGGGCGGCGCCGGTAACGCCGGGCCGGGCCGGGCCCGAACCGGTTGCGGATCGGCAGGGGTCTCGAGCTCACGGCTCCAGTCGATTGCATCCACGTAAAGGCCGAGCGGGTTCTTTCGCAGCGTATCGACCGTGCGTGGCGGACGGATCACGACAGTCACGATTGCGGTCCAGCGCGAGGTTCCCGAAAGGCTGCCGCGGGCATAGGCACGCTCGGACCATTTGATCTGAAAGCTCGTGGGCGATGCACGCACGACACTCGTCACCTGGACCGACACCGTCGTTTCACCGATCGCGGCGAACGGGTCAGCGGCACGCGCATACTCGCCCAGAAAGATCGCGCCGCGCTTGCTCGCGAAGTCATAGGCCTGAAGCCAGTGTTCGCGCATCAGCACAGCGTCGAGCGGTCGCGAGCGGATGTTGGTGATGAAGCGCCCGAGAAACCATGCGATCTGCGGGTCGGTCGCGCGATAGTCGGTGGCTGCGGGAGAGAGCGCCCGCGCCTCGCCGAGCTTGTTGACCTCGACCACGTAAGGGACAACGCGGCTCTGCAGCGATTGCCAGATGAGGGCTGCCGACAGGCCGGTGGTCAGGAACAAACCGCCGAACGCCATCAGCCGCCAGTTGCGCGCCTGGACGCGGGCCGAGCCGATCCGCTCGTCCCAGAGCTGCCCGGCGCGCTGATAGGGTGTCTCGGGCTCGGGTGTTCGCCCATAGCGTTGCAGAGTGCGTTTGAAGCGCATCAGTCCTTCTCCTTGATATCGGGGCTGGCACCCTGACCACCGCGGTCGCCGCCCTGCAGGGTGTGGAGCGCCATCTGGCGGTGATGGCGGCGGGATTGGCTTGCCTGGAGGTTTCTTGCCCATCCGGGCATCGCATCGGGCGCATTGCCGCCCGCCTGCGGCGCGGCGGGTGCCTTGGCCGTATTCCCGGCATCCCAGGCTGCGCGCTGGCCACCGGCAGCCGCTTCGCGCAGCCCGAACGCATTGCCGAGGCGCTGCGAGACGGCGCCCCGGGCGGCCGTGGCGACGCCGCCAAGGCCAGCGGCCCTCGAAGAAGAGCCGGAGGTCTCCTTGCCGAGCTTGTAAGCAGTCGAGGCCGCCGACCCCATCGAGGTGCCCGCCCGGATTGCGCCAAGACCGGCAGCGGCAAGTCCGCCGGCTGCGGCAACCCCCGCTCCGGCAGCAACGGCGACGCCGCCCGCGGCGAGAGCAGAGGTCGCGACCGCCGCCCCGGCGCCAAGCTGGGGGGCGCCCGAAACGAGGCCCGTGGCGATGCCGGGTCCGAAGATGCCAAGGCCGAGCAGGGTGAGGCTTGCGAGCACCAGGCTCATCGCCTGCCCGATATCGGGCTCCTGCCCCTGAAGCGCGGTGGTGAACGCGGCGAAGAAGTTGGAGCCGATACCGACGATCACGGCGAGCACCATGACCTTGATGCCGGACGAGATCACGTTCCCGAGCACCCGCTCGGCGAGAAAACTCGTGCGTCCCCACAGGGCGAACGGGACCAGGATGAAGCCGGCGAGACTCGTCAGCTTGAACTCGATGACGCAGACGAACATCTGCACCGAGAGGATGAAAAAGGCGACGATCACGACCGCCCAGGCGAGCAGCAGCACGGTGATCACCACAAAATTGTCGAAGAAGGTGGTGAAGCCGAGCATCTGCGAGGCCTGATCGAGCAATGGCCAGGCTGCGCTGAAGCCGGTCCCGGCGAGGCGGCCGGGCCGCAGCAGATCGTCGGCGCTCAGCGACCCACCCCCGGCGGTCAAACCCGCCTGCGCGAACGAGCGAAAGATGATGTCCGCCAGTGTCGAGAAGCTGTTGAGGATCAGCGCGAAGACGCCGACATAGAGGATCTTCTTGAGAAACCGGCCGATGACATCGTCCTCGCCGCCCATCGCCCAGAAGAGCCCGGCAAGCGTGATATCGATCCCGATCAGCACACTGGTCAGGAAGCCCACGTCAGGCCCGAGCAAGCCAAAGCCGCTATCGATGTAGCGGATGAACTCGGCCATGAAGCGGTCGATGACGTTGAGGTCGTTCACGTGGGACGCTCCTGTGTTGCGATTGCCGCAGGGCCCCGGCGGGCTGGGAGGAAACCGGGACCCTGCGGACTGCGCCCGCAGCGGCGAGGGGGCGCCGCCGCCGCGGACGGTCTGATCAGCGCTCGGGCGTGTAGGCGTTGCCGGTGCCGAGGAACTTGCGGGTCGCAGCCCGCGCGTCCGCCTCCGCCTGCACACGCCGCGCAGCTTCCATCGTCTCCGCGCGATATTGCGCGGCCATCAGGCTCTGGATCTGGAATTGCTGCTTGGCGGTGAGCGCGAGCAGCTGGTTCGTCGTCTGTTGCGCGGCGAGCGCGCCTTGGGCGCCCTGGCTGCGCGCGGCGAGTGCCTCAAGGGTGCGCGCGTCCGCTGCGACCGTCTCAACGACCTTCGCCTGCACGCCCATCGTATGCCGGAAGGAGGACATCGCCGTGTCGAGCCGACCACGTGCCGCGATCACCTGCTGGTCGGTGCGCAGCGCGCTTGCGAGATCGTTGGGGAAGAGCTGACGGAACTGCTGATCGAGCCCGTCGACGCGGAAGTTGACGCCTTGCGCCTGCCCCATCAGCGTGTCGATCTGCCGGATCGTCTGGCGCAACGCATCGAGCTCGGGAAACTCGACCCGGGCAAGGTTCTTCGCCTGATTGAGGATCATCGCCGCCTCGTTCTGGAGCGACTGGATCTGGTTGTTGATCTGCTGGAGGGTGCGCGCCGCAGTCAGAAGATTCTGGCTGTAATTGCTCGGATCAAAGACCGTGATCTGAGCATGGGCCGCAGGCGCGGTAACCATCAGGCCCGTCGCCAGAGCGCCAATCGCGCCGGCGCCGAGCAGACCGGCGATCAGGGTTTTGCGGGTGAAGCTACGCACCATGGGGTTACTCCTTTGCTTGGGGGTCGGGGAATTGGCGGAGCAGTCCGGCGGCCCAGTCGAGGCCGGCATCGGCGAGAAACCGCGCCGCGAAGTCGCCGCTGCCATGCTCGGCAAGCAGCGCGTCGACGCGCGCCTGTGTCGCAGGATCGGAGGAGCCGCACAGCGCGAGCGCGATCGGTCCGAGGCCAAGCTCGAACAACCGGTTGCCGCGTGCGGACTGGAGGTAATAATGACGCTTGGGCGTCGCACGCGCGACAAGCTCGATCTGCGCGGCATTGAGACCAAAGCGCTCGTACGCAGCGCGGCCCTGCCGCTCCATCGCCGCAGGATTGGGCAACAGGATGCGCTGCGGGCAGCTCTCGATGATCGCGGGCGCAATCCCGCTCTGCGCGATGTCGGCAAGGCTCTGGCTCGCGAAGATCACTGCGACATTCTTCTTGCGCAGCGTCTTGAGCCACTCACGGATGCGCGCGGCAAACAGCGGATGATCGAGGAACTTCCAGGCTTCATCGAGGATCAGCAACGACGGGTCGCCGGTGAACCGCTCCTCGAGCCTGTGAAACAGATAGGTGAGCACCGGCGCGACCGCGCTCCCCGCCCCCATCAGCGCCTCAGTCTCGAAGCACTGGACCTGCGCCACGCGCAGATCGTCTTCGGCAGCGTCAAGCAGCCGACCGAACGGCCCCTCGAGCGTATAGGGTGCGAGCGCCGCGCGCAGCGCGGTCGACTGGAGCAGCAACGACAGGCCGGTCAGCGTGCGCTCCTCGAGCGGAGCAGTGGCGAGGCTGCCGAGCGCCGACCAGATCGCGTCCTTGACCGGCGGGTCGACGCTGACCTTCTCGTGCGTGAGCAGCGCGGCGATCCATTCGGCAGCCCAGGCACGCTCGGGTTCGCGGTCGATCGCTGCGAGCGGCTGGAACGCGATGGTCTCGCCTGCCTCTCCGCCAAGCCCGAGGCCATGGTGCGCCCCGCCCATTGCGAGCGTCGCGACGCGCGCCGAGCGGCCCATGTCGAAGATATAGACCCGGCTTGCGGCATAGCGGCGGAACTGCATCGCGATCAGCGCGAGCAGCACCGACTTGCCGGCCCCGGTCGGTCCGACGATCATCATGTGCCCGACGTCGTCAGCATGGGTCGATAGCCGGAACGGCGTCGACCCGGAGGTCTGCGCATAGAGCAGCGGCGGACCATCGAGGTGCCGGTTGCGGGCCGGCCCCGCCCATACGCTCGAGAGCGGCATCAGATGCGCGAGGTTGAGCGTATGGACGAGCGGCTGGCGCACATTGGCATAGACATGCCCGGGCAGGCTCGAGAGCCAGGCTTCGACCGCATTGATGCTCTCGCGGATACAGGTGAAGCCAAGACCATTGACCACCCGCTCGACCTGGCGGACCTGATCCTCGACCCGCGCGCGATCGCTGTCCTGGACGGTGATGGTCGTGGTGAGATGGCCGAAGGCGACATGATCGCCACCCAGCGCCTGAAGTGCGAGATCGGCGTCGGCCATCTTGTTGTCGGCGTCGCTGTCGAGCAGCTGAACCGGCTGATTATAGAGCACCTCGCGCAGCAGCGCGGTCACCGACTTGCGCTTGTTGAACCATTGGCGGCGCAGCCGGGTCAGTGCCCTCGTCGCGTCGGTCTTGTCGAGCGCGATGAACCGCGTGACCCAGCGATAGCCAAAATCGAGATGGTTGAGCGCGTCGAGGATGCCGGGGCGGCTGAGGCCGGGGAAGCCGAGGATCGTGAGCGTGCGCAGATGCATCTGCCCGAGCATCGGCTCGAGCCCTCCGGTGAGCTCTGTATCGACCAGCAGCGCATCGAGATACATCGGCGTCTCGGGAACGCCCACGGCATGCCGCCGCGCGGAAATCCTGCCGTGCAGGAAGGTCAGCGTCGCTTCATCATCGAGCGCGGCAATCTCCGGCATGAAGCCCGAGAAGAGATCGAGCGCGCGATCGGTCTCGGCCACGAATGCGGCGAGCGCCTGACGCCAGTCGCGGCCCTTGTGATTGTCCTCGCGTTCGACGAGCGCTCGGCCTGCCGCGTCGGTCTGGTCGGGGGCCGGCAGGAAGGTCAGCGTCAGATAGTAAAGGCTCTCGAAATGCGCGCCGGCCGCCTCGAACGCGGCGCGCCGCTCTTCCTCGACCAGCCAGGAAGCAGCGTCAGGAAACAGACTGGCGGGATAGCCCAGCGCCTCGCGCCGCTCGGCTTCGATATGCAGCGCCCAGCCTGACCCGAACCGCTTGAGGACATTGTTGGCGCGCGCGCAGGCCGAAACCAGCTCGGCCTGCGTCGCCGACTCAAGGTCAGGGCCACGAAAGCGCAGCGTGCGCTGGAAGCTGCCGTCCTTGTTGAGGACGACGCCCGGCGCAACCAACGCCGCCCAGGGCAGGTGATCGGCGAGCCGGTCGGCACGGTTGCGATATTCGCGCAGGGCTAGCATGCGAGATACCCCCGCTGCCGCAGGTGCCGGGCAAGCACCGGAGCGAAATCGGGATCACGCCGCGCGGCAAATACCGCGACCGTGTGACCAAGCGCCCAGATCACGACGCCCGCGACCCATTGCTGCAGGCCAAGGCCCAGCGCAGCGGCGAGCGTGCCGTTGACGATCGCGATCGTCCGCGGCGCGCCACCCAGCAGGATCGGCTCGGCGAGTGCGCGATGCAGCGGCGCCTCGAAGCCCTCGATCGGTTGGCGGTCCCCGTTCATGCGATCAGCGCTCCGCCGCCGAACGAGAAGAAGGACAGGAAGAAGCTCGACGCGGCAAAGGCGATCGACAGGCCAAAGACGATCTGGATCAGGCGGCGAAAGCCGCCCGCAGTCTCGCCGAACGCCAGCGTCAGACCGGTCACGATGATGATGATCACCGCCACGATCTTGGCGACCGGGCCCTGGACCGACTCCAGCACCTGCTGGAGCGGCTCCTCCCACGGCATGCCGGAGCCTGCGGCAAGAACCTGGCTGGCGGCACATAGCGCGAGACCGGCGGCTGCTCCGGTCACGAGGCGCGCTTTGCCGGGCGTATAGTGGACGATGGTCATGGATCAGGCTCCTGCAGTTGGGGGCAAATGAAAGGGGGCGAGCGCGTAGGCGCCGATGTCGGGATCGATGCCGATGACGCGGGCTATCGCCTCGACACGGCGATCGGTGCCGCGCCCGGCAATGAACACGACGAGGTCGATCGCCTCGGCGATCAGCTGCCGCGGGACCGTGACGACGGCCTCCTGGACGAGCTGTTCGATGCGATAGAGCGCGGCGTTTGCAGAGTTCGCATGGACCGTGGCGATCCCGCCGGGATGCCCGGTGTTCCAGGCCTTGAGCATGTCGAGTGCCTCAGGGCCACGCACCTCACCGACGATGATCCGGTCGGGGCGCAGCCGCAGCGTCGAGCGCACCAGGTCCGCCATCGACACCACCCCAGGACGGGTGCGCAGGGCGACCGTGTCGGGCGCCGGGCTCTGCAGCTCGCGCGTATCCTCGATCAGGATAACGCGGGCGTCGACCCACGCCATCTCGGCGAGCAGCGCGTTGGCGAGGGTCGTCTTGCCCGAACTCGTCCCACCAGCGACGAGAATGTTGAAGCGCTGTGCGACCGCAGCGCGCAACGCGTCCGCAGTCTCGACCGTCATAATCGCGTCAGCGACATAATCGTCGAGCGTGTGCAGCCGCTGCGCAGGCTTGCGGATCGAGAAACAGGGTGCCGTCGCGACCGGCGGCAACACGCCCTCGAAGCGCTCCCCTGCCCCGCCCTCGCGATGGGGCGGCAGCTCGGCTGAAACGATCGGCTGCGCGGCATGGACCTCGGTACGGGCATGGCTCGCAACGAGGCGGATGATGCGCTCGGTCTGCGTCGCATCGATGACGATACCGGTATCGACCCGGCCTTCGCCGAGCCGGTCGAGCCGCAGCGCGCCATCGGGATTGACCATGATCTCAACGACGAGCGGGTCAGCCAGCGCGTCGGCGATGGCCGGTCCCATGGCGGTGCGCAGCATCGCGCGCCGACGCTCGGCGGATAGCGCGGCGCTCATCGCGCGCCCTCCCCTGGCAGCAAGGTCCGCCGCCCCGACGCCACGGCGCGGCCGACCTGCGTGACAAATGCCTCGAAGCGCTCGCGGGCAAGCGCGCGACCAACCGCATCATTCTCGGCAAGCGGTGTCTGGATCGAGAGCTCGAAGCGGATGAACAGCGCCAGCGTCTCGAGCGTGACATGGCCATCGCGCTCGATCCGCGCGAGCGCATTGCTCATCCGGTCGAGCCGCAGGGCGAAGCGATCCTCGAGTTCGGACGCGCCACGACGGTTGAGCCAGGCGGTGACCGCATCGGCGAGGATCGCCGACTTGGTCGCACCGGGCTTGGCGGCCAGCGCTTCGAGCCGGTCGCTGAGCGGTTTGGGCAGGAACAGCTGGTGGCGGACGCGCTCGACCATGGTCAGAACTCCAGCCCGAGATTGCCGGCGCGCGAGGATCCTGCCTCGATCGCGTAGACACGGCGCGCGGCGTCGCCGGCCGAGCGGTCCATCGCACGCTTGTCGGCGGCTGGATCGCCCTCGTCCTCGCCGAGCCCGAGCGGACCGGCGGGTGCGAGATCGACCGGCGTGGCGGGTGCGATCTCTTGCTCGGGCTGGCGCGCCTGCTCGAGACCGCCATCGGCCTCCTCGTCCTCCTGCGCATCCGGCGCGAGGCGATCGTCGATTGATCGCACCTGGCCCGACCAGTCATCGGCTCGCGCTGAAGGCAGGTCGCGGGGGTGATCGGGACCAAGCTTCGGCGGCGCGACCCTGCGCGCAGTGAAGGACACGTCCTCGAAATAGCGCAGCTTCTGGGCGCGCACGGGCGGATGCCCCGCGACCAGCACGAGCTCGTCGCTTGGGGGCAGCTGCATGACTTCCCCCGGCGTCAGCAGCGCGCGGGCGGTTTCCTGGCGGCTGACCATGACATGGGCGAGCCAGGGCGCGAGCCGGTGCCCGGCATAGTTGCGCATCGAGCGCTGCTCGGTCGCGGTGCCGAGCGCGTCGGAGATCCGCTTGGCGGTGCGCTCGTCATTGGTCGCAAAAGCGACGCGCACATGGCAGTTGTCGAGGATCGCGTTGTGCTCGCCATAGGCTTTCTCGATCTGGTTGAGGCTCTGCGCAATGAGAAAGGCGCGCACGCCATAGCCGGCGAGGAAGGCTAGGCTGGTTTCGAAGAAATCGAGCCGGCCGAGTGCCGGGAACTCGTCGAGCATCAATAGCAGCTTGTGACGCCCCGGCGCGCCGGCGGCATGGAGCTGCTCGGTCAGCCGCCGTCCGATCTGATTGAGGACGAGCCGGATCAGCGGCTTGGTACGGCTGATGTCGGAAGGCGGCACGACCAGGTAGAGCGACACGGGATACCGCGCCGAGACCAGGTCCTCCACCCGCCAGTCCGACGCCGCGGTCACTGCCGCGACCGTGGGATCGCGATAGAGACCCAAGAACGACATCGCGGTCGAGAGCACGCCCGAGCGCTCATTCTCGGACTTGTTGCGCACCTCGCGCGCTGCCGATGCGACCACGGGATGCACAAGCGGCGCGTCGTCGCTCCCCAGATGATTGGTCGTCATCATGACTTGCAGCGTTTCGGCAAAGGAGCGCTGCGGATCGGAGAGGAAGGTCGCAACGCGGGCGAGCGTCTTCTCTTCCTCGGCATAGAGGATGTGGAGGATCGCGCCGACCAGCAGCGCATGGCTGGTCTTCTCCCAGTGGTTGCGCCGTTCGAGCGCGCCTTCCGGATCGACGAGAATGTCCGCGATGTTCTGGACGTCGCGCACCTCGTGCGCGCCGCGCCGGACCTCGAGCAGCGGGTTGTAGCGCGCAGAGCGCGCATCTGTGGGGTTGAACAGGAGGCAATGCGAGAAGGCCGAGCGCCACCCGGCGGTCAGCTCCCAATTCTCGCCCTTGATGTCGTGAACGACTGCGGAACCCGTCCAGCTCAGCAGCGTCGGAACAACCAGTCCGACGCCCTTGCCCGACCGCGTCGGCGCGAACGCCATGACATGTTCCGGGCCGTCATGGCGCAGATAGCGTGACTCCCAGCGACCAAGAAACACACCAGCATCCGCAGCCAGTCCCGCTGCCCGGATGTCCCGCATGCCCGCCCATCGCGCCGAACCATAGGTGGTGACATGCGGTTGCTGCCGCGCGCGCCACACCGATCCGAAGATAGCAGCGCCACATCCCAGCAACCCGCTCGCAGCCGCGATTGCGCCGGCTCGGTCGAACACCGCCGGGGCATAGGCGTCGAAGTGGAACCACCACGGGAATAGCGCCCAGGGCGCATAGACCGGCACGCCGCCGAGCGTGAACCACGGCGCGCCAAGCTCGGGCTGATAGGCCAGCGCGGCGGCCGCCCATTGGGTGGCCAACCACACGCCCGCCACCACGATCAGGGCGACGATCAGCATCTGGCCGAGAAGAAGTTTGGTCGGGGTCATGCGGGCCTCCGCCCGCATGCCACTCACCGCAGCGGGCTAAGCCCCATGAATCGCCCGGAAACGGTCACAGCGTCAGAGTCTCGCTGGTGCCAGCGGGTACACTCTTGGTGCCATCGAAGACGATCGAAGGACGCAGACCGGCAATCGCCAATTCTGACATCGCCGATTAACGCTCCACGCTCCTGCGGCGTGCCTGTTCAACCCGGCGCGCGACCTGAGCCATCTGCATCCAGCGCTTGGCCGCATTTAGGTGGATAGCAACGCGGCCAGGCAGATCGGACAGTTCAGCAAGGCGGATCTGGTCCCTTGCCTGACCCAGATAGAATGCTGCGGACTGGGAAGAGGCTTCGTCGATCGATTGGGACAATGGCCCTACTCCGCTATTCTGCCCCGGATCTTCTACGCATTCACGCACGCTCCTGCCTTAGCATATGTTAGCGCCCAGACGCAGAACACCTTCTGTTTGGAACGATCCAAGAAGATCCTGGCCGGGGCGGCACAACGCCTTAGCGTTAGCGCCACCATGCAGGGGCTAATCGTGCTTTGAGCGTCGGACAGCACCGATATTGTTTCGTTGTGACTTGCTTGAGACCTATCCGTTGCTCAACTCGCACCAACGCAGCTTCAGCCATCTCGGCCTCGACGACCTATTGGCTGGCGCTCCGCTACTGCTGCAAAGGGCTGAACCGGAAACCTTGAGCTTGTTCGTCAGTTTTTGCTGCGCGGGACCCAGCAGGAGAAGGATGATGCCGCGAGGTGACAAAGACGCGTATACGGACAAGCAAAAGCGCAAGGCCGAGCATATCGAAAAAGGCTATGAAAAGCGCGGGGTGTCCAAAGACGAGGCCGAAGGCCGTGCCTGGGCGACGGTGAACAAGGACTCTGGCGGTGGAAACAAGTCTGGTTCGGGTCGGGGAAGTAAAGACAGTCACGACAGCGCGCGCGCGGGCGGCCGCAGGAGCAGTTCGAGCAGGAGCACCGCAGATCGTTCGGCGGCAGCAAAAAAGGGATGGGAAACGCGCCGAAAGCGCGCCGCGCACTAATGGGCCAGCCCGCACAAATTCGCGCGGAGGCGCTGGGACTGGAGCGCGCGCACAGCGACCCGATCGGCGCGATGGAGAACTGGCAAAGGGATAGGGACGTTTCAGTCGAAGCGTCTGGATAGAAGTGAGCGTGTTCGAAACCGGCTTTTCTATCCATCATCGGGCGGGCGAACCTAACGGAGAGACTTATGCCGGGTGGAGGACCTCAATATTATGCGCGCCGCGCTCGCCAGGAACGCTACATGGCTGAGAATGCGAAGGATATTACAGCTCGAAGGGCGCATCTCATGCTCGCCGAGCAATATGAGCGCATCGCCAACGGAGAAATCCTGCGAACGGGCGTTGTTGAGCGCGGGTAGCGGAGGCGGCGTCCGATACAATCGGCTGGTTCAAAAACGCCAGCGGAAAACGATGCTTCGACGCGGCTCGAACCTTTCTCGCTCCGGTTCTGCGACAGTCGCATCGGGTCGGAACTTCACAGGAACCTGAAGCCGCCTGCGCAGCACCGCGGGTCGCACGCGCCTGAGATGCTTACCGCAATTTTGGACGAATGGTAACATCGACATCGACCTCACTCGCCTCGATCAAGTCCAGCCTGGCCAGCAGACCGTCGAATGCGTCATCATGACAGACCGGAAAATGGCGTTCGAACTGTTTCCCCAGCATCGCCAGCTCGACAGTGGTCAGAAAGCCCACGGCAACGATTCTATCTTGTGCCATGGGCACCTCCGGAAGCTAAACAAACCGCCAACACTTTGGTGTCAGTCATTACGTGTCGTGATGAATTAATTGTTGATCACCAAGACGAACACGAAGCGACGGGTGGGCGCAAGAACTGCGCGCGATATGCAACTCGTGCCGGGTATTCCACGACGCGTCAGGGCATGCTCCATGGGCAGAAAGAGCAGCGGCACAATACTTAGTGCTTCGTGCAACGCACGCTGCAAGACAATCGCGCCAGACCTGCGCGATCGGCGCACCAGGACGGCGCGGATCGATGCCTTTTCTGCGGGAACCAAATTCCCGACGGACGCTTGGAGCCACGAGAGGAGAAGGCACATGAGCGACGACAAGGAACAGCGCGGCCCGCAGGACGCATCGCGGGTGGCGATGGGTGAGGATTACGAAGTGCGGTACTGGACCGAGCGCTTCGGCGTGTCGCGCAACCGGCTTGAGGAGGCGGTTGGCGCCGTCGGCAATGGCGCGGATGCGATCGAGGCGTATCTGAGCGGGGAGCGCACGGCATGATCGGGGGCGATGGGGACGGGCCCGACGAGCAGGAGCGGCTGGCACCGGGCGACACGAGCACCAACCCGACGGGTGCCGCGAACAAGACGAAGGTTGAGAACGAGAAGGATGGGCCGCCAAGGCAACCGGAACTGCCCGAGGAATGAAAAGCTCGGACTCCTCGCGCTTTTCCCCAGGCCGAGGTGAGAGCGCCCGCGCAACGCTTCTCGGGACCGCATGGCTTACGCTCGCTGTTGAGAGACCGCCGCTTCCAATCCGCCGTAGTGCTGCCCGACAGCCGGAGTGACGCGGATAGGTTTAAATCCATTCGCGCGAGCAGCAGCGCGAAGGTGGGTAAATTCAGCCAAAACCGGCTCAGCTTCGAACGCGCGCAAGGAACCCTGATCCGGACAATTTGTTCGACCCGGTGAAGGAGAGACCTGTGTCCGATCTCGATCACTCGACCATCCGAGACGTCCCCGACGCGCATACCCACAAGCCCGGTCTCACGGGCAGACGGGCCGTCATCACTGGCGGCACCACCGGTATCGGCCGGGCAATTGCCGTGCTGCTCGCGTCGGAGGGCGCACGGGTATTTGTGTGCGGTCGAACGCCTGAGCATCTCGACGATGCGATCAAACGTATTCGCGAAGTGGGCGTCGGCGACGGCATCAACGTCGATCTTGCGAACCGCGATGATATCACGAAGTTCTTTGGAGCGGCCGAGGCATTTCTCGGCGGCATCGATATCGCGGTCATCAACGCGGCTGTTCCGGCCGAGGCTCTGACGGAAACCGGCGAGGAAGATACCGAATACCAGATTGCGGTGGATTTTACCTCTTACCTTACGTCCGCTCAGGCGGCCGCAAAGCGCATGGCGGCAGGAAGCGACATCATCTTGATCGGTTCGATGTCTGCGGTGTCACGCGCCGGTGGAAGCTCGATCTATGTCGCTGCCAAGTCGGGCATTCAGGGATTTGCCAAGTCCCTTCGCGAGGAACTGGCCGAACGGGATATCAAGGTTGGCCTGATCGAGCCGGGCTTTACCGGTGCTGACTTCCAGTATCCGGATTTTCCTCCTGAAAAGCAGCGTGCACTGATCCGCGAAGGGAAGATGTTGCGCGCGGAGGATATCGCTGCATCGACCCATTTCATGCTAACCCAGCCGCGGCGCACGGCGGTTTCGCTGATGCGCGTCGAGACGCGGCTTGAGCATCCATGAAGTTCGCCGTCGATCGATTGATATTCGGGCCGGATGACGTTGACCTGTCAAGGTCACCGCTCGCCGGGCAGCTGAATGCCGAGACCTTTGTATTGGGCGCCTTCAACCCCGGAATGACCCGCCTGCCCAACGGCAATCTGCTCATGATGGTCCGCGTGGCCGAGGCGCTGCGAGAACCGATCCGGAACGGCAAGGTACATGCAATCCGCTGGGACGCCGGCCGCTACGTTCTCGACGGCTGGCCAGTTGAACTCGTCAACACCGCGGACCCGCGCAAATTCCTGCTCCACGGTGGAGGCTGGCGCATCATGGCGCTGACATCGCTTTCCTGGCTCCTGCCGGTCGAGTTGTCGCCCGATGGCCTGAAGTTGATCGCGATCCATTACGACAAGGCGGTCGCACCGCAGGGAGGCTGGCAATGCTATGGTGTCGAAGATGCGCGGATCAGCAAGCCGGGTGACCAGTGGCTGATGACCACATGCTCAGTCAGCCCCGAGCGGCATTCGACGACGCTTTACGTGTCGGACAACGGCCTTGACTGGCGGTTCGACGGCATTGTGCTCGATCACCAGAACAAGGACATGCTGATCTTCGAGGGAAAGATTGCCGACCAGTACTGGGCCCAGACCCGCCCGCTCGGCGATCTCTACTTTGCCTATCCGCCTGGCAGCGCGTGGCGTGCCGGCCCCTCGATCAATCTTGCCACCTCGCCCGACGCACGCCACTGGCGACCTCACCTTGACCCGGGCATTCGCCCTCATGCCGCAACGGTCGCGACCGCGCGCATGGGCGGGGGCACACCTCCAATCCTGACCGACGCGGGCTGGCTGACACTGTGGCACGGTGTCGAGCCTAAGGAGATCGTCGGAATCTATCGTACCTATTGGTCAATCCTCGATCGCGACGATCCTTCGAAGATTTTGCGGTCAGACCATAGCCCCCTGCTCGAAGCATCGCCGGTGCTCACGCATCCGCTTGAGGACAAGATGTACGTCCGCGACATCGTCTTCACGACGGGAATAGCCGATGCGGGGGATCATTATGTCGTCGCATCGGGCGAGGCCGATCTCGCCTGTCGCATCACGCATGTTCCCAAGAGTATCTTTCAATGAGCGGGGCGACAGGCGCAGCGCGCCCCCTGCCCGCTCCCGAACACGACCAACGTGACTGCGGACGCGCGCTGCTCATCATCGACATGATCAACTGCTTCGACTTTCCTGAAGCGGACCTGCTGCGGCGCCATGCCAAGCGCGCGGCTGCGGCCATCCTGAGGCTTCGCGCGCAGGCGGATCGGGCCGGGATCCCGACCGTCTATGTGAACGACAATTTCGGCGAGTGGCACTCGCAACAGTCGCGGCTCGTCGAGCGTGCAGCGAGCAAGCTCGTCTGTGCTGAAATCGCACCGCGTCCTTTTGACTATTTCGTCATCAAACCGCAGTTTTCCGGCTTCTACGGGACCAATTTGCCGGTCCTGCTGCCGAAGCTCGGCGTGCGGAACCTGATACTCACTGGCATCGCAACGGACATCTGCATCCTGTTTACTGCGGCGGACGCGCATATGCGCGACTATCGTCTATGGGTACCTGACGATGCCGTCGCTGCTCAAACTGCAGGTCGGGGCCGCGCAGCGCTTACGATCATGCGGGATTACATGGGCGCCGAGACGTCATCGGCCGCGCAACGCGATCTTGCAGCGTGGAAGCCCTCTCGCCTTCGGCATGAGGCTGACCCAGGGCCTCAGCCTTGATCGTGTTCGACGAGCACCTTCGCCGTCACGCACAGCGGAGGCAGCGCTATCCGCCGCGCTATGTCGAGTTCGAGGTAGGCAGGATCAAACTCGGCAAACTCGCTAAGGCCATTCCAGTCCATCACTTCGACGATGCCGCGCCGTATCTTTGCGAAGCCCTGAGCATCGAGTGTCCGGAGCATGCGGTTGACATGCACCGACGTTAGACCGAGGGCATCGGCAAGGTGCAACTGGGTAGCGGGAAACGCGAAGACAAATTGATCGCAGATCGCGCCCAAGCGGTACCGATAGGCCATCTCGCAAATGAGGTGTGCCGTCCGCATCCCGGCGTTGCGCCCCCCGATATTGACGACCCACTCAGACACCACTGCGGCATCAACGACGCATTCGCGCCAGAACGCTTCGGCAATGGCCGGATAGCGTGCCGCAGACTCGCGCAGAGCAGCGTGCGGTATCTTGAGGATCGTGGTGGGCGTGAGTGCCTGAAGCGCCGAACGCGCCTGGGGCAACACAGTTGAGTGCAAGTCCACCATGTCGCCGGGGATATGGAGCGCACTGATCTGCCGATTGCCCTCCTGCCCCTGACCGAAGCGTCCGGCCAGTCCGTCAACGATCAGGCACGAATGCGGATTCCGATCTCCCAGCCGAACGAAATCCCGCCGCGCTTCGACATGCTCGACACGCGCTGGCAATGAAAGAATCGCCTGGCACTCCTCCTCGCTGAGCAGCGAACGCCTGAGAACCTTGGCGAGAAAATGGCCCAGAGAAGAATTGAAGGGGGTCATCGAGGAAGTCCGTTGCGGTGGCACCCCCGTGTCTCCGAACTGGCTCCAGACAAAAACAACCTGTGATAAGACGTTGATCTCAAAGGTGCTGTCCGAGCTTTCCGCGCCAAAACCCGTTCGACAGAATTCCCGCCTACAGTGGCGGCCCCGACATTTTGACGCGCAGCCTGGCCATCGCCTCGTACGAGGCGGCCATCTGCAGATGCGTCTTTCGAATGGGCTCTTCAGCAGCTTTGTCAGCCATCTCCCGGGCGTGACGTGCCCGAGCCAGATAATATTCACCGTCCTGCATGCCAACCTCCGTCGCTGCCCCCAGCTCTGGAACGTCAATTTTATGTCGCGCAAAACGACCGCTCAACAATCCATGTTAAAGAGCTTTGGCGGGTCGACGCTGGCGGCGAACCTGCAGCGTGCTCACCGGATCACATTTGCAGCGCAAGCGGCTCGATCCTTAGCGTGGCCACATCGACGCCGGGTCCACGCGTGGCAGCAAACAGGATCGCGTCGGCAACTGCGTCAGGACGCAGCATCCTGTATCCATCGACTTGCGCGCGCTGCTCTGGAGAAGAGGCCTGCATGGCCGTGCAAATCGCGCCCGGCTCAATCAGAGTCACCCGGATCGAGTCGGCCATCAGCTCTTTACGCAGCGTTTCGGCAAAAGATGCGATACCACCTTTAGCCGCGTTGAATACGCTTTCGCCAACCGCCTTGATGTGGACGCTGATCGACCCGACCAGAATAACGATCCCGTCCCGCGAGTCTGATTTGCGCATTCGCGCGACTGCACGCTGGGTGCAGGCAATAGAGCTCATCAAGTTGCTCTCGATTGCATATCGCCACTCGCCATCGTCCACGTCCATCAGCGGTCCGGCGCCCACGCCAGCACAGGCAACCAGAATATCGAGTCCGCCCAGACTCTCATCCACTTCGGCGAACAGTGCGTCGGCGCCCGTCGGACCGGAAAGATCCGCCAACGCCCAAGCCACCTCGCCTCCTGGCTCCACCTTGCGCAGCCCATGAGCGACCTGCTCAAGAGTTTCCCCGTCCCGGTCCGTAATCAGGATACGCGCGCCATGGCTGAGAAATTGTGCCGCCACCGCGCGCCCGACGCCACCGGCGCCCCCAGTGATCAAGACGCGCTTTCCCGCGAGGCTAGTCAGGTTCGCCACGCTCAGTCTCCCAGTGTCAGGCTTCCCACTTTGAGTAGAAAGACGCCCGGCAATCCTTCATGTTCCAAGAAACCGGATGCCAGTATCAGGAGCATGTGCGAGCTGCCGTGTACGTTCGAGCGTGCCCGATTGCCGGAACGCAGGCCTTGTCGCCTCAATCCCAGACGAGCACCAGTCGACCATTGGCAGGCACGCGATAGTCGATCCGATCCGGGGAATCGCGATCGGGAGCGATGGCAACGCCCGCTGCGGTGATCACTCGAATCTTGGGCAATTTGCGTCGTTTTTCCCGAATGATGCTCAGCCCCGCCGTACATGTCTCGCCGCCATCGAGCATCAACGTCAACGAACGCTCACCGGTTCGCTCCTTCGCGCGCAAGAAATTATCGCAATAGAGGCGAAATGGCGCCCCCTCAACCTTGTGGAAGGCCCGTGTCGCAAATATAAATGCTGCGCCCGCACCGTAAATTTCCTGCCCGACTTGGCCGGCCACTTGGCCGTCGGCATACAGATCCTCTAGCGGAAAGCTGAGCTTCGGATCGACATGCCCGTTACTCTCACGCTGCTTCGACGAGACTGCCTCGGGCGGAAGGGCATCTGGATAGTAATACCAGGCCCGATCAAGAGCATATTTGCAGTATTCAGCGACAAGCATTCGCGCGGCGGGCTCAAGGTCAGGTCCGCTGTCATCGAGATACCTCTCAAACGCCGCGAACGAGTCGA
Organism: Sphingomonas sp.; assembly: GCF_035998645.1. GTDB lineage: Bacteria > Pseudomonadota > Alphaproteobacteria > Sphingomonadales > Sphingomonadaceae > Sphingomonas. The sequence continues at coordinate 763,651 of NZ_DASYHL010000005.1, forward strand.
AGCACTCGTAGATCGCCATGTATGGCGCATCCTGCAGGCAGGTTACCGCCAGAAAATTACGATAGTGCGCGGCATGCCCGATCTCGCTCTCCCAGATCTCGCTGTTATGGAAGAAGCTGCCAAGATAAACATAACTTTGCTCGAGATAGACCTCCTGGGTCGTGATCCGCCACAGCCTCATGCACGCTGCGGCACCCCATGCGGTCAGATTGGCCTGGTAGTTGACATCGAAGCGCAGTCCCATTGCAGCATCGATCGCAGCGCGCGCTTCGTCGAGAAACCGCTTGTCGTCTGTCAGCTCGAACGCCTGCAGCATCACCGAGGCATAGACACCGCCTACATCCGTCTGGCCGCGCCCGTCTGCTGCCACGTCAGTGATTACCGAAAAGTCGGTCACCTTGTACTGGATTGGCCAGCGATAGTTGAAATGCCGGGCAGCCTTGATCGCGTAATCGAGCGACTGGAGGAACAGGTGGCGGGCCACAGTGTCTCCGTCGAGCGCCAGATGACCAAGGTTCAGCAGCGGGTGGTAGAGGTACCAGCTGTCCACCGCGTCGGCGTCCTTGTCGCTTCCGACATTGGGAAGATAGCGCCGCAGCGTGCCGAGATTGCGGTCGTAGAATTTGCCAAGACCCGCCTTGAACTCCGCTTCTAGCGGGTGCGGTTTGCCAGTCCATTTCCCCCACTCATGAATTGCCTGAACGATCGACATCTGGACCATGATGTCAGGATATTCAGCAGCAGTGTATGGGTGGACGTAGCGATGCCCATAGTGCCGGATCGTCGCCTCGGGCGCGTTGTCGAGGTCACGCAACGTGCGTTCGGAGCGCATCATCCAGTCGCGATACTCGGTCTTGGGAGGATCAAGCAGCTGGTAGGCAACCCCGAGCATTTGGAGGAACTGGCGCGCAGACTCGCGCTCGTGCGGCGGTGCCTGGTGTCGAAAGACCAGTATCGCATCTGACAGAATGAACTGTTCGTCAGCAGGAAGGGGATGGGCCGAGTCCGCATCGGTCGGCTGGGATGTGGGAAGGAGATAGCCAAGTTCAGGCCAGACACCGCCGACTGCACCGTCCGGGGTTGTGTGCGTCGCGCGGTAATAGCCATTCATCGCGGTCAGGTTCTGGAAGTAGAGAACATTGCCAAACGCGGGGTCGTCGATGCGGAAGTAGAGCAAACCAGCATTGAGCCCACGCTGCATTGCTTCGATCGTCCCGAGCGCGCCGGTCGGATCGTCGTTGCAATCAAGTGGGTACAGGTCGCGCGGAATGAAGGGAACGAGGAGCGAAACCGCCGGCGTGAAGCGCGCCGTCACGCGCAGGTAACGCAATGCCTCGCCGCCAGTTGAAAAACTGATGACATGCGTCCCGGCGTCGGTTGTCACGCCAATCCGCGCGCGCTCCCCTTCCTCCGGGTCAAGAGGGGCGCAATCGAACGGCCCTGCGAGGATCGCGGCGCGCAGGGCAAGCCCGCCCCGGCCCTTGCGCCGACCGATCGCCCACAGCGAACCGTCCGTCGCGATGAGTTCGACTGTGAGGCCATCGAACGAAAATCGCTGGAGGCTCTGACGGTTCGCAGCGAGGGCACTGCGTAGCGCCAGCACATTGGCGCTCACACCGGGGACCTGAGCTGTCTCCGTTGTCCTGGTCATCGCCCGCACAAACTCCAAAACGTGCCGCGATGGCGCGAACACGGCTACGGCCCTCAAGTTCCATCGACAAAGGCACATTCGGCTATGAACCTGCGGCGCAGCGCCGCCCTGCTTGGCGTGCCGAGGCGGCGAAACGCGACGGGCCTCAAGCGGGTCCGGCGCGCGCGAGCGCTGCGCTCGCTATACCGTTTCGCCAGAGAATGCGGCACGAACGGAATCGCGTCGCAAGACCTCTGACGATGACAGATCACCCTGCGAAGTCTGGCATCGCGCTGGCATCTACCGTGGCGGGGTTCTCGCCCCCTGTCGCTGATCGCAGCCTGATGGCGCCCCGACGAGCCCCAGCAGCAATGACGCATGGCGCAGGTCGAGAGCGCGCTGCGTCCGTGCGCGCCTGCGGCCTTTTACCCCTGAGCGCCCGCTATTTCCTCCAGCAGAGATCGGACCCTCTCCAGGCGCTCGCCGGCTGACTCGGTCCGCTGTGCAAGCACAAAGCGACCGCCCCGATCCTCCATCGGACTCTCGACGGTCGGGAGTATCGCACCCGCGCGCGGCGTCAACGCGATTGCGGCCGGACCAGCATCGACGCGGGCAATTCCGATATCGCGCGCCAGCATCCTGACGCGCGCGATGTTCAGCAAGCGCTCGGCTTCCTCAGGCAGCGCGCCGAAGCGATCCTCGATCTCCAACTCGAACGCGTCCACGCTCGCCGCGTTGCCAGTCCGGGCCAGTCGGCCGTACAACCCGATCCTCGTATCGACCTCCGGAATCCATGGCTCAGGGAGCCGACCGGCGATGCCGAGCTTCAGGTCAGGCGTCCAATGATCGATCGTCTCACCCCGGGCCGTGCGGAGCGCACTGCCGAGCAGATGCTGATAGAGATCCAGGCCAATCAGTTTCATATGGCCAGCCTGCGCGTCGCCGAGCAAGTCGCCCGCGCCGCGCAGATCGAGATCCCGCGCGCTGATCGCGAAGCCCGCGCCGAGCCGGTCGAACGCCTGGAGCGTTCGCAGGCGCTTGAGCGTTGCATCTGCGATCGCCGCACCCGGGTCAGTCAGGAGCAGGATCTGCCCCCGTCGCCCCCCGCGACCGACGCGTCCGCGCAGCTGGTGCAACTGGGACAAACCAAAGCGATCAGCACGCCACACGATCATCGTGTTGGCGCGCGGCACGTCCAGCCCGGCTTCGATGATATTGGTGGCAAGGAGGACATCTCCGGCGCCGCCGGCAAACCCGACCAGGGCGGAGTCGATCTCAGCGGCAGGCATCTTGCCGTGCGCCTGAACCATGCGCAGGTCGGGCACCAGGGCCGCCAGCTTCTCCGCGATCGGTGCCATGTCCTCGATCCGCGAGACCACCACGAAACTTTGTCCGCCGCGGCCTTTTTCGCGCATCAGCGCGGTCCGCACCGTGGCGGGATCGAACGCGCCGATGCTTGTGCGAATAGGCTGGCGGCGAGCAGGGGGCGTGGCGATCACCGACACCTGCTGCAGTCCGACCAAAGCGGTCTGGAGCGTGCGCGGGATCGGCGTCGCCGTCAGTGTCAGGATGTGGCAGTCGGCCGACAGTCCGCGCAGCCGTGCTTTGTCGGCTGCGCCAAAGCGCTGCTCCTCGTCAATCACCACTAGCGCTAGATCGAAATAGTCTGCGCTGGCGACGGCGCCGGTACCGATGACGACGTGAACTGTGCCGTTCTTCAGCCCGGCCTTTACCGCCTTTTTTTCCGTCGCGGTCGACAGGCGCGACAGGCCGGCAACGACAATATCTGTGCCTTCGAAGCGGCGGCTGAAGCTCTCGAGATGCTGGCGGACCAGCACGGTCGTCGGTGCAGCGAGGATGGACTGCTTTCCTGCCAGTGCAGCGAGCGCGACAGCGCGCATCGCCACCTCGGTCTTCCCATACCCCACATCGCCGACGACAAGTCGGTCCATCGGTCTGCCCGATGCGAGATCGGCGCGGACCGCCGCGATCGCGCGCGCCTGGTCGGGGGTCTCTGTAAAGGGGAAGCCGGAGGCAAACCGCTCATAGCCCGCCGCGTCCGGTGCCAACGCGGGCGCAGCGCGCCCGCTGCGCTGTGACGCGAGGGCGGTCAGGTCACGCGCACTCTCAGCAATGGCGAGATCGATTGCACCGCGTCTTTTCGCCCAGCTCGACCCGTCGAGCTTGTCGAGCGTGACGGCCTCCGCATCGGCCCCGTAGCGCCATAACCGGTCGGCGTCGTCGACCGGCATGAGTCGCCTGCTTCCACCCGCATATTCGAGCACGACTGCATCCCCCAGATCTTCGCCATCGACCTGGATCGGTTCGAGCCCGCTCACCTTGCCGATCCCGAATTCCTCATGCACGACGACGTCGCCCAGACGGATTTCGCCGCTCTGGCCGCGCAACGCATCCAGGCCGTTCGAGGAAGCCTCCCAGACGAGCGCCCGGCTTCCCAAGAGATCGGTGGCGGATACAGCCAGCAAACCGGTAGCGGTCCAGCCTCGGTCGATCGGCATTGCCAGAAGGCCGCATGTGCCGGGCGCTACCGCCGCCAGATCGGTCCACCGCGCCAACGACTCGACCTCGTGACCCAGCGCCCTGGCAAGTCGGGGACTGAGGAAGCGGAGATCGCGTTCCGCGCCCAGCACTATGACGCGCCCGCCGGTCGCGAACATGGCGTCGGCCGCGCGCGCGAAGGCGCGCAGGGGCATCTTGCCTTCCACGAATCTGGGAGCCTCGGCAACGGCTAGAGCATCGAGGTCGATGATCGAGTGCCCGGCAACCGCGCTGTCCCACGCCACGCGATCGATGACCGAACAGGCGCGTCCAGTACCCGCCGGATCGCGCGCCAGCGCAATGAATCGATCGCGGCGCTTTTCCGCGTCGGGATCGGCGGCGATCGCTGCCCCGGGCAGATGGTCGAAGACCGACGCCCGGCCCTCGCTCGGCGGCGGTTCAGTGACCCGGCCGATCTCGAGCGTATCAAGCGTGTCGCTGCCGAGCTGCGTGGCCGGGTCGTACGCGCGGATCGCGACGATTCGACCATCGTCGATTTCGATGCGGGCCGGAAGCGTCGCGTCGGCCGGGAACAGGTCGATCACTTGCCCGCGTACCGCCATCTCGCCTGGCTCATCGACGCGGTCGTCGGCGAAATAGCCAATTTCCTCGAGCGTCGCAGTGAAGGAGTCCGCGTCGATCATGTCGCCGATCGTTAGTGCGGGGGGAATTGCATCGAAGCCGGCGGGCGGCGCAACCGCACTGGCTGCGGCTTCCGCCGTCGTGATCAACGCGATGGTCCTTTCACCATCGAAGGTGAGTTGGCGGATCCGCCGCAACGCTGCGACGCGGCGGCCAATGTTGGCGGGCGAGGCGGGCGCAGACTCGCCTGGCAGTGCGTCGCTGGAGGGGTAATGCACGACGTCAGAGTCGGGGGCGGCGCGTTGCAGTGCCATTGCAACAGCCTCGGCACGCTGTTCGTCGGAAGCAACGAATATGACATTGCCGGCCGCGAGCGCCTCCGCCATCGACGCCGCAACCGCACCGACCGGCATCAACGCGCGCTGTGCGGCGCTCGCCATCGGCGCACCTATCTCTGCAACATCAACGCGCATAGCCCCCCTTGCGCCGCGGACACGGCAGATCGCCGGCAACCGCTTCGCTGGCACCGGCCCACAACAGCGGCGCGAACGCTTGGTTCCCGAAGCCGAGGAACGGCGCTAAATTCAAGACAACTCTCTGAGTGAGCGCGATAAATGGTCCGCGGGCGGCCGGAGATTAGCAACCGCGTGCCGGTGCACCAATCGTGGAGACACCCTGAACGGCGCAGCTGGAACCGCCGGCCGTGAAAGATGCTGACCAATTTCGCCTGGGCCGGGCTAGAGCGCTGCAGGTGTTGCGGGCGCTTTAGCGCATCAGGCCGGCAGCCCGAAGCGCGTCCTCGATAATCTTTCCGACATCTGAGGGCGAAGATGCGCCTTTCGAGGCAAGCCTCTCTCCTGTCGCAGCGGCGGAGAAGCGGTGCGAGAGTGGGAGCGAAGCAGATATCGTCCCCGAAGGCGGACCCGGGCGGTTCGTCCCGGTGCCCTCTGCCTCTTCAGAACCATCGGCGCTCAAGTCGGACAGCCCCCAGAAGTGCGCGATGCGCCGTGTCGAGGAAATGCCAGCCTCGAGCATATGCGGACCCACCTTACCGCAAGCCTCGTTTCCCGCCGCAGCAACCGGGGTGCCATGGCCCATGCCCGTTATGCGATAATCTTCGATCACGACGCGGCCGCCCTCCTGCCATGTGCGGCGCGCGTGTCCGGCCACGCGCTCGGCGACGTCCGGTGTACTCAAGACGCCGTGCACCGCCCGCCACTGGGTCAGGATCGCATCGGCATTGGAAGGCGCAACGACATGATCAGCGCTGCCATGCCATATCGAGACGGTTGGCCATGGACCGCGGTGCGATGAGGCGTCACGGATCGCGGCGGCCAGCGCGTTGTCGCCCGGGCTGCCTTGCCCGCGCATTCGCTCCAGTGCCTGCGGAATGTTCGAAGCCGAGCCGAATGGCAGTCCGGCGATGATCGCGCCTCCGGCAAAGAGGTCGGGATAAGTGGCGAGCATGACGGACGTCATCGCGCCACCGGCCGACAAGCCGGTCACGAAGCTCCGCGAGCGGTCCAGACCATGATGCAGGATCATGTGTTCCATCATCTCGACGATCGAGAGCGGTTCGCCCGCTCCGCGACGGCTGTCTGCCGGCTCGAACCAATTGAAACACAAATTCGGGTTGTTGGCGCGACGCTGCTCGGGAAAAAGCACGGCGAAGCCATGTTGGTCGGCGAGGTCCGACCAGCCGGACCCGAGGTCATAGCTGGTGGCATTTTGTGTGCACCCGTGCAGCACGACGACCAGCGGAGCGCAAGGAGCAAGGTGATCTGGCACATGGTACCAGGCGGCAAGGTTACCCGGGTTCGAGCCAAAGTCCCTGAGCTCGGTCAACCGCCCGCCGGGCACGCCCGTGGAACCCACCGGTTGGGCGCGAACGGCGGCGAGCCGGGCAATGGTATCGGAGATGGCGCGCATCGGGGACTCCAGCGGCCGGGGACGAATGTAGCCGCGTGCACAACAACGAGAAGCGCCGGCGCTTAGTTGCTGCGTTGCACCAATTATCTTCCGCCGACATGTGACGTCGAGGATGCAGACGCCCGACTCATATAGGGACGCGAGTCAAAGGCCCTCCCCCCGCGACCTCGCCTTACCAGCGACAGGCTTGCGACGCCCCTGCCTTCGTGACGCTGGCGGGTCATCGGCCTCTCACCGTCGCGCTGGTTAGAGCCTGTCTCGCGGCCGCGCGCCACGTCTCTTCGCTTCAGACCTGGACTGACCGTGTTGCGCTAGTCCATCGAGCGCCGTTGGCCGACCGAAACAGCATTTTCTGTCAGAGACTTGCGCTGCCTACTTGTTCCATTGGCTGTTTACCTGAGCGCCCAAGTCGACCACATACCGACGATGGTTGGCACTGCTCGCGAAGTAACATGATGCGCTTGAGTCACGCGATGACCATATCCGGCACGCACGATCACTATCTGGTCGTTCTCTCGGTAGCGGTCGCGATCTTCGCTTCCTATACCGCGCTGACGCTTGCCCGCCGTATCCACGCCTCTCAGGGACGGGCACGGCTCGCCTGGCTCGCCGCAGCCGCGATCGCGCTCGGCGGTGGAATCTGGTCGATGCATTTCGTCGCCATGCTCTCCTTCAGCATGCCGCGCATGCCAATGGCGTACGATCCGACAATGACCCTCGTTTCGCTGGCCCTCGCGGTCGGGTTCACGGGGGCTGGACTAGCCAGTTTCAACTGGCAGCGCGCTTCCTGGCCGCGAATAGCCATCGCGGGCCTGTTGATCGCGACAGGTGTGGTCGCGATGCACTATCTTGGCATGGCCGCGATGCGAATGCCGGCTTCTCTGAGCTATGACTGGCGTTGGGTGGTCGTATCGGTGATCATTGCGGTCGTGGCCGCGACGAGCGCCATCTGGCTGGTTTCGCGTGATCGGCAGACGCGCTGGCAACTGCTCGCAGCGGTGATCATGGGAGCGGCAATCGCCGGCATGCACTATGCCGGTATGGCCGCTGCAATATTCACGATGAATGTCCCGGTCGATGCCTTGAAAGGTGCGGCGAGTTTCAGCCAAACCAGCCTCGCGATCTCCGTCACGATCATCACTGTGCTGATCCTGATTTTGTCTCTGGGAGCTGCGCAGCTCGACCGGATGTTCGTTCGCGCAGCGCGGCGCGAGGCGCGCAGCACGCTGCGTTTGAAAGTCGCCGATATCTTGCGCGGCTCACGGGCCGAAGATGCGCTGACCGAGGTTGCCGAATTGTTGTGCACGCACTTCGGGGTCTCCCGAGCGGGGTTGGGCGAACTGGACCCCGTCGCCGATGAATTTGAATACCGGATCTGCTGGACGGACGGCAGCGTGCCGCCGTTGAACGGTCGTTTTCCTGCGGCAGCCTTCGGGGTCAAGATTGTTGCCGCGCTCAGCGCTGGGGAGACGGTGGTCATCGACGACCTCTTCGCGACGGCCATCAGCGATGAGGCGCGCACGCTTGAGACCGCGCGCAACGTCGATACACGATCGATCCTGGTTGTCCCGTTCGTTCGCGACGGTCGATTGCGAACGATCGTGTACCTCAATGGTCGCGAGCCGCGGGCGTGGCGAGCAGACGACATCAGCTTCATGGAAGAAATCGCCGAGCGGATCCGGCTCGTCACCGAGCGGATCGCGGTGGAAGATCAGCTTCGCCAGCTTAACGCGGAGCTGGAAGTACGGGTCGAGGCGCGTACGCTGGAGTTGCAGCGCGCCGAAGGCGCACGACGCGAAGTCGATGCGCTCTACCGGGCCTATTTCGAGAATACACCCGACTCCTTGTTTGTCATCGCAGTCACGAATGACCGGAGGTTTGTCGTTGAGCAGATCAACCCCGCGCACGCGCGCGATGTCGGCTTTGCGCTTGAGGACGTTCAGGGACGATCTGTCGAAACAATCCTGCCGCCCGGCGCCGTCCAACGGGTGCTCGAAAGCTATCGGCGCGTCGTCGAAACGGGTGAAGTCGATCACCGCCGCGACTTTTTCGAGTTGATCGGTGGACAGCAACACTGGGATACAACACTGGTGCCGCTGACGGGACCTGATGGCCGCGTTACGAAGATTATCGGTTCGAGCCGAAATGTGACGGCGCAGGTCACTGCCGAAGAAGCGTTGCGCCAGTCGCAGAAACTAGAGGCGATGGGTCAATTGACCGGCGGGGTGGCGCATGATTTCAACAACCTCCTCACCCCGATCCTGGGAGCGCTGGATCGGCTGCACCACAAGGGCCTGGGCGACGCGCGAGATCAGCGGCTCATCGCTGGCGCGCTTCAGTCCGCCGACCGCGCGAAGACGCTCGTCCATCGCCTGCTTTCCTTCGCCCGACGGCAACCGCTCCGTCCCGAAGCGGTCAATCTGTCCGATCTCGCGAGCGACATGCTCGACCTTGTGAAAACAACGGTCGGTCCGAGGGTGAAAGTCGATCTTGAAGCACCATCTGATGTTCCGTCCGCGCGGGCAGATGCGAACCAGATCGAAATGGCGCTGCTCAATCTGAGCGTCAACGCGCGCGATGCGATGCCCGAGGGAGGGACGCTGCGGATTTCAGTTGGACGGGCCATTGATCGATCTGATCGTCCTGGCACGCTTCCGCATGACGCGTTTGTGTTCCTGTGCGTGCGCGACACCGGCATCGGCATGGACGAGGAAACTCGCCAGCGCGCGATTGAACCCTTCTTCTCGACGAAGGGGATCGGAAAAGGGACCGGGCTCGGTCTGTCGATGGCGCACGGGCTTGCTGCTCAACTCGGTGGAGCGCTGTCGATTGACAGCCGACCTGGAGCGGGCACCGAGATTTGCCTCTGGCTGCCTCAAAGTGAAGCGACTGCAACAGCACCGCGGCAAGAGCCACGCGTTGCGAACATCCTACGTGGCGGCCGCGTCCTGCTGGTCGATGACGAGGATGAAGTCAGGGAGTCGACCGCTCAAATGCTGGAAGATCTCAACTTCGAATTGACGATCGCGGTGTCCGGAGTCGAGGCGTGGGAGATGATCCGGAACGGCTTCTCGCCCGACTTCCTGATTACCGACCACCTGATGCCTGAGATGAGTGGCTGCCAGCTCGCGCTCGCTACGCGAGAAGTCAGTCCTTCGACAAGAATACTGGTCATTTCGGGGTATACCGAAGGAGATGGAATTGACCCTTCGCTCCTGCTGCTTGCCAAGCCATTCGCGAAAGCCGATCTTGCCCTCGCCCTGGATAAACTGAATGCCGAGATCCCCGGTAATACTTGATAGACAGACTCCGGCGGAGGGGTTCGGGGATCACAATCACGGTTCGAACTGAACAGGGTGACGGGCGGGCGTGAGTGATGATGTCGCGCCAGTGGGGGTACCCGATCATCCACCGTCTCGAGCTTTGTCTTCGCAATTGAGCTGTTCGGCAGAGGTGCGCCCTACCCAACGCGGGGGCCTGTCTCTACAGAGTGCCAGTGGCAAGTTCACTACCTGAACTGGCTACGGAAGCGTAAGCCTTGTACGCTTTGATCTCAATCGCCGACAATCGGTTACCAACATCTCTTATGGTACCAGTTCGTCGTTGATTCCCCCTGGAGTGAGAACCTATGGCGATGCCCGTAGCGGAAGTACGCGCGCTTGATGATCCCGAACGTTTATCGGAAATTTGGATTCGAACTGAAGGCCTAATCACCGCCTCAATGGATGGCGAAACGCTAATGCTCGACGCAGAGACGGGCGTATATTACGGGCTTGACCCTGTCGGGGCCCGGATATGGGAGTATCTGGCTTCGCCGGTGACAATCCCTGACTTAGTAAGACGGCTTGAAGAACTTTACGAAGTCGACACCGAACGTTGCATCCGTGAGGTTGCGAACCTCATCGAGCAGCTTTCCGTTCGAAAAATGATCCGGATGATCGATGCTTAGCTCGAGCCCGGGTGTCCGAATAACCGGGGGCCGCCGCCGCGCATGACAACCTATGTCTATCGCGTGTTCGGTCTCACGCTCAGCTCTGAGATTGAGCTTCCTGAACTCCGCCCCTCACACCCGGATACGCAGCCCGACTTCACCGTCCGTTGGGGACACGTGCCTCGTGTTGCCACCACGAAAGATCCGTATGGATTATCGGTCACCGAGACGGGAGCAACCGTTTCGGTCACCTCGGTAGCTCGATTTCATGTGTCCGGCGGCTCCGATATCCGTGTCGATCCCGATCCCGCTGCAGACGAGGTCACAATCCGCCTGTTTCTCATGGGCACAGCGATGGGGGCGCTATTCTGCCAGCGCAGGATGTTCCCGCTGCACGCCAACGCGATCGTATTCGATGGTCAGGCGGTTGCGTTCGCCGGGCCGTCACGGGCAGGAAAATCGACGCTGGCCGCTGCATTTCTGGACCGAGGGCACGCGGTTCTGAGCGACGACATCTGCGTGATCAACAGCAGCATCGACGGGGTGTTCGTCGCCCAGCCGGGGATTCCACGCGTGCGCTTGTGGAGCGATGCAGTCGAACGCTCCGGCCGCGATGCTCTTACCTTGACGCGCGTGCGGAGCGGTATGGACAAGTACGTCGTGCCGACCCGCGCGGCCCAGCCTGAACGGGCCTTGCCTCTAGAGGCGATCTTCGTGCTGGGTTCAAACGGGACTGAGGTCCGCGCGCGCGCGCTGCACGGGTTCAGCGCGATCGAGGCGCTCGCCGCCAATACCTATCGCGCGAGTTTCCTGCCGATGATCGGCGATCCATCCGTCCATTTTGAGACGTGCCTGAAGCTCGCACAGCATGTTCCGATCTTAGAGCTTCAGCGCCCCTGGGACAGCGACCGAATCGGTGAAATGGCTGATCAGATCGTCGCGCAACTCGCCGCGCTTCGGTAACCCTGCGGACAAAGGCCGCAGCGCTGACCTCACCGGTTCGCTCCGCTCGCCCGACGAATAAAGTGACCGGCGGAAATTCCGCGCAGCAGCGCGTGGCGATAGTGCGCGAAAACCTCAGGGTCTCGCCAATCGCTCGGGTTCTCGTTGAGAATCCGACGTAGCCGGTCGATGCCCACCATCCTTGCCGCCTCCTCATGATCGGCAATCGCATCAAGCTGATCGTGCAGCCAGTCTCGATGCGCCGCGACCTGCTCGAACCAGTCGGCCGATTGGAGTCCCTTGCGACGCTCGGTCAACGCCTCGGGCGCGATCCAGCCAACGGCTGCAGCCTTAATCAACGCACGTTCGACGCCGCTCTTGCGGAACATTGCGAGCGGGACCGAGGCGACGTAGTCCATCAGGTCGCGATCGGTGCTGGGGTCACGGATGTCGATCCCCCATCTGCCCCATGTTCCCTTATGCATACTGCCGCGGTCGGCACGTGCGACCGATCGCATGAGAATATCGCGATAGGTCGGTTCAAGGACGATGTCGGCAAATGGCTCATCTCCGGGGAAATAGGCCCAGCTCTTCCCCGCCTGCCCCGGCCTGAAGCGACGCTTGAGAGAGTCGCGGGCCATGCGCGCAAAGGCGCGCGCGACGCCGATCGGCGCGTGAAGTTCCCCCAGAATGTTCTTCGCGAGTTGACCCCAGTCGTCCTGTGCCATCGGGTCCGAGAAGATATGTTCGCCGCCATAGCTCAATGCGAGATTTCCAAGCGTCGCGGGCATCAATACGCGCAACCCGCGGGCCTGAGCAGCTTCGTTGATCTGCTCGCTCCAGCCCAGGTTGCAGATATTGGTTGTCGGGGCCTGCCAATATTCAAAGACAGTTTCGATCGCCGAGGTCGCCCAGTCAGGGCCTGGGCGTACAACTACATGTTCGACATTGGAATGAAGTCGGGCGGTCGCCGCCGCGAGCGGCGTTTCATCCTCGATGCGGGTTTCGTTGTGCGCGGCGAACCCTTCTCGCGGTCCGGCGGTAAATGCAATGACGCGCCCGCGATCACGAAGAACGCTCGCTGCGGCGCCAGTGACAGCGCCGCTATCGAGCCCCCCGCTCAAATGCGTGGCAACGTCCAATTCTCCGCGCAGTCGTCGCGAAATCGCCCGTTCGACCTGTTCCCTCAGGCCTTCCGCATAGTCGTCGAAGCTTCCGCCGCGCTTTCGCAGTTCAGGCGGGAACCAGTAGCGCTCCTGCTTCAGGCCATTAGAATCGAGATAGCCGAGATGACCGGGAAGCACCCTACCGATGCCGTCCCAGAAACTCGCGGCATCGAACATGCCGCCCTGGCGGATTGCATTGGTGATGAACACGGTGTCCGCCCGGCGCGGAACAGTCTCAATCGCGTGGAGCGCGCGCGGCATGGATGCGAGCGCAACGACGCCATCGCGCGCGTGAAAAAAGAGGGGCGCACAACCGGCCGGATCGCGTGCGACGATAAACCGGCGATCAGTTCGATCCCAGATTGCGATCGCAAAATCGCCGCGCAGACGGTCGAAACTCGCAACGCCCCATGCCTCAAAGGCATGTGCGACGATCCCGGCGTCGCTCAGTCGCGATGCCGCACTGCCAAGGGAGAGAGCCGCGATCAGGTCCGAACGATTGTCGATCCGGCAATCTGCGACCAGCGTGTATCGCCCTCCGGCCAAGCCAATCGGCTGACGATCGAACCGGTCTTCCGGCGTGCGGTGCGCATAGACAACGCCCATTGCCGCGGCGTCCAGGTCGGCACGCGATTCGCCATCCGCGCCATAGATGCGTAGCCCCGCCAGCATCCGCCGACACAAATTGCTCAACGATCCCTGACCCGCAACCGCCGCGATCGAGGTCATCGCGATCCAGCCTTGTGGGGCATCCGACGCTCCACCGATTGCGTCATAAACCAAACCTCGCTCTTTCGACGTGATCGTTGCAAGGCATGGCTCAGCCCTTTTACTATTGAGATTGCAATTACTTTGTGTCCATAGCTGACAAGCAGCCGCCAATGGCGGATAGAATCAGCAGGATGATAAACATGTCCCAGAGCAGCCAGGTTCGCGATACCGCTTCGGAAAAAGAGGCATGGACTACCCCCGTGCTGCGGGAGCTGGATGTGCGCGAGACAGCAAATTTCACGAGCGTTCCGGGCTCGAATGACGGCCAGGTTGATTGCAGCTGAGGTCGGCCACGCCATTCAATCGCGACTGTTACAGCCTAGGATAGCCGATCGGAGACCCGGCCTAGCGGGGGCTCTAGCAGCCTCTCAATAGGGTCGCGCCGGTTTGGCTCGTCCAAGGGATATAGGCTGACACACGGCGCAGTCGCGATCCGCTGCGCATAGTCGCTGTCGCGGCGATGAGCCCGGTTATAGAAAATATCAAAGCTGGTGCGGTCTTCCCGCGTCAATCGTGGCAGCACATCCCGCTCATGTTCGGGAAGCGCTTCTGCCAGTCTGCGCTGGAGAACCGGCGCGCGGGCATCCTCGCTCATCTCGCTGGTCACCATTGTCGTGACCGGCGAAATCGCAAGTACACGCTCGGCGCCTAGATCGAGGCCCGCCTTGATCGCGGTGAAGCCCGGGGCGCATCGCCCGAAAGTCATGATCCGTTTCGTTCCGATCTGCGTTGCACAGAGCCGGATGCCATCGATCATCTCGTGATACCCGGCTCCGAACCGATCCGTGCCGGCAAGATGAAACAGGGCCCTGCTATCGTAGAGATAGAGAATGTTTGGAGGCGTAGCGCCCAGTAGCGCGTGGATCGCGTTTGCCGAAACACCGAACGTACCGCCAGGTTGCAGGAATACGACAAGCAGCGCGTCGGAGTCAGTGCGAATCAAGGCTGATCCCCGCTTCGGCGAGAACCAGCCCGGAAGGGTCGAAACCGTTCCGAATCTCTCTACCAGATCCAGCGCGACCAGTTGCACCCGCGCTTCCCATCCAAGGCGACGGTCGGCTAACAGGCGATCGAGCCCCGAACGCGCATCCGCTAGCTGTCCATCAGCCGAAAGATGAATGCTGGCCTGAAACAGTGTCGCTGGGGGCGTGGAGGTGTCGTCGATCACTGCCCGCGGGTCGGCAGCGACCTTGCCCCCCTCGCGTGATGGTTCGATCGATGCTTCGATCATTGGATCCCGCACCCCGCGTGCATGCGCGGTCGCTAGGATGTCTCCCTGTGCAACGAGGTCCCCCGAGAGGCGCGCGGCATTTGCACGGGCAAGCGGCCACAGGCTGGACTCGGGCATCGCGCATTCAAGCCGCCGCCATAGTCGGTCGGCGGCCGCCGCATCGCCGCGGGACCAGTGCAGCTGTGCGCGGTAGATTAGGGAAAAAAGCGCCAAGCTATGATCCGATCGCGCGCACGAAATGACAGCGCCGAACGCGCTGCGATGGTGCCGACCGAGGGCTCGGGCGACCAGCCCGAGCAGCACTCGATCGAGAAAATCCCGAATCCGGTGAACCATGATGGACGCTTATGTGGCCAGGCTATATGCTCGAGCTAGCTCAAAATTTCGGTATTACAAGCTGCTGGTCAGCATCGTTGAGAGGTTACACATCCGATGACCGATATCGAACAGCGCGTCCTCGCCCTGTTCCACGAGTTGTTTCAGGATCAGGGCATCGAATTGTACGCAGACTTTTATGATCTGGGTGGCGATTCGAACATGGCTGTGACCTTCGGCCTGATGCTGGAGGATGAATTCCGGATCGAAATCCCGCTCGACCTCTTGGAAGAGGTTACCAGCGCCGCAGGTCTGGCGGCGTGGATCGCGGATATGAAAGGCGGGCAACGCGCTGCATGACGATCCTTGCGGATCTTCAGCGATGGGCGGAGCATAAGCCGAACGCCTTGGCGGTCGCGATGCTCGACTCGCGCGGTGCAGTCTCGACCACCCTTAGCTATGGTGCGTTGTGGATCGAAGCGCAGCGCATTGCCGCATTGCTTGACTGCTCGGGGCTGCGCGGCCAACGCATCCTGCTTCCCGCAGAATCCTCGCCTGAATTTGCTGCTGCGCTACTTGGGGCGATGGGCGCATACGCGGTCCCGGTTCCTGTGCCGACCTCATCGCGCCCGCGCGCCCTCGAGCGCCTTCGCGCAATCGTGAAGACGGCCGAAGTCGCCCACGCATTGCGCCTGCCCGGTTCGCCTGCGCTCGCTGGAGCGCTTCCTGAGCTAGATTGGTTTGAACTTTGTGCCGATCGGGACCCGGGCGAGCACGCGCCGACATCGGTGCGGGGCCGTCACGATCCTGGGACACTCGCCTTGCTTCAATACACCTCTGGGTCGACGGCAGCGCCGAAAGGCGTGCGGGTCACTCACACCAACCTCGTTTCCAACCTCGCCATGCTGCGAACAGCGATGCAGGTCGATGAGAACAGCCGCGTCCTGACCTGGCTTCCCATGCATCACGACATGGGCCTGGTCGGACAGTTGCTCCTTGCAATCTCAAGTGGCGCGACGCTGTTCATGATGTCGCCACTCTCCTTCGTTCGACGCCCGGAATCCTGGATCCAAGCGGTTGGCGAGCACGCGGTGACCGTGAGCGGTGCACCCAACTTCGCCTATGACCTGGTGACCCGACGTGCAGACCGGGTGGCACGATCATGCGAGCTTTCAAACTGGCGGGTCGCCTTTTGCGGCGCGGAGAAAGTCCGGCCCGAAACGCTGCGCGCCTTTGCGAAGCGCTTCGCCACGAACGGGTTCGACCCCCTATCGCTGTTCCCCTGCTACGGCCTTGCCGAAGCAACGGTCTATGTGAGCGGCGGCCCCGCAAGGTCCGGACTTCTGGCGCGTGTTCGAGATGGTGCGGCACCCGAAGTCACCAGTTGCGGCACACCCGGTGCGCGTGTCGAGATCGTCGATCCCTTCAGCGCGCGGCCCGTCGCAGATGGCATCGAGGGCGAAATCTGGGTCAAGGGAGAGCATGTTGCCGAGGGATACGAGTCGATCGACGACGACCGCGACGTCTTCGCCGCTCAAATCCAGGGAGACGCCAGCGCCACCTATCTACGCACCGGCGATCTCGGTTTTCTACTCGAGGGCGAACTCTTCGTCACCGGCAGACTGAAGGATGTCATCGTCCATCACGGCGAGAACATTCACCCCGACGATATCGAAGTCGTGATCCGGATGAGCAGTCGCGGATACGGCGCGATGGGCGCCGCCTTTTCGATCGAGCGCGACGGCGAAGAGGCCGTGATCGCGTTGTTCGAGGTCGAACGTGGGACTTCGCGCGACGCCATGTCCGAGATGATCCGAGCGGGGATGATCGCAGTCGCCCAAACACACGGATTGCGGCTCAGTGACCTGGTACTTCTTCCGCCGGGGTCCATTTCGCGCACCACCAGTGGCAAGGTGCGCAGAACCGCATCGCGCGCCGAGTACCTGGCTGGACACCTCGAACCCCTACTGAGCTACCAAACCCGTCTGCACACGGACGGCGAGAAGTCAGTGCAAGCGTGAGTTGAGACCATGCCGTCAATTTACATCATCAATCCTGCAGCCGAGCATGCCAGCTATTACGGGTTCGAGGTCCTGGACGAGGCGGACGGCGGCTATGTGTCCGTGGCCGACCTGACCACGGCGACGCTGGCTGGTTTTGTCCCCGAGGGCTGGGAGATTCGCCTGACGGACGAGGCGATCTCGCCGGTCGATCTGGACGCGGAGGTCGATTTCGTCGCGATCACGGGCAAGGTGTCGCAGCGGGGGCGCATGATCGCGCTGGCGAAAGGGTTCAGGGCGCGCGGTCGAACGGTCCTGATTGGCGGCCCCTTCGCCTCACTCAGCCCTCAGGACATGCGCCCCCATGCAGACATTCTGGTCACCGGCGAGCTCGAGGAGATCGCCGACGAACTGTTTGCCGACCTCGCTGCGGGACGCTGGCGAGATCAATATAGCGGGGGATTTGCGGATATTCGCAAGTCGCCGCTTCCGCGCTGGGACTTGTATCCGGTTGATCGCGCGCAGTCCGGAGCGTTGCAGACCACGCGCGGATGCCCGTTCAACTGCGAATTTTGTGACGTAATTCAGTATCAGGGCCGCAAGCAGCGTCATAAGGACATTGATCAGATTCTTCGCGAACTCGATCAGCTCCATGCGGTCGGCTTTCGCAGCATCTTCATCGTCGATGATAATTTCACCGTTCATCGTAGCTGGGCGCGGGCTGTCTTGCTGGAACTGGCCGCGTGGAACGCCGCGCGCGGCGACGAGCGTGTGTCGTTCATCACGCAGGCGTCGCTGGATATCGCGCGCGACACCGAGATGCTCGATCTATGCCGCGAAGCGGGTTTCAAGATGTTCTTCATGGGTGTTGAGACGATCAACGAAGCGAGCTTGCGCGAAGCGGGAAAGCGCCAGAACCTCATCCAACCGATGCACCAGGCAATCGACGCGATCGTCGGACATGGCATCGGGGTGCACGCCGGCATTATCCTCGGTTTCGACCATGATAGTGTCGATACGTTCGAGGAGATGCGGCAATTCCTGCAGGATTCGCCTTTGCCGGAAGTCGCGGTCGGCGTGCTGACCGCGCCGCAGGGGACCGATCTCTATCGCCGCCTTGAACGCGAGGGGCGAATCGACGGGCCGATCTGGACAAGTGCGATTCAGGGTCCGTTTGCGACCAATATCGTTCCGGCGCTCATGCCGCGGGAGGATCTCGTCGCCCGCACTGTCGAACTCGCGCGATACTGCTTCGAACCAAAAGCCTTCGAGCAGCGAATCATGAACTTTTTGGCGAAGTTCCCAGCTAGTCACTTGTCCGTGCCACGTCGCACTGCACGCGCGCGAGACCCACGAAGCCACATGCTTCCCAAGATACTGCGATATATTTCGTCCCTTGGCGAAGCAGAAGAACTGATGGCTCGAACCGTGCTGAAAGCCGGAGCGCAGAAGCCCGGAGCCCTCCCAAGTATTCTATACTTTCTGAGCCACTACGCTCAGTCGCGATTCTATCTGGACATGGATCGCGGCCAGCTCGCGACACCTGCCATACTCCCCGCACCGGTTGACGCATGAGCTTGTCTGATGTGGGCGTTCAGATCGGTCTCCAGCGTCGCGGTGTGAGCCAGTTTCGTTTCGCGAATCAAGTGCGCCTTCGACGCTGTAGTCGATACGTTCGGCCTGAGGGCTCTCGAAGCGCTTCTCTAACTGGCGAAGATCGTTCACGCCGCCGATCTGGCACGAACCGATATCCCGGCCGATGCCGCTGGTCTCCTCGCGCCCTCGCTGCGACTGTTCTGGCTCTCCAGGGACGATCTCCAACAGCGTCAGGCAGGCATGCTGATGGGTGACACGCTTTATCCATGGTGCCGTGATGCAAGCGGTAACGGGCGTGCACAGACGACCAATTCTGCGCGGAGCGACCGCGCGTGACCGGATCAGATGGCGTTGGCCCGCCGCAACTCAGTCTCTCCGCACTGTTCTTCAAGTTTCTGAGGTTCGGTGCGCTCGCCTTTGGCGGTCCGGTCGCGCAAATTGCGATGCTGCGACAGGCGCTGGTCGAACAGGAACGCTGGATCGGCTCCGCGCGGTTCAACCGGCTTCTCGCTGTGCTGCAGGTGCTCCCCGGCCCCGAGGCGCATGAGCTGTGCGTCCATCTCGGCATGATCGCACGCGGACGCATCGGCGGCCTGCTCGCGGGGCTGGGTTTCATGCTGCCCGGCCTCTTGCTGATGCTGGCGGCTGGCTGGCTCTATGTGAATTGGATTGCCGGCAATGCCGGCCTGTCGGGCGCATTGTTAGGCGTTCAGGTCGTGGTGCTCGCAGTCATTTTACGCGCGGTCGTCAGGATTGGGGGGCACATCCTCGAAACCTGGCTGCTTGGCGCGATCACGCTCGCTAGCCTGCTCGCGACTCTTATCGGAGTTCCCTTCTGGATTCCGCTGGTGGCCGCCGGGTTGACCTACGCGCTGTCGCACCGTCCGGTGGCCGCCTGGGGCGTGGTCGTCGTTGCGATCCTGACCGCGATTGGCACTCGATACCTCGACCTGTCCGCTGTCGGTCCCGCCGATCTGCCGCGGGACCCGGTAACGCTCACAGCCCTGCTTATCGCAGGTCTCAAAGGCGGGCTGCTGACCTTTGGCGGAGCTTATACCGCAATTCCCTATGTCCGGACGGATACCGTAGGACGCGGCTGGATCAGCGACGCGACCTTCCTCGACGGGGTTGCGCTGGCGGGCGTGATGCCCGCCCCACTCGTGATCTTCGCGACCTTTGCCGGCTATGTGGCCGGCGGCCTAGGCGGGGCGCTGGCGATCACCGCGGGGATGTTCCTGCCCGCCTTTGCATTCTCGCTGATTCTGTTCGAGCGCCTGGAAGCGCTGGTCGAAAATCCGGCGCTGCACAAACTGCTCGCAGGCGTCGCTGCCGCAGTCGTCGGCGTGATCGCCGCCACCTGCATCGAACTTGGTATGGCGACCGCTGGCCGCATCACCAATCCCGCTTTGTCGGCGATCCTGTTCGGTGGCGCACTACTCGTTGTGTGGCGTGCCAAGGGCAGTTGGGTCGCGCCAGCGACCGTCGTATCGGGAGCGTTGATCGGCCTGCTGCTTATGCCGTGAGTGAGCAGAATGAACATCGACAGGCTGGAAAGCACGGTCACCTTGGTATTGCGCCGACTGCAGGCTGGCCGATTGCCTCATGCCTTGTCGCCATGTTGGGGCTGATGATTGTGATATGCCGCGACGCTGATCGTGTGGACGGAGGGCATGGATGAACCTGCTAGATTTGGACTTGGCAATGCCCATTGCTGGCGCGATTATTGCTGGCGCGATTATTGGTGCGGAGCGCGAGTATCGCGCCAGCCCGGCGGGTTTTCGTACCCACATATTGGTCAGTCTGTCCTCGGCATTGCTGATGCTGGCAGCAGTCCATCAGGTACAGTGGCTGAGCGACACCCCCTCAGACGTCATCCGCATTGACCCCGTCCGCATGGCGCATGGTGTCCTGACGGGCATCGGCTTTCTATGCGGCGGGGTCATCTTCCGGGAGGGGCTAAACGTCAGAGGGCTGACTACTGCGGCTTCGCTGTGGACCACCGCGACATTGGGTATGCTCTTCGGGGTCGGCTTCTACAGCCTAGCCGCTGCCGGAACGGTTGCGACCCTAGTCGTCCTGTCTGCCGTTACGGTGTCAGAGAAATTCCTGCCGCAAAGGCGCTATGTCCGGATTAAGATCCGGTACCGACGCGACGCAATGTTGTCCGATGACTACTTCCAGGCACAATTGCAGGAAGCTGGCTTCCAGTTGGCGACCACTAACCTGCGGATGGACGGGGAGACGCTTGAATTCGGAGCAACCTTGAGCACCACCCGCGATCACCAGATTGAAAACTTCTCAAGCCTGGTGCGCCAACATCCTGACGTGACCGGGTTCGACTATTTGCCTGATAACGAGTGAAGGTCAGGGCTGGCGCGCGGCGCTACTCGTATCGCAGCAACGAAGGCACAAGTGGAAGAATTTCGCGCGCGAGGAAACCGAGCACGCCAACTTCCTCGGCGAGTTTGCGTCCGGCTTCGCCATGAACCCATACGCCCCACGCCGCGGCTTCGTGCGCTGGCACCTGTCGCGCGAGCAGACCACCAATGATGCCGGCTAGAACATCGCCCGAGCCCGCAGTGGCGAGGCCCGGACTGCCTTGATCGTACAGCACGCTGGGCTGCCCCGGTGTCGCGATCCAGGTGCATGACGATTTTAGTACCACAGTGGCGTTGAACCGCGCTGCGGCTGCCTCTGTCAGTTCGCAGCAAATATCCTCCGGCGCGCAATTCATCAATGTGGCCATCTCGCCCGGATGCGGGGTCAGTATCTTTGGACCGCTATAGGCCACGATCTCTTCGACCACCCGGGGAAGGAAATGCAGCATCGCAGCATCGAGCAATAGCGGCATCTTGGCGCCTGATCGTGCGATCTCGGCAATAAGGTCAGCGCCATCAGCTTTCTGGCTGGTGCCGGGCCCAAGCACCAGCGCGTCGTTCAACGTCATCCAGTGAACGATCTCTCGCGCGTTTCCTGCCGCCAACTCGCCGTCGGCGTTGATCGCGAGCGCATACACCGCAGCCTCGGGAAAGCGCAGACCCAATCCTAGAGCGGCGGTGGACACCGTCGCCAGTTGGATCTTGCCGGCGCCTGCCCGAAGGGCCGCTTCACCGGTGAGCAACAACGCACCTGGCACGGTGGTCGAACCACCAACCGTCAGTACGCGACCACGTTCATTCTTGTCGGTGCCCTCTTGCGGCGGTGGTAGCGGATGGGCCGTGCCCCATGCGGTATCGAGCGCGATCATCCCCGGGCGCCGACCATCGCGTCAGGTGCTCGGGTCACCCGCGCAGCGGCAGAATCCTCGACTGGTGCGGTCACATTGTATCGCACCAACGTCAATCCGCCGTCTTTTCCGCTGGTCGGATCATAGGCATATTCGGTTACCGAGCAGTTCGCGACATCGCCAGCCTGGTCGATCGCCAGAATATCCGCTTCGCTCAAGTTCTCGAGGATATAGCGCAGGCATAGAACAACGACTTGGTGGCCTACGATCATCACGTTACGCCCACCGTGGTGAAGCGAAACGGTATCCAACAGCGCGCGCAGGCGGAAAATGACATCGCACCAGCTTTCGCCGCCTGGTGGCCGATGATAGAATTTCCCCAGCAGCCGGCGAAACTCAGCCTGTTGTGGAGCTTCGGCGTGAATGCCCGCCACGGTCAACCCGTCGAGAATACCGAACTCCTTTTCGCGCAGGCGTTCATCGGAGCAGATTGCTTCATCGGACGCGGCACCACCCGCGTCCCGGAAAAGCCGCGCTGTATCGAGCGCGCGCAAATAGGGGCTGGATAGAATGACGTCGGGCACGCCACCGCCTTGGCCACGTGCGAACCACGCACCCAGCGCGCGCGACTGATCTTCCCCGAGCGATGAAAGCGGCACATCGACATCTCGAACGTCGAGGGGAATGCGATGCAGCCCATCCGCAGTCGCAGCGTCGCGCGCGACATTGCCCGCACTCTGCCCATGACGGATCAGCCACAACCGCGACGGCCACCGGCTGGCGCTCATCGCTTAATGGTCCGGTTGATCTTTGGGGTAATCGTCAGGCGTGACCGATCCGACTATTGGACGATCCTCGACATCTTCGGGTGGCTGGCCGCCTTCGGTCTGCTGGCCCCGATCGAGCGTGTCGCTTGGGCTACGCGCATCTCCCTCCTTTTGGTTCTCAGTCGAGATATTGGGGCTGGGCTGCGTCTGCGTCTCGCTGTTCGGCGCGAGGCCCTTCTCGCCGGGTTCGGTCGATTGATTGGGACTGGACTGAGTTTTAGTATGGGTGTCGTCCATGGTCGCTCTCCACTGCGTCTATTGCGGTTGGAACAACGCGCGAGATTCGCAATCGATGCGACCAAAGACTTCCCGAGCCTGAACGGTGCGACTTCAATCGTTGGTGCTTCTGCGTCGGTTGGTCGTGAGGCGACTGTCAAATTCGTGCGCACCAGCCGCTAGCACGGGTCGTACCAGCCTTGTGCGGGGCCTAGACCGAGCCTCTTTCTGAGCGACTAATTTCCTGTCCCGAGGTGTCGTCAGGCACGCCGAAATGCCGTACCAAGGCCACCAATTTGGATCGTTGCACCGGTCGCGCCCAAAACCAGAGCGACAGTTCAAGATACGTCTACCGCAAAGCGCGTTTTGAGCAAAAAAGCGGGATTTGGATCAACGGGCCATGCTGACCTGAGGCGACGCACCTGCAAAGGTTAAGGGCGTTGATCGCAAAGCATATTATGTCCCGGGTTCCATCGGCAAGGCGCGCTTGATCCAGGGTGAGGCAAGCTCATAGGCATGGCCGATCTGCAGAACGGCCAGATCAGCCTGTGCCGGTCCAATGATCTGCATCCCGATCGGTAACTGGTCGCGCCCCCCAAAACCCGCCGGCACCGACAGCGCGGGCAATCCGGCCATCGTTACAGGCAACGTGACTTCCATCCAGCGATGATAGCTGTCCATTTTCCGTCCGGCGATCTCAGTCGGCCAGCGCTGGTCGGCCTTGAACGGAAACACCTGCGCGGTGGGAAGGATGAGGAAATCGAACGTCGCAAACGCCTTTCGGAACGCCTCAAAGATGCGCGTGCGCCCTATCTGCGCCTGCGTGATCTGGATCGCGGTCAGCTTGCGATATCCTTCGACCTCCCAAAGCGCTTCCGGTTTCATTTGCGCGCGCTGCTCGGGCCGTTCGGCAAAGGAAATCAGATCCGGCCCGACTGAGCCGTAGCGCAATGTCACTGCGGTCCGCCACATCGCATCAGCGGGTTCGTCCAGCTTCGCCGCGTCGACCCGCATCCCGATTGCCCGGAACGCCGCGAGCGCCTTCTCGCACGTTTCAAGCACTCCCGCCTCCATCGGCAAGGCACCCTGCAGGTCGCCGAGCCAACCGATCCGCTTGCCCTTCCATTCGCGCTCGAGCGATGTCGCGAAGATCGCCGGATCGTCCCTGAGGGAGAAGGGCGCGCGCGGATCCGCTCCGGCTTGAACCGACAACAACAGCGCAGTGTCGCGCACCGTCCGTGCCATCGGCCCCGAAGTCGCAAAGGTCTGGCCAAACACGTCGCTTGAAGGCGCCGACGGCACGCGCCCAAATGATGGACGGAAGCCGAAGACGTTGTTCCACGCCGCCGGATTGCGCAGCGATCCGCCGAAATCACTGCCGTCGGCGAGCGGGACCATGCACAGCGCCAGCGCGACCGCGGCGCCGCCTGAACTGCCCCCCGCTGACCTGCTCGGATCGTAGGCGTTCCGTGTCACGCCGAACACCGGGTTGAAGCTGTGCGAGCCAAGTGCAAATTCCGGCACGTTGGTCTTGCCCGTGAAGATCGCTCCTGCCGCGCGCATCCGTCCGACCACCAGCGAGTCCGCGGCTGCGATATTGTCGCGCAGCAGAGGCGAGCCCTGCGTGTGCGCGATCCCTTTCGCTGGCGCCGTGTCCTTCACGGCATGCGGAAAGCCATGCAGTGGACCGCGAAACGCGCCCTTCGCGGCCTCCTCGTCCTGCGCTGCTGCCTCACGCAGCAATTGGTCGCGATCGACGCGCGAGACAATGGCGTTGAAGCGGGGGTTGAGCGCGTCGACACGAGCCAGATGCGCGGTCATCACCTCGCGACTCGACACGTCGCGCCGCCGGATCGCAGCCGCCAGATCGACGGCGGTCATGCCAAGGATGTCGCTCCGGGTTCCGGCTGCACCGGCGTGGCGGGCCGATAGCTGGCTGGCAATTGTTGCTGCCGGAGCGGCGGATAAAAGCGTACGCCGGGTCATCTTCATCTCTCGTCTATCCTCGCGCGTTCAGTTGCGCCGTGCCTTGGTGAACCAGCGATCGGGAATCGCCTTCTTTCGCGGCCACACTTCGGTGAGCGTTGCTGCGTCATAGAGGCGACCGTTCTTGACCACTTTGTCGATCGCCGCCGCATTCTCGATCGACTCCAGCGGATTGGCGCTCAGGATCAGGATGTCGGCATATTTGCCGGGCTCGAGGCTGCCGATCTGCGCCTTGCGACCGATCACCTCGGCGCTCTCGAGCGTCGCGGCGCGGAGCACTTCATGCGGGGTCGCGCCGCCCTGCGCATAGGAGCGCATCTCGTAGTGATAGCCAAGGCCCTGGATGACCGCGTGGCTGCCGATTCCGATCAGCCCGCCGGCCTTGCGGATGCGCAACGCGTCAGCGGCAAACGATGCGAAGGACCGATCGATGGGCGGCGTCCACACGCGGTTGCGCATCTTGCCCTCGATGATGCCTGGCGGAACGAAACGCGCAAGCTTGGCATCCTGGTCGATCGCGCTCGCGATCACCTGGTCGTCATAGGGCGCAAATCCGCCATAGAGCACGCCGAAGGTCGGCGAATATCCGATGCGCGAGGACGCATAGAGCTTCACGACATCCTCGCGCAGCGGCGTGAGCGGCAGATTATGCTCATTGCCTGCCATGCCATCGATCGCGTGGGTCAGATTGAGGTTGAAGTCGCTGGCGCCCTCGGTCGTCGCCATCATGCCCATCTTGCCCGATGCCTCGACCACCAGCTTGCGCTGCGCCCGATTGCCGACGAGATACGCCTTCAGATTGCGCGTGCGATAATAGTCGCGATAGCGCGTCAACACGGCTTGGGCCTCAGCTGCCGAGTTGATCTCGCTGTTCACGAAGATGCCCGGGCCGGTCGAGAAGGCGCGCGGTCCCACCATGATCCCGGCGTCGATCATGTCCTGATAGCCGAACACATCGACCGTGAACGGCTGCACGTCCAGCCCGCTGGTCACGCCATAAGCGAGATTGGCGAGCAGACTCCAATGGTTCACTTCGAGCACCTGGCGCGGCAGTTCGAACCAATGCGCATGCGTATCGACGAAGCCGGGCGTCAGGTATTTACCGGTCACGTCGAGGATCGTGGCGCCCGCAGGCACGGTGACGGTGCCGGTCCTCCCGATCGCAGCAATGCGATTGTCGGTGATCACCACGTCGGCGCCGGCGATCACCTCGTCGCCGCGCATCGTAATCGCCGTGCCGCCGCGCAACACGATCGTCCCCTTGGGCGTATCGCGCGGCAGTTCGACCACCGCCTCGATGTTCGCTGCCTGCGCCTCGGCAACCCCTTTGGAGAGGCGCGTCGCCTGCGCGAGATCGATCGTCCGAACGCTCGCGCCGAGCGACCACATCACGGTCTGCCCATCGCGGGACCAATCGAGATAGTCGGCGCCGATATCGGTCAACCGCACGCCGAACACGGCTGGCCGCGACAGCTCCAGCGCCTGCGGATCAGCCGAAATGGATGGCGGCACCTCCAGCAGCCAGGCTTGCGACGCCGCCTTGACCAGCATCCGCGTCCCGTCCGGGCTTAGTCGGATATCTTCGGGCGGGGTCTGGTTATCATTGAAATAGCGATTGGAGTTGGGCACGCGCAGGTCGAACACGCGTCGCAGCGCGCCGCTTTGCACCGCCACCGCCTCGACCGACGGCCCGCTCATGTAGCGCAGCCAGTCGCCCTTCGCATCGAACGACAGCGCCTTGATGCCCGATTTGCTGGCGACCACCCTCCCCTCGCCGCCCGCCATCGGGAGCAGCACGATGTCGGTTGGCCGACTGGCCTGAAGGTCGGACGCGGATTGCAGCCGCTCGATACTGGTTGCGCGCAGCACCGCGACCGACCTCCCATCGGGCGATACGCTCGGCTCGCTGTAATAGGCCGGAGCCTGCAACAGCCGCCGCGGCCTGCCCCCTGATGCGGGAATTGCCCATAGCGCACCGCCGCCAGCGCCCTCGCCGCTCCAGGTTACATACACCAAAGTCCGGCCGTCGGGCGACCAGGCTGGCTGGAAGGCCATACCCTCGACGCCCGCAACCGCGCGCGGCATCCCGCCTGCGCGATCTTGTATGTAGAGCGTGCCGAGCGCGCCAAACGCGATCAACCGGCCGTCCGGCGACAGACGCGGGGCCTGGATCACCCGCACCCGCACCGGCCCGGTCTCGTCCGGCACCTCGACCCGCGTATTCGCGCGCACCGCGAGATCGACAGGCGCCGTGAACGGCACTGCTGTTCGCACCCCATCGGCGACCCGGATGCGCGTCAATCTGCCGTCGATCGCTGTCAGAACTTCCTTGTCGCCCGGCAGAAATACGACGCGCGGCACGAGGTCGTTATAATAACCGCCCATCTGGCTGTCCGGATCGACCGGAAAGCTCAGCCAGCGATCCGCTCCGGTCGCGAGGTCGCGAATGCGCAACCCGGTCTGCGCGCCCGAGCGACTGGCATAAACGATCTGCTTGCCGTCATGCGACAAGGCAGGCCGCATCGCCGCGCCAGGCGAGGTGATGATGCGGTCCTCGACGCCGGTGGCGAGCGTGCGCCGCACGATCTCCCAATGCGGCAGCACTTTGTCCGACCACAACCCGCCGGTCTTGCGCGCGTAATAGAGATAGGCTCCCTCGGGCGACGCCACCGCGCCCAACGTATTGATGCGGTCCGCATGGCCCTCGGTTCCAGTCGGTCGCGCTTGCGTGACCTTGATTCCCGATCCGCCCTGCGCGCTATAGGCAAAGAGTTCGAACGCCAGGATATTGTGGACCGTGCGCGAGACATAGATGAAGCGCCCGTCCGGCGACCAGCCCGGCGAGGAATAGATCGCCGGATCGGTGTCGCTCGACAATCTGCGCGCATTGCTCCCGTCGGCATTCGCCACCCACAGATTGGCCGCCCCCGATTTGTCGGAAATATAGGCGATCTGCCGGCCATCGGGTGAGAACACCGGCTGGGTCTCGAGCGCATCGCCTGTCAGCAGCGGCCGCGCCGCACCGCCGGCGGCGTCGAGCGCATAGATGTCGCCGAGCAGGTCGAACAGGATCGTGTTCCCGTCGGGCGACACATCGGGCGCCATCCATGTCGCCTCGCGTGCTTCGAACTGCAGCCGCTCGACCGGCTGACCCTGGGCGATGCCCGGGGCGGCGGCCGCCGCCATCCCGGCGATGGCCGCGTGAATGCACGAACGGCGCTTCATCGCTATGGTCCCCTTACAGCCGGATACGCGCGCCGACCGTCACGAACCGGCCGATCGTATCGTAGAAGGGCGAGAACAGCGAGGCGATCGGCGGATCCTTGTCGAGCAGGTTCGACACGTTGGCGTAGATGTCCAGCTCACGCCCGCCAGCCGCGATCGTCTGGCTCAACTGCAGATCGACATAGGCATAGGCTGGAACCCGGTTGTTCGTGATGTTCTGGTTCCGGTTGTAATAGCCCGGAGCAATATAGCGGCCGCGCACCACCGCGTTGAAGCCATTGTGGGAATAGCCGATGCTACCGTTGATCCGCCAGTCGGGCATGCCGGTCACGAACGCGTAGCTGGTGTTCTTCACATATTCGACCGTGGTGATGCCGTCGTCGATCGTGAGGCTGTTGACCCACGTGCCGACGAGCCGGAAGCTGAGCCTTTTGGACGGGTCGCCGCCGAGCGTGGTGGTGTAGGCGATCTCGCCGTCGACGCCGTTTGTCTGGTATTGCTGAAGATTGGCCGGGACCGCCCGCACCTCGATCAGATTCCCGCCGGCATCGCGACTGATGCGCCCGCACAGATCCTCGTTTCCGGCACGGCAACGATTGATCACGTCCTGCGCCCCCACCGATGCGATCACGCCATTGATCGTGATGTCGAAGTAATCGAGCGACGCGGTCAAGCCGCGCAGCGGCGAGGTGGTAATGCCCGCCGTCCAGGTATCAGCCGCCTCAGGCAGCAGATTAGCGTTTCCGCCACCAATGACCTGCGCGGTCACGCTCTGGCTGACGCCGGTCACCGGATTGACATCGACCACGCCGACATAGCTTTGCGTCCGGGTGGTGTAGAGGTCGCTCAGACCGGGCGCCCGAATATCGCGCGAGCGCGTCACGCGGCCGACCACGCCGGGCAGGAACTCGTTCGTGGCACCCAGCTTCCACGCCCAGATGCCGCCGCTGTTGCGATAGTCGGAATAGCGCGCGGCGCCGTTGAACTCGAGCTTGTTGAGCAAGGGCACGCCCTTGAGGATCGGGATCACGACCTCGCCGAACGCTTCCTTGACCGAGTCCTTTCCGGAAAGGTCACCGAACTGGAATGTCGCGAATACGCGCTGACGGTCCAGTACACCGGCGACCGACTCGATCGATTCCCAGCGGCCCTCCACGCCCACGGCGATCGACACCGGCCCCGCGGGCAGCTCGACCGGCTCGCCGCGCAAATCGGCGCCGAATGTGTGCAACCGCGTGGTGGAACGCAGGCTCGGCGTACCCGTGACATAGGCGATGGCCGCCGCCGAGGGTGCGCCTTCGCCGAACAGGTTCAGCGGCACGCAACTGATGGCGGGATTGGTCAGCGCGATCCGGCAGACGGGCGTTCCGCCCGGCCCGATCACCGAGTCGACCGCATTGGCAAATTCAACCGTCTTGCGAAAACCGGGCGTGTCGATGTCGTTGCGGTATTCGCCATAGCTGTAATAAGCGCCATAGCGCCATGTGCCACCGCCGAAGCTGCCATCGAGCGCGACCGTGCCCTGATACGCCTCACGTGCGACGTCGATCGAGGTGTACGACAGGTCAGAATTATACCGGCCCATCGTGAAGCTCGTCTGGCCGGCCGCATCGAGTTGCGCGCGAATTTCTGGACGCAGGAATGCGTTGTCCCGCTGGATCGTGATGTTGCCGCGGTTATGGTCACCAAACCACGTGTAATTGCCCCAATAGCGCGAATAGCGCCCCTCGACCGTCAGCTTTGCATTGTCGAAAACCTCGTAAGAGACATTGGCGAGCGCGGCGATCCGCTTCTGCGGCGTGGCGAGCGGGCTGTAATCGTCGTCCGAGGGCGATTCACCGCCGATCATGTTGGCGCCGATGGCGGTACCGAGCGAGGGTGTGCGCAGGCTGCCGTCGGGATTGAACCCCCTGTCCTTGAGCACGCCCGACGTGATGATCCCGCCGATGAAGGCGTTGGCGTAGCCGACATTGGGCGTCAGCGTGGAAACGCCATTTTGGGTCAGCAGCACCCAGCGGCCGGTATTCTCGCGCGCCGTCTTGGTCATCAGCCCGTCGTTTTCGAGATATTCGCCACCGACCATGAAGTGACCGCGACCGCCGTCGAATTCGGTCCCGAACGCGGCTTCCAGCCGACGCTGTCCCGCATCGCCATAGGTGGAGATGCCGGCTTCCGCGCCCAGCTTCACACCCTTGAAGTCATGGTCGAGCAGGACATTGACCACGCCGGCGACCGCGCCCGAACCCCAGGCGGCCGATGCGCCGCCGGTGACGATGTCGACATCCTTCACCAGCACCGAGGGAATGGTGCTGAGATCGTTATCGCTCGCGAACCGGCGCCCGTCGAGCAGGACCAGCGTGCGCGCCGCGCCCAAGCCGCGCAAGTCCACCGGCATGCGCCCGGCCTGGGCGTTGGTGCCGGAGGTCTGGGGCGACTGCCCCGCCTTGAACTGGGGCAAGTCCGCAAGCGCTGCACCGACATTGGCGCGGCTTGCGACGCTCAGCTCCTGGGCGCTGACTCGGGTAAGCGGAGTGGGAGATTCAAATCCCGGACGGTCGATGCGTGAGCCCGAGATGACAATCTCGGTATCGCGCGTATCAGCCTCGCTCGCCGACTCCTGTTGCTGGGCCGTGTCACCCGGCGTGCGCCCGCCAGACGCTTGCGTCGACACGGGCGAGATACTCGCCTCTGCCTTCTGGATCACCAGAACCCGCCCGGCGCGGCGAACGGTCAGGCCGCTGCCGCGCAGCAGGATACCCAGCCCTCCATCGACACTGTGCGCGCCATGCAAGGGCACACTGCGCAGTCCCCGCACGGTCGCGCCGCTGAAGGAAACCTGCTGCCGAGAGGTTTGCGCAAACTGCCGTAACGCCGAAGCCAGGTCCTGCGCGGGGATGTTGAAGCTATAGGTCTGAACCTGCGCGACCGCTGCCACGGGCAGAGCCAGCGCGATCGCCGCAATCGAACAGAGTGCCGGATTGATGTTGCGTGTCATGGTCATTGCAAGTCCCCCTGAACCGGCATCGTGGTGCGCCTGGGGGGATAAGACGCGCCATGTTCGAATTCCCGCCCGGGCCAATCCAAGAAAAATGAGCGGGCCAAAAAGGCCAAGCTATTGCGGTGTGATCGTCACGACGTCGCGTTCGCGTATCACGTGCACGGGCAGCGTTTCCTCGACCCCGGTCGCGAAGGCCTCGACATCGCCGGTGTTGAACACCCCGTTCACACGCATTTGCCCGGTTGCGCCCTTGAGCACGATGCGCCGCGCCGAATAGCGATTGATCCGGTTCACGGCGAGGCCCAGCGGTTCATCCTCGAAGACCAACTGCCCCCCCTCCCAGGAGAGAGACCGGACTGGGTCGGCTTTGCCCAATCGTGACGGCGAGCGACCCGCGATGTCCACCACTAGCTCGCGACCCGGGGTCAAGGCCATCGGTTCATCAACATCGCCCGATGCCGGCGCCACCGCGGCGGGTAATTCTGCCCCCATCGGTCGGTCGATGACCACAACCCTGCCTTCGTAAAGAATGACGTGGAGCTTTCGGTTTACGATCTCCACGCTGAACGAGGTACCAGTTGCCACGACCAGCTTGTCACCCACCCGCACGCTGAACGGTTTCAGCGGGTCCTTGGCGACGTCGAACTTTGCCCGCCCGGCGACCAGGTGCAGCTCGCGCTGGTCGCCATGCATCCGCACATCCACTTCGGTTGCGGCATCGAGCGACGCGCGCGATCCGTCGTCCAGCATCACCACACGGCGCTCACCAACGCCGGTACGATAGATTTCCGGAGCACTCTGCCACCACCACCCAATGCCACCCAGTGCAATCAGCATCGCAGCTGCAGCCGTGATCACCCGACCTGCAACGGGTCGCCGTGCCCAGCGCCACTGGTTGCGGCGGCGGAATGTCGCCAGCGCGCGCTCACGCACGTCTGCGAACTCGGGTGACGCCGCTGCCTCGCCCATCTGCTGCCACAGGCTCGTTGACCGCTCGAATGCAGTCAGGTTTTCGGGGTTAGCGGCCAACCATTCGTCAAACGCGCGCTGCCGCTCATCCGACAATGGCCCTTCCGCCAATGCCAGGCACCACACCGCAGCGGCTTCGAACCGCTCGGGCGAAGGTCCGCGCGGGCTCACAGTGCATCCCCCATCCGCATCGTCAGTCGCGCCAATGCCTTGGCCAGGTGCTTCTCGACGGTCCGCACGCTAATCCCGAAGCTCTCCGCGATCACGTCCTTGCTCATATATTCCAGCCGATACAGAACGAAAATCGCCGATGTCGTCGGATCGAGTTCATCCAGAGCAGCGCGCAGCATCGCGATCGAGCCGCGCGCGGCGGTGACGCGGAACGGATCGATCAGTTCGATCGCCTCGCCGTCGATCTGCCCCAGGGTTTCACGGTAGTTGCGCCGCACTTGCTGCCGCCGCGCGCGATCGCGCAGCAGGTTTGCTGCAACCTGAAACAGGTAGGCGCTGCCCGAGCGCATCGCCACATCCGGCTGGGCCGCGATCCGCGAGAACACTTCCTGCGTCAGATCCTCCGCCTCGGCATGATCGTGCACGCGCCGCAGAAAGAAAGCCATCAGCGCAGGACGAAGTTCCCGGCTGAGCTCGACGACATCCTTTCCATACGCAGCGGCCACACAACCTCTCATCGCTATTCCGTGGGCCATTAGACGCACGGCATCGAATTCTCCGCCCTTCCTTTTGCAGCAATTTGAGAGTTGGCGCGGATGAGCAGCTTCTTGAATCGTGCTAATAGATCTGGCCGATGCCGGGACTCACGGTAAATTTTTCAGAAGCACCTGCCACTCTCCGAAACCACCAGAACTGAAGCCCGGTGTCGCCTGGCCGGTTACGGCGAGAGCAGACAGGCGGGTCATGGCCGACAGCGCCCAGTCGGCATAGCGAGGCGAATCGCCCAAAGGCGGTCGCCCCAACGCCGTGAAGAATGCTGCCCAATATTCTAAAATTCCCCGCCGCTCCGGTGCAACAAGCGATGGCGCTAGTACCCCAAGTCGATTCTGACGTTGATCCCGATGTTGCGCGGCTGCGACACGCCCCAGACGGACGCGGGGTCCAAGTCGCCGCCGTTTAGCGCGCCCTGATACCACAACTTATCGAACACATTCTGGACATAGATGTTAGCCTCGACCCGATCCCCCCAGCGGTAGCCGAGCAGCAGGTTGGCCACGACCGCCGGGTCGCGCCGCACGATGCCGCGCCAATCCCAAGCTTCGCGCGATTTGCCCTGCCACATCCACTCGATCGACAGGTTCGCTTCATCGGCACCGAACGGATGGCGGAAGGTCGCGACACCGCTCGACGCCCATTCGGGATTGGTCAGCCCGCCACAATCATCGAGGGTGCAGCCTCGATTGCCGCGTGTGCGTGTCCGCGTCCAGGTGAGCGAAGTGCGCAAGTCGAACCAGGCCGCGGGCCGCGCGGTGAGTGCCGCCTCGACACCCCGCCCGCGCACTTCGCCAATATTGATCACCTCCTGCGCGCGGGTTTCGGTGTTGTAGAAGTTGGTCTGTAGGTTCGCGTAAAGATAGTCGAAGGCGGCGATATCGAGGTGCAACCGGCCCTGCGCGAGGCTTGCCTTGACCCCCAGTTCCTTGCTCCAGACGGTCTCGGGATCGAACGCATCCGGACGCGTGCCCATCGGAACCAGCCCGGAATCGTGGATCGGCGACGGTGCCTCGAGCGTGAACGTGCCGAAGCCGCCAGCCTTGTAACCGCGCGATACGCTGGCGTAGATGCTGACGCGCTCTTGGGGCTTCCAGCGCAGATATAGGCGCGGCGTGACACCCTGCCAGCTCCGCGCATCCTCGACGAACCCGTCGGTACGATAAGTGAAGGTCCAGATATTGCGGAGACTGCTCGTGGTTTGCGGCACGTCGAGGGCAAAGCGCTTGCGATCCCAGCTATAGCGGAGCCCGGCACCTAGCTGCAGGCGCGGGAAAACCCAGTGGTTGATGTCGCCATAGGCCGAAAATCCGGTCGCGATGTTCCGCGCATGATTGGGTTGAACGAACATGCCGTCGGCGGAAGGGGTGTAAACCATGCCGAACAGGTCCTGTGTCAGCTCGTCACAACTCGCATAGCCATAGCCGGCAAGGCAGATGTAGCGCTCGTCCGCCTCATCCGTGAAGCGGGCCTTCACCGTCTCGCGATAAGCGGACAGGCCGGCCGTCCAGCTCAGCGAGCCTTTAGCGCTTGAGACCAGCCGCAGCTCGCCGCTGGCATAGGTACCCGACTGAAACTGGCGATAGATACCGAAGGGCTCGGCGGTGCCGTCATAATCCTCCTCATAGACGAAGCGGTGGCCGCGATAGCCCGCTATCCCAGTCAGCGTCGCAAAGCCCAGATCGAGCTCGGCCTGCGCCGTAACGCTGGTGATATCGCCATCGTCCCGCGGGTTGAGCAGATCGCTATCGATCGACCGTCCGTCGCCGCGCATGACGATCCGGGTTCCCAGCGCCGAATCGATCGCGTCAATGACTTCGCGGTCGGCATTGGCGGCGCGATAGGGTGTACCGTCCAGGCGCCGGTGCTCATGCTCGCCGATGACCCAGGCACTGAGTGCGCCCTGTTCGTAGCGCAAGCTGACTCGACCCGCGGCCTTGAACTGGCGCATGATCCGGTCGTGGCCCGGGGTCGCCGCATTGTCGATCCAGCCGTCGGTGTCGAGCAGATAGGCGGCCATCCGCATCGCCCAGTTGGGCCCCAGCGGTATGTTCACCGCCCCGTCGAGTTCAACCCGGTCGGGTTCGCCATAACCCGCGGTCAGGACCCCGCTCGACCGGTTCAACTCGGGCTTGCGCGTCACGACGCTGATCGCGCCGGAGATCGCGTTGCGCCCGAACAGAAATCCCTGCGGTCCCCGCAGCGCCTCGCCGCGCTCGATATCGTAGAGCGAGGTCACCGCAGATCCGGTGCGGCCCTGATGGATGCCGTCCTTGAAAATCCCGATCGATGGCTCGCCGCCGATGCCATAGTCGTTCGACGCAATGCCGCGTACCGCCAGATCCTCGATATAGCTGTCGTCCGAGGCTCCCGCGAAACCGGGGGCGAAGGCCACCAGGTCCTTGATGTCGTCGAGCCGGGCACGATGAACGAAGCTGCCGTCAAAGGCGCTGATCGCGATCGGCGTGTCGCCGATCGGTTCGCGACGATGCTGCGCGGTGACCACGATCTCCTCGACAGGAGCCGCCTGGGGTATCTCCTCTGGCGATGCCCCGGAAGCTGCGAGCGTGAACGCCAGTGAGGCAATTTCAAACTTCATCATCTTCAGAATCCCAGCTGGAGCATAAAGACGCCCGCCGGGGCGCGTTCTTCGGAGTTCAGCCTTTGGCCCCGCGCCTGGACGATCGCGGCGCTGAACAGCAGTGGCTTCGTCTCGAATGCAGCGCGGACTTCCCAATCGCTTTTCGGGCCACAGGCCGCGCTATCCTCGATCCCGGCCCGCCCGCTCAGCATGAGCCCGGCGAGCGGCGATACGGACAACGTCGCAGCCCCATAGAGATTGTCGCCAAGTCCGGCCTGCGCTGGCGCATAGCTTAGCTCCGCAGCGATCTGGACGGGGCCGAGCGGGCGGCTGAATTGCGCGGTCACTTCGAAATAGGCGGGTGCCGATTTGACGAAATATGCGCGCGCGCCGGCCTCATAGTTGAGGGCACCAACCGAACCGGCTCGGCCAAGATACAGGTCGATCTCGCGCCCTTCCGCGTCCCCATCCGCCCGGGTGGAGCCCCACAGTTGCGCCTGCCACCCATCCTGTTCGACATCGACGCCGCCCTGGATCACGGGCATATGATCGGACAGGCTGAGGCCGCGAAAGCGATAATCGGTGACGATCGCCACTTCGGCGCTCACATCGCGCGCGAAAACCGGGCGCGCAGCCACGACCGGAAGGATCGCAACGAGCCAAATGACGATACGAAAATGCGGCGAGGCCATGGTGCCCCGAGCCTTACATCCGGGCGCCATAACATCACGTTAAGTTACTGCAAAACTTGCACTATTGTACGAACACAAGGGTCGAATTTCATGCTTTGGAAAGGATCTCGCCCTAGCTGTCCGAAACATGGCCATATCCGCGACTTTCAGGCCCGACAAGCCGCAGGACCAGTCCTTTCTGGCCCGTGTAGCTTTGCCTGCAATCGCGGCCGTTGCGACGCTCGCCATCGCCCTGACCGCCGTGGTGCTTCTTTCGGCGAGTCAGGCGAACAAGCTCGCGGGTGATCGCCAGCAAGCGCTGATCGAGACCGTATTGAAGCAGCGCTCAGCTGCCATCGCGCATGATCAGGAAGGGGTGACGATCTGGGACGAGGCGCTACGGCACGTGACCGCGCCCCACACCGATTTCAAATGGCTCGATGATAATCTCGGGGTGTGGCTGCACAGCTATTACGGGCATGATGAGGCCTATGTTCTCGATGTCTCGGGCGATCCGATCTACGCGATGCGCGACGGCAAGCGGATGTCCCCGGACGGCTATCGCCAACGCGTCGGAGCGGTCGCAGCCCCCCTGGTCCAGGACCTTGTCCGCAAGCTCACGCGGCCCCTCCCTCACTCCATTACAGTACCGCAGCGCACACCTGACAGCTACGCAATCGACCGCGTCGGCGGGCATCCCGCGATCGTGAGCGTCAAGGCCATCCTCGACGAAGAGGGCAGCATCACGCCGGGGATGAAGCCGCCCTTTCATGTCAGCGTGCGTCGCCTCGACGGCAGTTTCCTCAAGGAACTTGCCGAGGCCTATCAGTTGGCCAATGCGCGCTTCGCGACCGCGGTCGATCCAGTCGGATCGGACCGTGCAGCGCCGCTCGTCGATCGCACCGGAAAAACCCTCGGCTATATCGTCTGGGAACCCTTTGGTCCGGGCGCGCTGATGGCACGGCGGATCGCGCCGTTCGCGATCGGTGCGCTGGTGCTGATCCTGGCGATGGTTGGCTGGTTGCTGCTGCGTATTCGGTGCAGCACGCTGGCGCTCGAAGCGAGCGAGGCCCAGGCGCAGCATCTCGCCTTTCACGATCCGCTCACCGGGCTCGCCAACCGCGCCCTGTTCGATGATCGGCTCGCGCACATTCTCGCAGAGGCTCAGGAGAACGACGCGCAGGTCGCCCTGCTTTATTTCGACCTAGATCGGTTCAAACAGGTCAACGACACACTCGGACATCCCGCGGGGGACGAGTTGATTGTCGCAACCGCGCGGCGGCTTGTCGAAGTCACCCGCGAGACCGACGTGGTTGCGCGCATCGGCGGCGACGAGTTCGCTGTCATCCAGACCGGGGCGGCTTCTGCAGCCTCAGCTGAGATCCTGTGTCTGCGCATCATCGAGGCGGTCAGCGAGCCGTTCGACCTTGCCGGGAGCAAGGCGAGTGTCGGCGTCAGCATCGGAGTTGCCCTGTCGCCCGCAAACGCGACGACTCGGACCGAGCTCACCCGCAAGGCGGATATCGCATTGTACGAAGCAAAAGCCGCTGGTCGCGGTCGGTACATGTTCTTTCGCGAGGAGATGGACGCTGGCGTGCGGCATCGCCGCGAGACAGAGGCCGACCTGCGCGAGGCGATCAATGCAGGTGATCAGCTCCGGCTCGAATATCAACCACTCTACGCGGCACAAAGCGGACAGATCATCGGGGCGGAGGCGTTGCTGCGCTGGCAGCATCCGGTTCGCGGCATGATGTCTCCCGCAACCTTCGTGCCGATTGCCGAGGCGTGCGGCTTAATCAATCTGATTGGCAGCTGGGTCTTGGAACGCGCCTGTCGGGACGCCGTTCGCCTGCGCCTGCCCACCATTTCGGTCAATGTCTCCGCGGTGCAGTTGCGTGACGAGGGATTGGCAGAGGAAATCCTCGCGATCCTTAAATGCACCCGGCTTGAACCGTCGCGGCTGGAGATCGAGATCACCGAAACGAGCTTCATCGAGAGCGCCAGCGCTTGCCAGGCCACACTAGTACGGCTGCGCGCTGCGGGGGTGCGGATCGCGCTTGACGATTTCGGCACGGGCTATTCCTCGTTCAGCCACCTGCGCAATTTCGAGGTCGACCGAATCAAAATCGACCAGAGCTTCGTCAACGGAATCGACATGCGGCGCGGCGGAAGCGCGATCATCCGAGCGATCGTCGATCTGGCCAAGGCAAGCGGGATGCAGATTACGGCAGAAGGCGTGGAAACGGACGAACAGCGCAACTTTCTCGCCGATGCCGGCTGCACATCGTTGCAGGGCTATCTGCTGTCTCGCCCGCTCAGCCCGGCTGCCATCGCCGCCCTCCTGTACCGGAACCCATCGCTCGAAATGCGCCGCGCGGCGGCCCAGTGACAATCAGTTGGTTAACTCGTTCTTAATCCCCGGTGATTTCTGCCGAAACGCGCCGCAGCTGCGGCATACCGAGTTTCCTGACACCTAGGTTTCGGTGGCCAAGACCCGGCTTTGACGCTACATTTTGGGTAGGTATTGTCCGGGGCGTGGCGTGGTAAACAGGACGATTCTCGTATGCGACGACAATGAGCTGCTCGTCGAGCTGCTCAGCTTTCGCCTCGAGAACAAGGGCTATCGCGTGCTGATCGCACGCGACGGAGCGCAGGCGGTGGCGCTCGCCGAACAGCATCTGCCCGACGCGATCATCCTGGATACGATGATGCCGGTGATGGACGGCCAGTTGGTGTTGCGTCGGCTGCGCAGCCAGACTGAAACCGCAGCGATCCCCGTCATCATGCTGACCGCGCGCAAGCAGCAGCGCGACATCGTCGATGCTTTTGACCTCGGCGCCAGCGACTATCTGGTCAAACCCTTCATCCCGGAGGAACTGATGATGCGACTGGCACGGCTGTTGCCGGAACTGAAATGATCAGCGCCGCAGCCCTACTTCTCGCGCTCCCCATCGCCGCGCCGCCGCAGGATCAGGCGAGCGTCTCAGACCCCTATCAGTCCGCCGTGTCGGCGCGGCTGGCCGGCGATCCCGCGCGCGCGGTGGCGCTGCTCCGGCCTGTCGTCGCGGCTAATCCCCGCAACCCCGACGCACAGGTGCAATTGGGGCTAGCCCAACTGGCGCTCGGGCAACTCGACGCCGCCGAGGCGGCGTTCCGCGCCGCGCTGACGGTCGCGCCCGACTATAATGACGCTCGGATCGGCTTGGCCCGGATCGCGCAACGACGCGGCGATATCGCCGGGGCCCGACGCGCGCTAGAACCTGTCGATGAAACCAACGCCGATGCCGCAGAACTGCGTCGGCAGCTGGCGACCGAGCCCCTCCCCGCCCGCTGGCAGATCGACCTTGAAACCAGCCTGAGCGACCTGTCAGGACCGCAGCCCGACTGGACCGAGGCCGTCGCTCAGCTGCGCTACCGTCCAAGTCCGAGCACAGCGATCGGCGCGCGGATCGAATATGCGCGGCGGTTCGGCCGCACCGACGTTTATGGCGAAGCATTGCTGGAAGGCGCGCTTGGCGACGGGCTGCGCGGCTATCTGAGCGTTGGAGCCGCCGCCGATCCCGACTTCCGGCCTGAGTGGCAGATCGGGCTGGGCGGTTCCGCACGCGTACAAAGCGGACCCTATGCGACGATCCTGACCCTCGATGCGCGACAGGCGCGGCTCGCGCTCGGCGACGTGCAAAGCGCTTCCCCGGGGATCGAGCAGTATCTGGGCGGGCGGTTCTGGGTCACGGCACGCTGGATCAATTTGTTTGACGAGGATGGGCGGCACCAATCCGGTTATCTCCTGCGCGGCGACCTGCAGGCGAGCGATCCGCTGCGGCTATTCTTCGGCTACAGCGACGCGCCCGACACCGACGAGGGGATCGTTATTCCGGTGCGCAGCGTCTTTGGTGGTGTCAGCATTGACCTTTCACCTCGCGCGACCTTGCGGCTTTCCCTTGCGCATGAGGACCGCGCAACCGGTGCCGACCGCACGCAGTTCGGCGTCGGTACCGGCTTCCGATTTTGAGTGCGCTGCTGCTGATCTGGACCGTGTCGCTCGTGCTGGCGGTGGCGGCGGTCGTGGTAATGGGCGGGCTGGTGCTGTTGCGACTGGTGGCCCACTGGCGCCGCGACCGGCACCTTGCCGCACGCCGCCGGCTGACCCCGCTACTGCTCGCGGGCGAGCGGATCGATCCGGCGCAGTTTCGCCATGTGCCCGACCATGTCATCGCCGATCTGTCATTAAGCCTGATGCAGCTCGTCCGCGGCCCCGAGCGCACCGCATTCATCGCCAGTGCGACGCAATTCGGCGTGCCCGAGCGACTGGCGCGGCGGATGCGCGCAGGGGCCGTGCGCGACCGAATGGCTGCGCTGCAGGGGGTGGCACAGTTCGACAACGCGAGCTCGCGCGCGGCGCTGCGCCGCGCACTCGGCGACCCAGACCGAAACATCCGGCTCGCCGCCGCGCAAGCGCTCGCTGACAAAGGCGAGGCGTTCGAGCTGATCGATCTGGTGCGGCAGTTAGAACTGGGCGCGGGGCAATCCTCTCGGCTGACGGTGAGCCTGTTTGCGTCGATCGCACGCACGCGACCGAACGAGATTAAGGAGCTGGTGCTCCAGCTCGACCAGAAGAGCGAGGTGCGCGTCGCCGCAGTCGAGGCGCTGGCGGAAACCGGGGATTTCTCGCTGGTGCCGATGATCGCCGAGCTGGCGCTTGCGGCCCGCGACGCGACAGATGAGCTGCCGCGTTATATCCACGCGCTGGGCCAGTTCGGCCACCCGAGCGGTGCGCGGGCGGTACGGCTCGCGTTGTCGAGCAAGTCGATGGCTGCCCGCGCCGCCGCCGCTCAGGCTGCGGGTCGGATCGGCATGGTCGACGCGGTGGATGGGCTGATAGTGCTTCTCGACGATCCCGAATGGTGGGTCCGGTTTCGCGCGGCAGAAGCACTCATCGTGATCGGCCCCCCCGGCATTGCGCGGCTGCGCGAAGCGGCGAAACGCGGGGACGGCGTTGCGGCTGAGGTCGCGAATGCGATCCTCGCCGAAAGGGGGATCGCGCGATGATCGTCTTCCCCGGTTGGCTCTATACTGCGGCGGAAATCGTCACTTGGTTCGTTGTCGGGGTCGGGCTGCTTCAAATTCTGTTCAACATCGTCCAACTCGGCTTTGCGGCCGTCGCACTCCATCGCCGCCCGGCACTGCAGCCGACCGAGGTGCTGTGGGATCGCTATGCCGACCTAGCGCCGCCGATCGCAATCATCGCGCCAGCTTACAACGAAGAACTCACGATCATCGAAAGCGCGGAAGCGTTGTTGGCGCTGCATTATCCCGACTTCGAAGTGATGGTGATCAATGACGGGTCGAAAGATGCGACGCTTGCCCGACTGATTGCGCATTTCAATCTGACCCCGGTGCGTCGCTATCTCGACTTGGCAGTGGAGAGCAAACCGATCCGTGGCCTCTATGCCAACCCGGCATATCCGCGTCTGCTCGTGATCGACAAGGATAATGGCGGGAAGGCGGATGCGATGAATGCGGGAATCAACGTCGCGCGTGCGCCGCTGGTTTGCGTGATTGATGCAGACACGTTGCTAGAGCCCGACGCGCTGATCCGTGTGGTCCGTCCCTTTGTGGAAGATCCGATCCGGACCGTCGCCGTCGGCGGCACAATCCGCATCGCCAATGGCTGCCGGATTGAGCATGGACGGCTGATCGAAGCCAAGTTGCCCCGCAACCTGCTCGCGCTGTTTCAGGTAGTGGAGTATCTTCGCGCATTCCTCATGGCCAGGCTGGGGCTGAGCCAGATGCAAACGCTGATGATCATCTCCGGCGCATTCGGTCTATTCCGGCGCAGCAGTACGATCGAGGTTGGAGGATTCAGCCAGAATACCGTCGGTGAGGATATGGAGTTAGTGGTCAAGCTCCACAGGCACATGCGCGAATGCAAACGCGACTATCGCATATCGTACATCCCCGAACCGGTCTGCTGGACCGAGGCGCCGGAGAGCCTGTCGATCCTCGCCAACCAGCGCGCACGCTGGCAGCGCGGCACGCTCGAAACCTATCGCAAGCATGGCGACATGTTCCTCAACCGAAAATATGGCCGGATCGGCTTTCTGGGGTTCGGGCAGGTGTGGGTCATCGATGTGATCGGCCCGATCATCGAGGTGGTCGGCTATGCGCTCGTGCCGCCGCTATGGCTACTCGGGCTGATCTCGGTCGAATATCTGCTCGCTTTCGTCGCCGTTGTTTTTACCTTCGGCGTGTTCATTAGCGTCGCGACCCTCGTGCTGGAGGAAATCCAGCTACGCCGTCTGAAAAATGCGCGCGATCTTGCCACGTTGACCGTCGCTGCGATCGCCGAGAATTTCGGCTACCGCCAGCTGAACAATTTCTGGCGGCTGCGCGGCTGGTGGCAGTTTGTGCGCAAGAAACAGGGCTGGGGAACGATGGTGCGCAAGGGGTTTCAGCGTCCCTAAGGCAGCGCGTCGAGTTCCTGCAGCAGCGTGACCGACAGTGTTTCCAGCGCCTCCGCCCCTGCCCCTGCCTCGACCGCTTCTTCGACCGCCAG
The DNA here is from genome assembly GCF_035998645.1 of Sphingomonas sp. Lineage (GTDB taxonomy): Bacteria > Pseudomonadota > Alphaproteobacteria > Sphingomonadales > Sphingomonadaceae > Sphingomonas. The sequence continues at coordinate 806,281 of NZ_DASYHL010000005.1, forward strand.
CGCGGCCTCGCTGATCGCCTGGTAGCCGAAGGTCCCCGCCGTTCCAGCAAGCCCGTGGCAAAGATCACGCAGTGCGTCTCGCTCGCCTTTCGCGAGATACCGGCGGATCGCGCCACTGTCAGCAACCGCACGCGCCGCAAACCGCTTGCGCAACGCCGCCATTTGCGCCTCGAACTCAGCCATCGAGTAGCGCACGCACTTGGTCGGCGAGCGTCATCGGATCGAATGGCTTGGCAAGAACGCCCCGTGCACCAAGTTCGTAGAATCGCTCTACTTCATGCGCCTGAGTCCGCGCGGTGATGAACACGACCGGGATATCAGCCGTTTCGGACTGCTCGCGCAGGCGGGTGAAGGTAGTCGGCCCATCCATCCCCGGCATCATTACGTCGAGCAGGATCAGGTGCGGGTGCCATTCAATGGCGACCCCCAGCCCATCTGCACCGGACGCGCAACTGCGCACCTCAAGATCGGGGTCGAGTTCGAGCGACAGCTGCGCGACCTCACGAATGTCGGCCTCGTCATCGACATAGAGGATCCGGATCATCGGTTCGCCTCCTCTCGTTGCGCGATCCTGAGCATGGTCTCGTTCACGAGCACTTCGAGCGTGGCGCGCGACTTGACCAAGACAAGATCGACGCCGGCCGCGCCGCACTGTTCCGCTTCCTGCGCCGTGAATACGATGATTGGGAGATCCGGCTGGCTGTTGCGCAGCGGTGAGACCAAATCCGTCCCGCATCCGTCGAGCAAGCCGATATCGAGAATGGCGGCGTCGATCCGCTCCCGCCCCAGCGTCGCACGCGCTTCGGCGACGCTGGGGGTCGAACGCAATACCGCCCGCCCTTCAAATGCGTCGACAAGAACGTCGAGCATATCTGGATCGTCATCGACATGAAGAATGACGGGGAGCTTCGCGGTCGTCGCGTGTTCACTCACCAGCTCTGCTGCGGGCGCGGGTTCAACGACGGGCCGGGGCGCGGCGGCTGCGGGCAAATCGACGTGGAACCTCGTGCCCTTACCTGGCTGCGATTCGAAGCCGACCGATCCGCCCAGACGCTGGACGATCTCCCGCACGATGCTAAGGCCAAGCCCGGTGCCGCCTTTCTGCCGCGTGTCCGAACTGTCGGCTTGGGCAAACTTGCCGAAGATACGGTCGCGAAAATCCTCGGGAATACCGCTGCCACGATCGGTAATGGAGATGCGATAGCGGCGGTCGAGCGGCCGGACATCGACCGTCACCACGCCGTCCTTCGGCGAAAATTTGAGCGCGTTGGACAAGAGGTTGGCAAACACCTGCATCAGCCGGTCCTCGTCCCCAAGCACTGCGGCGTTCGATGGGGGCGGGACCAGATCAATGCGCACGTCGAGTTGCCCGGCGAAACCAGAACTCTGCACCACAGCATTCTGCAACAACGTGTCGAGTCGCAACGGGCGGACATCGAACTGCATTCGCCCCGCCTCGATCTTTTCGATATCCAGAATGTCGTTGATCAAGCGGACGAGACGCGCAGAATTGCTATGTGCAATCCCGACGAGCCGTGCGGCCTTCGCGGGCAACTCGCCAGCCGCACCCCCGTTGATCAGACCGAGCGAGCCCGCGATCGAGGTCAGCGGTGTCCGCAGTTCGTGACTCACAGTGGCAACGAACTCGGTCTTCATCTGCTCCATCTCGCGTCGCTCGCTGATATCGCGGATGACGGCAAGATAGAGGGTGACATCAGCAAGGCGGACCGGGCTAATCGACACCTCGACAGGTATTGTCGTCAGATCGGAACGGCGCGCGACGAACTCCTCGACCTGTCCGTTGGCGTCCCGTCGGTTTGCCCCGAGGCGTCGCAAAAAGCTCTCGACTCGACCGCGGTCGGGCGCGACTTCGAACAATACGCCGATGTCACGGCGGAGCAGCGCGTCGGGATCGTATCGAAATAGCGCAGCGGCCGCTGGATTCAGGCTCTCGATACTTCCGCTCGGGTTGATCACGATCATCCCGTCCTTGGCGCTTTCAAAGATGATCTCCTGTCGGGCCGCTGAGTCCTCGGCTCGGCGTAGCGCCGCCTGCCGCGCGGCGGTGCTGCGCTGGACCAGCCAAACCGCAAGTGCGAGCAGCAGGATGAGCGTGATTTGCAGTGCGACCGTCTGCACGCGCAACCCGCCGCGAGCAGCGGCGGCAATTTCCGTCCGTTCGGCCAGGCGCGAGCGCTGAAGGCGGGAGAGTTCGGCGATATCCGCACGGATTCGGTCCATCATCCGCTTGCCTTCGCCGCCGCTGACGAGCGCGCGTGCTTCATCGCGCTGTCCCTGCGTGTACAGCGCCAGCGTGCGTTCGACGAACCGACGCTTCGCTTCCGAATCCACCTTCAGCCGCGCGAGACGCTCCCGGTCCGCGGGATCGACATCCGCAGTCGAAAGCGCATCGATCGACTGCCGCACATTCCGCTGCGCATCACGATACGGGGTTAAGAACGCCTCCTCGCCCGTAATCAGATACCCACGCTGACCCAGTTCGATGTCCTGATGAAGCGAAAGCACCCGATTGAGCGCTGCCCGCGTCTCGTAGGAGCGCTCGATCTCCACCCGCAGTCGCTCAGTTTCGTCAAATCCGCGATTTGCCAAGGTTGTGAGGATAAGAAGGATCAGCGGCACGCTCGCGGCGGCGGCGATAACCCCCATACGACCCCAGCGGATCCGGCCCATAGCAACACCTCATCCGTCCATTGTCGGCCAGCGACCGACCTATCGGCGTTGCGCCTGCCTCTAGTCAATTGCCGTGCGGTGGATCGATGGAGTTCTGTCCGGCTGCTCAAACGATCCGGGCGGCAGTCACCATTCGCACCAAATCCGACAAGGTTTTGGCCTGCATCTTCATCATCAAGTTGGCACGATAGACCTCGACCGTCCGTGCACTGATACCCAAATCGAACGCAATCGCCTTGTTCGCGTCTCCCCGAACTAGCCCCTCCATCACCTCAAGCTCGCGCCCGCTCAGCGAGGCAATCCGGTCGCGCACCGCCAGACGCTCCATCCGGATCACTTCATCGCCAGCGTGGGTGGCGAGCGCCTTGCGGATCGCGGCGAGCATCATCTCATCATCGAACGGCTTCTCGATGAAATCTGCAACTCCGGCATGCATCGCCTGAATCGCAAGCGGCACGTCGGCATGGCCAGTAATGACGATGACCGGCGTCCCGGCCCCCGCCCGCTTCATTTCCTCGACCAGCTCGATCCCGCTGCGCCCCGGCATGCGCACATCAGTGACGATACATGCTCCCGCCAGGGGCGGCGACGCAGTAAGAAAGGCATCTGCGGACACGAACGCGCGAACGCGGATCCCGGCACAATCGAGGAGGAACTCGAGCGAGTGGCGCGCCGCTTCGTCATCGTCGATCACATAGACAATCGGGTCACGCGACATCGTACACCTCCTCCCGGCCAATGCGCCTCAACGTCAGCCCGAATACCGCGCCGCCGCCGGGACGTGCGCCAGACCAGATATGCCCCCCGTGTGCCTCGACGATCGTGCGTGAGATCGACAGGCCAACACCCATGCCCGTGCGCTTCGTCGTGACGAAGGGCTGGAACAGGCGTTCCGCGACCTCGGGGTCTATGCCAGGACCGGTGTCCTCCACCGTGACCTCGGCCATGTTGTCGTCTAACGGCCGGATTGCGATGGTCAGTTCGCGCCGTGTTCCATCGCTCTGTGTCATTGCGTCGATTGCATTCCGGATCAGGTTCAACAAGACTTGCTGGATCTGGACCTTGTCGGCAAGAACGAGATCGACCGTCGGGTTGAAGGCGAACACCACGCGGATCCCGGCCTCTTTTACCCCAACCAGCGCCAGCGCGCTCGCTTCCTCGACCAGCTTGGGAAGGTTCTCTACCCCGCGTTCGGTTTCGCCGCGCGCGACAAACTCGCGCAACCGGCGAATGATATCACCGGCGCGCAGCGCCTGTTCCCCCGCGCGCTTCACTGCGTCCCGGACGCGCTCTAGCGGCACATTCTCGCGATCTAGCAGCAGCGTGCTGCCCTTGAGATAATTTGCGATCGCCGAAAGCGGCTGATTCAGCTCATGGGCGAGTGCCGACGCCATTTCTCCCAGCGCAGTCAACCGCGACACGTGCACCAACTCGCTCTGCAGTTCCTGGAGACGCGCCTCCGCCTGCTGCCGTTCGGTCAAGTCGCGGATGAAACCTGTGAAATGGCGCTGACTGCCCACACGCATCTCACCCACCGCCAGCTCCAGCGGGAATGTCGACCCGTCCCGACGCTCGCCGACAACCACGCGCCCTTTGCCGATGATCCGCTTCTCGCCCGTGTCATAGTAGCGCTGGAGATAACCAGCATGTGCGGTGCGGTACGGGTCCGGCATCAACAGATCTACCTTACGACCTAGCACCTCGTTCGCGTCCCATCCGAACATGCGCTCCGCAGCCGGGCTGAAGTCGCGGATCAAGCCGCCTTCGTCGATCACCACAATCGCGTCGGGCACGGTGTCCAGCAGTGATCGCAGATGCGCCTCGCGCTGCGCCAGACCTAGGGTCACCCGCTCGGCGTCGGCCCGCGCGCGCTGGAACCATTCGCCGCCCAATGCGATCGCCCCACCGATTACGACAAAGGCACCCGACGCAATCCCGCTGCCCGCAGCGATCGGCCCGCTCAGCCAGTCACACCACAGGCCCACCGCCGCACCCGCGAGGCTGGCCAAGATCCCCGCGCGCAAGCCGCCAAGCGCGCTCGCAAGCACCACGGCAGGGACGAAGAAGATATAGGTCGCGCGCTGCCCCAGATGCTCGGCAAAGCCAATCCGCACCCCGGCACCCACAGCGACTGCGAGCGCGGCGAGTACCAACGTCACCGCAAGCGGTGGCGAAGGAAGGATCGTGTGGCGCAGGGACAGACGCGGCTGGGTCACCGGCCCCTCATGCCCGGTCGCGCCCCCGAAGACCACCTCCGGTAAGGCCCTTAGGGTCATGATCTGAATTTCGGCCATCACCGGATCGGCCTAGCTCGGCACCACATCTTCAGCCGATTTCACGGAGACCCAAATGACCCCGCCGTTCATCGACCTTGGCGTCCACCACCAGCCCACGGGCCTGTCCGACCGGATCGCCTACGGCTTTACGAAATTGCTGCGCTGGACCGCCGACACGTTCTTCGCTGAGCGCTACGGACATCGCGCCGTAGTCCTCGAAACCGTTGCGGCGGTTCCCGGGATGGTTGGCGCGACGATCACCCACCTCGCCTGCCTGCGCCGCATCTGCGACGACAAGGGGTGGATCAAGACCCTCATGGACGAGGCCGAAAACGAGCGGATGCACCTGATGACGTTCATCGAGATCTCCAAGCCGACCTGGTTCGAGCGTGCGGTAATCATTGGCGTCCAATGGGTCTTCTATCTATTCTTCTTCGCGCTCTACCTCGTCAGTTCCAAGACTGCGCACCGGGTGGTGGGCTATTTTGAAGAAGAGGCGGTGATCAGCTACACGCACTACCTCGCCGAGATCGACGAGGGACGCAGCGCGAATGTCGCCGCGCCGGAAATCGCCAAGCGCTACTGGAACCTGCCCGAGGACGCGATGCTGCGTGATGTGGTGCTGGTCGTCCGCGCCGACGAGGCGCACCATCGCGACGTCAATCACGGCTTCGCGAACACGCTTGCCGGACTCCCCAGCGGCCCGATTGCTGACTGCCCGCCGCATGTGGCGCTTGAGCCGATCTGGAAGAACGTGGCCTGAAGTTCCCGGGCGTAACGGATGCCGCGCCCCACCCTTTCACTGGAGTAGATCATGCGTACTGTCTCGTCGGAAACCATGGCCATCGTCAAAGCAACTGCGCCCGCACTGGAGAAGCATGGCGTCGCAATCACCACAGCGATGTACCGCCGCCTTTTTGAGAACTCCGAGATCGAAGCGATGTTCGATCGCGCCGCGCAACAGAGCGGTGAGCAGCCGCGGCGGCTGGCAGGCGCGATCCTCGCCTACGCCAAGAATATCGACCGATTGCAGAATCTGGGGGCGGCTGTCGACCGGATGGTGCTTCGCCACGTCCAGACCGGCGTGAAGCCTGAACATTACCCCTATGTTGCAGCAGCGCTGCTTCCCGCCATCCGCGAGATCCTTGGAGAAGATGTCGCTACCGACGCAGTGCTGGCCGCATGGGGCGAAGCCTATTGGATGCTCGCCGAGATCCTGATTGCCGCAGAGGCAAACGCCTATGAAGACGCCGCCGCCGGGTGATAAAATTGGCGGCTTTCGGGAAGGCGAGGTGGGATGGGAATAGCGGGAATTGGGGCGCTTTGCCGACTGGCTGGCTTTTGTAATAGCGGACAGGCCGCTCATGGGCCGGGAGTAGACCGTTGGCTTTGAGGCGCAACAGCCCCCAAATGGTCACCTAGGCTTGCTTCGCCAACGGCCACCCCCAAGTCCCCCCATCCTGTCACTCTCTGGAGATAGCCCACGGAATCGTATCCTGCGAAAAATTCGGCACCTCGGTTCTCAACGGAGGCAACAAGAGCCATCCCCCTGTTCGCACCGGTCAATACGCATATGCTCGAAATGGCCGTGGTGTAGGATGCGCTAGCTGCGACTAGTGCGAAAGGCTGCTAAGTTGACGGGTATCACCCCCTGAGTTCGCCGGTGACTGCGCTGTATTCCAGCCCGAAAACCGCCTCTTCTTGACGATCGAAGGTTTGCATGACCAACTGATCGGGCAAGGCGACTGTAAGTTCGTCAGCGCAGGGAGTTCGCCATGTTGCCATCCCGTCAAACTGCCATCTCGTTCCATCGCATCCGCGCTGTTCAGCAGGCGCGCGATCTGCTCATGATCGCAGTTACGGGATTGGCGGTGAGTGGTTGCATGTCGACGGAGCCAGCAGCCGCACCGGGACGGACTTGGGCATATTCGCCTTATGCTTCAGGTAGCCAGTCCAATCCAATAGCGATTGAAGTTCCGGACTCCGCGCTGTCAGGCGCAGCCCCTTCTGGTCCCAAAACACAGCCCCAGCAAAGTGGTCCCATATTGGCCGAGCGGCAATTCGAGACCAACCTCGAGTTATTCCAGATCCTTCCGCTCGTCATCGAGCATTTGCAAATGGAAGCCTTGCCGGGAGGCGCGGCCAAGCTTGCCGCCTTCATCCAGGCAGCCAGGAACACTGCCGAGGTGTCCAACCCATCGTTTCCAAGCCAAGTGGTGGTATCGACACGCGCATGTGGTCGCGCAGATGGCGCATTACGCCAATGGGCGGAGACCCGGTTCTGCAACGCGGGGTTGACCCGCTACGATGAACTTCGCATCGAGACCTTTGCGAGCTGGCGCCCTACAACAAATGTTCCCTGTTCCGATTGTGTAACACAATACACGAAGCGGCTGAACGCGTTGACGATAGACACGTTGACGGCACCCCTTGGTTCAATCGGTTATACGGGCCGCGGGGTCATCGAGGGCGGACGTGGAGGCCCGTTCCCCTCACCCCTTGTCCATAGCGGCTTTGTCCGCGGACCTGCAGCGCCTCTGCTGGCTGCAAGCCATCGTCCGCTGGCAGATATGGCGGGCAAGCCGCTCGAGCTTCCGCCGGCCGTCTTCCAGCTGCAAATCTACTTTCCCGCAAGCGCAGAAAATTGATGATTGGGTTCCAGCCAAACTCCGACCCTCACCTGCAGGAACGGCGATGATGGCCCCAAAGCGCCGCGGCGGGACGAACGGTCGCGTCTGGGTGCGTGTGCCGGGGTGTTGAGCCACCGAATCTCGGGCGCAGGCTGTCGGCGGAGCCATCAGGTGATCTGGCAGCAGCTTACGGCGCCCCTGCCGGCTTGGGTTCGGCTCGATACTGCGTGCAGATAACTGACGGGGAAAAAGTTGATGTTCAGCTCGAGTGTGACGGCAGCGGTCTTCATGTCAACCGCGCCGATTTCTTCAGCCACGCCGTTCCAGCAACAGGCGAGTTGCTGGATCAACCATGTCGTCGCCACCAAGAATGGTGTTCGGGTATATTTTCGTCGGAAAGGAGGTCCGCTTTTCGTGAATCTGGCCGATCGTGTTTTCATACCAGCCGCTGCGCCGGTTGATCCGGCGCGACCGGAGGATGCGGCGGTGGAGGTGATTTTAGGAGATCGGTCAACCGAAGCGGACAAATTGGCCTTGAGGCTGAAGAATCTTTGAGCCTGCCGGGGCTGCCACCATCGTCGAAACGCTTCATCCCAGCCAGTCACTGAGCGCCACGATTCCACCTATCAGCGGCGGAACCCCAAACACTTTTACGAATGGCTGCCTTGGGGAGCTTCAACCGACTGCACAAAGACCGACAGTGGTGCGCCTAGCGGCCATCGCTGCTGGATTTTCCCGGGAACAAATGTCGCTCGTGCGGCCAACCAGAGTCCAAACCCCGATCCCTCGCCCGCGCTTAGTTCAGGAAGCTGATTGCGGTCCGCACGAAGTCCGATAGACAAGGGCTATGTTCCGGACCCCGATCCTCGCGCTCACCCTGTTCGCCTTGGCCAGCGGCTGCGCCGACGAGCGGCAGGCGGATGTATCGCGCCCTGCGTCGGCACCGCTCAAGATCACCAGCTGGAACCTCGAGCATCTCGCCGAGCGCAACGGCCAAGGCTGCCGTCCCCGCACCGATGCCGACTATGCCGAGCTGCGCCGTCATGCCGATGCGCTTGGCGCCGATGTGATCGCGCTCCAGGAGGTCGAGAGCAAGGCTGCAGCCGAACGGGTCTTCGATCCGGCCCGCTATGATGTGGTGATGTCAGCGCGCCCACAAAGCCGCCGCGGTGGCAGCTGCTATGGCAAACCGGGACAGAGCATCGGCCACCAGGCCGTCGGGTTTGCGATCCGCAAAGGGGTTTCCTGGACCCGCAACGACGATCTGTCGGCGTTGGCGCTCGGCAACCCGGACCTGCGCTGGGGTGTCGATGTCACGATCGCGGGACGCCGCCCGATGCGTCTCCTTGCCGTTCACCTCAAGTCGGGCTGCAATTCAGGGCGTACGCCGAGCGACGCCGACTGTCCGGTTCTGTTCGATCAGCTGCCCGTGCTCGAACGCTGGATCGACGGGCGCGCCGCCGCCGGCGAGAGCTTCGCGGTTCTTGGTGACTGGAACCGTCGGATCGCCGCAAGCAGCGACGCTTTCTATGCCGAAATCGATGACAATGCCCCCGCCGGCGCTGATCTGACGATCGCTTCGGGCAACCAGGCCGCCAGCTGCAAGGCGCGCTATCGCGAGTTCATCGATCATATCGTGTTGGGCGCGAAAGCCACCGCCCGCACGGTCCCGGGCTCGTTTGAAGAATATCGCTATGACCTGCCCGAGGATCGGCATCCCTCGGACCACTGCCCGATCTCGATCAAGGTCGCGCCATAACGCAGCGCTCCGATCCACCGGCCTGCGTCGGCCGCGTGGGAACGCTCAGGACAGCAGCCAGCGGATGCCGCTCCAGATCCCTGCAACCGCCGACGCGCCGACAAGCAGCGCCAGCAGGACGGCCTCGATCATTCCGCCCGTGGAGAACTTGTCGCGCTTGCGGGCCATGAGCGCAAAACAACCACAGCGAACGGAGGGCGGCCAGCGGAATCGACTCCGGGCCGGTTCGCTGGCACCCTCCGCATATGTGCAACCGTTTCCATCAGTCGGAGAAGGTGGTCCACCATCTGGCCGAGTGTGGCGTGATCGTCGACGTCGACATTACCGACCGCCCCCGCCAGATCTTTCCGACCGGCAAAAAGACGCCCCGCTTTGGCCTGGTCGTGAAGCGCCAGAGTGCCGGCAATCAGCCGCTCGTTGCCGCCATGCAGGAATGGGGCTTCCCGACCACGATCAAGGGCGCCAAGGGTCAGCCGCTTCAGAAGTACGTGACCAACGCGCGCAACCTCGACAGCAGCTTCTGGCGCGCGAGCCTCACCAATCCCGAGCAGCGCTGCCTGGTCCCGTTCACGCATTTTGCCGAGCCGCATCCCGACGGGGGCAAGGGCGACGATGGCATGCCCAAACAAGCGTGGTTCAGCCTGCCCGATCAACCCGTCGCGATGTTTGCGGGACTGTGGCGCCAGACCGAGCGCGGGCCTGCCTTTGCCTTCGCGACGTGCGAGCCGAACGCGATCGTCGGCCCGATCCACCCCAAGGCGATGCCCGCGATCCTCACGCCCGCCGAATGGCTGGACTGGCTGAGCGCCGACGCGGGCACCGCAAAGGCACTGGTGCGCCCGTATGACGGACCGATGGCGATGCAGGTCGAAACCCCGTTCCTCCCCGGGGAGAGCGCCCAGGACGCGCGCCCCGCTCTGCTGCTATGACGCCCGACCAGGAGCGATGGGCCGAGGCGCTCGCGGTCGAGCGATTGCATGGCGCGCTGGCGCTCGCCGGCGATTCGGCAGGCGTCGCGCGGTTCAGGCAGATCGCCGCCAAACTTGAATCGATCCAGCGCGCGTCTCGCGACGGGTGATCCTTCCACCAAAGTCACCGCCGCTTTGGCCGGTTCGACATCGGTCGGGGAGCCCGCGTCCGCTCGGACGCAGGCGGGACACACGTCGCGCCCTTTTGAGGGCCATCGCCAGCGTGGCTGGCGCATCTTGGGGAGCCGCAGCGCAAGCCCCCCCCGCGCTATCAAGCGCGCAGCGGAATTCGAGCTCAACCGACCCGCGTCGAGCGACCGAGGCGCGCCGCCACGCCTCCGTCCTTCAGATTGAGGAAATCTCTGGACCGCGTCGCCTGCTTCCAAGCTGCCAGTCGATACCGCCTGATTGCACGGTGCCCGCTACCCGATTGCCGAACTGCCGTTCGAGCACCGGACGCCACGGCACCAGCGTAAACTCGCGGCTGCGCTCAACGAGCGCGTAGCGACCACTCATCAACGCGATCCGACGCGTCAATCGCCCGTCGATTTTCTCGCCCTGCCTGGACTCGACAAAGACCTTGCGCAACGAGCCCTCGAGTTCGCCGGCCACGCGCAGCAACTCGCGCCGCTGCAATAGGGCAAGCGCGCCGCGGTTGAACGCGATCCCGCCGGCTACAGGCTGCGCCAGCCCCTGCTCGATCAACCATTGCCGACGCGCGGCAAGCGCGGCGCGCACCTCGCGACCGAACCCCGCGTCGCGCGCCACGATCGGCTCCTCGCCCGCAAGCGCCCGATCAAGCCAGGTTGCGGCATTCGCGCCCGGCAATTGATCGAGCGGGGCGCTGGACAGCGTCTCGATCAACACCGGCTGATCGCGCGCCAGCCGCCCCTCATAGGCACGCACTCGCTCGAGGTGCCGATCGCTGACAATCCAGCTCCCATCGTCCTGCCGCTCGACGACGCCCGCGCGCCGCAATGCCTCGAGCCTGCGCACATGGGCTTGCGCGAAGGTGCTGCTCGCCGCGGGATCGTCGCGAAGGTGCAACTCGACCGAATAGCGGCCGCCATTGGCAGCGGCGATCCGCGCGATCGTCCGGTCGGCCTCGCGGACCTCGGCAACTTGGGCGGTCACGCGCACGATCGCCCCCTCGGGCAACGGGTCCGACGCACCGGCACTGCCGATATCGAGATAATGAACCCGTCCATCGACCCCATCCACGATCAGATACTGGCGGTCGCGATGTTCGTCTGAGAGCCCGCGCTGGACGACCCGCCCGACGACCGGTGCCGCAAGCGTGCCCGCGATCACCCGATCGGCAGGCGCACGCTCGAGCTTCCGCGCGGTCAGTTCGCGCTGCATCAGGCGGATGATGTCGCCGCGCTCGCCCATGCGCCGCAGCGTATCCTCAAGGCCGTCGGCGAGCCGCCAGCGGCCCTGGCCCAGATCATCGGCAAGACCCATCGCGGCGAGCTTGCGCAAACGACCGGTTGCGACCGCCTGCTGGAAGGGGTCGTTGTGCGCGGGACTGGTGATCCGATCGGGGTCCATCCGCGCCAGCAATCGGCGATCGATCGCCGTCAGCCGCTCCTGCTCGACATCCTGCCGGAGCCGGTTCTCGATCTCGCGGTCGGTTCTTGGTCCCAAATCGAGTGACGCAAGCTCGGCGGCGCGCTCACGGAAGCCATGCGCGATATATTCCCGAGCGATGACGAGGTTCTCGCCGCGATCATCGACCCCGCGCAGCACGATATGCGTGTGCGGGCGCTCGGTGTTGAAGTGATCGACCGCGACCCAGTCGAGCTTCGTTCCAAGGTCATGCTCAGCCTGGGCCATCAGGCGCCGGATGAACGGCTTGAGGTCGGGATACTCAGCGCCATCCTCGGCCGACACAATGAAGCGGAACAGGTGACGATCGCCGCCGCAGCGCTCGAGAAACGCCTTGCCGTCGGCGGCATCGCGATCGCGCCCGTACAGCGCACCCGGCGAACCCTCGCGGGTGACCCCGTCGCGCTGGATATAGCGCAGGTGTGCGCGGGTCGCGGCGAGCGCCGTTCCGCGCATCCGCACGAGCCGGGTTTTGACGATGGCCCGGCGCGCGCGCAGCCCGACGAAGCGATCGCGGCTCGACAGCAGCCGCCCGATGCTCGCGCCGCGTCCGATCCGGCTGCCATCGAAGCGGCCCCGCTTTACGCCGCCAGAGCCTCCGGCGAGACGGGCCGCAGCGAGCACGCGTCCGCCATATTTGACAACGCGCTTGCCGTCCTGGCCGCCGGGCTTGCCGAGCTTGGGGGTGAACTCGTCGTCGCTCACCGCGCCGCGTCCTCAGTCTCGCGATTTTGCCCGGCAACCCACGCATTTGCGCCATTCTTCGCGATCATGTCTCGCGCGACCGCTTCGCGGTCTCGCAACAAAAGGATGTGCAGACAATCACTTGAGCAGGGTCGAGAGACACTGCCTTTATCTTGTTTTCCCTTCTCCTTCCCCCCACCCCCTCCCCGGCTCAAAAAGAACGCCGGGACACGCCACCCCAAGGGCGGCGCATCCCGGCGCTGTGCAGGCAGAACCTCAGGCATCCGCGAACGCCGCCAGCGCTTGCGATCGCCGTTGGAACGACCGTTTGCACAGCATGCCATGTGGGCTGCCCTCGCCATCCACGAGCATCGTGGCCACGAACCAGCGCCCCTCGAGACAGCCCAGAATGCGCACCCGATCGAGCTCGATGTCGTCGGCATCATCGTCCAAAAACGGCCCGATCCAGCGCTCCTCGATGCGCGCATCCCACGCAAAATCCAGCTCTTCTGCGCCCAGAAAGCGCTGCGCCAGCGCCGCGCCGGCATCGTCCCCGAACTCGATCTGCAAGCCGGCGATCAATGCCGAAACCACACGCTCCGACGGGACTGAAATGGGTTGAAAGCAAGACATGATCCGTTCCTTCGCTGTCGCCCTCCGACGTGAGGACCACAGTCGAACGACGGGCGGCGGAGCGGCTGTCAGGGCCGCCGGAGCGCTAGCGCAGGCGCCGCGAAGCGGACGCGGGGGGAGCCGATTTGCGCAGCAAATTGGGGGGCACCCGCGGGCCTTGATAGCCGCTTTGCCGCCCGTCATGCTTGGACGACCGAGACGCCACCCTCCCCCGCTCACGATCATTGCGGCACCCTGCGGAGGAAGAAGATCGGATCGCCGCCATCCCCGGGCGCAGCCGCACGTCCCGCCACATCGGATGCCCGACCCACCACAAACACCTCCGGCGGATCGCCCGCTAGGGTCGCATCCCCCGGCCCCTGCGCGCCCACAGCCGCGAGATAGGCGACGGTCTCGCCGGGCAGCGATCGTTTGCCCGCAAGCCACGCGCGATAGCGCGCCGGCCCGGCATTATAGGCCGCAAAACAGCCGGGATATCCGAACTGATCGTACATCGCGCGCAGGTAGAAAGTGCCGGCGAGGATATTGTCGCGCGGATCGTCAGGGTCGGCGCCGAGCCCGAGCGTCGCGCGCACTTCGCCCCAGGTTCCCGGCATCAGCTGCATCAGCCCGATCGCGCCCTTGACGCTGCGGATCGGACGGCCGCCAAGACGGGTCCGCCCCCCGCTCTCGGCGCGCATCACCCGCTCGATCCACTCGGCGGGAACGCCGAACCGGGCCGAGGCCTCGGCGATATAGGGCTGCCAGCGCGCGACATCGCGCGCCTGCGCAGGCGCTACGGCAACCAGCGCGATCGCAGCCACGGCAAGCCTCAGCGCTGCCACAGCAGCACCGCGCGGCCGACGATATCGGCGCCTTCCGTAACCCCGAAATAGCGCCCGTCGAACGAGCCGGGCGCGTCCATCAGCAGCAGCTGTTGCCGCCCGGACAGGCGCACGCACCCGCTCCACCACGGCATTGCACGCCCCTGCCCGTCGCGGCGCAACCGCCGCGCGACCACCCGGCCACCGACCAGGATCACTGCCCCCGAAGCGCAGACCTCGCTGCCCGCGACGGCTGCAACGCGCTTCACCAGCGGCACATTCTGCGGGAGATAGCCGCGCACGGCAGCAAGCCGCCGCCACGGCAGCGGCACACGTGCGATCACCATGTCGCCGACGGCGGCAGGCGTTCCGGGCGCAACGCGATAGAGCCCGATCGGCGCGCTCGCGCTGGCGTTCCACAGCAGCCGCGGCGCGGGCGGCGCGACGATCGTGCCTGCCAGCGCGAGCACGCCAGCGCCGATCCCGAGCGCGGCAACCCGCAGCTGCCGCGTCCGCCGCGCCGCGCGAAGCGCCTCGCCCCAGGCGAGCAGCGGCGCGTCGCCGGTGGAGGTCCGGCGCGCGCTCATGGCGCGATCTGCCGCGCGCTATGCTCGCGGCTCCAGTCGTCGAGATCGTCGATATGATATTGAACAAAGCGGCTATGGCGCCGGAACACCGGCCCCTTCCCGGCCCGGCGCAGGCGCTTCAACCCGCGCACCGAGATCTTGAGATAGGCCGCTGCCTGATCGGTATTGAGGAAGGGCGAGCCGCGCTTGGCGCGGCCGGCACGATCGATATCGTCGGGATAATCCATGAGGGGCTTGCTCCGCACCGAAGCGGCCCCATGCCGCTTCGCGCGGCACTTCATCTGTCGCAGCAGACCCCCGCGCGGCAGGGTCGAAAACGCCTAGCAGCGAATTCGACCCCCTACCGCTCCGGGCACGTCAGATGTCGGGCTCCGCAAGCCGCCGCTGCGCAATCGCCTTCACCTCGGCCTGCAGAAGTTCGACCCGCTCGACGATCCAGTCGAGCTCCTCGCGGGTGATCCGATAGTGCGGCGAGTAGCGCGCATTGACATAGGCCTGCTGCAGCAATTCAAAGCAGCGGCGCGCGAATTTGGTGTCGCGCGGCCACACCGGAATGAGGTCGCGCGCGACATTCTCGGCCTGATCGCGCAGGAAATTGAGCTTGTGCGACTTGGGACTGTAGAGCGTCAGCACAAGTAACAGCGTATGGTAGGCATGCTCGACGGCTTGGTGCAGAAGAAAGGCCGCGCGGTTGTTATAGCCCTTGTCCACTGCGCCCTGTGCGAGGTCTAAAAACTCGGCAGCGCTCGAATACCACTGAGCGAAATTCGCCTGCGCCTCGGCCCGCGCAGCTTCCGGATCAAGCGGCTTCGGCGCCTCGAACGGGTGCCCGTCGAGCTGGTAGAGGGCGACCCCATCGCGCACGATATCGACAAAGAACGGACGCCCCCGCGCGAGCAGGTCGTTTACATCCTTGAGGCTGTGCACGATGAAATTGACCGGCGCCGAGAGCCGCTTGCTGATCGAATACTCCCGCAGCAGATGGTCGGCAGCCTTGGCCCAATAGTCGAGCGTATCGGTGAGGCGCTCATCACTGACGACCACGAGAATGTCGTAATCCGAGTAATAGCCACCGATCGGATCGGCGACCCAATCGCCACGCGCATAGGAGCCGTAGAGGATCACCTTGAGGATGCGCCCCTGCTTCTTCCATTGCTGGGTCGCAAGGCGCGTCGCGTCCTCGAATTCAGCGAACAGGATCTCGACAACGCGCTCGAGGTCGCGGCGCTTGGCGGATGGAAGATGATCGAGATCGGTTTTCATGATGGTTCGAATCCTAGCGGGCTTCTGGCCAAGAACAACGGCAACATGAAGCAGAAAGGGAAGAGACCCCGCGCCGCTTGGCGCGGGGTCCAGGCGGTCAGTCGGCCGGATTCCAGATGATGGCGAAGCTGTCGTCATCGGTGTGACCAGCGGCGCGACCGAGATTGGCGTAGAGCCGGCGGGGTCCGAACTCGGGTGCAGCGAGGCTCAGCGACACATAGTCCTTGCCCGAGGTTTCGCTGCGGCGCAGCCACCCCGCGCCGACCTCGACGCCGCCCGAAGTAACCCGATAATCGGGCTGGTTGTCGCTGGTCTTGCGGTCGTTGGGGGCGATCAGGATATCCGCCCGGATTGAGAGGGTCTTGAGCTCGCCCTTGAAGGCGTTGCCGTCGCGGGTGACGTAACCGATAGCAGCCATGATACTTCTCCTTGTGGTTCGCCCCGCGGAATGCCGGGCGATGGGCAGACCAAGGGAACGGTGACAGCGGAACGGCGAACCCGAAGGGCCGCAGCGTCAGCGGAGGACCGGAGCGAAGCGACTTATTTGCAGCGAAGCGGCCGCGAGGAGCCCGCCTGCGGGCGGGGAAATAAGCCGCCACGCGATGGTTTTGTCCGTACCGCGACCGTTCCAGGTCAAGTCCCAAGAGCCGCCTTTCCGTCGGGCGAAATCACGGAGGTTCTCGGTGCAAGCTGTCGGTGTTTAGCCTACACGCAAACGATCGGGGCGCACTCAACCGAGAACTTGCAAATCCGGCGAATGACGGGCTACGGCCACAGCTGCTACGGAACCCCATTCAAAGTTCGGGATGCGAATTGACGCTGGGCGGCAAACCGCGGGGCTAATAGCGAGCTCGCGACCGGCTTCGGCGCTTCTCCGAAACGGGCGCATCCGAGCGCACGAAGCGTGCCCGCCGTGGCGGTTAGCCGCGCGCGACCGCCATGCGCGGCGCCTTTGCAACGGTGCTGAGCTCCCTAACGTGAAGTGTCGTAACTAAGCAACGGTCGTCAGCTTTGCGCCTCAAAGTCGGTCGTCGAGCCTGCCGGATAAAAGCCGGAAATCTGCCGTTCGCTCACCGCGCGGGCCGCGCATCCGGGAACGGCTGAGATTGGGAGAAGGCGCCGCTCCTATGCCGCAGATTAAGCGTCAGCTGCTGTCGGGAGGCGACGTGCAGCGCTTGTTCGCGCGGCGTGACGTTAAGATGAAGCTGGGTCGGCTGGAGACCGGCCGCTTTCAGCAAACGATCCAATGAGCTGGACGTTCGGTGGCGCTCGGTCGCACCGCGCTTCTACTGTCCTCGCTTCTTTCCATTTTTATGGCCCTTTTTCGAGCTTGGTTTCGACATCTTCGCCGCCTTTTTGGCGGCTTTCGCGGCCTTGGTCGCCTTGGTATCGATGCCGCGCTTGGTCAGATCTATCCCGATGACGCGTATGTCCTCGACGCCGGGGTAGTCGTTAGAGATGAGTGTCCAGTGGCGCTGGAGCTCGTCGACCAGCATCTCGAAGGTGTCGGCCCGTCGGCCGTTTGGCAGCTCCCAGTACGACTTCGTGCCGAGGTAAACCAAAAGGAAGATGCCGCGGCTTGACCGGACGTCGCGCAGGTAGTCGCCGCACAGCTGGACCTCGAGTCGTTCGAAGAGGTGCGGTCCGGTCCATTTGTCTGCCAGCTTCAGCTCGGTCGGCACGGGTGCATCGAAGCCGACGCCGAAGAAGCGGAGGTCCGGCCGCTTGGCGTCCGCTAGTTCCTCTTCCTGCGGGACAACGTAGCGTCCGGCGGCATGGTCGCGGCACCATCCGCCGATGAACTTCCGGAACTCCGTCTCTTGGTCGATCGCCTGCAGGATCGATGCGATCGAGGAATCGCCGTTCTCGAGGTCGTGTTTCAGCGCGTCGAGCTTGTCGGCGGCGTGATACCAAAGTTCGCGGTGGTTCGCAGGCGTCGCGACGAGGGACTTTCCGAACTCGCGCACCTGTGCCGGGGTCCAGGCGTCGACGTCCGCATCGGCCGCGGCCTTCGCCTTCGCGTGGAAGCCCATCCAGGGTCTGCTTCCCTCATCGGGGTGCGCGCGCGCCATCTCGAGCAGCGCGAGGAACGCCGGTTTGCCGGGCGTCTCGCGGATGAAGGCGATGAGCGCGTTGCGCGCGTCCTGCGCGTCGTCACGCAGGCCCGGCGAGTAGACGCCCTTGCCGGCACGCTGGACGTCATCCTCCTGCCGTATGTAGCGAGCCATTAGGAGGTAGAGCGACTTCATGTGCTCGACCGTGCGGAAGGCCTGGCGCGCTCGACCCTCCTGCGAACGGCCGCCGAGCAGGGCGACGACGAAGGCGAGCGCCAGTTTCGTCTGCTCTGCGGGATCGTTCATCCCGGCAAAGCGGGCCGCGAGCGCGGGGATCGCCGCATCCGGGTCGACGCCGACCCATGTGGCGAACCAGATCGGGGAGAAGGTCAGGTTGCGGGTGGCATTTGCCTTCCGGGACGCGATCGCGGCGATCGTCTTGTCATCCACCGACGAGCGGTTGATGATCGCCAGCAGGTAGCCGAGGTTCCTGGTGTTGAGCCGCTTGGCGCGTATCGCTGGTAGTAGGTCCGGCGCGATATGGTCCCATATCCAGTCGCCGCTCCAACTGACGTCATAGAGCGCGTAGTGGCTCTCGCCTGCGGCCGTCTCGGTGGACAGCTCCTGCATGATCTCGCGGCGGATGATGTCGACGACCTGCGAGGGGAACGTCTTGCTGAGCTGCGGGAGCCAGGTCGGGAAGCCATTCAGCTCCTGAAGCCCATAGCGGGTGGCGATCTCCGCTTGGTCCGCGTTCAGGCCGGATGGCCAGTTCTCGGTCTCCCGGGCCTCAATCGAGAGGCCGGTGAGCCCGAATATCGTCGTGAAGGGCGTCGTGTTGGCGGCCGCGCCCTCGGAACGGAGCTTCGGTATGTTCTGTCGCCAGTAGTCGACAGCACCGTCGCGGAACGCCTCCGCGAGGTCTTCGCCGAACTCGTCAATGAGGGAGCGCCAATTGCCGTCGGTCCAGCGATTATGCTGACCGTCGGTTTCCCGCATCTGGTCGTGGAGATAGGCCTGGTCTTGCGACACCAAGCCCGGTCGGCCGAAGTTCCGGACGGTGGCGATGCGACCCGCAAGAATCTTCTTCGCCCTCTGCTTCGCCTTCGCCTCTTTCGCGGCCCGCCGGTCGGATTCGCGCTTCCATGCTGCCTGCTGGCGCTTGAATTTTGCGCCGGCGCCCTTGGGAGGGTTGAGCAGCTTCGCGAGTTCTGCCTCGATCTCTGGCTCGATCGTAGCGGCCTTCTTGAGACGGTCCCGCCAAGCACGGAGCCGCCCGTTCTGGTAGTACAGCGCGACTGCGAGCGTGAGGGCCGTCAGCTTGTCGTCTTTGAGCGGCCGTCCGGTGATCTGCTCGGCCACGTAGTCGAAGTCCGGTCCGCTGAACGCCCAATAGGAACCGAAGATTGACACGAGCCAGTAATCGGTCAGACATTCGCCGCTCTTACGCTTCCGCGAACGCTCCTCGGCGACGCAGTACCAGAACAACGCGCGGTTGAGCTCAGGCCATGCCTGGACCAGTTTCGGCAGGTCCTTGCGGATTTCCTCGAACAGGCTGCGGCCATAGTCCTCGGCGATCGGAAGTTTCCGCAACACCGACAGTGCCGGCTTCTTGAGCGTCTCCGGATTGCGGCCCTGGATCATCTTCACAACGATCTGACCGGCGGCCTGCCCAAGCCAGCTGTACCGCTTGGATATCTCGCAGTGGCGCTGCTCGACCACGGGCTTCCGGTTCAAAAGCTTGCTGATCCCCTCCAGCAGGGTCGCGAGCGATGAAGGCGGGAGCGATGCCACGTATCCGGACAGCGCGTTGGCGAGCGGATCGGTCTCGAACTGCTTCTTGGGTTCGGTGGCCGCAAGGGCCGAGAGGAGCCAATCCACGTCGGCCGGGGCGTTGCCGAGCCCGTCCAGAAGCTCACCCAGCCAGTCGCGCCTCAGCGGCGGCCGCTCCGCGACGAACGCCATGCGAACGTCGGCGACGTCCTCAGGCGTCCCCACCTCCACGATGGCCCGTACGGCGGCGATGCGCGCGTATTTCGACCGCGACGTAAGGGCGAATCGTTTCGCCTTGTCGGCGAGCGCGGCGATGCCGCCCTGTTGGACCATCCGCATGAGGAACCAGACGATGTCGTCGTCGTCCTTGTGGTTCTCGAGGAGCTCTCGGATGACGTCTGCGAGATCCGGGTTGGTGAAGCGCTGCACGGCCGAGTATTCGGTGACGCTGCGGCCATGCGCTGGCTGAGCGAGCTGCTCGCAGGATTCCCGGAGGATCTGGACCCGCGTCTCGAGCGGCAACCGCGCGGGATCGCCGCCCTCAAAAAGGACCTCGGGAGCGAGGCACATGACCCGTTCAAGGATCCGCTGATCCAGGATCGCCAGCCAAGGGAGGATCGGACGCATCGTTGGGACGACGACCTCGATGCCGTATTGCCGGCGGAAGAACAGGTTCTCGACGCGCGCGCGCGATCCTTCGTCGATCAGCAGCGAATGAATCCATTCTGCGGTGAGGAACTCGCGGACCGACCGGTGGTGGAAGCGGACAGTACCGTAGATGCCTTCGTCGAAGATCGGCCTGGTGAGAAGCGTGCGGCAGTCCGCGTCGTCCCAGTCGGTCAGGACCTGCCTGATGTCGAGGCCGCGGTCGTTCTTCTGTCCGTCTGGGACGCGTACCGCCGATTCCTTGGCCAGGGTGGACGCCGCGGCGACAAGGCGTGCACCTTCGCGAATGCGTTTCTTCGAGATCGGGTTGGCGTCTGCACGGTCCTGGTCACGCTCCTCAAGACGCTTGTCGATGCTCGCGCGCAGCAGCTCGAGGCGCGAGCCGACGCGGCCGTTCGCGAGCCAAAACTCGATTGTCTCGGCGAGATCGAGCGGCCGAGTCGTGAACGACCACGCCTCCGCGCGGTCCAGCGCCTTCCTGAACGCGGCGACGTCAATGACACCCTTCGCGTCCGCGAAGCGATCGACCTGGTTGCCGGCGAGGTCATCGAGCGCGACCATGCGGAACACCGACTTGCGCTGCTTGGAGTTTGCGCCGTCGGTGGTGGTGACTGCTTCGTCTGATTCCTGGTCTTCGCCGGGCGCGGTCACTGGCGGGGTCCAGGACAGGTTGGTCTCGCAGAGCAGTAGATCGGTCTTAGGCCGCCATGCTTCGCCCCGGCTGGTGATGACGATGTGCGCGCGCTGCAGGGCGCCGCGCAGCTTGCGGCCGATCGTCCTTATTGCCCGCTCGAAGTCCTTGGGATCCTTCAGCCGTGCCTCGTCCACGGAGTCGAGGAGCAGCCAGCCGTCCTCGCCGGACGCGATCCAATCCTCGAATTCCTCCTGTGTCCCTTCCTCGAACGACCCGTCGAAGTCGAGCGCCAGGTGCTCGATGCGGAGGAAGAAGGCACGCTTCCCGCGGTGCCGGAGATCCCGGCATACATGCCTGATCTCCTCCGTCTTCCCGGACCCCGCCTCGGAAAGCAGCACGACGCGTGGTTCGGCGAGCAGGTCGGGCCACTGCGCGGGCTTTTCCCGGCGCATCAGCCGGAAAAGCTCGGTGTCCTTTCCCTCCTCCTCGTGCAGGGCGAGGTCATGGAAGGTGCGGTGAAGCTGTATGAACTCGTCTAGGTCGTACGACACTGAAGCCCTCTCTGGCCGGCCACTTCTTGGTCCCTCCCCCCAAACTTGCAGGCCTCGTTGACGTGCGGCCATGCCTTTTCATGTAGCACGACTGGCGTGTCTGCTCACGCGCGCGATTCATGTCCGCTTATGGAGCTTGCAGATAACTGTCAGAGTGTGAGACCTGTGCCGCGTTGTTGCCAGGCACCTTGGGATGGGCGAATGGCGGGTTCTGGAGGAAGCTGTCGTCCAAAGCCCAATCCGCAAACGACGCATTTTGGTCGGAAGCCGTCTTGCGTGGTCAGTCGATTGCCGCGGCAGCTTTCCAGAGTTGGCCCGCTGAACCGGCCAGTCCGAAATCGGCCCACGAGCTGCCGAGCTGGTTTCGGCACGAACCGCCAGTCTACAAAGCGCCCCATGATCGGACGTTCAGCCTGTCTCCGCACGCGCTCGAAACCGGGCGTTTTTTTATCTCACTTAGCCGGTGGTGCGGAAGACGGCCCTTAGAAGTTTGCGGCCGTTCCGACGTTGTGTGCCGACCGGCGGATTGTGGTCAGGAGCCGACATCAAAGCAGGTGTGTGCGGGGTGCTCCGGCCCACTCCCACCCACGTCTCTAACGCGCGGCACGCTCCCGGATTTGTAAGCGTATCTCGGCAGTCCGACGTTCGGTTTCGGTCAGCCCCGCCATCATTCCGGCCAGTGGTGCATGCGTGCCGCCCTCGAACTCCAGCCCTGCGCATACCTCCAGCGCCTTGCGATACTCGGTCCACCGTTCCTGCGCGACCCCAAAGGCCTCGGTCTCCTCGTCGCTCAGCAGCAGCCGGAGATTCACCATGGCTTCCTCCAAGTTGGCATCGGCAACCCCAAAGTCCGCGCCGGTTCGCGCCTTCATCGCCACATTCGACAGAAAGGCCGCGTATGTGTCCGGCTCATCCTCGATGGCTTCGACTACTACGGTCGCGGCTGCACTAGTCGCCAAGCTTGGCTTCCGCATAATCTTCTCGAACTGACGAACCTCGTCCAGCGTCGTGCCGCTGGCTTTCAACTTCGCGGCTAGGTCCGCCACGCTGTTGAGGTATGCGGCCTGCTCCTGTTTTGGAGCGCCAGTCCACCAGCGATGAATTAAAAACGTGAACCCGCGTCCAAACCAGCCGACTAGCCCCGCGACCAAGGTGATTGCGGCGACGATGAGGGTTGCTTGGGGGGCTGTGACCTGGAGCATGTCTCAAGCTATCGTGTGCGGCGGCGCTTGGCGACCGTTCTACAGCACCGAGGTTAGGCCCCGCCTTGTTGGTTGAATAAGGATGTTCTATCTTCGTTCGATCAGCGGGGACGACGCGAGCGCATGCCATTGGATCCAGTGACGACGACCATTGCGAAGGCGGCTGCGGCTCCAGCGGCTAAGCTCGGCCTCGATTTCATGAAGAT
Organism: Sphingomonas sp.; assembly: GCF_035998645.1. Classification (GTDB taxonomy): domain Bacteria; phylum Pseudomonadota; class Alphaproteobacteria; order Sphingomonadales; family Sphingomonadaceae; genus Sphingomonas. The sequence goes on from NZ_DASYHL010000005.1 coordinate 829,269, forward strand.
TCAACTGGGGCGTCGGAACGCACCTTTCGCGGACCTCGAAACGCTTCGAGGCGCTGACACGGAGCTGGACGAAGCAATATCGGTCCTGACCGGCAAGGCTGGTGGACTACCAGCCTCGCTCCTCGCGAAGCTTAAGGGCGTGATCTCGGACCGACCCGACAGCTTCGCTGACGCGGATTCGCGGCGGTTCCTCGAGGATTCTCGTGTCGTCAATCTGGTCAAGTCGGGAGCCCGACGCACGGTTCGCGGAGAGGACGTCGAGGAGGAGCGCGCGAAGGCGCGCGAGCTGCATGCCGAGATCTTCGGTGAGGACGGCATCTACGGCGAGACACTGATCGAGGACGCGATCGCATTCGGCGCGCTTACGCTTCTCGCCCATCTGACCCCAGCCGACCGGCAGGTGGTCGAGCTGGTCTCCGACCTGCGGGCCGAGGTGCAAGAAGGCTTCGCGGAGGTCATCGACGCTTTCGAGGCGACAAAGGCCGCCATCGACGGCCGTCCGCTCGACGCCGCTCCGTTCGACGAGGTGGTTCGCAAGAAGCTGCGACAGCTGCGTCGTCGCCGAATGCTGCCTCAGCTGAAGCTCCCTGACGAGGCGGTTGCCCTCGGCGAACGGGTGGACAGCGGCCTCAGGCTGGCTTCTCCCGATATCCGAGGCGAGGTTTATAGAGAAGCCGCAGCGCTTCTCATTCGGGCAGATCGTACACCGGAAGCATCTCCATGGATCGCGAAGGCGAAGGCCGTCGGAGCGGACGTAACCTGCGAAGAGGCGAGGATCGCGACCTCCGAAGACCGCTGCGACGAAGCGCTCCGGATGCTGCGAGATCGGACGGACGCGCTTGCTCGCGGCCTCCTCTTGGACGCCATCGCCCGTCGCGACGGAGACGTCGCCGCGATCGCATACTTCGAGGAAAATCTCACCGCAGCCGACCTCACCGGCCATGCGCTTCAAGCGACATCGATGCGTCTCCTGGCGGCCGATCGCGACGGCGACGCGGCCACTCTGCTGGACCAGGCCACGGGCGGACAGATCGACGAGAATCCGATGCTGCTATACCTGCGAGCCGGGCTCTCGCTGGCGAAGGCGCTGCCGCCCGACATCGCGAAGCGACTGCTAGATAACGATGGCTTCCTTCCGCGCGTGTCCGATCTTCACGACGACGCTGAGGGACGGCGCAACCTGAAGAGAGCGGAGGCCGACCTCGCGGCTCTGACGCGGGCGCTGCCGGATCTAGAGGCGCCGGACCTCGCCGATCTCGTCGAGATCAAGCTCACCGCATTGAGACTATGCTCCTCCGACGAGACCACGCGGGAGTTGGCACGATCCGGGCTGGTGGCGAACATGGCGGACGTGGACCGAGCGGTCATGCTCGCACCGATCGCCAAGCAGTATGGCGTGAAGGTGGATTGGGCCGCGCTGAAGGCGAAGCTCTCGAAGGCCGAAGCCCTTGGCGGTCTCGACGACATGCAGCTCCGCGCCGCCTTCACCATTGTCATGGACGAAGGCGATCCTGCGACGATCGCGGACTTCGTCCACCGACACCGCGCCAAGCTCGAGCACTACGTGCTGAACGAGAGCATCGTCGCGCTCGAAATCGAAGCGCTGGCGAAGTCGGACAGGCTGGACGACGCGAAGGCGCTGCTAGCAGCCGAGCGGGAGATGATTGGCGAGACCGGAGCGAAGTTTCTCGAGACGACATTCGCGGAGCTGGAAGGCGCGGATACTGTTCAGCAGCGCCTGGAACAATTCGAGGCTTCGGGATCCACCCATGACCTCGAAATACTCGTCGAGGTCATGCGGCGTCGACGCGATCGCAGGCTGGGCGACTATCTCGAAAAGCTGTGGCGCATCAGCCGGCAGATCTCGGATGCGCGACGCGCGTGCGAAACGCATCTCCAGCAGGGCGAAGAGCTCAAGGCTGAGACCTTTCTCGAGGAGATCGGCGACGTCGCTCTTGGCGATCCGCGGCTGCGAACACACCTCGCCTGGACCCGATACCGCCAGGGACGCCTGGACGACGCCGAAGCGGAACTGGTCAGCCTGCAATACATGGGGGTCGACGACGCCAACACGCGCCGTCTTCGCGTGCTTCTCCTGGTCGAGACCGGTCGGTGGAACGAACTGGAGCCGTATGTCCAGAACGAGCTGGCCGAACGCGAAGAAAGGTCTGCCGACGACCTGATCGTGACGGCCGACGTCGCCCGCGCGATAGGCAGCGGCACCACGATGGACCTCCTGCGCGCGTCGACGGCCAAGGACCCGAACGACGCCCGGATTGCCGTGCAGGCCTACATGATCGCCACCGGGGCGGGTCTGGAGAGGAATCCGGAGGTCGGCGACTGGTGGACCGCCGCGATAGCGGACAAGGAGAGCAGCGGACTCGTCGAGAAGACCGATTTCAACGAACTGATCGATCACGTCACCGGTTCGAGAGCCGAGGCAGAGCGGATCAGCGGCATGATCAATTCGGCAGCTGTCCCGATTTTCCTAGGCTTGGGAGCGCTCGGCGGCACGCAGAGCGAGCTGGTGATCCGGCAGATGGGTGCCAACGCTCGCCAGTCGGACAGCCGACGTCGCAGCGTCGTCCCTCTATTCGCAGGCAACAGAATGCTTCGCGTGGACCTACGACCGAAATCCATCTCGCTCGATCCGATATCGATCCTGCTGCTGGATCAGCTGGGTCTACTGAACACGGTGATCGACGCCTTCGAGGATGTCGTCCTGCCTTCCGGCACGCTGCACACCTTCTTCGAGGACCGCAGCAAGGCTTCGCACACCCAGCCAAGCCGCGTCGCTCAGGCCAGACGCATCCGTGACGCCATCTCGACCGGGGTCCTCAAGGTGCACGACGGAAGCGCGCCGTCACGTGAGCACGACGTGGATGAGGAATTCTCGACGCTCTTTGCCGCCGCCGAGGCCCAGGACGGCTTCGTCGTCGACACTGCGCCCCTGCATCCGCCAAGCATTGTCGACACTGTCGTCGACCCCGCTCCTTACGCGCACCGCCTTCTCAGCCCTGTCGGACTGGTCGCCGCGCTGCATTCTGCTGGGACCGTGAGCCGCACCGTCGCCATCGCCGCCGAGACCGCGGTCGCTGGCAGCGGCAGCACCTTCCCCAGCGAGGCGGTGCCGCCGCGCGGCAAGCCGATCTTCCTGGCCAACATCGCCGTCCAGTATCTGAGCGACGCCAACCTTCTTCACGAAATCAGGGCGCACGCAGGCGAAATCTACACGTCGCGCGAGACGATGGATCTGGCCGATCGGGAGATCGCCGCGGCGGCCGCCGCAGAAGAGGTGGCAGCAGGGATCGAACGCGTTCGCGACACTCTGTCCCGCGCGATCAGCGAGGGGCGAGCGCGCGTCGGGCCGGCAAGACGCACGAAGGACGAGCTCGACCGCGAGGAACGCCGCGGCGATCGCGCCGTCCGAATGAGCCCGGTCGTGAGCGTGCTGCGCGATGCAGCTGGGGTCGACGCTTTCGTCTGCGACGACCGCGGCATGAACAAGTATCTCGAAATCACGCCGCAGAAGGGCGCCAGCGTGCCCCTCCTCACGACGACGGACATCCTCGCGATCCTGCACGCCAGAAAGGTCATCGACGACGACGCGGTCGACGCCGCACGAGAGAGAATCCGGCGCTCGGGAGCAGGACTGATGCTCGTCGATCCCGACGAGATGCGGCGCGCGGTCAGAGACAGCAACTGGAGCGTAGGACCGAATGCCGAGATGCGTGCAATCAGGGATTCGATCCATCTGCCTATCGCTCGCAGGATACTCCAGCTCCCCGAAGAGCGGATCTGGCTTCGTGCGACATCTCTCTCGATCGCTTATGCGATGCGGAACGCCTGGATCGAGATCGAGGACGACGACGACGCCGAGCGCGCCGCCAACTATCTGTTCGACATGCTTCCAGACCCTGCGGCGCTGAGCGCCAGCGACGAATCTCCAGATCGCCAGGCCTGGGTCAGCGAGCTCACGCGCTTCTTCGTCTGGGCGGTAGCGGCAATGTTCGACCTGCGCGACAGCCGGGTCGAGCGCCATCGCTTCTGGTTCGAGAGCCGGATCGAACTGATGGCGGAGCAGCGTGACCCCGGTGCGATTGAGGCCGTCGCCAAGAGTCTCTACGCCTCCATGACGGGCCCAATGGACCTTGACGATGACGACTGAAGAACGACCGCCACTGGACGAGGGCACGCGCGCCTTCGTCGTCACCATGTTGCAGAAGATGCCGGAGTCGATCAGCTCCGTCATCCTGGCGGATGAGGCGGCACGCCGGGATCTCGCGCTGCCGGTCGAGGAATCAATCCGAATTTTCGACCGACGTTTCTCTCGACGCGCGGTGTTCGACGCGCTGCACGAGGTCGCGAACGGGCGAAAGGCCGAGCTGTCGTCGTCGGAAGGGAAGCTGACAGTCGACGAGTCTTCCCTGAGGGACGACGGGAGCGCGATCCTCGTGGCCGGAGGGGAAGGCGCGCGTTTCCGCAATGTGGGACTGATGAGCGACGAGGCGGCGGTCAGGAGCAGGACGCTCGCCGCCCTGCTTCTCGACGAGGACCTGAGCGAGGAAGAAGAGAGGGGTATCAGGGCAGCAGTCGATGCAGGACCGATCGGCGAGGATGCGCTTTCGGACCTTGAGACGCTCGTCAAGGCTACGCCCAAGGCCGTCTACCGCAATCTGGTCGGCGGCTCGGACGACGACGTCCGCTTCGACGAGCTCGTCCCCGGGGACCGGGAGTTCTTCAAGAAGCTGCTTGGCAGCGAGCCCCCAGCCACGCTCGGTGCTTACCGCGGGGAATGGCTGGTGGCTGCCGCATCGCTAGACCCGGTGCGGCGCGCGCGGTGGATCGCGCTGACGACACCGATCGCGATCCTGAAGGGCGATCTCATAGTTCCGGTGGTCAAGGATCTGGATCGCGAGGTCCGACTGAGGCTGGCCCGCTTCCTGAGCGGGGCCGCCGATCCCTTCAGCCAGGTCGCCGCCGTCCAGATTGCCGTCGCGGAGCATTCAGACGAGGACTTCCGCGCCGTGGGCGACGAGCTTATCCCCCGCCTGCTCGACCGCAGTCACGAGCGGACGGCCGCTTCCCTTTCCTTTCTGTCGTCCGCCACCGTCCTCACCGGCGCGGTGACCGCGCGGCGCAGGATCCTCGATGGCTGGCCCGTCTACGCCAAGCGCCTTGCCACTCATCTCCACGCCAGCCTCATCGTCCGCACCTTCGGCATTGAGCGCATCGACGTCGAGGACATGCAGCGGATGGTGGGGCGATCCCTCACGCAGAACCATCGGCTCGTCGAGCTGTGCGACGCAAGGTCGGTTCCGCACAATCTCTGGAGCGCTCCCTCCGCGGAGCGCATACATTCGGCCGTAGTGTCGCGCGTCATTCAGGCGCTCGACCTCATTCCAGAGAACGACCGGCCCTCGAACTGGATCGAAGCGATCGACAAGGTCGTCGAGACTATCACGTCCGGACCCGAGAGGCTGCCTCACATGGCGCCGGGACCGTTCGATCCGTTCGAGGACGACTGGAGCGGACTGATCGAGCTCGACAAAAAATCTGCCGAGGAGCTGGTCACCCGCATGATCGCGAAGGAGGTTCCGCAGCACACGGTCAGCGACATCTACAACCTCGTCGTCGCCTTTGACCTTGGATCCGAGGAGCGTGGCGCCGTCTCGCAGAAGCTGCCTGACTTCCTGGAAACCCTTCCCGACGACGGCTTCACCGTCGCCGTCGACTTCGCGCTCCAGCTTGCCGCGCGCTGGAAGATGTCGCAGCTCGGGGAGCGGCTGATCGACATGTCGTTGGCCCGCGCACGCTCGGACGGTTTGAAGAACCTGAGCGCGGGTCCGACGTTCAGCCTTCTCGCCGCTGCCAGCAACACCGATCCGGAGGTGTGGTCCCACAAGACCGGCGAATACATGAGCGGCTTCGCGTTCGCGCTGCGACCCGGCCCGGCGATCAGGAACATGATCGCGGCCATCGATCTGATAGGCGACTTCTCCCCCGCGCTGCAGCCGGCACTGACCTCGGCCAGATCGTTCGCCATGCTGGCGCTGGACGAAGTCCCGCCAGCTCCCGCGCCTCAATCCCTCGAGGTCGACGTAGACTAATCTAGGGCTGCGGTGCGCTTCGTCTCCAATCCGGGATGCGCTGGTCCCGCTGCAGGCGCAGCCGTCGCCAGTCCAGGGCCGCGAAGATCTCATCGGCGCCGCCATCGCGGGCGACGGGAGGTGCCGCGGCGACCTCGCGCAGGAAGCGGGGGCCAAGCGCGTCATCGTAGAGGTAGGCCCGCTCCCACGAGCCGAAGCTGTCGGTCACATCAGCGGCTCCAAGTCTGTTGAGTTGGTCGGCAACTATCGTCTGGAATTTTCGACCGGCAGTGGCAGCTATCGCCCGTTGGGCACATGGAAGCTGCGAGTCCGCAAACGGCCCAAGAGCCGACACGCGACTCTCGATTGAGCGATTGAGCGATGGCCATGTCTCGCAACCTAACGCCGAGCCGAAACTGCGAAGCGTGACTCATTGACAATGCCGGCAGCACAATCGCGTGTATTCAGCCGGGTCGCCAAGCGTCGGATTCCCGGCGGCTCCCGCCCCCACGATCCAAGCCAGCTCAGGCAAACCACGTTGCCTCACGTTCACTTTATGTTCTATCGCACTCCCCACCGCGATTCGCGGCCGTTGACATCGATGGAGCCTGAGCATGGAGCATGACCTCCAGCTGCGTGCGGCTGCGCGCGCAATCTACGACGCCTGTTATCCGAGCGAGGACTGGTCTCCGCTGGGCTTCGACGAGGCAGAGCGGTTCGGGACAGTCCATTATCGCCAGGCGGTTGGCGCTGCGCAGAGCGCCCGGGCGCTGCTGGCAAGCCAGGGCGAACAGCTGGCACTGCCCGTCTTCGCGTAACCGATCGCCCGTGGTCGGCCATCCGAAGAGCCTCTCCGATCTCTATCGCGTCGAAGCGCAGGTGCGGGTCACGTGCCGGGGCTGCAAGGCGACCGAGATCTGGGAGCTGGACATGCTGATCCCAGAGGTCCGGCGCAACGGCGGCAATACCGACTGGCGCGCGGCGCGCGCGGCGATCAAATGCCCGCGCCACTGCCCCGCGCCATTGATCGACCTGTCCCCGATCCCGTTCGGCAAACAGCGCGCCCGGCGGCGCGCGCATCGCGAGGCGCTGGTGAACCTGGCACTCCAGGTTCTGCGCAAAGCGGCGGACCGATCCGCGAATGAAGCCGTCGGCACGATCGAGGTCCGGCTGGCGCTGCACGTGCTGCGCCCGTTCGTGCGCGACAGCCACCTGCTCATTGCGTTCTGGAAGGCCGCGACGTCCGAGCCCCGCCATCCCTGGACCAGCTGCCACCTGCCTTACCGCTGGATCGCGGAGCGGCTGATCGAGCGCGGCGTTCCGATCGAAGACGCGAACCGGCCCTGATCTGCTGGGCAACGCTCACGCGATCGGGAAGCCGATCGACCTCCAGTTGCAGGCCAACGACAACGCCTCGGCGCGGTCCCGCACGGCTCATCGCAACTGGTGCTACCCTCCCCTTTTCGACGGCGTCTTCGCTCCTAACTCTCTGGGAAAAAAGGGAGAGCGAACATGACGCAACCAAACATGATTGCGCCTGAGGTTATCGCCTGCATCGCCGAAGGGCGCGATCCCAGCCTCGCCGAACTCAACCGGGTCGCCGACAGCATCTGGGCCGATCTCAAGGCCGCCCGCCCCGCCTTTGCGTGGGACGAGCCCCAAAGCGACAGCGAACGGCTGCTCATCCTGCGCGCCGCCCACGCCGCGCTGCTCGGCGACACCACGCGCTAGTCGAGCGCGCAGCGTTGGCGCATCGCTCTGCAGCTGCCCACGCGCGCACCGCCGATCGATCATCTTGCAAGACCGACGCGAGCAAGGATTGCCGAGAAGCGCACTGAGGAAGACGGCGGCAGGTGCATCGCCCCCTCCGCACGGCGCATCAACCGGGCGAGGCCAGGCACCCAATGAGCGGAGACGATCAGCCGGCGCTGACGATCGGATGCTCAAGCCGGATCATGTCGAGCATGCGCTCAACTTCGGCGATCTCGCGCGTGCCGCCGCTGGGGGCGAGCGACCAGTTGCAATGGGCATGGGTCTCGGGATCGTGGACCTTGACGGGGCCGATCACCGAGCGCCACCGCCGCTGCGTTCCCCCGGCATGGCGCACAAGGCGCACGATCAACAGGTCCTGAAGCTGGCTCGCGGTCATCGGCCCCTTAGGCAGAGACGCCCCGCCCCGCGCAAGCCCCTATTGGCCTAGATCGCGCCCGACCGCGCCGTCGCGTTGGTCCGAGCAACGACCGCTCGCTGCAGCCGTCAGGGACGAATGCCGAACGGCACCGAGGACTGGTGTAAGGAGAGCTATAGAGCCCCGATGAAAGGAAAAGTGAGGGCGCTCGCGCGCCCTCCCTCCCGATCGCTAATTGCCCTCGACCTTCGCCTTGTCGGTGCCGCCGTCGAGCAGGGCTGACCATTGCGCCGCAGCCTCCGCAGTGAAGAACGCCGACAAGCGAGAGTCGTGCGGCATGATGCTCTCGACCCGCTGCCCCACCACGATGTCGGGTCGCAGAGCATGCCCGCTGCCAGTCCGGAACAGCCATGAGGCGAGTGCCTGCTCGGCCAGCCGAGCCTGCCGTGATCGCCGCGCATGGGATTTGACGGCGAGTGCGGCCCGCCGCGTGTTGCGCACGCTCTCTCCGGCGAGCACGGCGATGAACGCGGCCAGGTCGAGACCATCCGTGACCAAATCCGCTCCTCGCATCGCCCGGAACCTCAAGACGAACTGATAACGCTCGGCGAGCGACAGCGCGGTCTCCCGGATTGCGAGCGGATCGCGCTTGCGCCGATTGAGGCCACTGCTCCGGTCACGCACAAGGTCCGCCAGCTGCGTCGGCAAAAGTGCTGCCTGGGCCGCGATGATCAAATCTTCCTCGCGCAGGCGACCGCCGTGCCGACGCCTCGTTGCCGGGCTTGCCGAATGGCGGCGCCGGGCCGCCATATCGCTTTTGTCCAGCATTTCCCGCACCAGCGCGCGCTGGATCGCATGGGGAACACGACTGGCGACTACATCAGACCGGTCGGCAACGACCCGAGGCCGCGCCATCTCGGCAGCGATCGCCTCAATGATCGGCCTGACCGCATTTCCGTCGCCATGGCCTGGCTCTGTGCCGAGTGCCATGCGCGCAGAGCGGATGTTTGTAACCTTCTTGGCCCGCTTGCGCTCGCCCAGTGCGAGGATGAAGAAACCGACATTTCCGGTTCCATCAGGATCGATGTCAGGGGGAGCATCGAAGACGAAATCGACAATCACCATGGCATCGAGCGAGAATTCGAAAATGTACGTGACAGGCCCGTAAACACACCAGCCCGCAAGAGTTAGGCGCGCCCGTCCACGATGGTCGCACAGGCGATCGATCGCCTCGGCAAAGTGCTCATAGATGAAGATCGCTCCGTTCACCACGTCGAGCCGCGTTTCTTCCTCAAGTAGATCCAGCTTGGCCTGAACCAGGTCAAAAAGGATCACGATCTCATCGATCGGAGTGAATTGAGAAACCGCGGGCATGGGCGACTCCATCGAGCAAGGGTCTGTTGATTATCCGGTGGGCTGAGGGTTGATGGAATGAGGGCGGGAGAACGAAAAACGCCGCCCCGACCCCAAGGGATCGTGAGCGGCGCCTGCGAGCGTAAGCACGGTTGCACCCGTGCCTGCTCGTGACAGGAGGGGGGAAGTCGGGGGCATCATCCGCCCAGAGCCTTTTCGGGGCGGCGCCGGGCTAAGGGTGCGTGCGGCTCCTCGGCCTCCATCGCAACTTCTTCAGCATCGACTGGAAGCGGGTCAGGTGCCCCGCGGCGGCGCGAGCGCCGCCCGCTCCGGATCGCCGCTTCATCACGACGGCCATGTTCAACATCCTTCAGAATCTCGTTGCGATCGTTCGAACGGAGCCACTGCAGCAGCTTCACGCTGATCGCCGACCGGATCAGGTCGCTCTTGGTCACGTTGAGCTCATGCGCGAGCTGGCGCAGCTGCGCATCCTCCGCAGGGCGCAGATATACAGAACGCATCACCATATCATCGGCCATAAAAACTCCTTTCCCCCTTCGTTACACGGAAAGGTATATATGCATATATGTACTACCGCAAGGTTACTACAAGCTGAACAGCTTCTTCACGAAAGATAGGGCTGGAGAATCTTGCGCGCCATCAATCCCAGACAACCGAGATTTCCAATGCCAGGTCCCTGGGCCAGGCCAGCCAGCGAAGGGACATGAATACCAGGCGGGAAGCCCTCGCTTGTCGGGAGCGACAAATCGCCCTGGATTTTCCATTCTACGCCCTTGCGCAACGCATCCAGCGTCACGCGATTGGCGTCGGTGCGTGTCACTGACAGGGCGGTCGTTTTCGGATGGTCGACAAGCGCCAGGCGGGTCCATGCGTCAAACCCGACTGCGTTGACCACGAAATCGACACTTAGCGGTTCGCGTGGCCGCTCGTCATAGTCGAGCGACAGCGTGAGCTGTCCGTCCGCATCAACCGCAACGCTGCGCAGATACCCGGCTTCGTAGTCAATAACGCCCGACCCATCGATCACGCTCTTGTTGCGCATCGAGATAACGCCTGCCTCGGTGCGCTCGATCAGCTTTCGGCGATGGTCGAGTGTGAGCTTCGACCAGTCCGCGGGATCGGTGAACCAGCGTCGCTCAGCATGCCCGTCACCACGGGGAAACAAGGTCCCCATAGGACTGATTGAGATGATCCGACCCTTGCGTTCAGCAAAACGCTGCGCCAGCCAGGCGACGATCGTTCCTGCAGAACCGCCATCGCCGGCGACTGCCACCAGGGTGCGGCCATGACGCCCGAGCAGAGTTTCGCGATGCTTCCAGAACGAGGCTGCATCGAACACTCTCTTCGCTGGAACGCCTGCCTCGACATCAACCGGTCGCGGCTCGCCATTTCCGGTCAAAACCACCCCGTCCACGACGCAAGGGTGCATGACTCCGGACCGCTCATACTCGACGCACCATTTACCCGTCGGCAGCTGCCAGATCCGTTTAACATCCCCCTGAACGATATCGTGATCCGCGGCGTCGAACACCCAATCGAGATAATCGGCAAATCGCTCGTGATCGGGATGGTCGCGGCCACGATCGACCCAGGTCGCGTAGCGGCCGGTTGCGACTAGATAGGCCGACCACGAGAAGCGCGCATGAAGGCGGGAGGCAAGCGAGACGAATTCGCCCTCGCCATCCCAAACATCGTCATAAGGGAAGCAGACATCCTTCTCGCCAGGCGTACAAAGCGACACAAAGCCGCTGCTATATTCGTCGGTCCCGTCCCAAGCCGCTCCGACCTTGGCGCGTTCGAAAACGATCAGCTCAGGAACACGGTGTGTTCCCAACTCCGCGCGCAATTCAGAAGCACGCGCCACGAGCGCGGCGGCTTTAGGCCCCGCCCCGACAATTGCCAATCGAGTCATCGTCCCCCCAGTGCTCGAACCGGAACCTACAGAAGTGCGTGGACGCCGCGAATTTTCCTAATGCTTTTTTCGAACCATAATGGAGGTATCACCCATCAACGGTTAAGCGCAAACATGGCCCATACTTCAGGCAATCAGGTAGGCATCTCGCAAGACAGGGCGCTCTAGTCACGTCTAGCGCGCTTCATCGAGCAGTCGAATTGTCTCAGGGTCCGCGTTGCCGCCGAACCAGCGAACGAGCGCATCTTCGAACAAGGCAAGAGGACGCGCCGCCTCGAACAAGGTCAGCGAAGAACGCAACTTAAGCGCATCCACATCGCCGAACACGGCAACTGCGTCGGCATTGTCGAGGTCCTGCAACTCGCTCACGCACTCAAGGTAGCGGGCACCCAGGATCGGGTCGCGAAGATAAGCGCGCGCTTCCTCGAGCGAGCGGATCGCAAAGAACTGCGCCGTCTCGCTGCGCCCGAGGCCCGTGAGTTGGGGGAAGATGAACCACATCCAGTGCGACCGCTTGGCACCAGCGCGGATCTCCGCCAGTGCCAGATCATAAACGCCCTGCTGCGCGGTCACGAACCGGTCCAGATCGATCTCGCCAATACCGCCATGCTCGATCACCGCCACTGCGCGATCCCCCTTCGTCGATTCCCCATGTTCTTGCATTGTTCGTAGCATAACTGCCTGTCATGTCGACCGCGCTGGCCCTGATCCGGTCACATGTTGCGCCGGCTCAAGCAGCTGGACCTGCACGCAGCCGACCCGCTCGCCTCGCGTGCACCGGTCCTGCTGACGGGCGCCTGCAGAGCCGTGCCGACCGAGTTCTATGTCTATAAGCCCGTCCGTCGTCAGCGCAGCGCGGCGAACCAGTCGGCATAGGGCGTGTTGACCGCCATGCACCGGTTGAAGTCCGGTGCACCGTCATCCCACCACATCGGTCCACGCTCGCCCAGCGCGCGCTTGGAGCGATCGACCTGCGCGCGCGCCTGCGCCACCGCCGATGCGTCGCCGGCCTTCCCCGCAAGCCCGACCGCGCGCCGCGCCGCCATCAGCTCGGCGACCAGCCGCGCGCGCTCGGTTTCGTCAAGCGCCGGATTGCTCCTGCGCCACAGCCGCCCGCGCACCACGAAATAGCGGCCATCGGGGGTGGTGGGGTAGCGCGGGTCGTCCTGCGACACGGATCAGCGCCCTGCCGCGAGGCTGCGAAAGGTGATCGACCAGCGCGGTGCCTCAAGCGGGGCGATGCTGTGCTCCCAGCCATGGCGGGCCTCGCCCGCGAGGTGATAGACCGACCCCGGCGCGAGCGGCACACTGCGCCGTTCGAACTTCGCGCCGACCCGCCGCCGCAAGCGCAGCGCTGCCGCCGCGCCGAGCGAGACCCCGACGACATGCTCAAACACCGGGCGGTCCCTGTGCCAGCCGATGCTCGCTCCGGGATCATAGCGGATCAGCAGCGCCTGGACGAGCGCGTCGGGCGCTAGCCCGGCGAACGCGGCAGCCCGCATGCGTACCGCCTCGAGCCAGTCCGGCATGGGCGTGGTCGGGGCAAAGCGTCCGGTATCGAAATCATAGGACCAGCCGAACGATTGCGTGAGCCGCTTGCCGGTCCAGCCCTGGAAGCGGAACGGGGTCAGCCCGCTGGCATCGATCCCGGCAATCAGCGCCGCCTGCTCGGGCGCGCTCACCAGATCGGGCGCCATCTTGAGCCCGGGAAGCAGCGGCGCGTCGAACAGGCCGGGCAGCGCCAGCGTCATCGTCGTCCGCGTCCACCTTCGCCGATCCCGGCGGCGCGCATCCGGTCGCCAAGCGCGACCCCGCCAAGCGTGCAGCGGGCAACCACCCGGTCGTAGCTGCGCCGGCCCGCGCGGCAGACCAAATTGCGGCCGCGCGTCAGCGTCTCGAGCGCGCGCTTGGCATCGCGCCCGCCCGGCGCGTTGAGCTCGGGCGCGTAGAAGTCGGCGAGACGGATTTCGATCCAGCGTGCAGGCTGCCCCGCCGGCCCGACGCACAGGCTGTCGCCATCACCGACATAGCGCACCACCCCGGAGAACTGCGTCCCCGGCGCGGGGAGCTTGCCCTCGCACGGATCGGCCAGCGCGGGCGTCGCCCAGCCGGCAAGCAGGACGGGGAGGATCAGATATCGAAGGCGCAGGTGCATGCGCGCGATATGAGGTTGGAATGTCGGCTTTTCACCCCGGCATGGGCGACAAACACGACGGACCGAGGTGCCGACCGGCTCCCTGCCCCCTCCCCGTCCTCCCGTCGCTCGGCGCTTCGCCTCCTCCTGCTAACTCAATCACTTCGCGCCGAATTCTCCGACCGCTCCTTAGCATCACGACCCTTCCCATGCGTCCCGCGACGGTCATCCGCCTACGCCTTGCGCCGTGCGTCCCAGCCGGTCCCGTGCTCTCGGCAACGTCCAGCCGCGCAAACCTCTCGCCCCGCACCGTCCCGCGCCCGGTCCGGTCCCCGCGCGCCGCCCTGCCCTCGCCGCCATCCTGTCCTCGCCGTCCCCCTGCCGTCCCCGTCACGCTTCCCGCTCGCGCGCGCAACTCCGCACTCCCCGCCCGCCTGTGCTCTCCCATTCGTCCGCGTGCCGCGTCCTCACCGCGCCAGCGGTTGCCGCCCGCCCGCGCCCGGCCACGGGTGCAGGCGGGCGGCCAAATTTTCGATGCGCATCCGTAACAGACGCGACAAGCCCCCCGCGCGCCACACGCGCGGGGGTAAAGCTGGGCACAGGATCAGGCAGCGAGCCGGGGTTCGTCCTCGGGCACGATCGCGCCTGCTGGGGCGGTGGGATCGGGGTCCTCGGGGGCATCCGCCGTCGCCGCTGCCGATGTCGCCGCCGAGGCAGCAGGAGCAGCGGTGCGCACCGTGCCGACCCCGCCGCGCGCGGTATAGGCGGCGGGCGGGAACGCCATCCAGCGCGGCACCCAGCGCTCGATCCTGGCGCGCCCCCCGGTCCCCTCAAGGCAGTCGCGGATGATTGCCTTGAGCGCCTTGCCCTTCTCGCCTGCATTGGCGGTCACGACGGCCTCCCCTGCGACCTCGGCGAGGATCGCGAGCAGCACCTCGCGGTCGCGGATCAGGTCAAAGAACGCGGCATCGGCCTGCCACCAGTCGGCCATATCGACGCCCAGCTGCAGCCCGGCGGCATCGACCGCTGCGCTGCCGCTCGCCAGCGCCTCGCCCATCACCACCGCGACCACCTCCATCACGCACGGGTCGGGAAGCTCGATCAGCCGGTAGAACAGCCCGGCCAGTCCGAACGCGTCACCATGGCCGCCGGTAACCGTTGCCGCCTCGGGGTCGAAGCCGAGCAGGCCGAGCACCGCGCGGCGCTTGGCGTCGAACACGGCTTCGCCGCGACAGGTCTCGACCGACTCGGCGACCGCATCGCTGCGCACGCTTTGCGGCTCGGGGGTGACGCGGAACAGGTGCGATCCGACAATCGCGTGGGCGACCATCAGCCGCAGCGCGATGCCCGGCTGATCGACCAGCACCGCGCGCACCGCGGCATGGCGATGCAGGTCGAGATAGGTCTGCATGATCGACGTCACCTCGGGCCGTGCGGGCTTGGTCGCCTCGGGCGCGTCGCCCTTGGCGGCGCGGCGCGCCTCGGCGCGGCTGACATAGCCTTCGTGAAAGATCACCTCGCCATTGGCGCGGACATCGACATAGACGCGCCCGCCCCGGCGCTTGCCCGCCTTTTCAACTTCCCAGACGTGGAACTGCTCGGACGGCGGCACGATCACGACATCGGCCCAGCCTTCCTCGAGATAGTCGGCGCGGCGCGCATCGATCGCGGCATTCTGCGCGATCCAGAACGCATCGGGGTCGGCGACATAGGCGTCCTCGCCGAACAGGTCGGCGATGATCGCGACCCCGCTCTCCGCGATCGGGAACAGCGCATTTGCCGCCTTGATCGCCGCGCCGCCGAACAGCCACGCCTTGAGCTGATAGCCCGATGGGGCGTAGGCGTCCGGATCGTCATATAGCGCCAGCCATGATTTTTGCTGCGCCTTGCTCGCCATGGTCAAATGGCGGACGGTCGCGGGATCGAGCCTGTCGGCGCGGTAGAGGTCGCGGATGCGCGGCAGCAGGTTGCCGAGCGCGAGGATGCGCCGCACGGTCAGGTCGGGAAGCCCGAAGGTCGCGCCGATATCCTCCGGCGTCTGGCCCTGCTTGACCAGCCGCACGAACGTCTCCCAGCGGCTGACTTCATTGGGGTCGAGCCGCGCGATATTCTCGATCAGCGAGGCCTCGATCGCGGCGGCATCATCGTCATGGTCGAGGATCGCGCAGGGCAGCGGTTCGGCATGCCCGGTTTCTTCCGCGACGATCTGCGCCGCGCGAAAGCGCCGCGCGCCCGCGACGATCTCGAACGCGCCAGCCTCGCAATTGGGGCGGACCAGCACCGGCACGATCACCCCGCGCTTGCGCACGGTGGGCAGGATGTCGGACACATCGGGCGGCTTCTTGCCATAACGCATATTGGTCTTGCTGACCGAGAGGCGGTCGAGCGGGATATGGTCGAGTTTCATGGGTCTGCTCCTTCTTGGGACCGGTGCGCGCCACGGCGACGCCCCGGTCGGATGGCGGCGGACGGCCGCCCGCGTTCGGAGGCGGGTCGAAGCGGTGTTCGACCCGCCCCCTCAACCGCCTCCCGGTCCGGAGGGCGGAAGCTCGGGGTCGCGCCGCGCGGCGGCGCTGCCGACAAAGTCGAGCAGGCGCTGCGCGCCGATGATGCCGCCGGTCAGCTGCGCGGCGTCGAGCCAGACCGAGAGCGGAAAGCGCGTGGCAAAGCCGGGGTCGCGCGCGATGCGCAGGCCAAAGGGCAGGCGCACCGCGCCGATCTCGCTCAGCGAGAAACAGCCAAGCTCGGGATAGCCAAAGCCAAGATCGGCAAGGCCGAACAGCGTGTCGCCATCGCGATCGAGTTCGGTGGCAAGCCAGGTCGCCGCGCCGCACGGGTTGAACAATTTGACCAAAGGCACCGGATCGGGGGTCGGGGCGCCCGCTGCCATGGCGGCATGGCGGTTGCGGTCAGCGGCGCGCAGCGCCGCAATCAGCGCGGGCGGGATCAGGCACATGGTGCTTCCTCCCGCGCCTGCGCCTCGGCATGGCGCGCGAGCAGCCAGTCGGCGGCCTTGCTCGCCTGCGAGGCGGCGCGAAAGATCGCGCGGTTATCCTCCTTGAGCACCGCCAGCCACGCGCCGAGATAATCGGCGTGGCGCACGGTCGGCGCGATCCCGAGCGCAGCGCACAGGAATGCCGAGCCGAGTTCGGCGACCAGTTCCTCGCGCGCATAATCCTTCGACCCGAACGGATTGAGGATCTGGCGCGCAAGCCGTGAGGGGTGGCCCGTCGCGTGGGTCAGCTCGTGCAGTGCGGTGCGGTAGTAGTTGATCTGCTCGAAAAAGGCGGGCTGCGGCGGGACCTGCACGAAATCCTGCGCGGGCGCGTAATAAGCCTGCGCCCCGCCGATCCGGAACGGCACCCCCGAAGCGGCGATCACCTGTTCGGCGACCGGCACGATCTCGCGTTCGGCAAGCGGCGCGGGATCGCTTGCGAGTCCCGCGCGCAAGCCTTCGCACTGCGCGACGTTGAACACGGTAAAGCGCTTGAGGAACGGCACCGCTTTGGCCTCGCCGCCATCGCGCGCGGCGCGCTGCTTCTCGCCCTGCGGCACGAAGCGGTCGGCATAGACCACCCCGGTGCCGCGCTCGCCCTTGCGCACGCGCCCGCCCGCCTCAATCGCTTGCTTGAAGGTCACCCAGCTTTGCGAGGGCCAGCCCTGTTCGATCACCGCGCCCCACAGGATCAGGACATTGATCCCCGAATAGGGCCGGGCGGTGAGCGCGTTGCGCGGCATCGCGACCCCGGTCGCGGCCCCTGACCCCCAAGGCTGCACCCATGGCACGCGCCCGGCTTCAAGCTGCGCGATGATCGCGGCGGTCACCTCGGCATAAAGGTCACGGCGCGGCGGCGCTGTCCCGCGCGCGCGTGCGCTTGCCGCGTCGGCCCGGCTCGCTCGGGTGCGCTTGGTCGACGTCGACGATTGATCGGGGGTCCGGCGGATGGTCCGGACGGAACGTTTGGTAGCAGGCATCAGCGTCACTCCTTCCCCGCCCCGCACAAGGCCTCCCCGGAAAAGCGGGGGTGGGCGGCACGAGCGACCGCAGAGGCGCGGCAACGAGCGGGGCCTGCACCCTGTCCGGGGTCCCCGGCGCGCAGCGACGGGGTGGCAGGGCCGCAACGCAGTGAAGGAGCCGCGTCAGCGGCTTGCCGGCCCCGCGGCCGCGCCTAGCAGGGCGCGCCGCCCATCCCCGCTTGAACGGGAGAGGCCACAAGCAACGCCGCCGCGCGCCAGCGTGGCGACCGCACGCACCCCGCCGGGCGGCAAGCCCGGCGGCAACAGAAAACCGGCACCCCGCACCGCGTCGGCCGGAACAGCGGCAGCGCACCGGGCTTCGCAGCCTGGACGGGGCATGGCGTCCGGGCGCGAAACCGGGCGCGCCGCCCGGCCGCAAGGCGGAGTGCCTGCGGGGCCGCGATCGGGCGCCGCACCCTGTCCGGCGGCTGCGGCCACCCCACCGCGCCAGCGTGTGGGCGGCCGCAGCCGTCCGGCAGTGTGCGTCAAGAGCCCCGCTCCACGTTCGGCCAGCAGCGCTGGCCCCGCCAGCCGATCGTCACCGCATGGCCGAGACCCGCCCCGAGGCTCGGTGGGGACGGGACCGGAGCCATAGAGCGGCGATCGCGCGGACAGTCCCGCGCGAGGCGGCAGGGTCCCGACACGACCGATCGCCCCCGCCCATCAATCGATGGCAATCTCGAACCGTTACCCGCAGTCTTCGAAGGTGGGACGAACCCCCTGCGCGCATGCGCGCATTTGGTCGAGCTTCTGGTGGAGCGTCTTCGATTCGCGCACGCCTTGGGCAACCGCCAACGATCCGCGATGTTGTCCGGGGTCAGTTCGCCGACTGGCTGCAGGTTCCGAACCGGGCCGGCGATTTTTGGGCCGTGAGTGGACTGGCAGGTATCGGGCGCGACGCAACGGATACCCGCCTTGCGGGCGCAGGCGTCGTCATCGCTCTCGGCTGTTTAACAAGGGCGCGAACGTTACCGGCTCGCGTCAAGGATCACGGAGACAGTTTCTTCCGGCTGGTCCCACATAGGAAAATGTCCGCTGTGCTCAAACCAATGCATTTGGGCAGAAGGAAAGGCAGCCATCGCCCGCGCCGCCTGCGTCGGCAGACACAGCCGATCATGGCGACCCCAACCGATTACAATCCGCTGTGAAGGATCGGCTGCTGGGCCAACTTGCTCGGGCCCGCTCGCCAGATCTTGAACCAATGCGTCGAATGTCGGAGTTGTACTCAGGCTTCCCAGTTCCGTCGCAACGGTTTGCGGATCAAGCGCCCAAGGTCGCGCGGACAGCTGCGCCAGCAACGCTGTGCGTGATGCGGCATTATTGCTCAGCGTGGGCAGAGCCGGCCGAATTGCCCGAAGCAGCCGGCCGGAGACGCCTATAGTCGTCTTGAAGAATGTGCGCTCCCACCCGCGCCAAAAGCCACCAGGGTCAAGTGCCACGACGGAGCCAACGCGGCCTCGCCGTGCCAGTTCGAGCACGATCCTTGCTCCCATCGAGCTACCGACGACGTCGATGCCGTCCAGTTGGTTGTCGGAGATATACCGCTCAACGCTGCCAACAAGTCCGAGAAAGGTTCCGCTATCGCGTTCTGCCGGGGTGGCGCCATGACCAGGAAGATCAATCATAATCACCGTCCTTTCGGCGGCGAGCGCGGCCATGACGGTGCTCCACGATTGCCAACTGCCGCCTAGACCGTGAACAAGTAATAGCCTGCGACCGGTGCCGCGTTGGACTTCGTTCATTCAGGAAACCTCCGATGGATCATATTGCTCAACGATCGGAGTTAGACTTCGGGGCCAATCAAGTTTCTCTGTGATCGACTCCTATTTCCGGGTAACTAAGAGCAGCGGGCATGGTCGTTCGTAAGGCTGAGCCAGTGGCAGCTAACGGGTAACTAAGCCTCAAACCGTAACGACTGAAATTGAGGCGCATTGCGGACAGGGAGTTTGCGCCGAAGCCAGCCGACAGATTTTGGCAGCGCCTATAGGACCGTCAGATAATAAGCCGAACCTGCCCCCTCCCCGGAAGCGGACCGTCACCCGCAGGGCCGGGATCCGGCGTCAGCCGGGCCCGGTCGGCACTAGCCGATAGGGCGGCGGTGAACCTGAAAGGCACCGGACGCCGCGTTGCTGACGACCACCCGGCCCACCCCGTAACCGGTAGCGCCTGGCGCATCGCAGTGCGATCAAGTCGTCGGCTTCACGCCGGCGCGAAGTCGCCCTGGATCGCAGCAACCTGATCTAGCGCCGATGCGATTGCCATTTCTCGCTGTTCGGGCCCGTAGGCGACACCTTCGGCGATCACGAATTCGGGCTGCGCGATGCCGATAAAGCCAAGCATTGCGCGCAGATGCGTTTCGGCATGTTCCGATGCAGCCGAGCCATCGGCATAGTGGCCGCCGCGTGCCAGTGCGACCAGGACGCGCTTGCCGCCGGCCAGACCTTCGACCCCGTTCTCGCCATAGCGGAACGTCTTGCCGGCGATGAGGATGTGGTCGAACCAGCTCTTGAGCTGTGTGGGGATCCCGAAATTGTACATCGCAGCGCCAATCACCACGATGTCGGCAGCAAGGAACGCGTCGAGCGTGGCGGTCGCCTCGGGCGTGGCGAAGCCGGGAAGGGTCAAGTGTGGCAGCGGCTGTGCGCAAAGATCGCGGTAGGACAGCTCAAGTCCGCTGTGCGACCGGCGCAGCTGTTCGACGATCGCGGCGGAAAGGATGCGGCTGACCGAAGAGTCGCCTTGGATCGATGAATCAAGATGAAGTAGGTGCATGGGGCCTGTTCCTGTCTTACGTGGCCCACACCACGTAGAGTGCCCCTTCGCCCGGCCAAGAACGCATATTTTCGAGACCTAGTCACATGGATATGACCGCTTCCACGACGCATAACCCCGCCCGATGCCAGGAGGTGGCGCGCCATCTGGGATGGATCGGGGATCGATGGACGTTGCCGGTCGTCGTCGTGCTTGCGTCGGGTACGCTGCGCTTCAATGAACTGCGCAGGGCTGTCGCGGGGATATCACAACAGATGCTCACCCGCACGCTGCGCCGCCTCGAACGCGATGGCGTAGTGACCCGGACAGTGCGTCCCACGGTTCCGCCGATGGTCGAATATGCCCTCACCCCGCTGGGGCATTCGCTGGCTGCGCTCGGCCAGGACTTGGGGCGCTGGGTGGTGGATCAAGAAGCGGCGATCCATGCCAGCCAAGCCGCGTTCGACGCGCGGGTAGCTTCGGAATAACGGTCTGTGCGATGAACGTGCCGGGGCGGCGCGACAATTTCCGGGGCTCATCGGGCACTGGGCGCCTGATTGGCTGATATGGCGCTTTGCTAATTGTCAGCTGATGGCGAAACCGGCCCGGCCGTTTGTGGCCGCTTGCCGCATATCCGCTTTTGGACAGACACCCGCCGAAGCAGACGGTCGAGGACATGTCACTCATTCTCGGTCGAGAGCGTGTGCCGTGGTTATGGCTCGCAGTATAAGCACGGTTATGGGGGCACGATTAGCGGCTCCGGACACGTTGAGGGGCGAGCTGTGCAAGACGCACCCAAATCGCGAGCACCACACCCACGTGCATCGATCTCAGCGCCGGGCTCGCGCTCAATTATGACGACATTCCAACCGCCACAGGTGGACCGTGCTTTGCGACTCAGCGCACGGTTGAATGCCGCTTCAGCGGATCGATTAACCCGGACAGGATGTGCAACTACCGCGTAAAATTGGGCCTGCGCACCGCTCAGTGACCTGAGGCCATGACCCGCCACCTCGAACGTGCTCCAATCCAATGACTATCTCGACAAGTTGGAGGCCGCTCCCTAGCCCGTCAGGAAAATCTGGTAACGCCAAGAGGCGTAGGCCAGTATTTCGTTGTGGCTTTCCGAAAATAGCGCGAGCCGTTCTGCTGACACGGGGACATAAGGTTTTGGCTCGCCCCCGGAGGCCTTTGCGTCCCGCTGACCGCACCATGGCGGTGCCGATTCGGGATCGAGCCCGAAGTGCGCCAGTATTTCGGCGTAGCGCGCGCTAAGTTGTTCGTAGCCCACTGAAATCATATTTTCTCGGGAGAGCGACGCAAAAGAATCAAGCGCCGCGCAATAGCGGTGAGTCGCTGCAATCAGCACCGGATCCGACTCGGTCGGAGTAATTATCGGCAATGAGATCAACTCCTTCAACCTGCCCGCCTGAAGATACGGCGGTGGCTTTCGGGAGAGGGATTCCAGCACAGCGCTTGGCTCTCGATGCAGGAAGATGAACCGCGCTGCAGGCATTCGATCGAGTAGATTGCGGTGGTGAAGGTGCATTTGGCTTCCGAACTTGACCACCAGGGGCGCTCCGCGTTCCTGCGCCCAGCCGCGCCAGGCGTTCAGCATCGCAAGACAGGCGCGCATCGCCACATCGGCGCTAATGCTGCCCCACATGCGATGACGAAGGATGCGGAAAAATGGTGGCTCGCTCAATACCATAGCCTGCCCACTCGCTCTGATATTGCTCGCAAGCAATGTCGAGCCGCACCGGGACACATGAAATATGGCGCTAAAGTTAGCGAAGCCATCGCTCACTTCAGGTTGGACAGAGAGCCACTCGTCGAACCCTATCATGCCAACATGTCCGGTCCTCTCCGCGACGCTCGCGCTGAAAAACGGCTGAGTCATATCGAGCAGATCGGGATCGATCAGGCGAACAACATTGTGGTGACCATAGCGCTTAAACAGATATGGCAGACGCAAATTGCTGCTCACGGCGTGGCCCAGTGTGACGTGTCGGCAAGTTTTCGAACATGGCTGCTGACTGCGAAGCGACCGCCCGCGAAGTGATGTTCGGCGAGATGGGTTGGCCCGACCGCATGATAGAACCAGCTGGGAAACACAACTAGCCGGTTCGGGATCGCCGCTACTTTGGTAAACCAGCTGGGCGAGATTTCCTGCCTCCCGAGATCTGTGTCCAGGACCGACAATTCGCCTCCAGTAAACCGTACCGGGACCTGCGCGAAATAATAGAGCCAAGTAATAGCTCGCCCCGCGCTTGCAACAGGGCCGTGGTTGTCGGCATGAGGCTTGAAGAAGCCACCTTCGATATGATTTGTTAGCTTAATCTCGACCCGGTCCACCTTGAACTTCGGCAGACCGAGTGCACGTTGAAATCTCTCGAGATTAGCGTCGAGGAAATCGAGAAAATATTGGCGCTTATAAGTGAATTGCGGGTTTACGAGCGTACGCCGCTTTGCCGGATCATAAACCGCGGTTTCCGAGAATGTTCGCGCATCAAAAAACTGCGGCTCAAGATCGCAAGCGTGTCGATGCAGCGCGTTCATCTCGTCCACGGGCAGAAAATCGTCGATCACTAGAATCGGCGAAATGACGTGGTTGCCCGGCGACCGGAGGCCCGGCGGGATGACGGCCTCTGGATCGAAAGCCTCTAGTACGTCCTCCGCCCCCACCGCGTTCAGATGGTCGACAAAGGCTGCCCGCGCTGACCTTAGATCCCCACATCGCCTCAGAAGATTCGCCCGCATGAGATGGGGTTGCGCACCGGCCCTGCCCAAGGCGATGCGCGCGTCCAGCTGCTCCAGCAATGCGTGCGTGTCACTACGATTGCTCAGTCGCGTCAGCTTCTCATAATATTCCTGCGTCTGGTTCCGCATCTGTGCTGTTAATCCGCTCGTTTCACGAGTTTTGCAGATTGGAGCCCCGCGAAGAAATTTTTTAGATCCGCCTCACATTGTAACGAAGTTAGCGAGTATTTCTCTTGGATTATTGCGGCGATCTGATCCAACGTCCGAGCGCCATCAACAAGATCCCAAATGACGCGACCCGTCTTGTTCAGTTCGATGAAATCTCCGGTGTCTATCGACATTAAAATTTTCATCTCGCCCGACTCAGCCATCATCACATCATCGGCATATGCGAATACGTCCTGCATTTCAGCCAACTGAGCCCCTCCTCCTTCTTTCATCAGCGATTTTCGCAATGGCGTCCTCCGCTTTGGCCACTACCTCCGCCACCGTATCGTGCGCCGCCGGGCGGGCGATCCGCCAGACCGGTACAGCGTGCGCCAAAGCAGTCCATTTTATCAACAATCCCGGCAGCTTGGCCCGCGCGATGAACCGCTTGCGAAAGCTGTGCGCCCATAGCAGGGCAATCGCTTCGCTTACTGGCACGCGTTCCAAGGAAACCTGAGTAACGCCACGTTGCTCGAGCACGATAACGCCCGAAAGGGGGTAAGGTGTGGCAGCAAAAAGGTGCTCGGTCGGCAGAACGCGTTTCCCTTTACTGCAGCGCATTTCGGTCTTCATCGTTTGGAAATCGGGTAGCCCGACCAAAACATCGTCAGCCAATTTGGTAACGCGTGGTCCGGCGGGGATCATGAACTCCGGCGCGTCGCCTACGACGGTGACATCATCTCCCAGCGTCTCGCCGCCGTTAGCCAGCAAGTGCGCGAGAGTCGTAGACTTGCCTGCGCCGCTCCGCCCACAAATGAGGTAGGCGTGCCCGGCACGGCACAGGCTGCCTCCGTGAAGAACGACGTTGCCGCGCTGATGGTGAATGGTCGCCAAACCGGTGCCCAGCAGATGGGCAAAAATAGGAGCGTCAGGGCCCGTTGGCGCTCGCTCAAAAACGATTCTCTTGCCCTCGGTGATCAGTAGCCGACCTATCCCTGGCACTTCGACAAGGACTTGATCGCCTGAGACCTCGTAGAGGGGGCGAACCTTCTCAGCCTGCTCGAGGGATGCTGGAACATTGCCTTCATCCACTTGCACTTGGTTTTCGCAAAACGGACTGGACAGGGCTTCGAGCCCGGGGACCGGCAAACCCGCCTGAATCGTCAAGCCCAAAACGTCATAACAATGCATATGTCATTTGACCGAACTCGACACGCCAGTGCCCGCAACAAGCGCCATATCACCCGACGCGAAAGCTGCATCCATGCATCGACGATAGTGCGTGTGGCGGCCTTCCTATCAGGAAGGGCGTCCGGTGAAATCCTCGTCTAGGTCTATGATCCCGCCGCGGATATCGTCAGTTCCGGCTACGACTGTGAAAGTCGGCGTTTCCCAAGGCATCTTTTCGTCTGGCTCGGCAGGTGTCGTCATGCTCGATTCCCGGTTTGGATCCAAGTTATTCGCAAGCTTGGCAAAAGTTGTCAATTTCCTATCAAAACCAGACGGAGATGCAATCCTCGCAAGTCCTTAACTGTGGCTGCAGCTGGCTTACCCGGACAGGGCGGACGCCGACTTTTGAAATTCCTGCCATAAGCAAAACTGCGCGATACGGTGGAATTGCCTGACGCTGAGCTGACCAACGTTGCCTGCGCTCGCTGCCGACTGGCGCAATTCGTCGACCACGAAATCCATATCGACAAAATCCGCGACCGCCGGATCAGAGCGATGCCTCTCGAATAAGGCCATGAAATCGCCTGCCTCTGCAAAAAAGCGGGAAATGGCGAACGGTACAGAAGCCCAGGACTTGTCGTCGCGCATGCGCACGCGATCGGGCAACCGCCCTGACATTGCGGAACGGATGAGCGTCCGGCGCTGCCCACCGGGATGAAGCTTCAGACGATCCGGAAGTCGCAAACAGAACTCCACGAGACGCAGGTCCAGCATCGGATAGGCATACTCGAATCCAAGGGATCCAGCGCCAACGGCGCTATCCTGTGCGCGATGGCCAATATGTGGGCTGCTGATGACACTGCGCTCGCGAGAGCCGATTGTGCCCCAATAGGGACGCAACGGAAAACGCATGCGGCGCCGGGCTAGTTCGTCATCGGACAGTAGAGTGGGGCGAGTCAGGCGCGGCGCCTTTCGGCAACGGAGTTCGAACGCCCGCCGGGCGCGCCAATGTAGCAAAGTGCGGCCGACCGGAGTGCGCCAAGCGAGCCGGGCCAATGGACTGGCGACCAGTCGCGCGAGATCCTCCCACCGCGCTTCGCGCGCGAGACTTTCCACCAGTCCCGCTCCCTGGGAGGTCGCGAGCTGATCGCCGCCAAATCCCGATAGCAAAACTCTGCAATCATTCTCGCGCATCGCCTCTGCAACGCCGAGCTGCAGAGAATTGAAATCCCGTCGATGCAATCCGCCGTGGCGCGCAATCGTGTCTGCTAGGGCAGAAACTTGAGGGACCGCACTGTTCGCAAGCCAGTAATGTTTGCCTACGGGAATTGCATCTAGAACGGCTTCAATCTCTACCCGCTCGTCGCTCAGCGGTGCATCGCCGCAGGTGGGCTCATTTAAGACGTGCGAAAGAGTGAGCATTATATCGCCCCGCGCTGCGATCACTGGCGCAGCGGTCACGGCAATACTTGTGGAATCGAGACCGCCGCTCAGTTCGCTTGCAACAGAGCCTGAAGCAGGCACGCGGCAAGCTACAGCCTGATCGAACAGATGCCGATATTCGGCAACCGCGTCAGCGAGTGAGATAGTGTCTAACGACCCTGTAGTGGGTGGCGCCCAGATCTTGTCACGATTCTCAAAATGCGCCAGCTTTGAAATCCGCGTCGCCGGCGGAACAGCGGCAATTCCCTTGTAGGGCGTCGATCCCGAATCGGGTTTCACAATTTCCAGGAAATCGCTGATCCACAACCTGTCTTCCGCGCGATCAACAAAGGGCAGCGCAAGCAGCGCGTCCATGGAACTGGCGAATGCGTAATAGCCTCCTCCTTCGGAGGTAAACAGGGGTCGGGTGCCCATGGCATCTCGCACAAGCTCCAGACAAGCTCGACCGGAATCCGCAACCGCCAGAGTAAATTCACCGACTAATCGCGCGGCAAAATCTTTTCCCCAGCGCTTATATGCAGCTAGGATCAGCGATGCATCGTTTCCCCGAATGCTCAACGCGTGCTGCAATTCAGCTCGATTGTGGAGCCGGCCGTCGATGACGGCACAGCTGTGGCCATCGTTGGCTGTTGCAAAGCCGCCTGGCATGTCGCGGGGTGACTGCGTGCGTTCGTGCACGCCAATGTAGCACTTGGACGCCGCAAAACGCGCTTGGTGATCGGAGGGCCACCGCCCGGCCCGCGACTCCATAGCTTCTATCCATGCTGTCGGGACAGGGTTTTGACTAAAGGAAAAGATACCAAATATGATGCTCAACATCCACCTGCAAGCGCTTGATTATGCGTCCTCGTCTAATCCTCAAGACCCCGTAGTCAAATCGCGCTCCGAAGGCCGAACTTTCGTTGCTTGCGTCGTAAACGCCCGGAGCACCCCCTCTTGTCTGTCGGATCATGCTCTGTGCCGCAGTCGGATCGTAGGAAAGAACGACCGCTTCCGGGAACACCCATAGGGGCGTTCGACGATTGCTCATGGGGTGCATTTCCGACCGGCCGGTTATGCCAATAGCGGCCTGGCTGCTGATGGGCCGTTAGCCGACTGGCGGCTGTTGGCATGACGAACTACGGAAGCAGCCGTCGCGTCACTTGCGCGGACAGATTGTGTATCCTCTGGAAGAGGCTATCGGATTTCTGCGTTTTAATCCGCTAATTGCCAGAGATTATCTCTGGCGATCGGTCGCTAGGAGTTGGGTGGCTTCGGGGCGGCGACCGAGGCTATGCGCTTGCTCAGTATACATTGCTCGAACCGGTAGGCTGGTTTCGCTAATCTGGCATCGCGAGGTCACGAAGTAGCCGCCTTAAAGCCGAACCCCGAACCGTCCCAGCACGATCGTCATCCCCGCGTAGAGCAGGACCGTCAGCACGCACCCTGCGGCGAGTGCAGGCCAGAAACCGATGCCGCGCTTGAGCAACAGCGGGATCAACACGAACATCGGCAAGCTGGGAAGCACATACCAGAAGGTCGCGAGTGCGTGATCGGCCATCAGCGTTACGTCGGGTTTGTCGCGCCAGAGCCAGATCATGCCGAGGACCGAGACCAGCGGCAGCGATGCGACCAGCGCGCCGAAGCCGGGAGAGCGGCGGGCGATTTCCGAGACCAGCGCGATGAGCACCCCGGAAATCGCCGCCTTGATCGCAAGGTAGAGCATCGGAAGTCCTAAACCACACTGTGCGCATGCGCTGCCATCTTCAGCACTGCCCTTATTTCCTTCAGAACCAGGCGCGGACCCCCAGGACGAGACTGGTCGAGTGCGTATCCTCTCCGCCCGCACGGGCGAACGACGCGGTTCGTCCGAACTTCCGCTCGTGCACGATGCCCACATAGGGCGCGAACTCGCGGGCGATTTCGTAGCGGAGCCGGACGCCGGCTTCGCCACTCGACAAGCCGGACCCGATACCGAGCGCAGGAATGTCCTGCGCCGAAAGGTCGAACTCGATTTTCGGCTGGAGGATGAGGCGCTGGGTCAGACGCTGGTCATATTCCGCCGACGCACTGGCGCGTAGTTCGCCTTGCGTCGAAAGCGACAGATAGGCATCGACCTCGAACCAATAGGGGGCAAGTCCCTCGATACCGATCACCGCATGCGTCCGGTCAGGACCATGGCCGATCTCCTGGCGCAGGCCGCCCTGGAGATTGAAATAGGGGCCGATCGCACGCGAATAGAGTGCCTTCAGATCGACGCCCTCGATTGCTTCGCCGAAGGTGCCTTCGCCCTCAGCCTTCAGAGCGAGGCGGTTGATGTCGCCACCGAACCAGGCGTCCGTCTCGAAACGATAGCCTTCATGTCCTTTGCTAATGGTCAGTTCGGCCAGATCGATCGTCACCTTGCTGAACGTGCCGCCGCCGTGATGGCGGCGCAGGTCGTCGCGGGTCGGCTGCATCGCGTCCCGCCCCCAGACGCGGTCGGCATAGTTCGCCGCGACGGGGGCCGGTGCCGGGCTAGTGCCCGGCACCAGGTCGGTGCCGACCGCATCCTCTGCCGGTGCCGCGTCCTTGGGCGTGCAGTGACCCATTTTTGCGTGTTCGGGGGGACAATCCGGGTCGCTGGCGGGTGGGCTTGCCGGAGCTTTGGCATCGGGCATCCGGCAATGCCCCATCGCCGCATGTTCGGGCGTGCAGGCTGACGCGGCCTGGGCACTATCCTTGCGGGCGGCCATCGGCGGCATCGTCTGTCCGGCGGGGGCAAGACCCAGGACAGACACGAAGCCGGTCCCGGCGAGAAGCAAGCTGCCGATCATGCCGCGTCCTCCTGCGGGCGCACCGTCACGACCTGCATCATCCCGGCATGCATGTGATAGAGCATGTGGCAGTGGAACGCCCAGTCGCCCACCGCATCGGCGGTAAAGTCGAACGCAGCGGTCCCGCCGGGTTGAACGTTGACGGTGTGCTTGCGCGGCGAATGGTCGCCATGCCCCGTCACCAGCTCGAAGAAATGTCCGTGCAGATGGATCGGGTGGGTCATCATCGTGTCGTTGACCAACGTGACGCGGACCCGCTCGCCTTCGGTGAACGGGATGGGTGCGCGCACTTCCGACAGCTTCTCGCCGTCGAACGCCCACATATAGCGTTCCATATTGCCGGTCAGGTGGATGCGCACTTCGCGCTCAGGTCCGCGAATGTCGGGGTTGCGATCGAGCGCGACCAGATCACGATAATTGAGAACACGATGGCCGACATCGTCCAGCCCCTGTCCGGGATCGCCCATCCGGTCGACCGGCATCGGTGAGATCGATTGGACCGTCGGCGTCTTGGCAACGCCAGGGGCGACCGAAAAATCGCGCATCGAATGCTTCATCGCTGTGCCACCGCTGTGTTCCGCGCCGTCGCCGCTTGGCATCGTGCAATGGCCCATCGCCGCATGCTCAGGCGTGCAGACGGCAGCGCCATGACCGCCCATGTCGCCCATCCCCATATCCTTCATCGTCGCCAGCGGTCGCTTGCGCAGGGGCGGCACGGCACCGCGCATGCCGGGCCGGGGTGCCAACGTCGCCACGCCCATGCCCGAGCGATCGACCGTCTCGGCGACCAAGGTGTAGGCGCGGTCCTCGCTTGGCTCGACGATCACGTCATAGGTTTCGGCGACCGCGATCTGAAACTCATCAACGGCCACTGGACGGACGTTCATTCCGTCCGCCTGCACGATGCTGAGCTTCAGCCCCGGAATGCGCAGGTTGAATGTCGTCATCGCCGACGCATTGACGATGCGCAGCCGCACGCGCTCGCCCGGTCGAAACAGTCCGGTCCAGTTCTCTTTCGGGCCATGGCCGTTGACGAGGTAGGTGTAGGTCGCGCCCGTGACGTCCGAGATGTCGGTCGGGTCCATACGCATCTTGCCCCACGCCATCCGCTCGGCGGTCGACATCGGCTCGCCGTCCGTCGCCGTCAGCTTCTGATGGTTGAAGTAGCCGCCCATCTGCTTGAGCTTCTGGAAGATCCGGTGCGGATGCATGAAGCTGTAGTCGGACAGCACGATCACATGCTCGCGATCCGACACGATCGGATCGGCACCTTCGGGATCGATCACGATCGGGCCGTAATGGCCCATCTGCTCCTGCAACCCCGAATGGCTGTGATACCAGTAGGTGCCCGCCTGAACGATCGGGAACTCGTAGGTAAAGGTGGTGCGTGGCTTGATCCCAGGAAAGCTGACCCCCGGCACCCCGTCCATGTGAAAGGGGAGGATCAGGCCGTGCCAATGAATCGAGCTGTCTTCGTCCAGAGCGTTTTCGACATGAAGCCGGACATTCTGCCCCTCGCGCAACCGGATCAGCGGCCCCGGCACGGTGCCGTTGATCCCGATCGCATGGCCGTGGCGGCCGTCGAGATGGATCATCTGGTGCGCAATGCGCAGCCGGATGTCTTCGCCGGACACCGTCTTGAGGTCAGCAACCAGACCGGGAGAATTGCTGCGCGCCCATGCCGGCATCCATTGCGAAAGCGCAAGGGCAGCGCCCCCCATCCCGACGCCGCCGAGCAGCTGTCGTCGATCCATTGTTCGAACCATGGCTTGTTAAAGCTCCGTTGAATTGCACCTGACTACGCGCCGATGCGGGTCATCCCTCACGGCGATGCATGCTTTGGGCTCAGTGCGTGGCGAGCAGCGATGGTTTTGCCACCATCCACACCGCCATCGCGACCATCATCACATTCTCGGTCAGCGAGACGAAACCCAGCGGAACCTTGCTATCGCCGCCGACACAGGCGCATTTGAGCTCCCGCCGCTCGATATAGACGGCATAGAACACGGATACCGCGCCGATCGTGCCGATGAACAATGCGATGGGCACCGAAAGCCACATCATCGTCCCCGCGACCATCAGAACGCCGGCGGCCAACTCTGCAAAGGGATAGATGCGGCCATAGGGCACCCACCGCTTCGCCAGCAGGTCGTAATTGAGGAACATCGTCGCGAAGCTCTCGACATCCTTGAGCTTCTGAAGCGCGAGCAGACACATGGCAAACGCGATGAACCACTCGGCCGCGCGAACCGTGAACAGGCTCTGTTCGATCGCCCAGCTCGCCGACAGCGCCATCGCGGCGGCGACGCCGAACAGAGCGATGACCGGGACATAGGTCACCGCGTCCTTGTCGCGGACGCGCTTGCCCAGATAACGGCGCAAATCGTCATAGCCGCCGATCCGCCGCCCGTCGATGAAGACCTGTGGCGTGGTCGCCACCTCATGCTCTGCCTTGAACGCGTCGGTTTCGGACCGCGTCGTCAAATGATGGTCATCGACCGAAAAGCCTTCGCGCCGGAGCAGGTCGAGTGCCTTCAGCCCATAGGGGCAGGTGTGCTTGGGCATCACCATGCGAAACAATTCTGCGGTCTTTGCAATGCGTGTCACGTCGAACTCCTTGAATTTGCGGAGTCGGGGTCACTTCCAACCCCAACGTGATGGGCCAATAATCCTTCCAACCATTGGAAGGTCAAGCCGGTGCCATTATATTTTTTTCCGTCGGTATCAGCGGGCGGGCAGACATGAATATAGGCACGGCGGCGCGGTTGACGGGCATCTCGGCCAAGATGATCCGCTATTATGAAGAGATCGGGCTCATCCCGCCCGCCGATCGCCGCGATTCCGGCTATCGCGACTATTCGGATGCCAATGTCCACGAGCTACGATTCATCGGACGCGCACGCGACCTGGGATTTTCGGTCGCAGAGATTTCCGAACTGTTGGGCCTGTGGCGCGATCGCGGGCGCAAGAGCGCCGATGTGAAGGCCATGGCCGCGGGCCACATCCGTAAACTTCAGGCCAAGATCGACTCGTTGCAGGCGATGGTCGACACGCTGAGGGATCTTGCGTCGCACTGCGCGGGGGATGATCGTCCGGAATGTCCGATCATCGCGAAGCTGAACGATCCATCGGATCACCCTGCATCCAGCAGATAGCGGCGCGCGCGGTATAGCCGCGTCTCGACGGCCTTTTCGCTGATCCCGAGCAGTTCGGCGACCTCCGCCTGGGACAGTTCGTCCATCGTCCGCAGCAGCAGCACTTCCC
This sequence comes from Sphingomonas sp., assembly GCF_035998645.1. Lineage (GTDB taxonomy): Bacteria > Pseudomonadota > Alphaproteobacteria > Sphingomonadales > Sphingomonadaceae > Sphingomonas. Next base: position 861,253 of record NZ_DASYHL010000005.1, read on the forward strand.
GCAGGCGCGCGGGCATTCCCGCTATCCTCCGTTCGATGCTGGTCAGTTCGCTGCGGTCGGCCAGCTGGCGATCGGGCAAGGCAGCGTCATCGGCGACATTCTGACCCTCGCCGATCGGCAGCAGTGCCCGAAGCGCCGCGCGCACGCGCTCCTTGCGCCGCCAGTCCCGCGCCTTGTTGAGCGCGATCCGCGCGAGCCAACCCCGTAGCGGGCGATCGGGATCATACCGCCGGAGCGCAGCATGCGCCGACACGAACGCCTCCTGAACCAGGTCTAGCGCTTCGTCGGGATCGCCAACCAGCCGGACGATGATGGCGTAGAGATAGCGTTTATAGCGCCCGACCAGAATGGCGAACGCGTGCTGGTCCCCCGCCAGCGTTCGCGACACCAAAGCGGCATCGCTGACATCGTCGCCGACGCTCACTGGGGCGCTTCGACAAGCGCCTTGGTCACCGCCTCATCGAACACCCCGACCTGATCTTCCCGCAGCAAGGCGCGCATCGCGAATACATGCGCAACGGTCGCCTTTTGCAGCTCGCCCATCGTCATATGCGTGGCATCGATCGCCGCCTCGACCGCAGGGCCGTTGCGGTGCTCCGCCTGGATCGCGGCGGCCAACCTACGATTGTCTGCGCGCATCCGCGCCTCGAGCGACCGACGCTGCTCCGCGAAATCGCGCTCCAGAATCTCCAGCTTCTTCGCCTGCTCGACGTCGAGGTTCAGCCGGTCGTGCAGCACGGCGTGAATATCGACCGAGGGCTTGGTAGGTGCAGGGATCAGAAAATGCGCGACCAACGCGCCGCACAGCGCGGCAGCAAACGCAATCATCGCGAGTCCGGCGCGGCGGCGGATCATTCGGCCGCGCTGCCCAGCAACAACGTGGAGGGGGCGAGCGGCCCCGGCTCAACCAACCCATGCGGCGTTGCGGCCACCGCGCGCTGGCCGGGCACGCCGCCGACGACCGCGCCGATCATCAGTGCGCTCGCCGCAAGCATCACGGTCATGCGCAGCCCCACCGCGTCGGAACTTCGCGCATCAATGCCTGCGATGACGCGGACCTCGATGCCGTCGAGGCCGGGATGCTCGGACCATCGCGTTTGCGCCATGTGCGCGGTATAGTCGATTTCGGTTGTCATCTCTGTCGTCTCCGCCCCTCATTACGTGCGTATGGGCGCGTGCCCTCGAAATTTCGAGGGGTGCGATATGCCTGCACGTATCATGCATCGAACCAACTGGAGTAGTTCATGCGCTTCCTTTCGAAATCCATCTTCGCGGCAGCGATCTTCGCGCTGCTCGCAGTGCCGGGCATCGCGCTGGCTCATCCCAAGCTGCTGTCGGCGAGCCCAGCCGAGAATGCGACGGTCAAGACCGCCTCGCGTATTGTCCTGAAGTTCAGCGAGCGGCTGACGCCGAAGCTGTCGGGAGCGACGCTGACCATGACCGGCATGCCGGGGATGGCCAACCACCCCGACATGAAGATGACCAGCGTCAACGCAGCGATCGGCAGCGACGGCAGCTCGATCGTGCTGACCTCGCCCAAGCCGCTCCCGGCTGGCACCTATCGGGTCGACTGGCACGTCGTCGGCGGCGACACGCATCGGATTACCGGCACACACAGCTTCACCATCGGCTGACATGATCGGGGTGATGGCGGGGGAAGGCGTGACGGTCGCGCTGCGCCTTCTCCTCTACCTCGATCTGATGGCGGTTGCCGGATTGCTCCTCTGCGCGCGGCGAACCGCGCCGGCCGAGATGTCGCCGCGTTTGATCGCGTTGCTCGCTGGCATTGGCGTGGTGGTCACTGCCGCGCATTTGGCGGCAAGCGCCGCAGCCATGGTCGGGGGTGATGCCGCCCTTCTCGATGCCGAAATGCTCCGCTTCATCGCGCTCGAAACGAGCCATGGACAAGGGGCGGCGGTCCGGCTTCTGGCCTTGGGCGCGCTGGCTATGCTGGCGCGATCCAGCCGCCCCGCCGCGCTGCCAACAGTGCTGGGCGTCGTTGCTCTCGCGAGCCTCGCCTGGTCCGGCCATGCGGGGGCTGGCGAAGGTGCGACCGGTATCCTGCACAAGGCGTCGGATATCCTCCATCTGATCGCGGCGGCGATGTGGATCAGCACGCTGGCGCTTCTGCTTTTGTCCGTCGCGCGACTTGAGCCAGCGATCGACGAGATCGTCGTAGCATTGCGCCGCTTCGCCAACACCGGCACCGCAGTCGTTGGCGTGCTGATCGTGACCGGCGTGATCAACCTCGCCATGATCGCCGATCTCGCCCGACCAACGGCCTTGATCGCGAGCGCCTACGGCCAGACGCTGGCGGTCAAGGTCGCGCTGTTTCTCGCCATGCTCGCATTCGCGGCAGCAAACCGCTGGCGCTTCACCCCACAACTCGAACATGCCGCCGGTCGCGACACACGCGCAATCCGCATGAGCCTCAGCCTCGAATTATGCCTCGGGATCGCCGTTGTGCTGGTTGTCGCGCTGCTCGGGACGCTCTCGCCCGACGCCTAACGCTTGGTCGCGGACGACCAGTGGATATGGACGATCTTCCACGCACCGGCGGCTCGGCGCAGGATCATCGTCTCGGTGCCGGTAAGGGACAGCGCCCGGCCCTTGAAGGTGCCGGCGGTCTCGGTCTCGCTCGTGACCCAGGCAGTGTCGGTTCCAACCCAGGACGCGCGCTTCACCAGCTTGCGCTGGGTCGCACCGGCGAACTCGGCGTCGGCCTTCAAATGATGGCTCGCATATTCCGCCTTGCTCCGCTCGGCGCGACCGGACTCGTAGATCAGCACATCCTCGCTCAGCAGCTTGAGCGCGGCTTCAACCTTCCCTTCGGTCAACGCCGCGTGAAACCTGTCCACCGTTGCGATTGGTGATTGGGGCGCGGCGATGTCCTCTGCCGTTTTGGCAACCGCGAGGGGTGCCTCGCTCAAACCGACAAGAGCCAGCGTCATTGCGGTCAACAGCCCTGTATTCATGAGTCCCTCTATACTGGCACTGTAATACGTGAACTCCCAACCTGTCCCTCATCGGGCGTAACGCTCAGCGGTTCGTCCTTCGCGCTGATCGACAGCTTCCTATCCTTCAGCTCACGCGGTCTCCCAACCGGCAAGCCCAAAAACCCGATCGCTGTTTTGCAACTTGGCCCCGTCGCTACCCGCGAGAGCAGGCTTGTCGATACGTGCGAGGATGGTATTCTCTCCCCTCCAAATTGGAGGTCGGCGATGAACATGAGCGACTGCTGCGATAAGGACTGCCCCTGCTGTGCCAAAGAAAAAGACAAAGGCAAATGACACTCGGGCCTCGGGTTAAACCGAGGCCCCGTCCAGTGATGGCAATCCATTCGACGAGGCCGATTTCGATAGGCCACTCAAGGCAAGCATAGCCGCAAGGTCGGCGCGGGTGTTGATGTTGGAGAGGCCCAGACGCGCATCGTCCACTATTCTCGCATTGGTCGCCCCGATCCAGGACCGCAGTGAACGACAGCCGGATAGGATGTGCAGATCCAGCCGTGGACCAAGATCGGCGGGCCAGAGGCCAATCAGATGCTGGGTGGCAAACACGCAGGGGCCGGATGAGCCGAGACGATCGACGAGATCCAGCGGGAGCGGAAATACGTCGACGGGTACCGTCACAACCGCCTCGTATCCGCGCGCGCGCGCGTCAGCGAGCGCGGCGTTGAGCCCGCCCAACGGCCCGAGCCCAGGCGCAGGGCAATCGGAGATCCAGCGCATTCGATGCGATGGGCGGCCACAGAGAACCAGTTCATCCACCTGGGCTTCGAGCGCGCCGCGCGCATGCTCGATCAGGCTGACGCCGCCGATCGTCGCAAGCGCTTTGTCGCTTCCGAAGCGGCGCGAGGCGCCGCCAGCGATGAGGGCCCCCAGCCGCCGCATCTCAATGGCCAAGCGCGAGAGCGGGGACCGGCGCTCCTGCGGGGAGTGCGGGGGCGTTGGCCGGACGGCGGATGAGAAACCGGGTATGTGCAAGCAGCGCCTGTCCCGACGCCGATTGGCGGTCGAGCATGCGGACGCGGTCGCCTTCTTCGGCCGCGCAGAGAAAGGCCTCACGCGAACCGTTGGCCGGGACCGCGTCCACAAGAGTTGCGGTGCGCCAATCCAACGCGCTTGCAAGGGGGCGCCCGCTGAGACCGGCGAGCAAAGGTGCGAGGAACAGGCGGGCGACAGTCAGCGCTGCCGTCGGGTTGCCGGGCAGGCCCAACACCGCAAGTCCGCCGAGACGCCCGAACCAGACCGGCTTGCCCGGCTTGATCGCCAAATCTGCAAATGCGATCTCCAGTCCCATTGCGGTCAATGCGGCGCGGCAGTGATCTCGGTCACCGCGCGACGCGCCGCCGGCGATGACCAGCAGATCGGCCTCGGCGAGCGCCTCCCGCGCGGCGGCGCGGATCGCAGGCGGGTCATCGGCGACACGCCGCGTTGAGATGTCGCCACCGCCCCATTCGCGCGCGAAAGCGCAAAGCGCGATCGACAGGCTGTCGGGGATCGCCTGCGCATTGCCGATCGCCGTCCCCGGTTCGACGATCTCATCCCCGGTTGCAAGGATGAGGACCCGGGGCTTTCGCCATACCCGCACCACTGCGACATCGGCGGCAGCCACGGTGACCAGTGCGAAGGGATCCAGCAGCGCGCTACGTGGCAGCAACGTCGCCCCAGCTTGAAAGTCGCTCCCCCGCAACCGGACATGCGCGCGCTCACCGGGAGACGCATGGAGAACAACATGGTCGCCTTGCAGAAGGCTCCGCTCGGCGACGATGACCCGATCAGCGCCACGCGGCATCGGCGCGCCCGTCATTACCCGCATCGCCTCGCCCGCCGCGACCGATCCGGCATCGCACGCACCGGCGTAGCACGTCCCCACAATCCGAAGCGGCGCGCCATCTAGGTCAACGCTTCGCACCGCATAGCCATCCATCGCCGCGCAATCGCGCCGGGGCGAGTCGATCTGCGCAATCACCGGTTCGGCGAGGACACGGCCGGCCGCCGCTGCAAGCGCAATCTCTTCTTCGCCGAGCGGGAGAGCGTGCAGAGTGAGGATGGCCTGCGCGACGTCGTAATCCATCGCGGCGGCACAGGGTTCAGGGTTGGCAGCAAGCGCCTCGGGTTTACCCATGGGCGACTCTCCGACCTTTGTCATCGACCAGAGCGACATCCTCGACCCGTACCGCTTCCCCGATCAGGATCAGCGTCGGCGCGTCATCGGCGAATGCACGGGTAGCAATGTCGAGCAGATCAAGGCGTGTCGAGAGCCGTTTTTCAGTTCCCAAGCTGACGTTGCAAGCAATCAGAACTGGGGTCGCGCGGTCCACGCCCGCCGCGATCAGCCGTCGTGCAATCTCTCCCGCCGCGCCACGGCCCATATAGAAAGCGAGCGTCGCGCCTGGGGTCGCAAGCGATGTCCAGTCCAGATCGAGTGCCGCGCCGTTTCGGCTATGCGCGGTCACGAACCGCACCTCGCGCGCAAGACCGCGCAGCGATAGCGACACCCCCGCCGAGGCTGCGGCAGCGCTTGCCGCTGTTACGCCGGGGCAGACCTGCACGATGCACCCTGCCTCGCGCAGCGCGGTCATTTCCTCGGCCGAGCGTCCAAACAGCGACGGATCGCCCCCCTTGAGCCGCACCACGCGCCGTCCCGCGCGCGCGGCGGCGACCAGCAGCGCATCGATGCTGCTCTGATCCTTCGAATGCCGCCCGGCGCGCTTACCGACACTGACGCGCTCGACACCGGCAGGGATCAGGTCGAGAACGCCCTGTCCGACCAATGCGTCATGATAAACGATGTCGGCCGCTTCGATCAGCCGCACCGCCTTGCGCGTCAGCAGGTCGGGATCGCCCGGACCTGCGCCGACCAGCCAAACGCTACCCCGTGGAAACGCGTCATGCTGCATCGGACGTTACCTCCGAAAGAATGCGGGCGAGCGCCGGACGGCACGATCCGCAATTGGTGCCGGCCTGCAGCGCCCCGCCGATTGCGGCGACATCAGCAAGCCCACGGTCACGGATTGCCGCGACGATGGAGTTGAGCCCGACATCGAAACAGGCGCAGATCACCGCACCGCGATCGGGCTGCGCCCCCGGCGCGCGACCGGCGAGCAGAGTCGGTGCGGCGTGTTCCTCGCTGAGTTGTGCGATCAGCCAGTCACGTGTCGGCAACTCGCCGGTGCGGGTAACGAACAGCACCGCCGCCAGCTTTCCGTGAGCGAGCACGGCGATCCGCCGCGTGCCGCGCGCGGCATCGATCGCCTCGACCCGCTCGCCGCGCGGCAGCAGCGCCTCGATCCGCGTCGCATCGCCATTGCCCGCGAGCTCCCACAGGCTGCCCTGCGGCACCGCCACCCGCGTCGCCCACAGGCAGCGCGGGGGTGCGGCCAACTCGCCCGACAGGATCAGGAAGCCGCGCCATTCGGTCGCGATGGGCGCAATCTTCGCCGGCGTCGATTTGAACCCGGGCTGGCCCGAATGCGGATCGGTGAGCGGACGCGGGAGCAGCCCGGTGCGCCCACCGGTCGAAGTGCGGTCGGTCCAGTGGATCGGCGTGAACAGTTCGCCACGCCGCTGCGTCTCGGTCAGCGCGACGCGGAAGATGCTGTCCCCCTGTGGCGTCGCCACCCGCGCAAGCCCGCCATCGGTCAGCTCGAGTTCGACGGCATCCTCAGGATGCACCTCGACCAGCGGTTCCTCGCGGTGACGCGCCAGTTTCGGCGACAGGCCGGTGCGCGTCATCGTGTGCCACTGGTCGCGATAGCGCCCGGTGTTGAGCGTCATCGGCCAGTCGCGCAGCGGCGCGGGGATCGGCTTCTGCGCCACGCTGATCAGCCGCGCGCGACCGTCCGGGGTCGAAAATCGGCCAGTTGCGAACGGCACGCCACCCCAGCGGAACGGCGTCATCGTGTCATAGGCGGCGTTGCCCCCGGCCCCGCCATCGGTCAGCGCGAACAGGCGCTTGCCGTCATTGCCATAGGTCGACAGCCGGCAGTGCTCGCGCCAGATTTCGGCGGGGCGGTCATAGGCAAAGGCGGTTTTCCACCCCATCCGCCGCGCGACCTCTTTGATGATCCACCAGTCGGGTTTCGCCTCACCGGGGAGCGGGAAGAGCGCGCGCTGGCGGCTGATCGTGCGGTCGCTGTTGGTGACCGTCCCGTCCTTCTCCCCCCAGGCAGCGGCGGGCAGGCGGACATGGGCATAATCTGCGCTGTCGGTCCTCTCGATCACGTCGCTGACCACGACGAACGGACAGCCAGCCAGCACCTCACGCACCCGCCCCGCGTCGGGCATCGAAACGGCCGGATTGGTCGCCATGATCCACAGCGCCTTGATCCGCCCTTCGCCGATCGACCGGAACAGGTCGACCGCCTTGAGTCCCGGCTTCTGAGCGATGGCGGGCGAGGCCCAGAAGCGCTGGACAAGGTCGCGGTTCTCGGGTGCGAAATCCATGTGCGCAGCGAGGGTGGAGGCGAGCCCTCCTACCTCCCGACCGCCCATCGCATTGGGTTGCCCGGTGATCGAGAATGGCGCGGCACCCGGCTTACCAATCCGCCCCGTCGCCAGATGGACGTTGAGGATCGCGTTGACCTGATCGGTGCCGGCAAGCGCCTGGTTCACCCCCTGACTGAACAGCGTCACCGTCCGCGGCGTCGCGGCGAAGAGCTCATAGAAGCGCCTGAGGTCTGATGGCGACACGTCACAGACCCGCGCCACCGACCACAGGTCACTCCCCTCTCCTACCTCGTCCCAGAATTCCTTGGGCGTCGCGACATGCGCGTTGAGATACGCCTCATCCAGCACACCCGCCTCACGGCACCAGTGGAGCAAGCCGTTCATCAGAGCGACGTCGCTTCCGGGCCGGATCGGCAGATGCAGATCCGCCTCCTCCGCGGTCTCGGTACGGCGCGGATCGATCACCACCAGTTTCGCACCCGCCTCGCGCCGCGCGGCGATGCGCTGATAGACCACCGGGTGGCACCATGCGGTGTTGCTCCCCACCAGAACGATCAGGTCGGCGGCGTCGAGATCGTCATAGCTGGCGGGAACCACATCCTCGCCAAAAGCGCGGTTATGGCCCGCCACCGCGCTCGACATGCACAGCCGCGAATTGGTGTCGATGTTCGCCGTGCCGATGAAGCCCTTCATCAGCTTGTTGGCGACATAATAGTCCTCGGTCAGCAACTGGCCCGAGACGTAGAAGGCGACGCTGCCCGGCCCATGCCGAGCGATCGTGTCGCGAAAGCGTTTTGCGACGAGGTTGAGGGTCTTGTCCCAGCTAGCGCGCTTGAGGCCGATCATCGGATGGAGCAGCCGCCCTTCCAGACCGACGGTTTCGCCGAGATGGGTGCCCTTCGAACACAGCCGCCCGCGATTGGCGGGATGGTCGGGATCGCCCTCGATCCGCACCGCGCGCTTACCCGTGACGGTCGCGCGAATGCCGCAGCCGACCCCACAATAGGCGCAGGTGGTGCGGATCACCTCGTTCATCAGGCAGCGGCCTTCAGCGTGCTCGCACGGCAGATCAGCACGCGTCCCGCGCTGATCTTGACCGGGACGGTCGGCGTGCACCCCTTGTCCTCGCCCAGCGCTTCGCCAGTGGTCAGCGAGATGCGCCAGTTATGAAGCGGACACGCCACCGCGCCGCCATGGACGATCCCCTGCGACAGCCGCCCATGTTTGTGCGGGCAGCGGTCGCGCAGCGCGAACACCTTATTTTCGCCGGTGCGGAAGATCGCGATGTCGTCGCCGCCCTCGACCTGCACCGTGCGGCTGCCGCGCACGGGAATCTCGTTCAGCCAGCCGATATCGAGCCATTCGGCGGTGGTCATGCCATCTCTCCAACGGGGGTGAAGCGCGCCATCGGCGCGTGATGTTCGCGCTCGGCACCCTGCGCGCGCTGCGCCCAAGGGTCGTCCTGCGAGAACGTCTGGGAATAGAAGAAGCGCGCGGCGAGGTCGGCGCGGACGGCATCGTCATCGAGCAGCCGCGACCGCACATACTCGACGCCCACCCGCTCGATCCACGGCGCGGTGCGCTCCAGATAGCGCGCTTCCTCGCGATAAAGCTGGATGAAAGCGGCGCAATGCTCGATCGCCTCGGCCTCCGTCGCAACCTTGCACAACAGGTCGGTGGCGCGGACATGGATGCCGCCATTGCCGCCGACATGCAGCTCATAGCCGCTGTCGACGCACACTACGCCGAAATCCTTGATCGTCGCCTCGGCGCAGTTGCGCGGACAGCCGCTGACCGCGATCTTGAATTTGTGCGGCATCCACGACCCCCAGGTCGCGCGCTCGATTCTGACGCCAAGGCCGGTCGAATCCTGCGTGCCGAACCGGCACCATTCAGAGCCGACGCACGTCTTCACCGTGCGCAGCGACTTGCCATAGGCGTGGCCGCTGACCATCCCGGCGGCGTTGAGGTCGGCCCAGACCGCGGGCAGATCCTCTTTCCTGATCCCGAAAATGTCGAGCCGCTGGCCGCCGGTCACCTTGACCATCGGCGCGTTGTACTTCTCCACCACGTCGGCGATCGCGCGCAGCTCGCGCGGGTTGGTCAGACCACCCCACATGCGCGGGACGACCGAATAGGTGCCGTCCTTCTGGATATTGGCGTGCATGCGCTCATTGACGAAGCGGCTTTGCTGGTCGTCGACATACTCGCCCGGCAGCGCGCAGAGCAGGTAATAGTTGAGCGCAGGACGGCACGAGGAACAGCCATCGGGCGTGCTCCAGTGCAGCTTCTGCATCACCTCCGGTATCGATCGCATGTTCTGTGCGACGATCTCGCGCCGGACATCGTCATGGCCAAAGCTGGTGCATTTGCACATCGTGCGGGCACCGGCCTGCACTTCATCGCCCAGCGTCAGCGCAAGGACGGTCTCGACCAGCCCGGTGCAGCTCCCGCAGCTCGCCGACGCCTTGCAGATCGCCCGCACCGTATCGAGGCTATGTGCGCCCTTGGCGATGCACGATACCACCTGCCCCTTGGTCACGCCGTTGCAGCCGCAGATTTCCGCATCATCGGAAAGCGCCGCAACGGCCGCCTTAGGGTCCGCCGCGCCCCCTCCCTGGGCGAAGGCCTGGCCGAAGATCAGCAGGTCGCGGACATCGGCAACGCTCTCCTGCTTCTTCAAAAGGTCGAAATACCAATTGCCGTCGGCGGTATCGCCATACAGCACCGCGCCGACGATGCGATCGTCCTTGACCACCACGCGCTTGTACACCCCGCGCGCGGCGTCGCGCATCACGATGTCTTCGCACCCATCCCCGCCAGAGAAATCCCCCGCCGAGAAGACGTCGATCCCCGACACCTTGAGCTTGGTCGAGGTGACCGATCCGCGATAGCCGCTCGGGCTACCGGTCAGATGGTCGGCGAGGCTGCGGCACATGTCCCACAGCGGCGCGACCAGACCATAGACATTGCCGTCATGCTCGACGCACTCGCCGACCGCGAGCACATCGGGATCGGACGTGACCATATGGTCGTCGACCTTGATCCCGCGTCCGATCTCCAGCCCTGCCGTCCGGGCAAGACCTGCGGAGGGGCGAATGCCGACCGCCATCACCACCAGATCGGCCGCGATCCGCGTGCCATCCTTGAGTACGACGCCCTCGACCTTGCCGTCGCCCACGATCTCGGCGGTGTCCGCGCCAGTCAGGATCGTCTGGCCGCGCGCCTCCAGCGCCTGTTTGAGCAGCCATCCTGCCGCTTCATCGAGCTGCCGCTCCATCAGCGTCGGCATCAGGTGCAGCACGGTGACCTTCATGCCCCGCAGGCTCAGGCCATGCGCCGCCTCCAGCCCGAGCAGCCCGCCGCCGATCACCACCGCGCTCCCGCCTTTTTCGGCGGCGGCGAGCATCGTGCCGACATCGTCCATGTCGCGAAACGCAATCACGCCTGGCAGTTGGTGACCCGGCACCGGAATGATGAAGGGATCGGAGCCGGTGGCGATCAGCAGCTTGTCATAACGAGTGCTCACCCCCGCGCGTGACGTCACCGTCTTGGCGGTGCGGTCGATGCCGACCACCGGGTCTCCCGAGATCAGGTCGATGCCATGTTCGGCGTACCAATCCGCGCCGTTGATGACGATGTCCTCAAACGCCTTCTCCCCCGCAAGAACGGGCGAGAGCATGATGCGGTTATAGTTCACACGCGGTTCGGCGCCGAAGATCGTCACGCGATAACGGGTCGGATCGCGCGCCAGGATTTCCTCGACCGCGCGGCACCCGGCCATGCCGTTGCCGATCACCACAAGGTGCTCGCGCGCGTCGTCCTTCGCAGCCGTTACGGGTCGCAGTTCCATCAAAGTGTCCAGTCCAGTTGCAGCCAGAATTTGCGCGTGTCGGTGGCGAAGCCGTCGGCGCGGTAATCGGCGTAGCGCACCGACGCGGTGGTCTTGCCCAGCTTCGCCAAGGCCACCAGGTTGAGTTCGTCGCCATAGTGGCGGGTCAGCCGGTCGCTTTCGTAACGGTGCCACGCGGCTTGCAGTGTCACCCCCTTGGCCGGGCCGATCGCCTTCCAGCCCCAGCCCGCGCTCAGATACAGGTCGCGCACGCCATCGGGCGGCGTGGCCAGATATTTGTCGGCCCAGCCCTGAAATTTGAAATTGGTGCCGAGCGGAGTCTGGAAACTGGTCAGCGCCACGCCCGTGTCGGCACCAAGCACCTCATACCCGATCCCCAGCTTCGGGCCGTTGAGGTCCACCGACACGTCCGCCAGCCAATAAGCGGCGGCATAGTCATTGGGGTTGCGCCCCATGTCACTCTGGCGCGCATGGCTGAGCTGATAGTCAAGCTTCGCGTTGCCCAGCGTCCGAATACCCGCCAGCCGCACGCCAAAGGTCCGGCTCGACAGGCGAAACCCCTGCACCGCCGCCTCGTCCTGATCGACCCAATAGCCAAAGCCGGTCAGCGTCCCGATCGGGCTGACCCACGACAGGTTGGCAAAGACATTGTCGCCGCCCACCGCGCGTTGCCGCGCTCCTGTACCGTTGATTCCCCAGATCGTCCGCACGCTCCAGGCATAGCTGAGGTCGGCCTTCACGCCCTTCACCGGCGTCGCCTCGGCGCGCACTGCGTCGAAGCTCTGCCCGTTCTGGCGGAACCCGACTGCGCCGACAAAGCGCTCATCGTCGAGCGTGATCCGCTGGCGCCCCGCGGTCAGCGTGACGACCGGAAGCTTGAGCGCTAGCTGTGCGCGATGGATCGCGACAGTCTCCGGATCGGCGATCAGGGGACGCGCCGCCGATCCGGAGAGGCCGTCGAAGCGGTCATCGACGATGGCGAGATTGCCCTGCGCCTCGACCAACGCGGTCAGCGGCCCTAGGCTTGCCTGAACCCCGGCGCGGACCCGCAGCGTCACCGCTTGTGCGTCGAGAGGCAGACCGTCCTGTTCGACCTGTTCGTAGCGCAGCCGCGCGTCGATCAGAGGCTTGAGGGTTTGGCCAGTGGCGGGCGTCGCGGCCAGCAGCCCGATGAGAGGGAGCACTATCCGCATCGGATCAGATCCGCACGCCGGCAGCGGTGCCCCAGGTCGCGCGCCACTTGCTCTTGACGAGCAGCAGCCCCACCAGCGCGACAATCGCAAGCCCGGCGAAGATCAGAAAGCCGGCCGAAAAGCTGCCGGTCCACTGTTTCGCAAGGCCCAGCGACGAGGCGAGGTAAAAGCCGCCAACGCCGCCCGCCATGCCGACAAGGCCCGTCATCACGCCGATTTCCGCCGAAAAGCGCTGTGGCACCAGCTGGAACACCGACCCGTTGCCGGTGCCGAGCGCCAGCATGCCGATCACGAACAGCATCAGCGCGGTGACGAAAGTGTCGGCGATGGCGACCCCGGCCAGCGCAAAGGCAGCAAGGATGAATACCCCGATCAGCGCCTTGACCCCGCCAATCGCATCGGCCAGCGCGCCGCCCACCGGTCGCACCAGCGATCCTGCAAACACGCACCCCGCGGTCGCATAGCCCGCCTGGATCGTTGTCAGCCCGAACCGGTCGGTGAAGTAGATCGGCAGGCTGGCAGCCAGCCCCACAAATCCTCCGAACGTCACCGCGTAAAAGCCCATCAGCCACCAGCTGTCGGCCGTCTTGAGCGGCTGGAAATAATCCCGGAGCGACTTGGCCGCAGGGCGGCCCGGCGCGTCCTTGGCCATCATGACATAGGCGACCAGCACAAGGGTCAGCGGAATGCAGGCCAGGCCCAGCACGTCGTTCCAGCCAAAGATCCTGGCGAGACCCGGCGCGAACAATGCAGCAAGGACAGTGCCCGAATTGCCCATACCGGCAAGGCCCATAGCCTTGCCCTGGTGTTCGGGCGGATACCAGCGGCTGGCGAGCGGCAGCGCGATCGCGAAACTCGCGCCGGCAAAGCCGAGGATCACTCCGAGCGCAAGCGTCCCGCCAAAGCTAGTCACGCCCAGCGCCCAAGCGATGAACAGACCGGTGATGACAATGATCTGGCTGATCGTTCCGGAGTTCTTGGGCCCGATCCGGTCGACCAACAATCCGTTGACGACCCGCAGCAGCGCTCCGGCCAGCGTCGGCACTGCCACCATCAGCCCTTTTTCCGCGGGGGTCAGCGCCAGTGTCTTGGCGATTTCGGGCGCGAGGGGGCCAAGAAGCACCCACACCATGAAGGCGAGATCAAAATAGAGAAACGCGGCGATCAGTGTCGGCTTATGCCCGCTCGACCAGAACGTCGATTTTTCCACGGACGGCTGCGCGTCCAGATATGTTGTTGCCATCGTCTCAGTCCCCGAATGCGACGGGCACGAAAAAAGCCGCCAGAACGGCGGCCGCATGGGCGCGTTCTGGCGGCATCGTTGCCTGTTGCGGTGAAGGAGCCTTCGCTCCGCCCTGCTACGCTTCGCTCCCCCCGTTGGCAGCGCGACGCATCAATCTTGCCGGCCACTTCGCCGGACAGGAGGAAAGCTGCCTGATTCGTCGGCTGCGCGCAACACGAATCTTCGCAGTTGCAATATTTTTAGTTGCAGCGCGTCACGGCAGGCTGGCGAGATATCCGGCGATGTCCTCGGGATCGAACGATCGCCCGTCGAAGAAGCGATCGGCGCCCAGGGTCAGCCGGCCCTGTACGGAGCCGACACCGACCGGCGCATCGAGGCCGCCTTCGAGCTTTGAACTGGCCCCCGGCAGCGGCGCGTCCGAACCCGACAGCGCTTCGCGGTACAGATCGGGGCGGAAAACCTCGGTCGCGGTTGCGGCGTCGGCATCCGAATAGGCGATCCCGTCCCAGCGCGTCATCTGGGCGTACAGCCACGCCGCCTGGCTGCGCCATGGGAAGTTCGCCGCCTCACGATACTGGAACATGAAATCGGGATAGTGAACTGGCTGCCCCCCCAGGGTCAGTCGCAACCGATCGGTGATCGCACGCAGGATCGAATCGGCGGACGAGTCGAGGTAATGGCTGCGGGCGAGAATCGCGGCATTCGCCTCGGCATTGGCGGGATCGACGAAATGGGCTGCAGCCTCATGAAGCGCGCGGATCAGGCGCAGCACTGCATCGCGCCGCTCGTCCGCGACAGCGCTGCGCAGGGCCAGCACCTTCTCTACCCCGCGGCGCCAGATCTGCGCGGTCGCAAGGGCAATCCGGCCCACCCCGCGATCGACCGCGATCGAATTCCACGGTTCGCCGACGCAGATCCCGTCAACCTCCCCCGCCGCCAGCGCATCGGCGGCGAAAGGCGGGCTTGTGACAACGATATCGATATCGACATCCGGCCGGATGCCCACCCCCCCCAGCCAGTAGCGCAGCATGTAGTTGTGGCTCGAGTAGCGATGCACCACGCCGAAGCGTAGACGCCGCGCCCCGGCGACCTGCTTCAGCGCAGCCCCGATCGCAACCGGATCGCCCAGCGTTTCACCCAGCCCCACCGCATCAGCGAGCGCGGTCGAAAAGGTCACCGCGTTGCCGTTAAGCCCCAACACGAACGGCACCGCCATCGGCACCGCCGGCCGCCCCCTGCCCAATGCAGTCGCAATGGCCAGCGGCGCGACCATGTGCGCGCCATCGGTGTGGCCATAGAGCAGCCGATCACGCACCGTCGCCCAAGTCATGTCCCGGACCAATTCGAGCCTTAGCCCCTGCGCCTGCGCAAAGCCCAGCTCATGCGCCAGGATCGGCAGTGCCGCATCTACGAGGGGCAGGAAGCCGATCCGCATCGTTTCGTCGGTCACGGAACATCCCCCATCAGCGCTTCTGCAGTGACGATCGCCTCGGCGATCTCCACGATCCGGCGATTGGTACGCATCGCCTGTCCGCGCAGAAGCGCATAAGCGGCGGGCTCGTCGATCTCGCGTCGCTTCATCAGGATCGCCTTGGCGCGGTCGACCGTGGCGCGCTCTGCAAGCGCACTCTTTGCCTCGTTCAGTTCGCGCTGAAGCCTCGAAAACGCCTGAAACCGCCGCACCGCCAGATCGATCACCGGCTTGATCCGTTGCTTCGACAGCCCGTCTACGACATAGGCGCTCACGCCTGCGTCGATTGCCGCCCCGGTCGATTCAGCGTCGCTCTGGTCGACAAACATCGCGATCGGTCGGTCGAGCGCGCGCGACATGGCAAAACAATCCTCAAGCTGGTCACGGCTCGGATTTTCAAGGTTGATCAGCACGACTTCAGGCCGTGCGGCCTCAATCTGCGCGGCGAGTGGGCCGGCAGGATCGATCAGGACCACATCGAGCAAGCCCGCTTCGCGCAGCCCATCGGAAATGATCGCGGCGCGCGTTGAGCTGGTGTCGATGATCGCGATCCGCATATCGCGCTCTTATTGAAGCGCGCCCGACTGCACCAGATGGTTCGCGGCGGCCGGATTCATTCATCGAACCAGATGACATATGCGCATGTGGGGACAACCGACAGGCCAGGAACAGGTCCGCTCCAGGTGGTTTCGCGCGACCAAGCGGACAGGTTTACTGGGGTCCGTGCCGACGAGGGGACGCAAGAAAAAGCTGCTGACCGCTCCTGGGCTGTCTGCATCTGGTCAAAAATCGCCGAAAACTGAGGGTCAGAAAATTTGCAGAAGCCCGATTTACGCGAGACTACGGGTCGTTCCGCTGATGTCACTTATGTCCTGCATACTGTCGGTTTCGGCTCGCGCCACCACTTGGCCTTCACCCTATACCGTCTCACGCAAGAAGCCCTCGGGTCAAAGTGACCAGTTCAGAAGGAAACGGATATGCACATTAAAATCGCAACTGCCATCGCGACCGCCCTCATCCTGTGCGGCGCGTTCGCAGCTACGGCCCAAGGCGCGCAGGGCGTCAAGCGCACCGACCTGCAGCGCCACGACCTGTCAATCGATGGCCGCGAGACCGTCCAGGCGCGGATCGACATCGCGCCTGGGGGCACCGCGCCTTGGCACCGCCACCCCGGCGAAGAGGTGATCTATGTCATTGAAGGCGTGTTGGAGTATCAGCTCGAGGGCAAGAGCCCGGTGACTCTAAGGGCAGGGCAAGTGCTATTCGTGCCTTCCGGTGTCGCGCACAAAGCCCATAACCCCGGCACCACGAACGGTGCCGAACTGGCGACGTACATCGTCGAGAAGGGCAAGGCGCTTGTCGTGCCGGTACCACATCTCGAAAAGCACTGACGATGGCGATGGCTTGGCTAGATTTCGCAACGCTGTTGTTCCGCTGGGGGAGCGTCGACGCAAAGTCATACCGGTACCGGGCCGGCGATCCACCATCCTGTAGGGCGAGAATGTCGGCTTCAGCTTGAGTGATATTTCCGGTATATCGTTTATGAATATTCTCGAAGCCACTGTCAGATCCGTCCACCGGTAGTCGCATATTATTCAGGATTGCGCAGGATATATTTTCACATTTACTGCCTCGATAGACACCCTAAGCTCCTGTTGTTCGATGGATAAAGGCGTCAGATCGGATTCAATACAGCTTGTCTCCCGCATGTTCGTTGAACACGATCGAGAAGCTAATTCGTTGCGCGGAGGGGACAATGGAAAAGGAACTGCCGATACCGAAGTGTTTCGACAGGCCTGGCGAAGCCGCCGAGCGGCTGACGGAGATGTTTGTCGAAATCGGGCAGGCGCGCGACACGCGGCTCAATCCGCCACCCGCGCAGCGGGCGGTGTTTCGCAAGCTGCATGGCGTCGCCCATGGCTGGCTCGAGCGGCATGCGGATGTTCCGGAACACTGGCGCGTCGGAATCTTCGCGCATGAGCGCCTGAGGGCGTGGATGCGCTTTTCGAGCGACACCGGCCCGACTGACCCCGACCTTGGCAGCATGTGCGGGATTGGCATCAAGCTATTCGGCGTGCCGGGCGAGAACGCTTTGGGTGAGCATGGCGAGACCGCCGACCTCATCATGCAGAATATCGACCGGTTCTTCCTCAATACCGCCAAGACGATGGTCGAGTTCACCTACGCGGGCGTCGTCCAGAAGGACTATGATGCGTACCTCGCCAAGCATCCGGACATCAACGACGTCCTGAACGCCATGAGCGCACCGCGCGGATCGTGTCTCACCAACAGCTATTGGGCAATCCTGCCCTTCCATCTCGGCGAGCAGGTCGTGAAATACCGCCTGGTTCCTCAGACGGTGCCGGAAGACGTGCCCGATGATGCCAATGATTATCTCAGGATCGATCTCACCAATCGGCTGGCCGAGCGGGAGTATCGCTTCACGCTCGAGATCCAGCTTCGCACCAATCCCGAGACGATGCCGCTCGACGAAGCCAATGCCGTGTGGCCGGAAGCGGAAAGCCCGTTCGTCCCCGTCGCCACGCTGGTCATCCCGCAGCAGCGGATCGATGCGCCCGGCCAGGCGGACTACGGGCAGAATCTCTCGTTCAACATCTGGCGGGTGCCGCCTGCCAACCGGCCGAACGACCAGTCGACGATCGCGGTCGTGCGCCGCACCGTCTACGCGGCCGGTGCCGCGATGCGCCAGCGCGCCAATGGCCAGCTCACCGGCGATCCGTCCGAGCCGCGCGCAGCCGAGGCCGATCCGGTCGAGCGCGATAATTGCATCGTCCAGGCGGTGATCTACCCGGCGATCGGCGTCGCCCGGGTCGGCAGCAGCGACGATTATTTCTACGGACCCGAGGTCACCGATCCAGCGCCGCTGCCGCCTGGCAGCTATCGCGACAAGGACAAGCGCCTCAAGCGCCAGGCAGCGCGTTTCCGCATCTATGGCGTCAACGCCCGTGGCGAGATCGTCCGCGAGCTGACTGGCATGGAACCAAGCGCCAAAATCGAATGGACCGTGCAGCTCGCCAACCAAAAATCGGCCTGGTACGGCTTCCAGCTCGCGCTCGACATTCCAGAGGCAAATTACGCGCCGCCGACGACGCTGCGCAATCCCAGCGTTGCCGATCGCACATCCCTCGCGATTAATCCCAAGCCACAGGTGTTGAAGGGTGCGAAGGCGCGAGCGAAAAAGTTCGAAGGCCACTTCGTCGATATCCCCGTCTATCTTGGCGAGGCGATGACCGACGCCGAGCAACGCCTGACGGTGCTTGGGGGCAAGGGTGTATCGGCAAGCATCGATGACAGCGCCGCGATCACCTTCGCCAACAACGAAGGCTGGTATGACGACGTGTCGGATGGCCCGGTAACCGCGAAGGTCACGCTCAACGGCGAGGAAATCCAGGTCATCCCGGCCTGGGTGGTGGTCGCCCCGCCCAACTATGGCCCGCAGCGCAAATCGGTGCGGACGATGTGGGACCTGATGCGAGACGTCGCGATCAAGGCGGGTAAGCTCGCTGCCCCTACCCGCCCCTCGTTCACCCGCGACATCCTGCCGATCTTCGAGCGGATGCAGGGCCTGCAATGGGTCAATGCAGGCTTTGCCGCCGGGTTTGGCTGGGAGGGCGTGTTCGACCTGACCAGCACGGCCGCGATCGCCCGGCTCGGCAGCACCAGCCCCGCCTATCGCGAGCAGCGCCGCGTCATCTACAATAATTTCCGCAATTTCGAGACCGATGCGAATTCGCCGGTACCCTGGCCCTGGCTCTACGGCGATGCGATGAATATTCCCCCGGTCGCCAGCCCGCGCCAGAATTCGGTGCTGAGCGACTGCCAGATGGCAATGCTGTGGCAATGGTCCGAGGGCAATTTCGACGCGGACTATGATCCGGCGGCGGTGCCGCCCGCGAGCATCGAGGGGGTACCGCTCGCCGAGCAGGGCGAGATGCTCACCCGCGCCGCGCTGGAATTCTGCCTCGCCGATGCCTTCCATCCCGGCTGCGAGATGACCTGGCCGGTACGCAGTGCGACCATGTACATGGCGCCCTTCCGCTTCCGCCATGCGCCGCAAGGCTGGATCGCGCCCCCGCCGAGCGAGGTCCTGACCCCGGACGATGTCACCATCCCCAACGGCCCGCTCTATGGCCAGCAGGCGGGCGGCATCACGCGCTGGATGGCGGTACCCTGGCAGACCGATACCAGCAGCTGCCGCTCGGGTTATACGCCAAATTATGATCCCTATGTCCCGACCTTCTGGCCGGCACGCGTCCCCAACGAGGTGCTGACCAAGGAGAATTACGAGATCGTGATGGACAAGAGCCGACCGCTGTCCGAACGGCGCAAGGCCTTTGCCAATCGCGAGGCATGGATCGAGCCGCTGGGAGCGGATGGTTACACGCACCAGATCAACAACATGATCCACCATTTCGATTTCCTCGGCGTGGTCGAGGTGCGCGAGGGGCCGGGCGATGCCGATTTCCCGGCGTTGATCGAAGTCGAGGATTATGCGCGGCTGATCACACCTGAACAGGAACAACTCACCGAGCCAGCCAAGCGTCGAACACAGATGCTGCGCATGGCGCCGGCTGCGGCACCAGGACCGGTTGCGCGGCGCGGAGAGCGCTCGGCGACCGAAGTCGATCTCTCGGGCATCGCGCTGGTCAATCGCTTTCCCAACGGACTGCCGCCCCAGCGGCGATGACCAGAGCTACAGTCGATGTCGCGATCATCGGCGCAGGCGCGGCTGGTTCGGCTGCAGCCTGCGTCATTGCGCCAGGAGCATCCGTAGCGCTGATCGATCGCATCGCGACGCCGCAGTGGCGGATCGGCGAAAGCCTGCCCGGCGCGGCGCACCGATTGCTCAAGACGATCGGCGCATGGCCACGGTTCGTCGCGGCCCACCATGGCCCAGCCCTGTTGAAAATCAGTCGCTGGGGTTCGGACCGAACGGTCGAACTCGATCCCATGCGCGATCCGGACGGTGCTGGCTGGCACCTCGATCGCGCGAGATTTGAAGCCGACCTGCGCGCCACTGCGCTCGATCACGGCGCGGTTTTCCACCATGCACGGGTGCGCACAGTCGCTCGCACCCCGACGGGATGGAGCCTGTCGCTCGATAGCGGGACAGTTGTTGCTGCAAGGCGCCTGATCGACGCGAGCGGGCGCCGATCGCGGCTGCTCGCTGCATTTGGACAACACAAGCTCGTGGTCGATCGGCTGGCCTGCGTCTATGCGCGGATCGCCGCAGGCTCGCGCTACGACCCTGTGACCTACACCCATGCGGTCGAGAGCGGCTGGTGGTATACTGCGGTAGTACCGGGCGGCGAGCGGCTGGTCGCGTACCATTGCGACTCCGACAGCCCGGCGCTACGCGCAACGCTCAAGGAAGGGCCGCTGGCGGCAGCGCGCCGGGTTCCAGGGCTGGCTGAGGCAATCGGCCAGATCGAGCGATCGCGCGCGACCTCTCCCGAGGTCTGCGCCGCGAACACGATCGCGCGAAGCGCGGCGGGTCACGGCTGGCTGGCGGCGGGCGATGCAGCCATGGCGCTCGACCCGCTTTCCTCCCAAGGATTATTCAATGCCCTCGCGACCGGCCTCGAGGCGGGCGATGCAACCCTGGCGCTAATCGCTGGCGATGATGCGGCGACGCCACGATTTGCCGAGCGGATGCGCCTGATTTGGCAAGCGTATCTGCGCCATCATGCGCTGTACTACGGTATGGAGACGCGCTGGCCGGACGCCGAGTTCTGGAGCCGTCGCCAAGTCGATACGGGGTCAATGCGCTAAAGATCAAGACAGCGTCGTCCTGGCGACCCTAAGGTGTCGCGCTGACGCTGCGCGTTTTGGGTAGTGCGCATAGCGCACAGAGCCGGCGCAACGCGTTGTTTTTCTCGACATGCGCAATTCATCCAATATGGATGTATTTCGATCAGTGCTGCTGTGCCGAGAAGGATCTAGGATATGGACGAAGACGCCGTTCTGAACCCAGTCGAGCTTGCGACCGAACTGACAATCGCCTGGCTCGGCAATCAGAATAACCGGATTGTGCCCGAAGACGTGCCTGCGTTTCTTCGCACGATGCACGCGACACTCGTCGATCTCTCGGCATCCTCGTCGAACCTGCCTGAAAACGACGGAGGCGCAGCCGCTGTTGAAGAATTCGTGCCGGCGGTTTCGGTGCGCAAGTCACTTGCGTCGAAAGATCACATCATCTCGCTGATTGACGGGAAACCGTATCGCACGCTGCGCCGGCACCTCTCGACGCATGGCATGACACCCGAAGAGTATCGGTCGCGGTATAACCTCAAGCCCGACTATCCGATGGTGGCGGAGAGCTATTCCGAGCAACGTCGAGAGATGGCCAAGAAAATCGGCCTCGGTAACAACGGCGGAGCCCGCAAGAAACGCGCTGCAAAGCCGGCCTGACCGGTAGCGAGGCCGCGCCGAAGGCGGGAAGACCATAGCGTTGGCGTGGATTTCTGACTGTTCTTCGCGCGGGGCTCTGGCGCAACGCGTGGCACAACCGATCAGTGCCTGAGGTGCGGGTCTTCAGCGCTCTGCTCGCGCATGGTCTGGCGGATGTGATGGAGCAATGCTTGTCCCACGTCTTCGCAAAGCTCCTGCTCGGCAAATCCATCGGGTAAAACCCGCGCTTCGACCAGAAGTGCGGCGATCACTTCAAGAAGTCCGTCGATCGTCGCAGCGAGCTCGAGGCGTGGGCCCGGGCCGCCGGCGCGCGACTGTTCGCCGAGCGTCTTGATCGTCTGGATCGTGGCCAGAAAGACGCTGCGCTGGGCGTCCGCGCGAACCTGCTCGGGGTCGAACATCATGGTGTCAGACTATAGACCGACGCGACCTGTTGCCACCGCCGCAAAATATTGATCGATCGCACGCAGCGCGTTGTCGGACAGCGAGATGATCTGTCGTCGCTTGTCGTTGCCGTCCGGTCGGCGCACCAGAAGGCCCTCGTCCGTCATCGTCCCGATCCAGCGCAGCGCGGTCGTCGCCGGCGTTGCAGCGGCGATACACAGGCTGGATACCGAAACTTCGCGATATTCGAGATGCGCTGAGTATAAATCGAGAAGAATGTCCCAGGCCGGATCGGCAAAGAGGCCCGGATCAAAGAACTTGTCGCGCATCCTGCGCGCGCGAATCCGCAACCGCACCTCGTCGGCGCGCTCTTTCCGCGCAGGACCGGCGATGTCGTGAGAGTCGAGATAGTAGGGCATATCGCCTGCGAGAGACTCAACCCGCTGAGCGATCCGCTTGACGTCCCGACGAAGCCCTTCGAGTTCGGCGGTGCGCGCTGAACTCTTATCGTGAAGGACGCGCATGGACCGACTGGCGAGCGCAGCCTCGATCGCGGCACCGCGGTCGTCACTCGTCGGGTCACACAGGAGTTGCGCCTCGCCAGGCCAGAGAAATGCAGCGACAAGGTCGATCTGATCGAGCGGCGCGCTCGCAATGATCGGAGTCCCTGTTTCCGACGCATAAGCGCACATGCGAACCAGCAAGGCCGTGAGCGCGTCAGGCGAAGTCGCACCAGCCTCCAACACAAGGAGATCGGCGAAGCCGTCCTCGAGCGCGAGATGGGCTGTGCCTATGCCGTCGACGATCCGACACCGCAGGCCTGCGTCCTCGATCGCCGCGAGCGCACAGTCAGTCCCCTCACGATCATCACCGAACAAGAATGCGGTTCTCGTAGCGAACCGGGTCGGTTCAAGCGCATGTCCCTCCATTGCGTACTCACCCCGCCCAATCAGATCGCTCAACTCTAACGCAGCGTTGGGGAAGTTGCGCGCGGGTTCATCCAATCCGGATGCAACTGCCCTGACCGGCCCAATCCAGTTCAAGGGTGGTGAGACGTCTCCAGTTCATTGCATTGCAACGAGCGGCCCAACACCGCGGCGGATTTAGGCTTATCGATTATTAACGTTCTTTCTATCGTACCAGGATGGGCGGCGATTCACCCGGCGGTAACGACGTTCAGCTTCCGGTCGTCTCGGAGGTTGAGCTGGACTGTATCCGCCTCGCGGGCACGGGCGCCAACTCCAAGATTATCGCCCGCAAGCTCGGCCTCTCTCATAATACCGTCAACATGTACGCGTCGCGGGTGCGGCGCATCCTTGGTGCCGCAGACCGATATGAGGCTGCCGAAATGCTGCGGCGCCACGATGCTGGCGAGCACCTTAACAAGTTTAAACTTAAGTCGGAGCCGGTTGAGCCGGATCGCAAATCGGTCAATCCCAAGGAGGCCATCATCGTCGAAGCGGAGGTGGTGATCGGAAGCGTCCTTCGGGAAGAGCGTGCGGTTTTCGACCGTTCCATGCCCCTGGACCTCGCCGATCAGGCGACGAACGTCGGTGGATGGGGACGAGACAATGAGCTGACGCGGATTCAACGGGTCTGGTGGATGGTGAAGGCCACCCTTGGAGTGATCTTCGTGACATTCCTCGCCTTCGCCGCCGTTCAGTCGCTGGACACCACGCTCACGAAGTTCGGCTTCATCAACTGATTGCTTCAATCACTGGCACACATGCTCTGCCGACCCCGTCGGCGGACAGGGGGAACCTATGCTCAACTTCAAGGACAGCGACATCAAACAGGCGTGTGAGGCGGCTACCGAGGTCGCCGAAACCTTCCTGCCGGCCGAGCACGCCCAGGGCTTCGCCGCGCTCGATGGTGCCCGCGCACTGGCCCGGCTCCTCGAACTCAGCGAGAACCCGGTCTTTCGCGGTCGCCTGGCAACCGCGGGTCGGGCGCTTGCCGAGGGCACACAGCATTCGGTGAACGCGAAGTTCGCATTCGAACTGGCCCATGCCAGCTTCATGAAAGCCGTCGATCGCACGCCGCTGCCTGAACATGGCTGGGGTTGCCCGGGACCGGTTTGTCCCTGGGATGTGCGCAAGCCAAACGGCGCTGCGCCGGACTTTCTTGGTGCACCGGTTGTCCCGACGGAAGCGGTCTGACGCCAAGCCATTGACGAGGCAGCGCGACGATGTCCTTTTGCGGCCATGATCTTCTTCATCGCCTTCGTCGCGTTGCTTTGTCTCTCGACCGGCTTTGCGGCCTGGAAAGGGGGCCCGCCGGAACGGATTGCGGCAGGGTTCTATTGGACGGCGTGGCTGATAACGCTGTTTGCAAGCCCGCAGGCGATGGATCGGTGGCGCACGGTGGAGATCGGCTATTTGCTGATCGACGCGGCCCTCCTGCTGGGGCTCGGGGCGATTGCCCTACGCGCCAACAGGATCTGGCCGATGGCGGCAGTCTCGCTTCAGCTGATCATCGTGGTGGGACATGCAGCAAAAGCACTCGACCCGCGCCTTCTGGGGTCCGCTTACGCGATCATGTCGGTATTCTGGCCCTATCTTCAGCTTCTGATCCTGGCTGGCGGGACCTGGGCCTATTGGCGGCGGACACGGACCCACGGGGCCGTGCCCTCCTGGTCGAGCTTCTCGCGCCCCTGACGCACGACGCCGGATCGATCACCGATGCGCTTCTCGCTCGCTTCGGTACGATTGCCAGGGTCGTTGCGACTGATGAAGCAACGCTTGTTTCCCTCGGGATCGAGCGCAATGCCGTGAGGCAGATCATCGTGTCGCGCAGGTTGATCCAACACGTCCTTCGCGCGCCGCTGCTTGCACGCCCCCAGCTCGGCAACCTGTCGGCGGTGATCGACTACCTCACTGTCGAAATCGGTCACTCGCCCGTTGAGACGCTGCGCGTTCTGTACCTCGATAGCGCCAACCGCCTGATCGACGAACTGGTTCAGGTCGGTGAAGTCGATAATGTGCCGGTGAGCGTCAGAGCGATCGTCCACCGCGGCCTGCTCGTTGGAGCGGCGGGCCTTATTCTGGCGCACAACCACCCCTCGGGAGACAACGCGCCCAGCCGCTCAGACCGCGAGGTCACCCGTACGCTGGCCCGGGTAAGTTCGTCACTTGGTATGACGCTGATCGATCATCTGGTGATCGCAAGCTCCGAAGTTCGCAGCCTGAAAGCCGACGGCGTCTTCTGATCCTGCCGACAGCATCGTGCACCTCAATCGGTCGGCTCGCCAGTCAATCTACCGGTTTTTCGGAGCAGGTGCCGGTAGCCGCCACGCGACAGGCGTTTGGCCTCGGCGACCAGCCTTCTGACCCGCGAGCGCAGTGAGTCCGAACGCCCTCCCCAGTCCGACGCGACGCGCTCGGCACCGTACAGCGCTTCTGCGAGCTCGCGGTGACTGGCGCCATCCGCCAGGCCGTCAAGCACCTGCAATGCGATCAGCCAGCGCTCGATGCGCGGGTCAGCCGGATAGAGCGCGCGCGCAAAGCGGCGATGAAGCGCGAAGTCGACGAGCCGCTGGAGCGGAAGAAATTTAGGAACCGCCGAACCCATCGCCTCGATCCGGCATCGCAGGATGACCGGTCCGCTCGAAAGCGTGCCGAGCGCGACATCGAGGCGAATTCGGTGCCAGCCATCGCTGATCACCGCATGTTCCAATCCATGCCGGCCCCTTACCAGCGTCAGCCATGCGCCAAGCTCACCCGGATCGACCGCGCCTGGTTCACAAGGTCCCGCCGCGATCGCCTCGACCGCGAGCGTGCCTGGATCAATCCCGGACTCCCAGATCAGCCGGGCGTCAGGCACGCAAACTGCTGGATCCTCCGCGAAAGTGCAGCCCCCATGTCAAAGGATCGCTTGCAGTGCCATGCGCAGCGCCACGCGTTGCATCGCTCGCTCGCACATACCAGGCGATATAGTCGGGATCACGCCGCAGCCATTCCCACATCAGACCGGCGCGATCGGTTCCGAGCAACCGCCGATAATGGCCGCGATCACGCCAGTCCCCCACCGTAGTCCGGGCGCGGGTCATGAGCAGCATCCTGACGGACCGAGTAGCACCCGAAATTCAACCAAAATGGATTTGATCGCGCCGACCAAATCCATAACATCGGCGTTCTTCTCAACCACGTCGCGTCGCCGGAGCGAAGACCGGCGGGCGCGGCGCCAGGTATAAGGAAGGGACGGTTCCGGGGCTTGCGGCGGCATGAGAGGCCGCTCGGGATCGATGGGCCGCATGGGGTTCGTAAAGGCATTCGAGGAGTTTGTCGCGTGCGTGTCGAGGGCGGCCAGCCCCGCCGATCTCGGCGAAGCAGTGGCGAACATGGCCAACAGGCTGGGCTGTGATTATTTTGCGCTGACGCATCATGCCGATCCGCTTGCATCGCCAGGAACAACGATCCGCCTCCACAACTATCCCGAGCGATGGGTCGACTATTTCGATCGGCATGGGCTGGCCGCCTGCGATCCGATACACCGCGCGAGCCAGCAGACCGCGTTGGGATTTGCCTGGCGGTCGGTGCCTGAGATGATCCCGCTGACGCCGGCGGATCATCATATCCTGGCGCTTGCTGCGGATCACGGCATTGGCGAGGGCTTTACTATGCCAGCGCACGTGCCGGGTGAAATCACCGGCTCCTGCTCGTTCGTCACCAGCTATGGTCGCCCGCTCCTGCGCCGACACCTGCCGCTTGCCCAATTGGCCGGTGCCGTTGCGTTCGAAGGCGCGCGGCGGGTCTGGCAGGTACGCCCCCTCCCGGTGCGCAAAGCCCGTCTGACCGATCGCCAGCGCGACTGCCTGATCTGGGCCGCCCGCGGGAAGGGAGATTGGGAAGCCGGTATCATTCTCGGGATCAGCGAAGAGACCGTAGCGCAACATGTCAGTGCAGCATGCAAGCGATATGGCGTGCGGAAGAGAACATCGCTCATCATCCTGGCGCTATTCGACGGGACCATCAGCTTCGCGGATATTGCGCGGCGCTGATATCCCTCTTTTCCGGGATAGCGAGCTGCCGATCCTGTCGCGACCTTGGCGTGAACCTGAATCGGAGGTTCGCGATGATCCATTTGATCAAAGGCACGCGCGCGCATCTGGAAAGTCCGGTGCTGCGCAACATGTTCGCGGCGCGCAAGCGCGTCTTCGTCGATCTGCTCAACTGGAAAATCCCGGTAATCGCGGGGACCTATGAGGTCGATCAGTTCGATACGCGCGAGGCGACCTATATCGTCGTGAGCGATGCCGCTGGCAATCATCGGGCTTCTGTCCGGCTGCTCCCGACCGTCAGTCCGCACATCCTCGACACGCTCTTCGTGTCCCTGTGCGATGGACCCGTGCCGCGCGGCCCGACAATATTCGAGATTACGCGCTTTTGCCTCGATCGCGGTCTGGCCGCGCCCGCGCGTCGCGCGGCTCGCGACGCGCTCGTCAGCGCAATCGCCCGCTTTGGGGTATGCGCGGGGATCACGCGCTACACCGGCGTTGCCGCGTCCGACTGGATTGCGCAGATCATCAAGTTCGGCTGGCGCGTGGAGCCGCTTGGCCCCCTGCGCACGATCGAAGGGTCAGCGCTCGGTGCGATCGCGATTGAGATCGACGCCGAAACTCCAGGACTGCTGGAGCGCGCCGGGATCGTCGGTGCGCTAAACTTCGTAGTGGAGGTCGCCGATGTCGCCTGAGGCACATGGCAAGATCCTGAACGCGCAAGGCTATTGCATTGTGCGTGGTGCAATCCCGTCGGCACAGGCCTTAGCGCTGGACCGAGCGCTCGGCCCGGGCTTCGAGGCCACCCCCTTTTGCGAGGGCGGCTTTTATGGCGAGCGGACCAAGCGCTTTGGCCGCCTGCTCTCGCGAGCGCCGGAGACCGACCGGCTGGTTCGCCACCCGACGATCCTGACTCTTGCTGAAGAGATGTTGTCGCCGTGGTGTGACACAATTCAGCTCAATCTGACGCAGGCAATCGCCATCCATCCGGGCGCGCTATCGCAGTTCCCGCACCGCGATCAGGACATGTGGCGCGGCGCTGTTGGCGAGGTCGAGTATCTCGTCAATGTCATGTGGCCATTGACCGACTATCGGGCCGACAATGGGGCAACGTTGATCTGGCCCGGTAGCCATGGCGTCGCTGCACGCGCGGATCAACCCGAAGGCGAGCCGGTCGTGGCCGAGATGAAGCCCGGCGACGCACTCGTCTTCCTCGGATCGACACTGCATGGAGCGGGCGGCAACCTCAGCGGCGACATTCGCCGCGGACTGATCATCAGCTACTGCCTCGGCTGGCTCAAGCCCTATGAGAACCAGTGGCTCGCCTATCCTCCCGATGTCGCACGGCACTTCCCGCGCCCACTCGCCGAACTGGTCGGCTACCGGCAGCATCGGCCCAATCTCGGCAATTACGAGGGCCGCTGTCCGTCGGTGTTGCTCGACGGCCCGGTGGATCCAGCCCTCGGCGCGATCGACGCCTTGCGCCCCGACCAGAGCCTCGCGCTCGAGGCCTATCTTGCCGAACAACGGCGGCGCGATTGAGTTCGGGCCTCACCAGCGAACGCGTCTATGACGCGTTGAAGTGTCGTCTCCTGTCCGGCGCACTCCTCCCGGGCGCGCGTCTCGAACCCGCGCGCTTCGCCGAGGAACTCGCGAGCAGCGTGACGCCAGTGCGTGACGCGCTCAACCGCATGGTCGGAGAACGACTCGTCGAGGCCCGCGCGAGCGACGGTTTCCACCTGCCGCTCGTGACCGAAGCGCACCTTCGCGATCTCTACGCATGGAATGTCGCGCTGCTCGCCCTCGCGGTGCAGTCTTGGACCATTCCGAGCAAAGGGCCTCGCGCGGATGGGCTCGCGATCGATGCGCCCCGTGCCACAGCGATGCTGTTCGCACTGGTCGGCCTGCGCTCCGCCAATCCAGAGCATGGTGCGCAGATCGCCGCGTGCAACGATCGCCTCGCGGCGGTCCGGGTGGCCGAGAGCCATGCGCTGCCGAACGGCGAGGCGGAAATCCGCGCCATGGCAATGGCCTTCGACCATGACCCTCCGTCTGCACTGCTCAAGCTTGCGCGGGCCTATCACCGCCGCCGGATCGCCGCCGCGCCCGACATCGTGCGTGCCCGGTATGATCCGGGCGCCTACAATCGGTCGATACGCGGTTTATAAAGTTCGGATAGTCGAGCGCGGATCCTAGCATTTCTCCTGCCGCATTGCCGCGGCAGCAAACATGAGGAATGCATCATGGAACGCGACAACGAAGTGATCGAACTGGGCACCGCCAGCGTCGAGACCAAGGGACCGCGCGGGCCCGAGCCCGATATCGGCCTTGGCCAGGTCTTCGCCGGGCTGACCGACGACTGACCGGTACCGGGGATGCGCGGCCGCTGCGTCGCGCATCCTCACCCCTTTCTCCATTCGCGGAATTGACCGATGCACTACGCATTGCGTGACGGTCTGTCTTTCTGTCGGGTCGAGGACCGTCTGCTGTTTCTCGATCTTCCCGCCGATCGCTATTTCTGTCTCGCACGCGGGACCGAGCAGCGCTTCGCGCGGCTGTGCAGCGGGCATCGCGATGCCCTGCATGACGACCCGTGCCTCGCCGGGCTCGCGCGCAGCGGCCTGCTCGTCCGGTCCGATACCGCACCGCCACCCGCCCCCTGCCCACCGCCGCAAGCTGCGCAGCAAAGTCTTGCCGGGATGAACCAGGCTTCCCGCGCGCGTGACGTGATTCCAGCAATGCTGCATCTTGCCCTCGCCCCGCTCGAGCTGCGTGCCTTTGGCCTCGCAGCCACTTTGGCCCGCGCCGGCCGACGCAAGCGCCGCACTTCCCATAACGCGAGCGCGGAGCGGATTGTCGAGATCGCGGCTGCGTTCGAAACGTGCACCGCCGTGGTTAGCGCGCATGATCGATGCCTTCCGCGCTCGCTTGCGATCCTCCATTTTTTGACTCGAGCCGGCGCGCGCGCCGACCTCGTGCTCGCCGTCAAGCTCGGTCCGTTCAAAGCACACGCCTGGGTGCAGTGCGGGGATACGCTGATCAACGAGCGCATCGGGGTCGCGCGGCATTTTACACCGATCCTGGTCCTATGATCAGGCCGCGCTTCCTCGCTGGGCTCGGGCTCCACGCCGACGCTGCGGGCCGGCTGCGCGCCCGCATCCGCAGCGCCGCTCTGACATTTGTCATCGATGTTCCAGGAACCATTGTCTCAATCGCCCCGGGCACCCCGACCCTCAATACCGATTCCGGGGCAGTCATCATCGGTCCGCTGTTCACCAGCGGAGCGCGTGCAGCGCTCACCACGCTGGCACCTGGCGCCGTGTCGGCGATCATCGGCTCGTCAGGGGAACATCTCGTGCGAGGCTATTGGGGAGACTATGTTGCGATTCTTCCACGCGGCGAGAGCGTTGCGCTGGTGCGCGCGCCGTTTGGCGCCCTGCCCTGCCTTCACACCGCGGATGGCCCGGGCAGGATCGCCGCCTCGGACATCGACACGCTCCGGCTGGGCCTCGACGAAACATCGGCATTGACGCTCGATTATGCAGCAATCGCCCGTCAGCTGATTGTCGGCGATTTGCGCAGCAACGCGACCTGCCTCACTGGCATCGAGGAACTGCGCGGGGGCGACCGCCTGACGCTCGCGGCCGGGGAAATGCGCTGCGAGCGGCTCTGGTCGCCTTGGACCTTCGCGGCACCCGCGCGCCGGATCGATGATCAGCGCGAGGCGGAACGGCGGCTTCGCGATACGGCAAGGAGCTGCGTAGCGCTGCGCACGGCGCGCGCCTCGCACCCGCTGCTGCTGCTCTCGGGTGGACTGGACTCCTCGATTGTCGCTGCCTGTCTCGGTGCCGCGGACCGTGACTTCGCTTGCCTGAACCTTGTTGCGACCAACCCCACCGGGGATGAGCGACACTATGCTCGCGCCGTTGCCGCGCGCGTCGCACGGCCGCTCGTTGAGCACGAGATGGCCGCCGGCGCGCCCGATATTCGGAGCCTCGCCGCGGTCGACCTGCCGCGTCCGGTGGCGCGGAGTTTCGAACAGCATGCCTATGCACTTGCCGGCATGCAGGCCGCTGCACTTGGCTGCGATGCGCTCGTCGACGGCGGCGGCGGCGACAACGTCTTCTGCTCGGTGCAATCGGCGTCGCCCGCCGCCGATTGTCTGCTCGATCCTGAGGGGCGTCGGCACTTCTGGCGGCTGTGCGGCGACATCGCCCGTCTCGCTCAAGTCTCACGCCATACCGTCGCCTGGCGGGCATTCCTGCGCGCGCGGCGTGCCAACGCGCCCTCGCGCTGGCCGCTCGATCTGCGCTTCCTGCACCCGCACGCCGCAACGCTCGCTGCCGCAGCGCCTGCGCACCCCTGGCTCGACGAAGACCGGCTTGCCTGGCCCGGGCGCGCCGCGCATATCGCGATGCTTGTTGCCGCGCAGGGCTATGCGGAGGACGGGCCGCATGGCACCAAGAGCAATGCCATCTCCCCGCTCGTGTCGCAGCCGCTGATCGAACATTGCCTGCGCATTCCGAGCTGGGAATGGTTCGAAAACGGGTCCAATCGCGCGGCGGCACGCCGCGCTTTCGAGACAGATCTTGCTGCCCAGGTTGCCTGGCGGGAGGGCAAGGGATCGCCGGAAAGCCTGCTAGTGGACCTGTTCGAGACGAACCGCACCATGCTGCGCGATCATCTTGGCGAAGGCCTGCTAGCAGGCGCGCAGGTCATCGATCGGGACGCCGTGATCGCGGGGATCGACGATCCCCGCCCTGCGCATGGCACGGGCTTCGGGCGCATTCTCCAGCTGGCCGATGCCGAGAGTTGGGCACGCGGCATCCTCTCGCGCCGGAGCTAGCGGCGGGAATGTCAGGCGACCTCCCGCCGCCAGTTCTCACTGCCCCGCCCCTTTCCGCTCAGGTTCGCGCAGCATCCGCCAGCGCGCATATTGCTCCTGTTTTCCAGGGTCAGGATCTTCGGTGTTGCGCAGCCAGAATGCGAACCAGTCGATGTTGCGTTCGTAGACGGCAAGCCGATGACGCGGCTGGACCTTGTTATGATATTCGTCTGGATAGATCCGCATCTCGACCGGCTTGCCCGCTTCGCGCAGCGCACCATAGGATTCGAGCGCCAGCCCCACCTCGCGATCGGCGAGCTGGAACAGGATCGGCGTGGTGATACGCCGGGCGTTGACCGACAACGAGATCGGCTTCCAGTATTCGCGGTCGTCATCGACCGAAAGCGGATAGCCCGAGCGTCGGTTCTCGCCGCCCCATGCCTCCCCGCCAAGTACGAGAGAGGTCAGCCGGTCGTCGCAACAGGTACTCATCGCCGCGGCCTTGAACCGCTTCGAATTGACGAGGGCAAACTCGACGATCGTCGCGCCGTCGCTGAGGCCGGTGATGCCGATGCGGTCGGGGTCGATCGCACCCGTCGCGATCGCCTTGTCAATGCCGGCCATCAGCGCGGAATGGACGCTCCGCTGCTCGCTCCAGTCGCGCTGCCATTCCTTCAATACCTCTGGCCAGCTGGTCAGCCCGGGCACCGAGGCGGCCACCGCCTGCGGCCGTTCGAAGCTCAGCACGGCGAACCCCTTCGCCGCGAGCGGATGGATCGGATATTCGTCACCCGTCCCACCCCGCAGAAACCCGCGGCTGTTATAGGTAACCACGACCATGGGCAGCTTACTGGTCCCGTCGTAGCCGGGCGGCAGAACAAGGTCGCCCCATGCTTCGAGCCCGCGATCGGTCGTAAAGCGCAGGCGCTCGACGCTGCCAAGCCGCAGCCTCGCGAACTCCGGATTGGGATCGTAGATCAGCCGATCGCGCCCTGTCGCAACGTCAATGGCAACGATCCGGCGCGGCATGGTGGCGTTCTCGCGACCGCAGACCAGCTCGCCCCCACCCTGAATGCACCCGCTCAGGGTGTCGCGGG
This sequence comes from Sphingomonas sp., assembly GCF_035998645.1. Lineage (GTDB taxonomy): Bacteria > Pseudomonadota > Alphaproteobacteria > Sphingomonadales > Sphingomonadaceae > Sphingomonas. The sequence continues at coordinate 894,201 of NZ_DASYHL010000005.1, forward strand.
TACGCAGCACCGTCGTCAGCCTGTCACTTCCCGGCCGCCAGCCATGCAACACGGTCTCTTCTCCACGCCACCCTGAGCGTGTGAGGAACAGGATCGTCTTTTCATCCTTCGCCCAGAAGATGCGCGCGATACGCCCGGAACAGCCAGCCAGCACGCACGCGATCTTTCGGCCTTTGCCATCACTCGCCCACACGCGGCTTTCCGCATAGGGATGGCGGCTGACCGGCTCGGTCCATGCCTTGGCGCCACCTTGCGCGCTCGCGATCACGTCATGAGCATAGTCTGCCACCGGAGGGACGAGAACGCGTGCCTGCTCCTCGCTATTGGCCGCCCGCTCCGCGCCAGTAGCGAGGTCCACGCGAACATAGCTGACCGGAAGATCGCGCGCCCAGGGATTTGGCCGCCAGCGAATATTGGGGACCACCCGCGCATCATAGAGCCAACCTGCTTCGCCCTCACGGTCGATTGCCGCCTCCGCCGCGATCCGGCTGCTGCGAATTGCATAGACAATTGCATCCCCCCTCGGCAGCCAGGCGAAATCCTCGACATCGGTGTCCTGCCGGGTGACCGGCGCAACGCCGCTGCCATCGGCCGCGACGCGAACGATCTGCACCTTGCCATCGATCAGCTTGCGATAGGCAATTGCCCGGCCATCGGGCGACCAGATCGGGGTAATCTGCTCGGGAAAGCCGGTGTCGATGAACAGACCCCGAAACGTCCCGGTATAGATCGGCAAAGGCCCGCCGCGGTCGAGCAAACGCGGCTTCGCCGTGCCGTCGAGCGGCATCGTCACCAGCGCGGTGCAGACCTGATTGGTCGCCGGGTCACCCCGTGCGATCACGAAAGCGAGGCGTCGTCCATCGGGCGAAATCGCATAGGGACTCGTCGAGATCCCCGTCGCGATGGGCTCGCCGACATCGCGGATCCGGGCGAGATCGCGCGCGGTGATGTCGCGAACGGGTTCCTTGCCCGGCTCGCCCGGCAACAGGTCATCGCAGCGTGCCTGCGCGGAGAATGCCCCACACGCTGCCACGGCGATCGCGAGCGCGCTTGCCAGAGCCCTCACCATGACTTGGTCACCGACAGGCTGAGCACCCGCCCGAACGGCGAATAATTGGTGCTGTCATAGGGCGTGTCGAGGAACAGGCTGGTCGCGATCGGGTCGGGCTTGTCATTGAACAGATTTTGCCCAGACGCGGCGATGTCCAGACCGTCGAACAAGCCGGGGCCCGCAGGCCTCCGGTAGCGAACCGTCAGATCGAATGGGGCCATCCCGTCAACGCGCACCGCTGGCGAACCGCGCGTGTCGCGGACCGGACCGATATAGTTGAGCGCCGCGGTGATCGAGAATGGGCCGCCGTTCCAGTTCACTTCGCCCCGACCGCGCAGGTGCGGCGGATTGAACAGGGTACCGGCAAGCCGGGTTTCTGGAAGTTCCGGCCTGATCTGCTGGGTGCTCTTGAGCCAGCTCAGATTGAGGGTTGTCGTGAGCGTGCCAGCGCCGATCGAAAAGCGATAGCGGCCGAGGACATCGATGCCGCGCGCGGTCTGCCGGCCGGCATTGACGTTGCTGTTATCGACGATCGCCACGACATTGGCAGGGTCATAGGCAGCGCCCGCCGCATTGATGAACGAGATTGCCTCCGCAAGCGCGGCCGCCTGCGCAGCTGCGGACGGGCTCGCCGTTACGCGATCGCGATAGATTGGATCCGACAGCGCCTGGCTGCGAAACAGGATCGGCGTGACGATACGGTCGCGATAATCCACGCTGAACCAGCTCAGCTCGAGCGTCGCCCCCGGAAGTGAACGGGGATGCAGCGCCAGCGTTGCGGACCAGTTGGTCGAGCGTTCAGGCTCGAGCGCGGCATTGCCGCCGACGAGCAGGATCGCAGTGCCAGTGCCCGCCGCACCGCCAAGCGTAGCGGCGCGATAGAGGACCGCGCTGCGCGGCGTATACTGCTCATAAAGCGTGGCCGCCCGGAACGAACGCCCCCAGCTCGCCTTGAGCGAGACATCGGGCGTTGGCGCAATGATGACCCCGAATTTGGGTGTCGTGACCGTGGCCAGTCCAGGATAGTGCTCGGTGCGCGCCGCGAGGCTGAGGTCGAACCGGTCGACGAACGCATGCATGTCCGGGCCAACCAGCGGCAGGCTCAGCTCGGCAAAGCCATAGTAGCTGTCCTGCCGGCGATCGATACGCTCGGAGGCACCGCGGCTCGACACGCGCTCGAAGCGGTTACGGCGAAAGCCGGATCCAAGTGCGAGCTTGGCACTGCCGCCGGGAAGATCGAAGAGCTTGCCGTTGCCCGCCAGCTCCGCAGCTTCGTTGACATTGCGATAGGCCCCCGACCCCGCATCGATCGCCTCGTCCCCATAGTGATAGGTGCCCCCGTAGCGCACCCGGTTCCAGCCATAACTGCCGGCCAGTGCGATGCGCCACTCCGCTGGCAGCTCAAGTTCGAGCGAGGGTGCCAGGGCCCTCGACTCGCTGCTATTGCGTCCTTCAAAGCGGCTCGCCGCAAGGTCGCCGGACTCATCGAGCGGGGCAGTCAGCGCGTGCCAGCGTTTGTTAAAGAGGGCGGTGAGATCGAATTGCAGCCCGGGCGCGATCTCCTGCCGCACGGTCAGCGCTGCATTGTGGTGGCGCAGTGAAGGATAGAGCGTGACGCCGGGCGTTCGCTCGGCCGCGTAGGAACGCTGCTCGGCCGTAATCGGCGTGGAACGCGCATATTCATACGCCAGGAACGCGCTGCCCGACGCCCAGGTCTGTCCTCCCGCAGCGCCATATTGCTGCTGGAAATTCCCGCCATCGGTCGATCCGGCAAGTCGGGCGCTCATTTCCAGCCCGTCGAAGTCGCGCCGCAGCAGGATATTGACGACACCCGCCACCGCGTCCGAGCCAAACAGCGCCGATGCACCATCGGGCACAACCTCGATCCGGTCGATCGCTGCGAACGGGATGGCCGAGATGTCGACGCTTTGCAGCGCGCCATCGTAGCTCAGCCGTCGACCATCGAGCAGCGTAAGCGTAGCGTCGCTGCCAAGCCCCCGCAGATTGACCGACGCGCCACCGGCAAGATCAGCGCCCTTGCCTTGCGGAACGTTCGAACCGATCCCGGGATTCTGACCTCCCCCGAAATTCTGCGGCAACGCGCGAAACACGTCGGCCGCGCTCGATTGCCCCGCGTCGCGCATCGCCTCGCGACCGATGCGGATCGTTGTCGAGGCAACTTGCCCGCCACGGATACGGGTGCCCGTGATGGTCACGTCTTCGGTGCGCATTGCCTGGGACGTGGGGCGGATGAGGACGCCGGTGCCAAACGGAACGGCCTCGAGACCGCTTCCTGCCAGCACAACGGCCAGCGCTTCCTCGAAGGTGAGATCGGCGTCGAGCGGCGGCGCGGTGCGGCCAGCGACCAGCTGGCTATCGACCGCGACGGTCCGGCCGAACTGCGTCCCGATCGAGACCAGCGAGGCAGCGAGCGGCTGGGCCGGCAGGCGGACCGGACGTTGCTCGGTGGTCTGAGCGGACACCGGAGCAACGGCCAGACAGGCGGCAGCGCCGACTGCGCAGGACATAAGATGGTAGTTTCGCATATCTCTCCCCGAACGGGCGCGCGTTGATCGCGTCCCTTCGAAGAGCGAGACGATGGCTGGAGGGGATCACCCTATGGTTTTTTTTCGTGGCGCCGGGCCGGCTCTGCGGCGAGCTTCAGCATCACGGAGTCTGCGCGCTGGACCGACAGTCCAAAAGTGGCCGCTAGCGTCGTAGCAAATGTCTCCGGATCGTCGCGCCGAAACGCCCCGGTGACACGCAGGCGCGGCGAGATCGCCGGGTCGAGGACGATCTTGCGCTCGCCGATGCGGTTGAATTCGGCGACCGCCTCTGCGAGCGGCACCGCGTCGAACTCGATCATCGGCTCGATCCACTGGGTGTCACGCGCGGTCGCAGCGACGGGGTCCGTCAGCCTGCCCGCCGTCGCAACGACTTTTTGACCGGGCACCAGACGACGCACACTCTCCGTGCCTCCCGCGCGTCCACGCGCTTCGACGGCTCCTTGAAGCAGGACGATCTCGACACCGCCCGGGGCGATGGCGACATCAAACACGGTCCCATGGGCGATGACGCTACCGGCGCCGGCTTCAACAATGAACGCGCGCGCGCGATCATGGGCGACCTCGAACCTTGCCCGTCCGGCTTCGAGCCGAAGGCGACGCGCGTCAGAGCCAAAATCGATGACGAGCCGGGACGCACGATCGAGCGTGATCCGGGAGCCGTCGACCAGCGTAATGGTTCTCGGGGTATCGCCGGTCGATGCGATCTCCTGCTGTACAGATCCCTTGGGCGCGAAGGTTTGCTGAAGATGCGGGATTGCCAGGAACAGGCACAGGCAGACCGCGGCTACCAGCGCCACCCCTAGCGCAAAGGACCTGCGCTGGCCGCCCGGCCTAGCAAGCTCGAGGTTCCGCCCGCGACCGGTCGGCGTGTTGGCGAGGAATTTGGCCTGATCCCAGCTGCGCACGAGATGGTCGTACGCTGCGGCATTCTGCGGATCTGCGTACCACGTCTCGAACTCAGCACGGGCGGTCGCCGCATCAGGACCGCGCATGCGCGCAAACCAGTGCGCTGCATCCTGTTCACGGCTCATCGAAGTGGCTTCTCGCCTGTTCTGCCCATCATCGTCCCAATTCCCGGCCGATGCGCGCGATCGCGCGGCTCATGTGTTTCTCGATCGTCTTGACGCTCAGCCCGGTACGAAAAGCTATCTCACCATAGCTGTAGCCGTCGATCCGGTGCGCGAGAAAAATCTCGCGCGTGCGCGGATCCAGCCGGGCAACTGCAGCTTCGAGCCGCTGCAACATGTCGCGCGCCTCGAGCGCAGCGATCGGGTCCGGAGCGACAAGCGTCACATCGTCCACGCAGATATGGAGATGCGCGGAGCGTCGCTCGGCCGCACGAGCATCGTCACACAGAAGGTTCTGCGCCGCCTGGCGGAGATAGGCGTCGGGCGTTTTGATCGCCGGCGGGGGTACAGCACTGGTCCGCGCCAGCCTTGCGAACAAGCGTTGGACGATATCCGCAGCCTGATCGGGTGCACCGCGCCGCTCGAGGAAGCGCAGTAATCTGGGTCTGTGCTTGCGGTACAGCAGCTCCAGGTGGCCCGCGCGCGATGACACGACCGCGTCTTCGGGCGGCAGAGGCTCGCCCTCGTCGAGGGCGGCACCGCACATCGGCTGGGAATTCAGATTCAGGCGCATGACGCCACCTTGCGGACCGGACGGCACGCATTCCGACCGCACTGCGCGCGCGCGATCCTATCGCCCAAAATCACGGGCTGTTCTCCGGCGACGAGGCCGTCCGGCGTGGCCGAACGCTGTGGCGCGATCGAAAGCTCTACTACCGCCTTTAGCCGCAATGCGGCCTGGACATGCGCGACAGTCGTCCGGACGCTCGATTGCTCCGGCCCATCTTTCCGACCTGCGGCTCACCCGCCTCTTGTGCCGCTACGGCGGCACCGGGAAAGCTTAGAGGACCGCTACCGCATTGCAAGCATAGCAATTGTTCGCGCGCAAACCGGGTGTCGAAGTTCATGCATGAGAACATGAGCCCCCGCCTTTAGCCGAAGCCTGGACATGCGCGGGAGCCACCCGGTCAGGCCCTGCGCTCGCAAACTCGCCCGCCGATCTCCCTCTACCTGCCCCAACACTTCCCCAGGACCAACCGCGCACACGACGACTTGGTATAGATTTGCGGCGAGACAAGACCCGACCGCTCACCTGATCAGAGATGATACGTGCACCCGCCCGGAACAGCATCTTTCAAGCGCGGCATGTGCTGTCATCGAGACACGCAAGCGGGCCAGAAAGAGGGGCCCTGATCTGGGGCTTTCTGTAGGCGATTTTGTGCGATCGCGTAGGCTCGCTCGTTGTGGATCGATGTGGCATATTGATCAGCCCGTCAAACACGGATGCAGCTAAGTACCTGAAATAGCTGAACAATATGCCACAATCTAGGGACTCTTAATCAGCGGGTCCTTGGTTCGAGCCCAAGTGCGTCCACCATTCCTTATTCTTCAAAATCAACGGCTTAACACGCCGCGCCTTGCGAGCTTTTTAGCTTCGCAGGGTCCACTGTGACCATTTTGTGTCCTGAGACAGGCTGGTTCTCTGAGAGGACAGTGTGACCGAAATCACCCCTACAAATCAGCAGGTCTGCATAATGGCTTGCATCGCATCGAGCGACTGATGCGTGTGCATGGCCTGAGGGCGCGTCTGCGATGTCGTCGCCTGCCCAAGGACGATGGTCTGCGGTCGGTCATTGCCAGCAACATCCTCGACCGCCAGTTCACCGCCGAAGCGCCGAACCAGAAGTGGATCGCAGACTTCACCTACATCTGGACCGCTGAGGGATGGCTGTATGTCTCCGTCGTGATTGACCTGTTCTCGCGCCGTGCGGTCGGCTGGTCGATGAGCGACACCATGACCGCCCAACTCGTGACCGATGCGCTGATGATGGCGATCTGGCGACGCGGCAAGCCCGATGCTCTGCTGCATCATTCCGATCAGGGTAGCCAATATACGAGCGAGCAGTTCCAGCGGCTGATGGCCGACAATGGTGTAACCTGCTCGATGAGCCGATCGGGCAACGTCTGGGACAACGCGGCAATGGAGAGCTTCTTCTCGTCGATGAAGACCGAACGGATCGGCCGGAAGACATATCGCACGCGCAATCACGCGAAGGTCGACGTGTTCGATTATATCGAGCGCCTCTACAACCCGACACGCAGGCACTCGACCTTGGGCTATCTCAGCCCCATGGACTTCGAGCGGCAGGCGCAGGTAGCTTAACCTCGTGTCTATCGAACCGGCAGCAGCTCAGGGAGTGGTCAGGGCTTCGCGATTCTCATAGAACGCGCCTAGAACCCCACCACACTCGAAACCATCCGAACCAAGTTACGCCCCACCCCCCATTAGGCAAAACGCGTTTGATCCAGGGTGAGGCAAGCTCATAGGCATGCCCGATCTGCAGAACGGCCAGATCAGCCTGTGCCGGCCCAATGATCTGCATCCCGATCGGTAACCGGTCCCGCGCCCCAAAACCCGCCGGCACCGACAGCGCGGGTAATCCGGCCATCGTTGCAGGCAACGTGAGTTTCATCCACCGATGATCGCAGTCCATTTTCCGTCCGGAGATTTCAGTCGGCCATCGCTGCTCGACGTTGAACGGAAAACCTCCGCGGTGGGAAGGATGATGAAATCGTGCGAATACACCTGGCCAATGCCTCAATTTACGGTCGCTTTTCAGAACGGCCGCCCCTCCAGAAATCATCAAAATTGAAACGCGTTGCTGTCTCGCCAGTTACGCCAAAGCAAACAGGCCGATCACAGATCGGTTGCAGACTGGCCGCTTCCTGACAGGGCAGTTTCAAAAGTTGCTATTCGAACAGCGGAATCGGCGAAATGCTAGCCTGAACTTGCACTTTGCTTACCTGATGCTGAGCGGCTAGCGCAATCACGACACCATTCAATCCACATTGCTCGCAACCAAGATTGAGGGCGGCACCATCCTCTAGCGAGCGTGCCAGCTGACTAAGCCGATGCCCGTGACGCACGGTGCATTCGGCTGACAGAACCACGTGATTACGCTCAACTCGATTTCTCCTGCTCGATCGGCCCGGCGCGCACGCGTGAAAGCATCTGCTGGATTTCAGCATCTCCCTTCCAGCGTTCGGCGATCCGCCTGACGGCACCGGCATTGCCCCAACGCTCACGCCGCTTTGCGGCCGTCCGCAGCAGTGCCTTCAACTGGGCCGGACTGTCCGACAATCCAGCAATGAATGCCGGCCAACTATAGTCTCGTCGTTTGCCTTCTGCGCTCTCTCGCATCGCCGTTCGCATCAGCGCCTGTTGCAGCGCTGCGGGACCTTGGGCCAGCTTCGTGCGAAACATGCGAACCCTTTGCATCGCAGCGGCATCATTCCGCAGCCTTGCCAACCGCTCGAACGCCAGAAGGTAACCGGGATAGTCACGCTGGGCGAGGCGGATTTCGGCCAGACAATCGTAGATTCCGGCGAAACCGGGATTGCTTTGCGCCAACCGTTCCAATTGACTGATTGCCTCGGCATCTTGCCCGGCCACCCAATAGGCCCAAGCAAGATCGGTCTTGATCGCAACCGACCCAGGTTCGATCGCGCGCGCGTGATTGAGTTCGCGCAGCGCTGCCCGATGCTCGCCATTGTCCGCCAGGATATTGCCATACCAGAAATGTGTCTGTGCATTGCCCGGGGAAAGTTCGACGGCGCGCCTAAACGCCTGACCGGCAGCATCCGGGTCGCGATCCCACCAATAGGCGATGAAGCCCAATGCGCGATGTGCTTCGGCCTGGTCGCCTGACAGACGCAGCGCTTGCTGTGCCGCAGTGCGAGCGCGCGCAAACGCTTCAACATCGGGCGTTGACCCGAACTCACGCGACAGCAAATTGGCGTCGGCCAGCGCCGAATAGCCAGGCGCATAGGCAGGATCGCGCCGGACCACCTCGCCAAGCGTTTCAATCGCCCTGCCAATGCTGGCGGGAGTGCGTTCCGCCCAATCCTGGCGTGCTTGCAGGAACAATGCTGCGATCTGGGGATCGGCAGGAAGCAATGTCGGCTTTCCAGACGATCTTACCGGGGTCGGTAATGGCGTTATGCGGATCCCGTACCAAGCAGCGCCACTTGCAAGCGTCAGCGCCGATGCCGCGCCGATGCCGATAATCCATCGGCGGCGATTGGGTATCGCAACGCTTGTCGGCACCTGCTGCTCGGCAAGTCCAGGTACAATTGCATCCAATAGCGGGTTTTCCGGTGTTGCCCCCCCCACCCACGCATCGATTTCATGCTTCAGTGCGTAGACCGAAGCCTTGTTGCCGCCCGGAATGCGGTGAACGGGAAGCCCACGGGTTTGCGCCCAACGGATCACCGTCGTGCGTTCACGGCCAAGATAGGATCCGATCGCCTTCCATCCGTCCAAGCGTTGCGAAGCTGGCACACGATTCTCCGGACTACGCAACGGACCGATTTCCTGAGTTGCGATACAGTGTGCAACATGGCGCGCAACGGCAAGTGCCGATCTGCAACTATTTGCCACATTCCCGCGCGGTCCTTGCTCCACGATTATCACCCGCATGGCGCGGAGGCTTCCTCGGCGCATTTTTGGGGATATCTCGGGGATGGCGATCAGCTGCAACAGGGCGATCGGCTGGCTGGTAATGGCCTCGCTCGTAGCGCTTCCGGTTCAGGCACGCGATCGCCCGGGGAAACAACCTGACTGGGCCTCACTTGCGCCGGCTGCGTTGCGAGAACGCGGCATTGCCGCGCTGCAGGAAGGGCGCAGCGCACATGCCATCGCCGCCTTGTCCGAACTCGCCGCCCGACAACCTCGCGACGGGGAAGGACAGACCCTCTTGGCACTTGCCTATCATCAAGCGGGCACAGAGCGGGGGGAAGCGCTGGACATGGCGCTTGCGGGATATGATCTCGCCACCCGAATCGAACCCGGCCAGTTCTGGCCACTCGCTCTAGCCGGACGTGTATCCTTCGATCAGGGCAAATATGCCGAGGCGCTCGACTTTTTTGCGCGGGCAATGGTCCTGAAGCCGGGCGATCCGCGCGTAGTCGGCGCGGTTGCGGCCTCTGCCTATATGAGTGGCGATGTCGGGCTGGCCAGGATTGCCGCCGACCGCGCAGTGGCGATGCCCAGGGGGGCAATCGACCTCCGACTACTGCGGATTGCGGCTTTCGCGGCCGCTGCCGGCAATGACGTTATGGCGGCGCGTGCCTACGCTACCAGGCTTTCGTCCATCGATCCGGATGGCGCGGCATCCGTCGAGGCCCGGATCGAACAGATCGCGCAAACCGCCGCCGTCGATCAATTGTCGGCGGAACCGGCACGATCCGTTGCCGATGCGGCGATGCCATTGCCCGCAATACCCAATCAGATCACGTTGGACGTGGCGATCGTGCTGTCGCAAAATACCCAGCGCCAGCATAGCGGATTGAATTTGCTGGACGGCCTGTCACTGCAATATGGTCTGAATCGGCAATCATCCCGCACGATTTCAGACACAGGCGGAACGCGCGGAAACAGCTATCAGCGCGTACTCACCTCCACCATCGGATTGCCGCAGCTCAACTACAATCTGAATATTTTCAACCGGGGCGGGCAACAATATTCGGTCGTGGCCCGACCCCAGCTGACGGCCTATCGCGGCGAACAGAGCGAGTTCTTCATCGGCCGGTCGATCAAGGTCGCGGTCAATGGCATTCAGTCAGGTTCGCTCGAGCAGATCGATGTCGGCGTCGAGTTGAAGGTGACGCCGGTCGAGATCACGGAAACGGGAACCCGTGTCCGCATCGAGGCCGTCCGCAGCTTCGTTACCGCTGATCCGGCGGGAACATTCGCAGAAGCGTTGACGACGTTTCGGCAGAAGGTGCTGGCGACCGCCGAGATCCGTTTCGGCGAAACCCTGTTGCTGTCCGGACTCAATGAAACGGTCGAGGATTCAACCTTTTCCAAGACGCCTGTTCTCGGTGACATCCCGCTGGTCGGCAATCTGTTCAGCGAGCGCAACAAGACGACACGCCGTGACTCGGTCATGGTCCTGGTCACCCCGGCTCGCCCCATTGCATTGCCGGGCCGTGCCTGGGCGCGGAGCGAGCACGTCGCACGCCTGACCGACCTGTGGACCCGGGTTATCGACCCGGCGAGCAGCGCGACGCCCACGTTGAAAAACCTCAACGCCCTGCCGGTCTTCACCCGAATGACCCGTAGCGACGTGGCGATGCCATTTCCCGGCGCGCGCGACGCCACCGCCGAACTGCTCGCCGATCGCGCACCCAATTGAGCCCTCTCTAGCCTGGAGAATTGCCATGACCTTTGCCGAAAACCTATCTCGCCGTCGTTTGCTGCTGGGTGGCAGCGCCATTGGCGGCCTGTTCCTGAGCGGTATGCCCGTATTCGGACAGGGAAAAACGAGCTTCTCGAAATTCAACGGCAAGATACCGCAAGCCCTTTATACCACCACCAACCAAGGAACCGGGGTGATGGGACCATGGGGCGAGGTGCGTACGGCAACGCTGGATGGTCAGATCGTACCATATTTCATCCAGTCGGCCGACAAGGGTGGCGTGTTCGATTTCAGCAAGCGCAACTTCTTCGTGGAGCTGGGCGGCTCCGGCGGCCTGACGATTACAGCCGAAGGATTCGCGGTCGGAAAGGGCGGAAAGGTTACGCCGTGGAAGGGCAATGTCCCGAAATTGATCGGCCTGATCCGCGGGAATCCCGGCTGGTCCCGATCGCTCATGCAGATGCGATCCGCCTTTGCCACCTCATTCGCCGTCGCCGCGACGCAGCAGAAGAGCGGCAAGCCCGCTCAGTCGGTCAAGGATCCCTTTACTAGGGTCATCGACGATTTCTCCGATGCCGGGCAATGCACCACCCGGACGGTGGTCGAAACGGTCACGCGCACGGTCGAGCGTACGGTTGAAACGATCACCACCGCGCAACAGCAATGGCAGGAATGCTATGATCGTGCACTCTTGGGGCCGTGCAAGGTGGCATTTTTCCCCCCGGCGATCATGGCATGCGCGGCGCTTGCTTGCGGTGCCGTCACTGCATTCACGGTGATCGTGGGTGTCATCACCATCCTGGCTGAGGTGACCGAGCAGATCGTCACCGAAATCGTAGAATGCGTCAAACCGCTGAAGGGCTATTTGCCCAACCAGTGGACGCTGCCGGAAATCCCGTTCCCGGACTTCAGGGAGCCACCGTTCATCGGGGCCATTCGCGAAGGAATCATCACGGCCGTCGATGTCGCCAAGGCAATTCAGGTCCTGCGCCAAAATCTGGACGGGGTTCTGGAGTTCCTCGGCCCGTTCAAATGCCTGCTGGATGGCGAATGGTCGCTCGCCGTCATGCAACTTGGTCCGGTCGGACTGCCGTTCGGAATCGACGTTTGCTTGTCCGCCGCATGCGCGCGCAGCCTGACAGTGGGAAATATCGCCAGCTCGGCGGTAACCGCATGGGCCGCTGCCCTGTCGATCCTGGCGACGTTCAACTCCGGTGCGGCGGCAGCGTTGGCAACGCTCAATATCGCGCCGATCGCGGGTCTTGCGGCGGCGATTGCCGGTTTGCCCCCAGCGGTGCTGGCCGCGGGTACGGCGATCGCCGCGATGTTGATCGTCATTTTGGTTCACGCCACGACCCTGTCGGCGCAGATCAGTCTGCATCTCGCGATCAATCCGGGTACCTTGCGTGACGGCAAATTATGCCTCCATCATCCGACGCTCGCCGCCGGTGTAATCACGGCCCTCGCACTCGGTAACGCGACCGTCGCTGCAATTGTACCACCGATCGTCACCGGCTGATCGGATATCCCCGCCGACTGACTTGCGCGAAGCGCAGGTCGGTCGACGGATGGCATGTGCCGGTAGTGTCGATCAGGCCCCCATGCGTCAGAGGCGATGCACCAGATCGGTCAACGTGCAGACATCGTTGCCACATATTAAACGCAGCCGGAACGCGCTCAAGTCACCCGGGTCCGTAGCACGTTTACACCCAAGGTTGCGAATGCCTCGCATTCGCGCTATCAAATTTTATGCTCTCGGCTCGGGTTCCCTCGTTCATGGCGTCGCTCGCGCTCACCGCCGGGCTTCTTGGCGTTCTGATCCTGACCCTGGCACCTCGCGTTGGCTTGAGCGGACCAGCCTACACCGCCCCGCTCCATGCGTTTACGGTAGCTCCAGAAGCCGAACCACCTGGTAGCCCCGCAGCGTACGCACCGGCACCGCCGAAACTGCCGGCGCAACGCCCCTCTCAGCACGGGGCAAAGGTCGTACCTGCGCCTGCCCCCGATACTAGCCAGCATTCAGCAAACGCGCCGATTGATCGCATCGCTGACCCGTTTCCGAACACCCCCGCGGCGAACGCCGCGAACGGCTTGCGCCACGCCGCGGACGCGACGGTTCTGCACCCACAACCGCTTGCAGCATCTGACTTCCCCGCAGCCCCATCTCGAGCCGAGACCAACGCCTATTCTTCGATGGTCCTCGCCTGGATCAAGCGTCACCAGCGCTTCCCCGAGTCACACGTGCGCAACGCGCTCGACGCAACCGTGCTCATCGCCTTCACCATTGACCGTCGTGGCAGGGCAGACCATGTGCGCGTGGTCCGCGGAAGCGGCCTTTCGTGGCTCGACGCGCTCGCTGTTCGACAGGTCCGCGGCGCCTCTCCGTTTCCCCGCCCACTCAAGTCCGCTCCCGCTGAAGTACTGAGCTTTGAAGTTCCGATGCGGTACCGGGCAGGCAGCTAGAGCGCCTCCAGAAACGCGACCAGCGCCTCCTGCTCCTCGCGGGTCAGGCCGAGCGACTGGATGAGCGGATCCGGCGTTGGCGGCGGCGCGTTCCCCTTAAGTGGCTTAGCGCGGCGATCGCGCCCACCCCCGCCATTGTAGAAGGCGACGACGTTGTCCAACGATCGCAACAACCCATTGTGCATATAGGGGGCGGTGCGTCCCGCGTTGAGCAGCGAGGGTGTGCGGAAGCGCCCAACATCCGCCGCAACACCGGTCACTTCCCACCGGCCGAGATCCTCGCGCGGACGCCCGTAGAAGCTCAGCCCCAGATTGTGGAACCGCCGATCGCTCAGCAACATGCCGCTGTGGCAGTTCACGCACCCAGCCTTGGTGCGGAACAGGTGCAGCCCCTTGAGCTGCTGGTCGCTCATCGCGCGATTGTCGCCTGCAACAAGGCGGCTGAACCGCGTGGCGCGCGGGCGCAGGCTGCGCTGAAATGCCGCCAGCGCGTCCGCCAGATCGGCCCGCGTGACCTTCGTGCGGCCGGTGACCTCGGCAAAGGCGGCGCGATAGGCAGCAATCGTGTTCATGCGCCGCTCGACCTCGGCAAGGTCAGCTGCCATCTCGACCCGGTCGGTGATCGGGTGCAGCGCCTGTTCCTCCAATGTCTCGGCGCGGCCGTCCCAGAATAACGGGGTCATCCAGCGGGTGACGAGCAACGCCTGGGAGTTGCGCCGCCCGCGCTGGCGATCATGACCAAAGGGGCGCTGCAACGCGTCGCTAAAGGCGAGCTCGGCCGCGTGACAGGAGGCGCAGGCGATCTGGCCCGATGCCGAGAGGCGCGGGTCGTCGAACAGCCTGGCACCCAGCGCGATCAGCTTCGCTTCGCGCGGCCCCGGCGTTGCCGGCGGCGGCAGCGGCGCAAACTCCTCGAACGCCGCGCCGGGCCGCAATTGCGGGCGCGGCCAAGTCTCCGGCGCCCCCGAATAGGCAAAGCGCAAATCGAACGGCGCGCCATCGTTGCTCGCGCGCGCACCCAGCGCCGCCACGAACAGCAACGCCGTCCCCGCAAGCAGCGAATGCGACAACCCCTTCAATGTTCCGGTCCTGCGCCGCATCAGAAGCGCCAGTTCACGCCGAGCCAGACGGTCCGGCCGAACTGATAGGGCTGCGTCGTCAGCGTCGAATTCGGAGCAGGCGTATTGTCCAGCAGGTTGGCGACCCGCACATCGGCCGTCACCGTTCCCAGCGCCGATTTGATGACGTCGATCCGTGCATTGAGATTGACGTCCAGCGCGTCGGGATAGGCGACATAGTCGAATACGTCGTAGCGCACGCCACCGACCGTTTGATTGACGCCGGTATCCTCGATCCGGCTGAAGCCGTGGCGATAGCGGAAATTGACGTTGGTCTGGACGCGATCGGACAGCCACTGCGCGGTCCAGGTGACATTGCCCAGCAATGGCGAAGCGAAATCCTCGCGCTGGTTCATTGCCTCGACCGTGTCGATCGACAGGATCTGGCCCTGGAACAGCACAGGGGTACCATCCAGCGTGTCCTCGACATCGACGAGATAATCGTCGTTGCTGCTGCGCGTTTTCGACCAGTTCAGGTTGACCGCGATGCTGTGCTTGCCGAAAGCGCGGACATATTCGAGCGACGCGCCGCGATAGCTGCTGAACCCGTCATTTGCGAGAATGTACTGCGTGTAGGTGTCGCTTGCGCCATTCGGCAGGACGATCGTCTCGGTCGTACCCGGCGCGCGCGTGAACTCGTTGCGTCCCTCGCGATAGATCCCGCGCACGCTCAGCCTGCCGCCGAGCAGCGTGCCGCTGATCGATGCGGTCAACTCGTCGGAATAGGGCGTCTTGAGATTGCCGTCGCCCGAATAGCGGGCCGAGGCGCTGGTGCTGCGGATCGTCCAGTTATCCGAATAGACGCGGTTGCCGCCGGTCACTGTGGCCACCCGCTCCAGCGTCAGATTGACCGGATATTGCGCACGCATCGCATAGGCGAGCAACGAGCGGCCATAATAGCGGTTCGCGCCCAGCGTCAGCGACCATCCATCCAGCGGCGTCTGCCATGCGACCGACAGCCGCGGTGCCAGATTATGGTTCTTGAGGAAGCTTTCATGGTCGTAGCGCAGACCGGCGCGCGCGGTGACATCGCCGAGCTCGGCCGTGGCCTCGACCCAGGCGGCGAGGCTGTCCATCTCCACCCGCGCGTCATAGGCGCTGTAAACCTGCTGTCGCGTCAGCGCATATTGGCCCGTAACGCACGCCAGTCCCTCGTCCTGCGCGCAGACGATGTTCGCGCCGGTCACGCCCATCTGAAAGGCACCGCCATCCTGCGCCCGCCGACGCCGCGCGTCGATCCGCTGATAGTCGAGCCCGGCGGACAGTTTGCCAAAGCCAAGCTGCGTCGCGGCGCGGCCTTTCAATCCATAGTTGTTCTGGCGCTGCTCAAGATCGCCAAAACCGCCGAACGTGCAGTTGCTGGCCGCGCAGACATTGCCGGTCGCGGTTGACGAGGGGATCGAATAGTTGAATTCAGGTGCCTCACGGCTGGTGTCGCTATGGGCAAAGGTGGCATCGAGCGACCAGTCGACCTTGCCCGAATGGGACAGGCCAAGCCGACCGGTCACGCCGCCACCATGGCTGGTGATCAGATTATCAACTCCGTTCGCGCTGGACGCCTCGCTGCGATACGGGCTGTAGGTGACCTGCGCCGTCGCGGTGGTCCCGCTCCCCAGTTCAGCCTGCGCCTTGGCCAGGAAATTCTCGCTGACGCTCGACTGGCCGAACGGCGTGTTTCCGTAATTGGCGCCGCGGAAATAGGTCACTTCCGCCTGAGAGCGGCTATAGGCGAACAAGGTCGTCAGCCCGTCAATCACCGGCAGATCGATGCTCGCGCCATAGCGCCATTTGTCGAACTGCGGCCGGTCGGGAAAACTGGTCCCGAGCGCGTCGCGCGATCGATCCGACACCTTGAAGCTGGTGAGCGCGTCCGAGGTGTAACTCGCATTCACGCTGCTGCGGAGCACCTGCGCTGGCGCGCGGCTCTCGATCTCCAGTGAGCCGCCGGTGAAGCGGCCATGTTCGGCCGAGACATTGGAGTCGCGCAGGGTGATGCTGCCGACCAGTTCGGAGTCGATCCACACCCCCTGCGCCCCCGCGCCCGAGACCTCGTTGAAGTTGAACGGATTGTCCTGGGTCACGTCCAGCCGCGAGGACACATCGACACCGTCGAGCGTGAAGAGGTTGTCATAGAATCGCCCGCCCGAGATGGCGATGTCGGCAGGGCGCAGATCCTGGATGTCCTCACGCGTTGCCAGCCCTTCGTTTCGCGTGAACTGGACCGTCGGGAGCGCCTTGAGCAGCTGATTGACGTCCCCCGACCCCGGCGTGCAGATCACGATCTGCTTGCGCTCGATCGTGCTGGTCCCCGTCTCGACGCCCTCGCCCGCCTGATAGGGCGGTTCAGCGCGCGCGCCCTCGGCGACGACTTCAGGAAGCCGCTGGGCGTCCTGCGCCAACGCAGGTGCAGCCCATGCCAACGAAGCCGCCGCAGCACCGCACAAATATGTGAACTTAGCCAAGAAAACCCCCGATCCGTAAGTAATGCTATTGCGACTCGGTCGCATAAAGATGGCAACTAAGCGTTGCAAGGGTGACGCGCGCTAAAAACGCGACACAGCTCTCGCCCTCGGCTTTGGGCTGGCTGCGGTGAGTGCAGCTGCACGCGAGATCGCGGCGGCAGGAACTGTCCGACGCGCGACCCTCACAGCAATCGCGGCGCGAACATCGCCCGGATGAAGAGCGAGGGCGCGAACAGCCCCGCGGACCTGTTCATCACCGCCGACGCTGGCGCGCTGTGGCGCGCGCAGCAGGCGGGCCTGTTCCAGCCGGTTCAGTCCGAGACGCTCACCGCACGCATCCCGGCAATCTGCGCGAACCCGGCGGTAACTGGTACGGCTTCATGCGCCGCGCGCGCGTCGCCGCCTTCGCCGCGCGGCAGCCGGAGGCCCAGTCGATGATGAGCGCAGCGGGTTGGCGCTGACGGCGCCGCGCCAGGGCGCTCTTCCACGCATCTCGATCCCGGCCGCCCTCGCGGGGGCGGCCGGGATTGCCGTCGCGCTGCCGCTGGTCGGGGTGGTGTTCGCCGCGCTGGGCCGCGAGAACGCGGACATCGCCGGGCGCAACGTCATGCGCTATGCCGCCACCTCCGCGTAGTTGGCGCTGCTCGTCGGCATCGCCACCGCGGTCACCGGCACGGTCGCGGCCTGGCTGGTGGTGATGCACGCTTTCCTGGGCGGCCGCCCCCGAGACTGACGTCGCGAAATGGGGCGCTTTCCCGACTGGCAGCTTTTCGGACCGGAGGCAGCGATAGCTGACATCCGCGACTGAAGCGCCCGCTCTCCAGCTTCCGCTCCATCAAGGAGTGCCATCTGATCATTTGGCGTGGAACACCGTGGCCAACCTTCGATCGCCAGCCGATATGAACTTGACTGATCATGGCGAGCTTGCAAGAGGGCTGCTCAGTCGGCCGCAGCCCTTGGCATGCAGTCATCAACGTCTGGACTTCAAACGGGGCCGTCATGGACAACAGCAATACTCAGCCGGATCGCCAGCCCAAGGCCGAATGGAAGGCCCCGGAACTGCAGCGTTTGGACGTCAATACCGGGACGGAAGTGGCCTTTTCCGGTCCTGCTTCTCCTGATGGCAACTGGGGCCAGGGCGCCGCGTCCTGATTCGGTGACGGTTCCTGATACCCTCCGCGAAGCGGAGAGGCGGGGCCATTGACTGCCATTGCCGGTTTGTGGCGGCATGATGGTGCTGTTCATACAGCCGAGCGTGTCGCGCGCATGGGGGCCGCCCTTGCCGCTTATGGTCCGGCTCGTGCGGGAATCAGTGACATCGCCACAGCCGGCCTGGCTCTGACCTGTCGGCAATCCCACATTACCGATACCGATATGATCGACCGCCAGCCACTGTGGGATGGCGATCGGCGTATCTGTGTGGCGGCGGATGCCCGCATCGATAATGCTGCTGAACTGGCGCTAGACCTCGGCTGGGTGGCCGGAGCGGGGGAGCGGTGTTCCGATGCGGCGCTGATCCTGGCCGCCTATCGCCGATGGGGACCGGACTGCGTGTCCCGGCTGAGCGGCGATTTCGCCTTTGCCCTGTGGGATGGCCGGGAACAGCGGCTGCTACTGGCCCGCGATCATTATGGCGGCCGGCCCCTGTTCTTCGCCCACCGACCCGGGCTGTTCGCCTTTGCGTCCATGGCGAAAGGGCTGTTCGCCTCAGGCGAATTTTCCAACGCCCTGAATGCCGCCGAACTGGGAGCCTATGTGGCCCTGCTTCCGCAGGAAGGGACAAGGACCCTCTACCGCGACCTGTCGCGGGTTCCGCCTGGACATTATCTGCTGGTTCAGGGGGAGCAGCGACGGCTGGTGCAGTATTGGCCGGGTGCGTTCAAGGAACCGGTCCGATCCGGGGATTACCGGGAGCATGTCGAGGAGTTTGGCCGGCTTTATACCCAGGCAGTCCGCGCCTGTCTGCGCGTGCGGCCCGGCGGCGGTATCGGCAGCCATCTGAGCGCCGGGTATGACAGCGCCTCCGTCACGGCCCTCGCCGCTCGGGAATTGTCGGCCCAGGCAAAAGGCCTGACCGCCTTTACCGGAGCCCCGCGCGAGGGTTTCACCGGCCCCTACCCCCCTGCCCGAGTGATTGATGAATCCGGGAGCGCCGGCGAGGTGGCGCGCCGTTTCAGCAATATCGAGCACCGCATCATCCGGGCGGGGCCGGATGGCCCGCTGCGCGACCTGGAACGGACATTGCCCTATCTGGAGACACCGTTCCTCAATATCTGCAACCTGGGCTGGTCGCGGGTCATCGAAGAGACGGCGGCCCGCAGCGGCATCACGGTGCTGCTGACTGGCGCCATGGGCAATCTGTCGGTCAGTTTCGACGGCCAGCCCCATCTTGCCCGGCTGTTCCGGCAGGGCCACTGGTGGCAGTTGGCCAAATTGACGCGTGGTCTGATGCGCGACGGCGGCGGGTGGCGCATGGCGGCCTCCGCGGCCCTTGGCCCCCTTCTGCCGCCTCTGCTCCGTCTACTGCGGCACCGGCACCGGCACCAGCCTGGCGTTTGCGACTATACGGCCCTGTCCCCCGCCTTCGCGGCTGCAATGGAGATGGACAGGCTCACGGCCACCCGGAAGAGCCGCGCCCTGACTCCGAGATTCAGCGACAGCCGGACCGCGCGCCTGTTCGCGATGCGTCTCGCCGACCCCGGCGTTTACCACCATGCCACCCTCGCCGAACATGGCATCGATGTCCGCGATCCGACCGCCGACCGCCGGCTGCTGGATTTCTGTCTGACGATCCCGGAGGGCTTTTTCATACAGGGCGGCCGGCGCGCCTCGCTGTTCCGCGATGCCATGGCGGGTTTGCTGCCTGATACCATGCTGAACCGCCGGACGCGTGGCGTACAGGCGGCGGACTGGTATGAGAAGACCGTGGCCAGCCGCGACGGGATAGCGGAGGAGCTGGCGCGGCTGCGATCGTCCCCCGTGGCGTCGCGTGTTCTGGATCTCGAACGGCTGGACCGACTGGTGGCCGATCTGCCCGACCCGGCCACCCCGACCGAACAGATACCGGCAGAGCGGTTGGCAAGCCCGGACGGCGAAATGGCCTATCGTCTGGTCCTGCTGCGGGGGCTGTCGGTGGGTCGCTTCATCCGCATGGTGGAAGGCGGAAACGGCTGATCATGTGGTCGGCGCCCTCAGGCGCTCACCAGCCCTTCCAGCATGTCCAGCATCTCGGGCAAGTCGGCAAAATCGGTCGTGCGCGCGAGTTCCCAGACGGGCACGCGCGCCGCCAACTGCACTGCCGCCGACAGGACATGCCGACGTCCATGCAGGGCGTCGGCCAGATAAGCCCGGTAAATCATGGCGTCCAGCACCGCCGCTGCATGGGCCCGCGGCCAGCGGGTCAGGACAGGCCGCTGGGCTGACGGGTCAGCCCGCAGATGCACGATGGCGGATAGCGGTCGGGACTCTGAATCAAAGGCGGCCAGCATCGGCATGTGCCATTTGCCGACCTTGCGGCCCACGGCCTGCTGTCCCTCCCGGCCAATCTCCAGGGCGTTGCGACTACTGTCCCAAAGTTTGACCATGGGGAAGCAGGGCTGTGCCACACCCGTTTCCGGATCGGCAACCAGCACATCATCTCCGAGCAGCCGGTGCCCCCGCTGGACCATGGCGGTGGCCGTGGTGGACTTGCCTGCCCCGCTGTTGCCGACGATGCCCAGCGCGCCATTTCCGACCCGGATGGCACAGGCATGGAGCGGGAGCACACGCCGCTGATGGCAGATCACCCCCAGGCCAGGCCCCAGCAGCCAGGTCTGAATCTCGGGCCAGGGCGCACCCGGCGCCGGATCGACAATGATATCGCGTCCGTCCGTCAGCCCGATCCGCACGCAATCGGGGACGTCGATCACGGTCCGGCCATCAGCGCCGACCTGGATCCCGTCCCGGTCCAGCCGCAGCGGCGCCTGTGGCGGCGGCACCGATCCCAGACGCAGGGTGATGTCGACCCCCGCCCCGCCCGACGGCGCCGAGCAGGGAAAAAGATGCGGCAGCGGGACCTCTGTTGCCAGCGTCCAGCCGCTGATCCGGTAATGATGCATCAAAGGGTCCTTGGTGGGGAATACAGGCGGGTGTTCGGTGCGAAAGCTGAGGCTTCAAGCCCGCCGATGACTGATTGTCCGGCGGTCGAAGCGCGCGCTCACGCCACGGCTTTCACCAGCCCCTCGCCAGCCATAACGTTCAGAAGACGCAGCACATCCGCCGTGATCACGTCCAGCGGGGCGGAATAGGCGTGTTCCAGCGCCACGCAGAGATCACCCACCCGTACCGGCTGTTCAAGCCGGTTCCAGATATCGTGGCCGATCGCATCGAGGGCGAAGTACTGACCGCTCTCCACGTCGATCATCACCAGGTCATCGTCGATTCCGCTGGACAGACAATGATCGCTCCGGACCAGCACGGTTTCGATTGTCGCCATCTTCCAAGAACCTTCAACCAACCCTGGCGCCCAGGCTACCGACCGGGCTTCACCCCTCTGTTATCGGATCGAGCCATGGCATAAAAGAGCCGACCGTCCAATGCGGGTGCCGCATGGGTGGTTGGGGTCATTCACAGTGATTCAGAGGGATTTCCTGCCCGAGATTGAAGCGCGGGTAGTAAAAAAGCCAAAGAAAATCAAAATGGGCAATCATGATGATCAGTTTCTCGGAAAAGATGTTCTCGATCCTGTCGCTATCCGAATGGAATGAGCATTTCTCCAGTCGCCAACTGCGCCACTTGCCGGCAGTGTTCCCCGAAAGTGCTGATCTTGTATCCTGGGGATGGCTGGAGGATTTCCTGAACCGGGAATATGCCCGTCCCGATATTTTCCGTTTTTTCAAGAATGGGAAGCCCATTGACCTCGGCCGGTTTGGCATGATCGACCCGAAAGGGCGGTTGGACCGGTCAGCGCTGCGGCCTTGGCTGAGCCAGGGCATCACCGCGATCTTCAATGGCCTGGACAGTTCATCGGGCTATTTCTGGGATGAAGCCGTCAAGCTGGAGCAGGCCCTGGGCGCCGTGGTCAGCATCGATGCCATCGGCTCGCTTGGCACGGTGTGCGGCCTGCCCCCTCATTATGACGACCGGGATCTCATCATCGTCCAGGTCGCGGGGCGCAAGCACTGGAAAATACTGGGAACTCCGATTGAGGCCCCTTGGCGAAAGCGTAAAATGCCTGCGCCTGAGACGGTCACGGATGAGTTCGTGATGCAGCCTGGCGACATGCTGTTCGTGCCAGCCGGCCTCTATCATCAGTGCGTTCCGCTCGAGCCATCGCTGCATCTGGGAGCATTAATCAGGCGCCCCTGCGGCGCTGACCTGCTGAAGATGGTGCAGCAGCAATGGGAGACGACCGATCCGGGATTGGCGTCGCGGCTGTATGTGGACGAGGGCGAAACCGACCTTCAAGCGCAGGACACGCAGCTGAAGGAGGCGCTGATCCGCCGGGTCCAGGAAATGGACGTAACCGCGCTGACCCGCGCTTGGCTCGCCCAGAAACAGCGGTCGGTGCGCGCGGGCCTGCTGGGTGCAGGCTAACAGGTCAGTCCAGCCCGAGCGCGTCGCGAATGATGTAGTGCAGGTCGGTCTGGTCGAGCAGGCCGCTGACATTCACCGCACGCGGTCCGAAGGCGGCGACCCGCAACTGTCCGCCGGTGTGGCCCTGCGACCCCTCCTCCGCCGTGCCGTAATGCACAGTCATCACGCCGCCTTCGCGGGTGTTGAGCGCGGCGGTCAGGCCGGGCGCTCGGCTGCCATTGCCGACGATCAGGCTGGTATGGGCGTGATCGGCGGTGACGATTACCAGCGTGTGACCATCGGCCCGCGCAAACTCCAGCGCGACCTGAACCGCTTCGTCCAAATCCACCGTCTCGCCGATCTGCCCGCACGGATTGGCGGCATGATCCTGCTTGTCGATCGACGCGCCCTCGACCTGGAGGAAGAAGCCCTTGCGATTGTCCTTGAGCAACCCGATCGCCTTGCGCGTCATCGCCGCGAGCGTCGGCAGCGCCGCAGTCCGCTGCGGGTTGGGCTGACAGGTGATAGCGGGCTGGTCGATATTGCCACGAACGCTGGCGCGCGGGCCGATCCAGCGCACCGGCATGTTGCCGGGTGAAAACACGCCGATCAGCGGCTGGCGGGTATCGGCCTGCGTCACTGCGTCGAGTTCGGATGCGTCGCGCACGATGCGAAAACCACGCTCTTGCGCCTGCTCCATCAGCGTGCGGCCGGCGAACTTGCCGGCCTTGGCGCTCTCGGCAAAGCTCGCCGCGCCGCCGCCCAGGATCAGGTCGGGCCGCGTGTCGAGCAGCTGTTCGGTGATCGATCCCAGCCCGCCATTTTCAAGCGCGTTGGTCGGGCAGGTCTTGCTGGTCGCCTCCGGCCCATAGCATTTGCGCTGGGTGACATGCGCCACCAACGCGGCCGGCGTCGCGTCCTGAATTTCGGCGGTCGAGACATTGCCGGTGGCGATCCCTGCTGCCTTGGCAATCTGGATCAGCGTGCGGTGCGGCTTGCCGTAAATGTCGACGCCGATCGCGCCGTTATAGCTTTTGACGCCCGACGCCCATGCGGTCGCGGTCGCGGCGCTGTCGGCGACGTAGTTGGGTTTGCCGGTTTCGCGGTCGAGCGAATAATGGGTCATCTGGCCCGTAAAGGGCAGCGCGTCGATGCCCTTGAAATAGCCCCCTGCCCCTTGCGCATAGTTGCGCGCGATGGTGATTTCGGAATCGCCCATCCCATCGCCAATCAGCAGGATGACGTTACGCACCTGCCCCTTGGCGAGAAGCTTGCGATACGCGTCGCGCCTGTCATCCTCGACCCGGCGCGCGCCGCCTGGCGCGCGCGCATCTGCCTGCGCGCCCTGTGCCGGAACGGGTGCAGCTTCCTGCGCCAGCGCGGTCGGCGCGGTGAGGACGAGCAGGGCGGCAAGGCTAAGGCGTGAGATCATCGATTGAAGCTCCGGTACTGTCGGTCAGCGGTTAGCAGGTTCGGTAATCGTGCGGCACCCCAGCGGTCGGCGCACCGGGTTGCACAATGCGACGGCGCGATCGGGCAGAACCACGCGATAGTCGCCGGCAAAGCGGGGGTCGGGCCAGAGATAGTCGGTCGAGATGTACTGCGCCCCGCTGCGCAGGGCAGCACCACGCGGGCGGGAATCGTTGGTGCGCGCTTCGCGGGTGGCGACATCGGCGCGGGTCCGCACGATGAAGTTCGCCTTCACTGCGGCGGCGATGCGATCGGCCTGCCCGATGGGATCGTTGAGCGTCAGATAGGCTGCGGCGGGCGATTGCTCGTCGGTATTGACGAAGAACACCCGCCCTTCGAGCGAACGGCGCGCGCCGCGATAGAGCGCGACCTTGGCCGGGCCTTCGTCGAGCGCAAACATGAACTTGCCGCGCGACGCCGCCAGCGTGGGCCAGCTATTGGCGAGCACCGCATCGCGCAGTGTCGGATGATCGCCCTGCACATCATCCGGCACGATCAGCTTGTCGGGCGACAGCACCGAGCGCACTTCGGCATCAAGCGCGTCATAGGCGATTTCGCTGTAAGGCTCGCCCTTGAGGAAGCGGCCATTGTCGTTGGTGTTGAACATCAGCAGGATCGGCACATGGCCCGGATTGGCGTCCGACCAGTTCCGGATGATCGTCAGGCAGGCAACGAGCGTGAGACAGTTCGAGCGGTTGTCGAACCCCGCCATATGCTGAACCTTGAACCCCGGCTGCTGCATCGCGGGATCGTCTGACCCATCGGCATAGAGGCCGCCGCGCGGATCGTACCAGATGTCGAGCTCAAGCTGGCGCACACCGGCGTTCAGCTGCTCCACGATCGGGCGGTGGGCATAGTCGAGGGCGTCGGCGCTGGCCGGATCGGCCGCGCGCAATTGCGCCATCCGCTCGGCCGGCATCGCCAGCTTGTAGCTGTTGTGCGTGCCGACCATCGTCAGGTCGTTGATGCGAAGTGGCGCGTCCGTCGCAACGATCATCGGCAGGGCGAACAGCCAGAACATGGCAAACTCCGGAAAAGCAGGCGGACCGGCGTGCCGAAAAGGCCGCCGGTCCGCGCGCTATCAGTGCAATATGACAGTCTTGCGCCAAGTAGGCCCCGCCGCCGAAGCGACGGGGCGGATTGGCGACTTAGAACTGGGCGCGCACGCCCAGGCTGATCCGGCTTCCCGAAAACTCATAGGTGGTCGGGAAGGACGGATCCATCGTGTAGCCGGTGGTCTTGGCATTGCCGATGTTGATGCCCTGCAGCTCGACGCGGAAATTGCGCGTCAGCTGATAGCTGGCGGCGACGTCGAACTGGCCATAGGCGTCGCGATAGACCGGATACATATTCCGCTCGATCCGCTCCACATAGGCGCCCTTGCGGTTGTACGAGACGCGGACCGAGAGCGGCCCCTTGTCGTAAAATACGGTCGCATTGTAGCTGTTGTCGGCGAGGCCAATCGGCGCCGTCGGGATGCCCAGCGATGACTGGCCGGTCAGCGAGCTGTCGAGGAAGGTCGCGTTGGCGTTGACGCCGAACCCGTCGGCCCAATCAGCGAACATGCCGAACGGGATCACCGCGTTCAGCTCAAAGCCGCTGACCTTGTACGAACCCTCGGCATTGACCGGCTGATAGACGTCGAAGTCGTAGATCCCGTTGACCGTGCCATTGGCGTTGTAGACGGTCACGCCCTTGACCTCGCCGGTCAGCTGATTCTGCACCACGCCCTTGATCTTCTTCCAGAAGTAGGACGCCGACAGGATGCCACCACCGCCGAGATACTTCTCGACGCCCACTTCCCACTGGTCGGCATAGGTCGGCTTGAGGCCGGGGTTACCGTCGGTGAAGCGGAAATTGTTGTAGCTGGCGGTGCGCTTGTAGGCGAGGTCGCCAAGCGCCGGGCGGATCAGCGTCTGCGACGCGGCGGCGCGCAGGATCAGGCTGTCGGTCAGCTCGGCATGGATGTTGAACGAGGGCAGGAACTTCTCATAGCTCCCCTCGCTCGCCACCGGTGCCGCGGTCAGGCCGGTCGTTCCGTTCGGGTTCTGGATCTGATGGAACCCTTCCGAATGGATGTCGGTGCGCAGATAGCGGCCGCCGAGATTGACGAATACCGGCACGCCAAGCTCGAATTCGAAATCGACCATCGCGTAGCCCGCGAACGTCGCTTCCTTCACCTTGGCGTAGTTCGCATTGGCGAACGGCGTAACGAACCCGTCCGGGCGGAAGAAGTCACGCGCATAGTCGTTCGATATCTGTGACCAGCTCAGGTCACGCGCCTGATAATCGGTGCCGCCGACCAGATCGATGACGTTGGTCAGCGGGCTGTCGCCAAGGCGGCGGACGTTGACATAGGCGGTGCTGCCGCGCGTCGGGCCCTGGATCTTCTCCTCGCCATATTGACGCTGGTTGGTCTTGTTCGTGTAGCGGCCGCCGACATTGATGCGCTTGATGAACAGGTCGTCAAAGCCGTAGCTCACATCGACCTGAGCGGCATATTTGTCGTCCTTGATCTCTTCGCGCGTCGTCTCATACGCCTCGAACAGGTAGCGCGTGGGCGCATTGTACATGTCGATCGTGTTGGGATTGGCGCTGGGGATCGTCTCGCCGCCCGTCTCGGTGAAGCGGGTGCGCGACGGCGCGTAGGCGACATGCTTGAGGTTGGCGTAATCGAGCGTCCGTGTGGCGCCCGAATAGCCGCCCAGCGCGGTAACCTTCCAGTTCCCCGCTTCCCAGTTCATCTCGCCGCCGAACTGCCGATAATCCGTCTCGGTGAGGTATTCCTTGCTCAGGAACTCATGCTGGGTGTTGGTGTAGGACACGTCGCGCAGCACGACGATGCCGCTGCTGCTCAGCGTCGTCGCGTCGAATTCATGGATGGTTTCGAGCGTCGAATTGCTTGATGCCGAATAGCCCGCAGCGTCATATTCGTCCTCGACCGTGTCGTAGGAGCCGATGAATGCGTCGAGCGCGAGGCTGAAGCTCTCGCTCGGCTTGTACTGGACCGAACCGGAGATGCCGAGGCGGTCCTGATCGTTCTGGTACACGCGATCGCCGACCTTATCGAGGAAGACGATCTTGTTCTTCATCGCGTCGGTGAAGGTGATGCCGGCGTCGCGCTGCAGCACCGAAATCGCCTGGTTGCGGTAAACGGTGCCGGTACGGTCGGTCCAGCGCGCGATCGGGCGGAAGTTGATGCCCGAGTTCGAATCAGTGCGGTTGGTGCGCTGCTGCTTGGCGACCGAGACCAGAACGCCGAAATCGCCAAACGTGTTGCTGGCGAGGAACGAGAAGTTCGGGTCGATCTTCTGCGAGATCGAGTTGTACGCACCCTCGACACCGCCGACCAGGCGCAGGCCGGGATTGTCGAACGGGCGTGCGGTGCGGATCGAGACCGATCCGGCGATGCCGCCTTCCTCATCGGCGGCGGTCGGCGACTTTTGTACGGTGACCGACTGGATCAGTTCGGACGCGAAAATGTCGAATTCAACGTCGCGCCCGCCCGAGCCGGAAGCGGTCGCCAGCTTGTTGATCGACACGAAAGTGAACTCGGTCGGCAGGCCGCGCACGTTGACGCGGGTGCCGAGGCCCTTTTCGCGCTCGATCGTCACACCCGGCACGCGCTGCAGCGCTTCGGACAGGTTCTGCTCGGGGAAATCGGCGATGTCGGTGGCGACGATCGAGTCGGAGAATCCGACCGTCTCGCGCTTGATGCCGATCGCTTCTTCCAGGCTGCGGCGATAGCCGGAAACGACGATCTCCTCGTCGACAACGGCGTCATCGCCCGCCGCCGGAGTGGTCTGGGCGGTGGCCGGAACTGCGGTAAGCGCAGCGAGCGCGACGCCGAGAAGAAGCTGGCTCGAACGATCGAGCCGGTTGGATGTGCAACGCATAGATGATCCCCCTTTTTCCAATAGCTCTGTGCCCGCGCGTGGCATTTCCGACGCGCGCGACGGCGCCCCCGGGCCGATCCAACGACCCGGATTGTGATATTTGGTCCTGTGCTTGCCTTATCGTTCTGACGCTCAGCAGCCCGTCGGCTTCAGCGCGCCAGCCTCTCCCGGCCGAATGAACGTATCGATGCGGAACCAGCGGCAATGATTGGCGAATTGCCAGTTAGACGATCACTGCGCCGCTCCCCTCGGCTTGGCACGCAGGTGGCGACAACTTGTTACGCGGTTGTGACGAGCGGACCATTATGTGGCCAATGTGAGATTTTGTCGGCGGTCCGAGGCGCGGGCGTTCCAGCGCTGTGAGCAATGTGGCTGCCATCTGATGAGACGCGGAGCTTATGCCAGGCGCTTGCGGGATTCAGCTAAAAGGAGATCAAGGTCCGCATCCTCGCCCTCTGGTCGACGATCTACCGGTTCGCCTCGCTCCGCCGGCCAAAGCCGCTTTCGATGTAGCGGATGAACTCAGCCATGACGCGATCGATGGCGTCGAGGTTGTTCACGTGTGACGCTCCTACGTGGCTATGCCGCGGAGGTCCGGCGGGCCGGGAGGAAACCGGACACCGCGGACCGCGGCCGTGGCGCCGAGGAGGCACCGCCGCCGCGGACGGTTTCGTCCGCGCCCGCAGACGCGCGCTCGTGCATATTCGCCCCGCTACCGGACCAAAACGCTTCGAGCCGCCTGGTCCTAGGGGTTTTCAGCGACCGGATCGAACGCTGGCGCTTTGTCAAAGTTCGCCTTGCCGAAGGGCTGATCGGTGAAGAGATAGCTGTAATAGAATTGGCGCAGCTTGCCGTGGAACGCGCGGACGCGATCCTGATAGGCGAGTTGCGCGCGCAGGTCGGTTTCGGCGAGCCGCGAAAGCAGCGCCTGCACCCCCACCGACGGCAGGGCCCAGCCGAGCGACCGCGCCGTGGCGTCACGGCGTTCCAGGCCCTCACGATAGGCGCGCACCTGCTCCGCGACGCTCTCGTCGCCGACCTGATGGAAGGCGAAATACCATTTGTAATGGAATTTCGGCGGCAGCGGCGCGGACTTCGCCCATTCGGGATGGCTGGCATAGAAACGTGCCATCGTTTCCTCGCGCGGGATGTCCCACGCACGATTGACCTTATCGCGCTGGGCCAGGGCGATCTCGGCACCCTGATCGACAGGGATGGCGCGATTGATCAGGACGTTGGCGAGGGTCGGCACCACCAGCACCAGGACGAGCCAGCAGGCCGCGAGCGTGGCGGCGTTGGTGACTGAGCTCCAGCGCAGCCGACCGACCAGCGCGGCCATGGCGATCCAGAACAACAGATAGGCGGCGATCAGCAGCACGACGATGGCGATAGCGAGCGCGCCGACCCCCGACGCGACAGCTGCCACGGCAAAGGGGATCGCGAGCACGCCCCAGAGCAGGGCGAAGCGCAACAGGCTGCGCCGCCGCCGCAATCGTTTGCCACCGCGCGGGAGCGCGTCGAGCGTGCGCTGGCGCCCCGCCTCGCGCTCGCTGGAGACGAGATCGTGGAACAGCGCGATCACGAACAGCGGCGCCAGGAACACCAGCACGAAGGCGAAGTCGAACCGGCCCGGCAGCGCCAGTTCGGGGTTGAAGGTGTCGCCGTCATAGATTTGTGCTTCCAGCCCCAGCGCACGGACACGCAGGATATAGGGCGACACGTCGCGCATCCCGAGCGCGGCAAAGGCGAGCGGCGCGGGCGAATCCCAGGTCGGGTGGAAGCTGTAATAGGCCGCGCTGCCGGCGTCCTTGCTGCGATCGACATAGGCCGCGATCGCGGCAATATCCTCGCTCTGTGCGGCGGGAATCGCGGCGATGGCGGCACGCTGGCGCGCCACCTCGGCAAGCCCTGCGCCGATCGCGGCCACGGTGAGCAGGGCGAGCAGCGCGAGCGCCACCAAGGTCAGGCGCTGGCGGAGCAGCAACCGCACTTCGTGCATCCAGAGGGTCATTAGCGGGTTCCCAGGCGACGGGTGGCAAGGGCAAGCAGGGCGAGCGCAACCGCAAGCCAGGCGATCAGGATGGCAAGGCCGGGCAGCGCGCCGGTGGCGAGCGCCTGCGCTGACGGCCCGCGATAGGCAAAGTCGGGCATCTTCTCCCAATTTGCGGCGTCGACGCGCTTGCGGGTATTGGCGGCAAGGTCGGTTGCCGTATCATCGGCATAGCTGACATCGCTTGCCTGCAGCGCGTTGAGCTTCTGAACCAGCGCGTAGCGATACGCTTCGGCCTGCTCGAGGAACCGGCGATGGCCCGCGAAATCGGTTCCCGCCGCCGCCATCGACAGCGACCGCAGCGCAATGGCGGGACTAGCGACGCCGATCGTCGCGACCAGCACGTTCTGCTTCTCTTGCGCGCCATAGCTTTGCGCTGCGTAGTGATCGAACAGGCTGGAGGTCAGCTTCTCCCCCTCCAGCGCGAGCAGGCCCTTGTAATTGACCGGCAGGTCTTCGACCCGCGTCACGCCATAGCGGTCGAGCACTGATTGCTTGAACGCGGCGAAATGCGGATCGTCGGGATTGTGGCTGTCGCCCATCTTGCGCAGGTCGCGCGCGATGGCGACGTCGGTTTGCAGCCGGTTCTGAAGCGGCACTGCGGCGCTCGCGACATCGGGGGCGACGCGTGGGAGCAGCACCACAGTGACCGCCCAGATCGCGACGAGCGCGAGCAGCGCATCGCGGCTACGCTTCACCCGCGCCGAGACGAGCAGGATCAAGACCACCCACAAAGCGAGATAGGCGGCATAGCCCGCCGCGATCACCGCCATCGGCAGGAACAAGGCACCGGGACTGCCCGCGATCAGCACGAAGCCGATCATCGCCGGCAGGCCGGCGAGCAGCGCGACGAGCCCAAGCGCCATGCCCTTGCCACGCACAAGCTGACCGCGCGACGCGCCCTGCAGCATCAGTACGCGGAGCGTGCCCCGCTCAGTCTCACGCGAGAGCACGCCGTAGCCGAGGAAGATCAGCAGCAGTGGCGCAACCGCCTGCAGCACGAAGGCCGGGGTCAGCTGACCGAAGCGCACCAGCAGCGAGCTTTGTCGCACATCGCCGAAATTGGCGGTGTTCTGCCGATGCCCCTCCAGGAACATGCTGCTGCCGGTGAACGCGTCCACGCCCGGATCGAACGCCGCAAGCAGGCCGAGCGGGCGCTGAATGAAGGTCCCGTAATGGACCACGCGGTGCGGGTGCCGGTCGGGCTGGGCGTCGAACGCGTGTTCCGCCGCCACCTGATGGCGGGCGCGCAAATCGGCGATCCCCTGCTGGTGCGACCAGGAACTGAGTGCCGCGACCAGGGTCAGCAAGACCAGCAGGACGAAGGCGATGACCGCGACGCGATTGCGCGTCATCAGGCGCAGTTCGTCGCGGGCAATCAGGCGGGCGGCGCTCATGCCGCGACCTGTGCGCCGCCGGTGGCAAAGCGGGCGTGGAGCGCGCGGATATCGAACCGCTCACTGCCGGTCGCCGCCACATCTTCGACGATCCGCCCAGCATCGAGGAAGCCGATGCGGTCGGCAACATCGACCGCAGAGAGCAGGTCATGGGTAACCATCAACACCACCGTGCCACGGTCGCGGACGGTCGAGAGCAAGGCGTTGAAATCGGCGGTCGCGCGCGGATCGAGGCCCGAGGTCGGTTCGTCGAGCAGCAGCACCGGCACCTGCCGCAGCAGCGCGACGGCAATCGCGACCTTTTGCCGCATCCCCTTCGAAAATCCGCCCAGCCGCTGATCCCACGCCGTCTGCTGCAACCCGGTCGCCTCCAGCGCCTCGACGATCGCCCCGCGCGTCTGGCGCTCGCCCGACAGCGCGAGCAGGTAATCGGCATTCTCGACCGCGCTCAGATGTTCGTAGAGCGCGACATTCTCGGGCAGATAGGCGATTCGCCGGCGCGCGGCGTCGGGGTCCGCCGCCGGGTCGATACCGCACAGCGCGATCCGCCCCGATTGTGGGCGGAGGAAGCCGAGAAGCGCCGCCAGCGTCGTCGATTTGCCCGCGCCATTTCCGCCGAGCAGCGCGAGGATCGTTCCCGCCGGGACGGCCAGGCTGAGGCCATTCAGCACGCGCTGAGCCCCGTAAGCGAGGTGCACATCTTCGATCAGAATTGGCGGCTGGACGAGATCGGACACGAATTTCTCCACGGATGCTGCGAGCATTGCCGCCTCATTACGCGATCAATGTAATGTTGCAACATGTCATTGACGGGCCGCGTTCACTCCGACTAGACGCGCCGACGATACATTATCACATGGGGGTCAAATGCGTAGTTTCGGGGTGGGATTGTTGCTGGCGTCGGCGGCGATGCCGATGGGGTCGGCATGGGCAAATGACGCGCCGCCGGTCGAGGAACAGCGCGACGATGAGGTGACGATCACCGGATCGCGCGTGGCGAACGCCAGCATCAACGGGCTGGATGTCGATCCGTTGCTGCTGCCGCAGAATGTCCGCCTGCTCGGCGCCGAACTGGTCGACCAGGCTGGCTTTGTCGATCTGTCGCAGCTGTTCGACCTTGCCGGGGGCATGGCGCGTCAGAACAGCTTTGGCGGGGCGTGGGACGCCTACGCGATCCGCGGCTTTTCGGGCGAC
This sequence comes from Sphingomonas sp., assembly GCF_035998645.1. Taxonomy (GTDB): domain Bacteria; phylum Pseudomonadota; class Alphaproteobacteria; order Sphingomonadales; family Sphingomonadaceae; genus Sphingomonas. The sequence goes on from NZ_DASYHL010000005.1 coordinate 926,689, forward strand.
ATCAACCAGGGGCCGGACCTGCTGATCAACCGCTTCGGCGCCAATCGCGGCTTCAACGCGCGGCGCGATGTTGCGACGGTCGAGAGCTTTCAGGTACTGAAGGGGCCGGCATCGGCGCTGTCGGGCAAGGGCGAGCCCGGGGGATCGATCAATATCGTGACCAAGGCGCCGCTGGACCGGTTCCACGCCGGGGGTGAGCTGTCCTATGGCAGCTTCGACACCGCGCGCGGCATGTTCGACATTGGCGGTCCCGCGTCCGACGGCATCGCCGCGCGCGTGATCGGCGTTTATCAGACCAGCGATGGCTTCCGGGACTTCACGCCCAGCGACCGGCTGCTGATCGCGCCATCGCTCAGCGCTCGGGCGGGCGACAGCGTCCGCTTCCTCTACCAGCTCGAATATAATCTGGTGCATTTCACCCATGATCGCGGGCTCGTCGCCGTCAATGGCGATGCCAAGGCGCTGCCGCGTGAACGGTTCCTGGGCGAGCCGAATGACGGCCAGATCGAGCAGCGGACCACCCAGCATCAGGGCAGCGTCACGATCGACCTGGCCGAGGGAATCGCACTCGAGGCCGGGGTCCAGTATCGTGACGGATCGATGGTCGGCCAGTCGACCCACAACAGCGCGCTGGTCGGGACGCGGCTGCGTCGCCAGCTGCGCGTCCATGATTATAGTTGGGAGGACGTGGCGGGTCGCATCGAGCTGAGCGCCAATGGCAGCCTTGCCGGGATCGACCATCAATTCCGCGTCGGCGGCGATGCGTTCAGCTATGACCAGCGGCGCATCTTCTGGCGCTTCAGCCCCAGCGCGGCGACGCCCTATGACATCGACATCTTCAACCCGGTCTATGGCCAGCCCAAGCCGGTCGCGACGCTCAACCAGGACCTGCTCGAACAGCTGCGTGGCGAGAGCCTCTATGCGCAGGATCTGCTGACGCTGGGCAAGCATTTCTCGCTGCTGCTCGGCATCCGGCACGACTGGATCCGGCAGGAGAATGTCAATTATCGCAACGGGCGCACCGATCGCCAGTCGCCCTCGGCCACTTCGCCGCGCGCCGCCTTTACCTTCGCGCCGAGCGCGCAGGTTTCAGCCTATGTCAGCTGGGGCAAGTCGTTCCGGTTCAATCAGGGCGTCGATGTCGCGTCCAACCCCTTCGCGGCCGAGCGCGGCGAGGCATTGGAAGGCGGCGTCAAGTTCGCGCTGGCGGACAAGAAGCTGACCGGCACCGTCTCGGTCTATCGCATCACCAAGGACAATGTACTCGTCGCCGATCCGGCCAATAGCGGTTTCAGCGTCGCCACCGGTCGCGCACGCAGCAAGGGGGTCGAGGCCGATCTCAACTATGCGATGGACGACCGGCTGACCCTGACCGCGGTCTATGCCTATACGGACGCCAAGGTGATCGCCGACACCCGTCCGGCGCTGGTCGGCAGCGGCCTGTCCAACGTCCCCAAACATAGCGGTGCAATGTACGGCCATTGGCAATCCGGCGGGCGCGAGCGTGGATCGTGGGGCGTCGGTGCCGGCCTCACCTATGTCGGCGAGCGGCCGGGCGACGATGTCGCCAGCGGATTCATGCTCGACGATTACGTCACCGCGCGCGTCAACCTGTCCTATCGCGTAAACAAGGCGCTGAGCCTGCATCTCGATGCCGAAAATCTGTTCGACGCAGTCTATTCCGAAAGCAGCTACAGCACTGTGTGGATCACGCCGGGCGCACCGCGCACGATCCGCGCGCGACTTGCGGTGGCGCTGTGAAGCACGCGGGCAAGGCGGTGCTGGCGGCGGTCGCGATCTGGGCCACCCCCGCACAGGCGCAGCGCGCGGACGAAAATGCGGTGCTTGAGGCCGAGGACGGGTTCGGCAAGAGCGTCGGAAATGAATCGATCGGCATCTATGCCAGCGGCGAGGTGCGCGGATTCAGCGCGACTGCGGCGGGCAACAACCGGATTGAGGGGCTGTATTTCGACGAGCAGGGCGGCGTCACCGACGTCATCGTGCGCGGGTCCACGGTCCGGCTCGGGCTGACGTCGTTCGGCTATCCCCTCCCCGCCCCGACCGGCATCGTCGACATGGAGTTGCGCCGCGTCGGCACGCGACCGGTGGTCAGTGTCGAGGCGCGCAGCGGCGAATATCTCGGGCCGGATCTGGTCGTGAACGCGGCGATTCCAGTCTCCGATCGCTTCGGGGTCGATCTCGGCTTCGGGCTGTTCGACGACGAATATGTAAGCGGGGCAAGCGCCTGGTTCCGCAGCTATGGCGGCGTCGCGCGCTGGCGCCCGGCCGCCGGCGTCGAACTGACCGGGCTCTATGGCCGCTATGATTATGGCGACGAGGAGCAGGCGCCGGTCATCTACACCGCTGGCGCCTATCTGCCCGATCGGATCGAACAGCGGCGTTTCTACGGGCAGGACTGGGCCGACGGGAGCGGCCATGCGCAGAATTACGGTGGGATCGTCAAGGCGACACTCGGCAGCTGGCAGATCGCCGCAGGAGCGTTCAACAGCAGCGTTACGCGCGACTCCTATTACTCGGCCTATATCGACGGGGTGGATCGCAACGGCGATGGCCGCTCCTTCCTGATTGCCGGGCGCGATCAGGTGAGCGCATCGACCTCGGGCGAGCTGCGCGTCAGCCGGGTGTTTGCGGAGGGACCACGCCGCCACCGCCTGCTCGCCTCGGTCCGGGCGCGCGACATGGAGCAGCTTTATGGCGGCTATGATCTCGCCGATCTGGGCGCCGGGACGATCGGTGTCGCCGATCCGGTCGCGCCGCTCGATTTCGACTTTGGCGAACGCACCGATGACCGCGTGCGCCAGAGCAGCCTGGCGGTCGGTTACGAGCTGCGCTGGCCGAAGCTCGGCGAACTCAATCTCGGCCTGACCCGCAGCGACTATCGCAAGGAGGTGCGCGTGCCGGGCGTACCCGCGACGGTCCAGCAGGATCGGCCCTGGCTATGGAACGCCGGGCTCGCGCTCACCCCGAGCGACCGGCTCACCCTCTATGCCGCCACCACGCGCGGGCTGGAGGAAAATGGCGTGGCGCCCAATGCCGCCGTCAATCGCGGTGAGGCGCTGCCCGCACTGCGCACGCGACAGGTCGAATTGGGGCTGCGTTATGCACTCCCCGGAACCTGGCGGTTGACCGCCGCAGCCTTTGACATCGCCAAACCCTATTTCGAAATCGACCGCCGCGACGGCGTATTTCGTCAGCTGGGTGAGGTCACGCATCGCGGCGTCGAGGGCTCGCTCTCCGGCCAGCCCGTGGCCGGGCTCAGCCTGGTGGCGGGAGCCGTGTGGCTCGATCCGCGCGTCACGGGTCAGGCGGTGGACGATGGCCGGATCGGGACGAAGCCGATCGGGCGCACCAGCGTGTTGGTCGACAGCAGCCTCGACTATCGGCTGCCATTCCTTCCGGCAGTGTCGTTCGACATCCGCGCGACGTTCGAGGATCGACGCGTCGCCAACGCCGCGAACACGCTCTACCTGCCCGCCCGCGCGATTGTGGATCTGGGCGCGCGTTATCGCACCAGGGTCAGCCGCACCCCGGTGGTGATCCGCGCACAGCTGCGTAACGTCGGTGACGTATTCGGCTGGCGCGTCGGCAGCGGGGGCGGTTTTACCCTGCTGCAAGGACGGCGCGCAAACCTGTCGGTGACGGCGGACTTTTGAGAGCTAGCGCGATTGGGTGATGAGAAAAGCAGCGCACATGCAAACCGATGCGGCGCGTTGCCCGGCGGGCGAGCTTCCCGCCTTAAACGATGTCGCGGTCGCGCAGCATTGCCATTCCCGACGCGACGAAGGCCTCCAGGTCATTCGCCGTGGAAGGAAGCGCGGCTCTGAGGTTGATGAAGCCGTGAATCATCCTGGACGCTTCCAACCAACAGACCTGCCGCCCGGCCGCCTGTTCGCGTTCCGCATAGCGCCGCCCCTGATCACGGAGCGGATCCAGCTCGGCGGTCATCAGCAGCAATGGCGTCGCTGAACCGGGGGCCTGGAAAAGGTTGTGACGGATGGAATCGGCGGGCGCGGCGTACTGCGCATCGAACCATTTCATCGCCTCACGCGAAATGAGATAGCCGTCGGCAAAGTGATCGACCGACGGCCAGTCAAGCCCTGCGCCGACATAGGGGTAGAGCAGCCATTGCGAAACGACCTCGATCCGCGCGGGGAAATCCCATAGCGCTTGCGCGACGACCGCTGCCAGGTTCGCCCCGGCGCTGTCGCCGCAGGTGATCAGGGCGGAGGGCTGAACGCCGAGATCTTCCGGCGCAGTGGCGACCCATCGCGCCACCGCTTCTGCATCATCGACGGCAGCGGGAAAGGGATGCTCCGGCGCAAGGCGATAATCGAAGGCAAGGACCGGTAATCCGGTGCGATCGGCGAGCCAGGTGCAGAAGGAATCATGCGTTTGAAGGTTGCCGATGACAAACCCGCCGCCGGTCGAGCGCCTGCCCGCCGGCCACGACCGTGCCACGCTCCTGCGCATCGGCGAGCAGCGCCTTGATCTTCTCGAATTGAGCCAGGTTCTGCACAGGGCCGATTTGTGCGCCCTGGTTCGCGCCGTTGTCAACGATGGTGCTACGCGCGATCGCCGCGATCTCGTCGCAAAACGCGTCATACATCGCCTCGGGGACATAGGCGCGCTTGATCGCGACGCAGATCTGACCCGCATTCGCCATCGCGCCGGCGAAGACCTTGCGTGCGGCAACCGCCGGAGGAACATCGTCCAGCACGATCGCAGCATCATTGCCACCCAGCTCCAGCGTGACGCGCTTCAGGCTTTCTGCGGACGACCCCAGCACCTTCTTTCCGGTCGCAGTCGAACCGGTGAACGCGACCTTTGCGACATCGCGATGCGCCGTCAGATGCGCGCCCAGATCATTCTGGTCGCAAATCACGTTAAAGCCGCCGCGCGGGAGCGCCTGCGCGCACAGCTCGCCGAACAACAGGCTGGTGAGCGGGGTGGTCGGCGCTGGCTTCAGCACGACGGTGTTCCCGGTGACGAGCGCCGGTCCGATCTTGTTCATCGCCAGGACCAGTGGGAAATTCCACGGCGTGATCGCCACCACGACGCCCAGTGGCGTGCGATGCTCGATTACCCGATGCCCGGGTTCATCCTTCAGGATCTTCGTTTCGGGGCGCATCGCCGCGAAGGCGCGCAGCGTGAAGACGCTGGCCATCACTTCGAACATCGCCTGATCAAGCGGCTTGCCCTGCTCGGCAGTCAGAAGGCTCGCAAATTCGGATGCGCGCGCCTCCATGTCGTCGGCCAGTTTGGCGACTGCGCCAGCGCGGGTTTCAATGGGGAGCGCCGCCCATGCAGGAAACGCCGTTTTGGCAGCGGCGACCGCCCGATCCGCCAACGCCTGATCCGCTTTCGGGCAGATGGCGAACGCCGCCGCGGTTGCGGGGTTGTTCACCTCGAAGCTGGAGGTGCCATGAACGGCTTCACCGTCAATGAGCATCGCAAAACGCCGTTCGAGCACCCGTCTCTCCATTTCAGTCGTGCCACGTTCAGGGCATCTGTTGGCAGGCTATCGTCGCGGTCACGGCGTGTCTTGGACTGGCGCGAACCACCGATGAGGATTGGTGCGACTTCATGTCGGGTCGCGGTTCAGGCACCCTCCCCCAAATCGAACCGCCCCCTATCCACCTGCCGGACGTTAATTCGGGTGTAATCGCGTCGCGCCGCCGCTATGATGCCAGCGATGATAGCAACATGCTGCTGACATGGCTCAAGGGACGAACATTCTTCTCGCCGAGAATCGTCACGTCCGGCTCGTGACCGACAGTCCGATACCATCGGTCATCAGCGATCCACGGCTTCCGGATAATCCCATCGTCGCGTGCAACACCGCCTTTTGCGAGTTGACCGGCTATCCCGCCGACGAGGTGGTCGGGCGGAACTGCCGTTTCCTGTCGGGGCCGGCGACCGAACCCTGGCTGACCGAAGAGATCCGCCGAGGCGTTCGCGAGCATCGTCCGGTGCTTGTCGAAATCCTCAACTACAAGCGCAACGGGCAACCGTTCCGCAATGCCGTCCTGGTCGCGCCGATCTACGACGAACAGGACGCTCTGCTGTATTTCCTGGGATCGCAAGTCGAGATCGATGCCGATGGGGCAACACCGTCGAGCATGCGGCGGATTCGGGCCGCCGAAATGGTCAAGGCATTGTCGCCGCGCCAGGGGCAGATCCTGAAGTTCGTCGCAAACGGCTTGCTCAACAAACAGATCGCGGCGGAGCTCAATCTGGCGGAAAAGACCGTCAAGATGCACCGCGCGATCCTGATGAACCGGCTCGGCCTGCATTCGACCGCAGACCTTATCCGGCTTGCCGTGGAAGCCGGCCTGTAAGGCGCTGCCGCCGATACGGCACAAAGTCCGTATCGCCGGGACACCCGCCCCAATCTAATTCTGTCCAATCGCCGCAGTGGCGTTGCCGCACCCGGTTCAGCAACCCGGTGCGCGGCTGGGCATCATCGCCAGTTCCGGTGCCGCTGTGACGAAGGATCGGGAGATACAGGGCGTCTCAGCGTGGTTGAGTGGCATCCCGCATCATCCCTGCCCGGCGCACCCGTGCCGGGGATCAATGCGATGGAGAGTTCGATGGATATCGTGACACCCTTTCAATATTCCCTGATCTACAACGCCTTTTCCTTTACCTTTGCGACGATGGCCGCGGCAACCGCGTTTCTGTGGTTGAGCCGATCGCAAGTCGCGCCGGCGTATCGCACCGCGCTGACCATTTCCGGACTGGTTACCGCCATCGCCGCCTATCACTATTGGCGCATCTTCGAGAGCTGGATCGCCGCCTATACGTTCGGCGACGGGGTGGTCACCGCAACCCCCTTCGCGTTCAACGATGCCTATCGCTACGTCGACTGGCTGCTGACGGTGCCGTTGCTGCTGATCGAGCTGGTGCTGGTCATGCGCCTGTCGCGCGAGGAAACCATGTCCAAGTCGCTCCGTCTCGGCACGGCTGCCGCGCTGATGATCATTTTGGGTTATCCGGGCGAGATCTCGAACGACATTCCGACGCGCGTCCTGTGGGGCACCCTGTCGGCGATCCCGTTCCTGTACATCGTGTGGGAGCTGTTCAGCGGGCTCGGCAAGTCGATCGCGCAACAGCCGGCCAGCGCCCAGAACCTGGTGCGCAAGGCACGCCTGCTGACCTTCGCCTCATGGGGCTTCTATCCGATCGTCTATATGGCCCCCTATGCCGGCCTGACGGGCGGCACCGTCACCACGACGATCCAGATCGGCTATACGATCGCGGATATCGTCGCCAAGGCTGGTCTCGGGATCCTGATCTTCCTGATCGCGGTCCGCAAGTCGGAGGTTGAGGCCGAGGCCGGTGGGCATAAGGGCTATGCTGCCTGATCCCATGGCAGCACTTGCTTACCCACGCGTGTCAGAGCGTCGCCGTGCCCCCATCGGGCGCGGCGACGTCGTGTATCCGGCCTATTGGCTCGCCGCGGCGCTGCTGATCGGGCTGACGCTGCTCGGTGTGCCGCTGGATCAACCGGCGGCGATGGCGATTGCGACGATCGTGTTCATCGGCGGCGGGCTGCCGCACGGCGCCTATGACATTGCCTTGTTGCGGCGTTCGGTCGCGCTGGACCGAATTGGGATGGGGCTCGCGGTTGGCGGTTATGTCGCAATCGCCCTGCTGATGGTCTTCCTGTGGATGAGCGTGCCGCTCGTCGCGCTGATCCTGTTCCTTGCGGCGGCTGCAGTGCATTTCGGCGAGGACTGGCCGATGCTTCAGGATCCGCTGCTGCGGGTTGCGGCCGGCGCGGCGGTGATTGCGGCGGCGACGATCGGCCATCCCGCCGAGGTTGCGGCGCTGTTCGTCGCGATGAGCGATCCGCGCGCGGCAGTGATCGCTCAGGTCATCACCGCGGCTGCGCCCGTCGCGTTGCTTGTCACCGCAGTCGGCATCGCCCTTGCGTGGCGCGAGGGCAGCCTGTCCTGGGCAGTCGCGATGAGCCTGTGTCTCGTGCTGCTCGTGGTTCTGCCGCCCGTCATGGGCTTCGCGCTGTTCTTCGCCTTCCTCCACTCGCCCCGCCACCTGGCGCAGGCGCGCGCGCGGTTGCACGACATGACGCTGGCGCGTTGGATCGGCACCGGCGCGTTGCTGTCGGGCCTCGCCCTGCTGGGCTGGTTGGGGCTGCGCGCCATGGCGCCGGCGCATTTCGACCCGATCGTGGTTGCACAGGCCTTTCAATTGCTGGCATCGGTGGCGGTGCCGCATCTGCTGCTGTCGCGGTGGATCGAACGGCGGCTGGCTTCCGCCCCTCTCTCTTAAGAAAAGACCGCGAATTTATGACCCGTCGTACAGCGATCGTGATCGGCTCCGGCATCGGCGGCATTGCCTGCGCGATCCGCCTGCAAAGCCTGGGCTTCGACACCCGCATCGTCGAACAGCTCGATGATGTCGGCGGGCGCGCCTATGTCCGCCGCGCCGAGGGCTTCACCTTCGACATGGGGCCGACCGTGCTGACCGTGCCGCACTTCATCGAGGAACTGTTCGCGCTGGAACGCGACACAGCGATGCTGACGGCGCCCGACTTTCCGGACGACGTGCTGGGCGAGGGGCAGCGCATCGTCAGCGGCATCAGCGGCGGCCCCAACACCAGCCGCTATCTCGAGATCGTGCCGATCCTGCCATTCTACCGCATCTATTTCGACGACGGCAGCTTCTTCGATTACGATGCCGACCCGGTGAACGTGCGCGCGCAGATCGCGCGGCTCGCGCCCGAGGATCTGGAGGGCTATGAGCGCTTCCACGAGGCCGCGCGCGCGATCTTTCAGCGCGGGTTCCTCGAACTCGGCTATACCTATTTCGGCAGCCTGGGGTCGATGCTCAAGGTCGTCCCGGACCTGCTCAAGCTCGGCGCGGTCCAGCCGCTATTCTCGCTGGTCAGCAAGTACTTCAAGAGCGACAAGATGCGGCAGGTGTTCAGCTTCGAGCCGCTGCTGATCGGCGGCAATCCGCTGAAAGTCCCCGCAATCTATGCGATGATCCATTTCGTCGAGAAGACCTGGGGCGTCCATTATGCGATCGGCGGCACCGGCGCACTGGTCCGCGCGCTGGTCGTCAAGTTCGAGGAACTGGGCGGCATCGTGCAACTCAATGCCGAAGTCGCGCGGATCGAGGTCGAGAAGCGCGCGGGCAAGCGTGTCGCAACCGGCGTGACGCTGGCATCGGGCGAGACGCTGGCGGCCGATCTTGTCGTCTCCAACGCCGATTACGCGACCACCTATCTCAAGCTCGTCGACAAGGCGCACCGGCAGATCAATCGCGACGCGGTGGTCAAGTTCCGCAAGCAGAGCATGTCGCTGATGGTGATCTACTTCGGCTATGAACAGCGCGAGGGCGACCCCGATCTGCGGCACCACAATATCATTCTCGGCCCGCGCTACGAGGAATTGCTGACCGACATTTTCGAGCGCAAGATTCTCGCTGAGGACTTCTCGCAATATCTGCATATCCCGACGCTGACCGACCCGAGCCTTGCGCCGCCGGGCCATCACGCCGCCTACACGCTGATCCCGGTGCCCAACACGCTGGGCGATGTGGATTGGGATGCGGTCGGCGAAGGGTTTGCGGAGAAGGTGCTGAACTTCCTTGATGACCGCGGCTACATCCCGGGCCTGCGCGAGCGGCTGGTCTATCGCAGCTTCGTCACGCCCGATTATTTCGAGCAGACGCTCGGCGCCTATGCCGGCAACGGCTTCGGCGTCGAACCGCGGCTGACGCAGACCGCCTTTTTCCGCCCGCACAATCGCAGCGAGGACGTCACCAACCTCTATCTCGTCGGACAGGGCACTCAGCCCGGCGGCGGCACGCCGTCGGTGATGATGTCTGCCAAAATGACGGCGCGAGAGATTGCGCGTGATTATGCGGTCGATCCGCAGATCGTCGCGGGGATGCCCGGCTAGCGATCCGCCGAACGGATCTGGTCGGTCGGCTGAAGTGGGGCGCTGGTCCGCCCTCCGTCAGCGGACTGATCGGGTTCGGTACCCGCATTGCTTGGCCATGAACGCGACGATCGGGTCGCAGGCGAAGTCCGCCCCCTATCGATCAGCGATTGTCGCGGCGAAACCATTCGACATAGCGGGCGATCGAATAGGCGTTCATTGCCGCATGGGTCTCCGCCTCCCAGCCTGAATTGTGATCATCGGCGCCGCGCGCGTGGAGCAGCGCCCGAAGTCGCGGAAAATCGATCATCGCCGTGAGCGACGCGGATGCCTCCATGCGGGCGATGTCCGCCAGAATCTCCGGCTTGGCGCGATGGATCGCCGCCTGGAAATCGGGGAACAGATCGTCCCGCCGCCGCCCGCGCTGCTGAAACTCGCGCGGATAGATGTGCTGCAACGCCTGGCAGGCGAGGTAGCGGTTGCGCCCATCTTTCACGTACAGGTCCTGCGGGATCGCCAATGCCAGTTCGACCACGCGCTTGTCGTGGAATGGCCGGGTGAGAATCAGACCGTGACGGGCATAGGCGGCGGCGCTGCCGCTCCCGCTTCGAACGCGGTTCAGCGTCGCCAGCATCGGCCCGTGCATGTCGGTCAGGTCGGGCAGCGCGCGTCGCGATGGCGGTGCAACACTTGCCACAAAAGCCGGCTGCACAGCGAGGCCCGGCCCTGCGCTTCGCCGCATTCGCCAGCGCCGGATCCATTTGGGAAGAAGCCGCGGAACCACTTCACGCCGCAACGCCGCGGCGATCGATTGCCCCGTCAATCGCCGATGCGCACGCAGTTCGCGCCAGAAGCGGCGAAGCCGGCCGGCCGCCAGCCACCGGGCAAGCGCGGCGCTCCCCAGCGGATTGAGCGTGTAGTCGCCGCCATGCCCGTCCATCGCCAGCCTTACGCCCGCCGCTGCCAACTCACCGTACAGGGCATCGTTCACCGCCCCATAGGGTGAGGGTAACGGGTGGCGCTCCGCCAGCCGGGTCGTCATCGCTTCGAGAGGATCGAGCCCTTCCCGCGTCACCCGCCGCACCGACATCCACGGCATGTCCCGTTCGCACAGACCGACCCACGGCCCGGAGTGGCGGATTGTCCCCGAATAGCCGGGCGGCATCACCGATGCGGCGGCAGTCATCTGCTGGCCCGAACGGGCCAGCGGCGCGCGCGCCAGTCCGGCGATGGCGCCACTGTCGTAGCCGCCGCTCAGCAGCATTCCCGGCGCGTGCGACAGCCCGGCCAGCCGGTCGGCAACCGCCTCCCCCAGCACGCGCGCATAGGCTTCGACAAAATAGGCTTCATCGCGGTCGAGATGCACTGGATCGGCAGCCGGCTCCCAATAGCAGCGGATCACCGGCGGACGTCCCGGCTCGGCGATCAGCATATGTCCTCCGGCCAGTGTCTGGATGCCGGCGAACAGCGTAGCACCGGGAGGCGCGACAAACTCCTGCGTCAGCGCGCTGCACAGCATCGCGTCATCCAGCGCGCGCGGCACTTCCGGCAATGCCCAGAGACCGGCAATGTCAGGCGCGAACGCCAGCATGTCCTCGCCAAGATGATAAAACAGATCACGCTGGCCCATATGATCCCGCACCAGCAGCAGGCGGCGGCGGCGTTCGTCCCAGATCGCAATGACGAAATCGCCCAGCAGCCGGGTCGCAAAGTCATCGCCCCAGCACAGATACGCCTGCAGCAGGAGCGCGCTGTCCGGCAGTTGCGCAAGCTGGCCTGCATCGATCCCGAGTTCCGCACCGAGCGATTCGCGCGCGTCCAGCCGGACCGACGCGGCGAGCGTGATATGCCCTGCGGAATCGCTGACGGGCTGCAGATCGCGCAGGTCGCACGCGCGCAGCACCGTCCGGCAGACGCCCAGACCCAATTCCCCCAGCACCACGGTGTCGCAGCCGTCGCGCGCGAAATGCGCCAGCGCGTTCGCCATGCGGTCAAGGTCGCGTGCCGCGGCCATCGCCCCGTCGCGGCGCAAGAGGCCAAAGACTGCGCTCAAGACCGCTCAGCCGTGCGTCACGCTTGCGAGACCGTGTTGCTCCAGCTTTTGGACGAAGATCTCGACATCGTTGCGGCAGGTGGCGGCGTCGATGTCGAATTCCACGACCAGGTCATCGCACAGATCGCCGATGTCACGCGGCGCCTCGATCAATTCCCAGATACGCGCGCCCACCGCGTTCATTCCGACATAGGTGCCGCGATCGATGTTCATCATCATCAGCGCGTCGCCCAAATCGTTCGTGAGCCATTCGCCACTCCGCCGGATCATGCACATCTCCTTCGTTCTTCCGCGATTTGATAGTCGAGCCGCGCCATCATCGCGGCGTGACAGGATTCGATCCGCGCTGCCTGCGCGGCGCTGAGCTCCTCATGCCAGCCGCCCGCGACGCCTTTGCGGAAGAAGTTTCTCTCGGCATGCGGACGCGGCGCTTCGGCGAAGCCGGACGCCAGCTCCTGTGTCTTGAGCCCGTCGAATTGCGCGAAGCGCGCGGCGCGTTCGGCGGCTTCGGGCGACACCTTTACGCCTGCAAACGCCAGCGCGCGGGCCAGCACGCCGGCGGCATCTTCCTTCATGTCTTCGTAGCGGATCAGGTGGACCGGGATGTCGCACTGGTCGAGCCAACTTGTGTTGAAGTCGCTCCAGTCGAGCAGGCGTTGGCGAAATTGTCGGCTCAGCCGGTCGGTCCTGCCGCAATAGACTGCGTGCCGGTCGCCCATGAAATCGATGGTGTCGTCAAGCGGCGCAGCATGGTGGCTGGCGAGCGATGCAACGATATCGCGCGGATCGCGGACGATCAGGATCGCGCCCGCTGCGGCCTCCGCCCCCCCCAGCAGAGGTTGCCCCTGCGCGGTTTGCGTCCAGGCATCGTGAGTCTTGACGAAGGTCGCATCCTCGGCCCCGTCATGTGCTTCGTCGTCCAGGCCTATGGCCGCCATCCGCGCCATCGCCCGATAGGCTTCGGGCCGCAGCAGATCGCACTCCTCGTGCGTCAACAGGCCGGACGGGATCAGTGTCAGATTGTCGAAGGTCTCGCGCAGGCTGGCAATCGCGGGCGTGGGTGGCAGCCGGTTGATATCGGCCGGCTCCGCGCGCGTCACATTGGCGACCAGCAACCGGAACCAGGTGCTGCCCGACTTGGGATAGGAGGCCAGCCAGAACCGCCTCAAGCCGCGCACGCCGTCACGCCCAAGCTCCGCCAATGCGCCTGCAGCGATGCGAGCACCGCGGGCAGTTCCGCGAAATCCAGCTTGCGCGCGAGCGAGTAGATGCCGACCGACCGGGTAAGCCGGCCCGCTGCTTCGAAATAGAGCGGCATCTGGTCCATCTGCCGAACGAGCAACGGGCGATAGGCATTGTGACGGATGATTAGTGCCGCATCGACGATGTTGGGCAGGTGGATCCCCGGCGTCCATGGCCCCCGCGCTTCGCGCAGCGCGTAGATCGCCGCGATCGGCAGCGCGGTGCCGCTGGCGGCGCGCGGCTGAACATAGAATTTGCGGATCGCGTCCCGAACGGCATCGCCCTTGCGATGGCTAAGGTTCAGCCCCTCGGTGGCCTCTTCCCACAATTTGAGGTGCCGCCCGTCGGGATGGACCATCGGCGCCGCGCCGTCGCGCAGGTCGATCGCGCAAAGATCGTCAGAGACCAGATCGAGCCCGGTTTCGCACAGCGCGGCCGCGATCGTCGATTTGCCGGCGCCGGACGCGCCACAAAACAAGACCGCGTGATCGCCCACCCGCACCGCGCTCGCATGCAGCACGATGGTGCGCCGCTGGTGGAGAAGAATCCCGATGCCGGTTCCGGTCACGAAGATTGCCGCTTCCTTGCGATCCGCGGCGTCGGCGACCTGGTAAAGCAGTTCGCGTCCGTCGAGCATCATCATCCGGACGATGCCAGGCAGGTCCATCAGGAAGCGACCCTCGGCGATCTGCCAGCGCGGTCCGACGAACGTGGCGCCGTCGAGTGTCTCGGGGAGTTCGCTTTCGCGGATGGCGATTTCGGCGGAATCCGAAGGCGCGGTTGCGACCAGGCTGGGAAGCGCGATGTCGCTTTCTATCGTCAGGCCAGCCACGCGATAGCTATTCATCCGCCCCGCCCGGTATAATCGACTCAAACACGCGCCACTCCCAAAGTAATTGATTAGAGAAGCTCTAGCGTTCGATGTATTAAGATCGACGCGTGACAGTTTTAAATTGACGCAACACAACCAAGTTGAGATATACAGCGACGTTTAGCATTGATGCTTGGGAGATATTCATGGCCATGGAAAACAAAATGGATAGCGAAACGGCCTCCGGTGGACAGACTGGACGGAAACCTTGGACATCGCCCGACCTGATCTTCTCGGATATTTCGGATTCGACGGAGAAACTTTCGTCCACGTCCGAGTTCTTTGTACCCGAGTTTAACCGGACCCTCGGCCCGTCGTGACCTAGCCGGTTGGCGGCCAATTCAGATTTCGAAATCGACGCATTTCAGGTAGGACCTTGCCGCAACCTGGCTCCCCTCGCGGGAGCCAGTCGTTTCGGACCCGGCTCATAACCCAGGTTAACTATCCCCAGAAATGCCGATTTTGGCAGCTCCCATACCATGGCTGATATGCATCCGATTGACGCCCGCACCCTCGAAGTGTTCCGCACTGTCGCCGAAACCGGCTCCGCCACCCGCGCGGCGGAACGGTTGAACTCGACTCAGCCGAGCATCACCCGCACGATCAGCGCGTTCGAGAAGCAATGCGGCTTTTCGCTGTTCGATCGCGGTCGCTATGGCATGACGCTGACCGAGGCGGGCAGTGTCCTGCTGGAATCGGTGGAGCGCAACTTCGCCGGGCTGAACATGATTCAGCACGCGATCGGGCAGTTGCGGCAGGGGCTACCGGGGACGCTGCGCACCGTCGCGGTCCCGGTGGTGGCGGAAGGCGTGCTGTGTGATTTGCTGGGCGATTTCGCCCGCGCCCATCCCCGCGTCGCCATCAATATCAAGGCGGCCCGCCCGGAATTGGTCATCAACGACATCCTGACCGGCGAAGTCGATATGGGCGCGATCATCGGCTCGCCTCCGCAGGGGTTCGATCTCGAAGCGCGGGTCATCGGCCAGCGGCGCATGAAGCTCGCGGTGCCGAACGACCACCGCTTCGCCAACCGGGAGCGTCTGCACTTTCGCGAGCTTCATGACGAAGCCTTTGTACTGATGGTCCAGCCGCACAATATCCGGCTCGCGGTGGATATGATGATGAACGATTTTGGCGTTCGCCCCTCGGTCATGCACGAAATGTCGACCCAGCGGACCGTCGTCGAAATGGCGCGGCGCTGCGGTGCGATCGGGTTCGCCGACGATGAGATCATCGAATCGGCCGCCGATGGCGAAGTTAAGGCCGTCGAACTCGACCCGCCGACCGAATGGAACATCAACCTGATCCACCGTCGCGACCGGAAATTCTCTCAGGTGTTCACGGCGTTCCTCAACTGGCTGCAGGAAACCCATCCGGTCGGAACCACGCGGCCCGGCGTTGCTGGATGAACGCGCAGGGTGAGGCGCCCGCGACGTTTGCGAAGATCATCGCGCCGTTGTCGATGGCAGCGTTCCGGACCCTGCTGCACCAGCGCAAACCGCATCACGTCGTGGGCGATGCCGCCGATCGCTATGCAGGGCTTGCGGGCTGGGATAGCCTGATGGACGCGTTGCGGAGCGGCGAGGTTCCGGTCCGCAAGCTGCGGCTGTCCCAGCGCTCCAAAATCCTGCCCGGAGGGTTCTACCGCGACGGAAATCGCCTGCGCGTCGAAGCACTGGAAGCGGTGACGCGGTCCGGCGGCAGCGTGATCGTCGAGGCGATCCAGCCCCACCACGCAGCGCTCGGGCCGCTGTGCGCGTCGCTGGCCGAACAGCTGGGCGAGCGGGTCACCGCCGGCATGATCGCAACCACGGGAAGCGGCGGCGCCCTGCCCTCGCACCATGATGGCGAGGATCTGCTGATCCTTCAGGTCGAAGGCAGCAAGCGGTGGCTGATCGAGCAGGACCCTGCCCCGGATCCAATCCCGTACCTCAACCCGCTGAAAGGGCCGCGCACGGCGGCGCCGATCCTCATGGACCTGACGCTGAACGCCGGTGATTTCCTGTTCCTTCCAGCCGGCTACCGGCACAGGTGTGAGACGATCGGGGACCGATCGCTGCACATCGGCATCTTCATCTGGCCGCTCACGGTGGCGCGGGCACTCGATCTGCTGGTGCGCGACCTTGCCGACGCCCCGGATGCGCGCGCCCCTCTGCGCGGCGATGAAGATGCCGCAGCGGTGACCGAAACCCTGCGGCGCGCGCTGAGCGATCGGATCGCGCGGCTTTCGCTAAGCGCGCTCAGGCAGATGCATCAGGCGCAAAAGCTGAAGGGCGAATAAGCGATCCGATGCCCCTCGAACCCGCGCCAACGCTGGAACTGAGGGCTTAGTGGTCGCTGATGTTGCACCACGCCCCTGCGTTTGCCCGTTGCTGCAGGCTTGCGCATTAGACCGCCTGTTCCAACCCCACCCTGTGAACCAAAGCGGCCGCCCGAACGTTCGCTAGCGCAAGGAGACCCAAGATGCCCGTCGAGCCCCCCATCCCCGCCCAGCCGTCGATCCCCCCGCCCGAAGCGCCACCGATGCCCCAGCCAGGCCAGCCCGAGCCCGCGACGCCCGAAATCACGCCGCCAGCGCCGGACATCGACATCCCCGCCCCACAACCGGACAGCGAACCGCCATCAACGCCGATGCAGCCGGTGGCGTGAGGGTCAAGTCAACCGATCGTTGCGGATTGCACGAGCGCGCGAAAATCGCTGATCGAACGGTCGAAATAGTGCAGACGTGGGGCGTCGAACGTAATCATATACAGTGCACCCTTCGCGATCACCGCCGTCGCCTCACCCTTGCGGGTTAGCCCGTCGGTGTCAGTGAATTCATATGTAAATCTGACGCCGTCTTGGCCGAGGAATGTGACGGGTTCGGTCGACACGACGCGAAACAGTCCGATGCCCTTGTACGCTCGGTACGTTCCTTCGAGCAGTTCGGGTACCTCGACGAGCAGTGTTTTGCCGGTAAATTTGGGAAGCGGCTCCTTCTTTTTGCTGCGCTCCTTCACCAGCGGGCTCCCACTGGGGACAGCGCCGTAGAAGGTGATGTCGTTGAGCCGACCGCCGTCCAGAGTCCAGGTCTCGGCGTTCTTGCCAGGCTTCTCGGTCAAGCGATTCCAGTCGCGCGTGGGGGTAACTGACAACGCTGAGCCAGCGACAGCGACTTTCACACCCTTTTCGCGCAACTTATGAGAATTGGCATTTGAGGCACAGACCAAGGCGGCGGCGATGACCAAGACGACCGGGGCGTTGCGGGGTTTCAATTGGAAGTTCCTTCCTTGGGCAGCATCATACGGATCATTCCCGCATCTGGAGCGTCGGGCCTGAGCTCTAGATACTTATGTAGCGCCACTGTCGCTTCTGCAGACTGATCAATTTTCATCAGCGCCAGCCCAAGCCCTCGATAAGCAGTTCCAAGCGTTGGATCCAAATCGAGCGCGGCCCGATAGAAATCCACCGCATTTACCAAATCCCGGGGATTCCCCCGCGCACGATAGAGTTCAGCCCGCCCCAACCAAAGTGGAGCGGTCCAACCAGTGTCCGCCAGGGACAAGATGATAAATTCGCTGGCACCAAAGTCATTTAGCTTGATCTGATCGTCCAAGAATATCGGAAGCCATTCTTTCAAAGCCTGACTGTACTGCGCCGCACCGTCGTCGCGGGCAAACGCTGTCGGCTCAGCCAAAGCGCTCAAATAAGCAGCCCGCTCGGCGTCCGGCGGATGCGACGCCGAGAACGCAATCGCTTCGAAGTTGGGTTTCTTCATGCCTTTAGCGCGGGCAGAAGCTTCCGCTTCAGCCATCATGTTCTCCCAGATGCGCGAGGCAGCTTGCGGCTTCAGGTTGCTACTGTTCAAATATCCGACGCTCAGCAAATCAGCCTCGCGCTCCAGATTTCTGCTGTAGCGGTACAAATCTCCGTACACTGAAACTTTCAAGTCATGATACGACCTAGCTGTATCGTAGGTACGCGCCATTGCTGCAAGAAGACCTGCCCAAGCAATGACGTCAGTACCGGTGCGTCGTGCTTTAAATTTGTTCAATCCATGGCGCTGTTCGTAATGCCCGAATTCATGCCCAAGTAATGCGCCCAGTTCGGATTCACTCCGAATGCGCAAGAGCATCCCGCTATGGACCCGCATTGTTCCGTTTGGTGCCATACTCGCGTTGGGGATTGGCTCCCGGATCACGTACACCCGGACGGCATTGCAGCGATCGTCGCCAACAGTCCGGCAGAGTACCTGCTTCAAATAGCCCGTTAGCTTTGCGTCGCGGACCACAAGCGCAGACGCCGCGAGTCGGCGTTCCGACTCGTCATACTCTCGCCAAAGACCAATCTCATCGACGCCCTGCGGCTGATATGCGCTCACGTATGGCGGCGGCACTGGCGCGACTTGCGCCGATGCCGCGCCGACGGAGCCGCTCATTAGGCACGCGGTCGCTACAGCACGCGCAATCACTTTTGCGCGCTTTTCTTCAATGCCTCGCTGCCGGGGAAATCTTCAAGAAGCTGAGTCACCCGCTTTTCCGAGCCGTCCACGTCACGCACGTCGCCGCCCATCTGGGTATCTGCATTGAGCCACAGCAGATCACCTGTCTTGAGGTCAACAAGCCCGGCAAACCCCTGGTGCTCGCCCGACGTCACCGCGATTCCTGGACCCAGAAGCGCGAGCACCTGTAATACCTTGCGGCCCGTCGAGCCGTATGCGTCCTTGTTGTAGATGAAGAGCGCATAATCAGCATCCTTCGCACCCGGCAAATCGGCAACACCGGCTCCCATCGACCAATCGAATACATCCGCCTTGGCTTCACGTTTCTTGGTAGGGAGCCTGTTCCCAACAAAGAACTGGTACTCGATCACCGCCTGCGAAAGCGCACCAAACAGCAGCATGTGCTCCTCAAGGTTTTGCGCCTCTTCACCATAGGCTTCGGGTGCTACGATCACCGCATTACCCAGCAGTTTCTGATGCTTCTCGAGCGCGGCCTGGATATTCGCCTTCGCGCGCTCGGTCCATTCTGCGTTCGGTTCGAAGATACCACCGGTCGACTGTGCACCGACACTGACAGACGGACGAAAAACAAGTATCTTCTTGTTGCTGTTTGCCGCCAGTTCAAACCCCTGCTTTGTCGCAGACTTTTCCTGTGCAGAAGTCGGCACAACTGTGAAGCAGAGCATCGCAACAGCGACGCTGAGCGCAACTTTTTTGAGCATCATTTACCCCCGGGCGTCGAATCAATCCCCGATCCGCGCGGATATATGATTAATCGCCGTCGAGGCCTGTGCAAGGCGAATTGAGCCTGCGGCTAAACAGTTTGAAGCAGGAGCAAGGCTCGACGGCGGTAGGACAATAGCACTCGGCAATGCTTGCCGAGCCCCCCTACCGCGCCAGCGCCTTCTTGAGCAGGTCGTTGACCACGCCCGGATTGGCCTTGCCGCCCATCGCTTTCATCGTCTGGCCGACGAAGAAGCCGAATAGCGCTTCCTTGCCACCGCGATACTGTTCCAGCTGGCCGGGATTCTTCGCCAGCACCTCGGCAATCACCGCCTCGATCGCGCCGGTGTCGGACGTCTGCTTGAGCCCACGCTCCTCGACGATATTGCCCGCGCTATCGCCGGTTTCGAGCATGATCTCGAACACCTGCTTGGCGAGGCTGCCCGAGATGGTGTCGTCCGCGACCAGGCCGAGCAGCTCCGCCGCCTGCGCGGCGCTGACCGGCGAGTCCTCGATGCTTTTGCCCAGCTTGTTGAGCGCGCCGAACAGCTCCGACGCCACCCAGTTCGACGCCGCCGCGCCCTTTGCGCCCGCGTCGAGCAGTGCGTCGAAGTAGCGCGCAGTCTCGACCTCGGCGGTCAGCACGCCCGCATTATACGGTGTCACGCCCGCCGCGACGTAGCGCGCACGCTTGGCATCGGGCAGTTCGGGCAGCGACGCGCGGCATGCGTCCAAAAACGCATCGTCCAGCTCGAGCGGGAGCAGGTCGGGGTCGGGGAAGTAGCGATAGTCATGCGCGTCTTCCTTAGACCGCATCGACCGCGTCTCGCCGCGATCGGGGTCGAACAGGCGCGTTTCCTGCACGATCGTGCCGCCGCTCTCCAGAACCTCGATCTGGCGCTTCGCCTCGATCTCCACCGTCTGCATGACGAAGCGGACCGAGTTGACGTTCTTGGTCTCCGTCCGCGTACCGAATTCGGCGCCGGGCTTGCGCACGCTGACGTTGACGTCGGCGCGCATCGACCCCTGGTCCATATTGCCGTCGCACGACCCGACATAGCGCAGGATCGAGCGCAGCTTGGCAAGATACGCGCCAGCCTCAGCCGGCGAGCGCATATCGGGCTTCGACACGATCTCCATCAGCGCGACGCCGCTGCGGTTCAGGTCGACATAGGACAGGCGCGGATGCTGATCGTGCATCAGCTTGCCGGCGTCCTGCTCGACATGGATGCGCTCGACGCCGATCGTCTTGGTCTCGCCGTCGATATCGATCTCGACCTCACCCTCGCCCACGATCGGGTGGTAGAGCTGGCTGATCTGATAGCCCTGCGGCAGATCGGCGTAGAAATAGTTCTTGCGGTCGAAGCGCGACCATTTGTTGATCTTGGCGTCGATCGCCATGCCGGTGCGCACCGCCTGGCGGATGCACTCCATGTTCGGCACCGGCAGCATGCCCGGCATCGCCGCGTCGACGAGCGACACCTGCGTATTCGGCTCCGCGCCGAACGCGGTCGCGGCGCCGGAGAACAGCTTGGCGTTGGACGTGACCTGCGCGTGGACCTCAAGGCCGATCACGACCTCCCACTCACCGGTTTCGCCTTTGATGCGGTATGCTTCTGTCATTTCTTCCGCCTCGTCAGCCTAGGCAATGGCCTGGCCTCTGATTCCTGTGATGTCTTTTGCCTCTTTGCCGACCGGTCATCTCTGCGGCTGGGAACGAGGCGATTCAAAACGTCTGCAATGCCTTCCAACAGGTTTCCCCAGTCGGAAGGACTCACCACCACTGCTCCGGCCGCGCCGTGAATCCCGCCCGCTGCTCGATCGCCAGGCTCGCATTGAGCACGCCCTGTTCGTCCAGCGGCTTGCCGATGATCTGCAGTCCGAGCGGCAGCCCGTCCTTGTCCAGCCCGCCCGGCACCGACATCGCGGGGATGCCCGCCAGCGAAGACGGCACGGTGAACACGTCGTTCAAATACATCGCAAGCGGATCGGCCGACTTCTCGCCCAGCGCGAAGGCCGCGCTCGGTGCGGTCGGGGTCAGCAGCAGGTCGCACTGCAGCCACGCCCGCTCGAAATCGCGCGCGATCAGCGTGCGGACCTTCTGCGCCTGAGTGTAATAGGCGTCGTAGAAGCCCGCCGAGAGCACATAGGTGCCGATAAGGATACGGCGCTGCACCTCCGGGCCGAAGCCCGCCGCGCGGGTCGCGGCATACATGTCCTGCAACCCCGCCCCATCGGGGAGGTCGCGCAGGCCGTAGCGCACGCCATCATAGCGCGCGAGGTTGGACGACGCCTCCGCCGGGGCGATGATGTAATAGGCGGGCAGCGCGTATTTGGTGTGCGGCAGCGAGACCTCGACGATCTCCGCGCCCGCGTCCTTCAGCCAGTCGATGCCCTGCTGCCACAGCGCCTCGATCTCCGACGGCATGCCATCGACGCGATATTCCTTGGGAATGCCGACCTTCTTGCCGCGCAGATCAGCGCTTAGCGCAGCTTCCCAGTTCGGCACGTCGAGCTTGAGCGAGGTCGCGTCCTTCGCGTCGAACCCCGCCATCGCCTCCAGCATGATCGCACAATCGCGCACGTCGCGCGCCATCGGCCCGGCCTGATCGAGCGACGAGGCGAACGCCACCACGCCCCAGCGCGAGCAGCGGCCATAGGTCGGCTTGATGCCCGAAATGCCGGTGAATGCCGCAGGCTGACGGATCGATCCGCCAGTATCGGTGCCGGTCGCCGCCGGCACGAGCCGCGCGCTGATCGCCGCCGAGCTGCCGCCCGACGAACCCCCGGGTGCGAGCGGCGCATTGCCGCCATCCTTGCGCCGCCACGGGCTGATCACATTGCCGAAATAGCTGGTCTCGTTCGACGAACCCATCGCGAACTGGTCGAGGTTCAGCTTGCCCAGCATCCCCGCGCCCGCGTCCCACAATTTCTGCGAGACGGTGGACTCGTAAACCGGCTTGAACCCCTCCAGCATATGGCTGGCGGCGGTGGTCTGCACGCCCTTGGTGCAGAACAGGTCCTTCATGCCGATCGGCACGCCCGCCAGCGGCTTGAGCGTCTCGCCAGCGGCACGCGCGGCGTCGGCCTCACGCGCGGCGGCGAGGGCGTGCTCGGGCGTCTCGACGATGAAGGCGTTGAGCTGCTTGGCCGCGCTCACCTTGACGATGAACGCGTCGGCGACTTCGCGTGCCGAAAATTCGCCGGTGCGGATGCCGTCGCGCAGTGCCGCGACGCCGAGGTTGGTGACGTCGGTCATTATTCGATCACCTTGGGCACGGTGAAAAAGCCATGCTCGGCGAGCGGCGCATTGGCCAGCACGGCGTCGCGCATGTCGCCGTCGTTCACGACATCGTCGCGCAGGCGCAGCGTATTGGGGATCACGGCGGTCATCGGCTCGACGGACGAAGTATCGACCTCGCCCAGCTGCTCGATCCAGCCGAGGATGTTGTTGAGTTCAGGCGCGAGCCGCTCGGCGTCGGCATCGCTGATCGCGATACGCGCAAGGCTCGCGACCTTCTTTACGGTGGCGGGTTCTACGGACATGGGGAGCGCCTAGCAGCGACGCCCCCGTTTCAGCAAGCGGGGTTATTCGAACACCGGGCCGGCTGGCTTGCCCCCAAGAAACATCTGCCTTCGTTGCACAGGCCGAACGGTCACATCGCCTATAAGAAGCGCATCAGCAGGAACGCGCTGCGGCCCTGCGCCACGAAGCTGTTGCCATTCGCCACCAGCCGACCGAACAAATATGTTGGGAGTGGCCCAGCAGTAAGCTTCCGCCTCAAGTTTCCGTGAGCAGTCCCCGGACTCACCGAGCACAATCGCGGTTTGGCCATCCTCCTGCAGGAAAATGTGACAGGCCTTTCCGGTCCTGCACTCTTGCTCGGATATTTTCTGTTTTAGCCCCTCCGGCATCTGGGCACCGCGCGGATATACAGTGAACTGCCCTTTGAACGTTGGCTCGGGCAACTCGGCTATCAGCTCATATCGAGACGTAGCTTTCAAAGTCTCGCCAGCCTTTGCTCGCACGATCGCATCTGCCGACCTTCCTAACCGCTCCAACGCTTTCCGCCCCGGCTCGCCAAAGTCGAACGCCAGCGCCGCCCAGTCGAACTTGTCCGGCGATACCTTCCCCGACTCCAGCCGCGCGACCTGATCGCGGGTCGAGATCGCGTTGAAGCTGACCAGCGGCGTCGCCAGCAGCAGTGCGACGCCGCAGACGATCATCGCCAGATGCAGGTTCGCGGGCCGCACCCGCTGCGCCCAAGCCCGGCGCCCGCGGATCACGCTAGCGAGATACGCGACCGCCACCACGCTCGCGATGACGACAAAGGTCAGGCCCCACAACCGCTCCGGTGTGAACCCGTACTGCCCGATGCGCAGCCCGGTCGCGATTGCCGCGATCCCGACCAGCGGCAGGATCGCCACCGCCAGCACCAGCGCCGCCCAGCGGAGCACCCGATTACGCGGCGCATCGTCCCCACCATTGCCGATCACCGCATTGACCAGCAACAGCGCCCCGACCGCGCAGGCGAGCAGGATCGGCGTGGTCGACTTGGTCGCCTCCCACAAGGGCTGCAGCCCGGTGAACGGCAGCGCCAGCAGGAACAGCCCCAGCCCCACCGCCAGCACCGGCGCGAGCACCCCCAGCACCAGCATCGCGACATTCTGCAGCAACCCGACGATCCGCCGCTGTTCGCGCAGCAATGCGAGGCCGAGCCCGAACGCCAGCCCGACCAGCGGCCGCCAGAACCACTCCTTTTGAAGCAGATCCTTCAGCAGCTCGATCCCGATCAGATCGAACAAAGCGGCGAGCAGGAAGGACAGCAGAATGACGACACCGACAAACGCCCAAGCAAGGCACCACAGCACCGCATTGGTCCAGGCATGGTCATGCGCCAGAGGATAGGAAATCGGCCGAAACCCGCCCTCACGCCCCGCCTGAAACAGCGGCGCCGCAATCCCGATGGCGAGCGCGAGACACACCAGCCGCCACCCTTCAGTCGCGCTCCACCCCGATGTTGCCCCATTGAAATAGAGGATCAGCGCAGCGACCGCACCACATCCGACCGCGAAGACCGCCGAGCGGATCAGGTCGGTACGGATCACGACGAACCCGAACAGGATCGCCGAAACACTGACAAAGCTGAGCAGCGCGAGTCGCAACGCGCTCACCTCGGCCTGATACCCCGTGCCGATGATCCAGTGCGCGACCAGCCCCGCCGCCAGCCCCAGCGCGGCAAGGATCGGCGGCAGCAGCGGCCAGCGTTCGTCCCGTTCCCCGATCGCGTCCGTCATCCCTGCCCCCCAATCATGTTCGCCAAACTTGCATCCTTCGCAACCATCGCGCAACGGAAAGCGATTGCCCGGCAGCGGCTCATGCTGCATTGCACAATGGAGAGCCCGAAGTGGCGCGTAAGTTCCTCTATATCGTGGCGGTGTTGATCGTGCTCGCGCTTGCAGCGACCTTTGCGTACCGGATCTGGGGGGTGGAGCTGCTGCGGCAGGCCATGGTCCCCGGCGCGCGCTTCGAATCGCAGACGGCGCTCCCGACCGACAGCTATGCCCGCCCCGATATGTGGCTCGCGCGGCCCGACAAGTCGGGCAATCCCGCGCTGTGGACGCCCGCGGGGATCAAGCCTGCGGACAAGCCCGAGGCGGCGGTGTTCTTCATCCACCCGACCTCCTACCTCAACCGCGCGAAATGGAATGCGCCGCTGGACGACAAGGAGGCGAATGATCGCGCCAATCTGTTCCTGCGCGGTCAGGCGAGCGCGTTCAACGGCGCGGGTGCGATCTGGGCGCCGCGCTATCGTCAGGCGACGTTCGGCGCGTTCCTCACGACCAAGGCGGATGCGCAACAGGCGCTCGACCTTGCCTATCGCGACATCACCGCCGCCTTCGACCAGTTCCTCAAGGAAACGGGCGACCGCCCGATCATCCTCGCCGGGCACAGCCAGGGCGCGCTCCACCTCACCCGCCTGTTGCGCGACCGCGTGGCGGGCAAGCCGCTCGCGCAGCGGATCGTCGCGGCGTACGTCGTCGGCTGGCCGGTGTCGAAGACCGCCGACCTGCCCGCGCTTGGCCTGCCCGAATGCACCGCCGCCGACCAGCGCGGCTGTATCCTGTCGTGGCAGAGCTTTGCCGAGCCGGCCGACCCGTCGCTGATCCTCGATACCTTCGACGCCTCGCCCGGCTTCACCGGTGCGCCGCGCAAGGGCACCGCGATGATCTGCACCAACCCGGTAACCGGAACCCCGGCACCCGACGCTGCAACTGCGACGGAGATCGGAAACCTCGTCCCCGCCTCCGACTTCTCCAGCGCGACGCTGGCGAAAAGCGCAACGACGCTGCGCTGTGACGGGCGCGGCTTCCTGATGCTCGGCACGATGCCACAGGGCGTCGGCGGGCAATATGTCCTGCCGGGCAACAATTACCACGTCTTCGACTATTCGCTGTTCTGGGCAAATGTCCGCGCCGATGCCGAGCGGCGGCTGACCGCGCATCAGAAGGGCGGCACGCGCGGATGATCACCACCGACGCCGCTGCCTATCGCGAAGCCCTGCCCGACGGCGGGCGGCTGCTCGGCCTCGATGTCGGGACCAAGACGATCGGGACGGCTTTGTGCGACGCCGGCTGGTCCTTCGCCAGCCCCGCGCATTTGATCAAGCGCACCAAATTCACCGCCGACAAGGCCGATCTGGTGACGCTGATTGCGCAGCAACAGGTCAAGGGGCTGGTCATCGGCCTCCCCCTCAACCTCGACGGCAGCGACAGCCCGCGCACCCAGTCCACCCGCGCCTTCGCCCGCAACATGGCCGACCTCGACCTGCCCATCTTCCTGTGGGACGAACGCTGGTCCACCGCCGCAGTCGAACGCCAGATGATCGCGGAAGACCTCTCCCGCGCCAAGCGTGCCGAGCGGGTCGACAAGCTTGCGGCAAGCTATATCCTGCAAGGTGCGATCGACGCGCTCGCCGCGGGCTAGACTTGCCCTCCCCGCCTCGCTAACCGACAGCTTTAATGCAACCGCCAATCGATCATCGCCCCGGCGCCCAGATTCAGGGGCGCGCCGTGTTCCCGCACGCGCACCTGACGGGAATTTCCGGGCTTCAGCCGCACGAAATCCTGTTCCTGCTCGACGAGGCGGAACAGTGGATCGAGGCGAACCGCAACCGCGCGCCCAGCGACCATCGCCTCGACGGGCTGACCCAGATCAACGCGTTCTTCGAGAACTCCACGCGCACGCTGCTCAGCTTCGAAATCGCGGGCAAGCGGCTCGGCGCCGATGTCGTCAACATGCACGCCGCGCAGTCGAGCGTGAAGAAGGGCGAGACGCTGATCGACACCGCGATGACGCTCAACGCGATGCGCGCCGACGTCATCGTCATCCGCCACATGAGCTCGGGCGCGGTGCAGCTGATCGCCGACAAGGTCGATTGCCCGGTGCTCAATGCCGGCGACGGCAGCCATGAGCATCCGACGCAGGCGCTGCTCGACGCGCTCACCATCCGCCGCCGCCGGGGCAGCGTTGCGCATCAGCGCGTCGTGATCTGCGGCGATATCCTGCACAGCCGCGTCGCGCGCTCGAACATCCTCGCGCTCACCGCGCTGGCGGCGGAGGTGCGCGTGGTCGCCCCCTCGACGCTGATGCCTGCCGCGATCGAGAAGATGCATGTGACACCCTTCACCGATTTCGATGCGGCGCTGGAGGGGGCGGACGTGGTGATGATGCTGCGGCTGCAGAATGAACGCATGTCGGGGGCGTACATCCCATCGACCCGCGAATATCACCTCAATTACGGCCTGACGCTCGAACGGCTCAAGCGCGCCAAACCCGATGCGCTGATCATGCACCCCGGCCCGATGAACCGCGGGGTCGAGATCGATTCGGTCGTCGCCGACCTGCCGGGTCGCTCGGCGATCACCGAACAGGTCGAGATGGGTGTCGCGGTGCGCATGGCGTGCCTCGACGTGCTGACGCGGCGTGCGCGCGGCGTGGAGGGCTGGGCATGAACCGTATCTTCCGCAACGCCCGGCTGGTCTGTCCCGAGGGCGGCGAGCGCACCGGCGACCTGTTCGTCGCCGACGAGCGGATCGTCGATGCCGCGCCCGACGGCGCCGAGGTCATCGACTGCGGCGGCAAGCTGCTCGCCCCTGCCCTAACCGATCTTGGCGTGTTCGCGATGGACAAGGCGGCGTGCCGCGCGGGCGGGATCGCGCGCGTCGGGTTGATGCCCGATCAGTCGCCGGTGCTCGACGGCCCCGGCCTGGTCCAGCGCGCCGCCGATATGGGCAAACCCGAACTCTGGGTCCACCCGATCGCAGCCGCGACACGCGGGCTGGAGGGTGTGGACCTCGCCGAATATGCGACCAACGCCGATGCCGGTGCGCGCGCAGTCGGCACCGGGCGCGGCTGGATCGCCGATAGCGGCGTGATGCGCCGCGTCCTCGCCTATGCGCGCGATTGCGGGCTGGTTGTCATCGCACACGCGGAAGATAGCGGCCTGACCCGGAATGCTGTGGCGACCGAGGGCGAGACCGCGACCCGCCTCGGCCTCCCCGCCGCCCCTGCCATGGCCGAGGCACTAGCGGTCGCACGCGACCTGATGCTCGCCGAGCAGACCGGCGCAGCGATCCATTTCCGTCAGCTGACCACCGCCGCCGCGTTCGCGCTTGTCCGCGCGGCAAAGGCGCGCGGCATGCGCGTCACCTGCGGCGTCACTCCGGCGCATCTGCTGCTGTCGGACATCAACCTGTCCGATTTCCGCACCTTCGCGCGCCTGTCCCCTCCGCTCCGGGATGACAGCGACCGTCTTGCCGCGCTCGCAGCGTTGGCAGATGGGACGATCGATGTGCTCTGCTCGGGCCACGATACGCGCGGGCCGGAGGAAAAGCGCCTGCCCTTCGCCGATGCGACGCCCGGCATGGCGGGCGCGGCAACGTTGCTGACGCTGGGACTGGGGCTGGTGCGTGAGGGGCATGTGACGCTCGACCGCCTGTTCGCGCTGGTCGCGCACAATCCGGCGCGGATCCTCGGCATCGACACGGGGACGCTCGCGCCCGGAATGCCCGCCGACCTGGTGCTGGTCGATCCCGAAGCACCCTGGCAGATCGTCGCCGACCGCATGCCCGGCAAGGCCGGCAACACCCCGTTTGACGGCCTCCCGGTGCAGGGCAAGGCACTCCGCCTGTTCAAGGGCGGCAGCGAAGTCCGCTGACACGAAAAGGGCCGGGAGTGACCCCGGCCCTTTTGCTATTCCTGATCGGCGGCGTCAGCGCAGCCAGCTGGCCTTCCTGTCACCCGCAGCGGTGCGCACGAAGCACGTGCCGCCATCGCCACGCACTTCGCGGCACAGCGCATCGGCATCGGCGCGGGCAAGCCCGCCGACCGACAGCCGCTGGAACGCGCCCGCCTTGGTCGACACGCTGGCGCTTGCCGGGGTCAGCCCCTTGAGCTGCGGCGTGCGGCGGACCATCCGGCCCCATGCGTCGCGCGCAACGCCGACACTGTCAAAGGCGCCGAGCTGGACATACCAGCTGCCCTTGGCGAAACGCTGGGAAGAAGGCACATCAACCCGAACCGGCTTGATCGCGCCAGCACTGACCGCCGCGACATCAGCACGCACAGCACGCGTCGGGATCGCCTGAACGATCTCCTGTCGCGGACCAAATACGATCTGCTGGCCGCTCGGCGCAGTGATCGACGGACCCTGCGCGACATCGGTCGCCGCCACATCCACCGCCGTAGCGGCGACCGCAGCCACCGCCTCGACCGGCGCGGGGCCCGGCATATAGGTCTCGACCGGATCGGCGACCCGCGTGACCGCAACCGCGCTGGTCATCGAATGCGCCAGCGCCAGCCGCTCGGGCTGGCCATTGTCCGCAATCGGCGTCACGCCGAGCAGCGACGCGACCTGATCATAAGCGTTCTGTGGGCGCGCAAAGCTCGCCCACTGCATGATGCGTCCATCGACCTGGTCGGGCGACAGGTCGAATGCGGCAATCGCCCGCGCCTGCTGCCACTGCCCCGCCAGCGCAAGGCTGAGCGCAAGGTTCTGGCGCGTCTTGGCGTCAGCGCCCGGCTGGCGCGCGATTTCCATCAGCAGCCCGACCGCGCCGGCAGGATCACCCGCCAGCGCCATGGCGAGGCCACGGTCGCTCGCTGGGATGGTCGCGCTGTGCGTCGCCAGCGTCTGGCGCGCCACATCCCATTCGCCCGTCGCAATCTGCGCCAGTGCGAGGTTCAGCGCGGTGCGGCCATTGGCCGGGTCGAGCGACAGCGCCTCGTTCAGCGCCTGCGCCGCCGACACAAAGCGGCCCGCGAACAGATACGCCTCGCCCAGCAGCTTGCGATACTCGCCATTGCGCGGGTCGAGCGTGACTGCCGCCTCGGCATGCGTCACCGCCTTCTGCCCCTCACCCTTTTTCAGGGCTTTGGTGGCGGCGGCGGCCTCCTTGCCGGCGCGGCGCAGATCGGCGGTCTCGACACCGGAGCTGGCGACGGCGAGGCCGCCGATCAGCGTCGGGCCACCGACGATCGGTGCGCCCAGTACGAGTGCAGAGACCGATACGGTCAGGATACGACGAAGGTTCATGGCTGCATTTCCCCCTAGATCAGCGAGCCTTGCCCGCGGGGAGCCGGTCAACCAGCGCCCCCAGTTCGGGCAGCGATTCAAGAAACACGTCCAGCGCCTCGGTCACGAGGGCCTGGGCGGAGCGGCCCGTGACCGCCGACGCAAGGCGCAACTTCAAATGGCGTTCATGGTCGAGCCGCAGCGTGAAGGCGGCCTTGCCCTTGCGCGAGGCGACCTCGCGCCCGATCCGGGCGGCGGTAGCGGTCGAGACCGGGCGTGCTGATGCTTCGGGCTCGGGCGCAACGGGTGCGGCGACCGGCTCGGAAGCGGGCTGCGGTTCGGGCGCGAATTCTTCGACCAGCGTCTGGCGCTGCGCCAGCACCGGCGGAACCGGCTCGAACACGGGCGCGGGCGCAGGCATCTCGCTCCCCATGTCATTCCAGCCGAGATCGTCGAGCGAGGTGCCCGGATCAAGGCCGATAAACCCTTGCGGGCGCATCGCGGGGCGTGCCTGTCCCTTGCGGGCGAGCAGGCCCGAAGACAGCGACGCGGCGGGCTTGGCGGAACCGAACATCAGCTCACCACCCGGCGGCCAAAGCCACCCTGTGGGCGCCCGGCAAAGGCGGCGTGGGGCGCCGCCGCAACGGCGGGCGCGCTGAACACGGTGCGGCGGAAGTTCTTCTCGAGCCGATCGTTGATATAGGCCCACAAAGCCGTCACCTCGGCGGCGGATTTGCCCTTGGGGTCCACCTCCATCACGGTGCGCCCGTCGATCATCGATGCGGCGAAATCGGTGCGGTGATGCAGCGTCACCGGCGCGACGGTGCCGTGCTGCGACAGCGCGACAGCAGCTTCGCTGGTGATCTTGGCCTTGGGCGTCGCGGCGTTGACCACGAAGATCAGCGGCTTGCCCGCGCGGTCGCACAGGTCGACCGTGGCACCGACGGCGCGCAAATCGTGCGGCGACGGACGGGTCGGAATGACGATTAGCTCAGCGACCTGGATCACGCTCTGGATCGCCATGGTGATCGCCGGCGGGGTATCGATCACCGCAAGGCGAAACCCCTGCTGGCGCAATACCTCAAGGTCGGCGGAGAGCCGGGCGACGGTGGTCTGCGCAAAGGCGGGAAACTCCGTCTCGCGCTCGTTCCACCAATCGGACAGCGACCCTTGCGGATCGATGTCGATCAGGACGACGGGGCCATGACCAGCCCGCTGCGCCTGCACCGCCAGATGCCCGCTCAGCGTGGTCTTTCCCGATCCACCCTTTTGTGATGCCATCGCAAGTACGCGCATCTGCCCCTCGAAAATAACCCGGTTGCCCAGCATTGGGGATGCCATCGGGAAGCTAAGAAGGTGTTAATACGGTAGCGGCCGCCGAGATTTCTCCCATGCCGGGCTTAACCAAAGCGCAAGCATTGCTTGGCCATGTTATGGTTAACTGGCATTATCCGTAAGTGGGCGGGATCGGGACGTGACTGAATGAAGCAGGTGATCTGGACGGCGGCGATGGCCGGCGCGTTTCTGGCAGCGCCGGCGCTTGCCGATGTGAAAGCAGGGGTCGAGGCGTGGCAGCGCGGCGACTATCGCGTCGCAGTTTCCGAATGGCGCGGCCCGGCGGTCGCGGGCGACGCCGACGCGCAATTCAACATGGGCCAGGCCTATAAATTCGGTCGTGGCGTCCCCGCCGACCTGGCGCAGGCCGAGGAATGGTATCGCAAGGCCGCGCTGCAAGGGCATCCCCAGGCCGAGGAGAATTACGGCCTCGCGCTGTTTGAAAATGGCAAGCGGCTACAGGCGATCGAGTGGCTGGAAAAGGCCGCCGGTCGCGGAGCGCCGCGCGCGCAATATGTGCTCGGCACGATGTTGTTCAACGGCGATGCGGTGACCAAGGACTGGGTCCGCGCCTACGCGCTGATCGTCCGCGCAGCCGCACAGGGCCTGCCCCAGGCATCGGCCTCACAGGCGCAGATGGACGGCTATATCTCGCTGCAGGACCGGCAAAAGGCGCTGGAACTCGCGCGGGTCTATGAACGCGACGCCGATCGCCCAAGCGTCGCGGCGGTTCAGCCGCCAAGGAGTAAGCAGCAGGCCGGCGCGGTCGGACGCACCGACCTGCCCCCCTCGACAGCGTATCAGCCGCGCAACCCAATCCCGGCCCCCGCGCCGACGCAGAGCGCGCAGACGCGCCCCACCCCGCCAATCGTGCGCCCCGCGCCCAAACCGACGCCCGCGCCCACCGCAATCCGCGACGGCGGGTGGAAGCTGCAGCTCGGCGCGTTTGGAGAGGCTGGCAATGCGCAGAAACTATGGTCGCAGGTCGGCGGCCGCTTCCCGGGTCGCAAGGTCAGCTATGTGAAATCGGGCCGCCTGACCAAGGTGCTGGTCGGCCCCTTCGCCTCCAGCGCCGAAGCCAGCGCGGCGTGCCGTGGGCTAAGCCCCTGCGTGCCGGTGCGGGATTAACGACAAATCCTCCCCCGCCAGGGGGAGGTGGCGCCGAAGGCGACGGAGGGGGAGGACGGCTGTGTCCTCAAACCTCTTGCCGTGGTGCTTCCGCCCCCTCCGTCAGCGCTGCGCGCTGCCACCTCCCCCTTGCGGGGGAGGATCAATTTGACTCACTCCACCCACTCGCTCCGCGCAATCCCCTGCGCGTAGAGCAACGCCGTCAAATCCCCATGGTCGATCCGCGCGCCCGCCGCAGCCGCAACGATCGGCTTGGCATGATAGGCAACACCCAGCCCGGCCTTACGGATCATCGCAAGGTCATTCGCGCCATCGCCCACCGCCAGCGTCGCCGAGGCGTCCAGCCCCAGCTCCGCCATCGCGCCGAGCAGCGTCGTTTCCTTGGTCGCTGAATCCACGATCGGCTTGGTCACGGCGCCGGTCAGCGCATCGCCCTCGATCAGCAGCTCATTGGCGATCACGCGGTCGAAGCCAATCTGCGCGCCCACCGGCTCGGCGAAGCGCGTGAAGCCGCCCGACACCAGAATCGCCGTCGCCCCGCGCGCCTTCATCGTCTGCACCAGCGTCCGCGCGCCCGGCATCAGCCGCACCCGCTCGGCAAGGCAACGGTCGATCGCATCGGCGCCCAGCCCCTTAAGCAACGCCACCCGTGCGTCCAGCGCCTCGGCAAAATCCAGTTCGCCGCGCATCGCCGCTTCGGTCACTTCGGCAATCTGCGCCTTGATACCGGCATAGTCGGCGAGCTCGTCGATGCACTCGACGGTGATCATCGTCGAATCCATATCGGCGACGATCAGCGCCTTTTCGCGACCCTCGGCGGGCTGCACGACCACATCGACCCGGTCGAACGCGCCCTCCAGCGCAGCACGCGCCGCATCGGGGTTCGCGTCGAAGAACAGGTCGCTCGCCTTGTCCTCGTCCAGCGTCTCGACGCCGCGCGGCTCGCACCCGGCATCGCTCAGCTTGTCCAGCGCGGAGGAAATATCCCCCGCGTCGAGCCGATCCGCTGCTATCAGCGTCGCGATGAACATGCCGCACTCCTCCAGGCCAAGGGTCGCGCTCATTGCAGGACCGACCGCCAGCGGCAAGTCCGCTTTGGCGATCGCGCTCGCGCAGGCGACCGGAGGCACGGTGATCAACGCGGACTCGGCGCAGGTATACGCCGAGCTGCGCGTGCTCAGCGCGCGGCCCTCGGCGGAGGAAGAGGCACAGGCCCCGCACCGCCTGTTCGGGCACGTCACCGGCACCGACGATTATTCCGCCGCGCGTTGGGCGGCGGAGGCCAAGGCGGAGATCGCAGCGGCGCAGGGGCGCGGCAGTCTCCCCATCCTCGTCGGCGGGACCGGCATGTATATCCGCACGCTGCTCGACGGCATCGCCCCGGTGCCGGGCATCGACCCCGCGATCCGCGCCGAGGTGCGCGCGCTGCCGGTTGCTGAAGCGCACGCGCTGCTGAGCGAGCGCGATCCCGAAGCCGCCACCCGCCTCGCCCCCGCCGACACCACCCGCGTCGCCCGCGCGCTGGAGGTAGTCACCGCCACCGGCCGCACGCTCGCCGAGTGGCAGCAGGCAAAGGTCGGCGGGATCGGGGATCAGATCGACCTCACGCCGCTGATCCTCCTACCCGACCGCGTCTGGCTCACCGAGCGCTGCGACCGCCGCCTGGCCGCGATGTTCGACGAAGGCGCGATCGATGAGGTCGCGGCCCTGCTCGCCCGTGACGACATTCCGCCCGAGGCCCCGGTGCGCAAGGCAATCGGCGTGCCCGAGATTGCCGCGCTGCTCGCCGGCGAACTCGGCCGCGCTGAGGCGCTGGAGCGCGCTCAAGCGGCGACCCGGCAATATGCCAAGCGGCAATATACCTGGCTGCGGCACCAGCCGCCACCCGACTGGCCACGCACTGACGCGACAGATATTTCCAATAGAATGGCCAATTTCGCACGAATCGTATAAAGACAATTCTTGACACGCATCAATCATACGCATAGCAGCGCGCTTCCCCCATCGCATTGCACTGCGGCAAACAAGGAGACCTGACGTGGCCGAGAAAAGCGGAGCCGATATCCTGATCGAGGCGCTGGTCGACCTCGGTGTGGAGGTCGTGTTCGGCTATCCGGGCGGCGCGGTGCTCCCGATTTACGACGCGATCTTCAAGCAGAAGAAGATCCGCCACATCCTCGTCCGCCACGAACAGGCGGCGACGCACGCGGCGGAGGGCTATGCGCGCTCGACCGGCAAGCCCGGCGTCGTGCTCGTCACCTCTGGTCCCGGCGCGACCAATGCGGTCACCGGCATCACCGATGCTTTGATGGATTCGATCCCGATGGTCGTCATCACCGGACAGGTGCCGACGCACCTGATCGGCAGCGACGCCTTCCAGGAAGCGGACACCGTCGGCATCACCCGCCACTGCACCAAGCATAATTATCTGGTGAAGGACCCCGCACAGCTCGGCGCGGTGGTGCATGAGGCGTTCCATATCGCGACCTCGGGCCGCCCCGGCCCGGTCGTCATCGACATCCCCAAGGACGTCCAGATCGCGACCGCGCGCTACACCAAGCCCGGCCCGATCCAGCACAAGACCTATCGCCCGCAGGTCAAGGCCGACAAGGCGCTGATCGAGGCGGCGGTCGAGATGCTGGCGGCGGCGGAGCGGCCGATCTTCTACACCGGCGGCGGCGTGATCAACTCCGGCCCCGGCGCGTCGCAGCTGCTGCGCGAGCTGGCCAGGATCACCGGCGCGCCGGTTACCTCGACCCTGATGGGGCTCGGCGCCCTTCCCGCCTCGTCCGACCAGTGGCTCGGCATGCTCGGCATGCACGGCACCTATGAAGCCAATTACGCGATGAATCAGGCCGACCTGATCATCGCAGTCGGCGCGCGCTTCGACGATCGCGTGACCGGGCGGCTCGACGCCTTCGCGCCGCATTCGAAGAAGATCCATATCGACATCGACCGCTCGTCGATGAACAAGACGGTCCGCGTCGACCTGCCGATCGTCGCCGATGTCGGCCACGCGCTGGAGGACATGCTGCGCATCTGGAAGGCGCGCCAGCATCCCAAGCCCGACCTGTCCGAATGGTGGCGGCGCATCGAAGGGTGGCGCGCGGTCAAGTGCCTCGACTTCCCCGAGGAAGGCCCCGGCATCGACGCCAACACGATCATGCCGCAACGCGCCGTCCGCGCTTTGTGGGAGGCGACGCGCGATCAGGCCCCGATCATCACGACCGAGGTCGGCCAGCACCAGATGTGGGCGGCGCAGCACTTCCACTTCGAAAGCCCGAACAAGTGGCTGACCAGCGGCGGTCTCGGCACGATGGGCTATGGCCTGCCCGCCGCGATCGGCGCGCAGCTGGGCAATCCCAACGCGCTGGTTATCGACATCGCCGGCGAAGCGTCGATCCAGATGAACATTCAGGAGCTGGCGACCGCGACCCAGTACCGCCTGCCGGTCAAGATCTTCATCCTCAACAACGAATATATGGGGATGGTCCGCCAGTGGCAGGAACTGACCTATTCCAGCCGCTATTCAGAGAGTTACAGCGACTCCCTGCCCGATTTTGTGAAGCTCGCCGAAGCCTATGGCTGGAAGGGCATCCTGATCGAGCACCGCGACCAGCTTGACGCAGGGATCGCCGACATGCTCGCCTATGACGGGCCGGTGATCGTCGATTGCCGCGTGGCAAAGCTCGCCAACTGCTTCCCGATGATTCCGTCGGGCGCCGCCCATACCGACATGCTCCTCCAGGCCGCCGAAGTCTCCGGCGAAATGGACGACGAAGCCAAGGCGCTGGTCTAAGCTCATGCACATCAAGGAAGAAAAGGCCGAGCGGCATACGCTCGCCATCATCGTCGACAACGAGCCGGGCATCCTCGCCCGGATCGCCGGCCTGTTCACCGCGCGCGGCTATAATATCGAAAGCCTGACGGTGAGCGAGATCACCGACGACAAATCGGTGAGCCGCATCACCATCGTCACCAGCGCCAGCCCGCACGTGCTGGAGCAGATCGTGTCGCAGCTCGACCGCCTCGTGCCGGTGCACAAGGTCCACGATCTCACCGCCGAGGGCGACCATGTCGAGCGCGAGCTGGCGCTGGTCAAGGTCGCGGGCACCGGCGACCACCGGATCGAGGCGCTGCGCCTGTCCGAAGTCTATCGCGCCCGTGTGGTCGATGCGACCATCTCCAGCTTCGTGTTCGAAGTGACCGGGACTACCGAGAAGATCGACAAGTTCATCGAACTGATGAGCGAAGTCGGCCTGATCGAAGTCGCCCGGACCGGCATCGTCGCCATCGCGCGAGGGCGCGAGGCGGCGTAAGCGAAACCATTCGTCGCCCCGGCGCAGGCCGGGGCCGCTATGTTGTCGCTCCCAGCAGGCCGGCCTAGGCCTGCGCCGGGGCGACGAAGTTCAAAGGGAAACACTGCAATGCGTGTCTATTACGATCGTGACGCCGACCTGAACCTGATCACGGGCAAGAAGATCGCCATTGTCGGCTATGGTTCGCAGGGCCACGCCCATGCCCAGAACCTGCGCGACAGCGGCGTGACCGAAGTCGCCGTTGCGCTGCGCGCCGGTTCGGCGACCGCGAAGAAGGCTGAAGGTGCAGGCTTCAAGGTCATGTCGACCAAGGAAGCCGCCGCATGGGCCGACATTCTGATGATCCTCGCACCCGATGAGCATCAGGCCGCGATCTGGGCCGACGACATCGCCGGCAACATGAAGCCGGGTGCCGCGCTCGCCTTCGCGCATGGCCTCAACGTCCATTTCGGCCTGATCGAGCCGCCGGCGGACATCGACGTGATCATGATCGCGCCCAAGGGCCCCGGCCACACCGTGCGCAGCGAATATGTCCGCGGCGGCGGCGTCCCCTGCCTGATCGCGATCCATCAGGATGCGACCGGAAACGCGCATGACGTCGCGCTCGCCTATGCCTCGGGCGTCGGCGGTGGCCGTTCGGGCATCATCGAAACCAACTTCAAGGAAGAGTGCGAAACCGACCTGTTCGGCGAGCAGGCCGTGCTGTGCGGCGGCATCACCCATTTGATCCAGGCCGGGTTCGAGACGCTGGTCGAGGCGGGCTACGCCCCCGAAATGGCGTATTTCGAGTGCCTTCACGAAACCAAGTTGATCGTCGATCTGCTCTATGAAGGCGGCATTGCCAACATGCGCTATTCGATCTCGAACACTGCCGAGTACGGCGACATCAAGACCGGCCCGCGCATCATCACCGACGAGACCAAGGCCGAGATGAAGCGTGTGCTCGCGGACATCCAGTCGGGCCGCTTCGTCAAGGACTTCGTGCTCGACAACCGCGCCGGCCAGCCCGAGCTGAAGGCCAGCCGCAAGGCTGCCGCAGCGCATCCGATCGAACAGGTCGGCAGCGAGTTGCGCGCGATGATGCCGTGGATCGGCGCGAACAAGCTGGTCGACAAGGAAAAGAACTGACCCAAAGCCGGGGCGGGGTTGGATTCCCCGCCCCGCCTCCATAAAGCTGGGGCATGCGCTTCCCCGCCCTGCCCCTCGCCGTCGCGCTTGCGCTGATCGCGGGCGGCTGTGAGCGACGCCCGGACGACGTCGCGGTCGTGGTCAGCGCGATCGGCGGCCCGCCAGAGCTCCGCGATCCGACAAAGGTCGAACTCGGCTTTACGCAAAGCGTCCTGCTCGGCGCGACAGCGCAGGGCTTGGTCCGCTTCGACGCCGTCGGCGGGATCGAGCCGGGCATCGCCGAACGCTGGATCGTCACCGATGGCGGGCGCAGCTACATCTTCCGCCTGCGCGAAGCCGAATGGGCCGATGGGACGCGGATCACCGCCGCCGATGTCGTCGCCAGCATGCGGGCGGCGATCGCCCCGCGCGCGCGGTCCGCGCTCACCCCGTTCGTCGCGGTGATCGACGAGGTGGTCGAGATGACGCCTCAGGTGGTCGAGGTCCGGCTGAAACACCCCCGCCCCGATCTGCTCAAGCTGTTCGCCCAGCCCGAATTCGCGATCCTGCGCCGCGCCAAGTTGGCCGGAACCGGGCCGTTTCGTATCGCCGCGGCCGCCCGCGGTGCGCCATTGCTGCGCCCTGCCATCGACCCCACCCAGATGCCGGACGAGCCAACCGAGCCGGATCCGGCGGACGATGTCAGGCTGTATGGCGAGCGCGCCGCGGTGGCGCTCGCCCGCTTTGCCGCGCGTGAGTCCGACCTGATCCTCGGCGGCACCTTCCGCGACTGGCCGCTGCTCGACCATGCCGGGATTGCGCCAGCGAACCTCCGCATCGACCCCGCCGCCGGCCTGTTCGGCCTCGCGATCGTGTCGGAGGAGGGGTTCACCGCCGACCCAGCCAATCGCGAGGCGCTGGCGATGGCGATCGATCGCGATGCGCTCACCGCGCGGTTTCGTCCGGAGTGGACGCCGGTCGAAACCGTCCTCCCCGCCCAGCTCGACTCCGCGTCGCCGCCCAAGGCGCCCGACTGGTTCGCCGAGCCGCTCGACAACCGCCGCCTGATCGCCCGCAACCGCGTCGCCGCCTGGCGCGCCGCCAACCCCGGTGCCCCCCCGACGATCCGCCTCGCGATGCCGCGCAGCCTTGGCTCGAAGCTGCTGTGGTACCAGGTCGCTGCCGACCTGCGCGCAATCGGTCTCCAGCCCGCCTGGGTCGACGAACGCGAAGATGCCGACCTGCGCCTGATCGACGCAGTCGCGCCCTATGACAGCGCGCGCTGGTATCTGGTCACTGCCTGCCAAACCTGCCCCGAAGACCTGAGCGCTGTCATCGACGCCGCACGCGATGCTCCCACGCTGGGCGAGCGCGCTCGGCGGATCGCGGAGGCGGACCTCGCACTCAGCGCTGCGCATCGCTATATCCCGATCGCACAACCGCTGCGCTGGTCGGTCGCGGCACTCAGGCTCAGGGCGTTCCAGACGAACCCCCGCGCCTGGCACCCGCTGACCCATCTGCGCGAGCCTTAGGAGAAGCACGAACGTGGCCAAGGCGACCCGCATGCAGCCCACCCCCGGCTTTTCGATCGGCCGCGATCCCCATTCGGTGCGCCAGCGAGTCGTCGCGCTGGAAAAGCTGCTCGAACGCAGCTTCACCATCCCCGGCACGCGCCAGACCGTTGGCCTTGACGCGTTGATCGGTCTGGTCCCGGTCGGCGGCGACGTCATCGCCGCCGCGATGGGGCTCTACATGGTCTGGGAAGCGCGCAATATCGGCATGTCGCGTGGCGCGATGGTGCGGATGGTCGGCAATGTCGGTTTCGACTGGCTGCTGGGGCTGATCCCCGGCGTCGGTGACGTCGCCGACTTCTTCTACCGCTCCAACTCACGCAACCTGAAGATCATCAAGCGGCACCTCGACAAGCACCACCCGGCGACCGCCACCATCGATAGTTGATCCGATCAGGCGATCGGGGGCGGAGGAACGCTGCCATCGCTGGCACGGAACCATGCCGAGGCGTCCGGGCGGAACAGCATCCACACCGCAACCGCCGTCAACACGAAGGTCACGATATTCAGCGCCACCGGCAAAACGCCGGTCGTCTCGAATCCCGCCAGCGTGAACGGCAGCCCCACCGCCGATAGCCCGAAGAACGCGACGATGATCCACTTGGTCACCTCGCTCGCCTTGCGCGCGGTGAAGTACCAAAGCAGCAGCGAGACGAAGAGCGCGAA
Organism: Sphingomonas sp.; assembly: GCF_035998645.1. Taxonomy (GTDB): domain Bacteria; phylum Pseudomonadota; class Alphaproteobacteria; order Sphingomonadales; family Sphingomonadaceae; genus Sphingomonas. The sequence goes on from NZ_DASYHL010000005.1 coordinate 966,690, forward strand.
CAGGGTAAAGCCGATCAGCATCGCGCGACCCGCAGGGATCATCTCCGGCATCGGCGCGAACGAGGCTTCGACGGTCGCCATCTGCGTGCCCCAGCCAAGCGCCGTGTTGATCCCCCAAACGACGATCGACGCCAGATAGGCCTGTTCGAAACGGATAATCGATTGAGGTCGCATGGATTTCCCTCTCCTGTGTTACCGAAATGCTAGGCGTCAGGCGGGGGCGAAGTCCAGCCCGATATCGGCGGCGGGCGCCGATTGGGTCAGCCGCCCCACGCTGACATAGGTCACCCCGCTCGCGGCGATCGCCCCGATCGTGTCGAGCCGCACTCCGCCCGACGCCTCGGTCGGCACGCGCCCGGCGACCAGCGCCACCGCTTCGCGCAACAGCTCCGGCCCCATATTGTCGAGCAACAGATGCGTCGCACCTGCCCCCAGCGCTGGTGCGATCTGGTCGATCCGGTCGACCTCGACGATGATCGCGCCAATCCCCGCGCGCACCGCCCGCGCCACCGCTTCCTCCACCGATCCGGCCACGGCGACATGGTTGTCCTTGATCATCGCCGCGTCCCAGAGGCCCATGCGATGGTTCTTCGCGCCGCCCATCCGCGTCGCATATTTCTCCAGCCGTCGCAGGCCCGGGATAGTCTTGCGCGTGTCAAGCAACGTCGCCCCGCTCCCCGCCATCGCATCGACATAGGCGCGGGTCATGGTCGCAATCCCCGACAGATGCTGGACGGTGTTGAGCGCCGAACGCTCGGCGGTCAGCAGCGCGCGGGCATTGCCGCGCAGCCGCATCAGGTCACTCCCCGCGGGGACCCCATCGCCCTCTGCCGCGAGCAATTCAATCTCGACAGCGGGATCGAGCGCGCGGAAAAAGGCAGCCGCAATCGGAAGTCCCGCAACGATCACCGCATCACGGCTGTCCATCACCCCGTCGAACACCGCATCCGCCGGGATCACCGCAGTCGCGGTCACGTCGCCCGATCCGACGTCCTCGGCCAGCGTGGCGGCGACGAATGCGTCGAGGTCGAACCCTTCGAGGTGGAAGACGGACATGGCAACTCCTGAACCCTGATGCCTGCCGCCTACCGCCCCGCCCGATCCGGGGCAATGTCGGTCGCGCTGCGGCGAACCCGTTGCCATGCACGCGGGCCGCCCCTATCTCCCCAACGACACAATTTTAGGGGTTACGCTGGATGACAACCTTTGATGATCGCGAACGCGCGTTCGAGGCGAAATATGCCCGGGACGAGGAAATGGCGTTTCGCGTGACCGCGCGCCGCAACCGCCTGCTCGGCCAGTGGGCAGCCGAAAAGATGGCGCTGACCCCCGAAGAGACCGATGCCTATGCCAAGGCGGTGGTCCAGGCCGATTTCGAGGAATCGGGCGATGACGACGTGATCCGCAAGCTGCTTGGCGACCTCACTGCCGCCGGCATCGAGATCGACGGCACCGCGGTGCGTGCGGCGGTCGAAGAGAAGACCATCGAAGCACGCCGCCAGCTGATGGAAGCGCAGTAAGCATGCCGATGGCGGCAAGCGAGATCGAGGCGCTGATCCGCGCCGGCATCCCCGATGCCGCGATCGAGATCACCGACCTCGCCGGGGATGGCGACCATTATGCCGCCCGCGTGACCAGTGAGAGTTTCCGGGGGCTGCCCCGTATCCGGCAGCACCAGGCAGTGTACGCCGCCCTTGGCGGTCGGATGGGGGGCGTGCTTCACGCGCTTCAGCTGACCACTGCGGTTCCGGCAGGGAGCGAATGACCATGACCGACGACACCAACGCCCGCCTCCAGTCCCTCGTCGATTCGAACGCGGTGCTGCTGTTCATGAAGGGCACGCCGCTGTTCCCGCAGTGCGGCTTTTCCAACCGCGCGGTTTCGATCCTAAGCCATCTTGGCGTCGAATTCGAAAGCGTCGATGTGTTGCAGGATCAGGAAGTACGCCAGGGTATCAAGGCGTTTTCCGACTGGCCGACCATCCCCCAGCTCTATGTGAAGGGGGAGTTCATCGGCGGTTCGGATATCATGATGGAAATGTACGAGAGCGGTGAGCTCGCGCAACTTCTCGAAGAGAAGGGCGTTTCGGCCTCGTAATTTCGGCCTCGTAACGGGGGGTTGGAAGACGAGTAAAAGCGTATGTTTGTACAACCAATTGCTGCCGCGCCTGGCGCGGCGGTACGGGACAGTGCGTCCCTGCTTATTTGTGACCTGACGCAGAGCTATTCGCCTGCGGGGGGCGGCGGCATCAGCACCTATCTCCGCGAAAAGCGCGATTATGTGCTCACCCGCACGCCGCACCAGCTGCTCCAGATCGTGCCCGGCCCCGAAGATCGGATCACGATCAACGGGCGCCACATCTTTGCCGAGGTTGGCGCAGAGCCGGTGCGCGGTAGCCCCAACTACCGCTTCATCCTGCGGACCGACGCGGTGCGCGACCTGCTGGCGCATTATCGCCCGGACATCATCGAATCGCTCTGCCCATGGGTTCTCCCGTGGACCGCGATCAACCATCGCCGTGACTATCCGGAGACTGCGCTGGTCGCGGGCTATCGCACCGACTTCCCCAACGCGCATATCCACCGCGTGGTCGAGGCAAAAGCGGGGCGCATGGCGGCCGACTTCATGCGCGTGCTCGCTTATGGCTACGCCGAGGTCACCTATCGCGAGTTCGACCGCGTCTACACGCTGAGCGAAGATGCCCAGGCGATCCTCGCGCGCAAGACGATCACGCGGACCGACGTGATGCCTCTCGGCGTCGATACCCGGCTGTTCATCCCGGCGCGGCGGGATCCGGGCTATCGTGCGTCGCTTGGTCTGCCAGGTAACGGGCCGCTGCTCGTCTATGCGGGGCGCATCGACAACGAGAAGCGCGCGGACCGGCTCGTCGACATGTTCCGCCGCCTGCCCGCCGATCTCGATGCGGCAATGGTCATGATCGGCGACGGCAAGTTGCGTGATCGGCTCGCGCGGGAGGCGTCGGACCTGCCGATCGCCTTTACCGGGTTCGAGAAGGATCGCGCCGGCCTCGCCCGCGCGCTCGCCTCGTCGGACATCTATGTCTCGGCGATGGCGGATGAGACGTTCGGCATCTCGGTGCTGGAGGCACAGGCGTGCGGCCTTCCGGTGGTCGGCGTCGCCAGCGGGGCGATGCCAGACCGCGTCCCGCACGGCCTTGGCCTGCTCGGACCGGTCGACGATACCGCCGCGATGGCGGCGAATGTCGTGAAGCTGTGGCAGGATGGCGCCGAGCTGGTCGGTGCCCGCGCCCGCGCGATGGTGGTCGAACGCTATGGCTGGGACCGCACGTTCGAGCGGCTGTTCACCGAAATCTATCCCAAGGCGATGGCCCGCGCGGCCGAGCGTCTGGAGGAAGACAGCATGCGCCTGTTCCGACGCCGCCGCCGCCGCGACGGCAGCCCGGTGGACTATGCATCAGCCTGAACGGGAAAGGGCGGGTGGCCCGAAAGCCACCCGCCCCTGAAGCGTCACACACGAGGGTGAACACATGTGCCCTTAGTGTTGCACCACCCGTGCCAGTTCGCACAACCCGCGCAAAACCGCCGAGAACGGTGGTTAACCGAATTTAGCCTTTCGCAAAGCTGTCAGAATTTCCGACAGGCGCGGCGCTCTCGTCGCGCCTGAATATCATTCATCGTCCATTCAGCCCCTTGACTACAGATGTGATCGTAACGATTACACCCGTAGTCAAAGAGGGATGCGATGACCGAGCGAATCAGCGATGCCGAGCACGCCGTGATGGAAGTGCTATGGGAGGAATCGCCCCTGACGGCGCAGGACGTGGTCGAGCGGGTGACCCCCGCCCGCGCATGGAGCGCCAACACCGTCAAGACATTGCTTGGCCGCCTACTCGCCAAGAACGTGATTGCCGCCGAAGAGGATGGCCGCCGCTACCAGTACCGCCCGCTCGTCTCGCGTGGCGACTATGTCGAGGGTGAGTCGCGCCGCCTGATCGACCGGCTGTTCGGGGGCAAGCTGACCCCGCTGGTCGCGCATCTCGCCGAACGCGACGCGCTGACCGATCAGGACATCGCCGAGATCGAAGCCCTGCTGAAGGAGATCAAGCAATGATCGCCTGGATGGTCGAAACCTGCATCGCCACCACGCTGCTGATGCTGCTGGTCCTCGCGCTGCGCAAGCCGGTGCGCGAGCAATTCGGTCCCAACATCGCCTATGCGCTATGGCTGTTGCCGGTGCTGCGGCTGCTGATGCCGCCGCTGCCCGGCGCGTGGAGCTTCACCGAGTTTCTCGGCGGGCTGAACTACGCTGCCGAGGCGCCCACTGCCGCCCCCAGCACTCAGGCGATCATCGATCAGGCACTGATCCAGGCACAGATCGACATGGCCGCCAGCACGAGCGCCACAGTCACCGAGGCGAGCGTCGTCACGGTAAGCGGACCGAGCATGTTGCTGGTGATCGGCACCATCTGGGCCGTGGGCGCGCTCGCCTTCCTGTTGTGGCACGTCATCTCGCATTCCCGCTTCTGCGCCAATCTGATGCGCAAGGCCGAGGTGCGCCGCACCGTCGCGGACGGGCGCGTCCATGTCATCGAGACCGATGCCGCCACCGGGCCGCTCGCCTTTGGTATCTGGCGCAAATATGTCGCGTTCCCGCGGGACTTTGCGGAACGCTACGACCCGGTCGAGCGCAACCTCGCGCTCGCCCATGAACTCGGGCACCATATGCGTGGTGACCTGATTGCCAACTGGATCGCGCTGGTCGTGCTCGCGCTCCATTGGTTCAACCCGGTCGCATGGCGGGCGTTTCGCGCCTTCCGTGCCGACCAGGAACTGGCCTGCGACGCCCTTGTGCTCTCAGGCCGCGCACCGGCGCTGCGCCATGCCTATGGCCGCGCCATCGTCAAGTCCGCGCATGGGGGTGCGGTCTCGGCGGCATGCCACCTACACACCGTCAACGAACTCAAGGGGAGGCTCAAAATGCTCTCGAAACACAATCCCAAGTCGCGTGCCCGTGTCACCACCGGAATCGCCGGCGCCGCGGCGCTGACCCTCGCCGGACTTGCGCTGACCGCCTCTGGCGCGGGTGCTGCCATCAGTCAGCCCGACGTGCCGGCTCCGCCCGCTGTCCCCGCCGTGCCCCCCGTACCGGCAGCGGCCTGGATGCCCGATCTGCCGCAGGTGCCGGAAGCGCCAGCCGCGCCGGAAGCACCCGAAGACGCCCAGGACAAGCGCGTCCATCGCATGGTCTTGGTCGAGCGCACCGGCAGCAAGGACAAGGGCTCTAAGGGCAAGGTCGAAACCCGCGTCATCCGCCTGAAGGGCGAAGGCAAGGACATGGTGTTCACCGGCGACATGGATGTCGATGTGAAATCGATGAAGTGCGGCGGATCGAAGGATGACTCGATCAAGATCGAGAAGCGCGATGGGGACAAGCGGGTCGTCGTGCTCTGCACCGACCGCATCGAGATGCGCGCCAGTGCTGCCGAAGCGCACGCAAAGGGTGCCGAAGCGCTCGCTCGCCGTGCCGAGGTCTTCGCCATCGCGAGCGCCGACATGGGCAAGCGTCACGCCGTGATGGGCCTCAAAATGGCCCGGCGCTCGATCGAGGAACAGACCGACCTCGGCGCCGAGCAAAAGGCCGCCGCGCTCAAGGGCATCGACGATGCGATGCGCGAGCTGGAAACGGCCGACAAGGACTGATCGCCACGCGGACCATCGCGCGGCTAGTCCATCGCCGCGCGGTGTCTCCTCCAGGGCCGGCCGCGACCCCTTCACGCGGCCGGCCCGTTCGCGTGCGCGTCGTTGGGCCGTCTCGCGCAGCGTTCGGGGTTGTGCCCGCGCCGATGAACCGCCATTTCAAGACGATGGATGACGCGACAACCGGCGTGGCGATGCAACTCGAACCGCTGGTGGCGCGGGTTCTCGCCGCCAACCCCTCCCCTTTCACCTATACCGGCACGCAGACCTATCTGGTCGGAACCAGCGATGTCGCGGTGATCGACCCCGGCCCCGATCTGCCCGACCATCTCGATGCGCTGATCGCCGCAATCGCCGGTCGGCCCGTGCGCGCGATCCTGTGCACGCACACCCATCGCGACCATAGCCCGGCCAGCCGCCCGCTCGCCGCCGCGACCGGCGCGCCGATCATCGGCTGCGCCCCGCTCGCGCTCGACGATGATGGGCCGCGTGCGGACGCAGCGTTCGACCGCGATTACGCCCCTGACCGCGTGCTGGCCGATGGCGAGCGCGTGTCCGGGGATGGCTGGACGCTCGAAGCCGTCGCGACCCCCGGCCATACGTCCAACCATCTCTGCTTTGCCCTGAGCGAAAGCGGCGCGCTGTTCACCGGCGATCACATCATGGGCTGGTCGACCAGCGTCGTGGCGCCGCCCGATGGCGATATGGGCGCGTACATGGCCAGCCTCGACAAGTTGCTCGCACGCGATGACCGCGTCTATTACCCCGCCCATGGTCCGGAAGTGACGACGCCACAGCGGCTGGCACGCGGCATGATGGGCCATCGCAAGCAGCGCGAGGGTCAGATATTGCGCCTGCTCGGCCAGCAGGTCGGCGCAATCCCCGACATGGTGACACGCATGTATGTCGGCCTCGACCCGCGTCTGACCGGTGCCGCCGGGCGGTCGGTGCTGGCGCATCTGATCGACCTGCAGAACCGGGGCCTGGTAACAGAGGAAGACGGCGAATGGCACAGCGCAGCATGACCGACCGCCCCCTCCGCACTCTGCTGGCGACCGCAGCGCTGGCGGTGATCGCGGCGGCCGCCTGGATCTCATGGGATCGCTTTGCGGAGACCCGCCTCGAAACCCTGCCCGCCGATGGCGGAGATCCGGTCACGCAGATCGTCACCGCGCGCCTCGATGGTGCCGGCACGCTCAAAGTCGCCGAACTGACCGGCACCGTTCAGGCGACCGCATCGGACACCCGCGGCCTTGGCCTGTTGCGCAGCGATCAGGTCGTGAAGATGCCCTATTCGGTCAGCTATTTCGTCGACCTGTCGCGGCTTGGCGCAGGCGATCTGCAATGGAACGCCCAGACCCGCACGCTGATCGTCGACGCCCCCGACGTGACCGCCGCTCCCGCCAATACCGATGAAGGCCGCCGCACGCTGATCGAGACGAAGGGGCTGTTCGTCACCCGCGACGCCGCCGAAGCGCTGAGCAAGAGCACATCCGCCCGTGCCACCACCGTCGCCGAGCGCGAGGCGAAGAGCCCGGAGCGCATGGCCCAGGCACGCGAACTCGGCCGTGCCGCCATCGCCCGCCTGCTTGCCCAGCCGCTGACCGCCGCCAGCATGGGCGAAGTGCGCGTCGTCGTCACCTTTCCGCCCGAACGGACGCTGCGCGACGGCGAACGCTGGGATATGTCCAAGCCGGTCGATCAGGTGATGCGCGAACGCGAACAGCGCGAAGCAGACGCAAACTAGGCGTTCACCCTGCGACGGCAATATGGTATTGCCGCCTCCACAGACTGGTTGCGGGGGCAGCTTATGGCGACTTTGGCTAACGACGCGGCGTTCGCGCGCACGCGCGATTCACGTTTCTTTGAAATCAGCGCAATCCTCATGGCGCTCATTCTGGTTTCCGGATTCAGCCTCCATTTGGCGATGGGGCGATCCAACTTCGGCGCGCCGCTGTTCGTCCATGTTCATGGCGTCATCTTCTTTGGCTGGGTGGTGCTCTATGTCGCCCAGACCTTTCTCGCGACACGCGGGTCGCTCGCACTGCACCGCCGGCTCGGCTGGCTCGCGGCTGGCTGGGTCGCGGCGATGGTGGTGGCCGGCTTTGCCGTCATCATCTGGCGCATCCAGTTGGCGCAGGCGCCCTTCTTCTTCCGCCCCCAGCATTTCCTGATCGCCAACCCGCTGGTCGTGCTGCTCTTCGCGGGCCTGACCAGCGCGGCTGTCGCGATGCGCAAGCGCACCGACTGGCACCGCCGCCTGCATCTATGCGCGATGGCGGCTTTGCTTGGACCCGGTTTCGGGCGGCTGTTGCCGATGCCGCTGATGATCCCCTGGTCCTATCAGATCGCGATGGTCTGCGGACTAGCCTTCCCGATTGCCGGAATGATCCGCGATCTGCGCCGCACCGGGCGCGTCCATCGCGCGTGGTTGTGGGGGATCGGAACGATCCTGGCGGTGATGGCGGGGACCGAGGCGATCGTCTATTCGCCGATCGGCGATGCGATCTATGGCTGGGTCACCGCAGGCACGCCCGGCGCAGCGGTTGCGCCGCTCGAGTTCGGCCCAATGCCGCCAATGGGTTGAACGGCGCGCGCGACAAGGCCATGTGAGGCCCGAATCAGAGGGCATCACGATGAACGCACGCACCGACCTGTCCGGCATCGACATTCGCGCCGAGATCGACCGCCTGCGCAAGGAGCGCAACGCGGTCATCCTCGCGCATTATTACCAGAAGCCGGAGATTCAGGACCTCGCCGATTTCGTCGGTGACAGCCTTGAACTGAGCCGCAAGGCAGCGGAAACCGATGCCGAAGTCATCGCATTCTGCGGCGTGCGCTTCATGGCCGAAACGGCCAAGATCCTGTCGCCCGACAAGACCGTGATCCTGCCCGACATGAACGCCGGGTGCAGCCTGGAAGACAGCTGCCCGCCCGACCAGTTCGCGGCCTTCCGCGCGCAGCATCCCGATCACATCGCGCTGACCTACATCAACTGCTCGGTCGAGGTGAAGGCGCTCAGCGACATCATCGTCACCAGCTCGTCGGCCGAAAAGATCCTGAGCCAAATCCCGCCGGAGCAGAAGATCATCTTCGGCCCCGACAAGCATCTCGGCGGCTATATCAACCGCAAGATGGGCCGCGACATGCTGCTGTGGCCGGGCGTGTGCATCGTGCATGAAGCGTTCAGCGAAACCGAGCTGCTCAAGCTCAAGGCGCAGCACCCGAGCGCCCCGGTCGCGGCGCACCCCGAATGCCCGCCGCACGTGCTCGACCATGCCGATTATGTCGGATCGACCAGCGGCATCCTGCAATATGCCAAGGACTTCGACGGCGACACGCTGATCGTCGCGACCGAACCGCACATCATCCACCAGATGGAAAAGGCGGTGCCGGAAAAGACCTTCATCGGCGCGCCCGGTGCGGACGGCAACTGCAACTGCAACATCTGCCCGTACATGGCACTCAACACGCTGGAAAAGCTCTACGTGGCGCTGCGCGACCTCGAACCGCGGATCGAGATTGCCGAGGATATCCGGTTGAAGGCCAAGACGAGCCTTGACCGGATGCTGGCAATGGCGAGCGGCACGGTGGGATTGGGCGACCTGGGGCCACTACGCGTGACGGGGGATTGAGGGCGACCACAGCTGTGATAGGATAGGCGCATGACGGCGCAGGACATCTCCCCTCCTCCTGGCAAGTATCGACTCACGGTCGATGACTATCTCACGCTGTTTGAGGCAGGTGCCTTTGAGGGCTTGCGGACCGAACTGATCGAGGGGGACATCATCGTCATGAGTCCGCAATACCGTCCCCACGGCGTTATCAAAATGGGGTTGTACGACGCGCTTCGGGACAGGCTGAAGGAACTCGGCTCTCCCCTGACGCCGTTGGTGGAGGTCAGCCTTGCTCTTGACGAGCATAGCCTGCCGGATCCGGATCTGCTGCTGACCAGCGAGCCGCGCGGAGCCGGGCCAGTCCCGCTTTCGTCAGTGGGGCTGGTCATCGAGGTTGCTGCCTCTTCCCGTGCAAAGGATATGGGTGCCAAGGTTGCGCTCTATGCCCGTCACGAAGTTCCGGAATATTGGGTCGTCGACGTCACCGACCGGGTGATCCACCAGATGTGGTCGCCCGCCGAAGGCAGCTATGCCGAGCAGCGTGAGACCGCCTTTGGCTCGGCAATCACCGCCGCCACCATCCCCGGATTGACGGTCGAGACCGCAACCCTCTGACGCCCCTCACCGCCAGTCGCGGTGGACCGTCAGCGCGGGCGAATAGAAGTTCACATATTGCGCCATCCGTGGCCGCGTCGCGCGGTTGGGGCTGGCGCCGTGCGGCAGGTCCTGGCGCCAGATCACTAGATCCCCCGCCCCCGCCGCGATCGGCATCGCTTGCGGGTCGAGGTGAACCATGCGCGGGTCGGTATCGCCAATCTCCTGCAGCCACGCATCGAGCCGGTGGTGGAAGCCGGGGAGCAGCGCGAACGCCCCCTGATCCGCGGCGGTGTCAGTCAGATACAGAATGCCTTGCGTCGCAAACGGAATCGGCCGGGCGAGGCTGACGTCCCAGTGCATCTTCGGCCCCTGAAACGGCCGGCCCGGTATCTCGGGCGGATTGAAGCTCATCCGGTCGACGATGCACCACAGGTCGCTGGTGCCCCAGAGCTGCGCAAACGCCTTGTGGACGCGCGGCGAGCGGCGCGCGATTTCCAGCGCAGGGTCCTGAAAATGCTGGACCATGATGCCGTTGAGGTCCTGGCCGTACCAGCTCTCCGGTCGCGCCGGATCGGCGTCCAGCAACCGCCACAGCAACGCCTCGACCTGCGCCGCCTCGTCGCGCGCAATCGCACCGCGCAGCGTCACCCAGCCCTCGCGTTCCCAATGCTCAAGATCCTCGGCATCCAGCACATCGGGCATCGCGTCGATCGCATCGAGCCGCGCCTGAACCTCTTCAGGCAGCGGCGCGCCGTCCAGCGCCGCATGGTAGCGCGCCACCGTCAGCGGATCTGGCCGCCCGGCCGTCGCAATCACCCATTCCTCGAAAGCAGCCAGCTCGGGCCGCTCCCAGCCCAGATACTGGATCAACTGCTCAAGCCCCAGTCCGAGCGTGTCGATCAGCATCCGCTCACTCTGGTCGCGCCGAACCTCGCGCGGCGCGCGGAACGTCAGCTCCGCCCACAGCGTCTCGAAACCACGGATATCGCGAAGGCTGGAATAGGTCTGCATCGCCGCCACCCTTTCGGGCGCAGCGATGCAGGTCAATGGGGCAATTACCGCGTCAGCTTCTTGTACGCCAACCGAGTAGGCCGATCCGCCGCATCGCCCAGACGACGCCGCTTGTCTTCCTCATACGCCTCGAAGTTCCCCTCGAACCATTCGACGTGCGAATTGCCCTCGAACGCCAGGATGTGCGTAGCGAGGCGATCGAGGAAGAAACGGTCGTGGCTGATGACCACAGCGCAGCCCGCGAAATTCTCGATCGCTTCTTCCAACGCGCCCAGCGTTTCGACGTCGAGGTCGTTGGTCGGTTCGTCGAGCAGCAGTACGTTGCCGCCCTTTTTCAGCATCTTGGCGATGTTGACGCGGTTGCGCTCACCGCCCGACAGCTTGCCGACATTCTTCTGCTGGTCCTGGCCCTTGAAGTTGAACGCACCGACATAGGCGCGGGTCGACTGGTCGTGGCCGTTGACCTTCATGTAATCGAGCCCGTCGGAGATTTCCTCCCAGACATTGTTGGCCGGATTGAGGTGGTCGCGGCTCTGATCGACATAGCCGAGGCGGACCGTGGTCCCCATCTCGATCGTGCCGCTATCGGGCGTTTCCTGCCCGGTGATCAGCTTGAACAGCGTCGACTTGCCCGCGCCGTTCGGCCCGATCACGCCGACGATGCCACCTGCGGGCAGCGTGAAGGACAGGTTCTCGAACAACAGCTTGTCGCCATAGGCCTTGGACACATTGTCGAGTTCGATCACCTTGCCGCCCAGCCGCTCGGGCACCTGGATGACGATCTGCGCCTTGCCCGGCGTGCGCTGCGACTGCGCTTCGACCAGCTGTTCGAACTTCGAGATACGCGCCTTGGACTTGGTCTGGCGGCCCTTCACGCCGGCGCGGATCCACTCCAGCTCGTCCTTGATCGCCTTCTGGCGACCGGTGGCCTCGCGGTCCTCCTGCTCGAGGCGCTTGGCCTTCTTTTCGAGATAGGTCGAGTAGTTGCCCTCGTACGGGAAATACTTTCCGCGATCGAGTTCGAGGATCCAATCCACCACATTGTCGAGGAAATAGCGGTCGTGGGTGATCATCAGCACCGCGCCGGCATATTCCTTCAGGTGGTTTTCCAGCCACTTTACGCTTTCGGCGTCGAGATGGTTGGTCGGTTCGTCAAGCAGCAGGATCGACGGCTTCTGGATCAGCAACCGGGTCAGCGCGACGCGGCGCTTCTCACCGCCCGACAGGCTGTCGACCGGCCAGTCACCCGGCGGGCAGCGCAGCGCTTCCATCGCGATTTCGAGCTGGTTGTCGAGGCTCCAGCCATCGACCGCGTCGATCTTGGTCTGAAGATCGCCCATCTCTTCCATCAGCGCATCGAAATCGGTGTCGTCCTTGGGATCGCCCATTTCGGCGGAGATCGCGTTGAAGCGCTCGACCAGATCCGCGGTCTCGCGCGCGCCGTCCTTCACGTTCTCCAGCACCGACTTGCTCGGGTCGAGCTGCGGCTCCTGCTCCAGATAGCCGACGGTGATGTTCTCACCCGGCCAGGCTTCACCGGTGTAATCCTTGTCGATCCCCGCCATGATCTTGATCAGGGTCGACTTGCCCGCGCCGTTCGGGCCGACGATGCCGATCTTCGCGCCCTGATAGAATTGCAGGCTGATGTTGCTCAGCACCGGCTTTTGCGCGCCGGGGAAGGACTTGGTCATGTCCTTCATGACATATGCGTATTGGGCGGCCACTTGTGGTCTCCGTTCGATCGAACTGGTGGGTCGGGATTTGACGCGCGATGTAGCGATGGCGCGCCCTCAAGGCAATCAGCGCAGCCAGCGGACCATATCGGGATAGACAGGCGCCCCCCCCGGCGCGGTCAGCGCGCTGTGCGCCATGCCAGCTGCAACCAGTTCTGGCAGGCCGATATACAGGCCCATCGCATAAGTCTGCGCGAGGCCCGGACCGCCGCCTTTATAGCCCCCTTCATGGAACACGATTCCCGGATCGATGCCCAACTCGATCGCCGCGGCATAGGACCACGCCATCGCCGCCAGCTCCAGTGCGCTGTCGTCTGGCACTTCGCCACTCCGCGCCGCCGGCTCCAGCACCGCCAGATGCCCCGCTTCATGCAGGATATCGCCCGGCCATTGCAGGCGCGCGCGGTCCACCACGACGCCACCGCCCATGACCGTGACCGCTGGCAGGAACGAATCGCCTGCAACCACGTCCTCCGTCACCGGAATGCCGATGCCGCGCACGAATGCGATGATCCTATCAAACATCTCTGAATCGCCACTCATCGCCATGACCTACCCCAGTTTTTGTCGATCGGAAGGGGTTTCGGCCCATGACGAATGCGTTTCGCGACTTTAGGACGGCATGCATGACGCATCGCTTCACCCGCCTCGCCGCCGCGACCGCCCTGTTCGCGCTCCCCGCCACCGCCTTTGCCCAAGGGATGGACCCGGCCGCGCTGCGCGACGCCGCGCTCAAGGACGATCTGGCCTATGAGATTACCGAAGGGCTGACCACCGAAGTCGGCCCGCGCCTCGCCGGGACCGAGGCTGAAGCGCGGGCGCGCGCCTGGTCGCTCAAGAAGCTGGCTGCGCTCGGGTTCAAGAATGTCCGCAACGAACCGTTCCAGATGAAAACCTGGGTGCGCGGCGCTGAAACGCTTGAGGTGCTCGCCCCCTTCCCCCAGCCGCTCCACCTCACCGCGCTCGGCAATTCGGGCGCGACCAGCGGCAAGGGGCTTGAGGCGGAGATCGTCTATTTCGCCGACCTCGCCGCGCTCAACGCCGCGCCCGACGGCAGCCTCAAGGGCAAGATCGCCTTTGTCAGCCACGGCATGACCCGCACCCAGGACGGGTCGCAATATGGCGCGTTCGGTGCCGCCCGGCGCAGCGGGCCGACCGTCGCGGCACGCAAGGGCGCGGCGGCGATCCTGATCCGGTCCATCGGCACCGACTATCATCGCAACCCGCATACGGGCGTCACCAATTTCGCCGATGGCGTGACGCCGATCCCCGCCGCCGCGCTGTCGCTCCCCGATGCCGAGCAGCTCGAACGCATCGTCAAGCGCGGCCAGCCGGTGAAGGTCAAGCTGACCCTCACGCCCCGCCAGATCGGCACCACCGAATCGGGCAACGTCATCGCCGAAGTCCCCGGCAGCGATCCCACGGCTGGCATGGTCGTCGTCGCCTGCCACCTCGACAGCTGGGACCTCGGCACCGGTGCGTTCGACGACGCCACCGGCTGTGGCATCGTCGCTGCGGCAGCGAAGCGGATCATGGACGCGGGCACGCCGCGCCGCACGATCCGCATCCTGTGGGCCGGGGCCGAGGAAGTCGGCGTATTCGGCGGCAAGGCCTATTTCGACGCGCACAAGGACGAGAACCACGCCCTCGCCGCCGAATCGGACTTTGGCGCGGACCGCATCTGGCGCGTCGATTTCAAACTGCCCGACAGCGCCAAGGCGGTTGGCGATCGCGTCGCCACCGCGCTCGCGCCGCTGGGGATAAGTCGTGGTCGTGAGCGCGCGGGCGGAGGCGCGGACGTCGCTGCGCTGGTCGCGTCCGGAGTCGCTGGCATCGACCTGCAACAGGATGGCAGCCGCTATTTCGACCTCCACCACACCCCCGACGACACGCTCGACAAGGTCGATCCGGTTCAGCTGCGCCAGAACGTCGCGGCGTGGACGGCGATGCTTGCGGTCGTCGCGAACGCGCCTGAGGAAATCGGTCCGGTCAAGTGATGCGCTGCACCATTTCGGCTCGCCGCAAACCTTGCTGACAGATGAATTTCCATTGACGGACGCGTAACGGGCGCTATTCCGACTAACTCGCACGGCAATCGGGCCGGGGCGAACCGAAATAGCTTTGCTTGGGAGCAAACGAATGAAGAAGATTCTCATCGTCGCTGCCGCGACCGGCCTGATGTCGCTCGCTGCTTGCAACACGCCTGCCACGAACAACACCGCCGAGAACGTCGCTGCCGGCCTCGAAGAAGCTGCCGACAACATGGAAATGGTTGCTGACAACGCGACCAACGAAGTCGTCGAAGACGCAGCCGAGAACGCTGCTGACAACCTGGACGCAGCTGCCGACAACGTCGCTGGCTAATCCGGTTCGTTCTTCGCGGGCCCACGCGGTCCGGTAGAATTGAAAGGGCGTCCCTTCGGGGGCGCCCTTTTTTCTTGCCGGCTTCCCGCCGCCTTCCGTCGGCGACGAACGGCGGCGGATAGAAAGCCGGGCCCTTGCGCGCTATTCGGGCGCGGTCGCGTCGATCGGCGGCTGCCCCTTCATCGACCGGGCGACCGCCTCCGCCCGCTCCATCACGCGCAGCACATTGCCCTGCGCCAGCTTCGCCAGATCGGCATCGCTCCACCCGCGCCGCGCCAGTTCGGCGAACAGCAACGGATAGCTGTCGACACCCTTCATCTGCACCGGACCGGTGCCGCTGATCCCGTCATAATCGCCGCCGATGCCAACATGGTCGCGCCCGGCGATCTTTGCGACATGCTCGACATGGTCGGCAACGTGCGCGACGCTGACCACCGGTTCGGGGTTGGCCTTCTCCCACTCCGCCAGCACTGCGGGGGTCTGGCCGCCATAGAGATTCGCGGGCACGCCGCGTTCCTTCGCAAAGTCGGTGCGCTTGCGGTCCCACGCGCTCCACTCCTGCGACAGAAATCCGGGGTAGAAGGCGATCATCACCACCCCGCCATTCTTCGCGATCCCGCGCAGCAGCGCGTCGGGAACGTTGCGCGGCCGGTCCGTCACCGCACGCGCCGAGGAGTGCGATGCGATCACCGGCGCCTTCGAGACCTCGAACACCGCCGCCATTGTCGCGTCCGAGACATGGCTGACATCGACCAGCATCCCCAGCCGGTTCATCTCCGCGACCACCTGGCGTCCGAATGGGGACAGGCCGTTGGCGCGCGGTGCATCGGTCGACGAATCCGCCCAGCTCAGGCTCTTGCCATGGGTCAGCGTCATGTATCCGACGCCCAGCTCATGGAACTGGCGCAGCACCGCCAGCCGCCCGTCAATCTGGTGCCCGCCTTCGACCCCGATCAGCGAAGCGACGCTGCCCTGCCGCGAAATGCGCCGCACATCGGCGGCCGTGCGCGCCATCGCAAAGTCCTGCGGGTAGCGATTGACGATCCGGCGGACGATGTCGATCTGCTCGATCGTCGCCTCCACCGCCTTCGGCCCGGTCATGCTCGCCGGGATATAGACCGACCAGAATTGCCCGCCGACCTTGCCCTTACGTAGCCGCGGGATGTCGGTCTGCAGCGGATTGTCCAGCGACGCCGTATCGGCACGCAGCTCAACCCCCTCAACCCGCGAGTCATGCGAACTGCGCAATTCCCATGGTAGGTCATTATGCCCGTCGATCACCGGCGCGCGAGACAACACCTTATCGACCCGCTTTTGCGTCGCGGCATCGGGTGCGGGGGGCAGCTGCGCCTGACCGGCGAGCAGCAGCAACGAAGCGAGGGTCAACATCGACATGGCCCAAGCCTAGCGCGGCGGGCCAGCGATGGAAGGGGTGATCGACTACCGGGTTGCGGCGACCGATCTTCCCGCTCAATCTGCGGCCTCGGCAATTATCTTGACGGAGCCCGTCGATGACGACCCCAAAGCTGCTTTCTGGAGGCAATCCCCAGATTGAAAAGGGCTATGGCGACGCCCCCGTCCGCGCCTATGTCGCCGCTGTCCCCGGCTGGAAACACGACGCAGCCGCACGCGTTGACGCGCTGGTCGAGCGGATTGTTCCCGGGGTGCAGCGCGCGATCAAGTGGAACTCGCCCTTCTACGGCCATGAGAAGGACATCTGGTTCTTCAGCTTCCACTGCTTCGAGCGCTATCTCAAGCTCACCTTCTTCCGCGGCCAGTCCCTCAACCCGGTCCCGCCCGAACCGTCGAAAAGCGGCGACACGCGCTATTTCCACATCCGCGAGGGCGACGATTTTGAGGACCAGTTGGCCGACTGGATCGCGCAGGCGAGCAAACTGCCTGGGGAGAAATTGTAACGGAGAACGCCCGCTGCCGATAAGGCGGCATTGGGCAACTGCAGCGGAACCGGATCTAGAGCCGCTCCACCGCGCGTTCGATCTTGCGCAGCACCGCGCGGTCGCCCGCAGGTGCATCCGCCGCATCCTGCGCCAGCGCCATCAGCCGGATCGCGCCAAAGCTCGCCGCCAGCCCCTTGAGCCGCAGCGCGGCACCGCGCCACGCCTCAGGATCATCGGCCTTGGCCAACCCGTCCAGCGCGCGTTTCGCGCTTTCGAGGAACGCCCCGCGAAGCTCCGCGATCAGCCCGGGCTCATCGCCCACCGCCGCCGCCAGAGTCGCATCGATTGCACCGGGATCATACGCCATGCCCGACCCTAGATTCCGCGTGCTTAATGAGTGGTTTCACAATGCTAGGCGGCGATGGGGCGATTGTGCTAAACCGGGACAATGAACGGGGGAACGAACAAGATCGGACCGCGTCCGCTTGACGACGAGGACGACGAACTGCTGCTCGTCGAAGAGGCGGGTGAGCCCTTGGCAGCCGCGCCCGAAACGGCGCTTCAGGCCGACGAGGAGCCGCCGCGCGTGCGCAGCGCATGGCTCCCCGCAACCTTCGCGTTCGCGCTGGTGCTGGCGTGGATCGGTGTCGCCGGCTGGTTGCTCCAGCCGGTCTTCACCGCCCCGCCCCCGCCCGCTGACCTCATCCAGCTGATCGCAGCATTGTGCATCCCGCCCGCGCTGATCGGCATCCTGTGGCTGCTCCTCCGCCGCAGCAGCGCCGCCGAGGCACGCCGGTTCGGCGACACCGCCCGCGCGATGCGTGCCGAAGCCGCGAGCCTGGAACGCGTCGTCGCCACCCTGTCGCGCAAGATCGAAGCGAACCGCGCCGAACTCGCCGACCAGACCACTGCGCTGATGGCGATGGGCGACCGCGCCGCCGAACGGCTTCAGGCAATCTCCAACGGCATGGCCGCCGAGGCGCGCGCCGTGTCCGATAGCGCCCAGAAGCTGGTCGACAGCAGCGCGTCCGCCGAAAAGAGTGTCGGCATCGTCCTCGCCTCGCTGCCGCGCGCGCATGAGGAAATGACCGGCATGGCCGCGACGCTCGATGCGGCGGGCATGAAGGCCAGCGAACATGCCTCGGCGCTCGATGCGCAGCTCGTCGCGCTCGGAGAGCGCGGGCGCGAGGCGGACAGCATCGCGGGCGGCGCGGCCCAGCGCCTCGCTGCACACATCTCCCGGATGGAAGCGACCAGCGAATCCGCCGGCACCCGGCTTGAGGGCGTCGCGGCCAGCATGTCCGAGACCGTGGACGCGATGCTCGACCGCGCCGCCGCTGCGGTGGACGAGGCGCGTAAGGGCATCGCCGCGCAGGGCGAAGCGATGCTCGCCATGCTCGCCGCCAATCAGGCCTCACTCGACAAGGCCGGGCGCGACAGCATCGACACCGTCGGCACCCGCATCGGCGAGGTCGAAGAGACGATCGGCCGCATCGCCGACCGGCTGGGCGAGGAACAGACGCGAGTCGATATCCTGCTCGCCTCGGTCACCGGCGGCATCGCCCAGGCCGATGGCCAGCTGGCCTCGCTGCACAGCCACGGGATGGAGCGCACGCAGGCGCTGTCCGCCTCGATCAGCGCGCTCGACAGTTCGGCCAATGCGATGGCCGCGACGCTGCGCGATGGCGACGAAACCGCGCGCCGCGTGATCGCGACCGCCGAGGAACTGCTCACGGCGCTGGATGCCTCCGCCCGCGAGATGGACGAAACGATGCCCGAGGCGCTGGTGCGGTTGGAGCAGCGGATCGGGGCGACGCGTGGCGTCATCGCCGCGTCCAAGCCCGAACTGCTCGCGCTCGTCACTGCCGCCGAAAGCACGCATGACGCGATCGAGGCGATTGCCGATGTCGTCCGCACCCAGCGCGACATGCTCGCCAAGACCCAGGCGGCATTGCTCGATTCGCTTGAGGACGGTCAGGCCAAGACCAGCCAGCTTGAGGATGTGGTCGACCGCGCCATCGCCAATGCCCGCCGCTTCGCCGAAGAAGCCGCGCCCGAGCTGGTCGACGCGCTGCTCCGCATCCGCGAAACCGCCAACGCCGCGTCGGATCAGGCCCGCGTCGCACTCGCCAGCCTTGTCCCCGAAGCCACCCGCCAGCTCGAAGAGGCCGGCTCCGCCGCGCTACGCCGCGCGCTCGACGCCAGCGTCCGCACCCAGCTGATCGAACTGGGCGAAGTGACCCAGGGTGCGGTCAACGCCGCCGCCCGCGCCAGCGAGCGACTCGCGCATCAGATGCTGTCGATCAACGACGCCTCGGCGCAGGTCGAGGCCCGCATCGACGAAGCGCGCGCCGAGCGCGAAAACGCCGACCGCGACAATTTCGCGCGCCGCGTGTCGCTGCTGGTCGAAGCGCTCAACTCGGCCTCGATCGATATCTCAAAGGCGTTCGCGCACGAAGTGTCGGACAGCGCCTGGGCCGCATATCTCAAGGGCGACCGCGGCGTCTTTACCCGCCGCGCCGTCCGCCTGCTCGACAGCGGTCAGGCACGCGAAGTGTCGTCGCTGTACGAAGGCGACCCCGACTTCCGCGAGCAGGTGAACCGATACATCCATGATTTCGAAGCGATGCTGCGTCAGGTCCTCGCCCTGCGCGACGGCGCCCCGCTGGGCGTGACGTTGCTTTCGTCGGACATGGGCAAGCTCTACGTCGCGCTCGCACAGGCGATCGAACGGCTGCGGGGGTAACGCCTCTCGGATACGCCCCAACAGCCGTTTGCCCTGAGCTTGTCGAAGGGCCGATCCAGACAGCGGTGGATGTCGCCCTTCGACAAGCTCAGGGCAAACGGACGGCACCCTACTCCCTCACCGCCGCCTGCACCTTCATCGCAAACGCCATCCGCGCCGCCGACAAATCGCGATCGCTCGCACGCGGCCAGGCAGCGCTGGTCACCATCACCAGCTTATTCGCCGGATCGACGATGATCGACTGCCCGAAAATGCCCTGCGCCGCGAAGATACCGCCGGCCGGCACCCACCATTGATAGCCATAGCCGCCGCCGGGAAAGCTCAACTGCGCCTTGGTCGCGTCCGCAAACCAACCGGCCGGCACGATGCCCTTGCCGCCCTCCAGCGCCATCTGGCCGATGCGCCCGTAATCGCGCAGCGACACCGACAGGCAGCATCCCGACACTTCCGCGCCGGTCTGGTCGGTCATCCAGAACGCATCGCGCTCCATGCCATAGGGCTTCCAGATCTTCTCTTCGAGATAGGCCGACAGCGACTTGCCCGTCGCGCGGCGCACCAGCACGCCGATCAGATTGGTCTCGCCGGTCTTGTAGACGAACTTGACCCCCGGATCGCTCTCGCGCGGCAGCTTGCGCATGTAGAAGACAGTCGGGTCCACCCCTGCCGGCACCGCCTCGGCGAACATCCGCGCCACGTCGCTATTGGGGTTGGTGTAATCCTCGTTCCACTTGACCCCCGACGTCATCGTAAGCAGCTGTCGGATCGACACCCCGTCATAGCCGGCACCGCCCAGATCGGGGATGTAGCGCGTCACCGGATCGTCGATCGACTTGATATACCCGTCCTTGATCGCCGCCCCGACCAGCGTCGACGTCACCGACTTGGCCACCGAAAAGCTCGTCCAGCGCCCCTCCGGCCCATAGCCGCGCGCGTAGCGTTCCAAGCGCACCTTGCCATCCTGCAGCACCAGCAGCCCGGTCATATTCTGCGCCGCCATGAACGCAGAGACGTCGGCCTCGGCGATCGGCAGCGGCGCGCCCTTGGGCAGCGCGCGGACCTTGCGCCCGGCCTTGGCGGTGGTGCCGGGGAAGATTGTCTCCATCGCCGGGAAGTTGCGGTACCGTTCCTCCTGCGACCAGAACAGCACGGCGGCACCGACTTGGCGCAGCTTCGCCACATCCTGCGGCGCGGCGGCCTGGACTGCAGGCCGCGGCGTCCCCGCACCAGTTGCGCAGCCCGCCAATGCCAGCGCGCCCAGCGCTACTCCCCATGCCCGCATCATCGCTCTCCCTAATCTCTTATCAGCGTGACCTGCGCGACATGGATGCCCCCGCCGCGAAACCCGCCTTCGCAATACATCAGGTAATAGCGCCACAGATCAACGAAATGGGAATCAAATTCGGCGGGCAGCCGCCGCTCCGCCACCGCCGCATCGAACGCCTCGCGCCATTTCTTCAGCGTGTCGGCATAATCGATCCCGAAATTCTGCTGATCGCTCCAGCGCAATCCCTGCGCCTGCGCAATCGCGCGGAACCTGCTTTCTGAGAGCAGCATCCCGCCCGGAAACACATAGGCCTGAATGAAATCGACGTTGCGCGCATAAGCGCCGAAGATCGCGTCGTCGATCGCGATATACTGGATCGCCGCGCGTCCGCCGGGCTTCAGCACCCGCGCGATCGTCGCCAGATAGGCGGGCCAGTAATCCTGCCCCACCGCTTCGACCATCTCGATGCTCGCCACCGCATCAAACACGCCCGTCACGTCACGATAGTCGGTCAGGCCAACCGTGACCCCCGCCAGCCCCGCCCGCGCCATCCGCGTCTCGACATAGGCCTTCTGCTCCGCCGACAGCGTGATGCCATGCACCTGTCGCCCGCCGCGCGCGGCGAGTTCGGCGAACGATCCCCAGCCGCAGCCGATCTCGAGGATGCGATCCCCCGGCGCCGCCCCGGTCCGCTCCAGCACCGCCCCCAGCTTCGCCGCCTGGCCCTCCGTCAGCGACGCCACGCCGGGCGTGAACAACGCGCTCGAATAGGTCATGCTCGCGTCCAGCCACGGCGCGTAGAAATCGTTCCCCAGATCGTAATGATAGGCGATGTTGCGCCGCGAACCGGTCCGCGAATTGCGCTGGAACCAGTGCCACGCGCGCTTGGCGATCCGCCCCACGCCCCCTGCCCGCCCGGCATCGCCCAGCGTCGCGCGGTTTCGCACGAACAGGTCGAACAGCGGCACCGGGTCTGGGCTGGTCCACTCGCCCGCCGCCCATGCCTCATACCAGCCCGCCGAGCCACCCGTGGCCAGCCGCCACAGTGCGCGCCAGCTGCGGATCACCACCACCGCCTCCGGCCCCGGCGCCCGCCCGCCCAGCCGCCGCTGCATGCCGCCCGGCAAGGTCGCCGCAATCGCGCCCTCCGCCAGCCCCGCATCGATCCGGTCGAGCAGGCGGTGGAGCCACGGCTCGGCAACGCCCGCAATCAGCGCGCTCGCGGTGCCACGGAGGTTCGATCCGTCACGACGGCCACGGTTGCGGGTACTGGTCTGGGTCACGCGCGCAACAACCATGCGAACCGCGAGTCGGGCAAGGTGCAATTGGTCGCGAAATCCTCCCCCGCCAGGGGGAGGTGGCGCCGAAGGCGACGGAGGGGGAGGACGGCTGTGCGCTTTAGCCTCTAGCCGACGTGCTTCCTCCCCCTCCGTCAGCTACGCTGCCACCTCCCCCTGGCGGGGGAGGATAACTGGCTTTTAAATCCCCCGCACCGCCGCCAGCGCCCGCTCGCGCGCCTCGCGGTGCCCGATGATCTTGCGCGGATAGTCGCTCGGCCGCCGGCCATGCTCCTCGGGATCGTGGATCACATTGTCGTGCAGCTGCGCCAGCTCCGGCACCCACTCACGAATATAGCCCGCCGCATCGAACTTCTCCGACTGCGACAGTGGCGCCATGATCCGCACGAACATGTTGGAATCGATCCCCGTCCCCGACACCCATTGCCAATTGACCGCATTGCTCGCGTTATCGGCATCGACCAGCGTATCCCAGAACCAGCGCTCCCCCTCGCGCCAGTCGATCAGCAGATGCTTGATCAGGAAGCTCGCCGCGATCATCCGCACGCGATTGTGCATCCACCCGGTCGCCCACAGCTGCCGCATCCCGGCATCGACGATCGGATATCCGGTCCGCCCCTTGGTCCACGCGTCGAAATCCGCGCGGACTGCGGGAGACCCGGTGTCACGCCACGGGATCGCGTCGAACTTTTCCCGCGCATTCTTCGCGGCATAATCGGGGAATTGCAGGATCACATTCTGCGCATAGTCGCGCCACCCGATCTCGCTCAGGAACACATCGACCGACCCGCCCGCATCAGCCACGCGGTGCCAGATGGTGGCCGGCGACACCTCGCCGAAATGCAGATGCGGGCTGAGCCGCGAGCTGCCCTCGATCGAGGGCAGGTTGCGCGTGCGGTCGTAGTCCGCCGCCTTGTCGACAAACGCATCGACCCGCTTGCGCGCACCCGCCTCGCCCGGCTCCCAATCGGCAAAGCCCGTCGCCCAGTCGGGCTTGGTCGGCAGCAGCCCCCAATCCTCCAGCCGATCCGACTTGGGCCAGCTGGACGGCGCGGGAATGTCGCGCGGCCGGTTCGCCGGAGCAGCCGGCGGCATCCGCTGCTGCAACGCGCGCCAGAACGGCGTGAAAATCTTGTACGGCTCGCCCGCCCCGGTCGTCACCGATCCCGGCGGCGCGAGGTAATTGCCGTCATGGCAGATCAGCTCCAACCGCTTGGCCACCGCCCGCTCGGCATTCCGCCACCACGGCTCGTAATGGCGCAGGCAATGCACGCGCCGCGTCCCGACTCCCTCGGCCAGCGCCGCCAGTACGTCGTCCGACTTGCCCCGCTTCAGGATCAGCCGCGCCCCCTTCTCCCGCAGCGCCGCGTCCAGGCTGGCCAGGCTATGATGCAGCCACCAGCGCGACGCCCCACCCATCGCGCGATGCTTCGGCGTCTCGTCGTCGAGGATATAGACCGGAACCACCGGTCCCTCCCCCGCCGCAGCAATCAGCGCCGCTTGATCCGACAGTCTCAGGTCACGGCGAAACCACAGGATGCTCGTCATTCAGTTTCCCTGTCGGGCGGGATGCGGACGCTGAATCGTCCGCGCGCCAGTTCGTTGCCGAACCGCTGATCCCCGATCACGATGCTGCCGTCACCCTGTCTCTCGGTGTAGGGCATGCGCGACCAGAACAGGAATGCGCGCACCTCAGGATCGCGCGCCGCCGCCGCCGCGATGCGCGGATCGTCCATCCCGATCGGCAGCGGCCCGCGCTCCGGCTCGGCGAACAGGCTGGGCAATACTCCGCCGGTCAGGTTCAGCGACCCGCTCCCGCGCTGTCCCTCACCACGCCACAAAGTCTCGCGCTGCCAGAAGGCAATCGGCATCGGGTTGGCGACGACCAGTTCGGGCGTGATGCCATAGTCGGCCCGCACCCGCTCCGCCGTCCGCGTCTCGGCAAGGCCCGTCAGCACGCCATTGACCAGAATATAGGCGCTGACCGCCGCTACCACGATCCCGCCGCGCCACCGCCAGTCGCCCCCGCGCCGCTCGGCCCGGCGCGACCACAGGAACCCGCCGATCAGCATCGCCCACATCCACACATCGATGATGAAGATGCTGTCGCCATAGAACCAACGCGACGAAAACGGCTCAAGCAGCCGGATGCCATAGCTGTTCAGCCAGTCGAACGCCGGATGGCTCAGCGTCCCGATAAACGCCAGCAACAGCAAATGCCACGGCCGCACCGGCGCGCGCGCCTCTGGCCGCTTGCCCCGCCGCGCCTGCCACCGGTCGAACCCGACCACGATCGCTGTCAACAACACCGGCAGCACCAGCATCGCGATCGGCCCATGCGTCAGCCCGCGCCGCATCTCGAGCGACTGGATGCCATAAACGGTGCAGGCCGCGTCCAGATCGGGGATGTTCGCCGCGATGATCAGCGTCGGCATGCCCAGGCCCGACAGCTTCTTGAGCCCCGCCTGCCCCAGCGCAGCGCCGATCATGCTGTGTGTCAGGTTGTCCATAAGGCAGGTGCCCTATGCGTCGCGCGGTTCCTTGTCGACCTGCCAGGTCTGGCCCTTGCTGACGAGCTTCTGCAGGTCCGCGACCTTGCCCTCGCTCGCCGCGCGGTTCTGCGCCACCACCGCGCTTTCGAACGTCGGCGCGGGATCGTCATAGATCACGCCCAGCGCCATCGGGAACGGCCCGAACGGCATCTCGACCAGCATGTGCGCCAGCCCGCGATTGGTCTGGTCGTGCACCACCACGCCCGACACATCGCCATCGACGATATCGACCACCTTCAGCGTCAGCCGCTCGACATCCAGCGCCAGCCCCTTGGTCCCGCCCGCAAATACCAGCGGCTTGCCATGCTCGACCCACAGCTGATGCCCGGCATTGGCCTTGTCCACGAACGACGCGAACACATCGGCGTTGTAGACGATGCAGTTCTGGAAAATCTCGACGAACGCCGCGCCCTTGTGCGCATGCGCCGCCTTGAGCACCGCAGGCAGGTTTTTGTTCACGTCGATCCCGCGCGCAATGAACCGCGCGCCGCTGCCCAGCGCGAAGGCGCACGGCTTGGCCGGGTGATCGACCGACCCGAATGGGGTGGAGGGCGATCGCGTCCCCTCACGGCTGGTCGGCGAATATTGCCCCTTGGTCAGGCCGTAAATCTCGTTGTTGAACAACAGGATCTGGCAATCGAGGTTACGGCGCAGCAGGTGCATCGTATGGTTGCCGCCAATGCTCAGGCCATCGCCATCCCCGGTGATGATCCACACATCCAGCTCGGGATTGGCCAGCTTCACCCCCGTCGCCACCGCCGGCGCGCGGCCGTGGATGGTGTGGAAGCCATAGGTCTCCATATAATAGGGGAAGCGCGACGAACATCCGATCCCGCTGACGAACACGGTGTTCTCCGGCGTCGCGCCGATCTCCGGCATCGTCCGCTGCACCGCCTTCAGGATCGCATAGTCACCGCAACCGGGACACCAGCGGACCTCCTGATCGGTCTCCCAATCCTTCGGCGTCGACGGGCGGATGGTGGTGATCTCGTTCATCGATCTTCCCTCAATTCGCCTCAGCCGGAGTGACTTGCGCAGCCATCTCGGCACCGCCCAGCAATTGTCTGCGAATGGCATCGAACACCCTGCGGCGGTCATCGACAGTGTAAATGCTCGCAACCACTGTCGTGCGCACGCTGCCATATTCGGCGACCCAAACCTGCTTAACGCCGTCTTTGGTCAGATAGTCGCCAAAATACGTGCGTGCATTCGGATGGGCAGGAACGTTGAACTTGCCCTCAAACAGCGTTTCGATCAGCCCGGCTCGCTCAGCCTCGCCCCGTCCGACCCGCGCCAGGTTACGCCAATCGGAGGGCTTGGCCGCGTCCGCAAACGCCACGGCAACGATCGGCGAATGGTTCGATCGGCCAAGATACACGAAGAGCGGTTCATCGCGATGATGCGCCCGTGTGCGCTCCAATCCTGCCAGCTGGTCTGGCAGGGCAGTCATCCGCGCTTCAGTGGGTCCGACAGCCTCTCCAGCGCCCGGCATCGGCGTCGGTGCGAAAGCACTCAGCAGCGCCAAAAACAGTGTCATGCCAGCGCCCCCTCGATCGCCGCCTCAATCTCATGGATCCGGAACGGCTGCCCCGACACCTTGTTCAACGGCCGCGCATCGACCAAAAACTGATCGCGCAGCACCGTCTTCAGCTGCCCGGTGTTCATCTCGGGCACGAGTACCTTGTCGTAACCCTTGAGCAAATCACCCAAATTTCCCGGCATCGGCCAGATATGGCGGATATGGATGTGGCTCACATCCAGCCCCTTGCGCCGCGCCCGTCGCACCGCCTGGGTGATCGGGCCATAGGTCGAACCCCAGCCGGCGACGACCAGCTTTCCGCCCGGCGCGCCCTGCTCCACCACCTGGTCCGGCACCGAAATCCCAGCCACCTTGTCGCGGCGGATATTGGTCATCGCCTGATGGTTGTCGGCCGAATAATCGAGGTTGCCGGTGTTCAGCTGCTTCTCGATCCCGCCGATGCGGTGGAGCAGGCCCGGCGTCCCCGGCTTGACCCATGGCCGCGCCAGTTTCTCGTCGCGCGCATAGGGCAAGAACTTCTCGCCCTCGGCCGGCGCATCGGTTTTGAACGTCACCGGGAACGGCGCATAGCCGCTCATGTCCGGCACTTTCCACGGCTCGGCGGCATTGGCGATATAGCCGTCGGTCAGGATCATCACCGGCGTCATATACTGCGTCGCGATCCGCACCGCCTCGATCGCCACGTCGAAGCAATCGGCGGCGGATCGCGATGCGACTACCGGCATCGGCGCATCGCCATTGCGGCCATAAACCGCTTGATACAGGTCCGACTGCTCGGTCTTGGTTGGCAGGCCGGTCGATGGCCCGCCACGCTGCGAATTGACGATGATCAGCGGCAGCTCGGTCATGATCGCCAGCCCCATCGCCTCGCCCTTCAGCGCGATGCCCGGCCCCGACGATGAGGTAACGCCCAGCTGCCCCGCATAGGATGCGCCCAGCGCCGACGCGATCGCCGCAATCTCGTCCTCCGCCTGGAAGGTGGTGACCCCGAACTCCTTCAACCGGCTGAGATAATGCAGGATCGCCGACGCCGGGGTGATCGGATAGCCGCCGAAGAACATCGGCAGTCCGGCCAGCTGTGCCCCCGCGACCAGCCCCATCGAAATCGCCTCGGCCCCCGTCACCGTGCGGTACAGCCCCGGCTCGACTGGTGCTGCGGGAACATGGACCTGCGCGATGCCGAGCGCGCCCAGCTCCGCCGTCTCGCCATAGGCGTGGCCGGCATTGAGCGCGGCGATATTGGCCTCGGCCAGCTCCGGCGCCTTGGCAAACTTGGTCTTGAGCCAGTCGATCAGCGGCCCGCGCTCACGGTCGAACATCCACAGCGCCAGCCCCAGCGTCCACATATTCTTGCAGCGCAGCGCCTCCTTGTTGCCCAAGCCAAACGGCTTCACGGCATCCAGCGTCAGCTGCGAGATATTGAGCTTGAGCAGCTGCCATTTGGCGAGGCTGTCGTCCTCCAGCGGGTTCGCCGCATATTTCGCCTTGTCCAGGTTGCGCTTGTTGAACTCGCCTTCGTCCGCGATGATCAGCCCACCGGGCTTCAAATCGCCGACATTGGTCTTGAGCGCCGCCGGGTTCATCGCGACCAGCACATCCGGCGCATCGCCCGCGGTCTCGATCGCCGCAGACCCGAAATTGATTTGAAAGGCGGAGACCCCGAACAACGTCCCCTGCGGCGCGCGGATCTCGGCGGGGAAGTCGGGGAAGGTGGCGAGATCATTGCCCGCCAGCGCGGTCGACAGGGTGAATTGCCCCCCGGTCAGCTGCATCCCGTCTCCGGAGTCGCCGGCAAATCGGACGACGACCGCCTCGGGTGGCGGATTGGCGGAAGCCTCTTCGGGCGTGACCTGATGGGCGGCAGTGGCCATTCAGTCTCTTCCTGCAATGTCCCACCCTCTTACGCCTCGGGGTGGGTTGCATGGAAGGTAGAAGGATGCCGGACGGTTGCAACCGGTTCTTTTAGGGGGTGCCGCCCAGCGCCAGGATCGACGCGACATGCCGCTCGGACACCTCCATCGCGTCCACGCCATAGCCCCCGCCCAGCGCACTCGCGAGCGGCAGGCCGCGCCGCCGCGCCAGCGTCGCGATCCATGAGTCGCGCACGATCAACCCTTCCAGGCTCAGCGCCAGTCGCCCCAGCCGGTCGCCCTCCCACGGGTCCACCCCGGCCTGATACAGCAGGATCGTCGGCTCGAACGCATCGACCAGCCCCGGCAAGGTCGTGGTCAGCGCGTCCATATAGCCCGCATCATCCACCGCATCGGGCAGCGCAACGTCGAGCGTCGATCGGCCTTTCCGCACCGGGAAGTTCTTGTCGGCATGAATCGAATAGGTCGCAATGTCGGTGCGCCCGGCGGTCAGCGCCGCGGTGCCATCGCCCTGATGCACATCGCAATCGACGATCAGCACCCGCTCGCCTTCTTCCGCCAGCCGGTGCGCGGCGATGGCGAGGTCGTTGAAGACGCAGAACCCTGCACCCGTCGCGTGCAGCGCATGATGGCTGCCCCCGGCGGTATTCGCGGCAAAGCCCCGCTGCTGCGCGATCTTCGCCGCCGCATAGGTGCCGCCCGGAACCGCCAGCGCCCGCGCCGCGACCTCCGGCGTCACCGGAAAGCCGATCCGCCGCTCCTTCTCGCGCGGCACGCGGCTCTCGATCACCTCGGCGACATAATCGGGATCATGCACCGCCTCGATCCAGTCGCGCGGCATCGGCGCGGGCTCATGCCAGTCCAGCGCATCCCCCAGATCGAGCAACAGGTCGCGAACCAGACCATTCTTGTTCCACTGATACTGGCTGCGCGCCGGGGCCGGCGCGACGTAAAGCGGATGGTGGACGACGGTGATGGTCGCCCGGCCACTCACGCTGCCAGCGTCTCCAGCGCCTCCTGCGCCTCCATCCACGTCACTTCCGCCGCCTCGATCGCCTTCACCACCGCGCCGCGCTGTTTCATCAACTCGGTCATGGTCAGCTTGGTGAACTCGGGCGCAGCGCTCGACGGGTCGAACATCGCCCGGTCGATCGCACTCAGCTTTTCCTGCAGCTTGGCCAGCTCCGCCTCCGCCGCCTTCGCGGCCTTGCGCATCGCATTGCCCTTTTCGCGCGCCTCGGCGGCCTCGCGCCGCGCATCCTTGCGGTTGCCGCCCTTGGCCGCGCCCTCGGCCTTGGGCTCCTTGGCCAGCACGAAGGCGATATAATCCTCGATGCTCCCGTCGAACGGCGTCGCAGTCCCGCCATCGACCAGCACCAGCCGGTCGGCGGTCATCTCGATCATGTGCCGGTCATGGCTGACGATCACGACACAGCCCTGATAGGCGGTCAGTGCCTGAATCAGCGCCTCTCGCGAGTCGACGTCGAGGTGGTTGGTCGGCTCGTCGAGGATCAGCATGTGCGGCGCGTCGCGCGTGATCAGCGCCAGCGCCAGCCGCGCGCGCTCGCCGCCCGACAGCTTGCCGACCTTGGTCATTGCCTTGTCGCCGGCAAAGCCGAACCGCCCGAGCTGGCCGCGCACCGCCGACGGCTTTTCGCCATCCATCAGCCGCTGCATATGGTCGAACGGCGTCTCGTCGCTGTGCAACTCCTCGACCTGATACTGGGTGAAATAGCCCACCCGCATCTTCGCCGACGCCGCCTTCTCGCCCTCGATCGGCGTCAGCTGCGCCGCCAGCAGCCGCGCCAGCGTCGTCTTGCCGTTGCCGTTGCGCCCGAGCAGCGCGATGCGATCGTCCGGATCGATCCGCAGGTTCAGCCGCGACAGGATCGGCGTTCCGTCATAGCCGACACTGGCATGATCGAGCGTGATCAGCGGCGGACGCAGCTGGTCGGGATCGGGAAAGCCGAACGCCAGCGTCGGATCGTCCATCACCGCCGCAATCGGCTGCATCTTCGCCAGCGCCTTGGCGCGCGACTGCGCCTGTTTGGCGGTCGATGCGCGGGCCGAGTTGCGCGCGACGAAATCCTGCAACTTCGCACGCTCGGTCAGCTGCTTTTCGCGCGCAGCCGCCTGCTGCGCCTGTCGCTCGGCGCGCTGCCGTTCGAACGCGTCATATCCGCCGGGATAAAGCGTCAGCTTGCCGCGCTCAAGGTGCAGGATATGGTCGACGACGTTGTTCAGGAAATCCCGCTCATGGCTGACGATCACGATCGTCGCGGGGTAGGAGATCAGGAAATCCTCAAGCCACAGCACCGCCTCAAGGTCGAGGTGGTTCGACGGCTCGTCGAGCAACAACAGGTCCGGCTGGCTGAACAGCAAAGCCGCCAGCGCAACGCGCATCCGCCACCCGCCCGAAAAACTGTCGAGCGGACGATGCTGCGCCTCCTCGTCAAACCCCAGCCCGACCAGAATCCGCGCCGCGCGCGATGGCGCGGTATAGGCGTCGATCGCCCCCAGCCGCTCGTGAATCTCGCCCAGCCGGTGCGGATCCTCAAGGCCCTCCGCCTCCGCCATCAGCGCCGCGCGCTCGACATCGGCTTCCAGCACCGTCTCGAACGGCGTCGTCTTGCCCGCCGGTGCCTCCTGCGCGACATAGCCCAGACGCGCGCCGCGCGGCATGTCGGCACTGCCCTCGTCCGGGTCGATCATCCCGGCAATGACCTTGACCAGCGTGGACTTGCCCGCGCCGTTGCGCCCGATCAGGCCGATGCGCCCCTTTGGCGGCAACGCCGCGCTCGCACGGTCGATGATAACGCGGCCACCAAGGCGCACGGTGATTCCGGAAAGATTCAACATGCGCGCCGCCTATCACCGCAGCGCAGCATTCGATAGCCCCCGCTCGATTGCCTACACGCCGCAAGGGGCAGTTACGACAACCGCCCCTCGAAATCCGCATAGCCGAACGACTTCACGATCCGCAGCTCGTCGCTCCGGCTATCCCACAGCGCGATGCTCGGCAGCGGCACGCCGTTGAAGGTCGTCGTCTTGACCATCGAATAATGCGCCTGATCGAGGAACGCGAAGCGCTGTCCCGGCACCGGCCATTCCGGAAAGCGGAAATCGCCGAGGATGTCGCCCGCAAGGCACGACGGCCCGCCCAGTCGCACCACCACATCGCCCTCCTCTCCCAGCATCGCGGGACGATAGGGCGCCTCGATCACATCGGGCATGTGGCAGGTGGCGGAGATATCGACCACGCCGATCGGCATGCCGTTGGTGAACACATCGACGAACTCGCCGACCAATATGCCGGTATCCAGCGCAATCGCCTCGCCCGGCTCCAGGATCACCTCGAGTCCAGTCTCATCGCGAACCTGCTTGAGGAAATCGACCAGCTCGTCGCGCTGGTAATCGGCGCGGGTGATATGATGCCCGCCGCCGAAATTGAGCCATTTCAGCTGACCCAGATACGGCGCGATCCGCGGCTTCAGCGCTTCCCAGGTTCGGCGCAGCGGTGGGAAATCCTGTTCGCACAGCGAATGGACATGGATGCCGTCCACGCCCTCCAGATGCTCGGCATGAAGCTGATCGGCGGGGAAGCCAAGCCGCGAATGCGGCTGGGCGGGGTCGTATTTCTGGACCTCACCCTCGCTGTGCATCGGGTTCAGGCGCAGCCCGACTTCGAACGTCTCACCCCGCGCCCGCGCCGCCGCCAGCTCGCTCTTCATCGCCACATGCTGGAACGGCGTGTTGAAGATCACATGATCGGAAATCGCGCAGATTTCGGCCATGTCCGACTTCTTGTAGCCCGAGCAATAGGTCGCAATCTCACCATGATAATGGTCCCGCGCGAGCCGCGATTCATATAGCCCCGAAGTCGCAACCCCGTCCAGATACCGCCCGACCAGATCGCCCAGCGACCACATCGAAAACGCCTTGAGCGCCAGCAGGATCTTCACCCCCGCGCGATCCCGCACATCCGCGATCGTCGCCAGATTGCGCTCCACCGCCGCAGCATCGACGACGAAGCACGGCGAGGGCACGCGGCTCAGGTCAAACCCGGCAAACGCGCCCGGATCGCCGGCCTTGGTGGACATCACGGGCGATGCTGCACGGGTTTCCATAAGCGACTCCAAAAAATCCTCCCCGGCACGGGGAGGGGAACCATGCGAAGCATGGTGGAGGGGGCCCGAGGCAAGGGCGTCCGGTGCCTCGGGCCCCCTCCACCACCGCCTTCGGCGGCGGTCCCCCTCCCCGTTCCGGGGAGGATTTGGAACGCACCGCCCCTAAGTTAAAACTTCAGCGGCTCGGGCAGCTCATGCACCTGCCACGGCAGGCCATGCTGGTTCAGCATGTCCATGAACGGATCCGGATCGAACTGCTCGATGTTGAACACGCCCTCGCCACGCCACTGGCCATTGAGCATCAGCGCCGCGCCGATCATCGCCGGAACGCCGGTGGTGTAGCTCACCGCCTGATTGCCGGTCTCCTCGAACGCGTCCTCATGGTCGCAGACATTATAGACGTAGAAGGTCTTCTCTTCCCCGTCCTTCGTGCCGGTCGCGATGTCGCCGATATTGGTCTTGCCCTTGGTCGTGGTGCCCAAAGTCGACGGCTCGGGCAGCACGGCCTTCAGGAACTGCAGCGGCACGATCTCGCGGCCTTCGTACATGATCGGCTCGATCGAGGTCAGGCCGACATTCTGCAGCACGCGCAGATGCGTCAGATACTGCTCGCCGAACGTCATCCAGAAGCGCGCGCGCTCCATTTCGGGGATGAACTTGGCCAGGCTCTCCAGCTCCTCGTGGTACATGAGGTACATGTTCTTCGCGCCGACCTGATCGAACTCGAACACCTGCCGCGTCGACAGCGCCGGGGTTTCGACCCATTCGCCATTTTCCCAGTGCCGCGCGGGCGCGGTGATCTCGCGGATGTTGATCTCGGGATTGAAGTTGGTCGCGAAATGCTGGCCGTGATCGCCGCCATTGCAGTCGAGAATGTCGAGCGTGCGGATCGTGTCGAGCAGGTGCTTCTTGATGTACATCGCGAACACGCTGGTCACGCCCGGATCGAAACCCGAACCGAGCAGCGCCATCAGGCCCGCATTCTTGAAGCGGTCCTGATAATCCCACTGCCAGCCATAATGGAACCGCGCCTCGTCGCGCGGCTCATAGTTCGCGGTGTCGAGATAGTCGGTGCCGGTGTTCAGGCATGCGTCCATCAGGTTCAGGTCCTGATAGGGCAGCGCAAGGTTGACCAGCAGGTTCGGCTTCACCTGCTCGATCAGCTTCGACGTCGCGGCGACGTCATCGGCATCGACCTGCGCAGTGTCGATGGTCACGCCAAAGCGCTCCTTGACCGATTCGGCAATCGCATCGCACTTGAACTGACGGCGGCTGGCGAGCGTGATCTTGCCGAACAGCTCGGGATTCTTCGCCATCTTGTGCACCGCGACCGACGAAACGCCGCCTGCGCCGATTACGAGAACGTCCTTCACGCCTTTGTCCTTCCTCATATGTCCCGGGGGAATGCCGCCCCCATATGGGACCAACGCCCCGGATGCAAAGGGCGTTGCGCGGGCTGGCCCTTCGCGCCCTCATTCCCCTATGAGCGCGACATGAGCATGACGATCGGACGCAGGACATTCATCGGCGGCGCTGCCGCATTCGGGCTTACCGGAACTGCCGCGGCGCAATCCGCGCCAAAGGTGTTCGCCCCCGCCCCGCCCTGGCCACCGCGCGAAACGCTGATGCTGTGGCCGACCCTACCGCCCGGCACTCCGCCCGGCATCGCGCCGTCGAAACAGCCGGTCCCCCTGCCGCTCGGCACGCCGCAGCGCTGGGAAAAGGGCATCCGCCACCCCTATCTCGGCGTATTCCGACCGCAGCGCCCCGACGGGCGCGCGGTGCTGGTCATGCCCGGCGGCGGCTATGTCTTCGTCAGCCTGATCAATGAGGGCGTGAATGTCGCGCGCGTGCTCAACCCGCTCGGCATCACCGTGTTCGTCCTCGCCTATCGCCTGCCCGGTGAAGGCTGGTTCAACCGCACCGACGTGCCGCTGCAGGATGCCCAGCGCGCGATGCGCCTGATCCGCGCCAATGCCGCGCATTATCGCATCGACCCAGCCAAGCTCGGCATCCTCGGCTTTTCCGCTGGCGGCCATCTCGGCGGCACGCTGACCGTCGGCCATGCCGATCCGGTGTACAAGGCCCGCGACACCGCCGACAGCCTGTCCGCGAAGCCTGCCTTTTCCGGTCTGATCTACCCCGTCACACAGTTTGCCAGCGCCGGCCCCAACAGCCGCTCCGGCCCGAACCTGTTCGGCGGCCCGCCCCCCGCAGGCGCGGCATCGGCGCGGTTCGACGTGCTCACGCGAGCCAGCCCCGCGATGCCACCTTTGTTCCTCGCCCACGCAATGGACGACGGCACCGTCTCGGTCGGCCAGAGCATCGCCCTGATCGAAGCCGCCCGCCGCCACAAGGTGCCGGTAGAGGCGCATTTGCTCGAACGCGGCGGCCACGGCTTCGGCGCGCTCTCGCTCCCGCCGACCAACCCCGGCCACAAATGGCTGGAGTGGTTCGCCACCTGGACCGCGACGCACGTGAAGTAGACAACTCCTCCCCTGCCCCGCAGGGGAGGAATTGGTTGCAAACCCGTTCCAATCGCCCCACCCTCCCGTCAAACAGGGGAGGACACACCATGCACAGCGCCATCTTCGGTCCGGTCATCGCACTGATCGGCTGGACACTCATCATGTGGCTGTGGATGTACTTCACCCGCATCCCTGCGATGAAGCGCGCCAAGATCGACGTCGCCAACCTTACCGGCGGCACCGGCGCAGACCTGCGCGCGAAGATCGACACCAAATCGCAATGGCCCGCCGACAATTACAACCACCTGCTCGAACAGCCGGTGCTGTTCTACGCCATCTGCATCGTGCTGGCGCTGATGGCGCAGGGCGACAATCTCAACGCCCAGATCGCCTGGGCCTATGTCGCCCTGCGCATCGCCCACAGCCTGATTCAGGTCACCACCAACCGCGTCATCATCCGCTTCACGCTGTTCTCGCTGGCGACAATCGTGCTGATGATGCTGACGGTGCATGCCGCGATGGCGTATTGGGGCGTGAGCTTCCACTAAACCCATCGTCGTCCCGGGCTCGACCCGCGACCGGGCTTCTTCTTCATCGGCGCGGAAGGCAGCCCAGCCCCGGCTCAAGGCCGGGGCGACGGGTTAGGGGAAGAGTCGCGCCAAACTCCGCTCCAGCATCATCAGCTGCCACAGCGTCCGCCCATGCTCGGCCCGCCCTGAGCGATGCTCCTCCGCCAGCCGCGCGATCGCCTTGGGTTCGAACCACCCGCTCCCGGCCAGCACCCGCGACCGCGCCAGTCCCGCCGCTTCCTCCGCGAGCGCCTTGCGGAACCACGCCGACACCGGCGTCACAAACCCCATTTTAGGTCGGTACAGCACCTCTTTAGGGAGATACGCCTCCAGCGCCTTTTTCATCAGCCATTTGCCCTGCCCGCCGCGGATCCGCATCGACGCGGGCAGCGTCGCGGCGAACTCCACGAAGCGATAATCCAGCAGCGGCTCGCGCGCCTCCAGGCTCACCGCCATGCTGGTGCGGTCCATCTTGGTCAGGATGTCGCCGGGCAGCCAATGCTTGAAATCGGCATATTGCGCCCGGTCCAGCCCGTCACGCGCGGGCGCCTCCCGCATCGTCTCGACATAGCGCGTCTCGGCACGATGCTCGCCCAACGTCGCCCGCGCCGCATCGGTATACAGCCCGAACCGCACCCCCGGCGTCGTCACCCCCACCGCCTTGGCATAGGCCGCGCCGCCCTCGTCCGCCAACGCCAGCAGCGTCGTCTTCGCGCGCAACGGCCGCGGCGCCCAATCGGCCTTGGGATAAACCCGCCCCAGCGCCCCGAACATGCCGCGCACCGATTCCGGCAGCACCGAGCGCACCCGCTCCTCCGCCGCGTGGAACTTGTACCGCCGGTAGCCGGCCAGCGCCTCGTCCGCGCCATCACCCGACAGCGCCACCGTCACGCTCTCCCGCGCCAGCTCGCACACCCGGTACGTCGCCAGCGCCGACGCATCCGCGAACGGTTCATCGAAATGATGCACCAGCGTGTCGATCAGCGCGTAATCATCCGCCGCCACGGTTTTCACCCGATGCTGCGTGGCAAAGCGTTCGGCGATCAGCGCGGCATGCGCGGTCTCGTCATAGCCCGCCTCATCGAACCCGATCGTGCAGGTCTTCACCGCCGCCCGGCTCGCCTCGGCCATCAGCGCGACCACCGCGCTCGAATCCACCCCGCCCGACAGGAACGCGCCCAGCGGCACATCGGCAATCATCCGCGAGCGCACCGCGCTGCGCAGATGGTGGATCAGCTCCGCCTCCAGATCGCGCGCCGATCCCTTGGCCCGCTGCGAAAAGTCGATGTCCCACCATTTAACCGGCGCAGGCACGGGCTTGCCCCGCTCCAGCAACAGGTAATGCCCGGCCGGCAGCTTCTTCACCCCCGCCAGCACGCTCGCATCGTCGGGAACGTATCCCAGCCCCAGAAAATCCTCGATCGCGGTGAAGTCGGGCGTCCGCCGGAACAGTGGATGCGCCAGCAGCCCCTTGATCTCCGACGCAAATGCCATCGCCCCGTCCGACAGCTCGACATAATGGAGCGGCTTGACCCCCATCCGGTCGCGGGCCAGCAACAGCGACTGCGACCGCGCATCGTACAGCGCGAACGCAAACATCCCGTTCAGCCGCGCCAGCAGCCCCGGCCCCCATGCCCGCCAGCCATGCAGCAGCACTTCGGTATCGCTATGGCTGACAAACGCCGCGCCCTTCGCCTCCAGCTCGGCGCGAACCTCCTGGAAATTATAGATTTCGCCGTTGAAGCTGACGACGACATCGCCCTCCGGCGTAGCCATTGGCTGCGCACCGCCGGCCAGGTCGATGATCGACAGCCGCCGATGCCCGAGGCCAACGCCCGGCGCAGTCCACACGCCGGCTCCGTCCGGCCCGCGATGCACCAGCGCATCGGTCATTGCCCGCACCCGCGCAGGCTCCACCGGTTTGGGCGTTCCGGTATAGTAAAGGCCAGCTATGCCGCACATCAGTCAGTCGTTCCCCGCCCGCGTTCGCCCGGCCACTAACCCGTTTGGGCTGAGCTTGTCGAAGCCCGATTCCTGCATTCTCGGCCAAACGCCCCAAACCACCGTCCTTCGACAGGCTCAGGACGAACGGAGTTACTGGCTCCCAGCCGCCCGATCCGCCAGCTCATCCACCGGCGGCATCGCGCCGAGAAACCGCTTGATCGCCGCGCGCGTCGGCAGGTCGGTCTTCTCCGCCGACACCATCACCGCCACCGCACGCTGGCGCCCACCCAGCATCTTCGCCTTCAGCGTCTCCGCCTTCACCCGCGACGGGCTGCCCGTCACCGTGTCGCCAACGCGATACCAGGTCACGACCTCACGCTCGACCGGCCCCGGCGCCGTCATCCGCAGCGCGCTGCCGCCCTCCAGCGCTGGCAGATCCTCGATCCGCACCCAGCTGTCATTCTCGCGGATCGCGCCCTGCCCGAACCCGACCAGCTCCTTGCCCTCGCGCTGGCTGGAATAGACCGCCAGCACCAGATCGACCTGCGCGCCCATTCCGTCGGAGTAGCGCGTCATCACGAAATGGTCCGCGCCGGGGAAATTGGGCTTCCAGAGCGCCCGCGTGCTCAGTGGCACCTGCGTCCACCCCGCCACCTGTGGCGCGACGACCTTGGCGGGCAGCGTATCGGCGCGCGCCGCGATCGCCCCGGCCCAGGCCATGAACAGGCTGACAATCGTAAGTGCGACGAGCGCCACCACCGCCGGCATCTGCGCCGTCCCCGGCCAGCGCCCCTGCAACTTGGCGGGATCGAACCACGGCGCATCCGGATCGCGGTCGAACCACTTCCACCCGATCGCCAGCACGCCAGCCATTACCGCGCCAAAAAACACCCAGCCATAAAGAATATGGTCGAACCCTGTCGCCGCCTCGACCGAAGTCAGATACGCGGCATAGACCGTCCCGAACGCGCGCACGCCGTTCGCGACGATCGGCACTATCAACGCAACCGCCATGAACGCGACCCGCCGCGGCCAACTGGTGTAACAGACATTCGCCACCAGCGCGCCGTACGCGATCATCGCGATCACGAACTTCGCCCCCGAACACGCCTCGGCCACCTCGAAATAGCCGTTCGGCGTGGTGATCAGCACGCCATCGACATGCGCCGGCACCCCGAACAGGTCGAGCAGCGGCACCAGAATCGCGACCGTCAGATCCTGCAGCGGCTTTTCCAGCCCCTCACCGAACGGCACGAGGAAGATCATATACGCCAGCGGAAACGCCAGCGCCCGCACCACATTCGGCCCGAGCAGCGCGACGACCGCGCCCTGCAGCATCACCACCAGCCCAAGATGCCGGAACAGCGCCACGCCGGCAGCATCGCCGAGCAACCACGCGCCCGCCCCGCCCGCAACGATCACCAGCCCCGGCCACCACGCGACCGGCGGCACCTTGGCCAAATCCACCCGCCGCTGCCACACCAGCCACCCCACGACCGGCGCAACGAACAGGCAATGCCCGAACGTCGTATTGGTCCAATAGATCGCGGTCAGATCGCCGACATCGCCCCGGAACAGGATCAGCAGCACCGCCCACACGCCAGCCACGAGTGCCGCATGCCACCGCCAAATCGCGTAGAGTCCGGCTCCGTCCGCGCGAGGCACCGATGTCGCGGCGAGCGCCGTCATGCGGCGGCGACCATCTGCGGGCTTGCAGGTGCCACCGGGTGGGACAAGCCGACAATGGCGTCGAGCGCCGACAGCCGCGCGCCCCAGCTATAGTGATCGATCACCCGCTTCCGGGCGAGCGCGCCGAATTCGGCGGCAGTCTCGGGGTCGGCAAGGATGCGGTTCACTGCTGCGGCAAACCCGCCTGCGGTGTCGCCCAGTTCGACCGTGCCGCCATGATCGATACCCGTCGCGGCGGCCGATGTCGCAACCACCGGACGCGCCATTGCCATCGCCTCAAGGACCTTGTTCTGGACTCCGCGCGCCAGCTTGAGCGGCGCGACCACCACCGATGCGGCGTGCAGCCAGGGCCTGACATCGGCGACCTCGCCGGTCACCACGACCCCGTCATGCCTCGCCAGCGCGATGACCGCCTCGGTCGGCTTGCGCCCGACAATCGCGACTTCAAGGCCTGGATGCCGCACTCGAATCTGCGGCAGAATGGCCTCGACGAACCAGATCACCCCCTCGACATTCGGGCGGTAATCCATCTGGCCGGTGAACACGATGCGCATGCCGTTGCCTGCGATGTGCTCAAATGGCGCATCGGGATCGAACACGCCGGTGTCGATGCCGTTGCCCACTGCATGCACCCGCTCGGCCCCGCTCTGGGTACGAAACAGCGCCGCCTCCTCCTCGCTCACGAACAGGCTGGCATCGGCGCGCGCGGCGACCGCCTGATCGTGGGCGGCGAGCAGGCGCGCCTCGCGCCGCATCACCCACCGATGCAGCCCCTGACCTTGCGCGCCATAGGCGGCGAACTTGGCCGAATCGACGTCGACAAAGTCCATGATCACCCGCTGCGGCGCGTCGGCCGGCACATATTGGGCCATCTGGCTCGAAAAGACATAGATTGTGTCGATCGGGTGCTGCGACAGCATGCCCTTCACCGCACGCCGCGCGGCACGCTGGCCGAACGCAGCGACGGACACCGGGCGACCGGTCAGCAAGGCCTCAACCCCGGCAACCGCCTGCCGCTTGCCGCGCCACAGGACGCGCTGCTCGCCAGTCAGGCTGGACAGTCCCGGTCCAGGCATCAGGTCCGCCGGATCGTCGGCAAATGCCAGCAGATGGACCCGGTTGCGCGCGGAAAGGTGGCGCAGGATGTGATAGGCGCGGATCTTGTCACCACGATCGGGTGGAAACGGCACGCGATGCGCCAGGAACAGGATGTCGCCCATCAGCCCAGCCCCCGCGAAATCCACGGCCCGACACGATTGGCGATGGAGAGCGGCAGCTTGCTCCACACCGCCACCTGCAACCGGTATTTGGGGTTCAGCGGATTGGCGTCGCGGATCGCCGCGCCATCGGCGACGCGGTCGTAATAGGTCAGCGGTTGCGGCTCGAATCCCCAATTTTTCTTGAACGCCGCCGCGCCCGTGCCGACCTTCGACCGCCCGAAATCGAACCGGGTGCAGCCCCGGTCGCGCGCATGGCGCATCAGCTCGAAATACATGCGGTCATTGGCACGCAACCGGCGCGCCTCCGTCGTCCCGCCACCCCAATAGGGAAACACCGTCCGCCGCCAATACAGACTCAACACCGCGGACACCGGCTTACCTTCACGCCGCACAACCAGTACGTCGGCGGCGCCACCAAATTCGTGCAACACTTCCGTAAACAGGTGACGCGGAAACACCGGCGTCCCCAGATTGCGCACCGATTCCGCATACACGGCATAGTGCGCCGCGACATCGACCGGGTCGCGCCCGATCGAAACGTCCAGCTCGGTATCCAGCGCCTTGCGCACCTCGGCACGCTGCTTGCGCGGGATGGCGAGCAATTCGGCGTCGTCATCCTCCGCCAGCGGGCGGGCAAAGCCCAGATAATGGCTGTCGTCGACGGTCCATTCCGGTCCCGGCCGCGGCCCGCCGCGTACCTCGACACTCGGACAGCTCAGCCGCTCCGCCAGCGCCCAGCTCGCCTCCGCCAACGCTTCGACCACCATCGGCTTGTCGGCCAGAATGCCGCCACCCACGCCAAACCCCGCCGACGCCAGCACCCGCCCGAACAGCGGCGAATGCAGCTCGGTCAGCGGCATAACGCCGACAATCCCCAGCTCGCCGCGCTCGGCGATCAGATAATGGCTGCGTTGCCCGCAGCCCTTGGCCACCGCCGCGCTCCACGCGGGCAAGTGAAACGGTGTCGCATCGGGGTGCTCATGGACATAGGCACCGATCCGCGCACGATCGATCGTATCGCCAAGGTCGGCGACGCGCAGCGTCAACGGGCGCAGCTGGATCGGTGCGTTCACGCCGCCGCGCCCAGTGCTGGAGCGCTATCGAGCAGGGCCGCTTCCGCTGCCGCGACCCGATCGGTGCGATTCCAGCGATGCGCGGCGAACAGCGTCCGCAACTTCCCGGCCATCGCGCCGAGCCGGCTGTAGTGCCGCAGCTTGGACTTGAGCGGCGCATTCGCCACGCGCGGCTGGCCTGGATCGACCTCCCACGGGTGAAAGTAGAATATCGCCGGCTGCCCCGCCGCATTCAGTTCGCGGATCGCGCCCTGCACGACGTGTCCGGGCAGCAAGCGGAAGAATCCGCCCCCGGTCGTTACTTCACGCCCCAGAAAGCGAGCCGTCGTCACCGGCAGCTCGATCAAGTCGCTTCCCGCCACCGGGCGATAGGCGCGACGCGGCGCATCGGCCCAGCCATAGTGATCATGCCCGATCGGCGCGACGCTCGACGAATAGGCATAGCCTTCCTCCGCCAGCACCTGATGCGCCCAGGGGGTGCGGACGTCGATCGAAAAGCTCGGCGCGCGATATCCGGTCACCTTCTGCCCGGTCGCATCCTCCAGCACCGCCCGCGCGCGGGCGATATCGGCGCGAAACTGCTCCGCCCCCATCGTGAACACGCGCTGGTGGTCCCAGCCATGGCTCGCCACCTCATGCCCCGCATCGGCAATGCGGCGCATCAGCGCGGGATAGCGCTCCGCCACCCAGCCCAATGTGAAGAACGTCGCCTTGACCCCGCCTTCGCCGAACAGCGCCAGCACCGTGTCGGTGTTCGCCTCGACGCGATGCTCCAGCCCAGCCCAGTCGTCGCGCGCGATCACGGTCTCGAACGCGCCGACCTGGAACCAGTCCTCGACATCGACCGAAAGGGCGTTGGCGACCATCGTCAGGCAGCGGCCCCCTGCCGCATCGGACGGGCATCCTCAACCTCGACGAAGTCGACCATCAGCGTCAGCACCCGGCGCAACGCAGCATCCTGTTCCTCGATCCGCGCCTCCAGCTTGGCGAACCGCGCCGCCAGATCGGCGTCCACATCCGGCGCAGGTGCCGGCTCTGCGGCAGGCGCAGCCGGCGCCGAAATCTCACGCCGCAACGCCTCCATCGCCGCACGTGCCGCCTCGGGCGGTGCGGGAACCGCTGTGGCAATCAGGCGCGCCGGTGCCGAGGGCGGCATCGCTCCAGAGAGATCGCCCTCCAGATCGGCGATCACCGCCTCGACATCCGCGCCGGTAAAGCTCGTAATCTCCTCGATCGCGCCGAGCAGCAGCACCCGGCCGGCGAGCAGATTGACCTTGCGCGGGATGCCGCCGGACCAGCGATAGATCGCCGCGATCGCATCATTGGTAAAACGCGGCTTGCCCCGCCATCCGACGCAGGAGAGACGGTGGATCAGGTACGGCTCGAGTTCGTCCGCACCCATTCCATCCAACGCATGCATCGCGATCACCCGCTGACGCAGCTGGTCGAGGCGTGGATCGGACAGGCGTTCGCGAAACTCGGGCTGGCCGAGCAGGAAAATCTGCAATAGCGGATAGCCGCCCGCCTGGAAATTGGAGAGCATGCGCAGCTCTTCGAGGCTCTCGATCGGCAGTGCCTGCGCCTCATCGGCGATCAGCAACGTCCGCCGCCCCTGCCGCGCCACCGCGTGCAGCTGCTTCTCGATCGCCGCAAGCAGCTGCGCCTTGGCCAGGTGCGTCCCGTCAATACTCAGCCCCGCCGCGACCATCAGCAGCAGATCCTCGGCCTCGATCTGGGTCGTGACGATCTTGATGACGTGCAGCCGTTCGGGGTCGATCGTCTCCATCAGGTGACCGACCAACGTCGTCTTGCCCGCCCCCGGGGCGCCGGTGATGACGATGAAGCCCTCACCCTGGCTCAAGCCATAGCCCAGATAGGCCATCGCCTTTTTGTGCGTGGCGGTATCGTACCAGAACGCAGGGTCCGGCGTCAGCTGAAATGGTCGCCCGCTCAGGCCATAATGGTCGTCGTACATCTTGCCATCCTTGGACAAAAAACGTTCAGAAACCGTAGCGAAGGCCAAGCTGTGCCTGTGCCTGCGTATTGCTGCCTTCCCCGTCGACCTCGAAGCTCGAGATACCGAGCGACGCGACCGCGCTCAACGGACCGAAATTGTGGTAATAGGACCCCGCCGCACCGCCGCCCATCACGCCCGGCGCACCGGCGATCCCGCTCTGATAATAGTTCAGGAACACATTGCCATTGACCCCCGACCGCGCGCTCAGCGCCCGTGCGGCAAACAGCTGCGCATAATAGGTGTCGTCGCTGCTCCCGGCCAGCACCGAACTGCCCGCCGGGACCAGATAGCGCCGGTTGGCATAGCCCGCGCCCAGCCCCAGCGT
Organism: Sphingomonas sp.; assembly: GCF_035998645.1. Taxonomy (GTDB): domain Bacteria; phylum Pseudomonadota; class Alphaproteobacteria; order Sphingomonadales; family Sphingomonadaceae; genus Sphingomonas. The sequence goes on from NZ_DASYHL010000005.1 coordinate 1,010,291, forward strand.
GGTCCGACCCGCGTTCATCGCCAGCACGCCCGACACGCCGCGCGCGCGGTAATTGGCGCTGGCGACCGATCCCAGCGCGTTGGTCAGGCACCCGCCCGCTGCCGTGCCGCTGTCGCCGAAGATGCAGCCGTCGAACGCATCGCCGAACGAATCGGTCGGAACATTGAAGCTGGTCGGCAGCGCGGCCAGGTCGCTCGCGAGCTGACGGCCAAAGCTCTGGACCGAATCATACACGCCGATCTGCAATCCCGACCGGCTCGACATCTGCCACTGCAACGATCCGGTATAGCTCATCGAATCGTACCGACGCCCCGCGCGCACCTCCAGCATCAGCCGCGCGCTCGGCTTATAGATCACGCCAGCGTCCCAGAAGATGCCCTCGATCTCATAGGCAAGGCGCGGCGGCGATGCCGGATCGGTGACAAACCGCCCCGCCCCATCGCGCACGATCGCGCCAGTCCCGTCGCGCAGCGCATCCTTCTGCGTAATTTCGATCTTTTCGTAGCCCACGCCGCCTACGACCGCGAGCCCGCGACCGATCGGCAGCACCGCATCGACGCGGCCATATTTGCCGTCGAACTTCTGGTCGAGCTGGCTCATCTCCTCGCGCTGCCACGCACCCGCGACGCTCAGCCCCACCGGCAGGATCGTCCCCGCCTTCACGCCCGCACGCACCTGCGCGAGGTGGTTGGTCGCGCTGTCGAACACATCGACCGGCGGCGCGGCCGGATCGATCGACGAGATCGTCGGCGCCTCGACCTTGGTATAGCCAAAGCGATAGGCGGCACTCAGGTTCGCCGGGCCGTTACCGGTGTGGAAGGTCGGCCCGCCATAGACCGAATAGACCTGCGCGACGTTGCGGACATTGCCCGCCAGATTGCTCGGCGCATCGCCGCGAATGTCGCTGCGCGCGCGCGTCGCCAGCGCCCCGCCCTCGACCGTGAGGCCCGGCGCAACCTTCACCGCCGCGCGCGCAAGGCCGCTATGCGTGTCCTGATCGGTGACATCATTCTGCCAGTCGAAGCGGCGCTCGTACTTGTACGAAAGCTGCACCTCGACCCGGCGCGTCTGGATCGACGCATCGACCCCCGCGCCGATGGTGGAATAGGTCAGCACCTCGCCCCCGCCCGAAAGGTCGGCGACCAGCACCTGCCCTGCATCGACATAGGGAGTAATCGACTTGCTCTTGTCCTTCGCCAGCGCGGGCGCAGAGATCAATGCGGTGGCGGCAAGTGCCGCGGCGAACAGCCTCATTGGTCGGGCTCCCCGTAATAGGCGCCATAGCTGCCAAAGCGGCGCCCGTTCGGCTGGATCGAAACGCTGTTGAGCAACAACTGGATATGGTCACACCCGTCGAGCAGCCCGACCGCGTCGCGCAGCTCGCTTTCGCGCGTGCGATCGGCGCGAACCACCAGCATCACCTGCCCGACATGGCTGGCGAGCGCGCTCGCCGGCGATGCCGCGAGGATCGGGGGCGAATCGAAGATCACGATACGGCGCGGATTGGCGGCGGCCAGCCCGTCGAGGATCGCGTGCGCCCCCGCGCTGGCGAGCAGCTCGGTATCGGCGACGCTGCGCGTACCTGCGGGCAGCACCGACAGCTGCGGCACATCGGTGTCGATCACACAGTCCTCGGCGCTCGCCACCGCGCCCGTCAGGACGTCGAGCAGGCCGGGGCCGTCCGGCGCACCGAGCCGCTGGAGCACATCGGGCTTGGCGAAATCGGCATCGACCAGCAGGATTTCGACATCCTTCTCCGCCGCCATCGACAGCGCAAGGTTGATCGCGCAGAACGTTTTGCCATCATTCGGCTTGGCCGAGCAGACCAGGATCATTCGCGAACGATCGTCAGCGCCCTCGCCACCGGCGGCGCGGATCTGGCGCGCGGTAGTCAGCAACTGACGCTTCACCAGCCGGAATTCCTCGGCCAGCGCAGTGACGGTCGCGCCGGGCACCAGCATGCCATGCTCGGCGAGTTGGTCGCGATCGATCGCGACGCGTCGCCGCGCGCCCGGCTCCTCAACGGCCGGCTGCACCGGCTCCGGGGCAATGGCAGGCTCGGGGCGGACGAGCGGCGCACGCGGCGCTTCCACCGCGTCGAATGCGGGAACGTCTTGGTGCGGCCTGGGCGCAGCGGCCACCGGCGCGGGCGCGGGCACCGTTGGCGCGGGCGCCGCCGGTTGCGCCGCCTGGCGCTGGACGAACGCCTGATGCGCCACCGCCCGCTCCAACAGCGATCCGCCAAGCCGTTTGGGAGTCTGGTCGTTCATCGCCTGCCCTTCACGCGCTCATGCCACGCTGGAGCATTTCGAGCCCCAGCAGCGCCACCCATGCAACGACCAGTCCGGCGGTCGCCGCTGCAAACATCTGCAGCCGTTTGCGGCGCAGCGCGGTCTGCGCGCCGGTCACGACTTCACCGATCGATCCGATCACCGGCATCCCGCTCATCTTCTCGAGCCGCGCCGTGGTCGGGAAGGTTCCCGCCAGCTGGCTGAGGCCGAACGCCACCGCCACACCTGCACCCAGCCCGACGATCAGCACGCCGGTCAGCAACAGCGGCCGGTTTGGCGCGGTTGGCGAAGGTGGTGCGGTCGGCGGATCGATCACGTTGAACTTGACCGCATCGGCCTGGCCCGCAGCCTGGCTGCGCAGCTTCACCTGCTCGCGATCGGCGAGCAGCTTGTCGTAAGCTGACTTCATCACCTGATAATTGCGGTCGATCTCGGCCTGTTCCTGCGCCGCAGCGGGATCGCCCGCGATTTTCTGATCGATCGCGCCCATATCGGCCTCGATCTGGGCCTTGCGGTTGGTCAGCGCGGCAACCTGCGCCGCCTTGTCGGCCTGCATCGCGCGCAGGCTCAGATACAGCGGGTTGGCGCTCGCACCACCACCGCCGCCCGAATAGACCGGCTCGCGCTTCGCCGCGCCCTGCGCCGCCGAAAGCTGGCTCTTGAGCGCGATCACGTCGGGATGACTGTCGGTCCACCCGCGCGCGCGCGCTTCCGTCAGCTGCCCTTGAATCGCCGACAGCCGTGCCCGTGCCGGCCCGGCGACCCCGCCACCGCCGCCCGGACCCGCGACCGTCGCGGACGTGCCCGCCATCTGGCCGTTCACCGCAGCAAGACCGCTCTGTGCCGCCGCCAATTCCTGATTGACCTGCGCCAGCTGCGCGCGCGCCGCCGACAGCCGCTCCGACAGCGTACCGGTGCCGGGCAGCGAACCCAGATAGCGGTCCTGAAAATCCGCCTTCTTGGCTTCCGCCTCCTGCAACGCCTTTTGCCGCTGGGCGAGCTGCTGGTCGAGGAACTGGAGCGACTGGCTCGCCTCGTCGCGGATCGTGCCAAGATTGTCCTCGACGAAAATGTCGATCAGCTTCTGGACGATCGTGCGCGACAGCTTCCCATTGTCCGCGGTCGCGGTGATCTCGAACAGATTGTCCTGCTGAGCGGTGATCTTGATCTTCTTCTGCAGGCCCGCGACCCGGTCCGCGACATCGCGGTCGGTTGCGACGGTATTGGCAAGGTCGGTGCCGCGCACCACCTTCTCCAGGTTGGTGGCGCTCGCCAGCGTCGTGCGGACGCGATCGATATCCTTCTGCTGCTCCTGCTGGGTCGCAATCCCCTCGCCCGGCAGAATCTGGCGCAGCTGGACAAAAATCCGCGCACGGCTCTCATACTGGTTGGGAATCTGTGACACGACCAGCCAGCCGGCAAGGCACACGCCCCAGGCAACGGCCATGGCGATCCATCGGCGTTGCCATACGCCGTGAAGTGCCGTCCTGATTTCGTCCCACAATCCCCCCACCGGGCGGTCTCCGTCTGGTTAGAACATGCTTTCGGGAATGATGATCACGTCGCCCGGCTCCAGCCGGACGTTCGCGCTCGTATCCCCGTTTTTGAGAAGGTCGGACAGGCGCACCTTGTATTCGCGCTGCTTGCCCGTGCCCTTGTCGTACCGGATCAGCCGCGCGCGGTTGCCCGCCGCGAACTCGCTCAGCCCTCCGACCGCGATCATCGCGTCGAGCAGGGTCATGTTGGCACGGTACGGCAGCGACGCCGGCTTTTCGGTCGCACCGACGATGCGCACCTGCTGGCTGAACGTGCCCGAAAAACTCTTGACCACGACCGATACGATCGGGTCCTTGATATATTCGCCCAGCGCATATTTGAGATCGTCGGCCAGCATCGCGGGCGTCTTGCCCACCGCCGGCATATCGCTCACCAGCGGCGTGGTGATCCGGCCATCGGGGCGCACCTGCACCTCCGCCGACAATTCCTGATTGCGCCAGACAAAGATCTGCAGCGTGTCGAGCGGCCCGATGACATATTCCTCGCCCGGCCCCTCACGGCTCGCGACGAAGTTGGTGGATGGCAGCTCGGGGCGATCCGCGCCGCCCATACATCCCGAAAGCGCCCCCGCGAACATCAGCGGAAGCGCCAACCCTTTGCCGATCTGTCCCAAACGCATCACTCTCGAACCTCCTGACGCCCGCGCAGCCCGGCGTCCCGGGGCGCTACGCACGAACAACCGCTTTGCTATGGCGGCGGGAGGTAAAGATTGCGTTAGGAACGCGGTGCTGGCGGCCTGACGTGAGCGTTTTGAGCGGCTTTGGCGCGGTTGGTGCCGCTTCAGCACATCTGAAAACGGATCAGGCGACGATCTCGGCGGCGGGTCCGTGACCCAGAAAGCCAGACGGGCTCGCGCTCGCGCCATAAGCGCCCGCCAAGAACACCGCGACCAGATCGCCGACCTGCGCCTCGGGCAACGCGACCTTGTCGCCCAGCCGGTCGAGCGGCGTACACAGCGGCCCGACCACCGATACCGTCTCTGCCGCCTCCGCACCCATCTTGTCCGCAATCGCGATCGGATAGTTGCGCCGTACCACCGTGCCGAAATTTCCCGACGCGGCGAGCTGATGGTTGAGGCCCCCGTCACAGATCACGAAGGTCTCGTCCCCGCTGACCTTCCGGTCGACGATCCGCGTCAGATAGACGCCGCATTCCGCCGCGATCCACCGCCCCAGCTCGATCGCATAGGCCTGATCCGGATCGAGCACCTCGGCCAGCCGCGTGCCAACCATCCCGATGTCCACCGGCGTATCGCCCGAGAAATAGGGCACGCCCAGCCCACCGCCTATATTGACCAGCGGCGCCCGCGCGCCCACCGCCTCGGCCAGTTCGCGCGCCAGCCCGACGGTCGCCGCCTGCGTCTCGCAAATCGCTTCGCTGTCGAGCGCCTGCGACCCGGCAAAGATATGAAACCCCCGCCAGTCCGCGCCGGCAGCGATCAGCCGCTTGACCAGATCGGGCACCCGCACCGCATCGATCCCGAACGGCGAAGGCCGTCCGCCCATCTTCATGCCCGAGCCTTTCAGCTCGAAGGAAGGATTGACCCGCACCGCCAGCTTCGGCGTCACGCCCAGCCGCTCAGCCATAGCCAGCGCGCGGTCCGCCTCGCCCTCGGACTCCAGGTTCAGCGTCGCTCCGGCAACGATCGCCGCATCCAGCTCGACATCGCGTTTCCCCGGCCCGGCAAAGCTGATGTGCGCCGCATCCTTGACCGCCAGCGCCGTCGCCAGCTCGCCCCCGGACGCCACGTCCAGCCCGCCGACCAGCGGTGCCACCGCCGCAAGAAACGCCGGCAAAGGGTTGGCCTTGATCGCGAAATGGATCTCGACCGCATCCGGCAACGCCGCACGCAACTGCCCCAACCGCTCGCGCACGATCGCCGTGTCATAGACGAACAGCGGTGTCCCCGCCCGCGCCACCCAGTCGCGCGCCGCGCGTCCGGCGATTTGCAACTCCCCGCTCTGCCCCGCAAAATAAGGGGGGATCGGCCCCATCGGCTTCATGCCGTCATCTCCGCCTTCAGGCCCGACCGGTCGAGCTTCCCGTTCGCATTGCGCGGCAAATCGTCACGCCAGATGTAGCGCGTGGGCTGCATGAACGCCGGCAACTCGCGCCGCAACCGGTCGCGCAAGCCCGCCTCCGCCGCCTCCGCCGCGCCCCGCGCCACCGCGATCACCACCACCGCCTGCCCCAGCCGCGGATCGGGCACGCCCAGCGCCACCGCCTCACGCGCCTCGCCGCCTGCCAGCACCGCTTCCTCGACCTCGGTCGGACTGATCCGGTTGCCCGAAGATTTGATCATCTCGTCATCGCGCCCGACAAAGCGCAACAGCCCGTCCGCGCCCTCGACCACCGTATCGCCCGAAAACACCGCCATCCCGCCATAGCGGGACTCGGCCGGCGCAGGTTTGAACCGCAGCGCGGTCCGCTCCACATCCTGCCAATAGCCTTGCGCAACCAGCGGCCCGGCATGGACCAGTTCCCCCGCCTCGCCCGGATCGGCGCGCGTCCCATCGGGCCGCACCACCATGATCTCGGCGAACGGAATCGCCCGCCCCATCGATTCCGGATGCGCATCGACCAGCGCCGGATCGAGATAGGTCGACCGAAACGCCTCGGTCAGCCCGTACATGGGATAGAGGTCAGCCTCAGGGAACCGCGACCGCAACCCGCGCACCATGCCGATCGTCAGTGCCCCGCCGGAGTTGGTAAGCCGCTTCAGCTTCGCTGCCACCGCCTCCGGCCACTCCGCCTCCAGCAGCTGCGTCCACAACGGCGGAACCCCGGCAATCGTGGTGGCGTCATGCCGGTCCACCGCCTTGATGACATCCCGCGCGGTCAGATAATCCAGCGGGATCACCCGGCCTCCAGCGGCCCAAGTCGACAGCAGCTGGTTCTGCCCATAGTCAAAACTCAGCGGCAGCACGCCGAGCACGCGTTCGTCCGGCGTGACCTTCAGATAATGCGCCACGCTGATCGCACCCAGCCACAAATTGGCGTGGCTCAGCATCACCCCCTTGGGCCGCCCCGTAGACCCGGAGGTATAGAGGATCGCCGCCAGATCATCGGGATCGCGCAGGGAGTAGCCCAGCCCCTCGCCCGCCAGCGGCGCATCCGCATCGAACACGACGCGGCACCCCTCGGGCACATCGCCATCCTCCAGCGTCCCCGCCCGCGCGCCCTGCGTCAGCAACAGCCGCGCGCCGCTATCGGCCAGGATATGCGCCACCTGTGCGCGCTTGAGCACCGGGTTGACCGGCACATGCACCAATCCCGCCCGCGCCGCCGCCAGCGGCATCACGCACGCATGCCGCGTCTTGGGCAACCAGGTCGCAACCCGATCTCCCGGCTCCAGCCCCTGCCCGCGCAGCCACAATGCCAGCGCCGCGACCGCAGCCTCCAGCTCGCCATAACTCAGCGTCCCCGCACGATCATCCAGCGCAATCGCCTCAGGCACACCGCGCGTCGTCAGCGCATCGATCGGATAGGGTGTAGGGTCCAGTTCCACCATAAAGCCGCCTTACCCTGCATCGGTTAACGATCCAGTGTCCATTCGCGCGCTACTTGGCATCGCGGCGTCCAGCGCGTAACGGGCGCAAAACAACCGGGGATTTGGGGCCGTGCAGCCTGACGGATACAGTGAAGTCGAAGAAACCGTGCGCGGCGTGCTGCGCGACGTGCTGGGGATCGACGCCGCCCGCGCCGCGACCTTCGACGAAGCGACGCCTTTGTTCGGCGCGCTCCCCGAACTCGATTCGATGGCGGTCGCCGGCGTGCTGACCGAGATCGAGGATCGCCTCGGCATCATCATCGACGATGATGAGGTGGATGGCGACATGCTCGAGACGTTCGGCGCGCTGGTCCGCTTTGCCGCGTCCAAGGCGCTGAACTGATCCGCGCCGACGCCTATGACTGGCCCGGCGGCCGCGAAGCGATGCTCCGCTTCGGCCCCGGCACCGGCCCGGTCGTGGTCGTCGCGCTCCCCTTGTTCGAAGAAGCCAACCGCACCCGCGCCTTTGCGGTGACGATCCTGCGCGCGCTCGCCGATCGCGGGATTGCCGGGGTACTCCCCGACCTGCCCGGTCAGGGCGAAAGCCTGCTGCCCACCCACGAAGCGACGCTGGCAGGCCTCAACGAAGCCTTCGCCGCCGCCGTCTCCAGCCTCGGCCGCTCCGCCTACAGCCTCGCGATCCGCAGCGGCACCCTGCTCGACGGCTCCGCGCTCGTCGTCGCGCGCTACCACCTCTCCCCCGCAACGGGATCGGACCTGCGCCGCGAACTGATCCGCGCCCGCCAGGCATCGGCGCGCGAATCTGGCGAGCCATTTGACCCGGCGAGCATCGACACCGCAACCGATCCGGTCGAACTCGCCGGCAACTGCATCGCGCCGCAGTTGCTGGCCGAACTCGCCACCGCCACCCCGGCGACCACCGCCGTCCGCACCGTCCGTCTCGACACCGAAGCACGCCCGGCCGACGCCAAGATCGCCGGCAGCCCGCTATGGCGCCGGGCCGAGCCGGATAACGACGCCGATTTCGCCGCGCGCATCGCCGCCGACATCGCCGAATGGGTTGCGACATGCGAAGGCTGACACATTTCCGCTGCGCCGACGAAACCCTCGCCGCCACGCTCGACGAAGCGCCCGGCACCACCGGCCTGCTGATCGTCTCCGGCGGAAATGAAATCCGCATCGGCGCGCATCGCGGCATGGCCGAACTCGCCGCCACGATCGCCGCATCGGGCCATCCCGTATACCGCTACGACCGTCGCGGTATCGGCGATTCAACCGGCGAAAACAACGGCTTCGAGTCGACAGCGCAGGATATCTCTGAAGCCGCCGCGGCATTCCGCCGCGCAGCTCCCCACCTCACCCGCATCGTCGCCTTCGGCAATTGCGACGCCGCCAGCGCCCTCATCCTGTTCCACGCCCAGGCACCGATCGACGCGCTGATCCTGACCAACCCCTGGACGATCGAGCCCAGCGCCGACGGCAACGACCTCCCCCCCGCCGCCGCAATCCGCTCGCGCTATGTCGAGAAGCTCAAGAACCCGCGCGAGTTGCTTCGTCTGGTCACCGGTGGAGTGAATATCCGAAAACTTGTCAGCGGCTTGGCCAAAGCATCTGCCAAACAATCTCAGCCACCGACCAGCCTCGCCGCGCGCCTCGCCACGGCGCTGGCCGCGACCAAGGTGCCAGTAACGATCCTCCTCGCCGAACGCGACAACACCGCCCTCGCCTTCGCCGACCACTGGAAAAGCGAAACCTTCGCCCCCGCCCGCGCCCGCCACACGGTCACCACCTGCCCCACCGACAGCCACAGCTTCGCCCGGCCAGCGGACAAGGCATGGCTGACCGACCAGGTGCGCGCCGCGCTCGCACCCGAATAAATTAGGGCGCCCCCCGCAAGGGTGCTATGATCCTCCCGGGCAGCTTTGCCCCCTCTTCAATCGTCTGGACGTCGCTACCCGGGGATGGATCGCTCACCGCGAACCTCCGGCCTATTTGGGCCATGCCAATGCGTTCCGCGCCGTCACCGCTCCCCAACAGTCTGGGGATCGCGCTCGTCATCTCGTCTGCAACGCCGTTGCTGTTGCTGGACAAGGATCTGTGCGTGGAAGCCGCCAGCCGATCCTTCTGCAGCGCGTTCGAGCTCGACCCGGCAGAGGTGGTCGGCGTCGAATTGTGCGCACTCGGCGACGGTGAATGGGCCGCGGCCCAACTCCGCTCATTGTTGCGCGCGACGATGGCCGGCAGCGCCGCGATCGAAGCCTATGAAATGGACCTGATCCGCACCGGCCACCCCACTTTGTGCCTGATCCTCAACGCCCACCTGCTCGACCATGACGGCGCCGATCAGCGACGCATGGCGCTGGCCGTGCTCGACGTCACCGAGGTCCGAAAGGCCCAAAAGGCCTGGGCCGCCGCCGAGCGCGAAAAGGACGTGTTGCTGCGCGAACTGCAACACCGCGTCGCCAACAGCCTTCAGATCATCGCGAGCGTGCTGATGCAAAGCGCCCGCCGCGTCCAATCCGACGAGGCGCGGCTGCACCTCCACGACGCCCACCACCGCGTGATGTCGATCGCCACGCTGCAACGTCAGCTGGCCGCGGGCACGCCCGGTGACGTGATCCTGCGATTCTATCTGAACGACCTGTGCAACAGCATCGGCGCGTCCATGATCTTTGACCACAGCCTGACCCGCATCGACGTCATAGTCGATGACAGCGTCACCAGCTCCGACATATCGGTCAGCCTCGGCCTGATCGTCACCGAACTGGTCATCAACGCGCTCAAACACGCCTTCCCCGATCGTACCACGCCCGGCTGCATCACAGTCGAATATTGGAGCCGCCCGACGGGCTGGAAACTGACCGTCTCCGACGACGGCATCGGCATGCCCTACGAAGGCGAAGCGAAGAAACCCGGCCTCGGCACCGGCATCGTCGACGCCCTTTCCAACCAGCTCGACGCGACCGTCATCGTCACCGACACCGCGCCGGGCACGCGGGTGGCGATCACGCATCTGGAAAAGGTCTAGCCGCCTACCGCGCGCCCGCCTCCGCCGCCGGAATCACCCCCTCCGCCAGCAAGCGGTGCAGCGCATCGATATGCCCGCCCTCGCGCGCCGCATCGGATTTCGACGTCATGACGACCGTCAGCTTCAGGCTCGGCACGATATACAGCATCTGCCCGCCATAGCCCCAGCCATAGCGCACCGGGTGCCCGCCCATCTCGCCGACGAACCAGCCATAGCCATATTGCCCGCCGCTCCATGGCGACACGGCGCGCGGGGTCCAGCTTGCCGCGATCCATTCGGCGGGCAGGATGCGCTTACCGTCGATCACGCCGCCAAGGCGATAGAGCTCGCCGAACCGTGCGAGGTCGCGCGGGCTCATCAGCATGTCGTTGCCGCCGAAATACACGCCCTGCGGATCGCGCGGCCAAGGCGGGATGGTGATGCCCAGCGGCTCGCCCAGCCATTCGCGCGCCAGCTCCAGCGTGCTGCGCCCGCTGGCCCGCGTCAGCATCGCCGAGACGAGGTGACTGCTCCCGGTCGAATACAGCATCCCCCCGCCCGGCTCATCGACGAACGGCCGTGAGAGCGCAAAGCGGACCCAATTAGGGCTGGTCACCCAGCGCCCGTAATTCGGGCCAGACGTGCGCTCCAACCCCGCCTGCATCGACAGCAGATTGCCGAGCGTCAGCCGCGCCAGTCGCGGATCAGGATTGGCGGGCGCGTCGGCCCGCAACACCGACACCACCGGCTGATCCGCGCCCGTCAGCACCCCGCGCGCGATCGCGATTCCCGCCAGCGCGGACAGCACCGATTTCGACGCGGACTTGATATTCACCGCCCGGTCCAGCGGCGGCCCGCCATTAAAGCGATGCTCCGCCAGCGTCTGCCCGTCCCGCAACACCAGCAACGACCGCAACCGCGGCAACTCCTCCGCCGCCGCGACCGCCTGCGCCATCCCTGCCGGATCGAGCCCGGTCGTCGCGGGCGGAGCCTGTTCGCGGGTATCTCCTGTTGGAGCCTCTATGGGGGCAGGCGCGGCATTGCATCCGATCAACAGGATCGGGAGCAGCGCTTGCGCGGAAATCGACAATCGGGTGCGTGAAGGCATTGCGATCCAACGCCCCGCTGCCAGAGTTGATCCTGCCGGCGCCATCGGCACCGACACCGCACCCGGCACGCGAGTAGCAATCACGCATCTGGGCAAGGTTTCGGCGGGCTGCATTTACTGGCCCGGGGCGGCTCCCCCTGGTGGCCCTGTCCGACCCAGCGCCGTCAGGCGCGCGTCATCAGCCATGGACAAGTCAGCCTCACCGATTGCCCAATAGGCGTCGGCGCGCGTCATTAGTGAAAACCGATCATCCGGATCGAGCTTCAGTGCTTCGGTAAGATGCGCGATCACACGCCGATGATCCTTCCGATGTCTCGCAAGAATCGCCCGGCCACGCAGAACGAGGATCCAGGCGGGCTCCCCCTTCGCAACCCGCGCAAAGTCCGCCTCCGCACGCTTGGGGTCGTTCTGCAAGGCATAGGCGATCCCTCGGTTGGCCAGCGGATATGGGTCGTCGCGTTTGCGTTCATGCGCGATCGTGAAGTCGGCAACTGCCGCCGGCAGGTCACCCGCGTCCATCTTTGCAAACCCGCGTTCGGTATAAGCATCGTCGTTATCTGGGCGGAGTTTCAGCGAAGCGTCGAAATCCTCGATCGCGCGCCGGTAGTTACCCATTCGGGCGTAGATCAATGCGCGGTTGTAGAGCGTATAGGAATCGCGCGGGGCCAGCTTGAGAGCCGCCGAATAGTCCGCCAACGCCTCCCTATTTCGCTCCAGTCGCGCATGCACCCGTCCGCGCGCGGCCAGAATGTCCGAACGGTCTTCGGGGTCCAGCTCCTTGTCGGCGAGCATTGTCGTACAGCTCTTCAGGCTTTCGACCCACTCGGATTGCGCATCCGAATCGTCACACCGGGGCGTGATCTTGTCGTGATACAGCGCACCCGAGCCCAGGAACATCAACCCGGCCATGATGGCATTCCATGTCATCGACGACCAGTAGCCGATGGGCTGTTCAGCGCGGTCATAGCTGAGCGAAAGGCCACGGATCAGCGGCTCGGCCCTGCGATTGCGCCAGCCCTGAACTAACCTGCCCAGCGCATAACTGGCTAAAACGCCGAGCACCGTCGGTGCGAATCCGTCCCACGCGACCAGTTGTGGTGCAAAGGGCGTGAAGCTGAACACGCCAACCGCCAACATCGCCGTCAGAACAAGTGTGCTGACCAACAACTGCCTGCCCGAGCGCCAACTCAGGTCCGGCGCCGGAGCCGTGACGTCACGTACGCTCGTTCCCGCCCGAATATGCTGGACGACATAGGTCGCGGGCCCGACCCCCGCAGCTATAAGGAAGAGAATAAGCCCGATCTGGGCCGGCAGATCGTCGAACACATCCTGACCGTGACCGAACTTGCCATTTTGGGCAAGCCGCCACCATGCGCGTGGGACGCCCCCTCCCAGCCGGGGGGCTTTCCTACAACACCCCGAAAAGCGCATAAACTGGTCGATGCGCACCCGACTCGCCCAGCCCTGCAGAAACCGCCGCAAACCACGGCTGCGCCGCACCGCGCAACGTCGTCCCGACAATGTCAGCCGACTGTCAGTTTCCGCACCCCGCGCACGTCATACACCGCATATTCTGTCAGCTTCGTCACCCGAAGCTGACAGGATCGCACGCGTTGCCCGAAACTTCGTCAGTTTCCCCGGATCACTCCGCGGCCTGCGCAACCGCCTCGAAATCGGCCTCGGCCAGGAAGCGTTCGGCATCCAGCGCGGCCATGCACCCCGTGCCCGCCGCCGTGATCGCCTGACGATAGACCTTGTCCATGACGTCGCCGCACGCGAACACGCCGGGCACGCTGGTGCGCGTCGTCCCGGTCTCGACCGTGATGTAGCTATCCTCGTCCAGCTCCAGATGCCCGCGGAACAGCTCGGTCGCCGGGTGGTGGCCGATCGCGACGAAGCCGCCCTCGACATCGATGCGCGACTCCTCGCCAGTCACGCGGTCCTTCAAGTCCAGCGCCACCAGCCCCTCAGGGTCGCCGCCGCCGACGAACTCGACGACTTCCTTGTTCCACAGCACCTTGATCTTGGGATTGGCGAACAGCCGCTCCTGCAGGATCTTTTCGGCGCGCAGCGTGTCGCGGCGGTGAATCAGCGTCACGTCATGGCTGTGGTTGGTCAGGTACAGCGCCTCTTCGACCGCAGTGTTGCCGCCGCCGATCACCGCGACCTTCTTGCCGCGATAGAAGAAACCGTCGCAGGTCGCACAGGCGCTCGCGCCCTTGCCCTTCATCGCCTCTTCGCTCTCCAGCCCAAGCCACTTGGCTTGCGCCCCGGTCGCGATCACCAGCGTGTCGCCCGAATAGACGGTGCCGCCATCGCCGATCAGGCGGAACGGGCGCTGCGACAAATCCACCTCGACGATCGAATCATACATCATCTGCGCGCCGACATGCTCGGCCTGCGCCTGCATCTCTTCCATCAGCCACGGGCCCTGGATCACTTCGCGAAAGCCGGGATAATTCTCGACATCGGTGGTCGTGGTCAGCTGGCCGCCCGGCTGAACCCCTTGCACCACGATCGGGGCGAGCCCCGCGCGCGCACCATAGATGGCGGCGGACAGGCCGGCGGGGCCGGAACCGAGGATCAGCATGCGGGTCGAGTGGGTGGCGGTCATTCGAGAATCCTGTTGAGCCCCATGAAGCGGGTGGCGGTGCCGCATCTAGGGGTTCGGCACCGCCGATGGCAACATGGGTGGTGCCCGCGCGCCTTCCAGCAAAGCGATTCTGTTGTGGACGAAAGCCGGTTGAAGGGCGGCGCGCGGCTGGGCAGACTGGCGGCATGACACTTCGCCGCACCCTGCTCGCCGCAGCCTTGCTGCTCCCCCTCCCCGCGCTCGCGCAGACGGAAGTACCTGCACCCGCTCCAGCCCCGAAGCCGGCGACACAGAAAGTGGCAATCGACACCAGCATGGGCCGCATCGTGCTGGAGATAGAGACACAGCGCGCACCGATCACCGCGCGCAATTTCCTGCGCTATGCCGATCAGAAGCGGCTCGACGGCATCGCATTCTACCGGACAGTCAAGGTCGCAGACAAATTCGGCTTCATCCAGTTCGGGATCGACAACGACCCCAAACGCATCCTCCCGCCGATCAAGCATGAGCCGACGACGCTGACCGGGGTGAAGCACGTCAACGGCGCAATCTCCACCGCGCGGCTGGCACCGGGCACCGCGCGCGGCGAGTTCACGATCAGCGTCGGGGACCAGCCCTCGCTCGACGCCGACCCGTCAAAGCCCGGCGACAATCTCGGCTATGCCGCCTTCGGCAAGGTGGTCGAAGGGATGGAGGTGGTGTGGAAGATTTTGGACGCCCCGACCTCGCCAACTGCAGGTGAAGGCGTGATGAAAGGGCAGATGCTCAGTCCGAAGATCCGGATCCTGAAGGTGAGCCGAGTGCCTTAAAACGCACTGAACAGCAGGAGGATGAACAGCCAGAACAGCAAAGACCCGCACACGATCATCAGGAAGCCCGAACCCGCTGGCATCGAATCGTCCATCGCGATCACGTCGCGATCATCGGCGCTGGCAATCTTGTGGTAAGAAGACATCGCAACTCTCCAGTCGATGTTGCCGTATCTGCCATGTGCTCTGGGGGTTGCCCATATCGGAAAAGTCCGATCGGGTTTCTACGGATGTCGGCGTTAACCTTCCCGATCACGGCGCCAGCGGGTATTTTTCGGCCAACGCGGCGCGGACATCGGCGACCTTGATCGCTCGCCACTGCCGCGAAGGTTCCTCACCCGCCGCCAGGCTGATCGGTCGGATCAACAGGCGGTACTCGAACCCCTGCGGCGTCCCGCCCCCGGCGCTGTAACCATGATAGCCATAGGTGACAGTGCGCTCGACCAGCAACGCACTTTCGATGATGAAGGCATCCTTCCCCAGGCCTCGAACATGGTCCGCCGCGACCAGCATCGCCGCCTCCTCGACCATCGCCGGGCTGGCCGAAAGGCTGCCCATCCGTAGATTGACCAATTGGGGATCGTCGCCCTTCATGACCCGATACCCTTCCATATTGGTGCGCCAGAAATTGCTCCCCTCGTCTCGCATGCTGGGCTTGGCATCGGCATGCTCGCCGCGCGGAAGCAGCTTCACCAGATCATCGAAACCCATCTGCAGCATCTTGGTGGTGCCCACGTCCTGCATCCGTCGGATCTCTTCGATCGTCGCATCGATGGCCCGCGATTCCGCCGGGCCATCGGCACGCAGCTGCGCGATCAGGTCGGACATGACCACCATCGCCTCGCCGCGCGGCCGCTCGGGCTCGTCGGCGAGCGACTTCATCGTCATCTTGCCGGCACGCAACCGCAACGCGATCGCCCGCGACCAATCGTCGAGCACCTCGGTCGCCTTGTCCCCGGCCGCGACGCGCCGCCGAAAATCTTCCTCGACCCGCTTGGGCTGCTTGCGTCCATCAGGGCGTGGCGGCGGCGGCTCGACCGCAAAGGCAACCTCGTCCCGTGCGCCCTTCAACTCGATCGCCGATTGCTCGGTCTTGCCCGCCGCCAGCAATGCATAAGCTCGGGCACCCCGGATCGCGGCGCGCCCCTGGATCTCTTCATATTTACGATCCGCATCACCGCTCAGCGACCATTCGCCGCGGTTCTTCGGCAGGTCAAAACTGATCTGCTCGGCATAGAGCGCGGCATTCTCAAAATCCCCGGTCTGCAGCGCGATCATCAGCATCAGCCGCAGCATGACCGGATTGTAGGATGCCTGCTCGCGCAACTGGGCGATGCGGTTGCCCCGATCGGTATCGAACAACAACCGGATCGCCGAGGCGAGCCGGCGCACGCTCGCCGAATAGGGCCGCCGCGCGATGATCGAATCGAGCATCTTATGTGCGTCGGCAGCCTTTTTGGTGCGGTAGAGCGCGACGGCGCGCAGTGCGTCGCTGCCGAGCCGAATGGCGGCGAGTTCGTCGCGCGTTGCATAAGTGGCGTGGAAGGCGTCGAACTCGTCGAGCGTCGCCAATGCGGTTTCGTCGCTCTTCTCAGCGAGTTCGTGCAGTGCGCGGGCGCGCAGCAGCGAGAGGCGGCGGTTGCGGAATTCGGGGACCAGCATCGGGTCGGCGAGTGTTCGTTCGCACGCCGCGCTACCCTGCACGCCGAACGATCGCAGGCGGATGCCGTAGTTCGGACCCAGTCCGCCCCAACCGCGGTGTTCGGGCTGTTTTTCGCCGGGCTTCAGCTTCTTCTTCGGGTTCGGGACGGGATAGCCGTCACAGGTCGGATAGTCGGCTGCAACCGCAGGCTGGGCGGCGACCGGGGCAGGCGGTGGCGGCGGGGATGGCACTTCGACCACCTTGGTCTGCCCCGCCTGTGCGCCACCTATTGCCCCACCGGTCGCCAATGCGCCGGCCAGCACCGTCCAGAATCCGTTCACCGAAAGCCCCCTTGCGATTCGCAGGACGATAGCTTCGGCAATCCGGGGCAGAAAGCGGCAACGAAACGAGGCGCAGCCCTGCCCCGACGCCCCAATTACTCGACCGGCTTCACCTCAAGCCCGGTCCACTTGGCTGCGAAGGCGTAGAGGTCGGACGTCTCCTCGATCACCTTGTCGGTCGGCTTACCAGCGCCATGCCCGGCCCGCGTTTCGATGCGGACGAGGTGCGGCTTGGGGCCGATGTCCGCCGCCTGGAGCGCGGCGGTGTATTTGAAGGTGTGGCCCGGAACGACGCGGTCGTCGGTGTCGGCGGTCGTTGCCAGGATCGCCGGATAGGTCTTGCCCGACTGGATGTTGTGGTACGGCGAATAGGCGCGCAGCCGCTTCCAGTCGGCTTCCTTCGACGGATAACCATAATCGTCGACCCAATAGCGGCCGGCGGTGAAGCGGTCGAAGCGAAGCATGTCCATCACGCCGACGGCCGGCATTGCCGCCGCGAACAGGTCGGGCCGCTGGTTGACCACCGCACCGACGAGCAGGCCACCGTTCGACCCGCCCTGGATCGCCAGGCCGTCCTTCTTCGTAACGCCCTGAGCGATCAGATATTCGCCGGCAGCGATGAAGTCGTCGAACACATTCTGCTTGTTCGCCAGGCGACCGCCGTCATGCCACGCCTTGCCATATTCGCCGCCGCCGCGGATGTTGGCGAGGACGAACGCTCCGCCCTGCTCCATCCATGCAACCCGCGCCGCGGAGAAGGCCGGGGTGTAGGCAATGTTGAACCCGCCATAGCCCCACAGGATCGTCGGCGCAGGACCGGTCGTCGTCTTCTTGCGCACCACGAACATCGGGACGCGGGTGCCGTCCTTCGACGTGTAGAATTTCTGATCGACCACATAGTCGGTCGGGTTGAACGCGACCTTGGGCTGCGCCCAGACCGTCGCCTTGTCGGTCGCGACGTCGTAGCGGAAGATGGTCGTGGGATAGTTGAAGCTGGTGAAGGCGAAGAACGTCTCATTCTCGTCCGGCTCGCCGCCAAAGCCCGCTGCGGTACCGATGCCCGGCAGCGATACCTTGCCCAGCAGCTTGCCGTCGAGCGCGTGGCGCCGCACTTCGGTCTTGGCGTCGACCAGATAGGACAGGATCAGCTTGCCGCCGACGATCGACGCGCTGCCCAGCACTGCGGCATCCTGAGCCACGATTTCGCGCGGGGTCAGGTCGGCGCTGGCGACGTCGATGGTGACGACACGGCTGCGCGGCGCATCCTTGTTGGTCGACAGATAGAAGGTCGATCCGACATTGCCGATCACCGACCACTCATTGGTCAGTTCGCCGATGATCGCCTTCGGCTTGGCCGCCGGATTCTTGAGGTCGATGACGTGCAGCAGGTTGCGGTTGTCGGTCCCTTCGCTGGTGTAGATTACCAGCCAGCGGCCATCGTCGGTCAGGCCCGAATAGTGGCTCTGCTTGGGCTGGGCCGGGGTTTCATAGACCAGCCGGTCGGCGCTCTGCGGCGTGCCGAGCTTGTGGAAATAGATGCGGTGATTTTCGTTCAGCGCCTGGAACTTGGCGTCGGCCGGCGGCTCGGGATAGCGCGAGTAGTAGAAGCCCGACCCGTCCTTGGCCCAGGACGCGGCCATGGCGAACTTGGCCCATTCGATCTTGTCGTCGAGCACCTTGCCGGTCGCGACGTCGAGGACGCGGATCGTGCGCCAGTCGCTGCCGCCATCCTGGATCGAATAGGCAAGCAGCTTGCCATCTTCCGACGGGAGCCATTCGCCGAGCGCCGTCGCGCCATCGGCCGCCCAGCTATTTGGATCGATCAGAACGCGGCCTTCGCCATTCAGGCCATCACGGACATACAGGACCGCCTGGTTCTGAAGCCCGGAGTTGCGCGAGTAGAAATAGCGCGTGCCCTTGCGATACGGCATCCCGAAGCGCTCATAGTCGAACAGCTTGGTCAGGCGCGCCTTGAACGCGTCGCGGCCGGGCAGCGTGTCGAGATAGGCGTCGGTGACCTTGTTCTGTGCCGCCACCCACTCGGCCACTTCCTTGTCGTTGCGGACGTCGTTTTCGAGCCAGCGATAGGGATCGGCGACCTTTTCCCCGAACGCCTCGTCGACGACATCGACGCGGCGGGTGTCGGGATAGGAAAGCGGTGCGGTCATGGTCGGCGCGGACTCCGGGCTGGCAACGGCGATGGGCGAAACGAACAAAAGCGGCAGGGCGAGAATCGACGCGCGGCGCATTGGTATCTCCTGAAACGGAAGCGCCTTACCCTATTGCCACACTGCGCCGGGTCAAGCGGGGCGTCCGACGAACCTGACGAAAAAGCGGGGGTTTTCGGCTGACGCGACCGGTTTGCGACCGCAACAGGACGCCAACGCGACAGTCACGCGCCGTTCGGACGACAGTCACGCAAACGACGTCAGCGCGCTTTCATAGGCGACCCAGCTCATTACCATCAGCGGGAGCGTCGCAAAGGCGAGTGCCACTGCGTTACCGGCCCCATGTCCATGCGTGCGTTTCATCTGATCCTCCTGCGCCGCAATGTTTGCAGGGCGCGTGCCAAGTCGGCGATCGGCGGATTTCCGTCGGTTCTTCCGTTGGGCACTAGATGGGGAGTCGGACGCAGCGCCAAAGTTCAGCGATTCTTACGGGGGCGCAACATTAGCTTGGGGCGGCATGCCGTGGCAGGATGGGGTGGATGATCCTATCTGCCCTGATCCTTGCCACCACGCCGCAGACCGACCCCGCCGCCGATGCCAGCGCGTGTATCCGCGTGGTGCCACCGGCCAGCGGTACAATCGGGACGCTGGAAAATCGCTGTCCCGAGCGGCTGGTGGTGTTCATGTGCGTGACCGCGCCGCCGATCGCCGAGCGCGAGACCTATTTCGACTGCGCCAAGGGGCAGGTCGGCAGCTACGACGTGAAGGCAGCGGGCAGCGCGCCCGCGATCTTTGCCGGGGCGCGGCGGGTGCACCTGTTCGCGTGCCGGTTTCCGCAATTTCTGCCGCGTGATGTGCGGTACCATCATGGGCGGGGGTTGAAGGGGGTTTGTCGGTGAGGGGATTACTCCTTCGTCCGTCATGCTGAACTTGTTTCAGCATCCACCCCGCCACCCGCTGCTCACTCGCTTGTGCAGCGGTGGATCCTGAAACAAGTTCAGGATGACGGGAGAAGAAGGCTAACAAGAAGAAGAAGAAGAAGACCCTCCCCAACCCCTCCCGCAAGCGGGAGGGGCTAAAGAAGAAGAGTGGAATTGCGCGTCAACTGCCAGCCTCATCAATCCTCCCCCGCCAGGGGGAGGTGTCAGCGCAGCTGAAGGAGGGGGAGGAAGCACGACGGCACGAGGCGATAGCGCGAAGCCGTCCTCCCCCTCCGTCGCCTTCGGCGCCACCTCCCCCTGCCGGGGGAGGATATTTGAAGGACGGGCAACGCCCCAAACGAGAAGGGGCGGCCGCACCGTCGTGCGACCGCCCCAGCTCTGGTCGATGAAGCGCCCGAAATCAGGCGGCTTCGTCGAAATCCTCGTCGGTCATCACCGGACCCGAGTCCTGGCCCTTGGCCGAGACGTCGCGGTCGACGAATTCGATGATCGCCATCGGTGCCGCGTCCGACGCGCGCGGGCCGGCCTTGATGATGCGGGTGTAGCCACCGTTGCGGTCGGCGTAGCGCGACGCAAGCACGTCGAACAGCTTCACCAGCTGCGCATCGTCGAGCAGACGCGCGTGCGCGAGACGGCGGTTCGAAAGACCACCCTTCTTCGCCAGCGTGATCAGCTTTTCGACGTAAGGACGCAGTTCCTTCGCCTTGGCGACGGTGGTGGTGATCTGCTCATGCTTGATCAGCGCGGCCGACATGTTGCGGAACAGCGCAATGCGATGTGCCGAGGTGCGCTGAAGCTTACGACCGCCGTATTTATGACGCATGGTATTTCCTTCGTTCGTTAAGGGGCCGTCTTACGGAACCCCAGACCAGGCAGCACTTGGGGTGGCTGCCCATCGACCCTTCTTCCAGGAGGCCCGCCGCGGCAAAGCCGCGGCGTCAGACGGAGCCTTCGGCCCCGCTGGCCGGGCTGGCGCTGTCTCCGGGTTAGCTTGCGCTAACCCGGTGCAGCTTAGCCCATAATTTCCTGTTCGAGCTTCTTGGCCATCTCTTCGATGTTCTCAGGCGGCCAGCCCGGGATTTCCATGCCGAGGCGCAGACCCATCGACGACAGCACTTCCTTGATTTCGTTCAGCGACTTGCGGCCGAAATTCGGGGTGCGCAGCATCTCGGCTTCGGTCTTCTGGACCAGATCGCCGATATAGATGATGTTGTCGTTCTTGAGGCAGTTGGCCGAACGGACCGACAGCTCCAACTCGTCCACCTTCTTGAGCAGGTAGCGGTTGATCGTCGCGGTGTCGCTGGTGCCTTCGGAAGCCGTCGACTGGGCGGCGACGCCGACCGGCGCGCTGCGGGTGATCGCCGAATCGTCGAAGTGGACGAACAGCGCCAACTGGTCCTGAAGGATGCGCGCGGCATATGCGAGCGCGTCTTCCGGCGTGACGGTGCCGTCGGTTTCGATCGACAGGCTCAGCTTGTCATAGTCGAGTTCCTGCCCAACGCGGGTGTTCTCGACCTTGTAGCTGACCTGGCGGACCGGCGAGTAGAGCGCATCGACCGGGATCAGACCGATCGGCGCATCGGCCGGACGGTTGGCACTGGCGGGGACATAGCCCTTGCCGGTGTCGGCGATGAGTTCCATGTTGAGCACCGCACCATCGTCGAGATGGCACAGCACCAGTTCCGGGTTCATCACTTCGATGTCGCCCGAGACGGCGATGTCGCCGGCCTTGACTTCCGCCGGGCCGGTTGCGCTGAGCTGAAGGCGCTTGGCGCCCTCACCCTGCATGCGCAGAGCGATCTGCTTCACGTTGAGCACGAGATCGGTGACGTCTTCGCGCACGCCGGCGAGCGAGCTGAACTCGTGCAGGACGTTTTCGATCTTGATCGACGTGACCGCAGCGCCCTGAAGCGACGAGAGCAGCACGCGACGCAGCGCGTTGCCCAGCGTCAGGCCAAAACCACGCTCAAGGGGTTCGGCGACGAACGTCGCCTTGCTCTTGCCGTCACCGCCCTTTTTCTCAAGGCCGTTCGGCTTCTTCAGTTCCTGCCAGTTCTTTGCATTGACAGACACAGGCTTCCCCAAGGTTGGGCAGGATGAGGGGTGCATCCTGCCAGTAGAGAGAACCGCCACACCCCGGCCCGGCTTCCCGGACCGCAGGCGAAGCGGAAAGGTAAATCAGACGCGACGACGCTTGCTGGGGCGCACGCCGTTGTGCGGGATCGAGGTCACGTCGCGGATCGACGTGATCTGGAAACCGACCGACTGGAGGGCGCGCAGGGCGCTCTCACGGCCCGAACCGGGGCCCTTTACCTCGACTTCGAGCGTACGGACGCCGTGCTCGGCAGCCTTGCGGCCTGCGTCCTCGGCAGCGACCTGGGCCGCATACGGGGTCGACTTGCGCGAACCCTTGAAGCCCATCATGCCCGCCGACGACCAGCTGATCGCGTTGCCCTGGGCGTCAGTGATCGTGATCATGGTGTTGTTGAAGCTGGCGTTCACATGGGCGACGCCGGAGGTGATGTTCTTGCGTTCGCGACGGCGAAGACGCTGCGGTGCTTGTGCCATTGTTCAGTAATCCTTCGAGTTTCGAAGCAGGCGGGCCGCTGTGAGGCGGCCCAGCGGCTTACTTCTTCTTGCCGGCGATCGGCTTCGCCTTGCCCTTGCGGGTGCGCGCATTGGTATGCGTGCGCTGACCGCGGACAGGCAGACCCTTGCGATGACGCAGGCCGCGATAGCAGGCGAGGTCCATCAGGCGCTTGATGTTCATCGCGGTTTCGCGACGAAGATCACCCTCAACCGTGTGGTCAGCGTCAATGGCTTCGCGGATCTGCAGCACTTCCTGATCGGTCAGGTCCTGCACGCGACGCTCGAGCGTGATGCCGAGCTTTTCGGTGATCTGCTTGGCCTTTGCCGGGCCGATGCCGTGGATATACTGAAGCGCAATCAGAACGCGCTTGTTGGTGGGCAAGTTAACGCCCGCAATACGTGCCATGAAATAGGTTCTCCCAGCTCCACGGGGCGTGCATGGCAGCATGCCCCATCTCGTCGCGTTGACCCGGAACGCAAGCGCGCGGCAGACATGCACGCACGCCGCCGTTCACCGGTGTTTCGGAAGATGGGCGACATATTGACCGCGGCCCGCACTGTCAAGCGCCGGGTCCGGGGAAAATCTGGTTCTGGTGACATACACCAAATCAGACCCCCGGCCAAGCATGCGCGACCACCGCCCGTCTCATTGCCGGACTCGGTTCGGCCCGGTCATTTCGCGGGCGGCGCGTCCTTGCCCATGTGGCGGTCGAGGAAGTTGAGGATCGTCGTCCACAGATGCACGCTGATCCCCGGGCCGGCGACGCGGTGCGTCTGGCCGGGGTAGAGCATCGTTTCGAACGGCACGGCCGCGCCCTGCATCTTGGCCATCATCACGGTTGAATGTTCGAGCACGACATTGTCGTCGGCCATGCCGTGGATCAGCAACAGCGGATCGGCGATCTTGGTCGCGTCGGCGACGGTGCTGGCCTTGTCATACGCCGCCTGCACCTGACGCGGGTCGCCCATATAGCGCTCGGTATAATGGGTGTCGTAGAGTTCCCACTTGCTGACCGGTGCGCCGGAGATGCCCGCCGCGAAGGTGCCGGGGGCGGACTGGAGCATCTTGAGCGTCATATAGCCGCCGTACGACCAGCCATAGGTGGCGATGCGGCCGGCATCGACGAACTCGAGGGTCTTGAGATAGGCGGCACCGGCGAGCTGGTCCTCGACCTCGACCCCGCCCATTGCCTGAAACAGGTGATCCTCGAATGCCTTGCCGCGATTGGCTGCGCCGCGATTGTCGAGCACGAACCAGATATAGCCGCGATCGACCAGATACTGCTGCAGCGCGCCGCCCCATGCGCGGCTGACCTGCTGCGAATGCGGGCCGCCATAATGCTGGAAGAAGACGGGGTATTTTTTGCCCGACTCCAGCTTCGGCGTGATCATTTCCCACTGCAGGACGGTGCCGTCGGCGGCCTTGATCGTGCCAAACTGCTTCTGCTGATGGCTCGCGACATAGGGGGCGTAGGGATGATCCCCGGCGACCTTGTTCTCGTTCACCCAGGCGAGGCGCTTGCCGGCCGCGTCGGTGAGCATGATCTGTGCTGGCTGATCGCTCTTCGAGCGGGTGAGGATGATCTTGCTGGCGGTGCCATTCGCGCTGGCCCCGTGCCACCAACCGGGTTCGGTGATGCGGGTGACCGCGCCGGGCTTGTTGAGGTTGACGGTGTAGAGGTGGCGTTCGAGCACGCCGTCCTTGTTGCCCGTGAAGGTAATGCGGCCGCTTGCCTCGTCCACCCCGACGAGGTCGGCGACTTCCCAGTCGCCCGTGGTCAGTTGCGCCCACTTGCCCGATTTGAAGCGGTAGAGATGGCCGTGGCCGTCGCGTTCGGACCACCAGATCAGGCTGCCGTCCTTGAGCGGGCGATAGGCGTCGGACAGGTTAATCCAGCTGCGGTCGCCCGATTTTTCGCTGAACAGCACGCGCGATGCGCCGGTCGCGGGATCGACGGCGAGCATGTCGAGGACGGTCTGCGCGCGGTTCTGGCGCTGGACGAGCAGCGTCTTGCCATCGGGCGTCCAGTTGACGCGGGCGAGGTAGATGTCGGTTTCGGTGCCGAGGTCGACCTTGACCCGGCCCGAGCCATCCGGGTTCATGACATAGAGATCGACCAGCACGTTCGCGGTGCCCGCCTTGGGATAGCGCTGGTCGTAGATCTTCGTCCCCTCCGCCCCGATCGCGGCGCGGCTGACGATGCCGACCGGGCTTTCGTCAAAGCGCTGGACGGCGATGCGCGTGTCGTCGGGGGACCACCAGTAACCGGTGCGGCGGCCCATTTCTTCCTGCGCAACGAACTCGGCCTCGCCAAAATAGACATTGCCCTTGCCCTCGGTCGTCGCCTTCATTTCCTCGGCGGTTGCAAGGTCGAGGACAACGAGATTCTGGTCGCGCACGAAGCTGGCAAAGCCGCCGCGCGGGCTGATCACGGGGTTCAGCTCGCCGCCTTCGGTCGCGGTCAGGCGGCGGACATTGCCGTCGAGCGTGGCGAGATAGAGGTCGCCATCGAGTGGCACGAGGATCGACTTGCCATCGGGTGCCCAGTCATAGGCGACGATGCCCTTGCTGCCGCCGATGCGCGCGCGCTCGCGCTGCATCTTTTCCGCTTCGGACAGTTCCGCGCCGGTGCCGAGTTTCAGACTGTCCACCAGCATCCGCCATTGGCCGGTGGCGGTGTCCATCGCCCAAAGGTCGAAGCGCTGATTGTCGTCCGGGCGGTTGCGCAGGACGGTGACGAGCGTGCCGTCGGGCGACAGGCGCAGTGCGCGCGGGGTGGTGCCGGCAAGGTCGGGGCTGGCGAAGACGCGCTCGAGCGTCAGGTCGCTGCCTGCCATTTGCTGTGCCTCAACCGGCATGGCCACACCCGCCGATAACAACGCCATCGCACCCAGTGCCGCTTTCCACATCCTGCAACCCGTCCATTTTGTTCACTATCGGCCACCCTATCGGGCTTCCGGGCGGACAGGTAAAGTCTCGCGCGCAACGGGTTCGCTCAGCACATAGCGCGGTCCCGGCCCCTTCGCGGCCGCTTCGTCGCCCGGATTGTAGAGACCGCATTTCTTGAGCGACAGGCAGCCGCAGCCGATGCAGCCGTCCAGCTTGTCGCGCGTGCGCTCCAGCAGCGCGATGCGGCGGTCGATCTCGGCGCGGAAATGGCGGCTGATGCGGGTCCAGTCGACCAGCGTCGGGGTGCGGCCGTGCGGCAAGCGGTTCAGCTCGGTCGCGATCTCCTCGATCGTCAGCCCCAGTTTCTGGGCGATCAGCGCGAAGGACAGACGGCGGATGTCGGAGCGCAGAAAGCGGCGCTGATTGCCGCTGGTGCGGATCGGCGCGACCAGCCCCCGCCCCTCGTAGAAGCGGATCGCCGAGACGCTGAGCCCGGTGCGCGCCGCCAGTTCGCCGATGGTGAGCAGTTCGTTGCCGCGCATATTTTCCGTTTGACCTAAACTTATGTTGAGGTTGTAGCGGGGTTGGGCACTGACGCAAACCGCAAAGGAACCGCGATGCCCACGACCTTTATCGAACACGCCAATCTCACCGTCACCAGCCCCGCACGCACCGCGAAGCTGATCCAGCACCTGTTCGGCTGGCACATCCGCTGGCAGGGCGCGGCGCGCGACGGCGGGACGTCGATCCATGTCGGCGACGACCGCAGCTACCTCGCGCTCTACGCCCCGCCGGTCGAGGGCGAGCGGCGCTATCAGAAGGGCCAGCCGCTCAACCATGTCGGATTCGTGGTCGATGATCTGGATGGCGTCGAGGCGAAGGTCGCCGCCGCGGGACTCAAGCCGTTCGGGCATGACGATTATGAGCCGGGGCGGCGGTTCTATTTCTTCGACTTTGACGGGATCGAGTTTGAAATTGTGAGCTACGGGTAAGTCCGAAAATCCTCCCCCGCCAGGGGGAGGTGTCAGCGCAGCTGACGGAGGGGGAGGAAGGGAGGCAGCAAGAGGCTCAATCGCGAAGCCGTCCTCCCCCTCCGTCGCCTTCGGCGCCACCTCCCCCTGGCGGGGGAGGATTACGCCATTCCTCCCTTCTTCTTAGCCCTCTCCCGCTTGCGGGAGAGGGTTGGGTGAGGGTCTTCTTCTTCTGCCTTCTGCGCGGAGGGTTGGAGGGTGGAGGAAGAAAAGGAAGAAGAAGAAGACCCTCCCCTGCCCCTCCCGCACGCGGGAGGGGTTCTAGTAGGAGGAGCGGGTTTACCCCCGCGCCGCTCGCATTGCGCACAGGCTGAGCATGCGGCTAGCGATCTCGCGCTCGCCGACCACCACATCGCCTGCGCCCTTGGCTTCCAGATGCTCGACTTCGGCATCCGAATGCGCGCGGGCGACGATGGCGATGCCGGGGTTGAGCTCACGGGCCGCCTGGACGACGGCACCGCCCTCGAACCCCTCGGGGATCGCGATCAGCAGCTTGGCGGCGCGATCGACGCCGGCCGCCTTGAGCGCTTCGGGATCGACGCCGTTGCCGCGTACGACGTCGAGCCCCGCCTCCTTCGCCGCCTTGGCGATATCCGGTTGATCCTCGATCAGGATGAACGGGCGTTTGCGGGCGAGCAGGTCGCGCGCGATCAGCTTGCCGACCCGGCCATAGCCGACCAGCACGACGTGGCCGGTGCGGTCGCCGGTATCCAGCGGTGGCTCGATCGGGTCGGTCTGCTCCTGACGGCGCGGGACCAGCCAGGTGAAGATGAACGGATTGGCGAGGATGGACAGCAACGCGCCCGCCAGCACCAGATCCCGACCCTCGGCCGGCAATATCTCGAGCGAGACGCCGAGCCCGACGAGAATGAAGGAGAACTCACCGATCTGCGCCAGGCTCGCCGCCGCGGTGACCGCGATGCGATGCGTACGGCCAAGCGCACGGACAATCGCATAGGCGACGAGCGACTTGCCAACCACGATGATCAGGAAGGTCGCGATCAACGGCAATGGCTGTTCGATGATCACCGCCGGGTTGAACAGCATCCCGACCGACACGAAGAACAACACCGCGAATGCATCGCGCAACGGCAGCGTCTCTTCGGCCGCCTGACGGCTGAGCTGGGTTTCGCCGAGGATCATCCCGGCGAAGAAGGCCCCCAGCGCGAACGACACATCGAACACGACCGCCGCACCGAAGGCGACGCCGAGCGCGATCGCGAGCACGGCAAGGCGGAACAGCTCACGTGAGCCGGTATGCACGACCCAATGCAGCGCCATCGGGATCAAGCGGCGCGCGACGAGCAGCATGACGACGAGGAATCCGGTGACCTTGAACCCGATCTGGGCGAGCGGGACCAGCACCGCGCTCCACGTCATCGGCCCGTCACCCGTCATGATCTGCGCCAGCACGGGAAGCAGGACCAGCGCGAGGACCATCACCAGATCCTCGACGATCAGCCAGCCGACCGCGATCCGTCCGCGTTCGGTATCGACGATGCCGAACCCTTGCAGACCGCGCAGCAGCACCACGGTGCTCGCGACCGACAAAGCGAGGCCGAAGACGAAGCCCGCAAGCGGATCCCAGCCCAGCAGCCAGGAGAGTCCCATCCCCATCACGACGGCCGACGCGATCTGGCCGATTGCACCCGGCACCGCGATCTTGCGCACGGAGAGCAGGTCACGCAGCGAGAAGTGCAGGCCGACGCCGAACATCAACAGGATGACCCCGATCTCCGCCAGTTCGGCGGCAAGGTTGCCGTCGGCGACGAAGCCCGGCGTGAAGGGCCCGACCATGATGCCCGCAAGAAGATAGCCCGCAATCGGCGATACCTTCAGCTTGTGGGCGATCGACCCCATGATGAAGGCGATGACGAGCCCCGCGACGATCGTGGCGATAAGGGGGGTGTGGTGCATAGGCTGGCGGTCGTCCTTGTTGTGGCCCGGACCGCAGCGTGCGGCCCGGGCGATGCGGCTATCCCGTCGTCCCGCCGATCACGAGGGCAGCAGCGGCAGCACTTGCCGCGACTCCGCCCCAGACGACCGGCGCGAACCACCAGGGTGGCCGCTTTTTCTTCTGATCCATGACAAAACTCCAATGACGCCAGGATTGGCGAATTGGCGGAGGGTCAGGCGAGCGGCGGGCCACGCGGGCTGCCGTCGAGGACGGAATGCGGACGAAGGGGAAGCGGTTCCGGCGCCGCGTCGTGCGCAGCGGGAATCCATTGCGGCGCGGCCATCGGCACGACCGCCAGCGATGCCACCGCGATGTCGCTGGCGCCGGCGGCGGGGCCGTCGTCGCGGCGGACGGTATCGGCCATGATCCGGGGCGCCGGGCGGATCGGCCGGAGCGCGACGACGGTCGTCGCCGGATTGAACGCCGAGCCATAGGCGATGGTGCGCGGCGGGCCGCTGCTGAGCAGCGACGAGGCCAGTGCGACCAGGAGTGCGATCCACAACGCCGCTGCCCGGACTGGCCGGGCATCGGATGCGGATGGGATCGAGCGGACTGTCACTCGGTCAATTTAGTGTCGCGAGTCGCAGAATCAAACGGGGCGCGGAAGCTCTCGCCTCCGCGCCCCGTAGATGTCTTGCCAGCGGGCCGATTACTCGGCGGCGGTGGTCGCCTTGGCCGGACGCGGGTCGCGGCGCTCGGCGATACGCGCCGACTTGCCGGTGCGGCCACGCAGATAATAGAGCTTCGCACGACGCACGACGCCGCGACGGACGACTTCGATGCTGTCGATGTTCGGCGAATAGAGCGGGAAGACGCGCTCGACGCCCTCACCGAACGAAATCTTGCGAACGGTGAAGTTGCTGCCCATGCCCTTGTTGGCGCGGGCGATGCAGACGCCTTCATAGTTCTGAACGCGGGTGCGCTCGCCTTCGACGACCTTCACGCCGACGCGCAGCGTGTCGCCGGGGCGGAATTCGGGGATCGTCTTTTCGGCCAGGAACTTCGCAACGTTCTCGGCTTCGATCTGCTGAAGCAGGTTCATGGATCTTCATCCTTCTGTTGCCGCGCGCCAGAGGGAGACTGGACCCGAGCGCCCTCATGGCGCTCCCAAAGATCCGGCCTCCTTAGCCGTGTATCGGTCTCGGCCTGTTGCTTTCGCCAGGCCGCGATCCGCGCATGATCCCCCGATCGCAGCACTTGCGGGATCATCCGCCCTTCCCATTCGACGGGTCGGGTAAATTGCGGATATTCGAGGAGGCCGCTTTCGAAGCTTTCCTCGACTCCGCTGGAAGGCGCGCCCATTACGCCGGGAAGCAGCCGAATGCAAGCGTCGAGCAGGACCAGCGCGCCCATCTCGCCGCCCGACAGGACATAGTCGCCGATCGACACCTGTTCGATCGCGCGTGCGTCGAACAATCGCTCGTCAAACCCCTCGAACCGGCCGCACAGGATCGACACGCCGGGACCGGCGGCGAGCGCGCGGACCCGGTCCTGCGTCAGCGGCGCGCCGCGCGGGGTCATCGCCAACATCGGGCGGTCATAGCCTACACTGTCACAGGCGGCGGCGAGGATGTCGGGCTTGAGCACCATCCCCGCCCCGCCCCCCGCCGGGGTGTCGTCAACGGTGCGGTGCTTGTCGGTCGCGAAGTCGCGGATCTGGACGGTGTCGAGAATCCATTTCCCATCGTTCAACGCGCGCCCGGCGATGGATGCGCCGAGCGGGCCGGGAAACATGTCCGGGTAGAGGGTCAGGACGGTGGTGGCGAAGGTCATCGGGTCCAGTTTTCCACTTTGAGACCCGGCACATCGGCGAAGTCACGTTCGTTATTGGTCACCAGCAGCAAGCCGCGTGAGCGGGCGTGTGCTGCGATCAGCCGGTCGAAGCTGCGGCGCCGCACGCCAACCTGTCTGACGATATCCGCATAGTCCTCAGCAGCAGCGGCATCGAAATCGAGCAAGGTGAGTGAGTGGATCAGCAGATCGAGCCGGCGGGCATCGGTTGGGTCCGCCCCCGCTGCCTTCGCTCCGACCCGCAATTCGGCCAGCGTCACCGCCGAGATCGCGATGCCGCCCTCAAACGCCTCGCCCAGCCGGTCGCGCAGCCGATCGCTTCGGGCTTTCGCGAAGTCGATACAGGCATTGGTGTCGAGCATGATCATGCGGCGCGGTCCGGGGCCGAACCGCTCCAGTCGCGCTCCTCCTGCTCGGTGTCGCCGCGCCCATCAGCCATGAACCCGTCGGAGAAGGCGCCGTACAGGCTGAGGAATACGCGCTTGGCCGAACCGCTTGGCCAGAAGGAGAAGCTGCCATCGGCATGCGGGACGATCGTGACCTCGTCGCCATCGCTCAGCCCGAGCGCCTTGGGCAGGCGCAGCGCGACCGAATTGCCCGATTTGAACGTGCGGGTTTTGAACTCGTCACCCATATGCGCCTCCGTATAGTCCGAATGTATATACATTCGCGTCATTGGCTTCAAGGAACGAACCCGCCCCCGCCGCGCTATGGCGGTCATGGAAGACTGTATCATCATCGGCGCTGGGCCGGCCGGACTGACGGCGGCGATCTATCTGGCGCGCTATCACCTGTCGATCCGGATGTTCGATTGCGGGTCGAGCCGGGCGGCGCTGATCCCGCGGACGCACAATCATGCCGGCTATCCCGAGGGGATCGAGGGGGTCGAGTTGTTGCGGCGGATGCTGGCGCAGGCGGAGATGTACGGCGCAGTGCGCGAGCCGGCCAAGGTGACGCGGGTCGAACCGGTCGCGGACGGCTTTATCGTCCATGCAGGCGAGCGGCGGGTTGCGACACGCTCGGTGTTGCTGGCGACCGGGGTGGTCAATCACCGGCCCGAGGGGCTG
Organism: Sphingomonas sp.; assembly: GCF_035998645.1. GTDB lineage: Bacteria > Pseudomonadota > Alphaproteobacteria > Sphingomonadales > Sphingomonadaceae > Sphingomonas. Next base: position 1,041,584 of record NZ_DASYHL010000005.1, read on the forward strand.
GCGGATGCCGTGCATGATCCGGCGCTGGCACGCGGGCTGCTGCGCTATTGCCCGGTGTGCGATGGCTATGAGGTGACCGACAAGCGTGTGGGCGTGATCGGGACCGGCGATCATGGGATGCGCGAGGCGCTGTTCCTGCGCGGCTTTACCCGCGACGTGACGCTGATCGCGCCGGATGTGGAGCATCGGCTGGACGATGCTTGCACCACCAAGCTGGAGGAGGCCGGGATTGCGCGGGTGGATGGGCCCTGCGGTGGTTATGCGATCGAGGGGGATCGGATGGCCGTGGACACCGCGCATGGTCGGATGGCGTTCGACAGCATCTACCCGGCGCTGGGGTCGCGCATTCGATCCGATTTGGCGGTTGCGGCGGGCGCGGCGGCGACCGACGAGGGGTGCCTTGAGGTGGACGACCACCAGCGCACCAGCATCCCCGGCCTGTTCGCGGCGGGCGATGTGGTGAAGGGGCTGGACCAGATCAGCAACGCGATGGGTCAGGCCGGGGTCGCGTCGACGACGATCCGGAATATGCTCAGCGAGCAGCGGGCGATTTGGCGGTAGGGCGGTGCGATCCAAACCCTCGTCGCCCCGGGCTTGACCCGGGGCTGGGCTTCTTTCTCGACGTGACAGAGGCAGCCCAGCCCCGGCTCAAGGCCGGGGCGACGGTGGGGTTAGTTTGGCCTCGGGAAGAACCGCAGCGCCTGGATCGTCGGCGGGTTGGTGGGGGCGAGAAGTATCTGGCCGTCGAGCTTGCCCTTGGCGCAGTTCCAGCGGAAATAGGTCGACAGATTGCCAGTCGGGTCGAGCGGCTCGGCGGTGGGACAATCGCCCAGCACGCCCTTGATCCGCGCAAACTCCACCCGCCAGTGGGCGGCGTCGCGGTCCATCAGGAAGTTCATGGCGAGCTTGCCGTCGAGCGGCCTGAGGTCGCCTGCGGCATAGGCGGCGCGGGTGGCGTCGTGCATCTGGGTTAGTAGCGGATTGAGCGGGGTCACGCGGGGTTCCGCCGCCCCTGCCCGCGCCAGTGACCAGAGCGACTGCCAGACCGGCACGGCGGGCGCGGTGTAGGTCTTGTTGGCGAAGGCGAAGGCGGCGACGCCGCGCTCCGGCACCAACACGACATAGCTGCCATAGCCGGGATAGCCGCCGCCATGCTCCAGCGCGACGCCGAGGTCGCAGTCGCTGGTGATGCGCATGCCCATGCCATAGGCGGTGCCGTGGCGGCAGGTGTCGCTGTCCGGCGCGCCGCGACGCGGGCCGACGCGAACGAAGTTGAGGCCCTGTACCATCTCCCGCACCGTCGCGCGCTTGACCGGGCCGATTTCGGCGCCGTCGCGCGGGGGCCAGGCCGACAGCAGGAAGCCGACCCATTTGGCATAGTCATTGGCGGTGGTGATCATGCCGCCCATCGCCCCGAATGCGCCGTCGCGCATTTCCGGCTCAGCCACCCACTTCTCATCCTCCCAGCGATAGCCAAGCGCGAACTTGTCGCGCGGCACCTGTGCGATGTCATAGGTGGTCGCAGCCATGCCGAGCGGCTGGAGGATCGTCCGCCCGATATAGCGTTGGTAGGGCTGGCCCGAAGCGTTGGTGATGATCCGGCCGAGCAGCGCATAGCCATAGTTGGAATATTCGTGCGCCATGCCGCCGGTGCGGCTCCACGGCACGCCCTGCACGATCATCGCGCTGAACTGCGCCTCGCTCAAAACCTGTTGCCGGTCGCCCCAGGGATCATCGGTGACCATGCCGCCGACATGGGCGAGCAGGTCGCGGATGCGGATGCGCGGGCTGTCGCTGGTCGGGTATTTCCAGCCGCGCATTTCGGGGATGTGCTTTTCCGCAAGGTCGTCGAGGACCAGCCTGCCCTCGTCGCGCAGCCGAAGGATTGCGAGCGCGGTGAACGCCTTGCTCATCGACGCGATGCGGAAGCGGGTGTCGAGCGTGACCGGCGCGCCGCCGGGGGTTTGGGTACCGACCATCGCGGAGAGCGCGGGCTTGCCGTCCTTGATGACGATATAGACCATACCGAGGGTCGGGTTTGCCTGCCGGTAGCGGGCGAAATGGTCGCCGATTTCGGTGACCTGCGCGGGCGGAATTTGCCCCGCAGCGGTCTGCGCGAGGGCGGGCAGCGGGGCGAGCGCAAGGGCGGCGGCGAGGTGCAGCTTCATGGTCGCCAAGCAATCAGAGATTGGCGGCGATGGGAAGCCTAATCCGGTGCGGACCCGGTGCGCAGCGCCAAGGCCCAGTCGTCGCGCCCTTCCCGCTCCGCCTTGGCGGCGGCGGTGGCGTGGTCATAGGCGATGGCGCGCAACTCGACCTGCATGCCGCGAACCAGCGCGTAGCGGGCGCGCGGGTCGCCGGTCTGGGCGACATGGGGAAAGGGCAGATCTTCGCGATAGGCCTGAAGGCCGACGCTTCCGGGATTGGCGGCGGTGCGGCCATCGCCGAGCGTGCGGACGCCGGGGAGATGCGAGTGGCCGCACAAGGTGAGCATAGCGGGATCATCGCCCAGCCGCGCGGCGATTTCGGCATCAGTGGCAGCGCGCAGGCCGGTGGGCTCGACGGTTTCGAGCAGCTGTTCGACATCGCTGCGGACGGTGCCGTGGACCAGGCGGATGCCGTCGAGGCCAAGTGTCGCGGGCTGTGCGGCAAGCCAGTCCAGCTGCGCATCATCGAGCGCGGCGCGGGCGAAGCGGTCGGAGGCGTTCATGCGCTCGGGCGCGTCGGTGAGCAGCTGGCGCTCGTGATTGCCCGCGATCGTCGACCAGTCGAGGCGCATCAGCAGCGTGGCGGTTTCGGATGGCCAGAGCGGGCCGGACAGGCTGTCACCGAGATTGACGAACCGCTTCGCGCCCACTGCCTGCGCGTCAGCGATGACCGCTTCGAGCGCGGGGAGATTGCCGTGGATGTCGGACAGGACGGCGAGCATGCCGCCTGCGCTCACTCGGCCCAGCCGTCGGCGATGGTCAGCGTGGTGTCGTCCCAGACGGGCACCGCTTCGGGACGCATCGGGACCATGAAGCGCTTGGCGTCAGGTCTCTCGATCTCGATCACATCGCCGGCGCCGAAATTCTCGATTCCAACCAAAGTGCCGATGGCGTCGCCGCTTTCGGAGACGGCGCTCAGGCCAAGCAGGTCTGCGTGGTAGTATTCGCCCTCACCCAGCGGCGGGAGTTCGTCGCGGGTGACGGTGAGTTCGGTGCCGCGCAGCGCCTCGGCGGCGTTGCGGTCGGCGACTTCGGCAAAGCGTGCGATCGCGCCATTATTGCCGGGGCGCACCGATTTGAGCGTCAGCGCGCCGCCGTTGAAGCGGCGGTGCGCGGACAGGTCTTCGGCGAAGACCTTGAGGCGGACCTCCCCCGTCACGCCGTGCGCGCCGATAATGACCGCGAGCGTGACGGGGGTGTCCTTAGCCAAGGATCAGCCCTCGGCCTTTTCTTCGCCAGCGTCGGCAGCCGGAGCTTCCTCGGTGGTCGCTTCTTCAGCAGCAGGCGCTTCTTCAGCGGCGGGCTCTTCGGCCGGCGCAGCGGCGGCGGCTTCAGCAGCGGCCTTGGCTTCGGCGGCGGCTTCCTCGGCGGCCTTCAGCTTCTCGGCCTTCTCCTCGGCGCGCTCGACGGCCTTCTCGCCCGGCTTGCCCTTGTTCGGATTGCTCTTGGCAGCGCGTTCCTTGACGCCAGCGACGTCGAGGAAACGGGCGACGCGGTCGGTCGGCTGCGCGCCAACGCTCAGCCAGTGCTTCGCGCGATCGGCGTCGAGGACGATGCGCTTCTCGTCGTCCTTGGCGAGCAGCGGGTTGTAGGTGCCGATCTTCTCGATGAACTTGCCGTCACGCGGGCTACGCGCATCGGCAACGATGATGCGGTAATAAGGGCGCTTCTTCGAACCGCCACGCGACAGACGCATGCTGAGAGCCATTTAATTTTCCTTCTGTAAATTCAAAGCGTTGAAACGATTACTTCTTCTTGTTCAAAAACTTGGCGAGTTCAGGCGGAATGTCGCCGCCACCGCCGGGAAGACCCGGAAGCCCGCCACCGGGACCGCCGAGCTTGCCCATCATTTCGCCCATGCCCGGGCCACCCAGCGCATTGCCAAGGCCACCCATGCCGCCCTTGCCGAGCATGCCCAGCATCCCCTTGAGGCCGCCCATCTTCTTGAGCCGCTTCATCGCGCTGGACATTTCCTGGTGCATCTTGAGCAGCTTGTTCACGTCCTGAACGGTCGTGCCCGAACCCTTGGCGATGCGGATCTTGCGCTTGGCGTTGATCAGCTCGGGCTTGGCGCGCTCCTTGACGGTCATCGAGGTGATGATCGCGTCCATGCGCAGCAGGATCTTGTCGCCGCCGGCCTGTTCGACCGCGCCCTGCGCCTTCTTCATGCCGGGGATCATGCCGGCGAGCGCGCCAAGGCCGCCCATGCGGCGCATCTGGGCAAGCTGGCCGCGCAGGTCGTTCATGTCGAACTGACCCTTGGCGAGGCGCGACGCCATTTTCTCGGCGTCTTCCTGCTCGATCGCCTGCGCGGCCTTTTCGACCAGGCTGACGACGTCGCCCATGCCGAGAATACGGCCCGCGACGCGCGAGGGGTGGAAGGGTTCGATCTGGTCGAGCTTTTCGCCGATGCCGGCGAACTTGATCGGCTTGCCGGTGACGGCGCGCATCGACAGCGCCGCGCCGCCGCGGGCATCGCCGTCCATGCGGGTCAGCACCACGCCGGTCAGCGGCACCTGATCGCTGAAATTCTGTGCGACGTTGACCGCGTCCTGACCGGTCAGCGAGTCGACGACGAGCAGAATTTCCTGCGGGGTCGAGATGTCGGCGACCGCCTTCATCTCGTCCATCAGCTGCTGGTCGACGTGCAGGCGGCCCGCGGTGTCGAGCATCAGCACGTCGAAGCCCTGCAGCTTCGCGGCCTGCATCGCGCGGCGGGCGATGTCGACGGGCTGCTGGCCGACCATGATCGGGAGGGTCGTGACCTCGATCTGCGTGCCGAGGACGGCGAGCTGTTCCTGAGCGGCCGGGCGATTGACGTCGAGCGACGCCATCATCACCTTCTTGCCCTGCTTCTTCAGGAGCTTGGACAGCTTGGCGGTGGTGGTGGTCTTACCCGAGCCCTGCAGGCCGACCATCATCACGACGGCGGGCGGGGTAACGTCGAGGTGCAGCTCGGCCGTGTCCGGCCCGAGCATCGCGACCAGCGCGTCGTTGACGATCTTGACGACCTGCTGCCCCGGCGTGACCGAGCGCAGCACCTTTTCGCCGACCGCCTGTTCGGTCACGGTCTCGACGAACTGGCGCGCGACCGGGAGCGCGACGTCAGCCTCGAGCAGCGCGATTCGCACTTCGCGCATCGCGGTCCGCACATCGGCTTCGGTCAGCGCGCCACGGCCCTTGAGACGGTCGAATACGCCGCCAAGCCGTTCGCTCAGACTGTCAAACACTCGCTTCTCCCATTGCCCTCACGTCCGAAACGCATAAAACGCCGGCGGACGAAACCTCGTCAGCCAGCGTTGCCCGATGGGCATATGTCGTCGCGTTCATGAGAACGGTCGGAGGCGCGCTTAGCCGCAATAACAGATAAGTGCAACTGCCCCCGGCTTTAACCCCTTCTACACGGTCCGCATGGGATATCTGCCGTTCGTATGAAGGGGAGCAATTCCGGCATGTCGCTGGACAACGACGACGATCAGCCTGAGCGCAACGGAGCCGGATCCGACCTGATCACCGGGGCGATCAGCGTCGCCGCGATCCTGATGTTCGTCGGGACCGGCAGTTCGGTGCTGTCCAAGACGCTGCGCCATTATCTGGAGGGCGCGGCCCCGGCGGATCGTACGTTGGTGATCGCGCTGCTGCTCAACGTCGCGCTGATCCTGTTCGGGTGGCGGCGCCATCAGGGCCTGAGCAACGAGGTGCGCATCCGCACGGCGGCGGAGGAGCGCGCACAGATGCTCGCCAGCCGTGATCCGCTGACCGGATTCCTCAACCGCCGCAGCCTGGCCGAGGAAGGCGCGGCGATGTTCGTGCGCGGGCAGAAGCGGCGCAAGGCGATGGCGATGCTGATCATCGACCTCGACCATTTCAAGACGATCAACGACATGCACGGCCATGCGGTCGGCGACGCGCTGCTGCGTGCTGCGGCCAGCGAGATTGCCGCCGCGATGCCGCCGATCGCGCTGACCGCGCGGCTGGGTGGCGACGAATTTGCCTGCGCCTTCCTGTTCGATCCGCAACAGCCCGATGTGATCGAGCGGATTGCCGAAAAGCTGGTCGCGCAGATGTCACAGCCGTTCGAGGCCGAGGGGCTGCGGCTGCATGTAAGCTGTTCGGTCGGCATCGCGCGGTCGGACTTTGACTGCCAGTCGGTGGATTCGCTGATGCGATCGGCGGACATCGCGATGTATGTCGCCAAGAAATCGGGCCGCAACCGCTATGCCTGGTTCGACCATTCGATGGAGCGCGAGCTACAGACGCGCAACGAGCTTGAGAACGGTCTGCGCACCGCGATCCCGCGTGGCGAGATCGTCCCCTATTTCGAACAGCAGATCGATCTGCAGACCGGAAAGTTGATCGGGTTCGAGGTGCTTGCGCGCTGGGAACACCCGACTCGCGGCCTGATCAGCCCCGAACTATTCATCCCGATCGCCGAGGAAACCGGCCTGATCTCCGACATGTCGATCGCGTTGATGCATCACGCCTTCAACGCCGCGCGCGATTGGGACAGTTCGCTGACCCTGTCGGTGAACATCTCGCCGGTGCAGCTGCGCGATGCGTGGCTGGCGCAGAAGATCATCAAGGTGCTGACTGAGACGCGCTTCCCCGCGAGCCGGCTGGAGGTGGAAATCACCGAAAGCTCGCTGTTCGACAATCTCTCGCTCGCCCAGTCGATCGTCGGGAGTTTAAAAAATCAGGGCGTGCGGCTTGCGCTCGATGACTTCGGGACCGGCTATTCGTCGCTGGCGCATTTGCGCGCGTTGCCGTTCGACCGGATCAAGATCGACAAGAGTTTCGTCATCTCATTGAACGAGAGCGCGGATTCGGCGGCGATCGTCAATGCGATCGTGTCGCTGGGCGAGAGCCTCAATCTGCCGATCACCGCCGAGGGCGTCGAGGACGAGGCGATCGCCGCGCGGCTGAAGGCGCTGGGCTGTGCCAAGGCGCAGGGCTGGCATTATGGCAAGCCGCTGTCGGTCAGTGGCGCCCGCCGCCTGCTCGCGGAGCGGCGGATGCTGGTGCAGGCGCCACCGGTGCCGACGATCGAGAGCGAGCTGCCGATCGAACGTCCGGGCCGGATGACAGGTTAAGCCCTACCACCCAGCATCCGGGCGCTTCAGATATTCCAGCTCCTCGGGCGTCGACTCGCGGCCCAGCGCTTCGTTGCGGCTGGGGAAGCGGCCGAATTGTTCGATCACTACGGCGTGCTCCATCGCGAAGCGGAGATTTTCCGGGCGGCCAAGCGCGGTGAATTTCTCGAGGCACATCCGCTGCGCCTCGACATTTTCGGCGTGCATTAGCGGCATGTAGAGGAACGTCGCGCGCTCCGGCGCCAACTCGCGGTCCCAGTCCTTGCCGATCGCCTCCAGCGTCAGCGCGAGCGCCAGCGGGTCGGCGGCGAACGCCTCTGGCGTACCGCGATGGATGTTGCGGCTGAACTGGTCGAGCAGGATGACGGCGGCAAGCAGCGTGTCGGCGTCGTCGCGCCACCCCGCCGCGCCGCCCGCGAGTACCATATTGCGGACATCGCCGAAGCGGCGCGCAATCTCCGCATCGACCGCGTCGTCCTTCGCGAATTGCTGCTGCGGCTTCAGTTCGTCGAACCAATAGTCCAGCACCGCTTTCGCGCATGCATGGACTTCAACCCCGTGCGTCTCTAGATCGCCTGCCATGTCGTCCTCCATTGCCGCACCAGAGGTAATCAGCCTCGGCTGTCGGCTCAACCTTGCCGAAAGCGAAACGATCCGCGCGCTGTTGGGGTCCAGCGACGTGGTGGTCGTCAACAGCTGCGCCGTGACCAACGAAGCCGTGCGCCAGACGCGCCAGGCGATCCGCCGTGCGCGGCGGGCGTGGCCCTCGGCGCAGCTGGTGGTGACCGGCTGCGCGGCGCAGATCGACCCGGCATCGTTCGGGGCGATGCCAGAGGTGGACCGGGTGATCGGCAATGCCGAAAAGCTGGTCCCCGCATCATGGGCGCGCGATGACGCTGCGCTGGTGCAGGACATCATGGCGGTGCGCCAGACCGCGCCGCATCTCGCCGCGAGCTTCTCCGCGCATGTCCGCGCCTTTGTCGAGGTGCAGAACGGGTGCGACCATCGCTGCACCTTCTGTGCGATCCCGTTCGGGCGCGGCAACAGCCGGTCGGTGCCGGCGGGCGCGGTGATCGATCGGGTGCAGGCGCTGGTTGCAGCGGGGCATCGTGAGATCGTGCTGACCGGGGTCGATCTGACCAGCTACGGCCCCGATCTGCCCGGCGCGCCGACTTTGGGGCAGCTGGTCGAACGGGTGCTGGCGCATACGGCGGTCGAGCGGTTGCGGCTGTCGTCGCTCGACGGGATCGAGATCGACGACCGGCTGTTCGCGCTGCTGACGCAGGAAGCGCGGGTGTTGCCACATGTGCATCTGTCGTTGCAGGCCGGCGACGACATGGTGCTCAAGCGGATGAAGCGGCGGCATTCGCGTGGCGACTCGGTGGCCTTGGTCGAGCGGCTGAAGGCGGCACGGCCGGAAATCGCGATCGGCGCCGACCTGATCGCCGGGTTTCCGACCGAGGACGAGGCGATGGCCGGGAATACGCTGGCGCTGATCGACGATTGCGACATCGTGCATGCGCACATCTTTCCCTATAGCCCGCGTGAGGGCACGCCGGCGGCGCGGATGCCGCAGGTTGCGCCGGGTGTTGCCAAGGCACGCGCGGCGGCACTGCGCGAGCGGGCGGCGACGCGACGGGCGGACTGGCTGCGCGACATGGTCGGGACGACCCAGCGGGTGCTGATCGAGCGGCCGGGCGACCGCGGCCATGCAGAGAATTTCGCGGAGGTCATGCTTCCGCAGAGTGACATTGGATCGATTCAACAGGTGAAGATCACGGACGTGCAGAACGGCAAACTGATCGGAGTGCCCGCATGAGCGGCCCCAGCTGGCGCGAGCGGTTGCTCGGCGGGTTCAAGAAGACGTCGGACCGGCTGGTCGGCAACCTTGCCGGGCTTGGCACCGGGCGGCTGGATGAGGCGACGCTCGACGAGATCGAGGAGGCGCTGATCGCGTCGGACCTGGGCCCGGCAACGGCGGCGCGGATTCGCGAGCGGTTGGCGGATGAACAGGTCGAGCGCGGGATGGAGGAGCTGGGCATCCGGCTGGTCGTCGCCGACGAGATCGAGAAGGTGCTCACCAAGGTCGCCAAGCCGCTGATCACCGACAAGGCGCGGCCGCAGGTGATGCTGGTGATCGGCGTCAACGGATCGGGCAAGACGACGACCATCGCCAAGCTCGCCGCGATCCTGAAGGATCAGGGGCTGAAGGTGATGGTCGCGGCGGGCGACACGTTCCGCGCGGCCGCGATCGGCCAGCTGCGCACCTGGGCCGAGCGGATCGGCGTACCGATCGTCGCGGGGGCCGAGGGCGGCGATGCTGCAGGGGTCGCGCATGAGGCGCTGCGCCGCGCGACCGCCGAGGGGATCGACCTGCTGATCGTCGACACCGCCGGCCGCTTGCAGAACAAGCGCGAGCTGATGGACGAGCTGGCGAAGATCCGCCGCGTGCTGGGCAAGCTCGATCCCGACGCGCCGCACGATGTGCTGCTGGTGCTCGATGCGACCACCGGCCAGAATGCGCTCAACCAGATCGCGGTGTTTCAGGAAGTCGCCGGCGTCACCGGCATGGTGATGACCAAGCTGGACGGCACGGCGCGCGGCGGCGTGCTGGTCGCGGCAGCGGAGAAATACGGCCTGCCGATCCACGCGATCGGCGTCGGCGAGAAAGTCGACGATTTGCGCGGATTCGACCCGCGCGAAGTGTCGCGGATCATCGCCGGGGTGGAGGCGTTGACCAAGGGCTGAGCGCCCCGCGTCCAGTTTTCTTCGACAAGCCCGGCGCCATTTGTAGAGTGAGTGCATGACCGAATCCACGACGTCCCAAAATCTGGGCAAGCCCGCCCCTACCCCCGGCCTGCGCATGCTGATCGATTTCGGTCCGCTGGCGGTGTTCTTTGCGGTCAACAGCTTCATGGGCGGGCCGCAGCTGACCCGGATGCTTGCGGCGACGGCGGCGTTCATGGTCGCAATCTTCCTCGCAATGGGTCTGTCGCTGTGGAAGACCAAGCATATCTCGCCGATGCTGTGGATTTCCGGACTACTGGTGCTGGTGTTCGGCGGCCTGACCCTGTGGTTCCACGACGAGACCTTCATCAAGGTCAAGCCGACGCTGGTTTATGCGATGTTCGCGATCGTCCTCACCTACGGCCTGATCGCCAACAAGCCGCTGCTGCAGACGCTGCTCGAAAGCGCCTATCCGGGGCTGACCGCGCGCGGGTGGAAGCTGCTGACGATCAACTGGGCGGTGTTCTTCGCAGTGATGGCGGTGCTGAACGAGATCATCTGGCGCACGCAGAGCTGGGACTTCTGGGTCGCGTTCAAGCTGTGGGGCGTGGTGCCGCTGACGCTGTTGTTCGCGATCGGCAATGTGCCGTTGCTGCTGCGCCATGGGCTGAAGACCGACGGCGAGATCGTCGACAAGGCATTGCCGCCGGAGCAATGATCCTATCGTCGCCCCGGACTTGATCCGGGGCCGGGCTGCCTTTCCCGAACGCTCGAAAGTAGAAGCCTTGTCCCGGGTCAAGCCCGGGACGACGAAAGAAGATATCCCAGAACGCAAAACGGGCCGGAGTTTCCCCCGGCCCGCTTCTTCAATCGATGATCGGTTCGATCAGCCGGCCTGGTCGGCGCGGCTGACGCCTTCGCCGTCGAGGTTGGCGGCGACGAAGTCCCAGTCGATGATCTTGGTGATCGCTTCGAGATAGCCCGGACGCGCGTTGCGGTAATCGATGTAGTAGGCATGCTCCCACACGTCGATCGTCAGCAGCGGCTTGTAGTCATAGACGACGGGCGTGTCGGCGTCGTGGAGCGAGGTCACCTTGATCTCGTCGCCGTCGAGCACCAGCCAGCCCCAGCCGTTCGAGAAATGCGCGGTGGATTCGGCGATCAGCTGCTTGACCAGCTCTTCCTTCGAACCGAACTTCGCTTCGATCAGCTCGGCGAGCTTGCCGGTCGGCTCCTTGGTTTCCGGCGTCAGGCCGAACCAGTAGAAGCTGTGGTTCCAGATCTGCGCGCTGTTGTTGAACAGGCCCTTGTCGCCGGTTTCCTTGGCGTGGCGGATCACCTCGACCAGCGACTTGCCTTCAAGGCCCTTGTCCGCGACGAAACCGTTGGTCTTGTCGACATAGGCCTTGTGATGCTTGCCATAGTGGAAATCGAGCGTCTCGGCCGAGATCGTCGGGGCGAGCGCGTCCTTGGCATAGGGGAGCGTGGGAAGTTCGAACGCCATGGGATTACCCTCCGTTTTTTTGGTTCGCGACCGCCTAACGCATGACGCCCACGAATGCCGCACAAATTTTTCTGCGGATGGGATCGAGTGGAGCGATCAGGAAACAAAATCCTCCCCGGAACGGGGAGGTGGCAGCGCGCAGCGCTGACGGAGGGGGCCCAAGGCACCGGAAACCCTTGCCTCGGGCCCCCTCCACCACGCCCTGCGGGCGCGGTTCCCCTCCCCGTTCCGGGGAGGATCTTTACCCGCCCGCGTTGAGCAGGTCGTGGCGCTTGAGCGCGTGGCGGAGCTGGTCGTAGCTGAGGCCCAGCGCGTCGGCGGTGGCGCGCTGGTTGTAGCGGTTTTCGGACAGGGCGCGGCTGAGCAGTTCGCGTTCGAAGCGGTTGACGCGACTCTTGAAGTCGCCGGACAGATCGTCCTCGCGGCGCGGTAGTGGGCCGGGTTCCTCGGTGGTCAGCTGGACCGGCGCGGCGTTGCCGGGGATGCCGTGCGGCATCGGGCGCGGGCGATAGGGCGACGCGAAGGGGTCGACCTGGATCTCGTCCACCGGACCCGACCGGTCCCAGCGATAGACCGAGCGCTCGACCACGTTGCGCAATTCGCGGACGTTGCCGGGCCAGTCGTGATTGGTGAGCCCGTCGAGCGCCGTCGGCCCGAACCCCTCCCAATCGCGCCCCAGCTCCGCCGCCATGCGCCGACCGAAAAACTCGGCGAGCACCAGCACGTCGCCGGCGCGCGCCCGCAACGGGGGCAGCGTCACCACCTCAAAGCTCAGCCGGTCGAGCAAATCGGCGCGGAACGTGCCGCGCTCGACGCGTTCGGGCAGATGTTCGTTGGTTGCCGCGACAATGCGGACATCGACGCGCATCGGGCGCGACGCGCCGATCCGGGTGATCTCGCCATATTCGACCGCGCGCAGCAGCCGGTCCTGCGCCGCCATGCTGAGCGTGCCGAGTTCGTCGAGGAACAGGGTGCCGCCATCGGCCTCCTCGAACCGGCCTGCCCGCCCCTTGGTCGCGCCGGTGAACGATCCGGCCTCATGCCCGAACAATTCCGCTTCGATCAGCGTCTCGGGCAAGGCCGCGCAGTTCATCACGACGAGCGGCTGGTCCCAGCGCGGGGACAGGCGGTGGAGACGCTCGGCGACCAGTTCCTTGCCGGTCCCACGCTCGCCGATCACCAGCACCGGACGGTCGAGCGCCGCCGCGCGCGAGGCGTGCTCAAGCGCATCGAGAAAGGCCCCTGACTGGCCAACGACATGGGTGGTCCGCTCCATGCGCGAAGTCTTGGGATATTTTCCCAACCTTTGGCAAGAGTAGAGTTTACCGATCGCGCGCCAGCGTCAGAAAATGGCGGAAATCTGCGGAAAAATCGAATTGGCACGCCCCGTGCAAAGTTCCTGGCAAGCCGCGAAGGGCGGCGAACGAAACGACGAAAACGAGGGACGGAAACAATGTACAAGGGCAACAACAGCTTTCGCACGACGATCGCGGCGCTGGTCTGCACCCTGGTCGTGAGCACCACCAGCCTGGCAACCGTGGTCGGCCCCGCCGTCACGGCGACCGACGGTGTCACGGTTTCCGCCCCAGCCATCGCGTAAGCGATCCCGCCGGGCGGGCACCCCCTAGCCCGCCCGGCGGCACGAGTTTCCAAGGAGTTAAGTTCAGATGGGCATTTTCTCTCGCACCCGCGACATCATCGCCGCCAACTTCACCGACTTGCTCGACAAGGCGGAAGACCCGGCGAAGATGATCCGCATGATCATCCTCGAAATGGAGGAGACGCTGGTTGAGGTGCGCGCCAGCGCGGCCCGCACCATCGCCGACCAGAAGGAAATGCGTCGCCACATCGCCAAGCTGGAAAATCTCCAGATGAGCTGGACCGAAAAGGCCGAGCTGGCGCTGAGCAAGGACCGCGAGGACCTGGCCAAGGCGGCACTGGTCGAGCGCCAGAAGGCGTATGACATGTGCGATCAGCTGAGCGCGGAGATCGCGGTACTCGACGATGCGCTGCGCGCGTCGGAAGAGGATATCGCCAAGCTGCAGACCAAGCTGCGCGACGCGCGTGCCCGCCAGAATGCGATCATGACCCGCCTGGAAAGCGCAAACAACCGCGTCAAGCTGCGCGAGATGACGCACGGATCGAAGGTCAGCGACGCATTCAGCCGCTTCGACCTGCTCGAGCGCCGCGTCGATTTCGCCGAGGGCCGCGCCGATGCGCTCAACCTGGGAGCGCCGAAGAAGACGCTGGAGGAGGAAATCTCCGAACTCCAGTCGGCCGAGAAGGTCGATGCCGAACTGGCCGCGCTCAAGGCGCGCCTGAACAAGGGGAATTAAGCCATGGAAGAGATCCTGGTCCCGATCGGCGTCGTCGGCATGCTCTTCATCGGCATGCCCTGGATCATCCTCCACTATGTGACCAAGTGGAAGCAGGCGAAGTCGCTGACCGGCGAGGACGAAAGCCTGCTCGACGAGCTGCACTATACGGCGCGTCGCCTGGAGGATCGCCTGCACACCATCGAGCGGATCATCGCCGCCGATAATCCCGAGTTCCGCCTGCGCAGCAATGATACGCCGCCGGCCCGCGAACTCCCCGACTATGAACGCGCACGGAGGAACTGAGATGTCTGTCAGCCGCACGCAACTGTATCGCGACAAGGTCAATGGCAAGTGGCTCGGGATCTGTGAAGGTCTCGGCGAATATACCGGGGTCGACCCGTTGTGGATCCGCCTGGGCTTCCTGATCCTGTTCTTTGCAACCTTTCCGCTGATGTTCTTCGTTTATATCGGCCTTGCAATGGTCGTCTCGCAGAAGCCGATCGGCCTCTACGAAACCAAGGAAGACGCGAAATTCTGGCAGGGCGTGCGGGCCAATCCGCGCCGCTCGACCCAGGAAGTCCGCTCCAAGCTGCGCGACATCGATCGCCGCATGGCCGACATCGAGACCTTCTACACGAGCCGCAACACGCAGCTCGCCGACGAGATCGAGCGCCTCCGCTAAGACCGGGGGGCTCAACAGGAGGGAAAAGTTATGAGTTGGGGTGGACCGGGCTTCGTCATCGCCATCATCGCGATCACGACCTTTGGCTGGCTCGCTTCGACCTGGATCCGCGCAAAGCACGGATACCCGATCGAAAACGAATGGATGGGGACGACCACCAAGGAAAATCCTCAGGCGGATCGCAAGATCGAGCTGCTGACGAACGAGAATGCGCGGCTGACCGGGCAAGTTAGCCGGCTGGAAGAGCGGATCGCGGTGCTCGAACGCATCGCCACCGACCCCGCCGAGCGGACCGCCCGCGAAATCGACGGCCTGCGCTGAGAAGGACGAAAGAGATGGAAAAGCTGCACTTCTTCACCGCACTGGCCCCCACGATCGCAATCGTCGGCGTGGCCGGGATGATCGGGTGGATGTTCACCACCTGGCTCCGCATCAAGAATGGCTACCCGCTCGACGGGGCTTGGGGCCAGGCGGTGTATCCGCAAAAGAATGACGAGATGGTCGAGCGGATCAAGCTGATCAGCCAGGAAAATGCCCAGCTCCGTGCGGAACTGAGTTCGGTCAAGGACCGGCTGGCCAATGTAGAGCGGATCGTGACCGACAGCAGCCACGCACTCGATCGCGAGATCGAAGCGCTGCGGGTCAGCAAGAATTAAGGGGCCGGACGATGGAAAAAGCGCCTTTCGTAATCGCCTTCTTCTTCATCGTTGTGGGCATCCCGGTGATCCTGGGCGTCGGCGGCGAGATGTTCAAACGCTGGCTGAAGCACAAGGAAAAGATGGCCGAAGTGCTCACCGCCCAGACCGCCGAACGCGCCGCGCAATATGCGGCGCACACCGAACGGCTGGAGCAGCGGGTGCGGGTGCTGGAGCGGATCGTCACCGACAAGGGTGCCGATCTGGCGGACGAGATTGAACGGCTGCGCGACGACCGGCCGGTGAACTGAACGAATTTTGTAAGGGAGTATCTACCATGTTGATCGGATTGTTCGCGGTGCTGGGCGTCATTGGCGCGATCGGCGTCACGATGGCCGAGATGCGCGACCGGCCCGTCCGCCGCGCCGAGCGGCTGGCACGCGAAGCCGCCGCCCAGCCGGCCGAATAAGCCCTCAGGGCTGACACTAGATCATACGAACAGGAGACAGGTGATGGATTGGGCGTTCATGGTGGTGATGATCGTAGCGATCGTAACCGTCGGCAACATCGTCCGCGCCAAGATGGGCATCCAGAAGGATGGCCGCGGCAACGACTATGTCGCCAACGATCCCGCGGTGAGCGCCGAAGCCCGCCGCCTGGAGCAGGAAGTGCGCACGCTGAAGGACCGCATCGCGGTGCTCGAGCGGGTGATCACCGACAATCATTCGACCGTCAGCCTCGACCGCGAGATCGAGAAGCTGCGCGACGGTCGGAACTGAATTCTGACGCAACTGAAGTCCGGCGGGAACCGGAGGAGGATGTGATGACCGACCCCAATTTCTACATGGCCATTGCGCTGGCGACCCTCGCGGGGCTGGGCATGGTGACCGGAGCGGGCCTGGCCGGATGGCGCGGCTGGCTGGCACTCAAGCGGCAGGAACTGTCGCTGGTCCATCAGGGCGACACCGCCCACGCCACGCCGACCAATGCCGGCGCGCGGATCGAGATTGCGGACCTCAAGGAGCGTATCCGGAAGCTCGAAGCGATCGCCGCGGGCGTGGATTTGTGATTTTGCGCGGTGCCGGCCCGCTCCCCCACCCGGCCACCCAACGACAGTGTATTCTATGGGTGGCCGGGTGGGGGAGC